>NZ_POUT01000009.1 GCF_002890915.1 Stutzerimonas stutzeri | reverse complement strand
TCAAACCCAGGCAACCGTTCGGACTAGTGGGGAGAAAAACCTGCTTCGACCCAAGCTCTCTCACGGTCTCGTAACCAGAGGGAAGTACGGCCTGAAGCAGGCTAAGTTAAGACTTACAAGGGAAGTCTGGTCGCGCAGCGGACAGACCCGGATGTCGGGTGGCTTTCTTTTTGGTTCCTTTTTCTTGGCCAAACAAGAAAAAGGGACTCGCCCAGCAGGGCGAAACCAGAAGTATCAGCACACTCGATAAGCGATTTAACGACCAAGTCTCAGACTAAACCGAACAGCAGCACCATCACCCAATCTTGCCAGTCCGGTATCAAAAACTCATCCCCTCCCAGTGGCGTTGCATGCCACTGCGCAAGGCTCAACCTTGCCGATCGAGCTGCCGATTTGGCCCACCCTCCCGTACCCAGAACAGCGTGGCGCCCGCCACCGCCGCCGGCATGACCAACAGATTCAACACCGGCACCAGCAGCGCAGCATAGGTCACCGCGCCGAAGCCCAGGCTCTGCCAGCGGCGCTGGCGCAGCCAGGCCATCATCTCGGCCCAGCTCAGCTTGTTGTTGTCCGCCGGGTAGTCGATGTACTGCACCGCCATCATCCACACGCCGAACAGCAGCCATAACGGTGCGGCGGCGAGGTTCAGTACCGGAATGAACGACAGCACCAGCAGCGCCAGGGCGCGCGGCGCGAAGTAGGCGAGTTTGCGCAGTTCGCGGCCAAGGGTGCGCGGCAGCATGGCCAGCAGCTCGGCCCAGCTGAACGGCGGGGAGGCATCGTCGCCGCGGACCACGACTTCGACCTTTTCCGCCAGAAAGCCGTTGAACGGCGCGGCGATGATGTTGGCGAGCAGGGTGAAGGTGAAGAACACCATCAGCACCACCAGCGCAACGAACAGCGGCCAGAGCACGTATTCGAGGAAGCCCAGCCAGTCCGGCAGGCTGGGCATGAAGGCATCGACCCAGATGCCGAACTGGCGGATGGCGAGCCAGACGAGGCCAAAGAACAGCAGCACGTTGACCGTCAGCGGCAGGATCACGAACAGCCGCAACCCGGGGCTGAGCACCAGCCGCAGGCCTTCACGCAGGTACTGCGGGCCGGAAAGGGCGGATACGGGCATGAACGACTCCAAAGGTTTGGCGGGCAGGGCGGGCGATGGATAGCCAGTGCCTATGATAGGCATGCAGGCACTGAATTTCCCCGAAGGCGGTGGAGGGCGTAACGTGCAGCCCAACGGTTTCCGGGATCATCCGCTCCTTCAGCCTTCCCCTAAGTGTCTGGGATGATCCCTTTTTATCCGCCGCCCCGGGTTTATTTGCGCGTGAGCGGAGGCGTATCGAAGCGCA
Source organism: Stutzerimonas stutzeri (assembly GCF_002890915.1). Lineage (GTDB taxonomy): Bacteria > Pseudomonadota > Gammaproteobacteria > Pseudomonadales > Pseudomonadaceae > Stutzerimonas > Stutzerimonas stutzeri_AF. Next base: position 239,746 of record NZ_POUT01000009.1, on the reverse strand, counting down.
CGCCGGGCAGCCCGGTTTCCATCAACGCGCGGATATTGCGGTGGTCGCTGCCGCCCGGGTTGGCCAGTACGGCCTGGTAGTGTTCGCCGAAGGCGAGCAGGGCTTCTTCGGTGCTGAAGCCTTCCAGCAAGGCCATGCCCAGCGTCTTGCAGGAGCCTTCGTTCTCGCCGGCGGCATTCTCCAGGCTGCCATTGACGAAGCGGCTGGGCCGGTAGTCGTAGGTGCTTTCGATGAATGCCAGCGTTTCGCTGAACGGGTGGTTGCGGTTGCGCAGGCTCGCGCGGAAATCCTTCAGGTCTTTCATTCTTTCTGTGCCTTGTCGAACGCGGCCTGCTGCTCGGCCGTGGCTTCCTTCTGGTAGCGTTTCTTCCACTCGCTGTAGGGCATGCCGTACACCTCTTCGCGGGCCTGGTCGGCGCTGAGTTCGATTTCCAGGTCGTCCGCGGCGGCCTTGTACCACTTCGACAGACAGTTGCGGCAGAAACCGGCCAGGTTCATCAGCTCGATGTTCTGCACGTCGGGGCGGGTGCGCAGGTGTTGCACCAGGCGGCGGAAGGCGGCGGCTTCGAGTTCGGTACGTTCTTGGTCGTTCATCTCTGGAATCTCGGCGTTGGCTGAGGTCGGCCGGATCATAACCTTGCCTCGCTGGGCGAGCCAGCCTGGGTGGCCTCAATCCCGATGCGCTGCCAGGGTGATGGAAACGGACTCGGCGAAGCGCAGGGCGTGGGGTTTGTCGACCTCGACTTCGGCATAGCGCACCTGCGGATACTGCATGACCAGGTCGAGGATTTCCTGGGTCAGCCGTTCGAGCAGGGCGAAGCGGTTGTCCTCGACGTGCTGGATGATCGCCTTGGTGATGGTGCGGTAGTTCAGCGCCTGCTCGATGTCGTTGCCGCGCACCGCGGCGGCGGCGGGGTAGAGCATGGTCAGGTTGATCAGCACATCCTGCTTGTTGAGGATTTCTTCTTCCTTGATGCCGATGTAGGTGCGCAGCCGCAGGTCCTTGACGCGGATGCGTGCCATGGAAGGTTCCAGTCGGGGCATGTCGTCTCCTTGCTGTCGTTCAGATCAGGTGGCGGCCGCCGTTCACGCTCAGTGTGGTGCCGGTGACGTAAGGATTGTCGAACAGATAACGCAGGCTCTGGTAGATCACTTCGGCACCGGGCTCGATGCCCAGAGCCGACTTGGCCAGGGCCTTGGCGCGGTAGGCGTCGTCGTCGTCCGGGTTGAACTGGATCAGCGCCGGGGCGATGCCGTTGACCTTGATCGCCGGCGCCAGGCGGGCGGCGAAGGACAGGGTCAGGTTGTCCAGGCCGGCCTTGCTCGCGGCGTAGGCGATGTGTTTCCTGCTGCCCTTGCGGGTGACGTCGTCGCCGATATGGATGATATCCGCCGGCCCGCCGTGGCGCAGCAGTTCGGCGCAGTGCAGGTTGATCAGGTAGGGCGCCAGCATGTGCACCTGGAACAGCTGGCGAAAGGCCTCGGCTTCCTGCCCGGGGGTATCGGGGCGCCATTCGGAGGCGTTGTGCACGATGGCCCGCAGGTGCCTGGTTCGCTCCTTGAGCGCCGCGATGAAGGCCATGATGCCGGCTTCGTCGGCGAAGTCGGCCTGCAGGGCGATGGCTCCGCGCTCGCGTAGGCGGGCGATGCCGTCACGCTCTTGGCGGTAGCTGACGATTAGCGGGTGGCCGTCGTCCAGCAGGCGTTCGGCGCAATGCAGCCCGATCCGCTGGCCGGCTCCGGTGATGAGGATCGGGGCCTGGGTCATGGGTTCCGTCGCTGGTGAGTGGGCGAGCGGTATCGCTTCGCATCACAGGCCCGGCAGCTTACACCAGATCGGCGGGCAACTCAGGCTGCAGTTCCGGGTGCAGCCGCTGGTGTTGCCGGTAGAGGAACGAGCGGATGCGCTCGGCGTCCTTCTCCTCTGCGAACGCGACTTCGTAGGCGGCCAGGCCGCCCTTGAGTTCGCGGACCCGATGGGCTTCGATTTCCAGCGGTGCAACGTCCGGCAGGGCCAGGCGCAGGTGGAAGTGCTTGGGTGGCTTGCGCCGCTTGCCGGCATCCACCAGCAGGCCGTGCGGGGACAGTTCATGGACGCTGAGCGAACTTTCGCCGCCGTCGTTTTCCAGCAAGGGCAGCGGCTGCTCCAGATGCAGGCGCCAGGCGCGGGTCACCGGCCCGCGTTCGTAGATCAGCGGCGGTGCGAGCTGCAGGTCCAGGCTGTGCAGCTCGTCTTCCTTGAGCTGCAGCGGGAAGGACATGCGGAAATCATCGAATTCGGCTTGCAGCGAGAGCTCGGCATGGGTGGCCAGTTGCAGCAACAGCTCGTTGGATTGCGGGCCGCCGTCGAGACGAAAACCCGTCCGTTCAACCGCGCTGTTGCCATTGCGCTGCATCAGCTTCTTGATGAAGCTGAGCTCGTCTTTGCTCAGGATCGTCTGTTCCGCCATGCGGTTACCCTCGGAAGGACCGTGCCCTTCACTTGGTAGCGCCGCGGCCGGATGGCTGCAGGGGGCAGTCGGCGCTGTGACCACCTGGGGATAGTTTAGTTCCGCTTCGCTGGGCGCGCCGACGAAGTGCACAAATCGGGGAGATTGCCGGGGGCGGCACTCGGGGGCGACGATTGCGGCATAATGCGCGGCTTTGATCCCGGAGCCGCATCATGAAAGTCGCCATTCTTTCCGGCAGCGTCTATGGCACCGCCGAAGACGTCGCCCGTCACGCCGAACGCACACTCAAGGCCGCCGGTTTCGACGCCTGGCATGACCCGCGCGCGCAGTTGCCGCAGATTCTCGAGTTCGCGCCCGAAGCGCTGCTGATCGTGACTTCGACCACCGGCATGGGCGAGCTGCCGGACAATTTCATCCCCCTGTACTCGGCCATCCGCGACCAGTTCCCGGCCTGGAACGGCCTGCCCGGCGGCATCATCGCCCTGGGTGACGCCAGCTACGGCGATACCTTCTGCGGTGGCGGCGAGCTGATTCGCGAGCTGTTCGCCGAACTCGGCGTGCGCGAGGCCCAGGAGATGCTGCGCCTCGACGCCAGCGAGACGGTCACTCCGCAAAGCGATGCCGAGCCCTGGCTGGAGGCTTTCGCCGCGGCCCTGCGCGGCTGAGCATGGCTCGCCGGGCCAGCCGCCTGGCTGCAAGGGCAAGTGCCTGGCCACCCGTGGCTGGCTAGAATCGAGGGCACCGACACGACAATAACAAGAGGTGTTACCGATGACTGCCCTGCATGCATTGCCTTCGCTCGAGAGCCAGGTCAGCCCTGCCGAATGGCAGGCGCGCGTCGACTTGGCCGCCTGTTACCGGCTGGTCGCCCTGCATGGCTGGGACGACCTGATCTTCACGCACATCTCGGCGAAGATTCCCGGCACCGATCATTTCCTGATCAACCCCTACGGGCTGATGTTCCACGAAATCACGGCGTCGAGCCTGGTCAAGGTCGACCTGGCCGGCGAGAAGTTGATGGACAGCCCCTACGACATCAATCCCGCCGGCTACACGATCCATAGCGCGGTCCACGAGGTTCGCCACGACGTCGCCTGCGTCATGCATACCCACACCTGCGCCGGCGTTGCGGTATCGGCCCAGCGTCAGGGCTTGCTGCCCATCAGCCAGCAGTCGCTGTTCGTGCTGGCCAGCCTGTCGACCCACGGCTATGAAGGGGTGGCTCTGAATCACGAGGAGAAGGCGCGGTTGCAGGCCGACCTCGGCGAGACTGGATTCATGCTGCTGCACAACCACGGCCTGATGACCTGCGGCGGCAGCATCGCCGACACCTTCCTGATGATGTTCATCTTCCAGCGCGCCTGTGAAATCCAGGTCATGGCGCAGGCTGGCGGTGCCGAGCTGATCCCCATACCGGCGCAGATTCTCGCCGGCGCCAAGGCCATGGCGGCGGGGGTGACCCGTTCCCGCTCGGGCATGGGCGGCACGCTGGCGTGGCCGGCACTGCTGCGCAAGCTGGACGCGCAAAGCCCCGGCTACGCCAGCTGAGTGAGCACCGGCTACGCCACGCTGCGGACGAACCGCTGCAACTGCGGATAGAAGGCGCGGAAGTCGTCGAGGAGCGGGTCGTACAACCGCTCCAGCTCCTCCAGGCCACCGGCCAGGCCCTCCGGCTGGGAGAGGCGCCGGCTGATGTTGGACAGCACCCTGCCCAGCACCGCGAAGTCGCGGTAGCTGCCCAGCCAGTCCTGCGCGGCCATCTGCGGCGCGATCACGGCGAGTCGGCCCGGCAGTGCGGGTTCGTTTTCAAGAACCCGGTAGGCCCGCCGGGTGAAGCGATCCAGTGGCTCGGAGGAATAATCCGACCAGTTGGCTGCCAGGCAATGATCGAAGAACAGGTCCAGGAGGATGCCGGCATAGCGCCGCCGTTGCTCGGGAAAGCGCGCCTTGGCCTGCAGCACCAGCGGGTGGCTGTCGGTGAACGCGTCGATCTGCCGGTGCAGGCGGATGCCAGCCTCGATGTCGGCGGGCCAGCGACCGTGCAGGGGGCCTTTGACGAAGTCGCCGTAGAGGCTGCCGAGCATGTCGGCGGGCCGCGGGCCGCCCAGGTGGAGGTGTGCGAGATAGTTCATGGGGCGAGCTTAACCCAGTGGCAGGCCCGGGGCGTCATTGGCGGAATCAGGCCGCCTCTTTTGCCGGTATCGGTCGTTCGCCGGACAGCACGCCTTCGATGGCGCTGTGCGCCTGCTCGGCGACGGCGTTGCGGCCAGGCGCCGTATCGCGGATGGGCGGCAACAGGTGGATTTCCACCTGCGCCACTTCGCTGGCCAGCAGTCTACGCAGATGCGACGGCAGTTCGTCGTCCCCGACGAAGGGGGCGATGGGGTCTCGCGCGCCCTGGCGCAGATAGCGAATGGCGACGGGCTGGACCGCGCAGCCGGCTTCTATCGCGCAGGCGAACAAGCGCGAGTGGAAGTTGCGCACGCCGCTGCCGTCGGTCGAGGTGCCCTCCGGGAAGATCAGCAGGTGCCGGCCCTGTTCGAGGTGCCTTGCCAGTTGCCGATTGACCTGCGCCGCGTCGCCTGCGCCGCGGCGGATGAAGAGGGTGCCGGCCTGCTGGGCCAGCCAGCCGAGCACGGGCCAGCCGCGCACCTCGGCCTTGGCGAGGAAGGAGATCGGCAGCAGCATCCCCAGCAGCGGGATGTCGCACCAGGACACATGGTTGGCGACCCAGAGCATCGGCTGTGTCGGCAACTCGCCGATGACGCGCACGCGAAAGGGCAGGGCATTGGCCAGGCGCGCCAGGAACCAGCGGGTCAGGCTCTGCTTGCGCAGTGGCGAGGCGCGCATGGCGCAGCGCGCAGCGAGGCCAAGGCTGGCGGCCAGCAGCAACCCCAGCAGGATGACCGCGGCAACGTGCAGCAGGCGCCCATAGAGGTGCAGCCGCGTCATTTCAGACCGCCGCCTTGAAGTGACGGGCATAGCGCGGGCAAAGCTCCTCGCGCTTGAGCAGGATGAAGACGTCCGCCACCTGGAAATCGGGGTCCCAGCAGGGCTCGCCGCAGATCTTCGCGCCCAGGCGCATATAGGCCTTGAGCAGCGGCGGCAGCTGGGCGGTGACGTTGTCGGCGAGCTCCAGTTCGGGCAGGGGCGTCCTGGGCTCGGCGCGCAGCAGTTCGGTGCTCAGGTGGCTGTCACGCAGCCGCTGCATGATGGCGCGGGCCTGGATGCCGCCGTCGCGCATCGGGATGCTGGCGCAGCCCATCAGGTAGCGGTAGCCGCCCTGGTTGAGCACCTCCGCCAGCTCGCTCCAGAGCACCGCGATGGTGGCGCCGTTGCGGTAGGCCGGGTCGACGCAGGTACGGCCGATCTCCAGGACCGGCGCGTCGAGTTCCGCCAGGCCGTGCAGGGCGAACTCCTCCTCGCTGTAGAAGCGTCCCAGCCGCCGCGCGGTGAGGTGATCGAGCAGCCGCGTGGTGGCGACCAGCTCGCCGGTCGCAAGATCGCGCACGCCGATATGGCGGCAGTGAACGTCGAAGTCGTCCATATCCAGCCCGAACTCCGCACCCTGCAGGCGGGCATCGAATTCGCCGCTGAAGACCCGATAGCGCAGGGCCTGGGCTTCGCGCAGGGCCTGGTCGCCATCCAGGCGCTCGGCTTGCAGTTGACGCGTGCTGCGTGGATCGGCAATGGCACTCATGCTCTGTCTCCTGTTCCGCCGTGGCAGTGGCGGGTTGGCAAATGCAACGCGAGCACCTGATTGTTATGGTTGCGCTCGGTTATCTGGTTGCCGGCTCAGGCTAGGTGGGGGGCATGTCGGCGCTGTGACGAATCGATGATGCTTGAGTGACTGTCCCGCCCGCTTCGATGAAGATGGGCGAAAAAAACGCGGAGAAGCCGATGTCGTGGAAACAGCTGATCGGACCGGTGCAGCCGGTCGAGGCCGCAAGGGGATTGCCGGATTGGTATGCGCAGCTCGTCGCTGGTGCCGGCAGCGCCGATCCCTTCGTGCTGGCGGTGTATGGCGGGCGGCTGGCCTGCACGCCGGGGCTGGCCTTTCTTGCCGGCTACCAGGCGGCGTTGCGGGCGCTGTGGCCGGCTGCTCCGGCGGGGCTGGGAGCGTTCTGTGCAACGGAAAACCGCAAGCTGCGCCCTGCCGATATGGCGACCCGCTGGGATGGGCGGCAGCTGAATGGCGGCAAGGATTTCGTCAGCGCAGGCCAGGCGGCGCAGTGGTTGCTGGTTTGCGCCCGTGAGGAAGCGCCAGAAGAGCCCCCGCGGCTCGGCCTGTTCGCCGTCGAGGCGGCGCAGGCTGGCGTTCGGTTGGAAGCCGGCCCCCGGTTGCCGCTGGTTCCCGATGTGCCCCATGCCCGTCTGCGCCTCGAGCAGGCCGTTGGCGACAGGCTGCCGGGCGATGGCTGGAGCGGCTACGTCAAACCCTTCCGTACCCTCGAGGACCTCTACGTGCTGGCGGCGTTGACCGCCTGGCTCTACGGCCTGGCGCTGCGGCACCAGTGGCCTCGGAGCCTGTCGCTGCGCCTGCTGGGCGTGTTGGCCGGCGCGGCGGAGATGGCTCGTCAGCCCGCGCACGAGGCGGCGAGTCATCTGCTGCTGGCCGCGCTGGCCGAGCAGTTCGCAACGCTCGAGGCCGACCTCGAAAGCGCCCTGCTGGCCACGCCAGGGCCCAACAGCGAGCTTTGGCGACGCGATCGCGCGGTGCTCGGGCTTGCCCGCGAGGCCCGGGCCCGGCGTCTGGAGCAGGCGCTGCTGGCGCTGGGCATCGCACCTGCGGCGTCGGCCTGAGCGCTTGCCAAGGGGAACTCCTGCAGGCGGAGCCGACCTATATCGGTGCAGGAGGCGGAGGGGGCGGTGCCGCTGCCTTGTCATGTCGTGGGGACTGGGTAAGCTACTCGCGGTCCGCTGGCGCGTCGTCGGGCGGGTGATTTCGTTTTCCGCCAGGTTGCTGGACGTTCACTGGAAAAAGGATTTCATGTCATTGCGTTGTCTATCGGCATCTTCACTTCGTCGCCTGTCGCATGGCCCGGTCGCGGGTGACGCCCGGTGATGCTGGCCGGGGCTGTCTTTCCGTGGCGCAGTGAGAACCGCTTTCGCCTGCTCATCGATGGCCCGCAGTTCTTCCCGCCCATGCTCGAGGCCATCGAGCGAGCCGAGCGCCGCGTCGATCTGGAGCTGTATCTGGTGGAAGATGGGCAGTGTCTCGAGCGTCTGATCGAGTCCTTGCTGCGCGCCGCCGCGCGCGGGGTCCGGGTGCGCTGCCTGTTCGACGGGTTCGGCTGCCTGAAGATGAGCCAGGCCAACCGCGATCGGCTGGAGCAGGCGGGCGTCGAGCTGCGCCTGTACAACCCGCTGTCGCTGCGGCTGAAGTTGCGCAACCTGCACCGTGATCATCGCAAGATCCTGCTGGTCGACGGCTGCACGGGATATGTCGGCGGAGCGGGCGTGACCGACGAATTCTGGATTCCCGGCAAAGCCGACGGGCACTGGCACGAGGCGATGGTCGAGATGTCCGGTCCGCTTTTGCAGGACTGGCAGGCCTTGTTCGACAGCCAGTGGGTGAACTGCCTCAAGCGGCGCATCTGGCAATTGCCGCTGCCGCAGCGGGCGCCACGCATTCCGCTGCTGCCCATGGGCAGCGGCCTGGGGCGTGTCGCCTATGCCGCGGCGCGCCAGCATCGCGACATCCTGCACAGCCTGCTGCGCAACCTGCGGCACGCGGAAAAGCGCATCTGGCTGGCGACCCCTTACTTCCTGCCCACCGGCAAGGTGCGCCGGGCGTTGATCCGGGCGGCGCGGCGCGGCGTTGAGGTGCGCCTGCTGCTGACCAGCCGCAACACCGACCATCCGCCCGTGCGCTATGCCGGGCAGCGTTTCTATCCGCGGCTGCTGCGCGCCGGCGTGCGCATTCACGAGTATCAGCCACACTTCTCCCACCTGAAAATGGTGCTGGTGGACGACTGGGTCAGCGTCGGCTCGTGCAACTTCGACCACTGGAATCTACGCTGGAACCTCGAGGCGAATCTCGAAGCGATCGATGCCTCGCTGAGCGCGCAGGTGCAGCAAAGCTTCGAGCAGGATTTCCAGCGGAGTGTCGAGATCGATCTGCGCAGGTGGTATGCGCGTCCCCTCTACCTGCGGCTGTACCAGCGCATGTGGGGCTGGCTCGACCGAGTGCTGGTGAACATTTTCAATCGCGGTGGCTAGGCGTCATTTCCGGCTCGTTCGCGGTGCGCGGCGAGACGGGTGTGGCCCTGACGCCCTCGCGCTCGGAGCGATGCTCCACAGTCGAGAAGGAGAGCGATCATGGCGGCGAAGAACATCCTCATGCTGGTCGGCGATTACGCCGAAGACTACGAGACCATGGTGCCGTTCCAGGCGCTGCAGATGGTCGGCCATCGCGTGCATGCCGTATGTCCCGATAAGAAGGCCGGCGATACCGTGCGTACGGCGATCCACGATTTCGAGGGCGACCAGACCTACAGCGAGAAGCCCGGGCACAATTTCGCGCTGAACTTCGATTTCACCGCGGTGCGTGCCGAGGACTACGACGCGCTGCTGATTCCTGGCGGCCGTGCACCGGAGTATCTACGCCTGAACGAGCAGGTGCTGGCGCTGGTGCGCGCCTTCGCCGAGGCGGACAAGCCGATCGCCGCGGTCTGCCATGGCGCGCAGCTGCTTGCCGCGGCCGGCGTACTGCAAGGACGCGCTTGCAGCGCCTATCCGGCCTGCGCGCCGGAGGTGAGACTGGCGGGCGGCGAGTACGTGGACATCGCCGTCGACCAGGCACATACCGATGGCAACCTGGTCAGTGCCCCGGCGTGGCCGGCGCATCCGGCCTGGCTGGCGGCCTTTGTGCAGGTGCTTGGTACGCGCATCACGTTGTAGAATGCCGCAGCGTTCGCCGGCTTCGATGCCTGGCAATCAAGCCGGTTGGCCGGCGATCCCGTGCGGCCATCGCCGGCGAGCCGGCTCCTGCGAACGCACTGATCTACATACTTCACTCAGAGTACCAATGACCCAGGCAAAAGATCCTCTGCACGGCATCACGCTGGCTGCCATGCTGACCGAACTGCAGGCGCACTACGGCTCTGGGAAGGGCTGGCCCAGCGAATCGACATCCGCTGCTTCAAGAGCGCGCCGAGCATCACGTCGAGCCTGACCTTCCTGCGCCGCACGCCCTGGGCGCGGGAGAAGGTCGAGGCGCTGTTCGTCCGCTTGCGCCGCGAGCAGGGCTGATACGCCGGGCCTGAAAGCAGAAAGCCCGGCGCAAGGCCGGGCTCTCCGTTTTCAGCACCAGACGGCTATTACTGCACTTCCACCGCCAGGCTGTCGGCGATCTTCTGCTTCCAGATCGCAGGTCCCGTGATGTGCACCGACTCGCCCTTGGTGTCGACGGCGACGGTGACCGGCATGTCCTTGACCTCGAACTCGTAGATCGCTTCCATGCCCAGTTCGGCGAAGGCCAGCACCTTGGACTTCTTGATCGCCTGGGCGACCAGGTAGGCGGCGCCGCCGACGGCCATCAGGTACACGGCCTTGTTGTCGCGGATCGCGTCGATGGCGATCGGGCCACGCTCAGACTTGCCGATCATGCCCAAGAGGCCTGTGCTTTCCAGGATCTGGCGGGTGAACTTGTCCATGCGCGTGGCGGTGGTGGGGCCAGCCGGACCAACCACTTCGTCACCGACCGGATCGACCGGGCCGACGTAGTAGATGAAGCGGCCCTTGAGGTCCACCGGCAGCTCCTCGCCCTTGTTCAGCATGTCGACCATGCGCTTGTGCGCGGCGTCGCGGCCGGTGAGCATCTTGCCGTTGAGCAGGATGGTCTCGCCCGGCTTCCAGCTCTGCACCTCTTCCGGGGTGATGCTGTCGAGGTCGACGCGGCGCGCGCTCGGGCCGGCTTCCCAGACGATTTCCGGGTAGGCGTCCAGCGGCGGCGGGGTCAGTTCGGCAGGGCCGGAACCGTCGAGCACGAAGTGCGCGTGACGGGTGGCGGCGCAGTTGGGGATCATGCACACCGGCAGCGAGGCGGCGTGGGTCGGGTAATCCATGATCTTGACGTCGAGCACGGTGGTCAGGCCGCCCAGGCCTTGGGCGCCGATACCCAGCTGGTTGACCTTCTCGAACAGCTCCAGGCGCAGCTCCTCGATGCGGTTCTGCGGGCCGCGGGCCTTCAGCTCGTGGATGTCGATCGGGTCCATCAGCACTTCCTTGGCCATCACCGCGGCCTTCTCGGCGGTGCCGCCGATGCCGATGCCGAGCATGCCCGGCGGGCACCAGCCGGCGCCCATTTCCGGCACGGTCTTGAGCACCCAGTCGACGATCGAGTCGGACGGGTTGAGCATGGCCATCTTCGACTTGTTCTCGGAGCCACCGCCCTTGGCCGCGACGTCCACTTCCACCTTGTCGCCGGGGACGATGGAGTAGTGGATGACCGCCGGCGTATTGTCCTTGGTGTTCTTGCGGGAACCGGCCGGGTCGGCGAGGATCGAAGCACGCAGGACGTTCTCCGGCAGGTTGTAGGCGCGACGGACGCCCTCGTTGATCATGTCGTCCAGGCTCATGCTGGCGCCGTCCCAGCGCACGTCCATGCCGACGCGGACGAACACGGTGACGATGCCGGTGTCCTGGCAGATCGGGCGATGACCGGTGGCGCACATGCGCGAGTTGATCAGGATCTGCGCCATGGAATCGCGCGCGGCCGGAGATTCCTCACGCAGGTAGGCTTCGTGCATCGCCTGAATGAAATCAACGGGATGGTAGTGAGAAATGAACTGCAAAGCGTCAGCGACGCTTTGAATCAGGTCGTCTTGCTTGATCACGGTCATGCAGCGCGTCCTCATGGCGGGGCGGGAAGTGGCGCGTCGAGCGGTGGCAGTCGGCGTGCCGAGGTAAAAAAATGCGCGGCAGTATAACGCGTCGGGCTGCGCGGTACACGGATGGACCAGGAGCGAAGGGATGCCGGCTAGGTTTTTGATTGGGGTAGGCGTAGAGTGCGGCAAATTGCCACAGCGGGATGGATCCCTATGAGTGCGATGCGTGACGAGGCCGATCAGCGGGCTTTGCAGCAACTGGTCACGAAACGGTTCGCGATGGCGGCGCTTACCTATGCCCTGGCTCTGCCGTTGACCTGGATCGCGGTCGTCGGCGGATTCTATGAAGCCTCCGTCACCAGCGCGGTGATCTGCTCGGCGCTGATCGTGCTCAGCCAGCTGGTGTTCTTCTGGGTTTTCCACCGCGGCATCAACCTGCGCTTCAAGGATCCCAGCCTGACCGAGCCGCAGGTGCTGCTGGCGCTGGTCTGGCTGAGCTATTTCCTGTTCAACGTGGGGAGCGCGCGCGGCTCGTTGCTGGTGCTCTATCTGCTGGTGTTGATGTTCGCGGTATTCCTGCCGCCAAAGCGCTTCATCCGCTACGCTGCCCTGGCATTCCTCAGTTTCGTCGCGGTCAGCGCACCGGACTTCTACCTGCAGCGCCTGGCGGAGCCGACCGTCTTCCTGCTCGAGGCCAGCGTGTTGCTGGTGACGCTGATCTGGATGTGCCTGTTCGTCGGCCATGTCTATCGCCTGCGCCAACGCATGCGCCAGCGACGCTTCGCCCTGCAGGCCCACCAGGATACGTTGCGCGGCATGATGCGCCAGCTCGAAGACCTGGCTTCCACCGACGAGCTGACCGGGCTGTACAACCGGCGGCGTTTCCTGCGCATGGCCGAAGCCGAGCTGAGCCGGCTGCGCAAGGGCCATCAGTCTGGGCTGGCGCTGATCGATCTGGATCACTTCAAGCGGATCAACGACATCCATGGCCATGCCACCGGCGATCGCGTCCTGCAGACCTTCGCCGCCGTGGCGCGCTCCTGCCTGCGTGACGACGACGTGCTCGCCCGCTACGGCGGTGAGGAGTTCGTGCTGCTGCTGCCCAATACCGATGCCGAGCAGTTCAGCGCCTGCTGCGAGCGTCTGCGCGAGGCCTTCGCCAATGCGCAGCCGACGGATGTCTGCATCGAAGCCGGACACTTGAGCCTGTCGATCGGCCTGACCTTGCTCAATGCCGGCGACGACCTGGACGAGTCGCTGCAGCAGGCCGATGAAGCGCTCTACCGCGCCAAGCGCAGCGGCCGCAACCGCTGTGCGCGGGCCTGGGAGAGCGTCCGTGCCTGAGCTGCGTTGCGGCGAACGGAGCTGGACGGTACGGGCCGGGGAGAACCTGCTCGATGCCCTGCACCATGCCGGGCTGCAGGTGCCGTACAGCTGCCGTGCCGGTAGCTGCCATGCCTGTCTGGTGCGCTGCGTCGGCGGCGAGCCGCGGGATCTGCTACCCGGGGCGCTGAGCGCGGAGCAACGCGAGCGGGGCTGGCGCCTGGCCTGCCAGTGCCGGGTCGAAGAGGACCTGCGTGTGGAAGTCTTCGACCCGCTGCGCGACGGTATGCCGGCTCGGGTGCAGGAGCTGGCCTGGCTGAGCGGGGAGGTGCTGCGCGTGCGGCTGTTGCCGGAGCGCCCGCTGCGTTACCGCGCCGGCCAGCACCTGCTGCTGTGGCATGCCGGGGGCGTCGCCCGGCCGTATTCGCTGGCCAGCCTGCCGGGCGACGAGCCATGGCTGGAGTTCCATCTGGACTGCTCACGGCCGGGGGCATTCTGCGATGCGGCGCGCCGCCTGCGCACGGGCGACAGCCTGCGGCTTGGCGAACTGCACGGCGGGGCGCTGCATTACGATCCGGACTGGTCCGAGCGGCCGCTGCTGCTATTGGCCGCCGGCACCGGCATGGCGCCGCTGTGGGGCGTGCTGCGCGAGGCGCTGCGCCAGGGACATCGCGGGCCGATCAGGCTGCTGCATTTCGCCCGTGGCGGGCACTATCTGGCCGAGCCGCTGGCGGAATTGGCCAGCCGCTGCGAAAACCTGCAGCTGGAGTGGTTGGGAGAAGACCAGCGGGCAGGCTGCCTGCAGGCGCTGCACCCGGCATCGCGCCAGGCGATCGCCCTGGTCTGCGGCGGGTCGGCATTCGTCGAGGCCTGCGCCAGGCGCCTGTTCATGGCGGGCCTGCCGCGCGGGCAGGTGTTCAGCGATGTGTTCGTGGAACGGGAAGGCGCGGACGCGCCGTCGTAGGCGCGGGCCATGCACGCGATGATCTGCAGCGGGCTCGTGGGTGCGAACCCGCTCCCCGCGCTTCTGCGGTGTGCCGCACTCATCGGGGCCCGGTATGGCGCCGGGCCCCGATGACTCGACTCACTGGTCGCCGACGCGCAGGATCTTCATCGTGTTGGTGCCGCCGGTACTGTCGTGGTAGCTGTCGCCCTTGGTCAGGATCACCCAGTCGCCGGGCTGCACCATGTTGCGCTTGAGCAGCTCTTCCACGGCGATCTGGCTGACCTTGTCCGCCGGCAGCGCCGCCGGGTCGAAGGGCACCGTCTGTACGCCGCGGAACAACGCGACGCGCGCCTGGGTCTCGCGGTGGGGCGAGAAGGCGAAGATCGGCACCGAGGAGCGGATGCGCGACATGATCAGCGGCGTGTAGCCGCTTTCGGTCAGGGCGATGATCGCCTTGACGCCCGGGAAATGGTTGGCGGTGTACATCGCCGCCAGCGCGGCGCTCTCGTCGCAGCGCTCGAAGCGCTGGCCGAGGCGGTGGCCGGACTTGGTGCTGGTCGGATGCTTCTCGGCGCCGACGCAGACGCGCGCCATGGCCTTGATCGCCTCGACCGGGTACTCGCCGGCGGCGCTTTCGGCCGAGAGCATCACCGCATCGGTGTAGTCGAGCACGGCGTTGGCTACATCGGAGACTTCCGCGCGGGTCGGCATCGGGCTGTGGATCATCGACTCCATCATCTGGGTCGCGGTGATCACCACCTTGTTGTGGCGGCGCGCATGCAGAATGATCTTCTTCTGGATACCCACCAGTTCGGCGTCACCGATCTCCACGCCGAGGTCGCCACGGGCCACCATCACGCCGTCGCTGGCGCGGATCAGGCCGTCGAGCGCCTCGTCGTCGGCGACCGCTTCGGCGCGTTCGATCTTGGCGATCAGCCAGGCGCTGGAGCCCGCCTCGTCGCGCAGGCGCCGCGCCAGCTCCATGTCCGCGGCATCGCGCGGGAAGGAAACGGCCAGGTAGTCCAGCTGCAGGTCCGCGGCCAGCTTGATGTCGGCCTTGTCCTTGGCGGTCAGCGCCGGCGCGGTGAGGCCGCCACCGCGGCGGTTGATGCCCTTGTTGTCCGACAGCGGGCCGCCGATCAGCACGGTGCAATGCAGTTCGTCGGCGGTGGCATTGTCGACCCGCATGACCACGCGGCCGTCATCCAGCAGCAATTCGTCGCCGACGCTGCAGTCCTTGACCAGGTCCGGATAGTCGATGCCGACCACCTCCTGGGTGCCGGCGTCGCGCGGGTGGGTAACGGAGAAGCGGAAGCGGTCGCCTTCCTTCAGCTCGATGCGCTTGCCGGCGAACTTGGCGATGCGGATCTTCGGGCCCTGCAGATCGCCGAGCAGCGCGACGAAGCGGCCGTGACGGGCCGCGATCTCGCGAACCAGCTCGGCCCGCGCGCGGTGCTCGTCCGGGGTGCCGTGGGAGAAATTCAGGCGGGCGACGTCCAGCCCGGCAACGATCATTTTCTCCAGCACATCGGGCGAACTGCTGGCCGGACCCAGGGTTGCGACGATCTTGGTGCGACGCGAAATCATTGATTGCTCCTTTTTCTGGCTGCGACCGAGGCTACTATGCCCGTTCGCTGTAGTCATCGCCCGCTGGCCACTACTCTTTCGGCGGTGCGACAACGCGTCTGCAGAATTCTCCGCGGCGGTCGATACAGGGGCATCCGGAGGATCCCATGCGCACCCTGATTCTTGTTTTTCTGAGCGTTCTCACCGTTGGCTGCAGCAGCCGGCACGCCCTCGACCGCCACCTGGACGACGCCTATCGGTATTACGAGGCGGACAATTGCGAGGGCGTCATGCTGTCGCTTTCCCAGGCCGAGCGACGCAGCCGGCCACGCAGCCAGCTGCAGCCGGAGATTTCCCTGCTGCGTGGGCAGTGCCTGGAGCGCCAGGGCCTGTTCGTCGATGCCAGCGAGACCTATCGCTTCATCCTCGAGCGCCATCCGGCCAGCGAATATGCCTATCGCGCCCGCGCCCGGCTGGAGACCCTGCGGCAGTTGGGGCACTATCAACCGGATGCGCCCGGCGTGGTGAGCCTACCGGCCAAGCGTTGAGCGCATCCTTGTTCGGCATGACATCCAGGAGGGAAATCATGCGAGTTCTGTTTCTGGCCTTGGCCCTGCTGCCGCTACTGGCATCGGCGCAGATCTATCGCTGGACCGATGCCCAGGGGCAAGTGCATTTCGGCCAGCGCCCGGCGCCGGGTGCTGAGCGGATCGAGGTGCGCCCGCAGGTGATGGAGCGCGATGAGCCCACCCGCGAACGCGAGGTCCGCAGCGAGCGCTTTTTCGAGGCGCGCCGGCAAGAGCAGCGAGCGGCCGACCAGCAGGCCGGCGCGTTGCACGCCAAGCGCGAGCAGGAGTGCCGGAGCCTGCGCAGCCGACTCGCTCAATTGCAGCAGGGCGGGCGCTTCTTCCGTAACGATGCAACCGGAGCGCGCGTCTACTACAGTGAAAGCGAAATAGAGGCAGCTCGACAGCAACTGGCTACCCGCATTGACCAGGCATGCCGTTGAGCTGAGCGGATTCGCACGGCAGACCCTAAGGCCCAATCGAATGAACATGGCGAATCAGCGTCGTATCCAGCGACACCAGTTGCCGTATTACCTCAATGTCTTCAACCGGTTCACCGACAAACCGCTGGGTTTCATCGGCAACCTGTCCGAGGGCGGACTGATGCTGATCAGTCCCTATCCGATGATGCTTGGCGTGCGCTTCGAGATGCGCCTGAAGATTCCTGGCCAGGTCGGCCAGGTGCGTCATGTGGATTTCAGCGCGCTGAGCCTCTGGTCGCGCGAGGATGTCACGCCCGGCAGCTTCGATACCGGCTTCTCGCTGATCGAACCGCCGGGTGACATCAAGGAGATGATCGCGGCGTTGCATCATTACTTCAGCTTCCAGCCGATGCTGCACGTTCCCCCGGTAATCGCGCCTTGTCCCGGCACGGAGCCGGACAGGTTCACCGACAAGGATTGCTGCCACGGCTTGTGAGCTTCTGGCAGGCCTTCGGCCTGCAATCGCCGCGAGGGCGCGCCTCCCACAGGGTTCGGTGTGCGCCGGCTGCTTTTGTGGGAGGCCCGCCCTCGGGGCGATGCTTTTGAGCTTCAAGCGCAAGCAAGCCTGTGCAGCGGCGCGTGACGCTTCTCAGAGCGTTCCGGATTTCTTCCAGGCCAGATAGCGCCCCACCAGTTCCGGCCCCAGTTCGCGCGGGCGGGCATCGAGGATCGGCACGCCGCTGGCGGCCAGGCGCTTGTAGAGCTCGTCGCGGGCGCCCAGGTAGTCCAGCGCACCGCAATAGCCGAGGGCGTCGTCGAGGCTTTCGACCGGCTGCTGGCGCAACTGGTCCAGTACCTCTTCGCGCAGGCTCACCAGCAACACCCGGTGCCGGCGTGAAAGGCGCGCAAGGGCTGCGCGCAGCTCGCCATCGTCCTCGTCGCGCAGGTTGCTCAGCAGGATGACCAGCGCCCGGCGTTGCTGGTGGCCAAGCAGCCGGTCGATCGCCGCCGCATAGTCGGCGGGGCGCTGGCTGGGCTGCAGATCGTACAGCGTGTTCAGCAGCACGCTCAGCTGTCGCTGGCCCTTTGCCGGTGCCAGGTGGCGTGGCTGGTCGCTGGCGAAGGTGCTGATCCCGACTGCATCGCCCTGGCGCAGGGCGGCATAGGCGAGCAGCAGGCAGGCGTTGAGGGCGTGGTCGAAGTGCGCCAGCTCACCGTCCTGGCTGCGCATGCGCCGGCCGCAATCGAGCATCAACAGGATCTGCTGGTCGCGCTCGTCCTGGTATTCGCGGGCGATGGGCGTGCGGGCGCGGGCCGTGGCTTTCCAGTCGATCTGCCGCAGGGTGTCACCCTCACGGAATTCGCGCAGCTGATGGAATTCCAGCCCCAGGCCACGACGGGGCCGCTGGCGCACGCCGAGACGGCTCAGCCAGTGGTCGACCAGTTGCAGGCCGGCACCCTGCAACTGGCTGAAATCGGGGTAGACGCGGGTTTCGTCGGGCAACGCCTGCTGCCGCCGGCCGCGCCATAGGCCCAGCGGGCTGGCCAGGCGGATCTCGCAGCGCGTGAAGGCGAAATGCCCGCGTTGGGTCGGGCGCAGGCGGTAATCGAGTTCGCAGTGTTCGCCCGGCCGCAGGCGGATGCGTTGCGGTAGCTGCTCGAAGGTCATGCCGGGCGGCACATGGTCGAAGATCTCCAGCTCCTGCGCGCGCGCATGGTCGTTGCGTGCGAGCAACTGCACCGTGCTCCAGCGCCCCAGCGGCAGGCTGCCGGAAAGGCGGCGCTGCAGCGGCGGGGTGGGCAGGCGCCGCAGCCAGAATGCGTCGATCAGCGCCACTATGCCCAGGGCCAGCAGCAGCCCCCACCAGATGGGGTGCCAGGCAGCGGCACGACCGCCATCGAGCACGCTGAGCGCGCCGAGCGGCAAGGCCAGCAGCAACAGCGTGGCGAGCGCGACGAGCAGGCGGAAGGATGGCGTCATGTGCAGGCGGCTCTGGTCATAGCCGCGGCGCTGCGACCTGGTCGAGCAGTTGCTGCAGCACCTGGTCGACCGACAGGCCTTCGATGTCCAGTTCCGGCGACAGTCGTACCCGGTGCCGCAACACCGCCAGCGCGCAGGCCTTGATGTCGTCCGGGGTGACGAATTCACCGCCGCGCAACAATGCGTGGGCGCGCCCGCCGCGGACCAGGGCGATCGATGCCCGTGGCCCGGCGCCCAGCGCCAGGCCCGGCCAGCCACGGGTGGCGCGTGCCAGCCGCACGGCGTAGTCCAGCACCTGTTCATCCAGTGGCAGGTCGCTGGCGATCTTCTGCAGGGCCAGCACGTCCTTGGCCTGGACCAGCTGGCGCAGGGCGCTGACGTCGAGCATGTCGGCGCGGGCCGAGCGGGTCACCTGGCGCACCAGTGTCAGTTCCTCGTCGGCCTGCGGATAGTCCATGCGCAGCATCAGCATGAAGCGGTCGAGTTCTGCCTCCGGCAGCGGGTAGGTGCCTTCCTGCTCGATGGGGTTCTGCGTGGCCATCACCAGGAACGGCTGCGGCACCGGCAGGGCGCGCCCTTCGAGCGTGACCTGGCGTTCCTGCATGACTTCCAGCAACGCCGCCTGGGTCTTGGCCGGCGCGCGGTTGATCTCGTCGGCCAGCAGCAGGTTGGTGAACACCGGACCCTTGCGCAGCTTGAACTGCTCGCTCTGCAGGTCGTAGACGGCGTGGCCGGTGACATCGCTGGGCATCAGGTCGGGGGTGAACTGGATGCGCGAGAAATCGCCGCCGAAGCAGCGCGCCAGGGCGCGTACCAGCAGGGTCTTGCCGAGCCCGGGCACGCCTTCGACCAGCACGTGGCCGCCGCCGATCAGCGCGACCAGCACGCCGTCGATGACCTCGTCCTGGCCGATCACGGCCTTGTGCAGTTCGTCGCGCAAGGCCTGGGCCAGCTGGCTGGCACGCTGGCGCTGGCTCGCCGGATTGACGGCCGGTGCGGGGCTGTTCGGTTCTGGCATCTGTTCGCTCATAGGGCGTTCCTGAGGCTTTGCAGGCGGGCTACCTGGCGGGTGAATTCGGTGGCGGGCATGCGGCGTGGAGGCAGGGCGCGCATGGCTTGTTCGACGCTCGCCACCGGCAGGCGGGCAAGTTGGGCGAGTATCTGCAACTGGCTGTCGGCCGGGAGCTGCTCGAAGCCGGGCTGGCGGTGGCCGGCCCGGCGCTGGATGTCGTGTTGCAAGCGCAGCATCAGGCTGCGCTGGCCGCCCTGGCGCAGGAGGAATTCCGCCGCGCCGCGCAGATGCTCGCGTAGTTGGCGGCGCGCCGCACTGGTGGGAGCCTGCCGGGGGCCGAAACGCTGTCCGGCATGCCAGAGCCCCAGCAGTGCGAACAGCGCCAGCGCGGTCAGCGCCTCGGGGAAATGGCTCCGCAGCAGCGTGAACAGCCCTGGCCGATCGTTGCGGTGCACCAGGGTTACGGCGCTGTCCTGGGTCAGGTACCAGAGCAGCCAGGCGTGGTCGTAGGCATCGATATGCGAGGTCTGCCAGATCCAGGCGTCGGTCAGTGCGGTGATCAGGCCGTCGCCGTGCTGCAGTTGCAACATGTGCGTGGCGCCGGCGCTGTTCGCCCAGGCATGGGCGCGATTGTCGGCGTCGTAGAGGTGGAAGGCGGTATCGAAGGCCAGATAGGCCGGCGCGCTTTCATTCTCAAGGTACAGCTTGGTCAACTGCGGGTGCTGCTCGGCGGAGGTCGCTGTCGCCGCGGCATCGCCGTGATCCCGTTCGTCGGTCGCGAACTGTTGCAGGTTCAGGCGATCCAGCAGCAGGTCTCCGCTTTTTCCGGCTTCTTCGTCCCACAAGCGTTCCGCGACGAAAACCAGGTGGCCACCGGCAGCGGCCCATTGCAACAGCCGATCGCTCTGGCGCGGCGACAGCTGGCTGCGATCGCCAAGCAGCAGCAAGGTCTGGCCGTGGCTGGGCAGCGCTTGCAGTCCGGCGAGACCTTCATGGTGGGCTACCTGCAGGCCGAGCCCGCGTAGAAACAGCTCCGCGGCCAGGTAGGGGTTGGCCCGTGCCTCTGGCGCGGGGCCGTGGTCGACGACGTCCGCGTAGGGATGCAGCTTGCCGGCCAGCCAGTAGCCCAGGCTGGCCGTCAGCAGTGCGGCGAGGGCCGCGAGGAGCAGTGAGCGGCGCCGGGTCATGCGTGGCGCTCCTGCGCGAACAGCGCGCGCCAGCCGGCGCACAGTTCAGCACCTGTCGCCGCGGCCGCGTTCCGGTGCCCGTAGGCCTGGGCCTGCCAGTGGCGGGTCAGTGTTTCCGTGAAGCGGGTAAGTTCGGCACGTTCGAGCCTACGCACCTGCCGCAGGACTTCCCCTTCGGTATGCGCGGCCTTCAACGGTAGCTGGAATTCGTGCAGCAGCCGGCTGAGCAGGGCGCGGTAGAGCAGGCCGAGCGCTTCGCGCGGATGCTCCTGCCAGAGCCGTTCGGCTTCGGAGGCGACATCGAGCGGCAGGTTCTCGGGTGCAACGTCCAGGCCGAACAGCTGGTTGGTTGCCGACTTCGGACGAATGCGCGGCCGCGGCAGGCGGACGCCGAAGGTGCGTAGCCAGTCGCGATAACGCCACAGCAACAGGGCGACCAGCAGCGCGAGCGCCGTCCACAGCAGTATTTCCAGCACCTGCGCCAGCCTTTCCAGGCCTTGCCAGAGCTTGCCGCCCTGCAGCAGGGATTCCAGCAGGCGCGCCAGTGCGCCGGGCTCCTGTTCGCCGGCGGTGTTGCCGAAGCGCCAGCGGGTGACCGTTTCGCGATGCTGGAACGGCGGCTGCTCCAGCAGTTCGCCGATCCGCTGGCGCGCCGCCTCGCTGGTCAAGGGCTGATTGAGCAGGCGCCGGGTCTCGGGGCCGGCCTGTGCTGCGTCTGGTGCAGGCGCGGGTGCTGCCCAGGCCGCGTCGTCCGACGACCACAGGGCCAGGCCGCAGACGAGCAGCAGGACGGGCACGGCATCCGACAGACGTTGGCGTAGGCGGCGGAAGGCCAGTTCGATATCCCAGGCCTCCAGTTGGGTGCGCCGGTTGAGGTAGAGACTGAAGCCGCAGGCGACATAGATCGGCTCCCAGACGACCAGCACCAGCGCATAGAGCAGGTTGGACAGGTGTTCCAGCCAGAGCCATTCACTGCCGAGCCCGAGCAGCTCCTGCCAGTTCCAACTCTGCACCAGTTGTGCCGGCAGCATGAGGTAGAGCAAGCCGAGCAGACCGAGCCAGAGTGCGCCTTCCAGATGCACGCCGACCACGGTCAGCCAGCTGGCGGCACGCCCGCTGCGCAGGCCCAGCGTCACCAGGCGTTGACGGCGTGTCGTGCCGCCGAGCCCTTCGAGTTGCTGCACCGGCAGATCGAAGCTGCGCGTGGTGCTCAGTCGGCGCCAGGTCAGGCTGGCGAACCATTGCGGGCGCAACAGGCCGGGCACCGCTCTCAGGCTTTCGCCCAGGGTGGGGATGTCGCCGAACAAAGCGCGCGAGAGAATATGCAGTGGCAGCCGTTCGTACAGCGGTTTGAGCCACCAGAACAGCAGCAGCGCCAGACTCGGATAGCGCCAGAGCAGCAGGCTGAGGGCGGCGAAGAGCGGCAGGGTGGCGAGCGCCCAGCTCGCCATCAGCAGGCCGGCATGGCGCTGGGCGAGCAGAATGCCGAGGTCCAGTGCTTCCCAGGGGCTGCGCGGGCGAATCGACACGCTGGCGTCAGTCAGCTGCATGGTGGCTCCGGCCGGTGAGGGCGAAATAGCCGGCGACGAGCAGCCAGAGCAGGGCGCCGACGATGTACTTGGTCGTGGGCGAGACCGTCGTCATGGACGACCAGTAGGCCTCGACGAAAGCCGCGATCAGCAGCAGCCCGATGGCCCCGCAGACCAGACGGATGCCGAGGGCGGCGGCCCGACGCAGTGCCGCGCCGCGCGTCAGCCGCCCGGGGGCGACCAGTGCGCAGCCGAGCCTCAGGCCTGCCGCGCCGGCCAGGGTGATGGCCGTCAGTTCGAAGGCGCCATGGCCGATGACGAACGACCAGAACGGCTGGTCATAGCCGATTTCGGTGAGGTGGCCGGCCACGGCGCCGATCGTCAGGCCATTGAACAGGAGAAAGAACAGGCTGCCGAGCCCCAGCAGCAAGCCGCTGGCGAATGTCTGGAAGGCGATGCCGATGTTGTTCATCACGTAGTAGCCGAACATCAGCCAGTCGTCTCCGGAGCCGCGTTCGGCGAAGCGGCCGAGGCGGCTGGCATCCGGGTCGTACATCTGTTCCATCTGTGCCACCTGCTCGGCTGGCAGCAGGCTGTAGACCAGTTCGGGAAACGCATGGACCAGTACCGCCGTGCCGATCAGGCTGCCATAGAACAGCAGGCTGGCCGCCAGCACATAGCGCCATTGGGTCCTTGCCGAACGGGCGAAACCGCCCAGGACGAAACCCAGCAGCCGTCCGAGCAGCGGGCTGCGGTGCCGGTAGAACTGCTGATGGCCGCGCAGAGCCAGCTGCTGCAACCGTTCGACCAGGTGGCTGCTGTAGCCGCGCGACTCGGCCAGGGCCAGTTGCTGGCAGATCTGTCGATAAGCCGCGGGAAAGGCGTCGGCCTGCATCGGTGCCGCTTTGCCGCGCTCGAGTGCATCGAGCTGCGCGGCGAAGGCGAGCCATGCGGGTTGATTCTGGCGTTCGAAGGCGGCCTGTTTCATGGCGGCCCCAGCAAGCCACGGGCGATGCCATGGATTCTGGCCTCGGCATCCTCGCGGGTGGTTCGCAGCGGCTCGGCGAGAATCGCAGCCAGTTCGAGGCGCCGCTCGGCGGAAAGGCTCGACTGGCGTTCGGCGAAGCCGATCAGCGCGCGCTGCTCGGCCAGGCTGAGACCGAACGGCGGTCGCTGAGCCGCGACTGGCGGCAGCTCCGGACGCGGCTGTGGTCTTTCCCGGTAGACCACCAGGGTGCCGGCGGCGAGATCGCCCAGGCGTTTGAAGCTCGGGTGGGCCAGGCAACTGAGCGCGCCGAGGAAATAGCCGAACGGCAGCATGTCGACGAAGCGCAGCAGGTTGCGGGTCAGCGACGAGGTCCAGCCGACCGGGGTGCCATCGTCATGCACTACGCACAGCCCCAGCCATTGCTTGCCCGGCGTGCGGCCCTGGTTCAGCACCTCGAACAGCACCATGTACCACCACTGCACGAGAAACAGCAGCAGGGCGGCGAGCCCCATGCCGAACGTGCCCAGCAGGCCGAGGCCGATGAACAGCGCAAGCAGGATCGCCGCGCGAATCACCAGGTCCAGGGTAAAGGCGAGGGCGCGCGGCACGAGCCCGGCCGGCCGCAGGAGCAGGTCGATGCCTTCGGGCGTTTCCACCCGGTGGCAGTTGTCCAGCGGTGGCTGGTGAGCGAATGCTGAGGGCAATGGTGAAGTCGTCTGGGTTCGAGCAAAGGCCGATGCTATGCGCCAACGGCGCCTGGGGCAATGTGCCAGGGCAAGTCCGCCATGGCGGTCTGAATGCGATTATGGCGAAATGCTGGCGTCGTGGTGGGACCCGGCGCGCAAAGGCCGTGTCTGGGATGCTGTGCTGTGAGGTGCTTCATATTCGCCCGGACCGGTGTGAGACATGGCTGCTAGACTGGCCGCCGCTATCGAGAAGGATCTTTACGTGACTCCGAGCATTTTCTGGTACGACTTCGAGACCACCGGCATATCCCCGGGCCGTGATCGCCCCTTGCAGGTCGCCGGCATTCGCACCAACGAGGCGCTTGAGGAAATAGGCGAGCCGCTGAACATATATTGTCGTCTTGCGGACGACATCCTGCCCCATCCGGCGGCTTGCCTGGTCACCGGCATCACACCGGCGACCCTGCAACAGCAGGGCCTTTGCGAGGCCGAGTTCATCCAGCGCCTGCATCAGGAGCTGGCCGCACCCGGGACCTGTGGTGCCGGCTACAACAGCCTGCGTTTCGACGACGAAGTGACCCGTTACACCCTGTACCGCAATTTCTTCGATCCTTACGCACGGGAATGGCAGGGCGGCAACAGCCGCTGGGACCTGATCGACCTGGTGCGCACCGCCTATGCGCTACGCCCCGAAGGGCTGGTCTGGCCGGAGGAGGACGGGCGGGTCACGCTCAAGCTCGAACGCCTGAGCGCCGCCAATGGGCTGGAGCACCTGCAGGCTCACGATGCGTTGTCCGACGTGCGCGCCACCATCGCCCTGGCGAAGCTCATTCGCAGCCGCCAGCCCCGGCTGTACGACTATCTCTACAACCTGCGGCGCAAACATGCGGTGCTCGAGCAGATCGCGTTGCTCGAGCCGCTGGTCCATGTATCCGGACGCTTCTCGGCGGCCCGGCATTTTCTTTCCATCGTCCTGCCACTGGCATGGCACCCGCGCAACCGCAATGCGCTGATCGTCTGCGACCTGCAGGCCGACCCCGGGCCATTGTGGCAGGAAACCGCCGAGACCCTGCGCCAGCGTCTCTATACCCGTCGTGAGGAACTCGCCGAGGGTACGTTGCCGGTGCCGCTGAAGCTGGTGCACGTCAATCGCTGTCCGGTCCTGGCGCCGCTCAAGGTGTTGCGTCAAACCGATGTCCAGCGCCTGGGGCTGGACCTGGATGGTTGCCAGTCGCGCGCCGCGACATTGCGTGAAAACCGCCAGGGTTGGAGTGACAAGCTGGAAGAAATCTACCGGGAGGAGGGCTTCGCCGCGAGCGAAGATCCCGAGCAGCAGTTGTACGACGGCTTTCTCGGTGAGCGGGACAGGCGTTTGTGCGAGCGTATCCGCAGCCTGTCCCCGGCAGAACTGGCTAGGCAAACATGGGCGTTCGACGATGCCCGCCTGGCCGAGTTGCTGTTTCGCTACCGTGCGCGCAATTTCCCGGAAGCATTATCCGAGCAAGAACAGTTACGTTGGCATCAGTTCTGCCAGCGTCGGTTGAGCGAGCCCGGATGGGGCGCGCCTAATACCCTGGTGCAGTTCGAACAGGAAATGCAGCAATTCTTGGCCAGTGCCACTGCGGAGCAACAGGAACTCTTGCAACAGTGGCTTCACCATGGGCAGCGTCTGCGTACGCGTTATGCGACCTGAGCATTAGCGGTTGGCTGTCAAGTGTGCGGCTCACCTGGTCTTTTTAACGCAGGTGGCCTGCCGCATCGAAGAGGGGGTGCCTGGCCTTGGCCCGGTTGCTTTTTCAATTGCTGCAAATGGCTGATACAAAAAAACGCCGTTTCTCGACGCACGTGCTGAACGTCGAGAAACGGCGTTTCGTTATAAAACGAGCGGTGTCGCTTAGCCGAGCAGGGTGGCCCAGCTTTCCACGGTTTCAGAGCCCCACTGAGCTTTCCACTCTTTCAGCGTCTTGTGATTGCCGCCTTTGGTTTCAATCACTTCGCCGGTGTGCGGGTTCTTGTACTGCTTGACGCGACGGGCACGTTTGCTGGCAACCGGGGCTTTGGCCGAACGCGGTGCTTTACCGCTGCGCGAGGCATCCGGGTCGAGCAGGGCAATGATGTCACGCAGCGACTTCTGGTATTCGCCCATGAGTTCGCGCAGTTTACCTTCGAACTCCAGTTCTTTTTTCAGCTTGTCATCTTCGGAGAGCGACTTCAGCCGCTCCTGAAGTTCCTTGATGGCCTCTTCAGTGGCGCGATATTCATTGATCAGTGACATGTGACTTCCTTGGGGATAGGTTTTGAACGCAAGTGTCAGCAATCATAGTCCTGCGTAATGCGCAAGTAAATATAGGGCAGTAAAAAACCATGGCAAGTATTTAACGGGATAAATCCGCAGCCGGTCGCTGCGCAGCGTCGTGTGCGAACTAATACCGTGGACGATATCTGGTTTATTGGACAAGTTTTAGCGCACGCCTCCCCATCCACATGAAAACAATGGTTTTTAGCGTGATCGCCCGTTTGGCTGGCCCCGGACGGACTGCTTCCGCCTTTATTGCTTGCCGTGAGTTGCCGCGGCTGCGTTCAAGTCGATGGCTGTGCTTTTGTTTGCTGGGCTAGAATGCGGCGTCCTATTTTTTGAGCCGGAGCAACCTTTAATGCGCACTTTCAGGCTGGTCATCGCCTGTCCCGATGGCGTTGGCATCGTCGCCAAGGTCAGTAATTTCCTCGCTACCTATAATGGCTGGATCACTGAAGCCAACCATCACTCCGATCACCAGAGTGGCTGGTTCTTCATGCGCCACGAGATTCGTGCGGACTCGCTGCCCTTCGATCTGGATGGCTTCCGCCAGGCCTTCGCGCCGATCGCTCGCGAGTTTTCGATGGAGTGGCGCATTACCGACTCCGAGCAGCGCAAGCGCGTGGTGCTGATGGCCAGCCGCGAATCGCATTGCCTGGCCGATCTGCTGCACCGCTGGCACAGCGGGGAGCTGGATTGCGATATTCCCTGTGTGATTTCCAACCACGACGACCTGCGCAGCATGGTCGAATGGCACGGCATTCCCTATTTCCACGTCCCGGTCGACCCGGCGCACAAGCAGGAGGCTTTTGCGCAAGTCACCCGCCTGGTGCGTGAGCAGCGTGCGGATGTGATCGTGCTGGCGCGCTACATGCAAATCCTGCCGTCGGAGCTGTGCGACGAGTTCGCCCAGCGCGTCATCAATATCCATCACAGCTTCCTGCCGTCCTTCGTTGGCGCCAAGCCCTACCATCAGGCCTCGCTGCGTGGTGTGAAGCTGATCGGCGCGACCTGCCACTATGTCACCGAAGAGCTGGACGCCGGGCCGATCATCGAGCAGGACGTGGTTCGCGTCAGCCATCGCGACAGCGTCGAGGACATGGTTCGCCTCGGCAAGGATGTGGAGAAGATGGTGCTTTCCCGCGGGCTGCGCTATCACTTGCAGGACCGCGTGCTGGTGCACAGCAACAAGACGCTGGTATTCAACTGAGTAGGAGCCGTCATGGGCGATCCCCGCGAGCGAGCCGTTTCGAAAGCGCTGCCAGTCATCGGCGACGGTTGTACGCGGCGTTACGATCCCGCTGCGCTGACGGCGGAACACGGCGCCGCGTTCGCCGATGCCGCGGCGCTCTGGGCCCGCCTGCAGAGCGCGCGGGAAAGAGCCGAGCCTGCGTTAACTGACGGTACTGGCGATACGCGCTGACGCTGTACGACATGGAGAGGGGCTGATGAAGGCATTGATCGACCGCCTGGTGCTCGGCGCCGAGGCCAGTGGCGAACCCAACACCCAGTCCCTGCGTCTGACCAACCGGCACGGGTTGATCGCCGGTGCCACCGGCACCGGCAAGACGGTGACCCTGCAGCGCCTGGCCGAGCAGTTCAGCGATGCTGGCGTTGCGGTATTCGCCGCCGACATCAAGGGGGACCTCTGCGGCCTGGGTGCCGTGGGCGAACCGCAAGGCAAGATTGCCGAGCGCATCGCCAGCATGCCCTGGCTGGAGCATCGGCCGCAGGCCTACCCGGTTACCCTGTGGGATGTGCACGGTCGCAGCGGTCATCCCTTGCGCACCACCCTGAGCGAAATGGGGCCGCTGCTGCTGGGTAACCTGCTCGAACTGACCGATAGCCAGCAGGCAGCGCTCTATGCCGCATTCAAGGTGGCTGACCGGGAAGGCCTGCTGTTGCTCGACCTCAAGGATCTCAAGGCGCTGCTCGCCCATCTCAAGGCCGATCCGCGGATGCTCGGCGAGGACGGCGCGCTGTTTACCAGTGCATCGGCCCAGGCGTTGCTGCGGCGCCTGGCGACGCTGGAGCAGCAGGGCGCCGAGGCCTTGTTCGGCGAGCCGGCGCTGCAGCTCGAGGATCTGTTGCATCCGGACAGTGACGGCAGGGGCCGTATCCACCTGCTCGATGCCAGCGTGCTGGTGCACGAGGCGCCGAAGGTTTACGCCACGTTCCTGTTGTGGCTGCTGGCCGAGCTGTTCGAGCAGTTGCCGGAGCGCGGCGATGCCGATAAGCCACTGCTGGTGCTGTTTTTCGATGAGGCGCACCTGCTGTTCGGCGATACGCCCAAGGCGCTGCAGGAACGCCTGGTGCAGGTAGTGCGGCTGATTCGCTCGAAGGGCGTGGGAGTCTATTTCGTGACCCAGTCGCCGGCCGATCTGCCGGATGTGGTCCTGGCGCAGCTTGGGCTGCGTATCCAGCACGGCCTGCGGGCCTATACGGTCAAGGAGCAGAAGGCGCTGCGTTCGGTCGCCGACGGCTTTCGCGCCAATCCCGCGTTCTCCACGCTCGACGTGCTGACTCAGTTGGGTATCGGCGAGGCTCTGGTCGGTGGATTGGAGGAGAAGGGGACGCCGGCGATGGTCCAGCGCGTGGCGATTGCGCCGCCGCAGTCGCGCGTGGGGCCATTGAGCGAAGGCGAGCGTGCAGGCCTCGTCGCCCAGTCGGGGCTGCGCGGCCGCTACGACAAGCCCATCGATCGCGAGTCGGCTTACGAGCTGCTCAATGCCAGGGCCGAACAAGCAACAGAGCGTAGTGCCGAGGCGCCCGCGAAGGCTACGCGCGGCCAGGACAGCGATGGCGGTCTGGGGGAACTGGCCGGGCGAGTGGTGAAAAGTGCGTTGAATCAGGCTGCCAGCCAACTGGGGCGACAGTTGGTCAGGGGCTTGCTGGGTTCTCTGCTGGGCGGGAAGCGCTGATCGGTACTTCGGCAACTGCTGCCTGAACTCGGCGGCTACCGTGAGCGCATCGATTATTTAATGCGCGAGGGCGGTCGAGTTCAGGCCTGTAATGCTTATGTCACTTGTTACGGGGCGCTAACCATATGGATCGCCTGTTGGGGCAGGCGCGGTCAGGCTTGTTCCGAGGCGGGACTATCCAGGTCGGAGCGTTCCTTTTCCATTTTCTGCAGTTCTTGTTGGAACACTTGATCCTGTAGCGATGGTTTCTTGCGCCATGGCTTGCGCTCGGGTTCCCGCTCGGCTGCGTAAGTCGTTATCTCCCCACCGTAAACAGTGGTGAAGCGCTGCGCCTGGCGCTCAAGTTCGGCGCGCAGTTCGTCTTTCGTCACGTAGTTGACCTGTATTGATGGTTCGCGATGGGCGTTTGCAGTGCGAGTCACGCGCTCGCAGCAAATCGAAGTTTGCAAGAATCCGGCTAAGGCGTTGTGGTTATACGACGCGATTAGAATGAAAAAGGTTTATGCGCGCTGGCACAAGCTGAAACACGCAGGAAACGGGTAGTGGTTCAAAAGCACAGGCCAATGCAATGCATTTTCCTGCGGCTTGTGTGGGCAGGCGAAGCCTGGCATTGCGGCAATGCAACAAGTTGCACAAGTATGCGCCGCCCGGCTGTATGAGGCAAAGACCCGGCCTGTTCCATATAAAGAAAAACCCGCGACGAAGCGGGTTTTCTTAATGCAGGTCCCGGTTCGTGCCGGTTCAGCGAGCTATCTTGGCTTCATTGGCATGTTCGGCGCGGCCGTAAACATCATCGAATCGCTCGATATCGTCTTCGCCCAGGTAGCTGCCGGATTGCACTTCGATGATTTCCAGCGGGATCTTGCCGGGGTTGGCCAGGCGGTGCACCGAGGTGATCGGAATGTAGGTCGACTGGTTTTCCGTGAGCAGGAAGGTTTTTTCGTTGCAGGTGACCTGTGCCGTGCCGGAGACCACGATCCAGTGCTCTGCGCGGTGGTGGTGCATCTGCAGCGAGAGGCTGGCCCCGGGGTTCACGCAGATGCGCTTGACCTGGAAGCGGCCGCCCATGTCCACCGAGTCGTACCAGCCCCATGGGCGGTATACGGCGCAATGGTTCTTCGTTTCGCTGCGGCCTTGCGCATCGAGTTCGTTGACCAGCTTCTTGACGTCCTGGACCTTGTCCTTGTGCGCCACCATCATGGCGTCCTTGGTTTCCACCACCACGATGTCTTCCAGGCCGAGCACGGTGACCAGCTTGCCGTTGCCGTGTACCAGGCAGTTACGCGAGTCTTCGGCGATCACATCACCCTTGAGGACGTTACCGTTCTGGTCCTTCTTGTGCACGTCCCAGATCGAAGCCCAGGAGCCAACGTCGCTCCAGCCGGCGGACATCGGTACCACGCAGGCCAGCTGGGTCTTTTCCATGACCGCATAGTCGATGGAGTTGTCCGGGCAGCAGGCGAAGGTAGCTGGATCGATGAGCACCTCCTCGCCATTCTTGATGCTGCGTTCGAGGGCGAGCCAGCAGGTATCGTAGATGTCCGGGTCGTGCTTCTTCAGCTCGTCCAGGAAGACGCTGGCACGGAACAGGAACATGCCGCTGTTCCAGTAGTAATCACCCGATTCGACGTAGCTCTGCGCGCGGGCCTCGTCCGGTTTTTCGACGAACTGGGCCACTCGCTTGATGCCTTCCGGCAGGTCCATGTCGCTGAGATCGCATTTGATGTAGCCGTAACCGGTTTCGGGGCGGGTGGGTGGTACGCCGAAGAGCACCATCTCGCCGTTCTCGGCGGCATTGGTAGCCAGTGCCAGAGAACGCTGGAATGCTTTCTGGTCTTCGATCACATGGTCGGCCGGCAGTACCAGCAGCAGTTCGTCGCGCCCTTCTTCGATGAGTTGCATGGCGGCAATGGCGATGGCCGGTGCGGTATTGCGGCCGAAGGGTTCGAGGAGCAGGCCCTGGACGCCGAGTTTGCGCGCCGCCAGTTGCTCCTTGACGATGAAGCGATGTTCCTTGTTGCACACCAGCAATGGCTGTTGCATGCCTTCGAAGGCCAGGCGTTCGAGGGTTTGCTGGAACAGGGTCTGCTCGCCGGTGAGCGCAAGGAACTGCTTGGGAAACAGCTTGCGGGACAGGGGCCAAAGCCGGGAGCCGCTACCACCTGAAAGAATAACCGGGATCATATGGGGTTCTCCTGAATCGTTTCGAAGATCGTTCTACTTGTCTGTTGGCGCCAGCGCTGTATCGCGCCTCGATTTGTCCTGTTCGGAGCGGGGAGCCCGGTTGGCTGCAACGAAAACCCGCTCCCTCGCGAGGCAGGCCTCGAGAGTGAAAACTGCTGTCGGAATCGGTTAGCCGTGCATGGCTCGCTCGGCGCTATGCCCGGTTTGTGGCCATGGATGAAGGGGGGCTGGGCACGTCGGCGATACGTCGCTCCATCGTCGTTGTGGGCCCGCTGCCGTGCGCTTCGTGTGCGCCTCTGGCTGGGCAAGGACAGTGCCTTCGCATGGCCGGAGTCCTCCGTTGGTGCCTTGCGCGGTGCCGGTCATCGGACCGTATGCCGTGCGGGTTGTGGCTGGCGCCCCGGCTGCTGATCGCCGGCGCTGCAGTGTCATCGCCCGAGCTTGCGGTGCCCCGGCGGTGGCTTTCCGGCTGGGGGCGGAGTGGTTTGCAGCATCCATCGAAATCCAATGCACGTTCATGTGCGACGTCCCTTTCCAACTGGAATTGTCGGTACGCGCCTTATGATTGCGACGGTTGCGCGATAGTTCCCGCGCCGGCTGCCGTTGATCGGCGAGTTTTTTCGAAAGGCATTCTGTGCCGGATGGGCGTGGCGCTCGGGTTGATCGAAGCGCCGCTCCGGCGTGATGGGCGGAACCCGCATGGGCTCCGCGTCGGCCGTTGCGCTGGATGCGCGTCGCCGAGGGCGGTTCAGCGCATGGGCTTCACGATGAGGCCGAACCGCTGCTGTCGCGCAGGAACACCAGGCGCTGCGCCGAAGAGTCGGCGGGGCTGTAGCGATAGCCGTCGTAGTCGAACGCCGGCAGTCGATCGGGCGTTTCGATGCGCTCCTTGATGATCCAGCGTGCCATCAGGCCCCGGGCCTTCTTCGCATAGAAGCTGATGATCTTGTACTGGCCGTTCTTCAGGTCCTTGAAGTCGACGTCGATGACATGGGCATTCAGCGCCTTGCGCTGGACGGCGCCGAAATATTCGTTGGAGGCGAGGTTGAGCAGCACCTGGTCGCCCTGTTCGGCGAGTGCTTCGTTCAGCCAGTTGCTGATGCGTGGGCCCCAGAAGGCGTAGAGGTCCTTGCCGCGCGGATTGGCCAGCTTGGTGCCCATCTCCAGACGATAGGGTTGCATCAGGTCGAGTGGGCGCAATATCCCGTAAAGCCCGGACAGCATGCGCAGGTGGCGCTGGGCGAAGTCCAGGTCGGCCTCGGAAAAGTCCTCGGCATTGAGGCCGGTATAGACGTCACCCTTGAAGGCGAGCAGGGCCTGCTTGGCATTCTGCGGCGTGAATTCGGGCGTCCAACTGCCGTAACGGGCGACGTTGAGCGCCGCCAGTTTGTCCGACAGGTGCATCAGCTCGCTGATCCGTGCCGGCGAGAAGGTGCGCAATTGTTCGATCAATAGCTGCGAATGCTCGAGGTGCTGCGGTTGGGTAAAGCGTGGGGTAATCGGTGGCGTGTCGTAATCGAGGGTCTTGGCTGGGGAAATCACCATCAGCATGTGCTGGTCTCCTTTGTGATGGCGCGATTGTAGGCGTCATCCATGAGCGGGCTCCAGCTATGGGGGCGATTGATCAAGGGTGTTGACCTTGCCCCGGCAGACAGGCACAAGGTGTCCTTTCGACGAAAGGAGTTCCCATGCCCGACTGCAACCACGCGCAGTGGCAACCGCCCCACGATTATCGACCGCTCGAACACGGCGCGGAGCGCCAGACCTGGATGGTGGCGATCCTGACGGGGCTGACGATGGTGGTGGAAATCATCGCCGGCTACTGGTTCAACTCGATGGCCTTGCTGGCAGACGGTTGGCACATGGCCTCGCACATGGTCGCCATCGGCCTCGCTGCCCTGGCCTATCTGTTGGCGCGACGCTATGCGGCGGACCACCGCTTCGCCTTCGGTACCTGGAAGATCGAGGTGCTGGCCGGATTCGCCAGCGCGCTGCTGCTGGTCGTCGTGGCGCTGACGATGATCGGCGAGTCGCTGCTGCGTTTCTGGTCGCCAGCGGCGATCGGATTCGACGAGGCGTTGCTGGTCGCCCTGCTCGGCCTGATGGTCAACCTGATATCCGCCTGGCTGCTGCGCGATCAGCATGGCCACAGCCACAGCCACAGCCACAGCCACAGCCATGGCCATGGCGAGCCGCACGGCCACCACCACGCCGGCGGCGGGCGGGACCTGAATCGGCATGCGGCATTCATACATGTGCTGACCGATGCCTTGACCTCGGTCGCGGCGATCCTGGCCCTGCTGGGCGGCAAGCTGTTCGGCTGGAGCTGGCTGGACCCGACCATGGGGATCGTCGGTGCCGTGGTCATTCTCGTCTGGGCCCGCGGCCTGCTATGGGATACGGGCAAGGCGCTGCTGGATCGGGAGATGGACGATCCGCTGGTGCAGAAGATTCGCGAGGCGCTGGAAGACGTGCCGGATACCGAGGTCACGGACCTGCACCTGTGGCGCGTAGGACGTGCGCAATACAGCTGCATCCTGAGCGTTGTGACGCATCAGACCTATAACGCAGACCACTACAAGGCAGTGTTGCAGCGCTTCCCGCAACTGGTGCATGTCACCGCCGAGGTGAACCGCTGCGACGAAAGCGCACACCCCGAATGCGGACTGTAGCTTGCGTGAAACGTGCATGCCAAGGCCGTTCTGTCGATTTGCAAAAATAATCCGCATCCAACAGAAAAGTCTTTTGTCTGTCATAAGTTTTACGGTATTACCGAATCCAGACCGCCGAATCCTGCGACACAGGTGGCGGCTCCTGGGCAGCCCCGAAGCCACCGGCTGCCCTCGTCCGCTCACCTCGCTGCACGGCGGTTCTCTGCGGCGGAGTGCCATCGGCACTTCGTTTCTGGCCCTAGAAGAAGGTGATCGGTATGGATGACTATGGCAGACCTCGTGCTACCCAGCCCACGCTCTATGTCCTCGACACGAATGTCCTGATCCACGATCCCAACGCGTTGTTGAATTTCCAGGAACACCAGGTCGCGATCCCCATGACCGTGCTCGAGGAACTCGATCAACTCAAGACCGGCAAGCACAGCGTGGCGGCCGAGTGCCGCCAGGCGATCCGTCTGATCGACAAGCTGCTGGGCAATGCCACGCCGGAAGAAGTCGAGGTGGGCGTGCCGATCCAGCGGGGCAAGAGCGGGCCGCGCGGCAGCCTTTCGATCCTCATGAGCCGGCGCACCGAGCCCAACGGGCTGCCGGAAGACCTGAACGACAACAAGATCATCAACCAGGTCGTCGAACTCAGCAAACAGCGGCCCGGCGTGCCGGTGGTGCTGGTCACCAAGGACATCAACATGCGCCTGAAGGCGCGTGCCTGCGGCGTGGCGGCGGAGGACTACCACACCGACCAGCTGGTCGACGACGTGGGGCAGTTGTCACCGGGCTACCACAGCGTCAGCGGCTCGTTCTGGGACCGGGTGAGCAAGGTGGAGACCCACCAGGGCCATGGGCGTACCTGGCACAGGGTGTTGCTGACCGATAACCTGCCGGCGGTGCACATCAACGAGTTCATCATCGACGAGCAGGGCTTCGTTGGCTGGATCAAAGGCATCAAGGGCGACGAGCTGCTGCTGCTCGATCTGCACCAGGAGCCGCTGCTGCACCAGGAGGCCTGGGGCCTGCGGCCACGCGACATCCACCAGGCCCTGGCGCTGTTCACGCTGCTCGATCCGGACATCCACCTGGTCAATCTTTCCGGCGCGGCGGGTTCGGGCAAGACTATCCTGGCCCTGGCCGCGGCCATCGAGCAGACGGTGGTGAGCAAGCGCTACCGGCGCATCATCGCCACCCGCAGCGTGCAGGGGCTGGACGAGGACATCGGCTTCCTGCCCGGCACCGAGGCAGAGAAGATGGAGCCCTGGCTCGGCGCGATCACCGACAATCTCGAAGCCCTGCACATGGATGACGAGAATACCCACGGCAGCATCGACTACATCCTGCAGAAGGTGCCCCTGCAGTTCAAATCGCTGAACTACATCCGCGGGCGCAGCTTCCAGCAGAGCCTGATCCTGATCGACGAGTGCCAGAACCTCACGCCGCACCAGATGAAGACCATCATCACCCGCGCCGGCAACGGCTCCAAGGTGGTCTGCCTGGGCAACCTGGCGCAGATCGATACGCCCTACCTGTCGGCGACCAGTTCCGGCCTGACCTACCTGACCGAGCGCTTCAAGGATTTCCCCCATGGCGTGCACATCACCCTGCAGGGGGTGCCGCGTTCGGTGCTCGCCGAGTACGCCGAGGCGCATATGTAGCGGCGGTGCGGCTGCCGGATGGTGGGCCCGGTAGTACCTCTTCGGGGGGCGGGCTCATCGCCGGCAGCTGGGGTAGACTCGTGATTTTCCGATCAGGAGTGCCGAATGCTCACTCATCTCGATTCCCAGGGCCGCGCCAGCATGGTCGACGTTACCGACAAGGCCGTCACCGCACGCGAGGCCGTGGCCGAGGCGCGCGTGCGGATGCTGCCGCAGACCCTGCAGATGATCCAGCAGGGCGGGCATCCCAAGGGCGACGTCTTCGCCGTGGCGCGCATCGCCGGCATCCAGGCGGCGAAGAGAACCCATGAACTGATTCCGCTCTGCCATCCGCTGCTGCTGACCAGCATCAAGGTCGAGCTCGAGGCCGATGGCGAGGACTGCGTCCTGATCCGTTCGGTGTGCAAGCTGGCTGGGCAGACCGGGGTGGAGATGGAGGCGCTGACCGCCGCCAGCGTGGCGGCGTTGACCATCTACGACATGTGCAAGGCAGTGGATCGCGGCATGGTCATCGAAGGCGTGCGGCTACTGGAGAAACTCGGCGGCAAGAGCGGCCACTGGCAGGTGCAGGCATGATCTCGATCCAGTATTTCGCCCGTTATCGGGAAACCCTCGGCAGCGAGGGCGAGCGCCTCGAGTGGGATACTTCGCTCGCCTGCGTGGACGACGTGCGCCAGCGCCTGCTGGCTCGCGGCGGCGAATGGCAGGTGCTTGGCGAGCGGAACCTGATGTGCGCACGCAACCAGGAACTCTGCGGCCTCGATGAAGCCGTGGCCGATGGCGACGAAGTCGCCTTCTTTCCGACCGTGACCGGAGGCTGAGCATGGGCGTTCGCGTACAGCAGGCGGCGTTCGATCCCGGCGCCGAACTCAATGCGCTGCATGCGGCCAACCTGGGCATCGGCGCGGTAGCCGGGTTCGTCGGCTACGTGCGGGATTTCAACGATGGCCAGGAGGTCGCCGGCATGTTCCTCGAGCACGCACCGGGCATGACCGAGAAGGCCTTGGCGAAGATCATCGCGCAGGCCGAGCAGCGCTGGCCGCTGCTGCGGCTGGACGTGTTGCATCGCGTCGGGGCGCTGGAGCCCGGCGAGCCGATTGTCTTCGTCGGCGCCGCCAGCGCGCATCGCGATGCGGCATTCGACGCCTGCCGCTTCGTCATGGACTACCTGAAAACGCAGGCGCCGTTCTGGAAGAAGGAAAACACGCCTGCCGGCCCGCGCTGGGTGGAAGGGCGCGCGAGCGATCAGGTCGCCGCCGAACGCTGGCGCGAAGGGGGCTGAGGATTCAGTTGAAGGTGATGTAGAGCTTGAACGCCACGGTGGAGAACATCGTCAGCATGCCGGCCGCGATCATGCCGACACCCCAGCCGCGGTCGCGGAAGTTGTAACCGAAGCCCAACAGGACGAAGCCCGTCCCGATCAGGATGATCAGCCAGTCGATATGCTGCATGGGCGAACTCCGTTTTCTGCTGGAAATGCTGTCAATCTAGCCCCTTCGAAGCCAGGCGTACTGACCTGTATCACAGCCCTTGGCCGAGCGGGCCGAAGGCAGCCCGCTTTCCCGCAGGCGCTCAGCGGTGCGCGCGCGGCGTCGGCACGAGCAGTTCGGCGGGCGGCATCTCGCACTGGATCTTGCGGCCGATCAGCGCCTCGATCGGCGGCAGGGCGAAGGCGTCGTCCTCGCCGGCGAAGCTGATCGAGGTGCCGCTGGTGCCGGCACGGCCGGTGCGGCCGATGCGGTGCACGTAGTCGTCCGGGTCTTCCGGCAGGGTGAAGTTGATCACGTGGCTGATGCCCTCGACGTGGATGCCACGGCCGGCGACATCGGTGGCCACCAGCACGCGGATCTTGCCTTCGCGGAAGCCTTCCAGCGTCCTGATGCGCTTGTGCTGCGGCACGTCGCCGGACATCTGTGCGGCGCTGACGCCGTCCTTGGTCAGGCGTTCCTCGATCCGCCGCACTTCATCCTTGCGGTTGGCGAAGACCATCACCCGGGTCCAGTCGTTCTGGGTGATCAGGTTGTACAGCAGTTTGTACTTGTCACTGCCGGCGACGGCGTAGACGTGTTGTTCGACGGTATCGCTGGCGACGTTCTCCGGCTCGATCTCGACCACGGCCGGGTTGATGGTCCATTGCCGGGCCAGGTTCATCACGTCGTCGGTGAAGGTGGCGGAGAACAGCAGGGTCTGGCGTTCGCTCTTGGGCGGCGTCTGCCGGATGATCTGGCGTACCTGCGGGATGAAGCCCATGTCGAGCATGCGGTCGGCTTCGTCCAGCACCATCACCTCGACCATGTCCAGGTGCACTTCGCCACGCTGGTTGAAGTCCAGCAGGCGGCCGGGGGTGGCGACCAGAATGTCGCAGAATCGGGATTCCAGCTGCTTGAGTTGCTTGTCGAAATCCATGCCGCCGACGAAGCTCATCACGTTCAGGCCGGTGTACTTGGTCAGCGCCAGGGCGTCATTGGCGATCTGCACCACCAGCTCGCGGGTCGGCGCGATGATCAGTGCGCGCGGCTCGCCCATGTAGCGATCCTTCGGCGGCGGCGTCTCGAGCAATTGGGTGATGGTGGAGATGAGGAAGGCGGCGGTCTTGCCGGTGCCGGTCTGGGCGCGGCCGATGGCGTCCTGGCCCTTGAGGGTGTAGCCGAGCACCTGTGCCTGGATCGGCGTGCAGTAGGGGAAGCCCAGGTCGTGGATCGCGTGCATCAGCTCGGGCGCGAGCTTGAAGTCGTGGAAGCGGGTCTTGCCTTCGGCCGGTTCGACCACGAAGTCTTCCAGTTTCCAGGCCGGTGCGGCCGGCTTGGCGGGTTTGCTGCTGCGCTGGCGCCGCGGTTTGTCGGCGGTGCGCTCGGTCGGTGCCGCCTGTTGTGCGGTGGCGGCGGCCTTTTCGGCCGGCTTCTGCGGGGCCGGTTTGCTGCGCCGTGGCGCCTCGTCGTGGTTGCGGGTGCTGCTGGCCGGCGCGCTGGGCTGTTCGCCCGGGCCCTTGCCGAAGATTTTCTTGAGTGCTTTGAGCACGGTCTTCTCGTCGTCAGGTAGGAAAGAGTCGCGCGTCAGTGTAATGCAAGATGCATGCAGGGCGAAGCCTTGCCCGCCCTCATGCGGGCGTTCAGCCGCAAAGGCAGTTGCGGCCGCGTTCCTTGGCCTGGTACAGCGCCTGGTCCGCCCGGTTGATCAGGTCTTCGAGTGTGTCGTGCGGCCGCAGCTGCGCCAGGCCGATGGAAATGGTGACGTCTGGCAGGGCGCCGACCGACGCGTCGCCCGACGCGGCCTGCTCGACGCTCTGGCGCAGCCGCTCGGCGATCCGCCGCGCTTCGTCCAGCTCCAGCTCCGGCAGCAGGATGACGAACTCTTCGCCACCGAAGCGCACCAGGCTGTCCTTGGGCCGCAACTGGCTGCCCAGGGTGCGCGCCACCAGGCACAGGGCGCGATCGCCGGTCAGGTGCCCGTGGCTGTCGTTGTAGCTCTTGAAACGGTCGATATCGAGCATGAGCATGCTCAGCGGTCGGTGGTTGAAGGCGCAGCGGGTGCTTTCGCGCTCGAAGATGTGTTCCAGCCAGCGGCGATTGAAGACGCCGGTGAGCATGTCGATGTTGGCATTGTGCTCGCTACGGACGATCACCTGGTCGCACAGACGTACCCGTTCGCAGAGCAGGGTCGCCAGGTTCTGCATGACCTGTGGCGAGCGCGCCAGGCAGGCGAACTCGCGGCAGTGCAGGCGCAGCAGCCGGCTGGGCCGGTGGGCGACCACGTAGGCCGAGGGAAAATGCTGATCGCAGAAGCTCACTTCGCCGACGCAGTCGCCGGTTTCGATGACGCGCAGCGGCTGGTTGTCCATGGAGTCCAGGTGCACGGTCAGCTCGCCATGCAGCACCAGGTAGAGGTGGCGGTTGGGCTTGTGCGGAGAAAGCAGCACTTCGTGCGCATCGATATCGCAGGTTTCGAATTTGTCGAGCAGCGCCGCGAGGCATGGTTCATCCACATGCTGTAGCAGCCGCATCTGGCGGATCTGCTGTAGATCCGCCTTGCCCTGGACCCGTTTCATGGCAAGCGCCAGTTTCCGGATTGGTACGCACCGAATGTGGTCATCGCAATCCTTCCTCCCGCCGAGACGCGGGGCCGAATCGCCCATGCGGACGCGGCCCCGCCACGCTCTTGTCTTTTATAAACAAGCGTAGCCGCAAATGGCCGGATGAGCGGTATGCGTCAGGACTTTTGCAGGGCGACCAGCCAGTCGCTGATGTCGCGGATTTCCTCCGGCAAAACCTCGTGGCTCATCGGGTACTCGCGCCAGGTGGCCTTGACGCCAGCCGCCTGCAGGCTCTGGTACGCCGCGCGGCCCATCGCCGGCGGCACCACGTCGTCGCGATTGCCGTGCAGGCACAGCACCGGGTAGCGCAGGGCCTCGGCGCAGAAGCTGGGATGCTCGCCGAAGGTCGGCGCGTAGGTGGAAAGGGCGATGACGCCGCCCAGCGGCCCCTGCCAGCGGAAGAAGGCGGTGTGCAGCACTACGGCGCCGCCCTGGGAAAAGCCGGCGAGGACGATCCGCGCCGGGTCGATGCCGGCGTCACGTTGCGCCTCGGCCAGTGCGATCACCTGTTGCGCCGAGGCTTCCAGCTGTTCGCTGTCGATCGCCCGCGCCGGGCTCATGGCGAGAATGTCGTACCAGCTCGGCATGCTCCAGCCGCCATTGATGGTCACCGGGCGCGTCGGCGCCTGCGGCAGGACGAAGCGGGTGCTGTGCAGGCGCTGCTGCAGCGCTTCGGCTACCGGCAGGAAGTCATAGCGATCGGCACCCAGGCCATGCAGCCAGATGACGCAGGCGTCGGCGACGTCGGTGGGCTCGAGAATCAGCGGTTCGCTCATGGTTCGGCTCCAGTAGGGGGCGGGTCGCCTCGTCCTGGGGCATGCCGCGCGCCACAGCCGAGGGAATGGCGCGAGGTTACCCGGTCTCGGGTGGCGATAGAACCCGTGCCAGCGTCCGTTGTTGCTTTTCTCCGCAAGCTGGTACGCCGCTTGCTTTGTCCCTGGGCCGACTCGGTTCGATGAGCCGCGGGATCGTGCATCGGAAATTGCCGATCATCCACGGGCGACTAGACTCAGGTTGGATACTGCTCTGTTGCGGTGCGCATCGCTCGCGAGGGTGCCGGGGCAGGGCAGGTCAGACCCGAGAATAAGAAAGCAAACTGGAGGTTTCGATGATTAGGGTGAAATCCACACTGGCCGTGCTGGGCGCCGCGACGATGCTGGGCCTCAGTGGGCTGGCGCAGGCGGGGGCGACCCTCGATGCGGTGCAGAAGAAAGGATTCGTGCAGTGCGGTATCAGCGACGGCCTGCCGGGCTTCTCCTTCGCCGATGCGAAGGGGCAGTATCGGGGGATCGACGTGGATGTCTGCCGCGCGGTGGCGGCCGCGGTCTTCGGCGACGCCGGCAAGGTCAAGTACAGCCCGCTGACGGCCAAGGAGCGCTTCACGGCCCTGCAGTCCGGCGAGATCGACATGCTGTCGCGCAACACGACCTGGACCAGCTCGCGGGATGCGGCGATGGGACTGAACTTCACCGGCGTGACCTACTACGACGGGCAGGGCTTTCTGGTGAACAAGGAACTCGGCGTCAGCAGCGC
This sequence comes from Stutzerimonas stutzeri, assembly GCF_002890915.1. GTDB lineage: Bacteria > Pseudomonadota > Gammaproteobacteria > Pseudomonadales > Pseudomonadaceae > Stutzerimonas > Stutzerimonas stutzeri_AF. Next base: position 198,917 of record NZ_POUT01000009.1, on the reverse strand, counting down.
CAAGGAACTCGATGGCGCCACCGTCTGCATCCAGGCAGGCACCACCACCGAGCTGAATCTCTCCGACTATTTCCGTGCCAACGGCCTGAAATATACCCCCATCACCTACGACACTTCCGATGAAAGCGCCAAGTCGCTGGAATCCGGCCGCTGCGACGTGCTGACCTCGGATCAGTCGCAGCTCTATGCCCAGCGCATCAAGCTGGCCAAGCCCGATGACTACGTGGTGCTGCCGGAAGTGATTTCCAAGGAGCCGCTCGGCCCGGCGGTCCGCCAGGGCGACGAGGAATGGTTCGACATCGTCCGCTGGAGTCTGTTCGCCATGCTCAACGCGGAGGAACTGGGCATCACTTCGGCCAATGTGGAAGACATGGCCAAGACCACCAAGAATCCCGACGTGGCGCGCCTGCTGGGTGCCGAAGGGGAATACGGCAAGGACCTGAAGCTGCCGAAGGACTGGGCGGTACAGATCGTCAAGCAGGTCGGCAACTATGGCGAGATCTTCGACCGCAACGTCGGTGCCGGCAGTGAGCTGAAGATCGAACGCGGCCTCAATGCCCTCTGGAACAACGGCGGCGTGCAGTACGCACCGCCGGTGCGTTGACCGAACGGGGCCGGCGATACCGGCCCCGTTTCCACAGGGAGAAGTGCCGCCGGTGCGCACAACGCGTCGGCGGTGCGGTATGAGGAATTTCGATGCGAACCATCGACAATCTCAGGCCGGCCGGCGGATCGTTAGTGAACGATCCCAAGGCGCGGGCATGGCTGTTTCAGATTATTGCCGTCATCGCCGTCGTGGCATTCGGCTGGTACCTGTTCCACAACACCCAGACCAATCTTACCCATCGCGGCATCACCTCCGGCTTCGGTTTCCTGAACAGCGCCGCCGGTTTCGGTATATCCCAGCACCTGATCGACTATAGCGAGAGCGACTCGTACGGACGGGTATTCTGGATCGGGCTGCTCAATACCTTGCTGGTCAGTGTGGTCGGCATTTTCTTCGCCACCATCATGGGCTTCATCCTCGGTGTCGGGCGGTTGTCGAGCAACTGGCTGATTCGCCAGCTGGCGACGCTCTACATCGAGACATTTCGCAATATTCCGCCACTGCTGCAGATATTCTTCGTCTATTTCGCGGTGATCGGCCCACTGCCGGGGCCGCGCAACAGCCTGAACCTGCTGGACATCATCTTCATCAACAACCGCGGGGTGCAGATGCCGGCGCCCAGCGCCGCCGACGGTTTCTGGGCATTCTGGCTGTCGCTGTTCGCCGCGCTGCTCGCCGTGGTCGTGCTCAATCGCTGGGCGCGCGCACGGCGCCATGCCACCGGCCAGACGTTCCCGGTGTTCTGGTGCAGCCTCGGCCTGTTCATCGCGATTCCCTGGCTGGTCACGCTGGTCACCGGCGCGCCGTTCCTCTGGGAAGTCCCGCAGTTGCAACGTTTCAATATCCGCGGCGGCTGGGTGGTGATTCCCGAACTGGTGTCGATCGTGGTGGCGCTGTCGGTCTATACCGCGGCATTCATTGGCGAAACCGTGCGTGCGGGTATCCAGTCGGTCAGCCATGGTCAGACGGAGGCCGCGGCGTCCCTCGGCTTGCGCCCCGGCCAGGTGCTGCGGCTGGTGATCGTGCCGCAGGCGCTGCGGGTGATCGTGCCGCCGCTGACCAGCCAGTACCTGAACCTGGCGAAGAACTCGTCGCTGGCCGCGGCCATCGGCTACCCGGACATGGTCTCGCTGTTCGCCGGCACGGTACTCAACCAGACCGGCCAGGCCATCGAGACCATGGCCATCACCATGAGCGTCTACCTGGCCATCAGCATCAGCATCTCGCTGCTGATGAACTGGTACAACAAGCGCATTGCGCTGATCGAACGGTGAGCGCATGACTCTGCATACCTTCAAGCCCGACCTGCCACCACCGACGATCAGCATCGGTGCCCTCGGCTGGCTGCGGGCCAACCTGTTTTCCAGCTGGTTCAATACCCTGCTGACGCTGCTGGGGCTGTACCTGGTCTGGCTGATCCTGCCGCCGGTGCTGGAGTGGGCGATCTTCAAGGCCGACTGGAGCGGGGAAACTCGCGCCGACTGCAGCCGCGAGGGCGCCTGCTGGGTATTCGTGCAGGTCCGCTTCGGCCAGTTCATGTACGGCTTCTACCCGACCGAACTGCGTTGGCGCGTGGATGCCGCGGCCTGGCTGGCGATCATCGGCGCCGCGCCGTTGTTCCTGCGGCAGATGCCGCACAAGCTGCGCTACGGCCTGGGCTACCTGCTGGCCTATCCGTTGCTGGCCTACTGGCTGCTGCACGGCGGCTTCTTTGGCCTGCAGACGGTGTCCACCAGCCAGTGGGGCGGCCTGATGCTGACCGTGGTGATCGCCGCGGTGGGCATCGCCGGAGCGCTGCCACTGGGCATCCTGCTGGCGCTGGGGCGGCGCTCGGACATGCCGGCGATCCGCGTGCTCTGCGTGACCTTCATCGAGTTCTGGCGCGGCGTACCGCTGATCACCGTGCTGTTCATGTCGTCGGTGATGCTGCCGTTGTTCCTGCCCGAGGGCATGAACCTCGACAAGCTGCTGCGGGCGATGCTGATGGTGGTGTTCTTCGAGGCCGCCTATATCGCCGAGGTGGTGCGCGGCGGCCTGCAGGCGATCCCCAAGGGCCAGTACGAGGCCGCGGCGGCGATGGGGCTGGGCTACTGGCGCAGCACGCTGCTGGTGATCCTGCCGCAGGCGCTGAAGCTGGTGATCCCGGGCATCGTCAACACCTTCATCGCCCTGTTCAAGGACACCAGCCTGGTGATCATCATCGGCCTGTTCGACTTCCTCAACAGTATCAAGCGCGCCACTGCGGACCCGGCCTGGTTGGGCATGTCCACCGAGGGCTACGTGTTCGCCGCGCTGGTGTACTGGATGTTCTGTTTCGGCATGTCCCGCTACTCGATGCGCCTGGAGCGCAAGCTGGACACTGGCCACAAGCGTTAGGAGCTTCATATGAACGAGACCAGCAGACAACCCGAGCAAGCGAGCGGGCCGATCATCCAGATGCAGGGCGTGCACAAGTGGTTCGGCCAGTTCCACGTGCTCAAGGACATCAACCTGAGCGTGCGCCAGGGCGAGCGCATCGTGCTCTGCGGCCCCTCCGGCTCCGGCAAATCCACCACCATCCGCTGCCTCAACCGGCTGGAGGAGCACCAGCAGGGGCGTATCGTCATCAACGGCGTGGAACTGACCAACAATCTCAAGCAGATCGAGGCGATCCGCAGTGAAGTCGGCATGGTCTTCCAGCATTTCAATCTGTTCCCGCACCTGACCGTGCTGCAGAACTGCACGCTGGCGCCGATGTGGGTGCGCAAGTTGCCACGGCGCCAGGCCGAGGAGATCGCCATGCACTACCTGGAGCGCGTGCGCATTCCGGAGCAGGCCGGCAAGTTCCCCGGCCAGCTCTCCGGTGGCCAGCAGCAGCGGGTGGCGATCGCCCGCGCGCTGTGCATGAAGCCGAAGATCATGCTGTTCGACGAGCCTACCTCGGCGCTCGACCCGGAAATGGTCAAGGAAGTGCTCGACACCATGATCGGTCTCGCCGAGAGCGGCATGACCATGCTCTGCGTGACCCACGAGATGGGCTTCGCCCGCACGGTGGCCGACCGGGTGATCTTCATGGACAAGGGCGAGATCGTCGAGCAGGCCGAGCCGGAGACGTTCTTCAACAACCCGGTCAACGACAGGACCAAGCTGTTCCTCAGCCAGATATTGCATTAAGGGCAGCTTGAAGCCGGAAGCCTGGAGCTGGAAGAAAAAAGCGGGAAAGTGCTTGGCGAGACTTTGGTGTCGGCCCGCACACTGTTTTCCAGCTTCCAGCTTCCAGCTTCCAGCTTCCAGCTTCCAGCTTCCAGCTTCCAGCTTCCAGCTTCCAGCTTCCAGCTTCCAGCTTCCAGCTGTAGGCCGGGTCACGCTTCACCGACCCGGCGAGCAGAGCCACGGTGGATGTAAAAAGCGACATCCACCCTACGCCAGCTTCCAGTGCCCTTCGGCTGCCGTCATGAGCTAGAATACGCGGCCCGACTGCTCCCCCTCCGAGGCTGTTCCGACGATGTTGATCCTGCGCGGCGCTCCCGCTCTTTCCGCCTTCCGTCACGGCAAGCTCCTGGCACAACTGACCGAGAAGGTCCCCGCGGTGAGCGGGTTGTATGCCGAGTTCGCTCATTTCGCCGAGGTATCCGGCGCGCTTGGCGTCGATGAGCAGCACGTGCTGGCCCGTCTGCTGAAGTACGGCCCCAGCGTACCGGTGCAGGAACCCGCCGGCCGGCTGTTCCTGGTGGTACCGCGCTTCGGCACCATCTCGCCCTGGTCGAGCAAGGCCAGCGACATCGCCCGCAACTGCGGCCTGGACAAGATCCAGCGCCTGGAGCGCGGCATCGCCTACTACGTGCAGGGCGATATCGCCGACGCCGACGTGCCGCTGGTCGCCGCCGCGCTGCACGACCGCATGACCCAGCTGGTACTGGGCCGCTTCGAGGAAGCCGCCAACCTGTTCAGCCATGCCGAGCCCCGGCCGCTCACCGCCGTGGACGTGCTCGGCGGCGGCCGCGTCGCGCTGGAGCGGGCCAACGTCGAGCTGGGCCTGGCCCTGGCCGAGGACGAGATCGACTACCTGGTGCAGGCCTTCACCGGCCTGGGACGCAACCCGCACGACATCGAGCTGATGATGTTCGCCCAGGCCAACTCCGAGCATTGCCGGCACAAGATCTTCAACGCCAGCTGGGACATCGACGGCGAGAGCCAGGACAAGTCCCTGTTCGGCATGATCAAGAACACCTACCAGTTGCACAACGAAGGCGTGCTGTCGGCCTACAAGGACAACGCCGCGGTGATCGTCGGCCACCCGGCCGGGCGCTTCTACCCGAATCCCGCAACCGGCGAGTACGCGGCGAGCCAGGAGCCGGTGCACATCCTGATGAAGGTGGAAACCCACAACCACCCGACCGCCATCGCCCCGTTCCCCGGTGCCTCCACCGGCTCCGGCGGCGAGATCCGCGACGAGGGCGCCACCGGCCGCGGCGCCAAGCCCAAGGCCGGCCTGACCGGCTTCACCGTCTCCAACCTGAACATTCCCGGTTTCGAGCAGCCCTGGGAAAAGCCCTACGGCAAGCCGGAGCGCATCGTCACGCCGCTGGACATCATGATCGAAGGCCCGCTGGGCGGCGCCGCGTTCAACAACGAGTTCGGCCGTCCAGCGCTGACCGGCTATTTCCGCACCTTCGAGCAGGCGGTCGAGACTCCGCGCGGCGACGAGGTGCGCGGCTACCACAAGCCGATCATGCTCGCCGGCGGCATGGGCAACATCCGCGAAGACCATGTGCAGAAGGGCGAAATCTCGGTTGGCGGCAAGCTGATCGTGCTCGGCGGCCCGGCCATGCTGATCGGCCTGGGCGGCGGTGCGGCTTCTTCCATGGCCACCGGCACCAGCTCGGCGGACCTGGACTTCGCCTCGGTGCAGCGCGACAACCCGGAAATGGAGCGCCGTTGCCAGGAGGTCATCGACCGCTGCTGGCAGCTGGGCGAGCAGAACCCGATCAAGTTCATCCATGACGTCGGCGCCGGCGGCCTGTCCAACGCCTTCCCGGAGCTGGTCAACGATGGCGGCCGCGGCGGGCGCTTCGAGCTGCGCAACGTCCCCAACGACGAACCGGGCATGGCGCCGCTGGAAATCTGGTGCAACGAGTCCCAGGAGCGCTACGTGCTCTCGGTCGACGCTGCCGATTTCGAGCGCTTCAAGGCCATCTGCGAGCGCGAGCGCTGCCCGTTCGCGGTGGTCGGCGAGGCCACCGAAGAGCCGCACCTGACCGTCGCCGACAGCCATTTCGGCAACAAGCCGGTGGACATGCCGCTCAACGTGCTGCTCGGCAAGGCGCCGCGCATGCACCGCAGCGCCAGCCGCGAAGCCGAGCTGGGCGATGACTTCAAGGCCGCCTCGGTCTACCTCGACGATGCCGTGTCGCGCGTGCTGCGCCACCCGGCCGTGGCCAGCAAGAGCTTCCTGATCACCATCGGTGACCGTAGCATCACCGGCCAGGTGGCGCGCGACCAGATGGTCGGTCCCTGGCAGGTGCCGGTGGCCGACTGCGCGGTGACCGCCACCAGCTACGACGTGCATACCGGCGAAGCCATGGCGATGGGCGAGCGCACCCCGCTGGCGTTGCTCGATGCCCCGGCGTCCGGGCGCATGGCCATCGGCGAGACGCTGACCAACCTCGCCGCCGCGCGCATCGAGAAGATTTCCGACATCAAGCTGTCGGCCAACTGGATGGCCGCCGCTGGCCACCCCGGCGAGGACGCGCGGCTGTACGACACCGTGCGCGCCGTCGGCATGGAGCTCTGCCCGCAACTGGGCATCACCATCCCGGTGGGCAAGGACTCGATGTCGATGAAGACCCGCTGGCAGGATGGCGATGCGGAGAAGAGCGTGACCTCGCCGCTGTCGCTGATCGTGTCCGGCTTCGCCCCGGTCGTCGACATCCGCCAGACGCTGACCCCGCAGCTGCGCCTGGACAAGGGCGCCACCGACCTGATCCTGATCGACCTCGGCCGCGGCCAGAACCGCATGGGCGCCTCGATCCTCGCCCAGGTCTACGGCAAGCTCGGCCGCCAGGCGCCGGATGTCGACGATGCCGAGGACCTGCAGGCGTTCTTCGCCGTGATCCAGGGGCTGAATGCCGACGGCCTGCTGCTGGCCTACCACGACCGTTCCGACGGCGGCCTGCTGACCACCGTTCTGGAAATGGCCTTCGCCGGCCATTGCGGCCTGAACCTGAGCCTGGACGGGCTGCTGGACGACGCCGACGACATCCCGGCCGTGCTCTTCAACGAGGAGCTGGGCGCGGTCATCCAGGTGCGCCAGGACGACACCGAAATCGTCCTTGCGCAGTTCAGCGCGGCCGGCCTCGGCGATTGCGTCGCGGTGATCGGCCAGCCGGCCAACAATGGCTATGTGTCGGTGCGGCTCGACGGGAATGACGTCTTCAGTGGCGATCGCCGCCTGCTGCAGCGCCAGTGGGCCGAGACCAGCTACCAGATCCAGCGCCTGCGCGACAACGCCGAGTGCGCCGACCAGGAATTCGACGCGCTGCTGGAGGAAGACAATCCGGGCCTGAGCGCCAAGCTCAGCTTCGACGTCAACCAGGACGTCGCCGCACCCTACATCAAGCGCGGCGCCCGCCCGCAGGTGGCGGTGCTGCGCGAGCAGGGCGTCAACGGCCAGGTGGAGATGGCGGCGGCGTTCGACCGCGCCGGCTTTAGCGCGATCGACGTGCACATGAGCGACATCCTTTCCGGCCGTGTCAGCCTGGATGCGTTCAAGGGCCTCGTCGCCTGTGGCGGCTTCTCCTACGGCGACGTGCTCGGCGCCGGCGAGGGCTGGGCCAAGTCGATCCTGTTCAACGCCCGTGCCCGCGACGGCTTCCAGGCCTTCTTCGAGCGCAACGACAGCTTCGCCCTCGGCGTGTGCAACGGCTGCCAGATGATGAGCAACCTGCATGAGCTGATCCCGGGCAGCGAGTCCTGGCCGCACTTCGTGCGCAACCGTTCGGAGCAGTTCGAGGCGCGCGTGGCGATGGTCCAGGTGCAGGATTCGCCGTCGATCTTCCTCCAGGGCATGGCCGGTTCGCGCCTGCCGATCGCCATCGCCCACGGCGAGGGGCATGCCGAATTCGAAAGCGAGGAAGCCCTGCTGCAGGCCGACCTGTCCGGCAGCGTGGCGCTGCGCTATGTCGACAACCACGGCAAGGTCACCGAGCGCTACCCGGCCAACCCGAACGGCTCGCCGCGCGGCATCACCGGCCTCACCAGTCGCGACGGCCGCGTGACCATCATGATGCCGCACCCGGAGCGGGTGTTCCGCGCCGTGACCAACTCCTGGCGCCCGGACGAGTGGCAGGAGGATGGCGGTTGGATGCGCATGTTCCGCAATGCGCGAGTGTGGGTGGGTTGATCGGCTGAAACCCGGCTCGTTCCCCGCAGGCCCGCTGATGCGACGTATCAGCGGGCCTTTTCAATTCGCCCATGCGCTGCCCGTGAACCGGCCCCGGTTGCCGATGTCTCAGTTTTGATTTGCAACACTTTTTGCCGTGAGCGTAAATGGCAAAATGCCATCTCATTCTTGCTCGATGCGCTAGCGCCGGGTTTCTTCCGCACGGAGAGGTCGATGTACAAGCTGTGTTTCTATGTTCCGGAAAGCCATCTGGAAGCAGTCAAGAAAGCAGTCTTCGCCGCTGGGGCTGGCCGCATCGGTGCCTATGACAGCTGCTGCTGGCAAGTGCTCGGGCAGGGGCAATACCGCCCGCTGGAAGGCAGCCAGCCGTTTCTGGGCCAGTTGGGGCAGGTGCAGCACGTGGCCGAATGGAAGGTGGAAATGGTCGTCGCCGACGAACTGATCCACGACAGCGTCAAGGCGATGAAGAAGGCGCATCCCTACGAAACGCCAGCCTTCGATGTATGGCGGCTGTCGGACATGCAATTCTGAGCGACGGCGTCGCAACATGCAGGAACCCGATCGGAGCGGACCGATCGGGTTTTTTTCTTGTGCTTCAGGCGGCGACGTTCAGCTTCACCTGAGTAGGGGCAGGCTTCGTGGGCGGTGGCTACCAGCGCCTCGGCTTTTTTCGGCAAAAAGCAACCAGTGGCCCGCTGCTTCGGGCTACGGGCGAATCTCGATCAGGGTGCCGTCCTTGACCAGTGTCCAGATTTCGCGCATGTCGTCGTTCGTCAGCGCGATGCAGCCCTCGGTCCAGTCCAGGGTGTGGAAGAACCACTCCGGATATTCCTCGTCCCGCGGGGTACCGTGGAGCATGATCATGCTGCCGGGGGTTACGCCTTGTTCCTGGGCGCGGGCGAGGTCGCGGGCATTGGGATAGGAGATGTGCATGGCCAGGTTGTACTTGTCGCTGGTCTTGCGCCAGTCCACCCAGTAGAAGCCCTCCGGCGTGCGCTGATCGCCTTCGCGCAGCTTCGCCCCCCGGGGCTGCTTGCCCAGCGAGACACGGTAGCTTTTCAGGGCCTGGCCGCGGCTGATCAGGTGCAACTGCCGCTCCGACTTGATCACCAGGATCTTGTCGATGGATGTTTCTTCCAGGCTGGGCGTCGCGTTGGCGTGGGAGAGCGCGGTGAAGGTAAGACAGAAAAGGGCGAACAGCCAACGCATCGAGGCTTTTCCTGAAGTGGACTGCATCAGACCTGTGTTTTGCGCATGGGAGGCATGGCCTCGTTGCGTACCGGGAAGGTCTGCTGCACCCGGTCGGCAAAGAAGCATTCTAGGGTACGGCCGATGGTCGGAAAAGCCAGCTCGGACCAAGGGATGTCCTGTTGTTGGAAGAGCCTCACTTCCAGGCTCTCGTCGCCGGCGCAGAAGTCCAGGTCGACCAGTTCGGCACGGAAGAACATGTACACCTGGTTGATGTGCGGCAGGTCGAACAGCGTATACAGCTGCAGGTTCCGGACCCTGGCACAGGCTTCCTCCAGGGTTTCGCGCTGCGCGGCCTGCTGCAGGGTTTCGCCGTTCTCCATGAAGCCGGCTGGCAGGGTCCAGTAGCCAAGGCGTGGTTCGATCGCGCGTCGGCAGAGCAGGATGCGGTCTTCCCAGACGGGCACGCAGCCGGCGACGATACGCGGATTCTGATAGTGCACGGTCTGGCAGCTGTCGCAGACGAAGCGCGGTCGGTTGTCGCCGTCGGGAATGCGCACAAGCACCGGGCTGCCGCACAGGTTGCAGAATTTCATGGACGATTCCTGTGGCCTCTGGCGAATCTTGGTTCGTGCGTGGCGATTCGGCAAGGCGCGTCGCGGCCGGCGTTGGCTGAAGATGTCATGCCGGGGTCGATAGGTTTCCGGGGAGGCCTTGGGCGGTTGCGCCTTTCATGCCATGATTCCGGTCAAAGACGAAACGAGAATATTCATGCTGGAGACAATACTCCAACGGGTGCGCGACTATTCCCCGCATCTCCTGGAGCCGGAGGGGCGCTTGCCCGAAGCGGCCGTGCTGATGCCGATCACGCGCAGCGAGTCGCCGGAGCTGGTGCTGACGCTACGCGCTGCCGGCTTGTCCACCCATGGCGGAGAAGTGGCCTTTCCCGGTGGACGGCGCGATCCGGAAGACCGCGACCTGCTGCAGACCGCTTTGCGCGAGGCCGAGGAAGAGGTGGGCCTGGCACCGGGAATGGTCGAGGTGGTCGGCCCGCTGAGCAGCCTGGTTTCGGTGCATGGCATCCACGTCACGCCATACGTGGGGCTGGTTCCGGATTACGTCGAGTACCGGGCCAACGATGCCGAGATCGCCTCGGTATTCTCGGTACCGCTGAGCTTCTTCTGCCAGGACCCGCGCGAGGTCACCCATCGCATCGATTACCTGGGGCAGAGCTGGTACATCCCTTCCTACCGTTATGGCGAATACCAGATATGGGGGCTGACGGCGATCATGATCGTCGAGCTGGTCAACCTGGTATACGACGCCGGTATCGAAATGCGCCGCGCGCCGGACTCCTTCATCGACCTGTCCGGCCGCGGCAAGCCCTGAGCGGCGCCATGCCGAGGCGTTTTCCGGTCTGCCGGCGTTCCATTCATCTGAGAGAGAGGTCCGCTTTGTGAAATATCGTCTGGGAGAGTCGCGTGTCGAGGCCCATCCGCAGAGCTGGGTCGCGCCCAATGCCACGCTGGTGGGCAAGGTCCGCCTGGATGCGGGCGCCAGTGTCTGGTTCGGCGCGGTGCTGCGCGGGGACAACGAGCTGATCCATATCGGCGAGAACAGCAACGTCCAGGATGGCAGCGTGATGCACACCGACATGGGCCACCCGCTGACGTTGGGAACGGGGGTGACCGTCGGTCACAACGCCATGCTGCACGGTTGCACTGTGGGTGACTACAGCCTGATCGGCATCAATGCCGTGGTGCTCAATGGCGCGAAGATCGGCAAGCACTGCATCGTCGGCGCCAACACCCTGATCGCCGAGGGCAAGGAAATTCCCGATGGCTCGTTGGTGGTGGGCTCGCCCGGCAAGGTGGTGCGCGAGCTGAGCGAGGAGCAGAAGAAGATGCTCGAAGCCAGTGCGGCCCATTACGTGCACAACGCCCAGCGCTACGCCCGTGACCTGGAGCGCGATGAGTGACCGCCGCGGATAAACCGGTTGCTTCGCCCTGCGTCAGCCTCTGTGCGCTGGACGAGGACGATGTCTGCGTGGGTTGCCAGCGCAGCGCCGACGAGATCCGGCGCTGGGGGCTGATGGATGACCAGGAGCGCCGCGAAGTGCTGCGGCGCTGCAGCGAGCGGGCCCGTCTCGGCGGCCTGCTGATGTGAGGCGTACTGCGCGCCCGGCTTTACTTCAGAAAACGAGGAATCCCATGCCACGAATAGGCACCCCGCTGTCCGCCAGCGCCACCCGTATCCTGCTCTGTGGCTGCGGCGAGCTCGGCAAGGAACTGGTCATCGAACTGCAACGCCTGGGCGTGGAGGTGATTGCCGTCGACCGCTACGCCAACGCGCCGGCCATGCAGGTCGCGCATCGCAGCCACGTGATCGACATGCTCGACGGCGCCGCGCTGCGGGCGGTGATCGAACAGGAGCGGCCGCATTGCATCGTGCCGGAGATCGAGGCGATCGCCACCGCCACGCTGGTGGAGCTGGAGGGCGAGGGCTATACGGTGATTCCCACCGCCCGCGCGGCGCAGTTGACGATGAACCGCGAAGGCATCCGGCGCCTGGCGGCCGAGGAGCTCGGCCTGCCGACGTCGCCCTATCGGTTCGCCGATTCGCTGGAGGAATGCCGCGCCGCGACGCAGGCGCTGGGCTTTCCGTGCCTGGTCAAGCCGGTGATGAGCTCCTCCGGCAAGGGCCAGTCGGTGCTGCGCAGCGCCGCCGATGTCGAGGCGGCCTGGGATTATGCCCAGGCCGGTGGACGGGCAGGCCGAGGGCGGGTCATCGTCGAGGGCTTCATCGACTTCGATTACGAAATCACCCTGCTGACCGTGCGCCATGCGGGCGGCACCAGCTTTTGCGAGCCGGTCGGGCACCGCCAGGAGAAGGGCGATTACCAGGAGTCCTGGCAGCCCCAGCTCATGGCCCCGGCGGCCATGGCGGAGGCGAGGCGGATCGCGCTGGCGGTCACCGATGCGCTGGGTGGGCGTGGCATCTTCGGCGTCGAGCTGTTCGTCAAGGGCGACCGGGTGTGGTTCTGCGAGATCTCGCCGCGGCCGCACGATACCGGGCTGGTGACCCTGGTTTCCCAGGACCTGTCGGAGTTCGCGCTGCATGCACGGGCGATCCTCGGCCTGCCGATCCCGGCGATTCGCCAGCTCGGCCCGGCCGCTTCGGCGGTGATCCTGGTGGAGGGTGAGTCGAGCGAGGTGAGCTTCGGCAACCTGGCCGCTGCGCTGGGCGAGCCGGATACCGCATTGCGCCTGTTCGGCAAGCCGGGCGTCAGCGGGCAGCGGCGCATGGGCGTGGCGCTGGCACGGGACGTATCGATCGAAGCGGCGCGGGAGAAGGCGCTGCGGGCAGCAGGGGCGGTGCAGGTTCGGCTTTGATCGGGGGGGGAGTCGGCGGTCATGCCGGCTCCCGTCACTCCGCTTCCCGTTCGTCCGTCCGGGTGTCGCCGATGGTCCAGGCACGCACGCTCTTAACGCGATTGTCGGCCGCCTGGAGGATCTCCAGGCGGTAGTCGCCGATCTGCAGGCAGATGCCGCTGTCGGGAATATGCTCCAGCGCCTCGGTGATCAGGCCGTTGAGGGTCTTCGGGCCGTCGCAGGGCAGTTTCCAGCCCAGTGCGCGGTTCACTTCGCGAATGTAGGCGGCGCCATCGATGACCAGCGTGCCGTCGTCCTGCGGGTGAATGTCCGGGCTGCGCAGGGCGTCCTGGTTGCTGAATTCACCGACGATCTCCTCGAGGATGTCTTCCAGCGTGACGACGCCGCGCACGTCGCCGTATTCGTCGACGACGATGCCGATCCGGCGCTTCTGCTTCTGGAAATTCAGCAGCTGGGTGGAGAGCGGCGTGTTTTCCGGCACGAAGTAGGGGGCGCTGCAGGCCTCGAGCAGGCTGTCCTTGGTCAGCTGATCGTGGCTGAGCAGGCGGGCGATCTGTCGCATGTGGACGATGCCCTCGATCTGGTTGATGTCGTTGCGGAACACCGGCAGGCGCGTGTGAGGGGTGGTGCGCAGCTGGCTGACGATCGATTCCAGGTCGTCGTCGAGGTCGATGCCGGTGACCTCGTTGCGCGGAATCATGATGTCGTCGACCGTGACGCGCTCGAGGTCGAGAATGCCCAGCAGCATGCTCTGGCGGTTCAGCGGCAGGTCGCTGCCGGATTCGCGTACCACGCTGCGCAGCTCCTCGGTGGAAAGGCTGTCGCTGCCCTTGTTGGAGAGATCGAGGCCCAGCAGCCTGAGCAGGCCGTTGCTCACCCAGCTGAGCAGGGCGACCAGCGGATAAAGAACCTTCTGCAGCAGCTTCAATGGCAGGCTGACCGGATAGGCGACGATCTCCGGGCGCAGCGCCGCGAGGGTCTTGGGCGTGATCTCGCCGAAGATCAGCAGGATCACCGTCAGGCCGATGGTGGCGATGGCGATGCCCGCCTCGCCCCACAGTTGCATGGCCAGCACGGTGGCGATGGAGGAGGCGAGGATGTTGACGAAGTTGTTGCCGAGCAGGATGGTGCCCAGCAGGCGATCCGGGTGGGCCAGCAGCTCGCTGGCGCGTCGCGCGGCCCGATGCCCTTCCTTGGCCTGGTGGCGCAGGCGATAGCGGTTGAGGCTGAGCATGCCGGTCTCGGAACTGGAGAAGAACGCCGAGCACAACAGCAGAAAGACCAGCAGTCCGACCAGAAAGCCGGGATGTAGATTTTCCACGAGTGAGCCTGTTCGGGTCAGATGTGCAGGATGAATTCGCGGACCAGCTTGCTGCCGAAATACGCCAGCATCAGCAGGCAGAAACCGGCCAGCGTCCAACGGATGGCCTTGTAGCCACGCCAGCCGAGCTGGTGCCGTCCCCACAGCAGCAGGCCGAAGACGACCCAGGCGATGACCGAAAGCAGCGTCTTGTGGACCAGATGCTGGGCGAAAAGGTCATCGAGAAACAGCCAGCCCGAGAGCAGCGAGGCGGACAGCAGTATCCAGCCGGCCCAGAGGAAGCCGAACAGCAGGCTTTCCATGGTCTGCAGTGGCGGGAAGTTGCGGATCAGGCCCGAGGGATGCTTGTGCTTGAGGTGGTGGTCCTGCAGCAGCAGCAGCAGGGCCTGGAACACGGCGATGGTCAACATGCCGTAGGCCAGGATCGACAACAGGATGTGCGCGAGTATGCCGGGTGCTTCGGCGATCGCCGGCGCCGTGCCGGAGGGCGCGAACTGGGCGAAGAGTACGGTCAGGCAGCCCAGCGGGAACAGCAGCAGCAACAGGTTCTCCACTGGCATCCGGTACAGCGCCAGGAGGATCAGCAGGATGACTGCGGCGGCGATCAGGCTGGAGGCGGTGAAGAAGTCGAGATGCAGGCCGCTTGGCGACAGCAGCTGGATGAAGAGGCTGAAACTGTGGGCGAGCAGCGCGAGTACGCCGATGACGAGCAGCAGGCGTTTGTCCGGCACGGCGCGTTGCGCCAGACGCAAACTTTGGTAACCCGTGACGCCGGCGTAGAGGGCGGCGGCGGCAAGGCTGGGTAACAGAGGGTGCATAAGTTCTGGTAACGAGCTCGAAAGGCCGTGAGTGTGGCACAAAGACTGGAGCCGCAAAAGCGGCTGCTGGGGTCTGTTTCGCCTACTTGCGACACTTCGCCCCGGCCCGGTCGCCTTCCGGGGCGGATGTGACGAGGCCGTGCTTGCTGGACGAAAAGCATTGCCGGCGGGGTACCGGCCTGGCCCGTCCACCTTCTATAATCGCGCCCTTCAGCACATCCAGCGTGGAATGGCTCATGTTCGAAAACCTAACCGATCGCCTCTCACAAACGCTTCGCCATGTCACCGGCAAGGCCAAGCTGACCGAGGACAACATCAAGGACACCCTGCGCGAGGTGCGAATGGCCCTGCTCGAGGCCGATGTCGCGCTGCCGGTGGTCAAGGAGTTTGTCAACAGGGTCAAGGAGCGCGCCGTCGGCACCGAGGTCTCGAAGAGCCTGACGCCTGGCCAGGCGTTCGTGAAGATCGTGCGCGCCGAGCTGGAAGAATTGATGGGGGCGGCCAACGAGGACCTCGCGCTGAATGCCGCGCCGCCGGCGGTGGTGCTCATGGCCGGCTTGCAGGGTGCGGGCAAGACCACCACGGTCGGCAAGCTGGCGCGCTTCCTCAAGGAGCGCAAGAAAAAAACGGTGTTGGTGGTCTCCGCCGACGTTTATCGCCCGGCGGCGATCAAGCAGCTGGAAACCCTGGCCGCTGAAGTGGGGGTGACCTTCTTCCCTTCGGACATCAGCCAGCAGCCGGTGGAGATCGCCCAGGCAGCGATCCGCGAGGCCAAGCTGAAATTCATCGACGTGGTGCTGGTCGATACCGCCGGTCGCCTGGCCATCGATGCCGAGATGATGGCCGAGATCCAGGCCGTGCATGCGGCGATCAAGCCTGTCGAGACACTGTTCGTGGTCGATGCCATGACCGGCCAGGATGCCGCCAACACCGCCCGCGCGTTCGGCGAGGCGCTGCCGCTGACCGGCGTGGTGCTGACCAAGGTCGATGGCGATGCCCGTGGCGGTGCCGCGCTGTCGGTGCGCCATGTCACCGGCAAGCCGATCAAGTTCCTCGGCATGGGCGAGAAGAGCGACGCGCTGGAGCCCTTCCACCCGGACCGGATCGCCTCGCGCATCCTCGGCATGGGCGACGTGCTGAGCCTGATCGAACAGGCCGAGCAGACCCTCGACCGCGAGAAGGCCGAGAAGCTCACCAAGAAGCTGAAGAAGGGCAAGGGCTTCGATCTCGAGGACTTCCGCGACCAGTTGCAGCAGATGAAGAACATGGGCGGCCTCGGCGGGCTGATGGACAAGCTGCCGTCCATCGGCGGGGTCAACCTGTCGCAGATGGGGCATGCCCAGGGCGCGGCGGAGAAGCAGTTCAAGCAGATGGAAGCCATCATCAACTCGATGACCCCGGCCGAGCGACGCAACCCGGACATCATCAGCGGCTCGCGCAAGCGCCGCATCGCCATGGGTTCCGGCACCCAGGTGCAGGACATCGGCCGGCTGATCAAGCAGCACAAGCAGATGCAGAAGATGATGAAGAAAGTCACCGGCAAGGGCGGCATGGCCAGGATGATGCGCGGCATGGGCGGCATGTTCCCGGGCGGCGGGATGCCGAAGTTCTAGAAAAACGGCCTCAGGCTGCAAGTCGTAAGCTTCAAGAAAGAGCGGACAAGCGCTTGGTGGCGCTTCGTTGTCCGCTCGGACCCTGATTCGCTTCCAGCTTGCAGCCTTCCTCTTTTACTCGTAAAATGCGCGGCCTTTCGGGCCCAGGCCCATTTTAAGTGTGTGCCTTAAGTTAGCACCGACTACAGGAACGATGTTCACATGGTAACTATTCGTCTCGCCCGTGGCGGCTCCAAGAAGCGCCCTTTCTACCACCTGACCGTGACCAACAGCCGCAATGCGCGTGATGGTCGCTTCGTCGAGCGCATCGGTTTCTTCAATCCGATCGCCACCGGTGCGGAAGTGAAGCTCTCCGTCAACCAGGAGCGCGCTGCCTATTGGCTGAGCCAGGGTGCACAGCCGTCTGAGCGCGTTGCTCAGCTGCTGAAGGAAGCTGCCAAGGCTGCTGCCTGAATCGCATGAACGCAGCCTCTGCTCCGGTCGATGAGCTGATCGTCATCGGCAAGATCGTTTCGGTGCATGGCGTGCGCGGTGACGTGAAGGTCTATTCCTTTACCGATCCGATCGACAATCTGCTGGATTATCGCCGCTGGACGCTGAGGCGAGGCGACGAGGTCAAGCAGGTCGAGTTGGTCAAGGGGCGCCTCCAGGGCAAGATCCTGGTGGCAACGCTCAGGGGCTTGAATGATCGCGAAGTGGCGCGTACCTACGCCGACTTCGATATCTGCGTCCCGCGTAGCGATCTGCCCGCCTTGGTCGACGGTGAGTACTACTGGTATCAGCTCCAGGGTTTGAAGGTGATCAACCAATCCGCGCAACTGCTCGGCCAGGTCGACCACCTGCTGGAAACCGGAGCCAACGACGTCCTGGTGGTCAAGCCCTGCGCTGGAAGCCTGGACGATCGTGAGCGACTGCTGCCTTACACCGATCAATGCGTATTGAAGATCGATCTGGACGCAGGCGAGATGCAGGTCGATTGGGATGCGGATTTCTGACGGCATGGCCGCTTTGCGTGTTGAAGTCATCAGTCTCTTCCCGGAGATGTTCGCGGCGATACGCGACTTCGGGATTACCAGTCGTGCCGTGAAGCAGGGGTTGTTGCAGCTCAATTGCTGGAATCCCAGGAGCTACACCGAAGACCGTCACCAGACGGTGGACGACCGCCCGTTCGGCGGAGGTCCCGGCATGGTGATGAAGATCGAACCGCTGGAGCGCGCGCTGGCCGATGCCAAGCGGGCCGCTGGCGAGACGGCGAAGGTGATCTACCTGTCGCCGCAAGGGCGTCAGCTGAAACAGGCTGGCGTTCGCGAGCTGGCGAAGGAGGAGGCGCTGATCCTCATTGCTGGCCGCTACGAAGGTATCGACGAGCGCTTCATCGAGGCGCACGTGGATGAGGAATGGTCGATCGGCGACTACGTATTGTCCGGTGGCGAGCTGCCGGCGATGGTGCTGATCGATGCCGTGACCAGGTTGCTTCCGGGTGCTCTGGGTCATGCTGATTCCGCCGAGGAGGATTCGTTTACCGACGGCCTGCTCGACTGCCCGCATTACACGCGACCGGAAGTGTATGCGGATAAATGTGTTCCTGAGGTGCTGCTTAGCGGCAACCATGAACACATCCGGCGCTGGCGCTTGCAGCAGTCCCTTGGAAGGACCTGGGAGCGCAGGGCCGATCTTCTGGATAGCCGCTCGCTTTCTGGAGAAGAACAGAAGCTGCTGGCGGAATACATCCGTCAGCGGGACGATAGTTAACGTATCGATGGCAACCCGGTGGGTTGGCCTTAGGAGCACAGCATGACCAACAAGATCATTCAGCAGCTCGAAGCCGAGCAGATGAACAAGGAAATCCCGTCGTTCGCCCCGGGCGACACCGTGATCGTCCAGGTGAAGGTGAAGGAAGGCGACCGTCAGCGTCTGCAGGCCTTCGAAGGCGTGGTGATCGGCAAGCGCAACCGCGGCCTGAACAGCGCCTTCACCGTGCGCAAGATCTCCAACGGCGTGGGCGTGGAGCGTACCTTCCAGAGCTACAGCCCGATGGTCGACAGCATCAGCGTCAAGCGTCGCGGCGACGTGCGCAAGGCCAAGCTGTACTACCTCCGCGCGCTGTCCGGCAAGGCCGCCCGCATCAAGGAAAAGCTGGTCTGAGGATCGCCCCTCGGAACAGGAAAAAAGCAGCCTTCGGGCTGCTTTTTTGTTTGGGCCGGTGCGTTTCGTGGATTCGTTGCGAATTCCAGCCGCCTGTTGCGGGATGGGTGAGTCGGCGCTGGCCGTAGGCTGGCTCGCTATGGAACACTGTCGCGCCCGTTTCTGGTGAGGCTGCCCATGTCCGCACTCGACGATCCCGTCATCGACCGCTTTCTCGATGCTCTCTGGCTGGAGAAGGGGCTGGCGGACAATACCCGCGAGGCCTATCGAAGCGACCTGGCACTGTTCAATGGCTGGCTCGACGAACGCGGCGTGCGCCTGGCCGCTGCCGGGCGCGAGATCATCCTCGATCATCTCGCCTGGCGCCTGAACAATGGCTACAAGGCACGCTCCACGGCCCGCTTCCTGTCGGGGCTGCGCGGCTTCTATCGCTACCTGCTGCGCGAAGGCGAGATCGCGGTCGACCCGACCTTGCGGGTCGACTTGCCACGCCTCGGCCGCCCGTTGCCGAAGGCGCTGTCCGAGGCGGACGTGGAGGCGTTGCTGGCTGCGCCGGATATCGGCGACCCGCTCGGCCTGCGTGACCGGGCGATGCTCGAAGTGCTGTATGCCTGTGGCCTGCGGGTGACCGAGCTGATCAGCCTGACGCTGGAGCAGGTCAGCCTGCGCCAGGGCGTGCTGCGAACCTTCGGCAAGGGCAACAAGGAACGGCTGGTGCCGCTGGGCGATGAGGCGCTGCACTGGCTGGAGCGCTACCTGCGCGATGCGCGCGAGCTGCTGCTTGCCGGCAAGCCCGGCGACGTGTTGTTTCCCAGCCTGCGTGGCGAGCAGATGACGCGCCAGACCTTCTGGCACCGGATCAAGCTGCATGCGCAGGTAGCGGGCGTCGCCACGTCGATTTCCCCGCATACCCTGCGGCACGCCTTCGCCACGCACCTGCTCAACCATGGGGCCGACTTGCGCACGGTGCAGATGCTGCTCGGCCACAGCGACCTGTCGACCACGCAGATCTATACCCACATCGCCCGGGCACGTTTGCAGGAGCTGCATGCAGCGCACCATCCGCGTGGCTAGGCCCGATGTATGCGGCATGCGTCGCGCCTGCCGGTGAAGCAGCCGGCAGTTTGCCGGGCGGGGCTGTGGTAATCTGCATGCCTTCCCTCGATCGTCGCTGCCAGGAGTTCCCATGGGCGTGATTCGTTTGTTCGCTGCCGCCGCCGTTGCCGGTCTGGCCAGCACCGTTGTCATGGCTGCCGATCCCGACCAGGCGATTCGCCAGTCGCTGCAGAAGATCCAGCCGGACATGCCCATCGAGGCCGTCGCCGAAAGTCCGATGCCGGGTGTCTATCAGGTCCAGCTCCAGGGCGGCCGCCAGCTGTACGCCAGCGCCGATGGGCAGTTCGTGATCCAGGGCTACCTGTATCGGTTCCAGAACGGCCAGGCCATCAACCTGACCGAGCAGGCGCAGAGCGAGTCGATCGCCAAGGAAATCAATGCGATCCCGGTGAGCGAGATGGTGGTGTTCGCGCCGAAGCAGCCGAAGACACATATCACCGTCTTCACCGACACCGATTGCGGCTATTGCCAGAAGCTGCACAGCGAGGTGCCGCAGCTGAACCAGCTCGGAGTGGAGGTGCGCTACGTCGCCTTCCCGCGCCAGGGCATGGGAAGCCATGGCGCCAACACCCTGGCCAGCGTGTGGTGTGCCAAGGATCGCCAGGCGGCGATGAACAAGGCGAAGGCCCGCCAGGAACTCGCCGCCGCCAACTGCGAGACGCCAATCGCCAAGCAGTACGAGCTGGGCCAGATGATCGGCGTACAGGGCACGCCGGCCATCGTCCTCGCCAACGGGCAGATGATTCCCGGCTATCAGCCGGCCGCGCAGCTGGCCGAGGTCGCACTCAAGGCCGAATGATCCCTGGCGCCGTCGGTCCGATGGCGCCAGGCCGGTCGCGGAACGCTGGAACTGGCCGGCTCGCTGCGTTCAAACCCTGTGATGAGGGTTCGAACGAGGAGGGTCGCGATGAAACTCGAAGGTTCCTGTCACTGCCAGGCCGTGCGGTTCAGTCTCGAATCCGCACAGCCCTATCCCTTCATGCGCTGCTATTGTTCGATCTGCCGCAAGACTGCGGGAGGCGGTGGCTATGCGATCAATCTCGGCGGTGATTACCGTACGTTGCAGGTCGAGGGCCGGGAGCATATCGGCGTCTATCAGGCGCGGCTGACCGATCCGCAAACCGGCGAGGTCAGGATCAGCGAAGGGCGTCGTCATTTCTGCCGGCAGTGCGGCAGCGCCTTGTGGTTGTGGGACCCGACCTGGCCCGAACTGGTACACCCGCACGCCTCGGCGATCGACAGCGAATTGCCGGTGCCGCCGGAGCATACGCACCTGATGCTCGGCTCCAAGGCGGGGTGGGTGGAGCCGCAGGTCGGCGCACGCGATCGCTGCTTCTCCGAGTACCCCGACGAGTCGCTCGCCCAATGGCACCAGCGCCTGGGGCTGGATGGTGCATAGCCGGATGGCCCGGCCGATTGACTAAAGCCCGCTCCCTTCGTAATGTGCGACTCTTTTGTCGGTCGGCAGGTCTCCGGCCGTTTCGCTGTGAAGGGGGAGTTCAGCTTGAAACCGGTGAAAGTTGGCATCTGTGGGCTGGGAACCGTCGGTGGCGGTACCTTCAATGTGCTCGAACGCAACGCCGAGGAGATTGCCCGCCGTGCCGGGCGCGGAATCGAGGTTGCGCAGATTGCCACCCGTCAGCCGAATCCCAAGTGCAATACCGGTGCTACGCCCATCACCGCGGACATCTTCGATGTCGTCAACAACCCCGACATCGACATCGTCGTCGAGCTGATCGGTGGCTATACCCTGGCCAAGGAACTGGTGCTCAAGGCCATCGACAACGGCAAGCACGTGGTCACCGCCAACAAGGCGCTGATCGCCGTGCATGGCAACGAGATTTTCGCCAAGGCGCGCGAGAAGGGCGTCATCGTCGCCTTCGAGGCCTCCGTCGCCGGGGGCATTCCGGTGATCAAGGCGATCCGCGAGGGCCTGGCGGGCAACCACATCAACTGGCTGGCCGGCATCATCAACGGCACCGGCAACTTCATCCTCACCGAAATGCGCGAGAAGGGCCGCACTTTCGATGACGTGCTCAAGGAGGCGCAGGCGCTCGGCTACGCCGAGGCCGACCCGACCTTCGACGTCGAGGGCATCGATGCGGCGCACAAACTGACCATCCTGGCGTCCATCGCCTTCGGCATTCCGCTGCAGTTCGACAAGGCCTACACCGAGGGCATCACCCAGCTGACCACCGCCGACGTCAATTATGCCGAGGCGCTGGGCTATCGCATCAAGCACCTGGGCGTGGCCCGCCGCACCGATGCCGGGATCGAACTGCGCGTGCATCCCACGCTGATTCCCGCCGACCGGCTGATCGCCAACGTCAACGGCGTGATGAACGCGGTGATGGTCAATGGCGATGCCGTCGGCAGCACGCTCTACTACGGTGCCGGTGCCGGCATGGAGCCGACCGCCTCGGCGGTGGTGGCCGACCTGGTGGACGTTGCGCGCGCGCTGACCACCGATCCGAACAACCGGGTGCCGCACCTGGCGTTCCAACCCGATTCGCTGTCCGACCATCCGATCCTGCCAATCAGCGCCTGCGAGAGCGCCTACTACCTGCGCATCCAGGCCAAGGACCGTCCGGGCGTGCTGGCGCAGGTGGCGACCATCCTTTCCGAACGCGGGATCAACATCGAGTCGATCATGCAGAAGGAAGTCGAAGAGCAGGACGGTCTGGTGCCGGTCATCCTGGTCACGCACCGGGTGATCGAGCAGCGCATCGACGACGCCATCGCCGCGCTGGAAGCGCTCGACGACGTGGTGGACAAGGTCGTGCGGATTCGTGTCGAACAATTGAACTGAGGGCAGCCGCAAGCTGCAAGCTTCAAGCTGCAAGCAAAGAGCGCCAGAGGCTCGCTGCTCGCTTGATGCGATGAACTTGAACATGGCGGCAAGGTACGGTGATACGCGGCAGGCGGAGGCGGTTTTGCTTTTGCTTGCCGCTTGAAGCTCGTGGCTTGCAGCTCAAACCAAAGGTTTGAATCCAATGCGTTACATCAGCACCCGCGGCCAGGCGCCGGCCTTGAATTTCGAAGATGTCCTGCTGGCCGGCCTGGCCAGCGACGGTGGTCTCTACGTGCCGGAGAACCTGCCGCGCTTCACGGTCGAGGAGATCGCCTCCTGGGCCGGCCTGCCGTACCACGAGCTGGCCTTCCGGGTGATGCGCCCGTTCGTCGCCGGCAGCATCCCCGATGCCGACTTCAAGAAAATCCTCGAAGAAACCTATGGCGTCTTCGCCCATGCTGCCATCGCCCCGCTGCGCCAGCTGGACGGCAATGAATGGGTGCTCGAGCTGTTCCACGGCCCGACCCTGGCCTTCAAGGACTTCGCCCTGCAATTGCTCGGCCGCCTGCTCGACTACGTGCTGGCCAAGCGCGGCGAGCGCGTGGTGATCATGGGCGCCACTTCCGGCGACACCGGCTCGGCCGCCATCGAGGGCTGCCGCCGCTGCGAGAACGTCGACATCTTCATCCTGCACCCGCACAACCGCGTATCCGAAGTGCAGCGTCGGCAGATGACTACCATCCTCGGCGAGAACATCCACAACATCGCCATCGAAGGCAACTTCGACGACTGCCAGGAGATGGTCAAGGCCAGCTTCGCCGACCAGGGCTTCCTCAAGGGCACCCGGCTGGTGGCGGTCAACTCGATCAACTGGGCGCGGATCATGGCCCAGATCGTCTACTACTTCCACGCCGCGCTGCAGCTCGGCGGGCCGGCCCGCTCGGTGGCCTTCTCGGTACCGACCGGCAACTTCGGCGATATCTTCGCCGGCTACCTGGCGCGCAACATGGGGCTGCCGATCAACCAGCTGATCGTCGCCACCAACCGCAACGACATCCTGCACCGCTTCATGTCCGGCAACCGCTACGACAAGGACACCCTGCACCCGTCGCTGTCGCCGTCGATGGACATCATGGTCTCGTCCAACTTCGAGCGCTTGCTGTTCGACCTGCACGGGCGCAACGGCCGGGCGGTGGCCGAGCTGCTGGACGCCTTCAAGGCCAGCGGCAAGCTGTCGGTGGAAGAGGACCGCTGGACCGAGGCGCGCAAGCTGTTCGACTCGCTGGCGGTGGACGACGAGCAGACCTGCGCGACCATCGCCCAGGTATTCGCGCAGACCGGCGAAGTGCTCGATCCGCATACCGCCATCGGTGTACATGCCGCCCGTGAATGCCGTCGC
The DNA here is from genome assembly GCF_002890915.1 of Stutzerimonas stutzeri. GTDB lineage: Bacteria > Pseudomonadota > Gammaproteobacteria > Pseudomonadales > Pseudomonadaceae > Stutzerimonas > Stutzerimonas stutzeri_AF. The sequence goes on along the minus strand of NZ_POUT01000009.1, from coordinate 175,146 downwards.
AGCCTGAGCATCCCGATGGTCACCCTGGGCACTGCGCATCCGGTGAAATTCCCCGATGCGGTGGAAAAGGCCGGCATCGGCAAGGCGCTGGAGTTGCCGGCGCATCTGGCGGACCTCTTCGAGCGGCCCGAGCGCTGCACGGTGCTGGCCAACGAGCTGAAAGCCGTGCAGGCCTTCGTCGGGCAGTACGGCAACCGCGGCAAGCCGCTGTAAGGCGGCTATAAGCGGCAAGCTACAAGCTGCAAGTGGAAGCCGTCAGACTGTGCTCTGGCGGCTTTTTCTTATGCGTCCAGTACAGGTGAAGCTTGAAAGCATCGCCCCGGGGTCGGGGCTCCCACAAAAAGCGGCCGGCAACACCGAATCCTGAAACGCAGGTTGCGGGCTACACCGGGCATTCGGCGACTCGTCGTCAATCGGGGCTGATCACGCCGGCTAGGTTGACCGCCTCGAGCTTGTGGCTCAGGTGCCCCCTGAGGATGTCTCCCAGGCGTTTCCCGTCCCGATCGCGCAGCGCCTCGATCATCTCCTCGTGCTCGTTCATCGCCTTGCGCCAGAACGCCTCGTGCATTTCCATTGTGTAGCGGATCCGTTTGATGCGCTGGCTGAGGTTGTTGTACATCTCGAGCAGGATGGGGTTGCGCGATGCCTGGAGGATGCACTCGTGGATCTGCTGGTTGGCCTGGAAGTAGGCCTGCAGTTCCTTGCGCTGGTAGTGTCCGACCATTTGCTGGTGGAGCGCGCAGATGTGCGCCAGTTCGTCGTCGTCCAGATGGCGGCAGGCCGTCTCGCCGGCAAGCCCTTCCAGAGCGCCCATCACGTCGTAGGTGTGCTCGACGTCGCTCAGAGTCAGTAGGCTGACGCGCGCCCCGCGGTTCGGCAGGATTTCCACCAAGCCCTCGGACGTCAGCACCTTCAGGGCTTCGCGTAGCGGCGTGCGCGAAATGCCGAATTTCTCGCAGAGCCGCTTTTCCGAGATCTTTTCACCGGCCACAAGTCCCCCATGCTCGATCAGATCACGGATCCGGTTGGCGGCTTCCAGATAGAGAATCTTGTGCTGGATCTTTTCCACACTGGTTTCCTGGACGGGTAACGTCATATCGGCACCTGCTGGATGGCTGGGACGGCGGATTGGCTAGGCTGTGCTAGCTTTTGTATTAAGAATTCAAAATAGCGCAAAGCGCCGCCGGCGGAAACTTTCTCGCGATCCTGCGTGCCGGCCGGTTCATCCTGTGCACCGGCCGTCGCGCGGCGAGCCGGTGCGCAGGACGACGTGGAAGACCATCACAGCCGAGAGGAACCAGGGCATGGCCGGAAAAGTTTATCGTGCAAGCGTAGTCATCTCCCGCAGTCAGGCGCGCCGTATCCTCGATGCGGCCTTCGCCGAGGCGAGGGCCCAGGAACTGGAGCCACTGACCGCATACGTCATGGACGGCGGCGGCAATCTCGTTGTCGCCGAGCGCGAGGACGGTTGCGCACCGCTGCGCCTGCCGGTCGCCCGGGGCAAGGCGTTCGCCGCGCTGGGCAACGGCGTCTCCAGCCGGACGGTGGGTGAGCGTAATGAACTGCGTCCGGCATTCCTCGCATCGGTCGCCGCGGCTTCCGACGGGCATTTCATTCCCGTGCCCGGCGGCGTGCTGATCCTCGACGAGCGCGATCAGGTCATCGGGGCGGTGGGGGTCAGCGGTGCCTCATCGGACGAAGACGAGCACGTGGCCATGGTCGGCATCGAGGCGGCCGGTTTCAAGGCCGGTATCTTGCCGGCCTGAACGGGCCTCGCGACCCCCTTTCTCACGAAGCGTACCCGCCACTCGAGCGAGCGGCGGGGCGCCCGGTAGCGCCTGCACCGGGACCCTGCCGAATGCGCAGCTCGCGGCACCTTTCCCCGTACGGACCGTTGGTCTTGCGAGAACGGAAAATTTTTCCTTCCAGGTTGGCGCAGGGAAAAAAGCTGAACTACTGTCTGTTTCTGGAAATGAATAATGAATTCATTTTCTGCGATGGCTGGCCTTGGTTCGTGCGGTCTCAACGCATCTGCTGGCGGCAGGGCGGCCTGAACGACGGGTAATTGCGGTACCACCTCATAAGAACAAGAGTGGAGGCAGCAGCATGAAAATCTTCAAATCGGTGTTGATCGGGTCGCTGTTGGGGCTCACCGCCTCGGTGGTGCAGGCCGCGGAGATCCAGATCAAGTTCGGCCATGTCGGTGGCCCGGGCTCCCTGTTCGAACTCTCGGCCAACGAGTTCGCGCGCATCGCCAATGAAAAGCTCGAAGGCAAGGCCAAGGTCGTGGTCTATGGCTCCAGCCAGCTCGGCGACGACTCGCAGATGCTCAACAAGCTCAAGCTCGGCTCGCTCGACCTGGCGCTGCCCTCGACCGTGATGAGCAGCGTGGCGCCGGAATTCTCGCTGTTCGAAATGCCCTACCTGATCAGCGATCGCGAACACATGAAGCGTGTGCGTGACGGGCTGGTCCGCGACGTGATGTACAAGGCCGCGGAAAGCAAGGGCTACACGATCATCGGCGTCTGGGAGAACGGCGTCCGGCAGATCACCAACAACACCCGCCCCATCGTCGTGCCGGGCGATCTGAAAGGCCTGAAACTGAGAACGCCCAACGGTATCTGGCGCGTCGAGATGTTCAAGAGCTACGGCGCCAACCCCGCCCCGATGGCGCTCTCCGAAGCGTTCGTGGCGTTGCAGACCGGTGCGATGGATGGCCAGGAAAACCCGCTGGTACAGAGTTATTCGCAGCGCTTTCACGAGGTGCAGAAGTACCTCTCCATGTCCAACCACGTCTACACCCCCGCCTTCGTACTCAGCGGCGCCAGCTGGAAGCGCTTCCCCGAGGACGTGAGGCAGGCGCTGAGCGAAGCCGCCGAGCAGGTGGAAGCCTATGCCCTGGAGCAGGGGCAGGCACTCGACGAGAGCCTGGTGGCGAAGATGGAAGCCGCCGGCATGCAGGTGAACGAGGTCGACCAGCAGGCCTTCATCGATGGCTCCGCCGCGATCTACGCCAAGTTTGCCGCGGAAGTCGAAGGCGGCCAGGCGATGCTCGACAAGGTGAAGCAACTTCGCCAGATGTGACCCCCACCTGCCTCCGCATCGCCGCATCGGGTCCGATGCGGCGATGCCCCAGATAGAGCGGAGAGAGCTGATGAATTCCATCGCTGCTTTCAGAAAGGTTTTTTCCCGGTTTCTCGAAGCCATCGTGGTGCTCAACGTCGTGGCATTGGCGCTGGTGGTCACCATCGGCTTCGTCTCGCGACTCGCCGGTTCGCCCTTCAGCTGGTACGACGAGGTGGCCTCGGTCGGGCTGGCCTGGCTGACCTATTACGGCGCGGCGCTGGCCGCCGCCAAGGGGGCGCACATCGGCTGCCCGAGCGTGGTGAATTACTTTCCCCCCAAGCTGCGCCTGCCGATCGCGCTGGTCGCCGAGGCGATCACCATCGGCTTCTTCGTGCTGCTGGCCTATACCGGCACGCAGGTGCTCATCATCCTGGAGGGATCGACGCTCGTCAGCCTGACCAGCGTGTCGTTGCAACTGACCCAGTCCGTGCTGCCGATCGGCTCGGCGCTGTTCATCCTCGCCGAGCTGTTGCGCTTGCCGGAGGTGATCGAGAGTGCCAAGGGCGACGGGTTCGTCGATCACGAGCTGGAAGAGGCCGGTATCAAGCTTGCCAAGGCCTGAGTTCCGAATGGGTACAGAGCGCCCGGACGGGCGCTCGGGAGAATAAGAAATGACCATCCTCTACATGTTTCTCGGCCTGATCCTGCTGATACTGATCAACGTCCCGGTGGCCATCGCCCTGGGCGTGGTCGGTGCGGTCGCGATCTTCCTGAGCTACGGCGAACTGGCACTCCCCAATATCGGGATGGTCATGTACGACGGCACCACCAGCTTCCCGCTGATCGCCATCCCGCTGTTCATCCTGGCCGGCGCGATCATGAACGCCTCGAGCATTTCCAGGCGCCTGATCGACCTGGCCTCGGCCATGCTCGGCTTCATCAAGGGCGGGTTGTCGATGGTGACCATCGGCGCCTCGATCTTCTTCGCGGAAATCTCCGGCTCCGCCGTGGCCGGCGTCTCGGCCATCGGCAGCATCATGATCCCGGCGATGAGGAGCAAGGGCTACTCGAAGGAATTTTCCGCCGCGTTGTCGTCCTCGGCGGCGAGCCTGGCGATCATCCTGCCGCCGTCGATCCCGATGATCCTCTATGCGGTGATGTCCGGTGAATCGGTGGTCAAGATGTTCGTCGCCGGCATATTCCCGGGCCTGCTCGGCGCTCTTGGCCTGGCGTGCATGTGCTATTACCTGGCGCGCCGGCACGGTTTCCCTTCGGAGGGCCGCTTCCAGGCCAAACGGCTGTGGGAGGCCTTCAAGGGAGCGATCTGGGCGCTGTCGATCCCGGTGATCATCCTCGGCGGCATTTTCGGCGGGATCGTGACGGCTACCGAGGGCGCTGCGCTGGCGGTGGTGGTGGCGATCTTCATCAGCGCCGTGGTGTATCGGGAATTCACCCTCGCCACCTTCTACAAGGCCTGCCTCGACGCCGGCGTGCAGACGGCGGTGGTGATGCTGCTGGTGGCGAGTTCGGCGGTGGTCGGGCTGTACCTGACCGAAACGCAACTGCCGCAGCAACTGGCCAGTTCGATCGGCGAGCTGACCAACAACAAGTACGTCATCCTGGCGTTGCTCAACATCATCTTCCTCATCCTCGGCATGTTCCTGCACTCGGCGGCGGCGATCATCCTGGTGGTGCCGATCGTGCTGCCGCTGGTGCTCGCCGTCGGCATCGACCCGATCCACTTCGGCCTGATCGTCACGCTGAACCTGGCCATCGGCCAGCAGACGCCGCCGGTGGCCAGCGTGCTGATCGCCTCCTGTTCCATCGCCAAGGCGGACATCTGGGCCACGACCCGGACCAACCTCTGGTTCCTCGGCGTGCTGGTACTGATCCTGCTGATCAACACCTACGTGCCGGCCTTCGCCATGGCCCTAGTGAATGCCATCTATGGCTGACGGTTTCGACGGAGGCAAGAACATGACCGATATATCCAAGGGGCAGGTCGACTGCCGTATCGAGCAGGGCGTCGCCTGGATCGGCTTCAACCGGCCGCAGAGCCGCAACGCCATGACCTGGGAGATGTACGACGCGCTGGCCCGACTGTGCCGGGAAGTGGAGGCCGATCGAAGCATCGTCGCCGTGGTGTTCCATGGTTGCGGCGGCCAGGCGTTCGTCGCCGGGACCGACATCCGCCAGTTCGCCGACTTCGGGGATGGTGAGGCGGGGGTGGCCTACGAGCGTGGGATCGACAGCGCCATCGCCGGGCTGGAAGGCCTGCGCAAGCCGACCATCGCCCTGCTGGAGGGCTTCTGCGTCGGCGGCGGGGCGGCCATCGCCCTGGCCTGCGATTTCCGTTATTGCACGCCGTCGCTGAAATTCGGCGTGCCGATCGCCGAGACGCTCGGCAACTGCCTGTCGGTGAGCAACGTCTCGCGGCTGATGGACCTGCTGGGCGTTGCGCGGACCAAGGAAGTCCTGATGGCGGCGAAGCTGATCGAAGCTCCCGAAGCCGCGGCCATGGGGCTGGTCAGCGGGGTATTCGAGCCGGAAGCGATCTACCACGAGGTCGCGCACAAGGCGCAGGCGTTCGCCGGCCGGGCGCCGCTCACCGTGCAGGCGTCCAAGGACCTGATCAACCGGGTGCTGGAGCACCGGCGCACGGCGGCGCAGGCCGGCGACGACTGGATACGGGCCTGCTACGGCAGCCAGGACTTCAAGGCCGCCGTCGAGCGCTTCGTCAGCAAGACTCCCTTCCAATGGAGCGGTGAATGACATCGCCACTCACTGCCTGGAGAACACCCATGCTTGCACTGCAGAACATGAAAGTCCTCGATATTTCCCAGATCATGGCCGGGCCGTACTGCACCATGGTGCTGGGCGACCTGGGCGCCGAGGTGATCAAGGTCGAGAAGGCCAACGGCGGCGACGATAGCCGGCAGATGGGGCCCTACGTCAATGGCGAGTCCAGCTGCTTCTTCCAGATCAACCGCAACAAGAAGAGCATCTCGCTGAACCTCAAGGACAGCCGCGCCCGGGACATCTTCTATCGCCTGGCCCGCGAGGCCGACGTCATCGTCGAGAACTACCGGCCGGGCGTCACCCGTTCGCTGGAGATCGACTACGAGACCATCAGCCGGATCAACCCCGGCATCATCTACTGCTCGATCTCCGGCTACGGCCAGACCGGGCCGTACCGCAACAAGGGCGGTTTCGATCTCGTCGCCCAGGGCATGAGCGGGTTGATGTCGATGACCGGCGAGCCGGGCCGCAGCCCGTTGAAGACCGGGGTCGCGGTCTACGACATCGGCGGCGGCATCACCGCGATCTACTCCATCCTGGCCGCCTACATCCACAAGCTGAACACCGGCGAAGGGCAGCACATCGACATCGCCATCACCGAATGCGGCCTGCCCTGGTTCAGCTGGGAGGCGGCGGCCTATTTCGCCGAGGGCAGGGTGCCGCAACCCACCGGCTCGCGCCATAGGGTCTCGGCCCCGTACCAGGCGATCAAGGCCCAGGACGGCTACCTGATGCTCGGCTGCGCCAACCAGCGCACCTGGGAGCGCCTGTGCCGCGACGTGATCGGCCGCGACGACCTGCTGGCCGACGAGCGCTTCGCCACCAACAGCGACCGGGCGCGCAACGTCGAGGCGCTCGAAGACATTCTCCAGGACATCCTGTCCCGGCAACCGATCGCGCACTGGCTCGAGCGCTGCGACGAGGCCGGCGTGCCGGCCGGGCCGATCAACGACTTCGCCCAGGCCATGCAGGACGAGCACTACCTGGCCCGGGGAATGGTCCAGCAGATCGAGCACCCGGTGATCGGCACCATGAAGACGATCGGCTTCCCCAGCAAGTTCTCCCGCACGCCCTCGCAGATCCGCCGTCCGGCGCCGTTGTTCGCCGAGCATACCGACGAGGTGCTGCAGGGCATCGGCATCAGCGCCGAGGAGATCCTCGGCCTGCGCAACGAGGGCTGCATCCGCTGAACAGGCTTCTCGTTTTTTGAGTGATTTTGAATTCAAAACACAAAATACAAAATCAAGAACAATCGGAGAACCGCCATGTTGAAGCTCGACTTCCATCCATCCGGCCGCCATTTCCTGCAGATTCCCGGACCCTCGCCGGTACCGGATCGCATCCTGCGTGCCATGAGCCTCCCCACCATCGACCACCGCGGCCCCGAATTCGGCGCGCTGGGGCTGGAGGTGCTGCGCAAGATCCGCGAAATCTTCCAGACCCGGCATCCGGTGGTCATCTATCCCGCCTCCGGCACCGGCGCCTGGGAGGCGGCGCTGGTCAACACACTGTCGGCAGGCGACCGGGTGCTGATGTTCGAGACCGGTCACTTCGCCACGCTGTGGGAACGGATGGCCCGCCGCCTGGGGCTCGAACCGGAATTCCTCGGGCTACCGGGCTACGACGGCTGGCGCAATGGGGTGCAGGCCGACATGATCGAGCGGCGCCTGCGGGAGGACAGCGGTCACACGATCAAGGCCGTCTGCGTGGTGCACAACGAGACCTCCACCGGTGTGACCAGCGACATCGCCGCCGTGCGTCGCGCGATCGACGCGGCCGGCCACCCGGCACTGCTCATGGTCGATACCATCTCCGGCCTGGCCTGCGCCGACTACCAGCACGACGGCTGGGGCGTCGACGTGACCATTTCCGGCTCGCAGAAGGGCCTGATGCTGCCGCCGGGCATCAGTTTCAATGCCGTCTCCGACAAGGCCATCGAGGCCAGCCGTCGCGCGCAGTTGCCGAAGAGTTTCTGGGCCTGGGACGAGATCCTGGAAATGAACACGAGCGGCTACTGGCCCTACACGCCCAACACCAACCTGCTGTATGGCCTGAACGAGGCGCTGGACATGCTGCTCGAGGAGGGGCTGGCGCAGGTGTTCGCCCGCCACCAGCGCTGGGCGGCCGGTGTGCGCACGGCCATCGAATGCTGGGGGCTGGAAGTGCAATGCCAGGACCCGAGCGTCTACTCGCCGGTACTGACCGGCGTGGTGATGCCCGAGGGGATCGACGCCGACGCCGTGCGCCGGTTGATCTACCAGCGCTTCGATCTGTCGCTGGGCACCGGCCTGGGCAAGGCCAAGGGCAAGATGTTCCGCATCGGCCACCTGGGCGATTGCAACGACCTGACGCTGATCGCCACCCTCGGCGGCTGCGAGGCCGGCCTCAAGCTCTCCGGGGCCCAGCTCGAGGGCAGCGGCGTGCTTGCCGCGCTGGACTATTTCGCCGCGCATCCGCTGGACGGCGCGCGCTGATATTCCCCTCGACCGCTGACATGGGAGGTCATGATGACTTCGTTTACCGAACCCAGAATACCGGCGAGCAAGGTGCCGCCCGAGCGGGCCTCCGCGCTGGCGGCACGGCTGCGTCGCGAGATCGCCGGTGAGGTGCTGTTCGACACGGCGTCGCGCGGCCGCTATGCCACGGATGCCTCGATCTACCAGATCATGCCGGTCGGCGTGGTGATCCCGCGCCACCAGCACGACTTGCAGGTGGCACTGGATATCGCCCGTGACGCCAAGGTGCCGCTGCTGGCCCGTGGCGGTGGCACCAGCCAGTGCGGCCAGACCGTGGGCGATGCGCTGGTGGTCGATGCCAGCCGCTGGCTGAACCAGATCGTCGAGTTCGATCCGCAGGCGCTGACGGTGGTGGTCGAGCCGGGGATGGTGCTCGACGACCTGAACCGCTGGCTCAAGCCGCACGGCCTGTGGTTCCCGGTGGACGTCTCGACCTCCGCCCAGTGCACCCTCGGCGGCATGGCGGGCAACAATTCCTGCGGGTCGCGCTCGATCCGCTACGGCAACATGGTGCACAACGTACTGGGCATCGACGCGCTGCTGGCCGACGGCAGCGAGGGCCGTTTCGGCTTCCTCCACGAGCTTGCCCAGGGCGACCGGGTGCGCCAGATCGCCCGCGAAGTGCAACGCATCGCCGAGCGCGAGCGAGCGAACATCCGCGAGCACTACCCCAAGGTGCTGCGGCGGGTCGGCGGCTACAACCTCGACCTGTTCGACTGCCAGAACCCGCGACCCTACGATCCGGAGGGGCAGACCAACTTGGCGCACCTGCTGGTCGGTTCCGAGGGCACCCTCGGCGTGACCCGGCGGATCAAGCTCAGGCTCGCGCCGCTGCCACGGCACAAGGTGCTGGGGGTGGTGAATTTCCCCACCTTCTACCAGTCGATGGACCTGACCCAGCATATCGTCAAGCTCGACCCCACTGCGGTCGAGCTGGTCGATCGCACCATGATCGAGCTGGCGCTGGAGAACCCGGCGTTCAAGCCGGTGATCGAGAAGGCGCTGATCGGCCGGCCGGATGCGCTGCTGCTGGTCGAGTTCGCCGGCGAGGACGCGGATGCGCTGCGCCGGCAGCTGCTGCGGCTGAACGAGCTGATGGCCGACCTCGGTCTGCCGGGCAGTGTGGTCGGCATGGTCGAGGGCGGCGAACAGACGGCGCTGTGGAACGTGCGCAAGGCCGGCCTGAACATCATGATGAGCATGAAGGGCGACGGTAAGCCGGTGTCCTTCATCGAGGATTGCGCGGTACCGCTGGAGCACCTGGCCGAATACACCGCCAAACTCACCGAGGTGTTCCACAAGCACGGCACCGAGGGCACCTGGTACGCCCATGCCAGCGTCGGCACGCTGCACGTGCGGCCGATCCTCGACATGCGTCGCGACGGCGCGGACAAGATGCGCGCCATCGCCGAGGAGGCCTCGGCACTGGTGCGCGCCTACAAGGGCGCGTTTTCCGGCGAGCACGGCGACGGCCTTTGCCGCGGCGAATGGGTGGCCTGGCAGTTCGGCCCGCAGCTCAATGCCGCGTTCAAGGAGATCAAGCAGCTGTTCGACCCGGAGAACCTGCTCAATCCGGGCAAGATCGTCGACACCCCGCGGATGGACGATCATGGTTATTTCCGCTTTCCCAGGAGCTACCGGCCGATTCCGCTCAAGCCGGCGCTGGACTGGTCGGAATGGGATGTGCTGCGCGATCCGCTCACCGGCGAGCAGAGTGCGCCGGGCAGCGGCGGCGACCCCACCGGCGGGCTGATCAAGGCCGTGGAGATGTGCAACAACAACGGCCATTGCCGCAAGTTCGACGCCGGCACCATGTGCCCCAGCTATCGCGTCACGCGCAACGAGCAGCACCTGACCCGCGGCCGCGCCAACACCCTGCGCCTGGCGCTGTCCGGCCAGCTGGGCACGGAAGGGCTGGCCAGCGCCGACGTCAAGGCCGCCCTCGACCTGTGCGTCTCGTGCAAGGGCTGCAAGCGCGAATGCCCGACCGGTGTGGACATGGCGCGGATGAAAATCGAGGCGCGCGCCGCCTGGGCGAAGAACAACCCGCTGCCGCTGCGCGAACGGCTGGTGGCGGAGATGCCGCGCTATGCGCCCTATGCCCGCCATCTGGCTGGCCTGAGCGCCGCCGTCGAGCGCCTGCCGCTGCTGTCACGCTGGTTCAAGCGTGGGCTCGGCCTGGCCGAGCAGCGGGCGCTGCCGCGCTTCGACGGCGACTTCCTGGCGACCACCCGTGCGAGCTCGCCGACGTCGACCCGGGAAGTCCTGTTGTTCGTCGACACCTTCAACAACTACATGGAGCCCGAGAATGCGCGCGCAGCCTGCCGGGTGCTGGAGGCGGCCGGCTATCGCGTGCACTTCAACCAGCCGCCAGAGCAGCGGCCGCTGTGCTGCGGGCGCACCTACCTGGCTTCGGGGCAGGTCGACAAGGCCAAGGCCGAGGCGCGGCGCACCCTCGACCACCTGCTGCCGTTCGTCCTGCGCGGGGTGAGCATCGTCGGGCTGGAACCCTCGTGCCTGCTGACGATGCGCGACGAGTTCCTGCGTTATGGCTACGGCGAAGAGGCTAGGGCGCTGGCCAAGGCATCCCTGCTGTTCGAGGAGTTTCTCGTCCGGGAACACGATGCCGGCCGTCTGCAGCTCGTGCTCAAGGCGCTGGACACGTCGCGGGCGCTGTTGCATGGCCATTGCCACCAGAAGGCGTTCGATGCGCTGCGGCCGGTGGAGCGGGTACTGCGCTGGATACCGGACCTGCAGGTCCAAACCATCGAAACCTCCTGCTGCGGCATGGCCGGCAGTTTCGGCTACGAGCGCGAGCACTACGAGGCGTCGATGCAGATGGCGGAGCTGGCGCTGCTACCGGCGATTCGCCAGGCCGAGGCCGGCGATCTGGTGGTTGCCGACGGCACCAGTTGCCGACACCAGATCCACGCTGGTGCCCAGCGCACGGCGCTGCATGTGGCGCGCGTGCTGGAGCAGGCGCTGGCGTAAGGCCTGCTGGCGGGCCCGTGCGGGCTCGCCAGCAGGGGCGCTGCTCAGTCGTCGAATTCTTCCCAGCCGCCCATTTCCTTCCAGCGGTTGACGATGCCGCAGAACAGCTCGGCGGTCTTCTCGGTGTCGTAGCGGGCCGAGTGCGCCTCGCGGCCGTCGAAGTCGATGCCGGCGGCCTGGCAGGCCTTGGCCAGTACGGTCTGGCCGTAGGCGAGGCCGGCCAGGGTCGCGGTGTCGAAGCTGGAGAAGGGGTGGAAGGGGTTGCGCTTGATCTCGCAGCGGGCGATGGCGGCGTTGAGGAACCCCAGGTCGAAGCTGCTGTTGTGGCCGACCAGGATCGCGCGCTTGCAGCCACTGGACTTCACCGCCTTGCGCACGCTGCGGAAGATCTCGCCGAGCGCGTGCGATTCGGCCACCGCCATGCGCAGCGGGTGGTCGAGCTTGATGCCGGTGAACTCCAGCGCGGCGGCCTCGATGTTGGCGCCGGCGAAGGGCTCGACGCGATAGAACAGGGTGTCCTGCGGGTAGAGCAGGCCCTGTTCGTCCATGCCGATGGTCACCGCGGCGATTTCCAGCAGGGCGTCGGTGGCGCAGTTGAAGCCGCCACACTCGACATCGATCACCACCGGCAGGAAACCGCGGAAGCGCCGCGCCATGGGCGAGCGCGGCTTGCCGGGCAGATGGCCCTCGAGTTCGTCGTCGAAACTGTCGTCGCTCATACGCTTTCCTCCAGGCGCCAGTGCAGGCGTTCACCGGCGCGCAGCGGGACGACCACTTGCTCGCCGAACGGCAGGCTGGCCGGTACGTCCCAGTCCTGGCGGACCAGGGTGATCTGCTCGGTGTTGCGCGGCAGGCCGTAGAAGTCCGCGCCGAAGTGGCTGGCGAAGGCCTCCAGCTTGTCCAGCGCCTGGCGCTGCTCGAAGGCGGCGGCATACAGCTCGATGGCGGCATGCGCGGTATAGCAGCCGGCGCAGCCGCAGGCGGCTTCCTTGGCGTGCCGGGCATGCGGCGCCGAGTCGGTGCCGAGGAAGAATTTCGGGTTGCCGCTGGTGGCCGCGTCGAGCAGCGCCTCCTGGTGCAGGTTGCGCTTGAGCACCGGCAGGCAGAACAGGTGCGGGCGGATGCCGCCGACCAGCATGTGGTTGCGGTTGTACAGCAGGTGGTGCGCGGTGACGGTGGCGCCGACGTTGCTGCCGGCCGCCTCGACGAACTGCACGGCATCGCGGGTGGTGATGTGCTCGAAGACCACCTTCAGCGTCGGGAAACGCGCAGTCACCCGGCTCAACTGCTCGTCGATGAAATACTTCTCGCGATCGAAGATGTCGATCTCGCCCCGGGTCACCTCGCCATGGACCAGCAGCGGCAGGCCTTCCTCGGCCATGGTTTCCAGCACGCCGAAGATGTTGTCGATGGCGGTCACGCCGGAGGCCGAGTTGGTGGTGGCGCCGGCCGGATACAGCTTGGCCGCATGCACGAAGCCGCTGGCCTTGGCCCGCCGGATATCGTCGGGGCTGGTGCTGTCGGTGAGATAGAGCACCATCAGCGGTTCGAAACGACTGCCCGCCGGACGCGCGGCGAGGATGCGCTGGCGATAGGCCGCGGCCTCGTCGGCGTTGCGTACCGGCGGCACCAGGTTGGGCATGATGATCGCGCGCGCGAACTGGCGGGCGGCGTCGGCCACCGTATGGGGCAGGACCGCGCCATCGCGCAGGTGGATGTGCCAGTCGTCGGGGCGCAACAGTGTGAGTCGGTCGGACATGCGGGTTTCCAGGCGGGTGAAACGTGCGCGAATGCTACCGGAAAAGCCCGCTCACGGCATCTTGCCGAAGGACGGGCCGCTGCATTCGCGGCCTGCGGGCCGGATGCCGTACTCAAGTTTTGCCCATGCGCACCGATACGCAACAGGAACACGCATCCTCCCGGAGCTCATCGTGCGCCTGCGTCCTCTCGTAATGCTGTGCCTGCTGGCCTCACCGGCCAATGCCCTGACGTTCCAGACCCGCCTGGAACGGGTGCAGTGGCAGGTCGAGGGCGATCAGTTCGAGTGCCGGCTGGTGCAACCCATCGCCGGTTTCGGCAGCGGTGAGTTCGTGCGGCGCGCCGGCGAGCAGGCGATCTTCCGCCTGCAGTCGCCGCAGCGCTGGCTCGGCGCCGGCTCGGCGACCCTGCTCGCGGCCGCCGCGCCCTGGCAACCGACGCGCAGCGATATCAACCTGGGTGTGGTGTCCGTGGGCGGCGGCGAGATTCCATTCAACAGCACCCACCTGCAGGCCGGCCGGTTGCTCAGCGGCTTGCTCGAAGGCCGCAGCCCGGTGGTTCGCCATCGCACGCTGCACGGTGGCGAGGCCCTGGAGATCCGCCTGCTGCCGGCGCGCTTCGGCAAGGCCTACGAAGATTACCGGGCCTGCACCGCCAAGCTGCTGCCGGTGAATTTCGATCAGGTGCGCCAATCGCAACTCGGTTTCCCCAGCGCCGACGTGGTGCTGGACCCTCGGGCGCGGGCGCGGCTGGATATCGTCCTGCAGTACCTGCGCGCCGACCCCAGCGTCAATCGCATCCTCCTCGACGGCCACTCCGATAACAGCGGCAACCGTCTGCTCAACCGCGACCTGTCCCGCCGTCGCGCCCTGGCGGTGCAGGACTACCTGCTCGCCAACGGTGTGCCGCAGGAACAGATCACCCTGCGCTTCCATGGCGAGCGCTACCCGCTGGTGGCCAACAGCAGCGAGGCCAACCGGGCGAAGAACCGCCGCGTGACCCTGCGCCTGGAGCGCGAAGCGGTATCGGCGACCGCCTCGGCCGCCACGGCAGGCCCATCGTCCTGAGCAGGCTCTCCGCATGTCGACATGGCCGCGCGCCCCTGTAAAACCGCGGCCGCGATCGGTAGAATCACGAGTTTTCCGTACAACCCGTGGAGCTGATGGCATGGCGGACGTTAAGAAGGTGGTTCTGGCCTATTCCGGTGGCCTGGACACCTCGGTGATTCTCAAGTGGCTGCAAGACACCTATAACTGCGAAGTGGTGACCTTCACCGCCGACCTCGGCCAGGGCGAGGAAGTCGAGCCGGCCCGTGCCAAGGCCCAGGCGCTGGGCGTGAAGGAAATCTTCATCGACGACCTGCGCGAAGAGTTCGTCCGCGATTTCGTCTTCCCGATGTTCCGCGCCAACACCGTCTACGAAGGCGAGTACCTGCTGGGTACCTCCATCGCCCGTCCGCTGATCGCCAAGCGCCTGATCGAGATCGCCAACGCCACCGGCGCCGACGCCATCTCCCACGGTGCCACCGGCAAGGGCAACGACCAGGTGCGCTTCGAGCTGGGCGCCTACGCGCTCAAGCCCGGCGTCAAGGTCATCGCCCCCTGGCGCGAGTGGGACCTGCTCTCGCGCGAGAAGCTGATGGACTACGCCGAGAAGCACGGCATCCCGATCGAACGCCACGGCAAGAAGAAGTCGCCGTACTCCATGGACGCCAACCTGCTGCACATCTCCTACGAGGGCGGCGTGCTGGAAGACACCTGGACCGAGCACGAAGAGGACATGTGGCGCTGGACCAAGTCCCCGGAAGCCGCGCCGGACGCCCCGACCTACATCGAGCTGACCTATCGCAAGGGTGACATCGTCGCCATCGACGGCAAGGACATGACCCCGGCCCAGGTGCTGACCGAGCTGAACCGCATCGGTGGCGCGAACGGCATCGGCCGCCTGGACATCGTCGAGAACCGCTACGTCGGCATGAAGTCGCGCGGCTGCTACGAGACCCCCGGCGGCACCATCATGCTCAAGGCCCACCGCGCCATCGAGTCGATCACCCTCGACCGCGAAGTGGCCCACCTGAAAGACGAGCTGATGCCCAAGTACGCCAGCCTGATCTACAACGGCTACTGGTGGAGCCCGGAGCGCAGCATGCTGCAGCAGATGATCGACGCTTCCCAGGTCAACGTGAACGGCGTGGTACGCCTGAAGCTGTACAAGGGCAACGTCATCGTCGTCGGCCGCAAGTCCGACGATTCGCTGTTCGATGCCAACATCGCCACCTTCGAGGACGATGCCGGCGCCTACGACCAGGCCGACGCCGGTGGCTTCATCAAGCTCAACGCGCTGCGCATGCGCATCGCTGCCGGCAAGGGCCGTACCCAGTTCTGATAAGCTGGCGCGCCTGAGCCTGACCGACCCCGGCCATGCGCCGGGGTCTTGCTTTCTGCATGGCCACAAGCACTGCCGAACGAGGAGAACCCGAACATGAGACTGCTGCATACCATGCTGCGTGTCGGCGACATGGACAAATCCATCGCCTTCTATACCGAGGTGCTGGGCATGACCCTGCTGCGCCGCAAGGACTATCCGGAAGGCAAATTCACCCTGGCCTTCGTCGGCTACGGTGACGAGGCGCACAACAGCGTGATCGAGCTGACCCACAACTGGGGCGTGGAAAAGTACGAACTGGGCGACGGCTACGGGCATATCGCCCTGGAAGTCGAGGACGTCTACAAGGCGTGTGAGGACATCCGTGCGCGCGGCGGCAAGATCACCCGCGAGCCGGGGCCGATGAAGCATGGCTCGAGTATCCTCGCCTTCGTCGAGGACCCGGACGGCTACAAGATCGAGCTGCTGTCGCCGCAGCGGGGCGACTGAATGAAAGCCCCTTGCGGGGCTTTTTGTGTGTAGGTTGGGTTGAGGAGCGAAGCGACGAAGCCCAACGGGTTCGTGTCGATCCCTGTTGGGCTTCGCTGCGCTCAGCGCCAACCTACCGCATGCGTTCGCTCACCCGAACATCGGACTATCCGCTTTGGCCCGCCTTACGGGCCTGACCGGCAGATATGAAAAAGCCCCTTGCGGGGCTTTTTTGCTTACAGATCGAAGTCGAAGTCGTTCAATTGTTTCTGCAGGCGGCGCTCCTCGAGCAGGTTGTCGATGATCCGGCGCTTGGTCAGGTTGGTCTTGGCGACCTCGACGGGGGCTTCGCCGCTCTCGTCGTCGTCTTCGGCGATGAAATCGTCTTCGATCTGAATGTCTTCTTTCTCGGCCACTTGTTCACTCCAAGGCTATGGGGCGCTCTTGGCGCACCTTATAGCGGCAAATCCGGGGCCGGTAAAAAAGTTTTTTTCAATCGCCAGGCAAGATTTTTACGTGCGCGATCAATCGTCCGAAGTCTTGTGCTTGTACTCGCACAGGTCCTCGATCCGGCAACTGCCACACTGCGGTTTGCGCGCCTTGCAGACGTAGCGCCCGTGCAGGATCAGCCAGTGATGGGCATCCAGCAGGTATTCCTTGGGCACGAACTTGATCAGCTTGCGTTCCACCTCCAGCACGTTCTTGCCCGGGGCGATGCGGGTGCGGTTGCTGACTCGGAAGATGTGCGTGTCCACCGCCATGGTGAACTGGCGGAACGCGGTGTTGAGCACCACGTTGGCGGTCTTGCGGCCGACGCCGGGCAGGGCCTCGAGCGCCTCGCGGTTGTCGGGGACCTGGCTGCCATGCTTCTCGATCAGGATGCGGCAGGCTTCGATGACGTTCTTCGCCTTGCTGTTGTACAGGCCGATGGTCTTGATGTATTCCGACAACCCCTCGACGCCCAGTGCATGGATCGCCTCCGGTGTGTTGGCGACCGGGAACAGCCTGGCGGTGGCCTTGTTCACGCCGACGTCGGTGGCCTGCGCCGAGAGGATGACGGCGATCAGCAACTCGAAGGGCGTGCTGTAGGCCAGTTCGGTTTTCGGCTCGGGGTTGTCCTCGTGGAAGCGGCGGAAGATTTCCCGGCGTTTCTCGGCGTTCATGCAAACAACTCCAGGCTTCGGGCCACAAGCGCCAAGCCGGGGGCCGGTGTCTGAATCGCTGCCGCTTCTGCTTGCCGCTTGAAGCTTGCCGCTTGCCCCCTCATTCGATCACTCCGGTCACGCGTACCCGGCGGTTGACGGCGGGCGCGGCGGGTTGCGTGGCGCGGGCCCGCTCGGCGAGCCGCTCGTCGATACGGTTCTTCAGGGCGATCAGCAGGCCGAGCACGATGAATGCGCCAGGCGGCAGGATCGCCAGCAGGAAGCCCTTGTAGTCGCTGAACAGGGTGAGCTGCCAGTCACTGGCGACGGGGCCGAACAGCAGGTGCATGTTGGCGAACAGGGCGCCGGTGCCGAACAGCTCGCGCAGGCCGCCGAGCACCACCAGCACCAGGCAGAAACCCAGCCCCATGACCAGGCCGTCGAAGCCGGCCACCAGCGGGTTGTGCTTGGCGGCGAAGCCGTCGGCGCGGCCGAGGATCACGCAGTTGGTGGTGATCAGCGGGATGAAGATGCCGAGGATCTGGTACAGCTCGTAGGTGAAGGCCTGCATCAGCAGCTCGATGCAGGTGGTCAGCGCAGCGATGATCATCACGAAGGCCGGCAGACGCACGGCGGTGTTGACCACGCCACGTACCAGCGACACGCTGATGTTGGAGCAGGTCAGCACCAGCATGGTGGCCAGGCCCAGGCCGAGGGCGTTGACCGTCGAGTTGCTCACCCCGAGCAGTGGGCAGAGCCCGAGCAGCTGCACCAGTGCCGGGTTGTTCTTCCACAGGCCGTTGACGGTCAGTTCGCGGTAGCTGGGCGCACTCATGGCTGGTCCCCCTCCGGTTTGACTTCAGGTTCGCTCGCGCGCAGCGCGTCGCGTGTCGCGGCGTCGCCCGCGCGGGAATGGGTGGTGACTTCGGCGGGTTCGCTTTGGTCGCTCTGGTCGTCGAGCGGCTCCGACGCTTCCGCCGTGCCGGCATCGGTCGTCAGCAGTTCGGCCTTGTGCGCATCGAAGTACTGCAGCGCGCGGTGCACCGCGGCGACCACCGCGCGCGGCGTGATGGTGGCGCCGGCGAACTGGTCGAATGTGCCGCGGTCCTTCTTCACGGCCCAGCCCTCGGCTTGCGGGTTCTCCAGCGACTTGCCGTCGAAGCTGCGAATCCACGGGCTCTTGGTCAGTTCGATCCTGTCGCCTAGGCCCGGTGTCTCGCGGTGCCCGAGGACCCGCACGCCCGCTACCCGGCCATCGGCCCAGATGCCCACCAGCAGGTGGATGGCGCCGCTGTAGCCATCCGGGGCGATGGCCTGGAGGATCACCGCGCTGGGGCGACCGTCCTTGATGGCGATATAGGCCGGTAGCGGGCTCTTGTTGCCCAGCAGGCGATCCTGGAGCAGGACGCTGTGGTCCGGCAGGGCGTTGTCGTAGCTGCCGGCGGGAAGGATCTCGCCCAGTGCGCGCACCTGCGCGGCACGTTCGGCGGCCTGGATGCGCTCGGCGGTACCTTGCTGGAGCAGGGTCACGACGCCAACGGTGACGATGGCGAACAGGCCCAGTACCGCGGCGTTCTTCAGCATCGAGCGGCTGATTTCCGGAAGCATCATGTCATTCGCCCAGCTTGAAGCCGCGCTCGGCCTTGCGATGGCCGTAGGTGCGCGGGCGGGTGTAGTAGTCGATGGTCGGCGCGGCCAGGTTCATCAGCAGCACGCTGAAGGCCACCGCGTCCGGGTAGCCGCCCCAGGCGCGGATGACGTAGACCAGGATGCCGACGCCGGTGCCGAAGATCAGGCGGCCGTGCGGGCTGGTGGCGCTGCTCACCGGATCGGTGACGATGAAGAAGGCGCCGAGCATGGTGGCGCCGCTGAGCAGGTGAAACAGCGGCGAGCCGTTGCTGTCCGAGCCCGAGCCGTTCCAGAACACCAGGCTCATCAGTGCCAGGGCGCCGAGCATGCCGACCGGCGCATGCCAGCTGAACAGGCGCTTGTGCAACAGGAACAGGCCGCCGGCGAGGAACGCCAGGTTCACCACTTCCGAGCCGATGCCGCCGAAATGGCCGAAGGCGGGATTGCGCCAGAGCTCGTCGATGGTGAGGCTGTTGTTCACTTTCAGCACGTCCAGGGCGGTGGCCTGGGTCCAGCCATCCGGCAACGAGGCGATGCCGAGGATGTGCTGCAGGCCGCTGCCCAACCCGACGCTGTGCGGCACGGGCCAGGTGGTCATCTCCACCGGGAAGGAGATCAGCACCACCACGTAGCCGATCATCGCGGGGTTGAAGGGGTTCTGCCCGAGCCCGCCGTAGAGCTGCTTGCCGAAGACGATGGCGCAACCGCTGGCGATCAGCGTCAGCCACCATGGCGAATACGGCGGCAATGCCAAGGCCAGCAGCACGGCGGTGACCAGCGCGCTGCCGTCACGCAGGAAGAAGCCGACCGGGCGCTGGCGCAACCTGAGGATCGCCGCTTCGAAGGCGAGTGCGGTGGCGCAGGTCCAGGCCAGGTTGATCAGGGTGCCGGCGCCATACAGCCAGGTCAGGGCGACCACCCCGGGCAGGGTGGCCGCGAGTACCAGCAGCATGACGCGCTGGGTCCGGTTGGCGCCCTTGGCGTGGGGCGAGGTGATACGGGGCAGGGCCATTGGCTCTCCGGTCTAATGCTTTACCTGAAGCGGGCCCTGGATGGGCCCTCTCCATCAGTGATCCTGGTATTCCGCCAACTGACGCTCGGCCTGGTCCAGACGTGTCCGGGCGGTTTCCAGCGCGGCCGGCTCGGCGTTCTCCTCACGCTCCAGCTTGCGCAGGTCGGCACGGGCGAAGGCGACTTCGGTCTTGAGCTCGCGTTGGCGTTCGTCCACACCGGGTTTGGCGGTGCGCACCAGCTGCGGTGCCGGTCTGGCCGAGGTGTCTTCGGCGGCATGCAAAGCCTGCTCGGCTGCGGCCAGGGCGTCGCGCAAGCGGTCCAGTTCGGCTTCTTCGGCCCCGGCCTTCTCGGCCTTCTTCAACTCGGCGCGCTTCATTGCCAGCTCGATCTTGGCCTTCTTCAGCGCTTCGTCGCCGGCCGGCTTGGCGGGCGCGGTCGGTGCTGCATCCTGGGCGGTGGCCAGGGCCTGCTCGGCCTCGTGCAGTTGCTGGCGCAGACGGGCGAGTTCGGCCTGCTGGTCGTCGTCGGGGGCTTCGAGCTTCTCCAGCTTGCGGATCTGTGCCTTGAGCATGGCGGCCTCGATCTTGGCCTTCTTCAGCGCTTCGTCGCCGGCCGGCTTTGCGGGCGCGGTCGGCGCCGCGCTCTGGGCTGCGGCCAAGGCCTGCTCGGCCTCGTGCAGTTGCTGGCGCAGACGGGCGAGTTCGGCCTGCTGGTCGTCGTCGGGGGTTTCGAGCTTCTCCAGCTTGCGGATCTGTGCCTTGAGCATGGCTGCTTCGATCTTGAGCTTCTTCGCCGCCGCGTCGTCGGCTGCCGGTGCCGCGGCAGGTGCCGGCGTCTCGGCCATTGCGGCATCGAGTGCCCGCTGTGCGGCCTCGGCGGCGCTGCGCAGCTCGGTGACCTGGGCTTGCAGTTCCGCGGTGGCGTGCGTCGCCAGCTGCTTTTCGGCTTTCTTCAGCGCGACCTGGGCCATGCTGGCCTCGATCTTGAGTTTCTTCTGCATGTCCGACAGGCCGCCGGCCTTCGGCGCCTCTACGCTTGCGGGCGAATCGCCGGCATTCGCATCCTGCGCCTGCGCGGCCTTGGCGCGGGCTGCCCGCTCGGCACGGGCCTTGCGTTCGGCCTCCTTCTGCTCTTCGGCCCGGCGCAGGCGCTCCTGCCGCAGTTCGAAGCGTTGTTTGGAATGCTCGGCTTTCCGGTGCTTGTGTTCCTGTTCGCGAATCTCGCCCTTGGCGGCGCGGTAGTACTGCACCAGCGGGATGCTCGACGGGCAGACATAGGCGCAGGCGCCGCACTCGATGCAGTCGAACAGGTGATGGGCCTTGAGCTGCTCGTGTTCCTGGCCGAGGGCGAAGAAGTGCAGCTGCTGCGGCAGCAGGCTCACCGGGCAGGCTTCGGCGCACTCGCCGCAGCGGATGCAGGGCAGCGCCGGAGGTGGCGCGGGGAGCTCGTCGAGCGTGCTGGCCAGCAGGCAGTTGGTGGTCTTGATTACCGGCACGTCCAGTGAGGGCAGGGTAAACCCCATCATCGGCCCGCCCATGATCAGGCGGTTGAGCCTGGCCGGCTCGAGCCCGGCGAGAGCCAGCAGTTCATTCACCGGTGTGCCGATCAGCACCTCGACGTTCATCGGGCGCGCCAGGGCTTCGCCGGTCAGGGTGGTGATGCGCGAGATGAGCGGCTTGCCGAGCAGCACCGCATCATGGATGGCGACGCAGGTGCCGACGTTCTGGCAGAGCATGCCGATGTCCGCCGGCAGGCCACCGCTGGGCACTTCTTCGCCGGTGAGGATCTGGATCAGCTGCTTTTCCCCGCCGGAGGGGTACTTGGTCGGGAATGCCTTGAGCACGAACGGGCGTTCGCCGATGGCCGCGCGTACGGCGGCGATGGCTTCGGGTTTGTTGTCCTCGATGCCGATCAGCACTTCCTGCGGTTGGAGCAGGTGCGCCAGGACCTCGATGCCGGCCACCAGCTCGGCGGCCTTTTCGCGCATCAGCAGGTCGTCGGCGGTGATGTAGGGCTCACATTCGGTGCCGTTGATGATCAGGGTGCGAATCTGCTGCGTCGGCGGTGGCGTCAGCTTGGCCGCGGTGGGAAAGCCTGCGCCGCCGAGCCCACTGATACCGGCCTGGCGGATGATTTCCAGCAGCGCTGGCCGCTCCAGTTGGCGGTAATCGGCCTGTGGCTGCAGTTCGATCCATTGGTCCTGGCCGTCGCTGTCGATGACGATGGCCTCGCCGAGCATGCCCGAGGCATGCGGATAGGGCTGCGCGCCGATGAAGCTGACCACGCCCGAGGTTGGCGCGTGCAGCGGGGCACTGACGAAGCCGTTGGCCACGGCGATCCGCTGGCCCTTGAGCACCCGTTCGCCGAGCGTCACACAGGGTTCGGCCGGCGCACCCAGGTGCTGCGCCAGCGGCAGGATCAGGCGCTTGGGCAAAGGCGCAGGTTGGATCGGGGTGCGATTGGACAGCTCCTTGCGCTCCGGCGGATGAATGCCGCCGTGGATGTCCCAGACTTTCAAGGAGGTCATGCGGCCTGCTCCCGATCGGTGGCGATCAACTGGCCGGGCGCCGGCGGCCGATCCCATTTCCAGCTTTGCAAATTGCTGCCCAGCGCGATCATGTCGATGCAGTCCACCGGGCAGGGTTCGACGCAGAGGTCGCAGCCGGTGCATTCGGAAACGATGACGGTATGCATCTGCCGCGCGGCGCCGACGATGGCATCCACCGGGCAGGCCTGGATGCACTTGGTGCAGCCGATGCATTCGGCTTCGCGGATGTAGGCGACCATCTGCGGTTTTTCGCCACCTGCGGCGTCCAGCGGCTCCGCCTCGACATCGAGCAGGTCGGCCAGCGCCTGGATGGTCGCCTCGCCGCCCGGCGGGCACTTGTTGATCTTGTCGCCGCCGGCAATCGCCTCGGCGTAGGGCTTGCAGCCCGGATAGCCGCACTGGCCGCACTGGGTCTGCGGCAGCAGGGCATTGATCTGTTCGGCGATGGGATCGCCCTCGACGCGAAAGCGTACCGCGGCGAAACCGAGAATGGCGCCGCCCAGCAGGCACAGGGCGAGCAGGGCGAGCACCGCGATGATGACCGCGCTCATAGCTTGATCAGCCCGGTGAAGCCCATGAACGCCAGCGACATCAGGCCCGCCGTGACCATGCCGATCGCCGCGCCCTGGAACGATTTCGGTACGTCGGCGATGGCGATGCGCTCGCGCATGGCGGCGAACAGCACCAGTACCAGCGAGAAGCCCAGGCCGGCGGCGAAACCGTTGACCGTGGCGGTGAGGAAGGTGAATTCGGCCTTGTTGGCGTTGAGCAGGGCGACGCCGAGCACGATGCAGTTGGTGGTGATCAGCGGCAGGAAGATGCCCAGTACGCGATAGAGCAACGGGCTGGTCTTGTTCACCACCATCTCGGTGAACTGGACCGTGACGGCGATCACCAGGATGAAGCTGATGGTGCGCAGGAATTCGAGATCCAACGGCTTGAGCACATACTGCTGCACCAGATAACTGCACATGGCGGCCAGGGTCAGTACGAAGGTGGTGGCCAGGGACAGGCCGATGGCGGTCTCGATCTTTTTCGAGACGCCCATGAACGGGCACAGGCCGAGGAACTGCACCAGTACGAAATTGTTGACCAGGATGGCGCTAACCATGATCAGGGCGAGTTCGGTCATAAGGTTCCGTCGCGCGCTGCGAGAGCCGTGGAGCTAAAGGGTCGCTATTATCGGGAAGCGGCCGCGGCCATACAAGCTGCGACAGCCCGTCGCGGCGAGCGGATGGTGCGAGCGGCCGGTTGTCCGCGGTCTCAGCACATGCCTGGCCATTGTGGTCTGATGCATGGAAGCCGGTGACACCGTTCGGAGGTGCCCATGAACATGCGTTCTGCCTTGATCCTGCTCTGCCTGAGCCTGGGGGCCACCTTGCCGGTGCATGCGGATCGGCGCGACGGGGTCTGGGTTTTCCAGTCCGAGAGCCCCCGCTACTACAGCCCCGGCTATCGCTATGACAGCCGGCCATACCAGTACGATCCGCGCAGTCCCTATCCGCCATACCCGCATTATCAACGCAACCTGCCGCCGCGTTATCAGGGGCAACTGCCGCCGCAGTACTACGACCGTCACCGGGGCTTCGAGCGACGCCAGTACTGGCGCCAGGAGCATCGTTATCAGCGCCCGCCCTCGATCCGGGATGGGCGCGATCAGCGGCTGCGGCCGCATTACGACCGGGGTGGACGCTACTACCGGCGTTGATACGTAGGTTGGGTCGGGGCGCGCAGCCTGAGGCGCGTAGCGACGAAGCCCAACAGAACCGTGCCGATCCCGTTGGGCTTCGCTGTGTTCAGCGCCAACCTATCCGTTCAGCCCCAGGTCGATCAACGGGTGCGTACCCTCCCAGGTCGGCTCGAAATGTGCCGCGACCACCGCCGGGGGAACGCTCTGGACGTCGCGCCAATGCCAGTGTGGCAGGCCATCCCGGTCGAGCAGGTAGGCACGCACGCCTTCAGCGAACTCGGGGTGACGGCAACAGTTCAGGCTCATTGCGTATTCCATCCGCAGCGCTTGGGGCAGCGAGAGCCGGCGGCCGCGCTGCAGCTGCTGCCAGAGCAGATGGGCGCTCAGCGCCGAACCCCCTGCAAGGCGAGTGGCGGCCTGGGCGAACAGCGCGTCGGCGTCGCCGGCCAGTGCGGTCACCGCATGCCAGGCATGGGGCAGTTCGGCGACGTCGAGCAGGCTGTCGATGCGACTGCGGCGGGGCAGCAACTGCGCAGGCGGCAATTGCTCGACGGCCTGGTTGGCCAATGCCCGGAGCAGGCTGTTGAGCTGGCTGGCGGCTTGCTCCTGCCAGTTGATCTGCGCCAGGCCCTCGATCAGGGCGGGTTGCTGCTGCGTGGCGAGGCAGCGATCGGCGAGTCCGAGATCCAGCGCGTCGCGGGCGTTGGCCTGGATGCCGGTGAGGCCGATGAACAAGCCCAGCTTGCCCGGCAGGCGCGGCAGGAACCAGCTGGCGCCGACGTCCGGGTAGAGGCCGATGGCAACCTCTGGCATGGCCAGGCGGCTGTCCGGTGTGACGATGCGAATCGCCGCGCCTTGCAGCAGGCCCATGCCACCGCCCATGACGTAGCCGTGCCCCCAGCAGAGCAGCGGCTTGGGATAGGCATGCAGCAGATGGACGAGACGGTACTCGTCGGCGAAGAAGCGCTCGGCCAGGGACGGTACCGTGCCCGGCGTCTTGCGGCAGGCTTCGGCCAGGCGGCGAACGTCGCCGCCGGCGCAGAACGCCTTGGGGCCATGGCCGCGCAGCAGGACGCAAACGATGGCCGGATCGCTGGCCCAGCGCCGGAGTTGATCGAGCAGCGCCTCGATCATCGGCAGGCTCAGGGCGTTGAGGGTACGCGCCGCGTCCAGGCTGGCGATGGCGATGCGGCTACCCTGCAGGGCGGAGTGCTCTTCGAAGCTGACGTTCATGGACATCCTCGACGCTGGGGGCTGACGACGGGCATGGCGGCGGTCGACGCCGCGACGCACGGCAGGGCGGTCATCGGTTGCGCCAGCGCGGGTCGCGTTTTTCCAGGAAGGCGTTGACGCCCTCGAGCGTGTCCTCGGCCTCGAACAGTCCGACGAAGGCCTCGCGTTCAGCCGCGGCGAAGGTATTCGGCAGCCGGCGGCGGGCCCCGTCGATCAGCGGCTTGATGGCGCGTATCGCGACCGGGCTCTGCTGGGCGACGCGTGCGGCGAGCAGCAGGGCGTGCCCCCGCGCCTCACCCGATTCGACCACCTGTTCGACCAGGCCGATGCGTAGAGCGGTGTCCGCGGTGATGCGTTCGCCGCAGAGGATCATGCGCTTGGCCCAGCCTTCGCCGACCAGCCAGGCCAGGGCCTGGGTGCCACCGGCGCAGGGCAGCAGGCCGACCGCAGCCTCCGGCAATCCCAGCTGCGCCTGCTGCTCGGCGATCCGCAGGTCGCAGGCCAGCGCACACTCCAGGCCGCCGCCGAGGGCGAAGCCGTTTATCGCGGCAATGGAGACGCCGCGGAAATCGCGCAAGGCTTCGAAGGCTTCGCCGAAGCGCCGGGCCATTTCCTGGGCGCGGTTGCGATCGCCGTCGGCGAACAGCTTGAGATCGGCACCGGCACTGAAGAATTTCTCGCCCTGGCCGCAGATGACCAGGGCATAGATTTCATCATCGCGGTTCAGGTGTTCGATGACCTGCTTGAGGCCGATCAGGGATTCGCGATCCCAGGTATTGGCGGGGGGATGGTTGATGGTGATCAGCGCGGTGTGACCGTGCTTCTCCACGGTCAGCTTGTGGGTCAGGTCGAAGACGCCGGCTTGATAGGGCTCTACAGCAGTGCTCATGGACGCAATCCTCGTGAGTAGGGGCTCCGTTGCTGGCGGTTCTGCCGCTGCTTCTGTTCAGAGTCCTTCTGCTGCCCAGGGTTGCAGCCGTCACGAGCCGGAAAGCCCCGCCGGGATCGCCGCGTGGGCGATCCCGTGCTTGTGTCACTGTAGCCTAGTCGGCTGGCCGCCCGTGCGACGCTCTTCCTGCCACTCGGCCAAGGAGGGGGCTGCCTGGTCGCCCGCCAGGCGGTGGACGATTTCGAAGTAGTCCTGCTTGAAGCGATCCTTCAGCACCTCTTCGCGTGGCTTCACGCGTACCGCATAGACGGTCTGCACGTTCTGGTGGTCGAAGCCGCGCCATTGCTGCTGGTCCTTGAGCAGGCGGTAGTTGTGATTCTCCAGGGCGGCGATCACCTGCTCGCTGCTGATGCTCTTGGCGCGGGTGACGGCATCGGCCCACTGGTAGACGATGCTGTAGGCCGAGGCGGCGGAGCTGGAGGGATGGGTCTGGTAGCGCTCGCCGAAGTTCTTCACGAAGGCCTTGCCGGGTTCGGAGCCTTCGAGGTCGGGCACGCGCCAGGTCCAGGGCTCGGTGCCGAGCACGCCACGCATGATGTCGGGGCCCGCCAGTTCGACCATCGACAGCGTCAGGTTGGGAATGGCGATCTGCATCTTCTTGTTCAGACCGAGTTCGTCGGCGATACGCATCGCGCGCACCATGTCCTCGCCGAAGAGCACCAGGACCAGCACATCGGCCCCGCTGTCGGCGGCTTTTTCCAAGGCGGCCCGATAATCGGAGAGACGAGCACCGGGGAAGGCGGTCTTGATACCGGGGTGCCTGTTCTGGTCGACGGTTCCGGTGGCCTGGCGCAGCGAGCTCTCGCTGGTGTGCCCCCAGGTGTAGTCGGAGGTGATGTAGAAGTAGTTCTTGCCCGGCATGTTCTCGTTCAGGTACTGCCCCAGCACCCGCGCGCTCATCCAGGCGTTGTTGCACTCGCGGAACATGTAGCGGTGGCCGTCCTTGCCGGTGGTGTCGTTGGAGTAGGTGAGCGTGCCGAAGTACAGCAGACCGCGCTCCTTGGCGCGCTTGCTGGCCGCGATGGCGACGGCACTGGACACGCCACCGAAGAGCATGGCCGCGCCTTCGTCGGCCATCTTGTCGACGTTGGCGATGGACTTGTCGGGGCGCGAGGCGCTGTTGCGGCTGATCAGCTGCAATGGACGGCCCAGGACGCCCCCCGCCGCATTGATCTCGTCGATGGCCATGAGGGCGCCGCGCATCTGCGCCAGGCCTTCTTCCTTGTAGCTGCCGGTACGGGGGTAGTTGAGTCCGAGCGTGATGGGGTCGGCAGCCTGAGCCGTAAGGCAGAACCCCAGCCCTAGCGCCAAAAGGGTAATCCGCTTCATTGCATGTTCCTTGTTTTATCGCTTTTGTTATTGGTTTATTGGCAGTGGGCCTTTTTACCCCCGAGAGGCAGGGCCGTCACTCTTTATGTGAGGTTCGCGGAGTGCGGTTGCATCAGTACGTGAGCCAAGTGCGATTATGACTAAAGGAGGGGGCCAGCATTTGCGCTGAAGCAATGCCTGCGCGGCTGCGAGCGTTGACAACCATGGGCGACTTTCTTAGGGTTCGGCGGCTTGGCCAACCGGAAAATCCCATGACTCAAGATGATCGCATCAAGCTCGAGGCGGGCTGGAAGGCCGCGCTGCGGGACGAGTTCGACAAGCCCTACATGCAGCAGCTCGGGGCATTCCTGCGCAGCGAGAAGGCGGCCGGCAAGGCGATCTATCCGCCGGGGCCGATGATCTTCAATGCGCTCAATTCGACGCCGCTCGACCAGGTCAAGGTGGTCATTCTCGGCCAGGACCCCTATCACGGTCCCGGCCAGGCCCATGGCCTCTGCTTTTCCGTGCAGCCGGGCGTGGCGCCGCCACCGTCGCTGCAGAACATCTTCAAGGAGCTCAAGCGCGACCTGAACCTGGACATCCCGCGGCATGGCTATCTGCAGCACTGGGCGGAGCAGGGGGTATTGATGCTCAACACCTCGCTGACCGTGGAGCGGGGGATCGCCGGTTCGCATGCCAATGCCGGATGGCAGCGCTTCACCGACCGGATCATCGAGGTGGTCAGCGAGCGGTGCCCGCACCTGGTGTTCATGCTCTGGGGCGCGCATGCGCAATCGAAGGCGAAACTGATCGACGCCACCCGGCACCTGATGCTGAAGTCGGTGCACCCGTCGCCGCTGTCGGCGCATCGTGGCTTTTTCGGCAATGGCCATTTCAGCCGTGCCAATCAATTCCTCATGCAGCAGGGGCTCGCACCGATCGACTGGCAGTTGCCGGCAGAGGTGTGAGCCGGCGTCGGCGGGCGCGCCAGCGCGCCCGGGCGGTGCTTACTGGAGCATGCTCATGGCGGCATCCATGGCTGCCGAAAGGTCTTCGTCTTCCTGCATCAGCGAGCTCGGGTCCAGGCCCAGTTTGGCGAATGCCGGAATCTGGCGCCAGTCCATCTGGGTGTAGGGATGGTTGCTGCCGAGGTGGCTCTGCAGTGTGGCGACCTGGACGATGTCGACGTAGTCGGCCGCGGCGGAGTTGCGCTGGAAATCGGTGTATTGCCCCGCCACCGCGGCGATCGCGTCGGGGAAATCCCAGGTGCGCAGGATTTTCTCGCCGACCAGTGGATGGATCTTGTCGATGACATGGTTGAGGCTGATGGAGTCGGCGAGCAGCGCGCCGTGCTCTTCGGCATAGGTCAGCACCGGCAGGATGCCGATCTGGTGGACCAGGCCGGCAAGCGTCGCCTGGTCCGGCATCAGCCGGGTGTAATGGCGGCAGAGCACATGGCTGATGGCCGCGACCTCGGTGCTCTTGTTCCAGACCTCGCGCATCTTGCGGTCGACGACGTCGGTGGTGGCCTGGAACATCTGCTCCATGGCCAGGCCGGTGGCGAGGTTGCAGGTGTAGTTGATGCCCAGGCGACTGATCGCCGTTTGCAGGTCGTCGATCTCGCGGCTGGTGCGCAGCAGTGGGCTGTTGACCACCTTGATGATGCGCGCGGTGAGGGCGGCGTCGTTGCCGATCACCTTGCTCAGCGCGGGGATGCTGATGTCCGGGTCTTCGGCGGCTTCGCGGACCCGCAGGGCTACCTCGGGCAGGGTGGGCAGGACCAGTTCATCGTTCTCGATGGCCAGGGTCAGTTCGCGCTGGACTTTTTCGGCAAGGGTGCTCATGTCATTCCTTTCATGTGTCGGTCGGCATCGCCCGGGCGTTCGGCAGGCTCGCCTATCGCTGGATTTCCCGGTCCGGATCGAGGGTGTAGGGCAGTTCGAGCAGGCTCAGCGGCAGCCCGTCGGGGGAGCCGAGGAAAATCCGGCCGTCGGCAACGGCATCTTCCTGCAGCACGGCCAGCAGCTCCATGCCGTCGGCGCTGGGGGCCGCCAGCACCACCTCGCCGACGCTCGAGCCGTGCACCGGCGAGAAGAGTTCCACGCCGGGCGCGGGCAGGGCATCCTGGCCATTGTCGCCGGCCAGGTGATACAGGCGCCGTTTGAGCTTGCCCAGATACTGCATGCGCGCGACGATTTCCTGCCCGGTGTAGCAACCCTTCTTGAAGCTCACGCCGCCGAGCGCCTGCAGGTTGATCATCTGCGGGATGAACAGCTCGTGGGTGCTGCCGAACACCTGGCCGATGCCGGCGCGAACCTGGTCGAGCAGCCAGCGTTGCAAGGGGGCTTCTTGCAGTTGCGCGCCCAGGCGCAGGCGGGCTTCTTCGGCCTCGGCGGCGGGAACCCAGAGTTCGGCGCGGCCATCGGGCAGGCGAATCGCAAGCAGGCCGTTTGCGCGTACCACCCGGTCTGCGGCCTGTGGCAGATCCAGCCCCAGGCTGACCAGCGCGCCATCGCCACCGGCGAGGCCGAAGCGGCACCAGGTGGCGCTTTCATCGGTCAGGCGCGATTTGGAAAACACCGCATACTTGCCGAGATCGGCCTGTTGCGGCTGCAGCAGTTCGCTGGCCATGGCCAGCAGGTAGCCGTCGTTGTCGGAGAGGATGCGGAAGCTCGACTGCATGCGGCCCTTGGGCGTACAGCGCGAGCCGAGGCTGGCATGGTCGGCGTCGAGATAATTGAGGTTGCAGGTCAGCTGGCCTTGCAGGAACTTGCTGGCATCCGGGCCGCGCACGGCAAGGACGCCTTCATGAGACAGGACGCAAAAATAAGCAGTGTCGGTCATGATGAGTCGTCGTCAGAATCCGGAGGCTCATCATAGCAGGCCGTGCAAACGGGTTGCGTGGCGGCTGGTTCGCTGTTCGGCGAAAAAAACCGACTAGTGGGCGCAGCGACAGCCGTTATAATGCCGGCCTTCCCCAAAGGAGCCGATGTATGGCCGAGCAATCCGAACTCAATCGCCTGTTCTGGCAGAGCCGTCGCGGCATGCTCGAACTGGATGTGCTGCTGGTGCCCTTCGTCAAGGAGGTCTATCCCGGTCTGGACGCAGAGGATCAGCGCCGCTACCGCAAATTGTTGAGTTGCGAGGATCAGGACATGTTCGGCTGGTTCATGCAGCGTGGCGAGCCCGAGGATGAGGACCTGCGCCGCATGGTTCGCATGATCCTCGATCGTGTCCAGCCCAAGTAGGCAACCCTTCGAGTGCCACTGGCGACCGTCCGGTCTGCTGCTGGTGCTCTACCTTGCCGTCCAGGGCCTGGCCCTGATGGTCGTTCTGCTGTCGCCCGCGCCGTTCTGGCTGCGGTTGGTCTGCCTGTCGTTATGTCTCGCCCATGCGCTGTGCGTGCTGGCGAGCGGTGCTCTGTTGCTTGGTCCGGGGGCCTGGCGTGGGCTGCGACACGACGAGCGCGGCTGGCAGCTGTGGAGCGCAAAACGGGGTTGGCAAGCGGTCCAGTTGCTGCCCGATAGCCTGGCCTTGCCTGGCGTGGTGATCCTGCGTTTCCGCCCCGTGGGACAGCGTTTGGCGCGCAGTGTCTGCATTGCGCGCGATGCGCTGCCGCACGATCAGCACCGCCGGCTGAGGGTGCGTTTGAAGTTCAGTCGCAATAGGTGGGCGGCAGCAGAATAGTGTCGACGGCCTCCGGCAGCAGCTCCGGGTAGTCGAGGGTGTAGTGCAGGCCGCGGCTCTCCTTGCGTTGCATGGCCGAGCGGATCATCAGGTCGGCCACCAGGGCAAGGTTGCGTAGCTCCAGCAAGTCGCGGCTGACCCTGTAGTTGCTGTAGAACTCGTCGATCTCGCTGAGCAGCAGGCGTACGCGGTGCTGGGCGCGCATCAGGCGCTTGCTGGTGCGGACGATACCGACGTAGTCCCACATGAAGCGCCGCAGCTCATCCCAGTTGTGCGCGATGATCACGTCCTCGTCGGAATCGGTGACCTGGCTGGCATCCCAGGCGGGCAGTGCCGCCGTTGCGGCGACATGCGGCAGTTCGCGCAGGATGTCCTGGGCGGCGGCGCGGCCGTAGACGAAGCATTCCAGCAGGGAGTTGCTGGCCATGCGGTTGGCGCCGTGCAGGCCGGTGAAGCTGGTTTCGCCGATGGCGTAGAGGCCGGGGATGTCGGTTCGCCCGGCCTGGTCGACGAGCACGCCGCCGCAGGTATAGTGCGCCGCCGGCACCACCGGGATCGGCTGGCGGGTGATGTCGATGCCGTACTCCAGGCAGCGCTCGTACACCGTGGGGAAATGGCTCTTGATGAAGTCGGCGGGTTTGTGGCTGATGTCCAGGTAGACGCAATCTATGCCCAGGCGCTTCATCTCGTGGTCGATGGCGCGGGCCACGATGTCGCGTGGCGCCAGCTCTTCGCGGGGATCGAAGCGCGGCATGAAGCGTTCGCCGTTGGGCAGCTTGAGCAGCGCGCCTTCGCCGCGCAAGGCCTCGGTGACGAGGAAGCTCTTGGCTTGTGGGTGGTACAGGCAGGTCGGATGGAACTGGTTGAATTCGAGGTTGCCTACCCGGCAGCCGGCGCGCCAGGCCATCGCGATACCGTCGCCGCAGGCGCTGTCGGGATTGCTGGTGTACAGGTAGACCTTGGCCGCGCCGCCGGTCGCCAGGACCACGAAGCGGGCCTGGAAGGTTTCCACTTCGCCCGTGCCGCGATTGAGCACGTAGGCGCCAAGGCAACGCCTGCCGGGCAGGCCAAGCTTGTGTTCGGTGATCAGGTCGACCGCGACGCGCTGCTGCAGCAGTTCGATGTTGCTCTTGTTGCGCGCCTGGGCGAGCAGGGTGTTGAAAATGGCTGCACCGGTGGCGTCGGCGGCGTGAATGATACGCCGATGGCTATGACCGCCTTCGCGGGTGAGGTGGAATTCGAAGCCGCCATCCTCGCGATCGGGGGTGTCGTCACGGGTGAACGGGACGCCCTGTTCGATCAGCCACTGGATCGCTTCGTTGCTGTGTTCGACGGTGAAGCGTACCGCGTCCTCGCGGCACAGCCCGCCGCCGGCCACCAGGGTGTCGGCGACGTGGGATTCCACGGTATCGGTATTGTCCAGTACCGCCGCGACGCCGCCCTGGGCCCAGTAGGTCGAGCCGTTGGCCAGGTCGCCCTTGCTGAGTACGGCGATGCGCAGGTCCGCAGGCAGGTTGAGGGCGAGGGTCAGCCCGGCGGCACCGCTGCCGATGACCAAAACGTCGTGTCGTTGAACTTGGCTCATGTCGAATTCCGCAGAGAAACCGTGCCCGAGAAGTCGGACCTAGGGTCTGTTGACGTTTCATCGCGAGCCGCGTTGCCGCGTCAAATGGCGCCAGGCAAGGCGCGGGACGCAGGTAATGGTGGTTCCCTTGCCAAGTCCCGCAACGCCGCATGGCGCCATTTGCCGCGCAACCCTTCGGGCCGGGCCTGTTTTTGCGCGATGCGGCGTTACTCGTCGCTTATTTGGAATGACCAAACTTCGCTTCTCGTGCCTTGCCTCGCGCAAAAACAGGCGCCGGCGCGGCCGCGAATGAAACGTCAACAGACCCTAGTATATAGGTGGGATATCGCATCAAAATAGACAAGCGGAAGCCTGTGGCCGGGTAAGGGGAACTTTTCTTGCTAGTGGCCACTCAATAGACAGTTATGAAGGCAAGCCAGCTGGCCATTCTGGATGGGCGGTGCGGGTTTGCTATGGATACCAGGACGGCGTCGCTAGCGGGTCTGGCGCGGCGCTGTGTTGCAATCGCCGTCAGGTATTGCAGGAAAGCTTGCTAGGAGGGGGGGAGAACTTTTGCGTAAAGCCCGGGTCTATTCTGGCAGGTCGGTTCGCTGGTGTGAGCGACGCCCCTTCGGTTTCAAGGAGGAGCGTGCATGTTGACTCAGGAGCAGGACCAGCAGCTGGTTGAGCGAGTGCAGCGCGGGGACAAGCGGGCGTTTGATCTGCTGGTAATGAAATACCAGCACAAGATCCTTGGGCTGATCGTGCGATTCGTGCACGACTCCCATGAGGCTCAGGATGTCGCCCAGGAAGCGTTCATCAAAGCCTATCGCGCGCTAGCCAACTTTCGTGGCGACAGTGCGTTCTATACCTGGCTGTACCGTATCGCCATCAACACGGCGAAGAATCATCTGGTGGCGCGTGGCAGGCGTCCGCCGGATAGTGATGTGAGTTCCGAAGATGCCGAGTTCTATGAAGGCGATCACGCCCTCAAGGATATCGAGTCGCCGGAGCGAGCGCTGCTCAGGGATGAGATAGAAGATACCGTTCATCGAACCATTCAGCTTTTGCCCGAAGATTTGCGTACCGCTCTAACACTGCGTGAATTCGACGGTCTTAGTTATGAAGACATTGCCAGTGTCATGCAGTGTCCGGTGGGCACGGTGCGCTCTCGGATCTTCCGGGCGCGTGAAGCCATAGATAAAGCGTTGCAACCCCTGTTGCATGAATCCTGAGACAGCGGCGACAGCCAAGAGAGGAACCGCCATGAGTCGTGAAGCCCTGCATGAATCGCTGTCCGCGGTGATGGATAACGAAGCGGACGAGTTGGAATTACGTCGTGTGCTCGCAGGCGACAATCCTGAGCTGCGTGCCACCTGGTCGCGCTATCAGCTCGCCCGTGCCGCCATGCATAAGGAGTTGATCGAGCCGCGCCTGGACATTGCTGCCGCAGTATCGGCCGCGCTGGCCGACGAGGCTGCGCCCGCACAACCGCAGCGTTCGGGCTGGAAAGGGCTGGGCCGCTTGGCGGTGGCCGCATCGGTGACCGTCGCTGTACTGGCGGGTGTGCGTCTGTACAATCAGAGCGATGTTGCCGGGCCGCAGTTGGCTCAGCAGGCTGCCCAGCCGAGTATCTCGGTGCCGCAGGCCAACCAGGGGCCGACTGTGTTGGCCGGTTATAGCGAAGGGCAGGCGGAGGTGCCGGCGCAAACTGCAGCCGATAACGCGCCGATCGAACGTTGGCATGAGGAACGCCTGCCGGCCTACGTCCGTCAGCATGCGCAGCAGGCTGCCTTTGGCACTGGATCGGATAGCGCGCTGCCTTACGCTCGCGCCGCCAGCATGGAAGAACGTTAGGGAGAAACATGCGCGTCTTACCGCTGTATGTGGTGCTGGGGGGCTGGCTATCGATGCCGGCCCTTGCTGCTGATGCCGGGGCCTGGATGGATCGCCTCGCGGCAGCGGAGCAGAAACAGAGTTACGCAGGGACGTTCGTCTACGAACGCAATGGCAGCTTTTCCAGTCATGCCGTCTGGCAGCGGGTGGACGGTGGGCGTGTTGAAGAACGCCTGCTGCAGCTCGATGGTCCTCCTGCCGAGGTGGTGCGCGTCGATGGGCAGATGCAGTGTGCCACCGACGAGCTCGCGGCGCAGTTCCGCGAAGCCCAGGCATGGCGTGGTCAGCGTCTCGATCCGAAAGCATTGTCCGAATGGTATGAATTCCGGATGATCGGCGATTCTCGTGTCGCTGGCCGTTCCGCGGTGGCACTGGCCGTGACCCCACGGGATCAGCACCGTTATGGCTTCGAGTTGCACCTGGACCGGGATACCGCCTTGCCACTCAAATCGTTGATGCTCAACGAGAAGGGGCAGTTGCTCGAGCGCTTCCAGTTCACCCGCTTCACGGCCGGCCCGATCGATGCGCAGCTGCTGAAACCCAGCGGGGCCTGCAAGGATATCGCGGCGGTCGCTCGCGAAGCGGCGCCCGAGTCGGCATGGCGCTCGGACTGGTTGCCGCCTGGCTTCGTATTGCTGGATGCCAATGTGCGCCCCAGCCCTGCTTCCTCGGAAACGGTTTCCTGGCTGTCCTATGGGGATGGCCTGGCCAAGTTCTCGGTGTTCCTCGAGCCGCTGCGCGGCGCACTGGTCGAGGATGCGCGCAGCCAGATGGGACCTACCGTGGCCGTATCCAAGCGCATCAGCACCGCTGACGGGGATGTCATGGTCACGGTGGTGGGCGAGATTCCCCTTGGGACCGCCGAACGGGTGGCCCTGTCCATGAGGGCCGGCGCGGAACAGGCGCAAAGATGATCGAAGAGCCGGGGCGGGTCGTTGCGCTGGAAGCGGGCGCGGTATGGGTCGAAACCCGGCGCAAGAGCACCTGTTCCGGTTGCTCCGCGAAGAGCGGCTGTGGCCAGGGGCTGATGGATACCTTGGGCGTCCGTGAGCGACGCGGCCTGATTCGAGCGGTTTGCGATCTCAACCTGCAGGTCGGCGATTCCGTCATCGTCGGAATTCGCGAGGACGTATTGCTGCGCAGTGCCGTCCTTGTCTATCTTCTTCCCCTGCTCATGCTGATGGCGGCTGCATTGCTTGCCGCTCAGTTCTCGGCGCGCGAGCCGGTCGTCATTCTGGCGGGGCTTGCGGGATTCTTCGTTTCCTGGTTGATCGTGCGCATGCGGAGCCGGCGTACGGCGGATGATCCGAATCTGCAGCCGGTCGTTTTGCGCGCCATGCTCGCGGGGCCTGTCGGTCCCTGAGTTTCTTGTTTCATCAGTGGGGAGACTTGTGTTCATGTTCAATCGAAATGGCTGCTTTGCCTTTGTGGCGGGCTTGGCATTGCTCGGGCAAGCCCTGGTCGCGCAGGCAGCTTTGCCTGATTTCACGCCGCTGGTTGAAAGCGCCTCGCCGGCAGTGGTCAATATCAGCACCAAGCAGAAGGTGCCGGCGCGCGGTGCCTCCGCGCAGATTCCCGAGCTCGAGGGGTTGCCGCCGATCTTTCGCGACTTTTTCGAGCACAGCATTCCGCAGATTCCCGGTGCCCCGGGGCGTGGGCAACAGCGCGAGGCGCAATCTCTCGGCTCCGGCTTCATCATCTCCGATGACGGCTACGTGCTGACCAACAATCATGTGGTTGCCGGTGCCGACGAAATCCTCGTGCGCCTTCCCGACCGCAGCGAGCTGAGCGCGGAGCTGGTGGGGGCCGACCCGCGCACCGATATCGCCGTGCTGAAGGTCGAAGGGAAGGGGCTGCCAACCGTGAAGGTGGGCAAGTCCGATGATCTGAAGGTGGGGGAATGGGTGCTGGCGATCGGTTCGCCATTCGGCTTCGACCATACCGTCACGGCGGGCATCGTCAGCGCCACCGGCCGCAGCCTGCCCAACGAAAGCTACGTGCCCTTCATCCAGACGGACGTGGCGATCAATCCGGGTAACTCGGGCGGTCCCCTGTTCAATCTCCAGGGCGAAGTCGTGGGTATCAATTCGCAGATCTTCACCCGCTCCGGCGGCTTCATGGGGCTGTCCTTCGCGATTCCGATCGATGTGGCGATGGATGTCGCCAACCAGCTGCGTACCGACGGCAAGGTCAATCGGGGCTGGCTCGGCGTGGTGATCCAGGAAGTGAACAAGGATCTGGCCGAGTCGTTCGGCCTCGAGCGTCCTGCCGGAGCGCTGGTGGCCCAGGTGATGGATGGTGGTCCGGCAGCCAAGAGCGGGTTGCGTGTCGGCGATGTGATCCTCAGCCTCAATGGCAAGCCGATCATCATGTCCGCCGACCTGCCGCATCTGGTGGGCGCGCTGAAGCCGGGCAGCAAGGCCAGGATGGAAGTGGTGCGCGACGGTGATCGCAAGACGCTCGATGTCAATATCGGTGCCATGCCGGAAGAAGGCGACGCCGTGGCGGCGTCCGGTTCCGGTGGCCAGGAACGCAGCGACAACCGCCTGGGCGTCAAGGTCACCGAGTTGACCGAGGAACAGAAGAAGAACCTCGACCTGCCGGGTGGCGTGGTCATCACCGAAATCCTCAATGGTCCTGCCGCGATGATCGGCCTGCGCCCGGGGGATGTCATCACCCATCTGAACAACCAGGCGATCAACTCGGCCGCTACGTTCGCCCGCGTGGCGGAGCAATTGCCGAAGAATCGCTCGGTGTCGATGCGTGTATTGCGCCAGGGGCGCGCCAGCTTCATCACCTTCAAGCTGGCCGAGTGATCCGGAAGGCATAGGAAGAAGGGCGGTTCATACCGCCCTTCTTGTTTTCGGGATATATCCGTTCTTGTGCCGGCGTCGCGCTCGCATTGCGCGGGCGGCTTGCGCGTGGCGCTTCAAGGGCTGATCAGTTACACTCCCCGGCTATTTTCGGCGGGCATCGACCCGCGACTTTTCCGAGTGTTGAGCTGTGAGTGACCTGAGTCATATCCGCAATTTTTCCATCATCGCCCATATCGATCACGGCAAGTCGACCCTGGCGGACCGCTTCATCCAGATGTGCGGCGGCCTGTCCGAGCGCGAAATGGAGGCGCAGGTGCTGGACTCGATGGATCTGGAACGCGAGCGCGGCATTACCATCAAGGCCCACAGCGTCACCCTGCATTACAAGGCGCAGGACGGGAAGACCTACCAGCTGAACTTCATCGACACGCCCGGCCACGTCGACTTCACCTATGAAGTCAGCCGCTCGCTGGCCGCCTGCGAAGGCGCCTTGCTGGTGGTCGACGCCGGCCAGGGGGTCGAGGCGCAGTCGGTCGCCAATTGCTATACCGCCATCGAGCAGGGCCTCGAGGTCATGCCGGTGCTGAACAAGATGGACCTGCCGCAGGCGGAGCCGGAGCGGGTCAAGGACGAGATCGAGCACATCATCGGCATCGATGCCACCGACGCGGTCGCCTGCAGCGCCAAGAGCGGCATGGGCGTGGTCGATGTGCTGGAGCGCCTGGTCGAGGTCATTCCGCCGCCGCAGGGCGAGATCGATGCGCCGCTGCAGGCGCTGATCATCGACTCCTGGTTCGATAACTACCTGGGTGTGGTGTCCCTGGTGCGTGTACGCCATGGCCGTATCAAGAAGGGCGACAAGGTGCTGGTGAAGTCCACCGGCAAGGTCCATCAGGTGGACAGCGTCGGTGTCTTCACGCCCAAGCACACCGCGACCGCCGACCTCAAGGCGGGTGAGGTGGGCTTCATCATCGCCGGTATCAAGGACATTCATGGCGCGCCGGTGGGCGACACCCTGACACTGTCCAGCACGCCTGACGTGGAGATGCTGCCGGGCTTCCAGCGCATCAAGCCGCAGGTGTACGCCGGGCTGTTCCCGGTCAGCTCCGACGACTTCGAGGACTTCCGCGAAGCCCTGCAGAAGCTCACACTCAACGATGCGGCGCTGCAGTACGAGCCGGAAAGCTCCGAAGCCCTGGGCTTCGGCTTCCGCATCGGCTTCCTCGGCATGCTGCACATGGAGATCATCCAGGAGCGCCTGGAGCGCGAATACAACCTGGACCTGATCACCACGGCGCCCACCGTGGTCTACGAACTGCTGCTGAAGAACGGCGAAACCCTCTACGTCGACAACCCGTCGCGTCTGCCCGACCTGTCCTCCATCGACGACATGCGCGAGCCCATCGTGCAGGCCAACATCCTGGTGCCGCAGGATCACCTGGGCAACGTCATCACCCTGTGCATCGAGAAGCG
This sequence comes from Stutzerimonas stutzeri, assembly GCF_002890915.1. GTDB lineage: Bacteria > Pseudomonadota > Gammaproteobacteria > Pseudomonadales > Pseudomonadaceae > Stutzerimonas > Stutzerimonas stutzeri_AF. The sequence goes on along the minus strand of NZ_POUT01000009.1, from coordinate 136,214 downwards.
CGGCGTGCAGCGCGACATGCAGTTCCTCGGCTCCCAAGTGCAGGTGCGCTACGACCTGCCGATGAGCGAGGTGGTACTGGACTTCTTCGACCGGCTGAAATCGGTGAGCCGCGGCTACGCCTCGCTGGACTACAGCTTCGAGCGCTTCCAGTCGGCCAACCTGGTCAAGCTGGACGTGCTGATCAACGGCGAGAAGGTCGATGCCCTGGCATTGATCGTGCATCGCGACAACGCCCACTACAAGGGGCGCCAGCTGACCGAGAAGATGAAAGAGCTGATTCCGCGGCAGATGTTCGACGTGGCGATCCAGGCGGCCATCGGCGGGCAGATCGTTGCCCGCACCACCGTCAAGGCGCTGCGCAAGAATGTTCTGGCGAAATGCTACGGCGGCGACGTCAGCCGCAAACGCAAGCTGCTGGAGAAGCAGAAGGCCGGCAAGAAGCGCATGAAGCAGGTCGGCAGCGTGGAAATCCCGCAAGAGGCGTTCCTCGCGGTGTTGAAGGTAGATAGCTGATATGTCGATCAATTTCCCGTTGTTGCTGGTCATCGCCGTTGCCGTCTGCGGCCTGTTGGCGCTGAGCGACCTGTTGTTCTTCGCCCCTCGTCGGCGTGCGGCCATCGCCAACTACGAAGGGCGCGCCGGGGAAATCGACCCCTCGACGCTGGAAGCGCTGAGCAAGGAGCCGCTGCTGATCGAGTACGGCAAGTCGTTCTTCCCGGTGCTGGCGATCGTGCTGGTGCTGCGCTCGTTCCTGGTCGAGCCGTTCCAGATTCCCTCCGGTTCGATGCTCCCCACCCTCGAGGTGGGCGATTTCATCCTGGTGAACAAGTTCGCCTACGGCATCCGCCTGCCGGTGGTGGACAGCAAGGTGATCGAGGTCAGCGATCCGAAGCGTGGCGATGTCATGGTGTTCCGCTATCCCAACGAGCCGAGCATCAACTACATCAAGCGGGTCGTCGGCCTGCCGGGCGACACCGTTCGCTACAGCAGCGACCGCCGCCTGTACGTCAACGACCGGTTGGTGGCCGAAACCCTGATCGGCGAGGAGCCGGGCAGCCTGGGCAGCGCGGTGCTCTATCAGGAGAAGCTGGGCGAGGTGGAGCACCAGATCCGCAAGGAGATGGGGCGCTATCGGATCGAGCCGAGCCGGCAGTGGACCGTGCCGGCCGGTCACTACTTCATGATGGGCGACAACCGCGACAACTCCAACGATAGCCGTTACTGGCAGAGCGAGACGATTCCGGCCGAACTCGCCGGGATGGTGCCGGACCGCAATATCGTCGGCAAGGCCTTCGCCGTGTGGATGAGCTGGCCCGATCCGAAGCTGGGCAACCTGCCGAATTTCTCCCGGGTGGGGCTGATTCACTGAAAGCTGTGAATTGCCGCCCCTGTTCGTTCGAGCGGGCTCGCTATATTGGGCCTGCCCCGATCGGTGGGTATCGTAACGACATAGAGGTCGACATGAGCTTTGCGCGTTCGCAAAAAGGGCTGTCCATGCTGAGCTGGGTCATGGTGCTGGCCATCGTGGCGTTTTTCGCCAGCACCGGATTCAAGATGTTCCCGCATTACTTCGATTACATGTCCATGGACAAGATCATCAAGTCCGTGGAAACCGACGAAGCGCTGGAGATCCGCAGTGTCGGAGAGTTCTATAGTCATGTCAGCAAGGGGATGCAGGTCAACGGCATCCAGGACATCGATCTGAAGAAAGCGCTGAAGGTCGAAATCCAGAACAATGAATTCAGGGCACACCTGAAATACGAAAAACGCGAGCCGCTGATCCGCAATCTCGATCTGGTGGCGAACTTCGACAAAGAATATCGCCTAAGGATGCCGTGAGCACTTCGTTAGCCCGACTCGAGCGCAGGCTCGGTTATCAATTCAAGGACCCGGAGCTGATGCTCCTGGCCCTGACCCATCGCAGCTATGCCGGACGCAACAACGAGCGTCTGGAGTTCCTCGGCGACGCGATTCTCAACTTCATCGCCGGCGAGGCGCTGTTCAACCACTTTCCCCAGGCCCGCGAGGGCCAGCTGTCGCGTCTGCGCGCGCGCCTGGTGAAGGGCGAGACGCTGGCGGTGCTGGCGCGTGGGTTCGAGCTCGGCGAACACCTGCGGCTGGGCTCCGGGGAGCTCAAGAGTGGTGGCTTTCGGCGCGAATCCATCCTCGCCGATACCCTCGAAGCGCTGATCGGTGCGATCTATCTCGATGCCGGCATGGAAACCGCCCGCGACCGCGTGCTCGCCTGGCTGGACAACGAACTGCAGGGGTTGACCCTGGTCGACACCAACAAGGATCCCAAGACCCGCCTGCAGGAGTTCCTGCAATCGCGCGCCTGCGAGCTGCCGCGCTACGGGGTGGTGGATATCCAGGGCGAGCCGCATTGCCGAACCTTCTTCGTCGAATGCGAGGTGGCGCTGCTCAACGAGAAAACCCACGGGCAGGGCGCCAGTCGCCGCATTGCCGAACAGGTCGCCGCGGCGGCCGCATTGATCGCCCTCGGCGTGGAGAACGGACATGACTGACGAGCACGCACAGCAGCAAGACGTCAGCCGCTGCGGCTACGTCGCCATCGTCGGTCGGCCGAATGTCGGCAAGTCGACCCTGCTCAACCACCTCCTCGGGCAGAAGCTGGCGATCACCTCGCGCAAGCCGCAGACCACCCGCCACAACATGCTCGGCATCAAGACCGAAGGCAATGTGCAGGCGGTCTACGTCGACACCCCGGGGCTGCACAAGAACGGCGAGACGGCGCTCAACCGCTACATGAACCGCACCGCCGCCTCGGCGCTGAAGGACGTCGACGTGGTGATCTTCGTCGTCGACCGCACTCGCTGGACCGACGAGGACCAGGCCGTGCTCGAGCGCGTACAGTACGTGACCGGGCCGCTGATCGTTGCGGTGAACAAGACCGACCGCATCGAGGACAAGGCCGAGCTGCTGCCGCACCTGCGCTGGCTCGCCGAGCAACTGCCGAACGCCGAGATCGTGCCGATTTCCGCGCAGCACGGGCAGAACCTCGAGGCGCTGGAAAAGCTGGTGGCCGAGCGCCTGCCGGAAGGCGAGCACTTCTTTCCGGAAGACCAGATCACCGACCGCAGCAGCCGTTTCCTTGCCGCCGAGCTGGTGCGCGAGAAGATCATGCGCCAGCTCGGCGCCGAGGTGCCGTACCAGATCACCGTCGAGATCGAGGACTTCAAGCAGGAAGGCCATGTGCTGCACATCCATGCGCTGATCCTGGTCGAGCGCGACGGGCAGAAGAAGATCATCATCGGCGACAAGGGCGAGCGCATCAAACGCATCGGCCAGGAGGCACGCAAGGACATGGAAGTGCTGTTCGACTCCAAGGTCATGCTCAACCTCTGGGTCAAGGTCAAGGGTGGCTGGTCCGACGACGAGCGGGCACTGCACTCGCTGGGCTACCAGTAAAACCCGATCCGCAATCATCCGTGCGCATTGCGCACCCATGGCCCGCCATGCACCAGCCTGCCTTCGTTCTGCACAGCCGGCCCTACAAGGAAAGCAGCGCGCTGGTCGACCTGTTCACCCCACAGGGTCGGCTGCGCGCGGTCATGCGTGCGGCACGCGGCAGAGCCGGCAGCCTGATCCGCCCCTTCATATCTCTGGAAGTGGAGTTGCGCGGCAAGTCCGAACTGAAGACCATCGCCCGCCTCGAAAACACCGGGCCCGCGCACTGGCTCGACGGCCAGGCGCTGTTCAGTGGCATGTACCTCAACGAATTGCTGATTCGCCTGCTGCCCGCCGAGGACGCGCATCCCGCCTTGTTCGAGCATTACGTCGCGACCTTGCCGGCATTGGCTGCGCACCGTCCGCTGGAGCCGCTGCTGCGTGCTTTCGAATGGCGACTGCTGAGCGAACTGGGCTATGGTTTTGCCCTCGATACCGATATCGCCGGTCAGCCGGTCGACCCCGTGCGGCTGTACCGGCTGTTGCCGGATGCCGGGCTCGAGCCGGTCGAGATGTTCCAGCCCGGCCTGTTCAATGGCGCGGAACTCCTGGCGATGGCCGATGCCGACTGGCAGGTGGCGGGTGCCTTGGCCGCGGCCAAGCGGCTGATGCGCCAGGCCCTGGCACCCCACCTGGGCGGCCGACCGCTGGTCAGCCGCGAACTGTTCATGACCATGAAGGAGGTCCCGCGTGACTGAAGCCAATCGAATCCTGCTCGGTGTCAACGTCGACCACGTCGCCACCCTGCGCCAGGCCCGTGGCACGCGCTACCCGGACCCGGTCAAGGCTGCGCTGGATGCCGAGGAGGCCGGTGCCGACGGCATCACCGTGCACCTGCGCGAAGACCGCCGGCACATCCAGGAACGCGACGTGCTGATGATGAAGGACGCCCTGCAGACGCGAATGAACTTCGAGATGGGCGTCACCGAGGCGATGCTCGCCTTCGCCGAGCAGCTGCGGCCCGAGCATGTCTGTCTGGTACCGGAAACTCGCCAGGAACTGACCACCGAAGGCGGCCTCGACGTGGCCGGCCAGGAGGCGCGCATCCGCGCCGCGGTGGAGCGGCTGGCCGCCTGCGGCGCCGAGGTCTCGCTGTTCATCGACGCCGATCCGCGGCAGATCGAGGCGGCGGCCCGCATCGGCGCGCCGGCCATCGAACTGCATACCGGGCGCTACGCCGATGCCCATGGTGTCGCCGAGCGGGCCTGCGAGCTGGCGCGCATCCGCGACGGCGTCGAGGCCGGCCTCAGCCACGGGCTGATCGTCAATGCCGGGCACGGCCTGCACTACCACAACGCCGAGGCCATTGCCGCGATCCGTGGCGTCAATGAGCTGAACATCGGCCACGCCATCGTCGCCCATGCGCTGTTCGTCGGCTTCAAGCAGGCGGTCAAGGAAATGAAGCAGCTGATCCTCGCCGCCGCGGCACGGGGCTGAGGGCGTCCGTAGGGTGGAAAACCGCAACGCGTTTTCCACCTTGGGCCGTGTCTGGTGGAAAAGAGCTTCGCTCGTTTTCCACCCTACGGCTGTTGCCGAAGTTTTTCAGCGACGAAAGAGATTGACCCGGCTGCGTCCCGACTCGATGCGGATGTCGCCGGGTAGGCGACCGAACCAGTTCAGCAGCCAGGGAAAGTAGTGCCAGGCGAGGCCGAGCAGAAGCAGGGCCGCTCCGGCGACGATCATCCAGCGAGCCATGCGCTTCTCCTTCCGACCGTTACAGGTTGCCGCCGGGCCGGCCACGGCGGTATTCGGCGAAGGCTGCGATCACATGCTCGGCGAGCACCTCGACCGGCTCGCTGCGGCGGCTGCCGCGCAACAGCTTGATCCGGTATTCGCCCAGTTCCGGCAAGCCGAACTGGCCGTCAAGGCGCTGCAAGGGAGGCCGGAGCAGGCTCTGCGGGTAGGGTGCGATCGCCAGGTCGGCGATCATCGCGGCTTCCTGCCCGGCGGCCTGTTCGCTGGAATAGGCGATGCGATAGTCACGCCCGATACGATCGAGAGCATCCAGGGCCTGCCGCCGCCAGGCGCAATCGGGGCTGGCCAACGCCAGCGGCAGGGGAGAGCGCAGCGCGGCGACGCCACCGGCACGGCCGGCCCAGACCAGCGGCTCGCTATGGATGGGCTCGCCCCGCGAGTCGTCCTGGCCCAGGTTGCCGACGCTGACCAGCGCGAGGTCCAGCTCGCCGGCGTCGATGCGCTCGATCATCTCGACGCTGCGCCCGACCGAGACGTCCACTTCCACCGCCGGATGGCTGCAGGCGAACAGCGCCAGCAGGCCGGGCAGGATGCGCGTGCCGATATCGCCCGGAGTGCCGAAGCGCACGCGGCCGTGCAATGCCGGGTGCAGGAAGTGCGCGACCGCCTCGCCGTTTAGCCTGAGCAGGCGCCGTGCGTAGCCCAACAGGGTCTCGCCGGCCGGCGTGAGGTGTACCTGGCGTGCCTCGCGCACGAACAACGGGCGCCCGAGGGTTTCTTCCAGGCGCTTGATCTGCATGCTGACCGCCGACGTGGTGCGGTGGATCTGCCCCGCGGCACGGGTGAAGCTGCCGCTTTCGGCGATGGCGACGAAGGTGCGCAACACATCGCTTTCCAGTAGCGGCAGCGAGGCTGTGGGCAGGTGTTCGGCGGACTGGGACATGGCTTGGCTTCAATATTCCTGAACGCAGGCTTTCATATTAGTCGTTTGTTTGAACGATCCAGGACCGCTCATCCTGTGCGTGACGGATGGCAGCCACAGCCGGTGGCTTGCCGCCATGTCGAACGAAGCGGAGGTGAGTATGCCTGTTGCGTATCGCAAGACCGAGGCAGGACGAGCGCTGGAGCCGCGGATGCCTGACGTCTACCTGCCCGCCATGTGGCCGCTGGACCTGCAGCATGGCCTGCTGGACTGGTATCGCGCCTGGCGCCTGCGGCGCCTGTATCGACAGTTGCTGCAACTGGACGATCGTCAATTGGCGGCACGTGACCTGAGCCGGGCGCGGCTCAGCGCAAGAGCCGAGCGGCCGCTGCGGGTGGTGGCGGCGCAACAGCGCCAGGCGCGGCTGCAGCGTTGCGCGGATGCGCGCCGCTGAGCCCTCGGCGTGTCAGGGCTTGCGCGCCAGCAGCACGGCGCGCATCGGCGCCGGCAGTCCCTCGACGGTCTTGCCGTGGTCCTGCGGATCGAGGAAATCCGGCAGCGACTGGTAGCGCATCCATTCGGTGCTGCGCTGTTCCTCGACGCGGGTGAGGCTGACGTCGACGCAGTGCACGTCGACGAAGCCGGCGCGGCGCAGCCAGCGCTCCAGCGCCGGTACCGAGGGCAGGAACCAGACGTTGCGCATCTGCGCGTAGCGATCCTCGGGTACCAGCGCGGTGTTCTCGTCGCCTTCGACCACCAGGGTTTCCAGCACCAGCTCGCCGCCGCGCAGCAGGCAGTCCTTGAGGTCGAGCAGGTGGTCGATGGGCGAGCGGCGGTGGTAGAGCACGCCCATGGAAAACACCGTGTCGAAGCCTTCGAGCTTCGGCGGCAGCTCTTCCAGGGCGAACGGCAGGTGCCAGGCCGGCAGTTCCGGCAGGTAGCGCTTCATCGCGTGGAACTGGCAGAAGAACAGCCAGTTGGGGTCGACGCCGACCACGCTGTCGGCACCGGCGCCGAGCATGCGCCACATGTAGTAGCCGTTGCCGCAGCCGACATCGAGGATGCGCTTGCCGGCAAGGTCCAGGTGCGGCGCGACGCGCTGCCATTTCCAGTCCGAGCGCCACTCGCTGTCCACCTGCACGCCGAACACCTCGAACGGCCCCTTGCGCCACGGCGACAGACCCATCAATGCCTCGCGGGTGGCCTCACACGTGGCTTCGTCGCACGGGGCGTCGAGACGGAAGCCTTCGCGCAGCTCGATCTGCGTCGGCATCAGCGTGGGCAGCGCGTCGACGGCGCGGCGCCAGCGCGGCAGGTCGCCGTGGCCGATTTCCAGCTTGGCATCCAGTTGTCGTTGTACGTCGTTGGCCCAGGCGGCCAGGGGGGTGCCGGCCAGGCGCCAGGCGAGGGGAGTCAGGTCGAGATTCATGGCAGGGCGATCAGCGAGGCGAAATTCAGGCACTGGAACCAGGGCACGACCTGGGAGAAGCCGGCGTCCAGCAGGCGCTGGCGGTGGGTTTCCAGGCTATCGGGCTTCATCACGTTCTCGATGGCGCTGCGCTTCTGGGCGATTTCCAGCTCGCTGTAGCCATTGGCGCGCTTGAAGGCGACGTGCAGGTCGGTGAGCAGCCGCTGTTCCCGCTCATCCTCGAAGCGCAGCTTTTCCGAGAGGATCAGCGCGCCGCCCGGCACCAGGGCTTGGCGAATGCGGCCGAGCAGCGCCGGGCGGCGTTCGGGGGTGATGAACTGCAGGGTGAAATTCAGCGCCACCAGCGAGGCGGGCTGAAACGCCAGTTCGAGAATGTCGCCTTCGATCACCTCGACCGGCAGCAGCTCCTGGAACATCGAGTCCTGCGCGTGCAGGTACTCACGGCAGCGTTCGACCATCGCGGCGGAGTTGTCCACGGCGATCACCTGGCAGTTGTCCTGGCTGACATGACGGCGCAGCGCCTGGGTCACCGCGCCCAGCGAGCAACCGAGGTCGTACAGGCGGGTGTTGGGCTGGGCGAACTGCGCGGCGATCACGCCGAGGTTCTCGACGATGGCCGGGTAGCCCGGCACCGAGCGCTTGATCATGTCGGGGAACACCCGCACCACGTCCTCGTTGAACACGAAGTCCTGGACGTGGACGAGGGGCTGGGCGAACAGACGGTCGGGATCGTGACTCACGGGACGGGCGGCATCGATGAAAAACGGGGCGGCATTGTAGCCGAAAGCGTGCCCTCCACCGAGGCTCAATGTACCTCGATCCGACAGTCGAACAGGTCGGCCGGCTCGGCATCGGGTTCCCAGGGGCGCTGGTAGGTCAGGTAGAGTCGGCCGCTGCCGGGCGCGTGGGCCTCGAAGCGCCAGGTGGACAGGCCATCGCCGCCGATCACGTCGCCCTTCGGATTGCTGAACACCTCGGGGCCGAGGCTGCGCAGCTGGCCGGTGGCGGCCTCGCGTAGGGTCCAGCGATAACCGGTGGTGGGATTGCTCGGCAGACTGACGATCAGTTGCTGGCCGGTCTGCAGCGCCTGTGGACAGCGGCGATCGTCGCCGAGCACCACGCTCGACGGCGCCTGCTCCTTGCCGGCACAGGCGCCGAGCAGCAGGAAGGTGACGGGCAGCAGCAGGCGGGGGATGACGAAAGACATGATCGGCACCGGTCGGGATGGAGTGGGAAAGCATAGCCGCCCTTGAGGTGCAGGCCCAAGGGCGTGCAGTGATGCCGGCTATAGGCCTGCCGAAAAGCCCAAAAGCATCGCCCCGAGGTCGGGCCTCCCACAGGAGCAGTGATCTTCGTCGAACCCAGTGGGAGGCGCGCCCTGCGGCGATGCAGGCCGCGGGGCCTGCCATAGGCCCGAAGCTTGAAGCTTGAAGCTTGAAGCTTGAAAAGCATCGCCCCGAGGTCGGGCCTCCCACAGGAGCAGTGATTTTCGTCGAACCCAGTGGGAGGCGCGCCCTGCGGCGATGCAGGCCGCGAGGCCTGCCGTCACCCCTTCAGAACAGCACCTTGGCCACGTCGGCGAAACGCTTGGCGAAATGCACCGTCAGCCCTTCCTTCAGGTAGTCCGGCAATTCCTCGAAGTCGCCGCGGTTGGCTTCCGGCAGGATCAGCTCGAAGATCTTCTGCCGCCGCGCGGCGATCACCTTCTCGCGCACGCCGCCGATCGGCAGCACGTGGCCGGTGAGGGTCAGCTCGCCGGTCATCGCCACGCCCTTCTTCGGCGGCTGGTTGCGCGCCAGCGAGAGCAGCGCGCTGGCCATGGTGATGCCGGCGCTGGGGCCATCCTTGGGCGTCGCGCCTTCCGGGACGTGCAGGTGCACGAAGGCCTCGTCGAAGAATTCCGGGTCGCCCTTGAAGTCCTTCAGGTGCGAGCTGACGTAGCTGTAGGCGATCTCTGCCGATTCCTTCATCACCTCGCCGAGCTGGCCGGTGAGCTTGAAGCCACGGTTGAGGGTATGGATGCGCGTGGCCTCGATCGGCAGGGTGGCGCCGCCCATGCTGGTCCAGGCCAGCCCGGTGATCACGCCGACGCCGGAGAGTACCTGCTCGCTGCGGAACACCGGCTTACCCAGGTAGCCTTCCAGGTCCTTCGGGGTGATCTTCAGGCTGAGCGCCGGGTCTTCCAGCAGCTTGACCACCGCCTTGCGCACCAGCTTGCCGAGCTGTTTTTCCAGCTGCCGCACGCCGGCTTCGCGGGCGTAGCCTTCGGTCACCGCCTTCAGCGCGCCGTCGCTGATGCTCAGGCGCTCCCTGGGCACGCCGGTCTTGTCCAGCAGCTTGGGCCAGAGGTGGCGCCTGGCGATCGCCAGTTTCTCCTCGGCGATGTAACCGGACAGGCGGATCACCTCCATGCGGTCGAGCAGCGGGCCGGGGATCGAGTCCAGGGTGTTGGCGGTGCAGACGAACAGTACCTTGGACAGGTCCAGGCGCAGGTCCAGGTAGTGGTCGAGGAATTCGACGTTCTGCTCCGGATCGAGTGTCTCCAGCAGCGCCGAGGCCGGATCGCCCTGGTAGCTGGCGCCGAGCTTGTCGATCTCGTCGAGCATGATCACCGGGTTCATCACCTCGACGTCCTTGAGCGCCTGCACCAGCTTGCCGGGCAGCGCGCCGATGTAGGTGCGTCGGTGGCCCTTGATCTCCGCCTCGTCGCGCATGCCGCCCACGCTGAAGCGGTAGAACGGCCGGCCCAGCGACTCGGCGATGGATTTGCCGATGCTGGTCTTGCCCACGCCCGGCGGGCCGACCAGCAGCACGATGGAGCCGGCGATCTCGCCCTTGAAGGCACCGACCGCGAGGAATTCGAGGATGCGGTTCTTGATGTCGTCCAGGCCGGCGTGATGCTTGTCGAGTACCTTGCGCGCGCGCTTGAGGTCGAGCTTGTCCTTGCCGTACACGCCCCAGGGCAGGGCGGTGGCCCAGTCCAGGTAGTTGCGGGTGACGGCGTATTCCGGCGAGCCGGTCTCGAGGATCGACAGCTTGTTCAGTTCCTCGTCGATGCGCTTGTGCGCCGCCGGCGGCACCACCTTGCCTTCCAGGCGGGCGCGGAATTCGTCGGCGTCGGCGCTCTTGTCGTCCTTGGTGATGCCCAGTTCGCGCTGGATGATCTTCAACTGCTCCTTGAGGAAGAACTCGCGCTGGCGCTCGCCGATCTTGCGGTTGACCTCGCCGGTCAGCTCCTTCTGCAACTTGGCGACTTCCACTTCCTTGCGCAGCAGCGGCAGCACCTTTTCCATGCGCTTGAGCACCGGCACGGTATCGAGCACCTCCTGCAGCTCCACGCCCGGCGCGGTGGTCAGCGCGGCGGCGAAGTCGGTCAGCGGCGACGGGTCGTTGGGGCTGAAGCGGTTGAGGTAGTTCTTCAGCTCCTCGCTGTACAGCGGATTGAGCGGCAGCAGTTCCTTGATCGCATTGATCAGCGCCATGCCGTAGGCCTTCACCTCGTCGCGCGGATCGTCGTCGCTCTTGGGATAGTCCACCTCCACCAGATACGGCGGCTTGCGCCGCAGCCAGCCACGGATGCGCACCCGCGCCAGGCCCTGGGCGACGAACTGCAGCTTGCCGCCTTCCTGCGAGGCATGGTGCACGCGGACCATGGTGCCGTGCTCCGGCAGGCTGGCCGGGTCGAAGGTGGCCATGTCCAGCACCGGCGAGTCGACGAAGAACAGCGCCACGCGCTGGTGCGGCGTCTTGGCCACGCGCTCGAGGGTCTCGGCCCAGGGATCCTCGTTGACGATCACCGGCAGCACCTGCGCCGGGAAGAACGGCCGGTTGTGGATGGGGATGATGTAGAGCTTGTCCGGCTGCTGCTGGTCCGGCAGCACGAGCCCGTTGGCGGAAATGATTTCCTGCTCGAGATTGTCCTGGTTGACGTCGTCGTTCATGCGGCACCCGTTACGAATACGTGCAACTTAGATGGGTGGTGCGATGGATGATTTCAATCCCGCGGCGATGCGGGAGCCGGGGGTGGGCATGGGGGGCCGGCTTCGGTAGAGTGCCGTCATGCTCAATGCCCGTCTGCTCCGCCTGGATGACCAGGCCCACCAGCATGCCCACGATTATCACCAGTTGGTGATGTCGCTGGCTGGGCGCGCGGAGTTCGAAGTGGCGGGCTCCGGCGGCGAGGTCTGCCGGATGCGCGCCTGCCTGGTGCCGGGTGATGCCGACCATGGCTTCGCCGGCATGGGCGACAACCGCATGCTGATCATCGACCTGGACGAGCAGGATGCCTGCCTCGACGATCCGCAGCTGCTCGCCCGGCTGTTCGAGGCGCCGCGCTATCCGGCGCTGGATGCCGACTTCCAGAACCTGCTGGCCTATGCCGGTGCCGAACTCGCCCGCTACGGCAGCGATCCGCTGCTCGCCCGCGCGCTGGGCGGCGTGTTGCTGCGGGCACTGCACCTGCGGCTGTTCGGCGAATCGCAGCCACGCCCGGCCGGCCCGCTGGATCTGCAGCGGCTCGACAATCACATCCAGCACAACCTGGCACGGCGCATCACCGTTGCCGAGCTGGCCCAGGTCGCCTGCCTGAGCCCAGGACACTTCCATGCGCAATTCAAGGACAGTGTCGGCCTGACGCCCCATCAGTACATGCTCAAGACCCGCCTCGATCGCGCCGCCCGCCTGCTGCGCGAGACGCCGCTGCCGCTGGTACGCATCGCCGAGGAGTGCGGTTTTTCCAGCCAGAGCGCGCTGACCACCGCGACCCGCCGCTATCTGGGCCTGACGCCCAAGCGCTTGCGCGATACCGAGGGCTGAGCCCGGCCCGTTCTGGTGCGGGACCGGCGCAGGGCGCCCGAAGGCCGCCCCATCCTGGTGCGAGGCGCATTTCGTCCTCGAGTTTCGCAGCCTTTTGCAAAAACTCCGGAGTCTTTTGCAAGAACGGCGCGCTGCATAGCCCCTACATTCCGGCATCCGCTCAGCAACGATCCGCCCGGTGACGTCCCGCGCCCGGATCGATGGGCTAGACCTATTACAAACACACCCACACTGGAGGAGCGGCGCGATGTTCAAGGCCGGTCACGTGCTGGATGGCGCCTTCGCCAACCAGACAGCAGCAGAATTCTTTCCCGCCATCAGCGCCAACTACAGCGTTGACGAGGCGGCCTATCTCACCGAACTGCTGCAGCTGGCCGATCCAGGCGAGGCGGGTATCGCCGCGATTCGCGAGCGTGCCCGCAGCCTGATCGAGACCGTGCGCGGCCGCGAGAACGCCGTCGATACCCTCGATGCGCTGCTGCGTCAGTACAGCCTGGACACCCAGGAAGGGCTGATGCTGATGTGCCTGGCCGAGGCGCTGCTGCGGGTGCCGGATTCGGCCACCGCCGATGCGCTGATCCGCGACAAGCTCAACGCCGCCGAATGGGAGCGCCATCTCGGCCAGAGCGACAACGTGCTGGTCAATTTCGCCGCCTGGGGGCTGGTGATGACTGGCAAGGTGGTCGATCCGGAAACTGCCGATGGCCGCCCGAAGAACGTCATCGGCCGGCTGCTCAAGCGCTCCGGCGAGCCGGTGATCCGCGCCGCGATGAACCAGGCGATGAAGCTGATGGGCAAGCAGTTCGTGCTCGGCCGCAGCATCGCCGAGGCGCTGAAGAACGGCCGGCCCGAGCGCGAGAAGGGCTACACCTATTCCTTCGACATGCTCGGCGAGGCCGCACTGACCGCCGAGGATGCCGCCAAGTACATGGCCGACTATCGCCAGGCGGTGGAAACCGTGGGTGCCGAGCCGCAGGTCGGTCCCGGCCCGCGTCCGTCGGTGTCGATCAAGCTGTCGGCGCTGCATCCGCGTTATGAAGTCGCCCAGCGCGAACGCGTGCTCAGCGAGCTGTTCGCCAACGTCCGCGAACTGGCCATCCTGGCGCGCCAGCGCGACGTCGGCATCACCATCGACGCCGAGGAAGCCGATCGCCTGGAGCTGTCGCTGGAGCTGTACGAAAAGCTCATGCGTGACCCGGCGATCGCCGGCTGGGGCGAGTTCGGCCTGGTCATCCAGGCCTATTCCAAGCGCTGCCTGCCCGTGCTGGTGTGGCTGACGCTGCTCGGCCGCGAACTCGGTGCGCGCATCCCGCTGCGCCTGGTCAAGGGCGCCTACTGGGACAGCGAGATCAAGCAGTGCCAGGTGCAGGGGCTCGACGGCTACCCGGTGTTCACCCGCAAGGAGGGCACCGACACTTCCTACCTGGCCTGCGCCCGCTACCTGCTTTCCGAGCACACCCGCGGGGTGATCTACCCGCAGTTCGCCAGCCACAACGCGCACACCGTCAGCTGCATCCTGGCGATGGCCGAAGAGGCCGCCGAGCCGCGCGAATTCGAGTTCCAGCGCCTGCACGGCATGGGCGATGCGCTGTACGACACGGTGATCGAGACCTACCGCAAGAACGTGCGCATCTACGCCCCGGTCGGCGCCCACAAGGACCTGCTGCCCTACCTGGTGCGGCGCCTGCTGGAGAACGGCGCCAATTCGTCGTTCGTCCACCAGTTGGTCGACCCGCGCGTGCCGGTGGAGTCGCTGATCGACCATCCGGTCAGCCAGCTGCGCACCTTCGCCGCGCTGGGCAACCCGCGCATTCCGCTGCCGCCGGCGCTGTACGGCACCCGCAAGAACTCCCAAGGGATCAACATGAATATCCAGCAACAATGGAACGAACTGGCTAGCGCCTACCAACCCTTCCTCGACCGCCAGTGGCAGGCCGCACCGGTGATCGGCGGCCAGCGCCTGAGCGGCACCGCCAGCGATGTGCGTTGCCCCTATGAGCTGAACAAGGTCGTCGGCCGTGCGCAGTTCGCCACGGCCGAGCAGGCGCGTCAGGCCATCGATGCGCTGGCCGCCGCCTGGCCGCGCTGGAACGGAACGCCGGTGGAGCAGCGCGCGGCGATTCTCGAGCGCCTGGCCGAACTGCTCGAGCAGAACCGCGCCGAGCTGATGGCGCTGTGCACGGTGGAAGCCGGCAAGTCGCTGCAGGACGGCATCGACGAAGTGCGCGAGGCCGTGGACTTCTGCCGCTACTACGCGCAGCAGGCACGGCTGAAGCTCGGCCGCGAAGAGCTCAAGGGCCCGACCGGCGAGCGCAACGAGCTGTTCCATGAAGGCCGCGGCGTGTTCGTCTGTGTCAGCCCGTGGAACTTCCCGCTGGCCATCTACCTGGGCCAGATCAGCGCGGCGCTGGTCGCTGGTAACACCGTGCTGGCCAAGCCGGCCGAGCAGACCAGCCTGATCGCCGCGCGCGCGCTGGAGCTGATGTTCGAGGCCGGCCTGCCGAAGGAGGCGATCGCCTTCCTGCCCGGCGACGGTGCCACCCTGGGCGGTGTGTTCTGTCGCGACCCGCGAGTGGTCGGCGTGTGCTTCACCGGCTCGACCGACACCGCGCGCATCATCAACCGCCAGTTGGCGGAGAAGGAAGGCCCGATCGCCACGCTGATCGCCGAGACCGGCGGGCAGAACGCGATGATCGTCGATTCCACCGCGCTGCCCGAGCAGGTGATCAAGGATGCCGTCGGTTCCGCCTTCACCAGCGCCGGCCAGCGCTGTTCGGCGCTGCGCGTGCTCTACGTGCAGCGCGACATCGCCGACCGCGTGATCGATCTGCTCAAGGGCGCCATGGCCGAATTGAAGGTCGGGCCGACGCACCTGCGCGAGAACGATATCGGCCCGGTGATCGACCAGGAGGCGCGCGACGCGCTGCTGGCGCACATCGACCAGCTCAAGGGCGAGGGCCGCCTGATCGCCGAGGCCACGCTGCCGGAAGGGCTCGATGGCCATTTCGTCGCGCCGGTGGCCTTCGAGATCGGTGGCATCGAGGAACTCAGGAAGGAGCACTTCGGCCCGGTGCTGCACGTGGTGCGCTACGACGCGGAAGACCTGGAAAAGGTCGTCGCGGCGATCAACGCCACCGGCTACGGCCTGACCCTCGGCGTGCACAGCCGCAACGAGGAAACCGCCGAGCGTATCGAGCGGCTTGCGCGGGTCGGCAACCTCTACGTCAACCGCAACCAGATCGGCGCGGTGGTCGGCGTGCAGCCGTTCGGTGGCTGCGGGCTGTCCGGCACCGGACCGAAGGCCGGCGGGCCCAGCTACCTGCTGCGCTTCACCAACGAGCGCAGCACCTCGACCAATACCACGGCGGTGGGCGGCAACGCCTCGCTGCTGTCGCTCGGCGACGATTGAACCGTAGGGTGGAAAACTCGCGAAGCGATTTTCCACGCGCATGCAGCCACGCGCATAGCAGCGGGTTGGTGGATGGCTTCGGCCATCCACCCTACGGCTGTTTCGCTGCTGGACCAGAACAACAACCGGAACAGTTGGCGGACGCTCTTCCGCCACTGACGGGCCTGGCTTGGGCCTGTCGCAGGTGATGGCCTTTTTCGCCATCGCCCTCTGCCAAGGCGTCGCGCGGGCCACTCGCGTTGCGCCGAACAACAACTAACGAGGGATACACAATGAGCGTCAGTACACCCACGCTGATCACCTTTCTGATCTACATCGCGGCGATGATCCTGATCGGCTTCATCGCCTACCGCGCCACCAAGAACTTCTCCGACTACATCCTCGGCGGGCGCAGCCTCGGCAGCTTCGTCACCGCGCTGTCGGCGGGCGCCTCGGACATGAGCGGCTGGCTGCTGATGGGCCTGCCCGGGGCGGTGTTCGTCGCCGGCCTGTCGGAAAGCTGGATCGCCATCGGCCTGATCGTCGGCGCCTGGCTCAACTGGCTGTTCGTCGCCGGGCGGCTGCGGGTGCACACCGAGCACAACCACAACGCGCTGACCCTGCCGGACTACTTCTCGCACCGCTTCGAGGACCACAGCCGGCTGCTGCGGATCTTCTCGGCGCTGGTGATCCTGGTGTTCTTCACCATCTACTGCGCCTCGGGCGTGGTGGCCGGCGCGCGGCTGTTCGAGTCCACCTTCGGCGTGCCCTACGCATATGCACTGTGGATCGGCGCGGCGGCGACCATCCTCTACGTGTTCATCGGCGGCTTCCTGGCGGTGAGCTGGACCGACACCGTGCAGGCCACGCTGATGATCTTCGCGCTCTTGGTCACGCCGATGTTCGTCATCCTCGCGCTGGGCGACATGGACACGGCGATGGCCACCATCGCGGCGCAGAACCCGGCCAACTTCGACATGTTCCGCGGGCTGTCCTTCGTCGCGATCATCTCGCTGCTGGCCTGGGGCCTGGGCTACTTCGGCCAGCCGCACATCCTGGTGCGCTTCATGGCCGCCGACTCGATCAAGACCATTCCCAATGCGCGGCGCATCGGCATGACCTGGATGATCCTGACCCTGGCCGGCGCGGTGGCGGTGGGTTTCCTCGGCATCGCCTACTTCGCCGACCACCCGGAACTGGCCGGCGCGGTGAGCCAGAACGGCGAGCGGGTATTCATGGAACTGGTGAAGATCCTGTTCAACCCGTGGGTCGCCGGGATCATCCTCTCCGGGGTGCTGGCGGCGGTGATGAGCACTTTGAGTGCGCAGCTCTTGGTGAGCTCCAGCGCGCTGACCCAGGACTTCTACAAGGCGATGCTGCGCAAGAACGCCTCGCAGACCGAACTGGTCTGGGTCGGCCGGGCGATGGTGCTGCTGATCGCGCTGATCGCCATCGGCATCGCCTCCAACCCGGAAAGCAAGGTGCTGGGCCTGGTGTCCTACGCCTGGGCCGGCTTCGGTGCGGCGTTCGGACCGGTGGTGCTGATCTCGCTGCTGTGGAAGCGCATGACGCGCAACGGCGCGCTGGCGGGCATGCTGGTCGGAGCGATCACCGTGGTGGTGTGGAAGGAACTCATCGGCCTGGGGCTGTACGAGATCATCCCGGGCTTCATCCTCGCCAGCCTGGCCATCGTGGTGGTGAGCAAGCTGGGCGCCGAGCCGGCAGCGAGCATCGTCAAGCGCTTCGAGGAGGCCGACGCCGATTACCACGCCGGCTGAGCCTAGCCAGCGGCTCTCGCCACTGGCGTGAGCCGCATTGCCCGAGTAGGGAACGAGTCGTCTCGTCGGAAGTCAAATCAGTTGTCGAGTTGCGTCTTGCGCAGCTGGCTTATCGAGGCTTCGCCTTGCGGAAAATCAGGAGTATTCCGATGAGAGTCTTAACCGTGACGTTGATTGCCAGCGTACTGGCCCTGAGTGGTTGCAGCTTCAGTGCGCCGGGGATTCATGCCCGGGTCGGTGATGCCGATGCGGTGCGTGTCGATCTAGGTGGCTACGGCCACGGTGGCCACTTCTGTCCGCCCGGACATCGTATGAAAGGGAGCTGCTGATGATTGCCCGCGTTGCTGCGCTGGTGTTCGCAGCTCTTCTGGTAACCGGCTGCAGCCTGCGCCTGCCGGGTATCGGCATCGACATTGGTGATGTCGGCGGCCCTCCGCACTGCCCGCCGGGGCAGGCGAAGAAGGGCAACTGCTGACACGCCCCGCTCGGGTAAGGCCGGCAATGCCGGCCACACCTCTCAGGAGGGCATCCTCATGTCCCGAACTCCTATAATCCTTGCCGTCCTGGCCCTGCTTGGCGGCTGCACAGTCTATGGCCATGGCGATTATGGCTATCGCCATTCGCACTATTACAGCGGGTATCGAGACCGTCATTACGAGGTCTATCCGATTCGCTACTACCGCTATGAGCGCCACGACTACCGCCACTATGCACCGCCACCGCGCTACGACGGCGGCAAGCATGTGCCGCAGCATCGAGGTAAGGGCGCGTATCCGCCCAGGTACCACGGCGCCGGTCCCGCCCACAAGTACAAGGGGCAACAGCAGACGCCTCAGAAGATTTCCCGCAGAACGTATCACCAGGCGAAATCAAATGAAGGCCCACGCCATTGGCGGCGCGACTGACTGATGGATTAGCCAGCCTCCGGATGGATGACAGCGCGAACGGCGAGAAATGAAAAAGCCCTGTAGGAACAGGGCTTTTTCATTTGGGATATGGAGCGGGCGAAGGGAAACGGCCCTTTTGCTTTGTGTGTCGTTTCGGCTCAAAGCGTGTTGTTACGCGGTTTCGGGGCTGAACCGTCTGCTCGTTTCGGCGCAATTCGCACATTGTTTTCGATGCTTTATCGACACCGCGTTTAGCAACGCGCTAAAGTGGTTCTTGCCAATTTTTGCCAAACGGGGCTAGCCGCATGAGCACCATGAACATCTCCCTTCCCGATACGCTGAAGAGCTTCGTGGACGAACAAGTCAATCAGCGTGGCTACGGCACCAGTAGTGAATACGTCCGCGAATTGATCCGCAAGGACCAGGACCGCCAGCACCTTCGTGGTCTGCTATTGGCGGGAGCAGCCTCGGCTTCGACTGCTCCCGTTGATGCAGACTACTTCGAATCCCTACGTGATTGGGTTCGGAATGCTCGCGGATGAAGCAAAAGCCCGTCATCCCAAGAGCGCTAGCGCGCGAGGACGTCGATAGAGCGATTTCATACTACTTGGAGCGTGAGGCCGATAAGGCTGCGTTGGGGCTGATTGATGCGCTGGAGCGCGCCTATAAACAGCTCAGTCGACACCCAGAATCAGGCTCCAACCGCTACGCACATGAGCTGGATATTCCGGGGCTACGATCCTGGCAGCTCAAGCGGTATCCCTACGTGGTGTTCTACGTGGAATGTCCGAGCCACATTGAGATTTGGCGTGTTTTGCATGGAATGATCGATATCCCCTCATGGCTGCGGGATCTAGCTGAGGGTGTTTAGATCAGGAGGACCTGACAGCAGACGAGCGCAAGGTGCTCAAGCAAATCATCGAGCGGTGGAGTAATCACCATGAGCAAATTCTTCGAAGACCTTCTGGAAAGCGTCCAGCAGATGGACGAGATTCACCGTGGCGAACGTCAGGCCTCGCGGGAATTCGTCGTCGACTCGCTGCAGGTGAAGGATATCCGCAAGGCGACCGGGCTGACCCAGGCCAAGTTCGCAGCCATGATCGATGTTCAACTGGGTACGTTGCGTAATTGGGAACAAGGCCGACGCGAACCGACCGGACCGGCAAAGGCGCTGCTGCGCGCTATTCATAACGATCCGAAGCACGTCATCCAGGCGCTTTCGTCCATCTGATCACAGCCCGTACGGCTGGACCTTTTCGACACTTCTTCGACACCACCAAAAACCAGAAACGAAAAAGCCCTGTAAAAACAGGGCTTTAACGTTAGGTGTCTGGAGCGGGCGAAGGGAACAGCACCCGGTCGCTAACTCGTTTATTACGAACGTTTTTTCCGATCCAAGCGTCACGGAATGGACTCGATTGTGGACTCAAGTCTTCGGCCTGGTCAACGCAGGCCGTTGCGGGTGATCCAAAGCGAGCCAAGCACATCCATCAACAGCCAGAGCATCGGATTTCATACCGAAGTCTATCTGTCCACTGGCACATCACGCCACAGGCCGCTACGGACAGGTGAGCTGCGTCCTCAAAGGATTGACTCATCATCGACAGGCGCGGTCCCGCCCGCCTTTCGCCCGCTCGATGAACCGCTTCATGGGCTCCGAGGGTTCGCCCCGGCGGCGCAGCAGGTAGGTAGAGAGCACCGGTGGGCTGCCGGCCAAGGGACGAATGGAGATGTCCGGGCGCTGTAGCGTCTGCACCTGCGAGGCGATGGCGAAGCCGATGCCGTAGCCGGCACCGACCAGGGTCAGCATCACGCCCAGGCTGGTCACTTCATCGACCAGCTTGAGCGGCGTGCCTGCGTCCTGCAGCAGCGCTTGAATCTGATGGCGGCAGCCCGATCCCGATTCGGGATGGCACAGAACCAGCGGGAACTTCAGGGCTTCGGTCAGCGGCACCTGCACGTGTGCCAGCAAGGGGTGGCGTGCGGGCACGATCACCGACAGCGGATCGGTCCACACCGGCTCGGCGACGAGGCCATCATGTACCGCGTTTGACAACGCAAAGCCGATGTCCAGCAGATCGTCGTGCAACGTCTTGAGCTGCTGCGCGAACGGCAGCTCGAAGACGCGAATCTCCATCTCGGGCTCCTCCTCGCGGCTGCGTGCCAGCAAGGTGGCGATGCGGGGCTGCGCCAGGCCGTCGCAGATCGCGATGCGCAGATGGCCCTGGTAGCCCTGTGCCGCCGCCTTGGCACTCTTGACTGCCTGCTCCACGGTGGCCATCACGCGTCGGCATTCGCCTAGGAACACCTGGCCGGCCCAGGTCAGCCGCGTCAGGCGGGTGCTGCGGTCGAACAACTGCACGCCAAGCTGGCTTTCCAGGTCGCGCATTGCTCGCGATACGGGAGATTGCTCGATCCCGAGACGCTCGGCCGCGCGGGCGAGATGCAGCTCTTCCGCGACTGCAACGAAATAGCGTAGCAATCTAGGCTCCAAGGCAGCCTCCCATCGGCCCTTTCCACCAGGTCTTGGTACGGGCCAGCCACCAAGCGATGGGGATGTCAATCAGGATCAGGGTGACGACGCCTGCTAAACGTGCGGTCAACCGGAGGGCTTGCAGATCACTATCCGTCAGCACGCAAACACCCTTGTGTCAATGCGCATGCTTCGTGTCCGAGCACCCGAGTGTGTAAAGGATGCTCTTCGGTGAACTGCCCAAGCGAATGGTCCAGACTTTCATGCCGCAGGCCCCTCGACTACTCAATACATATGCTGGCCGCCGTTCATCGCCACGTTGCTGCCGGTCATAAAGGCGGCGGCTTCGCTGGCGATGAAGGCGACAAGTGCCGCAATCTCGTCCGGCTGGCCCAGACGGCCAACCGGAATCGCATCGATGATCTTCTGGCGCATGTCCTCCCGCACCGCCATCACCATCTCGGTGGCCAGATAACCCGGCGACACGGTGTTGACCGTCACACCCTTGCGCGCGACCTCCTGCGCCAGCGCCTTCGTGAACCCGTGCACGCCGGCTTTGGCCGCCGAATAATTGGTCTGCCCGAACTGGCCCTTGCTGCCGTTGATCGACGAGATGTTGACGATGCGACCCCAGCCGCGCTCGACCATCGGATCGATGAATGGCTTGGTGACGTTGAACATGGAGTCCAGGTTGGTGCGCAGTACGGCATCCCAACCGGCCTTGTCGAGCTTGCGCAGCGTTGCATCGCGGGTGATGCCGGCGTTGTTCACCAGGATGTCGATCCGATGACCGTCGGCGTGGATGCGCCGCGCCATTTCCTGCGTTGATTCGTAGTTCGATACATCCACCCCGTAGGCAGCAAATTTGTAGCCCTGTGTCGCTTGCGCTTGCTGCCACTGGCCAATCGTGGTGTTGCCGGGGGTATGCGTGACGATCACGCGGTGGCCGGCATCGTACAGGGCACGGGCGATCGCAGCGCCCAACCCCCGGTTGCCTCCCGTCACCAGCGCCGTCCGTTGCGTCGTATTCATTGCCGTCCCCTCATTTCTTGGTCTTGCCCTGGGGTACGGCGCTTGGGGCGGTCCAGGGCTGGGTCCAGCGCTGGCAAAGCTGCGTGAAAGAGGCTGCGTCGCCACTCGCGCCGAATGCCTCGGAGACAGACTCCTGCCAAGTCGTGAGCGCCTGGCGCAGTCCATTGGCAAAGGCCGTCTGGCTCTTGGCTGCTACTTGCCCGACCGCTTGGGCATCGCCCATGCGGCCTTGGCACAGACGCCAGAACACTTCGGACGGCAAGGTCGCGAGCGCTTGCCAGTCGGCCGCCTGTTGGAGGCCCTGGATGCGCGAGGTGGTCTCCAGCACGCTGCCAGCGCTGAGCTGTTGCATGACTTCGAGCCAGTGATGGCTGCTCTCCTGCAGCAAGCGCGTGATCTGCAGTTGCAGCTCGGCATTGGCTTTGTAGAGATGGATTGGCAGTTCGTTGCTCATTGCAGTGCCCTTCGGTCATGGTGGGCCCCCTTCGGGGCGGGTGTGGGCCATCTTTAGTGATGTCCCTTTGAAATGGTCTGGCCTTATCTCAGCTTCAGCGCGTCGTATCAGCGCATTGCCACATAGGTTCCCGGTGCATCACCAAGCGGTCCCTGCGTGCCGCCCATTGCAGGCGGCGCCACACGCTCGGTCGAACGCCGCGCCAGCCACTGCTGCCAGGCTGGCCACCAGGAGCCCTCGTTCAGCGGGGTTTCGGTACGCCACGTTTGCGGATCGACGTAGCGAGCGCCAACGCTGCGGGTCGCAATCTGGTAGCTGCGCCGGGGGTGCCCTGGCTCACTGACCACACCGGCGTTGTGCCCGCCGCTGGTCAGTACGAAGGTCAGTTCCGCATCACTGAGCAGATGCATCTTGTACACGGATGGCCAGGGGGCGACGTGGTCGCGCACCGTGCCGACGATGAGCATCGGCACTTCGATGTCGGCGATCGCCACTGGCCGTCCGCCGACCTGGTAGCGTCCCTCGGCCAGATCGTTGTTCAGATACAAACGCCGCAGGTACTCGCTGTGCATGCGATACGGCATGCGCGTCACGTCGGCATTCCAGGCCATCAGATCATTGAACTCCTGCCGTTCGCCCAGCAGGTACTCGCGCACGCGGCGCGACCAGATCAGGTCGCGCGAGTTGAGCATCTGGAAAGAGGCGGCCATCTGCTTGCCGTCGAGATAGCCCTTGTCCCACATCCCGGCTTCCAGCCAGGCAAGTTGACTGTCGTCGATGAAAAGCGCGATTTCGCCCGACTCGCGGAAGTCGGTCTCCGACGCCAGCAGCGTCAAACTGCGCAGCCGTTCGTCGCCATCGCGCGCCATCGCGGCTGCGGCGATCGTCAGCAAGGTGCCGCCCAGGCAATAGCCAACCGCCTGCACCTTGCGCTCGGGCACGATGGCCGTGACCGCGTCCAGTGCATCCATGACCCCCAGCCATCGGTAATCCTCGAGGCCGAGGTCGCGATCGGCCGCGGTCGGGTTCTTCCAGGAAAGGATGAACACCGTATGCCCCTGGTCGACCAGGTACTTCACCATGGAGTTGTGCGGTGACAGGTCGAGGATGTAGTACTTCATGATCCAGGAGGGCACGATCAGCACCGGCTCGGCATACACATCGGGGGTCGTGGGTGTGTACTGGATCAGCTCGATCAGGTGGTTGCGAAACACCACCTTTCCTGGTGTGACCGCCACGTCCTGGCCGACTTTGAAGCCTTCGACCCCGGCCGGTTCATCGTCAAGCGCAAGACGCTGTGTATCGTCGAGGAAGTTCATCGCGCCGCGCCACAGGTTGGCGCCGCCGCTGGTTCTGATGGCTTCCAGCACTTCCGGGTTGGTCCAGATGAAATTCGATGGCGACCACATGTCCAGCCACTGCCGCCCAGCGAAAGTGACCATGTTCTCGTGATGGCGCGACACGCCGCGCACGCCGGTGGTGGCGTTGTGCCACCACTGCTGCTGCAGCAAAAAGCCCTGGTGGATCACGTTGAACGGCCATTGCTGCCAGGCCGGCGCCTCGAAGCGCCGATCCTGCTCCAACGGCTCGATGCACGTGGGGCAGCCGTGGGCACTTGCAGCGTGCGCGACGTAGCGCGCCAAGCGTCGCTGCTTGTGCAATCCCTTTTCGATCAGGCTGCGCTGCTTGCCCGGTGAAAGGCTCAGGTGCAGCGCCCAGTCGTACCAAGCCAGCAAACCCGCCGCCGGTGACAACCCGCCAGTGCCGCGTGCCCGGCACGCGTTCGCAAGCGTATCAAGGACATCGGGGCGACAGACGACTTCGGACGGTGCCGGCGCGGGCTTGTCAGGTATGGCAAGGGTGTTCATCTCTGGCCTTCCGATGTTGTAAGTAACTTATTACTATCATAATGCCTACGGGAAAAGATGCAAAGCCTTGAAGAACGCCCGGGGGATTTCCGCCTTCGCTCGAACGAAACCGCTTCTCTTGCTCTGAATGGGGTGGCCGACCTGCCGACCGATTACTCATGATGTGCCAGAGGAGTGTGTTCGCTACCTGGGTCTCGTCAGCTCACTTGGCCACGATCCATGGATGGGGCAGGAACCATCCTTTCCCATGCGATGAACCGTATTCCCGATCTTGCGACGCGGATGTATTGCATGTTAGGATAGTAATAAGTCACTTACTTTATGGAGTCTGATCGGTGAGCGAACGTCCTCAACATCTGTCCGCTGAAGAGCGGCGTGCTGCCACAGTGCAAGCGGTGGTGGACTTGGCCGCGGAGCAAAACCCGGCCGAAATCACGACCACGGCCATCGCCGATCGAATGGGTTTGACGCAGGGCGCGCTGTTTCGCCACTTCCCCACCAAGGACGCGATCCTGGAGGCAACGATGACCTGGGTCGGTGAGCGTCTGCTGGTGCGCGTGGACAAGGCGGCCGAGGGCGCCGCGTCTCCTGCCGCGGCACTCGAAGCCATGTTCATGACGCACATCGACTTCGTGGCCAAGCATCCCGGCGTGCCGCGCATGCTGTTCGGAGAACTGCAACGCTCTGGCGAGACGCTCGCCAAGCGGATGGTGCAGACCTTGCTCCGTCAATACGAACAGCGCCTGCGCCGCCTGATGGAGGCAGGCAAGGCCCAAGGCGACCTGGATGCGGATCTGGACGTAGATGCCGCCGCCGTGTTGTTCATCGGCACGATCCAGGGACTGGTCATGCAGTCGCTGTTGGCCGGCAAGGTCAGTCGCATCCGTCGTGATGCGCCAGCCGTGTTTGCCATCTATCTCCGTGGCATCACGCACACCCGATGAAACGCCTTCCATCCTGCCGCCACGCAGTTGCCCGGTCGGCCGAGAGGCACACCACGGTCATGCGATCGCGTTGCGCCTCCAGCGCGAATCCGCGTCATTCAACACTCAGCCCGACCGCCCGGCGGAACGCACACGCACACCGCGACGACGGCGAAGGCTTGGGAGTTTCCGCGATCAAGTAAAGGCCATGAAGATGACCACTCATCCACAACGCAGCATCTGGCACTGGCTGATCTCCCCGCTCGCGATCGGCTTCGGCCTGCTCACTCTTCGGGAGGGCGGCGCCGTTCTGTTTGTCGACGGCGCGGCGCGCCAAGCCGCCGGCCACTATGTGCCTTTCGTGCTCTGGTTCAATTTTCTGGCCGGGTTCGCCTACATCGTCGCCGGCGTCGGCTTGTGGATGCGCCGGCGCTGGGCCGCGTGGTTGGCGATTGTCATCACGGTGGCGACCGCACTCGTGTTCCTCGCTTTCGGAGTGCATGTGGCTCTGGGTGGCGCCTGGGAGCGACGCACGGTGGTCGCCATGACGCTGCGCACGTTGGTGTGGGCTGGCATAGCGGCCATCGCCTGGCGCCGGTCAGCGGCGAATGCGCCGGTCGCACGCGAGCACTGAGCACCTTTATCCAGCGGAAACCCATCGATGAAAACTCCAAACCTCCTCTTCAAGAAAACCCGTTGGGTCGTGATCGCCGTCGTCGTGCTCGCTCTTGGCGGCGCACTGGCGTTCTGGCTGTCGCGCGACCATGGACAACAAGATGCATTGCGCCTCTACGGCAACGTCGACATCCGCGAGGTGCAACTGGCCTTCCGTCAGCCCGGGCGCGTGATGCAAATGGCTTTCGATGAGGGCGATGCCGTCAGCGCGGGCGCGCGCCTGGCGGCGCTTGACGCGCAACCCTATCGGGAAGCACTTGCGGCAGCACAGGCCCAGGTGCAGGTGGCGCAGGCGGAACTGGCCAAGCTGCGCCGCGGCCTGCGACCGCAGGAAATCACCCAGGCGCGCGAAGCCCTCAGGCAGGCCCAGGCGCTCGCCACCGAGACCGAGCGCAATTTCCAGCGCCAGAGTGGCCTGCTGGCATCGGGCGCCAGCAGCCAGCGCACGGTCGATGCCGCCCGCACGGCGCGCGACCAGGCAACCGCTGGCGTCGAAGCGGCCAAGGCGGCCCTGTCGCAAGCATCCGAAGGTTTTCGCAAGGAAGACATCGCCGCGGCAGAAGCTCGCCTTGCGGCCGCACAGGCCGCCGCAGCGCAAGCCACGACAGCCTTGGCGGACACCGAGTTGATGGCGCCCAGTAGCGGCACCGTCATCGCACGAGTGCGGGAGCCCGGCAGCATGGTCGCAAGCCAGAGCGCGGTCTACAGCCTGAGCCTGGACAAGCCGGTTTACGTGCGCGCCTACGTGGGCGAGTCGGACTTGGGGCGCATCGCGCCCGGTACTGTGGTGCGCGTCAAAAGCGATTCATCAGAGAAGGTCTATCGCGGCCAGATCGGCTTCATCTCGCCGCGCGCCGAGTTCACCCCCAAGACGGTGGAGACGACGGATTTGCGCACGGATCTGGTCTACCGCCTGCGCATCGTCATCGACGAAGCCGACAGCGACAGTGCCTTGCGCCAGGGCATGCCGGTGACGATCGAGGTCGATGCGAAAGCCGGCACCAGTATCCCGGGGGGGCGTTGAGATGCAGGCAAGCCCTGCCATCGCCGCCGTGCCTGCGGGTGCGGGCGAAGACGCTGCCGTCGTCATCGAAGACGTGGACAAGCATTTCGGCGACGTAAAGGCGCTGCGGGGCTTGAGCGCGCGCATCCACTATGGGCGGCTGACGGGTCTGGTCGGCCCCGACGGCGCTGGCAAGACGACGCTGATGCGGATTCTGACCGGCCTCCTGGTGCCGAACGCCGGCCACGTCACCTTGGCAGGCTTTGACGTGGTCAAGGACAACGACGCCATTCATGTCGCCAGTGGCTACATGCCGCAACGCTTTGGCCTGTACGAAGACCTGTCGGTGATGGAGAACATGCGCCTGTATGCGCAGTTGCGCGGTATGGATGCGGACCGCAACGCCGATCTGTTTGCCGAGCTGCTGGACTTCACGCGGCTCGGACCCTTCACCAAGCGCCTGGCCGGCAAGCTCTCCGGCGGCATGAAGCAGAAGCTGGGCCTTGCCTGTGCGCTCATGGCGCGGCCGAAGGTGCTGCTGCTGGACGAGCCGGGCGTGGGTGTCGACCCGGTCAGCCGCCAGGACTTGTGGCGCATGGTGCAGGCGCTGACCGATGACGGCATGGCCGTGGTCTGGTCCACCGCCTATCTCGACGAAGCCGAGCGCTGCGAGAGCGTGCTGCTGCTGAACCAAGGGCAGCTCCTGTTCGATGGCCCGCCGCAGGAGCTGACCGCGCAGCTTGAAGGCCGCAGTTTCCGTCTGGAAGACGTCGGTGCCGAGCGCCGAGCGGTCCTGACCCAGGCACTCGACCTGCCCAGCGTGAGCGATGGCGTGATCCAGGGCGCCGGCGTGCGCGTGGTGTTGCGCGAGGGCGCCGAGGCGGAGCAGCTCCAGGCCCTGTCCGATCAGGCGCGAGTGGAGCTGGCGCAGGTGCCCGCGCGCTTCGAAGACGCCTTCATCGATCTGCTCGGTGGCGGCCCCGGCGGCACTTCGACGCTGGCCGAGCGTCTGCCGCCGGTTGAGCTGGGTTCCGACATTGCCGTGTCGTGCCGAAACCTCACCAAGCGCTTCGGCGAGTTCACCGCCACCGACAACGTCAGCTTCGAGGTGCAAAAGGGCGAAATCTTCGGTCTGCTCGGCCCCAACGGCGCGGGCAAGTCCACCACCTTCAAGATGTTGTGCGGCCTGTTGAAACCCACTGCTGGCGAAGCGCATGTGGTGGGCCATGATCTGCGCCGCGCCACCGGCGCAGCCAAGAGCCGGC
This sequence comes from Stutzerimonas stutzeri, assembly GCF_002890915.1. Lineage (GTDB taxonomy): Bacteria > Pseudomonadota > Gammaproteobacteria > Pseudomonadales > Pseudomonadaceae > Stutzerimonas > Stutzerimonas stutzeri_AF. The sequence goes on along the minus strand of NZ_POUT01000009.1, from coordinate 108,138 downwards.
TCGGCTACATGGCGCAGAAGTTTTCGCTCTACGGCCTGCTCTCGGTGCAGCAGAACCTGGAATTCTCGGCCGGCGTCTACGGACTGGAAGGCAACACCCGGCGCGAGCGCATTGCCGAGATGATCGAAACCTTCGATCTGGGCGACTGGCTGTCCGCCACGCCCGATTCCCTGCCGCTGGGCCACAAGCAGCGCCTGGCATTGGCTTGTTCGCTGATGCACCGGCCGCCCGTACTGTTCCTGGATGAACCCACTTCGGGCGTGGACCCGATCACCCGGCGTGAATTCTGGACCCACATCAACGGACTGGCCCGCAAGGGCGTGACCATCATGGTCACCACCCACTTCATGGACGAGGCCGAATACTGCGACCGCGTAGCCATGCTCTCGCGTGCGCAACTGATCGCGCTGGATACGCCCGACGCGCTCAAACGTTCGGCGGTCAGCCCCGAACGACCCGACCCGACGATGGAGGACGCCTTCATTCATCTGGTGGAGTCGTCAGACCGTGAGCTGGAGGCCGCCACATGAACGGCGCCACAATGCACAAAGACGGGAGTGGCCCCCTGCAGACCGACTTGCGCCGTTTTGATCTGCGGCGCTTGATCGCTCTGGTGACCAAGGAAAGCTACCAGGCGCTGCGCGACCCATCGACGCTGCTGATCGCGTTCGTGCTGCCGGTGGTGTTGCTGCTGCTGTTCGCCTATGCGGTGTCGCTGGATGCGAAGGATGTCCGTGTCGGCGTGGTCCTGGAGTCACCCGGCGCATCGGCACAGTCGCTGGCCGCAGCGTTTTCGGGCACCCGCTTCCTGGATACGCACTTCGCTCATGACCGACGCGAAGTGGCCGACCAACTGGTCTCAGGCGACCTGCGCGGCTACGTGGTGATCCCGCAAGATATCGAGCAGCGTCTGGCCCTCCGTGGCAGCGAGCCGCTGGTGCAGATCGTCACCGATGGCTCCTACCCCAATACCGCCAACTACGTCGAGAACTACGCCCGTGGCGTGGTCCAGTCCTGGCGTGCCGGACTGGACGTCGGAGCACCAGCGCAGTCCATCATGCTGGAGCCGCGCTACTGGTTCAACCCCGAGCTGGAAAGCCGACGCGCACTGATTCCCGGCGCCATCGCCATCGTCATGACCATCATCGGCACCATGCTGACTGCACTGGTGGTGGCGCGTGAATGGGAGCGCGGCACCATGGAGGCAGTGCTGTCCACGCCGGCCTCGGTGGCCGAAATCCTGATCGGCAAGCTGCTACCGTACTTCGTGCTCGGCATGCTGTCCACGCTGGGCGCAGCGGCGCTGGCGGTGTTCGTGTTCGGCGTCCCGATGCGCGGCTCTTTGCTGTCCCTGTTGCTCTTGTCGGCGGTGTTCATGGTGCCGGCGCTGGGTCAGGGTCTGCTGATTTCCTCATTGGCACGCAACCAGTTCCTGGCCGCGCAGATCGCGCTGTTCACGGGCTTCCTGCCAGCTTTCATGTTGTCGGGGTTTCTATATGAGATCGACGCTATGCCGGCACCGATCCGCGCCATCACCCGGCTGGTTCCGGCGCGTTACTTCGTCGATTCGCTGAAGACGGTGTTCCTGGCCGGCGACATCTGGGCCGTGTTCCTGCCCAACCTGGCGGCCATGGCGGCGATCGGGGTGCTGTTCTTCGTGATCGCCAAGCGCGCCACGCGCAAGAACCTGGAGTGACGCGATGTTGACTTCCGCATTCTCGTTCACCCGCCTGCGCGCCCAGTTCATCAAGGAAGTACTCAGCGTCCTGCGCGACCCGCGCAGCCGCATGGTGGTGTTCGTGCCGCCGATCCTGCAGTTGCTGGTGTTTGCCTTTGCCGCGACGCTGGAAGTGCGCAACGTCGATATCGCCGTCTACGATCAGGATGCGGGGCGGTGGTCGCACGAGTTGGTACAGCGCCTGGACAGCGCCCGCTTCATCACCCACGTCCGGCATGTCGACAGCCAGCAGCAGCTGCACGAGCTGATCGACCGTGGCGAGGTGATCGCCGCGCTCGCCATCCCGGTGGATTTTTCGCGCTCCATCGCCGCCGGCGAAAGTGGCCGCGCGCAGGTACTGGTCGATGGCCGGCGCAGCAACTCCGGGCAGATCACCGTGGCCTATCTGTCCACCATCGCCGCCGATGTCGGCGCCGAGGTCGTGCCCGACGCGCAAGCGCCAACGCCGGTCGTCGTGCGCCACTGGTTCAACCCGAATCTGGTCTACCGCTGGTTCATCGTGCCCGGCCTGACGGGCATCCTGGCGCTGTTCAGCTCGCTCTTGATCACCTCGTTGTCGATCGCGCGCGAGCGCGAGCTGGGCACCTTCGACCAGTTGCTGGTGTCGCCCACCTCGACGCCCGAGATCATCATCTCCAAGTCGCTGCCGGCACTCGCAATTGGCACCGGGCTGGGCCTGTTCATGATCAGCGCGGGCGTCTTCCTGTTCGGCATCCCGTTTACGGGCTCGTTTGCACTCCTGCTTGCCAGCCTGGTGCTGTTCATCGCCTCGGTGGTCGGCATCGGTCTGATGATTTCCGCGGTCAGCATGACGCAGCAGCAGGCCATCCTGGGAGCGTTCGCCATCGGCGTGCCGGCGGTGCTGATGTCCGGCTTTGCGACGCCTGTGGAAAACATGCCTGTCGTCCTGCAATGGCTGGCTCAGGCCATCCCACTGACCCATTTCCTCATCATCGTCGAAGGCAGCTTTCTCAAGGCCATGCCGCCCGGTGACATTCTCGCCAGCCTGTGGCCGCTGGCGGTCATCGCCCTCGCCACGCTGACCATGGCCACCGTATTCGTCCGAGGACGCCTGCAATGAAATCCAAGCCCCGCACTCCCTTTCTTCGCGCAACCGTCACCGGCCTGACCCCTGGGCGCGCGCGTCCGCTCGTGCTGGCCCTGTCCTGCGTGCTGCTGACTGCCTGCGCAAGCGTGGGCCCCGACTACCGCGAGCCGCCGCCGGTCGACGTCGGCAGCGGCTGGAGCTTGCCGTTGGCAAGCGAATCCCAGTCCGCAGACTTGAGCCAATGGTGGTCTGCACTGGACGATCCCATCCTCGATCGCCTGATGGCCACGGCGCTGGCACAGAACCTGGATCTGCGCCACGCTGCGGCACGCATCGATGAGGCACGCGCCCTGCGCGATCGTGTGGCCGGCGAGGCATTGCCCACCGCCGCCGCTGGCGCGAGCGTCAACCGGCGCCGTCAAAGCGAGAACGGACCCCTGCCCGTAGGTTCGATCCCCGGCCTTGACGCCACGCAGACCATCTACGACGCGGGCTTCGACGCGGCCTGGGAGGCCGACTTGTTCGGGGCCAAGCGGCGGGCGCTGGAAGGCGCCAGCGCCCGCCTGCAGGCGACCGAAGCCGAGGCGCAGGGCATACGCATGCGCATCGTGGCCGAGGTCGCGCGCACTTGGTTCACCGCCGTCGGCGCCCGCTACGAGTTGCACGCACAACAGGCCACACTGGATACGCTGCAGCAGACCTTGGAATTGGTGCGCCTGCGGCATGCGCTGGGCGACGCGTCGGCCGCCGACGTGGAGGCGGCGTACGCCCAATGGACAGCAGTCAACGCGCTCATCCCGGATATCCAGGCGCGTCAGCGCGCCGCGATACTCAGCCTGGGCGTGCTGCTGGGCGCGCCGCCGGAGCGGGAGCTGGCACTGCTGGATGGCCCCTTGACGCCGAGCACGCTGCGGGCGCTGCCGGTGGGCGAGCGCGCAGAGATGCTGCGCCGGCGCCCGGACGTGCTGGCTGCGGAACGTCACCTGGCAGCGAGTTCCGCCGACATCGGCGTGGCCACGGCCGAGTTGTTCCCCAAACTCTCCATCGGTGTCGGCGGCGGGTTCCAAGCGCTCAGTACGGGCGATTGGTTCGATGCATCCAGCTCGCGTTTTTCCATCCTGCCGCTGATTTCCTGGCGCCTGTTCGACGGTGGCCGTGTGCGAGCCGAAATTCGGGCACGCGAGGCGGCCGAGCGACAGGCCGCGCTGGCCTATGAGCAGGCCGTGCTGGCGGCGCTGGGCGATGCCGAGCGCGCGCTTGGCGACTACCACGGCGGGCTGGACACACTGGAGCGCCGCGGTATGGCACTGGATGCCGCGCGCACCAGCTACGGCCACGCCAAGGCGCGCTACGCGGCGGGCGACATTGCGCTGGTCGAACTGCTGGCTGCCCAGCGCAGTCTGCACGAGGCCGAAACCGCAGCCGCACGCGCGCATACCAACGCCGCCGTGCAACTGGTGGCGCTGTACAAGGCCCTTGGTGGTGGCTGGGACGTATCCACGACGGCATCGACCGCAACCCATCCGCTGCGGGGCGCTGCCGCCCCCGTCGCGTTTTCAAGCCGCTGATTCAACACAAGGAGACCGTCATGCAAATCAACGTTGGAAATCTCGACCGCATTGTGCGCATCGTCATCGGACTGATTTTGCTCAGTCTCCCATTGTGGCTGGACTCATCCTGGCGTTGGCTGGGACTCATTGGAATCATGCCACTCCTCACCGGCCTGGCAGGCCGCTGTCCTGGCTATCGCCTGCTTGGCCTCAGCACTTGCCCGATGCGAAAACCCGAGTGAACGCCCTATGAAACTCAGTTTTTTGGGCGCAGCCCGAGAAGTCACCGGATCGTGCTTTCTGGTCGAAGCGGCTAATGTCCGCTTCCTGGTCGATTGCGGCATGGTTCAAGGTGGGCGTATAGCAGCAGCACGCAACCACGAGCCGTTCGCGTTCGACCCGGCGTCCATTGACTTCGTCCTGCTGACCCACGCCCACATCGACCACAGCGGGCTATTGCCCAAACTCACGCGCGCCGGGTTCAAGGGGTCCATCTACGCCACGCCAGCGACGGTTGATCTGCTCGGGGTGATGCTGCCCGATAGCGCTCACATCCAGGAAATCGATGCCAAGCGGGTTGCCAAGCGGCTCAAAGAAAAGACCGTGCCGCTACCCCTGTATACCCTGCAGGATGCACACGAATGCCTGCAGCAAGTACGAGGTATCGAATACGACCGGGAGTTCGCACCCCGCGTCGGGGTGCGCGCCCGCTTTCGTGATGCCGGACACATCCTTGGTTCGGCCATCGTGGAAGTGTGGATTACCGAGTACGGTTACCCCACGAAGATCGTGTTCAGCGGCGATCTGGGTCAGCCGGGACGCCCCATCCTGCGCGACCCGACACCCATTGAGGAAGCCGACATCCTCGTCATCGAGTCCACCTACGGTGACCGCCGGCACAAGGATTTTTCGGCGACCGAAGCGGACATGATCGGCATCGTCGAGAAAACCCTGTTCGAGCGCGGCGGCAATGTCATCGTTCCGGCCTTTGCGGTCGGCCGAACCCAGGAGGTGCTCTACCACCTACATCGTCTCACCTGCGAAGGGCGTCTGCAGCGTCCAATGGTGTTTGTCGATTCGCCGATGGCCACCGAGGCCACACGCATCACGCGTGAACATCTCGAATTGTTCGACGAACAGGCGAAGCGGTTGGCCGGATGGCACGCGCGCGGCGAGAACCTCCCGTACCTGGATTTCACAGCGAGCGCTGAGGAGTCCATGGCGCTGAACCGGATTCGCTCCGGGGCCATCATTATTTCTGCCAGCGGCATGTGCGATGCGGGACGTATCCGGCACCACCTGCGCCACAACTTGCCACGCCGCGAATGCAGCATCTTGTTTCCCGGTTTCCAGGCGCAGGGGACGCTTGGCCGGCGCCTGATCGAGGGGGCCGAACGTGTACGCATCTTCGGCGAGGACATCCCAGTACGTGCGGCGATCCACAGCGTGGACGGCCTCTCGGCGCATGCCGACCAGAAGGCGCTGCTGGATTGGGCCCGTGCTTTCATTCAAGCACCGGCGCAAACCTTCGTGGTGCATGGGGAATCGTCGGCCGCGCAAACCTTCGCTGACCTCTTGCAGCAGCAACTCGGCTGGCAGGTCACGGTGCCCGAGTATGGCCATGCGCTGCGCTGGCCGGACTTTCTGGCGCACGAGTGATGAAGCCCGCAGAAGATCTCGATGAACGCCTGCGCGCCATCCGCGAGTCGCCAACGTACCGGCTTGCGTACGAAGACATCGAGCTGCTTGGCCAGGACGAACTGCGGCCGCTGCGACTACAGCTCGAACTGCTCAAGCCCGAGCGCATCCTGCACGAGCAAGGCATTCGCTCGACGGTAGTGGTCTTCGGCAGCGCACGCGTGAGCGATGCCGAGACGGCAGAAGCCCGTCTTGGCGTTCTGGAGCGTCAGGCGCTCGTCACTCCGGAGGATGTCGGGCTGCGGCAAGAGCTTGCGCGGGCCAATCGCCGGGTCGAACAGGCACGTCACTACGAGCAAGCGAGGCGTTTCTCGGGCCTTATTTCGGCGCGTTTCCAGCAGCAAAACCGCCGTGATTTCGTCGTCGTCACCGGGGGTGGGCCCGGCATCATGGAGGCCGCCAACCGCGGTGCTTTCGAGGTCGGCGCACGTTCGATTGGCCTCAACATCACGCTGCCCCACGAACAGGCACCCAACCCCTACATGTGCCCGGATTTGGCGTTCCGATTCCACTATTTCGCGCTGCGCAAGATGCACTTCTTGTTGCACGCCAAGGGCTTGGTGGCCTTCCCCGGTGGCTATGGAACGCTCGATGAGCTGTTCGAGGTGCTCACCTTGATCCAGACCAGAAAGATGCAGCGTGTTCCGGTGGTGCTGGTCGGCCGTGCATTCTGGCGTCGCGTAGTTGATTTCGATCTTCTGCTCGACGAAGGCTATGTCTCTTCATCCGATCTCGACTTGTTCACCTGCGTAGACGATGCGGAGGAAATCGTCAGTGCCCTCGAACGCTTTTACGTCAACAGGGCGGCAGGCGATGGGGCAACATGATTGGCATCGGCGGGTATCGCTGGAGCCTGCGCGGCACCAAGGTGCGGCAGCCGATGCAGTGCGTCATCTTGTTGATTGCGGGTGCATTGTTCAGCCCGATTTCTGCTTTTGGTTCCGAAGTCTCACTCTCTGCAAATCCTCCCTCCTGCTCGCCAGAGCAATCCCTGCGCTGGCGGGGCGGCACCCTGCGTCTGGAGAACGATTTGTTCACCGGCTCCGATCGCAACTACACCAACGGTGTCGCGCTAACAGCAGTCTCACGTGATCTGCAAGGCGGGCTCCGTCCGGAGTGCCTGCCTCAGCCGATTGGTTTGTACGCCCGCTTCATCGGCTGGGCTGATCCCGGGTTCTGGCGCGATTCCGGCGCCCAGACATCGTCGCAAAACCTCGTCGTGCGCTTTGGCCAGTCCATGTACACGCCCGAGAACAAGACGCGCACCGACGTGATTCCAGATGACCGACCGTACGCTGGTTTGCTCTACCTGGGTTTGGCGTGGAATCGCCGCATCCACCCACAAGCCGCCAGCTACGAAATGCTTGACGTGCGTGAGCTGACCCTGGGCGTGATCGGCCCCTGGTCGCTGGCCGAGCAATCTCAGGATCTGGTGCATCGGGCACGCGGCATTGAGCGATTTCGCGGCTGGGACAACCAGTTGCGCAACGAGCCGGCGTTTCAGATGGCCATGGAGCGCAAGTTCAAGCCGTACACGGAGGGTGCGGTCCGCCCTGGATGGGGCAGCGACGTGATCGGCAGCTATGCCCTGCGGGTCGGAAACATCGAAACCGCCGCCAGTACCGGCGTGGAGTTTCGCGCGGGCTGGAACATACCGAACGACTTCGGCAGCTATCCGATCCGCCCTGGCGCAGAGAACCGCCCGCCCTCTGGTGTTGCCGATCTGCGCACGACAACGCCGCAGTCGGTCCTGGCGCCCAAACCTGGGGCACATGTCTTCCTGAATCTGGAGGGTAAAGCCGTCGCCTGGGACTTCTCACTCGACGGAAACATGTTCCGGCATAGCCATCACGTCAGCCGGCGGCCTTGGATCGCGCAAGCAGCTCTCGGCATCAGTAGCCAATGGATCGTTGCTGGACGTGGCGTACGGCTCGCCGTGATGCGCGTTTGGAGAACCCGCGAGTTCGACCAGCAGGCGGGCCATCACGCATTCGGATCGATCGCGCTGAGTCTGGAATTTTGAGGACACCTGCAACCAATCGTTAGACCCAAAGCATTCGTCACAACATCAATGGAGAAATTCGTGAACCAGCCCTTGAAACCCAGATCGTTTTTCACCGTCCCGCTGTCCGTGCTCTTGGCAACCTTCGCCACGGCACTCGGTGCGCAGTCCGTAGAGGCGGCAAAGCCAATGGCGCTTCGTACCATAATGGAAAGACTCGGTCGCGACATGCAAGCCGTCACGGGCGCGATCTCCAAAGAAGACTGGCCGCTGGTCGCCGATCTAGCACCACGAATCGCCAAGCATGCCGAGCCGCCCATGTCGGAAAAGATGCGCATCCTTGCCTGGCTTGGGGCAGACGCTGGAAAGTTTCGGGGTCTTGATGGACAGGTCCATGACGCCGCGACCGCCATGGGCGAGGCTGCACAGCGGAATGACGGTCAAGCAGTCATCGCGGCTTTCTCCAAGACCCAGCAAAGCTGCCTAGCCTGCCACCAGAGTTACCGTCGCTCGTTCGTGGAAAAGTTCTATGGAAGCCGCTAGCAAGGGATGGCTACACCTGTTGACGGAAGACTAGCTTCTGTCCAATCAATATACCTCGACGCGTTTCAGGTTCCCAGGAAGCCACCCGTGCAGCGATCACGGGTTCCTGCTTCACCCGCGGCAGCACTCGTTGGATCTGACGTTCATGACTCCCGTATGCATGTGGGTCACCAGCACCAGCGGATAACGCAGCACCTCGTCCAGTGAGATACGTTTGTGCTTGAGCAGCGGATGCGATGCCGGCGCCGCGACCATGAGGGGGGGGCGCTCCAAAGCGCCTTAGCCACGATGTCGTCACCCACTTCACCAGACTGGGCCCTAGGTCATACAGATCGCCATGCAGCCCCTTGATTTGCTGCGACAGTGACACCTCGAACAGGCGCAACTCGACGTCGGGCTCCTCCTGCCAGCTTAACGCCAGCAAGGTCGGCAAGCGCGACGGGGTGATGCCATCGGACAGCGTAATGCGTTGCTGACCGTGAAAGCCGTTGGCCGCTCCCCTCACGCTGTCGCGGGCTTGCTGCAAGGCAGTGAAGAGGCGCGGCACATGTTACAGGAATTGCTTGTCCGCCCGCGTCAGCCGCTTGCTGCGACTGCTCCGGCCGCAGTGCTTCAGCAGCGCGGTTACAGGTGGCGATCTCGAATTCGCCGAACATGCCCATCGACAGTTCATCCGGCGCGATGCCCGCTGGCGCGAACTTCAGACGCTGCGCCGCCGCCCGTGTCGACAGACCAAATCGCGCGCCCTCGGGGAGTGACGTAAGACGCCGCGACTGTCTTCCTCGGGTCGCTGCGGCCACAGAAGATAGCCGAGGCGCGCTGGCGCGAGTGCTCTAGCTAGCCATCCGCCATGACCGCCGCCCGCGTTCAAGCAGCGTTGCAATAACTCCGGACACCATTGCCAGCGTGCTGTGAGCCGGCGACGGCAGCCGCTGCAAGACATGCCGGCCTCTTCTCCGCACGCATGCGGCTCCCTACGATCATAAGGACTGGTCACGTCACGAGGGACTGCGCATGAACTTACGTCATCTTCGCTGTTTCATTGCTGTAGCCGAGGAACTGCACTTCGGTCGAGCCGCTAGGCGGCTGCATATAGAACAATCTCCCCTATCACGCACGATCCGCAAGTTGGAGACAACTCTAGGCGTGACGTTGCTCAGTCGCACGCCGCGGGGCGCAACCCTGACTTGGGCAGGGCGAGTCTTCCTCGACGACGCCCGCCGCATCATGTTGAGCGTTGAGCAGGCAGTGGCCAGCGCGAAGGCTGCTGCCTCCGGTTCTCAGGGCATTTTGCGAATCGCGCTGTCGAGAGACATAGGACGGGCGAGGCTATCAGCACTGCTTGCACTGTGCCGCGAAGAGTCGCCGCAGGTAAACATCCGGCTCTCCGAAGTACCGCTGACCGAACTCGTGCAGGGGCTGAACGCAAATCTGTTTGACGCCGGCTTTGCAATGGTCAATGAAGTGGAGGACGGGATCATTGCTGAGCCGCTGTGGGCCGACCCCTTGGTAGTGATCCTGCCCGCACGGCACCCGCTTGTAGCCTTCAAGGAAGTGCCGTTGCAGGAAGTGGTGAGCTATCCGCTGGTACTTTGTGATCCACGGGCATGCCAAGGTTGCGGTCGGCAGAGCGAACGACTGTTCCGCTCTGTCGATGTCCAACCGATCGTGGCTGAGTATGCCGCTTCTCACGGGCTGATGCTGACGTTGGTGGCCGCAGGGTACGGGCTAAGTTTTTCCACTGCCGCGCACTTGGCAACTTGCCAGCCGGCGGATGTTGTTGTCCGCCCGTTGACCGGTCAGAGCGCATCGATAACCACCTATCTGTTACGAACCGAGGGTGGCATGACGGAGCCGTTGCAGCGGTTCATCGAACGCGCCGAACGTGTATGTCAGCAGGACGCAAGCACATCACGCGCGATCTGACGCAGATCTATCGAAAGGTGCGCGGCTAGTTTTCTCGGATTGCGCGATTCATCTTTGGTCTTGCGGCTGACCCGATCTGCATGGCTCATGCGCTGTACTGATTCCAGTTTCGACGCAATTGCTGCGCCCTTCCGTACTCCGGCACTCGCCTGCGGGCTCGCCGCCGCGGTCATTTCACTGACGCGGAACGCATGAGCTTTTGCTGGTTGCAAACCGGCTCATCCTGTTGACGCATTGGCACTTTACGCCGTTGGAATTCCTACGGAAAACTTCGGCCAGGTTTCGGGTAAAGCGCGGCACCCATGCTTGACTCCAGGGGAGCGCGACCACCAAGCCGCGTGCCGGTCCAAAGGCAAAGCGCCCGCATCATGGTTGAGGAGTTTCAAGCGTAGCAAGATGTAGTTCGCCCTTAGCCGGCCGTCAGCGCCGATGCAACGCTTCCTTCCACGATCCCGGCCGGTCCTGCGCTTCATCCGGATTTCTGGGCAATCGCCTCGCCCACTTGGGTGGTGCGCGTCTGCCAGAGTTCGATCCGACGATGGGACGCACGCGACATGGAGAAATCGAGTTGCCTTGCCTTTGGCGCCAGGATCTACTACCGCCCGATCGAGGCGGCCGTCCGTTGGGCGGGACTGTTGCGCTTTGAGCCGCGGATTCTGGAAACGCTCGGGCCACGTGCCATGCCTGAGCCGAACGACTTTCCGCGCTGGCCCTTGCTGCGCCTTTTCTCCGAGCGCATCTTCGACGCATTGGCACACGATGAACTTTCTTACGGCAAGGCAGGCATGGCGCAGGAACCTCAGCGCCCCGCACTCGACGATCCTGCGTTGATCGTGCGCCACGTCGACCTGAAGGCGTGGATGTCGCATTACTACCCCGGTGAGCGGCCTCCATTCCTGTTCGACGGCATCGAGCGCGAACTGCATCCTTCGATGAGCGTCGCCATGCTGAATGTGTTGCTGGCCGATCGCGAGGCCGCCAAGCTGCAGCTTGCCGAACTCGCACAACTACATGCGGCGCTGAAGGCACAGCACGAAGCGTTGGCGAAGGAGCATGCCAGTAGTATTCGTGAGGGCGATGCGAGTGAACCGGGCCTGCGCAGCGAATCGACTTACCTGAACATCATTGGCGGCCTGCTGACATTGCTGTTGGGCAAGTCCCCCGCGGGCTCTGCCTACTCGTCCTTCCGCAACATGGATGCGGTGATCAGTGCGCTACTGGCCCACCATGAAGGGCGGCCCGGCATCAGCGAGCGAACGCTGTGGAGCAAGCTGGCACAGGCGCGTCGCCACCTGGAGGCATCGCGCTGAGCCTGTAACAGCAGACTGCAATTGCAGTTGCGTGTTCTGCAGTTGCAGTGAATCTCGCAGCAGCAGCGTATGGAATGCGAGGCACTTTCTGAACAACGCCACCGAGCGTCAAGGAGTGCCTCTCATGTCTTCGCAGACCATCGCGCCGGCCTTGCCGCCCGAGCACCGCATCCTGCGCCGCGCCGAGGTCGAAGCCAAGACCGGCTTCAAGCGCGCGCACATCTACAGCCTCATGAAGGAAGGCAAGTTCCCCAAGGCGCTGCGCCTGGGCGTGCGCGCGGTGGGCTGGGACTCGGTGGAGATCGAACAGTGGATCGCCGATCGCCTCAAAGAACGCGCCTGACGCTTCTTCTCGGTTCATGCGATTCGACGAGGAGAAGCCCATGCAGGTGGTGTCCATCATTTCGACCAAGGGCGGCGTGGGCAAGACCACGGCGGCGGCCAACCTGGGCGGCTTCATCGCCGATGCCGGGCTGCGCGTGCTGCTGCTGGACCTGGACGTGCAGCCCACGCTGTCGAGCTACTTCACGCTGGACGTTCGCGCGCCCGGCGGCATCTACCAGATGCTGGCCTTCAACGAGCGGCGCATCGAGCAACTGGTGTCGCGCACCGTGATCGCGGGCCTGGACCTGGTGCTCTCCAACGACGACCGCGGCGAACTGAACACGCTGCTGCTGCACGCTCCGGATGGGCGCCTGCGACTGCGCCATCTGCTTCCCGTCTTCCACACGCACTACGACTTGCTACTGATCGACACCCAGGGCGCGCGCAGCGTGCTGCTGGAGATGGCGGTGTTGGCGTCCGACCTGGCGCTGTCGCCGGTGACGCCGGAAATCCTCGCGGCGCGCGAGCTGCGGCGCGGCACGCTGCAACTGATCGAGGACATCGCGCCGTATCGGCACCTGGGCATCGAGCCGCCGCCGCTGCGTCTGCTCATCAACCGTGTGCATCCTGTGTCGTCGAATGCGCGGCTGGTCCAGCAGGCGCTGCGACAGGTGTTCCAGGAACAGGCCGGCGTGCAGGTGCTGGGCACCGACGTACCGGCCATCGAAGCCTATCCGCGCGCTGCGACACGAGGATTGCCGGTGCACCGGGTGGAGTACCGGCAGCCGGCTGGGCGCACGGCGCCCGCGGCATTGGAGACCATGCGCACGCTGGCCGGCGAGCTGTTCCCCGTGTGGCGGGAGCGCTTCGCGCTGGTCACCGGTCGGGCCGATGCGGGAGGGGCCGGCCATGGCGAGCGCGCATGAACTGGCGCGCGGCCGCGAACGGCTGCGCGCGCTGATCGAGTTCGCGCTGGGCGAAGGCTGGCGCGTGGTTCGCACGTCCGGCGGGCACCTGAAATTCACGAAGCAAGGCTGCGCGTCGATCTACACCAGCTCGACGGCGAGCGACCACCGTGCCGACCGCAATGCCCGCGCACAGCTTCGCCGCGCCGACCGGCAAGCGCAGGAGAATGGCCGTGGCTGAGCTGACGCCGCAGGACATGGCTGCCAAGCTGCTGGCCACCGGCTTCGAGCGCAGCGGCCCTTCGGCCGCGACCTTGAGCGACCCCATCGCCGACACGCCGATGGTGGTGACGCTGGACCAGTTGCGGCCCTACGACCACGACCCACGCGTGACGCGCAACCCGGCCTATGCGGAGATCAAGGCGTCCATCCGCGAACGTGGGCTGGACGCGCCCCCCGCGATCACGCGCAGGCCGGGCGAGGCGCACTACATCATTCGCAACGGCGGCAACACGCGGCTGGCGATCCTGCGCGAGTTGTGGAGCGAGACCAAGGAGGAACGCTTCTTCCGCATTGCGTGCCTGTTCCGCCCGTGGCCGGCGCGCGGCGAAATCGTGGCGCTGACCGGGCATCTGGCCGAGAACGAGCTGCGCGGCGGCCTGACCTTCATCGAGCGGGCCTTGGGCATCGAGAAGGCGCGCGAGTTCTACGAGCAGGAAAGCGGCCAGGCGCTGTCGCAAAGCGAACTCGCGCGGCGACTGACGGCCGACGGCTATCCGGTGCCGCAGTCACACATCAGCCGCATGAACGATGCGGTGCGCTATCTGCTGCCGGCGATCCCGACGCTGTTGTACGGCGGATTGGGCCGGCATCAGGTGGACCGGCTCGCAGTGCTGCGCAAGGCGTGCGAGCGCACCTGGGAGCGGCGTGCGCTGGGCCGGCCGCTGACCGTGGACTTCGCTTCGCTGTTTCAGGATGTGCTGTCGCAGTTCGACACGCAGCCGGAGGGCTTCTCGCCCCAGCGCGTGCAGGACGAACTGGTGGGTCAGATGGCCGATCTGCTGGAAGCGGACTACGACACGCTGGCATTGGAGGTCGATGACAGCGAAAGCCGTCAGCGAGCATTGACCAGCGAGCCGGCCGCGCCGAACCCGGCAACGCCTGTCGCACCTGCGGCGCCAGCCATCACGCCGCAACTGTCGCCCGCGGCGCCAACGCCACGGGACCCCTCGCCCGTCGCGCCACCGGCAGAGACACCCTCGGCACCACCTGCCGCTGCACCAAACGCCCGGGACGGGCAGCGCGACGAGCGCCTGCAGGGGCACATCGTGACGCCGGCCCCAACCACCGAGCGCCTGCAGTCCATCCAGCGGATGGTCGCGGATCAGCTCGGCGACAAGCTACCCGACTTCGAGGCAGATGCGCTGCGTGCGATCCCGGTGCAGGTTGGCGGGCTCTTTCCCATCTCGGATGTCTGGTACATCGAGCCGGGCCTGGACGTGCCGGATCGCCTGCGCGTGCATATCGCGCAGTTCGCTCGCGAGATCGCGGGGGAAGCGGCGGTGGGCGACCACATCGAAGCCAGCGATGGCGGCATCGGCTTCGTCTGCGTGACGCCGGCCGTGGGCCAGGCGAAGGCGCTCCCGGCGTTCTCGCGTGCGATGCTGACCCTGCTGCACGCGCTGAGCACCGCGCCGGCACCCGCGACCGGGCTGGACAGCGCGCGGCTGGCCGATGACCTTGGGCCGCTGCTGCATGGTCACGGCGGCTTGGTCACGCGCCTGAGCGATGCCGGGCTGGTAAAGCTGTTCCGTCTGCTGCGCCTGGCGCGCCGGCTGCTGGATCTGGAAGCCGGCGCAGCGAGCCAGGATTCCTGAGCGCAGGAGGCTCCCGTATGTCGGCACCGCACCCGCTCAACCAGGCCGTGATCGCCCAGGCCCTGCATGACCTGCGCAACGGCCAGTTGCGCCGCTGCAAGGCCATGGGCTTCGGTGAGGAGGAGCTGGATGCGCTGAAGCACCCAGAACTCGTGAGCATGCTGGTGAATGCCACGGTGTCGTGGTGTTCGGTGTCGGTGAACCGGGAAGTGTTGAAGCGGCTGCTGAGCCAGGTGCACGACGTGGAGCGGGAGATCGCCACGGTGGACCGCATGCTGCGCCTGGGGGCGAGCACGGAGATGGTCAGCAAGTTCTACGGCCTCACGCATCAGGAAGTGGCGCTGCGCCGCGACATCCTCGGGCTGCCCAAGCGTAAGGGTCGGCATCCGGTGCTCGACGAGGCGCAGGACGTGGCCCTGTGGGAACGCTGGAAGGCCGGCATCACGGAGCGGCACATCGCACTGATCGACGACATGGCGATGCTGGCGCTGACCATGGACCTGGCCGAGGCCATGACCCTGCCCATGTCGGTGATCTGGTCGGCGATACGGAACTGGGTCGACCAGGGGCTGGTGTAGGTCATGACGACGGGCGACGCTCCACGGCGTGATGGCCCGGTTGCGCTGTCGGCGTTGTTCGACGAGGCGCTGCGGCACCTTGAGCCGAAGGAACCGGCGCCGAGCCAGGACGGCTTTCTCTACAGCGGCAACCGGCACGAGAGCGTGCCGCGCGCGTTGTTCCTCGACCGGCGCCTGACGCCGCTGGAGCGCAATGCCTGGCAGGTGTTCCGCCTGCAGCTCAACGACGACGGCGTGACCGCCTTTCCCACCTACGACCAGCTCCGCCCATATCTGGCGTCCATGCCCTGTGCGGCGCAAGCCTCGCACGAGACCGTGGCGCGCGCCTTGACGCTGCTGCGGCTGACGCGCTGGCTCAGCCTGGTGCGGCGGCGGCGCGATCCCAAGACCGGCCGTATCCAAGGCAACCTCTACGTGCTGCACGACGAACCGCTGTCACCCTTCGAGGCGATGCAGCTCGACCCGGACTACCTGGGCCTGGTGAGCCAGGCGCTCACGCACGCGGCGAAGGCGGTGCAGGTCGTGGGCATGAACACGCTGCGGGAGATCGCCGAAGACCCGCTGCTCAGCGGGCGCACGCTGCCGACCCGTCTGCAAGTGCTGGCGCAGCGCATGGCGCGGCATGGCTGGACGACGCCAGGTTATCCACAGGAGGGTGCGGACCACGAATCCGAAGAAGGCCAGGAAGCCCTTCTTCGGAATGCTGCGCGCCCGTCTTCGGAATCCGAAGCAGGACCGAAACCCGCGCCGGACGGCTCTCTTCGGATTCCGAAGGAGGACCGTACAGTACGTAATGATCGTATAAATGAAGTACGTACAGTACCGCGCGCGAGGGCCTTGCAGAACCTGCGGCTGCCCGAGCGTTTCCTGCGCTTGAAGGACGAGCAGCAGGCCGGCGCGCTGGTGGCGCTGCAGCAGGTGGACGAGGCGCAGAGGCAGGCCGTTCTCGACGAGTGGGCGGCACGCTGCCACAACAGCGCGGTACGCAACCCGGCCGGCTACCTGTTTGGCATCATCCAGAAGGCGATCCGCGGGGAGTTCAAGGCCTGGGCCGGAGAAAGTGCATCGACGCCGCCAGCGCCCCCGTCACCTGCGCCCTCGTCACCGCCAGCATCCCGTGCGGCTGACCCCGAGGTCGCACGAGCCTACCTGGCTCAGCTCCGAGAAGCCTTGCGTGATCGCTGATGTTGACTATCCCCAGGGGATAGCTGGAACAGACATCTTTCCGCCGCGCTCGATTGTCGCCCGCCGAATGACAGGCGAAACTGTCGCCTGTGAATCAGACGAGGACAGCCACACACGAGCCCGGCCGACGATGGACATGACGACTTCCCCCGCCACAAACGCACTGCAACCACTACAGCAAGACGTTCAGCGCTTGCTGGGCAGATGCCTGTTGCGCCTTCAACAATACGAGCGCCTCATGAAAGCCATCGTGGCCCACCACGAGATTTCAGGCCCGGCGCATTCGCTGGAGGCCATTCGCACAGCGCGGATCGAAGATGCCGCGACCAAGACCCTGGGCACGTTGGTCGGACAACTGTTTGGTTCGTATGTGGTCACCGATGGAAATGGCGGCGAGGAACGCGACGATGATCTTCCCGGCGACGTGATTTCCTTTCGCACGCGCGTGCAACTGAGCCTGTCTGCGCAGGACTACGCCAAAACCCAGGCCGACCTCAAAGACCTGGTATCGCTGCGCAACACCCTGGTGCACCACTTCATCGACCAGCACGATCTATGGACCGTGGACGGGTGCCGCGCTGCACAGGACGAACTCGGTTCCGCCTACACGCGCATCGATCAACACTTCGAGCAGCTGCGCGGCTGGGCCGAGCACATGGATCAGGCGCGGCGCCTGGCAGCGGAGTTCGTCCAGTCGGATGTGTTCCACGACCTGGTGGTCAATGGCATCGCGCCGGACGGCACGGTGGACTGGCCGGCCGCCGGCATCGTTCGCGTGCTGCGCGAGGCCGCCGCGCAGTTGGCCGTCGAGGGCTGGACACCCATTGCCGCCGCTGGCCGCTGGATCGCGGACCAGCATCCCGAGCAGCTTCCAGCCAAGTACGGCTGCAGCAGTTGGCGGCAGGTGGTGCACGAGTGCCGCCTGTTCGAGCTTCGCTACCGTGAGGTGGAGGGGCAACGGGCCGCCTGGTACAGACCTCGCGAGGCATAGCCCCGCAACGCGGTCTCACCTCCGCGCGAGCCGCGAACAACTCCGCCGAGCTATCCCCCAGGGGATAGCCGGCACACACAGCCTTCCGTGCGGAACAAACCGGGCGCGCATGGGCTGCGGTTTGTTGACTGACAGCCTTCCGGCCGATGCCGATGCTGGCGACTCGCCCCTTCACCGCGAGTCGCTCCCATGGCCAACGAACGCACAGAACCCCTGCAACTGAATCTCGGATCGCTGCGCAGCGCGATGTCGCTGACGCTGCACACGCACCACGCTTCGCGCATCTGGCACGGCCGTGCGCCGACCGAGGGGCGCCCCGGCATCATCGGTCTCAACGGCTTCATCGGCGCCATGAACAAGATGAAGCGCGGCGCCGAGCAGGACGACCCGTACTCGGACTGGTGGATGTTGCGGATCGAGGACAAGCTCGCCGACACCAAGACCCGTCTGCAGACCCTGCGCGAACAGGTGGATCAGGCCTTGGCCGACGTGCCAGCGGCGCTGTCCCTGGGCGAGAACATGAACGTGCAGCCGGTGAAGCTGCCGCTGTTCGTGAACGCCCAGCTCGGTTTCATGGCGGTGTATCTGCTGGCCGACTACGACGACCTGGCACGCAAGCTCATCCTGGCGCACCACACGGCGCTGATCGACCGCAGCACCTTGGAGCGCTGGCTCAATGATGGTGCGCACGCGCTGCGCAGCCTGTTCTCGCTGGCCCAGCAGTACCGCTACTCGGGCACGACGCGCGACGACTTCGCGGCGAAGAACGCGGCGGCGCGAGCGGCGCTGGAGAAGTTCGGCGAGTTGCCGCAGGACGTGCTGGAAGGCACGCGCCGCTCGCGCTTCGCGCCACCCATCGCGCGGCGGTCGAACAAGCCCGGCACGCCGCCTGCTGCGCCTGCCATCGTGCCCGATGCGCCGGCTCCCACGGGTGGCGCAGCCGATGGTGCCGCGGGCGATGAGGGTGCTGGCGCATGACAGCATCGCCCCCTATCAGCCACTCCACGCGCTTCGTGGCGCTGGAACAGGCGGACTTCCAGCGGCTGGAACACGCAGGCTACCTAAAAGGCCTTTTACAGCCTTTTAAGGGTAAGGGGAGTCTGGAGACCTGGGCCAGCCAGTGCGCAGCGCTGCGCGACGAGGTGATTGGCCTGGCGCAGCGGCGCGTGCTGCCCCAGGCGCGCGCCTATCCATTCAGCCTGCTCGACGTGCAACTGGCCCAGCAGGCCACTGGCGCAGGGACGACCTTCCTGCGCTGGCGCAACCTCGACCGTTCCTCCATGGGCGTGGCGTTGTGGGAGGCCCTGCTGGCCAACCCCGCGACGCCGGCCTCGCTGATCGACGAGCTGTACGCGATCGAACTGCAGCGCATCGTGCTGAACATGCAGATCAGCCTGACCCACAGCATCGCCCGCCAAGCCCTGGAATGCGCCAGCAAGGCCGCGCAGGCCGAAGCGGCTTACCTGCGGCGCGTCCACGGGCATACCGCGTCCGTTCCACCCACCACCAAGGAGTCTCCATGAGCACGCACTTCGTCGGCGAGGGCAACATCGGTTCTGCGCCGGACTACCGCGAATTTCCGAACGGCAACGACGAGCCACGCCGGCTGCTTCGCCTGAACGTCTACTTCGACAACCCGATCCCGAAGAAGGACGGCGAGTACGAAGATCGCGGTGGCTTCTGGGCGCCCGTGGAGCTGTGGCACCGCGACGCCGAGCACTGGAAGACGCTATACCAGAAAGGCATGCGGGTGCTGGTCGAGGGCCGCACCGTGCGCGACGAATGGGAGGACGCCGACGAGAACGAGCGCGTGACGTTCAAGGTCGAGGCGCGGCGCGTGGGCATCCTGCCGTACCGCATCGAGTCGGTGGCGCTCAGCACCAAGCCGGCCGGCGGACAGTAATTCGCCCATCGCCGTTCCCCCGAGGGCGACTGTAGCAACCGTCATACGCCCGCGATGCACCAGCGAGCTATCCCCAGGGGATAGCTCCAAGGTCGTCCACGGAGTTCCAGCCGCCCTCCCGAAACGACGCTCTTGCTGTGCCAGCTCCTACGATCTATGCACACCGCTGCGGCAACAAACCGCCTGCCGATCACAAAGCGGTGTCTGCATCAATCGACTTCCTTGCTGCCGGCATCTCCTGGCCCCGCCAAGCTGACGCCCATCCGATGAACCGCACATTTCCAAGGAGGCTTCATGCGCGTTTTCCTGTGCGAGAAGCCGTCCCAGGGCAAGGACATCGCCCGTGTGCTGGGTGCCGGTCAACGCGGCAACGGCTGCTACAGCGGCGCGGGTGTCGTCGTGACCTGGTGCATCGGTCATCTGGTGGAGGCGGTTCCGCCCGAAGGCTACGGCGAGCAATACAAGCGCTGGGCCATCGAGCAACTGCCCATTCTTCCTGAGCGTTGGCGTGTCGAGCCCAAGGCGGCGACCGCAGCGCAATTCAAGGTCGTGCAGCAGCTCGTCGCCAAGGCGGGCGAGCTGGTGATAGCGACCGACGCCGACCGTGAGGGCGAGATGATCGCCCGCGAGATCATCGACCTGTGCGGCTACCGCGGGCCGATTCAGCGCCTGTGGCTGTCGGCGCTCAACGATGCGTCGATCCGCAAAGCGCTGGGTGCGCTCAAGCCGTCCGCCGAGACGCTGCCGCTGTATTTCTCCGCACTCGCCCGATCGCGCGCCGACTGGCTGATCGGGATGAACTTGAGCCGCTTGTTCACACTGCTGGGGCGCCAGGCCGGCTATACGGGCGTGCTGTCGGTGGGGCGCGTGCAGACGCCGACGCTGAAGTTGGTCGTGGA
This sequence comes from Stutzerimonas stutzeri, assembly GCF_002890915.1. Lineage (GTDB taxonomy): Bacteria > Pseudomonadota > Gammaproteobacteria > Pseudomonadales > Pseudomonadaceae > Stutzerimonas > Stutzerimonas stutzeri_AF. Next base: position 87,661 of record NZ_POUT01000009.1, on the reverse strand, counting down.
CCGTGATCGCGAGATCGCGCGATTCGTCTGCGTACCGTTCTGGGCCATCGAGGTTGCGCTTTCGCATGCAGGCCAGTCCTTCGTCGCAAGCTGGACGCCGCCGCAAGGCAGCACCGACGATGCGGGCCGCTGCCTGCAACAGCCGGTGGCGCAGCAGGCCGCCGAGCGCCTGCGCACGGCCAGCTCCGCCCAGGTGCTGTCGGTAGAAACCGAGCGGGTGCGCGAAGGGCCGCCGCTGCCGTTCGACCTGGGCACGCTGCAGGAGGTGTGCTCCAAGCAGTTGGACCTCGACGTGCAGGAGACGCTGGAGATTGCCCAGGCGCTGTACGAGACGCACAAGGCGACAACGTATCCGCGCTCGGATTCGGGCTACCTGCCCGAGAGCATGCTGGCCGAGGTACCGACCGTACTCGACAGCATGGTCAAGACCGACCCCAGCCTGCGGCCGCTGATCGAGCGCCTGGATCGCCAACAGCGCTCGCGTGCATGGAACGACGGCAAGGTGTCGGCTCACCACGGCGTCATCCCGACGCTGGAGCCCGCCAACCTGTCGGCCATGAACGAGAAGGAACTGGCCGTCTACCGGCTGATCCGCGCCCATTACCTCGCGCAGTTCCTCCCGCACCATGAGTTCGACCGGACGGTGGCGCAGTTCTCGTGCGGCAGTCAGTCGCTGGCGGCCGTGGGCAAGCAGATCGCCGTCATCGGCTGGCGTGAGGTGCTGGCGACGCCGGGGCCGGACGATGCCGATGGCGAGGATGCGCAGCGCAGCCAGGTGCTGCCCGCCCTGCATGCGGGCCTGTCCTGCCCGGTCGGAAAGGTGGATCTCAAGGCGCTGAAGACGCTGCCGCCCAAACCCTACACGCAGGGCGAGCTGATCAAGGCCATGAAGACCGTCGCCAAGTTCGTGACCGACCCGCGCCTGAAACAGAAGCTGCGAGATACCACCGGCATCGGCACCGAGGCGACACGCGCCAACATCATCAACGGTCTGATCGGTCGCGGCTACCTGGTCAAGAAAGGCCGCGCCGTCCGCGCTTCCGACGCGGCATTCACGCTCATCGACGCGGTGCCCCCGGCCATCGCCGACCCCGGCACTACGGCGGTGTGGGAGCACGCGCTCGACATGATCGAGGCCGGCCAGATGGCGTTGGACACCTTCATCGAGAAGCAGGCCGCGTGGGTCGGCCAGCTCGTGCAGCAGTACCGCGGCGCAACGCTCTCGCTCAAGCTGCCGCCGGCGCCGGCCTGCCCGCAGTGCGGCGCACCGATGCAGCAGCGCACGGGCAAGAGCGGCGCGTTCTGGTCCTGCTCGCGCTACCCGGACTGCAAGGGTACGTTGCCGATCGAGTCCCCGACGGGCCGGCGCAGCGCACCGCGCAAGCGGCGCGCTGCCTCCAAGGCGTCCTGATCCTCGCTTTCCCCCTGCCGCGCCGGCCACTTCACTGACGGCGAGGCAAACGTCCCGCACCGCGCGGGACTCCAAAGCGCGCGTCTCCTTCTGCAACGGTGTGCGCGCCCCGTCTGCCCGCCATCGGGCGACGGGGCGAGAAGGTCATTGCTCCACGAATCGCGCCCGCCGCCATTCCCTTGATCGGTGTGCCTTGCCTCGGTCACGAGGGGCTTCCTGACGCCTTGCCGCCGCGCGAGCCGTGAGGAGGCCCCTTGGGCCGAGGGTATTCCGTGCCGGTGCCCGCCGGCGGAACAACGGGCTCCCTTTGTGTGTGGATGCACGCCAGAGGTTTCCGGCCCCAGCCACGAAACGGGCCGGGTGCGATTGCTGACGCAGCGAACGGCTTTGACGACGGCCCGCGCTGACGCAGCCCACAGGTGGTTTTCCTTCCTCTCCAGCCGAAGGCCCGCGTGGCCTTCGGCGCCCTGGTCCTTGCCTTGTCCCGTTACGCTGGCCTGCCCTAAAGCGGGCCGTCCGCGATTCGGTTTTCCCTGCGACGGCAGCCATGCTTCGCGCCCATCCTCACGCCATGCGTTGCTGACAGTCGTCAGCGGCATGCCCAGGCAGTCTCGGTCTTCAAGACTGCGACGCGGTTCGCCGCGTCGACCGATCCAGTCCGCTTCGCATCGCCCACCGCGGACGCTCGCCGGCCTGGCGACGATGCACTTTTCTCAACCACCCGAGGGGAACTCCATCCTCTACGGGATGCGTGCTCCTCGACCCACCAAGGAGCACGGCATGTCTGAACCTTCTGCATCTTCCTCTGCAACCGCAGTGCGCAGTGGTGCGCTGGCGCTGGCCTGGACCGGCAAGCGTTTGCCGCTACAGGTGCTGCCCAGCGCGGCCGGCCACTACATCGGCACGCAAGACGACGAGGGCCCGGTATCGCGGGAGTCCGTCGAGTATTTCCCGACCCACCTCGCAGCACAGCGCGCCCTGGATACCCATGCCTGGACACAGCGCGCTCACCCCTGATTCCCACCCTTCAAGGAGTTCTCTCATGAATCTGTCTTTACCCGAAGACGTGCTCGATCAGATGGCGCTGGAACAGGCGCACTTCGACGCTGCACCGCAGGCCTTCTTCGAGGCCTGGAAGCGCGGCGCGCAGATCGCCGGCCACGAGTGGTTCGGCGACGGCACACGCGAAGGTCTGCAGCGTGCCACCACCAAGTGGGACCTGCGGCCCAACATGCTGATGCTCAACGACGCCCTGGGCGTACTGAGCAGCGGTCAACGCATGTTCCTGTCCGCGATGGTGAGCTTCTACAACTCCCGCGAGGGCGGCGCGATGCTCAAGCGTTGCGGCTTCGAGGGGCTGTCCGACTTCGGCGGCCTCGATCTGGAACGGCGCCAGGTCATCGCCGACCTCACGCTGCACTACAACGGCTGGTGAGCCGCGCCTGGCAACCCACCGTCCTTTCATCCCACCCCACGAGGGACGTGCGTCCCCGTTCGGGGCCATGTCCCTCCTTCCTTTCGCAGGAGCGGCCATGTCCCGAATCACCAGCTTCCACTGACCTGCACCGCCCGCCACCAGGGCGGCCCGACGCCGCGGCCGGCTGACCGGCTGCCACTTCATCCACTCGCTGGGGTTCAATCCCCGGCAGGGGATTGCCTCGGCCATCCTCTGCTGGAGGAATCCCATGTCTCATTCCAAAAACCCCTTCGTCCGCGGCTACGATGGCCTGTCCGTGCAGCGGCTGCTGGCGATTTCCTACGACGACTGCCCGCTGAGCTATCTGCCGCTGCACGTCTCGCAGTCGCATCTGCCGGACAGCCAGGTCGAGCGCCATGCCTGCGTCTTCTGCGACGACTTCGCGCTGATCACCGAGGGCCAGAACGTGCCGCCCGAGCTGGACGCGCAGTGCCCCAGCCACGGCATCGCCCGAAACCTCGTCTACGCCGTCATGGCCGAAGAAGCCGGCCAGCCGCTGCACGTCGGCGATACCTTCTCCGAGGAAGCCGCGCGCGAGGTGGTACGCCGCCTGCGCTTCGAGACTGGGTTCTACAGCCGTGCCTGGGAAATCAGTTCGGCGCACATCACCGAGGAGGACGGCCGCTATCTGGCCAACCTGGCCGACATCGCCACGCCGAGCGGTTTTCTGTTCGTCGCCTTCCGCATCCCGTACAGCCCCGCGGTCGGCGTGAAGCTGATCGCCACGCCCTGGACGGACGAGAACCTGCAACGGGTCGAAGGCATCACCGCCGAGCGGTTGCAGCGAGAGCATCGCCGGAAAGGCATGCCGGAGTCCCTCGTGGAGGTGCTCCACCTGGCCGCGCTCGCCGACGTGCGCCTGCTGATCTTCGATGCCGACGCGCCAGTGCTGGACGGGCTGACGCTCTACGACGACGAGTAACTCGCAACCCATTCGAGCCCCCACGTCGGGGCTCTTCTTTTTCGCGGAACGCGGTGCCGGCGCATTGCCGATTCCCGGCGGACGGCCGCCGCCATGTGCCGCACGCTGGCCGCATGTTCGCTGGCGTTGCCGGCAGCATGCCCAGGCAGTCGAGACCTTCAAGACTGCGGCGCGGTTCGCCGTGCTGGTTGCTTCGTTCTCCGGGCGCACCCGCGTCCATCCACCTCACCCTCAAGGGACCGACCTCCCTTGCGGGCGGGAGTCCCTTGGTTGCCACAAGGAGTCTCCCCATGGATACCCAAGCCATCCGTGCACAGATGCCGACGCTCGTTGTCGGTCATGTGCCTTCCAACGTCCGTTCGTTCAAGTTCAACATCTTCGACGGCCAGCCCAAGGTTTCGACGCTGGGCTTTCACATCGATCCGAAGCCTTTCGAGGGCAAGGTCATCGCCACCACCGACGAGGCCATCGTCGTCAAGACGGGACGGGCCGAGTTCGCGGTGCTTGATCGCACGCTCGTGACCGAAGTGCCCGACGAGGGCGCCAAGGTGCAGGTCGAACCCTATGTCAGACGCCGCTTCGACGGTCAGCGGGCGGACACGCCCGAGGAGCAGACCGAGTTCACCGCCGACGGCCAGCCCTACACGGTGAAGCGGTTCGTGCTCGGGTCCGCACCGGCGAAGCTGCCGATCCCCGAGCCGCGCTGCCCCGAGCTGCAGGAACTGATCGACCAACTGGAGCAGTTGCCCGCTCCCGACGGCTTCCGGCGCATCACCCACATGCTGGTGGACGCCGGTGCTCGGGACATCACCTGGGTCGATCCGCTGCCCGCCGACATCATCCGCACGCCACCGGCCATCGGCTTCACCGTCGCCACGATGAAGTTCCAGGGTCACGTCACCGTGCTGTATGAGCGTGGCCTCGACCTCTACGCGGTGGAGCTGCGCCGCGACGGCGAGCTGATTGAACGGGTCGATGAGGTGTTCTTCGACACCCTCGGCGAGACGCTGGAACGGCTGATCGACGACGGGAGCTGGCGCCGCATCCGAGTGCAGTGCCTGTTGTCGGGTCGCAAGGCTGTCCGGCACTGATCTCCCAGCAGCTTCCCGCCTTCGCGGCGGGAAGCCTCTCTTCCTGCATCCCTGGAGATCACACCCATGACTGTTCGATTCAAAGGCACGGAGCTGCGGCCCGTGCTCGCCGAAGCGGTGGCGAATCAATGCCGCGTCATCCTGGTCAAGGATCAGGGCGTGTACTTCCTGGCCGAGCGCGGCGAGCGCCGACCCGATGGTCGCCAGAAGACCATCGCCTATGCCGCCGGCTGCAACCCGGATGTCGATGCGTTCGATGACTGGTGGGAGCTGGCGCGCGCCGAGTTCGGCGGCGATGACTTTGGCGAGTTCTTCGATCCGCAGGAGGGCGTGTTTGCGCGCATCCTGCACAGCGAGGACGACCTCGACGTGTCCGCCACCACGACACACCTGTCGCTGCAGGCGGTTCCTCCGCCCAGCGGCAACTGACCGCCCATCCCTGGCCCCCGCTCCGGGGGCTTCTTTCTTCCCGGCAATGCGGACAGCCGCGAGTGCCGATTGCCGCTCGCATGCGCGCCGTCCTGGCGCCACGCTTCCGGCCATGTTCCGCTGACGTCCGTCAGCGACATGCCCAGGCAGCCACGATCTTCAAGGCTGCGATGCGGTTCCGACCGCGTTGATCACTCCAGTTCGCACCGGCATCCATGCGCGAACGGCCATCGGTTTTCGATGGCGATGCCACCAAGCTGTTCCATCAACCCACGCGGGGGTTCCACACCTTCCCCGCCTTGGGTCGGGTGTGTCTCCGCCTCTTTGTTCCCAGGAGATTCACCATGACCACTTCCAACGAAAAGTCCTACTTCGATCTGCACATCACCGGCCTCGGGTACCTCAATCGCATCCGCGAAGTGAAGCCCAAGAAAGGCGATGCGTTCCTGGCCTGCGGCATCGCGGCTCTGAACGGTCCCAGCGATGACGTCTCGTATGTGCGTTTCGACACGCGCGTATCGGGTTCGGAAGCGCAGCACCTGGTGCGCCGCTGCATTCAGGCGGTCGACGCCGAGAAGAAGGTGATGATCGGCTTCCGCCTGGGTGACCTGTGGACCGACACCTTCACCTACTCCAAGGGCAAGCGTGCCGGCGAGCAGGGTGTGAGCCTCAAGGCCCGCCTGCTGTTCGTCAGTTGGATCAAGGTCGACGGCAAGCTCGTCTACAAGGCCGAACCCAAGCCGACCGAGACCGACGAGCGCGACCCGGAAGTCCCTGTGACGTCCGACGCGTCCGCTGCGCAGCAAGCCTCGGCACCGGAGCCTTCCAAGCCCGTCGCCGATGCTGCCGACGACGCAGCCGATGCCCCCGCATTGGCCGTTGCCGAGTCGTTCTGATCCGCAAGGCCCCATCCCCGGGGCCTTGTCTTCTCTTCGTCCTAGGAGACCTTCATGATCACCATTCCCGGCCAACTGGCCATCAAGACCATCCACGGAAGGAACGGCGACTTCAACGTCGGCCGCCTGGCGACCTCGATCGGCGAGTTCGTCGTGAAGAACGCCGAACTCGATCAGTACCGCGAGGGCAAGTACGACGGTGATTTCGTCATCGTCGAGATTCGCCCCTCCACGTACAACGCCAACGGCCGCATGGTCATCGAGATCCGCGCCCATCTGGGCGGGATGACGCTGTCCAACATCGACGCCCTGAGCCGCGACGAAGCCCGCCGGCTGAGTCCGCAGGAAGTCGATCCGATCGACGAGGAAGCGCAGGCGCCCGCGCCGGCATCGCCCCCGGCCAAGCCGAAGGCGAAGCCACGCAGTCCGCGCGATCCCCTGGTCGATACCACGCCGTTCGGCAGCGAACCGGCTCCCGTGTCCGCTGCGGCCTCGGCCGAGGCAGACGACGCGGCGCTGTTCGGTGCCTTGTGGCCCCTGGGCGAGACCGTGAAGCTCGATGCGACCGTGGATCGTCGTGTGCTGCGTCAGCAGCGCGACCGTCTCGACAAGCTGGGCTACGAGTTCGCTCCGTTGTCCCAGGACTGGCACCTCAAAGCTGCCTGATCCATCGCCGCCTTGCGCGGCATTCCGCCACCCGCCGGGGGTCTCCCCCGACGGGGAGGGCTCCGGCCTTTTCTTCAAGGAGACCCTCATGGGCTGGACCTTCGTTCGTCAGACGCGCGATCAGTTGATCCGCGAGCTGCTCGCTCCGCAGGCGTCCGAACGCGCTTGCTGCGAAGTCATCGACCACACGCTGGACGGCGACGTTCTGTGGACCGTGGTTCGCGTCACCGCCAGGCAGGCGGGCGTCATGGGCCTCGCGGCCGGTGAGTCCGTCTGCTACATCGGCTGCCATCTGCTGGAAAGCTCGGGCGGCGATTGGGGCTACAAGTCCCTCGATGAGTCCGTGCATCCGTACTACTACTCGTGTCCGCTGCGCTATCTCGACATGGCGCCGGTGCAAAGCTCCGAGTGGCGCGAGCGGGTTCACCGCTTCCACGCGGGACGCGCCGTCTAGCGGCACGAATCTTCCTTCACCCAACCGGGGCGAGCATGGCCCCGCGGGCTGTGGTTGCTCCTTCATTTTCAAGAGGACATCACCATGCCTGCACCTTCTTCCGCGAAACCGCTGTACCGCATCGACGAATGCCCCGACCTCATGGCCGACGGTTGCGTCGGTGACGAGCAGGGCAATCTCGTCTTTCTGTCGATCTGGGCGCGCGACACCGCCGTTCAGGAGTTCCTCGCCCGCCTGACCCTCGGCCGGGATGAACAGGGACTGGATCAGTTCCACGTCATCACCGAGCAGGGCGCTTCCATCCCGGTCTTCGTCGGCAACGTCGAGAACCTGGAAAAGCGCATCACCCGCGCCTATCGGCGAACGCTGTTCGGTTCGCTGACGAATGTGTGGCTGTTCGATCGTCGCTGCGTGAAGCCAGACAAGGCCAACGCCGGCGCGCTGGCGCTTCTGCCCAGGGATTCCGCTCACCGGCTCGACCGGCTGTGGACGCTGGTGCAGGACACCTGCCCGCTGCCACTGCTCGACCACTGGCGCGACACCGTGCTGGAGCTGTTGCAGACACGACGGATGCTGACCGGTCTTCCCTTGGCCCTCGGGCCGCTGGAAGGCCATCGGCTGGCCCTCGATGTCCCGGCGCTGACGAAGGCGTTGGGCGACCTGATCCGCAACGGCACCCTCGGCGCCACGCAGTACGAACTGGCCGCGAACGCACCGCTTCGGCGTGTGGCGTGAACCATCCCCACGGGCATGCGCGCCGCGCGTGCCCGCCTTCCCTCATCCATCACCAGGAGAAATCCATGGCACTCATGTTTCCGCGCCTGGCGCGCAATTTCATTCGTAACGGCTACTTCCCCACCGACGAACCGACGCTGGAGCGGGCCTTGTCCGCACTGGCGCCGTCTCCCGGCGCCATGTCCATCCTTGATCCCTGCGCCGGCGAAGGCGTGGCGATCGCCGAAGCCGCCCACGCCCTCGGGCGCGAGCAGGTTCAGGCCTTCGCCGTCGAGTACGACGCCGAGCGTGCCCGCCACGCACGGCAATTGGTCGATCGCTGCATCCACGGCGACCTGATGGACACGCTGATCTCGCGCCAGTCCTTCGGGCTGCTGTGGCTGAACCCGCCGTATGGCGACCTGAGCAAGGACGTGAACGGCAACATCGGCTATCAGGGCCAGGGCCGTGCGCGGCTGGAAAAGCTGTTCTATCAGCGTGCGCTGCCGCTGCTGCAGTACGGCGGCGTGTTGATCTTCATCGTGCCGTCCTACGTGCTCGACGCCGAGCTGGTCGGATGGCTGACGCGCCACTTCGCCGACCTGCGTATCTACCGTGCGGTGGAGATGCAGTTCAAGCAGGTGGTGATCTTCGGTCGCAGGATTCGTCAACGCGACCAGGCATCGGAGTCGGTCAAAGCCGTGCGCGGTCTGCTGCTGCAGATCGGACAGGGCGACGCCGAAGCCGAAGAGTTGCCGCTCGAATGGCCGTTCCTGCCGTACACCGTCCCTGCCAGCCCGGCAGAGCCGGAGCACTTCTATCGCGTGACGATGGAGCCCGAGCAGTTCGCCGATGAAGTCGGCCGGCTGCAAGGACTCTGGCCGGCGCTCGATACGCACCTGGGCGCCGCGCAGCAATCGCTGCGTCCGCCCGCGCGGGCCTTGTCGCACTGGCATCTCGCCCTGGCCCTGGCCGCAGGCGCGATCTCCGGCGTAGTGACGTCCAAGAGCGGGCGCGTGCTCGTCGTCAAAGGTGATACCCACAAGGAAAAGACCCTCCAGACGGAATACTCCGAGCGCGACGACGGCTCCGTGGCCGAGACGCGCATCCTCACCGACAAGTTCGTGCCGGTCATTCGTGCATGGGACTTGACGCTGGGCTCGCCCACGTGGGGCGAAGTGCTGACCATCCGCTGATCGCTGTTCCCTGACGGTTCGCCGTCGCTTTCATCCACCCACCGGGGTCACGTTGCCCCCGATGGGGTGCCGTGGCCCCTTCTTCCAGAAGGAGAAACCACCATGGCACTCGCAATCCTCAACCTCGCATCACAAGCACGCTTTTCGCCCGGGCAAGTGGTCATGACCGCCGGCGTCGACGAGCTGGTCCGACAGGGCCGGCTCAATCCCAGCGCGTACCTGCGCCGCCATCTTCATGGCGACTGGGGCGACCTGGACGACAGCGATCAACGGCAGAACGATGCCGCGCTGAAGTCCGGCGAGGATCGTCTGTTCTCGTCCTACCAGGTCACGCGCGACCTGAAGCTCTGGATCATCACCGAATGGGATCGCAGCGTCACCACGCTGCTGTTGCCCAGCGAATACTGATCCACATCCAGCGGCCTCGCGCCGCTTCTTTCTTCCCACCCAGGGGCATGTCACCGCCCCGTGGGGGAGGTGCATGCCCCATTGCTCTGGAGCATCACCATGTCCCTCGATCTCGAAACCGTTCCCGAAACCGCTGTGCAGCGCGACCTCCTCGAAGCGGCCGCTTCACCCCTCACGCTCAGCCTGCAGGACTTCGTGTCCGAGTTCGGCGACGAGTTGCTCGACTCGCTCAACCGCGCCAATCCTCCGGTCTACACCGGCCAAGTGCGGGTGCATCGGCAACTGATCCTCGCCGCGCTGAAGCGCAAGCTGTTCCCGGCGCAAGCCGATGTGGTCCACGCCGTCACCGAGCTGTTGGTCGACCGCGGCGAACGTGCCGCGATCGTCAATGGCGAGATGGGCTGCGGCAAGACGACGGTGGGTATTGCCACCGCAGCCGTGCTCAACGCCGAAGGCTACCGCCGTACTCTGGTGCTCTCGCCACCCCACCTGGTCTACAAGTGGCGGCGCGAGATTCAGGAGACGGTGGCCGGTGCCAAGGTCTGGGTGCTCAACGGCCCGGACACGCTGGTCAAGCTGCTGAAACTGCGCGAGCAGTTGGGCGTGCCGGCCCAGGGCCAGGAGTTCTTCGTCCTGGGCCGCGTGCGGATGCGGATGGGGTTCCACTGGAAACCTGTCTTCGTTCGGCGGCGCACGCCTCACGGCGACGTGGGGGCCTGCCCGGATTGCGGGCATGTCATCACCGACCTCGACGGCGAGCCGATCAACCCGATCGAACTCGAAGCCGAGGAGTCCCGCCGCAAGTGCTGCCACTGCCGTGCGCCCCTGTGGTCGTTGATCCGTCCGAGAGGCCTGTCCGCCAGCGACCAGTCCTCGACCGTGCTCAAGGCACTGAAGCGTATTCCAACCATCGGGGAAGTCACCGCGCAGAAGCTGATGCAAAAGTTCGGTGACGCCTTCCTCGCGTCGATGCTCGGGGACAACATCCACGAGTTCATCAACCTGATGGATGGCAACGGCGAGCTGGTCTTCTCGGACCGGCAAGCCCATCGGATGGAACGCGCGATGGCCAACATGGAGTTCGGCTTCGGCGAGGGCGGCTACCAGCCGTCCGAGTTCATCAAGAGGCAGCTTCCCCAAGGCACGTTCGACCTGCTCATCGCCGACGAGGCACACGAGTACAAGAACGGCGGCTCCGCACAGGGCCTGGCCATGGGGGTGTTGGCGGCCAAGGCGCGCAAGACGCTGCTGCTCACCGGCACACTGATGGGCGGCTACGGCGACGACCTGTTCCACCTGCTGTTCCGAGCCCTGCCGGGGCGGATGATCGAAGACGGCTACCGGCCGACGAAGAGCGGCAGCATGACGTCGGCCGCGATGGCGTTCATGCGCGATCACGGTGTCTTGAAGGACATCTACTCCGAGAGCACCGGCACGGCGCACAAGACGGCCAAAGGCACCAAGGTATCGGTGCGCACGGTCAAGGCGCCGGGTTTCGGTCCCAAGGGCGTGCTGCGTTGCGTCCTGCCGTTCACGGTCTTCCTCAAGTTGAAGGACATCGGTGGCAACGTGCTGCCGCCCTACGACGAGGAGTTCCGCGAAGTCGCGATGGACACGGCGCAAGCCGCGGCCTACCGCGATCTGGCGGGTCGCCTGACCCAGGAGCTGAAGCAGGCCCTGGCGAAGCGCGACACGACGCTGCTCGGTGTGGTCCTCAACGTGCTGCTGGCCTGGCCGGACTGCTGCTTCCGGTCGGAGACGGTGGTGCATCCGCGCACGCGCAGCACCTTGGCGTTCGTGCCGGCTCAGTTCAACGAGCTGGAGGTGATGCCTAAGGAACGCGAGCTGATCGAGATCTGCAAGCGGGAGAAGGCAGAGGGTCGCAAGACCCTGGTCTATTCGGTCTACACCGGCACGCGCGACACCACGTCGCGCTTGAGGGTGCTGCTGGAGCAGGAAGGCTTCAAGGTGGCGGTACTGCGCGCGAGCGTGGATGCTTCCCGCCGCGAGGACTGGATCGCCGAGCAGTTGGACCGCGGCATCGACGTGCTCATCACCAATCCCGAGCTGGTGAAAACCGGCCTGGACCTGCTGGAGTTCCCGACCATCGTGTTCCTCCAGTCCGGCTACAACGTGTATTCGCTGCAGCAGGCCGCCCGGCGCTCATGGCGCATCGGCCAGAAGCAGCCGGTGCGCGTGGTCTACCTCGGCTACGCCAATTCCTCGCAGATGACCTGCCTGGGGTTGATGGCCAGGAAGATCATGGTGTCGCAGAGCACCTCGGGCGACGTACCCGAGTCGGGCTTGGATGTTCTGAACCAGGATGGCGATTCCGTCGAGGTCGCCCTGGCCCGGCAGCTTGTCACGGTCTGATCCATGTGCTCATGCCGGCGGCCCCTCGGGGTCGCCGGCTTCCTTCCACGGCCCTTCGGGGCCGTTTTTCTTGGGCGTATGACAGTCCATGGCGCCGCCCTCCATGTATTCGGGCGGGCGTCAGTGCGTTTTGTTTGCTGCCCGCAGGCCAAGCGGCGGCGATGGTGAGCGCTCCGTGTTCCAGGGAAGCGCCCTCCATGCAACCATCCATCCGCGCTGTTCACCGCCTGGCCCTCGCCGCTGGCTTGCTGGCCGGCAGCCTGTTCGCCGTCGGCTGCGCCACGACCGCCGCGCCGTCTGCGCCAGCGGTGCCGGCCGCATCGCCAACCGCCGTCGCGCCGGAGCCAGGTTTCGTTCCGGTGGCCCGCTACGGCCGCTACACCCTGGTCGAGCTGGTGCCGGAACCTGCGCAGCGTGATCTCTTGCAGCAGGCGGTGGAGGTCTCTATTCCGCCCATGCTCGATGCCAGCGTGGGCGATGCCATGCGCCATGTGTTGCTGCGCTCCGGCTATCGGCTCTGCGATGCGGCCGAGGCCGCCACGCTCTACGCGCTGCCGCTGCCTGCCGCACACCTGCGCCTGGGTCCGCTGATGCTGCGCGATGCCTTGCTGACCCTTGCCGGCCCCGCCTGGGAGCTGTCGGTCGATGACTTGACCCGCCAGGTCTGCTTCAGCCGGCACGGTGCTCCCACCTTCCTTTCCGCCAACCCGCCCGGCACCACCACGCCCGTGCCGGACGCCGACCGGCCCGAGGAGATGCAGCCATGACCTTTCCCCAAGCGCCATCCGAGCGCAATTCCCGCACGCGCTGGCTCAAGATCGCCGCGGCCTTCTGGCTGCTGCTCATCAGTGCCGTGGCACTCATCAACAGCGTCGGCCTGTCGCGGCTCGCCGAACAGACCCAGGGCAGCGCGCAGGATGCGCAGGTCAAGGCGCTGGGCCTGCGCGTGGCCGATCTGGAGCAACAGGCCGATGCGGACAAGCGCCGGCCGGCGCCGATCAGCCAGGCCGAATTCGCCAACGCGCGGCAGGTGCTGGACGAACGGATGACGCGCCTTGAAGAGGCCGAGGAGACGAGGGCCTCGGCCATCGACCTGCAGACGCTGCAGGCGCGCGTGAACGGAATCGAAACCCGCCTGGAGAAGGCCCGGCAGGTGGCATCCGCCGCTCGCCCGCGCGTTCCGGTTGCGACGAAGCCCAAGGTGCCGGAGCCGCCGTTCCGGGTGCTCGGCGTGGAGCTGCGGGGAGGCGAGCGCTTTCTGTCGATCACCTCCATCGCCGCGGCCTCACTCGCGGGCGCCCGGCTGCTGCGCGAGGGCGATGCCGAGGGCGGCTGGCAACTGCAGTCCATCGAGGCGCAGGCGGGCGTATTCCAGGTGAATGGCCAGACGCAGCGCGTTGCGGTGCCGTAGGAGGTCGCCATGATCCTGCGGTCGTTGCTCGCTGCCGTTGTCCTGTTCGCCGCTTTCGGTGCATCCGCCCAACCGGCCCCGGTGACGAACTCGCGCATGGTGCCCGCCCAGGTGCAGCCGGGCGCTGATGCCGCGCTCGACGAGAGGCTGGCGCGGGAGTGGGGGCTTCGCTCCGAGGAGTGGGCACGTTACCGCCAACTGATGCAGGGGCCGCTCGGTGTCTATTCGCCCCAGCTCGATCCGCTCACCGCGCTGGGCATCGAGGCCCGCAGCGAGGAGGAGCGCAGGCGCTACGCCGAACTGCAGGTGCAGGCCGAGGCCCGGCGCGTCGGCAAGACGCTGGCCTACCAGCGGGCCTACGACGCGGCGTGGCAGCGCCTGTTTCCCGGCCAGCCGCGCGTGAGCCTGCCCGGCGCCAAGGCGCAGGGTGCCGGCAACACCGGCTCCGGGCGCCTGGCGGTCTTCGTCAAGGCCGACTGCGCACCGTGCGCGCAGCGCGTGCAGCAGTTGCAGGCGGCCGGCACGGCCTTCGACCTCTACATGGTCGGCAGCCGCCAGGACGACGCGCGCATCCGGCAGTGGGCCACCCAGGCGGGCATCGACCCGGCCAGGGTGCGCGCCCGCACCATCACGCTCAACCACGATGCGGGGCGCTGGCTGTCGCTCGGCCTGCCCGGCGATCTGCCGGCCGTGGTGCGCGAGGTGAACGGCCAATGGCAGCGGCAATAGGTACTCCGGGCCGGGAGCGTCGGCCGTCCCGCGTCGCCATCCGCTGCGCCAGTGCCGCGCTGCTTCTTGCCACCGGCGGCTGGGCGTTGGCCGCCCTGGGGCGGGAAGTGCCGCCGCCGGCCTATCAACTGGCGGCGCATCGTGCAGACGTGCCGGCGGCGGTGCTGTATGCGGTGGCCTTGCAGGAGAGTGGCGCCATGCTGCGCGGGCGCCTGATCCCCTGGCCGTGGACGCTCAACGTCGCCGGCTCGCCACAGCGCTATGCCACCCGCGCCGAGGCCTGCGCAGGGCTGCACCGTGCGCTCGCCCACACGCCGGCCAATCGCCTCGACGCCGGCCTCGGCCAAGTCAATCTCGGCTACCACACGCATCGCTACACGCAGCCCTGCGAGCTGCTGGACCCATACCGCAACCTCGCCATCGCTGCGGAAATCCTGCGCGAACAGCACACGCCGGGCGAGGACTGGCTGCTTGCCATCGGCCGCTACCACCGGCCCGCCGGCGGGGCACCCGCGGCGCGCTACCGGCGCAGTGTGCATCGGCACCTGACCCGCGTGCTCGACTCCGGCGTTCCCGTTCCAACCCTTCAGGCCACCACACCATGAACCACATCGTCCTTATCGCCGCCATCGGGCTGCTGCCCACGACCACCGTCTTCGCCCAGACCGTCTCCGCGCCGCTGATCGTCGTCGAAGACCGCGGCGGCGACTCCGCGCTGCCGTACTACCAGTCGCTGAATCCTCAGCCGGACCAGGCCACGCCGCCGGCCCCGATGCCAGCCCCGCGCGTGGGTAACGCGGCCGACGCCGAAGCCGCCATGCTGCCGGTGCGCTCGACGCAACTGTCGCCGGGCGACGTGCAGCGCCGCGTCATCCGGGCGCCGGGCCTGACGGCGCTGTTCCTGATCGGCGACGACGAGCGGTCGCGCGCCTGGCTGCGGCAGCGGCAGGCGACGCTGCGAGAGCTGCAGGCCGTGGGCCTGGTGGTCAACGTGGAGTCGATGGCCGCGCTGACGGCGCTGCGCAGGCTGGCTCCCGGCCTGACCCTCTCGCCGGCCTCCGGCGACGACCTGGCTCAGCGCCTGGGCCTGCGCCACTACCCGGTGCTCATCACGTCCACCGGCGTCGAGCAGTAGGTGCGCAAATGGCCCAACCGCATGCGGTCGAGGTTCTGCTGCGGCCAGCGGTGGAGCTTCATACCGTGGCGGTCTGCACCGGCGCCGCGATTCTGTGTCTGGTGGCACCGTGGTCGCTCGCGCTGAACCCGCTGCTCGGCCTGGGCTCGGCGCTGGCCTTCCTGACCTTCGGCGCGATTCGCCTGCGCGATGCCTGGGCAATCCTGCGCTATCGCCGCAACATCCGCCGCCTGCCGCGCTACGTGATGACGAGCCGCGACGTGCCGGTGAGTCAGCAACGGCTGTTCGTCGGCCGGGGCTTTCGCTGGGAGCAGCGACACACGCACCGACTGATGCAGACCTACCGGCCGGAGTTCCGCCGCTATGTCGAGCCGACGGCGATCTACCGGGCCGCCCGGCGGCTGGAGGAACGGCTGGAGTTCGTACCATTTCCAGTCTCGACGCTGGCGCGCGCGCTGGCCTGGGACAGCCCGCTCAACCCGGCGCGACCGCTGCCGCCGGTCGGCGGACTGCCGCGCCTGCATGGCATCGAGCCGCACGAGGTCGACGTCACCCTGCCGCTGGGCGAGCGCGTCGGCCACACCCTGGTGCTGGGCACCACGCGCGTGGGCAAGACGCGGCTGGCCGAGCTGTTCATCACCCAGGACATCCGCCGCAAGGTCCGCGGCGAGCACGAGGTGGTGATCGTCTTCGACCCCAAGGGCGATGCGGACCTGTTGAAGCGCATGTACGTCGAGGCCAAGCGCGCCGGGCGTGAAGGCGAGTTCTACGTCTTCCATCTGGGCTGGCCGGACATCTCGGCGCGCTACAACGCTGTCGGCCGGTTCGGGCGGATCTCCGAGGTGGCCACGCGCATCGCCGGACAGCTCTCGGGTGAAGGCAACAGCGCCGCGTTCCGCGAATTCGCCTGGCGCTTCGTCAACATCATCGCGCGCGCCCTGGTCGAGCTGGGGCAGCGGCCGGACTACCTGCTGATCCAGCGCCACGTCATCAACATCGACGCGCTGTTCATCGAGTACGCCCAGCACTACTTCGCCAAGAACGAGCCGAAGGCCTGGGAGGTCATCGTCCAGCTCGAAGCCAAGCTGAACGACAAGAACATCCCGCGCAACATGATCGGGCGCGAGAAGCGCGTGGTGGCCCTCGAACAGTACCTGTCCCAGGTGCGCATCTACGACCCGGTGCTCGACGGCCTGCGCAGCGCCGTGCGCTACGACCGGACGTACTTCGACAAGATCGTGGCTTCGCTGCTGCCGCTGCTGGAGAAGCTCACCACCGGCAAGATCGCGCAACTGCTTGCGCCGAACTATTCGGACCTGTCCGACCCGCGGCCGATCTTCGACTGGATGCAGGTCATCCGCAAACGCGCGGTGGTCTACGTGGGGCTGGATGCGCTGTCCGACGCCGAAGTCGCGGCGGCGGTGGGCAACTCGATGTTCAGCGACCTGGTCTCGGTCGCCGGCCACATCTACAAGTTCGGCATCGATGACGGGCTGCCCGGCGCCGCGGCGGGCACCAAGATCCCGATCAACGTCCACGCCGACGAATTCAATGAACTCATGGGCGACGAGTTCATTCCGATGGTCAACAAGGGCGGCGGTGCCGGCGTGCAGGTGACGGCCTACACGCAGACCTTGAGCGACATCGAGGCCCGCATCGGCAATCGTGCCAAGGCCGGCCAGGTGGTCGGCAACTTCAACAACCTGTTCATGCTGCGCGTGCGCGAGACCGCCACCGCCGAACTGCTGACGCGACAACTGCCCAAGGTCGAGGTGTATGCCACGGCACTGATGAGCGGCGCCACCGACAGCTCCGACCCGCACGGCAATACCGCGTTCACGTCCAACACCCAGGACCGCATCAGCAGCAACAGCGTGCCATTGATCGAGCCCGCGCATGTCGTGGCGCTACCGAAGGGGCAGTGCTTCGCGCTGATCGAGGGCGGCAACCTCTGGAAAGTCCGCATGCCGCTGCCGGCACCCGACCCCGACGAAGCCATGCCGAAGGATCTGCAGGAGCTGGCCGGCTATATGCGGCAGCACTACGTCGAGACAGGAGACTGGTGGGCGAACCAAGGCATCCCCGGCCTGCAGGACAAGGCGCTGCCCGACGACCTGCTGGACGACTTCAAGCAGATGGCCGCCGCTGAAGAGGCCGAAGCATGAGCGATCCGGCCGTCGCGGCCCAGCGCCAGCAGCAACGACAGCAAGGCCTGATCGCCGGCCTGGTCACGCTGCCGTTCCGCTTCTTCGGCGTGCTGTGCGGCGCGCTGCTGCTGTGCATCCTGATCGAGTGCGTCGGCATGCACTTCTTCTGGCCCGATCAGGGCTGGCGCCACGCGCAGGGCATGCTGCACTACGAGCTGGATCAGCTCTCCACGCATTTCACGCGCAGCGCGCTGGTGCAGGAGCCGGGGCGCACCGCGCACCGGCTGGTCGAGCAGGGCTACGACTGGCTGTTCGTGAAGAGCGGCCTGCTGGACTGGATACGCGATGCGTCGGCGCAGGCCAGCGCCGGCAGCCATCGCCCGACCAAGGATTTCCGCTACTACATCGGCCTGGTCTACGTGAACGTGGAGAGCTACCTGATCGCGGCGGCCTACACGACGCTGGTCTTCCTCGTGCGGCTGCTGGTGCTGTGCCTGACCCTGCCGCTGTTCCTGATGGCCGCCTTCGTCGGACTGGTGGACGGCCTGGTGCGCCGGGACATCCGCCGCTTCGGCGCGGGACGCGAATCGGGGTTCATCTATCACCGCGCCAGGGCCAGCCTGATTCCGCTGGCCGTACTGCCTTGGGTGACTTACCTGGCACTGCCGGTCAGCGTGAACCCGCTGCTGATCCTGCTGCCCAGCGCCGCACTGCTCGGCGTGGCGGTGTGCATTGCGGCGGCGACGTTCAAGAAGTATCTGTAAGAACGCGCAAATGGCGCGTAAAGAGTCACCTCCTTGCGGTCGTGGCCCTGATCGCTTTTCAGCGGCGCCGGCTTCGCCCCGGCCATGGCAGTTCTCCCGTCAATTCTGCCAAGCCTCCATCGTCTTCGACACGTGCGCCGAAGCGGTTCACCTCAACCTCCGGCAAATCGTCGCTGTCGAACCATAGCAAGGAGATGGTGGTATCGGTGCGCTGGTAATGTCTTGAAAGTTCCCAAAGGTCAAGGCCCTTTTCCCAGTTGTCGAACCAGACGTCCTGTGAAACTTCCCCCGTCTCAGTAGCGCTATTCCCTGAAGAGCGGAGTCGGTGAGCCACGGAGCCTGCTGGAATGACCGACCTGGGAGGTATCCAGGCCCCAGCTTGCCGCAAGGCCGTTGAGCGTGCGGCATACCGCACCGCACCGCGCTCCATGGTGACGAATGCGCACGGCATGTCACTAAGACTGGCAAACCTTGACGCCGCTGCAGGGAATGATGTGCCGAACAAGTCGGCCATGTGTTGGATGAGATCCAGGGAGGGCTCTTCCTTGGGAACAGCGGAGAGCCATTGCTGATAGGGCATCAGCAGTTCAGCGGCAAACGTGTCGCAGGCGATCTCGTTCGGATGTCGCTTTGCATAGGACCATGACGGCACCTCGTCGTGACTTGATTCCAAGCCGAGTACGATATGAGCTATTTCGTGGCAGACAGTGAAGCGCTGGCGCTCTTCGGTTTCCAGCGAATTCACCGTGATGATGTGCTTCCCGTTCGGCTTGGTAACGGTATAGCCGGACTCCCCATCGCTAAGCTCATCCTTCTTGACCTTGGCGTTAGCCGCGGTCACATACGGGGACAGGTCTTCTCGGATGTTCGAAACATCGACTCTCGCGACAAACGCGCGCGCTCTCTGCCTGACATCCGCCTCGTCCATGTTCAGTCGTCCTCGTCGTCGTCGTCGAAGGCCTTCTTGATTCGGGCGATGAGCGTCGCGGGATCAGGCCTTGCATTTCCCCGATGCCTGACTCCAGCCGCGGCCGAAAAAACATCGATGCTGATCGAGGGATCTTGTAGCACGAATTCAACAAGGCTTGGATCAGCATCTGCGTGGTCAACCAGCCACATCACGAGTGCGGCATCTCTTTCCCCCGGCTTGAGAACCTTCAACAGCTTCTCAACCAAGTCTTGGGATGGGTTTGTCTTCTCGCCTGTTTCGAGACGGTGGACATAAGCATGATCAACTGACGATAGCTGGCCGATCTCACGCAGGGAAAGGGTTCTGCGTTCGCGTAGCGTCTTGAGGGCGACGCCTAGGCCTGTTTGCGGCATGAGTTCTGATCCTTGCGGTTGCGGGAATAAGGGCCAAGCCCTCTGTTGCCCCTCCACATCCGGTTGATGTTCAAAGGCGTACACCGCACGCCCAGTTGCACCGGCGCACGTGCTCTGATACATTGTTGTCCAGCCAGACAACAGATGTAGGTTTTACGCCTGCTCCAGGTTGGATTGGCTCGGCCTTCCTGTTGTCTGCGTGAGCAACGAATTGTGCTACAGCGGGCGGCCGTTGACAACCTAGCCGAGCGGCTGGGACTTCGATAGTTCCACTGTAGGAGAGTCATCATGGCAGGCAAGAATCAGCATGTTGTTCCTCATCAGGACGGTTGGGCCGTGAAGGGAGCCGGCAATCAGCGGGCGACCTCCGTGCACGACACGCAGCAACAGGCCATTGACGCAGCGAGGGATATCGCACGCAACCAGCAATCCGAACTCGTCATCCATCGTCCGGATGGCCGTATCCGTGACAAGGACAGCCACGGCAACGACTCCTTCCCGCCGAAGGGCTGAAGTGCCATGACGGGCATCCCTACCTACCATGTGCTCGCCCTGTCAGGGGGCGGTTATCGCGGCCTGTACACCGCCACGGTTCTCGCCGAACTCGAAACCGTGCTGGGCCGTCCGATCGCTTCGCACTTTGATCTGATTTGCGGCACATCGGCAGGAGGGATGCTGGCTTTGGGGCTGGCTGCGGAAATTCCGGCCTACGAACTCAAGGCACTGTTTGAAGAACAGGGCAGCCGCATCTTTGGCTGCCGCAGCCTGCCGCGGCGGCTTCTGGGATTCTGGCTGACAGCAAAGCATGACTCAGCGGGATTGAAAGAGGTACTGACCGAGCGCTTCCAAGGGACCACGATAGGTGACCTGAAGCATCGTGTTCTTGTGCCGGCAGTCAACTACTCGACGGGACGCGGGCAGTTCTTCAAGACACCGCACCATCCGTCCTTTGAGCTGGATCACCGCATGAAGGTCGTTGATGTGGCGTTGGCGACAGCCGCCGCGCCCGTCTACTTTCCTCTGGCGCGCAACGACCGCGGTGTCTTCGCGGATGGGGGGCTGGTGGGAAACGCCCCGGGCCTGTTCGGGTTGCACGAAGTCAAGACGTTCCTGGCACCGAAACAGGATGCGCTGGTTCGGGTCCTCGCCATCGGCACGATGACCATCGGTGCGACCGTTCGCGGCGGCGCCAGCCTCGACCGCGGATTCGGCAAGTGGCGCGGAGGACTCTTCGATCTCGTGATCTCCGCCCAGGAGTCGTCGGTGGACTACATGCTGCGGCAGGCGTTGGGCAACAACTACTTCCAGATCGACGACAAGGCGACGCCGGATCAAAGCAAGGACGTGAAGGCGCTGGATCGGGTTTCCATTGGCGCCACGAATACGCTCAAGGATCGCGGCAACCACGCGGCGCAGCGTGCGCTCGGCGATCCTCTTTTCCAACCATTTCGAGCGCACCAGGCCGGCGCTCCCATCTTCTATCACGGCCCCAACAAGAATGTTCCGGAGGCCGCATGCTGAACTTGAGCCCACTCTTCTTCACCACCCTTGATGACGAATCCTGCATGCACGACGAGCTGGATCTGACGCCTGGGCAGCGCGCCTGGATCGCCAGCGCACGCACTGACGTCAGGGACTGCCTGCGCACAGGCATCCCCCGCGTGCTTAGGGCAAACGGATACACGGAAGACGTGCCACAGCCGCGCTTCTTCACGCAAGGGTCGTGGGCATACAAGACGCTGAACTCCCCGGCACAACACCCTCAGCAGGCGGATGTCGATGATGGCTGCTATCTGCCAATGAGTTTCGTCTCGCAGACGAAGCGTCCCAGCACTGCGGCGACGGTGTTCTTTGCCGCTGCGGAAGAAGCATTGAAGCCGCTGGTCGAGGAAAGGCGGTGGAAGCTTGTCACCGACAAGCCGACATGCATCCGCATCGTCATTGCTGCGTATGCCCACATTGATATTCCTCTGTACGCCATTCCCGACGAGGAATTTGTCACGCTCGCAAAGGCTTCGATGGAGCGATATGGCTACGACTCGCTGACGGAAGCGGTGAACATGGCAGAGCGCGATGCCTGGACCGCGCTGCCGGCTGACAAGGTTCTCCTGGCCCATCGTGAATGCAACTGGATGTCCTCTGACCCGAGGCCCGTGAAGGAATGGTTCCTGGGCGAAGTGGAGGCCAAGGGGGAGCAGTTCCGCCGCGTGGTTCGTTACTTGAAGGCGTTCCGCGATTGGAAGTGGTCCAGCGGAGGACCTGCCTCGATCCTGTTGATGGCCGCCGCGGCCCCGCTCTTTGAGAAACGCGATAGGCGCGACGACCTTGCTCTGCTGGATGTCGTCGCGGCACTGCCAGCCCGGTTGCGGGGGGGAGTGAACAACCCCGTGGAAGAGTCCGAATCGCTCACGGAGCGACTTGGCCAAGCGGGTGTCGAAGATGCGGCCAAAGCATTCGAAGAGTTTGAGAAGGTGCTTCGCGGAGCAACCGGCGCCGGCAGTCCTTCACAGGCCTGCATCTGGATGCGAGGCGAATTCGGCCCGCGTTTTCCGAACGAGCCGGATCGGGTCAAGGTGGTGTCCGTTGCCGCCACCATTGCCGCGACTCCCGCTACTGCTGGTCCTAGCGAACTCATCGGACGAACGAAAGCTGGATGAGCAGCGCCGCAGCGGTCGCAGACGTGATCGAGGCCTTCAAGCAGCGAGGCTTCGCGTTTGTTGGCAAGACGGATGACGGCTGGTTCAAGCTGCACGGGCGGTTGACCCCGCCCCATGCGGACAAGGGTTGTCCGTGCGAAGTCCAGCTCGACCCCACGTTCTTCGACTTGCCTCGCATCCGGCTGCTGGAAATCCCTCCTGAGCTGCCCGCAGCGGTTCCTCATCTTGGCGCAGATGGCGGGCTTTGCTATCTCGCCAAGGGCACCGTCGTTCTGGACATCTACGATCCTGTCGGACAGTCGCTGGCGTGCCTGCAACGCGCGGCCGTCGTGTTCGGGCAGATCATACAGGGGGAGATGATCGAAGACCTCGCGGAAGAGTTCTTCGCCTATTGGCACGGCTGGCATTGTTTCGTGGACATGCAAGGCGAGGATCTAGGGCGACAGAACTGCATAGTCGCGCATGCCAATGGGTGCCCCTTGTGGTTCATCACCGACAACGAAGATCGAACAACTGAGAAGCTGAAGTCGCTCGGCTACCAGGTCACCGATAGAACGGTGCTGACTTACCGGGTAAAGACCGGTGCTCAACCGCGCCCTCTGACTAGCAATTGGCCTCCTGAAACAGTCGGGGATATCCTGGCGTGGCAGAGCACTCTTGATCCCCGGTGCCGGCGCAAGATTCACGAGCGTATCAAGGAGGGGGAGAGGAAGAAGGCCAACGGAGTTCTGATCGTCATCGAGTCTCCGCTGATGACCTATGGCTTTGCGGTTCTCTACGACCGCCAAAGTCCTGTCCAAAAGAGCAAGCTCGCAGATCGCAGGGATTCGAGCTATGGGTTGAAGGTGATGCCCATTTCGGTGGTCAGAATCGACGATCGGTATCTTGCCCAGCGGAACATGCCGAACTCAAAGACGCTTGCAGGGAAGAACATCGCCGTCGTTGGATGCGGCACGATTGGCGGCTATCTGTCGGACATGCTTGTCAAGGCTGGGGCGGGGACATGCGGCGGAAAACTCACGTTGGTGGATTTCGATTGCCTTCTCCCGCAGAACATCGGGCGCCATCGCCTCGGGTTCCCGGACCTGCTCTCGAACAAGGCCGAGGCTATGGCGAAGGAACTCAAGCGCTTGGCGCCAGGCGCCGAGATTCGCGCGCTGCCCGTGGATGTCAGGCATGCCCAACTGGGCGAGCTGGACCTGCTCATAGATGCCACCGGGGAAGAATCCCTCGGGCATTGGCTGTGCGGCCACTATCCGCCTCCGACGCCCATGCTTTCGGTCTGGATCGAGGGGCCGGGAACGGCGGTCCGCACGCTTCTGAGGACGAACGCGTCTGGTGCGTGCTATCGATGTCTTTGGCACAGCAACAGGAGAGGCGAGCTCCGTTCTACCATTGATCCTCTTCCTGCCATTCTGGCGGGGCATGGATGCGAGGGCTTGTACGTGCCATTCCCCGCTTCGGTGTCGGTGCACGCTGCCAGCCTGGGCGCTGAGATGACCCTTGATTGGGTCAACGGTGTCTATACCCCCGCGTTACGAACCAGGTTGATCGACCGCGCCCAGCAGCTTGCTACGCCCGACTGCGATCCGCTGCGGGATCGGGAATGCCCCTTATGCAGTTCATGAGTTCTTGGGCGTCCGACGACAACAGAACGCTGCTGCATTTCTCGAAGTCCACGCTGGAGACCTTCCGCCAGCATGTTCAGGCCAGTGATTCTGACTGTGAAGCTGGCGGGCTGCTGCTCGGTTCTGTCCATGGAACTCACATGCTCATTGAGCAGGCAACGGTTCCTACGGCATGGGACAAACGGTTTCGCTACCTGTTCGAGAGAATGCCATTCGGCCACGAAGCCATTGCACTGGCTCGATGGACGGCGAGCCAAGGAACCATCCGCTATTTGGGCGAATGGCACACCCATCCGGAAGACAACCCCAACCCGTCTGGCCTCGATAGATCGGAATGGAACCATCTGTCGGCCAAGCGTCGGGATAAGCGACCAACGCTCGCTGTCATTGTTGGCCGAAATGCCCTGTATATTGAGTTGGTGCCAAGCTCAGGCCAAGGATCAATATTCTCCCCTGTGGAATAGTGGCACAACAAACCAATGCCGTCCCAGTGTGCCGCCTTCGTCGGGCCGGTGAACGGAATAGCGCGCCGGGACAACCTTCGGCGCTCAGGACTCGCTCACAACCACGCCTTCGAGACGCCCCTTGTCGAGAATATCCAACAACACCACACTCTGCTTTTCTGTCGGGAGCTTGGAGGGAATTTGCATGGCAACCCTGAGCACGCCGTCTTCCTTTGGCGTGAGCAGATCCTTCTCAAGCAGCAACTGATGGATGCGAGCCCATTCCGCAGCGGGAACAGCCAACACTTTTCGCTGCGCCTCGATGCCGTTGTCGATCCTCTGCGTCTGCTTCGCTGTCTTCACGATCGCTGCCTGATCATCCTGCGGAACAAGTCGATCGTAGAACTCGGACGGGAGGAGATTTGCAATGGCGTCGGCACGAGCCTGTATCCTCGTCCAGCACGCCTCCTTCTTGCACCACTCGGAAATGTTGGAAATGCCTTGCGGCGGTCTGATGATGTCGTCGTTCACGACTCCCGACACGACAGCGATGGCACTTTCGAGCACTGGGTCGACCATCTGTGCGTTCCAGATGCCCAGAAAGTCGATGCTCTCCTTCCTGCGTTTCGTGATGTCACCGAGTACCGCCAGCGTGTAGGCCACGATGTTTGCTCGGTACCCGCCGTTGTACCAAGGCTGTGCAGAAACGATGCGCTCCGTGGCGCGGAAGATCAGACCACGTGCGACAGCCCTCTTGAAATAGAACTCGTTGAACGCGTCGGATGATTTCTCCCACTCGCTGCCGATTCGGGCGGCGTAGCGCGCAAAGTTCTTCTGGGAGCCAAGATTCACCCACCTGGGGTGGTCATCCCAGACATTCTCGAACTTCGCAAGGTCCGTCTTCGTGAACATCTGTGGCTTGGGATGCTCCGCCTTGAAGCGACGCTGCTCCGCAGGTGTGAGCTTCGACTGTGCATCGGCATACTGGCCGCGTGCGCGCTCATAGAACCACCGCGTCTCGCGCGGGGCGCCCTTCTGCGCCGGCGCCCAGATCCGCCGGGAAAACCCTTCCATCCGCACATGGAACGGGTGGTTCGAGAAGAAGTCGGCGGCATTCACCCGATTCTGGGTGTTCGCGTACTCCGATATCCTTGGAACGACCGTTTCGCTCTGTTGGCTGTCGATGACGGACAGCTTCAACTGGACGAATATCTGGGAAAGATCTGCCTTGTCCCGCTTCCGTGTATGGAACAGCGATGCTGTGGTCTGGCCCCCATTGACGATCTGAAGGTCGACAACCCTTGTGATCGCCAGACCGAAATCCGTCGTCGCGGTCTCGACACTCTGCGCAGTGGCCGTGATCCCGTTGTTGTAGGCAAAGAACATTCCCGGCTCGTTCAGGATCGTTGCCCTTATTCCCTGGTTCACATTGCCGCGGGCCTGCAGGAATGTTCGGACGTTCTGCTCAAGCAAACGAGCTCCGAATCTCTCGTACAGGGTCGCCAGTACGTCGGCAGGCATGACCATGAGATAGGATTGATAGGCATCGGTCCCCAGGTGTGCAGGAAGGCAGGCGATACCCTTGCCGAACATCTGCTCGAAGTCGAGGTCGAGTGGCTCCTTGTGGCTGCGGGAGCTTCGCTGACGATGAAGTCGTGAGATGTCCCAGATGTGGTGAGCAGCCGGAACACCTGCCACTTCCGTATCGGGAAGGGCCTGAATCTTCTCGCTGAGCGTGCGCTCGGAGAAGAGAACCAGGTTGACCTGCCGAATGGCGTCCTTGCGATCCGCAATCTGCCTGGCAAGGCCGTACTCCGGCGATGTGACCTCCAGTTCGCCGGCCAGGCCCTTGTTGGCACTGGCCTCGAAGAAGTTGGCAACACGCTTGAATGCCGCGGCCACTTCCGTTCTGGTGAGCGATGCCAGCTCGTTTCGGGAGTCGAAGTCCGCGATGAAGAGGTCCAGAACTCCTTCGTCATTGAACCAGTAGCCGTCCACGCGCATACCACGCTGCGCCCGGAAATGGCAGAGTTCGAAACCTTCCGTGAAGCCTGTCTCGACTAGGTCGTTCGCGATGGCCTCCATGAATTCGGAGAGCTGGAAGCTGCCATTGGCTTCGGCGCCCGCCAACAGTTCCTGTCGGAAGTCGTGGAAGAAGTCTTCGTCGGTCTGCTCCATCAATCCTCCCCGAAGATGGCTGCTTCGTCACACTCGTAGGGAGCAATCGTTTCCAGCCTGATGTCGTAGGCCACGTTGGCAATCCCTGGCGGCAGTTGCGACCGCATCAGACGCGGAAATCCGTCACCAACACGATAGCTGCGCACGTCGCTGACGACAAAGCGAGGCTCATCGTAGTCAGGGAGCGGCGCATAGCCGTGCGCAACCAGCTTCCGGTCAAAGGCCTCGACGGCGTCCGCCTCGCCGAGCCGTGCCTGGACTGCAGTGACGATCTCGTTGAGCGATCGAGCTCCTGCCGCGTCGGCCAGACTGCTCAGCCGGTACATGCGCAGGAACAGCGCATCGTTCAGGGATTCGAGCTGGTCTTCCGATGAAATGCGGACGCTGCTCCGCTCTGCGCCAGAGAGCGATTTGACCTCGACGGCTGTGTTGCCAAAGATGAAATCCTGATGTGATCGTTCCGGACCGAGCCAGGCTTCGACGGCGTCACTGCTCGACATCTGCCGATCGATCAGTTCCGTCAGAAAGACGATCTCGGCAAAGAGACCGCGCACTTCCTCGATGGACAGACGTTGACTTCGGCCTGAAAGGAAGGTCTTCCAACGGCGGATATGCGCCAAAGAGACTGCAAGAGAACTCGCCGAGTCGGTGGCGTGCTCCAGCGAGGATGCAAGGGTGCGGCACAGTCCTTCGAAAAGATCGCGGTCGACCTGCCTTTCAAGCGCGAGGATCAGGCGTTGCTGCCCCTGATCTCCGGCACGAAGATCGACATCAATGCCGTTCACCGTGACCGCGTTGTTCCGGTACTGGGCTGCGTGGTCGCCCTGAAGCTCCACGATGAACAGGCAGGCGCCACCGGCATCGCGTCCCCAGAAACAGGGCACGGCCGTTCCCACCGCAACCTGGCGGACATTGAAGTCCGCTCCCGGAACGGCGATGTCATCCCACGGCGAGGACTCAGGCATCGTAGTCCTCCTCCTCGTCAGGATCGTCGGCGTAACCCTGCATCTGCTGGAGCCAGACCTTGTTCACGACGACATTGATGGTCGTCGAATAGTCCCCGTAGGGAAAACTGACGCCGAAGGCGGCGATCGGTCCCGTCACGGCCTCGCCCTTGGGCTCCAGGCTGTGAATCATGAGGAGCGGCTTGTTCCGGACCATACGGTAATGCGTGTCGGATACCGCTCCTGAGCCATCTTCGCCGCCAGCCAGCGTCCTGGCCTCATTGCGTTGTGCGTCGCTGAGCCCGAGCTTCTCGTCGCCACGCGAGGCAACCCTGTCCTTGTTCAGGCGCCACGAAGTGCCGTTCGGCTGATCCTTCCCGACGACGCGCACCTGATTCCTCAGGGTGAACGGGTTTTCACCGCCTGAGCCACCCGAAGGGGAAATCAGCAGAACATCGGCCAGCGGGCGCTTCGTCGCAATCCGTTCGAGATAGCTCACCACGTCCGACTTCTGTCCGGCAAAGGTCGAATGGCATTCGAACCGGGTGAGGAAGTCGTCGATCACCTCGACGGGCACGTCCCTGAAGATGACGCCCTTTTCGGTGGACTCCTCCGGTCGCCCGCCGAATCCTTTTCGCCAGTGATCGGCGATCAGCACAAGGTTCCTGGCATTCACGCCAGGGTCGGTGGAGACAATGTAGCTCTCCCGCAATCGCCCACTGAAACTCTGCTCGACCGTGACCTCCTGGCCGGATCGCATCTTGTTCGCCGCCGTGATCAGCAGGCTGTCCGGATGCGAGCGGACGTACAGGCCAAAATCCTTCGGGCTAAGGCGATCGCGCCGCATGCGCTTGACCTGCTGTACAAGCTCTTCGGCGGCATCGGCGATGTGGGAGTACCAGTTGATCGAATCGCGCGAGAGATGGACGCGGCAGAGGTCCTCGAAGCCCGGCCGGTAACCGAACCAGCGGCCCATCTGCATGAGGGTGTCGTACATCTTCGTGTTGCGGTACATGTAGCTGACGGTCAACCCCTCGATGGTCAGGCCTCGGGAGAGGCTCAGACCACCGACCGCGACCGCGGTCAACCCGACTCCTTCCTTCGCATAGCGGGCGTAGTCGAGCACCTCGTCACTCTTGCTGTTGATGACATAGAGGTGGAGGTGCTCGAAGACGCCGCTGAGGGCAGCCTTCACCTCCGCCCAGGTAAACCCAGCATCGGCGTACTCAGCATCGAAGGCGTGCTTCAGGCCCTGCATGTACGCGTTTCTTGCGGAAACCTCTTCCGGCATCGCGTAGTTGGCGAGAACCGCTTCCCTGATCTTCTTCTCCCTGAGACTCAGGAAGTCACGCACGGCCTTCTGAACGGGCACGAAGCGCGACACATTGACCATCATGGAGCAATGCTTGCCGGTCTGCCCACGCAGGTTCCGGATGGCGCGGGCGACGATGAATTCGTCGAGTGCGCGATAGAGGCTGGGGGGCAACTCGGGGACAGGATCGTCACGCTTGTGGGCGTACGGGATGAGATTCTCGCAATCGTCGATCGACCTCACGATCGATTGACTGGTCGCCTCGTCGAGGAACACTTTCTCGGCACCGAAGTACGTCGTTGGCGCGTCCAGGCAATAGATGAAGTCGCGCGGGAACAGCTCCTCACGCACATCATCGCCATAGGCGTCGGGGTTGATGAAGATGTTGGCGAACGGTGTCGCCGTATAGCCGACATAGCACGATTTCGCGAACAGCCCGAGGATGCGCCGGATCATCGCATTCGTTCGGGTGGGATCCAGATCCTCCTTGTTCGTGTTGATCGACGCGTTGTCGGCCTCGTCGTCAATCAGCAGCATCGGCACGTCGGAAATCCGGCCATCGCCCTCGGCGTTCAGCTCCTTCAGCCACTTGTGAAGAGCCGTGAGCGTCGTGACGTTCTTCTTGATGACCAGAATGATCGGCTTGCTGAAGTCGTTGATCTTCCAGCCGCTCTTTTCCGCCGTGTTCTTGTTGAAGTCCTCGTTGATGTTGGTGAGGGTGGCCGGATGCGGATAGCCCGGCGCGAGGCCGACACCGATGTTGCGACGATCCTCGGGATCGCTGGACCGGCCGATGAAGGCCTCATCGATGCGCTGCTGCGTCTGCTTGCGCAGATTGTTGTGAATGCCGGCGACGACGATGATGAACTTGTAGCCGGCGTCGGCGGCGCGTGCTATCAGGCCGGTGTAGTTGGCCGTCTTGCCCGACTGCACATGACCGATGACAAGGCCGCGACGGTTCCAGGTTGTGCCCTCGCTCAACGGATCCTGCAGGTGGCCGAGAATGCGGGTCGTCACATCGCTCAGCGACTGGACCATCTGCGGTGGCCAACCTTCTTTGAGAAGAAAGTTTCCATAGGATTCCGCATACGTCCAGGCGACGTCCTCACGCTTGTGGACCCACTGATCGTCATGCTTCGCAGTGACATCCACCAGCGAAACACCGGCCCCCATGCGCGTGTCGACCGAGATCATCGCCTCGGTGACGATATTGCGGAGATCACCCGTATAGCCGAAGATCGCGGCGATCTGTCTCGCCTTCTCCTCCACCTGCTCGCGCGTCGGCGTCTCGGCCATGTTGGCAAGGCCTGAGATGAGCGCGTTGGCAATGTTTCGTTCTTCCGTGATGACTGTGAGGCTCATGCAAAGGTCTCGCTGATGAATTTTTCGGCCAGTTCGATCTGGCCATCGAAAAGGTGCGTCGAGCGCACGATCTGGAGAAAGGCATTCGGATCGCCCGGCCCGTCGCCGTAGAGCAACTTCCTGAGACTCTTCAGGCGCTCCAGAGTCTGGCTTTCATCCACCGCCCTCTGGTTGATCTCGCGTGGATGGGTCGAGTAATCCGAATAGATCATCTCCACCGGTAGGGAGGCGGCAATCGAATCCAGCAGGACACGAAGCAGATCCACATCCTCGGACGAAAGTCTTGTGCCCAGGGATGCGATGAGCGGGTGCTGCTCGTTGATTGCGAAACGGATGCCGCCGTGATCGGCGTAGCGCTCCCAGAACGGGGCTTGGCTCTCCTGAAAGAGCTTCTGCCCGCGCCCCCTATGCACCGTCACGCTGCGGGCAGTGATCCTGTTGAGGATCTGACGCAGCCGCTCCCGCACCCCATGCGGCGGGCGGGCACGCGATTTCTTGATGTCGATGGTCCAGGCTTCGTCCAGACTGTTGGGAAAGTCGATCTGTACCCGCGCCAACTTGGTGGCCTCACCCTTCGGCACGAGTCTGAACCAGTCGCCCCAGGCCATCAGGCGGCCATTTCGATAGACGTAGCCCCCCTGATTGGAGATGAAGTCACTGCGATCCTGGTAGTAGTCGTACTCGGACGCGGACAGACGACTGTGGTGTGGAAGCACGTAAGGCTGCAGGCGCACCTCGGCCTCGCCGATGCGGACGATCTCCTCCGGAAGCACCTGGGTGGCAGGATTCTTCCTGCAGAAGGGATCGAATGCCGTAATCGGACGACCATTGACGGTGAGAGAAATCCTGGCATGTCCCTTGATCTCACCCGAGAGAAACCGGTGGAAGACAAGTGACAGATGTCTGCCTACTGCCTCAAGCTTCTCATTGACGATCTCGTCTCGACGATCCCCGGCCTCGTCCTCCATCAATCGGTCGAGCTCTCGCCAGATAACGGCCGTGCCCCGGGCGCCGAGCCGTTCGACATAAGGCAACCCATGGATGTCCGCATCGTCCAGGATGGAAAGAATCCAGTCGTCGGCAGCATCGATGCGATCCAGATTCCATTCGGCTCCGCAGACAGTTCCATCGCGTGTGCTCACAACGGTCAGCGAGCGACATTGGGAAAACGAGGCTGTCTTCAAGCCAAGGCCGAAGCGCCCAAGATCCTTCGGCGACCGATGCTGCCTGGGGTTGCCGGTCCCATGACGCATCGCATCGAGCAGCTCGTCTTCCGTCATCCCCCTGCCGTTGTCGAGGATGACCATCACAGGAGGCTCACCGGACACATCGCAGATGATGTCGATGGTGTCCGCGCCAGCGGAAATGCTGTTGTCGATCAGATCGGCAATCGCAGTTTCGAGCGAGTACCCAAGGTCCCGCATCGATTCGGAAAGGCAGGCCGCGCTCGGCGGATGGCTGCGATCACGAGCCATCGGCTTCCCCTTGCGTCTTCCTGTGAGTCAAGCGCATGGTAGGCTCCAGATTTCTGCTTCGATCGTCGCCTTCATCCGTTCGCATTGCCAGACAGACGCGCGGAGCTGCCATTTCTGCAGACATTCAGGTGGAAGATATTCACGACCATGCGCGTTCCGACCACTCCGCAGCGCAGCCGCATGATGTCGAGTATTCGCGGAAAGAACACCCGGCCGGAACGGATACTTCGCTCCCTTCTTTTCGCCAGGGGTTTTCGATATCGACTTCATGTGCGGGGGCTGCCCGGCTCCCCCGACCTTGTGTTCCCGAAGCGCAGAGCAGTGGTGTTCGTCCATGGCTGCTTCTGGCACCGACATGAAGGCTGCCGCTACACAACCACTCCCAGGACCAATGAAGATTTCTGGCGGCAGAAATTCCAGGGAAATGTCGCTCGCGACAGGCGCCATGCGGAGATGCTCCATGCCCTCGGCTGGCGCGTGGCGGTCGTCTGGGAGTGCGCCTTGAAGCACTCGGTCGAGAAGACTGCGCAAGCGGTTGAGGAGTGGCTGCATGGCGATGAGGATGTCCTGGTGATTGGTCAGAGCATTGACTAGCCCGCTTCGGCAAGCACAGGAAGCTGTTCTGGCAGGTTTCGCGGCACGCTTCCCGCCGGCCTCTTCTGTACGGCATCACCAGCCTGCCTCCGCCTCCTCCTGCTCATCTCGTTCAGAAGGCTACGAACGATCTTGGCCAGTTTGTAGGCAAGCAACGGAGGCACCGCATTGCCGACCTGGGTGTACTGCTCCGTTCGGTTGCCAGCGAAGACGTAGTTGTCGGGAAACGTCTGGAGCCGCGCCGCTTCCCTGACCGTGAGACTTCTGCATTGGGAGGGGTCGTAGTGGATGTAGTAGTGCCCGTCCTTGGCAATGTGAGCCACCACCGTGGTGGACGGTTCGTTCCTGCACTGCACGCGGAACCGATCCTTGAACGGGATCGCTTCGGATTCCCGATCGACATGCACATTGATGTGATCGGGAAGCAGCTTGGGAGGAAACACATCCAGCCGTGGGCAATATCCCCATAAATGAGCGAAGCTGGCTGAGAAAAGATAGCGAGCAAGATCGGATGCCATGTGCGCGCGCGCTTCATGCTGACAGACACCACCCAGGCTTCGGTCGTGAAGCCATTGCTGAAGCTCGGTCGGCTTCTTCGGCCTTCTGTAGCCTCGTGAAATGAAGGCGCCACCGGTCGTGGTGCTGGTTGCCGCAGCGGCAAAGGCACGCATTGTCCCGATCATGACGGACTCGTTTTCTGTTCTCCATCCCTTGACGTAAGAGGGGGCAGCCTGAACAGCCTTGCGCCATGCCTCCACTGAATCGCCACGCGACAGCTTGCTGCGGATTCGGGGAAGATCGTCAATGGCCTGTTTGACCGTGACAGGCCTTGCTACTGGTGCCAGCAACTGGTGTTGAGGCATGTCCAGCCCCTTCCTCACTCCGAGCAGAATCACGCGATGCCTGCTTTGCGGGATCCCATGGCGCTCAGAATGGATAAGGTAGTCGGTGGGTTCCAGCGAACTGCCGTCGCCCTTCTTGGTAAAGGATCGGATCTCATATTCGAGCCCATCGGTCGGCATCGAAAGATCCGCAATGATCTTCTCGAACATCGGGTCGCCGGAGTGCTTCGAGGAAAGCAGACCCTTGACATTCTCCATCACGAAGATGGTGGGCGTGTGCACCTGGATGATTCTCAGGTACTCCCTGTAGAGGAAGTGTTTTTCATCCTTGTGAAAGTCCTTGTCGTTGGCGCGTCTGGAGCGCCCCGCCAGCGAATACGCCTGGCAGGGCGGGCCGCCGATCAGCACCCAGGTTTCCTGCCCCTTCAGTGCAGCACGAATTTCCCTGTCGATACTGGCTTCGTCGGACTTGCCAAGCTCCAGGCACCTCGCCTCGGTGGCAGCATGCTCGAAGGCGCTGGCCACGGCAGGGATCCTGCGGAATGCGGCCTCATCGATCTCGCCCCGTATGTAGCTGTAGTAGTGCTTGACGTCCTTGGTGCCACGCAAACGCCTGAACACTGCCCTGAGCGTCAGCGTGCGATGTGCGACAGCATCCTTTTCAATGGAAAGGGCAATCTCGAAGAATGGCTGCCGCTTGTGGCCCTGCAGGGAAGCAAATCCTTCCCCGAGCCCTCCTGGGCCAGCAAAAAGATCAATTATGGGAACTGGCACGCCAGCAATCCTCCCCTTGGTTCCTTCCCGAATGTGATTCGGTTGCCGATTTGGTGCACGCTCACTCTGCCTCCGGCTTCTTCTTGCTGATGCTTTCGGCGATCCACCGATCCAGCTCCGAGCGGCGAAAGCGCCAGGTTCCCCCAAGCTTGAACGCCGGAATCTCTCCTTTCTGGGCAAGGCGATAAACCGTCCGTTTTCCGGCTTTGAGGTAGGCCGCGACCTCCTCAAGTGTGAGGATCTCGCTCTCGACTTCAGTCATCCGGAAACCATCCGATCTGGCCTTTCGTAGATTTCGGTTGCCAAGTTTAGCCAATTCTACCAAGCTGCGGTAGGCGCTGGCCAACTCCGCAATCCCGGGAGCATTGCACGGTTGATCGCCAGCTCGCCCCGGGAATCCGGTCATGCCGTAGTTCCCATTCCCTGCGGCGCAAAGCGAGCGCGCGCCACAGCATCTGGCCATCCGCTTCAACGGGGAATGGCACGATGGGACAGACCAACCGCCGCACATCCGCATGGCCTGCGCTTGCCGTGGTGTTGGCCGTGTCGTTCTCGGCGCTGCAGCCTGCCGCCGCTGCCGACAGCCTCGCCTCGGAGCGTGAGCAGCTCGCCGCGCTCGCCCGCCAACTCGACCTGATCGACCGCCTCGCCGAGCACGCCGCCAGTACCGCTCCGCAGGAACGCGCCCGCTACCACTTCGACCACGCCCGACTGCGCGCGGACCTGAAGCGCGTTCGCGCCGGCCTGCAGGACTACCTCGTGCCCCAGCGCGCCCAGCCGCGCGATCCCGTCCCGCTGGCCGGCGACTACGTCCGCCGCGACCGCACCGACGACGAGGAGCCGTCGCCATGACGCCCTCTGCCGATCAGGTCGCCGCCTTCCAGGCCAACGGCGGCTTTGCGCCTTCGGCCGTCTCTGCCGTGGTGCTGGGCTTCGTGTTCGCCGTGTTGCTGCTGTGGGGCGTGTGGGCCATGCGCACCGCCTACGTCGGCTGGGCCGAGCACCGCATCACTGAACGTCAGTTCCTCGCCGTCGTCGTGCGCTTCGTGGCGATGTACCTGGTGCTGACCTTCTTCCTCCTCTCCTGACCGTCACGAAAGGCCATACACCATGAACACGCCCCCGACATCCCATCGCATTCCGTCCCGCATCGCCGCTCCGCTGCTGCCGCTGGCGCTCGCGGGTCTGCCGCTGTCGGCCTTCGCGCAGGGCCTGCCGACCATGGAAGACCCATCGCGCGGCCAGGGCAGCGGCATCCTGCAGACCTTGCAGAACTACGGCTACGACATCGTGCTGCTGATCGCGCTGCTCGTGGTCGCCTCGATGTTCGTCGGTGTCTGCTATCACGCCTACACACGCTACTCGGAGATCCACACCGGCCGCGCCACCTGGGGCCAGTTCGGCCTGACGGTCGCCGTGGGCGCGATCCTGCTGGTGGTCGGCATCTGGCTGCTCACCAAGGCCACCGGCGTGCTGTGAGGGCGGCAAGCGATGGCCGTCCCCTCGGAGACCCCGCAAGACACGCTGGTGAGCTTCCTGCCGCACCGGCTGAATCGCCAGCCGGTGGTCGTGCGCGGGCTGACCGCCGACGAGTTGTGGATCTGCGCCGGCCTGTCGGCCGCAGCCGGATTCGCACTCGGCCTGCCGCTGGCCTGGCTCACGCACAGCATCGCCATGGTGCCGACGCTGATCGTCGCCGGCATCGCGCTGGGCGTCTTCGTCGGCGGTGGTTTTCTGCGCGCACAGAAGCGCGGCCGGCCCGACACCTGGCTCTACCGACAGCTCCAGTGGCGGCTGGCCCTGCGGCACCCGGCGCTGGCAGCGCTCCTGGGCGGGCAGCGCCTCATCACCCGCTCGGGCTACTGGACGACCCGGCGCAACGCCGATCGAGGTGCGCCATGAGCCGTTTCAAGAACGAGGTTGCGCACCTGCAGGCGCACGTGATGACGTTGCGTCTGGGGGCCGGCGCGTTGTTCGTGGTGGCGCTGCTGCTCGGCTTCGGTTGGTGGAGTGCGCCGAAGAGTCTGACCATCCATGTGCCGCCGGACCTGCGCTCGGGCAGCACGCGCAAGTGGTGGGACGTGCCGCCCGAGAGCGTGTATGCCTTCTCGTTCTACATCTGGCAGCAGGTGCAGCGCTGGCCCACGAACGGCGAAGAAGACTATCCGCGCAACCTGCGCGCGCTGTCGGCCTACCTGACGCCGAGCTGCCGGGCCTTCCTGCAGCAGGACTACGAGTACCGGCGCGCCAGTGGCGAGCTGCGTCAGCGCGTGCGCGGCATCTACGAGATTCCCGGCCGCGGCTACGGCGATGATCCGGCCACGCGCGTCAAGGTGGTCTCCGACCGCGACTGGATCGTCACGCTCGACGTGAGCGCGGACGAATACTACGGCTCCGAGCAGGTCAAGCGCGCCCTGGTGCGCTACCCCATCAAGGTCGTCCGGCTGGACATCGACCCCGAGCGCAACCCCTTCGGCCTGGCGCTGGACTGCTACGCCAGCGCACCCCAGCGCATCGAACCGCCGCCGACGCCGACCCAGGCCGGCGTGCCCGCCAACGCCCCCGGCCACCTGCAGGGAGACTCCCCATGAAGCCCGTTGCCTTGTCGGCCCTGGCCGGCGTCCTGCTGATCCTCGGTGTCGTGCCGGCCAGCCAGGCCGTGGAAATCCTGCGCTGGGAGCGGCTGCCCCTGCCGGTGCCGCTGGTGGTCGGCCAGGAGCGCGTGGTCTTCATCGACCGCAATGTGCGCGTCGGCGTACCGGCCAGCGTCGGCGACCATCTGCGCGTGCAGAGTGCCGGCGGCGCGATCTACCTGCGGGCGAGCGACCCGATTCCGCCCACGCGGCTGCAACTGCAGGACGTGGAATCCGGCGCGCTGATCCTGCTCGACATCGCCGCCGAGCCGGCGAAGGACAGCCAGGCGCCGCTGGAGCCGGTGCGCATCGTGGAAGCGGAAGCCCCCGCGAAGCGCTACGGCGGTAGTGCAGCAAGCGGTGCGGACGAGCGGGCCGATGCTCCCGCAGACAAACCCGTTCCCCGGCGCGAAACGCCGGTACCGGTCGTGCTGACGCGCCATGCCGCACAGAACCTGTACGCGCCGCTGCGCACCGTCGAGCCGGTCGCCGGCATCGGGCGCGTGAACCTGCGCCGCGGCCTCGCGCTGAGCACCTTGCTGCCGACGCTGCCGGTGCACGCGCGGGCACTGGCCGCGTGGCGCCTGGAAGACCAGTGGGTGACGGCCGTGCGACTCACCAATACCTCGGCGCGCTGGCTCGACCTCGACCCGCGCGCCCTGCAGGGGAACTTCGTGGCGGCGACCTTCCAGCATCCGAACCTGGGGCCGGCCGGCACCGCGTCCGACACCACGGTGCTCTACCTGGTCACGCGCGGCCACGGCCTGGCCGAGTCGCTGCTGCCGGCGCTGAGCCCGATCGACGCCAGCGTGAACCTGCCGCCGGCCGCCGCGGCCGGCTCGACCGGAGGAGCGCGCGATGAAGAGTAATCCGCTGCTCAAGTGGCTGCTGATCCCGATGGCGCTGCTGCTGGTGTTCGTCGGCATCAAGCTGTTCTCCGGCGCGCCCGGCGGCCAGCCCGCTCCCAAGGGCGCGGCCAGTACGCTCACGCCCGAGGAGATGAAAGCCCTGGGCATCGCTGGCGACACGCCGCGCGATACCGTCGCCACGCTGGTGGCCCAGGTGAAGCAGTTGCGCACCGAGCTGCAGAGCGCGCTCGGCGACAACAAGCAGCACAAGGCCGAGAACGAGCGCCTGCGTGCCCGGGAAAGCGCGATCGACCAGCGCATCCAGAGCGCGCTGGAAGGCGAGCGCAACCGCCTGGAGCAGGAGCGCACCCAGGTGGCCAGCGACAGGCAGCAGACCCAGGGGCTGCTGCAGGATCTGCAGCGGCAACTGGACGGCCTTTCCGGCAAGGGTGGCCCGTCCGACCTGCCCGTCGGACTGGGGCTCGAAGAGGGTGACGGCCAGCGCTTCAACCGCGGCGCCGGTGGCACGCAGTGGGTCGAGCCCGACGACGCCAAGGTCGACGCCAAGAGCGGCAGCAAGGCGCCGAGCTTTCCTCTGAGCTTCGGGCCGGCCCAGAAAAGCCTGTCGGCCGCAGTGGAATCCGTCGCCGACGTCGGCAGCCGCGCGGTGGGCGCATCCACGAAGGCGGTCTACACCGTGCCGTCGAACTCGACGCTCATGGGGTCGATTGCCATGACGGCGCTGATCGGGCGCGTGCCGATCGATGGAACCGTCAACGACCCGTACCCGTTCAAGGTGCTGATCGGCCCGGACAACCTCACGGCCAACGGCATCGACATTCCTGACGTGGCCGGTGCCGTGGTCAGCGGCACGGCCTCGGGCGACTGGACGCTCTCGTGCGTGCGCGGGCAAATCCGCTCGGTCACGTTCGTGTTCCATGACGGCACCATCCGCACGGTGCCTGAGGACAGTAGCAAGGGTGGCAGCAGCGGCGGCAACTCGGGGCACAACGGCGCCAGCATCCAGGGCGGCCTGGGCTGGATCAGCGACCCTTACGGCATTCCCTGCGTCAGCGGCGAGCGGCGCAGTAACGCCCAGCAGTACCTGGGCAGCCAGGCACTCATCACCGCAGCCGGCGCCGGCGCGGCCTCGCTCATCAAGTCCGACAACGGCAGCGTGGCCGTGGTCGCCAACAGCAACGGTTCGCTGGGCACCGTCGGCATCAGCGGAAACGAAGCGATGGGCCGCATCCTCGCGGGCGGCGTGCGCGACATGGCCGATTGGGTCAACAAGCTCTACGGCCAGGCCTTCGCGGCGGTCTACGTGCAGCCCGGCGCCAAGGTGGCCGTGCATCTGGAGCAACCGCTCGACATCGACTACGACGCCAAGGGGCGTCGGGTCCACCACCGCACCGGAGAAGCCCATGCCTCGGATCTGGATTGACGCGGCCGCCGTGCTGCTGGCGGCCACCCTGCTCGGCGGCTGCGCCACCAGCAAGGAGAAGCTGCTGCCGCACGGCGACAGCACCATGCTCGACATCTGGCATCGGGAGACCGGCGGCAGCGCGGGCGGCGGCCAGGCCGCGCGGCAACTGATCGATGCGCGCCAGGGCCTGCGCCGGCCGCTGGTCGAGGCCGATGTGCAGGCGGCGCCCGGCGTGCAGGCGCGCTACACCCGTACCGCGCAGAACGAGATCTACCGCCAGTTCCACCGCCTGCCGAACCCCGACCTGGTGATGTACGTGTTCCCGCACCTGGCGGGCACCGACCCGGTGCCGGTGCCCGGCTACAGCACGGTGTTCCCGCTCTACCAGCGCGTGCAGTACGCGATGCCGGGCGAGCGCGTGGAGGACTACTGATGGCCTGGGCGCTGTCGTGGTCACGCAAGGGCGACGCATCGCCTGCTGACGCCGTGGATGCGACCGATGATGCCTGGGCACGGCACGTGGCGGCCTTGGCGGCACAGGGTGTCGCCGAGCCGGGCAGCGCGCTCGGCCGGGGCCGGCGCAGGCCGGCCACCCAGGCCGACCACGATGCGCTC
Source organism: Stutzerimonas stutzeri (assembly GCF_002890915.1). Classification (GTDB taxonomy): domain Bacteria; phylum Pseudomonadota; class Gammaproteobacteria; order Pseudomonadales; family Pseudomonadaceae; genus Stutzerimonas; species Stutzerimonas stutzeri_AF. The sequence goes on along the minus strand of NZ_POUT01000009.1, from coordinate 48,384 downwards.
TATGGCGTCGCGCCGTCGTTCGCGGACTTGCTGCCCTGGGTCGAGTACCTGCCCGGCAGCAAGTGCATGTTGCTGGAAGATGGCCAGTCGGTGGCGGCCTTCTTCGAGCTGGCGCCGGTCGGCACCGAGGGCCGCGAGATGGCCTGGCTATGGCAGGCGCGCGATGCGCTGGAGAACGCCCTGCAGGACTCCTTCGACGAGTTGGACGACAACCCCTGGGTGGTGCAGCTCTACGCCCAGGACGAGGCCGACTGGGACAACTATCTGCGCTCCCTGGCGAACTATCTGCAGCCGCGTGCGCAGGGCAGTGCGTTCAGCGACTTCTACCTGCGCTTCTTCGCCCATCATCTGCGGGCCATCGCCAAACCGGGGGGCCTGTTCGAAGACACCACGGTGACGCGCCTGCCGTGGCGCGGCCAGGTGCGACGCGTGCGCATGGTGGTCTACCGCCGCACGTCCGCGGCCCCGACCCCACGGCGCGGCCAGTCGCCCGAGCAGGCGCTGACCACGATCTGCGACCGCCTCGTCGGCGGGCTGGCCAATGCCGGCGTGAAGGCTCGACGTCTCGGCGCGACGGACATTCACGCCTGGCTGCTGCGCTGGTTCAACCCGAATCCGACCGTGCTCGGCGCCACTGCCGAAGACCGCGAACGCTTCTACGCGCTGACCCGCTACCCGGAAGAGCGGGAGGAGGGCGAGATCGAACTCGCCAGCGGCACCGACTTCGCGCAGCGCCTGTTCTTCGGCCAGCCCCGTTCGGACGTGCCCAACGGCCTGTGGTTCTTCGACGGCATGCCGCATCGGGTGATCGTGATGGATCGCCTGCGCACGCCACCCGTGACGGGCCATCTGACGGGCGAGACGCGCAAAGGCGGCGATGCCATGAACGCACTGTTCGACCAGATGCCCGAGGACACGGTGATGTGCCTGACGCTGGTCGCCACGCCCCAGGACGTGCTGGAGGCGCACCTCAACCACCTCGCCAGGAAGGCCGTCGGCGAGACCCTGGCCTCGGAGCAGACCCGGCAGGACGTGCAGCAGGCGCGCGGCCTGGTCGGCAGCGCGCACAAGCTCTACCGCGGCGCGCTGGCGTTCTACCTGCGCGGCGGCGACCTGGCCCAGCTCGATGCGCGCGGCCTGCAGCTCGTCAACGTGATGCTCAATGCCGGTCTGCAACCGGTACGCGAAGAGGACGAGGTGGCGCCGCTGAACAGCTATCTGCGCTGGCTGCCGTGCGTGTTCGATCCGGCTGCCGACAAGCGCCAGTGGTACACCCAACTCATGTTCGCGCAACATGCGGCGAACCTGGCGCCGATCTGGGGCCGCAGCCAGGGCACGGGGCATCCGGGCATCACGTTCTTCAACCGCGGCGGCGGCCCGATCACCTTCGATCCGTTGAACCGCCTCGACCGGCAGATGAACGCGCATCTGTTCCTGTTCGGCCCGACGGGTTCGGGCAAGAGCGCGACGCTCAACAACATCCTGAACCAGGTGACGGCGATCTATCGGCCGCGCCTGTTCATCGTCGAGGCCGGCAACAGCTTCGGCTTGTTCGGCGACTTCGCGACACGGTTGGGCCTCACCGTGCATCGGGTGAAGCTCGCGCCCGGCGCGGGCGTCAGCCTGGCTCCGTTCGCCGACGCCTGGCGCCTGGTCGATACGCCGAGCCAGGTACAGACGCTGGACGCCGATGCGCTCGACGAAGACCAGACCGATGCCGGCATGGCCGTGGAAGGCGATGAGCAGCGCGACGTGCTCGGCGAGCTGGAGATCACCGCACGGCTGATGATCACCGGCGGCGAGGACAAGGAAGAAGCGCGCATGACGCGCGCCGACCGCAGCCTGATCCGCCAGTGCATTCTCGATGCGGCCCAGCATTGCGTGGCGGGCAGACGCACGGTGCTCACGCGCGATGTGCGCGACGCGCTGCGCGAGCGCGCCCGCGACGCCACGCTGCCGGAGATGCGGCGCGCACGGCTGCTGGAGATGGCCGACGCGATGGACATGTTCTGCCAAGGCGTGGACGGCGAGATGTTCGACCGGTCCGGCACGCCGTGGCCCGAGGCGGACATCACCATCGTGGACCTCGCCACCTTCGCGCGCGAGGGCTACAACGCCCAACTCTCGATTGCCTACATCTCGCTCATCAACACGGTCAACAATATCGCCGAGCGCGACCAGTTCCTGGGCCGACCGATCATCAACGTGACGGACGAAGGCCACATCATCACCAAGAACCCGCTGCTCGCGCCCTACGTGGTCAAGATCACCAAGATGTGGCGCAAGCTCGGCGCCTGGTTCTGGCTCGCCACGCAGAACCTGGATGACCTGCCGAAGGCGGCCGAGCCCATGCTCAACATGATCGAGTGGTGGATCTGCCTGTCGATGCCGCCCGATGAAGTCGAGAAGATCGCGCGCTTCCGCGAACTCAACGCTTCGCAGAAGGCGCTGATGCTCTCGGCACGCAAGGAGGCCGGCAAGTTCAGCGAGGGCGTCATCCTGTCCAAGTCGATGGAAGTGCTGTTCCGCGCCGTGCCGCCCAGCCTCTACCTGGCGATGGCGATGACCGAGCCCGAGGAGAAGGCCGAACGCTTTCAGTTGATGCAGCAGCACGGCATCAGCGAGCTGGATGCCGCCTTCCGCGTGGCCGAGAAGATCGACCGTGCGCGGGGCATCGAACCCCTGGCGCTGGACACGCTGGCCTGACGGGAGCGACACGATGCGCATGCCTTCATTCGCCCGCCGTCATCCCCGGATCGGTCTGCTGATCGTGGTGACCGTTGCGGTTGCCTCGTGGATGCTGCTGCGCGTGACGCATCCGGCAACCGAGTCCATGCCCCTGGCCGCCGCCGGGTCCGAAGCGCCGAAACCGGCCGGCGCGCCCTGGCTGTATGGCCGTGCCGATGCGCGCTTCACGGTGGTCGGGTACGCCGACCTGGAGTGTCCGTACTGCCGGGCCTACTTCCCCACGCTCAAGCGCTGGATCGACGCCCATCCCGAGGTGAACTGGCAGTGGCACCACCTGCCGCTGTCCATGCACGAGCCCGCTGCGACTGCCGGGGCGCGCCTGGCCGAGTGCGCGGGCGAGACCGGCGGACATGCCACGTTCTGGCAAGCCGTGGCGTGGCTCTACGCGCACACCCGTGGCGACGGCCAGGGCCTGCCGGAGGGCCTGCGCTATCCCGACCTCACGCCAGCCATGCAGGGTTGTCTCGACAGCGATCGCCCCGATGCGGTCATCCGTGCCCAGGCGGCGGAAGCCGCACAGCAGGGCATCGCGGCCACGCCGGCCCTGCAACTGCGCGACCGCGAGTCCGGCAAGACCCTCCTGCTGCACGGTCCCGTCGAAGGCGATGCCTTGCTGTCGGCCATCGACCTGCTCGCCGCCGGCAGCACGACCGTAGCCGAACCCGCCCATTCCCCAGACATGCCCGCCGGCGTTGCCGGTGACATGCCCAGGTAGCCATCGATCTTCAAGGCTGCGGCGCGGCTCGTCCGCGTTGATCGAAACCCGTTCGCATCGCATCCCTTGACGCGAACAGCCACCGCATCCGCGGTGGTGGATGCCCGCTCGTCACCTGTTCCATCCCCATCGTCCCCAGGAGGGTTTGCCCTCCAGGGGGCAGGCGCCCTCCGATCTCATCCATTGGAGGTTCGCCATGTCTCTCGTCATCGCCGACTCCCGCCCGGAGTCGCTCACCCTGATCGCCGCCCAGCACGAAGACTGGATCATCCGGCAGGCCATCACCCTGCTGGAGAACCGCGTGTTCAAGGCCGGTCCAGCGCTGGGCAGTCCCGCCGCCGTGCGCGACTACCTGCGCCTAAAACTGGTCGCGGAGCCGAACGAAATCTTCGCCATCGTGTTTCTCGACAGCCAGCACCAGGTGCTCGCCTTTGAGCCGCTGTTCAAGGGCACGGTCGACCAGACTTCGGTGTATCCGAGGGTGGTGGTCCAACGTGCGCTGGCGCTCAACGCTTCGGCGCTGATCCTGGCGCATCAGCACCCCTCGGGGAACACCGAGCCATCGGCCGCTGATCGTGCGATCACCGAGCGGCTGAAGAGCGCCCTGGCCACCGTCGATGTCCGAGTGCTGGACCACTTCATCGTCGGCAAGGGCAGCCCGTACTCGTTCGCCGAAGCCGGCTTGTTGTAGTCCGCAGGCGCCCCTTCCGGGGGCGCCTTGCGTCTTGCCCCTATCCACACGTTCGCGATGCGCTCTGATGGTCGCGACTTTCGGAAGCTTGGAAGGCTTGTGGGATAGGCGGCTGAACCGGCCTTTACCTGTTGAGAAGCACACCTTTACATGGCAGAATCTGCATATTTTCTAGTTGCCTGCAACGCGAATGTCTGCCGTCACCGCCATCCAGTACACTCAGGACCAGATGCGCACGCTAACCGGCGTGTCCGTCGAAACGGTGCGGCATTGGCGCAAGACCGTGCCCTACTTGGCGTCCAAGACCGGGAAGGCTGCCCGATTCACCTTCGCGGATCTCCTAGGCTTGGCCGTTACCAATGAGTTGGTCAGCTCGTTGGGAGTGCACATCGCCACCGTCAGCGTCGGCGTTGACGCGCTCTTTCGGTTGCTGGGCACGAGTAGCGCATTGGCGCTGAATGGGTCCGTGGCGTTCGTGACGGCCACTTCGGCGACCCTGTGCGATATCGGCCCCGAGGGGATTGGACCGGCGCCGACGCAACCGACTCTCGTCATCCCGCTCGATCCGTTGATCATGCGGCTTCAGCAGCACATGCTGCCGATCGTCCCGACGCCGAGCCAGGCAGCGTTGCCGTTTCCACCCGAAGCTATCCGGAGTAGGGCGTGAACACTGCCACGCTGGAACAGGTGCTCGCCGCAACCGGCTACCTGCCGGACGGGCAACCCGCGCCCGGTCTTCGGTTGGGGGCCGAGGCGCAGTCCTCGCGCCACGGCCGCGTTTTTGTTCCGGACGCATTGTGGCGCAGCGCGTCGTCGTTGACCGTCTACTTCAAGTTTGAGCAAAGCGCGCCTGCAGACGATCTGGTCAGCCAGTGGCGACGAGAGGTCTGGAACGAGGGGTTCGCGCCGTTGCTGTGGGTGATCTCGCCGCAGCGTATCGACCTGTACAACGGTTTCGGCACACCCGCGAAAGAAGGCGATGCCCAGAGACATTTGATTCGGCGTTTCGAGAACATCGAAGCTTCGCTTCATGAACTGGACGAGTTGGCCGGCCGACTGGCGATCGAGACGGGCCAATTCTGGGCCCAGGTGCCGGCCATCGATCGCAAGACCAGCGTCGATCAGAAGCTCCTGTCTGACCTTGGATGTCTCGAACGCGATTTGGTCGCAGGCAATCTCGCGCGCGATGCGGCGCAGGCCTTGATTGGGCGCGTGATCTTCACCCAGTACCTGATTGACCGCGAGATCGTCAGTGCGGCGCGGTTGAAGCGGGTATGCGGCCGCACGGCGTTGCCGGCGATCCTGCGCGACCGGCCAGCGACCAGCAAGCTGTTCGCATGGCTGGCCCAGACCTTCAACGGCGATATGTTTCCGCCCTCGTCGGTGAAAACGACACCAGCAGCTCACCATTTGACGCGGGTTGCGGAGTTCCTGGAGGCTGTCGATCCTGAAAGCGGGCAACTCAGCTTCTTCCCCTACCAGTTCGACGTGATTCCGGTCGAGCTCATCAGCTCGATCTACGAGCAGTTTGCACATGCTGAGCCGCAGACTGGAGGAAAGCGCACAGAAGCGTTGCGAAACGGCGTGCACTACACGCGACTGTCCGTCGTCTCGCTGGTCCTCGATGAGGTCATGGATGGTCTATCTGGACGGGAGTCGGTGCTGGATTTGACGTGCGGCTCCGGTGTCTTCCTGGTCGAAGCGCTGCGGCGCTTGGTTCATCTTCGCTCGCAAGGTCAGCCGCCCACGAGGGAGCTGATCCGCTCGACGCTCTACGGGCAGGTGTATGGCGTAGACATTAGCGAAGCCGCGATTCGCGTCGCTGCGTTCAGCCTGTACCTGGCTGCGCTTGAGCTGGACCCTGACCCGCAACCACCGCAGTCCCTGAAGTTCCAGCCATTGATCGGCAGGACATTGCTCGTCGGTGACGCTCGTACTGTCGAACGTGATGGAGATGGCAAGGCCGTGCTGGCGACGCCGACAGGGCTGAAGCAGTTCGACCTTATCGTGGGCAATCCCCCTTGGAGCTTTAGGGGGCAGACAGGAACCGAAGCGCGGCGCAAGACCAGGGTTGCGGGCGTACCTGCGCAACCGCGCGGTGAAGGCTTGGATTTCGTGTTGCGAGCGGCGGAGTTCTCACATGAGAAGACCCGTTTCGGCATCATTCTTAGCGCGATGCCGTTCTTCAGCCGCAGCGGCACCGGCATGGCAGCAGCTCAGCATGTGATGCGAGCCGTGGCTCCGATCACCTTGGTAAATCTGTCCAATTTGTGCAGTTGGCTCTTCGCGACAGCGGCCATGCCCGCAGTGGTTCTCTTTGCCCGTCATCGACCGAAGCAGCGAACGGATCAGGTCACGGTCGTTCAGATCCCGTGGACGCCCAGCGGTGCAAGGACTCATTCGTTCGAGGTGGCGCCGAGTGACGTCATCACTTTGACACTCGACGAAATCCAAGAACAGCCGTTGAAGCTCAAGGCAGCAGCCGTTGGCCGGCGCCGTGACCTCCTATTGCTGGATGACTTGACTTCGGCCCACAGAAATCTGGGCGAGCAACTCTCATTACTCGACACTACCTTCCAGGTTGGATTGATTCGCGGGGCCCCAGAGAATCAGACGCGCGATGCTCGCCCGCTAAAAGGATTGGATGTACTGCAAGTCAAAGACATGCAGCACTTCAACATTCCCGATGATTTGCCGACTTTCAGCCAATCGAAGGCACAATGGCCACGATCGCGGGAGATATATCAAGCCCCGCTTCTCATCGTGAAGGAAATGCTTCTGGGGAGTCCACGCGTCTTGGCGGCCGTCTCCGAGCGGGATCTCGTCTTCACGAACTCATACTTCGCAGTGTCTCTTCCGAGAGGGCACACGCGGACGGCACATTTGCTTGCCACCGTGTTGAGTTCTGCTTTTGCGACATGGTTCTTCTATCTGACCGCTGCAGAGTTTGGAATCTACAAGAGGAAGCTGCTGGCTCGCGACCTCAGCTTCCTACCGGTGCCTAATTTCACGAGCGCAGTGAAATCTGAGGCTGGCCAGCGCCTGCTGCAGATTGAGAAGAATCTGCGCGCCAACGGCACCGACGAGAGGGGATGGGCTGAACTGGACGAAGCTGTCTTCGATCTGTACGAACTGAACGATGCCGACCGAACTGTCATTCGAGACGGCCTCCTTCGCGCCGGGTGGCAATGGGAAACCGGCCGCGAATCATCCGTGGAGCCATCGGACAGTCGTACTGAGGTCACGGCGTATGCCAAGACGTTCCTGTCCGTTATCGAGGATTGGCTTTCCGTTCGCAATAAGCGGCACATGCGCGCCGAAGTGCTCGACTTGCCAAGCAGTTCGGCCTTGCGCGTCGTGCGCTTTGTCTTGGAAGAGGGGCCGGGTAATGCGAGCGTGAGCGTCGTGGCACCACAAGGCGAATTGGGTGAAGTACTGGCACGTATCGGCAGGCGCCTGAAAGTCAAGATTGCGACCGCGCTCAGTGCAGAGCGGGAATTGCGAGTACACGGACGCAACGAAGTCGTGATCATCAAGCCAGCAGCGCGGCGCTACTGGATGGGCATAGCGGCACTGGAAGATGCCGATGCAGTGGTCGCGGAGAGCTTTTCAGGGGGCAAAGTTTGAGGATCCCCTATGAGGCACCTCCTGCACTGGGCAGAGAGTTCATTGAACTTGAGCCCGAGGTTGTGGCGGTCATTCTGCTGACACTGGCCGCAGGTTGGCAGCGAGCATGCGCAGCCGAGGACGTGAATGCCAACGCTGGAGAGGTAATCATGACCGAGCGCCTGCGGGACGGGATGCGCATTGCGCTGAAGAACTCCCCGTGGAAGCAGATCATGGTGCTGCCTGGCACGGAATCGCGATCCAAAAGCAACGTGATGCTGCCAGACGGACGTACCGACATCCCGCTGGCGTTCGTCGAAATTTTCTTGCGCACGCAGGAGCATGATCCGCACGCGATCATCGAATGCAAACGAATCGCCGGGTCGGACACTCACTTGTGTCGAGAGTACGTCGTCGAGGGCATGGATCGATTCATCCAGGAGAAGTACGGCGAGAACCATGCTATCGGCTTCATGGTGGGGTACGTTCTTGCCGGCGCTCCTTCGGAATCCGCGGATGGCGTCAACGCTTACTTGAGAAGAGTTTCGCGCTCGGTAGATCGCCTCGCCCCGAGCGACATCAGTGACGGGACTTGGCAGAGCCTACATGCACGCTCCAAGCCGTCGATGCCGATTCGCTTACAGCATGCGTTTCTTGGGTTCGCGGGCACCTCAGCGTCCCGCACCTGATCTCCGCCTCCGACAGGAGGCAATCACAACGCTCACAACGGCATAGGGTATGAAACCGGCAGGGGCCGGATGCGGTTTCTTTGTCGCGCTAGATCGGCACTTGAAGTCGACTGTGACTTTGATCGACTCCAAGGACGCCCGATATGCCGGCCCCCGTCTTCAAGGCTTCGCCCCGGCTGCCGACCATCAGCATTGCGCCCGGACTGTGGGCAGTGCTGTTCATGTTTACCCAGACTGCAGCAGCCGACGTGCTCGTCGTCACCGACAGCCGTCATCCGGTGCAGGCTCCAGCCGGCGTGCGGATCATCGAGCTGGACCAGGCCACGCGCATCGAGGTCGAACTCGCCGCGCCCCTACCGGCCGACCCGCAACAGGCTGCAGCCCTGGTGCGGCAGCGGTTGCATGACGGTGGCGAGGCCCTTCAACGCCGCATCGGCCACGCCTACCAAGGTGTCGCGGATGCCTGGGGGCTGGGCATCGCCAAGATTCCCGCCGTGGTGGTCGATCGACGCTACGTGGTCTACGGCGAGCCCGACGTGCCCCGCGCCGTCGCGCGCATCAACGCCTACCGGAGCACGCAGCCATGAGCCTCCTGCTGGCACGCCGGCGCCTGCGCGCCACCGCCGCCTCGCTGCTGTTGGGCACGGCCACGTCGACGTTCGCCCTGGACACCGCCACCATCGTCTCGTCGGCGTTGTCCCCCGACTGCCTCGAATACCGCGTGGTCGGAATCTGCTACTGGCTGTACTGCACGCCCTTCGGCTGCTCGGTGCGCACTTCCGTCAAGGTGCGCCACTACGTCCCCGATGCGGTGGTGTCGAGCTACTCGAACACCGGCGAAAACCCGTGGCTGGAAGTCAGGGCGATGAGCATGCCCAACCCGACCGCCAAGGCTGGCGGTGACGGCACGACCAATCACGACAACGAGAACAACCTCGCCAAGTTCAAGAACGCCGATGTCATCGGCCATCCGGCCGGGATGGTGTTCAGCCAGTTCGCCAGCGCCTCCGGCTACACCTGCGAAGGCGCTGGCACGGCCTTCATGCCGTATCTGCTGAGCACGCTCGACACGATCGCCTGGCGCTACAACATCCCGGAAGCGTTCTACCCCGAAGCGCTCATCCCCGGCCGGCGCGAAATCGGTACGCGCACCGGCCTGAACCTCTGGGGCAACGTGTATCCCCGCGGTGGCTTCCTGCACCAGACCGACGACCACAAGAGCGGCGCCGTGGTCGCGCAGCGCGCGGGCGACATCGTGACGCGCCGCAACCAGATTCATGTGTACCAGCCCCTGCTGGCCAACGCCCGCGACGGCTACTGGCCGGCCGGCGCGCTGATCGAGACCGACGCCTCGACGGGCAAGTGGCAGGAGCTGACGCCCACGCTCTCGAACAGTTGCGTGGTCTTCCCGCACAGCCGCACCCGCGTGCAGGCCCAGCAGGGCGACTACGCCTGGGCCTTGTGGCGGCCGTACTCCTGCTGCCGGCGCCGTGGCCAGGTCTTCCTCGGCAGCGTCGATTTCATGTGAGGAACCCACGATGAACGCCTCCCTCCCTGACTTCCTGCACCGCGCGAAGTCGCCCCTGCGGGCCACGCTGCTCGTGGCGGCCATCACGCTGGTCGTCGGCGTCGCCTGGGCGCAGACCCGCATCGACCCCAATGGCGTGAACGTCAGCGGCAGCGTGATCGGCGACGACGTGCTCTACAGCATCGGCGGCGGCCGGGCGGTGTCGATGGGTGGTGCCGGCAACATGCAGAGCATCGGCGTGGGCGTCGGCTGGAACAGCAACCTGATCTGCGGCGACATGAGCATCACCACGACGCTGCAGAACCAGCTCAACGGCATCACCAACGGCTTCCAGACGATCATGAGCAACGTGATCCAGAACGCCACCAGCGCCGTGGCCTCGCTGCCGGCCCTGATCATCCAGCGCGCCGACCCGGGGCTCTACAACCTGCTGACCAACGGCATCCTCCAGGCACGCATGGACTTCGACCGCTCGAAGATGACCTGCCGGGCCATCGCCAATCGGATGGCGGACATGGCCGGCGGCCAAGCCGGCTGGGACCAGCTCGCCGAGGGGATGGCGCTGCGGGATGCGGTCAGCAGCACCGATGCCGTCTCCGCCATCGAGCAAGCCGAGTCCAACAAAGGGAACAACGGCGTGCCCTGGGTCGGCGGCGGCAACGCGGGCGGCTCCGGCCAGAGTTCGATCAAGGTGGTCGGCGATGTGACGCGAGCGGGCTACAACCTGCTCAACGGGCGCAACGCCACCGATACCTCGTCGATCGCGCGCAGCGCCTGCGGCAACCGCCTGACCTGCCAAACCTGGTCCTCGCCCCAGGCGGCCGCCGACTGGGCGACCCGCGTGTTGGGCGAACGCGAGCAACGCACCTGCGAAAACTGCACGAAGACCCAGACCACGCCTGGCGTCGGGCTGACGCCAGTGATCCAAGAAGAGTACGAGACCAAGCTGCAGGTGCTGCAGGAGCTGGTGACGGGCACCCGGCCGACGACGCCCACCAATCTCGACGCGGCCGGCAGCAGCTCGCTGCCGATCACCCGCGGAGTGATCGAGGCCCTGCGTGACGAACCCGACCAGGACGTGCTGGGCAAGCGCCTGGCGTCGGAGGCGGCGCTGTCCAGCGTGCTGGAGAAGGCCCTGCTGCTGCAACGCACGTTGCTGACCGGCAAGAAGGAGCCGAACGTCGCCGCCAACGAACTGGCCGTGCAGGCGGTCGACCAGGAGAACGGTGCGCTGGAGCAGGAGATCAACAACCTCAAGACCGAGCTGGAGCTGCGCCGCACGCTGGCCGGCAACTCGGCGATGGCGATCATCCAGCGCCACAGCACCCGCGCTGCCGGCTCGCGTGGCGTCTTCGAGGGCGACACCACGCGCGACCGTCTGCGGGAAGTCCAAAAGCCGCGGAGCGGTACGCCATGAGCCGGCTGGCCTGGCTGCGGCTGCCATGGCTGTTGAACCGCCGCGTCGGCGTGGCGCTGCTGTGGACCTTGCTGGTGGTCGCCGCCGCGGTGGCGGTGAACATCGCCGGCATCCACGTGGTCGGCGGCGTCGAGGGCTGGCAGCACTGGCTGCAGGCGCACGCCGGCCACTTCTTCGCGTGGCGGCTGTGCCTCTACGGGGCGACGGCTTACGGCTGGTGGTGGATGCGCCGGCGCCTGTTGCGGCGGGAGCCGTCCCGCGAGACGCATCAGCGCCTGCTGCGCACGGAGATCGCGGCCGTGATCGCCGTGGTCGCGCTGGAAGCCAGCCAACTGTTGCGGCACGGCTGAGACCGGGAGGCAGGCATGACGCTCTACACCACGGACTACCTGGAGTATTACCTGACCCTGGTGGCTTGGGTGGTCAATAACGGCATCTGGAGCATTCTCGTGGCCAGCGGCGTGTTCGCGCTGCCGTTCGTGGCCATCGTGATCCAGGAATGGCTCAAGGCCCGCAGCGAAGGTGCGGACGAAGGCAACAAGGGCGTGCTGTCGTCGATGCGCATCGAGAACCGGGTGTGGGTGGCGATCGTGGTCATCATGTTCGCCGGCATCCCGTTCATCCCGGTGGATCTCGCCACGATCAGGTTCGACACCACGCGCTCCGCGCAATGCCAGGTCAACGTCCCGCTGCCCAACGACACGGGCTGGTCCAACGTCTACACGGCGCTCAACAACCAGAGTGCGCTGGTGCCGGTGTGGTGGTTCTTCATGCACGCCATCTCAAAGGCGGTCACCGGCGCCGCGGTGGCGGCGATTCCCTGCGGCACGGACCTGCGTCAGATTCGTATGGATGTCGATGCCACGCGCATCGACGATCCGGTGCTGGCACAGGAGGTCGCCGACTTCACGCACGACTGCTATGGGCCGTCGCGCGCCAAGCTGTTCATGAACCGGCCGACGCTCTCCGACGAGCAGATGAACGACGTGACCTGGATCGGGTCGAGTTACTTCCTCGACACGCCCGGCTTCTATGACACCTATCGCGCCAAGGCCCCACGCACGGCCTGGCCCTACGACGCGACCCGCGATGCAGGGCTGGCACAGGTGGACAGCGGCGGCGGCTATCCATCCTGCCGGCAGTGGTGGGCCGATGGCGGCCAGGGACTGCGCAGCCGGCTGCTGGCACAGGTCGACCCGGACCTGCTGACCCGCATCGGGCGCTGGGTGGGCTTCCTGTCGCAGAGCGAGGTCAATGACTCGGTGATCCGCGCCGTCGTCTCACCGCGGCAGCAGAAGATGAACCAGGGCGCCGTCTACACCGACTACGGCGGCCAGATCGACAAGACGCTGCCGAACATCGTCACGCGCGGCGCGAGCGATCTGGGGCTGACCGTCGGCTCGCTGGGCTTCTTTCCGGCGATGGACGTGGTGCGCCAGGCGCTGCCGATGGTGCTGACGATGCTCAAGATGGCGCTCGTCATCTGCATCCCGCTGGTGCTGCTGATCGGCACCTACGACCTGAAGACGGTGGTGACGGTGAGCTGCGTCCAGTTCGCGCTGTTCTTCGTGGACTTCTGGTTCCAACTCGCGCGCTGGATCGACAGCACGATCCTGGATGCGCTCTACGGCTGGGGGTTTGGCGCGGACAGGCCGCACGCCAACTTCGATCCGCTGATCGGCTTGAACAACGCCTTTGGCGACATGCTGCTCAACTTCGTCATGGCGATGATGTTCATCGTGCTGCCGGCATTTTGGGTAGCTGCGCTCGCCTGGGTTGGTGTCCGCGTAGGCAACATTTCGCAGATGCTCTCAGCAGCCACCGATGGCGCCAAGTCTGCGGGAGGCAAAGGCGCTGACCTTGCAATCAAAGCAGCGAAGGCAAAGTAGCGCCGAGAGTGGCGATTCGCTACTCGTCGTCCGCGCTGCCGCCGTCGATGCGTACCTCTCCCCGGTAGAGACCGTATCCGTCCACGCCGTTTCGCCACTGAGGCTCGTCATCGTCACTGCTTTCGTCGGCATCAGCGTTGCGTACCACCCAGGCAGCGATCGCCGCAAAGACCAGCAGCAAGCCCAGCCAGAACGCGGAATAGAGCAGCACACCGAGCACGGCGAGCTTGATGATCCAGAGCACCGCCGTCGCCGCGCCCGCGGGCACCCCGCGCGTCACCAGCCAGCCGGCGACACGCTGCTCGCGGCGGAGGTATCCACGCCAGGCACGGCCAGCCCCCCGGCCCAGCCGGTGGCTCCAGCGCCCGTTGTGCGTGTTGGTGGTCATGCTCATGTGCCTCGGCTTCAGTGTTGCCTCACCTCGCGGAGTGGCCGGTCGCGGCTTGCCCTCCAGCATAGACCGCGATCAGGAGGGCGGGTTGCGGCTGGCAGAGCCGGGTCGGCCTGGGTCGCAGGTCGATTAGATTCTGCACTGGAAATCAAATGTTATGCTACTTTCCCTGCGCGTTCTTGCAATAGCTCTAGGATTGATTGGATTCCGTGCTATTTTTATAGCATGGATGGAAATTCTAGGCACCAGGTAATCAAGCGGCTGCAGGCGGGACTCCCCCGCGGGGCGCCGTTCGACCTTGCCACCCTGAACCAGTTCGGGGTGTCGCCCCAGCTCGCCGCCCACTATGCCGACGGCGGGTGGCTCGTGCGCCTGGCCCATGGCGTCTATGCCTTCCCGAACGATGAGTTCGGGGTCTACGGCGCGCTGAAGTTCCTGCAACAGCGCGTGCCCGGCCTGCACGTCGGCGGCAAGAGCGCCCTGGCCCTGCAGGGCGTGCGGCACAACCTGGGCAGCCGGGAGACGCTGGTGCTGTGGGGTGACGGTCGTTTCGCGTTGCCGGCCTGGTTCACCTCGCGCTTTCCGGCCCGCTACGTCCACGCCCGCCTGTTCGACTGGCCGGACACGACGCTGGCCAGCAAGACCCTGACCACGCCGCCTGGCCTGCCCGAGGATCTGCGGGTGGCTGCCTCCGAGCGTGCCGTTCTGGAGCTGCTGTACGAAGCCGGCGTCAAGCAGAGCCTCGAAGAGGCCCGCAACATCTTCGATGGACTGCGTTCCCCCCGCAAGGACTTGCTCGGACAATTGCTGTCCTGCTGCGCCAGCGTGAAGGCCGTGCGCCTGTTCCTCACCTGGGCGCGCGAGACCAGCCTCGTGGATGTCGATGCCCTGCTGGAGCAGTACCCGGTTCGCACCGGCAGCAACACGCGCTGGATGAGCCGGCTCGATGACGGCACCTTGCTGAGCCTGAGACCTCATGGATAAGACCTACGCGGACACCGTTCGCCTGCTGCTGGCCGTCGCGCCCGACGTGTTCGCCAACGACATCTTCGCCATGAAGGGCGGCACGGCCATCAACCTCTTCGTGCGGGACATGCCGCGCCTGTCGGTGGACATCGACGTGGTGTACCTCCCGTGGCAGACGCCGCGCGACGAAGCGCTGCAAGCCATCAACCAGGAGCTGGCCGCCATCGCCGCGCGCGTTGCACCGCTGGGCGTGCAGACACGCCTGGTTCGCGCCAAGGACCTGGGGGACACCAAGCTGATCGTCGAGAACGATGCCAACCAGGTGAAGATCGAGGTCAACGTCGTGTTCCGAGGCAGCGTGCTGCCCGTCGAGCGGCGGCCGCTGAGCGCCAAGACCAGCGATCTGTTCGGCGTCGAGTTCGAGCTGCCGGTTCTGGCACCGGACGAGCTGTACGCCAGCAAGCTGGTGGCCGCGCTGGATCGGCAGCACCCCCGCGACCTGTTCGACGTGTGGCAGCTCTACGAATCGGGCGACATCAGCGACGGCATGGTCGAGTGCTTCGTGATCTATCTGGCGGGCCACAACCGGCCGCCCCACGAAGTGCTGTTCGGCAACGACAAGGACATCGCCGGCGAGTACGAGCGGGCCTTTGTCGGCATGACCGAAGTGGACTGCTCCCTGGAGACACTGCTCGATGCTCGCGCCAGGATGCGGCGCGAGCTGCCACAGCGACTGAGCACCGCGCACAAGCAGTTTCTGAGCGGGCTGGCGCGCGCAGAACCGGACTGGTCGCTGGTGCAGTGCCAGCACGCCGCGCAACTGCCGGCACTGCGCTGGAAGCTCGCCAATCTCGAAACCTTCCGCAAGCGCCGTCCCGACGACTTCGCAGCGCAATCCGCCGCCCTCGACACCGGCTTGGGCCAGAGCTGACGAACATCCCGCAGCGCCCCACTTGCCGGGATTGCCCCATGCCGCATTCATCGTGGCACCCGCGCAGCAGCGGCCCTATACCCAAAGGCTTTCGACAAAGGCCAAAGGGCTGGGAAGGGGCAAAGGAAGGGCGCCAAGGGGAAAGGCCCTATCCTGAAAAGGCCAAAAGGCGCCCCAAGCAGCCCGTCATCCGGGGTTCGCCATGCTCTCGCTGTTCCAGCGCAAAAGGGTGCCACCCACCGCCGGCACGCCGCCCACCTCCGCCATCGAAACTCCGAAAGGGTCGATGCGGCCGGAGTCGGCCGCATCGCTGCTGGCCACGCCGCGCCGGCAGAAACTGCTGGAACACATCTGGCAACGCACATCGCTCTCGCGCCGGCAGTTCGCCACGCTCTACCTCGCCCCACTGGA
This sequence comes from Stutzerimonas stutzeri, assembly GCF_002890915.1. Classification (GTDB taxonomy): domain Bacteria; phylum Pseudomonadota; class Gammaproteobacteria; order Pseudomonadales; family Pseudomonadaceae; genus Stutzerimonas; species Stutzerimonas stutzeri_AF. The sequence continues at coordinate 32,402 of NZ_POUT01000009.1, read as the reverse complement.
GCGCTACGCCGAGCTGGTCCAGCAGTTCCCGGCCTCCGAGAACCACCACCACGCCTATCCGGGCGGCATGCTGGACCACGGCCTGGAGATCGTCGCCTATGCGCTGAAGCTGCGGCAGTCATACCTGCTGCCTGCGGGCGTCACGCCAGAGGCGCAGGCGGCCCAGGCCGAAGCCTGGACCGCAGGCACGGCCTACGCGGCCCTGCTGCACGACATCGGCAAGATTGCGGTCGATCTGCACGTCGAACATGCCGACGGCAGCGTCTGGCATCCTTGGCACGGCCCGCTGCGAAAGCCCTACCGCTTCCGTTACCGAATGGAGCGCGAGTACCGCCTGCACAGCGCCGCCACCGGGCTGCTCTACGCGCGCCTTCTCGATCGGGACATCTTCGACTGGCTCAGCGGCTATCCCGACCTCTGGGCCGCGCTGCTGTACGTGCTGGCCGGCCAGTACGAGCACGCCGGCACGCTCGGCGAACTGGTCGTGCAGGCCGACCAGGCATCGGTCGCCCAGGAACTCGGCGGCGATCCCAGCAAGGCGCTGGCGGCGCCCAAGCATGCGCTGCAACGCAAATTGCTCGACGGCTTGCGCTACCTGCTCAAGGAAGAATTCAAGTTGAACCAGGCCGGTCCGGCGGACGGCTGGCTGACCCAAGACGCTCTGTGGCTGGTGAGCAAGACCGTCTCCGACAAGCTGCGCGCCCATCTGCTGTCGCAGGGCATCGACGGCATCCCGGCGAGCAACACGGCGGTGTTCAACGTGCTGCAGGATCACGGCATCGTGCAACCGACGCCGGATGGCAAGGCGATCTGGAAGGCTACCGTCACCAGCGACGCCGGCTGGTCGCACGCCTTCACCTTCCTGAAACTCTCGCCGGCGATGATTTGGGATGCCGCTGACCGGCCGGCGCCGTTCGCAGGCCGTGTGCAGGTCGAGGAGGAACAGGCGGAGCCGCAGGCGCCGGCGGTGGCCGATGGGCCGCGCGCCGAAGGCATCGAAGCTGCATCCGCGAGCGCGGCGCCGATCGCATCCACAGCCACGGATGCCGGCGTGGCCGCGCTGCTCGACCTGCTGGGCGACACCGCTCCACCCGCGACACCGGAGATCCCGAGTTCCCCTGTTGCCGAGCCCGAGCCGGCCCCTTCGACCATGCCCCCGCCGCAGATGAGCCTCGCGTCTTCCCAGGATCGCGCGGAGCCCTCCGGGGCGCACTTCGTGGCCTGGCTGCGTCAGAGCATCCAGACGCGCAAGCTCATCATCAACGACGCCAAGGCCCTGGTGCATACCGTCGCCGGTACGACCTACCTCGTCAGCCCCGGCGTGTTCCAGCGCTACGCGCAGGAGTACCTTCAAGTCGCCGCGCTGGCCAAGCAGGAGAAGCTGGAGGGGTGGCAGTGGGTGCAGAAGCGCTTCGAGAAGCTGGGACAGCACCGCAAGCAGCCGAGCGGGCTGAACATCTGGACCTGCGAAGTCACGGGGCCGCGCAAGTCGCGCCGGCTGCACGGCTACCTGCTCGTCAGCCCGGATGCGCTGTTCCAGGAGACGCCGCCAGACAACCCATACCTGCGGCTCCTCAACGAGGCCGCAAAGCGCGAAGATTCAGCCCTTGGGGCCAAGGACGACGATCAGGCGTAGGCATGCGACCGCTGTGCGGGCCGGCTTCAATCTGCGGATGGGGCCGACTCCGCCAGCTTGGCTTCGGTCAGAGTCATCAAGTGGGCGGAACTGCATTTCAGCGCACGGGCAATCTTGAGGATGAGAGGGAGCGTGGGGACATGCTCGCCGCGCTCGATCTTGCCCATGTGCGACCGTTCGATGCCGGCCATGTGGGCCAGCGTTTCCTGAGCGATGCCCTGGTTGGTTCTTTCTTCCCGCACGGCAGCCCCAAACGCGATGGCTGGTTCCGCTTCGTAGGTAGTGGTGCCGGTGGGGCGGCCCCTTTGGATCGAACGCTTTGGCATTGCCAAGAGCGTCGAACACGGTCACGATTTAAACCACGTTAAACTTAACTCATCCAACGGCTTCGAGATCCGTTGCCACGAGTTCACCGCCTGGGGGAGCTGGACGTGGAATCGAGTGACATCACCGCCGAAATTCGCATGGCCGTCCTCGGCGAATGGGTGCCTCCCCAGCTCGCCGACGTGCTCGCCCTGCAGCGTGCCGAAGAGCCGGAGACCCATGCCGTCCTGGCCGGCTGGACAGATCCCGGTCGAGGCGCAGAGCTGCCGGACGACGGCTTCGACTTCGCCTTGTCTGCGGTTGCCCGGCAGTGGCCTGGCTGGGTATGCGAACCGCTGTGGCATGACACGCTGGCGGTCGCCGTGGCCAAGCGCTCCCACCTGCTGGCCTACCGTGAAGTGCCGTGCGGGGAAGTGCTCAAGCAGCCCTTGATCTGCTCGCAGTCCACGACCGATGAACCATGGCGCATGACCGTGCAGCGTGTGTTCGAAAACGCGCTGCAAGAGCGAGAGCAAACGGTGGAGACATTCGATGTGGCGATGACGCTGGTTGCCGCCGGGTACGGGATCGCCATTGCACCTGCCGCGAGACTGGCGAGCTACCTACGCCGAGGCATCGCCGTGCGGCCGCTGGCCGGCGCACCAACGATCGTGATGGCCTTCCTCCTGCGCCGCAACGCTTCCATGTCGGACACCCAGGCAAGATTCGCCCGCCGCGCGCGCTTGGTGTCCTGACAGACGCGCGGGGATCGCGGTTTCGCCACGATCCCGTACTCCTGCTGCTAGGCGACTCCGACTCGCAGCGGGGTCCATTCGCTTTCCTTCACGGCTGTGCTCACTGCCATGACGAGCTTGTCGAGATTGCCGGCCGTCACGCCCTCCAGTGCCGAATGCCCCCGCAGCATCGAGCGCGGTTGCAGCAGTGCATGGTAGATCTGCCAAGGGTCCGCACCCCTGGTCAGCTTCAGGACGGACTGGATCAGCTCGTGCTTGAGTGGGTCGAGGTGCCAGTCCGGCACGCGCTGGCCGCGGTTGCCCACGTTCAACGCCAGCAAGTTGCCCGCCTTGATCTCGTAGCTGATCCACCTGCGGGACTTGCCCGCCATCTTGGCAAACGCCGCAACGGGAAGGTTGTGCGGCGCTTCGAAGACATCGAACAGTTCCATCCTCTCGCGCTGAATGTCCGAAGGCACCAGCGGCGCTGCCGATCGAGGGGGCGGAACCGCCGGCAGCCGATGTGCGGCGGCAGAAACCAACGGCATGGCGTCACCCGGCTTCGTCACGAGCAGGATTGGCGAAGCGGCAACCGGCGTGGAGGGTACGCTTGCGGTTTGCTCATTCGGGAACGCGGGCACGCCTTCCAGATGCACGGTGAGCGGCATGCTGGCCGCCTCGACCTGGTTCTGCTCGAAGAGGTCGAGCCGATCGGCCCAGTCCTGCATCATGCGGCGACGCTGCTCCACGTACTCGGCATGGTTGTAGGTCGCGCTGACCTTGTTGGGATCGACATGCGAGAGCTGTGCATCCACCCAGACCTTCGGGTAGCCGATCTCGTTGAGCGCAGTGGACATCGTGCCGCGGATGCCGTGCCCCGTCAGGCGTTCCTGATAGCCCATGCGCTTGAGGGCACCATTGAGCGTGTTCTCGCTGATGCGCTTCTTCAAGTCGCTGTCGTGCCGGAACAGGTGGCGCTGGGCCGGCTTGAACTCATCCAGCAGGTGCCGGACGATCTCCATGGCCTGAATCGACAGCGGCACGATGTAGGGCGGGATGTCCTTCGGCTGCTGCCGCTTCTTGCGCATATCCAACTGGAGTTGCTTCACGACGTCGGGCGGGATGATCCACAGCCCGCGGTCCAGATCGAATTGATCCGGCGTCGCCTGTCGCAGCTCGCCGGTTCGCACGCCGGTCAGCAGCAATAGCCGCAGCCCGAGCTGGGTCTGCCGCCTGCCGCGATAGCTGCGCAGCCGCTGCAACAGCTTCGGCAGTTCGGCCATGCGCAGGAATGGGTTGTGGTTGACGGGTGGCAGCGGCAGCGCCACCACATCGAGATCGGAGGCGGGGTTCTGCTCCAGGCCCGGCACGATCACCAGCGCGTAGCGGAACAGTTGGTTGAACCACGTCCTGACTTTCTCGGCAACGGAGAGCGCCTTGCGCTTCTCGATCTTGGCGATCACCTCCAAGAGGTCGGGACGCTTGATCTCATAGACCGACCGCTTGCCCAAGGTCGGCAGCACATCCTTGTCGAAGATGCGCGGAAGGATCGAGAGGGTCGTCTGCCGGCCTTCCTTGAGGCTGAGCCCGCGATGCTTGAGCCACTTGCGATACACCGCCTCGAAGGTGTTTTCGTCGGCGAGCCGGACAGCGGTGCGCTTCTGCTTGCGGTGAACGCGAGGATTGGTGCCTTTGGCCAGCAGGGCGCGCGCTTCGTCGCGCAGGCTGCGGGCCTCGCGAAGCGTCACCTCCGGGTAGGTGCCGAGCGACATCCGCTTCTGCTTGCCCGCCCAGTAGTAGCGGAAGTGCCAAGTCCTGCCCCCTGCAGCCGTGACGGCCAAGGAGAGGCCATCCAAGTCAGGGAGGGTGTATGCCTTGCCAGTTGCCTTGGCCTGTCGAACGGCCAGGTCTGAGAGTGCCATGCTCTTGCTCCTGAACATGAGTCAGGAACCAGATGCTGGTCACGTCGACCTCGCCCCTCCATCAACAATCCGGAATCAGCCGCGCCCGCAAAAATGGACTTGTTTGTGGACTTAAAAGTCCCGGCTGTAGATGGATCGCAGTGGACTGCGGCAGAACGTCAAAGAGAGGAAAAGTCCTTGTGTGGCAACGACTTGCAGACTCTCTTGGACTTCTGCGGAAGTCCGCAGAATGATGCAGTGGAGCGGGCGAAGGGAATCGAACCCTCGTCATGAGCTTGGGAAGCTCAGGTAATGCCATTATACGACGCCCGCTCAGGGGTGCCTTTTTACCAGAAGCCAAGGGCGAAATGAAGAGTGGCGCCGGCTTTTTCCGCGGGGATGGTCGAAGCGACTCAGATTCGGGCGATTTCGTGGGGTGTCAGCGGGCGGTATTCGCCTGGGACGAGTGCCGTGTCCAGTTGCAAGGGACCGATGCTTTCGCGGTGCAGGGCAGTGACCCTGTTGCCGAAGCGGCCGAACATGCGCTTGACCTGGTGGTAGCGGCCTTCGTGCAGGGTCAGGCGGGCGCGGCGCGGGGCGAGCAGTTCCAGTCGGGCGGGCAGGGTGGTGAGGTTCTCGAAGCGAAAGTACAGGCCTTCGGCGAAGGCTCCGACGCAGCCCGGGTCGATCTCGTCTTCGGTTTCGACCAGGTAGACCTTGCCCTGCAGGCTGCTCGGCTGGGTCAGGCGGCGCGACCACAGGCCATCGTTGGTGAGCAGCATCAGACCGGTGGTGTTGAAGTCGAGGCGGCCGGCGATGTGCAGCTCGTCCCGGTCCGGCGTGTCGATAAGGTCGAGCACGGTGCGGTGCCGGGCGTCCCGGGTCGCGCTCACGCAGCCGGCCGGTTTGTGCAGCATGAGGTAACGTGCGGCCTTTCCCGCCTGCAGCAGTTCGCCATCCAGTTCGACGCGGTTGAATACCCTGATTTCATGGTCAACTGCCCGCGTAACCTGCCCATCTACGTGCACGCGACCTGCGGCCAGCAGGTGACGGACGTCCTGGCGACTGAAGCGGGGCAGGTTGGCGAGGAAGCGATCGAGGCGCATCAGTGTTCGGGGTTGGTATTGCCGCTGGCGCAGCGGGCGCAGATACAGGCCTTGTTGCGCGCGGCGTCCGGGATGCTTTCACGGACTTCGGCTGGCACGTGGGTCGAGAAGCACCAGCAGGGCTGGGCCGCGCCGGGGTCGCACTGGGCACATTGATTGGGCTGGCCGCAGAGCGGGCAGCGGGAAGAATCAAGCGGGTCGCTCATGCGTATTTCCGTGGAAAAGGGCGCGCCGGGCCAGGGGACCCGGCACGCGGAGCGGGTTACATGACGCGTTGGCCCGGCCGGGCGCCGTTGTCGGGGCTGAGCAGGTAGATTTCGCTGCCGCCGGGGCCGGCGGCCAGGACCATGCCTTCGGACAGGCCGAACTTCATCTTGCGCGGCGCCAGGTTGGCGACATAGAGGGTCAGGCGGCCTTCCAGCTTGCCCGGGTCCGGGTAGGCGCTCTTGATGCCGGAGAAGACGTTGCGCTTGGCATCGCCGATGTCCAGGGTCAGGCGCAGCAGCTTGTCGGCGCCCTCGACGAACTCGGCTCTCTCGATCAGGGCGATACGCAGGTCCACCGCGGCGAAGGCATCGAAGTTGATTTCCGCGGCCAGCGGCTCCTTCGCCAGTTCGCCGTTGCCCGCCGGGGCGGCGGTTTCACTGGCGGCCAGGTCTTCCTTGGAGGCTTCGACCATGGCTTCGATCTTCGCCGGCTCGATGCGGGTCAGCAGAGGGCTGAAGGGGTTGAGCGGGTGGTTGGCCAGCAGTGTCTGGTGGTCGTTCCAGCGCAGCGGTGCGACGTTGAGGAACTGCTCGGCCGCGGCGGCGAGGTTCGGCAGTACCGGCTTGAGGAAGATCACCAACTGGCGGAACAGGTTGATGCCCAGCGTGCAGATTTCCTGCACTTCGGCCTGCTTGCCCTCGACCTTGTTCAGCGCCCAGGGTGCCTTGTCGGCGATCCAGGCGTTGGCGCGGTCGGCCAGGGCCATGATTTCCCGCATGGCGCGGGCGAAGTCGCGTGCCTCGTAGGCTTCGGCGATCGACGGTGCGGCGGCACGGAAGGCGTCGGTCAGTTCCGGTGCGGCGTTGGTTGCGACCATCACCCCGGCGTTGCCCTTGTGGATGAAGCCGGCGCAGCGGCTGGCGATGTTGACCACCTTGCCGACCAGATCGGAGTTGACCTTCTGTACGAAGTCCTCGAGGTTGAGGTCGAGGTCGTCGACGCCGCGGCCGAGCTTGGAGGCGTAGTAGTAGCGCAGGTATTCGGGATTCAGGTGCTCGAGGTAGGTGCGGGCCTTGATGAAGGTGCCGCGCGACTTGGACATCTTCTGCCCGTTCACCGTCAGGTAGCCGTGCACGTTGACCGCGGTCGGCTTGCGGAAGCCCGCGCCTTCGAGCATGGCCGGCCAGAACAGGGTGTGGAAGTTGATGATGTCCTTGCCGATGAAGTGGTACAGCTCGGCCTTGGAATCCGGCCCCCAGAACGTGTCGAAATCCAGCTCGGGACGGCGTTTGCAGAGGTTCTTGAAACTGGCCATGTAGCCGATCGGCGCGTCGAGCCAGACGTAGAAGTATTTGCCCGGCTCACCGGGAATCTCGAAGCCGAAGTAGGGCGCATCGCGGGAGATGTCCCATTCCTGCAGGCCGCCATCGAGCCACTCGGCGATCTTGTTGGCCACCGACTCCTGCAGCGCGCCGCCGCGGGTCCACTCCTTGAGCATCGCCTCGAAGTCCGGCAGCTTGAAGAAAAAGTGCTTGGAGTCCTTGAGCACCGGGGTGGCGCCGGAGATGGCCGAGCGCGGGTCCTTCAGTTCGGTGGGCTCGTAGGTGGCGCCGCATTTTTCGCAGTTGTCGCCGTACTGGTCCTCGGCCGCGCATTTCGGGCAGGTACCCTTGATGAAGCGGTCGGCGAGGAACATGCCCTTTTCGGGGTCGAAGTACTGGGTCACCGAGCGGGTGGCGATGTGCCCGGCGTCGTGCAGGCGGGTGTAGATCAGTTCGGCCAGTCCGCGGTTTTCCTCGGAGTGGGTCGAGTGGAAGTTGTCGAAGTTCACCAGGAAGTCGTCGAAGTCGGCGCTGTGCTCGGCCTGCACGCCGTCGATCAGCTGTTCCGGGGTGATGCCTTCCTTCTCGGCGCGCAGCATGATCGCCGAGCCGTGGGCGTCGTCGGCGCAGACGTAGATGCACTGGTTGCCGCGCAGCTTCTGGAAGCGCACCCACATGTCGGTCTGGATGTACTCGAGCATGTGGCCGAGGTGGATCGAACCGTTGGCGTAGGGCAGGGCGCTGGTAACGAGAATCTGGCGAGCTTCGGACATGGGGGATCTGCGGTCGGAATTGCGAAAGAAAGTCTGCAACTATAAAGGGGTAGCGCGTTTTTTTCACCAGCGCCGCCGGGATGTGCCGGCTGGTTCAGGCATCGGTGGGCTCGGGGGCGCCCGCGGGGTAAGATGCCCGTCTGATTTGCTCGGCCTTTCTTGGGAGTAGCCATGTCCGTCACCCGTGAAGCTGTGGAAACCGTACTGCGCCAGTACACCGATCCCCATTTGAACCAGGACCCGGTCAGCGCCGGTTGCGTGCGTTCGATCGATATCCAGGGGGAGCGCGTCGGCGTCCAGCTCGAACTGGGTTATGCCGCGGGGTTGTTCCGCAGCGGCTGGGCGCAGATGCTGGCCATGGCCATCGAAAACCTGGAGGGCGTCAGCCGTGCCGACGTGCAGGTCGATTGCGTGATCCGTTCGCACAAGGCCCAGGACCAGGTGCCGGCTCTCGGCAACGTGAAGAACATCATCGCCGTGGCGTCCGGCAAGGGCGGTGTCGGCAAGTCCACCACCGCCGCCAATCTGGCGCTGGCGCTGGCGCGCGAAGGTGCACGGGTCGGCGTGCTGGATGCGGATATCTACGGGCCGAGCCAGGGCATCATGTTCGGCATCGCCGAAGGCACGCGGCCGCAGATTCGCGATGGCAAGGCGTTCATTCCGCTGGAAGCCCACGGCGTGCAGGTGATGTCGATGGCCTTCCTCGCCGACGACAAGACGCCGATGGTCTGGCGCGGGCCGATGGTCTCCGGTGCGCTGTTGCAATTGATCACCCAGACCGCCTGGAACGACCTCGATTACTTGGTGGTGGACATGCCGCCGGGCACCGGCGATATCCAGCTGACCCTGGCGCAGAAGGTGCCGGTGACGGGGGCGGTGATCGTCACCACCCCGCAGGACCTGGCGTTGCTCGATGCGAAGAAGGGCGTGGAGATGTTCCGCAAGGTCAACATCCCGGTGCTGGGCGTGGTGGAGAACATGGCCACCCATATCTGCTCCAACTGCGGCCATGCCGAACACCTGTTCGGCGAGGGGGGCGGTGAGAAGCTGGCGGCGCAGTACAATGTCGACCTGCTGGCGTCGCTGCCGTTGTCGATGGCGATCCGCAGCCAGGCCGATGCCGGCAAGCCGACGGTGATCGCCGATCCGGAAAGCCAGATCGCGATGATCTACCAGCAGGTGGCGCGTACCGTCGGTGCCCGCATCGCCCAGAGCGGGCAGATCATCGCCCAGTCGATGCCGAATATCGTCGTTTCGGATGATTGAGGCCGCAGGCCTGGCTTGAAGCTTGAAAAGCATCGCCCCGAGGTCGGGCAATCCACAGGGATGTGATGAATGCCGCAGGCCCGCCGGGAGCGGGCGCGGCCTCCCACAAAGGCAGCGAATCCTGCCGAACCCTGTAGGAGCCGGCTTGCCGGCGATCCCAGGTGCAGGCAAAAGCATCGCCCGCAAGCGGGCTCCTACGCCAGATACAGGCAACCACAACAATTAACGCAGCCACAAAAAAGCCCCGCCGAAGCGGGGCTTTTTCAGAGAAGCCTCAGGTTAGATAACCTGAACTTCCTCAGCTTGCATGCCTTTCTGGCCGCGGGTAGCGACGAAGGAGACCTGCTGGCCTTCCTTCAGGCTCTTGAAGCCTTCACCCTGAATGGCACGGAAGTGTACGAAGAGGTCGTCACCGGATTGCGGAGTGATGAAGCCGAAGCCTTTCTCATCGTTGAACCACTTGACGGTACCGGTTTGGCGATTGGACATTTGATGTCTCCTTGAACCAAGTTTTGAAGAATAAAGTGCGGGCTAAATGGCCCGTACATCACTGTGTGCAAGGAGATAGGAGTCGTATCGATATTTGGATCGAGATCTAAACATGTAGCGATTCACGGTGACACATGCAGCAGCAGCCCAGTAACAATACCGGTTTTCTGGAGCAAAGCGAGCTTTATTTTGGATTTCTTCGCCGAGCGGCCATCCATACCGCGGCAGGCTTTGAACCGGCGTGCGAGGCTCGGTAAGATGCGCACCTTCTACCGCCCATTTCAACCGGATCAGGACGCCAGCCATGAGCATCAAATCGGACAAGTGGATTCGCCGCATGGCCCAGGAGCACGGCATGATCGAGCCTTTCGTCGAGCGCCAGGTGCGCACTGAAGGCAACGACCGGCTGATCTCCTATGGCGTCTCCAGCTACGGCTACGACGTGCGCTGCGCCGATGAATTCAAGGTGTTCACCAACATCAATTCGGCGACCGTCGACCCGAAGAACTTCGACGAAAAGAGCTTCGTCGACGTCAAGAGCGATGTCTGCATCATTCCGCCGAACTCCTTTGCCCTGGCCCGTACCGTCGAGTACTTCCGGATTCCGCGCAACGTACTGACCATCTGCCTGGGCAAAAGCACCTATGCGCGTTGCGGGATCATCGTCAACGTCACGCCGCTGGAGCCGGAGTGGGAAGGCCACGTGACCCTGGAGTTCTCCAACACCACCACGCTGCCGGCGAAGATCTACGCCAACGAGGGCGTGGCGCAGATGCTGTTCCTCGAATCCGACGAGGAGTGCGAAGTCTCCTACCGCGACCGTGGCGGCAAGTACCAGGGCCAGCGAGGCGTGACTCTGCCCAAGGCCTGAGTACCCGCGGATAGCCGCGCGCAGTAACGAAAAAAGCCGGGCGAATGCCCGGCTTTTTGCTGGCCGACGATTCGCTCAGCCGCCCAGGTAGGCGTCGCGCACCTTCGGATCGGTGAGCAGGTCCTCGCCGCTGCCTTGCATGACGATGTGGCCGTTTTCCAGCACATAGCCGCGATCAGCCAGCTTGAGCGCCTGGTTGGCGTTCTGCTCGACCAGGAACACCGTCACGCCATCCTCGCGCAGTTGTTCGATGATCTCGAAGATCTGCTGGATGATGATCGGCGCCAGCCCCAGCGACGGCTCGTCGAGCAGCAACAACTTGGGCTTGCTCATCAGCGCGCGGGCGATGGCGAGCATCTGCTGCTCGCCGCCGGACATGGTGCCGCCGCGCTGCTGGTAGCGTTCCTTCAGGCGCGGGAAGAGGTCGAGGACCCTGTCCAGCTGTTCCTGGAAGTCCGCCTTGCCAGTGAAAAAGCCGCCCATGGAGAGGTTTTCCTCCACCGTCAGGCGGGCGAAGATCCGCCGCCCTTCGGGCACCACGGCGATCGCCTTGCGCATGATGTCGCAGGTCTGTTGTCCGACCAGTTCCTCGCCCTGGAAGCGGATGCTGCCGCTGGCCGCCCGTGGCGAGCCGCAAAGCGTCATCAACAGGGTCGACTTGCCGGCACCGTTGGCGCCGATCAGCGTGACGATTTCACCCTTTTCCACATGCATGCTGATGCCATGCAGGGCCTGGATCTTGCCGTAGAAGGTCGAGACGTTTTCGAAAGTCAGCATGCTCACGCCTCTCCCAGATAGGCTTTGATCACATCCGGATTGTTGCGGATCTGTTCGGGCGCACCGTCGGCCAGGGGGGTGCCCTGGTTGATCACGTAGATGTGGTCGGAAATGCTCATCACCAGCTTCATGTCGTGTTCGATCAGCAGTACGGTGACGCCGTGCTCGTCGCGTAGCATCGCGATCAGCGCCTTGAGGTCCTCGGTTTCCCTCGGGTTGAGACCGGCCGCCGGCTCGTCGAGCATGAGGATGCGCGGGCGCGTCATCATGCAGCGGGCGATCTCCAGGCGGCGCTGCTGGCCATAGGCGAGGGTGCCGGCTGGACGGTTGGCGATATCGGTCAGGTTCACCTGCTCCAGCCAGTGCGCGGCGAAGTCCATGGCCTCGCGCTCGCTCTGGCGGAACGCCGGGGTCTTCAACAGGCCGGCGAGGAAGTTGGTGTTCAGGTGCCGGTGCTGCGCCACCAGCAGGTTCTCCACCGCCGTCATGTCCTTGAACAGGCGCACGTTCTGGAAGGTGCGCACCACGCCCTGGCGGGCGATCTTGTGCCCGGGCAGGCCATGGATCGGCGCGCCGTCGAGGAGGATCTCCCCGGCGGTCGGCTGGTAGAAGCCGGTCAGGCAGTTGAATACGGTGGTCTTGCCGGCACCGTTGGGGCCGATCATCGAGACCACTTGCTTGTCGTGTACGGTCAGGCCTACCTGGTTGACGGCCAGCAGGCCGCCAAAGCGCATCGTCAGGCCGCGTACTTCGAGAATCGGGCGGCTCATTGCTTCAACTCCAGGTGGGGGCGTTGCATGGGCAGCAGGCCCTGCGGACGCCAGATCATCATCAGCACCATCAGGGCGCCGAACATCAACATGCGGTATTCGCTGAACTCGCGCATCAGCTCGGGCAGCAGGATCATCACGATGGCCGCGAGGATCACGCCCAGCTGCGAGCCCATGCCGCCCAGCACGACGATGGCGAGGATGATCGCCGATTCGATGAAGGTGAAGGATTCCGGCGACACCAGCCCCTGGCGCGCAGCGAAGAAGCTGCCGGCGAAACCGGCGAAGGACGCGCCGAGGGTGAAGGCCGAGAGCTTGATCACCGTGGGGTTCATGCCCAGCGCGCGACAGGCGATCTCGTCTTCGCGCAGCGCTTCCCAGGCACGGCCGATGGGCATGCGCAGCAGGCGGTTGATCACGAACAGGGTCAACAGCACCAGCAGCAGGGCGATCAGGTAGAGGAAGATCACCTTGTTCACCGAGTTGTAGGCGACGCCGAAGTACTCGTGGAAGGTCTGCATGCCTTCGGCCGCGCGGCGATCGAAGGACAGGCCGAACAGCGTCGGCTTGTCGATGCCGCTGATGCCGTTGGGGCCGCCGGTGATCTCGGTCATGTTGCGCAGCAGGATGCGGATGATCTCGCCGAAGCCGAGGGTCACGATGGCCAGGTAGTCGCCGCGCAGGCGCAGCACCGGGAAGCCGAGCAGGAAACCGAACAGCGCAGCCATCGCCCCGGCGATCGGCAGTGCGGTCCAGAAACCGACACCGTAGTAGTGCGACAGCAGCGCGTAGGTGTAGGCGCCCACGGCGTAGAAGCCGACGTAGCCCAGGTCCAGCAGGCCGGCGAGGCCGACGACGATGTTCAGGCCGAGGCCGAGCATCACGTAGATCAGGATCAGCGTGGCGATGTCCACCGCGCCACGCGAGCCGTAGAACGGCCAGGCCAGGGCGATCAGGACCAAGGCCAGGATGACCCAGCGCTGGGTCGACGGCAGGGTGAGGAAGCTGCCGGCGCCGGCCGGAATGCTCGGCAGGCTCGGACTGGCGGCCCAGCCGGCGGCCAGGCGGGTGCGGAACAACTGCCAGAAGAACATGGCCACGGCGCCCGCGGCGATGATCCAGAAGGTATTGGCGTCGGCGCCGTGGACTTCCACGCGGATGCCGACGGTGGTGAGCTTCAGGCCGAACACCGGCACCGCGACGGCGATGACCAGCAGGGCGCTGAAGAAGGCGGTACGCAGGTGCAGGGTCATACCTTTTCCACCTCCGGACGGCCGAGGATGCCGGTGGGGCGGAACAGCAGCACCAGCACCAGCAGGCTGAAGGCCACCACGTCCTTGTACTGGTCGCCGAAGATGTCGGCGCCGAAGGCTTCGGCCACGCCCAGCACCAGGCCGCCGAGCATGGCGCCGGGAATGCTGCCGATACCGCCGAGCACCGCCGCGGTGAACGCCTTGATGCCGGCGAGGAAGCCGATGTGCGGGTTGATCACGCCGTACTGCATGCTGATCAGCACCGCCGCCACGGCGGCCAGCGCGGCGCCGATGACGAAGGTCAGGGCGATGATGCTGTTGGTGTTGATGCCCAGCAGGTTGGCCATCTTCAGGTCTTCGGCGCAGGCGCGGCAGGCACGGCCCAGGCGCGAACGCGAGATGAACAGGGTCAGGCCGTACATGGCGGCGAAGGTGACCACGAAGATCAGGATCTGCATGTAGGAAATGGTCACCCCGTTCATGGTGCTCTCGCCGATGACCAGGTTGCCCGGCATCAGGTTGGGGATGGCCTTGTCCTTGGAGTCCTGGGCCAGCAGCACGACGTTCTGCAGGAAGATCGACATGCCGATCGCCGAGATCAGCGGGATCAGCCGGTTGCTGCCGCGCAGCGGGCGATAGGCGACCCGCTCGATGCTGTAGCCATAAGCACTGGTGACGATCATGGCGGCGACGAAGGCGCCGATCATCAGGACCGGCAGCGCGTCGAGGCCCATCATGGACAGGCCGACGATGGCGATGAAGGCGACATACGAGCCGATCATGTACACCTCGCCGTGGGCGAAGTTGATCATGCCGATGATGCCGTACACCATCGTGTAGCCGATGGCGATCAGCGCATAGGTGCTGCCAACGGTGAGCCCGTTGATCAGCTGTTGTAGGTAGTGGTAAAGCTCAGGCATCACTGCTCTCCGAAGTCCTGCAATTCCAATTCCGGTCGGCTGCACTGCCCACTTCGAACGCACCGCACACCCTGGCGCGGCGCCACTGCGGTACGGCGCCCTGCGGATCGCGCACGGCTCCGGTTCGAGGCGGGCCCGCTGTTCAGGCCGCTCGTCAAGGTTACAGGTATGGCAAGGCGGCCCGGTGCTTGTGGCAGGGCCGCCCGCTAAAACAAAGCCCACAAGCGAGTGTGGGCTTCGTCAGGCTGATGGAAATTACTTGGCTTCGGTCTTGGTGCCGTCCTGGTGCCATTCGTAGACGACGAAGTTGAAGTCCTTCAGGTCGCCTTTCTCGTCGAATGCCAGCACGCCGGTGGGGGTGTCGAAGGTGTTGCTGCGCAGCGCTTCGGCCACCTTGTCGGTGTCGGTGCTGCCGGCTTTCTCGATGCCTTCGGCGATCACCTGGACGGCGGCGTAGGCCGGGAACACGAACGGACCGCTCGGGTCCTGCTTCTTCGCCTTGAAGCCCTCGACCAGCTCCTTGTTGCGCGGGTCCTGGTCGAAGGATTTCGGCAGGGTCACATACAGGCCTTCGGAGGCCGGGCCGGCGATGGCGGAGATTTCCGAGTTGCCGACGCCTTCCGGGCCCATGAAGCGTACGTTCAGGCCTTTCTCTTTCGACTGGCGCAGCAGCAGGCCCAGTTCCGGGTGGTAGCCGCCGTAGTAGATGAAGTCCACGCCTTCGCGCTTGAGGCGTGCGATCAGCGAGGAGAAGTCCTTGTCGCCGGCGTTGATGCCTTCGAACATGCCGACCTTGATGCCCTTGCCTTCCAGGGTCTGCTTGACGGCAGTGGCGATGCCTTCGCCATACTGCTGCTTGTCGTGGATCACGGCGACATTCTTCGGCTTGATGTGGTCGGCGATGAAGTTGCCGGCGGTCGGGCCCTGCAGGCTGTCGAGGCCGATGGTGCGGAAGATCAGCTCATAGCCGCGCGAGGTGATGTCCGGGCTGGTGGACGCCGCGGTAATCATCAGGATGCCTTCATCCTCGTAGATGTCGGATGCCGGCTGAGTGGAGCTGGAGCAGAGGTGGCCGACCACGAATTTGACGTCATCGTTGACGATCTTGTTGGCCACCGCCACGGCCTGCTTCGGATCGCAGGCGTCGTCATAGCGAATGCCCTGCAATTGTGCGCCGTTCACCCCGCCGGCCTTGTTGATCTGCTCGATGGCCATTTCGGCCCCGATGAATTGCATGTCCCCATATTGCGCGACCGGCCCGGTCACCGGGCCTGCCAATCCGATACGGATGGTGTCGGCGGCCAGGGTGTAGCTGGCGGCACCGGTCAGAGCCATGGCCAGGAAGATTTTCGACAGACGCTGCTTGGTCTTCATAAGTGCTCCACTTGCATCGTTATTGTTTGAATCCTGCGGGCCGGAGTGCCGTTAAGAAGCGAACCTCCCCGAAACGCTCCGGCAACTGTACCGGCACAGTGTAGAAGTGTCTTGTCCGTTTGCACAGCCAGCAGATTCAACCGTTTGATGGGATCCGGGGCGCGGGTATCATGGCGCCCTTTAGTTCTGGTGAGTCCCATGACCGACGACGCAAGCACTCTTTATGCCAAGCTGCTGGGCGAAACCGCGGCGATAACCTGGCAGGAATTGCAGCCTTTCTTCGCGCGTGGCGCGCTGTTGCAGGTGGCCGATGATTTCGACCTGATCGAAGTGGCGCTTGCGGTAGCCGAGGACGATCGGGCGAAAGTCGCTGCCTGGCTGGCCGGCGGGCAGTTGTCGAAGATGGACGTCGAACGGGCCCAGGACTGGCAGGCCCGCGACCCGGACCTGTGGGCCGTGGTGGTCGCGCCCTGGGTGCTGGTGCAGGAGCGCGGCGCGAAGCCGGCTCTGCACTGAAACGGGGCGTTTGGCTACGGCCGGCCGTTTCGCCCACGGCGCTCATGCCACTTTTTTGCACACGTCCTTGCGATTGGGCATTTCCTTGCATTTCTCGCCGAGCGCACGGAATTCGTTTTCGTTGCGCTTCAGCTTGTTGGCCAGCATCTTCTCGACGATGAACAGCTCCTCCGAGCCCAGGTGGCGTTCGGCCTGCTCGATGGCGGCGAGCGCCGCGTCCGCATTGCCGCTGCCCAGGTGGTAGCCGATCAGTTGTTCGTAGACGCCGGGGCCGGCCAGCGACCAGTCGCCGATGGCTTTCAACTGGGCCAATGCCTGGCTTTTCTCACCGGCGGCCATGTACATGTTAAACAGGCTGCGGCGTATGCCGGGCTGGTTCGCCACCGGTGAGCGAAGCGCGCGCTGGGCGAGCGTCCTGGCATCCTTCAGGTTCTTCTGGCCCAGGGCCTCGTTGGCGCCGTAGGCGTTGCGGTAGGCTTCCAGCGAGGCCTTCACCGTCGGGTTGTCGCGGACCTTGCGCCAGCTGCGTTTGTCGACCCGGCTGTAGCGCTGCTCGTCGTACTCGCGCTGCAGGTACTGGCGCAGATCGGTATCACGGCGCTGCGCGGACATGTGCGAGCGCGTCAGGTGCTCGCCTACGGCGCTGACCGTGGTCGCCAGCCCTTGATTGACGAACGTGTTGATCTCCTGCGTGAAGCTGTTGAGGTCGAGCTGCTTCAGCGAGTCCTGCATGGCGCCCTTGCGGGCCTGGAGGAAGCTGTTGAGGATCGGCTTCTGCTTGCCCTGGAAGTCCTCGAGCCGCTGCAGGCTGTGGCTCGCGCCCCGTGGCGCGTAGTTGGCCTTGACCAGCAGGTCGGTGCCGAGCAGGTCGGCCTGGTCTTCCTGGACTCGGCCCCAGGCGGTGTTCCAGACATTGTCCGAGAAGGTATTGGCCAGGGTGGTGTAGAGCACCGTGTCGCCGATGATCTTCTGGGTCGCCAGCGGGTCCTTGCTGATCAGCGTCCACTGCGAGGCACCACGCTGCAGTCGCGTGTCGGCCACCGTCGCGGCGATCACGGTGGTGGTGGCGATATTGGTGAGCAGTTCGCGTTGCTGGTCGAAGGCCAGCCGCCGGTCATGATGGCGCAGCAGCACGTGGCTCATTTCATGGGCCAGCATGGCGGCGATCTCGTCTTCGCTCTCAACGCCTTCGAGCATGCCCAGGGGCACGAACAGGTTGCCGTAGGGGTCGGCCGAAGGCCCGAAGGTGTAGCTGTCGATCACTTTCACCTGCAAGGTTGGCAGTTCGCCGGGCCAGCCCTTGCCGAGCCGCACGACGATGCCCTGCAAATAGCTTTGCAGGGCGGGAATCATCACCAGGTTCTGCTGGCGGATCTCATTGGCCGGCAGGCCGCGCCCGTCGTAGCTCAGGCGCAGGTCCTGGCCCTGCTGGCGATCGAGCGTGAAGTGCTGGCGCACGTCCTCCTGTTCCAGGTACTTGCCCTGGAAGTTGCTCTGGGTGCTTTTGCCGGCGAGGTTGATGAGTGCTTCCGGGGCGCCCTGCAGCGTGGCGCAACCGGGCAGTGCGAACACCAGCATGGCCAGCATGAAGGTCTTTACGTCAGGGTTTCTCACAGCCGGCTCCATACCCGATGGTGGACAGGTTGGTGGCGCTTTCGGCCTTGCCCCTGGGCAGCCTGGCGCACGGCATGGGGACGGTCTTGCCCTCGTTCAGCCGAACGTCGACGCCGTCGAGCCAGACGCGCTGGCCGCCGATCTCGACCTGTACCAGTTCCAGCTCCTCGTTCCACTGCAGCGCCGCCAGTGGCGGGGGCGGTAGCTCGGCGCGCGGCTGCTTGTGCAGAAGCCGGCCGGTTTCGTCCAGCAGGGCGACCGGATCGCTGACGTATTGCACCACGGCCAATTCGGCCGCATGGCCGATGCCGCTGAACAACAGCCCACAGAGCAGGACGAAGGGTTTATGCATGGGGGACTCCTTTCACGAGGGAATTGGGGGCCGGGGCGGCGCGATGGCTGGCCTGCCGCTGCCGGGGCAGCAGCAGGCCGGTCAGCAACAGAAGGCCGAGCACGTTCACGGGGGTGATGCGCAGCGTGTAGAGCAGCCAACTGAGCGCGAGCAGGAACACGACCGCGCAGAGGGGAATGGTGATGCGCTGCTGCCGGGCGTACTTATCCGTGCGGTGCGATTCGAACCAGAGGACGAAGAGCACGAACGCCATCTCGAACAGGTCGAGCACGTCGATCTCGGTGCCGAAGACTTCGGGCGGCGCACTGAAGTAATCCAGTCCGTACTGGATCAGGTTGTCCAGCGCCATGGCATGGCTATAGACGCCCGGCAACTGGCCGTGGACGGGAGAGAGGGCGAGGTCCTCGGCCGATTCGATGGCCGCGCCAACCAGCACCAGGCGGTCGGCCAGCAGTTCGCGCAGCATCGCCCGTTCTTCCGGCACGGTCGTGGCCAGGGTGCTGGCGGTGATGGTCAGGTGATAGGGGCACAGCGTTTCGGCGGGGCTACTGATTCGCCAGAAAATGGCCCGCAGCACCAGCTCCAGGGTCTGGCGCCAGGGGCCTGGTTGCGCCGGACATTGGCTGATGTCACTCACGTGGCGCTGTTCCTGCGCCGGGCCACGACCCCATTGCAGCGCGATCGGCGGTTCCGTGGCGGCCAGCCGCGGCGTGTCCGGCAGCGGGGGGCAAGAATGCTGGCTGCAATGGACGCGGTACAGCGCGAAGGCGGCGGTGTCCAGCCAACCTTCGGCCGTTTCCGCAGCCAACGGGTACTGGTCCTGGTAGCCGCTCCAGCTCACCAGGGCGGGGCGGCTGGCGGCGCTGAGCTCGGGCAGGGTACTGGCTTGCGCCGCTCCCGTGCTGGCCAGGTACAGGGGAATCCCCGCGGCCCGGTAGCGCTCGAAGACGTTGCCCAGCAACTGGCTGCTGTCGTTGTTGCGACCACGCGAATGGTCGTAGCTGTACATCAGGTCCACCATCACTGCGGCGGGGCGGTAGGCCAGCAGCTGGCGAAAGAGCTTGCTCTGCTCGGCATAGGGCAGCGGCCAGTGGCTGTCGCGTTGGCGCAGGTAGTCATCGTCGATGAGGACCACGGCGATCCGCTGCCTGGCGCTGGTTTCGTAGCCGTTGGCCAGGAGCTGGTTCAGCAGGCGGGCGGACGCGGCGTCGGTCGCGCTGGTGAGGCCGAAGGGATCGAGAAGGATGACGAACAACCCGCCGAAGCTGGCCAGCGCGGAGAACTTGCGAAAGAAGGCTGGCACGCGATCGATCCCTGATGATTTCAAAGTGACATCAATGGATGTTCGGTGAACTGTTTCACAAAAGTCAACGCTCGCGAACCGCTCGGGCCGCGGGTCGGCTGCATGCCCATTGCCGAGGTTGTTCTGTCAGCCATGGCGTTGGTAGGCGCGGCGGGGAACCGGCACTGCACTGAAGAGGGACGGCGACGTATGGTCGCAGCGGCGCCATTCGGGCAGCGGCCAGCTGCTAAATGCAGGGGCGTGCTTTGCTCGATGAGGTGAGCGCCTCGTGCGGCGAAGTTGGCGGTGCCTGCGCGACAGCCGCCTTGGCGAGGCGGTGCAGCACCTTTTATCGGCTGCGCACCCAGCGCATCCGGGCCCAGCCGCTGAACGCATCCACCGCCAGCACCATCGCCAGCATGGCGAGGATCACCGTCGAGGCCTGGGCTTCCTGGAACAGGCTGAGGCTCATGTAGAGCATCTGCCCCAGCCCGCCGGCGCCGACGAAGCCGAGCACGCTGGCCATGCGGATATTGTTCTCCCAGCGATACAGCGTATAGGCCACCAGCTGCGGCCAGAGCGTCGGCAGGGTACCGTAGCAGAAGGCGGCGCCGCGCCCGCTGCCGCTCAGGCGCAGTGCCTCGCCGGGTGCGGGCGGGGTGTTTTCCAGCGCCTCGGCGAACAGCCGGCCGAGCACGCCGGCGGTATGCAGGGCCAGCGCCAGGGTACCGGCGTTCGGCCCCAGCCCGGCGGCCAGCACCATCAGCGCCGCCCAGACCAACTCCGGAATCGCCCGCAGCGCATTGAGCAGCAGCCGCGAGGCCACCTGCAGGATCACGCCGAAGCGCCCGGCGGCGGGCAGCGCCAGCAGCAGGCCGAGCAATGCCGCCAGCAGCGTGCCGATGGCCGACATGGCGAGGGTTTCCAGCGCGCCGTAAGCGATGGCGTGCAGATGCGCCAGCGACAGGTCGGGCGCGAGGAAGCCCGCGGCATAGCTGGCCATCTGCCCGAGGCCTTCGCGGCTGAGCAGGGCACTGGTCTCCAGTTGCAGGAAGGCGAAGGCGGCGATGACCGCCGCCAGCAGCGCGCCGGGGATCAGCAGGCGCGACAGCAGCTTCATGCGAACCTCCAGCGCAGCAGCCGGCTGAGCAGGTCGGCCAGCAGCACCAGCAGCAGGAAGGTCAGCAGCATGCTGGCGACTTCGCCGCCGGCGAACATGCGCATCGACAGGTCCATCTGCTGGCCGAGCCCGCCGGCACCGACGAAGCCCATCACCACCGAGGCGCGGATCGCGCATTCCCAGCGATAGACCGTGTAGGAGAGCATTTCGGCGGTCGCCTGCGGCAGCACGCCGTAGAAGAATGCCTGCAGGCGCGACGCGCCGGCACCGAGCAGGGCACGGGCGGGCAGCGGGTCGACCGACTCGAAGATCTCCGCGTAGACCTTGCCGAGCATGCCGGCATAGGTGA
This sequence comes from Stutzerimonas stutzeri, assembly GCF_002890915.1. GTDB lineage: Bacteria > Pseudomonadota > Gammaproteobacteria > Pseudomonadales > Pseudomonadaceae > Stutzerimonas > Stutzerimonas stutzeri_AF. The sequence continues at coordinate 11,467 of NZ_POUT01000009.1, read as the reverse complement.
TGGCGATGGCCAGCACGCCGGCGGTCGGCCCCAGGCCCACGGCGCGGACGAACAGCAGCGCCCAGACGATTTCCGGAATGCTGCGCAAGACGATCAGCAGCCCGCGCACCGGCCAGCGCAGCGTCTGCGCCCACCAGGCCGGCCGGCCGCCACGGCTGAGCGCCGAGAGCGATAGCGCACGGGTGGCCAGCAGCGCGCAGGGCATGGCGACGGCCAGGGCCAGGGTCATGCCGGCGGTGGCGATGGCCAGGGTTTCCAGCGTCGCTTGCCAGAGCAGGGCGAGGAACTCGCCGCCATGTTCCGGCGGCCAGAAGCCGGCGAGGAACGCTGCCATGGTGTCGGCGTTGCTGCCGTCGAACAGCACGCCCAGGTCCAGCTCGCTCAGGCCCAGGCCCGGCCATAGCAGTGCCACGGCCAGCAATGTCAGCAGCAGGCGTGAAGTGGCGGCAGGGTCGCGCTGGACGAGAGCGGGGTTCAGCATCGTGGAATGTTCAGCTGCTGCATGAGCGCCGGTTGTACCGGCTCGCGTTCGAGCTGCTCGTTGACATACAGCGCAGCGAGTTCGTCAGGGCTGACTTGTGCGGTGGGCTTGTCGAACAGGATGCGGCCGTTGCGCACGCCGACGATCCGTGGGAAATGCTCCAGCGCGAGTTCCACCGCATGCAGGCTGGCCAGCAGCGTGGCGTTGCGACGTTGCGTCTCGCGGTTGAGCACGTCGAGCGTATAGGCGGCGAGCACCGGGTCCATGGCCGAAACCGGCTCGTCGGCGAGGATCAGCTCTGGCGCCTGGTAGAGCATGCGGGCGATGCCGACGCGCTGCAGCTGGCCACCGGAAAGCTGGTCGCAGCGCATGTACAGCTTGTCGGCCAGGTCCAGCCGGCCGAGCGCTTCGGCGGCGCCCTGGCGGTCCAGCGGATAGACCAGGCTGAGCAGGCTTTGGGGCAGCGACCACTGGCCGAGGCGGCCGGCCAGCACCGCGGTGATCACCCGTTGCCGCGGCGGCAGCGGCGGCGCCTGGTGGATCAGGCCGATACGTGTGCGCAACCGCTGGCGGGCGCCGGCGGAAAGCCTCCAGGGCTGCTGGCCGAGCAGCTCCAGCTGGCCCTGGTCGGGCTTGAGGCTGGTGGCCAGCAGGCGCAGCAGGGTGGTCTTGCCGGCGCCGGAGGGGCCGATGATGGCGACCCGTTCGCCCTGCATGATCTGCAGGTCGATCCCGTGCAGCGCCGGCGGGCCGCCAGCGTGGCTGTGCCCCACGGCGGACAGCCTCAGCGCCGGCCAGGACCCGGCGACGCGATGGCCTTGCGCCGTGGGGACGGCTTCCAGGGTATTCATGTGCGGCGAGGACCGGACGTCACTTGAGCAGGCCGGCGGCGCGCGCGGCCTGCTCGATGCCTTGGTAGTTCTCCGGCTTGGTCTCGATGAAGCGGCTGGCAGCCTGCAGGTCGAGGATCGCCTTGTGCTCGGGGTTGGCCGGATCGAGCGCAAGGAACGCCGCCTTGAGCTTCTCGACCAGTTCCGGGTCGAGATTGCCGCGCACGGTCCAGTTGTAGTCGTAGTAGGGCGGCGTGGTGGAAATCACACGGACCTTGTCGGTGTCGACCTTGCCAGCGGCGACCAGTTTGTCCCACACCGAGGCGTTGAGCACGCCGGCGTCGGCCTTGCCGGCCTCGACCCAGGCGGCCGTGGCGTCATGGGCGCCGGAGTAGGCGATGCGCTTGAAGAACTTCTCCGGCTCGATGCCATCCTTGAGCATGAAGTAGCGCGGCATCAGGCTGCCGGAGGTGGAGGATACCGAGCCGAAGGCGAAGGTCTTGCCCTTCAGGTCCGCCAGCGACTGCACGTCGGGATCGGCGGTGATGAACTTGCTGGTGAACTGCTCGTCCTGCTCGCGCTGCACCAGCGGGATGGCATCGCCGGTCTTCAGGCGGGTCTGTACGAAGGTGAAACCGCCCAGCCAGGCCAGGTCGAGACGATCGGAGGCCAGGGACTCGACCACGGCGGCGTAGTCGGAAACCGGGGTGAACTTCACCGGCATGCCCAGTTCTCGTTCCAGGTACTCGCCCAGGGGCTTGAACTTGCGGATCAGTTCGGTGGGCGCTTCGTCGGGGATGGCGGAAACCCGCAGCGTTTCGGCTGCTTGGGTGGTGGCAACGGACAGGGATACGGCAAGGCCGGCAACGGCTGCCAGGGTGCGCTTCAGCATTGAGGGTTCTCCGGTTCAATAGCGGAAAAAGCGCACGAATTATAGTGGGTGTTGGCCAGGCCGCGGCAAGCGCCGCGCCATTGTCGTGCCAGTGGGTTGTCTGCAAGGCGCGTTTGCCCATGATCGTCCGCGCACAGGCTCGTGCAGATGCCCGAACGAGCCCCGCCCGATGACCGGAACTTTTTTTCGCGCCTACACCTAAGCACTCTGTAATGGCCGGATATTGTCAAAGTGCCATTTCTTATGGACATCCCCAGTGGAAAGGACGCGAACGTGAAGGACATCGTATCGGGCCGGGCGGCCATCGTGTGGGCGGACGGCTATTCGTTCAGGGAAGTCGAAATACTGTGCGCCGAGCCTGTCGAGGTCGAGGAGCATGCGTCGGTGCTGCCCCTGGCAGAAAAGGTACTCACCGAAGCCCGGTTGGCCACCTTTCTGCTAGGGCCGTTGCTGGTCGACCTGCCCCAGGGCTGACGCGTTACGAATGAGCGCCACCGGCTTGGCCGAGCCGGCCCCGGCAGGGCTAGAATCAGCGCCTTCGTTCGCAAAGGAGCCGCCCCATGTCCGACCTGCCCACTCTCGCTTTCGCCGGCATCGGCCTGATGGGCCTGCCGATGTGCCGCCGCCTGCTGGCGGCGGGGTATCGCCTGGCGGTGTGGAACCGCTCGCCCGGCAAATGCCGGCCGCTGGCCGAACTCGGTGCCCGGGTGGTGGCGACGCCGGCCGAACTCTGTGCCGAGGCGGATATCGTGCTGCTGTGCCTGGCCGACACCGCGGCGGTGCGCGAGGTACTGTTCGGCAAGGCGGGCATCGCCGAGGGTGGCAGGGCCGGCAAGCTGCTGGTCGATCATTCCAGCCTGGAGCCGACCGCGACCCGCGACATGGCCGCCGAGCTGGAATTTCGCTGCGGCATGCGCTGGGTGGATGCGCCGGTGTCCGGCGGCACCGCGGGCGCCGAGGCCGGCACGCTGGCGATCATGGCCGGCGGCCGGGTCGAGGACATCGAGCGGGTGCGCCCGGTGCTGATGCACCTGGGCCAGCGCCTGACCCGCATGGGCGATGTCGGCGCCGGGCAGGTGAGCAAGGTCTGCAACCAGATGATCGTCGCTTGCAACGCCCTGGTGATCGCCGAAGTGGTGGCCCTGGCCGAGCGCGCCGGGGTCGACGCCAGCCTGCTGGCGCCGGCACTGGCCGGTGGTTTCGCCGATTCCAGGCCGCTGCAGATCCTCGCCCCGCAGATGGCGGCGAGCGAGTTCGAACCGGTGAAATGGCACGTGCGCACCCTGCTCAAGGACCTGGATACGGCGGTGAAGCTGTCCCGCGAACAGGGCTCGGCAACCCCGCTGAGCGGGCTGGCGGCGCAACTGATGCGCCTGCACGGCAGCCAGGGCAACCTGGAGCGCGATCCGGCGACGCTGGTGCAACTGTATCGGGAGGGCAGCCTGTGAAGATCGCCGCCAATCTGTCGCTGCTGTTCAGCGAACTGCCGCTCGCCGAGCGTATTCTCGCCGCCCGCACGGCCGGTTTCGATGGCGTGGAAATCCAGTTCCCCTACGAGCTGCCGGCCATCCGCCTGAAGGAGCTGCTCGAGCGTGCCGGCCTGCCGCTGGTGCTGATCAACCTGCCGGCCGGCGACCTGATGCAGGGCGGGCCGGGGCTGGCGGCCGTACCCCAGCGCCAGGAGACGTTCGACGCCGCGCTGCAGGAGGCGCTGAGCTATGCGCTGATGGCCCGCCCGGCTTGTGTCAACGTGCTGCCGGGGCGGCTGGCCGAGGGCATCGGGCGCGAAGAAGCGCTGACCACCCTCGAACGCAATCTGTGGAAGGCCGCGGAGGCCTTCGAGATGCTCGGCATCCGTGTGCTCTGCGAGGCGATCAACCCGCTGGACATGCCCGGCTTCCTGATCAACAGCGCCGCGGATCTCGCGGCGCTGCTGGAGCGGGTCGATCATCCCAACTGTCTGGCGCAGCTGGATTTCTACCACATGGCCCGCCAGGGGCTGGATATCCCGGCCTGCATCGAGCGCTTGAGTGGGCGTATCGGCCACGTGCAGTTCGCCGATTGTCCGGGACGCGGCGAACCGGGTAGCGGCGAGCTGGATTTCGCGGCAGCGCTGCAGGCCTTGCAGGCGAGCGGCTACCAGGGCTGGCTGGGCGCCGAATACCGGCCAGGCGATGCGGGCACCCAGGCCAGCCTAGGCTGGCTGCCGGCATGGCAGGCGCGCTGAGAGCCATCGCGCGGCATAAGCCAGGTTGATATTCGCAGACGGCGGGCAGCGCTGGTTCTAGAGTTCAGGCGAGTCCCGGCTGGTCTGCGGCCGGCATATAAGAACAATCGAGACCGACGTCATGCAGCCTTCCACCCAAGCCCCGAACGCCTGGCGCGTGCTGTTCCTGCTGTTTCTGGCCAACCTGTTCAACTTCTTCGACCGTACCATCCCGGCGATCATCGCCGAGCCGATTCGCCTGGAGTGGCGGCTCAACGACTTCCAGCTGGGGCTGATCGGCACCGCGTTCACCATCGTCTACGCCCTGGCCGGGGTGCCGCTGGGACGCATGGCCGACCTCGGTTCGCGGCGCAGGATCATGGGCTGGGGCCTGACCGCCTGGAGTGGCCTGACCGCGATCAACGGGCTGGCCTGGAATTTCTGGAGCTTCTTGCTGGTGCGCATGGGCATCGGTATCGGCGAGGCCAGCTACGCGCCGGCGGCCAACTCGCTGATCGGCGACCTGTTCCCGGCGCACAAGCGCGCCCGGGCGATGGGCATCTTCATGCTGGGCCTGCCGCTGGGCCTGTTGCTGGCATTCTTCACCATCGGCTCGATGGTCGAGGCATTCGGCAGCTGGCGTGCGCCGTTCTTCATTGCGGCGGTACCGGGGCTGGTGCTGGCGCTGTTCATCTTCCTGGTCAGGGAACCGCGGCGCGGCGCCGCCGAGACGGTCAAGGTGTCCCAGGAACCGGTCCGCCAGCCGGTGCGCAAGGTTCTGGCGATCCGCACCTTCTGGTGGCTGGTGCTGGCCGGGCTGGCCTTCAACTTCGCCACCTACGCCTGCAATGCCTTCATGGTGCCCCTGCTGATGCGCTATCACGCGGTGCCGCTGGTGGAGGCCTCGGTGGCCACCGGGGTGATCGTCGGGCTCACCGGGCTGGTCGGGCTGACGCTGGGCGGCTGGGTGGCCGACCGGATTCATCAGCGTTTCGCCCGCGGCCGGCTGGTGTTCGCCGCGGCGAGCATGCTGATCGCCACGCTCGCCACCGGTTATGCGCTGCTGGCGGGGCGTATCGAGGTCGGCATATTCGTCGCGGTGTTCAGCATCGGCTGGCTGTTCTCGTACAACTTCTACACCTGCGTCTACACCGCGATCCAGGACGTGGTCGAGCCGCGCCTGCGGGCCACGGCCATGGCGCTGTTCTTCGCCGGGCTGTACCTGCTCGGCGGCGGCATGGGCACGGTGGTGGTGGGGCTGCTCTCGGACCATTTCGCCGAGGCGGCGATGCTCGCGGCCGGCGCCGGCGAGATGAGCGAAGCCTTCCGCGCCGAGGGGCTGCATGGCGCGATGTACCTGATCCCGGCGTCGTTGCTGCTGACCATGGTGTTCCTGTTCCAGGCATCGCGGACGTTCTGCCGGGATTCGCAGCGGATGACCGCCGGCATGGCGGCGGATGCTCCAGCGGCGGAGGCGGTGCCGGCCTGATCGAGTGGCACGGGCCGGAGCGGCCCGTTTGAATGGCGAAACCCGGGTATCCCGTCATGCCAAACTGCGCAACATCTTGCACACCCAAAATGTGGATAACCTTGTGGATGAATGCATACAGGCCAGGCAATACGGAGCCTGTAGGCCATTGCGCAACTTTTTGCACAGGGGTGCGCAAGATGTTGCGCAACTTTCTGTGCGCTGGATCACAAATGGCTTTGGCAGGAATCTGGCTGATTACGCAATCTATTGATTAATCAGTGTTTTCTGATCCTGGCACGGCACTTGTACTGAGAAGCTCGCCATTCGGCATTCATTCCAGACAAGGAGAGCACCCATGCCAACACCCGCGTACCTGTCCCTCGAAGGCACCAAGCAAGGCCTGATCACCGCCGGCACCTTCACCGAGGACTCTGTGGGTAACATCTTCCAGGAAGGCCACGAAGACCAGATCCTGGTCCAGGCCTTCCAGCACCAGGTCATCATCCCGCGCGACCCGCAGTCCGGCCAGCCGACCGGCCAGCGCGTGCACAAGCCGCTGATGGTCACCAAGGTGTTCGACAAGTCCTCGCCGCTGATCTTCAACGCCCTGACCTCCGGCGAGCGCCTGAACAAATGCCGCCTGGAGTGGTACCGCACCTCGTCCACCGGGACCCAGGAGCACTACTTCACCATCGAGCTGGAAGATGCGGTGATCGTCGACGTGCAGTCGCGCATGCCCAACTGCCAGGACCCGAACATGTCCCACTTCACCCACCTGGAAGACGTCTACTTCACCTACCGCAAGATCGTCTGGACCCACGAGGTCTCCGGTACGTCCGGTTCCGACGACTGGCGCACCCCGATCGCCGGCTGATCCGCTGCGGTCCGCTTCGGCCGGGCGTTGCCTGGCCGAAGGCTTATTGCGATGCACTAGACAGAACACCAACCTGCCGCTGCGCAATGCGAACCCAGCGCATTGCACAGCGGCCGGCACGTGGTAAATCGGGACCCCGAAGCGCCTGGGCGTCCCGCCATGGGCGAAAACGGAAAACAGGAGGAACACGGATGTTCGCCGCAGCCAACCAGCCCCATTTCTCGCTGAGCATCGAAGGGTTCGAGCACGACCTGCAGGTGCTGGCCTTCGACGGCCACGAAGCCATCGCCCAGCCCTACCGCTTCGACCTCGAACTGGTCAGCGAACGCCCCGACCTGGACCTCGAAGCCCTGCTGCACCGGCCGGCATTTTTAACCCTCGATGCCGATGGCACCGGCATCCATGGCCTGATCCAGCGCGCCGCCCAGGGCGAATCCGGCAAGCGCCTGGCCCGCTACAGCCTGACCCTGGTGCCGCAACTGGCCTACCTCGCCCACCGCAGCAACCAGCGCATCTTCCAGCAGCTCAGCGTGCCGCAGATCATCGCCCGGATCCTCGAGGCGCACGGCATCCTCGCCGGTACCGGCCACCGCTTCCAGCTCGGCCCGGTGCTCTATCCGGCGCGCGACTACTGCGTGCAGTACGACGAGAGCGACCTGCACTTCCTCCAGCGCCTGTGCGAGGAAGAAGGCATCCACTACCACTTCGAGCACGACCGCCAGGGCCATGTGCTGGTCTTCGGCGACGACCAGACGGTGTTTCCGATGCTCGCGCCGGTGGCCTACCAGCAGGATTCCGGGCTGGTGGCCGACGAACCGGTGGTCAAGCGCTTCGGCCTGCGCCTGGAAACCCGCACCAGCCGCGTCAGCCGCCGCGACTACGACTTCGAGCAACCGCGCCTGCAACTGGAGAGTACCGTCTCCGGTGAGCTCGTCCCGGACCTGGAAGACTATGACTACCCCGGCCGCTTCACCGAGCGCAGCCGTGGCAGGCACCTGGCGCAACGCGCTCTGGAGCGCCACCGCCACGACTACCAGCAGGCCGAGGGCACGAGCGACCAGCCACGCTTGCTCAGCGGCCATTTCCTCGAACTGACCGATCATCCGCGTGCCGACTGGAACCAGCTCTGGCTACTGAGCGAAATCCACCACCAGGGCCGCCAGCCGCAGGTGCTGGAAGAGTCGATTGGCGACGCGGGCATGCACGGCCCGAGCCTTTCTCCCTTCGCCGGGAACGACCCTTGGAATGCCGGTGCCCGAGCGAAGCCGGATGCCTGGGCCGAAGGCTGGGACGAGAACGACGACTTCCGCCAGGGCTACCGCAACCGCTTCCTCGCCACACCCTGGGACATCCCCTTCCGCCCGGCCCTGAAACACCCGAAACCGAAAATCCTCGGCAGCCAGACCGCCGTGGTCACCGGCCCGGCCGGCGAGGAGATCCACTGCGACCCGTACGGCCGCGTGAAGGTCCAATTCCACTGGGATCGCGAAGGCGCACGCGACGACAAGAGCAGCTGCTGGCTGCGCGTCTCCAGCAGCTGGGCCGGCGACCGCTACGGCGGCGTCGCCATCCCGCGGGTGGGCATGGAAGTGCTGGTCACCTTCCTCGAAGGCGACCCCGACCAGCCACTGGTCACCGGCTGCCTCTACCACGCCGAGCACGTCGCGCCCTATGAGCTGCCGGCGCACAAGACCCGATCGGTGTTCAAGACCCTCAGCTCGCCGGGCGGCGATGGCTACAACGAGCTGCGCATCGAGGACCGCAAAGGCGCCGAGCAGATCTACCTCCATGCCCAGCGCGACTGGGACCAGAACATCGAGCACGACCAGAAGATCCGCGTTGGCCACGAACGCCACGACCGCGTGGAAGCCAACAGCTACAGCGAATTTCAGGCCGAAGAGCACCGCACCACCCATGGTGACCGCAAAACGGAAGTCAGGGCCAGCGACCACCTGACGGTGGGCCGCGACCAGCACATCCGGATCGGCAACGGGCAGTTCGTCGAGGCGGGCCAGGAAATCCACCTGTCCAGCGGCCTGAAAGTGGTGCTCGAAGCCGGTAGCGAACTCACCTTCAAGGCCGCCGGCAGCTTCGTCAAGCTCGACGCCGGCGGCATCACCCTCAGCGGCCCCAGCGTCAGGCTCAATTCGGGCGGCAGCCCGGGCAAGGGCTCGGGGGCGAAGCCGGCCTTGCCAGAAGCGCCCAACCCGGCCGACACCGCGCCCACTGGCGAACGAACGAACCGGGGGCAGGGCAGCCCGTTGCCACCGCCGGCAAGTGTCGCCGAACAGTGCCCGCGGAAACTGATCATCGATATCTGGGGCGACCCGGCCGTGGGTGGCCAGGTGCAACTGCTCGACCCGGAGGGTGACGTATGAGCGAGCTGAAGGACCAGTCCATCGAACAGGGCACCCGCAAGCGTGCGGACTACAACAACGCGCGCCGCGCACGATTGGCGCTGAGTATCGATCGCAGCGATGGTGGCCAGTTGCAGATCGTTGTCGAAACGGATATGCGCAGCCATGAGGAAGAGCCGGAGATCCAGCAGAACACCTTCCTCGCCGTCGTCCCCCTGGCTCGGCTGCCCGGTCATGATCGGTACGATGAGGCGCCGAAAGGCGCACTGCCCCGTCCCGGACGCATCTACATATTCCAGAACGGAAGGCTATGGAGAGAGCTGGCCTGCGATGGCAAAGGCGATCTATCCGACGTGGACGTAGCCCATTGGCGCCACATCGCGGCGCAAGGCGAACCGGCTGATGATCGGCCCCCGGTCGGCAAGCCGCTGGCGCTGACGCTGGTGCCCATGCTGTTGCAAGGCCGTTTCGTCGGCGACCAATACCGCATGGCCTACAGCGAAATGGCCTGGACCTGGGAATACATCGCCTGGCTGGAAGCCGACAGCAGCCGGGTCGGAAACCGTTGCCAGAGTGTCGCACCGGCCTGGTCTGCTGCAATCGTCGGCGGCGAGCGCTGGAAGCCGACCCAGGCGATGCCGGTCGTGGTCATCGACCGGCAGGCCGAGGGGCTGCGCGCACGCGACTTCAATGTGGAAAGCACCCTGGCCGACCCGGCCGTCTTCACCCCCTCCTTCACCGCCTTCGCCGAAACGGAATGGGTCATCAAGCTGCAGTGTGCACAAGAGCAGTTGGCCGCTTTTCAGCAAGGCGAACGACCGCACCCCCTGCCCGAACTGGAAGCCGGGCCGGATATGCTGGTCGAAAAGAAGCTGCGCGGGTATCCCAAGCTGGTCGGTTTCATGCTTGAAGACCCTCAGTTCGCCTTGCGCCATGCCACTGCCCAGGCGCGCCTGGCCGAGGCCTATCTGTTGTCGCTCAATGCCCTGGTCGCGCACCGTCCGAACGGCCGTTATGCCCAGGTCGTCTACAGCACGGTCATGCGTTCCGGCGATAACCCCTTGGCGAAATTCAGGGACCTGATCGACCAGCCGGCTCTGCTCGAAGCCGTGTTCGAGGACGAAAGGAAGGCCGCACGCGAGCACCTCGAACGCACCCTCGAACGACTGCTGGCCCTGTTCGAACGCCGCCTGGAAAGCGTCGCGGCGGATTGGCTGTTCAGCCACGATGAACGCCTGCTGGAACCTTACGCCTGGCTGACCGAAGCCCTGGATGCGCTCAATAAAACCCCATCGCAGTGCGATGCCCTGTGCCACACACCGACCAGCCGTGAGCTCGAGGCCCGTATCGACCGACTGGTGCAGAGCCTGTTGCAAGCCACGCATCCGCTGACCCGCCGAATGCTGGTCGGCGTTGACGGCGAACTGCCCGAAGCCGTCGAGCGCTTGCAGGCGCTGTCGGTACAAACGCGTGAACCCGACCCTGCGCGCATGGGCCTGAGCACGCTGTTGCAGGCGGCCAGCCTCGATACGCCGGCCACCGATGCGCTCGGCGTTTCCAAGAACATGACGGCACTGGTCGGCGACTTCATGGACCTCTTCGCCACCGCCGTGGGCACCCAGCTCAACCGCGTTGGCGCAAGCCTGGTCAATATCGAATTGCACCGCCTGTTCGCGCCGGCCTTCGGCGTGTTCGAACGGCTCTCGCCATCGTGGAAGGGCCTTACGCTCGTTTCGCGCGCCGATGCCAATACCCAGGGCCTGGTGATACTGGGCGTCGAGGGCGCGGGCCTGAGCCATGGCCTGACGGCCGAGGAACGCCGCACCCTGACCCGCAGGAACTACCGCTACGCCACCCTGCACGACAAGGCGGGCAACCCGATCGGTTCCACCAGCCCCCGGCATGCGCAGCGGCAACTGCCCAATCTTGGCCGGATCACCGTGATCGCCGCCCCGGCGGATCATCCCCAGGTGCACAAGCTCAGCGCCTGGAAGCTGCAGGCCAACCGCACCATCCAGGCGACGCTGGAAACGCCGGCGGTGCCTCTGGTGGCGGTGGTTTGTGCGTTGTTCAATCTGCACGCACAGAGGATTGGGATGAAGGAACTTAAAACTGAAGGTTCAGAAGGAATTTTTCGCTATCACGCTGGAGAGCTCAGTGCGGGCACTGAGCTTATCGTGGCATTGGGCAATCTGAGCAAACCGATACTGGGCGCTGAAAATGGCCTAGCAGGCCGTTGAAAAAAGCCAGAGCCCGCGTGGCTCTGGCAAAATGGCGGCCATCCTCTTCTGCCGAAGCCAGCCCAAGCCGATGCGTGGACTCGACCTCAAACAAAACGAGCTGTTCAGTTATACGA
>NZ_POUT01000008.1 GCF_002890915.1 Stutzerimonas stutzeri | reverse complement strand
CGCTGGCAAGAAGAGCAAGGTTGCCATCGTGGCCTGCATGCGCAAGCTGCTGGTGATTCTGAATGCCATGATCCGGGATAAAGCGCACTTCCATACGCAAATTGCTTGACGCCGAACACGGTTGCTCTCCCCTGCCTGCCCCTGGGCCTTACAATGCCGCCTTTGCCGCACCGCCCCGGAGCCCCCCATGTTCACCCTCGCCCATCTGGAAACCCCGCCGCCGGAAGCGCTGAAAGGCCAGCTGCTGCAGATGGTGGTGGACTACCTCGGCGACATCAGCGCCGTCTCGCTCACGCCGCGCAACCTGCTGTACCCGCTGTACCAGTACGTGGTGGGGCTCGAGGTGCATCGCTATCTAGACAGCATGGACGGTGCGCAGCCCGGCAAACCGGAGTTGATCATGGCGCTGGATGCGGAAGATCCGGCGACGCTGCTCGGCTTCGCGCTTTACCTGCCGTATGTGGACGACCCCGAGGCCTGCGCCCTGGTCTACCTGGCCGTGAGCGCGGAGCAGCGCCGGCAGGGCATCGGCCGGGCGATGGTCGAACGGATGCTGTCGCGCTATCCCCACGCGGAGGTGGCGTGCGTGGCGGGCAAGACCGGGTACTTCGAGGCGCAGGGCTTCATGCCGCTGGCAGCGCGCGGCCCGCAGGTGCTGATGAATACACGGAGCCAGGCTTCAGACGGTGCGGTGGCGGTGCAGGATCTGCAGCCCATCTTCCAGTCCAGGGAGGTCCGGCAAATCTACAGCTACCTGGTCAAGCAGCACGGCCAGAGCGCCATGAAGGCAGCCGAGAAACAGCGCGACCTGCTGCTCGACGAGCTGGCCCGACAGGCCGATCAGCTGATCCGGCTGCGCACCTCGGCCAAGCGGTTGCACTGAGCGCGCTAGCTGCGTGCACGCCGATCAGCGCTTCACGCAGGCGAAGATGGCGTTACCGGACGCCGTGTCCCACGGAGCGATCTTCTGGTAGTCGTGCTCGAGCACATGCACCTCGAAATACGGTTCCAGCAGCGCAATCAGTTCAGCGAAGCTCACCGCCACCATCGGATGCTCGTCCTGCCAGACCTGACTGGCTCCGGCCAGCGTCTTCTCGATGCGCAACCGCAGCAATTGCCGCTCGCCCTGACCGCTGTAGTACCAGCCGGAACTGAAGCCGAACAGGCCATCGGCATGGTGGGCGGTGTGAGACACGTACGAGCGGTTGTCGATCCGCTGCTTGTCCACGGCGTTGAAGCAGAACAGCCCCTGGTCGGCCAGCGCGGCGTGCACATGGGCGATACAGGCGGCGAGCCGCTCGAGCCCGGCGCTGTAATGGATCGAGTACAGGAAGCAGGTGATCAGGTCGACCGGTCGATCCAGGCTGAAGCTGCACATGTCCTGCAGCGAGAAGCGCGCCTTCGGGCAACGCAGCGTGGCCCGGTCCAGCATTGGCTGGTTGATGTCCAGCCCGCTGCTGTCGTAGCCGGCATCGATGAAATGGCGCACGTGCGGCCCGGTTCCGCAGGCGAGATCCAGGTGCCGTCTTCCACCATTGCCGAACAACTGCTGCAGCCGCTGGACGGCACTGCTCTGGGCGCCGTAGTCGATATCGGCGCACATGAGGTCGTAGTAACCCGACAGGTCGGTATAGATGGCGGTGCCGGGCATGCTGGTCTCTGCTGAGCGAGGCGCTGGGGGCGCGCATCATAGCCGGGCCGCAGGAAAATCGCGCGGCAATCGCCCTGCACGCACCCGACGCTAGCCGCGCCTGCGCGAAGTGCGCCGCGGTTGCAAGTCGTCCAGAGCGTCCGAATGCTGCCGTGCCCAGTCGTAGATCAGCTCGATCGGCTCGATCATCAGCCTGCCCAGCGGCGACAGCGCGTAGCTCACGGCCGGCGGCACCGACGCGAGCGTGTGACGTTCGATCAGGCCGCTCTGCTCCAGTTCACGCAGGGTCTGCACCAGCATCTTCTTCGAGATGCCTGGCAAGCTGCGATGGAGCACGCCGCTGCGAGCGATACCGTCATGCCGGGCGTGGAGGGTATGCAGGATCATGCTGGTCCACTTGGTCGAGAACAGTTCGAGCACACGCCGCGGTGCGCAATCTTCGCGCCATTGTTCTTCGTCAGAGCCGGGTTGCATGGGGATGGTCACCATTTGGTGCCGACTTGGATCGGCATTTTCGAGTCGATAAGGTGCTGGCCTGTTTTGCTTTTTGGGGTTGAGAACATGACAAATCAAGCACTGGTGGTCGGCTCGAGCGGTATCGTCGGCAGCGCCCTCTCCCGCCTGCTGGCGAGCGAAGGCTGGTCGGTCGCCGGACTGGCGCGGCGACCAGGCGCAGACAGCGACGTAACGCCGATCAGCGCGGATCTGCTGGACCCGGCAGCACTGACGTCGGCGCTGAGCACTGTTGCGCCCACGCACCTGTTCCTCACCACCTGGGCGCGTCAGGCCAGCGAGGCGGAGAACATACGTGTCAACGCGCAGATGGTCCGCAACGTGCTCGATGCCGTTCGCGCTTCCGATACCGTACGACACGTCGCCCTGGTGACTGGCCTGAAGCACTACCTCGGCCCGTTCGAAGCCTACGGAAAAGGCACGCTGCCGCAGACGCCGTTTCGTGAGGAACAAGGGCGGCTGGACGTCGAAAACTTCTACTACGCCCAGGAAGACGAGCTGTTCGCCGCCGCAGCGCGTGATGGCATCACCTGGAGCGTGCACCGGCCGCATACCGTCACCGGCGTGGCGGTTGGCAATGCGATGAACATGGCCACCACCCTGGCGGTATACGCCTCCATCTGCCGCTTCACCGGGCGGCCTTTCCGCTTCCCGGGTTCGGCCGTGCAGTGGAACAGCCTGACCGATGTGACCGACGCCGATCAGCTCGCCCGGCATTTGCGCTGGGCGACCACTACACCCGCGGCAGCCAACCAGGCCTTCAACATCGTCAACGGCGACGTATTTCGCTGGAAGTGGATGTGGGGACGCATCGCCGAATGGTTCGGCATCGAAGCGGCTGCCTTCGATGAGCCCGCGCCGCTGGAGCAGCAGATGGCTGACGATGCACCAATCTGGACGGAAATGGCGCAGCGCTTTGGTCTGGCCGAGGCGGACATCAGCAGGCTGATCTCGCCCTGGCATACCGATGCCGACCTGGGGCGGCCGATCGAAGTGGTCACGGATATGTCGAAAAGCCGCAAGCTCGGCTTTCTGGATTACCAGGCCAGCGACGAGGCGTTCTTCCAGGTCTTTGCGAGATTGCGCAAAAGCCGGCTTATCCCATAGTTGGCGGAATGGGCAGCGAGGCGTCCGACACGGCATAACCACCTGCTTGACGGTGGCAAACCGCGCGGACGCGTCGCCCGTTGCAAACCATCGGCGGCGCCCAACGAGCGCCGCCGCATTCTTTACGCCGAGAGCTTCTGGCTGAAATTGTCAGCTGGCTTGCCGATATCGAGTCGGTCCGCGTTCATCACCTTGTCCCAGGCTTTGACGAAGTCGCGGACGAACTTCTCGTTGCCGTCGCTCATGCCGTACACCTCGGCCTGGGCACGCAGCTCCGATTGCGAGCCGAAGATCAGGTCCACACGGGTGGCGGTCCAGTTCGGCTGGCGGCTCTTGCGATCGAGGCCCTGGAAGCGGTTCTTGTGCTCGGTGGCGACCCACTCATTCTTCATGTCCAGCAGGTTGACGAAGAAGTCGTTGGACAGAACGCCCACGCGATGGGTGAAGACGCCCTCCTTGCCGCCGTCCGCATTGGTGCCCAGCACCCGCATGCCGCCGACCAGCACGGTCATTTCCGGCGCGCTGAGGCGCAACAGGTGCGCCTTGTCGACCAGCGCTTCCTCGGGCGCCATGAAATGCGACTCGTGGTAGTAGTTGCGGAAACCGTCCGCGGCCGGGCGCAGGGCTTCGAACGACTGCACGTCGGTCCACTCCTCCAGGGCATCCATCCGCCCGCACGGTGACGTTGACGCCGCCATCCTGTGCAGCCTTCTCGACCGCGGCACAGCCGGCGAGCACGATCAGGTCGGCCATCGACACCTTCTTGCCGCCTGTGGCCGAGGCGTTGAATTCGGCCTGGATCTGGCCCAGCTTTTCCAGCACACGAGCCAGCAGGGCCGGGTTGTTGACGTCCCAATCCTTCTGCGGTGCGAAGCGGATACGCGCGCCGTTGGCGCCGCCGCGCTTGTCCGAGCCGCGGTAGGTGGATGCCGAGGCCCAGGCCACCGACACCAGGTCGGACACGGAGAACCCCATGCCCAGCATCTTCTGCTTGAGCGCAGAGATGTCGGCATCGTCGATCAGCGGGTGGTCGCATTCGGGGATCGGGTCCTGCCAGATCAGCGTTTCCTTCGGCACCAGCGGCCCGAGGTAGCGGCCGATGGGGCCCATGTCGCGGTGGGTCAGCTTGAACCAGGCGCGGGCGAAGGCGTCGGCGAATTCGGCCGGATTTTCCAGGAAGTGCCGGGAGATCTTTTCGTAAACCGGGTCGAAGCGCAGCGACAGGTCCGTGGTCAGCATGGTCGGCTTGCGCTTCTTGCTGGGGTCGAAGGGGTCGGGAATGACCTCCGGGGCGTCCTTGGCCTCCCACTGGTAGGCGCCGGCGGGGCTCTTGGTCAGCTCCCACTCGAAGTTGAACAGGTTTTCGAAGAAGTAGTTGGACCATTTCGTCGGAGTCTGGCTCCAGACCACTTCGAGGCCCGAAGTGATGGCGTCGGCGCCGATGCCGCTCTTGTAGCGGCTGCGCCAGCCCAGGCCCTGATCCTCGATGACCGCGCCTTCCGGCTCCGGCCCCATCAGCGAGGGATCGCCCGCGCCGTGGGTCTTGCCGAAGGTATGGCCGCCGGCGACCAGCGCCACGGTTTCGTAATCGTCCATGGCCATGCGAGCGAAGGTCTCGCGGATGTCGATGGCCGCCGCCTTGGGGTCCGGCTTGCCGTTCGGGCCTTCCGGGTTCACGTAGATCAGGCCCATCTGCACGGCGCCCAACCCCGGGTGCAATTGCCGTTCGCCGCTGTAGCGCTCATCGCCCAGCCAGGTGCCCTCGGGCCCCCAGAACAGTTCTTCCGGCTCCCAGGTATCGGCGCGCCCGCCACCGAAGCCGAACGTCTTGAACCCCATGGACTCCAGCGCCACGTTGCCGGTCAGCACGAACAGGTCGGCCCAGGACAACTTGCGCCCGTATTTCTGTTTGATCGGCCACAGCAGGCGACGGGCCTTGTCCAGCGAGGCATTGTCCGGCCAGCTGTTGAGCGGCGCGAAGCGCTGCTGGCCGCCGCCGGCGCCGCCCCGGCCATCGGTGATCCGGTAGGTCCCGGCGCTGTGCCAGGCCATGCGGATGAACAGCCCGCCATAATGGCCGAAATCCGCCGGCCACCAGTCTTGCGAGTCCGTCATCACGGCATGCAGGTCGGCGATCACCGCATCGAGATCGAGCGAATCGAACGCGGCGGCGTAGTCGAAATCGCCGCCGTAGGGATTCGAGCGCGGCGAATGCTGGTTGAGTGAAGTGAGACTCAGCGCTTCGGGCCACCAGTCTCGATTGCTTGAATGTTTGCGGGGCGCGCCGGCGTGCCCGAATGGGCAGCTCCCGGCGTTTTCTCCAGACTCGGCGTTCATGTTCTGCTCCTCTCGTGGTTCGTTCGCGCGGTCAGGTACCGCCTAGAAAACGTAGCACCGTGATAGGAGCCAAGAGCAAAGCCGAACATGGGCCCAGGTTGTTTCGAGAACCCTCGGTTTCCTGGCAAGCGCATGAATTATGCGGTGTAGACGGCTTTCCGCCGTCCGGGAAGGGACAATGGGACGGGCATGAAATTTCCCTATTGGCTCGATAGACGATCATCAACGCCTGCCGTGCGGCAAGCGTGGCGCGTGGAAAAGGCTTCGCCGTTTTTCACCCTACGCTCGGCGATGCACCGGCGGGGCCGAGAAAAGGTGATGACGCAGGGTGGGTAGCGGCTTATCCACCGACACGCCTTCCCAACCACGTCGCGTCGTGAATCAGGCAGCCTTCCCGGACACCGCCAACCGCCCAATCAACGGCAGTTCCCCGCACAACCACTTCGCGCACAGGCCGGCGCCTCGGGATTCCTCAATACCCGGCTGTTCACCACGCCGGCCGCGCTCATCAATTTGGTCACGGGTGCATCGTCCGGGATCGTCGCGTCCTCGGCCAGCGCGCCGGCGGCCCGCAATTCGCCCCAGGTCTTTGGGCGCAGGGCCATGGCATGGCGAACTTCATAAACCTGACCGTTGGCTTCGCAGCGATAGTCGTAGGTCGGCATGGTCATTCCTCTCGGGGTTGCTATGGATAACGCTCACGGGGCCGCTAGGCACTGCTGCCCGCGATGCCAGGCGATTGTACGAGCAAAAATACGCCGGCTTATCCCAACCGGCGCCTCCCAACGAGAACCAGTATCGAGAAACTGAAATTCCCCGCACGAATGATGGCGTTTTGACGCTAATATCCGCAACGCCCAAGGACGGCGAAAGAAGCGCTCCGCCAGAGAGTGCCTTGCGAACTGTCCACGGCAGCCAACGCTTATCCGTAGAACATCAAGGAAGTCCCATGAGCCCTTACAAATACCTGGCCGCCGGCCTACTGAGCCTGGCACTGACCGGCTGTGTCTCGTTCACGCCCACAGGCCCGATTGGCCTACCTACAGACGTCATCGAACATTCCGTCCCAGCCGGAGCGATGCTCAAGGATGTCGAGGTCAGCGACGCGCAACTCGATGAAACCCAGCGCCGCAACATCAGCAATGCGCTGACGACGCAGATCGCCAAGCACATCGAGCGCGGCGAGTACTTCGAACGCATGATCAGCTTTCCCGCCAAGCTGGACGAGCAGGATGTCGAGCTGCGCTTCAACTTCACCTCGCTCAAGGGCAAGCGCACACCGCACCCCGGCTACTTTCCGGGCGCACTGCTGACGCTGACCATGTGGATCTGGGTGAACGGCCCGATCTACGTGGACAAATACGATCTCGCCGCCGAGCTGGCGATTACCGATGCCGCCGGCCAGCAACTGGCGCTCTCGCAGAAGACCCTGGTGCTGGACCAGAACACCGGCCTATGGGACGCCGACTATTTCAACGCAGCCCCGGGCTCCCGGCAGCTCACCCAACTGGTGGAACAACTGCTGAAAGACGGCACTCAGCAACTCGCACACTGACAAGGACGCCAACATGAAAAAGCTGATCGCCCTCTTCACCGTACTCGCCTCCCTGACCCTGCCGGGATGCATGACCTACTCGCACAAGTCGTTGCCGGAAGTCGGACAGTGGCCGCTCGTTGACTCGGCACAGGCGAAACCGACGGCCTACATCAAGGTGCAAACCGAATATTCGGTGAACGGCACGCCAGCGGCGAGCAACCCCAACATCGCCAAGCTGGAAGAACTGATCAAGAAAGAGTTCGTCGATAGCGGGCGCTTCGCCCGGGTAAGCACCGAGCAGGAAGCGTCGGATCTCTACGTCACCGTGACGCTGCGCAATCAGGAAACCGGCAATCTCGGGCTGGCGGTGATCACCGGCGCGACGTTCTTCCTGGTCCCCGGCACCTTCGACAACACGCTGATCATGGACATGATGTTCCGCGACAGCGAAGGCAGGAAGCTGGGCCGGGTAGAGAAACAGGAAACGCTGACGACCTGGATGCACCTGTTCCTGGTATTCGCCCTGCCCTTCAACGGCTCGGGCGACGCAATCCTGACCGAGCTGGCCAAGAGCAACCTGGAAGCCGCGGCGCAGAAGAAGCTGATTTAGCAGCGGGCCTACAACGTCGGCTTCAGCGACACCAGCACGAAGCCACAGATGATCCCCGCCAGGGCGATCAACCAGCCGATCCGGTGCGCGCGGTTCTTCTGCGCCTGGCGCACCGGGTCCACGGGTTTCTTTTTTCTCACGCATCCACCTCGAAAATACAGAGCCCGTACGAGCCGTGGGGTATGGGCGAAGACGTGGAACACAGGCAACCTTCGCGCCGAAGCGGCAGGCAACCTACGATGCTCTGCGGCCGCAGGCAAGCCCTTCGATCACCCCTAGCGCCGCTCCGCCAGAAACGGGGGTGGGTGGCGGCGCCTTCGCATGCCGTCATGGCGCTGCGCATCAACGCGCCTTCTTGCCGTCCTTGCCCGAGGTGGAGCCGTCGCCCGCCCTGGCGAAGGCCCTGATCACATCGCGGACGACCTTGCGCTGCTCGGCCGGCAAGGCCAGGAAGGCGTCGATGGCTTCGCGCTCGCGGTAGAAGCTGGGATCTTCCCACTGCGCCCGCTGCTCGCGGATCGCCGACAGCGCACGCTCGCCGAAGCGCAGGGCCTGGGGCTCGACCTTCAACCACTGGGCGATGACCTGGAGCTTGTCCTGCGAGGGAATGGACTTGCCACTCAGCCAGCGCGAGACCGCCTGGAAGGTGACGGATCGTCCCCAGTAGCGGGAATTGAACTCCCGCTCCAGGACGGCGGGACGGTCAGGATAGCCCGCAGCGAGCATGGCGCTGCGCAGGCGTTCGGCGAATTCCATTTTTTCGTTCATGGAGGCGGACGTTAAGTTCCGGCCCCACGCCAGGCTGAACATTCGGTTGAATCGATAATTGAATTCATGCTTTCATTCGCTCGCGAAAAGCCGGAGAAGGACCGTCGGTAACCGGTTTGATCGCGCGCGGATCATTTCGTCTTCATGCCGGCGCACGGCGATGCGAGTCGTCACGACGCAGCGGTAACCGTGGAAACAGAGGTCGTGGCCCGACGCCAGGCGGCGTCGGCTCTCCAGAGGAAAAGGAATGCCTACCCTTCATCACGTGGCTTTCGAAAGCCACAGCCTACCCATACTGCACCGGCCGGATGGCCTCCTGCTGCTGGATGGCGCCTCGCTGGCGCAGCTGCTCGGCTATGCCGACAGCCTCGACGCCCTGCATGTTCATTGCCGGATCGAGGGTTTCGTCTTCGGCAACCAGCCCCGCCCGACGATCTGGATCGACATACGCAACGCCCACCGCCTGGTGTTCCACAGCGAGTTGCCGCTGGCCGAACGCCTGGCGCACTGGATCAGCCACTGGCTGCTGCCCTATTTCAGCAACAGGCGCTCGCAGCCGCATATCCGGCGGGCGACCATTGGCGAGCAGCAACTGCGCGTGCTGCACTGGCGGGACGAATGCTGGCTCTCCCTCAACGGCACCATGCAACTGCTCGGCACGACGGACCAGGCCCTGCTACACGCTCTTGCCGATCTACGCGCCAGCGTGCGCTGACGGCCCGCCAGCCGAGCGCCGCGCCGCTACACGACCCCGACTCAAGGCGCGCCGAACAGGGCCGTCCAGTAGATGCCCGCATCGCTCTGCGGATCGACCGCATAGGCCGCGCCCAGCTCGCCGAAGCGTGGGTTCATCAGGTTGGCGCAATGGCCGGGGCTGGCCAGCCAGCCGTCGACCACCTTGCGCGGGCCCGGCAACGCGGCGGCGATGTTCTCGCCGATCTGCCCGCCGGCGTAACCGGCCAGCTCGGCGCGATCGCCGGGGGTGCGGCCATCCTTGCCGAGATGGCTGAAGAAGTTGCCATTGGCCATGGCCCGGCTATGGCTTTCGGCCGCTGTGCCCAGCGTGGCGTTCCAGCCCAGCGGCGGCGCGGCGGCGAAGGCTTGTCCGCCGCACTGACGCGCCTGGCCGCGGGCCGCGTTGATCAACTCCAGCAGTTTCCGTCCTTCCGCCTGCCAGTCGCCCAGGCGCCCGTCGAGCAGCGGCCGCGCCAGCACGATGCGCCAGTCGCGGCCCTCGCGGCTGACGCCGATATCGATGAACTGCGGGTCGAGCAGCACCTGGCAGAAGCTCTCGCGCAATGCCTGCATCGCGGCCTCGGCGTCCCGCGGGCCGGACAGGCTGATGGCCTGGACCGTCAACATCGAATAACCGGCACGCGCCAGGGCCTGCTGCAGGTCGCCCATCTGCTGCACCGGCAGAACCAGCCGCGAATCGGCCGCCAGCGGCGTCAACTCTTCGCTGGCGTGGCCGGCACATCGCTGCACTTCGCTGCGATAGGCATTGATCGATTCGAGCAGTTGCGGCTCCTCCACCGCACCGACGGCACCCGCGAACAGCAGCCCCAGAAACGACAAGGCGAAACGTACAACCGATGATCCAATGCGCATGGATAGGTCTCTTCGACATGAATGCCCCATGATCATGCAGGACCGCACAAACCGCCAGCCACCGGCCATCCCGAACGTGAGGGGTTCGTTCACTTCGAATCGTGACTTGATTTCCTACGGATGCTCGATAAGGTGGCACGAGTGATGGCGCAACGCCATCCAATTAGAACCCAACTACTCAGGAAGAGTCATTCATGTTCAAGAAAGTGAAGATGTGCGTAGCGGTCCTCGGTATTTCCCTGCTGGCCGGTTGTGCATCCGTCCCAATGGAGCCCGCAGACAAAGATCAGACATTCAAGGCATTCCCGACCCCGCCGCAGGATCAGGCCGGCCTGTATATCTTCCGCGACTCATCCATGGGCCCCGCGCTGAAGAAAACGCTCAAGATCGATGACGAAGTGATCGGTGAGACAGCCACCAAAACCTACTTCTATCGTTTGGTCAGTCCGGGCTCGCATACGTTGGCGACCGAATCGGAATTCAGTGACAACGCCATCAGCCTGAATGCCGAAGCGGGCAAGAATCACTACGTCCGGCAATCCATCAAGCTCGGCCTCTTCGTGGGAGGTGCGAAGCTGGAAGAGGTTTCCGAAAGCGAAGGTCAGAAGGGCGTGCTGAGCACCAAACTGGCTCGCTGAAGAACGATTGCGATCGAGTTGCCCGGTCCGCCAACACGACACGAGCAACTTGCCCGCCAACGTGCTGTCGGCCCTCCAGGTCGGTAGCACGGCCCTCGATGAAGCATCGGTTCCGCACTCGCGACAAAACTGATGTTCATGCGCACACCACCTTACGCAGTTCATATGCCGCCAATCGATGGCGATGAAGCTGCCTGTGCGTTCACCAATGAGGCGGCTATGATCGAACCCATGACCAGCCCGTCGCCACTCCGCCAGCCCTGTCCGCCCGGCACCTGCGACTGCAGGCGCGACGACCTGCAGCGCATCCCCGGCGCCGATGCGCGCATCCTGCTGCTGACCCGCCATGAAGAGCGCCGGCTGCTCGAGCGCCTGGAAGGCGTGCAGAGCCTGCAGGAGCTGGAGCGTCTGCAGCAGCGGATGTTCGAGCAACTGGGCATTCGCATGCGCATCGCCCCGAGCCACAACGAGGTGCGCAGCATGCGCGGCATCGCCATCGATTTCGCCGAACAGCCCGGCCTGTGCCGCAAGACGCGCCAGGCCATCCCCGCGGCCATCCGCCGTGGGCTGGAGCAGCATCCGGAAATCGCCTACCGCCTGCTCGATGCGCACGACCTGCTGCGCGACGCCTGACGATCATTTTCCGGCCGCAACGGCGGTATCGCCGCACCGCTCAACGGTCTTCGTCGCGCGGGGCGTCGGGCACGCCCTCGCCGGCCTCGTCGAAGTCCGGGTCCTCGCCGGCCTCCCGCTCGCCACCGTCGTTCATGGTGACGTCCGGTTCGTCATCGAGCGCGGATTCGCCTTGCTTGCGCGGATTCTGTTTCATGGATGCCCCCAGACAAAGCCTGCGTGTGCGCTTCAATTTGGAGGCTGCCCCTGGGAGGTCGTTCAGCCTCCGGTGGTAGCTGGCGACGTATGACCCGCACATCGCCGAACGCTCCAAAACCGCGCCAAGCCGCTAGAATGGTCGGCCTTGTCCGCACCGCCACGAGCCGCCCCATGTCGCTACCCAAACACCACCTGGAACTGCTGAGCCCCGCGCGGGACGTCGCCATCGCCCGGGAAGCCATCCTGCATGGCGCCGACGCCGTGTACATCGGCGGGCCCAGCTTCGGCGCGCGGCACAACGCCGAGAACAGCGTGGCGGATATCGCCGGACTGGTGGAATTCGCCCACCTGTTCCAGGTGCGGGTGTTCGTCACGCTCAACACCATCCTGCACGACGACGAGCTGGAAGCGGCGCGCAGGCTGATCCACCAGTTGCATGAGATCGGCGTCGACGCGCTGATCGTGCAGGACATGGGCATCATGGAACTGGACATTCCGCCTATCGAGATCCATGCCAGCACCCAGACCGACATCCGCACCCTGGAGCGGGCGAAGTTCCTCGACCGCGCGGGCTTCTCCCAGCTGGTCCTGGCCCGCGAGCTGAACCTGGCCGAAATCCGCGCGATCCACGAACAGGTGGACTCGACCCTGGAATTCTTCATCCATGGCGCGCTGTGCGTGGCGTTCTCCGGGCAGTGCAACATCTCCCACGCGCAGACCGGGCGCAGCGCCAACCGCGGCGACTGCTCGCAGGCCTGCCGCCTGCCCTACACCCTGAAGGACGACCAGGGCCGCGTGGTCGCCTTCGAGAAGCACCTGCTGTCGATGAAGGACAACAACCAGAGCGCCAACCTGCGTGCTCTGGTCGAGGCCGGCGTGCGCTCGTTCAAGATCGAGGGGCGCTACAAGGATGTGAGCTACGTGAAGAACATCACCGCCTACTACCGCCAGCGCCTGGACGCCATCCTCGCGGAACGTCCCGACCTGGCCCGCGCCTCCAGCGGCCGCACCGAGCACTTCTTCGTCCCCGACCCGGACAAGACCTTCCATCGCGGCAGCACCGACTACTTCGTCAGCGAGCGCAAGATCGACATCGGCGCCTTCGACTCGCCGACCTTCACCGGCCTGCCGGTGGGTGAGGTGCTCAAGGTCGGCAAGCAGAATTTCGTCGTCCAGACCCACGAGCCGCTGTCCAACGGCGACGGCCTCAACGTACTGGTCAAGCGCGAGGTGGTGGGCTTTCGCGCCAGCGTGGTCGAGCCGCTCGGCCAGTTCGAGGTGGACGGCCAGGCGCAGTGGCAGTACCGCGTCGAACCCAACGAGATGCCGGCGGCGCTGCGCCAGCTGCGGCCGAACCACCCGCTCAACCGCAACCTCGACCACAACTGGCAGCAGGCGCTGCTCAAGCCCTCCGCCGAGCGCCGCGTCGGCCTGCGCTGGGCCGCGCGGCTGCGCGAGGACGAACTGGTCCTGAACGTCACTAGCGAGGAAGGCGCCCAGGCCACGGTTTCCCTGGCCGGCCCGTTCGGCGAGGCGAAGAAGCCCGAGCAGGCGCTGGCGCAGATCACCGATCTGCTCGGCCAACTGGGCACCACGATCTACCACTCCGAAGAGCTGGAGATCGACGCGCCTCAGGCGTTCTTCATTCCCAACTCGCAGCTCAAGGCGCTGCGCCGCGAAGCCATCGAGGCGCTCAGCACTGCCCGCGAAGCCATGCGCCCGCGCGGCGCACGCAAGCCGGTCAGCGTGCCGCCGCCGGTCTACCCGGAAGCGCACCTGTCGTTTCTCGCCAACGTCTACAACGAAAAGGCGCGGACCTTCTACCACCGCTACGGCGTGCAACTGATCGACGCGGCCTACGAGGCCCACGAGGAAACCGGCGAGGTGCCGGTGATGATCACCAAGCACTGCCTGCGCTTCTCCTTCAACCTCTGCCCCAAACAGGCCAAGGGCGTCACCGGCGTGCGCACCAAGGTCGCGCCGATGCAACTGGTGCACGGCGACGAGGTGCTGACCCTGAAGTTCGACTGCAAGCCCTGCGAGATGCATGTGATCGGCAAGATCAAGGGCAACATCCTCGGCCTGCCGCAACCCGGCAGCACCGCCAGCGTGGTCGGGCACATCACGCCGGACGATCTGCTCAAGACCATTCGCAACAGACCGCAGGGTTAGGCTCACGACCTGCATCGTGGCGGGGCGAGTGCTCGCTGCTCTCGTGGGAGGCCCTGAGCAGGCCTGCGGCCTGCAGTCGCCGCGAGGTCGCGCCTCCCACCGGTCCGGCGTGGGCTCTGCCGCTTTCGTGGGAGGCCCGACCTCGGGGCGAGGCTCTGGGCTTTTAGGGCAGGCCTTGCGGCCTGCATCGCCGCGAGGGCGCGCCTCCCACCGGTCCGACATGGGCTCTGCCGCTTTCGTGGGAGGCCCGACCTCGGGGCGAGGCTCTTGGGCTTCGGGCAGGCCTTGCGGCCTGCAGTCGCCGCGAGGGCGCGCCTCCCACCGGTCCGGCGTGGGCTCTGCCGCTTTCGTGGGAGGCCCGACCTCGGGGCGAGGCTCTTGGGCTTCGGGCAGGCCTTGCGGCCTGCAGTCGCCGCGAGGTCGCGCCTCCCACCGGTCCGGCGTGGGCTCTGCCGCTTTCGTGGGAGGCCCGACCTCGGGGCGAGGCTCTTGGGCTTCGGGCAGGCCTGCGGCCTGCATCGCCGCGAGGGCGCGCCTCCCACCGGTCCGACATGGGCTCTGCCGCTTTCGTGGGAGGCCCGCCCCCGGGGCGAGGCTCTTGGGCTTCGGGCAGGCCTGCGGCCTGCAGTCGCCGCGAGGGCGCGCCTCCCACCGGTCCGACATGGGCTCTGCCGCTTTCGTGGGAGGCCCGACCTCGGGGCGAGGCTCTTGAGCTTTTAGGGCAGGCCTTGCGGCCTGCAGTCGCCGCGAGGGCGCGCCTCCCACCGGTCCGGTGTGGGCTCTGCCGCTTTCGTGGATTGCCCGACCTCGGGGCGAGGCTAAGCCTCAGCGATCATCCGCAGCATCCTGATACCGATTCGCACCTGCCACCCTGACTCTCAGCGAACGCCACGGGCCAAACAGGGGTCCCACCTCTTGCTTTCCAACGCAACGGCGACGGCAGGCCAACGCAGCCGCGTGCCCGCTCGAACAGCATCAGGAGGTCGGATGGACAAGGCGGATCGCGCCGGTTTTGCCCTTTTCTGCGCAGCAATGGTTTTCCTCGCCTTCGTCGGCGGCGCCTTCGTGGTGCTTTCCAAATCGTTCCCCTATAGCTACTTCAACGACGCCTACAAGGCGGCGCAGGCAACCTTCGGCCAGCTGTCGGCCACCAACCTGCATACCGAGACGCACCTGTGGCGCGAGGCGCGCCGGGACGATCGCGGCGTGACCGTGAACAACACCGAGCTGGCCTATCCGGGACTGACCCTCTACACCTCCGGCGACGGCAGCTACGCCAACCTGATCGACCTGGACGGCAAGATCGTGCATCGCTGGGAGCTGCCCTACCGCGACATCTGGGACAAGAATCCGGAAGGCCGCGCGCCACGCCCGCAGGATCGCATCTACTGGGACAAAGTCCGGCTGCTGCCCAACGGCGACCTGCTGGTGGTGATCACCGCCGACAACGACACCCCCTGGGGCTACGGGCTGATCCGTATCGACCGCGACTCGAAGCTGGTCTGGGCCTATCACGGGGCGGCCCACCACGACCTGGTCGTCACTCCGGACGGGCGCATCGTCACCCTCACCCACGGTTTCAGCGAGGAGGACATCCCCGGCCTGCACGCCCTGGAGCGGCCCTGGCTGGACGACTTCCTGGTGGTGCTCGACGGCGAGACCGGCACCGAGCTGAGCAAGGTGTCGCTGGCCCGCGCACTCCTCGATTCGCGCTACGCCGAGCCGCTCTACCAGACGCCGAGCTACGCCACCGCCGACCCGCTGCACGCCAACAGCGTGGAATACCTGGACGAGGCGCGCAGCGCCGCCTTCGCCCCGGCGCGGGGCAATCCGGGGCAGGTACTGGTCTCGTTTCGCAACATCGGCACCCTCGCCCTGGTCGACCCGCAATCCGGCGCCCTGACCTGGGCGACCCGCGGGCCATGGCTGGTCCAGCACGACGCGCGGGTGCTGCCCAACGGCAACCTCAGCCTGTTCGACAACGCTGCCAACTATCGGGAGCGCAACATTTCCCGGGTGCTGGAAGTGAACCCTCGCAACCATGAGGTTGTCTGGAGCTACGAAGGAACCGATGAGCACCCCTTCGAAAGCTATGTCCGCAGCTCAGCCGAAACATTGCCCAACGGCAATCGGATCATCACCGAATCCGATGGAGGCCGGCTCTTCGAAGTAACGCCCAGCGGTGAGATTGCCTGGGAATTCATCAATCCCGTTCGCGGCGGTGAAGACGATCGCTACATCCCCATCGTCTCGTCCGGACAACGTATCCCCTACGGAGCACTCGACACGGAATTCCGCAACCTGATCGACAACGAAAGGTGAATGTCATGCGCCCCGATTCCAAGCGACACGCCCGTTTCCTCCTCCTCGCCCTTGGCGCCAGCCTGCCACTCGCCGCCCATGCCTACGTCGGCCCGGGCGCCGGGCTCGGGCTGCTGGCCGCGCTCTGGGGGCTGGTCGCAGCGGTGGGCGTCGCGGTGTTCTACGTGGTGATGTGGCCGATCCGCCGCATGCGCCGCCAGCGCAAGGCCGAGCGCAGCGCTGCGGCCGCCCGTGCCGACTCGCCGGTGGTCCAGGCCCGGCAGGTGCCAACCGATGCCGCCGGCACACCGGGTGCGCCGGCCGAGCGCGCCAAGGACAGCGATTCGGTCCGGCCATAAGCAAGCGGCCTGACACCATCCATCCCTCGGCCGGCCTGCCCGGTCGAGCCGCGCATCCTCGAGGCTTCCATGGGACTACTGGACCTGCCCGCGCCGCTGTTCGCCGCCCTCGACAACGGCATGGCCCTGCTCTTGCCGCCGGCCTTGCGCCTGGTGTTTTGGGCCATGTTCGCCGGTGCCGGCACGCTGTTGCTCTATCGCCTGCTGTCGCCGCAGACGGCCATCGGCCGAGCCAAGCGCGAGGCCCGCGAGGCGCGCCGCCGGCTGAACGCATTCGACGGTGAGATGAGCGATGCCGGGCCGCTGATCCGCGGCCAGTTCGCCGCCGCCTTCAGGCACCTGGGGCTGGTCATCCTGCCGACGCTGGTGTCGATGCTGCCGCTGATCGCCCTGCTGGCGTGGCTCGACCAGCACTACAGCCACGACTACCCCGACGACAGCGAGCCGCCCCATGTGCGTGTGGTACCGGAAACCTCCTTCGCCGAATGGATCGTCGACGGCGGCATCCCCTTCGTGCGCATCGGCTCGCCCGAGGACGAGGATGCGCTGGACATCGCCGTCACCGTGCCGGTGCCGGTGATCGAACAGCGCCGCTGGTGGCACTGGCTGATCGCCAATCCGCTGGGCTACCTGCCCGACGACAAACCGGTGCAGCGGGTCGAGATCGGCCTGCCGGAGCGCTCCTATCTCCCGTTCGGCCCGCCCTGGATGCGCACCTGGCTGGCCCTACTGCTGCCCTGCATGATGCTGGTCTCGCTGCTCACCTATCGCTGGGCGCGCATCCAATGAGCGGCGCGAGCAAGGCGCAGGGCGCCGCCGACCCGGGTTTCCGCGTACCGACCTGGATGCACCTCTTGGGCAGCTGGATGCACCGCAGCCCGGCGACCTGGATCAGGCTCGGCAACCTGGAAACCAGGCTGGTGGAGGATGCCATCGGCGACCTGCGCGTGGAGCGCCCGGTGTACGTCGCCGGCCTGGCCCGCTCGGGCACCACCATCCTGCTGGAACAGCTCGCAGCGCACCCGGAGGTGGTCAGCCACCGCTACGTGGACTTCCCGCCGGTGCTGACACCCTACTGGTGGAATCGCTGGCTGGCGCTGGTGCCCAAGGCCGAGGAAAGCGGCCAGGAGCGCGCGCACAAGGACGGCATCCTGATCACCTCGCAAAGCCCGGAGGCCTTCGAGGAAGTGCTGTGGATGTCGTTCTTCCCCGACACCCATGACCCCGGCCGCAGCTCGGTGCTCGGCCGCGATGACAGCCACCCCGCGTTCGAACGCTTCTACGACGAGCACCTGCGCAAGCTGCTCGCGGTGCGCCAACGCCAGCGCTACGTGGCCAAGGGCAACTACAACCTGGTGCGCCTGGGCTACCTGCAGCGCCTGTATCCGGATGCGCGCTTCGTCCTGGCGATCCGCGACCCGGTCTGGCACATCGCCTCGCTGATCAAGCAGCAGCGGCTCTTCGTCGCCGGCGAACGCGCCGAGCCGCGCGCGCTGGAACACATGCGCCGGGTCGGGCATTACGAATTCGGCCTGGACCGCCGTCCGATCAACGTCGGCGACGATGCCATGATCGCCCGGATCGCCGAGCTGTGGCGCGCCGGCCACGAGGTGGAGGGTTGGGCGCATTACTGGGCGCATATCTATCGCTACCTGGCGGACACCCTGGACGCCGACCCGCTGCTGCGCGAAGCCAGCCTGCTGGTGCGTTATGAAGACCTCTGCGCCCAGCCGCGCGAGACCGTGCAACAGGTGTTCGCCCACAGCCAACTGGAGCTGGAGCCGGCGGCACTGGAACGGGCAGCGGCCGGCCTGCACGCGCCGACCTACTACCGGCCGAAATTCAACGACGACGAGCTGGCCCTGATCGAGACGATCACCCGGCCGGTGGCGGCGCGTTTCGGCTACTCGCCCGCCATGTACACCCAGCCTGCGAGGGCCTGACGATGGTTCGTTCCACTTCCCCACGCCTCGCGCCGCGGCCATACGCGCCCGGCGACGGCAACTTCCTGCTGCTCGACCGCGCCAGCGAGCGCCCGCCGACCTACGGGCTGCACCAGGCCACCAACATCCACCACCACGCGATGAAGGTCGACAAGGCCAGCCGCGCCGCGGCCAACGGGCAGAAACCCTGCGTGCTGTGGTTCACCGGTCTTTCCGGTGCAGGCAAGTCGACCGTGGCGGACCTGGTCGAGCAGCGCCTGCAGGCGCTCGGCAAACGCACCATGCTGCTGGACGGCGACAACGTGCGCCACGGCCTGAACCGCGACCTGGGCTTCAGCGACGAGGACCGGGTGGAGAACATCCGCCGTATCGGCGAGGTGAGCAAGCTGATGGTCGAGGCCGGGCTGATCACCCTGGTCAGCTTCATCTCGCCGTTTCGCAGCGAGCGCCGCATGGCGCGCGAACTGCTCGACGAGGGCGAGTTCTTCGAGATATTCGTCGACGCGCCGCTGGAGGTCTGCGAGGCACGCGACCCCAAGGGCCTCTACAAGAAGGCCCGCGCCGGCGAACTGCCCAATTTCACCGGTATCGGCAGCCGCTACGAACCACCGCAGGCGCCAGAACTGCGACTGCCGGCCGACCGCCTCGGCGCCGAAGCCCTGGCCGAACGCGTGATCGAACTGCTGCGCCAGCATGCGGTGCTCTGAGCGCGGCGCCATCGAGCGTAGCCGGCTTGCCGGGATCGCGGAGCACGACGCGCGGCCTGCGTTCACGCCCACCCGCCCCATGGACAAGGCCTCGCCATTGCCCACCAAAGCCTGCGCTCATTCGGCGGCGAAGACTTCGTCCAACTGGTCGTTCATCGCCTGGAAGGCCCGCTGCGCCACCCGCGGATGGTATTCGTTGCGCCCCGGCACATTGGCATGGGGATCGGTGAAGGAATGGACCGCCCCACCGTAGCTGACCAGTTGCCAGTCGACCCCGGCTGCCTTCATCTCGTCGACGAAGCCGTCCAGTTGCGCCTTGCTGACCGACGGATCGTCGGCGCCGTGCAGCACCAGCACCGGCGCCTTGATGTTGCGCGCATCGTCCGGGTTGGGCGTATCCAGATTGCCATGGAAGGAGATGAAGGTCTTGAGATCGGCGCCGGAACGGGCCAGTTCGAGTACCGTGCCGCCGCCAAAGCAGAAACCGATGGCGCCAAGCCTGGCCGGGTCCAGGGCGACCGCCCCGCCCTGCGCCTTCAGCACATCCACCGCCGCCTGGGCGCGCTTGCGCATCAGCGCCCGGTCCGCGCGCACCGCGGAAGCCGCGGCCCGGGCCTCATCGGCATTGGATGGCCGCACGGCCTTGCCGTACATGTCCGCTATCAGCACCACGTACTTGCCACCCGCAGCACGTGCGGCCTGCTCGGCGGAGCGCTCGGTCACGCCGAGCCAGTCGGGCACCATCAGCAGCCCTGGGCGCGCCCCGCTTGCCGCATCGTCGTAGACCAGCATGCCCTCGAAGGCCTCACCGTCGATCTCGTAGGCCACCGGTCTGCTGACCACGGCCGCCTCGGCGGCGCCGCACAGGCCGGCCAAGGCCAGCGGTAGCAGCTTCTTGTTCATCGTCTTGGCTCCTCTCGATTCATCCAGCACGGCTATCTGGTTATAGAGCACGTGCCACGCGTCGGTGGCGGAAAACGACGAATACGCCGTTCGGCGTTGCCAACCGAAGCCCAACGCACCGGGAACGCATGAGCGAATCCGCTGGAACCATCCCGCGTTACCGCGCGCCCAACCATCAGAGCACGACACGAAAGGTGAGCCATGAAACAGATCCTGATCGCAGCATTCGACCGTTACGAACAAGCCCGGCAGGTCAAGGCCGAGCTTCTGCAACAGGGATTCTCGAGCGACGACATCCAGCTGTCGGCGTCGATGAATCCGGGGGAAATCGACAGCAGCCGGGTGGAGGTGATCGGCGAAGAGCCGGGCGAGGACGCCACGCCCGCCGACAAGGTGGCCAGTTTCTTCCGCAAGGTCTTCGGCGATGCCGCGCCGGCGCATGCCGGGCGCTACCCGGAAGCCGCCCGCCGCGGCTCGACCCTGGTCACCGTCAGCCTGGACGACGAGGCCCGGGTAGCCGCCATCGAGCAGGCGATGACGCGCAACGGAGCCATCGACATCGACGAGCGCAGCGCCCGTTGGGCCGACGATGCGGTCCCGGTCACCGCCAGCACCGAGACGCTGACCACCGGCTATCCGGACGCCACCTCCATCAGCGTCGACGAGCGTGAGCTGGACGGCTCGGCGACGCCCGAACGCGGCCAGGATGTCGGCTCGATTCCCGGCCGGGCCGAAAACGCCAGGGCCGGACGCCGCGACAATACCGCGGGCCGGGTGCGCATCATCCCGCGCTGAGCACCGGCGTATCGCCGCGACAGCACCCGGGCGCGCCGCGACCATGCGTGCGTCCAGTCATACAGGCCGTGGGCTGAACACCCCCAACGCCGCCGGTGTGCTTTAGACTTGCGCACTGCTCCGGCCATTCCCCACGCCCACGGTCCCTCCATGCAGCAACGTCCGGTAACGCCCTTCCAGATATTCATCCTGGTGCTGTCGATCTACGTGATCGGCGCGCTGCTCGCCGATCTGTTCTTCGCCCTCCCCGCGGACGTGTCCGCGCTGCTCGGCTACCTGGACAATATCGTCTGCTTCTTTTTCTTCCTGGATTTCTGGATGCGCTTGCAGCGTGCCGAGAACAAGCTGCAGTTCATGCGCTGGGGCTGGATCGACCTGCTGGCAAGCGTGCCGGCTGGCGGCCTGCAGGCCGCCAAGCTGTTCCGCGCATTCCAGATCCTGCGCGTACTGCGGGCGATCAAGTCGCTGCAGCTGATCTGGCGCATCCTGTTCCGCAACCGTGCCGAGGGCATCGTCGCCTCCGCCGCCACGGCGACCATGCTGCTGGTGGCGTTCGGCGCGATCACCATGCTGCTGGTCGAGGCCCCCAACCCGGAAAGCTCGATCAACACGCCGGAGGAGGCACTCTGGTGGGCCTTCGTCACGGTGACCACGGTCGGCTACGGCGACTTCTATCCCGTCACCAGCCTGGGCCGCATCGTCGCCGTCATGCTGATGGTGTCGGGGGTCGGCCTGTTCGGCAGCTTCGCCGCCTACATCGGCTCGCTGTTCGTGGCCGACAAGAGCGAGGAAGACAGCCGCGAACAGCAAGCCGACCGGGAGGTGATGAACCGGCTGCTGGTGCAGGTCGAGAGCCTGACCCGGGAAGTACAGAGCCTGCGCGCCCAGTTGCACGACACACCGGCACTGCGCGACCGGGAGCAGGAGCCGCACTGAGGCAACAGCCCCAGATGGCCTCCCTTGTGCTCGGCGCGGTCGTATAATCCGCGGCCTGCCTTACCCGGACAGTTGGAGTCCCCGGCCCTCATGCCCATCAACTACGCGCGCCGCCTGACCGACCGGCGCCGCTCGAAGCACAGCAACCGGCAGCTCGGCCTGTGCCTGGCCTTCGTCGCCGGCGCGGCCAATGCCGGCGGCTTTCTTGCCGTGCAGCAATACACCTCGCACATGACCGGCATCGTCTCCTCGATGGCGGACAACCTGGCACTGGGGGCGACCGACCTGGCGCTGGGCGGGCTCGGCGCATTGGTGTCCTTCGTCGTCGGGGCGATGTGCTCGACGATCATGATCAACTTCTCGCGCCGGCGCAGGCTGCACAGCCAGTACGCCCTGCCGCTGGCGCTGGAAGCGGCGCTGCTGCTGTGCTTCGGTGTGCTGGGCGCGCGGCTGATGGACGTGCAGGGCCTGTTCGTGCCGCTGACGGTGATGCTGCTGTGCTTCATCATGGGCTTGCAGAACGCCATCGTCACCAAGCTCTCCAACGCCGAAGTCCGTACCACGCACATCACCGGGATGGTCACCGACATCGGCATCGAGCTGGGCAAACTGCTCTATCTCAACCGCCAGCCCCGCAGCGGCCATGCGCAGGTACGCGCCGACCGCGAGCGCCTGCGCGTCAATGCCCTGCTGGTCTGCAGCTTCTTCCTCGGCGGCATCAGCGGCGCGCTGGGCTTCAAGCACTTCGGTTTCCTTTCCACGGCGCCGCTGGCCGCACTGCTGCTGGTGCTCGCTCTCGTGCCGATGTGGGACGACCTGCACCTGGGCTGGGCGCTATGGCGCAAGCGCCACTGAAACGCACTCGGAGGCCGGCGAGTAGGCGCCGGCCCGACGGCGGGCGGGCTCGCCGAGCGGGGCGAGATGGCCTTTACTGGCGGTCATAGCGTTGCGTATCGCTGCCGCCGTTGCGTAGCGGCAGCGCCTGTCGAGGAATCGTCGCCATGTCCCTCTCGCACAAGCAGTTCGTCGTCGCCCTCGACCAGGGCACCACCAGTTCCCGCGCCATCGTGCTGGACCGCAACGCCAACGTGGTGAGCGTCGCCCAGCGCGAATTCGCGCAGATCTATCCGCAACCGAGTTGGGTCGAGCACGACCCGATGGAAATATGGGCCACCCAGAGCGGGGTATTCGTCGAGGCGCTGGCGCAGGCCGATATCACCAACGACCAGGTGGCGGCGATCGGTATCACCAACCAGCGCGAAACCACCATCGTCTGGGACAAGGCCAGCGGCCGGCCGATCTACAACGCCATCGTCTGGCAGAGCCGGCAGAGCACGCCGATCTGCGACCAGCTCGAGCGTGACGGCCTGCAGGCGCACATCCGCAACACCACCGGCCTGGTGATCGACCCGTATTTCTCCGGCACCAAGATCAAGTGGATTCTCGATCACGTCGAGGGCAGCCGCGAACGCGCCCGCCGCGGCCAGTTGCTGTTCGGCACCGTGGACAGCTGGCTGATCTGGAGGATGACCCAGGGCAAGGCCCACGTCACCGACTACACCAACGCCTCGCGCACCCTGCTGTTCGACATCCACACGCTGGACTGGGACCCGCTCATGCTCGAGGCGCTGGACATCCCGCGGGCGATGCTGCCGCAGGTGCGGCCCTCGTCGGAAATCTACGGCCACGCCTATATCGCGTCCGGCCAGAGCACCGGGATTCCCATTGCCGGGATCGCCGGCGACCAGCAGGCCGCGCTGTTCGGACAGATGTGCGTCGAGCCGGGCCAGGCCAAGAACACCTACGGCACCGGTTGTTTCCTGCTGATGAACACCGGCACCCAGGCCGTGCGATCCGAGCACGGCCTGCTGACCACCCTCGCCTGCGGCCCGCGCGGCGAGGTCAACTATGCGCTGGAAGGCGCGATCTTCAATGGCGGCTCCACGGTGCAGTGGCTGCGCGACGAGCTGAAGGTCCTCAACGAGTCGCTGGATTCGGAGTACTTCGCCTGCAAGGTCGCGGACAGCAACGGCGTCTACCTGGTGCCGGCGTTCACCGGCCTCGGTGCGCCCTACTGGGACCCGCGCGCACGCGGCGCGCTGTTCGGCCTGACCCGTGGCGTGAAGGTGGAGCACCTGATCCGCGCCGCACTGGAGTCCATCGCCTACCAGACCCGCGACGTGCTCGACGCCATGCAGCGCGATGCGGGCCAGTGCCTGCGCGCACTGCGCGTGGACGGCGGCGCGGTGGCCAACAATTTCCTCATGCAGTTCCAGGCCGACCTGCTCGGCACGCCGGTCGAGCGCCCGCAGATGAGGGAAACCACGGCCCTCGGCGCCGCCTATCTGGCAGGACTGGCGACCGGTTTCTGGAGCGATCTCGATGAGCTGCGCGGCACGTGCGCCATCGACCGCGTATTCGAGCCGGCCTGCAGCGACGAACGCCGCGACGCGCTCTACAAGGGCTGGCTGAAGGCGGTCGAGCGTACCCGGGGCTGGGCCGAGGACTAGTGCCCGCGCCGCTAGCGCAGTTGCCGGCTGATCCGCTCGACGCTGGCGGCGAGGCGCCGTTGCACGTCCTGCAGCTGCTCGCCATGTTGCAGCAGCGGCACGCAGAGGTTGAGCGCGGTCAGTACCAGCAGCTTGTCGCTGGTGGCGCTGGGAAACTGCCGCTGGCTCTGCGCCAGATGCTCCTGCAACAACGCGGCGGCATCCTGCAGCAGCGCGTCCTGGCTGTCCGTGGCCCTGAATGAGTAATCGCGCCCGAGAATCTTCAGGACACGGACATCAGCGTCCTTCATGCGGCGTGACTGGCGCCGGCGCGTTCGAGCAGTGCCTGCAGGCGAGCGAGCATCGCGCCCTGCTTCTCCTCCTGCTCGAGCGCGGCCAGTTGCAGGTTGTCGTTATCCTCGCGGGCCTGCTGCAGTTGCTGCTCGAGCAGCGCGCAGGTATCGCGCATGGACTGGTTCTGTTGCAGCAGGTCGGCGATGACGCGTTCCAGTTGAGCGAGGGTCGTTTCAAGCATGTGAGTATCCGGCTCCGGTGAAAAAGTGCGCGAGGATACCCAAAAGCACAGGCGCGCGGGGCCTTCATTGCGCCTCTGGCATGCTGGCTCGCCAAGCCCGGCCGAGTGCGGTAGCCTCGGCGGCCTATCTGAAGAGGAGTGTTTCCCATGGCTCGAGCTACCGCCCGCCACATCCTGGTTTCCACCGAAGCCAAGTGCAACGAACTGAAAGCCGCTATCGAAGGTGGCGCCGACTTCGCCCAGGTCGCCAAGGAGCATTCCAGCTGCCCGTCCAGCCGTGACGGCGGCAACCTCGGCTCCTTCGGCCCCGGCCAGATGGTCAGGGAATTCGACACGGTGGTGTTCAGCGCGCCGCTCAACGTCGTGCAGGGCCCGGTGAAGACCCAGTTCGGCTACCACCTGCTGGAAGTCACCAGCCGCGAAGACTGATCCCCCGCGTCCCCGCGTCCCCGCGCAACGACGCGGGGACGCCTTCGCTCGGCACTCGCACTTCGCCATATCGGGCCTATCCTGAACAGAGCACTGACGGGAGATAGCCATGTTCCAGGTAGCGCGAAGAGGCGAAAACCGCATCGACATCGATTTCTCCGGCAAGCTCGACAGCGACGCCATGCGCGCCGCGCTGGACGACCTGCTGTTCAAGTCCGAAGGCATCGAGCACGGCCGCATGCTCTATCGCATCGGCGAATTCGACCTGCCCACCCTGGGCGCGGTAGGCGTCGAGCTGTCACGCCTGCCCCAGCTGTTCCGCTTCATCCGCCGCTTCGACCGTTGCGCGGTCCTCAGCGACAAGGACTGGCTGCGCAAGGCCAGCGAGCTGGAGGGCGCAGTGATCCCCGGCCTGACGGTGAAGGCCTTCGACCTGCACCAGGAAGCCGACGCCAGCGCCTGGCTGGAGCGCAGCTGACGGACGGCGGCGTCCCTGCCACGGCCAAACGCTTCGCTCACTGCACCCAGGCCGGGTAGAAAGCGAGCGAGCCCGGGCTGCGGGCGGCGCGCACCTGCACGATGCCCGGTTGCGCGTACGGGGTCCCCGGCTGCCCGAGCGTATCGCCACGGAAGAAGAAGCGGCGGCCGTCGGCCAACGTCAGGAACAGGCCAAGCGCGCCATTTCCCGGCAAGGGCACCAGCACCATCCGGCCATCGCCGAACAGGTCGAGGCTCTCGGCGTAGCCCAGGTAAGGTTGCGCCGCGAAGCGCAACGGCTGCCACTTCACCGCATGCCGGAACTGGCTCGACAGCACCGCCGGCGGCGTGGCGGCGCGCAGGTAGCGCAGGCTCTCGGCCCCGGCGAGCACCGGCACCTCCGGATAGTCGGCCAGCCCCGAGGCATGTTCCCAGCGCGCACAGCCGAGCAGGATGCGATCGATCCCCAGGCCATCGCGCTCCAGTTGATCGCGCACCGCCCGTACCGGCCCATAGCGCTTGATCCGCCAGGGCATCTCGGCATCCCACTGCGCATCGATCTGCCGTCCCAGGCCGGTACCGAACAGCAACCGGTCACCCCGGTATTCGACCAGTACGGCGACGTGGTCGACCGGCGGTGGCAGCTGCCAGCCGCCATTGCGCCAGGTGTATTCGCCCTGGGTCAGGGTCTGCGCCGTCCTGACCAGGCTGAAGCGCAGCTCGTCGGCCGCCAGTACGCTGCCGGCGAAGCCGAGCAGCATCCAGGTGAAGATTCCGAGCACCTTCATGGCTCACCCTCCTCTGCCGGACCGGGAAAACCACGGCATGGACGTCTGCCGGTCCGGGGGACAGGCGCCTGCGGATAGCCATCAAGCGGACGGGCGTTCATCACAGCCCCGGCATGCCGATGTAGCCGGGTAGCGCGCGGATGCGGCCGAACCAGGCCTGCAACGCCGGGTAAGGCGCCAGGTCGATACCGCCCTCGGCGGCAAGCGCCACGCAGGGGTACACCGCGATATCGGCAATGGTCGGCGCCGTACCCTCGGCCAGCCAGGCGTGGCGGGCCAGGTGGCGCTCCAGCACTTTCAGCGCGCTCAGTGCGCGGGATTCCGCCAGCGCCTGGTCGACAGGCCGGCCGAACAGCTTGCCTAGCCGCGCCGTGGCCGGGCCGTGATGAATCTCGTTGGCGGCGAAGCTCAGCCAGCCGGCGATGCGCCCCTGGGTTTGCGCGTCCAGCGGAGACCAGGCGGAGTCGGCATAACGCCGCGCCAGGTAGACGAGGATCGCCTGGGAATCGCCCAGGCGAAACGCACCATCCTCCAGCGCCGGCACCTGACCGCGGGGATTGATCGCCAGGAACTGGGCCTGCTTGTGCTCGCCCTCGAACAGGTTCACCGGCACCAGCTCGACCGGCTGGTCGATCAGGCTCAGGAACAGGCGGATCTTGTAGCAGTTGCCGGATAGCGTCAGGTCGTACAGTTTCATCGCGTCGCCCTCGGGATTGATTGGCACGCCTGGATAATAGACAGACTTGTCTGTACACTTCAAGCACGAATACATCCAGGGGACCGCCGGTTGGAGGGAACGGGATCACTCCCGCATAATGGCCGCCCCGAGGAGGCATCTATGGCATCGAGCAAACGCGACCAGCTGATCGACACCGCCGAACAGCTGTTCTACCGCGAGGGTTACCATGCGACGGGCATCGACCGGATCCTGAACGAGTCCGGCGTGGCCAAAATGACGCTGTACAAGCACTTCAAGTCCAAGGACGAGCTGATCCTCGCCGTGCTGGAAACGCGCCAGCGGGCGATGCTCGAGCGCCTGCGCCAGCGCGCAGCCAGGCTGCCGCCACGCGAAGCGCTGCTGGGGATGTTCGACGGCTTGCACAGCATGATCGGCAGCGGGACCTTCTGTGGCTGCCTGTTCATCAACGCCGCGGCCGAATACCAGGCGCATGACCACCCGATCCACCGCAGTTCGGCCGCCTACAAGGGCCAATTGCAGGCCTACCTGCGCGAGCTGCTGGAACGCCTGCAGGCACCGCAGCCGCAGCAGCTGGCGCGGCAACTGCAATATCTGCTCGAAGGGGCGATGAGCATGGCGCACATCGAAGGCCCCGGCGAGCAGGCGCTGGATGCCAAGGCCGCCGCCGAAGTGCTGCTCGAAGCCGCCGGCATCTGAGCGGACCCGGCCGGCAGCCGGATAACGTCCGCCCGCAGCGGCTCACTCCCCTTCCCGGACCCTGAACCAGGCGGCATACAGCGCCGGCAGGAACAGCAAAGTCAGTGCCGTGGCGACGATCAGCCCGCCCATGATCGCCACCGCCATCGGGCCGAAGAAGATGCTGCGCGACAGCGGGATCATCGCCAGCACCGAGGCCAGCGCGGTGAGCACGATGGGCCGGAAGCGCCGCACGGTGGCGTCGACGATGGCGCGGAAGCGCTCATGGCCGGCACCGATGTCCTGCTCGATCTGGTCGACCAGGATCACCGAGTTGCGCATGATCATCCCCGATAGCGCGATGGTGCCGAGCATGGCGACGAAGCCGAACGGCTGGCCGAGCATCAGCAGGAACAGGGTGACGCCGATGATGCCCAGCGGCGCGGTCAGGAACACCATGGCCGAGCGCGAGAAGCTCTTGAGCTGCACCATCAGCAGCGTCATCACCACGATGACGAACAGCGGCAGCCCGGCGTTCACCGAGCGCTGCCCGCGCTCGGAGTCCTCGACGGTGCCACCGACCTCCAGCAGGTAGCCGCCGGGCAGTTGCGCCCGGATGTCGCCCAGGGTCGGCTCGATCTGCCGGACCAGCGATGCCGGCTGCTGATCGCCATAGACATCCGCGCGCACGGTCACCGTCGGCAGGCGGTTGCGGTGCCAGATCACGCCCTCCTCGAAGCCGTACTCCAGCGTCGCCACCTGCGACAGCGGCACGCTGCGCCCGCTGTCGGTGGGTATCGCCAGGCTCGGCAGCATGGACAGCTCCAGGCGCTCGCGCTCGGTGCCGCGCAGGAGGATCTCGATCAGCTCGTTGTCCTCGCGGAACTGACTGACGCTGCTGCCGGTGAAGGTACGCCGCAGGAAGCCCGACAGCGCGGCCGTGCTCACTCCCAGCGCCCGTGCGCGATCCTGGTCGACGTCGAGCCAGACCACCTTGCTCGGCTCCTGCCAGTCCAGGTGCACGTTGGCCACATAGGGGTTTTCGCTCACCTTGGCCGCCACCTGGCGGGCCAGGCCGCGCACCACGTCGATATGCTCGCCGGTGACCCGGAACTGCACCGGATAGCCCACAGGCGGGCCGTTCTCGAGGCGGGTCACACGGCCGCGCAGGCTGCTGAAGTCCTCGCGCAGGCGCTCGATCAGCCAGCGGCGCAGCTCTTCGCGCGCCTCGATGCTCTCGGCCAGCACGACGAACTGGGCGAAGCTGGTGGCAGGCAGTTGCTGGTCCAGCGGCAAATAGAAGCGCGGCGAGCCGGTGCCGACATAGGCGACGTAGTTGTCGATGCCGACGCGCTCCTTGAGCATTCCCTCCAGGCGCAGCACCTCGGCTTCGGTGGCCTTCAGCGATGCGCCCTCGGCCAGCTTGAGATCCACCATCAGCTCCAGACGGCCGGAGGCCGGGAAGAACTGCTGCGGCACCAGGCGGAACAACATCACCGCGGCGACGAACGCCGCCAGGGTCAGCACGATGACGGTCTTGCGGTGGCGCACGCAGAACGTCACCACATGGCGCACACGCTGATAGAAGGCGGTGGAATACGGATCGTGGCCCTCGCTGCTGCCGCCGTATTTCTGCGCGGCGCGCTTGGCCATATCCGGCAGCAGTTTCTCGCCGAGCAACGGCACGAACATCACTGCGGCGACCCAGGAGGCGATCAGCGAGATGGTCACCACCTGGAAGATCGAGCGGGTGTACTCGCCGGTACTGGAGTTGGCGGTGGCGATCGGCAGGAAGCCGGCGGCGGTGATCAGGGTGCCGGTGAGCATCGGGAAGGCCGTGCTGGTCCAGGCGAAGCTGGCGGCCTTGAGCCGGTCGTAGCCCTGCTCCATCTTGATCGCCATCATCTCCACGGCGATGATCGCGTCGTCCACCAACAGCCCCAGCGCCAGCACCAGGGCGCCGAGGGAAATCTTGTGCAGGCCGATGTCCAGGTAGTTCATCACCGCGAAGGTCATCGCCAGCACCAGCGGTATCGACAACGCCACCACCAGCCCGGTGCGCACGCCGAGCGAGAAGAAGCTGACCAGCAGCACGATCGCCAGCGCCTCGACCAGCACCCGGACGAACTCGCCGACGCTGCTCTTCACCGCGGCCGGCTGGTCGGACACCTTGCGCAGCTGCATGCCGGCCGGCAGGTCCTGCTGCAGGCGGGCGAACTCCTGCTGCAGCGCCTCGCCGAGCAGCAGGATGTCGCCGCCGCTCTTCATCGATACCGCCAGGCCCAGCGCCGGCTCGCCCATGAAGCGCATGCGCGGCGCCGGCGGGTCGTTGAAGCCGCGATGGACCTCGGCGACGTCGCCGATGCGGAAGGTGCGCCCGGCGACGCGAATGGGGAAGTCGCGAATCTGCTCGACGGTCTCGAAACTGCCGCTGACGCGCAGCTGCACGCGGTCGCTGACGGTCTCGACGAAGCCCGCGGCGGTCACCGCGTTCTGCGCTTCCAGCGCCTGGCGCACGGCCTCCAGCGGCACGCCGAGGGTGGCCAGCTTGACGTTGGACAGCTCGATCCAGACCTTCTCGTCCTGCAGGCCGATCAGCTCGACCTTGCCGACGCTCTTCACCCGCTGCAACTGCAGCTGGATGCGGTCGGCATAGTCCTTGAGCACGGCGTAGTCGAAGCCCTCGCCGGTCAGTGCATAGATGTTGCCGAAGGTGGTGCCGAACTCGTCGTTGAAGAACGGCCCCTGGACGCCCGGCGGCAGGGTGTGGCGGATGTCGCCGACCTTCTTACGGATCTGGTACCAGAGTTCGGGAATGTCCTTCGAGCGCAAGGAGTCACGGGCCATGAAGGTGACATTGGATTCGCCCGGCCGCGAGAAGGAGACGATGCGCTCGTATTCGCCGGTCTCCATCAGCTTCTTCTCGATGCGCTCGGTGACCTGGCGCGACACTTCCTCGGCGGTAGCCCCCGGCCATTGGGTCTGGATGACCATGGCCTTGAAGGTGAAGGGCGGGTCCTCGCTCTGCCCGAGCTTGCTGTACGACAGCGCGCCCACGACGGCCAGCAGCAGCATCAGGTAGACAACGATCTGCCGGTTGTGCAGCGCCCAGGCGGAAAGATTGAAGCGCATCGCGTTTACTCCTGGGCGGCCAGCTCGATGGGGCGATTGTCACGATCCACCGGGCGTACCGGCTGGTTCTCGTTGAGCATCTGCACCCCGGCGAGGACCACCCAGTCATCGGCCGCGAGCCCGTCGAGCACCGGCACCAGCCGCTCGCCGAACGCCCCGGTGCGCACCTCGACGCGCTCCACGGTGGAATCGGCCTTGAGCCGCCAGACATGCGCCTGGCCGCGCTCGGCGCTGATCGCCGACAGCGGCACCGCCAGCGGCACCTCGCCGTTGCGGCGAATGCTCACCAGTGCGCTCTGCCCCAACTCGGCCGCCACCTCCTGATCGCTGAAGGCCACCCGCGCCGAATAGGTGCGCGACTGCGCATCGGCGGCGGGCGACAGTTCGCGGATCTTGCCGGGATACTGCCGCCCCGGTTGCGACCACAGCTCGACCTCGACCTGCTGGCCGATGTGGTAGCGCTCCAGCGACTGCTCGGGCAGGTCGATGGCCACCTCGCGCTCGCCGTCGGCTGCCAGGATGAAGGCGGTCTGCCCGGCGGCGACCACCTGGCCAACCTCGATGCGGCGCTGGGTGATCAGCCCGTCACGGGTCGCGCGCAGCACCGCGTAGTCGACCTGGTTGCTGGCCACGTCGAACTCGGCGCGGGCCTGCTGCAGGCGCGCGGAGGCAGCCCGATAGGCATTGTCGGCACTGTCGAATTGCGACTGGCTGACCAGCTGCCGGCCCAGCAGCGCCCGGTAGCGGTCGTATTCGGCCCTGGCCACGCGCAGGTTGGCTTCGGCGGCGGCCACCTGGGCGCGCATGCCGTCGAGCTGCAGGCGTACGTCCTGCGGATCGAGCCGCGCCAGCGGCTGGTCCTTGCGCACCCGGTCGCCGGCTTCGACCAGGCGCTCGACGACCTTGCCGCCGATGCGGAAAGCCAGTTCGGGCTCGTAACGCGCATGCACCTCGCCGGGGTAGCTCTCACGCGCCTCGCTGGCCGGTTGCGGATGCACCACCATGACCGGGCGTGGTGGCAACTGTTCGGGCGCGCCGTTGCCGCAGGCGGCCAGCAACAACGCACAACCGAAAGTACAGAGGAT
This sequence comes from Stutzerimonas stutzeri, assembly GCF_002890915.1. Taxonomy (GTDB): domain Bacteria; phylum Pseudomonadota; class Gammaproteobacteria; order Pseudomonadales; family Pseudomonadaceae; genus Stutzerimonas; species Stutzerimonas stutzeri_AF. Next base: position 241,256 of record NZ_POUT01000008.1, on the reverse strand, counting down.
GGGCAGGGCATGTCGGGACACGATGAAGTCTCTCTGTCGCGGGGCGGGTTGGAATACTTATACTGCCGGGTATAGTAAAAATAGCGTACCAGCCAGTCCACTATTAAGTACCCATGATAGAGAATCACTCCACGACGCCCGGTCCCGGCCGCCCGAAAGACCCCGCCAAGCGCCAGGCGATCCTCAGTGCCGCCCAGGTGCTGTTCCTCAGCAACGGCTACGAGGGCAGCAGCATGGACGCCATCGCCACCGAAGCTGGCGTATCCAAACTGACGCTGTACAGCCATTTCAAGGACAAGGAAGCGCTGTTCTGCGCCGCGGTGAAGGCGATCTGCGAGACCCGCCTGCCACGTCGGCTGTTCCAGCTGGAGGACGGCTGCCGGATCGAAGAGCTGCTGCTGGCCATCGGCCGCGCCTTCCTCGCCCTGGTCAACAGCCCGGAATCCATCGGCCTGCATCGGGTGATGGTGGCCATGGCCACCCAGAATCCAGCGCTGGTGCGGATGTTCTTCGACGCCGGGCCCCAACAGCTGCTGCTCGACCTGCAACAGCTGTTCACCCAGGCCGACGCGCGCGGTCTACTCGACATCGCTGAGCCGCTGCACGCGGCGGAACACTTCTGTTCGCTGGTCAAGGGCGTGCAGCATTTCCGGCTGCTGATCGGCTACACCGAGGCGCCGGATGACGAGGCCGCCGAACGCCACGTAGAGGACGCCGTACAGCTGTTTCTGCGTGCCTATGCCTTGAAAGCCTGAAGCTGGAAGCCTAAAAGCATCGCCCCGAGGTCGGGCCTCCCACGAAAGCAGCAGAGTGCACACCGAACCCTGTGTGGCGCGCTCTCGCGGCGATGCAGACCGAAGGACTGCCGAAGCTTGAAGCCAGACGCCAGACGCCAGACGCCAGACGCCAGACGCCAAGGCTCGCTAACATCGCTCTAGCTTCTAGCTTCTAGCTTCTTCTTCGGATAGATATCGTAGCGGCTGGACTTGCCTTCCAGGCCGTAGCCGGGCTTGCCGCCCTCGATGGCCGGCGCCTTGCGCGGGCGCTTGACCACCACCCGGTGGCTGGCCAGGCGCAGCGCGGCGGCCAGCAGCGCCGGGGCATCCAGGTCGTCGCCGACGAACGGGCGGAACAGGCGCATCTCCTTCTTCACCAGGGCACTCTTGTCACGGTGGGGGAACATCGGGTCGAGATAGATCACCTGCGGCGGCTCGCCCTGCCAGCGCTCCATCAGTTCGATGGCGTTGCCCTGAAGCAGCGTCATCCGAGCGGCGATCGCCGCCACGTCGGCATCCCGACGCGCCCGCGTCAGGCCATCGTCCAGCAAGGCGGCGATCAGCGGCTGGCGTTCGATCAGCTGCACTTCGCAGCCCAGCGTGGCCAGCACGAAGGCGTCGCGGCCGAGCCCCGCGGTGGCGTCCAGCACCTGCGGGCGGACGCAGGGCTGGATGCCCACGGCCTTGGCGATCATCTGCCCGCTGCCGCCGCCAAACTGTCGCCGGTGCGCGGCGGCGCCTTCGACGAAGTCCACCCGTACCGGTCCGGGCGCCTGCGCCTCGAGCAACTGCAGTTGCAGGCCGCCCTCGCCGAGCTGCAACGCGAATTCGGCATCCTCGCCCTGCTCCGGCAACCCCAGGCGCCGGGCCCATTCGGCGGCCGCGATGGCGAATTGCGGGGCGAGCGGTTCGACCCGGACCTTGGGCTTGCTGGCAGACATGGACGACTCGGCGAGGCGGAAAACGGCGCATTGTGCCAGAGCGCGCGGACATTCGCCCCTGTCAGCGGCACATGCCGAAGCCACCCATGTCGACGTGGAAATGATCGTGATGGGCCGCGTTGTATTCCGGCCCGAGCGTGACGTTGAAGGCCGCGCAGGCGGCCTCGTGCACCTGGCGCAGGAAGCGCGCCTTGTCGCCGTCGCCCTTCCAGTCGCGGGCGACGGTGATGCGGGTACCGTCGCGCAGATGGAAACCGGCCAGGTCCAGCGCATTGGCGCTGGCATGCTGGCTGCGCCGGTTGCTGCGGGCGATATTGCGACAGGCGAAGCTGCCGAAGTGATCGACGCGCACCACCGGCTGGCTGAACACCGCCTGCGCCGCCGGCTGCAGGCCGTGGCGTTCGAACAGCGCATAGGTCGCCGCCAACGGGCAGGTGGCGAGGAAGGCGCCGTTGAAGCGCACGTCAGAACCCTGCACGCGCACGCTGTTCTCCACCGGGCAACCGGGTTCGGGCGTGCTGTCCGGCACGGCCGTGTAGCGCAGCGATGCGGTCGCCAGCACCTGCTCGCAGAGCTCACGATCATTCTGCAACCGGCGCAGCTTGAGCGAGGTGAGCAGGTTCGGCGGCTCGCGGATGTCCAGCGGCGCCCAGGGATTCCAGCGCGGCGGGATCTCGACGAGCTGCTGCCGCACTGCCAGGGCGAAACCCGCCAGCAGCACCAGCACGAGCAGGATGAATCGGCCGAAGGTCATGCTCTATGGGCAACGGCGGAGCGCCGAAGTTGGACGCGAAGTGTTACCAGGCTGGTCGGCCGGCCAGAAAGCGTTGCTTAGGGGCTGTTCCCGTTTCATCGCGAACCACGCTGCAGCGAGTCTTCTGCTAGGAGCGAGCCATGCTCGCGAACCCGGCCCCGCGAACTATCGCGGGCAGAAGCCTCCGCGCTAATCCCCCAGCAGCGAGAGCTGTGACGCGCTCTGCAGCGGACGCAAGGGCGGCAGCCCCGGCAGGCGCTCGGCGAGTTGCGCATGGAAGCGCTGGGCCAGCTCCGGCGCGCGGTGGTTGTCCGGCGTATGCAGGTAGACGTGCGGCGCCTTGCCGGCCTCGATCCAGCCGGCGACCTTGTCCAGCCAGGGCGCCATGAACGGATCGTTCGCCTCCAGCTGCGGATGGCCGATGAAACGCAGCTGCGGCGAGTCGCTGAAGGCCGCCGGGCGCACCGGCAACCGCGGCTTCTTGCTCTGCGCATGCAGCAGTGCCGGATCGCGCGCGCGGCAGCTGAACAGTGCCCGCGAATCCAGGCAGATGCGTTCGACGCCGCGATCGAGCAGCAGGCGGTTCAGCGCCCGCTCGCCTTCGCCCTTGTCGAAGAACCCCGGGTGTCGCACCTCCACCGCCAGCGGCGCGCCGAAGCCGTCGATCAGCCCGGCCAGCTCGCCGAGGCGCGTCGGCCCGACGCTGGCCGGCAGCTGCAGCCAGAACGGCGTGACCCGCTGGCCCAGCGGCGCCAGCAGTTTGCGAAAGGCCAGCGCCAGCTCCAGCGCGGCATATAGGTCATCGGCCTGGCTGATTTCCCGCGGCAGCTTGGCGCAGAAGCGAAAGCCCTCGGGCATCTGGCTCGCCCAGCGCTGGATCTTCTCCGCCGAGGGCCAGGCATAGAGCGTGGTGTTGCCCTCGACGCTGTTGAACATCGCGCAGTACTGCGCCAGGAAGTGCGTGGAAGGCGTTCCCGGCGGGTACAACGAACCCAGCCAGGCGCTTTCGTTCCAGGAAGGACAACCAAGGAAGTACGGAATGCTCACCGGGCCGACCGGCCTCAGGCGTAGAGATCGAGGCCGAGCACCTCGTTGGCGTCGAGATCGGCGCTGAAGCTCGCGGTGGTGGTGTAGCTGGCCAGCGCCTGGGCGACATGGTTGGGCAGCGAGCGCTCGGGCCGGGCATCGTCATAGCGGAACGCGGCGTAGCGCTCGACCAGGGCGCTCTCGTTGACCCGCTGCTGCGGACGTTCGGCCTGCGGCTGGTAGTCCTGCCCATCGCGACTGTCGATCCCGCGCTGGGCCTGGGCCACGCGCTGGCTTTCGCCATAGCCGTCCGCCGCCCTGCCGGTACGGGCGGAGCGATCGGTGGTATAGGGAATCGGATAGGAGCCTTCGACGCGCATCTTGTTACTCGTTCAGGAGCCTGGCGACTCTAACGGCCGCCCGGAGCTTTGGCAACGGCTAGCCTCATTCGATCCCTTTTTTCGGCGTGGCGACGTTGTCGCGCAGGTACACCGGCTGGGCCTGGTCGGCTTCCAGCGCTTCGCCGCGCTGCCAGGCGAACGTTGCCAGCCGCAGCAGGTCCTCGGCATGCGGCAGCATACCGGCGTCCACACCCTTTACGCTCAGCGGAATCCGCTCGGCATAGCCCCAGCCGGTACCGGCACCGAACCATTCGCCGTCGGCATCCCGCGGCAGGCCGGCCTGCTCGGGCGGTAGTACCGCCTCGCTGCCGAGCAGCCGCATTTCGCCCTCATGCTCGCGGTAGCAGCCCCAGTAGACCTCGTCCATGCGCGCATCGATGGCGGCCGCCACCTGCGTGGCGCCATGCTCGCGGCAGGCGCGCTGGGCGATGGTCGCCAGGGTGGAAACCGGCAATACCGGGCGCTGCAGCGCGAACGCCAGGCCCTGCACCACGCCGACGGCGATCCGCACGCCGGTGAACGCGCCCGGCCCACGGCCGAAGGCGATGGCGTCCACCGCCGACAGCGCGATGCCCGCCTCGCCGATCAGGGTCTGGATCATCGGCAGCAGACGCTGGGCATGCAGGCGCGGGATGACCTCGTAGTGGCTCAGCACTCTGCCGTCATGCAGCAGGGCGACGGAGCAGGCTTCGGTGGCGGTATCCAGGGCCAGCAGAGTGGTCATCGGGTCGTTCCGGGTCGGTCAAAAGGCGCAGATTCTAGCGTATTCGAGGGGGCGGTTCGATGTTGCATGGAGCCGAGGCAGGCGAACCTGAAGCCTGAAGCCTGAAGCCTGAAGCTTGAAAGCATCGCCGCGAGGGCGCGCCCACAGGGTCCGGTATGCGCTCGCTGCTTTTGTGGGAGGCCCGACCCCGGGGCGATGCGGGCCGCAGGCCTGCCAAAAAGCCGAAGTCTGAAGATTGCCGGCCCGCCCTGCCCAGCGCCTCCCGAATAAAAAAGGCTATGTCCCACTTGTGCGTTGCATGGGCGCCGTACGCCGTAGGTTGGGCTGAGGAGCGCAGCGACGAAGCCCAACAGGTTCGTGCCGGTCCCCGTTGGGCTTCGCTGCGCTCAGCGCCAATCTACCCGCGAGCGCTCGAGCGCTCGAACATCGGCTGCTGCAAGAAATCCGAGCCAGACACTTCCGGCAAGACCCTGCAACACCTAACGGGGACATAGCCATAAAAAATGCCCGTATCCTGCGATACGGGCATTTCTGCGGGGCTGCGCGGTATCGATCAGCTCAGCGCAGCGAACACCTTGGCGGTGATCTCTTCCACCGAACCGACGCCCTCGATACGGCTGTACTTCGGCGTGCCTTCGGCAGCCGCGAGGCTCTGGTAGAAGTCCACCAGCGGCTTGGTCTGCGAATGGTAGACGGCCAGGCGGCGACGCACGGTCTCTTCCTTGTCGTCCTCGCGCTGGATCAGTTCCTCGCCGGTCTCGTCGTCCTTGCCGGCGACGCGCGGCGGGTTGTGCTCGGTGTGATAGACGCGACCGGAAGCCGGATGCACGCGACGACCGGCGATACGGCCGACGATTTCCTCGTCGTCGACGGCGATCTCGACCACGTGGTCGATGCGCACGTCGGCGTCCTTCAGGGCTTCGGCCTGGGGAATGGTGCGCGGGAAGCCGTCGAAGAGGAAGCCATTGGCGCAATCGGGCTGGGCAATGCGCTCCTTGACCAGGTTGATGATCAGGTCATCGGACACCAGGCCGCCTGCATCCATCACGCTCTTGGCTTTCAGGCCCAGCTCGGTGCCGGCCTTGACCGCTGCGCGCAGCATGTCGCCAGTGGAGATCTGCGGAATACCGAATTTTTTGGTAATGAAGCCAGCCTGGGTACCTTTGCCGGCACCGGGCGCTCCCAGCAGAATCACACGCATGGATGAGTCCTCGAGTTTCTTGAATAGGGGGAATCCGCCAGCGGGCCGATTGCGGCTCATCGCTGGCGAATCAAAAAATCTGGTTTGCCGCCATGCGACAAAAGGTTGAACACGATACACAGCGCACCGGGGCGGCACAAGCCGTCCCGGATGTGTCCGGTACTGCTCACGAAGCCTATGCCCCGGCGCCGCTCGCGATGGCCGGAGCGGCTGCCGCGCGCGGCGCGGATATTGTCGTGGCGCGCTCAGCCGGTATTGCGCAGGCCCGCTGCGATGCCCGCCACGCTGACCAGCAAGGCCTGTTCCAGAGGGCTCTCCGGCGGGCCCTGGCGCTGCCTGGAGCGCGCCAGCAGCTCGATCTGCATCAGATGCAGCGGATCGAGATAGGTGTTGCGCAGGCTGAAGGCTTCCTGGGTGTGCGGGCTGTGGTCCAGCAGGTCGATCTGCCCGGTCAGCGCCAGCACGGCGCCGACCACCTGCGACAATCGGTCACGCAGATCGCTGCCCAGCGCCAGCAGTTGCGACTGCACCAGGCGCTCGTCGTAACGCCGGGCAATGTCGGCATCGGCCTTGGCCAGCACCATTTCCAGCATGTCGATGCGCGTGGAGAAGAACGGCCAGTGCGCGCGCATCGTCGCCAGCCGTTCGCCCTCGCCGCGCGCCAGCGCGCATTGCAGGGCCTGTTCCCAGCCCAGCCAGGCCGGCAGCATCAGCCGCGTCTGGGTCCAGGCGAAGATCCAGGGAATCGCCCGCAGGCTTTCCACCCCACCCTCGCGGCGCTTGGCGGGCCGGCTGCCCAGCGGTAGCCGGCCCAGCTCGAGTTCGGGGGTCGCCTGGCGGAAATACTCGACGAACTGCGGGTGCTCACGCACCACGCTCCGGTACGCCGCCACGCCATCGGCGGCGAGCCGGTCCATGGTCTCGCGCCAGTCCGGCTCGGGCATCGGCGGCGGCAGCAGCGTCGCCTCGAGCACGGCGGCCAGGTAGAGGTTGAGGTTCTGTTCGGCGATGTCCGGCAGGCCGAACTTGAAGCGGATCATCTCGCCCTGCTCGGTGGTGCGGAAACGCCCCGCCACCGATCCCGGCGGCTGCGAGAGAATGGCCGCGTGGGCCGGGCCGCCGCCACGCCCCACGGTGCCGCCGCGGCCATGGAACAGCAGCAACTCGACGCCATGCGCGCGGCACACCTCCACCAGGCGCTCCTGGGCGCGGTACTGGGCCCAGGCGGCGGCCGTGGTGCCGGCATCCTTGGCCGAGTCGGAGTAGCCGATCATCACTTCCTGCGGACCTTGCAGGCGCTGGCGATAGCCCGGCAGCGCGAGCAGGCGATCGATGGTCGGCGCCGCGTTGTTCAGATCGTCGAGGGTCTCGAACAGTGGCACCACGCGCATCGGCCGCTGCAGGCCGGCCTCCTTGAGCAGCAATTGCACGGCGAGCACATCGGATGCGGCATGGGCCATGGAGATGACGTAGGAGCCCAGCGAAGCGGCAGGCGCCTCGGCGATCACCGCGCAGGTGGCGAGCACCTCGGCGGTGTCGGCCGAAGGCTGGTAATGCATGGGCAGCAACGGCCGACGGCTGTTCAGCTCGTGCTGGAGGAAGTCCAGCCGGCGTTGCTCGTCCCACTGCTGGTAATCGCCGAGGCCGAGGTAGTCGGTGATTTCCGCCAGCGCAGCGGCGTGCCGCGCGGCATCCTGGCGAATGTCGAGGCGCACCAGGAACAGCCCGAACACCGCCAGCCGGCGCAGGCAATCGAGCAGCGCACCATCGGCGATCACGTCCATGCCGCAGGCATGCAGCGAGCGGTAGCAAAGCTCCAGCGGCCGGCGCAGCTCTTCGCACTCCTGCAGCACTTCGGCCGGCGCCGGCTGGCCGTGCTCGATGGCCGCGCGCGCCCAGTCGCGGGTGGCGCGCAGGCGGTTGCGCAAGGGCTTGAGCAGGACCCGATAGGGTTCGGCCGACGCGCCGGTCTGCTGCAGCAGCTCGTCGCTGGCGGCGCTCATCGACAAGGCGGTGATCAGCCCTTCGATCTCCCGGAGATAGAGCTCGGCCGCCACCTGGCGCGCCGTCAGCAGCACCTCGCGGGACACCATGGCGGTGACGTTCGGGTTGCCGTCGCGATCACCGCCCATCCAGGAGGCGAAGCGGATCGGCGCGGCCTCCAGCGGCAGGTGCAGGCCGGTCGCGCGCGCGAGCGTCGCATCCGCCTGGCGCAACACGTTGGGCACGGCTCGCCACAGCGAGTTCTCGATGGCGGCAAAGCCCCACTTGGCCTCTTCCACCGGGGTCGGGCGGTTGCGGCGGATTTCCTCGGTGTGCCAGACCTCGGCGATCAGCCGCTGCAGCTGCAGCTCGATGCCGGCACGCTCGGCCGCCGACAGGTCGGTATGGTCGCGCGCCGCCAACTGCTCGGCGATGGCGTCGTACTTCTGGATCAGGGTGCGCCGGGAAACCTCGGTGGGGTGGGCGGTCAGGACCAGCTCGATTTCCAGCCGGCCGACCTGGCGCGCCAGGAATTCTTCGTCGTGCCCGGCGGCCTTGAGGCGCTCGAGCAGGTCGGGAAGCACGCCGGCCTCGAACGGCGCGGCCTCCCCGGCACCGCGGCGGCGAACCTGATGGTACTGCTCGGCGATGTTGGCCAGGTTGAGGAACTGGTTGAACGCACGGGTCATCGGCAGCAGTTCGTGCTCGTCGAGGCTGTCCAGCGTCTCGGCCAGCAGTTGCGCGCCCTCCTCGGACCCGCGCCGCGCCGCCTTGGCACCCTTGCGGATGCGTTCGATCTTGTCGAAGAACAGATCGCCGTGCTGCGCACGGATGGTGTTGCCGAGCAGTTCCCCCAGCAGGTGTACGTTGTCGCGCAGGCGCGCATCGATGATTTTCGCCATGACCCTGTTCCTTCCGCCAGTGCTGCCGAGCAGGCGTCGCGAGCGGTGGCGCAGCGTGCTCCGGCCGCCCCGCGGACATCCCGACCAAGCGCGCCGCTGGGAAAAGAATCCTGAACGGCTACGCTGAAATTACCTCCAACCAGAGTGCCCACCGCGCTCGGCCATGACAAGGCGTCATTGGCGGCGGCGCACAACGCCAGGACGCGGCGGGCTTTTCCTGTCATCTGCGCTCGTTACCGCGAGCAGAGGAGCGATCATGAGAATTTCCGAGCTTGTCAGCCACTGGGAACGGGACGCCAAGGGCCGCATGAGCCAGACCCGCTATACCATCCCGCTCGATGTCGAGAGCGCGGCACGCCTGGCCGCACTGGCCGAGATGTACCCCAAGCGCAGCACCGAGGCGCTGCTCGGCGAGCTGGTCGGCGCCGCACTCGAAGCCGTCGAGACCAGCCTGCCCTATGTGCGCGGCACGCAGGTGATCGCCACCGACGAGCAAGGCGATCCGATCTACGAGGACGTTGGCCCGACGCCACGCTTTCTCGAACTGTCGCGCCAGCATCTGCAGCGGATGCTCGACGAGCAGAAGGCCCCCACCACGGCCTGAGCGGTACGATCGAGCCGGCGGATAGCGCTCGCGCATCCGGACCGGCCGGTAGCGCGGCAACGGCACAGGCCGTTTTCCTCTCCTGCAATACGGGCTGAAACCTCCCCACCAGCCCCGGCGGCCACCCGCGGCTGCCCGTCATTTCCCGGTCGCAGGCTCTAGCGCGGCAATTTCGACTGAACGATTGGCGCCGTTCGTCCTCACAAAAATATGTCCCTTGACAGCGCGCTTGTGCAGCACTGCCTGCCCCGGGACGCCATTGGTATCCGTCAGTCAGATTCGTACTGGAGAGTGACCATGAACAAAGCTGTCGAAATGCCCGCATCCAGACTTCAGCTGCCCAAGCTGGCGGCCGTTGCACTTGGCGGCCTGTTGCTGAGCGCCTGCGCCGGCAACCCGCCGAAGGAGCAGTTCGCCGTGACCGAGTCGGCCGTGCGCAGTGCCGTCAGTGCCGGCGGTACGGAATATGCCGCAGTGGAAATGCGCGCCGCGCAAGAAAAGTGGAAGCAGGCCGAGCTGGCCATGCAGAAGGAAAACTACGACGAGGCCCGCAGGCTGGCCGAACAGGCCGAGTGGGACGCCCGCGTTGCCGAGCGCAAGGCCGAGGCAGCCAAGGCCCAGAAGGCCGTCCAGGACGCCCAGGAGGGCGTCCGCGAACTGCGCGAAGAAGGCATGCGCAGCGTCCGGTGAGCCCGCCCAGACCGTCGTTCCAACATTGCCAAAGGATGATTCCGTCATGCACAAGCTCGTAACCTTCCCCACCCTGCTGGCCCTGAGTATCGGCCTGGTGGCCTGCGCATCCCAACCCAACCCCAATCTCGAGGAGGCGCGAAGCAGCTTCTCGGCGCTGCAGAGCGACGCCCGCTCCAGCCAGCTCGCGGCCCTGGAAACCCAAGATGCCAGCAACATGCTGGACAAGGCCAACAAGGCCTATCTGGACGACGCCGACGAAGAGACGGTGGACCAGCTGGCCTACCTGACCAAGCGCCGCATCGAACTGGCCGAACAGACCATCGCCCTGCGCACGGCCGAACAGGATCTGAACAAGGCCTCCGCCCAGCGCGCCGAGGCACGCCTGGAAGCCCGTGACGCACAGATCCGCAAGCTGCAGGAGGAGATGCAGGCCAAGCAGACCGAGCGCGGCACGCTGGTGACCTTCGGCGACGTGCTGTTCGATTACGACCGTGCCGAGCTCAAGCCCGGCGGTATGCGCAGCATGCAGACGCTCGCCGACTTCCTCAACGAGAACGCCGAGCGCAAGGTGATCGTCGAGGGCTACACCGACAGCACCGGCTCGGCCGACTACAACCAGCGCCTCTCCGAGCGCCGCGCCGATGCCGTGCGCATGGCGCTGATCAAGATGGGCGTGGACCCGGCGCGTATCGTCGCCCAGGGCTATGGCAAGGAATATCCGGTAGCCAGCAATGCCACCTCGTCGGGGCGGGCGATGAACCGCCGGGTGGAAGTCACCATCTCGGACGATAACAAGCCGGTGGCACCGCGCTCGTCGATGCGCTAGCAGGCTGCATCGAGGCAAGTGGCGGGCATGCAGGGCCTTCACGCAGCGGCGGCCCTGCATGCCCGCCACCTCGCCCATAGGTCATCCCCGTCCACCACGGGCTGGGTGCCGCCCGAAGTGATAATGGCAATCTGCCATAAAATGCATCGACAAGGGCGCCTGTGATAGCGAAATACAATGAATACGCTTTTGTAACTTTTAGCTAAGTTTAATGTGCACAATCCAGGGAAAGGATCAAAGCCATGCGACTCAACATGCCTGTCACCCAGCAGGAGCGTCGTTTCCCCGCTGATGTACGCCTCATCACCGTTACCGATACCCGCGGCATCATCACCTACTGCAACGACGAGTTCGTCGAGGTCAGTGGTTTCGAGCGTGCCCAACTGGTAGGCAGCCCGCACAACATCGTGCGCCACCCGGACATGCCGGCAGCGGTATTCGCCCAGATGTGGCGCTACCTCAAGGACGGCAAACCCTGGATGGGCATCGTCAAGAACCGCTGTCGCAACGGCGACTTCTACTGGGTCGATGCCTATGTGACACCGATCTTCGTCGATGGTCGCATCAGCGGTTACGAGTCGGTGCGCGTGATGCCGCAGAGCGAGCAGGTGCATCGCGCCAGCCAGCTCTATGCGCAGCTCCTCGCGGGCCCCGCGAAGGGCGCCTCGGTGCAGCCCGTATGGCGCACGGCAGCGCTCTATACCTGGCCTGCCGTGGCCGCGCTGCTGGCCCTGGCAGCCTACCGCTACGCCTCACCCCTGGCCGGATTCGGCTGCGCCCTGGCAGCGCTGCCGATCCTGCAGGGCTGGAACGCCTGGCGCCAGGCGCAGCAATTGCGGCAGTTGCAGGCCCGGCTCGACGGCGCCTTCGACGACCCGCTCAGCGCCCGCGCCTATACCGCTGCCAGCGGCAGGCCGGCACGCCTGCAGATGAGCCTGCTCAGCGAACGCGCCCGGCTGCGCACGCTACTGGGCCGCTTGAGCGACTTCGCCAGCCAGAGCATGGCGCTGGCCCAGCGCAGCGCCCGGCTGACCAACCAATCGGAAACCTCCCTGCAGGAGCAACGAAAGGAAGCGGACATGACCGCGACCGCGATCCACGAAATGGCCGCATCGATCGCCGAGGTGACGCGCCATATCCAGCGCACTGCCGATGAAGCCAGCCGGATCAGGGCACTGGCCGATAGCGGCTCGACGGAAGCCGGCAAGACCCGTGAAGTGATCGAGCGGCTGGCGCACAGCGTGGCGGGCATCAGCGCCTCGGTGGAAGAACTGGCGCAGGACACCCAGACCATCCAGCAGGCCGCCGACATGATCCGCGCGATCGCCGAGCAGACCAACCTGTTGGCCCTGAACGCCGCCATCGAGGCGGCGCGGGCCGGCGAACAAGGCCGCGGCTTCGCCGTGGTGGCGGACGAGGTTCGGGCGCTGGCCTCGAAGACGCGCGATTCCACCGCGACCATCCAGGGCATCATCGAGACGCTGCAGGCGCGAGCGGCGAATGCGGTGGAGATTGCCCGCAGCGGTACGCTGGAAGCCGAGGACGGCGTGCGCCAACCCAACAGGCACTGCAGTATGTCGGCGATGCCATCGAACTGATCCACGGCATGAGCCAGCAGATGGCTGCCGCGTCCGAACAACAGGCTCATGTGGCCGAGGACATCTCCCGGCAGATCACCCGCATCGCCGACGCCTCCGATGTCAACGCCGGGCTGGCCGAGGAATCCGCCCAGGCCGGCAGCGAACTGGACCAGACCGCGCGTGCCATGCATGCGCTGGTGGAGCGCTTCAGTGGCCAGCAGGCCCGCCAGGCGGAGCAGAGAAGCACAACGGCATGAGCCGCGCGTCTACTCGGGGCGACGCACCGTACCGTTATTGCAAGAGGCCGGCCGGCGCGCGCTCTTCCATGCAGCGTACGGCCCGCTTCTTGTTATCCACCAGCACGCCGGAAAGCCCCTTCTGCTGGGTGTCGAACAACACCACCACGCCATCGATGCACTGCGCGACCTGCTCGGCGGGCTTGAGCGAGACCCGGTAATCCTCGCCGGGGATGGTCTTGAGCATCGTGTAGTCGGCCAGCAGCAACGCATCCTCGGGCTTGGCGATGTGCACGTAGCCGTAATAGCTCAGCACGGCGACGGTACCGATGATGCTGCCGATGGCGGTGAGGATCAGCGGAATGGGGTTGCGTTCGGACATGGACGATCTCGCCTGGGTAAAGAAGCGCATTGTGGCAAATTCGGGTCGCCTGGCGTAATGCTGTCCACTCGACGACTCAAGCTGGATGCCGGATCACAGGAGCGGGCCACGCCCGCGATTCGCGCGCATGGCGCGCTCCTACAAAGTACTCTCCGTGCTTATCTGAACAACTTCAGGTCGCCTGGCGGGGATTCAGTTGCCGCCGGCGCGGGTTTCCCCCCGGGCCTGGTAGGTCGCCTCGTAGACCCGCTCGGCCAGCCGCGAGAACGGCAGGCTCTGGATCCACACGCTGCCGGTGCCCTTGAGCGTCGTCAGCAGCAGTCCTTCGCCGCCGAACAGCATGCTCTTGAGGCCGCCCGCCAGCTGGATGTCGTAGTCGATGCCTGGGGTGAAGGCCACCAGGCAGCCGGTATCCAGGCGCAGGGTCTCGTCGTTCAGCTCCTTGCGGATCACCGCGCCGCCGGCATGCACGAAGGCCAGGCCATCGCCCTCCAGGCGCTGCAGGATGAAGCCCTCGCCGCCGAAGAAACCGGCGCCGATGCGCTTGCTGAAACTGATGCCGATGCGCGTGCCGTAGGCCGCGCAGAGAAAGGCGTCCTTCTGGCAGATCAGCTGGCCGCCCAGCGCCGCGAGATCCACCGGCACCACCGTGCCGGGATACGGCGCGGCGAAAGCGACCCGCGCCCGGCCCCGGCCCTGATTGCTGAAGTGGGTGAGGAACAGCGACTCGCCGGTGATCATCCGCTTGCCCATGCCCCACAGCTTGCCGAGCACCCCGCTCGCCGAGCCATCGCCCATGCGCGCCTCGAAACGCACGCCGTCGGTCATGTAGTTCATCGCCCCGGCCTCGGCGATCACCGTCTCGCCCGGGTCGAGGATGATCTCCAAGCTCTGCGCGGACTGGCCGAGGATTTCGTACTCGAGTTGATGGCTGGGCATCGGCAACTCCTGATCCTGTGATTGCAGCGCGACGAGGACGGCTGCGGCCTGCCCTCGCTTACTTGCGCCCGAGAATGCGCAGGATACGCAGGAACAGGTTGATGATGTCCATATAGAGCGCGGCGGCGCTGTCGATGGCATTGTCCAGGGTCTTGGGAATCTGGTTCGCCCGCCCCCAGTCGACGCCGACATAGCCACAGAAGATCAGCACCACGATCCAGTCGATCACACCGTGGTGGATGCCGAGGATGAACAGCTCGACCAGTTCGACCACGATCACCAGCAGCAGCGCCACCGTCAGCGCACTGGCGATACTGGCGAAAAAGCGCGGGAACAGCGTGCCGAGCAGCATCATGCCCAGGGTTACCAGCGCGGTGATGCGGATGGCCTCGTGCACCAGCTCACTGTCGTAGCGGCTCACCACCAGGTTGACGATCAGCCCGAACGGCACCACCACCAGGTTGTAGCCGAGGAAACTCACCCAGGGCTTGTTCGAGCTATGGAACAGCCAGGCGCCGGCCAGGCAGCTGGCGAAGTAGCCGCCGAAGAACAGCCAGGGATGGATGCTGCGAATGGACTCGACCGGGATGTTGCCGACCATCCACCAGTTGACCCAGAAACCCCAGCACAGGGTCAGGCCAATGACAAGATTATAGGCAGCCGCCGAGAGGGTGCGCTCCAGCGGGTTGGAGCGGCGGGCGAAGACGGGGTTCTCCATGGCGTTACGCTTCCTTGCGTGATGGTTGATTCGTGGTCTGCGCCGGGTCGGCTCAGAGGATGTTGGCGTAGTCGGCTTCGATGCGATCCAGGCTCAGATGGTTGAGGAAGTTGGAGAAGCACATCCAGGCCGACAACGCATTGAGGTCCTGGAACTGCTGCGGCAGGTACTTGGGCGGCACCACCATGCCCTCGTCCACCAGCTGGCGCAGGGTGCGCATGTCCTCCAGCGTGGTCTTGCCGCAGAACAGCAGCGGAATCTGCTCCAGCTGCCCTTTGCGCACGGCGAGCTGGATATAGTTGTAGATCATGATGAAGCCCTTCAGGTAGGACAGGTCCTTGGTGAAGGGCAGGCCATCGGGCGCCGAGCCGCGGAACACGCGGCTGGCGTTGCTGTAGCAATCGTCGGCGGCGTAGCCCTGCTCGCGGAAGAAGGCGAAGACATCGAGGAAGTCGGCGCCCTCCTCGGCCATGTGGATGGCGCGGGTGCGGTTGGTCAGCTTGCGCAGGCGCGTCGGGTAGGAGGCGAAGGCGATCACTTCCATCAGGATCGCCAGGCCTTCCTGGGTCACGGTGGAGGACGGCGGGCCCTTGGCGAGGAAGGTGCAGATCGGCTGGTTCTGCCCGTTGAGCGTGGTGCCGACGTGCACCAGCCCTTCGTGCACTTCCAGCGCACGCACGTCACGCTCGTTGAACAGCGCGTCGCTGCGGATCTTGATGTAGTCGGCGCCGGCCGCCGCATCGGCGAGGATGCCGTCGGACTCGAAGACGCGGATCACCCCCTCGCCTTCGCCGAACACCACGTCCAGGCGCTTCTGCAGCAGCTCGACGGCCTGCGGCGCGGTGAGGTTCTTCGGCTCGTCGCGCAGGTCGCCGCGATCGGCAATGTTGTTCAGGTAGTCGGAGAGCATCAGGCCGAGGTCGGCCAGGGTCGGATCGCCAGCGTGGAAGGCATCGGACGCCGCGCCGTAGAGCTCCTGAGAGATCATGCCGAAGTCCGGCGTGCCGCGCGCCTCGAGCATGCGGATGACCATGCGGTATTCCTTGCACATGCGCCGCATGATCTGCCCGACCGGGTTGAACTGGCCGAGCTGGCGGGTGATGTCGCGCTCGATGTCCTGGAATTCCTGCTTCTTCGCGCTGGAGTCGAAGGCCAGCGGGCGGCCCTCGTAGTAGCTGCGATCGACCTGAGGCAGCTTGCGTCCCTTCGCTTCGAGGAAGCCCTGGCGAATGCTCTCGTCCCATTTGACCGCATCCAGCACCCGTACCGGGGTCTGCGCCTCGACGATGCGGTCGGACAAGGCGCGCACGGTGCTCTGGTATTCGTCCAGGTTGTTGCGGGTGTTCATCGGTCCCTCTTCACGAATGATCCGTAACCCCTCGGGGTTATACACCAGCGGGCGGCCCAGGGTGCACGGAGCTTACCGTGGGGCCCGTGCCAATCCTGTGTTGGGCTTCGCATTGCTCGGCCCAACCTACGGTACATGTAGGTTGGGTGAACCTGGGGCGAGCGAAGCGAAGCCCAACGCGTCGATCACAGCTCCGGACGCATGTGCGGGAAGAGGATCACGTCGCGGATCGACGGCGAGTTGGTCAGCAGCATCACCAGGCGGTCGATGCCGATGCCCTCGCCGGCAGTCGGCGGCATGCCGTATTCCAGCGCGCGGACGAAGTCGGCGTCGAAGTGCATGGCCTCGTCGTCGCCGGCATCCTTGTCGGCCACCTGGGCGTGGAAGCGCTCGGCCTGGTCCTCGGCATCGTTGAGCTCGGAATAGGCGTTGGCGATCTCGCGGCCGCCAATGAACAGCTCGAAACGGTCGGTGACGCTGGGGTTGCGATCGTTGCGCCGCGCCAGCGGCGAGACCTCGAACGGGTACTCGGTGATGAAGGTCGGCTGTTCCAGTTTGTGCTCGACCAGTTCCTCGAAGATCATCACCTGCAGCTTGCCCAGGCCTTCGTGGCCGAGCAGCTTGGCGCCGGCCTTCCTGGCGATGGCGCGGGCCGTTTCCAGGTCGTTGAGGTCGGCGGCCGAGATCTCCGGGTTGAATGCGAGGATCGAGTCGAACACCGACAGCCGCGCGAACGGCTCGCCGAAGTGGAACACCTTGTCGCCATACGGGACGTCGGTGCTGCCGAGCACGGCCTGGGCCAGCTCGCGGAACAGCGCCTCGGTGAGGTCCATGTTGTCTTCGTAGTCGGCGTAGGCCTGGTAGAACTCGAGCATGGTGAACTCGGGGTTGTGCCGGGTCGAGACGCCTTCGTTGCGGAAATTGCGGTTGATCTCGAACACCCGCTCGAAACCGCCGACCACCAGGCGCTTCAAGTACAGCTCCGGCGCGATACGCAGGAACATCGGCATGTCCAGCGCGTTGTGGTGCGTCTCGAACGGCTTGGCCGCGGCGCCGCCGGGGATGGTCTGCAGCATCGGCGTTTCCACTTCGAGAAAGTCACGCTCGGCGAGGAACTTGCGAATGTGCGCAATGACCTGGGAACGCACGCGGAAGGTCTCGCGCACTTCGTCGTTCATGATCAGGTCGACGTAACGCTGGCGGTAGCGCTGCTCGGTGTCGGTCAGGCCGTGGAACTTGTCCGGCAACGGGCGCAGCGACTTGGTCAGCAGGCGCACGCTGCTCATGTAGACGTACAGGTCGCCCTTGCCGGAGCGTGCCAGGGTGCCTTCGGCGGCGATGATGTCGCCCAGGTCGAAGTGCTTGACCGCCTCCAGCTGCTCGGCCGGCAGGGTCTTGCGATCGACGTAGACCTGGATGCGCCCGCTCATGTCCTGGATGACCATGAACGCGCCACGGTTGAGCATGATGCGTCCGGCGACCTTGACCGGGATGGCGGCCGCTTCCAGCTCCTCCTTGGTCTTCTCGGCGTACTGTTTCTGCAGGTCGCCTGCATAGCTGTCGCGACGGAAGTCATTGGGGAAGGCATTGCCCTGCTCGCGCACGGCGGCAAGCTTTTCCTTGCGCTGGGCAATCAGCTTGTTTTCTTCCTCTTGGATGGCGTGCTGGTTCAGCGGTTGTTCGCTCATTGCGGGTCGTCCCGGTCAAATCGTTTCAATGGGGTCTTGCGGCTTGAGGCTTGCGGCTGCTCTCAGAGTCCCTGTTTGAGGCTGGCTTCGAGGTACTCGTCTAGATCCCCGTCCAGCACCTTGTCGCAGTCGCTACGCTCGACGCCGGTACGCAGGTCCTTGATGCGCGACTGGTCGAGCACGTAGGAGCGGATCTGGTGGCCCCAGCCGATGTCGGACTTGGAGTCTTCCAGTGCCTGCGAGGCGGCGTTGCGTTTCTGTATCTCCTGCTCGTACAACCGGGCCCGCAGCATCTTCATGGCGGTGTCCTTGTTGGCGTGCTGGGAACGCTCGTTCTGGCACGCCACCACGGTATTGGTCGGCACGTGGGTGATACGCACCGCCGAGTCGGTGGTGTTGACGTGCTGGCCACCGGCCCCGGAGGAGCGGTAGGTGTCGATGCGCAGGTCGGCCGGGTTGATCTCGATCTCGATGTTGTCGTCGATCTCCGGCGAGACGAACACCGCGGTGAACGAGGTGTGGCGGCGGTTGCCGGAGTCGAATGGACTCTTGCGCACCAGGCGGTGCACGCCGATCTCGGTACGCAGCCAGCCGAAGGCATATTCGCCCTTGATATGGATGGTGGCGCCCTTGATGCCGGCGACTTCACCCTCGGACAGTTCGACGATCTCGGCATCGAAGCCGTGCTTGTCGGCCCAGCGCAGGTACATGCGCAGCAGCATGTTGGCCCAGTCCTGGGCCTCGGTGCCGCCGGAGCCGGCCTGGATGTCCAGGTAGCAGTTGTTGGCGTCCATCTCGCCACTGAACATGCGGCGGAACTCGAGCTTCTCGAGGATCTCGCGCAGGCGCTCGACTTCGACGACGACGTCGTTCACAGCGCCTTCGTCGTTCTCTTCGACGGCCATGTCGAGCAGGTCGCGGGAGTCGGCGAGGCCGCCGTTCAGGTCGTCCAGGGTCTCGACGATCTGCGCCAGGGTGGCACGCTCGCGGCCCAGGTTCTGGGCGTATTCAGGGTTGTTCCAGACGTTCGGGTCTTCGAGTTCGCGGTTTACTTCGACGAGACGATCATGCTTCTGATCGTAGTCAAAGATACCCCCGAATTGACTGGGTGCGTTCGGACAGATCCTTGATGCTGTTGAGGATCGGGTTGATTTCCATGGTGGTCGGCACTCTCAATCGGACGATTCGAAAAGCCGGCGATTATAACGCAGCAGGCCCGCGCTGACAGCCCGCCAGGACGAGCCGTCAGGCGATCGGACCGCAGATGCATCGCCCTGCTGGCCGGGAGGCTCAGCCGGTCACGCCGCGTACCTGGCTTTCCAGCTCGGCCTTGAGCTGCGGATCGAGCGCCAGCCGACGCGCCAGTTCGTCGAGGTAGGCGCGCTCCATGAAATGCTCCTCGTCGACTACCAGCACGCTGGCCAGGTACATCTCGGCGGCCATTTCCGGCGTCTTCGCGGCGCCAGCCACTTCGGCCGGATCGAGCGGCTTGTTCAGTTCCGCCTCCAGCCAGTGCCGCAGATCGCTGTCGCCGGTCAGCTTGGCCAGTTCGGCCTCGATCAACTGGCGTTCGCGTGCGTCCACGTGGCCGTCGGCCTTGGCCGCCGCCACCAGTGCCTCGAGGATGCCCTGGCTGTGCTCCTCGACCTGCGCCGGCGGCAGGCGATCGAGCGTTTGCGGCGCCTGTTGCGGCGTATCGGCCTGCTGCGCCTGCCAGTTGCTGTAGGCCTTGTAGGCGAGCACGCCCAGCGCCGCCAGGCCGCCGTAGGTGACCGCCTTGCCACCGAGCTTGCGCACCTTGCGGTTGCCCAGCAGCAAGCCCATGGCGCCGGCGGCCAATGCACGGCCCCCGGCTCCCGACAAGGCGCTGCCGAGCACCCCACCGCCGGCACCGGAAAGCAGATCGCCGAGGCTACCCGCCGTGGGTTTGCCGCCGACCGTGGACGACGGCTGCTTTTGCAGCAGGTCCTGGCCGGACTTGAGCAATTGATCGAGAAGGCCACTGGTTTTCATCGAAGCACCTATTGATGAGGAGGCAGCTCAGTCGAGCGGCTCGCTTTCCTGGCGGATCGGCGTATCGCGGTGGGCGGCGCGCACGTACTGCGCCGGCCAGGGCACGGAGTTGTCGCGCAGGTATTCGGCGGCATGCAGCGGCCAGTAGGGGTCGCGCAGCAGTTCGCGGGCGAGCAGGATCAGGTCGGCCTGCCCGGTGCGCAGGATGTGCTCGGCCTGCACCGCCTCGGTGATCATGCCCACCGTGCCGGTGGCGATGCCCGCCTCCTTGCGCACACGCTCGGCGAACTGGGTCTGATAGCCGGGCCCGACCGGAATTTCGGCACTGGCCGCAGTGCCACCGGAGGACACATCGATCAGGTCGACGCCGATCTCCTTCAGCCGGCGCGCCAGCTCGACGGTTTCGTCGGCGTTCCAGCCATCCTCGACCCAGTCGGTGGCCGACAGCCGGACGAACAGCGGCAACTCTTCGGGCCAGACCGCACGTACCGCAGTCGTCACCTCCAGCAGCAGGCGGATGCGATTGTCGAACGAGCCGCCGTAGCGATCCTGGCGCTGGTTGGACAGCGGCGAGAGGAACTGATGCAGCAGGTAGCCGTGGGCCGCATGCACCTCGGCGATCTTGAAACCGGCCGCCAGCGAACGCTCGGCCGCCTCGACGAAAGCCTGCACCACGGCCGCGATGCCAGCCTCGTCCAGCGCCGTCGGCACCGCGTGCTCCGGCGAGAAGGCAATGGCGGACGGGCCGACCGGCGTCCAGCCGCCAGCGGCGATCGGTACGCTGCCATGCTTGCCGAGCCAAGGTCGCCAGGTGCTGGCCTTGCGCCCGGCATGGGCCAGCTGCACGCCGGCGAGCGAGCCCTGCGCCTCGATGAAACGGGTGATACGCCGCAGCGGCTCGACATGCTCGTCGGACCAGATGCCGAGGTCTTCCGGCGAGATGCGCCCATCGGGGCTGACCGCCGTCGCCTCGATGATCACCAGCCCGGCGCCACCGACGGCGCGACTGCCCAGGTGCACCAGGTGCCAGTCGTTGGCCATGCCGGCCTTGGCCGAGTACTGGCACATCGGCGACACGGTGATGCGGTTGGGCAAGGTAAGTTGGCGCAGGGTGAGCGGCTGGAAGAGCTGGGACATGACGGCCTCTACTGTCGTGAATGCGGGTTGGACAGCCTTCAGTAGAGACCGTTTCCGAGCGCATGCCCAGCCCGCGATTGGCGAAGTTGCGCGTCAGGCGGCGCTGACCTGCACCGCGACGCCGTTGAGCGCGGCATTGCCGGAGACGTCCAGCGCCCGCTCGTCGGTCAGGTCGTTGCAACTGGCGCCGGGCTGCTGCTGCGCGATATCCAGCTGCACACCCGGTCGGGCATGGCCCCAGCCGTGCGGCAGGCTGACCACGCCGGGCATCATGTCCTCGCTGGCCAGCGCCTCCACCTCGACCACGCCGACCCGCGAATGCACCCGCACGCGCTGGCCATCCTGCAGCGCGCGCGCTGCCATGTCGGCCGGGTGCATCAGCAGTTGATGGCGCGGCTTGCCCTTCACCAGACGCTGATAGTTGTGCATCCAGGAATTGTTGCTGCGCACGTGGCGGCGACCGATCAGCAGCAGCTCGCCGCCCTTGGCCTGTGGTTCGGCGGCGAAGCGCTGCAGGTCTTCCAGCATCAGCGCCGGCGCGGCCTGGATGCGCTTGTTCGGGGTCTTCAGGCGCCGCGCCAGGTTCGGCTTGAGCGGCCCGAGGTCCAGCCCGTGGGGGTAATCCTCCAGCGCCGCCAGGCTCAGCTTGCGCTCGGATTTGTCGCCATAGGGCCCGTGGCGCAGCGCCAGGTCCATCATCTGCTGCGGCGGCAGGGTCGGCTTGAGCTCGACGCCGACCCGTGCCGAATACGCCTTGGCCAGCCCGATGAAGATTTCCCAGTCGTGCAGTGCGCCCTCGGGCTTGGGCAACAGCGGCAGGTTGAAGCGCGTGACGTTGCGCACCGCCAGCAGGTTGAACGTCGCGTCGTAATGGTCATGCTCCAGCGGCGCGGTCGGCGGCAGGATGAGGTCGGCGTAGCGGGTCGTCTCGTTGATGTAGAAGTCCACGCTGAGCATGAACGCCAGGCCATCCAGCGCCTGCTCCAGCTTGCGTCCATTGGGCGTGGACAGCACCGGGTTGCCGGCCACGGTGATCAGCGCTCGCACCTGCCCTTCTCCCGGCTCGAGCATCTCCTCGGCCAGCGCCGCCACCGGCAGTTCGCCACCGTACTCCGGCAATTGCGACACCCGGCTGCGCCAGGCGGCGAAATGTCCGCCCGTGGTGGTTTCCACCAGGTCCACCGCGGGTTCGGTGCACAGCGCGCCGCCGACCCGGTCGAGATTGCCGGTGACCAGGTTGATCAGTTGCACCAGCCACTGGCAGAGCGTGCCGAAGGCCTGGGTCGAGACGCCCATGCGTCCGTAGCAGACGGCCTTGTCCGCCGCGGCGAAATCCCGCGCCAGCTGGCGGATCTGCTCGGCCGGAACCCCGCAGCGGGCACTCATCGCTTCGGCGCTGAAGGCGGCGATTGCCGTGCGCACCTCCTCGATGCCGTCCAGCGGCAGTTCGCTGGCACGCGTCAGGCCTTCTTCAAAAAGGGTGTTGAGCAGACCGAACAACAGCGCCGCGTCCTGTCCGGGACGCACGAACAGGTGCTGATCGGCGATCGCGGCGGTCTCGCTGCGCCGCGGATCGACCACCACCAGCTTGCCGCCGCGGGCGCGGATCGCCTTCAGCCGTTTCTCCACGTCGGGCACGGTCATGATGCTGCCGTTGGAGGCCAGTGGGTTGCCGCCGAGGATCAACATGAAATCGGTGTGATCGATGTCCGGCACCGGCAGCAGCAAGCCATGACCGTACATCAGGTGGCTGGTCAGATGGTGCGGCAGCTGGTCGACCGAAGTGGCCGAGAAGCGATTGCGCGTCTTCAGCAACCCGAGGAAATAGTTGCTATGGGTCATCAGCCCGTAGTTGTGCACGCTCGGGTTGCCCTGGTAGATGGCCACCGCATTGGCGCCGTGGCGCTCGCGAATGTCGGCCAAGCGCTCGGCAACCAGCTCGAAGGCCTCGTCCCAGCCAATCGCCTGCCATTCGTCGCCGCAACGGCGCATCGGCTGGCGCAGGCGATCGGGGTCATTCTGGATGTCCTGCAGCGCCACCGCCTTCGGACAGATATGGCCACGGCTGAAGCTGTCAAGGGGATCACCCTTGATCGAGAGGATGCGCTCGCCTTCGGTCTGGATGGTCAGGCCGCAGATGGCTTCGCACAGGTGACAGGCACGGTGGTGGACGGTCGTGTCGCTCATTTCGGCTTCCCGCATGGCGCTGTTGTTGTCCTGCCACTCTAGGCGCCACGACGGCGGGCAACAATCGAACGTCCCGCCGGGAAATGCCAGCCGATTCAGCCGGCCTATCGTCGGCCGGCACGAACAGGTCAGCGCGGGGCGATATGCGCCACCATCAGCTGCACGCTTTCCTGGCCGCGGTACTCGTTGACGTCCAGCTTGTAGGCCAGCTCCGCCCAGCGCACCGTCGGGTTCGGCCAGATCTCGCGGTCGATGTTGAAGGCGATGCCGTCCAGGGTCAGCGAGCCGCATTCGCTCCTGAGCACCAGCTTCAGATGGCGTTCGCCGACGATACGCTGCTGCACCAACTGGAACACGCCATGGAACATCGGCTCGGGGAAATGCTGGCCCCAGGGCCCGGCATTGCGCAGCGCGCGCGCCAGCTCCAGGTGGAATTCCTCGACGCTGAGCTGGCCGTCGCTCAGCAGCCGCCCGGTGAGGTCGTCCTCGCACAGCTGGCGGCGCACCTCGGCATCGAAGGCCGCGGCGAAGGCGCCGAAGTTGGCCTGCGGCAGTGACAGCCCGGCCGCCATGGCGTGCCCGCCGAACTTGCTGATCAGGCCGGGATGCTTGGCGGCGACCGCATCCAGCGCATCGCGGATATGAAAGCCCGGCACCGAGCGCGCCGACCCTTTGAGCAACCCGTCGCCAGCATCGGCGAAGGCGATGGTCGGGCGGTGGTAGCGCTCCTTGAGGCGCGAGGCGAGGATGCCGATCACGCCCTGGTGCCAGTCCGGCTCGAACAGGCACAGGCCGAACGGCAGGTCCTCCAGCGGCAGGTCCTTGAGCTGGGCCAGCGCCTCGCGCTGCATGCCCTGCTCGATGCTCTTGCGGTCCTGGTTGAGCTGGTCGAGCTGGGTCGCCATGTCGCGCGCCAGTGCCTCGTCCTCGCAGAGCAGGCATTCGATGCCCAGCGACATGTCATCCAGTCGGCCGGCCGCGTTCAGCCGCGGGCCGAGGATGAAGCCCAGGTCGGTGGAGGTGATGCGCCGGTGGTCGCGCCCGGCCACCTCGAGGATCGCCCGCAGCCCCGGCCGAGCCCGCCCCGCGCGAATCCGCGCCAGGCCCTGATGGACGAGGATGCGGTTGTTGGCATCCAGCGGCACCACGTCGGCGACGCTGCCCAGCGCCACCAGGTCGAGCAGCTCGGCCAGATTCGGCTCGGCCCAGCCCTGACGGGCGAACCAGCCGAGGTCGCGCAGCCGCGCGCGCAGGGCCAGCAGCACGTAGAAGATGACCCCGACCCCGGCGATGCACTTGCTGGGGAAGGCGCATTCCGGCTGGTTCGGGTTGACAATGGCATCGGCCGCCGGCAGTTCGTGGCCCGGCAGGTGATGGTCGGTTACCAGCACCTTGAGCCCGGCGGCCCTGGCCGCTGCCACGCCGTCGACGCTGGAGATGCCGTTGTCCACGGTAACCAGCAGGTCGGGCTCGCGCTGCAGCGCCACGGCGACGATTTCCGGGGTCAGCCCGTAGCCGTATTCGAAACGGTTGGGCACCAGGTAGTCGACGTGCGCCGCACCCAGCTGGCGCAGGCCAAGCACGCCGACCGTGCTCGCCGTGGCGCCATCGGCATCGAAATCGCCGACAAAGAGGATGCGCTGGCGCTTCTCCAGCGCCTCGACCAGCAGCGCCACCGCGGTATCGATGCCCTTGAGCCGGTCGTAGGGGATCAGCCGCGCCAGGCCCTTGTCCAGCTCGGCCGCCGAGAGCACGCCACGGGCGGCGTACAGGCGCGTGAGCAGCGGCGGCAGATCGCCCAGGTCGGGCAGTGTCGCAGGCAATGGACGGGGTTCTATGCGCATGTTCACTCGGCCGGCAAATCGGATGAAACGGAACTCAGCGTTCGCCGAGCAGCCACTGCAGGGAAACCTCGAACTGGCCGCGTTCGTCGGTGATGAACAGCGTACCGTCGCTGATCATCACGCCCCATTGCAGGCTGCGCGGCAGGTCCTTGACCAGCGCGGCCAGGGATTCGGAGTCGACGGCGGCGATGGAAAGGTTCTTCAACCCCTTCACCGCCTCCACCACCTTGCCCTGCCAGACCCGCAGATTGCCGTAGGCCAGCAGGCTGACGCGTTCGGCACGCCGCGAGCACCAGGTCAGCCGCTCGGCGTCCGGCTGGCCGACCTCGATCCAGTGCAGGACGCGGCCGTCCAGGCTCTTTTCCCACAGCGCCGGCTCGTCGACGTCCGACAGGCCGCGACCGAAAGCCAGCTGCTCGCTGTACCAGAGCGCATAGGCGATCAGCCGCACGCCCAGCCGTTCCTCGGTCTCGGAGGGATGACGGGCCACGGTGAAGCGCAGGTTGTCGTAGACCCCGCGATCCAGATCGGTGAGATTGAGTTCGACTTTGTACGGTGTGGCTTGCAGGGCCATGGGCGGGCTTCTTGGTCGAAAAAAGGCAGGCAGTCTAACGCAAAGCACAGGCCCGGGCGCGACCGAGGTGAAACTCAACAGGCCCTGGCATGCGCCTCGCCATCGCCGCCGACCACCCGCGTACAGTCGCGGCCGGCCGCCTTGGCGGCATACAACGCCCGATCCGCCTGGGCCAGCAGCTCGTCGAGGTCGTAGCCCGCCGAGGCAGTGGTCGCCACGCCGATGCTGACGCTCAGCCGCCCCTGCTCGACGAAAGGCACCGCCGCACATTCGCCACGGATGCGCTCGGCCACATCCAGACCAATCGCCGCATCGGCATCGGCCAGCAGGCAGGCGAATTCTTCGCCACCGATCCGCCCGAAGACGTCCCGGCGGCGCATCCGCTGCGCGATCACCTGGCCGAAGCCGACCAGCGCACGGTCGCCGGCCTGGTGACCGAAGGTGTCGTTGAGCCGCTTGAAGAAGTCCAGATCGCACAGCAGCAGGGTCACCGGCTGGCCGCCGGCATCGGAGCGCCGCAGCAGCGCCTGCCCCGCCTCGATGAACGAACGCCGGTTGCCGATACCGGTGAGCGGATCGCTGAGAGAGGCCTGTCGATACTGCAGCTCGGCGCGTTCGCGGACCATGGCCAGGGTGACGAAGGAGATGCCAATGGCGTAGAGCAAGGTCTCGAAGATCAGGAACGCGAAGAAGCTCATCTGCTCCGGATCGGCGAAAGGCTGGCCGCGATCCACCGCCATGCGCAGCAGGTAGAACCCCATATGGAACAGCATCAGCGCCAACGCCGGGCGCAGTGACACGGCTATCAGATGCCGGCTTCGCCACAACTCGAAAACGGCCAGCGCGGTGTAGCCGATCGTCAGCGCCGACGCGAGCAGCAACCGGGCCGGTAACGACTGATAGAACCATGGCACCAGGCACAGGGCGCTCCACAGCAGCGCGCCGGCAACGATCCCAGGCAAATGAGCAGGCCGCCCGGCGAACACCCGCATCGCCGTCCAGTTCATGGCCAGGGCGAGTTGCAGGGCGACATTGCCGAGAACGATGGGCACGGCATCGATTCCCATGCCACGCAGACACCCCAGCACCGTCGAGATACCACCGAGCAGCAGCATCAAGGAGGTATAGCCGAGCGTCGGGTCCCGTCGCCCGCTACGCCAGGCAAAGAACATCAGCGTGCCGAGCAAGAGCAGCACGTAGATATCCACCAGCGTCAGGGTAGGAATGCTCAACTGCATGACGCAGCTCTATTGGGAGAAGAAAAAAAGAGCGCACAGTTTACGCGTGAATTATGGCCACATGCCATCATCGCTAGCCATATAGAGAATATGCCACGCGACCCGACGAAGCATCTTTGACAATTATTCTCATTCAGATTAGCATCCAAAACGTCAAGGAACTCAACGGGTAGTGCTTATGTACGTCTGTCTTTGCCAGGGCGTCACCGACGGTCAGCTCCGCGAGGCCATCTATGAAGGCTGCTGCAGCTACCGTGAAGTCCGTGAAACGACCGGCGTGGCCAGTCAATGCGGAAAATGCGCTTGCGTCGCCAAGCAGGTCGTTCGACAGACGCTCAGCGACATACAGAATGCCCAGGCGTCTCTCGCCTACCCCGCAAGCTTCGCTCACGCCTGACAGGCTGAATCCATACGGCCGGGCCCTGCCCGGCTTTTTTTTGGTTCTTCGCATTTCATGGGGACAGGCTGCTTGACATCGGACTGGCAAGATTGGGTGTTGCTGCCATTTGGTTTGGGCTTGCGCCTCGGTGATCAGGGCGCTTACCGAGTGTGCTGACGCTTCTGGTTTCGGCCCCGGCCGAGTCACTTGACTCGCTTCGCTCGCCCTTCGGGCCAGCCTGCGGCTGTTACTCCGCTACGCTCCGTATCTCGTTGCTTGCCGAGAACGTAACCAAAGAAGAAGGGCACCCGACATCCGGGTCTGTCCGCTACGCGGCCAGACTTCCCTCCTTCCGGTGCCGCTCCGGGGGCCGTCACGATGGGACGTCCCTACCTCGGCGGCCCCGTCCATCGCTCCTCGCTCGGCATCCATGCCTCGCGCCCCCCCTGCGCGACACCTCCACTCGGCCTCCTGACGGGGAATGGAGTCAGAGCTGCCTGGAAGATCGTTGATGTTTGCTTTGCCTTGGCTTTTTCTTTCTGCACGAACCATCAGGCGACACCCAACGCCCCTTCAGGAGGGTGAGCGGAATCGTCGTGGAAGGGGTTGAGCGGCATGGACGCCGCGAGAGACGCGAAGGGACAGGGACGTCCCTTCGCGGCGTGCCCCTGGAGCGGCGATGGAGAGAACGGACCCGGAGCGAAGCGCAGGGCCGGATGCAGGGGCAAGCGTTTTTGCTTACTTTTTTCGCGACTGAAAAAAGTGAGTCGCCCAGCAGGGCGAAACCAAGCTTCCAAGCAACTCGCCAACCGCCATGAAAGCAAAACTTTCATTCAACACACCCAACCTTGCCAGTCCGGTGTCAATCCTTGCTTTCCCAAGAAAGCGCGATGAACCTTTTTTTTGCCTGTAAATCATGCGATTGCCGACCGATGCGGAACTAAACCATTCTCAGTCAGCTTTACCCTTTTGCATTCAATGACTTAGGTTTGACAGGCCGTCCCCACATGGCCAGACTGAATCAATCACCACGGCTTCCCGGGCAGGGCGAACAGATGAAAGGCGACAAGCTGGTCATTCAGCACCTCAACAAGATCCTCGGCAACGAACTGGTGGCCATCAACCAGTACTTTCTGCATGCGCGCATGTACGAGGACTGGGGCCTGGGCAAACTCGGCAAGCACGAATACGACGAATCCATCGACGAGATGAAGCATGCCGACAAACTGATCAAGCGCATCCTCTTCCTCGAAGGCCTGCCGAACCTGCAGGACCTCGGCAAGCTGCTGATCGGCGAGAACACGCGCGAGATGCTCGAGTGCGACCTCAAGCTGGAACAGAGCGGCCTGCAGGACCTGAAGGTCGCTATCGCCTACTGCGAGAGCGTTGGCGACTATGGCAGCCGCGAATTGCTGGAAGACATCCTCGAGTCCGAGGAAGAGCACATCGACTGGCTGGAAACCCAACTGGGACTGATCGACCAGGTAGGCCTGGAAAACTACCTGCAGTCGCACATGGACGACTGAGGCCAGCCAAGGCCGAAAACAAAACGCCCCGATCGAGTCGGGGCGTTTTTCTTTCGGCGGGCTGCAATCGACCCGCTTACTCCTGCTGCTCGGCCGCCTCGGCCTCAGGCTGCTGCGCTTCGTCACCCTTGATGCCCAGCAGTTCCAGGTCGAACACCAGCACCGAGTTGGCCGGGATCAGCGGGCTCGGGCTCTGCTCGCCATAGGCCAGCTCGCTCGGGATGTAGAGCTTGAACTTCTCGCCAACGTGCATCAGCTGCAGGCCTTCGACCCAGCCCGGAATCACGCCGCCGACCGGCAGGTCGATCGGGCTACCGCGCTTGATCGAGCTGTCGAACACGGTGCCGTCGGTCAGGCTGCCCTCGTAGTGCACGGTGACCACGTCGTTCTCGGTCGGCTGGCGACCCTCGGCCGACTTCACCACTTCGTACTGTAGGCCAGACTCGGTGGTCTTCACGCCTTCACGCTTGGCGTTTTCCTCGAGGAACTTCTTGCCCGACTCGATCGCCTTGGCGTTCATCTCGGCCATGCGCTCCTCGGCGCGGGTCTGCAGGAAGGCGAAGGCCTCCATCAACTCCTCGTCGGTGAGCTTCTGCTCCTGCTTGCCGATGGCGTCCTCGATGCCCTGCGCTACAGCCTTGGAATCGAGATCATCCATGCCCTCCTGCGCGAGGCTCTTGCCCATGTTCAGGCCGATGCCATAGGACGCCTTCTGCGCCGGAGTTTCCAGCTTGACGCTCGTCTGCGAGTCGCAGCCGGCCAGGACCAGGCCAACCAGAGCGACTGCCGATGCCAAGCGATGATGTCTCAGTCTCATGCTGTTTCCCTTATATAGGTCGTAGGACGCATCCAAATCGGTGCCGGAGCTTAGCAGGCGCACATGACCGCTGGCTACCGAACCCGCATCATGCACAGGAAGACAGCTGCCACAACAAGAAGTGCATCATGTAGAGCGTTGGCGATTGACTGGGGTCAAGGCGCAGCCGCCATATAGAAATGAATGTAGCGCTGATGAATGCCCCTGTTCACCACCTGCCGGCATCCTGTCGAAGCGCAGCGGATGATGCCCGGCCAGACCGAGCAAGCGCGCGGAAGGCATACTTCAGCCCGCCAGGATCGGCTTCGGCGTCCGAACGGAGGACTCGATATGAACGACATGCCCTTTGCAGCCGTATTGCATGCCGGCGGAGGCGAAGGCGACGCGCTGCTGCTGGAGCTCGCCAGAACGTTGAAACGGCAGGGCTGGCGAGTACGCGGACTGGTCAGCGTACGCGGCAAGGACCCGGGCGGCCGGCTGCCGATGCAGATCGCCGATCTGCGTGACGGACGCATCTTCGATATCTCCCAGGCCCTCGGCCCGGGCTCGCACGCCTGCAGCCTCGATCCCGGCGGCCTGGCCCAGGCCAGCACGGTGCTGCGCGAAGCCCTGAGCGAACGCCCCGACCTGGTGCTGACCAACCGCTTCGGCGTACAGGAGGCCAGTGGCCGGGGCTTCGCCCAGGAAATGCTCGCACTGATGAGTGAGGGTATCCCGCTCCTGACCCTGGTCAGCCCGCAATACCAGGCCGACTGGCAGCGTTTCACCGGCCACCCGGACTGCCTCCTGCCGCTGCGGGAAAGCGCCCTGCTCGCCTGGGCCTACAGCCTGCCCGGCCAGACGCCCACTCGCCTCCCGACTGCAACTGACGGCCGAATCCGGGAAGGATGACCATGAGCCTCGATGACATCGACTTCGCCGAACGCTACCGCCAGCGCCTGCGACGCAGCGAGCGCCCGCCGAAGCCGGCCAGCGACTGGGACAAGCGCGCCGCCGCCATGGGCCACGGCGCCCTCGGCGGGGTCTATGCCGAGGCCTTCGTCCACCGCATGAATCTCGATGGCGCCCGCAGCCTGCTGGACGTCGGCTGCGGTCCCGGCACCATCTGCAGGGCGAGCTGCCGTTGTTCATCTGCCGCAACAAAGCCTGACCGAGCACGGACGCGCGACAGCCTGACAGCAGGCATAGCCACTCGGGCACAAAGCGACCGGCTCGATTGCGCGAGAACGTGAAATAGAAGAAGAGAAATGCCGAAAACGAAAAAAGCGGCCATAGGCCGCTTTCTCGATGCTTCCGGGCGTTCAGTGGACCCAGGAAGCGAATATGGCGCAGCGGACGGGACTCGAACCCGCGACCCCCGGCGTGACAGGCCGGTATTCTAACCGACTGAACTACCGCTGCGCTTAACCTCGAGTGGTGGGTGATGACGGGATCGAACCGCCGACCCTCTGCTTGTAAGGCAGATGCTCTCCCAGCTGAGCTAATCACCCGTTTGCTCTCGAAGTGGGGCGCATTCTAGAGAGGCTTCCCGACCTTGGCAACCCCCTTTTGAAAAAAAAATTGCAGGAGTTCCAAAGACTTAGGAAAACCCTTCGTTTACGGGCGTTTTTCCCTTTTCCGTCGGCGGCACCGGCCGCCAGGGTTGGCCTGCGAACCACGGGAAGGAATAATGTGCGCTTTGCTTTCCGGAGATTTACCCCGCCATGTGGTTTCGCAACCTGCTCGTCTACCGTCTCACCCAGCACGTTCCTTTCGATCCCGAGACACTCGAAGCTGCACTGGCCACCAAACCTGCCCGCCCCTGCGCCAGCCAGGAGTTGAGCACCTATGGTTTCGTCGCACCGTTCGGCAAGGGCGAGGACGCGCCGCTGGTGCATGTCAGCCAGGGCTTCCTGCTGATCGCCACGCGCAAGGAAGAACGCATCCTGCCCGGTAGCGTGGTCAAGGATGCACTGAAGGAAAAGGTCGACGAGATCGAGGCCGAGCAGATGCGCAAGGTCTACAAGAAGGAACGCGACCAGATCAAGGACGAGATCATCCAGGCCTTCCTGCCGCGCGCCTTCATCCGCAAGTCCGGGACCTTCGCCGCGATCGACGCCGAGCGCGGGCTGATCCTGGTCAACTCGGCCAGCCCGAAAAAGGCCGAGGACCTGCTGTCCACCCTGCGCGAGGCCATCGGCTCGCTGCCGGTGCGCCCGCTGACGGTGAAGATCGCCCCCAGCGCCACCCTCACCGACTGGGTCAAGACGCAGAAGGCCGCCGACGACTTCTTCGTGCTCGACGAGTGCGAGCTGCGCGACACCCACGAGGACGGCGGCGTGGTGCGTTGCAAGCGCCAGGACCTGACCAGCGACGAGATCCAGCAACACCTGGAGGCCGGCAAGCAAGTCACCCAGCTTTCCCTGGCCTGGCAGGATAAATTGTCTTTCGTGCTGGACGACAAGACGGTGATCAAGCGCCTGCGTTTCGAAGAACTGCTGCAGGACCAGGCCGAAGAGGATGGCGGCGACGACGCCCTCGCCCAGCAGGACGCCAGCTTCCTGCTGATGATGATGACCTTCCGCGAATTCCTGCCGGCGCTGTTCGAAGCGCTGGGCGGCGAAGAGATCCCGCAGGGTATCTGACCGGTTCCGCGGCGATGGCAGGCCCACGGGCCTGCCAAGTTTCAAAAAGCATCGCTCCGGGCCGGGCAACCCACAGGGATACGCTGAATGCCGCAAGCCCGTTCTTCGTAGGAGCGCGCCATGCGCGCGAATCGCGGGCGTGGCGCGCTCCTACCATATGATCCTGCATCCTGCGTGAACGGGATCGATGACCTGAACGGCATTACGCCCGAACCCCGATTTCCCCGCCGCGCTGCAGGTCCCTAGCGAACCCCCAGGCGCACCGCCAGCGCTCCGCCCAGGGGCTCGCCCAGCAGCCAGACCAGAAAACGCTCGATGAACTCCGGCACGTCGAGAAACAGCGCCCCGCACACCAGCACGGTCATCAGCGAAACGACCAGGAACAGCTGCGGGATCGCCAGCTTCAGCAGCACCAGCAAGACGATGGCGATCAGCGCCGAGACGACCATGAACAGTGCGTTGAGGATATTGTTCGCCGCCACCACCCGCGAGCGTTCGTGCACCACGCTGCGCGACTGGATCAGCGCGTACAGCGGCACGATATAGAGCCCGCCGAACACCCCGAGCCCGAGAATGTCGGCGAGGACCCACCAGGCCCGTGGTTCGGCCAGCAGCGCCAGCCAGTCCAGCGGCGCCGCAACCGCCGGGAAGCCGCCGGCATGCCACCACAACAGCACGCCGAACAGGCTCAGCCCGAGAGCGCCGAACGGCACCAGGCCGATCTCCACATGGTGCCGCGACATCCGCTCGCAGAGCAGCGAACCCAGCGCGATGCCCACCGAGAACAGCGTGAGGATCAGCGTCACCACGCTCTCGTCGCCATTGAGCAGGTCCCGCGAGAAGGCCGGAATCTGCGTCAGGTAGGTCGCCCCGAGGAACCAGAACCAGGAATTGCCCAGCATCGCCCGCGAAACCGCCTTCTCCTGGCCGAGGCCGAGCTTGATGATCCGCCAGGACTGGCGCAGCACGTGCCAGTCCAGCCGCAGCGTCGGCAACGCCGCGGTCGCCGCGGGAATCGCAAGGCTGGACAAATAGCCCGCCAGCGCGATCAACACCACGCTGGCCGCCACCAGGCCGGCATAGCCGCTGCTGGCCATCAGCACACCAGCGCCGATGGTGCCGCCGAGGATCGCCAGGAAGGTGCCCATCTCCACCAGCGCGTTGCCGCCGACCAGCTCGTCCTCGGCGAGCTGCTGCGGCAGGATCGAATACTTCACCGGGCCGAACAGCGCCGACTGCGTGCCCATGCAGAACAGCACCACCAGCAGCAGCGGCAGGCTGCCCAGCAGCATTCCGGCCGCCCCGGCGAGCATGATCAGGATCTCGGCGAACTTGACCCGGCGGATCAGCCAGGCCTTCTCGAACTTCTCGCCGAACTGCCCGCCCAGCGCGGAGAACAGGAAGAACGGCAGGATGAACAGCAAGGCGCAGAGGTTGATCAGCAGGCTCGTGTCGGCGCTGCTGCCGAGCTTGAAGAGGATCGCCAGGATCAGCGCCTGCTTGAACACGTTGTCGTTGAACGCACCCAGCAACTGGGTGCAGAAGAACGGCAGGAAGCGGCGCTTGCCGAGCAGGCGGAATTGCGAGTGCTGGGTCATCGAATCGGTACGCTCCGTGACTCGGGACGGGAATCAGGCGGGCGGCGACCCTTCATAGCGGCAACTGTCCGAACGCCCAGCGCAACAGGAAGAAGCTCAGCAGGCCGCCGGCGATGGTCGCCAGCAGGTTGCGACTGAAGGCGGCGATGACAATGGCCAGAATGCCCGCCAACAGATAGGCATTGTCCCAGCGCAGCGCCCACTCGCCACCCGGCATCAGCATGCCCGGCACCACGATGGCGGTGAGCACGGCCACCGGTACGTAATGCAGGCCCTGCTCCACCAGCCGCGGAAAACGCAGGTCCGGCCAGGCGAAGAAGCTGTAGCGGATCAGGAAGGTGATCGCCAGCATGCCGAAGATGAGCAACCAGGTATTCATAGCTCCCCCGCTGCCCGGGCCACGGCCTCGGCCTGCCGCTCGAGCCAGACCCCGACGACGATGCCGGCCAGCGCCGCGGCGATCAGCCCGAGCTTGTACGGCAACGCCCAGGTCAGCAACGCCACGACGCCGGCCACCGCCGCCGACGCCACCTGCGGGCGGGTACGCATCATCGGCACGGCGATGCCGATGAAGGTCGCGATCATGGCGAAATCCAGGCCCCAGCTGGCGATGTCCGGCACGGCCTGGCCGAAGGCGATGCCGGCCAGCGTCGACAGCTGCCAGTTCAAATACATGGTCAGCGCCGCGCCGAGGAAGAACCAGTGCTTGTTCGGCGAATCATCCTCGCGGGCATAACGATGCTGCACCACCGCGAACGCCTCGTCGGTCAGCCAGAAGGCCAGCGGCCCGCGCCAGCCACCCGGCAGATGGCGGACGAAAGGCTGCAGCGCCGCGCTGTACAGCGCATGGCGCAGGTTCACCACGAAGGTGGTCAGCAGCACCACCAGCGCGCCTACGCCACCGGTCAGCAGGGTAATCGCGATGAACTGCGCCGAGCCGGCGAACACCAGGGCCGACATGCCCATCGCCTGCCAGCCGGAAAGGCCGGCGCCGATAGCCAGGGTGCCGAAGATGATGCCGAACGGAATCGCGCCGAGCACCAGCGGCAGGATGTCGCGGCAACCGTGAAAGAACTCTTGCGAGCGGGACATCGGAATTCCTCGAGCCAACCACGCGACGGATCATGCACCGCCGTCACGACGCCCCGAGCGTAGCGCAAGGATGGGACGGGCAGATGAACCGGGCGAGCAGCCGCCGCGAAAACCGTAAACCTTAACCGAAGTCGGCCCGCCAGGCGATGCGGACGGATGATGCTTTTCGAGCGGCACGCTTCGGGTCTCTGGCAGTC
Organism: Stutzerimonas stutzeri; assembly: GCF_002890915.1. Classification (GTDB taxonomy): domain Bacteria; phylum Pseudomonadota; class Gammaproteobacteria; order Pseudomonadales; family Pseudomonadaceae; genus Stutzerimonas; species Stutzerimonas stutzeri_AF. The sequence goes on along the minus strand of NZ_POUT01000008.1, from coordinate 206,308 downwards.
CTTCGGCCCTCAATCGCCGCGAGGGCGCGCCCACAGGGTTCGGTGTGCACAGGCTGCTTTTGTGGGAGGCCCGCCCCCGGGGCGATGCTTTTGAACTTCAAGTCCCAGCCCCGCCTCAGCTCGCCGCCAGCCGCTGCTTGATCGCCGGCCATTCCTGGTCGGTGATGCTGTAGAGCACGGTGTCGTCGAGCCGGCCATCGGCCAGGCGCCGATGATTGCGCAGCAGCCCCTCGCGCTGGGCACCGAGCTTCTCGATCGCCCGTTGCGAGCGCAGGTTGCTCGCCGCGGTCTTCAACTGCAGCCGCACCAGTTGCCAGTCCTCGAATGCGTGGCGCAGCAGCAGGTACTTGATCGAGGCGTTCAGCCCACTGCCATGCTCGCCCCGATCGAGCCAGGTCCAGCCAAGCTCGGCAGCCGGCAGGCTGGGCATGAAGTCGGCAAAACGCGTGGTGCCGACCAGCCGGTCGGCGACGCGCAGGCTGAACGCCACCGCCCGGCCCTCGCGCTGCTCGGCCAGGGCGTGGCGATACCAGTCGGGGCGTAGCGGACCGTTCAGATAGACCAGCTCGTCGCGGTTGCGCTCGGCCAGGGCGACCAGTTCCGGAATGTCGGCTTCCATCAGGGGGTCCAGGCGCAAAGCGCCACGCTGCAGGGTGACCGGACGCGGCATGAACATGAAAAACCTCCTACCGATGGGTTCGGACCAGCGGCGCTACGGGAAGTGCCCTCGGGTGGTTGGCGATCCTGCCGCCAAGCCCGTTCTAGACACATGCGACCTTGGTCGCAGCCCTTAACACGGGGCGCACTAATACTGCGAAACTTCGCGAATTCATCATACTAACGAGTCGCCGGGTCTGGTTTCATTCGTGCTTCGCATATTCATGCCGGCCGAACCCGACCTGCCGCTTTTCCTTGTTATCTGGAGTTTGCATGACGCTGTCCGGCGGGCTGATCGCTGCGGTCGCCCTCGTCTACATGGCCATCCTGTTCGCCATTGCCTTCTATGGCGATCGCAATCGCGATTCGATGTCGCCACGCCTGCGTCCCTGGGTCTACAGCCTGTCGCTGGCGGTCTGGTGCACCAGCTGGACCTTCTTCGGCGCGGTGGGCCAGGCCGCCGAGCAGCTCTGGGCGTTCCTGCCGATCTATCTCGGGCCGATCCTGCTGCTGCTGTTCGCACCGCACGTGCTGCAGAAGATGATCATGATCAGCAAGCAGGAGAACATCACCTCCATCGCCGACTTCATCGCCGCCCGCTACGGCAAGTCGCAGCTGCTGGCGGTGGTGGTGACACTGATCTGCCTGGTCGCCGTGGTGCCCTATATCGCCCTGCAGCTCAAGGGCATCGTGCTGGGCGTGAACGTGCTGATCGGCACCAATGTCGAGGCCACGGGCACCGGTACGCGCGACACCGCGCTGATCGTCTCGATCGTGCTGGCGCTGTTCACCATCCTCTTCGGTACGCGCAACCTGGACGTCACCGAACACCACCGCGGCATGGTGCTGGCGATCGCCTTCGAATCGCTGGTCAAGCTGCTGGCCTTCCTCGCCGTCGGCGCCTTCATCACCTACGGCCTGTACAACGGCTTCGGCGACCTGTTCAACCAGGCGCACGATGCCGCCGAGCTCAGCGAGTACTGGGGCGAGACCGTCAACTGGTCGTCGATGCTGGTGCAGACCACCGTGGCGATGATGGCGATCGTCTGCCTGCCGCGGCAGTTCCACGTCACCGTGGTGGAGAACATCGAGCCGCGCGACTTCCGCCTGGCGCGCTGGGTATTCCCGCTCTACCTGGTACTCGCCGCAGTGTTCGTGGTGCCGATCGCCCTCGCCGGGCAGATGCTGCTGCCCGAGGGTGTGACCCCGGACTCCTTCGTCATCAGCCTGCCGCTGGCCGAGCAGCACCCGTGGCTGGCGATGCTCGCCTTCATCGGCGGCGCCTCGGCGGCGACCGGCATGGTGATCGTCGCCAGCGTGGCGCTGTCGACCATGGTTTCCAACGACATGCTGTTGCCCTGGCTGCTGCGCCGCCAGGAAGCCGAACGCCCATTCGAGGCCTTTCGCCACTGGATGCTCTCGGTACGCCGCATCAGCATCGTGCTGATCCTGCTGCTGGCCTACGTCAGCTACCGCCTGCTCGGCTCCACCGCCTCCCTGGCGACCATCGGCCAGACCGCCTTCGCCGCCATCACCCAGCTGGCGCCGGCGATGGTCGGCGCGCTGTATTGGAAACAGGCCAATCGCCGCGGCGTCTTCGCCGGGCTGGCCGCCGGCGCGGCCATCTGGTTCTACACGCTGATCCTGCCGCTGCTCGGCTGGCCGCTGGAGATGTTCCCCGGGCTGGAATGGCTCTACGGCAACCACCTGGGCTTCGGCATCAGCGCGCTGACCGTCGGCGTGACGCTGTCGCTGGCCGGCAACTTCACGCTGTTCTTCTGGGTCTCGATCCTGACCCAGACCCGCGTCGCCGAACACTGGCAGGCCAGCCGCTTCATCGGCCAGGAAGTCACCTCGCCCAGCAGCAGCCGCCGCCTGCTCGCCGTACGCGTCGAAGACCTGCTGACGCTGGCCTCGCGCTTCGTCGGTGCCGAACGCGCCGAGCTCAGCTTCCAGCGCTTCGCCCGCCGCCACGGCCAGGACTTCTCGCCCAAGCACCAGGCCGACGGCCAGTGGATCGCCCATACCGAGCGCCTGCTCGCCGGCGTGCTCGGCGCCTCCTCCACCCGCGCGGTGGTCAAGGCCGCGCTGGAAGGCCGCGACATGCAGGTCGACGACGTGGTGCGCATCGTCGGCGAAGCCTCGGAGGTGCTGCAATTCAACCGCGCGCTGCTGCAAGGCGCCATCGAGAACATCACCCAGGGCATCAGCGTGGTCGACCAGTCGCTGCGCCTGGTGGCCTGGAACCACCGCTACCTCGAACTCTTCGAGTATCCGGACGGGCTGGTCTACATCGGCCGGCCGATCGCCGACATCATCCGCTACAACGCCGAGCGCGGCCTGTGTGGCCCGGGCGACCCGGATACCCACGTGGCCAAGCGCCTGTACTGGATGCGCCAGGGCCGCGCGCACACCTCCGAGCGGCTGTTCCCCAACGGCCGGGTGGTCGAGCTGATCGGCAACCCGATGCCCGGCGGCGGCTTCGTCATGAGCTTCAGCGACATCACCGCCTACCGCGAGGCCGAACGCGCGCTGAAGGACGCCAACGAAGGCCTGGAACAACGCGTCAGCGAACGCACCCAGGAGCTGTCGCAACTGAACCAGGCACTGATCGAGGCCAAGAGCACTGCCGAGGCGGCGAACCAGTCGAAGACCCGCTTCCTCGCCGCGGTCAGCCACGACCTGATGCAACCGCTGAACGCCGCCCGGCTGTTCTCCGCCGCGCTCGCCCACCAACAGAACGGGCTCCCCAAGGAGACTCAGGAACTGGTGCAGCACCTGGACAGCTCGCTCCGTTCGGCCGAAGACCTGATCACCGACCTGCTGGACATCTCGCGCCTGGAAGGCGGGCGGATCACCCCGGAACGCAACGCCTTCCCGCTGGCCACGCTGTTCGACACCCTGGGCACGGAATTCACCGCCCTGGCGCGCGAGCAGGGCATCGACCTCCGTGTGCACGGCAGCAAACTGCGGGTCGACAGCGACATGCGCCTGCTGCGTCGCGTGCTGCAGAACTTCCTCACCAATGCCTTCCGCTACGCCAAGGGCCGGGTGGTGCTGGGCGTGCGCCGGCAGGGCAAGTCCCTGCGCCTGGAAGTCTGGGACCGTGGCCCGGGCATTCCGCAGGACAAGCTGAAAGTGATCTTCGAGGAATTCAAGCGCCTGGACAGCCACCAGACCCGCGCCGAGAAGGGCCTGGGCCTGGGCCTGGCAATCGCCGACGGCCTCTGCCACGTGCTCGAACACCCGTTGGAGGTCCGCTCCTGGCTCGGCAAGGGCAGCGTGTTCAGCGTGACCGTGCCGATCGCCCGGCAGACCAGTCAACCACGCAAGCCGAACGGCCTGGGCGAGACGCAACACTCCGCCCTGACCGGCACCCAGGTGCTGTGCATCGACAACGAGGACAGCATCCTGATCGGCATGAACAGCCTGCTCACGCGCTGGGGCTGCCAGGTCTGGACGGCGCGCGACCGCCAGGATTGCGAGAACCTGCTGGCCGAGGACATTCGCCCGCAACTGGTGCTGGTCGACTACCACCTCGACGGCGGCCAGACCGGCACCGACCTGATGGCCTGGCTGCGCGCCCGCCTGGGCGAGCCGGTACCGGGGGTGGTGATCAGCGCCGATGCGCGGCCGGAACTGGTCGCGGCGATCCATGCCAGCGGGCTGGATTTCCTCGCCAAGCCGGTCAAGCCCGCGGCGTTGCGGGCGTTGATGAGTCGTCATCTGACGTTGAGATGAGGGCTTCGGGAGTTATCGGTCAGAGGGTGTTGATACCGGACTGGCAAGTTTGGGTGATGCTGCCATTTGGTTTGGGCTTGCGCCTCGGTGATCAGGGCGCTTACCGAGTGAGCTGACACTTCTGGTTTCGGTCCCCGGCCGAGGGTCTGTCCGCTGCGCGACCAGACTTCCCTCCTTCCGATGCCGCTCCGGGGGCCGTCACGACATCCCTACCTCGGCAGCCCCGTCCTTCGTTCCTCGCTCGGCGTCCATGCCTTGCGTCCCCCTGCGCGACACCTCCACTCGGCCTCCTGACGGGAACGGCGTCCGAGTTGCCTGGAAGATCGTTGATGTTTGCTTTGCCTTGGCTTTTTCTTTCTGCACGAACCATCAGGCGACGCCCAACGCCCCTTCAGGAGGGTGAGCGGAATCGTTGCGTAGGGGGTTGAGCGGCATGGACGCCGCGAGAGACGCGAAGGGACAGGGACGTCCCTTCGCGGCGTGCCCCTGGAGCGGCGATGGAGCGAACGGACCCCGCGCGAAGCGCAGGGCCGGATGCAGGGGCAAGCGTTTTTGCTTACTTTTTTCGCGACTGAAAAAAGTGAGTCGCCCAGCAGGGCGAAACCAATCTCTCAAGCAACTCGCTAAACGCCCCATGAAAGCAAAACTTTCATTCAACACACTCAAACTTGCCAGTCCGGTATCCCCCCACGAAGATCCAGGCACGAATAGCTTGCGCCCAAGCAAACCCACGCTCCGAGAGGCAGTTACACTGATGGCCAACTGCACCCTCCAGCATGGTGGCCAATGACCCTGGAATTCCTCCTCAACCTCGCCACGGCACTCGGCGTCGGCCTGCTGATCGGCACCGAGCGCAGCTGGAGCGGTCGCGACAGCGTCGGCCAGGAACTGGTAGCCGGCATCCGCACCTTTGGCCTGGTCGGCCTGTTCGGCGGTCTCGCGACCCTCAGTGTTGCCCATCTCGGCGCCCTCGCCTGGGCCACGATGTTCGCCATGCTGGCCTTGCTGGTGACCGCCGGCTATGTGATCGATGCCCGCAGCAGCGGCGACCACGGCATGACCACCGAGGTCGCATTGCTGCTGACCTTCCTCCTCGGCAGCCTGGCCGTCGCCGAGAGCCGGCAGCTGGCCGCGGCCTGCGCCATCGTGGTGGCGTTGCTGCTGAGCCTGAAAGCGCGCCTGCACCAGGCCCTGCAGCGGCTCAGCGAAGTCGAACTGGGCGGCGCGCTGAAGATGCTGTTCATCTCGGTGGTCCTGCTGCCGGCGCTGCCGGACCAGGGCTATGGCCCCTGGCAGGCGCTCAATCCCTATACCACCTGGATGATGGTCGTACTGATCGCCGGCATCGGCTTCGCCGCCTATGTGGCGATCCGCATCCTCGGCACCCGCCATGGCCTGATGGCCACCGCCCTGCTCGGCGGCATCGTCTCCTCCACCGCGATGACCATGACCCTCGCCCGCCTGAAGTCGGCGGCGCTGCGCCCGGCGCTGGCGGCGGGCCTGCTGGCCACTTCGGCGTTGATGTTCCCGCGGATACTGCTGGAGGTCGGGCTGGTCAATCCGGCGCTGCTTCCCGGCCTCGTCGTCCCCCTCGCGTGCGCGGGCGCCGTCTACGCCGCCGGCGCGCTCCTGTACTACCTGCGTGCCGCGCGCCAGCCCGAAGATCCGGCGGAGCCACCACTGAAGAACCCCTTCGAGCTGGGTCCGGCACTGCGCTTCGCCGCGCTGCTGGTGATCATCCTGCTGCTGGTGGAAGGCGCGCGACGCTGGCTCGGCGATGTCGGCATCTATCTGGTTTCGCTGCTCTCGGGGCTGACCGACGTGGATGCGATCACCCTGTCGCTGGCCAACAATGCCCAGGGTGAACTGAGCCACGAGGTGGCCGTGCGCGGTATTTTCCTCGCCGCACTCAGCAACAGCCTGGTCAAGGGCATGCTGATCGCCATGATCGGCGGCCGCGAACTGGCCCTGCGCACGCTGCCGGTCATGGCCAGCGGGTTGCTCGTCGGCCTCGCGGTTCTGCTGCTGCGCTGAAGGGCAAGAACCCGATTGCCTGCCGCTTTATAGCGGGCTTGATCCAGGGCGAGCTTTTCAGGCTCCAGGTTTTGGGCAGTCCTTCGGCCTGCATCGCCGCGAGGTCGCGCCTCCCACAGGGGGGCGGTGTGCTCAGCCTGCTTTTGTGGGAGGCCCGCCCTCGGGGCGATGCTTTTCAAGCTTCAGGCCTTTGACAGCCCTTGGCCCGTATCGCCGCGAGGGGGCAGTTCGTCCATCAGGTCCGCCCCTGCCCGCTCCAGCCAGTCGCCGGGCAGGCGCTTGCTCGCCCGCGCGCCCAGCGACTTGAGCTGCTCGGCACGCCCGACCAGGTTGCCCCGGCCGTCGCTGAGCTTGTTGCGCGCCGATAGATAGGCGCGATCCAGCTGCTGCAGGCGGTTGCCGATCTCGTCGAGATCCTGGATGAAGGCCACGAACTTGTCATACAGCGCACCGGCCTTCTCGGCGATCTCGCGGGCATTCTGGCTCTGCCGCTCCTGCCGCCAGAGGCTGTCGATCACGCGCAGCGTCGCCAGCAGCGTGGTCGGACTGACGATCACGATATGCCGGCCGTAGGCCTCCTGGAACAAGTCGGGATCGGCCTGCAGCGCCGCCGCGAAGGCAGCCTCGATGGGCACGAACAGCAGCACGAAGTCCAGGCTCTGCAACCCCTCCAGGCGCTGGTAGTCCTTGAGCGACAGCCCCTTCAGATGGCTGCGCAGCGACTGCACGTGCTGCTTGAGCGCCAGCGCGCGGCTGCCTTCGTCCTCGGCGCAGGTCAGCGCCTGGTAGGCCGTCAGGCTGACCTTGGCATCCACCACCACCTGCTTGTCACCGGGCAGGCGGATCAGCACGTCCGGCTGGAAACGCTCGCCGTCGGCACTCTTCAGGCTGACCTGGGTATGGTACTCACGGCCCTTCTCCAGCCCGGCATGCTCCAGCACCCGCTCGAGCACCAGCTCGCCCCAGTTGCCCTGGGTCTTCTGTCCCTGCAGCGCCCGCGTGAGGTTGGTGGCCTCGTCGCCGAGACGCTGGTTCAACTGCTGCAGCCGCTCCAGTTCGCGCGCCAGGGAAAAGCGCTCGCGCGCTTCGTTCTGATAGCTCTCCTCGACGCGCTTCTCGAACGCCTGGATGCGCTCCTTCAGCGGCTCGAGCAACTGCCCCAGGCGCTCGTGGCTGGATTCGCTGAAGCGCTGCTCGCGCTCGTCGAATATCTTGCCGGCAAGTTCGGCGAACTGCGCACGCAGCTCATCGCGCGCGGCCTGCAGGTCCTCCAGACGCTGCTGATGCGTGTGCTGCTGCTCGCGCAGCTCGGCATCGACCGCCGCGTGGGCGGCGCTCAGGCGGCGCAGCTCGGCCTGCTGGGCATCCCGTTCGGCTTGCAGGTCGGCGATGCTCTCCTGGCTTTCCATACGCTGCGCGCGCAGCAGCTCGGCCTCGCGACGCAATGCCGCAAGCTCGGCCTGCTGCGCGGTCTTGATGCCATTCAGCTCCGCCAGCTCGACACGACAGCCATCCAGCTGGGCGTCCAGGCCTTCCTGGGCCAGCCCGGCCTGCCTGAGCCGCTCGTCGAGCAGAACCTGTTCCGCCTCGCGGCGGGCAAGGCGGCGCTGCAGGTAAAGACTCAGCGCCGCCAGCACGGTACAGGCGATCGCCAGGCCGGCCAGCAGATAAAGAGGATCGAGGGACATGAAAGGCTCCGGCGAGATTGCCGGGCAGTATAGCGAGCGGCGGGGAGACGGTCAGGCGACGGAGACGGTGCGCTCAGCGCTTGACCTGTTGCAGGAAGCCGGCGGCCTCCTGGGAACCCTGCGCGGCGGCCTGCTCGAGCCAGAGCCGCGCCTTGGCCGGCTCGTGGTGCTGCGGCTGGCAATACAGGCGGCCAAGCTCCAGCTGCGCCTGGCAATCGCCGGCACGGGCAGCCTGGCGCAGCAGTTCGAGGCCGATGCGCCGGTCCCGCTGGCTGGCGCACTCGCAGCAGAGCAGGCGCCCCAGCCGGCTCTGCGCCTCGACCACACCCTCACGCGCCGGTTGCTTGAGCAACCGCCCGGCGATGCGCTTGACGCCCTGATTGCGTCCCAGGTGCTGACTGTCGAGCAGCCACAAGGCCATGCGCAGCGGTAGACGCGAGGCGGAAGTGGAGGCGGCCAAGGAAGCGGAGGTCGGGGTGCGCATTCTCATACACATCAGTGGGGCTGAATGAATAAGGCCGCGCACTCTACACCTTTTTTTCGAGAGTGAAAGTCTTGTCAAAGCCGAAAAAATTAGATCCGGATCACAGCGAAAATTAATCCACAGAAGCTGTGGATAACTCAGTGGACAATCAGCATACAAATTCCCCTATCCCACGTGACATGGGGGCTGCGCTTAAACTGGCGCTTTTTTCACCAACGGAAAAAGTTCTTATTTTTCAATCGCTTAATAAAGATCTATGCGGCAATGTGATTTGCGGCTGTTTGTCATAAGCCCTTGACAGAGCCGTTGCGCAAATGTGCACAAGTTCGGCGCACAGCGCTCGAAGCGGCTTGGATCAAGGGCTGCAGCGATTCTCGGGGCCGCGAAACCGGAACTTCCGGCCCACGTCGCGGTCGGCCCTCGCCCCACCCTGGAGCGCAATCGCCCAAGGCTCATGTGCGGCTATGCTGTAGGCCTTCATCCCTTGGTAGCGGTTATGACGAAACGGCCGAGCCTGCTGCTGCGAGCGCTCCTGATATTGCTGGTACTGGCCATGGCGGCGGGTGGCTACGCCTGGTCCCGCTGGGAATCCTTCAAGCGCGAACAGGGCATCGTGCAGCTCGATTGGCAGGGGCTGCAGCTGTCCAGCCACGGGCTATCGCTACAACGATTGCGCTATGCGCAGGAAGATCGCGAAGGAACCCGGCTGGCGCTCGAAGCCCACGACCTGCAGCTTGAAATCGCCAGCCTTTTACAACCGTTGCCTGCACGCTCACTACAGATCACCCAACTTTCCCTCGACTGGCATTCGCCGCCAAAGACTCCCGAGCGCGCCCCCGAAGCCCCGCTGGACTGGCAGCGCCATGCACGCTGGGCAACCCTGCTGCCGAAGCAGTTGGAAATCGCGGCGCTGCAGCTCAACCTGCCCTGCGCCAAGGGGCGCTGCGACGAACGGGGTGCGTTGCGGCTGCAGCATGCCGGCGAGCCGCTGCTCCCCCTGAGCGCGCGCCTGGATCTGCAGCGCAACGAACATCGGCTTTCCCTCCGCGCCAGCGCCGAACGCGACGGCCCGACCACCCAGCTCGAACTGGAACTGTCGATCGACGACCAGCGCCGCCTGGAATCGCGCAGCCAGCTAAGTCACGCGGACAAAGCACGGCACTGGAGCGGCACCCTGGCCATGGGTAGCCTGCCCGAAGCGCCCTGGCTGCTGGACTGGCTCGGCGACTGGCTGAGCTACGCGCCGATCCCGCTGCCGGACTTGCCGGAAGAGATGCGCCTGGGCGCCGGCTGGGCACTGGAGCTGCCGCAGCAGCTCGACGCCACGCTCGACTGGCGCGCCATCGCCGGCGAACTGCGCCTGTCGGCACAGCTGCCGGCATTCTGGCCGCTCGTCGGCATCGGCCAGTTGCAGGGACGGCTCGACCTCGCCGCGCGCGGGCAGGACAGCCTGTGGCTGCCGACCGAACTGCAGGCCGACCTGCAATTGCGGCCGGAGCCGACGCTGCTCGCCGCCCTGCCGCCAGCGCTGCGGCCCGAGCAGCTGCATCTGAAGATCGAACCCACCGACGGCGACGCGGGCAACGGCCGCCTCCCCTTGCAACTACACCTGGGCAGCCAGGGCGCCAGCACGAGCGAATTGCGGGCACGCCTGCAGCTGGCCACGGCGGCGCCCTATGCGCTGGACATCGAACAGGCGCGCCTGCAGTTGCGCAGTGCCCGCCTGCAACTGGACACCCTGGCCCTGCGCGATCTGGATGCCCGCCTGAATTTCACCGGCCAGGTTGCTCCCGAGCGCGTCCAGCTGCAGCTGCAAACCGGCTCGCACATCGGCCTCGCCAGCCTGGCGAGCGCAGAACTCTCGGCCAGCCAGCTTCGCGCCGAGCCGTCGCGACTGCGCCTGCAGGCCGAACTGGGCCAGACGCGGCCGGCCGTCTGGGCCGTGCAGGGCCCGGCCGAACTGCGCATCGGCCGCCTGCAGCATCCGCAGCTGCACCCCCAGGGCTGGCACTGGAGCGGCCAGTTGCAGGCCGATCCCGGCCAGCTGAGCGCAGCCGGCCCCTTGAACAACGATGCCGGCCTGGCCCTGGCCATCAACCTCGCCAAGCCATGGGCCGGCCCGCTCGAGGTCAGCGGCAGGCTGCCGGAAACCTTCCTGCGCGCCGGCAACCCGCTCGCCCGCAGCCTCACGGCCTGGCCGGCGCTGCTCGAACTCACCAGTGGGCGCCTGCAAGGCAGCGGCCGACTGAGCCTGCCAAGCGGCAACGGCGCCCCCTCGGCGAGCCTCACCCTGGACGCCAGGGGCCTGGCCGGCATCTTCGACCGCAGCGAACTGGCCGGCCTCGATGCGCGCCTGGCCGCCAGCCTGCAACGCAATCGCCTGCAAATCGACATGACCGAGCTGCGGCTGGCGCAGCTCAATCCCGGCTTCACCTTCGGCCCGCTGCTGCTGCGCGGCCAGTACCACGCCGGCCTCGACCGGCCGGCGCAAGGCCGACTGAGCTGGCAGACCGCCGAGACCGGCATCCTCGGCGGCAGGCTCTGGCTGGATGCGACGAGCCTCGACCTGGCCGCCACGCAGCAGCGGCTCGACGTCCACCTGCAAGGCGTGCAATTGCCGCAGCTGCTGGCCGCCTACCCGGCCGAAGGCCTGAGCGGCAGCGGCATCATCGACGGCCAGTTCGAACTGCGCCGCAGCGCACAGGGGCTCAGCGTGGACCGGGGTAATCTCGCAGCCCGGGCGCCCGGCGGCGTGCTGCGCTTTCGCTCGCCGAAGATCGAGGCGCTGGGCCAGGCCAACCCGGCGATGAAGATCGTCGCCGAAGCGCTGCACGACTTTCACTACGACCTGCTGAGCAGTGACGTCCGCTATGATGAGAACGGCAAACTGAACCTCGGCCTGCGCCTGAACGGCCGTAACCCGGCGCTGGAGGGCGGACGTCCGATCAACTTCTCGATCAACCTCGAAGAGGACATCCCGGCGCTGCTGACCAGCTTGCAACTGAGCGACCGGGTGAGCGAAACCATTCAACGTCGGGTACAGGAACGTCTCCGGTAAGAACCGTTCAAGACAAAAGGAGAGACCGCCATGCGGTTGCGCCAATCGCTGATCATCCTGCTGCCGGCCCTGCTCGTCGGCGCCTGCACGCCGCGGGTGGAACTGGCTGTGCCGAACGAGCCGATCAACATCAACCTGAACGTGAAGATCGAGCACGAAATCTACATCCGGGTGGACAAGCAGCTCGACTCGATCATCAACGAAGACAGCGGACTGTTCTGAGGAAAGCCATGAGAACCTACCTGAAACTGGGAAGCCTGCTGCTGGCGCTCTGCCTGAGCCTGCCCGCCGCCGCCATGACGCTCAACGAAGCCATGTCCGCCCTGGGCGCCGCCAAGGCCAGCGGCCTGCTCGGCGAGAAACCCGACGGTTATCTCGGCGTGGTCAAATCCAGCGGCGACGCCGAGGAGATCGCCAGCCAGATCAACCAGGCGCGCCGCGCCGAATACCATCGCGTGGCCAAGCAGAACGGCATCAGCGTCGGCGACGTCGAAGCCATCGCCGGCAAGAAGGCCATCGAGAAGACACCGGCCGGGCAGATCATCCAGTTGAACGGCAACTGGGTCAGGAAATGAGCCGGTCCTGCGAACGATCGACGGCCAGGCGGTTCCTGGCCGCAGGCTCCCGCATCAAGCACATCGCCCCCGATGCATCCTGATCGCTTCGCCACGCGCTGGCTCGTCGCGTTCTGCGCCGCGTTGCTGTCCGGCTGCAGCCTGCCCCCGCTGGAAGGCCGCACGCTCTCCAGCGCACCCAGCCCCGCGGAAACGGCCGATACGCCACTGGGCCGGGCCATCGTACCGCAGGTCGATGCCCATCCGGGCCGCAGCGGCATCCATCCGCTGGACGACCCACACGACGCCTTCGCCGCCCGGGTCCTGCTGGCCCAGGCCGCGGAACGTACCCTGGACGTGCAGTACTACATCTGGCGCAACGACCTCACCGGCACCCTGCTGCTCGAAGCGCTGCACGATGCCGCCGATCGCGGCGTCAGAGTCCGCCTGCTGCTGGACGACAACGGCACCGCTGGCCTCGACCGCAAGCTGGCGACGCTCGACGCGCACCCGCTGATCGAGGTGCGCCTGTTCAACCCCTTCGTGGTACGCCGGCCGAAGGCCATCGGCTACGTCAGCGACTTCTCCCGCGCCAACCGGCGCATGCACAACAAGTCCTTCACCGCCGACAGCCAGGCCACCATCGTCGGCGGGCGCAACGTCGGCGACGAGTACTTCGCCGCCGGCGAGGGCGTGCTCTTCGCCGACCTCGACGTGTTGGCCGTGGGCCCGGTGGTCGAGGACGTCTCACGCGACTTCGATCGCTACTGGGCCAGCGACTCCGCCTACCCGCTGGCCGGCATCCTGCCCGACGCGAGCCCGGCGGCGCTGGACGAGCTGTCGGCCGAGGCCTCGATCATCGAAAGCAACCCGGCCGCCGGCCGCTACGTCGCCGCGCTGCGCGAGTCCGCCTTTATCCGTGCCCTGCTCGCGGGGGAACTGGGATTCGAGTGGGCGAACACGCGCATGGTCAGCGACGACCCGGCCAAGGGGCTCGGCCTCGCCTCCGGCGACGGCCTGCTGACCCATCAGTTGGGCAAGATTCTCGGCGAGCCGAGCACCGACGTCGAACTGGTCTCGCCCTACTTCGTGCCCACCGCGACCGGCACCGCCGCATTCGCCGCGCTGGCGGGCAACGGCGTAAAGGTCCGCATCCTGACCAACTCGCTGGATGCCACCGACGTAGCCGCCGTGCACGCCGGCTACGCCAAGCGGCGCAAGGACCTGTTGCGGGCGGGCATCGTGCTCTACGAGCTGCGCCGGCTGGCCGAGAACGGCGCACCGAAGGACAAGGCCGGGCCGTTCGGCAGCTCCGGCTCCAGCCTGCACGCCAAGACCTTCTCCGTGGATCGCAAGCGGGTCTTCGTCGGCTCGTTCAACTTCGACCCACGTTCGGCGAACCTGAACACCGAACTGGGCTTCATCATCGACAGCCCGCAGCTCGCCGCCCGGATCGAGTCGATGTTCGACGAGCAGATACCCGCCGCCTCCTACGAGGTCCGCCTGTCCGAACAGGGCCGGCTCTACTGGCTGGAACGGCGCGACGGCACCAGCGTCCGGCACGACAGCGAGCCCGAGGTCAGCCTCTGGAAACGCGCGAGCGTGACGCTGCTCTCCTGGTTGCCGATCGAATGGCTGCTATAGGCGTGCGCCGCATGAAGCCCGATCGCGAGCAAGCTCGCTCCTACACATGCACACGCGCCGACACACCCCTGTAGGAGCCGGCTTGCCGGCGATCACATTCGCAGCGCAACACCCACGTAGGGTGGAAAACCGCGAAGCGTTTTCCACCGGGCCAGGCGCAAGCCGATCGCGAGCAAGCTCGCTCCTACACAAGCGCCCGCGCCGGCACGTCCCCGTAGGAGCCGGCTTGCCGGCGATCGCCCCCACCCGAGCCCAATCAGAACAGCCCGAGCTGCCCGTCGACCAGCGATGAAAAATCGTCGCCCACGAACGGCAGGATCGCATCCGCCACCGGCTGCAGCTGCCGGCTCACGTAATGGTCGTAGTCGATCGCGGCACGCCGGTTCTCCAGCGGCTCGGGCCCGGCGACGGTGATCAGGTAGCTGATCCAGCCACCGTTCTGGTACTGCCGCGGCCGGCCCTGGCGGTCGTTGTACTCATCGGCCAGGCGCGCCGCGCGCACGTGCGGCGGGACGTTGCGCTGGTAGTCGTCCAGCCGGCGACGCAGGCGCTTGCGATAGACCAGCAGCTCGTCGAGTTCGCCCGCCAGGGTGCGGCGCACGTAGTCGCGCACGTAATCCTGGTACGGCTGTCGGTGGAAGATGCGCTGGTACAGCTCCTGCTGGAAGCGCTGGGCCAGCGGCGACCAGTCGGTACGCACCGTTTCCAGGCCCTTGAAGACCATGCCATCGCTGCCGTCCGGCAGGGTGACCAGCCCGGCGTAGCGCTTCTTGCTGCCTTCCTCGGCGCCACGGATGGTGGGCATCAGGAAGCGGCGGAAATGGGTTTCGAACTGCAGCTCCAGCGCACTGTCCAGGCCGAGCTCGCGCCGCAGATGTTCACGCCACCAGTCGTTGATGTGCCGCACCAGCTCGCGGCCGATGCTCGCGGCCTCCTCGTCGGCATGCGCGCGGCGCAACCAGACGAAGGTGGAATCGGTATCGCCGTAGATGACCACGTGCCCCTGCGCCTCGATCAGTTCCCGGGTACGGCGCATGATCTCGTGGCCGCGCAGGGTGATGGACGAGGCCAGGCGCGGGTCGAAGAAACGGCAGCCGCTGGAGCCGAGCACGCCGTAGAAGGCGTTCATGATGATCTTCAGCGCCTGCGCGAGCGGCTTGTCGTGCTCGCGCTTGGCCGCCTCGCGCCCCTGCCAGACGCGCTCGACGATCGCTGGCAGGCAGTGCCGGGTGCGCGAGAAGCGCGCCCCGCGAAAACCCGGCACCGCGTCGCCATCCACCGGCTGGCGCAACCCTTCGATCAGCCCCACCGGGTCGATGAGAAAGGTACGGATGATCGAGGGGTACAGGCTCTTGTAGTCGAGCACCAGCACCGATTCGTACAGGCCGGGCTGCGAATCCATCACGAAGCCACCGGGGCTGGCTTCCGGCTGGCGCTCGCCCAGGTTCGGCGCGACGAAACCCTGGCGATGCATCAACGGCAGGTACAGGTGCTCGAACGCGGCCACCGAACCGCCGCTGCGGTCGGCCGGCAGGCCGGTGACGGTCGCCCGCTCCAACAGGAAGGTGAGCAGTTCGGTGCTGGCGAAGATGCGCGTCACCAGTTCGCAGTCCTTGAGGTTGTAGCGGGCCAGGGCCGGCTTGTCCTCGGCGAACATGCGGTCGATCTCCGCCATGCGCTGGTAGGGGTTGTCGATCGCCTTGCCCTCGCCGAGCAGGGTCTGCGCGACGTTCTCCAGGCTGAACGAAGGGAAGCTCCAGGTCGCCGAGCGCAGCGCCTCGATGCCGTCGATGATCAGCCGTCCCGCCGCCGCGGCGAAGAAATGGTTGCGGCGGCTGCCATGCTCGCGCCATTCCATCTCCGCGCCGTCGCGTCCCAGGCGCAACGGCACCTGCAGGCGCAGGGCATGCTCGCGCAGCACGCGCAGATCGAACTGCACCAGGTTCCAGCCGATGATCGCATCCGGGTCGTGGCGGGCCAGCCAGTCGTTCAGCCGCTCGAGCAACTCGGCGCGCGTCTGGCAGTAATCGAGGCGGAAATCGAGCGCGGCACCTTCCCCGGTCGCCGGCCCGAGCATGTACACCTGCCGCTCGCCGCAGCCTTCCAGGGCGATGGAATAGAGATCGCCATAGGCATTGGTCTCGATGTCCAGCGAAACCAGCCTGAGCACGGGTCGGTAGTCCGGCGCCGGTTTCAATTGCACGTCGGCCAGCATGGCGCCTTCGCCCGGGATGCCATCGAAGCGCACCGGGGCGGTGATGAAGCGCTCCATCAGGTAGCGCTCCGGTGGACGGATATCGGCCTCGTACACATCCACCCCGCCGCTACGCAGCAACCGGGTGCAGTCCAGCAAGCGACGGTGTTGCCGGCAATACAGGCCCAGCACCGGGCGGTGGCGGAAGTCGCGCAGCGCCAGCGGGCGCAGCTCGGCGTCGCGCTCGCGGCGCAACAGGGCCTCGGCCATGGCGCGCTGTTCCTCGGGGATGAAGGCGACCGAGAGCTGCCGGGGCAGGCGAATGCAACGGGCACCCGCATCGGTCGCCAGCCAGAAGCTCACTTCCGTGCCGTCGGGGGTATCGCGCCAATGCCGGGTCAGAATGAAACCCCGGGGTAGGTCCAACATCGCAGTCTCTGTCTGGGCGTAGCCTGGGATTCTACCGGCACTGCGGCCACCAGGCGCGGTCGGCCTGCGCTGTCGGCGAAGAGATTCGCCGCGCAATGCGTCAAGCACGCGCAACGCGTGTACAATCATTCGCATTTGCAATTGGAGCCTATTCGTGCAGCTCGCTGGTCGCGGGCCTGGCGGTGGACTTCCGAACGACGCGCGACGAGCCTGATGCCAGCCGGCATCGGGCTTCGTGCTATCTGAGCCATACATTCATTGCAGAGAAAGCGGCATGACCCGACTCGCCCCACCTGACCGAAGCCGGACACCGGAGATCGCGGCACGGACCGCGCTGGCCATTTTCGGTGGGTACGCCTTCAGCTACGGTTTCACCGCCGCCCTGGCGCGGCTGTTGCCCATGGCGCGCGTCGATGCGGCAGTGGTGGCCACGCTGCTCTCGTTCGTCATCTACCTGCTGTTCATCCTCTGGGCCTTCTCGGCCCGCTCCCTGCGCCGGGTGCTGATCGGCGTCCTCAGCGCACTGCCGTTGGCGGCCATCGGCTTCTGGCCGCAGCTGCTGGAGAAGCTGGGATGAAGCCAAAAACCCTCACCCAATCGCTGTCCTGGCTGCATACCTGGAGCGGGCTGATCTTCGGCTGGCTGCTGTTCGCCATCTTCCTCACCGGCACCCTGGCGGTGTTCGACAAGGAGATCGACGCCTGGATGCATCCGGAGTTGCCGACCCGGGCCATCGACCAGGCCGAAGCCGCGCAGCGCGCACTCGACTACCTGGCGGCCGAACACCCCGGCGCCAGCAGCTGGAACATCGGCCTGCCCACCGAGCGCTCGCCGGGCCTGAGCGTATCCGCCGGCGAGCAGCGACGTGGCGGCGGCCAGTATCTCGATCCGCACAGCGGCAAGCCCCTCGAGGTGCGCGAAACGGCCGGAGGTGGTTTCTTCTTCCGCTTCCACTTCACCCTCGAGATGCCGCGCAACATCGGCATCTGGATCGTCGGCCTGGCGGCGATGGCGATGCTGGTGACGCTGATCGGCGGCATCGTCATCCACAAGAAGATCTTCAAGGAGTTCTTCACCTTCCGCCCGGCCAAGGGCCAGCGTTCCTGGCTCGACGCGCACAACGCCAGCGGCGTGCTGTTGCTGCCGTTCCACCTGATGATCAGCTATACCGGCCTGGTGATCTTCTACCTCATCTATATGCCGGCGGCGATGGATGCACTGTTCGATGGCGATCGCGATGCCCTCTTGCGCGAACTGCGCGGCACACCGGCCGAGCAGCAGGCCGGGCCGGACCGGCAGGCGGCATCCGCAGCGCGCAGCGAGCGCCTGGCCAGCGAGCCGGCGGCGCTGACGGCACTGGGACCGCTGCTGGCCGAGGCCGAGCGCATCATCGGGCCGGTCGCCGGCCTGTCGATCCAGAATCCCGGCCGCAGCGATGCGCGCATCGAGCTGCACCCGCTGCTCGGCAACCGCATCGAGCTGAGCAAGGGCCTGGGCATGCAGTTCGACGGCGTGACTGGCGCGGTATTGCGCATGCCGAGGCAAAGCCGCCCCAGCCAGCTGACCCAGGGCGTCATGGCCGGCCTGCACTTCGCCCAGTTCGGTGGTTATCCGATGCGCTGGCTGTATTTCCTCTGTGGCCTGGTGAGCTGCGCGATGATCGCCACGGGGCTGGTGCTGTTCACCGTCAAGCGCCGTCGCCGCCACGCAGCCGAGGGTGCCATCGGTGCCCTGCTGTACCGTACCGCCGAGCCGCTCAACGTCTGCGTGATGGCCGGCCTGGCGGTAGCCTGCGTGACGCTGCTCTGGGCCAACCACCTGTTGCCGGTGGAGCTGGCGCAACGCAGTGGCTGGGAACTGCGGGTGTTCTTCCTGGCCTGGCTGGCGACCCTCGGCCATGCCATCGTCCGCCCCCGGATGCGGGCCTGGCGCGAACAGCTCGGCCTGGCGGCGGCGCTATGCCTCGGCCTGCCGTTGCTGAACCTGGGCAGTACGGTCCAGGGCAGCCATTTCTGGCTGGAGGCCAGTGCGGTGGCACTCGGCGCGCTGCTGGCCTGGGCCAGCTGGAAAGTCGGCCAGCCGCCCCAGGAACGCCCGCCACGGCGCGCGGCCAAGCCCCTGCTGGAGGCCAATTGAGATGAACCTTGCATTGCTCGCCGCCCCGCTGCTGGCCTATGCCGGCATGCTCGGCCTCTGCCTGGGCATGGAGCGCCACTGGAAACAGCTCGCCAACCCACGCCTGCCAGCGGCCGGCCGGCGCCTGTGCCGCCCGCTCGGCGCCGGCCTGCTGATCCTCGCCGGCTACGCGGCCAGCCGCGTCTGGCCGGGCGGCATGGCCGTGGTCGCCTGGTTCGGGCTGATCGCCCTCGGCGGGCTGGCGCTGCTCATGCTCCTGCCCTATGCGCCGCGCCTGGCGCTCTGGCTACCGGCCGCCGGCGGCCTGGCCTGGCTATGCGTCTACGCCGGCGTGTAGCAGGAAGTCGAGCACCGGCCGGGTGAAGGCATCGCCGGCCTCCACGTTCGACAGGTGCGCCGCCTCTAGCTCGAGCAGTCGTGCCCCGGCGATGCGCTGCTGCATGAAGCGGCCATGCTCCGGCGTGGTCACCGGATCGTGGACACCACAGACGATCAGCGTCGGCACCCCGATGACGCCCAATCGCTCGCGGTGGTCGGCATCGCGCACGGCGGCGCAGCTGGCGGCATAGCCTTGCGGCGAGGTCGTGGCGATCATCCGGGTCAGGCGCTGCACCTGCTCCGGTTGCCGCGCGGCGAAGCCCGGGGTGAACCAGCGTGCGGCAGAGGCTGCGCGCATGTCGCGCATGGCCTGCTCGCCGCCCTGTACGACGCTTGCGATGCGCTCGTTCCAGATCGCGTCGGTGCCGATCTTCGCCCCGGTGTTGCACAGCACCAGCCGCGTCAGCCGCTCGCCGGCGTGGATCCCCAGCCACTGGCCGGTCAGGCCGCCCATGGACAGGCCGCAGAAGGCGAAACGCTCGATCCCCAGCGCATCGACCAACGCCAGCACGTCGCCGCCGAGCTGGTCGATGGTGTAGGACCCCGGCGTGACCAAGGAGTCGCCATGGCCGCGGCTGTCATAGCGCAACAGACGGAAATGCTCGCTGAAGGCGGGAACCTGGGTGTCCCACATGCCCAGCGAGGTACCCAGCGAGTTGGACAACACCAGCAGCGGCGCATCGGCCGGGCCATCGAGACGGTAGTTCAGCTCGCCATCGGCGAGTTTTACGGTAGGCATGAAAAAGTCCTTATGCGTTCGAATGAAGGAACCCGGAAGCGCAGGAGACCGCGGGATGTCTGGCTCGGTGCCACGGTCGATGATCGGGCGTCCGTGGGTAGGTTGGCGCTGAGCGCAGCGAAGCCCAACAGGCACGGGCATGACGCGTTGGTGACATGCTGGGCTTCGCCCGCCTCATACCCTTTCGACCGCCAGTGCCAGCCCCTGGCCCACCCCGACGCACAGGGTCGCCAGGCCGAGCCTGCCGCCGGACTTCTCCAGCGCATGCACGCAGGTCATCACCAGCCGCGCGCCGCTCATGCCCAGCGGATGGCCGAGGGCGATGGCGCCGCCGTTGGGATTCACTCGCGGGCTGTCGTCGGGCAGGCCCAGGTCACGGGTGACGGCCAGGGCCTGGGCGGCGAAGGCTTCGTTGAGTTCGATCACGTCGAAGTCGCTCACCGCGAGGTTCAGCCGCTCGCACAGCTTGCGCACCGCCGGCACCGGCCCGTAGCCCATCACGCGCGGCGCGACGCCGGCGCTGGCCATGCCGAGCACCCTGGCGCGTGGCGTGAGGCCGTACTGGCGCACCGCCTCGGCCGAGGCCAGGATCATCGCCGCCGCACCGTCGTTGACGCCCGAGGCGTTGCCGGCGGTGACGCTCTTGTCCGGGCCGTTGACCGGCTTGAGTTTCGCCAGTGCCTCGGCGGTGGTGTCCGGGCGCGGATGCTCGTCGCTATCGACGAGGGTGTCGCCCTTGCGGCCCGCGATCGCCACCGGGACGATTTCCTCGGTGAAGAAGCCCGCTGCCTGCGCCTTGCCGGCGCGCTGCTGGCTGCGCAGGGCGAAGGCGTCCTGGTCCGCGCGGCTGACGCGGTGCTCCTCGGCGACGTTGTCGGCGGTCTGCGGCATCGAGTCGACGCCGTACAGTTCCTTCATCCGCGGGTTGACGAAGCGCCAGCCGATGGTGGTGTCCTCGATCTTCTGGCTACGGCCGAATGCCGCGTCGGCCTTGCCCAGCACGTAGGGCGCACGGGTCATGGACTCGACGCCGCCGGCGATGGCCAGTTCGATCTCGCCGCAGGCGATGGCACGGAAGGCGCTGCCCACCGCATCCATGCCGGAGGCGCACAGGCGATTGAGGGTCACGCCCGGCACGCTTTCCGGCAAGCCGGCCAGCAGCGCGGCCATGCGCGCGACGTTGCGATTGTCCTCGCCGGCCTGGTTGGCGCAGCCCATGAAGACGTCTTCGATCGCGGCGGGATCGAGCGCGGGATTGCGCTGCAGCAGCGCCCGGATCGGCGTGGCGGCCAGGTCGTCGGCACGCACCGCGGCCAGGGCGCCGCCGAAGCGGCCGATGGGTGTGCGTACGGCATCGCAGATGAATACTTCGCGGGTCACTCGTCACCTCCAGATTGTCCATGGGCGGCGGCCGTACGGGCCTCCAGGGCGCGCAAGGCCGCCAGTTCGGCGGCGGTAGGCGGCGCCGTCTCGCCGAGTCCGTCGGCGAAGCGGACAGCCCAGCCGGTGTTCTCGATCACCTGCTCGCGACTCACGCCCGGGTGCAGCGAGGTCACCACGAACTCGTGGGTACCCGCCTCCGGCTCCATGATGCACAGGTCGGTGATGATGCCGACCGGCCCCTCGCCCGGCAGCCCCAGCTGCTGGCGGTGGTCGCCGCCCTCGCCGAAACCGACCGAGGTGATGAACGCCAGCCGGTCGACGAAGGTGCGCTGCGACTGCCTGAGGATGATCAGCACCTGCTTCGCCGAACCGGCAATTTCCGGTGCGCCACCCGCCCCTGGCAAGCGAACTTTCGGTTGGTGATAGTCGCCGATCACCGTGGTGTTGATATTGCCGTAGCGGTCGACCTGCGCGGCGCCGAGAAAGCCCACGTCGATGCGCCCGCCCTGCAGCCAGTAGCGGAAGATCTCGGCGGTGGGCACCACGCTGTCGGCGGTCTCGGCCAGCTCGCCGTCGCCGATGGACAGCGGCAGCACCGACGGCTTGGCGCCGATCGGACCGGATTCGTAGATCAGCACGACGTCCGGCGCATGGGTCAGGCGCGCCAGGTTGGCGGCCTTGGACGGCAGGCCGATGCCGACGAAGCAGACGCTGCCGTTGCCGAGGCGGCGCGAGGCGGCCACCGTCATCATTTCGTTGGTGGTGTAGGTCATCACTGGGCCTCCTGCTGCGCGGCCAGCTTGGCCTGGAACGCGGAAAAGTCCGCGGTGCCGCGAATGAATTCGTCGAGCCATGCGCTGAAGGCGTCGCGGTCGCGGGCGATGGGGTCCCATTGCTGGTAGAAGCGGTTGTCACGTTCGTAGTAGCCATGGGCATAGGACGGATGCGCGCCGCCCGGCACCCGGCAGACGGCGGTCAGCGCCCAGCTCGGCAGCACGCAGGCGTTCATCGGCGCATCGAGCTCGTCGACGATTTCCTCGACGGTGACGATGCAGCGCCTGGCCGCCAGGGCGGCCTCCTTCTGCACGCCGAGGATGCCCTGGATCAGCACGTTGCCCTTGCGGTCGGCCTTCTGCGCGTGGATCACGGTGACGTCCGGGCGCACGCTGGGCACCGCCGCCAGCGTCTCGCCGGTGAACGGGCAAGTGACCGACCTGATCAACGGGTTGACCTTCGGCAGGTCCGAGCCGGCATAGGCGCGCAGCACGGCGAACGGCAGGCCGGAAGCGCCGGCGACATAGGCATTGGCCAGGTCGGCATGGCTGTGCTCCTCGATTTCCAGCGGCCGCGGCCACTGCTTTTCCACCGCGTCGCGCAGACGATGCAGCGAGCCGACCCCCGGGTTGCCGCCCCAGGAGAAGATCAGCTTCCTGGCGCAACCGGCGCCGATCAGCAGGTCGTAGACCAGGTCCGGGGTCATGCGCACCAGGGTCAGGTCCTTCTTGCCCTGGCGAATGATTTCGTGCGCGGCGGCGGTGGGAATCAGATGGGTGAAGCCTTCGAGGGCAACGCTGTCGCCATCGTCGACGAAGCGATCGATTGCCTCGTGGAGGGAAAGAAGCTCGGCCATTGTTGTTGTCTCGTGTGGGAATCCGGATGCACGAACGCATTCGCGCCTGGACCGAACACTAAACAGCGGCACGGAGCGGAACAATCCGATAATCGCATCACCGTTCGATTATCGAACCAAAGCTGCAGACGGCAACCGCAGCACGAACTGCACGCCTGGCCCTGGCGCGCGGCAGGCTCCGCCAGGGCCAGGGGCCATCAAACGGCCCGCGAAATACCCGAAACCGCCCGGCCGGCCGTCTGGTCGTTGGCGGCGACGGCAACGTCGGCGAGCGCAATGATGCCCACCAGGCGCTTGTCGCGGTTGACCACCGGCAGGCGGTGCAACTGGATGTCGCCCATGTTACTGGCGACTTCCTGCAGGTCCTGATCATCGAAGCAGTACTTGACCTCATCGGTCATGACGTCGCGGACAGAGGTGTTGGGGCCTTTCCCGGTACAGACGGCTCGCGTAACGATATCGCGATCGGTGACCATGCCAATCAGCCGCTCGCCATCGCTCACCGGCAGCGAGCCGACGTCGTTATCGGCCATCATCCTTGCGGCATCCTGAATCGTGGTTTCCGGCCGTACCATCCTGACTTCGCGGGTCATGCATTCTGCGACTTTCATATACGATCTCCCGACGCCGAAAAGGCGCCTTTTCAGGTGAGTCACTTCAGCGGTTCATAGGCATCACCTCGACGTCTCTTTCATGAAGAGGCACACCGGTGGACTCGCTGCCATCGGCGACGTTCGGGCGAGCCGGGCGAGTGCCGGACGGATGCACCGCCGTCGATCGGACATCGGCGATGACACGACCGCGGCCCGGCAATCTCCTCGAACAGGCGGCTATTTGCCCTGGTGCTCCGCTGCGCGCATCACGCCACACGCCAGGGCAACGTCGGCGCAACCAGCCGCGGGCCGTCGAAGCCGGCCACCTCGGCGAACCGGGCGCTGCCCTCCTCCCAGTCCCGCTGGGCGGCGGCAATCTCGGCCTTGCTGTGGCCGACGAAGTTCCACCAGATGAAGATCTCCTCGCTGAACGGCACGCCGCCCAGCAGGATGCCCCGCGCGCCGGCCGGGGCTTCCAGTTCGAGCGACGGCAGGCCGCGGCCGAGATAGGCCAGTTCGTTCTCGGCGAAGGCCTCGCCGTTGATCCGCCACTCGCCGACCAGCGGCAGGACGCAGTATTCGAAGCCCGGCTCGAGCGCCAGCCGGGTGTGCGCGGCCGCCAAGGCGGCCAGGTCGATGCCCAGCAGCGGCGAGAAGGTCCTGGCGGGCGCCTGGTGCGGGCCGCAACGTCCGGCGAGCAGGGTGAAGCCGAAACCGTCGGCCTGCCAGCGGGGCAGCTCGGCATGGTGCTCGAATGCCGGCGGGCGATCGCGCTCGGCGGCCGGCAGGGCGATCCACAGCTGCACGGCGTGAAGCCGGCCTTCGCCGGGCATGGATTCCTCGGTATGGGCGATGCCATGGCCGGCGGTCATCAGGTTCACCTGGCCGGGGCGGATCACCTGGGCATTGCCGAGGCTGTCGCGATGCAGCACCTCGCCTTCGATCATCCAGGTGAAGGTCTGCAGGCCGATATGCGGATGCGGCCCGACCCGCATGCCAGCGCCGGACTCGAACACCGCCGGGCCGGCATGGTCGAGGAAGCACCAGGCCCCGACCATGCGCCGCTGCCGCGAGGGCAGCAGCCGGCTGACCGAGATGCCGCCGCCGATCTCGGCGCTGCGCGAAGTGATCCGCTGGATGGCCCGCGCGCCGTTCGTCACCGGGCAATCGTAGGAAGAAGTCAGCTCACAGCGGGTTTCGTGGGTACTCATCGCTCGGTCTCCATCCGGGTCATTTCCTGTGTTCCAGGGTCCAGGCCTGGAGTGCCACGAGCAGGCCACGCAGGTACTCGCGGGTCGCCTCGTCGGTCAGGTGGCCCTGTTCGTCGAACAGCTTCTGGGCAGTGCCGATCATCAGTTCGGGCCGGTTGAGCGGACGCATGTCGAGGAACACCATGCTCTGCCGCAGGTGGTACTGGGCCCGCGCCGTGCCGAAGCGGCCGGCACTGGCGCCCAGCAGGGCGACGGGCTTGCCGGCGAAGGGTTGCTCGGGCGGGCGCGAAACCCAGTCGATGGTGTTCTTCAGCACGCCCGGCACCGAATAGTTGTATTCCGGGGTGGCGATCAGCAGCGCGTCGGCGGCGCGGATCTGTTCGCGCAGGCGCTCGACCGCGGGCGGAAAGCCCTGCGCGTAGACATCTTCGTCGTAGAGCGGGATCTCGCCGATGTCGGCCAGTTCGATGAGCATGCCCGCGGGCGCCAGGCGCATGGCCTCCCGCAACGCCGCGGTATTGAAGGACCCGCGTCGCAAGCTGCCGGAGATACCCAATACCTTGATCTGGGGTGCGTTGGCCATGTCCGCTCCTCCTCGTTCGATCGGTTGACTGGCGAGTGCCGGTACCTTCGCCACCGGACATGCGGCCGCGCATCCTGTCGCCAGTATCGAAGCGGCCGGCCCAGCGGCCACGCCCGCTGGCATGGTCGCCAGGGATCAGCGGCTCACTTGCCCGCGGTCAGTGTGTTGTAGCTGTTGATGAGGTTGCGGTAATCCGGGATGTGGTTGGAGAACAGCTCGGCCAGGCCCTCGATGTCGTTGCGCCAGTCGCGGTGCAGTTCGCAGGCCACGCCGAACCAGGTCATCAGTTGGGCACCGGCGGCCTCCATGCGGCGCCAGGCGGCGTCACGGGTGATCTCGTTGAAGGTGCCGGAGGCATCGGCGACCACGAAGACCTCGAAGCCCTCTTCCAGCGCGGACAGCGCCGGGAAGGCCACGCACACCTCGGTGACCACGCCGGCGATGATCAGCTGCTTCTTGCCGGTGGCCTTGACCGCGTTGACGAAATCCTCGTTGTCCCAGGCGTTGATGTTGCCGGGACGGGCGATGTAGGGCGCGTCGGGGAACTGCTCCTTGAGCTCGGGCACCAGCGGGCCGTTGGGGCCGTTCTCGAAACTGGTGGTGAGGACGGTCGGCAGCTTGAAGTACTTGGCCAGGTCGCCCAGGGCCAGCACGTTGTTCTTGAACTTGTCGGGCTCGATATCCCGCACCAGGGAGAGCAGGCCGGTCTGGTGGTCGACCAGCAGTACGGCGGCGTCGTTCTTGTCCAGACGCTTGTATTGGAAGGACATGGTGAATCTCCTTGCTTGGGTTGATGCTCCGCCCAGATGGGCGGAGCTGGGGGATCACTGTGTACTGCTAAGCGGTTGTTGCATCGCGGCGCCATCCCGGCCATGGCGGTCGAACCGCGCCCCTCACACGTCCACCGTGAAGAGTAGTCAAACCAGCCAGCAACCTGGCCGAAACCGACCGTCAGTTAGCCATCCGGCCGAAGCGACCACTGCTGGGCGGTCACCCTCTCGAAACCGCGGTGCGGATGCTCGCCTACTCCCCTGCGCCGGGCTGCGGGGATGAAACATGAGGCTGGCGAAGTCGAGCAGCAGGAAAGGGCTCACGTGCTTACCTAAGCTGTCATAGGAAAACAGCGTGCGAACCGGGAAGCCGTCACCCACCCAGTGGGGCCGAGGGCTGGTGTAGACGCCAAGGATCTTCTTCATGCGGAGCTCCTGAAGCCAATGGCAGTAACGCTAGTTGCGCAACGGCACCGCCGGTAGCCCCAATTTATCGCCCTCAGTGTTCCATTTCGTGAACACCAAAGCCGCTTCGCCGGTGGTAAAAACAGGGGCTGCCGCTGACAGCACGCCAACCGGGCATGGCTGCCCGGCGGCACAGCCAATCTGGGTTGGTGCCGGTTTCCATGGTGCGCCTGGCGTCTTACCGGCATACGAACGCCGTTCGGCCCGGACGGCGAGCACAGACGATGACACCCGCCCCGTGCCGGTGGGGCCAAACATGAGGAGCCCGTCATGCAAGACCTCGATCCCGTCGAAACCCAGGAATGGCTGGATGCCCTCGAATCCGTCCTCGAGCGCGAAGGCGAAGAGCGGGTGCACTACCTGCTGACCCGGCTGGGCGAGCTGGCCAGCCGCAGCGGCACCCAATTGCCCTACGCCATCACCACGCCGTACCGCAACACGATTCCGCCCACCCGCGAGGCGCACATGCCCGGCGACCTGCTCATGGAGCGCCGCATCCGCTCGCTGATCCGCTGGAATGCGATGGCCATGGTGATACGCGCCAACCGGCAGGATCCGGACCTGGGCGGGCACATCTCGACCTTCGCCTCCTCGGCCACCCTCTACGACGTCGGCTTCAACCATTTCTTCCAGGCGCCCACCGAAGAGCACGGCGGCGACCTGATCTTCATCCAGGGGCCGATCGCCCCCGGCATCTATGCCCGCGCCTTCCTCGAAGGTCGCATCAGCGAAGAGCAGTTGAACAACTTCCGTCAGGAGGTCGACGGCAAGGGCCTGTCCTCCTACCCGCACCCCTGGCTGATGCCGGACTTCTGGCAGTTCCCCACCGTGTCCATGGGCCTCGGCCCGATCCAGGCGATCTACCAGGCGCGCTTCATGAAGTACCTGGAAAGCCGCGGCTTCATCCCCGCCGGCAAGCAGAAGGTCTGGTGCTTCCTCGGCGATGGCGAGTGCGATGAACCCGAAGCGCTGGGCGCCATCGCCCTGGCCGGCCGCGAGAAGCTCGACAACCTGATCTTCGTAGTCAACTGCAACCTGCAGCGCCTCGACGGTCCGGTGCGCGGCAACGGCAAGATCATCCAGGAGCTGGAAGGCGTGTTTCGCGGCGCCCGGTGGAACGTCAACAAGGTGGTCTGGGGCCGCCTCTGGGACCCGCTGCTGGCCAAGGACAGCAGCGGCGCACTGCAGCGGCGCATGGACGAGGTGGTCGACGGCGAATACCAGAACTACAAGGCCAAGGACGGCGCCTACGTCCGCGAGCACTTCTTCAACAGCCCGGAACTCCGCGAGATGGTCAAGGACCTCTCCGACGACGAGATCTGGAAGCTCAACCGCGGCGGCCACGACCCCTACAAGGTCTATGCCGCCTACCACCAGGCGGTCAACCACAGCGGCCAGCCCACGGTGATCCTGGCCAAGACGGTGAAGGGCTACGGCACCGGCGCGGGCGAGGCGAAGAACATCGCCCACAACGTCAAGAAGGTCGATATCGAAAGCCTGAAGCTGTTCCGCGACCGCTTCAGCATCCCGGTCGGCGATGCCGACCTGGAAAACCCGCCCTTCGTGCGTTTCGCCGAAGACAGCCCCGAATTCAAGTACCTGCAGCAGCGCCGCGCCGCCCTCGGCGGCTTCATGCCGCAACGCCGCGCCAACAGCTTCAGCATCCCCACCCCGCCGCTGGATACCCTCAAGGCCATCCTCGACGGCTCGGGCGAGCGTGAAATCTCCACCACCATGGCCTTCGTGCGCATCCTCACGCAACTGGTCAAGGACAAGGACCTGGGCAGCCGCATCGTGCCGATCATCCCCGACGAGGCACGCACCTTCGGCATGGAAGGCATGTTCCGCCAGCTCGGCATCTACTCCTCGGTCGGCCAGCTCTACGAACCCGTCGACAAGGAACAGGTGATGTTCTACCGCGAGGACAAGCAGGGCCAGATCCTCGAGGAAGGCATCAACGAGGCCGGCGCCATGAGTTCCTTCATCGCTGCCGGCACCGCCTACTCCAACCACAACCAGCCGATGCTGCCGTTCTACATCTTCTATTCGATGTTCGGCCTGCAAAGGGTCGGCGACCTGGCCTGGGCCGCCGGCGACAGCCGCGCCCGCGGCTTCCTGATCGGCGGCACCGCGGGGCGCACCACCCTCAACGGCGAAGGCCTGCAGCACGAGGACGGCCACAGCCACATCCTCGCCGCGGTGATCCCCAACTGCCGCAGCTACGACCCCGCCTATGGCTACGAGCTGGCGGTGATCATCCGCGAGGGCATCCGCCAGATGCTCGAGGAGCAGCAACAGGTCTTCTACTACATCACCGTGATGAACGAGACCTACCAGCAACCCGCCCTGCCGCGCGGTGTCGAGAACGGCATCATCAAGGGCATGTACCTGCTCGAAGAGGACAAGAAGGAAGCGGTGCACCACGTCCAGCTACTGGGCTCGGGCACCCTCCTGCGCGAAGTGCGCGAGGCGGCGAAGATCCTCAGCGAGGAATTCAACATCGGCGCCGACGTCTGGAGCGTCACCAGCTTCAACGAACTGCGCCGCGATGGCCTGGCGGTCGAACGCCACAACCGCCTGCACCCGGAACAGCCGCCGCGGCTGACTTACATCGAGCAGTGCCTGGGCGGGCGCAAGGGCCCGGTGGTGGCCAGCACCGACTACATGAAGCTGTTCGCCGAGCAGGTGCGCCAGTGGGTGCCGAGCAAGGAATACAAGGTCCTCGGCACCGACGGTTTCGGCCGCAGCGACACCCGCAGGAAACTGCGTCACTTCTTCGAGGTGGACCGCTACTGGATCGTCCTGACCGCCCTGGAAGCCCTGGTCGACCGCGGCGAGATCGGAGCCACGGTCGTGGCCGAGGCCATCGCCAGGTTCGGCATCGATCCTGAAAAACGCAACCCGCTGGACTGCTGAAGGCGGCAGCGATGAGCGAGCCGATGCCGCACGTACCGGCGAACGGCCAACCGGCGGGTCGATGTGCTCGGCGAAGGGCTGGACCTGGCGCTGCGCGTGCGCTTCCCGCCGCTGGAAGACAGCGGCCTGGTGATGCGCAGCCTGGCGCAGAGCCCGCAGCGCCTGGTGGCGAGTGCGGATTTCCTGAAAGGCCTCGACCTGCCGCTGGTGCCGGCCGATCTCGGCAACCTGCCGAGCCTGGACTGGGGGCCGCGTTGCACGGCGTAGGCATCGTGCAGTTGCCGCTGATGGTCGTCGATCAGGACCTGGAACAGGGCCGGCTGGTGGACATCATCCCGCAATGGGTGCCCCGCAGCGGAATCGTCCACGCCGTCTTCCCGTCCCGCCGGGGCCTGCTGCCTTCGGTGAGGACGCTGATCGACTTCCTGGCGGAGCACATCAGGCAATAGCCTTTCAGGCTACCGATGAGGACGAGACACCGCTCCGCCCTTCCGGCGGAGGGCTTTGCGCAGTCACTGAGCGCAGCACGGGGCCCCCGCTCGCCGCCAGAGCAGCCGTGCAGTCCGCGCTTCGCTTGTGCCCACCTCAAGCCGAGCCGTCAGCGCGAGGACGTCGCCTTCCAGCTCGGCGCTACGGCGCTGCTCGCCGCCTACCCAGTCGGGGAAGAGGCTGTGGCGTACCTTATGCGTGATGGTATTGCCGTCGACGTCGTAGTCTCCTGCATACGTCAGGTAGCTGCCGTAGGCCGCCGCCTTCTCGGCATCGCTGGCCGACCATTGGCCTCCGCTGGCGAATGCCGGGCGATCCATGCGCGAGACGACGCAGAACATGCCGAAGTCGGAGTATTCAATGAAGCCTTCCAGCTCGGACCCCATGGGCAGTACCACGCGGCCATCGTCGTAGAGTTGCTCCCAGGCCAGGATGTTCCAGCGGCCTTTTATGGTTTCGCGATTCATGTTCATGCTCCGTTGCAGGATGGCGGGTCGATGAGAAAGTCAGTGAGCAGGCGGACGAAGGCCGGGGCTTTTTCGATCTGCACCCAGTGGCCGCATTCGCCGAACACATGCAGCTGGGCGTGGGGGATCAAGCGCAACATGCGCTCGGAGACTTCCAGGGGAATCACCTTGTCGTCACGGCCGTGGACCAGCAGGGTCTCATGCGGCAGTGCACGCAGCGCGTCCTCGGCCAGGGCGAGCATTTCCACCCCCTGCTGGCGAGGCGCCGGGAACAGCTGGGCGAAGCGCGTCTGCACGTCGTCGCGGATACTGGCCTCGTAGCGCATCCGCACCAGATCGTCGTTGATCAGCCCGTGGTCGTAGGCGAACACTTCCATCAGCTCACGCATCGCCTGCAGCGATGGCTGGTAACCCCAGACCTTTTCCAGCCCCTCGGTGATGGGGAACGGCAGCCCCGCGGCGCCCATCAGCACCAGGCGCCGAACGCGTTGCGGATACGCCTTGGCGAAGGCCAGCGCAATCGCCCCGCCGAAGGAATTGCCCACGATGGATACCTGCGGGACGTCCAGTGCATCGAGCAGGCCCACCAGCGACCGCACCCAGGCCGTGGGATCCAGCTTCCAGTCGCCGGGGCAGGTGGTATAGCCGAAGCCCAGCATGTCCGGGGCGATGACGCGGGCGTTCCGGGACAGCGCAGGAATCACGCCACGCCAGTTGGCCCAGGCGGTGACGCCAGGGCCGGAACCATGGATCAGGAGGATGGCGTCGCCCTGGCCCTGGTCGTGATAGTTGAGGGTGCATTCGCCAATCCGCAGGCTGTTGGCGATTTCCGGGGAAGCGGTGGTGGTCATTGTTTGCCCTTAGCGGTTTGAGAGGTGGTAACGACCGGGGCGCGCACACCCTGGGCGGCCAGGCGCTTGAGGATCTGCCGGGCTTCTTCGCGCTTGTGCTCCGGCAGCCAGGTACGGTCGTGGCCCCACAGGCTCATGCCCTGCAGTTCCTCGACTTCCCAGTCCGGCCCGACGGTGCGGCTGGCCCAGCCTAGCTCGAACATCCAGCCATCCGGGTTCTTCAGGTAGAACGAGGTGACGTGGTCGTTGATATGGCGGCCCAGGGTCACGCCAATGCTGTCGGGGTTGGTCAGCGCCACGTCGTAGGCGCGGCCAACGTCGTCGAAATCGTTGTATTCGAGCATCAGGTGGTAGATCTTCGCCGGCCCGCCGGTATGGGCCAGCCCCATGGTGTGGTGGCGCGGATTGCAGTGCAGGAACTCCACGCGAAACGGCGCATGGGTGTAGTCGCTGACCTTGAAGCCGAAGATGTTGCGGTAAAGATGACTGAGTTCGTCGAAGTGCTCGGTGATGAGCGCGACGTGCCCCAGGCCCATGTCGCCGGTGCGGAATCCGCCCAGCGGGCGCCC
Organism: Stutzerimonas stutzeri; assembly: GCF_002890915.1. Lineage (GTDB taxonomy): Bacteria > Pseudomonadota > Gammaproteobacteria > Pseudomonadales > Pseudomonadaceae > Stutzerimonas > Stutzerimonas stutzeri_AF. The sequence goes on along the minus strand of NZ_POUT01000008.1, from coordinate 174,645 downwards.
CGCAACGAAGGGACTGGCGGCATCCGCCAGGCCGTGGCACACCTCGATCGTCACGCCGTCGGGGTCGCGGAAATGAAACATGCCGGCAACCCCGCGCAACGCCAGTTCCTCGGCCGAGGCCGGTGTGGTCGCGTAGCCGCCGGCCTCCAGGGCAATGCGGATGCGCTCGGCATCGGCCGCATCCGCCGCCTCGAAGCCCATGCCCATGCTGGCCTCACCTTCGGTCCGGCTGACCAGCAGGCGCTGCACCTTCTCATCGGCGCGCAGGCGCACGCATGCTCCAGGACGGACGACCTCGACCTGCAGGCCGATGTGGTCGCGCGCCTGCTCCATCCAGGCCTCGAGATGCGGCGTCTGCACCACCACATAGCTCAGTGCGTTGATCATCTTGTTGTTCTCCTGTGATCACCCCTGAAACGCGAGCACTATTGCGCTGCCATGCCGCCATCCACCGAGAGCGTCGTACCGGTGACGTAGGAAGCCTGGTCGGACAGCAGCCAGAGCACTGCCGCGGTTATCTCTTCCGGCTGCCCTATGCGGCGCATGGGTACGCCGTTGTCGTACAGATGGTCGTCACCGCCGGTGACGCGGTCGAAGCTGGGCGTCTTGACCGGGCCGGGGCATACCGCGTTGACGCGGATGCCCTGGCTGGCGTAGTCCAGTGCCACGGCGCGCGTCGCACCGACGATGCCGTGCTTGGAGGCGACGTAATAAGCCGTCTCGGGCATCGCCTTGAGGCCGAAGATCGAAGCGTTGTTGACGATCGAACCGCCGCCGCTGGCGAGCATGGCGGCCGTCTCGTACTTCATCATGTACAGCATGCCCTTGAGATTGATGTCGATGACCTCGCTGAGATCGGCGATCGGCGTCGCGTGGATCGCGTTGAAGGCCCGCTGCAGGCCAGCGTTGTTGAATGCGCCGTCGAGCCGGCCATGGCTGTCCATGGCCAGCGCCACCAGTGCCTCGCAGTCCTCCGGCCGTGACACGTCGGTCGGCAGGAACAGCGCCTGGCCGCCGCCGGCACGGATTTGCCGCAGCAATGCCTGGCCGGCTTCGGCGTTACGATTGCCGATCACCAGACACGCCCCCTCGGCCGCCAGCGCCAGGCATACGTCCCGCCCCATGCCACTGGCGCCACCGGTCACGATCACCACCTTGTCGCGCCAACCGTCATTGCGTCTCATCAGGTTTCTCCTCTCATCTCACGCCCGCGCTACGCGGCCAAAAATGCTTTCCAGCAACTGCCCGATCGCCAGCAGGCGGCGATCGCTGCCCAGCGGACCGTCGAGTTCCATGCCCACCGGCAGGCCACTGCGCGTGCCGAGGCCCGCCGGCACCTGGATGCAGGGCAATCCCGCGCTGGCAGCCGGTTCGGTGTTCTGGATCAGGCGCTCGAAACTCGCCGGCTGGTTGACCTCTTCCTGCGCGAGCGGAGCAACCACGGCGGTCGTCGGAAACAGCAATCCGTCGAGGCGAAGGGATTCGAACAGATCCTGATAGCGTTCGCGCAGCGCCTGGCGGCCACCGTTCTGCGCGGCGTGGTACAGCGGCCCCGAAGCCACCAGCTGGTCTGCGGCCGGAATCCTGCGAGGCAGCACCCAGTTCTCGTAGATGTAACGCACATCGGGACTGTGCAGCTTCTCGGCGACCTGCTCGATGGTCATGCCGTGGCCATACGCATGCAGGTACTCGACCATGCAGTCGTAAGCCTCGTGGATCACCACGCTGAAGCCCACCGGCTCGTTGAGCGCCAGCAGGCCGGCATCCTCGATGGGCACCAGCTGGACACCATGGGCACGGAGCTTGTCCAGCGCGGCATGGGCCTGCTCCTGGGTGTCGTCATCCAGGTTGCGCCAGCATTCGGCGGGGATGCCGAAGCGGAGCCCCTCGAGGGTGATCGACGGCAGGGCATGATCGCCAGTGATCAAGCCATCGAGCAGCGCCACGTCGGCCATGCACAGGGCCATGGGCCCGACGGTGTCGCGGCTGCGGGCGATCGGGATCACGCCCTGGTCGCTGTAGCGACCTTGGCTGGGACGCAGCGAGGCGCAACCGTTGAGCGCCGGCGGAATGCGCATCGAACCACCGGTATCGGTGCCCAGCGCCGCCAGCGCCATGCGCGCACCGAGCGCGGCGGCGCTGCCCGATGACGAACCGCCGGCGATGCGGGTGCTGTCGTAGGGGTTGCGCACCCCCACTTCCCGCCCGGTGTTGAATGCGCCGTTGTAGCCAGTGGCGCCGAACGCCAGCTCATGCATGTTGGTCTTGCCGAGGATGATCGCGCCGGCCTCGCGCAGCGTGCGCACGGTGGGCGCATCCTCCGCCGGGACGAAATCGGCGAAGGCCGGCGAGCCGGCCGTACAAGGCAAGCCGGCGCAGTGGATGTTGTCCTTGATGACGATGGGAATCCCGCTCAACGGCTTGAGCGGCTCACCGGCCCTGCGCGCGGCATCGGCGGCCCCGGCGGCCGCCAGCGCCCCGGCGCGGTCGAGGGTCACGTATACGTTCAGTTCCCTGCCATCGTCACAGCGCTCCAGGCAGGCCTCCACCAGCTCGGTACTGCTCAGCACACCGTCGCGGAAGGCCGTCATCGCCTCGGCGATGGTCAGGTCGCTGAGGGCGTGGGCCGCTGCCGATTCGAACATTTTCATCATGGCTCTCCTATGCACGGCCCTGGCTCACGAAAGCCCCGTCCTTGTTCAGCTCGGGGCTGGGAAAGGCGACCTTGCTGTGGCACAGGCCAAGGTCGAGCAGCAGTTCGCACTGCTTGTAGGCGATCACGCCCGGATTGAGCACCGGCACCGGCAGGTGCTCGGCCAGGTAGGCGTGGGACTGGTGCATGGTGGTCGAGCCGAGCACGATGACGTCGGCGCCGTCTTCCTCGATGGCGCGCCGGCCGGCCTCGAGCAGCTTGCCGAAGACGAACTCCTCCTTGCCCTGCAGCAGCGCCTCGGTATCCGGACGAACATCGATCGAGCGGACCGACGCCAGGCGCGACTCCAGCCCGTATTCCTTGAGAGTCTTGCGGTACAGCGGAAACCAGCGTGGCCACATGGTCAGGATGCTGAACGTATGGCCGAGCATGGCGGCGGTATGGAACGCGGCGATGCCGGGGGCCAGCACCGGGATCGACAGCCGCGAGCGCAGCGCGGCCAGGCCGGAGTCGCTGACGGTGTTGATGCACACCGCGTCGAAGCCCTCTTCCTCGGCCTTGATGCCGGCTTCGATCACGGCCAGTTCCATCAGCGCCATGTCGTAGTAGCTGTCGGCCAAGGTCATCACCTGGCCGGCGCCGACGAAGCTGACCTCGATATCCGGGCGCAACATCGCGACGGGCAACTGGGATTCCACCAACGGCCTTGTGGCTTCGCTCATCGGAACCGGGAAGATCATCTTGATTCGCTTGCTCATCGGCGGCTCCTTACAGGCCCATTTCATGGCGCGGCCGGCTCAGGGTGTCGATCAGCGCGTAGAGGATCTTTTCCGCGCAGGGCATCAGGTCCGGGATGTAGGTCGCGCCCATGCCGCCCAGCCCCTCGGCCACCGGCAGCGGTGCACCAGTCGCGGGCCACGGCCAGCCGATGCGGGCGGTGGGGACACCGTAGCGACGCAGCGCCGCGCCGTCGGTCTGGCCGGCGAGCATGTCCGGTTCGCCATGGGGGCGTTGCTCGATGAACTCCCAACCGCGCTTGCACGACTGGATGATCCAGTTCTCTGGATCGGTGGTGCCGCCCGGTGCCGAGCCGTACTGCTCCCAGTCCAGATCCAGGTCCGGGAAGCGTGCATTCAGATCGGCAACGAACTCGGCGAACTGCGCCTTGACGCTGGCCGGGCTTACGCGCGGATTGACGCGTACATCGAAGAAAATTTCGGTGACCGCGCTGGGGAACGCCGGGCGCTCGACCTGGCCGCCGCGCACGCCGGCGATCCAGCCATGAGGCTGGATCACGCCGCTGGTGTTGCGGTCGGTGTACTGCAGGATCCACTGCTGCAGCTCCTGGATCACTGTCGCAGCCGGCACCACGGAGCTACGGAAGCCCGGGATACCATGGGGGACGCCGGCATAACCGAGGGTGCCCTTGACCTTGAGCTTGAACCAGGCCATGCCCGGTTCCTCGTGGTAGACCCAGTTCCACGGCTTCATGATGATGGCGAAGTCCGGATACATGCCGCGGTTGAGCATGTGAATCACGCCGTTGGACATCCCGGCATGGCGCGCACCGATATCCACCGGCATGCCGCCGTCGGCCACTCCCAGCAGCAGATCGCCCTTGAGCGGGACACCGGCCTCGATCAGCGCGGTGGCCACCTCGGTCAAGGTGGCGATCATCGCCTTGGGGTTCGACGAGCCGAGGCCGAACACCCAGTCGTCGACCATCTGCGCATACGGCTGCAGGTCGGCTTCCTCGCCATCGCCGGTGAGAATCTCCTCACCCGGTGTGCGATCCAGGTGAGTATCGATCGGCGCATAGAGCAACACGGTCGCCCCGCCGCCACTGCCCCTGAACTCGCCCAGCGCATTGCCGGTAAGGTCGTTCATCGGGTAGTAGCGCGCCTTCATGCCGATCGACTGCATGTGCCGGCGCATGAACTCGCTGGCCTCGCGGGTAGCGCCGGTGGGGCTGTGAATGTTGGTCAGCTGGAACAGCAGCTTCTGCAGACGCTGGGGATCGAGCTTGGCGCGGGCCAGTTCGTACCACTGGCTTTGCTCAGAGGTGAGCGGAAGCGAAGTTGTAGGTTTCATGCGCGGCTCCTCAGTGGCTGGCAACGAACTGCTCGGCGAAGATGTTTTCGGGTTTCACGCCCAGCGCGGTCAGGCGCTGGGTGGCGGCATCGATCATCGGCTGCGGGCCGCACAGGTAGGCGACGGTGTCCGGGCTGATCACGTCGTCTTCACGCAAGGCGCTGACCGGGCTGCCCGGATGCAGGCCGTCGCTGGCCTCGCGGTCGACGCAGATGCGGGTTTCCAGGGTCGGCAGCCATTGCTTGCGCAGCTCGATGTCTTCCAGGGAGAACAGCGCCTCGGGCACGGCGCAACCGAAGCTCAGCAGCATCCGCGGCTTGCGCCCGCTGCCTTGTCGCAGGGTGTCGATCATCGACAGAATCGGTGCCAGCCCGGTGCCACCCGCGACGAAGATATGCGGTGCGCGCTTATGTTCTTCGCGCAGGAAGAACGCACCATATGGTCCGCTGAGGGTGAGGACCTGATCCCGCTCGGCCACGTTCGCGAGAAAATCGGACATGGCGCCGCCCGGCAGCAGACGGATGAGGAATTCCATCTTCGGCAAATCGACCTGGGTGCTCGACGGCGAGTAGCTGCGCAGCACCCCCAGGCTGGGCACCACGATCTGCATGAACTGGCCGGGGCGGAACTCCATCCACTCCCCGTCGGCAAGCTCCAGGGTCAGCTTCACCACATTGCTGGCGATGCGCTCCACGGAGTCGATGAAGGCATGGACTTCCTGCGCCGCGCAGGAGCCCACCTCGCTGCCGTAGCCAAGGTTGAAGGTGCAGTCCGAGTTGACCTGGGAAACGCACAGCAAGCGCTGGCCGGCCTCGTACTCACTGCCCAGCAGCGAGGAGCTGGCACCCGGCTGGGTAACCGCCTCGCCTTCGCTCAATGTGCAGATGCAGCTCGAGCAACCGCCGGAGCGGCACTGGTAGAGCACCGGCATTTCAGCCGCGATCGCCGCTTCGAGGATGTTGGCGCCCCGTGGCACGCTGAAGCTGTGGGTAACGCCATCGGCGAAGTTGAGGGTGACGTGATGCAGTTGTTCATTCATATCGGAATCCACCGGAATCGGGACTTGCTTGAAGCCGGGCTGAAGCGTGTGGGGTGCAATCCACCAGCGCCCCGGACGGGCTGGCCTTGTGCCGGATGTTAGGAAGCGACAGGGTGCGACTGCGCTCCCATGGGCTACGCCGTTATCCCGAAAGTGCAAATTAAGTTGCGAAAGCACCAATGCCGACGGCCTGGAAAAGCCCCTGCACAGGCCTACGCCGCGCCACAGGGAACGCAGACGCCGGAAAGAACGGGCATAGCTATCCGCCCGTGAAAAGCAACCGAATCACAGATAGGGCTCGCCACTCCACCCGCAAGCGCCTACGCACCCCGAAAGGTTCTGTCCCTGCTAACCGTTGCGAATGAACGTTGCCCGCTCCTACGGCGGCTCGGCATGCAGCCGCACATCGAGCAAGTCGGAATTGGGGCATAGCTATCCGAAAGGTTTCCTCTCAGCCGAAGCTCTGCGGACGCAACCGATGCCAGTCGCTCACTTTCTGCAGCGCCATGCCGGCGCGGCAGAGCAGCGCTTCGCCGCCCTTGCGGGCGATGAACTGGCCGCCGATGGGCAGGCCGCCGGCGGTCAGCCCGATGGGCAGGCTCAGGCATGGATGGCCACTGACATTGAATGGCGAGGTGAACTGGATCAGGCGGCGGTTGGCCTCCGGGTCCAGCGCCAGATTGGCGAGCTGCTCATGGGTCGGCGCGGCGTAGGGCTGCACCGGCGCCAGCACGACGTCCAGCTCGTTCATCAAGGCGTCCACTTCGCCGGTGAAACGCTGGGCCGCCAGCAGGATGCGCTGGTAATCCATGCCGCTCAGGGCACGACCACCCTCGATCAGCCGGCTCAGGGCCGGACCGTATTCGCCCGCGCGCGCCGGATAGGTGCCGGCGTGGGCCACGGCGGTCTGTACGCCGCAGTGCATTTCCCAGTTGCCGCTCACGGCGCGGGCGTCCGGCATGTGGATTCTTCGCAACTGGCCACCAGCGCCGGCGATCAGTTGCATGACCTGCTGCAAGGCCTGCTGGATCTCCTCGTCGACGCCATCGCTGAGCCAGCGCTCATCGATTCCCACGCGCAAGCCGCGGAAGCTGTCGTCGATGCCCGGGATTTCCAGGCACACGCTGGGCAACGAGGTCGGGTCCAGCGGATCGTGGCCGGCGATGGTCGAGAGCAGGAACAGCGCGTCCCGCGCGCTGCGGGTGACCGGCCCGATATGGTCCAGGCTGGCGGCCATCTCGAAGGCACCGAAGCGGCTGACACGCCCCCAGGTCGGCTTGAGCCCGGTGAGGCCGTTGGCCGCGCAGGGAAAGCGGATCGAACCACCGGTATCGCTGCCCAGCGAGCCGTAGCAGAGCCCTGCCGCCGTGGCCACCCCGCAGCCGCTGGACGAGGCACCGACCCAATGATCGGCGCCCCAGGGATTGACCGGCGCCAGGATGTCGGGGTGATGGATGGCGAACGCGCCCTCGGTCATCTGCAACTTGCCGAGCATCACCACGCCGGCCTCGCGCAGGCGGGCGACCACGGTGGCATCCTGCCGCGGGATGCGCTGGCCATGCAGCGGCATGCCCGCCGCGGTGACCACGCCGGCGGTGTCCAACAGATCCTTGAAGGCCAGCGGGATGCCGTGCAAAGGGCTGCGGCAGAGGCCGCCGGCCAGTTCCCGCTCGGCCTGCCGGGCCTGTTCCAGGGCCAGTTCGGCGGTCACCCGGGCGTAGCTGTGCAGCGTGCCGTCGAGCGCGTCGATTCGCGCCAGCTGGGCCTCGGTGACTTCCACGGGGGAGATCTTGCGGCTGCGGATCAGCAGCGACAGTTCATGCATCTCCAGGTAATGCAGATCGCTGGGCAGGTTCATCATGCGGCTCCGATGAAGCTAATGGCCAGGGCGTTGAACTCGTCCGGGCATTCGCTCTGCAGATGGTGGGCGGCGTTGCCGAATACGTGGAGCTGCGCCCCGGGCAGGCGGTTGAGCATCATCATCGGCACATCGATGCTGCCGAACCAGTCATGCAGCCCCCAGCACATCAGGGTCGGCGCCCGTACCCGATGCAGCTCCGGCAGCAGGTTCTCCCACTCGCCGAAGGCGCCGGGCGTCTGCAGCAGGCGGATGTAGTCCGGGTTGTCGCTGGCCTCGAAACGCAGGCGCAGGTTTTCCTCGTCCAGGCGGCTGTCGTCGTGCAGTTCGTAGCGCTGCAGCAGCCGGCGCAGCTTGTCCGGCGTCGGCCCGCCATCGGCCAGGTAGTAGTCGCTCATCAGCGTCGCGGCATGCTTGCTGAACAGCGGCAGCGGCGCCATCGCCCCCTGGTCCACGGGCTGCGAGCCTATGGTGACCAGCCGCCCGACCCGCTGCGGATGGTCCACGGCCAGGCGCAGCGCGACGCAACCGCCGAAGGACTGGTTGATCAGGTGCGCGCGGGCGATGCCCAGGGCATCCATCAGCCCCAGCAGCTTACTGGCGTGCCAGCCGAACAGCGGGCCCTGCACCGGGACCATGGCGGAGCGTCCGAACTGCGGCAAATCGACGAAGTAGCACCGGTGATCGGCCGCGAACGCGCCGGCACTGAGGCGAAAGTTGCTCCAGGCCGTGCTGCCCGGCCCACCGCCATGGGTGAATAAGATCGGCAGCCGTCCGGTGTCCCGGCCCAGCACCTGGTAATGCAGGCGCACGCCGTCAACCGCGACGAACTGGCTGTCGCTTGGGGTTAAGTACGACATAACGGATTCCTGAAACAGGCGGGCCAGCCCCGGTCGAGGCCGGCCCGAAGGCATCACTCTTCGATCTTGCGGACCCTGTAGCCCGGACGGTGGCCGTCGGCGGTGTCCTTGAAGATCAGGCTGGTGTCCTTGCGGGCGCCGGCCACGCCGCGCCCCGGCTTGGCGATGCCGCGATTCCAGCGCGACGCCATCTTGCGCCAGGTGATCGGCGAGACGTCGGTGGCCACCAGTTGCTCCTCGTCCCAGCCGGTACCGTCGGAGTAGAAGTTCTGCATGGCTTCGCGGGCGTACAGGTCGCAGTCGTTGAAGCCGTGCAGGCACAGCGGCTCGTACATGTACTTGTAGCGATAGTCGAATTTCTTCACGTCTTCTTCGGTCGGGCACACGCGTACCAGGATTTCCCAGTACTCGTGGGTATCGTCGGTGATCGGCACGTACCACTCGTACTGCACCACATGCTCTTCCGGCCAGTTCTCCACCATCAGCACCCCCGGCAGGACCACCGAAGTGCGGTAGAAGCGACCATTCAGGCCTTCCACCTTCAACCCCAGAGGGCCGTTCTCCAGGATCGGCTGCCATTTGTCGGTGAACAGCCACTGCATCAGGCCTTTCGGGCCGTCCTCGTCCTCGACCACGCTGATGCAGTCGTCGGCGGTCGGCAGGATGCCCAGCGGCAGCACCCAGTCCTTGGCATGGACGATGGCATTGTCCTTGTGCACCAGGATGTGGGCGTTGTCGAAGCCGTTCTCGCAGGCGATGCGCCAGTTGCCGTAGCCGGTACGGTGCATGCCGCGGATCTGGGCATTGTCGTCCATCACGCTCGGCGAGGATGGCCACAGCGGGTGCGGGAAGCGCTCGCTGTTCTCCGGGAAACGGAACGGCAGGTCGTGGGACAGCGGCGGGACGTCCTCGTCGGGGAAGTCGTCCTCGCGCACGAAGACGAAGATCATGCCGTTGACTTCGTGCACCGGGTAGGTGGTGATGCCGGTGGTTCCCACCAGCTTGTCGTCCGGATTGGCGACGATGGTGACCAGGTCACCGCTCTGCAGATCGAAGGTGAACCCGTGGTACCAGCAGGAAATGGTGCTCTTGTTGAAGCACATGGGCTTCTCTGACAGGCGTACGCCACGGTGCAGGCACTGATCCTTGAGACAGTAGACCTTGCCGTTGACCCGGCGCAGCACCAGCGGCACGCCGCAGATCATGAGGCCTTCGACCTGGTCCTCGGGCAGCTCCTTGCTGAACAGGGCCGGGTACCAGTGGTTGATGAAGCCCCAGGCAGCATCCTTGTAGGGCTGGTACTGGCTCTGGGTCTTGGCGTTGTTGGCGCGGGCATCGCTGATGCCGTGCTTTACCACACGGCGCCGGACGATAGGCTGCTCGGACATGATTACCCCCTGGTTGTCAGGAAAGACGCCACCCCATGTGGCGCTTTTCAGTCATCCTAAGAAGCCATGTCCGCGCTGACGCTCCCGAAACCGTTGGGCTTATCCCGTCAGTGCCAAAAGATGCGAATTGCCGAACGCCCCGGCACGCTCAGTGCGCCAGGGTCTCGGAGGGGCTCTCGCCGAAGCGACGCTTGTAGTCGGTGGTGAAGTGCCCGAGGTGGCTGAAGCCCCAGCGGAAGGCCACGGCCGTCACGGTATCGCCACCGGGCGCCAGCCGCTTGAGCTCTTCGTTGACCCGACGCAGGCGGATTTCCTTCAGGTAGAGCATGGGCGAAGTATTGCGGTAGCGGCGGAACCCGGTGAACAGCGAGCGGCTGCTGACGCCGGCATGCTCGGCCATGTCGACGATGGAGATCGGCTCGTGGGCCTGTTCCTCGATGTAGCGCTCGACCCGCTTGACGAAGGACGGCGCCAGCGACGGCCCCTCTGACGCCAGTTCGGCCGAATAGGTATGCGGCTGGTTGGCCAGCAGCAGGCTGACCAGGCCACTCTCCAGCTGCGCGACCATCAGCGGCGGGATTTCATCATCCTGCGACACGCAGTCGTAGACCCACCCCACCATCCGCAGCCAGCGCGCACCGGCCACGGTGTTCAACGGCATGCTGGAGTCGAACTCGATCTGGTTCCGCAGCGTACGCCCCAGCAATTGCTGGCAATGCCGCTCGAGAAGGCTACGATCGATGCGGATGATCAGCTTCTCGGTATTGGACGCGTGGTTGATCAACGTGGGGGTATGGCTGTTGAGCACGGAGCCCATGTGCGGGTTGCACACTACGCGCTGCGAGCCGACCTCGATTCGCTCCTCCCCGCGGATGGGCATCTGCACCAGGGCGAAGTTCTCCATCACATCCGGCCTGATTGTCACCGCACCGCCGTAACTCATGCGGCCTATGCCGATGCTGCCGATACGCCGGTAGTAGATGCGGGTGTTGACCGCGCCCTTGCTATCCACGGCGCACAGGCGGTTCTCGCAGAAGATCTTCTCACCCCACTGGCGAGCCTCTTCCAGGTCATGGGTACGACAAAGCTCATAACGCGCCAGCACGGTTTCTGGCGGTGTAACCGGACGGAAACTCAACTGTTCCATTTGCATGACCCTCTTCGGTCTGGCCAGGCAACCAGATCGATTTGCACGATTCTTATGCGATCCCGAGTCGTGCCCGGGATCATTCTTGTTATTGCAATCGCTAGCTGAACCGACGCGGGCCAAAGCGTCCTTTCAGGTGCTCCGGTTCAGTGCAAGGCATAGCGTGGTCATCTGCCGATGGTGCGGTAATCCTTCCCTTCGGCCTGAACACCAGCCGCTCCAGGGCAATGAGTGTTCGGTTCGTCGTGACCACAGTCCTGATCAAGCATTAAGCATGCCTATCTTCATGGCCCATCGCAGCGCCGTGCGATGGGCCGGAGGTATTTCCTCCCGTTCGGTGTCGATCAGCGTCGGATGAGACGACATGTCCTTGTTATGAATGACAATGGAAAGAACCGGAGACGGCAGGGAGCCGTCTTCCAGCTCGGCCAGGGCCCACGTCTCACACGCGTTTCGCGTGCACCATCACGAACATCATCCGGGCCGGAGTGTTACCGGTGTTACGCCAGGCGTGGCGGGTACCCATCTGCACCAGCACATCGCCTGCTCTCACCACGGTGGTTTCACCTTCGTCGAGGACGAGCGTCAGCTCCCCTTCCAGGAGCACGCCGTAGTCGATGCTGTCGGTGCGATGGAAACCCGGTGCGTCCGGCTCGAACAGCTCGGCCAGGCCGGGCAGCCGGGCGGCCATTTCCGCCCCTGCCGCCTGCAGCCGCTCTTCGCTGGGCAGTACCTCCGGCTCCGGCGGGAAGGTCACCAGCATTGCGCAGGTGCCGCCCGGCCCGGGCAGGACGGAAGTAGGCCGGGCCGGCGGATCGGGCTGCACATTGCCGACCTGCGGCGCGGCTTCGGTTTTCCAGAACATCGCGGCACTGAAGCCCGGAACGTTGCTGAACGGTTCGTCACCGGGAATCGCACCGGCGCTGACGATCCGCGAGCGGCCCCGGGCATCGTGCCCGGTGACGACGCGTTGTGCTTTCATCCTGTTCTCCTCGTGGCCGCCAGCGCCAACGGAATGCGGTACCGGCGGCGTCACTCATCTCACCGATGAAGAATGTGGAAGTTGCTGAAGCCGTTGCCTTCGGCCTGGATCTCGTCCAGCGCCTCGTTGAGCTTCTCCAGTGGATACGGGCGATTTTCCAGAATGGACAGGTCGAGGATCCCCGACTCCATCATGCTGGCCATCTCTTCGCCTTCGCTGGTGGTGAACCACAGCGAGCCGAGGTACTGCAGCTGGGCGCACATGAAAGGATGCGGATCGATGGGAATGGGGCCGGCCACGCCACCAATCTGCACGATGCGACCGCCGCGGGCGACCGCCTGCATGGCATCGACGGATAGCTCGGTGGGTGCCTTGGCGCCAAGGGTATCGAGCATGCAATCGACGCCCGCCGGCAGCAATGCCCGGACTTGCTCGGCGATGCGGCCTTCGCCGATGCGGATCGGCACCACACGGCGCGGGTCCAGCGCCTTCAGGCGCTCCAGCGCCAGGGCATCGCGCGCCACCACCAGTACGCGGGCGGCGCCGAAGGCCAGGGCCAGCAGGGCCGCCCCCACGCCCAGGGTGCCGCTGGCCCCGAGGATCAGGATGTTCTGCGCCGGGCGCAGCGCCGCCTTGCGGATGGCCGAATAGGCAGTGCCCAGGTAGCCGAAGCGGGTGGCGGCGGCGAAGCCCAGGCAATCCGGCAGGCGCACCAGGCTGTGCACGTGGGCGGTCATGTACTGGCTGTAGCCCGCGTACGGATAGCGTTCGAAGACCTGCTGCGAACCGGGACCGAAACCGAAGTAGCCGGTGAAGGTGTAGGACTCGCAGCGCGGTGCGTTGCCCTCGCGGCAGTGACGGCACTCGCCGCAACCTACGCCGGGATTGACGTAGACGCGATCGCCGGGTTTGAACGCGGTGACGTGGGTGCCCACGGCGGCCACGGTACCGGCCGAATCCAGGCCGAAGATGGCTGGCAACCTGGGCAGCGGCAGGAAGGGATACCACTCGGGGAAATGGGTGGTGACGTTCTTCAGGTTGGGGATGATCCCGCTGGCGGCAACCTTGACCAGTACGTCGTGGGGGCCGGGGCTGGGTATCGGGATCTCGTCGACGACGAAACGACCACCGATCTCGTGCAGACGAGCTGCTTGCATCATGGACACGGGGCACTCCTCGGATCGCGGCTCCGATACGAAGCGGTCGATCCTGTCTTGTTGTTTTTCTGGTTATGCGCAGCCAGGACGGATGCGTCACGCGAAAGGCCCGCCCCTCACGGGGCCGGGCCGGCACACAAGGTGGTGAAGCCGGGCCTCAGCGGCCCGCCGCCTGCAGCGCCTGCAGGGAGAAGTCCGAGGCCTTGGCGTCGAAGTTGGTGCGCCAGGTGCTGGTGTCGATCAGCGAAATCGTCGCGTGGTTGCGCTGGAAATCGATCACCGCCCCCACGGTGGTGCGGATGTCGCCGTCGGCCGGGTTGGAATAGGAATGGAATTCCATGAACTTCCAGAACTCGCCCTTGCGGTTGTAGGCCTCGCCGTAGTGGATGCGCGGGTACTGGGTATCGATGTACAGCACCTTCTTGCTGTACGGGTGGATCGACGGCGTGATGGCCTCCACCACGTAGACTTCACGCACTTCGTAGCTGTTGCCGGTCATGTTCCAGTACGGCGGGTTCGGATCCATCACCGGGTAGCGCTCGGCGAAGCTCTTGCCGTCCTTGTTCCAGATATCGGCGCCCTGCTTGCTCGCAGTCACCGCCAGGATGTTGCGCTTGCCCAGCAGGCGGTACTCGGGATACCAGCAGGGACGCGCGTTGAAGATCTCCAGGTCGTCCTGCAGTTGGTCGGAGGAGCCCACCGGGTCCATCCAGGCGCCACCGGAGAGCTGGCGCACGCGGCGCACGGCGGGAATGTAGGCCCAGACGCTGTTCACCTTGTCCGAGTCGTACATGACGGTGTAGGTCCCCAGGCCCTTCATGTCCGAGGGCGACTTGAAGTACAGCAGCTGGCGGCCACGCTCGCTGCCGTCGCCCTCCACCGTGCTGTCACCGGTCAGCCGGCCCTTCATGGTGTAGCGGGTGAACTCGGCCACCGGCTCGGCATGCACTCCTTTCTTGCCATCGACCAGCAGCTGGGTGTAGCCCGGAACCTGCGACACGTCACCCACCAGCTGGCCCAGGTGCCAGTTCCAGAGGATCTTCTCGGCGGCCTGCGGGTCCTTCTCGTCGATCTCCGGGAAGGGTGCGCCGGCACCCCAGCCGTCGACGCGACAGGCTTCCCGGTTGATCGAAGTCTTGCCGGCGTTGGCCTGGGAGGCTTCGACCCAACGCGGGTCGAGCGGAACTTCCTTGGACGCCGCCAGCGGCATCTGCATGCCGCTGTTGCGGATACGCCACTCCAGCTTCTCGGTCAGCAGGCTGGCAATGCTGTGGCCCTCGAAGGTCTGGTCCTTCAACTGGTCGATGTTGGCGGCCGTGATCACGGTGCCGGCCGGCACCTCGGCGGCATTGCCAATACCGATGAAACCGCCGGCGGCGATCAGGCCGGCCAGCAGAGGGGTACGCAACGCATGACGGAAATGGGTCATCTCGTGGTCTCCGTTTGGGCTCAGAACAAGTAGGTCAGGCTGGTGTACAGCTGGTCGCGGTTGTGCAGGTAGCCGAACAGCGTGGTGTTGTCGGTCAGCGGGGTATCGCTGTTCTCGTAATGGCCGTCGTCCCAGAACAGGTCGTACTCGACCTTCCAGCGCAGCTTGCTGCTCAGTTCGAAGGTCACCGAGGGGATGGCGAAGCCGCCGCCGTTGCTCAGGTCGGAGCCGACCACCAGGTTCGGGCGGATACGGCCGTTGGCGTAGCTCATGTCGAAGATCGCGGTGCCCATGACCGTGTGTTCCTTGACCTTGCCGCCCCAGCCGACGCTGTACAGCAGGTTGTCGTCCTCGTCGTAGTTCTGCACCCACTTGTCGAACAGCTGCACCGAGAAGAACATCGGCTTCTCGGTGCCCAGCAGGTTCTGGGTGAAGGCCAGGTTCTTGTCCATGCGCAGCATCAGCGCGACCACGTCCTTCTTGACCCAGCCATCGAAACCGGGCGCCACCAGCTGGCTCATGATGGTCGGGTTGTCCAGGGCGATGTTGTACGGCGCGTCCTTGATGTAGGCCATCTCGGTGCTGAACACGGCGTCGGTTGCCGCGGAATAGCTGCTGGCGGTGACGCCGAAGATGTCGACGATCGGGTAGATGACCTCGCCGGCCACGCCACGGGTCCGCTCGCCGTTGAGCGCTCCGCTCGGCAGGTCGGGCCGGCCGATCAGCGCCTGGTTGTCGGAGGCGTTGAGGATCGGGGCGTTGTAGTAGGTCTTCAGGTACGACAGCGAGTAGTTGGTATCGCCCCACAGGCCATTCCAGCGGATGCCGCCGGTGATGTCGTGGCGGTCGCCCTCGTCGTGGTTGTAGTTGTAGGGGTCGACATTGCGGAAATCGACGCCGGCATAGGGCTGGCTGGACCAGCGCCCGCCATAGATGTCGATCTCGGTGCCGCCGATGTCCCTTTTCGCGTCCAGGCCGGGGCGGATGAACGTCTCGATGCCGCCGTTGAGCTCCGGCACGTCGATGTTGAACTTGGCCATGATGTTGGTCTTGCGCAGCTCCTCGTTGGCCGGTTCGAGGAACGAACGCCAGGTGTTGTCGAAGCCGTGCACCAGGTCGTTGGCGGCGAAGAAATCGGTCTCGCCCCAGGCGATCTGCTGCTTGCCGAGGCGTACCCAGGTGCGCTCGCCCATGGGGAAGTCCACGTACAGTTCGCGGATGTCGGTCTTGTTGTAGAGATCGGTGATGTCGCCGCGGCCATCGGCCTCGTGGTAGTTGTTGGCGCCCATCTCCTCCAGGTGCTCGAGGAAGTTGGTCTCGATCTCGCGCACGCCGCGCAGCTTGGCGACCACGGAGAAGGCGTCGCTCGGACGCCATTGCATGTTCAGGCGCACGGTGCTGCGGGACATCGACAGCTTGCCGCGATCGTCGTAATCGGGCGTGTCCTCCCAGTTCTTCATGTTCCAGGACATTTCCTGGCGCAGGTAGCCGTCGTAGCTGAAGGTGTCGGCCAGCACCGGCGTGCTCGCCACGCCGAGTGCGACGGCCAGGGCCAGCTTGCCGAATGCGGACCGCGGTAGTTCGCCACGGATGAGTGTGTGCATTGGATGTTCTCCCCAGGGTTTGCGGCAGTGATTGATCGGGTTGTGGTTGTTGTTCTTGTTACGTCTCAAGCCATCTGGAGCGCCGAATCGTTGCCAACGGCGACCGCTGCCCGAGTGCGCTCGCCGAAGACGAAGCGCGGGCGGAACACGTAGAGCAGCGCCGGCATCACGAACAGTGCGCTGAAGGCGGACACGGACAGCCAGATCGCCATCAGCAGGCCCATCTCGGCCTGGAAGCGCAGCGACGACGCCCACCACAGCAGGGTGGCGAAGACCAGCACGCTCGCCGTCACGATCACCCCCATGCCGGCGGTGTGCAGCGCGATGCGGATGGCCTCCTCCGGGCTCTTGCCGATGGCGATCTCTTCCTTGACCCGGTCGGAGATGTAGAAGGCGTAATCCACCCCCAGCCCGATCCCCAGGGCGGCTACCGGCACGGTATTGATGTTCATGCCGATGCCCTGCCAGGTCATGAAGGCGAAGGTCAGCATGTTGGAGATGATCACCGGCACCATGAACACCATGCCGGCGATGGAGGAGCGGTACACCGCGGTGCAGATCAGCGCCAGCACCAGCAGGGCCAGGGCGATCGCTTCGACCTGGCTGGCCAGGATGATCTCGTTGACCGCAGCCATCACGCCGATCAGGCTGCCGGCCAGTTGCCACTCGCCGTCGTCAAGCGGGTTCTGGGCGATGAACTCCTTGATGCGTGCAACCGCGGTGCGGATGGTCTCGCCCTGGCGGTCGCGGAACATCAGGGTCACCGCGCCGTTGGCGTACTGCTCGTCGGCGAAGCGCGAGATGTCGCCGGGTTCGGATACCGAATCGAGCATGGCCACCAGGCTGCCGTTGATGGCGCTGCTGTCGCCCAGTTCGAGGTAGCGCGGGTTGCCTTCGCGCAGGCTGAGGTTGACCTGCGGCAGCACGTCGGCCAGGGAGACGGAGCCCCCCACTTCCGGCTGTGCCTCGATGAAGCGTTGGAAGCTGTTCATCGCCTGCAGCGCTTCGCTGGTCTTCATCAGGCCGCGGTTGCCGTCCTCGCCGAGCACCACGAACATGCGGTCCACGCCCTCGAAGCGGTTGTTGATCGCGTCCGCATCGACGTTGTAGGTCGATTCCGGCCAGAGGATCGGCGACCCCGGGTTGGCATCGCCGATCTTCAGGTTCAGCGAGTAGAAGCCGGCGCCGACCACCAGCAGAAAGCCGCCGCCAAGGACAACGTAGCGCGCACGCGACAGGCTGACGGCCGTGGCCAGATCCAGCACCCGGTTCAGCAGCGGGATACAGTTGAGCGGATGCACCATGCCGTGCGGACGGCGAATGAACGACAGCATGACCGGCGTCAGGATCACCGCGCTCACGGTCAGCGTCATCACCCAGACGCAGGCCAGCACGGTGAGCTTCTGCAGCATCGGGATCGGGCTCAGGGCCACCACCGCCATGCATGCCGCATCGGCGATCACACCCAGCATGCCGGGACGGAACAGGTCCGCCAGCGCCACCCTGGCCGCAGTGCGCGAGGTATCGGCATTGGCCGGCAACAGTTCCAGCTCGTCGTCGAAGCGATTGACGATCTGCACCGAATGGGACACGGCGCGGGAGGTGATGAGCATGGCGACCACGATCACCAGCGGCTCGAAATGGATGTCCAGCAGGTGGCAGATACCCAGCGCCCAGGAGGCACTGACCAGCCCCGCCAGCAACGGCAGCATCACGCCGCGCCAGGTGCGCAGCAGAATGAACAGCATCACCAGGGTGACCAGCAGCGCCGCGCAGACCAGCTGGAAGGTCTCCGGCAGATAGTGGCCTACCCATCCGTACAGGATCGGGTCGCCGACCACGCGGATGTTCACGCTGCCGTCGTCGACACGGTCGATCAGGCTGCGAATCTCATGGAACACCTTGCCGTACTCGACCTGCTCGTCGATGAAGTCGACGGTGACGAGCGTCGCCTGCAGGTCCTTGGATACGTAGGGGCCGTAGACCAGGGGGTTACGCAGCACCGCCTGCCTCAGCTCCTGCATCTGCGCGGCGGTCTCCGGCAGGTCCGGCCACATCAGCGGCAGGCTGACGATGCCGGTGGTGGAGGCGCGGACTTCCTTGAGCTTCTTCGACGCCAGCGAGGTGATCTGGTAGGGGTTGACCGCCGAGACCTCGCGCAGCCCCATGGTCACTTCGCGCACCTTCTCCAGGACCGGCTTCTGGAAGATGTCGCCCTCGTCCACCTCGAACATGATGGTGACCATGTTCGAACCGCCGAAGGTGTCCTTGAACTTCTCGTGCGTCTGCACGTATTCGTGGCGCGAGGGCAGCATGTCCTCGAAGACAGTGCGCACCTCGATATGCAGGGCGGACCAGCCCAGCACCAGGGTCATGAGCAGCAGAGCGCTGGCCACCCAAACGCTGCGCCGGATACAGAACGCGGCTATCCGATCGATCATTGAAATGCTCTCGCTTTGTTAGGCAAATGAGGGGTTCAGGGCTTG
This sequence comes from Stutzerimonas stutzeri, assembly GCF_002890915.1. GTDB lineage: Bacteria > Pseudomonadota > Gammaproteobacteria > Pseudomonadales > Pseudomonadaceae > Stutzerimonas > Stutzerimonas stutzeri_AF. The sequence goes on along the minus strand of NZ_POUT01000008.1, from coordinate 155,951 downwards.
AGCTGCGACCAGCGCCGGCCATCCCAATGGCCGATGTCCGCACCGGCGAGCCAGAGGCCACCGGCTACCGGCAGCGCTCTCACGTGCCAGGACAGGTTGCGCTCATCCAGGTTGCCGGCCTGCCATTGCCCGCCGTCGCCGAGAGCCCAGCGGCCCAGGGCGCCGGTGACGAACCAGCGCCGCTGCTCGGCCAGCCAGGCCACGTCGAACAGGTGCTCGGCGAGCCCAACGTCATGGGCCTCCCAGCTCTGGCCGCCGTCGCTGGTTTCCAGGACCGTGCCTTCCAGGCCGACGGCCATGCCGTTGCGGGCATCGCGGAAAGCCACCGCCATAAGCGAGGCGCCAGTGCCGCCGTCGATGTCGTGCCAGGCCTGCCCATCCAGGTCGCCGAGCACGATCCGGCCGAACTCGCCGACCAGTACCAGGCGGCCGTCGTCGAGGATCGCCACGTCGTTCCAGGCCACGTCTTCTTCTTCGCGCAGGCGTTGCCAGGTCACGCCATAGTCCCGGCTGATCAGCAACGCGCCCATCTCGCCACTGGCGATGGCCAGGCCATCGGCGCCGATACGTACGCGATTGAGCTTGTTGGCGATCTCGGAGCGCGGGACGTCGCCGGCCCGCTGCCAGCTGGCGCCGCCGTCGCGGCTGTAGAGCACCACGCCGCCATTGCCGACAGCCACGGCATGCCTGGCGTCCCATGCGGCGATGTCCTGCAGCGTATGGCGGGTGCCGCTGGGCAGACGGCTGGTGCTGCCGTCCTGCGCGATCCTGAGGATCTTGCCGTAGCTACCCGCGGCAAGCAGCTCGCCACCGGGTAGCTGGGCCAGCCCATAGAACTGGTCACGGCTTTCCAGCGGCGCCGGGTCGATGGTGCTGCCCACCGGCTGGGGACGAATGAAGATGCCAGCCCAGAGCAAGGTGGCGATGATCATCCACGGCAGTACCGCCATGAAGAGTTTCAGCAACCGTGCAGCGGGCGTCGGAGTAGCCGCCTGCGCAATGCTGAGTTCGCGAGTAACGAGGTTCGACATGAGACTGATCCACACGTTGGTCGCCGCCGGGAAATCTGCGGCGAGGCAACGTGACATTAGGTCTCCGTACCCGCGGGGGACTATCCGTGGACTGCTCGGGTTATCCCCCCAGTGCAGGTTAATGATCCTGATCAAGTTTCGAGCATGGCGGCAGCGCGGCAATCTTCCGATTGCCACGCAAAAAATACTTATATTTCAATTGGTTATTGATAAATAACCGAATGACGACGACACCACGCCCCGCGCAGAGGATGCGCGGCCGCCGGCCGGGAGGCGTCAGAGCCGGAAGCGGCTCACCAGGGCGTTCAGGCGCGTTGCGCTGGCTTCCAGGCCGTCGCTGCGCTGGCTGACCGCCCCGGCGCTCTGGGACGAGCGTTCGGCGGAATCGGCGATGCTCACGAGGCTGCGTGAAAGCAGGTCGCTGGTGGCGGCCTGTTGCTGCGTGGCGGTGGCGATCTGCTGACTCATGCCGCGCAGCTTGGCCATGATCCGGGAGATGCTCTCCAGTGCCTCGCTGGCTTGCCGGGCACTGGCTATGTTATCCAGCGAACTGCGCCGGCTCTGCTCGATGATATCCACGACACGGGCGGTGCGCTCCTGGATGAGATGGATGCTGGCGCGGACCTCCTCGGTGGACGAATGGGTCCGCCGCGCCAGCGCCCGTACCTCATCGGCAACCACCGCGAAGCCCCTGCCCTGCTCGCCCGCCCGCGCCGACTCGATGGAGGCATTGAGGGCAAGCAGATTGGTCTGGTCGGCGATGTCGCTGATCACCGCGACGATGGTGCCGATGGACTGGCTGGCCTCGCCCAGCTGGGCCGCCAGGGTCGAGACGTGCTCCAGCGTGTCGGCATCGTCATGGATCGCTGCCACCAGCCCGGAGACCTTCTCCTGGCCCAATGCGACCGCCTGATCGCCCTCCCCCGTGGCGACGGCTGCCTGCCCGGCATTGCCGGCGACCTCATCGACGGTCGCGGCCATCTCCTGCATGGCCGTGGCCAGTTGGCCGACCTCGTCACGCTGTGCATCGACCGAGCGTTCCGCGCTTCGGCTTTGGGCATGCAGCTCCGTCGAGATGCCTTGCACGGCCTGGCTGGTACCGTTGATTTCACGCACCAGTTCCCACAACGTCTCCAGGAACCGGTTGAACTCGCGGGCAAGATTGGTCAGCTCATCGTCCCCGCGTATCGGCAGGCGCGCGCAGAGATCGGCGTCGCCGGTGGCCAGCTCGTGCACGGCCTCCACCACCCGCTGCAGCGGCCGGGCCAGGGCCCGGCCCAACAGCACCACGGTGATCGCAAGCACCAGCGATGCGAAGATCCCGAGCAGGATCAACTGCAGGGCCAGGGTCTTCACTCCACCGAGCAATGCGGAACTCGGTAGCGCCAGCCCCAGCGACCAGGGCGTGACGTCAGCACCGATCGCCACCGGCGTCACCAGCATGAAGACCTCTTCGGACATGGCCGGCGAATCGAAGCGCAGGGTCATGCCCTGGCCCTTGCGGACCGACTCGATCACCACCTCGAAGTAATCGCCAAGAAAGTCGCCTTCGGTGTCCTGTTGCCGTTTGCCCACCCGGCCAGGATCGGGATGTGCCACCAGCGTGTTGTCGCTGGCGATCAGCGCCGCCACGCCCACATCCAGTGGCCGCAAAGCCGCTACCTGCTGCTGCAGTTGGACGACATCCAGGCCGACGCCCAGGGTGCCCACCACCTGTTGCCCCGCCAGCACGGGCATCAGCAACCCGATGACCTGGCGGTCGTCCAGTGCCAGCAGGGGGATGACCTGTACGCTGGCCGGGCCGGCCTGCCCCATCCGCGCCAGAAGCGCTTCGCGCTGTGGCTCCAGGCCCGGATGCAGGTGCTCGCCGCTGCGCAGCCAGAGGACGCTGCGGTCCGTCCCGCCCTGTCGCGGCACCCACCATACTGCCGAGGCGGAATCCTGGGACCGAAGCAGGGATTCGGCGATCTGGTCGGCAATACGCCGGTCCGGCAATTCCCCGTCGATCATCTCGCTACCCAGCAATCCGGCAGTATTGCGCAGGGCGTGCAGCGAGGCGTCGAAAGACTTGGAGATTTCCGCCGCCTGTTGTCGGGCGACGGCATTCACAGCCACCTCGGCCAGCGCTTCCGTCGAAGACTTGCCGGAGTAGTAGACCAGCAGCACGGTCGCCAGATAGATCAGCAGCATCAGCGGCAGGACGGTGAAGAGCAGCTTGTTCTTCATCGACAGGTTGGACAGCATCAACAGCACCTCGTCCGAATCGACCGGCTCGCGGCGGGCCCGGCAAGTCACGGAAAATAAAAAAACGCCGTGCAAGCACGGCGTAAAGGAGCATCTCGTCAGGACCGCTGCTCGAGCAGGTCCAACGCGACATCGACGATCATGTCTTCCTGCCCGCCGACCATGCGGCGCCTGCCCAGCTCGACCAGGATGTCGAGCGTCTTGAGCCCGTACTTGGCGGCCGCGACTTCGGCGTGGCGCAGGAAGCTGGAGTACACACCGGCATAACCGAGCCCCAGCGTCTCGCGATCGACTCGCACCGGGCGGTCCTGCAGCGGACGCACCAGGTCGTCGGCCGCATCCATCAGGCGATACAGGTCGGTGCCGTGGTTCCAGCCCAGGCGCTCGGCGGCGGCGATGAACACTTCCAGCGGCGCGTTGCCGGCCCCGGCGCCCATGCCGGCCAGGCTCGCATCGATGCGGTCGCAGCCCTCTTCCACCGCGACGATGGAGTTGGCCACGCCCAGGCTCAGGTTGTGATGCGCGTGCATGCCGGTCTGGGTTTCCGGGTTCAGCACCGCCTTGAACGCGCGCATGCGATCGCGCACGTCGTTCATGTTCATCGCCCCGCCGGAATCGGCCATGTAGACGCACTGGGCGCCGTAGTCCTCCATCAGCTTGCCCTGGCGAGCCAGTGCCTCGGCCGGGATCATGTGGCTCATCATCAGAAAGCCCACGGTGTCCATGCCCAGGTTGCGGGCATATTCGATGTGCTGCCTGGAAACGTCGGCCTCGGTACAGTGGGTGGCCACGCGTACCGAACGCGCGCCGGCGTCATAGGCGGCCTTGAGGTCGTGCACGGTGCCGATACCCGGCAACAGCAGGACGGTCAGCCGGGCGTGCCGGACCACGTCGGCCGCCGCCTCGATCCATTCGAGGTCCGAATGGGCGCCGAAACCGTAGTTGAAGCTCGAGCCCTGCAGGCCATCGCCATGGGTCACTTCGATGGAATCCACCTTCGCCTCGTCCAGCGCACGGGCGATGTCCTGCACGTTCCGGATCGAGTACTGGTGGCGGATCGCATGGCTGCCATCGCGTAGGGTCACGTCGGAAATGTAGAGTTTCTTGTCGGTCATGCTCATGTCCTTAGCCCTCGGCATTCAGCATTCGTGCGGCCATCCGCTCGGCGGTGGCCAGGCCGGCAGAGGTCATGATGTCGAGGTTGCCGGCATAGGCTGGCAGGTAGTGGGCCGCGCCCTCCACTTCGAGGAACACGGAGGTCTTCAGGCCGGAAAAGCGCCCATGGCCCGGGATGTTCAGCGGCGCGCACTCGGGAATCACGTCGAATTGCACCTTCTGCTTCAGGCGATAGCCCGGCACGTAGGCCTGTACCGCCCTGGCCATCTCCTCGATGGAAGCCTCGACCGCCGCCTGGTCGACCGCCTCGGACAGCACGAACACGGTGTCGCGCATGATCAGCGGGGGCTCGGCCGGGTTCATGACGATGATCGCCTTGCCCTTGGCCGCCCCCCCGATCACTTCGATGGCCTTGGAGGTGGTCTCGGTGAATTCGTCGATGTTGGCGCGGGTGCCTGGGCCTGCCGACTTCGAGGCGATGGAGGCGACGATCTCGGCGTAGTGCACCCTGGCCACGCGGGACACCGCGGCGACCATCGGGATGGTCGCCTGGCCACCGCAGGTGACCATGTTGACGTTGAGCCGGTCGACGTGTGCCTCGCCGTTGACCACCGGCACGCAGTACGGGCCGATGGCCGCCGGCGTCAGGTCGATCAGGCGGATGCCCGGCTTGATCGCGCGCAGGAAGGCATCGTTCTTCACGTGAGCCGAGGCGGAGGTCGCATCGAAGACGAAGTCGATGTCCGCGAACACCTCCAGCCGCGCCAGGCCTTCCACGCCTTCGTGGGTGGTGGCCACGCCCAGGCGCTGCGCCCGGGCCAGGCCGTCGGAGTCGGGATCGATACCGACCATGGCAGCCATTTCCAGGTGCCGGCCATGGCGCATGATCTTGATCATCAGGTCGGTGCCGATATTGCCGGAACCGACGATGGCAACCTTGAGTTTGTTCATGAAGATGCTCTTTGCTGTAGGGCTTGCCGATCACTCGGCGGAGAAAGTCGCTGCGACCTGGCCGACGCCCTCGATCACAGCCTCGAAACGATCACCCGGATTAACCCCGACCATCGGTCCCAGGGCACCGGTGAGTACGATGTCGCCGGCGCGCAGCGGCTGGCCCAGGCGGGCCATGGTGCGTGCCAGCCAGACGGCGGCGTTGAGCGGATGCCCCAGGCATTCGGCGCCGCTACCGGTGCAGACCAGCTCGCCGTTGCGGGTCATGCTCATGCTCGCCTTGCGCAGATCGACGCCCGCTACCGGCAACGCCGGCCCCCCCAGCACGAAGCAGCCGCTGGAAGCGTTGTCGGCCACGGTATCGACGAAACGGATATTCCAGCCCTGTACCCGCGAACCGACGATCTCCAATGACGGCAGGACCCAACCGGTGGCCTCCAGCAGCTCGGCGAAGGTGGTATCGGCCCGGGGCAGGTCGCGGTGCAGGATCAGCGCGATCTCGGCCTCGATCTTCGGCTGCATCACCCGACCGAAGGGCACGGTCTCGTTGTCGCCATAGCACATGTCGGCGAACAGGGTGCCGAAATCCGGCTGGTCCACGCCCAGCTGTGCCTGCACCTTGGGGTTGGTCAGGCCGATCTTGCGGCCCACCACGCGCCGGCCGGCGGCCTCGGCATGGGCCACGTTCAGGCGCTGAATGGCATAGGCCGCCTCGCCGGCATCCTCCCCTATGCGCTCACGCAGCGGCGTGATCGCCTCGCCGCTACACTCGGCCGCGCGCAGGGCCGCAGCCAATTGTTCGAGAATGTCCTGGGTCACGCTCATATTCACCTCGTGTTCACCGCATCGCTCCCGCAGCAGGCAAGCCCGACCGCCGGAGACGCGAAACCTGTTGATGCCGATGCTAGGAAACGCTCGCCGCCGGCGGCGCTCCCGCCAGCTACGGCGTTATCCCGCCAGCGCAATAAGTTGGAGCCTGCCCGAGTTGGCCGTTGTGGATAGACGTATCCCTGTAGGAGCGGGCCATGCCCGCGAATATTCCGGCGCGCAAAGCTTGGCGGGCACGGCCCGCTCCTACGGACGTTCGGAACAGCTCGACACTTCGAGCAACACGCAGTTGGGACAGAACCATGAGTTCTTTCCGAGAGCGGCACCGGCCCGCTGGCATCGGGTGCCGGATCAGTTGCCGAGGAAATCCGCCACCAGGCGGTTGAAGCGCTCGGCATGCTCCCACTGCACCCAGTGGCCGCAATTGTTGAATACATGCAGTTCGCTGTTGGGGATGCCGGCGACCAGGCGCAACCCGGTATCCATGGGCACGAAACGATCGTTCCGCCCCCAGATCACCAGCGTTGGCGCGGCGATCTCGCCCAGGCGCATGGAAACATCGGGGAACTGGCGCGGATTCACGGCCAGGCTCTGGGTGAAATTCTCCAGATGGTCGCGGCGCAGAAGAATGTTCTCCAGACGCCCGGCAATCAGTTCCGGCGTCAGGTCGCGGGTGTCGTAGACGAAGATGTCCATCATCTGCTGCAGATTTTCCCGCGTCGGCTCGCGATACACCTTCTGCAGCAGCTTGATGCCTTCGGTCGGCATCGGCACGAATGGGCTTGCGCCGCCGGTTCCGCCACCCATCAGCACCAGGCGGTCGATGTGTTGCGGATAGGCCAGCGCAAAGGCCACGGCGCTGTGGCCACCCATGGAGTTGCCGATCAGATGCGCGCGGGAAATCGCCAATTGATCCAGCAGCCCCTTGAGCACGCGCGCATTGAGCGCCGAACGCGATTCGCTGCAGACGATGCTGTCGCTCTTGCTCCAGCCGGGGCAGTCCATCAACAGCACGCGGAATCCGGCCGCGACCAGGGGCTCCACGTTGCGACTGAAGTTGGACCAGCCACTGGCCCCGGGGCCGGAGCCGTGGAGCATCACCACCACCTCGCCGCCCTCGCCGCAGTCGTGATAATGGACGTTCAGGTCGACGCCCTGATCCTCGATGCGGGCAAAGCGGCTGGTGGCGGTTTCGCTGTACTGACTCATGGCATATCTCCCGGTTTCAATCTGGCTCGACCCGACTCGCGCTCAGCGAGCCGAAACCGGCAATCCACTCGGGAACCGGGCGGTAATAACGGTCGCTGGTCTGGTAAGGGCCATACATCGACAAGGCAGCGAAGGCCGCCACCCAGGTCTTGATCTCATGCGTGGACTTGCCCGCCAAGGCCGACAATTCGGCGTTGCTCATGGCATCCAGCTCGCCCAGGCGCCCCTGCTCCAACAGGGTGATGAAGTGCTGATCCCAGTCGGGATTGAGGGGATGCAGCGACTGCTGGTCTTCGGCGAACCGCTGCGCCGCGAGAATCACCCGCTGCGTACGTGCTTCGCGCTCATCGGCCGGCAGATGCCGGCCACTGCCCTTGAGCCGGTCCGCCATAAGGCCTTCGACCTTGGCCAGCTCCGGCACCGGCGGCTGATGCGACAAGCCTCCGGAACCGAGCAGCAGGACACGCTTGCCCAGCGTGCCTGCCCAGCGCCCGATCGCCTCGCCCAGCAGGCGGGCCCGCTGGAAACTCGGCAGCGGGGTCGCCAGCGAATTGATGAAGACCGGGATCACCGGCACGTTGCGCAGGCCACCCACCAGCATCTCCAGCGGCTGCGCGGCCCCGTGGTCGAGCTGCATGCGATAGGACACGGCGCTGTCCACCCCGGCGTCCAGCACGGACGCTGCACAGTTTTCGGCAAGCTCCTGCGGTACCAGCAGCGCTCCGGCGAGAGTGCCGAAATCGCCGATGGCGTGGGCCGCCATGCCGATGCAGAACGACGGCATGACATCGTAGAAAAAGCCGTTGTAGTGGTCAGGGCTGAAGAGGATCACCAACTCCGGGTCGAACGCAGCGATACGCTGGCGTGCCGCGGCGATGACGCCATCGACCTCGTCGAGTACCGCCGGGGCGGGGTCCACGTGCCCCATGAGCGGGGTATGGGATAGGCAATGCAGATAGACGGTCATGTCTCGTACCCAGTCAATCCCGGCCCGGCAACAGTCCGGGCCGCTCGTTGGGTCCAAGCGTAGAAAAGGCACTACCGGCGAGCACTCCCATGAGGGCGCGCTTTATCCGTAAAGCGCATAAAACGCTTTTGAAATGCATCGGTACGTTCACGCCAGATGCGCCGCGAGAACGCTACATCGCGGATTCGGGCAACGACTCTGCAGGCAGCAGAACCAGCAGCGCCAGCACCGATGATGACGCCGTTACCGGCTGGTTATGCGGGAAGGTGAACTTCCGATGTTCTGGCGACGACTACGTGCTCTTTTCGAAACCACTATTTTTTCCTATCACCGAAAACGTACGGCGAAAGCCACTGGGGTCCATGCCGTAAAGTTGGCTAAACGCCAGAGAGAAATTACTTCTGCTGGAAAATCCGGCTCGCTTGGCGACCTCGGCGACTGGAAGTGCTGTCGTGATCAATAACTCACTGGCACGACGCAACCTCACCAGTTTGACCAGACTCATCGGCGATTGCCCGAAGGCGCGCTGGAATGCGGCAGCAAACGCCGAACGACTCATCCCTGCAATCAGCGCGAGACTGTCTACCGTATAGGCGACGGCAGGCTGCTCAAAAATAGCGAGTAAAGCACGGCTTAGTCGTGTATCCGCCATGGCAGCCAACCAGGGTAATGGCGAGGGATCACGCTCAATCCAGCGCCGCAGCGCCAGTACCAGGCATTGCTTGAGCAATGCCTCGGTCAGAACACGCGAGCCGACGCCTGGCCGGGCCGACTCAGCCAACAACATGACAAACTGGTCTCGCAATCCGCCGCTGCCGCCAAAGTGCACTACCAATGGCTTTCCCAGTGAGCCGAAAGGATCCACCCCACCAGCCAATCCGATACGAAGCTCACCGCACGCCGTAGTAATGCCTTGCAGGCCTTCGCCGGCGATTAGCGTTGGCACGGATTCCTGTGACGACACCCCGCACACGCGCGCCCGGTATTCAAGCCGCACCGGTTTTATCGAGGCGCTTTCAAGGTGGTAAGCAACCCCAGGTGGCAGAAGTACGAAACTGTGTGGCTCGAGTTGAATAGGCGGTCCGCCATGAACCGCCAGTGTGCCAGCACCCTCCAGGCAGTAATGCAAACTCGCCGTCTTGCAGGAATCGAAGCGCATTCCCCAACCGTTACGTATATCGCAAACCGTGAAATGGGTTACGCCGATATCAAGAACAGCTAGCAATTGATCCAGGATCACATGCGCGGATAAGGGCGATTCGGACATGAGCGATTATTCAAGCGACCAGAACAAGAGAAGGACGATTATGAAAGCACCCCAAACATGAATGCAATTCGACAAATACGATTAAAAATTCTGGACGAATCAGAACCAATTCGAGACCAAAAAGTACGCATACAAAACTACGATGAAACTCCAACTATTCGTGGAAGAAAGGAGAAAGCCAATGCGTACTCCCTTACTGATTGCCACCGCGATTTCCAGCGCTCTTGCCATGACAACCGCACACGCCCAGTCGCCATCCGATAATGGCAACGCACAGGCAAGAGAACGCTATCTTCCCGAATACACGAAATCAGGCGAGTTGCTTTTGCCGAAGAATTTCAATGAGTGGATCTTCGTCGGCTCACCGCTTACGCCCAACGGACTCAACGACGGGAAGGCCAACTTCCCGGAATTCCACAACGTCTATATCGAGCCCGGCTCGTACGAAATCTACAAGAAAACCGGTGAGTTCCCGGAGGGAACGATCTTCTTCAAGGAACTGCAGCTGACCATCCCGGGCGAGAACCCGGATGGATCGCGCACCGAAGCCTCCGGACGCGGCTATTTCCCAGGGAAGTTGAATGGCGCCGACGTGACTGTCAAAGACTCCAAGCGCTATGCCGATACCGGCGGCTGGGGTTACTTCAACTTCAATCACCATGAGCCGAAGGCAGCAACGGCCAAGGCGAAACCCAAAGAAGAGTGCGCGTTCTGCCACATGGCGAGCGCCAAGAAAGATGATGTCTGGACACAGTTCTACCCGCTGCTTGACAAGTGAAATCGTCAGCAAACGTCATCGGTCAACCAACACGAGGAACTGTGCCATGAGAATAGTCGGTGCCCTAGGCGTCGCGCTGGCAGGATTGTCCATGATGGTCATCGTCACTGCCTACGGGCAGAGTGATATGCGCACACCCTACGAAACGACTGCAACCGTTGTCGACGACAAGGGAAATATAAAAGTCCCTGCCGACTATCAGACCGCTTATCAGATGCTGGGTACCTGGGCGGTGGCCGCAGACGCAGGCCCGGGCTCAAAGGAGATGCACGTGGTCTATGCATCTCCCGGAACCATCGACGCATACCGCAAGGCCGGGCACTTTCCCGATGGCACCATCCTCGTGAAGGAAGTGTTCAAGACGACCACCCAACCCATGACAACCGGAACGGTAAGCAGTGCCGGCACCCGCGCTGGCTGGTTCGTCATGGTGAAAGACGACATCGGCCGATACCCCGCAAACAAGCTGTGGGGCGACGGTTGGGGCTGGGCCTGGTTCGATGCGGCTGATCCCATGAGGACCACATCCACGGACTACAGGAAGGACTGTCAGTCCTGTCACGTGCCGGCACAAGCGTCAGACTGGATCTACACCCATGGCTATCCACCCCTGAGCCGATAAACCGGACACGGGATCTCCGCTCCGCAGCAATATCGGACACGCGCTCAAGCTCGGGCGACGCCTGCCCACTGGAGACCCTTACGAAGTAATCGATCCGTTCGCCCAGAGGAATGACCATGACCAATGGAGCCCCCCAGATCAACGCCGTCATCGAATGTATCTTGAGCCGAAGCGCCGCCAAGTATTACGACCCCGCTGCCACCTTGAGCGACGACCAGATTCGCGAACTGGTGCGAATCGGTACCGCCGCACCGACATCCTTCCACTTGCAGAACTGGCGCTTCATCGCCGTGCGCACGGCCGCTGCCAAAGCTCGGCTGAGCCCGATCGCTTGGAACCAGCCGCCGATTTACCTTCATCGTTTGCGGCCAGCTGGCCGATTCCAGCGTAATACCGGAACGTCTTGCTCCATTGGTCGAAGCAGGCGTCATGCCAGCAGCGATGGTGCCGGAATGGGAAATCCCCGCGAGACAGCTGTACATGGAATACCCGCAGCGTCAGCGCGACGAGGCAGTACGCACCGGCACCTTCGGCGCGGCAGCGATGATCTATGCGGCCCGCTCGCTGGGCCTGGGCTCGACACCGATGATCGGGTTCGATGCCGAAGCAGTGCACCGCGAGTTCGGCCTGGCCGAGAACGAGGTGCCGGTCATGCTGCTGTCCGTAGGAGCGGAGCGTCCGGGGAACTGGCTGCAGAAGCCGCGCCGCCCGGTGGCCGAGGTGTTGGACTTGATCTAGGCGGTGTCACCGCAGCAATGATCGCGGCGAACGAGCAGACGGCAGCCAAGGGGAAGACAACCACCAGATATTTCCCGCTTGACGGCCTGATCAGCCTCGCCCCACGACCTGGATGCGAGATAAGCCGAGGAACGCTCCCGACGTGGACTTCCCCTACTTAGAAAACCCGTAACTTACGGAGACTACGATGCCAAGAGCTGCAGCGCTGAAACCGGAACAGATTCCGGCTGATTCGAAACCGACCCTCGATATGTTCACCAAGAACATCGGGTTCACCCCAAATATGATGGCGACCTTCGCGGCGAGCCCGATTGCGTTCAACGCATGGACCACCCTGCTCGGCTCACTGAGCAAGGCGCTCGACGTGAAGACGCGTGACAGTATCGGCCTCGCCGTGTCCGAAGTGAATGGCTGCAACTACTGCCTGATGGTTCACAGCTTTACTGCCGAGCATATGGCCAAGCTGCCGGCCGATGAAATCATTCTCGCCCGGACGGGCCATGCCAGCGACCCGAAGCGGGACGCCGCCGTCCAGTTCGCGCGCACAATCATCGAGACCCGCGGCCAGATCGGTGATGCCGATCTGAAAGCCGTCCGCGATGCCGGCTACACGGATGCGAACGTCATGGAGATCGTCGCGCTGGTGGCCATGTACTCCCTGACGAACTTTTTCAATAACGTGTTTGATCCCGAGAAGGACTTTCCTGCCGTTGCGCCAGCGGGTTCGGTCTGAACCCTACACCGTCGCATCGACCATCTCCGAATGGTCCTGGCACATATCATCCGATGCGAACGCAATACCGTAGCCCGGGCCTGAACACGCCTGGGCTTTTTTCGTAATGCGCCTATCAGGAAAACATGGCCGGTTCGACTACCGCTTGAATCCTGCCCTCAAATGCCTAGCTGTCTTATCCGTCCAAACGCCACAACGGATCGGACTCCATCAATAGCGCGATCCAATCGGCGAATGCGCGGACTTTGGCCGATATATGCCTGGTCGACGGATAAACGATCGAAATAGGCATGCTTGCCATATGCCAGTCGCCAAAAATCTCGACAAGATCACCAGCCTGGAGTTGATGCTCGATTTCGGCCCTGGGCAAGTATGCAATGCCAAGACCTGCCACGGCAGCGGCGGTAACTGCGCTGCCATTGTTGAAATACATATAGGGAGTCTGGTCGAGTGTGAAGCTTTCATTCCCACGCGTTAAGGTTGGAATGAAGCGCCTACCCGTTCCGGGGAACTTGAATCCCAGATGCCGATGCTGCGTCAGGTCGCCAGGATGATTGAGCAGAGGTGCCGTTGCCAGGTATGAGGGAGATGCGCAGAAGCAAAATCGCATCTGCCCAATAGCTCTGGATACCAGATCAAGATCGACCAACGTCCCGCCCCTGATCGCACAGTCGATGCCTTCTTCCGCTAATCCGACGACGCGTTCACTGCAACCGATATCAAGCCGGATTTCCGGAAACTTCGCCGCGAAATCGGGCAACGCGGGAATAACCAGAAAGATGCCGACCGGCGAAGGCATTTCGACCGCAACCCGCCCCCTGACAAGGTTATGGCTTTGCGAGACCGACGCCTCCAGCTCGTCTACCTCGTCAATCACATTCCGCGCGCGCATAGTACGCAGCGCCTTCGGTCGTAGGCGAAACCTTGCGGGTACTGCGGTGCAGCAGTTTGATCCCCAAAAGCTTCTCCAACGACTGGACCTGGCCTGAAACCGTCGTGGTGGCCAAGCCCAGCGATTCCGCAGCCTTGTTGAAGCTGCCTACCTCGACGATGCGACAAAAAGCGCGCATAGCCTCCAAGCGATCGAGCGCCATGATTATCCGAAAACTCGTAAAGAAAAAACTATTCCAAATACTTTATCCGGAAAATATGCCCTATTAAAGTCGCCCTGCCCCCTCCCAGAGGACAATGTCCATGACCAAACGAGCCAATGGCTTCACTGCAGCACTATGTGCTATCGCGGCATTCGCCTGCGCCACCCCTCATTGGCGGATCAATCTCTAGATGAGGTCATCCCCAACTTCGAGGAGACCATCCCTAATCTCCCCGGAAAATCCCTGATAGCAGTAGAGGTCGTATACCCCCCAGGCAGTGCCTCGTTTCGCACGTTCACGCCAAGTCGGCCTATATCTATGCCTATGTGGTGGCCGGCTCTATCGAATCGAAGGTCAACGACGGCAAGCCACGCATTTACAACACGGGGCAGAGTTGGTCGGAGCCGCCGGGTGCGAGCCATTCCATCAGCCGCAATGCGAGCAAAACAGAACCGGCAAAGTTATTGGCCGTGTTCGTCGTCGACACCGAAGACAAAGAACTGACCACGCCGACGAAGTGACTCACAGGATCGAACAAGGAACCGAAAATGACACAACGAATCGACTACAACCAAGTTGCACCGGGCGGTGCGAAGGCCCTCGCCGGGGTATATGGCTACGTTCTCCAAAGCGGTTTGCCGGGCGAGTTGGTGGAACTGATGTACCTGCGCATATCGCAAATCAATAACTGCGCCTATTGCCTCGACATGCACACACGAGATTTGCTGAACAAGGGCGTGAAAGTCGAGAAGATCGCGCTGGTCCAGGCCTGGAGCGAAGCCGGAGAGCTGTTCACTACGCAGGAACGCGCAGCGCTCGCCTGGGCGGAGACGGTGACACGCGTTTCTGCCACGGGCGTTCCCGACGCGGACTACCAGGCAGCGAGGGCAGCGTTCAGCGAGAAAGAATTGGTGGACCTGACGATCGCGGTTAGCTTGATGAATGCCTATAACCGCATGGCGATCAGTTTCCGCAACACGCCGGCGGCTGCCATTGCCTGAACCGGGAGATCACGACCGCTTGGCCAATAGCAGCTTCTGGGCGGATAGCGACGGTTCGGCCGCAACCGTCGCGGCCATCATACCGCACGCCCCGAATTCCACTGGGTCGGGCAGTTCAGTGCCGAGCAGTGGCATCCCTCACTCCAGCGCCGAGGCATATTGCTTGCGATACTCCGCCGGCGTTACTCCCACGACGCGCATGAATGCCCGTCGCAAGGTATCGACGCTGGAAAAGCCGCACGCCCCTGCCACCTGCTTGGGTGCGAGGTTTCCCTCTTCGAGCAAGAGCCTCGCCGCCGAGACTCGCGCCGCTTCTACCCAGCTTGCAGGCGTTACGCCCACCTCGTCGCGAAAGAGTCGCGACAGGTGACGCGGGCTGACACCGATCCGCGCCGCCAGGCTCTGTACATCGTGCGATTGCGCTGGATGCGCCGCGACCCAGCGCTGCAGTTCCTGCAATGCTGAGCGATTCGCTGCCGCGGGGGCTTCACGTCGGCTGAACTGCGCCTGGCCGCCGGGGCGCTTGAAGTACATCACCAGTTGGCTGGCGACCTTGAGAGCGATGTCACGGCCAAGATCTTCCTCGACGAGCGCCAGCGCCAGGTCCATCCCCGCGGTGACACCCGCCGCCGTGTGCAGCTTGCCGTCGCGTACATGGATTGCATCGGCGTCCACCTTCACCTCGGGATAGCGTGCCGCCAGTGCGTCGGCCACAGCCCAGTGGGTCGTGATGCGATGGCCATCGAGCAAGCCGGCCTCCGCTAGAAGGAATGCGCCGCTGCAGACCGAGCCGAAGCGCCGAGCCAAAGGGGCCGTTCGCCGGATCCAATCGAGCACCAGCGGTTCGGCTGTAGCGTCGCCCACATGCGGCGCACCGGCAACCAGTAACGTGTGGAACCTGGGCAAGCGCGCTGCTTTCGGATCGTCCTCGATCACGATGTCCGGCAACAGTCTCGCGCCTGATGACGCCCGCACTGGACCACGTCGCAGCGCTACCACATGCAGGTGATAGATCTCGGCGCCGGCTTGCACGTTGGCTTCGGCGAAGACGTCGAGCGGGCCCGATATGTCCAGCAACTGGACCCCTTCGATACCCAGGAGACCGATATTTCGTGATGCAGGCATGGCGGACGTCCGGAATGTTCGCAAATGGCTCATTTCGTCGCTTAACGATGATTGAGGACATTCTGCTGCCTCCATAAACTCGAGACAACCCCTCCACCGAACAGGAGTCGACCATGCACTTCACTCTTGGCGACATCACCATTCCCGATAGCAAGCTGGCCCATGAAATCACCGAGCTGGTACGCGATACCGAATCACCGTTGCTGTTCCATCACTCCAGTCGCGTCTATTACTGGGCCTCGCTGGCGGGTCGGCAACGCGGGTTGCGCTACGACCCGGAGCTGCTCTATGCCGGCGCCATGTTCCACGACATGGGGTTGACCCATGCGCACAGCAGCCATGACAAGCGTTTCGAAGTCGATGGTGCCAATGCGGCTGCCGATTTCCTGCGCAGCCGCGGCATAGGCGAGCGCGAGGTCGAGAAGGTCTGGACCGCCATCGCCCTGCATACGACCCCTGGCATCCCCGAGTTCATGGCATCTGAGATCGCCTTGCTGACGGCAGGGGTGGAAATGGACGTGCTCGGCATTCGTTACGACAGCTTCGTCGATATCGACCGTGAAGCCGTGGTGCGCGTACATCCACGTACCAAGCATTTCAAGGAGGACATTATCCAGGCCTTCTACGACGGCATCAGGCACAAGCCCGAAACCACATTCGGTAACGTGAAGGCCGATGTGATTCACGACAAGGAACCGCATTTCCACCGAGGCAACTTCTGCAGCGTGATCCGCGCGTCGGCCTGGAAGGGCTGAAAAGGCGACACAGGCTTGGGTATCGATATCTGGCGTTGACCGATCTCAGCCGTCACCTCGGAATAGGCGGAGAGGGTTAGTGCCCACCCAGAAACGACGAAGCCCCTGATCTCTGCTTTGAAATCAGGGGCTTCGTGTTTCATGTAATGGCGGAGAGATAGGGATTTGAACCCTAGGTACCCGCGAGGGTACAACGGATTTCGAATCCGTCCCGTTCGGCCACTCCGGCATCTCTCCAGCGGCGCGCATGATAGCAGTTCAGCGGGCTTTGTCGAACCCCAACCGCATACATTTTTTCAGCTTTTCAGCATGTTGCAGCCACCGGTCATTCAGGTGGTCAGGCGGCTCAGCGCCTCGCGGTATTTGTCGGCGGTCTTCTGCGCGACGTCAGCGGGCACCGCGGGCGCGGGTGGCTGCTTGTTCCAGCCGGTGGACTCCAGCCAGTCGCGGACGAACTGCTTGTCGAAGCTCGGCGGGTTCTTGCCCTCTTCGTAGCTGTCGGCCGGCCAGAAGCGGCTCGAATCGGGCGTCAGCACCTCGTCCATCAAGGTCAGGGTGCCGTCTTCGTCGAGGCCGAACTCGAACTTGGTGTCGGCGATGATGATGCCGCGGGTGGCGGCGTATTCGACCGCCGCGCTGTACAGCGCGATGGAGACGTCGCGCACCTTGGCCGCCAGTTCCTTGCCGACGATGGCTTCGCACTGCTCGAAGGAGATGTTCTCGTCGTGATCGCCGACGGCCGCCTTGGTCGACGGGGTGAAGATCGGTTGCGGCAGCTTGGCCGCCTCCTTCAACCCGGCCGGCAACTGGATGCCGCAAACGGTGCCGCTCTTCTGGTATTCCTTCCAGCCCGAACCGGCGATGTAACCGCGCACGATGGCCTCCACCGCGACCGGCTTGAGGCGCTTGGCCACCACCGCTCGTCCTTCGACCAGCGGCAGTTCGGCAGCCGGCACCACGTCCTCGACCCTGTCACCGGTGAAATGGTTGGGCACCAGGTCCTTGAGCTTGTCGAACCAGAAGTTGGAGATGGCGGTGAGGATCTTGCCCTTCTCCGGAATCGGCTCGGCGAGGATCACGTCGAACGCCGAAAGGCGATCGGTGGCGACCATGAGCATGCGTTTTTCGTCGATCTCGTAGAGGTCGCGAACCTTGCCCGAGTAGATTTTCTTCAGGCTGAGGGCGGTGGGAGTGGTCATGGGGCAATTTCCGCAGTTAGCAGGTCATCAGAAACGAAACAGGCGAAACCCGGGGTTTCGCCTATTGGATCGGAGCATGGGCTGCGGTTCACTCAGCCCAGATTGTCCTTGATCAGGTTGAGCACGCGGCGGGCGACATCGGCCGGCGCGACGCTATCGATGCTCTTGTCCAGCGTCACCTGGATGCTGTCGGCGGCGCGTGTCAGGCGAAGCTGATAGCGCTCGGCGCGCGCCTCGATCTCGTCCTTGTCCGGCGCACCGCCGAACAGCCGGGCGAAGAAGCCAGGCTTGTCGTCCGCATTCACGGCGCCCTCGGCCAGGTTGACGTAATACACGCCCAGGCTGCGATCCAGGTCGTCGACCCGTACATCGCTGGCCTGCAGGGCACGGCCGATGCTGGACCAGGCACGATCGAAATCGCTATCGAGCTGCAACACCGGGTTGCCGTTGCCGTCTTCGATCAGGCTGACCCGGCTCGGCGCGTCGAAATCACGCTCGGCCAGCAGCGATACGGAACCGCCTGCCTGGGCACTGCGGTTCAGGCTGGCCTGCAGCTCGTCGAGCAGCACGCGATCGAGTTCCTTGTTGCTGGAGGTTTCCGGCCAGGCCACGTCGGTGGTGCTGCCGGCAGGACGCTTGACGCTGACCAGGAAGATCTCGCTGGTGTTGCGCTGCACGCCCGGCTCGACGCGTACGCGCACGCGGGTTTCACTGTCCTGGATGCCCAGGTTGCGCACCAGGGCCTGGTCGAGCTGCTCGCTGCGCTGCCAGGCGGTGCTGAATTCGCCTGTCTGCGGACGCTCTTCGGCAAGGCTGAAACCATTGTCGGTGAAGAATTGCCGTGCCGCATTCCATACTTGCGAAGGCGTATGCTGCGCGACCAGCCAGCGAGAATCGCCAGAGGTCTGGATGCTGAAATCGCTGATATCGGCCGCGACCTGCAAACGCTGGGGGCGCGGCACTTCATACTCGCCGCTGACGGTGCTGTCGGCGACCTGCTGCGGAATCGGTAGCAGCGGGTCGAGCGGACGGATCTCGCCCTCGACCGCCACCTGCATCGGCGCGACCTGGCGCGCCGAGAGATAGTCGCTTCCGCGATCGCGGAAGTATCCGTCTTCGCCCCATAGCCAGCCGCAACCGCTGGTGGCAGAGATGATCAGAGCAAGGGTCGAGAGTCCGGCCAGTCGCTTCATGCGTATTCCTTTGTTATTAAGCCAGCACACCGGTTTGGCGCATTGCCTGGCGTAGCGGTTCCTGGAAGCTCTGGCTCAACCAGGTCAGCGGCAAGCGGATGCCGTTGCCCATCAGGCCCATCTCGTGCAGCGCCCACTTGACCGGAATCGGGTTGGCTTCGAGGAACAGGGCGCGGTGCAGTGGCATCAGACGCTCGTTGATGGCGCGCGCCGTCTCGGCGTCACCGGCCATCGCGGCCTTGCAGAGGTCGCTCATCGCGCGCGGCGCGACGTTGGCGGTCACCGAGATATTGCCCTTGCCGCCCATCAGCATCAGTTCGACGGCAGTCGGATCGTCACCGGAATAGACGAGGAAATCCTTGCTGACGCGATCCAGCACTTCCTGGCCGCGCTTGAGGTCGCCGGTGGCTTCCTTGATGCCGATGATGTTCGGCACCTTCGACAGCCGCTCGACCGTATCCGGCAGCATGTCGCATACGGTACGCCCAGGCACGTTGTAGAGGATCTGCGGGATCGCCACGGCTTCGGCGATGTGCTTGAAGTGCAGGTACAGGCCTTCCTGGGTCGGTTTGTTGTAGTACGGTGTCACCAGCAGGCAGGCATCGGCGCCGGCGGACTTGGCGTTCTCGGTCAGCTCGACGGCCTCGCTGGTGGAGTTGGCGCCGGTACCGGCGATCACCGGGATGCGACCGTTGACCTGGTCGACGACCCGCCGGATCACCTCGATGTGTTCGGCGACACTCAGCGTGGCCGATTCACCCGTGGTCCCGACAGCAACGATTGCATGGGTGCCTTCCTGCAAATGGAAATCCACCAGCTTGCTCAGGCTGTCCCAGTCCAGGCCGCCCTGCGCATCCATGGGCGTGACCAGCGCCACTATACTGCCCGCAATCATGCAAACCACTCCTGCCGGAATAATTAAAAGAGCCGTAATGGTACAAGGCTCCCAGGCGCTTTGCGAGTGGCCTGCAAACACGGCGCGCAACGCCGGCCGCCATGCCCGGGCACGCAACGGAGCGGTGCCGCTCATTTGCCGATACACATTCCCTCGTGGCGCGCTTTTCGCTACCCTTAGCCGTTTTCGGCTTGGCTGGCCGACCGATTCACCACCGCCAGGAATGCTGCATGTCCACCCCGCCCGTACCCCGCGAACAATTTCTCGTCATCAGCGCCCTCGGCGCCAACCCCATGGAGCTGACCAACGTGCTCTGCCGGGCCGCCAACGAGAACCGCTGCGCCGTAGTCAGCACCCGGCTGACGCGCCATGGCGAGTGCAGTGCGCTGGTCCTGGAAGTCGCCGGCAGCTGGGATGCGCTGGCCCGCATGGAGACCGCGCTGCCCGGGCTGGCCAAGAAGCACGCCTTCACCGCCAACGTGGTGCGCAGCGAGGCGCTGGAAAGCCGCCCGCAGGCGCTGCCCTATGTAGCCTACGTCAGCGCGGCGTACCGCCCGGACATCCTCAACGAACTGTGCCAGTTCTTCATCGACCACCGTGTCGAGCTGGAAAGCCTGACCTGCGACACTTACCAGGCGCCCCAGACCGGCGGCACCATGCTCAATGCCACCCTGACGGTCACCCTCCCCGCCGGCACCCAGATCAGCTGGCTGCGCGACCAGTTCCTCGATTTCGCCGACGCGCTGAACCTCGACGCATTGATCGAACCCTGGCGTCCGCAGAATCCGTAAGACCTACAAGGAGTCCATATGGCCGTCGAACTCGACCAGCCCGTCCCGCCCTTCCAGGCCCAGGCCACCAGCGGCCAGCAGGTCAGCCTCGAGTCGCTCGTCGGCAAGCAGGTGGTGCTGTACTTCTACCCGAAGGACAACACCCCGGGCTGCACCACCGAGGGCCAGGGTTTTCGCGACCAGCACCAGGCCTTTCTCGCGGCCAACACCCTGGTCTTCGGCGTGTCGCGCGACAGCCTCAAGACCCACGAGAATTTCCGCGCCAAACAAGGCTTCCCGTTCGAGCTGATCAGCGACAAGGACGAGCAGCTCTGCCAGCTGTTCGACGTGATCAAGCTGAAGAAGCTCTACGGCAAGGAATACCTGGGGGTCGACCGCAGCACCTTCCTCATCGACCGCAACGGCGTGCTGCGCCAGCAGTGGCGCGGCGTCAAGGTGCCCGGCCATGTCGAAGCGGTGCTACAGGCCGCGCAGGCATTGAACCAGGGTTGAACGACAAGGGCCGGCATCAGCCGGCCCCTTTCTTTCTACAGACTCACTCCGGCAGCGCCGGCGGCGCATTGCGCGGCCAGGCATAAAGCACGGCCTTGAACAGGGTTGCCAGCGGGATCGCGAAGAACACGCCCCAGAAGCCCCAGAGCCCGCCGAACAGCAGCACCGCGCAGATGATCGCCACCGGATGCAGGTTCACCGCCTCGGAGAACAGCAGCGGCACCAGCACGTTGCCATCGAGCGCCTGGATGATCGTGTAGGCGACCATCAGGTAGATGAACTGGTCGCCCACACCCCACTGGAACAAGGCGATCAGCGCGATGGGAATGGTCACCACGGTGGCGCCGATGTAGGGCACCACCACCGATACGCCGACCAGCATGGCCATCAGCGCGGCGTAATTCAGCCCCAGCGCCGCGAACACCACGTAGGACACCACGGCGCAGATCAGTATCTCGATGGCCTTGCCGCGAATGTAGTTGGCAATCTGCAGGTTCATTTCCTGGGAGACCTGGGTGATCAGGCCGCGCTCGCGGGGCAGGTAGCCCTTGATCCAGTCACTGATCTGCTGGCGATCCTTGAGGAAGAAGAACACCAGGATCGGCACCAGCACCAGGTAGATCATCAACCCGATCAACAGCGGCAGGCTAGACAGCGACGACGTCAGCATGACCTGGCCATAGCGGCCGATCTCCCCGCGCATGAAGTCGATCCCGCGCAGCACCTGGTCCTCGTTGACCAGCTGCGGATAGCGCTCCGGCAACAGCAGCAACAGGGACTGCCATTCCACCAGCATGCGCGGCAGCTCGTTGAACAGCGTCAGCACCTGCTGCCAGAGCAGCGGCACGATGAACAGGATGCACACCACCAGCACCCCGATGAACATCAGGAAAACCAGCCAGACCGCCAGCAGATGCGGCACCCGCAGACGCTCGAGCAACCCCACCAGCCCCTGCATGAGAAACGCCAGCACCAGACCGGCCAGCACCGGCGCCAGCATGTTGCCGAGCGTCAGGACCGCGGCGAATGCCAGGAACAACAGGACCGCGAGCACGACCGCCTCTTCATCGGAGAAGTAGCGATGCACCCAACCGCGCAGGACCTTGAGCATGAAACCCCTCGAAACGAATCAGGCTTTGCGTAGCCAGTAACGATAAATGCCGTCCTCGACCTCTTCATGCAGCAACGCATGACCGGCCAGCTTGGCGAAGCTGCGAAAATCGCGTTGCGAGCCCGGATCACTGGCCATGACCTTGAGTACCGCACCGCTGGCCAGGCGATTGAGCTCCAACTTGGCCTTGAGCAGGGGCATCGGGCAATCGAGCCCGACAGCATCCAGCTCGGCATCGCACTCGATATTGCCGGGGGGCACGTCAGTCATGGTCGTCTCCGCAGAAAAGTCACGCAGGATACCTAGCACAGAGGGCCTCTGGCCAGCCGGTCAAGGTCAAGGCTACAGTAGCGTCCTCACGTTCATGAGCTTGTCTGGATGAAATTCCTGCGCCCTACCCTGCTGACGCTCGCCTGCCTGATCGCCCAACCTGCACTGCCCGACGACCTGCCGTCGCTGGGCGATTCGAGCTCCGGCATCGTCTCACCGGAACAGGAGCACCAGCTCGGGCGGGCCTGGCTGAGCCTGTTGCGCGGACAGGTGCAACAGCTTTCCGATCCGCTGCTCAAGGACTATGTCGAGAGCAGCGTGTATCGTCTCGCCGAGACCAGCCAGCTGCAGGACCGCCGCCTCGAGTTCGTGCTGCTCGATAGCCCGCAACTCAATGCCTTCGCCGCGCCAGGCGGGATCATCGGGGTCAACGGAGGCCTGTTCATCCACGCCCAGACCGAAGCCGAATACGCCTCGGTACTGGCCCACGAACTGGCGCACCTCTCGCAGCGCCATTTCGCCCGCGGGCTCGAAGCCCAGCAGCGCATGCAGATCCCGATGATGGCGGCCATGCTCGCCGGTGTCGTCGCAGCGGCAGCCGGAGCCGGCGATGCCGGCATCGCCGCGATCGTCTCCAGCCAGGCCGCCGCCATCCAGGCTCAGCGGCGTTTTTCGCGGCAGAACGAACAGGAAGCCGATCGCATCGGCATCGTCAACCTGGAAAAAGCCGGCTACGACCCGCGCGCGATGCCCTCCATGTTCGGGCGTCTGTTGCGCCAGTACCGCTACGACCAGAAGCCGCCGGAATTCCTCCTCACCCACCCGGTAAGCGAGTCGCGCATCGCCGACACCACCAACCGCGCCGAACAGTACCCCGCGGGCGGCGCCCAGGACAGCCTGCGCTACCAGCTGATACGGGCGCGCACGCAGTTGAAATTCGAAAGCACGCCCGGCGTCGGCGCCAAGCGCTTCCGCGCCATGCTCAACGAGAACCCCGGGCTCGATGCCGCCCGCTACGGCCTGGCGCTGGCCCAGATCAAGGGCGGCCAGCTCGAGGAGGCGCGTAGCAGCCTGGAGCCGCTGCTCGCCAAGGAGCCGGACGACCTGATCTACAACCTGGCGCAGATCGAACTGGACATAACCTCCAATCGCCTGCAGCAGGCGGATGCCCGCCTGCAGCGAATGCTGCAACTCTATCCGGGCAACTATCCGGTGCGGCAGATGCAGATCGACCTGTCGATGAAACAGGGCCAGACACAGCAGGCCGAACGCGAACTCGACCGCCTGGTCGAACAGCGGAGCAAGGACCCGGACATCTGGTATCAGGTGGCCGAGGTACGCGGACTCAGCGGCAACATCGTCGGCCTGCACCAGGCGCGCGCGGAGTATTTCGCATTGGTGGGCGATTACGACCAGGCAATCGAACAGCTTGGCCTCGCCAAGCGTCGTGCCAGTAATTTCCAGCTCGCATCCCGCATCGATGCTCGTCAGAAACAGCTGACCGACGAAAAACGCATGGTCGATGAAATGCTGCGCTGAGGTCGAAATCGCTCATACGCTTGCAGCGAAACGAAAAAGGGCGGGATAGACCCGCCCCGCTTTTCTAGCGCCCCGATCAGGCGTTGCCGGCCTGCTTGAGCCGCGCCGCATGGGTAAAGTCGAGCATGCGCTTGAGCGGCTTGACCGCACGCGGTACGAGCGCCGGATCGACGAAGATCTCGTTGCTGCCGGTGCGCAGGCATTCCAGGGTACGCTCCAGCGTATTCATCGCCATCCACGGGCAATGCGCGCAGCTACGACAGGTCGCCCCCTGGCCGGCGGTCGGCGCTTCGACGAAGGTCTTCTCCGGGCAGAGCTGCTGCATCTTGTAGAAGATGCCACGATCGGTCGCGACGATGAACGTCTGGTGCGGCAGCGTTTGCGCGGCCTTGATCAACTGACTGGTGGAACCCACCGCATCGGCCAGTTCGATGACCGCCTCGGGGGATTCCGGGTGCACCAGGATCGCCGCGTCCGGATACAGGGCCTTCATGTCGGCCAGTTGCTTGGCCTTGAATTCCTCATGGACGATGCAGGCGCCATCCCAGAGCAGCATGTCGGCCCCGGTCTCGCGCTGCACATAGGTGCCCAGATGCTTGTCCGGCGCCCAGATGATCTTCTCGCCGTTATCCATCAGGCTTTCCACGATCTCCAGCGCACAACTGGAGGTCACCACCCAGTCCGCGCGCGCCTTGACCGCCGCCGAGGTATTGGCATAGACCACCACGGTACGCTCCGGGTACTGGTCGCAGAAGGCGGAGAACTCCTCCACCGGGCAGCCCAGGTCGAGCGAGCAGGTCGCCTCGAGCGTCGGCATCAGGATGCGCTTTTCCGGATTGAGGATCTTCGCCGTCTCGCCCATGAATTTGACACCGGCGACCACTACGGTCTGCGCCGCATGCTCGTTGCCGAAACGCGCCATCTCGAGCGAGTCCGAGACACAACCGCCGGTTTCCTCGGCCAGCGCCTGGATCACCGGATCGGTGTAGTAATGCGCCACCAGCACAGCATTCTGCCGCTTCAGTTCGGCGGCGATGTCGTGGCGCAATTGCGCTTCCTGCTCGGGCGTCAACGGCTTGGGTTGCTTGGCCGCCAGGTGAGCCTGCACAAGAATGCGTTCGGGTATCTGCGTCATGGTCGCGGGTCCTGCCAGCACGTGTTTGCATGATGCGCCGAGTATAACCCGGTCAATCGGGTCGCTCGGACGAGGCGAGGAACAGGGAGATGCGGGGATGCAGGCTCGCTGCCCGGCCGTTACAAGGGGGCACGAATACTAGCCGAAGCGTCTGCAAAAGGGAAAGCGGGTATAGAAAGAGCGAGGCAGCGTTTTTTGGCCTCAAAAAAAAACCGCCGGCATCAGCCGGCGGTTCGTTTGGGTCAGTCGCCCTTGAGCATGTGACCACGTTCTTCCAGATTGATGTGCCACTCCATCGCTTCGCGCAGCAGGTGCGGAGTCTGACCGCCCTTCTCGCAGGCGGCGTCGAAATAGCGGTTCAGCGCGTCGCGGTAGGACGGGTGCACGCAGTTGTCGATGATGACGCGTGCGCGCTCACGCGGAGCCAGGCCACGCAGGTCGGCCAGGCCCTGCTCGGTAACCAGGATCTCCACGTCATGCTCGGTATGGTCGACATGGGCGACCATCGGCACGACGCTGGAAATGTTGCCGCCCTTGGCGATCGACTTGGTCACGAAGATGGCCAGGTGCGCGTTGCGTGCGAAATCGCCCGAACCACCAATGCCATTCATCATCTTGGTGCCGCCCACGTGGGTGGAGTTGACGTTGCCGTAGATGTCGAACTCCAGCGCGGTGTTGATGCCGATGATGCCGAGACGGCGCACCAGTTCCGGATGGTTGGAGATCTCCTGCGGACGCAGCACCAGCTTGTCCTTGTACTTCTCCAGGTTGCCGAACACGCGATCGTTGCAACGCTCGGACAGGGTGATGGAGCAACCGGAGGCAAACTTCATCTTGCCGGCGTCGATCAGTTCGAAGGTGCAGTCCTGCAGCACTTCGGAGTACATCACCAGATCTTCGAACGGCGAATCGATCAGGCCGCACATCACGGCGTTGGCGATATTGCCGATACCGACCTGCATCGGGCCGAGGTTCTTGGCCATGCGACCGGCCGCCACTTCGTTCTTGAAGAACTCGACCAGGTGATTGGCGATGGCCTGGGTCTCTTCATCCGGCGGGGTGACGGTGGAATAGGAATCCGGCTGCTCGGTGATGACGATCGCGGCGATCTTGGCCGGATCGACCGGAATGGCCGCGGTGCCGATGCGGTCGTCGACCTTGGTCAGCGGGATCGGACCACGGTTCGGACGCTCGCCCGGGAAGTAGATGTCGTGCAGACCCTCCAGGTTCAGGTGGTGCGCCATGTTCAGCTCGATGATCACCTGATCGGCAAACATGGCCAGGTTCGCCGAGTTGCCCACCGACGTGGTGGGGACGATGTGCCCCTGCTCGGTGATGCACAGGGCTTCGATGATGGTGACGTCCGGACGCTTGATCTGGTGGTTGCGCATCTGCTCGACGGTGTGCGACAGGTGCTGGTCGATGAACATGACCTCGCCTTGGTTGATGGCCTTGCGCAGAACCGGATCGGCCTGGAACGGCATGCGGCGGGCCAGCAGGCCGGCAGAGGCCATTTTCCCGTCCAGGTCGTTACCCAGGCTGGCGCCGGTGACCAGGCTGATCTGCAGCTTCTCGTCCTTTGCACGGTCGATCAGCGCGAGGGGCACTGCCTTGGCTTCGCCTGCACGGGTGAAGCCGCTCATGCCGACGGTCATGCCGTCGCGAATAAAGGTAGCGGCCTCGTGGGCGCTCATGACCTTGCTCTGCAGAGAGGACAAGCGGATGCGATCAGAATAAGACATTTGAGCCTCGAACCAACGGAGTATCGGAAGGCCGCAGTCTATTACGTTTAAAAAGGCTTGGCCCATCTACTAAGGTCGTAGTGAAATATGCCGCTTATAACCGACCAAGGTAGTCAGACTATCCAATTCAAGACTGCGGATATGAAAAAAGCCGGATACCCTGCTGGATATCCGGCTTTTCGTTTCTCACGAAGAGAATATGGTGGGTCGTGTAGGATTCGAACCTACGACCAATTGGTTAAAAGCCAACTGCTCTACCAACTGAGCTAACGACCCGATGCGGGGCGCATGATACTGATTTGATTGATGAAATCAAAGTTTTTTTTAAAAAAGATTTAGCCCGCCTTCAGCGATAACGGGTCGGGTCGGCCACCCCGGCCTCGGCGAAACCCGCCGCACGCAGGCGGCAGCTGTCGCACTTGCCGCAGGCCCGTCCATCCTCGTCCGCCTGGTAGCAGGACACCGTGATTGCGTAATCAACCCCCAAGCGCACCCCAGCCTGGACGATCTGTGCCTTGCTCAGGCTCTGCAACGGCGCCTGGATATGGAAGCCCCGCCCCTCGACCCCGGCCTTGGTCGCCAGATTGGCCATGCGCTCGAACGCCTCGACGAACTCGGGACGGCAATCCGGATAGCCCGAATAGTCGACCGCGTTGACACCGATGAAGATGTCCCGCGCGCCGAGCACCTCGGCCCAACCCAGCGCCAGCGAGAGGAACACGGTGTTGCGCGCCGGCACGTAGGTCACCGGAATCCCTTCGCTGGGTGCTTCCGGCACGTCGATGCTGTCGTCGGTCAGCGCCGATCCGCCGATGCCGTTCAGGTTGAGCCCTATGACCTTGTGCTCGACCACGCCCAGCTGCCGGGCAACCCGCTCGGCGGCCTGCAACTCGGCCCGATGCCGCTGCCCGTAGTCGAAGCTCATGCTGTAGCAGCGATACCCCTGGTCCCGCGCAATGGCCACGACCGTGGCCGAATCGAGCCCACCGGACAACAGGATGACGGCTTTCTTCTCATTCATTTGGCGATCCTCACAACGAATGCTGCGCCCGGATGAAACCGGCCGGAGCTGAACGACTCAATGTCCCGGCGCATCGTTCCAGATGATCTTGTGCAACTGCAGCTGCAGGCGCACCGGCAGGTTGTCCGCGACGATCCAGTCCGCCAGCGCCCGCACGTCCACCTGGCCATGGCTGGGCGAGAACAGCACCTCACCGGCCCGCCGGTCCAGGCGATACTCGATCAGCTTGGAGACGGCCCAGTCGTAATCCTCGCGGGAGCAGATGACGAACTTCACTTGGTCGTTGGACGTCAGGGAAGCGATGTTCTCGTAGCGATTGCGCTGCACCTCGGCCGAGCCCGGCGTCTTCAGGTCCAGCACCCGGCTGACCCGCTCGTCCACGGCGGAAATGTCGAGCGCCCCGCTGGTCTCCAGCGACACCTCGTATCCGGCATCGCACAGCCGCCGCAGCAACGGCAGGCAGTTCGGCTGGGCCAGCGGCTCGCCGCCGGTGACGCAGACATAGCGGGGATTGCAGGCGGCGACGCGCTCGATGATCGCGTCGAGCGACATCAACTCTCCGCCACTGAAGGCGTAGGCGGTATCGCAATATTGACAGCGCAGGGGGCAGCCGGTCAGGCGTACGAACACGGTGGGCAGGCCACTGGTACGTGTTTCCCCCTGCAGCGAGTAGAAAATCTCGGTAATTCGCAGGGTCTGGTGCATATCAGCCACGGGCGTGACGGCTAAACAGGCCATCCGCCTCCGTTGCGGGAAAAAGGGTGGCGATTCTAAACGAAAAAACCCGCTCGATGGGCGGGTTTCATCCGTATACGCCGTTGTCGTCAGCGATTGAGTTGACGCTGTGCCAGTTGTGCGGCCGAAGTATTCGGGTATTGCGCAATGACCTGGCGCAAAATCCCCTGGGCCTTGTCACGATTGCCAAGCCGCAGCTCGACATCGGCCAGCTTGTAGAGCGAATCCGGCACCTTGCTGTGCTGCGGATAGGCCTGGCTGACCCTGGCGAATGCCTGCCCGGCACCTTGCAGGTCGCCCTTGGCCAGATTCACCTCACCCAGCCAGTACTGGGCGTTGCCGGCATACTGGCTATTGGGATACTTGCGCAGGAAAGCCGCGAATGCCTGGCTCGCCTTGTCGAAATCCTTCGCCTTGATCAGATCGAAGGCGGCATCGTAGTACAGTTTCTCCTGCTCAGGATCACCCGCCTGGCTCCCGGCCTGGGCCTGACTGGCCGCCGGAGCCCCGGCACCAGCCGTGCTGGGCGTGGGTGCAGGCGCCGCCTGGTTCACACCGGCCGCTCCGCTCGACAGACGTCGATCGATATCCTGATAGCGTTCCAGCCCCTCCTGTTGCAGGCGCTGGATCTGATTCTGCTGTTCCTCGAGCATGCCGCGCAGCTGCGCGATCTCTTCCTGCATCTGCTGCAGCTGCAGGAAGAGCATGCCCTGCGCCGAAGACGGAGCAGCAGCTCCACCTCCGGCATAGGCACCGTCACCACTCGGCGCGGCCGTGGAATAACCGGAGCCGCCACTGGCGGCACCCTGTTCGTAATCCACAACCGGCACTTGAGCCACCGCGGCGAGCGGCAGACCGAGTACTGTGAAAGTCAGAGCGTGACGGTACTTGCGCATGACGAATTACTTACGCAGTTCGACGCGACGGTTCTGGGCCCAGGACTGCTCGTCGTTGCCCATGGCGACCGGACGCTCTTCGCCGTAGGAAACCAGTTCCAGCTGAGCCGGGGAAACGCCCTGCAGGACCAGGTAGCGCTGAACGGCCTTGGAACGACGCTCGCCCAGAGCCATGTTGTATTCGCGGGTACCACGCTCGTCGGTGTGGCCTTCCAGCACGACGCGAGCGCCGTTGCCTTTCAGGTCCTTGGCGTGGACGTCCAGAGCGCGCATGGCTTCCGGCTTCAGGTCGGAGCTGTCGTACTCGAAGTAGAAGGTGGTGATGGCGCGCAGAGCGGCTTCTTCGCTCATGCTGCCGTCGATGGCGCCCGAATCGGCACCGTAACCGGCATTCGGATCGATCGCGCCCGAACCTTCGCCCGAATCGTCGCCGCCCTTGGAGGAACAACCGACAGCAACAGCCATGGCCAGAGCCAGAGCGGTGAACTTACCGAATTTCAGCATTTCCATCTGTAACAACCCCAGGTGTGTTTTGGTTAAAAAAGCGTTGATACCGCATCAGTTCAGGTAAGGGGACCAGGACGGCTCTCGGACTTCGCCTTGAGCTGTAGGAAGCGGGAGCCTAACGCGTCCGTTGATGGACACGAGCATCAAGACTCCCCGGCCCTGCTGGCGGGTGGCGTAGATTAGCATGGTGCCATTAGGCGCGACAGTGGGCGACTCATCCAGACTGGTATCCGAAAGTATCCGCAGGTTGCCGCGCTGCAGGTCCTGCGCGGCAACCTTGAAATTGGTGTAGCCATCCTGGCGATGGATCATCACCAGCGTCTTTTCATCGGCCGACAGCTTCGGGTTGGCATTGTAGTTGCCGACGAAGGTCACACGCTCCGCCGCATTGCTGCCCAGCCGCTGCTTGTAGACCTGCGGCTTGCCGGCCCGGTCGGAAGTGTAATAGATGGTCTGACCGTCGGCGCCCCAGAAGGGTTCGGTGTCGATGGCGTAGTGATTGGTCAGGCGCTGCATCTGCCGCGAGCCGAGATCCATCACGTAGACCTCCGGGTTGCCGTCCTTGGACAGCACGAAGGCTAGGCGATTGCCGTCCGGCGAGAATGCCGGCGCACCGTTCAGCCCCTCGAAATTGGTGATCTGCTCACGCCGGCCGGTGTCGATGTGCTGGATGAAGATACGTGGGCGCTTCTGCTCGAACGAGACATAGGCGATGCGACGGCCATCCGGCGAATAGCGCGGCGAGAGAATCGGCTCGCGCGACTGCAACAGGGTCACCGCGCGGGCACCGTCGTAATCGGAACGCTGCAGGGTATAGCGGGTATTCGTGCCGCCCAGACGTTCGGCGGTGACGTACAGCAGGCGAGTGGAAAACGCCCCCTTGATGCCGGTGAGCTTCTCGAACGACTGGTCCGCCGCGTAGTGCGCCATGTCGCGCAGCTGGTCCTGGCTGCCGCCGACGGTGCCGCTCATGACCTGCTGCTCGGTGGCGACGTTGAACACCTCGTAGCGCACCTGCAGGCGGCCACCGGCCGGCTCGATGTTGCCCACCATCACGTACTGGGCGCCCAGCGCCTTCCAGTCGCGGTAGATGATCTCGCTGCCGCGGGTCGGCATGCTGATCATGTTCTGCCGCGGTATCGGCTGGAAGATGCCGGAGTTGCGCAGGTCATTGCCGACGATCTCGGCCATGTCCTCGGGCAGCACGGTGCCGCCCTGCCAGCCGAAGGGCACCACGGCGATGGGGATGGCCCGGTCGGCGCCGCTGGTGACGACGATGTTTTTCTCCTGTGCCACAGCCGTTCCCAGCAGGCAGCAGAGCAGGACAAGTAAACCTCGAAGGGAGTTGATCACAACGCTAGGTCCTCAGGCGTAAATGTCATTTTGAATGACCGATAGGGCTGGAATTCCTGGGGACTGAGCCCCTGCATTTCCGTCAGCCGTCCGATGTTCTTCACTGCGGCTACCGCAGAGTTGTCGAATGGCACGTCACCGCTCGATCTCGAGACGCTGACGTTGGTGATGGTGCCATCCGGAAGCATGTTGACCTGGAGCTGAACCGTCATGTTGTTGCGCGCCGATGGCGGCCGGGTCCAGCCCTCTGCCGCACGCAGGCGGATCAGGTCGTCGAAGTTGCCGGCCACCTGGTCGCCCTGGGTGTCGGCCATCGCTTGCTGGCGCTCGGTGGTGTCGGACAGCAGTTCGGCGAGCGCCTGGGCCTTCTTGTCTTCCGCCGCCTTGCGCGCCGCTTCGGCAGCGGCCTTCTTCTTCGCCTCTTCGGCCGCCTTTTTCTTCGCAGCCTCCGCCGCCGCTTTCTTCTTGGCTTCCTCCGCCGCTTTGCGCTTGGCCTCTTCGGCCGCCTTCTTCTTGGCCGCCTCTTCTGCAGCTTTCTTCTTGGCGATTTCGGCCTGCTTCTGCTGTTCGACCTTCTTGGCCTCTTCAGCCTTCTTCGCCGCAGCCGCCTTTTCGGCCGCCGCTTTCGCCGCTTCGGCCTTTCGAGCCTCCTCGGCTTTCTTTTGTTCCGCAGCCCTGGCCGCCGCCTGCTTCTCCTGCTCCTGCTTGCGCTGCTCCATCTGTTCGGTTTCGAACTGCTTGGCGGCGGTCTTCTTGGCCTCGCCGGCGATCTTCTGGTTGGTCTGCGTGGTCGCCTGGCTCTGCGACTTCAACTGATACAGCGTAGCCTGCACGATCGGCTTGGACGGCGGCAGCTCGGGCGTCATGGCGAAGCTGACGAAGAGCATGCCGAAGATGATGACGTGCAGGCCGACCGCCAGCACGGTCGGCCAGAAGTAGCTCTGCGAAGGCGACGACTCACGCTGCTGCATCAAGGGGCCTCGGTGATCAGGCCGACGTTGCCCACGCCGGCACTCTGCAGGCCGCCCATGGCCGCCATGACCGAGCCATAGTCCACGGCCTTGTCGCCGCGGATGAACACCTGGGTATCCGGCCGCTGGCGCATGATCGCCACCACCGCCCGGGTCATGTCTTCCAGCGCGACGGCTTCGTTACCCTTGCTCTCGGTATCCACTTCGCTGCCGACGTTCCAGTAGTAGGTCTTGTCGGCCTTGATGGAGATGGTCAGCACCTGCTTGTCGTTGTCCTGCGGCAGGACCTCGCTGCTGACCTTGGGCAGGTCGACCTTGACGCCCTGGTTGAGCATCGGCGCCGTCACCATGAAGATCACCAGCAGCACCAGCATCACGTCGATGTAGGGCACCACGTTCATCTCGGCGACGGGCTTGCGTCTGTTGCGGATTCTGGCCATGGCCGTGGGCCTCAGTCTTCGGTGGTGTGGACTTTGCGATGAAGGATGGCCTGGAACTCGTCGGCGAAGGTGTAGTAGCGACCGATGAGCATCTCGCCACGCGCTGCGAAGCGGTTATAGGCGATGACCGCGGGAATCGCGGCGAACAGGCCGATCGCGGTAGCGATC
This sequence comes from Stutzerimonas stutzeri, assembly GCF_002890915.1. Lineage (GTDB taxonomy): Bacteria > Pseudomonadota > Gammaproteobacteria > Pseudomonadales > Pseudomonadaceae > Stutzerimonas > Stutzerimonas stutzeri_AF. The sequence goes on along the minus strand of NZ_POUT01000008.1, from coordinate 123,034 downwards.
AGGGCCTCGGCGATACCGGGGGCGACGGTCGCCAGGGTCGCCTGCTGGACCTGGGCCAGCCCGCGGAAGGAGTTCATGATCCCCCAGACGGTGCCGAACAGGCCGATGTAGGGACTGGTGGAACCGACGGTGGCGAGGAACGGCAGGCTCTGCTCGAGCTTCTCCTCCTCGCGCGAGATGGCCACGCGCATGGCACGGTTGACGCCATCCATCACCGCATCGGGATCGACGCCCGCCTGTTGGCGCAGGCGGGAGAACTCCTTGAACCCGGCACGGAAGATCTGCTCGACCCCCGAATCCGGGTCCGGATTGCTGCCAGCCTGGCGATAGAGCTTGGACAGGTCGATGCCCGACCAGAAACGCTCCTCGAACGCATCCAGCGACCGCTTCGCGGCGCGCAGCATGTTGCCGCGCTGAAAAATCAGAATCCACGAGGTCACCGATGCGGCGACGAGGATCAGCATGACCAGCTGCACCACGAAGCTGGCGTTGCTGATCAGGCTCCACATGGACATATGGTCGACGTTGGCTTCCACGCTCACTCTCCTGCAGGGGATAGACCCGCGCCGGCGAAGGCTGTGCGCAGCGCTTCGGGAATGGCTCGGGGTTTCAAACTTTCGGCACGCACGCAGGCCACCAGCACCTGCCCTTCACACAGCAACACGTCATCCACCGCGCGGCGAACCTGCTGACGAAAACGCAGGCTGGCACGACTCAGCTCGACCACCTCGGCGCTCACCAGCAACTCGTCGTCCAGGCGCGCCGGCGCGAAGTAGCGCGCCTGGCATGAATGCACGACGAACAGCAAGTCCTCGCCGGCCAGCTGCGACTGGGCGAATCCCAGGCTGCGCAACCGCTCGGTACGAGCTCGCTCCATGAATTTGAGGTAGTTGACGTAGTAGACAATGCCGCCCGCATCGGTGTCCTCGTAATAGACTCGACAGCGGTGGGTGAAGATTTCAGCTCCGGCTTGCGCGCGCATACTAGTGCTCGGCCCTGTAAATGCCAATCGGGTAAGAGAACAAAATTTTCTTCAAACCATGTCGTCGCCGAACAGGTCCGGCATCGGGGCATCGTTCATGCGCTTCGGCAGGTTCAGACCGAAATGCAGATAGGCATGCCGCGTCACCACGCGCCCACGCGGGGTGCGCATGATGTAGCCCTGCTGGATCAGGTAGGGCTCGAGCACGTCCTCGATGGTATGTCGCTCCTCGCTGATCGCCGCCGCCAGGCTGTCGACGCCCACCGGCCCGCCATCGAACTTCTCGATCAGCGTCAGCAGCAGACGACGATCCTGATGATCGAAGCCACGCTCGTCGACGTCCAGCATGTTCAAGGCCAGGTCGGCGATCTGCCGGGTGATCTCGCCCTTGCCACGCACTTCGGCGAAATCCCGCACCCGCCGCAGCAGGCGGTTGGCGATCCGCGGCGTGCCGCGCGCACGCCGCGCGATCTCGAAGGCGCCCTCGGGCTCGGTGGGCAGCCCGAGGATGCCGGCGGAGCGGCTGACGATGCTCGCCAGGTCCTCGGTGGAGTAGAACTCCAGGCGCTGGACGATGCCGAAACGGTCGCGCAGCGGGTTGGTCAGCATGCCGGCGCGGGTGGTCGCCCCGACCAGGGTGAACGGCGGCAGGTCGAGCTTGATCGAGCGCGCCGCCGGCCCCTCGCCGATCATGATGTCCAGCTGGAAGTCCTCCATCGCCGGATACAGCACTTCCTCGACGATCGGCGAGAGGCGATGGATCTCGTCGACGAACAGCACGTCGCCGGCCTCGAGATTGGTCAGCAAGGCGGCGAGATCGCCCGGACGCTCGAGCACCGGCCCCGAGGTGCTCTTGATCGACACCCCCATTTCCTCGGCGATGATGTTCGCCAGGGTGGTCTTGCCGAGCCCGGGCGGGCCGAAGATCAGGGTGTGGTCGAGCGCCTCGCCGCGGCCCTTGGCGGCGCGAATGAACAGGTCCATCTGCTCGCGCACGACCGGCTGGCCGATGTAGTCGGCCAGCTTCAGCGGGCGGATGGCACGGTCCAGCTGTTCGTCGCGGTCGCGACTGCTGGCGGTGACAAGACGATCGGCTTCGATCATGCCTTACACCATGCCCTTGAGGGCTCGGCGGATCAATTCTTCACTGCTCAAACCGTCTTCCTGTATGGCGGATACCGCGCGGCTGGCCTCCTGCGGCTTGAAGCCCAGGGAGATCAGCGCGCTGACCGCATCGTTCTCGGCGCTTGAGACTGCCGTTTTGCTGTTGGGTTCCACGACGAAGGTGGCAATGGCCGGCATGCTTTCCCAGGCCTTGAAGCGGTCCTTGAGTTCGACCAGCAGGCGCTCGGCGGTCTTCTTGCCGACGCCCGGGATCTTGACCAGCACCGAGGTGTCCTGGGCTTGTACGCAGCGCACCAGCTCGTCCACTTCGAGCCCGGACATCAGCGCCAGCGCCAGCTTCGGCCCCACCCCGTTGAGGCGGATCAACTCGCGAAACAGTTCGCGCTCGCGCTTCTCGAAGAAGCCATAGAGCAGCTGTGCATCCTCGCGCACCACCAGATGGGTATGCAGGGTCACCGGCTCGCCTGCGACGGGCAGACGATAGAGCGTCGTCATCGGCACCTCGACTTCGTAGCCGACGCCGTTCACATCAAGGATCAGGTGCGGCGGCTGCTTCTCCGCCAGGGTGCCACGCAAACGTCCGATCACAGTCCCGCTTCCTCCACGACCGCGAAGCCCCTGCTCCCGGCCAATCGAATTGTTTCCGCCTTCGGAAGGCAGAGATTACTTCGTAGGAGCGCGCCATGCGCGCGAATCGCGGGCATGGCCCGCGCCTACATGTGATCCCGCGTCCAACGTGCGGCCCATGGCGGACGATGACGACTACAGCCGCAGACGCCCGCCGCGCCGCTTGGCGCCGACCAGCCCATGAGGGATCAGGCTCTGCCGGTGATGCGCATGGCACAGGGCGATGGCCAGGGCATCGGAGGCGTCGATCTGCGGTTTCTGCACCAGCTTGAGCAGGTGCATGACCATCATCTGCACCTGCTGCTTGTCCGCGCCGCCCGTGCCGGCGATGGCCTGCTTGACTTGGGTGGCGGTGTACTCGGCGATCTGCAGGCCCGCCTCGGCACCGGCGACGATGGCGGCGCCTCGCGCCTGGCCGAGCTTGAGCGCCGAATCGGCGTTGCGCGCCATGAACACCTGCTCGATACCCATGGTCACCGGGCCGTAGCTCCGAATCACTTCACTGACGCCGCAGAACACCGCCTGCAGCCGCTCGGCCAATTCGCCGCTGCCGGTGCGAATGCAGCCGGAGGCGACGTACTCGCAACCGCGGCCGGTATCGCGCACCACGCCATAGCCGGTGATCCGCGAGCCGGGGTCGATTCCCAAAATCAGCGTCATGCCGTGGCCGTGCTGTCTATTTATCCAGTGAGCGAGTATACGGAGGCGCCACCCGCAACGCCACCGGCGCCGTCACATGATGCGCCATGAGCGACCCATTCGGCGCCATAAAAAAACCGGAAGCGCACAGGCGACTCCCGGTCTTTTCAACATCCGACGGCTCAGCCCAGTTGCTGCATGATCTCGTCGGAAATCTCGGCGTTGTGGTAGACGTTCTGCACGTCGTCCAGATCTTCCAGCGCATCGATCAGGCGCAGCACCTTCTGTGCCGTCTCGACATCGGTGATCGGTGCCGCGATCGACGGGACCATCGCCACCTCGGCCTCGTCGCCCTTGAACCCCGCTTCGGTCAGCGCCTCGTTGACCGCGAGGAAATCGGCGAAGCTGGTATAGATCTCGACCGAACCGTCGTCCTGGCTGACCACATCGTCGGCTCCCGCCTCCAGCGCAGCCTCCATCAACGCATCCTCGTCGACGCCCGGGGCATAGCTGATCTGCCCCTTGCGGTCGAACATGTAGGCCACCGAACCATCGGTACCGAGGTTGCCGCCATGCTTGCTGAAGGCATGGCGCACTTCGGCGGCGGTACGGTTGCGGTTGTCGGTCATGGCCTCGACGATGATCGCCACGCCGCTGGGGGCGTAGCCCTCGTAGCTCAGCTCGACCATGTTGTCGGCATCGCTGGAACCGGCACCGCGGGCGATGGCGCGGTCGATGGTGTCACGGGTCATGTTGGCGGTCAGCGCCTTGTCCACGGCCAGGCGCAGACGCGGGTTGTCCGCCGGAATGCCGCCGCCATGCTTGGCGGCCACGGTCAGTTCGCGGATCAACTTGGTGAAAATCTTGCCCCGCTTGGCATCCTGGCGCTCCTTGCGGTGCTTGATATTGGCCCATTTGGAATGACCAGCCATAACTCACTCCACTTCTTATCTGATCGAAGACCGATACCCGGCCGCAACTCCTGCGACCATGGCCGAGGCAGCGCCCCAACCCCGGGTATCGCCATGTTTCGCCCCGACGCAGCAGCGCCGCGAGGCGAAGGAGCCCGGCCGAACCGGGCTCCGGATAGCGCTTACTCCGCCTTGGGCTGCTCGCGCAGACGGATGTGCAGCTCGCGCAATGCCTTGTTGTCCACCGCACCCGGCGCCTGGGTCATCACGTCCGCGGCGCTCTGGGTTTTCGGGAAGGCGATCACTTCGCGGATCGACTGCGCGCCGGTCATCAGCATCACCAGGCGATCCAGGCCGAAGGCCAGGCCACCGTGCGGCGGCGCACCGTATTTCAGCGCATCGAGGAGGAAGCCGAACTTCTCTTCCTGTTCCGCCTCGTCGATGCCGAGGATGCGGAACACCGCCTGCTGCATTTCCTTGCGGTGGATACGGATGGAACCGCCACCCAGTTCGGTGCCGTTGAGCACCATGTCGTAGGCGCGCGAGAGCGCGGCGGCCGGGTCGGCCTCCAGCGCCTGCGGGGAGCACTTGGGCGCGGTGAACGGGTGGTGCAGCGCACTCAGCGAACCGTCGTCGTTCTCTTCGAACATCGGGAAGTCGACCACCCACAGCGGCGCCCAGTCGCAGGTCAGCAGCTTGAGGTCATGGCCGAGCTTGATGCGCAGCGCGCCCAGCGCCTCGGACACGATCTTCGCCTTGTCGGCGCCGAAGAACACGATGTCGCCGTCCACCGCGCCGACGCGATCGAGGATCACGCTGAGGTTGTCCTCGGGGATGAACTTGACGATCGGCGACTGCAGGCCCTCGACACCCTTGGCGCGCTCGTTGACCTTGATGTAGGCCAGCCCCTTGGCGCCGTAGATGCCGACGAACTTGGTGTAGTCGTCGATCTGGCTGCGCGGCATGCTCGCCGCGCCCGGTACGCGCAGGGCGGCGACGCGGCCCTTCGGATCGTTGGCCGGACCGCTGAAGACCTTGAATTCGACCGCATTCAGCTGGTCGGCAACGTCAACCAGCTCCAGCGGGATGCGCAGGTCCGGCTTGTCCGAGCCGTAGCGGCGCATGGCCTCGTCGAACGGCATGTGCGGGAACTCGCCGAACTCCAGGCCCAGCACTTCCTTGAACAGCTTGCGGATCATGCCTTCGGTGATACCGATGATGTCCGCCTCGTCGAGGAAGCTGGTCTCGATGTCGATCTGGGTGAATTCCGGCTGGCGATCGGCACGCAGATCTTCGTCGCGGAAACACTTGGCGATCTGGTAGTAGCGGTCGAAGCCGGCCACCATCAGCAGCTGCTTGAACAGTTGCGGCGATTGCGGCAGGGCGAAGAAGTTGCCGGCATGGGTGCGGCTGGGCACCAGGTAGTCACGCGCACCTTCGGGAGTCGGGCGGCCGAGGATCGGCGTTTCCACGTCGAGGAAACCGTTCTCGTCCAGGTAGCGGCGGATGCTGGCGGTGATGCGCGAGCGCAGCTTGAGCTTCTCGGCCATCTCCGGGCGGCGCAGGTCGATGAAGCGATAGCGCAGGCGGGTTTCCTCACCCACATCGCTGTATTCGTTGAGCGGGAACGGCGGGGTTTCCGCATCGTTCAACACTTCCAGCTCGTAGCCCAGCACCTCGATGGCACCAGACGCCATGTTCGGGTTGACCGCACCGGCGGGGCGCAGGCGCACCTTGCCGGTCACCTTGATCACGTATTCGCTGCGCACGCGGTCGGCAGCGGCGAAGGTCTCGGCGCGATCCGGGTCGAAGACCACCTGGGCCAGGCCTTCACGATCGCGTACATCGAGGAAGATCACCCCGCCGTGGTCACGACGGCGATGGACCCAGCCGCAAAGAGTGATTTCCTGGCCGTCCAGGCTTTCGTTCAGTTGGCCGCAATAGTGGCTGCGCATCATGGTGGTGTTCGCTTCTCGTATCTTGAATTCGTTGGGGCGCTCGAGCCGCGACAGACAGACGGCACCGTAGCCGTGCCTGCGCGCGCGGGGCATTCAGTCGCTGCCCGCCATGCCGCCGGACTCTGCAGCATGACTGTCGAGCCACCGGGCACAAGGGCGGGATTATATCCGCATAATCGTCACGGCGCAGCCGTCGACCCGGCCGATCAGGCGATTGACCATGGGCCGATGATTGAACTCTGCCCGAGGGCACGCCTCCCTATTGACGAATATCAAGCCCAGGGGCCGCATCGCTTCACAACGCGGGGCGTTTTTCTGGCATAACTAGCGGGTCTGTTGACGTTTCGCCCGCGGCGAAACAGACCTACGCACCAGCCCATCAGGAGAGAACACATGGAAATCAACATCGGCATCGCCGAACAGGACCGCGCAGCCATCGCCGAAGGCCTGTCCCGCCTGCTCGCCGACACCTACACCCTGTACCTGAAGACCCACAATTTCCACTGGAACGTCACCGGCCCGATGTTCAACACCCTGCACACCATGTTCGAGACGCAGTACACCGAACTGGCAGTGGCGGTGGACGACATCGCCGAACGCATCCGCGCCCTGGGGTTCCCGGCACCGGGCACCTACTCCGCCTATGCCCGCCTGTCCTCGATCAAGGAAGAAGAAGGCGTTCCTGCCGCCGAAGAAATGATCAAGCTGCTGGTCGAAGGCCAGGAAGCGGTCGTGCGCACCGCCCGCGGCATCTTCCCGCTGCTGGACAAGACCAGCGACGAGCCGACCGCGGACCTGCTGACCCAGCGCATGCAAAGCCACGAAAAAACCGCCTGGATGCTGCGCAGCCTGCTGGCCGCCTGAGCAGTCGAGCAAGATGGACGGGGCGCACTCGAGCGCCCCGCCCTGCCCGCGACCAACGCCACCCCGCGACGAACCGCTCCCGCCCCGGCCGCCAAGGCACCTTCAGCCACAGGCGTTGATTTGAGCAGCCCCGCCCTTTGCTGTTAAATACGCCGCGCTGCAGTCCGGGCCAGCGATTCGCCAGACAGTGTTCGCTCCTGCCTGGCGAGCCCTCCACCACGAGGCTCCGGTAACTGCCGCTTTTCCTGTCGTGTTATCAACCGTGAGTCCTATAAGAATGCTTAAGATTGTCCATGTCCTGGCGGGCGCCATCGCCCTGCTGTTGTCATTTGTACCCAGTCTGCGCGGCGGCCTGCCGCTCCTGCTACAACCCGAAGCCCTGTGCCTGCTGATGCTCGGTTTGCTGAATGCCCAGTTCATCCCTTCCGCCCAGCTGGCTGACGCCCGCACCCGCCCGGTAATCGTCGCGGTGTCCTTGCTACTGGTACTCGCAGTCGTACTCCAGGCTGCCGTCCTGCTCGCCCCGCTGCCGGAAATCGCCGGCCAACCAGCCACCCTGGCCAGCCTGCTGCTCGCCTTCGTCGCGGTACTGCTGCACCTGGCCACGATCCAGGTCAGCGGCGGGCAACCCGCGGCGCGGACGCGCGCAAGCACGCCGTCCAGCGTCGGTCGCGAGACCGGCACGGTGAAATGGTTCAACACCTCGAAAGGATTCGGCTTCATCTCGCGGGATAGCGGCGACGATGTGTTCGTACACTTTCGCGCCATTCGCGGCGAGGGGCACCGCGTACTGGTCGAAGGCCAGCGCGTGGAATTCACCATCATGATGCGCGACAAGGGATTGCAGGCCGAGGACGTCATCCCCGTGCAGCCTGGCCGCTGATCAACCCGCAGGACGCACCACGCACAGCACGCAGCGCCGAGGCCTGGCGCTGCGCATTGCGAACCCTACGAAAAGGCCATGCCGCATTTGCCTGTTACATCGGCGCCGCAGGTTGGGTCGGGCGTAGGTTGGGTTGAGGAGCGAAGCGACGAAGCCCAACACACCAAACCCGTGCCTGTTGGGCTTCGCTGCGCTCAGCGCCAGCTACCCGAGAGCGCCGACCGCTCGAACAGTGGCTGTTAGCCAGGCGCTTCAGGCAAGCCTGTGCGTTCGCGACCCCGCCGTCCAAGTCCTTGGCCCCGCCACTCAATAATGCGGCGGCGGCGCCTCATCCTCGCCCGCATCCAGCGTGCTCTGCATTTCCTCCTGGCGCCTGGCCAATGCGCCCATCTGCAACTGCATGCGCTCGATGACCCGCTGCTGGTCGACCAATACGTCGTTCAAGGTCTGGATCGTATCGTCCTGAAACGCCAGACGAGCCTCCAGATCGGCCACACGCGACTCCAGATCCATAGTCATTCTCCAAAACGGAAGTGATCGGTCAGTACCAGCCTGAGCTTTTCCCGAATGGCCGCCACTTGCTCGGCGCTATAAGGCTTCGCCGGCTGCCGGCCCCAGACCGGCGCCGGCCATGCCGCATCGCTCCGACGCCTGGCGATGACATGCATATGCAACTGCCCGACTACATTGCCGAGCGTCGCGATGTTCATCTTGTCCGCACCGAAGGTGTCCTTCAGCGTCTCGGCCAGCGAGGTGGTTTCCCGCCACAGGGCCTGTTGATCCGCGGCATCGAGCTGAAACAACTCGCTGACCTCCTCACGCCGCGGCACCAGGATGAACCAGGGGTACTGCGCATCGTTCATCAACAGCAACCGGCAGAGCGGAAAGTCACCCAGCGGCAAGGTATCCTGCTCCAGGCGTGAATCGAGAACGAACATAGGGCTCTCCCGTTCGACATAAAAATACGAACAGCGCAGGCAGCGCTGCCCCGATCACGAAAGGATACCCCATGCCTGCGGCGCGACAAGAACCCACCGGCAGCCGCACCAATGAAGCGCAGCAGAGCCGATCACACGCCCCATTCAAGTGCGCTCGCCCGATCAAAACCCTGGGGAAACCCGCAAAAAACGCTATTTTCAATTTGAGTACGTTTCTTGCTGAGTTCTTCGCGAACACGGCTTCAAAACGCCACAGCAGATAAAGCGCTGCTTGCTCTAGCGCACGACTAGAGCTAAACAGTACATTCTCTGAGTGGCTTTATGCTGAGCACAGCTCTCTATCTGATAAAAGCCTGATCGGAACCCAAGAAGTTGCATCTTTTTCGCTCACGGGCGAAAGAGTAAGCACCGTTTAAAACCAAAGGAGCAATCACCAATGAAAGTGATGAAGTGGAGCGTAATCGCCCTGGCCGTAGCGGCGGGCACCTCCCAAATGGCATTCGCCAGCCAGCAATCGGAAGCCAAGGGCTTCGTCGAAGACGCAAATCTTGATCTGCTGCTGCGCACCACCTACTTCAACCGCGATTACAAGGACGGCACCGCAGATGCCAGGAGCCTGGGTCAAGGCTTCATCACCACCTTCGAATCGGGCTTCACCCAAGGCACCGTTGGCGTAGGTGTCGATGCCTACGGCATTCTTGGCGTTCGTCTCGACGGTGGCCGTGGCCACACCTATGGCGCCATGTTCGAGCGCGATTCCGATGGCGACCCTGAACGCGACCTGTCCCAGGCTGGCGCCGCGGTAAAAGTGCAGTTCTCCAATACCGTGATCAAGTACGGTAACCAGTTCCCGTCGCTGCCGGTTCTTGCCTATGACGACTCCCGTCTGCTGCCCGAGTCCTTCACCGGCACGCTGATCACCAGCAACGAGATCGAAGGCCTGGAACTGAACGCCGGCCGCTTCACCGCCGATAGTGCAATGCAGTCCTCGAGCCGCGACTCGCTCAACTATCTCGACCTGACGCTCAAGAGCATCGATGTTGTCGGCGGTACCTATGCCTTCACCGACAATCTGAGCGCCTCGCTGTATTACGCCGACAACGAAGATATCGCCAAGAAGAAGTATGCAAACGTTAACTACGTAATGCCCTTCGGTGATCAATCGCTTGCCTTCGACTTCAACATCTACGACAACAAGTACGACAAGCGAGCTTTTGGCGAGACCCAGGACACCACGATCTGGAGCCTGTCGGCCAAGTACTCCGTTGGCGCGCATGCCTTTATCCTCGCCCATCAGCGCGTGACCGGCGACGGCAACTATGAATATGACATCGGCGATGGCGGCAGCTCCATCTGGGTAGCCAACTCCTACTATTCCGACTTCAACTCCAAGGACGAGCGCTCCTGGCAAGCCAGCTACGAGCTGGACTTCAGCGGCTACGGCGTTCCGGGGCTGTTCTGGAAAACCGCCTATGTCTACGGCGACAATGTCGATACCGGCACCGGCGAAGGCAAGGAACGCGAGTTCTTCAACCAGATCCAGTATGTAGTCCAGAGCGGTCCGGTGAAGGACCTGTCGCTGAAACTGCGCAACTCGATCTATCGCTCCAACAGCGACATGCGTGACTACTACAGCCCGGACCTGAACGAGATCCGCGCATTCATCGAATACCCGCTGAGCATCCTGTAACCCAGGCGCCCAGACGTATCGATGCAAGGGCGGAGCCCGGCGCAAGCCGGGCTCTTTCGTTTCACCATCCTGTCAAGCGCCTTCCCGCATCCTGTACGCCGCACCCCGCGCGCCGTACAATGCCGAGCCAAATTCCAGCCTCTGCAAGGACATAACGGCCACATGCGCACCAGTCAGTTCCTGCTCTCGACCCTCAAAGAAACTCCATCCGATGCAGTGGTCATCAGTCACCAGTTGATGCTGCGTGCCGGGATGATTCGCAAGCTGGCTTCCGGTCTGTATACCTGGATGCCGATGGGGCTGCGCGCCCTGCGCAAGGCCGAGGCCATCGTCCGCGAGGAGATGAACAAGGCCGGCGCCCTGGAAGTATTGATGCCGGCCATTCAGCCGGCCGAACTGTGGCAGGAGTCCGGCCGCTGGGAGCAGTACGGCCCCGAGCTGCTGCGCCTGAAGGACCGCCATGATCGCGAATTCTGTGTCGGCCCGACCCACGAAGAGGTCATTACCGACCTGGCGCGCAACGAGCTGAACAGCTACAAGCAGCTGCCGATCAACTTCTACCAGATCCAGACCAAGTTCCGCGACGAGATCCGTCCGCGCTTCGGCCTGATGCGTGGGCGCGAATTCCTGATGAAGGACGCCTACTCCTTCCACCTTTCCCAGGCGTCGCTGCAGGAAACCTACGACCGCATGCACACGGCGTACTGCAATATCTTCACCCGCCTGGGCCTGGGCTTCCGCCCGGTGCAGGCCGACACCGGCTCCATCGGCGGCACCGGCTCCCATGAATTCCACGTGCTGGCCGAGTCCGGTGAAGACGATATCGCCTTCAGCGACAGCTCCGACTATGCCGCCAACATCGAGAAGGCCGAGGCCATCCCGCGCGAGCGCGAGCGTGCGGCCGCCAGCGAAGAGCTGCGCCTGGTCGACACGCCGAACGCCAAGACCATCATCGAGCTGGTCGAGCAGTTCGGCCTGCCGATCGAGAAGACCATCAAGACGCTGGTGGTACAGGGCGTCGAGGAAGGCCAGCTGGTCGCCCTGATCGTGCGTGGCGACCATGAGCTGAACGAGATCAAGGCCGCCAACCTGGAACAGGTCGCCAGCCCGCTGGCATTCGCCTCCGATGCGCAAATTCGCGCCGCGATCGGCGCGGGTCCCGGCTCGCTGGGGCCGCTGAACCTGCCGATTCCCTGCGTCATCGATCGCTCGGTCGCCCTGATGAGCGATTTCAGCGCCGGCGCCAACATCGACGACAAGCACTACTTCGGCCTGAACTGGGAGCGCGACCTGCCGTTGCCGCAGGTCGCCGATCTGCGCAACGTCGTCGCCGGCGACCCGAGCCCGGACGGCCAGGGCAGCCTGGTGATCAAGCGCGGCATCGAAGTCGGGCACATCTTCCAGCTCGGCACCAAGTACAGCGAAGCCATGAACTGCCAGGTGATGGGCGAGAACGGCAAGCCGGTGACGCTGATCATGGGCTGCTACGGCATCGGCGTGTCCCGCGTGGTCGCCGCCGCCATCGAGCAGAACTACGACGAACGCGGCATTCTCTGGCCGGACGCCCTGGCGCCCTTCCAGATCGCGCTGGTCCCGATGAAGTACGAGACCGAAGCGGTTCGCGAGGCGACCGACAAGCTGTATGCCGAGCTCATCGCAGCCGGCTATGAAGTCCTGCTCGATGACCGTGACAAGAAGACCAGTCCGGGCGTCAAATTCGCCGACATGGAGCTGATCGGCATTCCGCACCGCATCGTCATCAGCGATCGCGGGCTGGCCGACGGCACCCTGGAGTACAAGCACCGTCGAGACGCCCAGCCACAGGCCGTCGCCGCTGCCGACATTCTGCCCTTCATCAATTCGCGTGTTCATCGCTGACCGGAAATCATGCTCAACCGACATGTAGTCGCTTCAACCGGCGCCGCGCTTTGCGCGGCGCTTCTTCTTGGCGGCTGCGCCAACCACCTGCCGCAACGCAGCGAATACGAGGCGCGCACCGAACGTACGTTGCTCGACCACAGCCTGCGCATCGAGCTCGGTGAGCCGCAGGTACTGGAACTGCCCCAGCGCCGCATTCGGGTTCAGGAACAGAAGACCTTCGAAGTCACCGATTTCGAGGTCACCCGTCGCTATGATCGCTACACCCCCTACCAGCCCTGGCGCGAGCTGTATGAAATCCCCCTGGGCGTGGTCGCGGTGGTCGCCGGAATCGGCGCCAACGTGCTCAACGTGGTGATGCTCGGCAACATACCGGAGAGCGCCACGCGCGACTGGATCAGTTACGGCTTCGCCGGCATCAACCCGTTCATGAATGTCGAATCCAACGGCCGCTCCCAGCAAAACCTTGCCAGCCTCGACGAGCAGCGTCGGGATGCGAGACTCGAATACTCCAGCCTGCCATGGGCCGAACGCCCGGTCACCGTCGTCGCCGGTCCGAATACCCACGAACTCGCCACCGACCGCAACGGCGTTCTGCGCCTGAACCTGCTCGATGGGACCTTCGCCGACCAGGACATCACCCAGGTGGGCAAGCTGCTGTTGAGCGTCGAGGATCAGCAGGATGGCACCCGGGCCGACGCGGCCCTGCTGGTCAGCCACAAGCTGCGCGGCAAACTGCAGGAAGCGCATGAGCTGATCTTCGACGACCTCGAGGGCGACGACGTGGCGCAATGGGTGCATCGGGTCAAACGCCTGTCCGAACTGGGCCTGGAGGAAGAAGCCAGCGAACTCGAGCAAAGCCTGATCGAGCTGACTCGCAACGACCCGGAGCTGCAGCAGCAATTCCTGCGCAGCCTGCTCGACGGTGCCACCCTGGGCGCCGACCGCGGGAACTGAAGCCCGATGAGGGTGCGCGATTTCCTGCTGCCAGTGCTGCTGGCCGTCGCGCTTCCCGCGGCAGCCAGCATCCGCCAGGCCCCGGAACCCGAGCTACGCGAGCTGCTGCAACGTACCGTGGCCGAGGCGGACAGCTTTCAGGATCGCTTCGATGCCGAAGTCTGGCTGGTCGACATGTCCGGGCGGCTCGAACCCTATCTGTCCAGCGCGGAGGAACGCCTGACACTGCTCAGGCTGGTTCATGGCGAGGCGAGCAGAGCCGGTCTGAAGCCCGAACTGATATTGGCGCTGATTCATGCCGAGAGCCATTTCGACCGCTTCGCCATTTCCAGCGTCGGGGCCCAGGGGATGATGCAGGTGATGCCCTTCTGGAAAGCGGAACTGGGCCGCCCGCAGGACAACCTCACCGACAACGCCACCAACCTGCGCTACGGCTGCACCATCCTCAGCTACTACCTGAGAAAGGAAAACGGCGACATCAACCGGGCGCTGGCGCGCTACAACGGCAGCCTGGGCAAGAATCGTTACCCGGCGAAGGTGATCGGCTTCTGGCAGGATTTCTGGTACGTCAGGCCGTAAACGCGTGCGGGGCTTCGGCGCCATGCGCCGAAGCCGCAACCTATGAACCATCGCACAATCGTAGGTTGGGTTGAGCGAAGCGAAGCCCAACGAGCGGCGTATCGGCCACCACGTCGGCATGTACCTCACCTGCAACGTTGGGCTTCGGCACTACGTGCCTCAACCCAACCTACGCACCATCGCACAATCGTAGGTTGGGTTGAGCGAAGCGAAGCCCAACGAGCGGAGTATCGGCCATCACGTCGGCATGCATCTCACCTGCAACGTTGGGCTTCGGCACTACGTGCCTCAACCCAAACCTACGCACCATCGCAACCGTAGTTGGGTTGGGAGTTGGGTTGGGGCCAGCCCCAGCGCACGAAGTAGCGAGGGCTAGCCTCCTTTCAGCCTCGCCAGGTGCCCGGCAATACCCTCGGCGGTCTGTTCGCCCACCAGGCGCTCGCGCACCTGACCGTCCCCGTCCACCAGATAGGTCACCGGCAATACGGCGCTGCGCGGAAGCTGCAGGCGCTCGGCCGGATCGTCGCTGAGCACGCGGAAACGAATCCCCAGCGCCTCGGCGGCCTGGGCCAGCTCCTCGCCGCGCAGTTCGTCGAAGTTGACGCCAAGCACCTCGATATCCGGCTGCGTCTCGGCCAACGCGTTGAGCTCCGGAATCTCGCTACGACAGGGGGCGCACCACTCGGCCCAATAATTGATCAGCAGCCAGCGCCCCTCGAGCTGAGTGCCGGTAACGGCACGCCCGTGCTGGTCGACGCCCCAATCCTCCTCGCAGCCGGCCAGCAACAGGCAGGCGAGCAGAGCGAGCAACGCAGCGAACGGTTTGGTCATAGTCATGGGTCCCCACGGCACAGATGCGGCAGCATACCGCTTCCCCAGGTTCATGGCACAGGCGCGGAGCTTCATCGCATTCCGTCGCCGACATGGAAAGCTGCCAAGGAACCGGCGCATTTTCATCGATCTGCGAGTCCGGTCACGTACGGCGGCGCTCAAGCGCACAGTTTTGCCGGAACGGCACTGCCTATAATTCGGCACCACCACCGATAGCCAGTAGCGAAGCCATGCCCAAACTCCATGACAAACTGATCGGTACCGTCCCCTCGCGCATTGTCGAGCAAGCCACCATCGCCCTGACCTCGTATGAAGGCCGCGTAGCGGAGTTCAACGTCGCCAGCTGGCTGCAAGTGCAAGGCCATGGGGGGCTATCGGTATCGCTAGTGGTCAAGTACCGCGATGGTCAGCAGCGGCGCGAAGCCGCGGTAGATCACGGACGAACCGACGCTGCCGGCAAGATCCTGCTTTCGGGAGTCGCCCGGTTGCTGGTCAGGCACAAGATCGAAGACCTGCAGGTCCATCTGCGCCCCGCTGCTGCGGTGACGGCGATCAACGTGGATGAACTGTTCGTGCATCCGGTCGAGCCCGTTGCAGCCGACAGGAAAACGGCCCAGGCCTAAGCGGCGATCCGCTCGGAACACCTCTCAGCTATTCATCCCTTTCGCCTTCGGCAGCGGCTCGCCCTCGATGGGCTGCTGCGTATCCGGCGTTCCTGCCCGTTGTACAAGCGATTCGGGCCATTGAGTGAAACACAGGCCAGTGAGGCGGTTCAACGATGCGAGCGCGGCATCAGGCGCCCGCTGGTGCAAATAAACAATGGTGCTGCGCTTACCGTTCATCACGCTGTCCTTTCCAGTCGCAAGGCTGACATAGCCAGAAGCGTGCCATACGCTGCAAACCCGGTCGGCACCCCGTCATACCGGCCTGGCGCGCGGCCAGTAATAGCAAAGTGCCTCAAAAAGCCTACGCATTCACTCCCTTACTGACCATTTTTGTCACCGTTCACCTGCAGCCAGTCGCCCAGGCTGCCACCGAACAGGTTGGCTTGCTCCTTCTGCAGCAACTCAAGCGAACGACGCAGCGTCGGATACCACGGCTCGTCGAGCTGATCGGGCAGTTGCACGCGCGCCGAGAGCGGCCAGGGATTGCTGCGCAGCAACTGGTCCAGGCTGTAATGAGCGAGATCGCGACAGAGCACCCAGCCCCCCGCCCCCGTACGGCAGACCAGTTGCTCGCGCTCGAAGAACTCGAGGATCTCATCCCACTCGTCCTCCGGCAGGCGCAGTCCCGCCTTGTGCAGATCATGCAGACGAAGCTCGCGCCCCTCCTGCTGGCGTTGATGCAGATTGCGCAGCAGCATCAGCATGACCAGCAGTCGCGGCAGGGGGCGGCGGCGCCACTGCTGCGATGACGACATTCCGCAGACCAGCTCGGCGCCGAACAGCACGATCATCCACGACAGATAGATCCACAACAGGAACAACGGCACCGCGGCGAAGGCACCATAGATCAGCTGGTAGCTGGGAAAGAAGCTGACGTACAGGCCGAACAACTGCTTCGCCGCCTCGAACAGCACCGCGGTGAACACGCCGCCCACCAAGGCATGGCGCAACGGTACGCGGGTGTTCGGCACCGCGGCGTAGATCAGGGTGAATGCCGCCACGCTGAGCAGCAGCGGCATCATCTTGATGACCGCGCCCACACCGATCACCGCATTGGGGCCGGAAATCAGCGACAGCGAAGCGATGTAGGTACTGGTGGCGAACCCGGCTCCCAGCAACAGCGGGCCCAGGCTGAGAATCGCCCAGTACAGCAGGAAGCTGGACACGCCTCTACGCGGCTGGCGCACCCGCCAGATGGTGTTGAAGGCCTTTTCGATGGTCAGCAGCATCATCAGTGCCGTCGCCATCAGGAAACCGACGCCGAACCAGGTCAACTGACGCGCCTGGCTGGTGAAGGCCACCAGGTATTCCTGGATGGCCGCCCCGGTGGAAGGGATGAAATTGTTGAAGATGTAGAACTGGATCTGCTCGCCGACGCCCTTGAACGCAGGAATTGCCGACAGCATGGCGAAGGTCACGGTCATCATCGGCACCACGGCGAACAGCGTGGTATAGGTCAGCGCCGCCGCGCTGTGCGGCCCCTGATCGGTCAGGAAGCGCCTGACCAGGAAGCGGGCGAATTCCAGCATGTTGTCGATGCGCTGCTGCATCCGTTCTCCTTAAACGAACGGGGCCGATAAGCGGTCTCCGTCATATGGCCCAAGCAGGTGGGCATGGTTCCTTCCGGCCAACCGGGACGCCGCATTTCGGTCGGCACCCCGAAGGGGGTTAGAATGGCCACCTCAACCGGCGAGACGCAACTATCAATGACCGAACTCATCCTGTATCACAACCCACGCTGTTCCAAATCGCGCGGCGCCCTGGAACTCCTGGAGGCCCGCGGCCTGAAACCCGAGATCGTGCGCTATCTGGAAGCCCCGCCCAGCGCAGCCGAGCTCAAGGCCCTGCTGGACAAGCTCGGCCTCGCACCGAGGCAGTTATTGCGCACCGGCGAGGATGAGTACCAAAGCCTCGGCCTGGCCGATCCCGCCCTCAGCGACGAACAGCTCATCGACGCCATGGCCGGGCACCCTCGCCTGATCGAACGCCCCATCCTGATCGCCGGCGACAAGGCGATCGTCGGCCGACCGCCGGAAAAAGTGCTGGAGATCCTGCCGTGAGCGGCGCTTACATTCTAGTGCTGTACTACAGCCGGAACGGCGCCACCGCGGAAATGGCCCGGCAGATTGCCCGGGGCGTGGAGCTAACCGGCCTGGAAGCACGCCTGCGCACGGTCCCGGCGGTTTCCACGGAATGCGAGGCGGTAGCCCCGGCGATTCCCGACTCCGGTGCGCCGTATGCGACCCTCGACGACCTGAAGAACTGCGCCGGCCTGGCCCTCGGCAGCCCGACGCGCTTCGGCAACATGGCCGCCCCGCTGAAATACTTTCTCGACGGCACCAGCAATCTCTGGCTCACCGGCGAACTGGTGGGCAAACCCGCCTGCGTGTTCACCTCCACCGCCAGCCTGCACGGCGGCCAGGAAAGCACCCTGCTATCGATGCTCCTGCCGCTGATGCATCACGGCATGCTGGTGCTCGGCCTGCCCTACAGCGAAAACGCCCTGCTGGAAACCCGGGGCGGCGGCACGCCCTACGGCGCCAGCCATCACGCCGGAGCCGACGGCAAGCGCCTGCTCGATCAACATGAAATCGCCCTCTGCCGAGCCCTTGGCCAGCGGCTGGCGCAAACCGCCCAGCGCCTGGAGGCTCCCCGTGGCTAAGAAGCCGAAACCGCTGCCCTCCCTGGACTGGCTCAAGCCCCGGCTCAAACTCAGTCGTGTGATCGGCCTTGCCAGCTTTCTCGGCCTGGCCACATTGCTGGTCGTCTGGAACCTGACCTTCGCCGACCTGCACGGCGCCCGTACCTGGGTGGTACTCAGCATCCAGCTGGTCCCGCTGCTGCTGGTCGCCCCCGGCATCATCGCCGGCAGCCCGCGCGCGCACGCCTGGACCTGCTTCATCGTCAACCTGTACTTCATCCAGGGCGTACTGGCCGCCATCGACCCGGCGCGCATGCTCTATGGCTGGCTGCAAGCCACGATCAGCCTGACGCTGTTCATCGCCGCCCTGCTCTACACCCGCTGGGGTTATCAGTACGAACGCAAGGCCGCGGGGGAAAGCTGAAACACGCCGGATCCCGCACACCGTAGGCGCGGGCCATGCTCGCGAATGCCGCCGATGCGAAAGCCTCTCGCGGGCATGACTCGGCGCCTGCTACGAAAACCGCACAAGGCGCTGCGAGATCCGCCCCTACCAGCCGAGGGTTTCCTTGAGGAAGGGAATGGTCAGCTTGCGCTGCGCCTGCAGCGAAGCCTGGTCGAGCCGGTCGAGCAATTCGAACAGCGCGTTCATGCTGCGCGCGCCACGGGTGAGGATGAAGCGGCCGACGTCGTCCGGCAGGGTCAGCCCGCGGCGCGAGGCGCGCAGTTGCAGGGCGCGCAGCTTGTCCTCGTCGGACAGCTGCTGCAGCTGGAAGACCAGCGCCAGGCTCAGCCGCGACTGGAGGTCGGGCAACTGGATCGCCAGCTCCCGCGGCGACGCGTCCGCAGCCAGCAGCAGGCGCCGGCCGGCATCGCGCAGGCGGTTGAACAGATGGAACAGCGCCTCCTCCCACACCGGGTCGCCCGCCACCGCGTCGAGATCGTCCAGGCACACCAGCTCGCTCTGCTCGAGATTGTCCAGCAGCGCCGGGCCGTACTCGGCCACCTCGGCCAACGGCAGATAGACCGCCAGTTCGCCGCGCTCCTCCACCCTGAGGCAAGCTGCCTGGAGCAGGTGGCTACGGCCAACCCCGGCCTGCCCCCAGAGATAGATCAACTCATCGGACCAGCCCGCGGCAGGCGAGCACAGGCGCTCGACATAGCCGAGCGCCGCGGCGTTGGCGCCAGGATAGAAGTTGGCGAAGGTGGCGTCGTCGCGCAGGCGGACGCCCAGGGGGAGCTGGATGGGTTTCATGGCTGGCTGGGTGGTTCGGCCGGCGCGCCGGCAGGCTCGGCATAAAGGTCCGAGAGTTTATACAGATCGTGCACGTGGCGCAGCAGAACCATGATCACCGCCGCCACCGGCAACGCCAGCAGCACACCAGTGAAACCGAACAGCTGGCCGCCGGCGAGCACCGCGAAGATCACCGCCACCGGATGCAGGCCGATACGGTCGCCCACCAGCAGCGGCGTCAGCAGCATGCCCTCGAGCATCTGCCCGACCGTGAACACCGCGGCCACCCCCAGCAGCGGATAGGGGTCCAGGCCGAACTGGAACAGCACCGCCACCACCGCCGCGCCGATGCCGACGACGAAGCCCATGTAGGGCACGATGCTGGCCAGCCCGGCCAGCACGCCGATCAGCAGGCCGAGTTCCAGCCCTACCAGCATCAGGCCGCTCGCATAGATGACCGCCAGGGCCAGCATCACCAGCAGCTGGCCGCGCAGGAAGGCGCCGATCACCTCATGGCATTCGCTCATCAGGCGTACCACCATGCCTTCGCGCCGGCGTGGCAGCAGGCTGCGCAGCTTGGCCATGATCAGGTCCCAGTCACGCAGCAGATAGAAGCTCACCACGGGTATCAGCAGCAGATTGCCGATCCACGCCAGCAGCGCCAGGCTGGAGGCGGTGGCCCGGCTGAGGACCATTCCGAGCACGTCGGTGGTGCTGCCCAGGTGCGCGGAAAACGCGGCCTTGAGCTGGTCGAAACGCCAGAAGTCCTCTTCCAGCCCGAACTGCGCCTGCACCCAGGGCAGTGCCTGCTGCTGCAGCCAGTCCAGCGCCAGCGGCGCCAGCTGGTACAGGTGCAACAACTGCTTGCCGAGCATCGGCAGCAACACCAGCAGCATCAACAGCAGCAACAGGCTGAACAGACCGAACACCGCGATCACGCCCCAGGTACGCGAAAGCCGCCAGCGCTCCAGGCGGTCGACCAGCGGATCGCCCAGGTAGGCCAGCAGCGTGCCGATCAGAAAGGGCGTCAGGATCGGCGTCAGCAGATACACCAGCCAGACGCACAGCAGCAGCCCGGCCAGCCAGAGCCAGCGATTCGAATCAGTGATGGTCATGGGTCAAGCCCTTGCTTGCGGAACGGAGCGATACGGGAACAGCGATCACCAGCGGTAGCGCAACACTGTACCGGGCTCCTCTCGAGGCGCCGGCGGCTCGCTGGCCGGGCTGCCCGTTTCGTCAGGGCCAGGCAGGGGCTGTTCGGCATCCAGCGGCAGCTCGTCGGCCGTCACTTCCTGCAGGCGCGCCAGCGACAGCTGCGCACGCAACTGCTCGGGGCTGGCGTTCACGCGATAGACCAGACGATCGCTGTCCACCCGCAGCAAACGGCCGCCGAACGGTTCAAGCAAGCGCTCCAGCTCGGCGAAACGCGCCACATCGGCGCCGAGGATTTCCAGGGTGATGTCCGACGCCGCGCCGGGCGCAACCACGTAGCGCGGCGCCAGGTACTGACTGACCGCCAGCATCACCGCGTCGGCCAGCGCCTCGGGGCTTTCGCCCTGGGCCTTGCCACTGCGCTGCTCGTCGTCGAGCCAGACCTTCCATTCGGCCTGCCAGCCGGCATCCGTTTCCTGCGCATGGGCAGCCAGCAGGACATCGGCATCGTAGCGCTCGGAGGGCTCGCGCAGGGCTTCACGGCCATCGCCGGCGAAGGTCTGCGGCGTTGCCAGCAACTGCTCGGACAGATCGGCCAGGGGCAGGCGCAGCGGCAGGCCGCGATGCTGCGCAGCGGCGCGCAAAATGGCGGCATTGTCCTGGCCATCCCCGACCAGCTGCGCTCCGTCCGGGCGCTCGATCAGCCACCAGGCCAGCAGCGTCGGGCGGTTCGCCCCCCACAGCGAGACGCCCGCACGGCGCAGGCTGCGCTCGGTGGTGCCGGGGTCGAATTCGACGACGATGTGCTCGTCCTCGTAGCCGTACTTGCTGATCAGTTGCTGCGGATCTTCGCGCAACGCGGCGACGGCCGGCTGCTTGGCAGCCTCGGCATCGCCGGTCAGACGCAACAGCAAGGTATCGAAGGCACGCTGCAGCGCCTCGGTCTGGCCTCCGGACTGCTGGCCGGAGACAGGCTCACGCACCTGGTACAGGTCGCCGAGCGGCGCCGCCAGGCTGGGCAGAGCCGCCAACGCGAAGCACAGGATGACGAAGCGGGAAATGAGGCGCATGGTCGATTCTCGCAGGCAGGCCAGAGCTTCCGGCCATGAAATTCGAAATAAGGGGCTACACCTTAAACAGGCGGCCTGGGCACGGCAACCGCCAGGCAGGGAGCCGGCTCACAGTTCCCCTATCCTCACAGGCGATCACCCGCTTCGGCCGTCGCCCCTCCAGCGGGATGGCCGCTATGTCGCAAGCCTGATAAAATCGCGCGCTTTCCGCGGACCGGTCCCGGCGCTTGTCCAAGCCCGGCGAATCAGCGCCTCGCACAGGTGCTGGATGCAGTCTCTGCCCGGTCGACACCCGCATTCCTTTCACAGGTCCGGATTCTATGAGCAAGCAACCCTCCCTCAGCTACAAGGACGCTGGCGTCGACATCGATGCAGGCGAAGCGCTGGTCGAACGCATCAAAGGCGTGGCCAAACGCACCGCGCGCCCTGAAGTGATGGGTGGCCTGGGCGGCTTCGGCGCCTTGTGCGAAATCCCGGCGGGCTACAAGCAGCCGGTGCTGGTGTCCGGCACCGACGGCGTGGGCACCAAGCTGCGCCTGGCGCTGAACCTGAACAAGCACGACAGCATCGGCCAGGACCTGGTCGCCATGTGCGTCAACGACCTGGTCGTGTGCGGCGCCGAGCCGCTGTTCTTCCTCGACTACTACGCCACCGGCAAGCTCAACGTCGACGTGGCCGCCACCGTGGTCACCGGCATCGGCGCCGGTTGCGAACTGGCCGGCTGCTCGTTGGTCGGCGGCGAAACCGCCGAAATGCCGGGCATGTACGAGGGCGAAGACTACGACTTGGCCGGCTTCTGCGTCGGCGTGGTGGAGAAGAGCGAGATCATCGACGGCTCCAGGGTGCAGGCCGGCGACGCGCTGATCGCCCTGCCCTCCTCCGGCCCGCACTCCAACGGCTACTCGCTGATCCGCAAGATCATCGAGGTCGCCGGCGCCGACATCGAGAACATCCAGCTCGACGGCAAGCCGCTGACCGAACTGCTGATGGCGCCGACGCGCATCTACGTCAAGCCGCTGCTCAAGCTGATCGAGGACACCGGCGCGGTCAAGGCCATGGCCCACATCACCGGCGGCGGCCTGCTCGACAACATCCCGCGCGTGCTGCCCGAAGGCGCCCAGGCGGTGATCGACGTGGCCAGCTGGACGCGCCCGGCGGTGTTCGACTGGCTGCAGGAACAGGGCAACGTCGACGAGCACGAGATGCACCGCGTGCTCAACTGCGGTGTCGGCATGGTCATCTGCGTCGCCCAGGAGCAGGTCGACGCCGCCCTCGCCAACCTGCGCGCATCCGGCGAAGCGCCCTGGGTCATCGGCCGGATCGCCGCTGCGACGGAACAGGCCGAGCGCGTCGTGCTGAACAACCTGAAAGCCCACTGATGGCCTGCAACGTCGTCGTCCTGATCTCGGGGTCTGGCAGCAACCTGCAGGCCCTGATCGACAGCCAGAATGAAGACCATCCCGCCCGCATCCGCGCGGTGATCTCCAACCGCATCGACGCCTACGGCCTGCAGCGGGCCCAGGCGGCAGGCATCCCCACCCAGGTGCTGTCGCACCGGGATTTCACCGATCGCGAGGCGTTCGATGCCGCGCTGATGGAGGCCATCGATGCCCACCAGCCCGACCTGGTGGTGCTGGCCGGGTTCATGCGCATCCTCACCCCCGGCTTCGTCCGTCATTACCACGGCCGCCTGCTGAACATCCATCCGTCGCTGCTGCCCCGGTACAAGGGCCTGGATACCCACCGGCGCGCCCTCGAAGCGGGCGACCGCGAACATGGCTGCAGCGTGCACTTCGTTACCGAGGAGCTGGACGGCGGCCCGGTGGCGATCCAGGCGACGCTGGCGATCGAGCCCGGAGAAACCCTCGACGGCCTGACCCAGCGGGTACATGCCGCAGAACACCAGATTTACCCACTCGCCATGCGCTGGTTCGCCGAAGGGCGCTTGCGCCTCGCCGAACAAGGCGCGATGCTGGATGGCGCCGTCCTACCGGCCTCAGGCTATCCGATCAGAACCTAGGAGATACCATGCGTCGCGCCTTGCTGCTCGCCCTCGCCGTGCTGACCCTGCCGGCACATGCCCTGGAGCTCAAGCCCTTTACCGCCAGCTATACCGCCGACTGGAAACAGGTTCCGGTCAGCGGCACCGCCGAGCGCAGCCTGGAGCAACTGGACAACGGCCTGTGGCGCCTGGATTTCGAGGCCTCCATGCTGGTCGCCAGCTTCAACGAGCGCAGCACCTTCCGCACCGAAGGCGACACCTTCCTGCCGGAATCCTACCGCCTCAAGCGCAGCGGCCTCGGCAAGGGCAAGCGCGTCGAACAGCGCTTCGATTGGGAAAGCAAGCAGGTCGAAGGCAACGATCGGGGCGATCCGGTCAACCTGCCGCTGCACCGCGGCCTGCTGGACAAATCCACCTATCAGCTGGCACTGCAGCATGAAGTGGCGGCCGGCAAGCAGAGCATGAGCTACCAGGTGGTCGATGGCGACGAGATCGAGACCTACGATTTCCGCGTCCTCGGCGAAGAAAAGGTCAGCACCAGGGCCGGCCAGGTCGACGCCATCAAGGTCGAGCGTGTACGCGATCCGACCCAGAGCAAGCGCGAAACCATCCTCTGGTTCGCCAAGGACTGGGACTACCTGCTGGTCCGCCTGCACCAGGTGGAAAAGGACGGCAAGGAATACCAGATCATGCTCGAAGAGGGCAGCGTCGGCGGCAAGGCCGTCAAAGGCAACTGATCCTCCCGGCAGCCTTCCACGGCTGCCGTTTCGTTCTAAATCGCCGAGTGCTTCGATGGCCCTTTCCCGCAACCTGCTGCTCGTCCTGCTTCTGCCTCTGGCGGGCTGCCAGTCGTTCTTCGCCGAGCGCACCCCCACCTCGCCGCCCACCGAACGGCTGCAGGGCGAGGTACGACTGGTCGACGGCCAGTTGCAGTTTCGCAGTTGCCAGGGGCAGCGCACGCTGAAACTGCTGGACCCGGCCGCCACCGGCCTGCCGGATGACGCACTGGCGCTGATGGTCGGCAGCGACGATCGCCTGTTCGCCGATCTGCGCGGCACGCTCCGCCAGCCGGGCCCGGGCATCGACGGTCAACTGGCACTGAGCCGTGTGTACCGCCTGCAGCGCGAAGGCCATGGCTGCAACGATGAAGACTTCAAGCATCTGCTGCTACGGGCCAGCGGCAACGAGCCGGGCTGGATGCTGAACGCGACCACGCGCGGCCTGCTACTCGCGCGCCAAGGCCAACCGCCGGTAGCCTTGCCCTACCTGGAAGAGCAACTGCCCGGCGGCCAGCTCAGCCTCAGCAGCGAAGCCAACGGCCTGCAGCTGGAGTTCTGGGTCGCGCCGCAACGCTGCGTCGACAGCGCCAGCGGCACCATCAGCCATCTGACGGCGGAACTGCGCCTGGGTGGCCAGACCTTGCGCGGCTGCGCGTACTACGGCGGCGCGCGCGACGACTGAATTCACCAATGCGGGGCGTTCGCCGCGCGTCACCTGTCCTGAAAGAACAGTATCCATGAACAACGCCCTGAACCTGCTGCACCCCTACCCCTTCGAGAAACTGCGCGGCCTGCTCGCCGGCATCCAGCCACCGGCCGACAAGCGCCCGATCGCCCTGTCGATCGGCGAGCCCAAGCACCGCTCGCCGGATTTCGTCGCCCAGGCACTGGCGGACAATCTCGACCAGTTGGCCGTTTATCCGACCACGCTCGGCCTGCCGGCGCTGCGCGAGGCCATCGCCGGCTGGTGCGAGCGGCGTTTCCGCCTGGCCGAAGGCGCGCTGGACCCGGCGCGCCAGGTACTGCCGGTCAACGGCACGCGCGAAGCGCTGTTCGCCTTCACCCAGGCCGTGGTCGAGCGCGAACGCGACGGCCTGGTGATCAGCCCCAACCCTTTCTACCAGATCTACGAAGGCGCGGCGCTGCTCGCCGGCGCCACGCCGCACTACCTGCCGTGCCTGGCGCAGAACGGCTTCAACCCGGACTTCGACGCGGTGCCGGCCGACGTCTGGCAGCGCTGCCAGATCCTCTTCCTCTGCTCGCCCGGCAACCCGACCGGCGCGCTGGTGCCGCTGGAGACCTTGCAGACGCTCATCGCGCTGGCCGACGAGCATGACTTCGTCATCGCCGCGGACGAGTGCTACAGCGAGCTGTATTTCGACGAAGCCAATCCCCCGGCGGGCCTGCTGAGCGCCTGCGCCGCACTGGGCCGCAACGATTTCAAGCGCTGCGTGGTCTTCCACAGCCTGTCCAAGCGCTCGAACCTGCCGGGGCTGCGCTCGGGCTTCGTCGCCGGCGATGCCGACATCCTCAAGGCCTTCCTGCTCTATCGCACCTACCATGGTTGCGCCATGCCGGTACAGACGCAGCTGGCCAGCATCGCCGCCTGGAACGACGAGATCCACGTGCGCGCCAACCGCGAGCTCTATCGCGCCAAGTTCGATGCCGTGCTGGAGATTCTCGCGCCGGTCATGGACGTGCAACGCCCGGACGGCGGCTTCTACCTGTGGCCGAAAACGCCCATGGACGACCAGCAGTTCACCCGTGAGCTGTTCGCCCGCGAGCATGTGACCGTGGTGCCCGGCTCGTACCTGTCGCGCGAAGTGGATGGCTTCTCCCCGGGCGCCGGGCGCGTGCGCATGGCGCTGGTCGCGCCATTGGCCGAATGCATCGAGGCCGCGCAGCGTATCCGCGCCTTCGTCGCCAGCCTCTGACAAGCCCGGCGTGAACCGGACGCCCCGGCGTCCGGTTCACGCCGGCTCAGGCAACGCCGGGCGGAATCCCGTCCTTGCCGTAATCGCGTAGCTTTTCCAGGTTTTCCGGTTTCATGTGCTCCGGCACGTCCGCGCCCTGGTGCTGGTCGCAAGGCGCTGGCTGGTCGTCGCCGTGTTGCTCGTCGATACGCTCGTCATGTTCGCTCATGCTGCGCCTCCTTGGTCAGATGGCGTGTTCTTCCCAGATCAGCTGGCCCTCGTCGCTGACTTCTATCACTTTAGTCAAAGCCGCCTCGGCAATCGCCTCGGCCTCCGATGCCAGTGCATAGGTGCGGCCGTTGGCGACCTTGAAGATATGCAGGTGCTCGTCACCGTCGCGTCGCTTGAGGGCGATCACCGCCTCGAATGCATCCCCGGCCGGCACCGCCGAGGAGATCGCCTCGAAGTTCTCGAAATGCTTGCGTGCCATACCCGCCACCTCACCGTTGCGATTGTCATCAATGGACAACAACACCCGTGTAAAAGGTCGAAGCCCTTGCCTGAACCGACCCACTCGAAGGACGCTCTGACGTTTCATGGGCAACCAGGAGAGTTCACATGGTCATGAATGAACACTACGCACCAATCGAACCGACCCGCGCCGAGGTGGATGCCATGGACGGCCCCGTGCTGCTGGAGTTCGGCACGCCCTGGTGCGGTCACTGCCGCGCCGCGCAACCGCTGTTGGCCGCCGCGCTGGCCGGTCGCGCGGGCATCCGCCACCTGAAGATCGAAGATGGCCCCGGCCGGCCATTGGGGCGTTCGTTCCGGGTCAAGCTGTGGCCGACCCTGATTCTGCTGGAAAAGGGCCAGGAACTCGCGCGCGTGGTGCGCCCGGAGAGTGAGCGCGCCGTCGAGCAGGCCCTGGGCGAGGCAGGCAAACATTGAGCGGGCGAAGGCGGCGGCACTGGCCGGCCACCCATGGCATAATCCGCCGTCCAGTTTTGCAGGAGTCTTGGAGAGTCGTTCTATGTCCGAAGAAAACCAGGGATTGCGCCTTTACGGCATCAAGGCCTGCGACACCATGAAGAAGGCGCGTAACTGGCTCGACGAACACGGGCAGAGCTATCACTTCCACGACTACAAGAGCGTCGGCATCGACCGCGCCCACCTCGAAGCGTGGTGCGAGGAACACGGCTGGCAGACCATACTCAACCGTGCAGGCACCACCTTCCGCAAGCTGGACGACGCGCAGAAGGCCGATCTTGACCAGGCCAGGGCCATCGAGCTGATGTTGGCCCAGCCGTCGATGATCAAGCGCCCGGTACTCGACCTGGGCGACAGAACCCTGATCGGCTTCAAGCCCGATCTCTACGCTGCCGCACTGGCAACCCCGAACTGACAGCCGCCCGCAGCGTCGGCGCGGCCACTAAAAAGGATAATCCCATGTCTGCAACTCTCTTCAGCCTCGCCTTCGGCGTCGGCACCCAGAACCGCCAGGGCGACTGGCTGGAAGTGTTCTACGCGCAGCCGCTGCTGCAGCCGGCCGGCGAACTGGTCGCCGCCATCGCGCCGCT
Organism: Stutzerimonas stutzeri; assembly: GCF_002890915.1. GTDB lineage: Bacteria > Pseudomonadota > Gammaproteobacteria > Pseudomonadales > Pseudomonadaceae > Stutzerimonas > Stutzerimonas stutzeri_AF. The sequence goes on along the minus strand of NZ_POUT01000008.1, from coordinate 95,139 downwards.
GCTGGGCTATGCCGGCGGCAACCAGGCGATCGCCATCACCACTACCCAGGCCGCGCAACTGGCCGATGCGCTGAAACCGCTGGATGCCGCCCAGCATGCATTGCTGACCCGCCTGGCGGAAAGCCAGCGGCCGCTGGTGGCCACCCTGCTGGCCGAGGACACGGCGCTGACCTCGACGCCCGAGGCCTACCTCAAGCTGCACCTGCTCTCCCATCGCCTGGTCAAGCCGCACGGCCTGAACCTGGCCGGCATCTTCCCGCTGCTGCCCAACGTCGCCTGGACCACCCAGGGCGCGGTGGACCTCGGCGAACTGGCCGAGCGCCAGCTGGAAGCCCGCCTGAAGGGCGATCTGCTGGAAGTGTTCTCGGTGGACAAGTTCCCGAAGATGACCGACTACGTGGTGCCGGCCGGCGTGCGCATCGCCGATACCGCCCGCGTGCGCCTCGGCGCCTATGTCGGTGAAGGCACCACGGTGATGCACGAGGGCTTTATCAACTTCAACGCCGGCACCGCAGGCCCGGGCATGATCGAAGGCCGCGTCTCGGCCGGCGTGTTCGTCGGCAAGGGTTCGGACCTGGGCGGCGGCTGCTCGACCATGGGCACCCTCTCCGGCGGCGGCAACATCGTCATTTCCGTCGGCGAAGGCTGCCTGATCGGCGCCAATGCCGGCATCGGCATCCCGCTGGGCGACCGCAACACCGTGGAATCGGGCCTGTACATCACCGCCGGCACCAAGGTCAGCCTGCTCGACGAGAACGACCAGCTGGTGAAGGTGGTCAAGGCCCGCGAACTGGCCGGCCAGAGCGACCTGCTGTTCCGCCGCAACTCGCAGAGCGGCGCCGTGGAGTGCAAGACCCACAAGTCGGCCATCGAACTGAACGAGGCGCTGCACGCGCATAACTGATCGCAAGCTGGAAGCCATGAGCTAGAAGCTGGAAGTAACAGCGAGCTGTCTTGACTTCCAGCTTCCAGCTTCAGGCTTACCGCTATGCTTGTTTCCCCCTGGCGCGCCGATTTCCCCGCGCTGGCCGTGCTCGAAGCGCAGGGCCAGACCTATCTCGACAGCGCCGCCACCGCGCAGAAGCCGCAGGCGCTGATAAACGCCCTGACCGGCTACTACACCTGCGGCGCCGCCAACGTGCACCGCGCCCAGCACCAGCCCGCCGAACGCGCCACCCGCGCCTACGAGGATGCACGGATCAAGCTGGCCAAGTGGCTCAACGCCGCCAGCCCGACCGAGATCGTCTTCACCCGCGGCGCGACCGAGGCGCTGAACCTGCTCGCCTATGGCCTGGAGCACCTGATCGCAGCCGGTGACGAAATCGTCATCAGCGCCCTCGAACACCACGCCAACCTGCTGCCCTGGCAGCAGCTGGCCAGGCGCCGCAGCGCGCGCCTCGTGGTACTGCCGATCGACGCCGCCGGGCGCATCGATCTCGACGCGGCAGCCGAGTTGATCGGCCCGCGTACCCGCCTGCTCGCCGTCAGCCAGCTGTCCAACGTGCTCGGCAGCTGGCAGCCGCTCGTGCGCTTGCTGGCCCTGGCCAAGGCCCGGGGTGCGCTGACCGTCGTCGACGGCGCCCAGGGCGTGGTCCATGGCCGCCACGACATGGCCACGCTGGGCTGTGATTTCTACGTGCTGTCCAGCCACAAGCTCTACGGCCCGGACGGCGTCGGCGCCCTCTATGGCCGCGGCGAATCACTGCTGCAGCTGCACCACTGGCAGTTCGGCGGCGAGATGGTGCGGATCGCCGACTACCAGAGCGCCGAGTTCCATGCCGCGCCACTGGGCTTCGAGGCCGGCACGCCGCCGATTTCCGGAGTGATCGCTTTCGGCGCCACGCTGGACTACCTGGCGAGCCTCGATGGCATCGCCGTCGGCGCGCACGAGCAGGCCCTGCATACCCAGTTGCTTGCTGGCCTCGAAGCACGCGCCGGCATCCGTCTGCTTGGCGCACCGCAGGCGGCGCTGGCCAGCTTCGTGGTCGACGGCGTGCATCATGCGGACCTCGGCCACCTGCTCACCGAACAGGGCATCGCCGTACGCAGCGGCAACCATTGCGCCATGCCCTTGATGAAGCACCTCGGCCTTGAGGGCGCGACCCGCGTTTCGCTCGGGCTGTACAACGACGGCGCGGACCTCGAACGCTTCTTCGCCGCGCTGGACCAGGCCCTGGAGCTGCTGCGATGAACGAATTGCCACAAGTCGCCCGCGAAGCCCTGGCGGCATTCGACCAGGCGCCCGGCTGGGAGCAGCGTGCGCGCCTGCTGATGCAGTGGGGAGAGCGGCTGGAGCCGGTCGCCGACGACGAACGCAGCGACGCCAACCTGGTCGCGGGCTGCGAGAGCCGCGTCTGGCTGCTCGGCGAGCAGGAGGGCGGTCGCTGGCATTTCCGCGCAACCAGCGACGCCCGGTTGCTGCGCGGCCTGCTGGCCGTGCTGCTGGCGCGGGTCGATGGCCTGGATGCCGGCACGCTGGCGGCGGTCGACGTGGCCGACTGGTTCGCCCGCCTCGGCCTGTCGCGGCAGCTCTCGCCGTCGCGCAGCAACGGCATGAACGCCGTGCTGCAACGCATGCAGGAACTGACCGGGCAACGCTGACCCGGAAATCAGCGCTTGCGCAGGATCACGCTACCGATCGAATAGCCGGCGCCGAACGAGCTGAGTACCCCGAGGCTGCCGCTGGGCAGGTCGTCCTGGTGCTTGTGGAAGGCGATCACCGAACCGGCCGAACTGGTGTTGGCGTAGCTGTCGAGGATCACCGGCGCCTCCTGCTCGGTGGCGTCGCGGCCCAGCAGCCGGCGCACGATCAGGTGGTTCATGTTGAGGTTGGCCTGGTGCAGCCAGAAGCGCTTCACCGACTCCACCGCGATGCCGTTCTCGCCCAGGTGCTCGCCGATCAGCTGCGCCACCATCGGGCAGACTTCCTTGAACACCTTGCGGCCTTCCTGGATGAACAGCTTGTCCGGGTCGTTCATGTGTTCTTCGGCGGCGCGGTTGAGGAAGCCGAAGTTGTTGCGGATGTTGTTGGAGAATTCGGTCACCAGCTTGGTGCTGACCACATCCCACTGATGGGCGGAAGTCGCCAGGTCCGCGCGCTCGATGATCACCGCGGTGCAGGCGTCGCCGAAGATGAAATGGCTGTCGCGGTCGCGGAAGTTCATGTGCCCAGTGCAGATTTCCGGGTTGACCATCAGGATCGCCCGCGCCTGGCCGAGCTTGACGCTGTTGGCCGCGTTCTGGATGCCGAAGGTGGCCGAGGAGCAGGCCACGTTCATGTCGAAGCCGAAGCCCTTGATGCCGAGCGCCGCCTGCACCTCGATGGCGATGGCCGGATAGGGACGCTGCAGGTTGGAACAGGCGACGATCACGCCATCCAGGTCGGCCGCGGTCTTGCCCGCGCGCGCCAGCGCCTGCTCGGCGGCCTTGACCGACATCTCGCAGAGGATCGACCACTCGTCGTTGCCGCGCTCGGGAATCCGCGGGACCATGCGCTCGGGATCGAGGATGCCGGCCTTGTCGGTGACGTAGCGGCTCTTGATGCCCGAGGCCTTCTCGATGAAGGCCGAGCTGGATTCGGGCAGCGGCTGGATCTCGCCGGCCTCGATGGCGGCGGCGTTGGCGTTGTTGAAGCGATGAGCGTAGGTATTGAAAGACTCCACGAGCTCGTCGTTGGAGATACTGCTGGCAGGGGTGTAAAGGCCGGTACCGCTGATGACGACGTTATGCACGGTCGTTCCTCTCGCATATTGGCTGATCGTACTGACGTTGGGATGGAGCGTTGGCCCAGAGCCAATCCCGATCATTCCAGCGCCTTCTTATGGCGGCTATTGTGCACGAAAAGCCGAAAGAATCCGTAACATTGCGCAGTTTGATGGGCCAAGGAGCCGAATCGTCAGGCACATTGTTCAGTGACCGTACAGTCTGAAATGCAAAGAGGGCGCCCCAGGCGCCCTCGCGTTGCATCAGGCTGCCTGGCGGGTCACTCGATCCCCTGCCCCAGCACGACGCCATCGACCTTCTGGCCGTACAGATTGACGCCATCGTTGGCGTGGTAGCGAAGCCGGGTCTTCTCCACCGACCCCTCGACCAGACGCGGGTCCTGCGGCCGTTCATGGCTGTTCATGTAGGCCGCCACGTGCCAGGCCTCGTCGTCGCCGAGCGTGCCGCCCTTGCCCAGCGGCATGCTTTCCTTGATGAAGGCCGCCGCCGTGTTGATGCGGTGCATCCCGGCGCCCCAGTTGAACGAGTCCCGGCCCCACAGCGGCGGGAACACGTAGGTGTCACCAGCCTTCTGCCCCTGGCCATCGTCACCGTGGCAGACCGCACACTGCTCGGCATAGATCTGCCGTCCCTTGGCGATATCGAAGCCGCCCTTGGGCTGCGGCACTTCCGGATAGGCACGCCCCGGCAGTTCCTGGCCAGTCGGCGCGCCGCTGGACAGCCAGTAGGAATAGGCGGTCAGCGCGTTGATCACATGGCTGTCGGCCGCCGGTGGCGTGCCATTCATGCTGAACTGGAAGCAGCCCTGCATGCGCTCGGCATAGCTGTTCACCTTGTCGTTCTTCTTCCGGTACGCCGGGTACATCGGATAGGCACCCCAGAGCGGCGCGGAATTGGCCTTGCGCCCCTGCTCGATATGGCAGTTGGTGCAGTTCATGCCGTTGCCTACATATTCCGCTGCGTATTTCTGGGTATCGACGAAGATCGCCCGGCCCTGCTTCACCAGCTCACCATAGGCATTGGCCGGCAGGTCTTTTTCCTGCGGCGGCTGGAAATACGCCTCGCCTGCCGTCCTGGAGGCTTTCTGCGTCAGTTGCGACTGGTCGTCCATGCTGATCTCGGCGGCGTGCAGCGAGCCGCCAACAGTCATGGCCAGGAGTGCGGACATCACGGCTTTCATTGGCTGGCCTCCTTGCGCCCCAGGCCGGCGAAATAGTCGGATGCGGCCTGAACCTCGGCATCGGTCATCGAGCGGGCGATATGGCCCATCAGGTCATTCGGGTCGTTCTTGCGGGTTCCCTGGCGCCAGGCATCGAGCTGAGCCCGAAGGTACTGCGCGGACTGCCCGGCCAGCGGCGGGAAGCTCTCGCCGACACCGACGCCCCCGGGGCCGTGGCAGGCGACGCATTCCGGGATGTTGCGCTCCCAGGCGCCGCGCAGGGCCAGGACCTCACCGGCGCCTTCGGCTTTCTCGCCACGCCCGACACCGGCCATGGGCGGCACGGGCATCGCCGCCAGCGCCGCGGTAACGGCCTGAATCTCCTCGTCGCTCAATGCCGCAGCGATCGGCTGCATGATCGGATTGGCCCGGCTCCCCGAACGGAAATCCGCGAGCTGCTTGGTGCTGTAGCCAGCCGCGAGACCGGCCAGGCGCGGAAAACCACCGGCCGCCATGCCCATCCCATCGGCGCCATGGCAAGTGCCACAAGCCATGGCGGCGGGATTGGCACCTCCTTGTGTGTAGATCTTTTGTCCATCGGCAGCCTGTGCCTGCATCGCCAGCAACAATGCAGCCACGCCTGCCAGGGGCCAGCGGGGAAATGTCATGTAAGAAAGCCTCGTCAGCGCTGTCGTTATTATCGTGTCGCCCGCCTTGGCATCGCTTCGCTCGATGCTCTCGGCGAAACGGCCGTGGCGACTTGTCGCACCGATGGAAGCTATCACAGCATTCCGCCCGACCTCCAGAAAAAGAATAAGCTTAGAACTCATTCGAATATAACCCAGCAAAACACTGCGACAATGCCGTGCCGCGCGTGCGTGCCGAGTCGCTCCTTGGTTATGCTTGTGCGCCCTCTCCCGCAGGATCTCCCCATGAAAGCCCCACTCCTCGAACTGCTCACGCTCATCAGCTCGGGCTGCATGACGGAGGAGGAAATCAGCCGGATAGCCGACGAGGCGGCCCAGGCCTATGCCGACCCGCAGGCTTTCCTGCTGGCCAATCCCGATATCAACTACGACGACGACTTCCCGATCCCGCTCGGCGAATGGGTGGTGGTCGGCAGCCTGCCGGACACCGTGCTGTTCCAGGGCGACGACTACGAGCAGCTGTTCAGCCAGATCGTCGCCTCCTTCGGCAAGGACGTTGCCTTCGTGCTCAAGGCCAAGCAGCTTGCCAAGACCGAGCCACTGAAGGCGCTGAACCGCATCCAGGTCCAGCTCAGCAGTCTCTATCCGGAGAAAGGCGGCTACGTGCTGGTGGACTTCAGCGAGCCACTGGACGACGAACTGCAGGCAGTGCTGGTCTACACCTGCGACCTGGAACGGGTGCTGCAACTGGCGGTGGAGGTGGGCATCTATGCCGCACCGTCGCTCGAAGCGCTGCGCGCGGAGTCGTAGATCGGGGGAGCCGCGAAGCCCGACGAGCGTGGAGTCAGACCCGGGGCTTCGGCGCTGCGCGCCTCAACCGCAACCTACCGGCCATTGCACACGTAGGTTGGGTTGAGCACCGCGAAGCCCAACGCGTCCGCCAGGCGCAGACAACCTACCCCCTGCCGGCATTTCGCCGCAGCGGCTCCAGCAGGGGCGACAGGCCGTTATGGTCGATCTCCTGCATCAGTGCCAGCAGGCGGCCGAGGTCGCCGGGCGGGAAGCCGACCCGGGCGAACCAGTTGAGGTAATGTCCGGGCAGGTCGGCGATCAGGCGTCCCTTGTACTTGCCATAGGGCATCGTCTGGGTGAGCAGGCGTTGGAGGTCTTCGGGTTTCATGAACGAATGCGTGGCAGGGTCCAGCCGCGCATGGTGCCACAGCCGCGGCAGCCGATGGCCGGGAAGATGGCGCATTGCCTTTTACCGATTGGTAGATAAACGGCCCGCCTTGAAAAGACATCGTTATAAAGCAATGCGCCACGACAGCCGCGAAGGCCCATGTCAGGGCCCTTCCCGATGGCAGCCCCGGTTCGCTTGAAAAATCAATCCATCCGATAGTTTGTCTCTATTTTCTCCCTCGGCGGTTCTGTCCTAGGCCTGTCTTACGGCTCGTCCGTCCGTAAGCCCTTCCACCGAGGAGAAGAACAAGATGACTGCACCTCAATCCGGGGCCTGCCTCGCCGTCGCGCTCGGCATCGCCCTCACGTGTTCCGGCGCCCAAGCCGCCGACGACGAGGTCCCCACCAGCTATTCCCCCGTGGTGATCACCGAGAAGTTCGAGACGATCATGCAACGCATGTCGGCCGACAAGGACGGCATTCTGAAAAAGCACCAGGACCTGCTGGAGCAGCGCTACGACCTTGCGGACAAGCCCGTCGAGGGCCTGCAGATGAGCCGCGGCAAGCCGATCCAGGGCGGCGTGCGGGTCAAGCTGCCGAGCGGTACGAGCTGGGATGACCTGGCCAAGCTGAGCCCCGAGGACATCCGCCAGCAGAAGCGCTTCCCCCTCGGTTTCATGCCGCTGCCCCACCCCAATCATCCCGAGGGCGGCATGGTCTTTCCGCAGTTCCACATCGACGAGGTGAAGCAGATCGAGGGGCGCGACCTCACCCGCTTCGACCTGGACTTCGACCTGCCGGACCATTTCCTCCCCGAATTCCCGGCGCCGATCTTCCTCACCACCCGGCCGGACCTGGGCGACGTCTCCCAGGGCAAGCTGGTGAACATCCGCAACTTCTTCGAGCTGTTCAACGGCATCCTCAATCCCAAGCAGCTCGAAGGCCTGCGCCTGCTGGTGACGCCGTTCCCGCAGCAGCAGTTCAATGCCACCGACGACCGCCGCAGCGAGCACCCGCACACCGGCGTCGCCTGCCTGGATTGCCACGCCAACGGCCATACCAATGCCGCCACCCACCTGGCCGGCGACGTGCGCCCACAGAAATTCCGCCACCGCATCGACACCCCGACCCTGCGCGGCGTGAACATCCAGCAGATCTTCGGCTCCCAGCGGGCGCTGAAATCGGTCGAGGACTTCACCGAGTTCGAGCAGCGCGCCGCCTACTTCGATGGCGATCCGGTGCTGGCGACGAAGAAGGGGGTGAACATTCTCGAACGCGGCAGCCAGGTGCACTTCATGGCCGAGTTCCAGGCACTGCTCGACTTTCCGCCAGCGCCCAAGCTCAACGTCGACGGCCGCCTCGATCCGGCCAAGGCCAGCGAACAGGAGCTGCGCGGCGAAAAGATCTTCCATGGCAAGGGTGCCTGCGCCGGCTGCCATGTACCGCCCTACTACACCGACAACCTGATGCACAACCTGAAGACCGAGCGTTTCTACGAGCCGCAGGAATACAACGGCGTCATGGCGGTTGGCGACGGGCCGATCAAGAACTTCCCCCTGCGCGGCATCAAGGAGTCGCCGCCGTACCTGCATGACGGTCGCCTGCTGACCCTGGAAGACACCGTGGAATTCTTCAACCTGGTCCTGCAGCGCAACCTGAACCAGCAGGAGAAGGCCGACCTGGTCGCCTTCCTGCGCACCCTCTGAACGCGATATCCGGCGTCCGCTCCGGGCGCCGGATAAAGCCCGCCTATGCCGCGCATAGAAAGGCTTCGCTGGCACGCCCCGGTCGCCGGAAAGACAATGGCGACCGACACGGCGAAAGCATTCGCCACCTTGCCAACGGAGAAGCCGCGATGTCGCAAGCCCCCAAGCACACCCCGGAACTGGATGACGCCACACTGGCCTTCGCCGAGCAGGTCTTCGACAGCGCGCGCAGCGGTGACAGCGCCCGCCTCGGCGAGCTGCTGGTACAAGGCATGCCGGCCAACCTGCGCAATCATGCCGGCGACAGCCTGCTGATGCTCGCCAGCTACCACGGCCATCGGGAGGCCGTCCGCACCTTGCTGGGGTACGGCGCCGACCCGCAGTTGTGCAACCACCGTGGCCACACACCACTGGCCGGCGCGGCCTTCAAGGGCGACCTGGCGATGATCGAGCTGCTGCTGGAGCACGGCGCCGACGTCGAGGGCCGCTGCGAAGACGGCAAGACCGCACTGATGATGGCCGCCATGTTCAACCGCACGGAAATCGTCGCATACCTCATCGCCCAGGGCGCCGATCCGCGCGCCACGGACGCCGGCGGCGCCACGCCACTGGCCGCGGCAACCATGATGGGCGCACTGGATACCCAGGCGCAGCTGCGGCGCATCGTCGGCTAGCGCAGCTTCCGGCGCCGGGCAGCGGGCCGATCAGTCGGCGACCAGCGTCAATTCGGGCGGCCGTTGCCACTCGGCGATGGCGATCCGGTTGCGCCCCTGGCGCTTGGCTTCGTAAAGCGCCTGGTCGGCCGCCTTGAGCCAGCCGAGCGCATCGTCCATGCCTGGATCGAACTCCGCGATGCCGATGCTCAGGCTGACGCTCAGCTTGGGTGCCAGGGGGAAGTCCAGTTCGGCGATCTCGTCGCGCAGGCGCTCCAGCACCTCCCAGGCATCCCGGGCGCGCGCCCCTGGCAGCACCGCACAGAACTCGTCGCCGCCGTAACGGCCGGGCATATCCTCGGCACGCAGGTTGCGACGGATACACTGGCCGACCTGACGCAGCAACTCGTCGCCGAGGACATGGCCATAGCGGTCGTTGACGTGCTTGAAGTTGTCCAGGTCGATCAGCGCCAGGCTGGCGACGCCTCCGGCCCCCTTGCAGTGGGAGAACTCCAGCTGCAGCAGTTCGTTCCAGTAGCCACGATTGAACAGCCCGGTCAGGCTGTCGGTGCGGCTCAGGCTACGCAGCGCCCGCTTGTTCTCGCCCAACTGATAGGCCAGGCGATAGAGCACCATGCCGATGGTCAGCGGATGGACGATGAGCATCGGCAGGCAGGCATACAGCTGCGCCTGGCTGGTTTGCGGGGAGAAACCGAAGCCCAGCAGCAGCACCGAGACCAGCATGCCCAGCAATTGCACCACCAGCCCCTGCAGGACGAAGCGCGCACCGCCGGTCGCGGTATTGTTCATCGCCAGCATCGACAGCAGCACCGCCGAGGGCAGCACATTGAATTGCATGGTGGCGATCCAGAAGCCGCCCATCAGCGAGTCGAACAGCACGAAACGCTTTTCGAGAAGCGACGTCGAACGCGAGCGCCGGGAAAGATAGAGCGCCACCGACGGCCACAGGTAGCAGAAGGCGATCAGCAGTCCCCACAGCCACAGGGGCGTTTCGCGCGACCAGAACACCGCGGCGACGCAGAAGAATCCCACCGCCAGGCCGATGGCACGCGGGTAGAACGCACGCCGGGCGAAGGACGCCCCCGGCTTGGGGAGTACGGCAGAAGGGTTCACGAGCGCACCCGCTCTTCAGGACCGGAATGGCCTTCAATATAGCTCGGCGCCATCATTGTGGGCGATACCGACAGGTTGGCTCGACGCCCCGGCGTCAACCACGCCCGATATCGGCAAAAACCGCCCGGGTATGCTCGGCCAGCAGCGCCGGCGCCAGTTCCACCTCGAGCCCCCGGCGGCCGGCGCTCACATGGATGGTCGGTTGCGCCTGTGCGGAACTGTCGATGAAGGTTCGCAGGCGTTTCTTCTGCCCCAGCGGGCTGATGCCGCCGACCAGGTAGCCGGTGGCACGCTGGGCCACCAGCGGATCGGCCATCTCCGCCTTCTTCACCCCCGCCGCCTGCGCCAGGGCCTTGAGATCGAGCGTTCCGGCCACTGGCACCACGGCCACCAGCAACTCGTTCTTCTCGCTGCAGGCCAGCAGCGTCTTGAAGACCCGGGCCGGCTCCAGGCCGAGCTTTTCCGCCGCCTCCAGGCCGTAGGAGGCGGACTTGGGGTCATGTTCGTAAGCGTGCACGCGGTGTTCGGCACGGGCTTTCTTCAGCAGGTCGATGGCGGGTGTCATTGCTTTGTAGTACGAGTGGTGATGAATGCCTGTACCTTAGGGGCTGTTCCCGTTTCGTCGCAAGCCGCGAACGAGACGGGAACGGACCCTGGCAGGCCAACGAATCGGTGGTTAGCAGCGCTCATGAATCATCCTCCTCTCGCTCCGCTCGCGGAAGTCTACGACCTGGCCGTGGTCGGCGGCGGCATCAATGGCGCCGGAATCGCCGCGGATGCCGCCGGCCGTGGCCTCTCGGTGTTTCTCTGCGAGCAGGGCGACCTGGCCGGGCACACTTCCTCGGCCAGCAGCAAGCTGGTGCATGGCGGCCTGCGCTACCTGGAGCACTACCACCTGCGGCTGGTGCGCGAAGCGCTGGCCGAGCGCGAAGTGCTGCTGGCCAAGGCTCCGCACATCGTCACTCCGCTGCGCTTCGTGCTGCCCTACCGCCCGCACCTGCGCCCGTCGTGGATGATCCGCACCGGCCTGTTTCTCTACGACCACCTCGGCAAGCGGGAAAGGCTGGACGGTTCGCGCAGCCTGCGTTTCGCCGCCGACAGCCCGCTCAAGGCCGAGATCAGCCAAGGCTTCGAGTATTCCGATTGCTGGGTCGACGACGCCCGGCTGGTGGTACTCAATGCCATGGCCGCCCGCGAGCACGGTGCGCACATCCACACCCGCACCCGTTGTGTCAGCGCGCGCAGCAGCAAGGGCCTCTGGCATCTGCATCTGGAGCGGATGGACGGCAGCCGCCTCTCCATCCGTGCCCGCGCGCTGGTGAACGCCGCCGGCCCCTGGGTCGCACAATTCATCCGGGACGAACTCAGGCAGGTCCCAGCCCACGGCATCCGCCTGATCCAGGGCAGCCACCTGGTGGTCCCGAAGCTCTACGAGGGGGAACACGCCTACATCCTGCAGAACGAGGACCGGCGCATCGTCTTCGTGATCCCCTATCTCGGCCAGTTCAGCCTGATCGGCACCACCGATCACGAATACCGCGGCGACCCGGCCCGGGTGAAGATCACCGACGACGAGATCGACTACCTGCTGGCCATCGTCAACGCCCACTTCCGGCATCCGTTGACACGCGCCGACATCCGCCACAGCTATGCCGGCGTCAGGCCGTTGTGCGACGACGAGTCCGACCAGCCTTCGGCCATCACCCGCGACTACACCCTGGCGCTGAGCATGCAGCCGGGCGAAGCGCCGCTGCTTTCGGTGTTCGGCGGCAAGCTGACCACCTACCGCAAGCTCGCCGAAGCCGCGCTGGCGGAGCTGGCACCGCTGTTCCCGGAAATGCAGCCGGCCTGGACGCGGGATGCGCCATTGCCCGGCGGGGAAAACCTCAGCGATCCCGCCAGCCTCGCCGATGCCCTGTGCACCAGCTATCCCTGGCTGCCGGGGCCGATCGCCCGGCGCTGGGCGCGCAGCTACGGCAGCCGCAGCTGGCTGTTGCTCAAGGGCACGCAAGGGCTGGAAGACCTCGGCGAGTGCTTCGGCGCCGGCCTGTACGCTCGCGAAGTGGACTACCTGATCGTCGAGGAGTGGGCCTTGAGCCTGGACGACATCCTCTGGCGCCGCAGCAAGCTCGGGCTGTTCATGCAGCCCGACGAGTGCGAACGCCTGCAGCGCTACCTGGACGGGCGTTCCGCTGACCGCCTGACGACATTCGAACGGGTCGCCCAGGGCTGAAAGGCATTACCCGTAGGAGCCGGCTTGCTGGCGATCCTGCCCGCTGATCGCGAGCAAGCTCGCGCCTACAGGTGCAGCGCACCACCACGCTAATGCGCTCTCGGCCTAGCCCCGCAACCGCCGCGCCGCCGCCACCATGTTCACCAGCGCCGCTTCGGTCTCCGCCCAGCCGCGTGTCTTCAGCCCGCAATCGGGGTTGACCCACAGGCGCTCGGCCGGGATGCGCTCGGCGGCCTTCTCCAGCAACTGCACCATCTCCGCGGTATCCGGCACCCGCGGCGAGTGGATGTCGTAGACGCCCGGGCCGATGTCGTTGGGATAGTCGAAGGCGCGGAAGGCTTCCAGCAGCTCCATTTGCGAGCGCGAGGTCTCGATGGTGATGACGTCGGCATCCATCGCGGCGATCGACTCGATCACGTCGTTGAACTCGCTGTAGCACATGTGGGTATGGATCTGGGTTTCGTCGCGCACCCCGCTGGCGCACAGGCGGAACGCCTCCACGGCCCAGTCCAGATAGTGCTGCCAGTCGGCCTTGCGCAGCGGCAAGCCTTCGCGGAACGCCGCCTCGTCGATCTGGATGATGCGGATGCCGGCGGCCTCCAGGTCGCAGACCTCGTCGCGGATCGCCAGCGCCAGCTGCCGGGCCTGCACTTCGCGCGGCACGTCCTCGCGGGCGAACGACCACATCAGCATGGTCACCGGGCCGGTGAGCATGCCCTTCATCACCTTGCCGGTCTGCTGCTGGGCGTAGCGGATCCACTCCACCGTCATCGGCTGCGGCCGGCTCAGGTCGCCGTAGATCACCGCCGGCTTGACGCAGCGCGAGCCGTAGCTCTGCACCCAGCCGAAGCGGGTGAAGGCATAGCCGTCGAGCTGCTCGGCGAAATACTCGACCATGTCGTTGCGCTCCGCCTCGCCATGCACCAGCACGTCCAGGCCGATCTGCTCCTGCACCGCCACGGCATGTCGGATTTCCGCCTGCATCGCCTCGCTGTAGTCGCCCAGCGACAGCTTGCCCTGCTTGTAGGCCTGGCGCGCCAGGCGGATCGCCGGCGTCTGTGGGAACGAACCGATGGTGGTGGTGGGGAATGGCGGCAGATCGAGGCGCGCCCGCTGCTGTTCGATCCGCACCGCGAAGGGCGAAGTCCGCTGGCTGTGCCGCGACTCGATGGCGGCCAGGCGTGCCTGCACCGCGGGCTTGTGGATACGCGGCGACTGCGCCCGCGCCGCCTGCACCGCGCGGCTTTGCGCCAGCGCCGCCTGGACCCCGGCATCCTGCGGCGCATCGACGGCACGGGCGAGCGTGGCGACTTCGGCGCACTTCTGCACGGCGAAGGCCAGCCAGCTCTTCAGCTCGTCGTCGAGCCGATCCTCGCGCTGCAGGTCCACCGGGCTGTGCAGCAGCGAGCAGGACGGCGCCAGCCACAGGCGCTCGCCGAGGCGCTCGGCGGCATGCCGCACCACCTCCAGCGCCTTGTCCAGGTCGCAGCGCCAGACGTTGCGACCATTGACCAGCCCCAGCGACAGCACCTTGTAGGCCGGCAACCGGTCGAGAATCACCGGGTACTGCTCCGGTGCGCGCACCAGGTCGATATGCAGACCGTCCACCGGCAGTGTCGCGGCCAGGCCGAGGTTGTCCTCCAGGCCGCCGAAATAGGTGGCGACCAGCTTCTTCAGCGGCGCGCGCTGCAGCAGGTTGTAGGCCCGCTCGAAGGCGTTCTTCCAGTCCTGCGGCAGGTCCAGCGCGAGGATCGGCTCGTCGAGCTGCACCCACTCGACGCCCTGCGCCGCGAGCCGCTCGAGGATTTCGCCGTACACCGGCAGCAGGCGTTCGAGCAGCTCCAGCTTGTCGAAATCGACCTCGCCCTTGAGCTTGCCCAGCCAGAGAGAGGTCAGCGGGCCGATCAGCACCGGCTTGATGGCGTATCCCAGCGCCTGCGCTTCCTCGACTTCCTCGAACAGCTGGGTCCAGGACAGCCGGAACTGCTGGTCGGCAGTGAATTCCGGGACCAGGTAGTGATAGTTGGTATCGAACCACTTGGTCATTTCCTGCGCCTGTGCGCCGCCGCAGCAGCTTTTCGCCACGCCCCGCGCCATGGCGAACAGGGTGTCCAGGGTCGGCTGGCCGTCGGCAGGCCGGAAGCGCGGCGGGATCACGCCGAACATCAGCGAGTGGGTCAGCACCTGGTCGTACCAGGCGAAATCGCCCACCGACAGCAGCTCGATGCCGGCCTCGGCCTGCACCCGCCAATGTTCCGCACGCAGCGCGCGCCCGACCTGGCGCAATCCCGCTTCGTCCAGCTCGCCCCTCCAGAACGCCTCCAGCGCTTTTTTCAATTCGCGGTCGGCACCGATGCGGGGGAACCCGAGGTTATGCGCTACAGCCATTTTTCACTCCGAATGTCGTTCTGCATGAATGCGACGATTCTGCGTGCCGGTTTCCAATGAAACAAACTCATGTAATTTCATTTGATATGTAGAAATATTCATGTTGGAGCTTTTGCCAGGACCGGCGCTCTAAGCTGAGCCCCCATGCAAAGGCGTAGCCATGACCCCCGACGAACCGCCGCAGAACCTCGAGGACCTGTTGCAGCGCCTGGAGCAGGTGGGCGAGGCCGACCAGCCGGTGACCATCGAATCCATGCTGCAAGTAACCGACGAGCGCAGCTTCGGCGCCCTGCTGCTGATACCGGGGCTGCTGGTGCTATCGCCGCTGTCCGGCATTCCCGGATTGCCCAGCATGGTGGCGGTGATGGTGGCGCTGATCGCGATACAGCTGCTGATCGGGCGCACGCGGTTCTGGCTGCCGAAGTGGCTGCTCAGGCGCAGCACTTCGCGCAGCAAGTACGACAAGGCGATCGCCTTCCTGCAGCGCCTTTCCGGGTTCATCGACCACCTGCTGCGCCGGCGGCTGACCTTTCTCACCCGTGGCCTGGCGATCCGCCTCAATGCCCTGCTCTGCCTGTTGATCGCCGCCACCATGCCGCCGCTGGAGCTGATCCCCTTCGCCAATTCCATCGCCGGGGCGGGGCTGAGCGTGCTCGGGCTGGGCATGATGGCGCGTGACGGCGCGATGGTCGTGGTGGCGCTGCTGTGCTTCTTCGGCCTGGCCTACATGACCGCCCGCCTCTGGTTGTGAGAGCCGGCAGCGCCGCCCCTTTCCAGCCCCTCGACAGCTTCGCCCCGGTGCGACACACTTCGTTCATTCGATGAGCAAAGCTCATGCAGCACGCTTTTCTTCCGATCGACTGCCTCTCTCATGCAGGCTCGACCGCTCACGATTGCTGGGAGCCCGGCATGCTGGAAATTCGACACCTGAAGACACTTCATGCACTGCGCGAGACGGACAGCCTGGTCGAAGCCGCCGAGCGCCTGCATCTCACCCAGTCGGCGCTATCCCATCAGTTCAAGGAGCTGGAAGAGCGCCTCGGCCTGCAGCTGTTCGTGCGCAAGACCCGGCCGGTGCGTTTCACCAGCGCCGGCTTGCGCCTGCTGCAGCTGGCCGACGCGGTGCTGCCGCAGCTGCGCAGCGCCGAACGCGACCTGGCCCGCCTGGCCGGTGGCACCGCGGGGCGCCTGCACATGGCCATCGAATGCCACAGCTGCTTCCAGTGGCTGATGCCCACCATCGATCAGTTCCGCGATGCCTGGCCGGAAGTCGAGCTGGACCTCGCCTCGGGCTTTTCCTTCGCCCCGCTGCCGGCCTTGGCGCGCGGCGATCTCGACCTGGTGGTCACCTCCGACCCGCTGGAACTGCCGGGCATCACCTATGTGCCGCTGTTCACCTACGAGGCGCTGCTGGCGGTGGCCAACCAGCACCCGCTGGCGGCACGGCCGTACATCCGCCCCGAGGACCTGGCCAGCGAGACCCTGATCACCTATCCGGTGGAGCGCGACCGTCTCGATGTGTTCACCCGCTTTCTCGAGCCCGCCGACGTCGAGCCGGCGCAGGTGCGCACCTCGGAGCTGACGGTGATGATGATGCAGCTGGTGGCGTCGGGGCGTGGCGTCTGCTGCCTGCCGAACTGGGCGCTGCACGAATACAGCGCGCGCGGCTACGTGACCGCCAAGCGGCTCGGCGAGAAGGGTCTGTTCGCCACGCTGTTCGCCGGCATCCGCGCCGATATGCTGGATTCGCCGTTCATGCGCGACTTCCTGCTCACCGCCAAGGACACCTCCTTCGCCACGCTGGAAGGCGTCAGCGCCGCGGCCAAGCCGCGCTGACACCAGCGAGCTGGCCCGCCCAACGGTTCGCCGAAGTCGTGACCCGCGCTGGCTGGCGTTCCGCTGGCTGGGCTTCGCTTCGCTCAACCCAACCCACACCGCCGGCCTAACGGCGATGGCGGCGCAGGCACAGCCCGATCAGCCCCACCGCCAGGCTGCCGACCAGCAGCCATCTGCCCGTGTCGTGCGCCTCGCCGCGCCAGCCGCCATCGATGCGCCGCTGTCCCAGTGACGGATGGAACAGGTTGCCCGAGGAGGTCGGCACCCGGCGCGCACGCTGCAACGCCGTGCCGGTGAGCAGGCCGTTCAGGCGATCGAAGCCGGGTGTGAGGAAATGCACCAGGCGCAGCAGCGTCGCCACCGCACCGACCGAGGTGGTATGGCGCGGATGCAGCGCCAGGCTGACCATGGCATCGGCCACCCGGCGCGGGTCGTACAGCGGCGGCGGTGGCTGCAGCGAACGCCCGGCATAGTTGCCGCCGTCGCGAAAGCCGGGGGTATCCACCACCGAAGGATAGACGTCGCAGACATGAATCCCCGGCCAGGCCCCCAGTTCGCCACGCAGCGCCTGGGAGAAGCCGCGCAGGCCGAACTTGCTCGCCGAATAGGCCACCGCATAAGGCTGCGCCAGCCAGCTGCCCATCGACAGCGTATTGATCAGCACCCCGCCCCGCTGCTGCTTGAAATACGGCAACACCGCATGGGCACCGCGCAGGTAGCCGAGCAGGTCGGTCTGCACCACCTGCTCATGGGCATCCAGCGGGGTTTCGTCGAAGGCGCCGACCGCGCCGATCCCGGCATTGTTGATCCACACGTCGATGCGTCCCTGGCCGAACGCCGCCGCGGCGCTGGCGAGGTTTTCCACCTCGTCGCCATGGGTCACATCGGTCGGCACGGCGATGGCCTCGCTGCCGAAACTGCGGCATTCGTCGGCGGCTTCGCGCAGGGCCTCGGCGTCCCGTGCCGCCAGCACCAGGCGTGCGCCGCGACGGGCGAAAGCCTGTGCCGCCGCGCGGCCGATGCCGCTGGATGCGCCGGTGATCACCACCACCGCGCCATCGAGAGTCGCCTTGCCCATGCCCGATCCTCCGGATTCACCGTCATTGCTCAGCTGACAGCGGCGGCGCGGCATTCATTCCCGCCGGCAGTCGGAGTTCACACCATCTGCAGTGGCTGCCGGCGCGAAGGGGGCGGAAAAGCCTGGTCGATGATCGCCAGGTCCTCGGCGCCCAGCTGCACGTCGACGGACGCGGCATTGGCACGCAGGTGCGCGGGGTCGCTGGCCTTGGGGATCGCCCATACACCCGGCTGGCGCAGCGCCCAGGCCAGCGCGACCTGCGCCGGCTGCGCACCGTGGCGGCGCGCCACTTCGAGCAGGGCGGGACTGTGCAACAGCCCGCCGCCCTGCCCCAGCGGGCAATAGGCCATGACCGGCATGCCCTGGGCCTGGCACCGGGGCAGCAGATCGAATTCGATGCCGCGCTCGGCCGGGTTGTACAGCACCTGGTTGGTGGCACAATCCTGCACCTGCGGCAGTTCCCGCATATCGTCGAGATCGAGGTTGGAAACGCCCCAGTGGCGGATCTTGCCGGCCGCCTGCAGCCGCTCGAAGGCCTCGACGGTTTCCGCCAGCGGATACTGCCCGCGCCAGTGCAACAGGTAGAGGTCGATGAAGTCGGTCCCCAGCCGCTGCAGGCTGCGCTCGCAGGCCGCGGGAATACCCTTGCGGCTGGCGTTGTGCGGATAGACCTTGCTGACCAGGAAGACCCGCTCGCGGCGGCTGCGGATCGCTTCGCCCACCACCGCCTCGGCGCCACCCTCGCCGTACATCTCGGCGGTGTCGATCAGCGTCATGCCCAGTTCGATGCCCAGGCGCAGCGCCGCCACCTCGCGCGGGCGCGCGGCCGGGTCCTCGCCCATGTGCCAGGTGCCCTGGCCGATCGGTGGGACGCGGCCGCCGTCGATCATGCTGAAAGCGCGCATCAGGCCTGCTCCACGGAGCCGGCGGCTGCGTCCGCCCAGGGGTCGTAGGTGCCGAAGCTCCACAGGTGGCCTTCCAGGTCGCGACAGCTGAAGCCGCGGCCGCCGTAGTCCTCGTCCTTCAATTCGACGACGATCCGCGCACCGGCGGCCTTGGCCTGGGTATACAGCGCATCGGCGCTATTGACGATGACATAGATGCCCTGGGTCGAAACGCCGCCGAGTTCGTCCGGCTGGCGCAACTGGCGACCGTACGCCGAATCGACCACCGGCCCGACCATCAGCATGCCGCTGCCGAAACCGAGCTGAGCGTGGATGATGCCGACCAGCTCGTCCCGGTAGACGCGCTGCCGCTCGAAGCCGAAGGCGCGGCACAGCCAGTCGATGGCCGCCGCCACGTCGCGATAGCGCAGGCAGGGGATCAGAGTGGCGGTGGTGTTCTTGCTTTGCTGAGGCATAGGCAGCTCCGATCAGCGGGCCGCCGGGTGGCAGGCCCTCGGTATTGAGAGCGGCGCCGAGCCGATCAATTCCCCGTCAGACACGCTCGCTGAGCCCCAGGCGAATCCCCAGGCCGATTGAGGATCGAACCCAGTACCCGGTCGAGCCACTGGCTCAGGGTCCGATTGTTGCGCAACGCCGTACGGGCACGCGCCGCCAGCAGCACCAGGCCACACTCGACGATGATCGCCACCAGCACCACCAGAACGCCGAGCAGCAGCAGTTGCAGCGGCACCGCGCCATGCTCGGGCCGCACGAACTGCGGCAGGAAGGCCATGAAGAAGATCGCCGCCTTGGGGTTGAGTAAATCCACCAGCACGCCCTGGCGGTACGCCCGCCACGCCGTGGTACGCGGCCCGGCCTTGAACTCCAGCGCGGCGCCGCTGCCGGCCGAACGCAGCGCCTGGATGCCCAGGTAGAGCAGATAGGCCGCACCGACGTACTTGACCAGCGTGAAAGCCAGCGCCGAGGTGGCGAGAATCGCCGAAATCCCCAGCGCGGCGAATAGCACGTGCACCAGCGCCCCGCTGCACACGCCGCAAGCGGCAATCACCCCGATGCGCCGCCCACCGGAGAAGGTTCGCGACAGCACGTAGAGCAGGTCCGGGCCGGGCGAAAGATTCAGCGCCAGCGCCGCCGAGAAGAACACCAACCAGAACAGAGGATCACCCATCGCCTTTTCCGCCAGAGCCACTCATGGGATTGAAGATAGAGCCGGGAACGACACTGTAGATGGGCAACCTGGTCTTCGCCAGGGAAACGCCCGGAAGACACGTCGTCGACAAACTGACATATTTTTATTGTTTCGACTTTTTTTTGTCGCAAAGCTGGGCTACCGTTTCGGTTCGGCGTGCAGAACGCCGGACTTCCATGGATCGGAGACGGGCCCATCCCTCTCCCAGATCCGCCATTCAGCAAAGGACATGCGAATGAAAGATGATGCCGTATCGGCTATTACGCCGGCCCCGTCGCGCCTGCTATTGCTTTCCCATAGCGAATTCCTCGACAGCGCGCTGCACCAATACCTCGAAGGTTGCCCCGCTTGCGTCCTGCATCGCGCCGGGACGCTGCGCCCGGAACATGCACGGTTCGCCCTGGCGCTCCTGGACCTCGGCAGCTATTCCCACGACCAGTGCCTGCAGTTGCTGCGCCAGTTCGGCGACATGCCGGTCGCGTTGATCAACGCCCAGCCCGATCAGGCGCGCCTGCTGATCGAGATGCACCCCTGGATTCGCGGCGTGTTCTACCGTTCGACCCCGCGCAGCAATTTCATCCGCGGCGTGCAGGCCATGCTCGCCGGCGGCGACTGGCTGCCGCGAGCGCTGATGGAAAAGCTCCTGTGCCGCTACCGGCAACTGACCCACTCCAGCCAGGTCATCGACGAGCTGACCCTGCGCGAGAAGCAGATCCTCGCCCTGGCCGGACATGGCCTCTCGAACTCGGCCATCGCGCAAAAACTGCACCTGAGCACCCACACCATCAAGAGCCATGTGCACAACGCCCTGCGCAAGCTGGGCGCCAGCAACCGGGCCCAGGGGGCCTCCCTGGTGCTCGCCCACACTGGCGAGGCGACGCCGTGAAACGCACCGGGAGCTGAAGCCGCCCGCATTGCATGGGCGGCAGTCAGCGGGGGCGCGCGGGATTGCCCAGCACCGTGGCCCCCACCGGCACATCGCGGGTCAGCACACTGCCGGCCCCGATGATGGCGTCATCGCCCACCACCACGCCCGGCAGGATGATCGCGCCGCCACCGATCCAGGCATTCTTGCCGATCACCACCGGCCTGCCGTATTCCAGGCCCGCCCTGCGCTGCCGCGGATCGCGTGGATGGTCCGCGGTATAGATCTGCACGGCGGGGCCGACCTGGCAGCCCGCGCCGATATGCACGCTACAGACATCCAGGATCACGCAGCCGAAATTGAGGAACACGCCATCTTCCAGGTGGATGTTGTAGCCGTAGTCGCAGTGAAACGGCGCCCGGACCTCCACGCCACGCCCCACCGTCCCCAGCCCTTCGGCCAGCAGGACGTCCCGCTCCGCGCCTGTCGCGCCGCTGTAGCGCGCCAGCCATGCCCCGGCCCTCTCCCGCTCGGCCATGAGTTCGGCATCGCTTGCCAGGTAAAGCTGCCCGGTGAGCATCTTCTGTTTTTCACTCAGGTTCATGGCCTGCCTCGTCGATTTGAACGCTCCCTGGCTACGACCCCGCCCGCGGCATTTCCGTTGCAACATGGAGCAGATGGCCATCGGCCACGCCCCAAACCGGAGCAACCTGACGAATCGGTCAGCTCGCACCGATACGCAATTCGTGCGGCGGCGCGCCAAAAGCGTCCACAACATGCCGATCATCAAAAAACATAATCTTTAAAATCAATTACTTGAATAATAACCACAGTCACCCTACGGGGTTGGCTCGCGCCTTGCTATGTGAGCGAAGCCTGACCACTTGGACAACTAATACAAGCACTCTCACATGCAGCAAGGAGTAAACAGATGAAACGCAGCCTTACCAGCGCAGCCCTCGCGGCCGGGTTGATCCTCAGTAGCGAAGCCATGGCGAGCCCCATGTTCTGGCAGAACAACAGCCTCACCTACCTGTATGGCAAGAACTTCGCCGTGGATTCGGCCGGCGGCAAGGAAGGCGCCATCCAGCAGACCATCACCTTCGAACATGCCAGTGGCTGGACCTGGGGGGACATGTTCCTGTTCGTCGACAACAAGTGGTACAACGGCATCTCCGGCAGCGATGGCCACACCTACTACGGCGAGTTCAGCCCGCGCCTGTCGCTGGGCAAGATCAGCGGCGCCGACCTGTCCTTCGGGCCGGTCAAGGACGTGCTGATCTCCGCGACCTACGAACGCGGCGAAGGGCGCAACCGCAACTATCTGCTCGGCCCGGCCGTCGACCTGGCCATTCCCGGTTTCGATCGCTTCGCCCTCAACACCTACTACCGCGAGCCCGACGGCATCACCGGCAAGCCGGGCGGCCAGTGGCAGCTCACCCCCACCTGGGCAATCACCATCCCGGTAGGCAAGTCCGACATCCTCTTCGACGGCTACATCGACTGGGTCGTCAACGACGCCGGCTCCAAGTCCAAGGGCAACTACCTCGCCAAGAACTTCCACTTCAACCCGCAGGTCAAGTACGACCTGGGCAAGGCGCTGGACTACACGCCGGGCAAGCTCTACGTCGGTATCGAATACGACTACTGGACCAACAAGTACGGTATCGAGGACAGCAGCGCCTTCAACACCGACAACAACGTCACCAACTTCATCGTCAAGGCGCATTTCTGACGCACCTGCCGCCCGGCCTCGCCGGGCGGTCCTTCCCGCCCACGCACCAGCGGCAAACGCCGTGCCCCGAACCTGTTCGCCTTTGGTGCAAGCATCTCCCGCGCGCCACGCCGCTGCCCGGCCGAAGTCGCACGTCGCCTGGCCGCTGGTGCCAGAACACGCGCAAAGCTAATCAACGGGTCAGGTTCTTGCACTGGCTCCGGGCATTCGAGACGGGCACCGGGCCCGAGGAGCGGCCATGCACGACCATCCCTCCGCCGACCTGAGCTACGGCCCGCCGTCGGCTGCCGCCTTCATGGGCCCTGCGAACCGGCGCGCCCTGCCGACCGTTGCCAATTCGCTGGAGGATGGGCCTGGGTATTGCAGCGCAAGCGGAACTGCTGCATCGAATGCCGAAACTCGTGCAGAATCTGTCCGGCTCGGCCATCACTGCGGCGGCCTGCACGGCCATCCTGCCGGACCTGCCGCCGCGCGTACGGCCCGAGCCCAGCATCGTCGCCCACGCGCACCAGGCCTGAGCCCACTGTAGTGGCGCACGTCACCGCGCTCTTCGGATAAGGGACTATGAACAAGAACGAAGCACCCCAGCCGCTCTACACCGCCACGGGCAAGCCCGCCGGCCGCATCCGCCAGAAGAACGAGGAGACCATCCTCAACGCAGCGGCGGAGGAGTTCGCCCGCTACGGCTTCAAGGGCACCAGCATGAACGCCATCGCCACCCGCGCCGGGCTGCCCAAGGCCAACGTGCACTACTACTTCAACAGCAAGCTGGGGCTGTACGTCGAGGTGATGCGGCACATCCTCGAACTCTGGGACACCGCCTTCGACGACCTTACCGTCGATGACGACCCGGCCAGCGCGCTGGCCGACTACATCCGCCTCAAGATGGAGTTCTCCCGCCGCCATCCGCAGGCCTCGAAGATCTTCGCCATGGAGGTCATCAGCGGTTGCGAATGCCTGTCCGAGCACTTCAACCAGGACTACCGCAACTGGTTCCGCGGCCGTGCGGCGGTGTTCGATGCCTGGATCGAAGCCGGCAAGATGGACCCGGTCGACCCCATGCACCTGATCTTCCTGATCTGGAGCGCGACCCAGCACTACGCGGACTTCTCCGACCAGATCCGGCGGATCACCAACAGACGCATGACCAAGGCCGACTACGCCCGGGCCAGCGACAACCTGATCCAAGTCATCCTCAAGGGCTGCGGGCTCGCCCTGCCGACCGACAGCCGCCGCTGAGGCACCCGTGCCGTCCCGGTTGCGCATCCATTCGCCGGCGATCCATTACTTCGACATGGTGCGCCGCTGCCAGTCCATCCGCGAGGCCTCGCGGCGGCTCAACGTCGCCTCCTCGGCGGTGAACCGGCAGATCCTCAAGCTCGAGGACGAGGTCGGCACGCCGCTGTTCGAGCGCCTGCCCGGCGGGCTGCGGCTGACCGCCGCCGGCGAGATCTTCGCCCGTCACGTCATCGTCGTGCTGCAGGACACCGAGCGGGTGCGCTCCGAGCTGGACGCGCTGCAGGGCCTGCGCACCGGCCACGTGGAAATCGCCACGATCTCGGGCGTCACCTCCGACCTGCTGCCCTGCGTGCTGCAGCGCCTGCGCGAGCGCTATCCGCGCATCACCGTGGGCGTCACCAGCCTGGGCTCGCAGGCGATTCCCGAGGCGGTCACCCGTGGCCAGGCGGACATCGGCCTGGCCTTCGCCCTGCCGCGCACCGCCGAGCTGCAGCAACTGAGCGTCGGCCACTTCCGCCTCGGCGCCATCGTCGCCCCCGAACATCCGCTAGCCGGGCGCCGCGAGGTGAGTTTCGCCACCTGCGCCGAGCACCCGTTGATCCTGGCCAAGAGCGAACTGTCCATCCACCACCTGCTCGGCCCGCTACTGGCGCGCACCGGATTGCGGCACAAGGCCGCGCTGGAAACCGGCTCGGTGGAACTGGCACTGCAGATGGCCAAGCGCGGCGCCGGCGTCGCCTTCCAGACGCGCATCGGCATCGAGGCGGAACTGGCCAGCGGCACGCTGGTGCACGTACCCCTGAACGACGGCGGCGCGGTGTTCAGCGATCTCGGCGTCTACGTGCGCAGCTCGCGCTATCTGCCAGTGGCAGTGGACGCCTTCGTCCGCGCCCTGGGTGAGGAAATCGCCGCGCGTGAGGCGCAGGAAGCCACGGGAACGTAAGTGGCGCGGCGCCCAACGAGTGCAATATCAGCCGCAGCTTCGGCCGGGTGTTGGGCTTCGCCGCTTCGCGGCTCAACCCAACCTACGTGCAAACCGGGCAGGTTGGGTTGAGCGAAGCGAAGCCCAACGCACGCGCGCCGGAGTTCAGCGGACGAACACCAGCGCCTTCAGGCCGCTGTCCGGGTTCACGTCGGGGAATTCCGGGGGGTTGTCCAGGCGCCGCTCGAAGCGCAACTGCGGGGCCTCGGCGGCCATGCCCTCGACCAGGAAGGCTGGAGCGACATCCGGATCGTTGACGCAGGCCAGCACCTGGCCTCCCGGATTCAGCAGTTCTGGCAAGCGGCGCAGGATCTTCCGGTAATCGCGGCTCAGCGCGAAGCTGCCCTTCTGGAACGATGGTGGGTCGATGACGATCAGGTCGTAGGGACCGAGCTTCCTCACCTTGCCCCAGGACTTGAACAGCTCGTGGGCGAGAAAGCTGACCCGGCTGAGCTCATGGCCGTTCAGGCGGTGGTTCTCGCGCCCGCGGCTCAGCGCCGCGCTGGCCATGTCCAGATTCACTACATGCTCGGCGCCGCCGGCAAGCGCCGCGACCGAAAAGCCGCAGGTATAGGCGAACAGGTTGAGCACGCGTTTGCCTTGCGCGTTTTCCTGCACCCAGGCACGCCCATGGCGCATGTCGAGGAACAGGCCGTTGTTCTGCTTGCGGCCCAGGTCCAGCGTGTAGCGCAAGCCGTTCTCGTCGATCTGCCACTCGGCGAGCACATCGCCCAGCAACGCCTCGGTCGTCGCCTCCGGCAGGTAGCGATGCTGCAGTAGAAGGTGCTGAACTTGGAGCTGCCGCCATGCCGGGGATTCGGCCAGCGCTCGCAGCATCCGCTTCAGCGCCTCCAGTTCCGCCGCGCCGGGGTCACGAAACAGCGCGACCAGCAGCACGCCCTGCAGCCAGTCGACGGTGATCTGTTCGAGCCCCTGCCAGCAGCGACCACGGCCATGGAACAACCGGCGGGTTTCGCTGGGGGCCGGGTCGAGGCCGCGAAGCAGGTGCTGTTGCAGGATGGCGAGCGCGTCGGCGTGCATGGGCATATTCGGTCAGGCGTGGGGCGCGGCATTCTAGCAGCGCCGGCCGACCGTTGCGGCAAAGCGAGCGATTGCGGCAAAGCGTCGCGGCTCGCTGCACACGCGGGGAAGCAAACGATCCGCCGGCACGGCAGCGCTGGCTGGCGCTACCCGGGTCACAACGGCCATCGGCGGTGGGCATGAGCCCCCTCGCCCGGCAGGCGGCCGGATTGCAAACTTTCAGTCACAATCCACTAATGAGAACGATTAGTATTTGAAATAGCATTTACCATTGCATAAGATGCAGCCGCCTTCAGCCACTCAAGCGCGCGATGCATATGGATGCAGCTCGACAACCGAAAGCCGCCGTGCACCTGGCCATGCTCATCAACATGCTGTCGATCGGCAGCCTGATGATGGTGATGCCGCTCGGTCCGGATTTCGTTCGCGCGCTGGGCATACAGGCCAGCCACATCGGCTATATCGCCGGCGGCGCCACCCTGGCATCGGCCCTCAGCGCGGCACTGGCTGCCGCCTGGCTCGACCGCCTGGACCGCAAGCGGACCCTGGTCACCCTGTTGACGCTGCGCTTCGCCCTGCTGCTGAGCTGCGCGCTGGCCAGCGACCCCGCACAGCTGATCGGCCTGTTCGTGCTCTCCGGCCTGGTAGCGGGACCGATGGGGGCGGTGCTGATGGCGGCCATGCTCGACCTGATCCCGCCGGCCGAGCGCGGGCGCCGGCTCGCCTACGTCGCCATGGGCTATTCGCTGGCGGCCATCGTGGTGACGCCGGCGGCGCTGGAACTGGCCGCGCGCGGCGGCTGGCAAGCCCCCTTCGTATTGTTCGGCGCAGCTGGAGTGCTGCTCGCCATGCTTTGCCAGCTGTCCTTTCCCGCACCGCCGCCACATATACGCGCGGCCGGCAGCATCCGGCCGCTGCTGCGTTCGCCACTGTGCCTGGGCGCCCTGGCCATCGTCGCGCTGCAGATGTTCGGCCACTTCCTGCTGGTGCCGCATTTCTCCAACTACTTCCAGTTCAACCTCGCCTTTGCGCGCGAGCACATCGGCCTGCTCTACCTCTGTGGCGGCCTCGCCAGCCTGGCGGCGATGCACCTGGGCGGCGTGCTGATCGACCGCGGCAACGCGGTGGCGGTCGTCCTGCTCAGCAGCGGCCTGCTGGCGGCCATCACCCTGCTCGGTTTCGTGCTGGTGCCAGGGCTTTCGCCGTTCCTGGTGTTCACGCTGTTCATGGCGCTGGGGGCGGTGCGCACCAGCAGCACCCTCACCATCGCCGCCGGCATTCCGCAGCCCCAGCAGCGTGCGGCCTTCATGGCCCTGCAGGGCACCGTTTCGAACGTCGCCTGCGGCCTCGGCAGCCTGTTCTCGGCGGCCTACCTGGGCGCGGGCGCCGGTGGCCGCCTGATCGGTTTCGACGATCTGGCCTGGCTGTATGCCGGCGCCGGAACAGCCACCGGTATCGGCGTGTTGTGCCTGCTGCGCGGCCTCGGGCAGCGCGACGCAAAAACACAAGGCGGGACGCAACCTGCCGGGGAATCGTGATCAGTTCTGCAACCAATCGGCAATGGAGTCTGCAATGCAACCTGTACGAACAATCGGCCGTCCGCGGCACCTGTCCCTGACCCTGCTCGGCAGCCTGCTGCCGTTCGCGGCGCTGGCCGACACCCCGGCTACCACCCTGGAAACCCAGGTCATCACCGCCACCCAGACCGCCCACAGCGAACTCAGCGCACCAGCCAGCGTGTCGGTGGTGACCCGCGACGAGCTGGACAGATACCCCGTCTACAACCTCGCCGACGCGGTGAAATACCTGCCCGGCGTGCATATCAGCCCGTCCTCCACCTACGGCCGCAAGGAAATCAAGCTGCGCGGGATGGATTCGGACTACACCCTGCTGCTGGTCAACGGCCGCCGGGTGAATTCCCGCGAGGCGCTGACCTCCAACTACGCCAACGACTTCGACCTGTCGTCGATCCCCATGGCCGCCATCGAGCGCATCGAGGTGATCCGCGGGCCGATGTCCTCGCTGTACGGCGCCGATGCCCTGGGCGGTGTGGTCAACGTGATCCTGCGCCAGCCGACGGACAAGACCGAAGCCGGCATCGCCTACGGCTACGAACACCCGACCGAAGGCGACTCCGGCGACAGCCACAAGGCCAGCGGCTACCTCAGCGGCGCGCTGATCGACAACAAGCTGCGCGGCAACCTGATCGTCGAAACCACCGACCAGGCGGCCTGGGGCTCCGAGCAGACCGTCTTCGCCAACACCGATGCGGTCGAGAAACGCCAGAACGGCAGCGCCTTCGGCACCCTCAACTGGCTGCTGGACGAGCGCCAGAGCATCGACCTGGACATGAGCTACCGCAGCGACGACCGCAAGGCGATCTGGAACAACTCCGGCGTGTCCTTCCCCACCAACATCCAGGAAATGGACCGCTGGACCCTGGGCCTGGCGCACAACGGCAACTGGGACGGCTTCAACACCCGCCTGCGCTACTACTACGAAGACGTCGAGCTGATGGACGACTCCGAGATCATGACCAACCTGCGGGGCGTGAAGGGCGACGTGCAGCAGAAGAACCACACCGTCGACGGCCAGGTCAGCGCCTTCCTCGGCAACCACCTGCTCACCCTGGGCAGCGAGTTCCGCCGCATCGAACTGTCACACAACCAGAACCTGGGTTCGGATACCGAAGTCGACCAGAAGGCCGTCTACCTGCAGGACGAATTCTCCATCGGCCGGCTCGACGTGACCCTGGGCGGCCGCTGGGACGACCACGACAGCTTCGGCGGCGAGTTCAGCCCGCGCGCCTACGGCGTCTACAACCTGACCGACAACTGGGTCATCAAGGGCGGCGCCGGCAAATCCTTCAAGGCGCCGAGCATCTACCAGTTCGACGAGACCTACGGCGTGCTGGCCTGCCGCGGCATGTGCACCCTGGTCGGCAACCCCGACCTGAAACCGGAAACCGCCACCAGCTACGAGCTCGGCACGCTCTACCAGGACCAGCGCATGGAGGCCGGCATCATGTTCTTCGATAACGAAATCGAGGACATGATCTACACCGACAGCTGGCGCGCGGGCTACCGGCCAAGCGTGATGACCTACACCA
This sequence comes from Stutzerimonas stutzeri, assembly GCF_002890915.1. Taxonomy (GTDB): domain Bacteria; phylum Pseudomonadota; class Gammaproteobacteria; order Pseudomonadales; family Pseudomonadaceae; genus Stutzerimonas; species Stutzerimonas stutzeri_AF. The sequence continues at coordinate 66,338 of NZ_POUT01000008.1, read as the reverse complement.
ACGTCGACAAGGCGCGGGTCAGGGGCTACGAGCTGCAGGGCCGCTACGCCTTCAACGATGCCGTCGGCCTGCGCGCCAACTACACCTATGCGGACGCCGAGAACCGCGAGACCGACGAGCCCCTGCGCAACACGCCGCAGCACATGGCCAACATCGGCCTCGACTGGCAGGCCCTGGACAATCTCGCCCTGAACCTGGACTACCAGTACACCGGCTGCCAGTACGTCTACGTCTCGGCCGCCCAACCGGAAGTCGAGACCGGTGCCTTCCACACCGTCAGCCTCGGCGCCCGTTACAAGGCCACCCGGGAGCTGACGCTCAACGGCGGCCTCAACAACCTGACCAACGAAAAACGCGACGACGTCGCCCAGTCGATCGACAACATCCTCATGGGTCGCACGTTGTTCGTCGGCTTCAGCTACGACATCTGATCCGCCCATGCCCGGCGGCACGGGCCGCCGGGCGCAACCGGAGCGCTGCACATGAACCATGCCACGCACTGATCACGCCATGCCGGCCCTGCAGAAGGCCGTCCTCGCCGGCGCGGGCGGCCTGTTGCTGTCGCTGCTGGCGCTGTCGCTGGCCACTGGTGCCGGCGTCTATGGCGCCGACGCGGTATTCGGCTACCTGCTCGGGCAGCCGGAGCGCCTGGCCGACGACAAGCTCGCCATGGTCGTCGACACCCTGCGCCTGCCGCGCACCCTCGCGGCGCTGGTGGTCGGCGGCAGCCTGGCGATCGCCGCCTCGCTGCTGCAGAGCGCCACGCGCAATCCCCTGGCCGAACCCGGCCTGCTCGGGGTGAACGCCGGCGCGGTGCTCGGGCTGGTGATCGGCCTGATCCATTTCGGCGTCGAATCCACCCAGGGCTATCTGCTCTGGTCCGGCCTCGGCGCCCTGCTGGGCAACCTGATCGTGCTGGGCGTCGGCCTGATGCTCGGCCAGGCCAGTCCGCTCAAGCTGATCCTCGCCGGCGTGGCGCTCGGCGCCATCTTCGGCGGGCTGGCCAACTTCATGCTGCTGTCCACCCGCGTGGCGCTGGAGCAGTTTCGTTTCTGGAACCTGGGTTCGCTGTCGGCCTCGCGCCTGGATGCCGTCGCCACGGTCAGCCCGCTCGCCGTGCTCGGCCTGCTGCTGGCGGCGTTCCTCTGCCGCCAGCTGACCCTGATGCAGATGGGCGACAGCCAGGCCCGTGCGCTGGGCATCCACACCACCTGGGTGCGCCTCGGCGTGCTGGCGGCCTCGACCCTGCTGACCGCCTGCGCCATTTCCCTGGCCGGCCCGGTGGGCTTTCTTGGCTTCCTCGCCGCCTACTGCGCGCGGCTCGTCGAGCCGGTGGCGCTGCTGCGCCAGCTGCTGTTCTCGACGCTGTTCGGCATGCTCTTCCTGCTCGCCGCCGACGTGCTCGCACGCTGGCTGATCCAGCCCTTCGAATTGCCGGTCGGCACCCTGCTGGCGGCACTCGGCGCGCCGACGCTGATCGCCATCGTATTGCGCGGCGGCTTCCGTGCCCTGCTGACGGTGAGGTAGCCCGATGACGACCCTGCCCTCCCCCTCCGGCGTCTGGACGCTGCGCATCGGCGGCCTGAGCCTGCTGCTGCATCGCCGCACCTGGCTGGTTTCGCTGGCGCTGCTGGCGTTGCTCGCCACCCTGGCGGTGCTGGCCATCAGCCTCGGCAGCGGCAACCTGGGCCTGCGCGACGTACTCGCCACCCTGGCCGGCCAGGGCGGCAAGCTGCAGGAGATCATGGTGTTCAAGATCCGCCTGCCGCGCGTCGCCGCCGCGATCGTCGCCGGGCTGGCGATGGGCATGGCCGGCTGCCTGATCCAGACCCTGGTGCGCAACCGCCTGGCCACGCCAGACATGATCGGCGTCAACGAGGGCGCCTCGCTGGCGGTGGTCGTCTTCGCCCTCTACCTCACCCTCGGCAACTGGCCCTGGTGGGCGTCGCCGCTGGGCGCCGTGCTGGCCGCCGCCGCGCTGTTCGCCCTGTGCCGGCGCCCCGGCGAGCAGGGCTACCTGTTCATCGTCATCGGCATTGCGCTGTCCGAACTGATCGGCGCCATCGGCGACTTCGCCATGTCGACCCAGCCGCTGGTGCACCTGGGCAGCATCTACCTGTGGACCATGGGCCACTTCGCCGGTGTCAGCTACCAGACGGTCAGCCCCATCGCGCTGTTGCTGGTGCTGCTCTGCCCACTGATGGCGCTGCTCAACCGCCCGCTGGCACTGCTGCGCTTCGGCGACGCCACCGCGCAGAACCTCGGCATCCGCGTGCCGGCGATCCAGCTCGGCGTGCTCGCCCTGGCGATCCTGGTGGCGGCGCTGGGCACGGCGATCGGCGGGCCGGTGGTGTTCATCGCCATGGCCGCGCCGATCCTGGCGTCCTGGCTGGCACGTGACAACCTCGCGCCGATCTGGCTGTCGGCGCTGTGCGGCGCGGTGCTGCTGCTCGGCAGCGACACGCTGGTGCGCGTGCTCGCCCAGCCCGAAGAAATCCCCACCGGAATCATGACGCGGCTGCTCGGCGGCATCCTGCTGCTCGGCCTCTTGATCAAGGACAGACGAGGAGCCGACTGATGACCGCCCTGCGTGCAGAAAACCTGCATTTCGCCTACCAGGACAAGGTGGTGCTCGACGACCTGTCCTTCAGCCTGCCCCGCGGCAAGCTGATCGGCATCGTCGGCCCCAACGGCAGCGGCAAGTCCACCCTGCTCAAGCTGCTCGCCCGCCAGCTGCCGCTGCAGCGCGGCACGGTGGAAGTCCACGGCAAGCCGCTGGGCCACTATTCGCTCAAGGCGCTGGCGCGCGAGCTGGCCTTCCTGCCGCAGCGCCCGGTGCTCGCCGAGGGCATCCGCGTCGAACAACTGGTGCAGTACGGCCGCCATCCGCACCAGGGCTGGTTCAACCAGTGGAGCGCCGAAGACGCCCGCCAGGTGGCACGCGCCCGCGAGGCGATGCAGCTCGACGCCATCTGGCAACGCAATGCCGCCTCGCTCTCCGGCGGCCAGGCGCAGCGGGCCTGGCTGGGCATGATCCTGGCGCAGGACACCGACCTGATCCTGCTCGACGAACCCACCAGCGCGCTGGACATCGGCCACCAGGCCGAGGTGATGGAAGCCGTGCACGGCATCGCCGTCGCCGGGCGCACGGTGCTCATCGTGATCCACGACCTGGGCATCGCCGCGCGCTACTGCGACGAGCTGATCGCCCTGGCCGACGGCCGCATCCAGGCCCTGGGCCCCGCCCGCGAGGTGATGACCAAGGCGCTGGTGGACCGCCTCTACGACACCGACGTCGACATCCTCCACGCCCCCGGCGACGGCGCCCCGGTCATCGTGCCGCGTCGCCGCCGGGCCCTGGCCGCGCATGCCGAGGCACTGCTCGAACATACCGAAAAGGAAGCTACGCCATGATGCCCACGATCTACCGGCGCCTCGCCGCCACCTTACTGGCCGGCCTGCTCGCCCTGCCTGCCATGGCCGAAACCCGCCAGGTGCAGGATGCCTTCGGCAATACGGTAAGCGTCCCCGTCGCGCCCAAGCGCGTCATCACCCTCAGCGAGATCGACCTGGACACCGCACTGGCGCTCGGCGTCACCCCGGTCGGCACCATCAACGGCCGTGGCCAGGCGGCGCCGCCACGTTACCTGGACGGCAAGCTGCCGGCCGGGATCGAGGTGGTCGGCGACATCGACAATCCCAACCTGGAAACCCTGCTGGAACTGGAGCCCGACCTGATCCTCACCGGCCCGGTGAAACCCGAGCAGCTGGCGATCCTCAACGAGATCGCCCCCACGGTGATCACCTTCAGCTGGGCGCGGCCCTGGCAGGAAAGCATGCAGCGCACCGCCCAGGCGCTGAACCGCGAGGCCGAGGCCAAGGCCGTGCTGGCACGCTACTGGGCGCGCATCGAAGAGGCACGCAAGCGCCTCGCGGGCCATCAGGGCGAGACGCTGAGCATCGTGCGCTGGAACCCCAAGGGCCCGTCGTACATGTTCCTCGACGCCTTCTCCAGCTCGGTGGTCGAGGACATCGGCCTGGTCCGTCCAGCGCACCAGCAGGACCCCGGTCATACCCACTCGATGGCCCTGAGCCTGGAGTCGCTGGAACTGCTCGATGCCGACTGGCTGGTGATCGGCACCCTGGCCACCAGTGGCGAGGCGGTCGAGGCCATGCAGCAGGCCGAGCAGACCCCGGCGTTCCGCCAGTTGTCGGCGATCCGGGCCAAGCGTTTCGGCGCGGTGGACGGCTCGCTGTGGACCTCGCTCGGCGGGCCGCAGGCGGCGCTGCAGGTGATCGAGGATGTCGAAGCGCTGCTCGGCAAGGCGGGTGCCGAACCGGTGGCCAGGGATTAGGATCGAGGCGAGGCCGATCGGCCTTTTTTCACGTGCATCGCGCTTTCTCGGGGAAGCAAAGCTTGAGATCGGATTGGTAAGTTAGTGTGTGCTGAATGAAAGTTTTGCTTTCATGGCGGTTGGCGCGTTGCTTGAGAGATTGGTTTCGCCTGCTGGGCGACTCACTTTTTTCAATCGCGAAAAAAGTAAGCAAAAACGCTTGCCCCTGCATCCGGCCCTGCGCTTCGCTCCGGGTCCGTTCTCTCCATCGCCGCTCCAGGGGCACGCCGCGAAGGGACGTCCCTGTCCCTTCGCGTCTCTCGCGGCGTCCATGCCGCTCAACCCCCTACGCAACGATTCCGCTCACCCTCCTGAAGGGGCGTTGGGCGTCGCCTGATGGTTCGTGCAAAAAAAGCTCAAAGCAAGCATCAACGATCTTCCAGGCGGCTCGGACTCCATTCCCCGTCAGGAGGCCGAGTGGAGGTGTCGTGCAGGGGGACGCGAGGCAGGACGCCGAGCGAGGAACGATGGACGGGGCCGCCGAGGTAGGGACGTCCCATCGTGACGGCCCCCGGAGCGGCACCGGAAGGAGGGAAGTCTGGCTGCGCAGCGGACAGACTCGGATGTCGGGTGCCCTTCTTCTTTGGTTACTTTCTTGTTGGGCAAGCAACAAGATACGGAGCATAGCGGAGTAACAGCTGCAGGCTGGCCCGAAGGGCGAGCGAAGCGAGTCAAGTGACTCGGCCGGGGGGGCCGAAACCAGAAGCATCAGGCACACTCAATAAGCGCCCTGATCACCGAGGTGCAAGCCCAGACCAGATGCCAGCATCACCCAAACTTGCCAATCCAGTATCAAGCTCCATGCCTCATGAAAGTTGCGAAGATCCTTTTTACACCGGCTCGGGCAACCGCTTACGATCAATCTTCCCGCTGGCGGTCTTCGGCAAACACCCCAGCAACACGATGCGCCCCGGCACCATGTAGTGCGGCAGGCTGCGCTGCAGCGCGCGGCGGATCGCCACCCGGCTCAGCACGCCCGGCTCGCGCAACTCGACATAGCCCACCAGGCAGGCCTCGTCACCCTCGCCATGCAGGCGCACTGCGGCATCCTGCACACCGGCCAGCCGGCGCAGGCTGGCCTCGATCTCGCCCAGCTCGATACGAAAGCCGCGCAGCTTGATCTGGTCGTCGCGCCGCCCACGATACTGGTAGACATCCTCGCCGACGCGGCGCACACGGTCGCCGGTGCGGTACAGGCGCCGGCCCCGCCAGGTGATGAAGGCCTGCGCGCTGAGGTCGTCGCGCCGCCAGTAGCCGTCGGCCAGCGACGGCCCCTCGATACACAGCTCGCCCTCGCCGCCCACCGCGACCGTCTCGCCGTGCTCGTCGAGCAGCCAGTGGCGGTAGCCGTCGAGCGACTGGCGCAGCAGCACGCCGGCCTCGCCGAGCGGCAGATCGATGCGCGCCATCAGCGACCACACGGTGGCCTCGGTCGGGCCGTAGCAATTCCACAGCTGGCCGACACAGCCACCCAGGCGGGTCGCCAGCGTGGCATCCAGCGCCTCGCCGCCGCACAGCGCCAGAAGTCCGGGCCGCCCTTGCCAGCCGGCCTTGAGCAGCATGCGCCAGAACGCCGGGGTGGCCTGCAGGGTGTTGAGGTCGCTGCGCCGCTCGAGCACTTGCAGCAGCTCCACCGGGTCCTTGTGCGTCGGCGCGCAGATCACCTCGACATAGCCGCCGCGCCAGAGCGGACCGAGCATCTCCAGCAGCGAGATATCGAACGCCGGGGTGGTGGTGAACAGCCAGCGCGTCGCCGGGCCGATGTCCAGGCGTGCGGTCGCGGCGGCGAGGAAGTTGGCCAGCGCGGCGCGGTTGATCACCACGCCCTTGGGCCGGCCAGTGGAGCCGGAGGTGAACATCATGTACGCCGGCAGGCGCTCGTCCTGCTCGGGCCATTCCAGCTCGCCGGCCAGCCCGGGACGCAGCTGCCAGGTTGGCTGCGCGAACGCCACCGGCTGGTCCTGCAGCACCAGGCTCAGCTGCGCATCGGCGGCGATGCCCTGCAGCCGTTCGAGGGGGAATTCCGGCTCCAGCGGCACGAAGCACAGCCCTTCGCGCAGGCAGGCGAGCACGCTGGCGACCAGGTCCGGCGAGCGCTGCAGGTGGATGCCGACGCGCTCGCCGGCCCGCAGGCCGCACCGGCGCAGCTGCATGGCGATGGCCGCGACCCGCGCCTGCAGCTCCGCATAGCTGAAGCTGTCACCCAGGCAACCCAGCGCCGGGCGAGCGGCATGACGCTGGAACTGCTCGGTGAAGTGCCGCTCAAGCGTGTTCATGGCTGACCTCCGCGTGTTCGGCCAGCGCCAGCAGATTGGCCTGCAGCAACGCCAGCAGTTGATCGTTCAGCTCGGCACGCAGGCGGCCGATCTGGCGTAGGGTCAGGCGGCCGTCGAATACGCCGCCGTGCAGGCTGATCAGCTCCGCCGAAGGGTTGTCCGCCGCGCTCGGCCGGCCGGGGGCGATGGGCAGTGCCTGCCAGTCGTCCGTGCCGCTCTGGTAGACGCCGAGGTAGTTTAGCGCCACCGCCGGCAGCGGCAGCTGCGCCCGAAACTCAGGATTGGCGCGCAGCGGCAGGTAGCCGACACCCTTGTCCGGCACCCTGCGCAACTGTTCGGCGGCGTGGCGCAGCAGCTGCGGCCAGTCCGCCCGGTCGCACAGCGCCAGCGGGAACATGCTGGTGAACCAGCCGACCGTGCGGCTGACATCCAGCGCCGGATCGATGGCCTCGCGGCCGTGGCCTTCGAGCATGATCCACTGCCGTTCGCCCAGCCCGAGCCCGTGCAGCGCGCGGGTCAGCGCGGCCAGCAGCAGCTCGCGCAGGTCCACGGCAAAATGCCGGGCGGCCTGCTGCAGCTGGCGCGTCACGGCCTCGCTCAGTTCCAGCTTCTGTTCGCGTGGCGCGCCGCTGCCCGCCCAGCCCGCCGGCGGCGCCTCGGGCATGCCGGCCAGTTCGGCCCGCCAGTACGGCAGTTGTGCCTCGGCACGCCGGGTATAGGCGGCCAGCCCCTCGCCCCACTGGCGATAGCTGCTGGTCTTGGCCGGCAGCGCCTCGCCGCGCGCCAGCCGGCGCAGGTCATCGACCAGGATGCGCCAGGACACCGCATCGATCACCAGGTGATGCACGGCGATGAACAGCCCGCACATGCCGCCGGCGAGGTTGTCGAGCAGCGCCCAGGCCAGGCTGCGCCCCTGCTCCGGCTGCATGTGCGCCTGCAGCCCGGTCAGCGCCTGCTGCAAGCCGTCCTCGCCGAGCGCCGCCGCGTCCAGCCGCGCCGGTTCGCTCAGCGCCACATGCGCCAGGTAGCGCTGGCCGTCGGCAGTCACCGCCAGCCGCAGCGCATCGTGGTGGCGCAGCAGTTGGCGCATGAAATCCATCAACTGCAGGGCCTCGATGCCGGCCGGCAGGCGCAGCACCACGCCCTGGTTCCAGTGTTGCGGGCTGGCGAACGGCTGCTCGAAGAACCAGCACTGGATCGGTTGCAGGGCGAATGCCTCGCCCGCCAGCACGCCCTGCTCGGCACGGATCGCCACGTTCTCACGCGGCTGACCGAGCACGCGGCACAGCCGGCGCACGGTGCGCGCCTCGAACACTTCCTTGACCGTGCAGGCATGGCCGGCATCGCGCAGGCGGGTAGTCAGTTGGATGCTCAGGATCGAATCGCCGCCGAGGGCGAAGAAGTCGCTCTCGACCCCGAGCGGCCGCTCCAGCACGCCCTGCCAGATCGCCAGCACTTCGGCTTCCAGCGCATCGGCCGGTGCTACCGGGGCGGCCTCCTCGGCCAGCTCCACCGGCGGCAGACGGCGCAGGTCGAGCTTGCCGTTGGCGGTCAGCGGCATGCGTTCGAGCAGAATCAGCCGCACTGGCACCATGTATTCCGGCAGGCGCCGCGCCACGTCCTGGAGGATGGCGTCCGCCTCCGGCACGGCTGCGCCCGGCTTGGCCGAGGCGTAGGCCAGCAGAGCCTGGCGCCGGCCCTCGCGGGCGACGATGACCTTGATCTGCTGCAGCGCCGGGCAGCCGATGCCCAGCTGCGCCTCGATTTCGCCGGGTTCGATGCGATAGCCGCGCAGCTTGATCTGCTCGTCGATGCGGCCGAGGTACTGGTACTCGCCGTTGCCCAGCAGGCGCGCGCGGTCGCCGGTGTGGTACAGGCGTACCCTGACCCCGGCGATCTCGTGCTCGCGGAACACCGCGGTGCTGCGCTGCGGCTGGTTCAGGTAGCCGCGTGCCAGGCCCAGCCCGGCCAGGCACAGCTCGCCCGGTACGCCGACCGGGCACAGGCAGCCGTGCGCATCGAGCACCAGCGCCTGCATACCGTCGATCGGCTGGCCGATGCTCGGCGTCGCGCCGGGTTCGATGAGCTTGGTCAGCGCAGTGACGGTGGCTTCGGTCGGACCGTACATGTCGATCAGGCGGAACTGCCGGCCCCAGCGCTCGGCCAGCGCCGGCGGGCAGGCCTCGCCGCCGAAGCCGATCGCCTTCATCGCCGGCAGCGGCCGCGCCGGCAGGGTCGCCAGCAGCGCGGTGGCGAAGATCATGTGGCTGGTGCGCGTGCGCTCTATCTCGTCCAGCAGCCCCTCGCCGGGGTCGGCCCAGAGCAGGCAGGCACCGTGGCTCAGCGGCAGCAGCGCGCACATGTTGCCGGCATCGAAGGACAGCGACATGCAGTCGAGCATGCGGTCGCCCGGGCCGATGGCGAGGCGACGGCCGTGGTCCAGCAGCAGGTTGGCCAGCGCGCCGTGCTCGACCATCACGCCCTTGGGCAAACCGGTGGAGCCGGAGGTGTAGATCACCTGCGCCAGCTGCTGCGGTTCGTCGCGGCGCGGCGGCGGAGCGGGCGATTGTGCATCCAGTTGCGCGCACAGCGCGGCGGCGCTCAGGTCGACCCAGCGCAGATCGCCCAGCGCGAACGGCGCGGCGCCGGCACCGAGCAGCAGGTCGAGCCTGGCGTCGGCGACGATATGCGCGATGCGCTCGGCCGGGTAGTCCGGGTCCAGCGGCACGTAGGCGCAGCCGGCCTTCCACACCGCGAGCGCGGCGACGGCGAAGGCGTTCTCGCGCCGCGCCAGCACCCCGACCAGCGCCCCAGGCTGGCAGCCCTCGGCCTGCAGCCAGTGCGCCAGGCGGTTGGCCCGCGCATCGAGTTCGGCGTAGCTGATACCGCCTGCGCCCTCATGCAGCGCCACGGCCTGCGGTTGTCGACGTGCCCAACCCTCGAACAGCGACAGCGGCGTCAGCCCAAGCGGGTAGGCCTTCGGTAGCGCCGCCAGCCGCTCGCCGGTGGCGCGCAGCAGTTCGTCGTCGAGCAGCGGCAACTGCCAGATGTCCTGCGCGGGGTCGGCGACCACCGCCTGCAGCAGCCGCAGCAGGCGGCTGGCGTAGCCTTCGACGGTGCCGCGCTCGAACAGCGCGGTGGCGTACAGCCAGTCGATGCGCACCGAGTCCATCAGCTCGGTGACCTTCACCGAGATATCGGTCTTGGCCGGCAGCGCCGGGGAGGTTTCCTCCACCGCATTGCATCCGGGGATCAGGTCGTTGAAATCCACCCGCGCCTGGTACACCAGCATGATCTGGAAGATCGGGTTGATCGCCGTGTGGCGGTCCATGCCCAGCGCCTCGCCGAGCGCCTCGAAGCGGTACAGCTGGTGGTCGAAGGCTTCCAGGTCGTCCTGCCGGCACTGGCGCAGGTAGTCGCTGAACGATTGCTGCTCGGGCAGCTGCGTGCGCAGCACCAGGGTATTGACGAAGAAGCCCACCAGCGCCTCGATGTCCGGGCGCTCGCGGTAGGCCAGCGGCGTGCCGATCACGATGTCGCGCTCGCCGCTGTGGCGCGCCAGCAGCAGCGCGAACAGCGCGTGCAGGCCGATGAACGGCGAGGCGCTGTGGCGCTGGCAGAGCTGCTTGAAACGCGTCCACAGGTCATTGTCGATGGTCGAGAACACCAGCGCGCCGCCGCTGGTCTGCTGCGCCGGGCGCGGCCGGTCCAGCGGCAGGCTGTGCACCTCGGGGATGCCGGCCAGGCGCTCGACCCAGAACGGCTTGTACTCGGCGTGGTAGTCGCGAAACAGCGGCGAGTTGAACCAGTGCGCGTAGTCGATGAAGGTCAGCGGCGGCTCGCCCCAGTCCAGCGGCTGGCGGTTCTGGTAGGCGAGGAAGGCGGTCTTGAGGTCGGCGAACATGTTCTTCACCGACCAGCCATCGGAAATGATGTGGTGCTGGTTGATCAGCAGCACGTGCTCGCGCGCGCCGAGGCGCAGCAGGTGCACGCGGGTCAGCTCGCCGCTGGTCAGGTCGAATGGCCGCTCGATTTCCTCGCGCACCCGTTCGGCCACCCGCTCCTCGCGGGCCGACGCCTCCAGCCCGGTGAGGTCTTCGTGGACCAGGGCGAAGCCGCGATGGGCGAAGATGCGCTGCTCGCCCTTGCCCTCGGCATTGCGCACAAAGCACGTGCGCAGGCTGGCGTGGCGCTGCACCAGGGCATCGAAGGCGAACGCCAGCGCCGCCACGTCCAGCTCGCCGTCGAGGCGGAAGAACACTGGCATGTTGTACAGGTGCGAGTGCTCCTGGTACTGCTCGATGAACCACAGCCCGCTCTGCGACGAGGACAGCGGGCCGGCCTCGGCGTGGCGCGGCTCGATGGGCGCCTCGAACGCCTGGCGCGCCCGCAGGCAGCGGACGATGGCGTCGCGGTGGTCGCGGATCAGCTGGCCCAGTTCGGGCGTCAGCGCCTCCTGGCTCGACTGCGAGACCAGCTGGCCCTGGGCGTTGAGCGCCAGGTGTACGCCTTGCCCGGCGAGCTGCCGGAGCAGACCGATGATGTTGTCGTGCATCTGCTACCTCTCAGGCTGCCAGGGTGGCGCCGCCGTCGACGACGATGTCCTGCAGGGTGATATGGCTGGCCAGGTCCGAGGCGAGGAACAGCACCGTGTTGGCCACCTCCTCGGGCGTGGCGATCTTCTGCAGCGGGATGCCGAGCTTGAACTGCTCGGGCAGGCCGGCGATGGTCCGCGCCCGGCCGCTGTCGTCGGCCCACATGCCGCGCTGCATGGCGGTATCGGTGGAGCCCGGCGACACCAGGTTGCAGCGCACGCCGAAGCCCGCCAGCTCCAGCCCGGCGGTGCGGATCAGGCTGCTCAGCGCGGCCTTGGACGCCGCGTAGGCCGCCATCTGCATGCGCGGTACCCGGGTCGCGTTGCTGCTCACCGCCACCACCGCGCCGCGGCGCTGCGCACGGAAGCGCGGCAGCAGCTCGCGCAGCAGGTAGAACGGCCCGGAGACGTTGACCCGCAGCGAGTCGTCCCAGTCGGCCAGGCTCAGTTCCTCGATCGCGCCCAGGCGCAGGATGCCGGCGACACTGGCGAGCACGTCGATGCCCTGCCCCGGCGCCAGCAGCTCGGCGCAGGCCCGGCGCACCGCCGCGGCGTCGCTGACATCGAGCACACAGGTGCGGTAGCCGTAGTCGCACTCCGGGAAGGCCCGGTCCAGCCCGAGCACCTCGCCGCCGAGCCGGGCGAAACCCTCGGCCACCGCGCGGCCGATGCCCTGGCCGGCGCCGGTGACCCAGATGCGCCGCCCGTGAAAATCCATCTGCTGTGTCATCCGCCTCTCCTCACCAGACCGTTTCCACCTGCGCTTGCCCCTGCCGCAGGCGGCTGTCGAGGAAGCGGCAGAAGTCCGCCAGACAGGGGTTGTCGAACACGTCCGAGACCTTCACCGCGGTGCCGAACTCGGCGGCCAGGCGGTTGACGATCTGGATCGTCTGCAACGACTGGCCGCCGAGTTCGAAGAAGTTGTCCTGCGCCTGGATGCCGCCGACGCCGAGGATCTGCTGCCAGATGGCGCTGACCCGCTGCTGGGTGGCATCGTCCAGCGCCCGCGTGGTCGCGCCCTGCAGGTACTCGGCCTGCAGGCGCTTGCGGTCGAGCTTGTTGCTGCCGGTGCGCGGCAGGGCGCGGTAGTGGCGGTAGTCGGTCGGCACCATCGCCGCCGGCAGCACCTGGCCCAGTGCGCGGCGGATCGCCCGCAGGTCGTCGCAGGGGCCGGCGACGAAGGCCACCAGCCGGCGCAGGCCGCCGCCCAGTTCCAGGCCGAGCACGCAGGCTTCGTCGACGCCGTCCAGCGCCAGCAGGCGCGCCTCGACTTCGCCGGGCTGGATGCGGTAGCCGCTGATCTTGAATTCGTTGTCCAGCCGGCCGAGGTAGACCAGCTGGCCATCGACGTGGCGCACACGGTCGCCGGTGCGGTAGACCATCTCCTCCTGCGCGCCGATGCGCAGGCGGGCGAAGGCCGCGGAGTCGCTGTTGAGATAACCGTTGGCCAATTGCGGACCGCAGAGCACCAGCTCGCCTTCGGCGGCCGGGCGGTCGCCGCGTTCGAGCACCAGCGCCTGCACCGTCGCCAGCGGCTGGCCGATGGGCAGGCAGGCGGCGCTGGCATCGACCTGCTGCAGGTCGCAGCTGCTGGCGACCACCGTGGCCTCGGTCGGCCCATAGGTGTTGATCAGCCGCAACTGCGGCCCGGCCACGCGCTGCCAGGCGGCCAGCTGTTCGGGGAATACCGCCTCGCCGCCGATGATCACCGTCTTCAGCCCGGCCGGAATCCGTGCCTGGCCGCTGCGCAGCGCCACCACCCATTCGTTCCAGAACGCCGTGGGCAGGTCGACGATACCGATCGCCTGCTTCTGGAGCCCATCGACGAAGGCATCGATCGACTGCAGCAGCGCATCGGTGCGCAGCACCAGGGTGGCGCCGGCGCTCAGGCTGACGAAGACTTCCTCGATGCTGGCGTCGAAGTTGAACGGCGCGAACTGCAGCATCCGGTCGTCCGCCGTCACGCCGTAGCGCAGCCGCGCCGCCGCACTGAAATGATCCAGCGCGCGATGGCTGATCTCCACGCCCTTCGGCGCGCCGGTGGAGCCGGAGGTGAACATCAGGTAGGCCGCCGCCTCGCCGCTGCGCGGCGCATGCCGGCGCTCATGGCTGGCGAGCTGGCCGAGCAGCTGGATCGGCCCGGTGTAGCTGTCCGCCAGGCGATGGCGGTAGGCCGCCTCGGTGATCACCCGCGCCAGTTGCGCGGTGGTGCAGATCAGCCGCTGGCGCTCGGCCGGCTGCTCGGCATCCAGCGGCACGTAGACGGCGCCGGCCAGCAGCACGCCGAGCAAGGCGAGGATCGCCTCGGGCGAACGCGCGAGCATCACCCCGACCCGCTCGCCGGGCCGCACGCCCTGCTCCGCCAACGCCGCGGCGATTTCCTCGGCGCGCGCCAGCAGCGCGGCATAGTTCAGCCGGCGCTCGCCCTGGCACAGCGCGATGCGCTCCGGTTGGCGTTCGGCGTGGCTGCGGATCGCCGCCAGCACGCTGGGCACCTCGCCCAGCTGCGCCTGCTCGGCTGGCGGCGCGTTCAGCCGCTGGCGAAACCGGTAGTCGGCCATCCAGGCCTCGAGCAGCCTGTCGCGCGGCGCCTCGGGTTCCGCCAGCCAGCGGCCGAGCAGCTCGAACAATTCTTCCTGCAGCGCTTGCAGGTGCGCGGCGCTGTAGCAGGCCGGGTTGGCGTCGTAGTCCAGCTGCGGGATGCCGTCGGTGCCGACCTGCACCTCCAGGGTCAGGTCCTCCACCGGCCCGGCGCTGAGGTTCAGCGTGCGCGCCGGCAGCTCGCCGTAGGCCAGCGGGCGGTCGAACGGCATGATGTTGACCAGCGGGCCGAACAGCCGCTGCTCCCCGCCGACGCGCCCGAGGTCGCGGCGCAGCGCTTCGTAGCGGTAATGCTGGTGCTTGCGGCTGCCACGGCGCAGCTTGGCGATGCTCCGGGCGCTGGCGATCAGGTCGGCGCCACCGTCCGTTTCCAGGCACAGCGGGGCGATGTTCATCTGCATACAGGGCACGTTGAACGCGGCCGAGCCGATGCGGTTCATCACCATCAGCCCGAGTACCTGGGCGTCGCTGCCGCTGACCTGGCGCAGTTGGGCACTGAGCCCGGCCAGCAGCAGGTCGGCCCAGCCGACGCCATGGGCTTGGGCGGTGGCGTTCAGCGCCTGCCACAGCGGCGCCGGAAAGCGCGCGCCGTGGCGGACGAAGGTCGCCGAGATCGGCGCGCTGCGCTCGCTGAAGCTGACTGGCGCCGGCAGCCGCGAGAAGGCCTCCAGCCAGTAGCCGCGCGCGGCGGCGGTTCGCCCCTGGGCGTCGCGCGCGGCGTCCTCGGCGAGCACCTCGGCGTAGCGGCCGAAGCCGCAGGCTGGCGCCGGCTCGCCGCGCACGGCGGCGCCGTAGAGTTCGGCGATGCGCTGGTAGAGCAGGTTGGTGCCGTAGCCGTCGAGGGCGATGTGGTGCACGCAGCTGTAGAGGAAATCCTGCCCGGCGGCCTGCAGCAGCACGAAGCGGCAGGCCAGCTCGCGCTCCAGGTCGAACGGCTGGCGGATGTCGGCCAGCGCCCAGTCGCGCACCCAGGCCTCGGCATCGGCGAACGCCGGCACGTCCAGCCGTGCCACGTCCAGCGGCAGTTCGCAGGGCTCGAAGAATACCGCCTCGCCGTCGACGACATAGCGCCCGGCCAGCGCCTCGCATTCGCCCACCGCCCGCCGCACGGCGGCGATCAGCAGCGGCGCCTGCACCGTGCCGGCGAAGGCGATGCATTCGGCGGTGTTGAACATGGCGCGGTCTTCGTTGAGCAGGTAGCCGTACCACAGGCCCTGCTGCGCATTGCCCAGCGGCCTCATGCGGCACCTCCGTGCTGCTGGATCTGCGCCCACCAGCCGTTGAGGGTCGGCGTCTTGGCCAGGTCGGTGAAGCTCAGTTCCAGCCCCTGCTCGCGCCATTCGCTGAGCAGCGCCATCACCTGGATCGAGTCCAGGCCGTAGTCCAGCAGGTTCTCGTCGGGGTCGAACGGCTCGTCGATCTCGTCGAGCATGCCCAGCAGGCGCGCCTGCAGGGCCTCGCGGGTCAGCGCCAGGCGCGCCGCGCGGCCCAGTTCGAGCACCTCGCGGCATTCGATGACCCGGCCGCAACGGGTGGCCACGTAGTTCAGCGCCATCTGGTGGTCGGCCTGGCTGAAATCGGCGATGCCGTCGGCCAGCAGGAACGGCTGGATGTCGCGCATGAAGGCGTCGCAGGCGGTCATCAGGCAACCGATGTGGCCGTAGATGCCGCCGATGATCAGTTGGTCGCGGCCCAGTTCGCGCAGCATGTGCTCCAGCGGTGAACGCTGGAAGGCGCTGTAGCGCCATTTGACCAGTACCGTGTCGTCCGCCGCCGGCGCGAGGCCGGTGACGATGCCCTGGCGCGCCGGGTGCTGGGTGAGGCCGGGGCCCCACATGTCGTTGAGCAGCGCCCGCTCGCCGGCGGCCTGCTGGCCGGGCTGGGCGGTGTAGACCAGCGGAATGCCCAGCGCCTTGCAGCGCTCGCGCACGGCGGCCAGGCGCTCGACCAGCGCGGTGACGAAGGGGCTGTCCGCGCCCCAGAAATCGCAGAAATAGTCCTGCATGTCATGGATCAGCAGCACCGCGCGGCCAGGTTCGACCGGCCACTGGACTTTGTTCACCGCCCATTCGGCCGGCAGTGCGTAAGGCGTGAGAGAGGGAATAGCCATGATGCGAAGTCCTTATTCGGTAACGGTCAATCGTTCGGCGAGGTGGCGGCGCAGGCGGGTCTTGTCCACCTTGCCCACCGCCGTCATGGGCAGTGCGGCAACCCGCTCGATGCGGTCCGGCAGCTTGTAGTCGGCGAGCCCGAGGCCACGCAGGTATCTGCGCAGGGCGACGCCCTTGAGCGCCGGGTCGGCGCTGACGACGAAGGCGCAGCTCTTCTCGCCCATCGTCTCGTCGGGCATGGACACCAGCGCGGCGTGGGTAACGGCCGGGTGCGCCATGAGCAGGTTTTCCACCTCCTCGGCGGCGATCTTCTCGCCGCCGCGGTTGATCTGGTCCTTGATCCGCCCGACCACCACCAGGTAGCCGTCCGCGCGCAGCTGCACCAGGTCGCCGGAGCGGTAGAAACCCTCGGCGTCGAAGGCCTGGGCGTTGTGTTCGGGGCTCTGGAAGTAGCCGCGGATGGTGTAGGGGCCGCGGGTCAGCAGTGCACCGACCTGCCCCGGCGCCACCGGACGGCCGTCGCGGTCGACCACCCTGACCTCGTCGTCCGGGCTCATCGGCCGGCCCTGGGTCAGGTAGACGTGCGCGTCGTCATCGTCCAGGCGGGTGTAGTTGACCAGCCCCTCGGCCATGCCGAACACCTGTTGCAGGCGACAACCGAGCACCTGCGGGATGCGCCGCGCCTGCGCGTCCGGCAACCGGGCGCCGCCGACCTGCAGCAGCCGCAGCGACGCCAGTTCGACCTCGTGGCCGGGCGCAGCCTGCAGCCACAGCGACAGCGCCGGCGGCACCAGCGCGGCGACGTCGACCCGCTGCGCGGCGATCAGCGGGAAACAGCTGGCCGGGCCCGGATCGGGCGCCAGCACCACGCGCCCGCCGGCGACGAACACGCCCAGCGCGCCCGGCGAGCTGAGCGGGAAGTTGTGTGCCGCCGGCAGCGCGCAGAGGTAGCGGGTGTCGCGGTCGAAGCCGCACAGCTCCACGCTGCGGCGCACGCTGTAGTAGTAGTCGTCGTGGGTGCGCGGGATCAGCTTCGGCGTGCCGGTGCTGCCGCCGGAAAGCTGGAAGAACGCCACCTCGTCCGCCGGCGTCGGCGCGAAATCGCGCTCGGCCGCGACCGGCTGCAGCCAGGCCGCCAGGCTGCGCTGCGCCTGGCCATCGGCGTGCAGCAACGGCGTGTCGAGCTCCGGCACCCGTTGCTGCAGCTCGGCGAGGAACAGGTCGTCGTTCCGGAACAGCGGGTGCAGGCGGCTGGCGATCAGCAGGCGCGGGCGGATCTGTTCGGCATAGGCGTGCAGCTCCAGCCGGCTGTGGCTGAACAGCGCGTTGACCGGCGCGATCCCGGCCTTGAGCAGGGCGAAGAAGACGATGTACAGCTCGGCCTGGTTGCCCAGCTGCACCAGCGCCCGATCGCCCTGGCCGAGGCCGTGGTTGGCCAGGCGCCGGGCGAGGTTGCTGGACAGCGCATCCAGCTCGGCGTAGCTCAGTTCGCGCTCGCCACAGACCACGGCGATGGCGTCCGGCTGCGTTTCGACCTGGACCGCGAGCATGTGGCTGAGCGGCTCGCCGATCCAGTAGCCGGCCTGCCGGTAGCGCTCGGCGAACGCGGCGGGCCAGCGGGTGAAGGGAATCAGGCTCACACCGCCTCCTTGTCGAGGCCGAAGGCGGCGAGCATGGTGCCGAGCTTGGTGCCGGTCTCGTGCCACTCCGCTTCCGGGCAGGAGGCGCTGACCAGGCCGGCGCCGGCGAACAGGCGCACGCGGGTCTGCTGGATGATGCCGCAGCGGATCACCACCGCCCACTCGCCGTTGCCGGCGGCATCGCACCAACCGACGATGCCGCCGAACACGCCACGGTCGAACGGTTCCAGTTCGGCGATCACCTGCTTCGCCGCGGCGGTGGGAAAGCCGCACAGCGCCGGCGTCGGGTGCAGCCGGCAGGCCAGGCGCAACGCGGACAGCTCGTCCTCCAGCTCGCCTTCGATCTGGGTGGACAGGTGCCAGAGCCTGGCGGTCTTGAGCAGCGTCGGCGCCAGCGGGACGCTCAGGCTGCGGCACAGCGGGCGCAACTGGCCGGCCAGCTCCTCGATGACCAGGCGGTGCTCGTGCTGGTCCTTGGCCGAATCCAGCAGTCCTCGCGCCGCCCACTCGTCCGCCAGCGGATCGTCGGAGCGCCTGGCCGAGCCAGCCAGCGGGTTGCTGGCAAACGCCCGGCCGCGCTTGCGCAGCAGCAATTCGGGGCTGGCACCGATCAGCACGCCGTCATCGGGCAGCTCGACGGCGAAGTGATAGGCCTCGGGATTCTGCTGGCGCAGGCCCTGGAAGATCGTCTGCGCGCACGGCGGCTCGTCGAACTCCAGCTGCAACAGCCGCGACAGCACCGCCTTGTCGATACGGCCGGCGCGCAGCAGGTCCAGCGCCTGGTTGACCGCTTGGCGAAAACCATCGCGGCCCGGCTGCTCGATACAACTGCGCGCCGCACCACAAGGCAGGCCGCAGATCGACGTCGGCGGCGACGCCGGCGGCAGGAAGGCCAGGTGCCGCGGTACGAACAGCTGCGACGGCTGCCACTTGTCGAAGGGAATCACGCCGACCACGGCGGGATTGCCCAGCCCCGCCGCGCGCGCCTCGCCCAAGGCCTGCTGCACGCTACGTTCGAGCGCCTGGCCATCCTCCTCGGCCGGCGTCGCCAGCGTGGCGAAACAGCCGCTGGCCTCGACTCCGCCCGACGGCGAATAGAAACGGAAACTGGGAGCGAATATGCGGCCCCGATGGGAGCCAGAGGGTACAGCGTGAGCCCATGCGTTCACCGCGACCTCCTCTTAAGTAAACTTAATCAGAATTATTATCATTTGCGATCAAGACAGCGAATGTAGCCAGACGCCGTAGATGCGTCAAATTATTTCAAGGCGATTTGCGCAGCCGATCGAAGTGTCAAATAGCCATCGCCGAAGGCCACGTGACACCGAACTTCTGCAGCGGGTCATCGTCGAAACGGCTTCCAGCAAGAGGCAAACGGAGCCGAAATGCGGTCGAAACGGGACGAGAAACCAATGGTGTCGTGCGCCCTGCCCCGGGCAGGAAAGCGCCCTGCGCGACGTGGCGGATACCTGCGCAGCGGAGTCGTCGCGCTGCTGGCGGCGACCATTGCCCTGCCCGCCTTCGCGACGAACGGCCCACTCGCCGAGCGCGACGCGCAGAACAAGCGCCTGAGCGCACAGCTGATGGCGGAGCCGAACCGGCTGTCGGCCGCGCCGACGGCGAAGTACAACCACATCATCACCTACG
Organism: Stutzerimonas stutzeri; assembly: GCF_002890915.1. GTDB lineage: Bacteria > Pseudomonadota > Gammaproteobacteria > Pseudomonadales > Pseudomonadaceae > Stutzerimonas > Stutzerimonas stutzeri_AF. The sequence continues at coordinate 47,075 of NZ_POUT01000008.1, read as the reverse complement.
GCCAGTCGCTCGCCTCGGCGGCCGAAGGCTGGCCGGCGTTGTCCAGCCAGCCGCGCTACGACAACCTCATGCTCGGCCAGGCGGTGCGCTCGGCGACCTACAGCGGCGCCGCGTTCAAGCCGGTCGGCGAGGCCGCCTTCGCCCCTCTGCGGGCGGTGGTGCAGCGCAAGGACGATGCGCAGGTCATCCTCGAACGGGACCAGGTCGCGCAGCTGGACGCGCACGCCCAGGAGGAAGGCGAATCGGTGGACGTCGGCGCGCTGAACATGGCCCGGCGCCTGTACCTGCACCAGCACGGCAGCGATACCGATCCCGAGCACCTGTTCGTCGCCAGCAACGCCTCGACCTCCGGCCGCTCGATCACCCAGTTGTCGAAGAGCGGTGGCACCCACGAATACCGCCGGGTGACGCAGGCCATGGACCAGGCGAAGGCACTCGCCGACGCCGAGAACGCCAGCTACGCCGTCAGCGCCTTCTTCTGGATGCAGGGCGAATACGACTACTCGCAGACCAACGGCGGGGTGAACGACAAGGCCCGCTACAAACAACTGATGCGCCAGCTGCGCGATGACCTCTACGCGGACACGCGAGCCCTCACCGGGCAGCCACAGATGCCGGCCTTCATCAGCTACCAGACCGACGCCAAGTCCTCGGTGAAGGACGGCTCGCTCGCCGTCGGCATGGCGCAATGGGAACTGGCCCGGGAAGAGCCGAACTGGTTCCTTGCCGGCCCGGTCTACCCCTACGTCGACAAGGGCGTGCACCTGTCGGCGAATGGCTACCGCTGGTTCGGCCAGATGCTCGGCAAGGTCTACCACCACGTCGTCGTCGAACGAAAGAACTGGCAGCCGCTGGCGCCGCGCCAGGCCACCGTGGACGGCCGCGACGTGCTGATCGACTTCCACGTCCCGCACCCGCCGCTGGCCTTCGACAAACCCTACCTCGGGCACACGGCCAGCGAGGTGAAGAACAGGGGCTTCCTGCTCTACGACGACCAGGGCGAAGTCCCCATCGCCGCGGTGGAGCTCGCCGCCGACACCATCGTCCGCCTGCGCGCCGGCCGCGAACTGAGCGGCCAGCCGCGCATCACCTACGCCAGCTACCAGGTCGGCGGCGCCGGCCAGCTACGCGACAGCGACCCCATGCGCGCCGACGCCAGCTACGAATACCTGCCCGAACTCATGCCCAAGGAAGCGAACATCGAGGCGCTGGTGGACAAGCCCTACCCGCTGCACAACTGGAGCATCGCGTTCGATATCGAGGTGGATGCTGAGCGCTGAAGTCAGGACATCTTAGTGCTTGCGGACCGGCAACCTCCTCTCAACCCAGCGCCTGACCAGGCTTGCACACCGCCCACCGGTGCCAATCAGCTTTGCTGCCGCTCGTGAATACGGGCGTCGTACCCGATCGATGATCTACCAGCCAAGCCCTTCGAAACTGGCGGGAGGGTCGCCTCCCGTCGCAGACTTGTTTCACTTGTTCTATCGAGCGTGTCGCCTACTGCGCCGCGCTGGAACGGTGGGCTTGGATGCGCACCATCGACGAGCGCACAGCACGTCTTCATTGAGTTGATCAAGCAGTCAACCAGCCGGCCGAATACATTTTCAAAACAGCGACATAGCTCTTGACCGCGGCGTTCTGGCACAGCCGGTGCACCTTCAAAAGCAGGCGTCATGCCCTGTTAGTACAAGTTGCTCAACCGCCAAGGTGAAGACAAATGGACAACCGGAATAGCCTGCTTGCGACCTCGTTACTCGGATCGATCCTGCTGTTCAGCGGCCCGCTGGCAGCGGAAACCATCCGCATCGGAATCGGCCATCAGAGCATGGTCACCAACACCGTTTCCGGCGGCATCGTGCTGGAGAAACTCGACCTGCTGGACAAGCACCTGCCGCACACGGGCAAGTACGCGGACGCCGACTACCGGATCGAGTTTCGCGACTACGATTCCGGCCCGCCGATCACCAACCAGATGCTCGCCGGCAAGCTCGACTTCGGTGTCATGGGCGACTACCCGCTGATCGTCAATGGCGCCAAGTTCCAGGCCACCGGCAAGCAGCAGACGCGCTTCATCGCGGTGACCGGCTACAACCTCAAGGGCACCGGCAACGGCATCGTGGTGCCCAAGGACTCCCCCGTGCAGGCGCTCGCCGACCTCGCCGGCAAGAACCTCTCCACGCCGGTCGGCAGTGCGGCCTGGGGCATGACGTTGAAGGTGCTGCGCGACGCCGGGCTGTCCGACAAGGTGACGCTGGTCAACCAGAGCCCCCCGGTGGGCGCGGCGAACATTGCCGCCGGCAAGATCGACGCGCATGCCGACTTCTGCCCCTGGTCCGAGATCATGGAATTCCGCGGCACCGCGCGGAAGATCTACGACGGCAGCGAGGCCGGCATCCCCACCTTCCACGGCATCGTGGTGCGCGACGACTTCGCCAGACAGTACCCCGAGGTGGTCGAGGGCGTGCTCAAGGCCACCCTGGCCGCGCAGCAATGGATCAGCGAAGACCCACGGCGCGCCGCGGAAAAGGTGGCCGAATGGACCGGCGTGGAGAAGGAGGTGCTCTATCTCTACTTCAGCCAGGGCGGCATTTCGACCATGGAGGCGAGCATCAAGCCGCAGTGGGTCGAGGCGATGAAATACGACCACGCCCTGCTGCAGCAGGAAATGCAGATCCCCGATCTGGATTTCGCCGCCTGGATCGACGACAGCTACCTGAAGAAAGCCTACGCCGACATGGGCCTGGACTACGCCGCCGCGGTCGCCAGCGTGGTCAGCCCGGTCGCCCGCGCGCCAGGACGCAAACCGGCGGAGATCTGGTTCCAGGACCAGGGCATCGTCGCCTACGACAGCACCGCCGCCATGCTCGCCGCCGAAGCCGACGCCAAGGCGTCCGGCAAAGCCATCAACGCCACCTACGTCTACGACAACCTCACCGGCCTGAAGCTGTTCGGCAAGGCGGCCTACCTGGTCAAGGACACCAGCGGCGAGGTGCTGGCCTTCATGAAGAAAAGCGACTCGGAGCAGCACATCGCCCAGCACGGCGGCAGCGCCCTGCTGACCGATGCACCCGTGGCGATGCTGGACTGAGCCCCTGCGCGGGCCGTGCCACGGGCCCGCCTCAAGCCGAGGAGTGACCGCATGAGCGTCAAACCGACCCCCCTGTTCGATACCGAACCGGCAACGCCGGAAGCCGACCGGCCGCTGCTGACCGCTGCGCCGGTGCCCCAGCCAGCGCCGGTTGCCCCCCCTTCCGCGCCGCGTCGCCTGCCGCCGATGGCCGGGCGTTACCTGGTGCGCATGCTGGCGCTGCTGGGAGCCTTGCTGATCTGGCACCTGGCGACCACCACGGGCTTCAACCTGTTCATCAATTTCGAGAACGTGCCGGCACCGCTGCTGGTGGGCCAGACGCTGATCCAGCAGCTGGGCAGCAGCGAGTTCTACCTGCACATCGTCCACAGCCTGGAACGCATCGCGCTGGCCTATGCCTACGCCGTGGTGCTCGGCGTCCTTTGCGGCGTGCTGATCGGTCGTTCGCGCTGGGCCGAGGACATCCTGCTGCCCTACATCGAGCTGTTCCGGCCGATTCCGGCGGTGGCCTGGATTCCGTTGGCGATCCTGATGCTGCCAACCGAGCAGTCGAGCATCGTCTTCATCACCTTTCTCGGCGCCTTCTTCCCCATCGTGCTGAACACCGTGCACGGCGTGGAGCAGACGCCGGACGTGCTGGTGCGTGCCGCCCGCAGCCTGGGCGCCAGCGACCGGGCGATCCTCTGGCACGTGGTGATTCCCGGCGCGATGCCAAGCATCGTCGCCGGCCTGGCGATCGGCATGGGCGTAGCCTGGTTCTCGCTGCTGGCCGGCGAAATCATCAGCGGCCAATACGGCATCGGCTACTTCACCTGGACCAGCTACACCCTGGTCAAGTACCCGGAAATCATCATCGGCATGCTCACCATCGGCGGGCTCGGCACGCTCTGCACGCTGCTCGTGCGCAAGGCCTGCGTGCCGCTGCTGCGCTGGCAGCAGCAGGGGGGCCGGTCATGAATGCGATCGTCTCCGACAACCGCCTCGCCGTGCTCGATCACAGCCGACTGCGCGCCAAGGCCGCGGCCAAGGGCGACGGGCGCGGCCATGTCAGCGTGCGTGCGCTGTCCATCGAATTCGACCACGCCGGCGGCAAGCGCGCCGCGGTGCAACAGGCCAGCCTGGAGATTCGCCCCGGCGAGTTCGTCTGCCTGCTCGGCCCCTCGGGTTGCGGCAAGTCGACCCTGATGAACGCCATCGCCGGCTTCGTCAAACCCACCCGCGGCGAGCTGACCGTCGACGGTCAGCCCATCGCCGGACCCGGCCCGGACCGCGGCATGGTGTTCCAGCAGCACTCGCTGTTCCCCTGGAAAACGGTGCGCGAGAACGTCGCCTTCGGCCCGCTGATGGCCGGCGCCTCGCGGAACGAGGCCACCGGCGTGGCGCGCACCTTCCTTTCGCTGGTGGGGCTCGCCGCCTTCGAGGACGCCTACCCCGGCACCCTGTCCGGCGGCATGCAGCAGCGCGTCGGCATCGCCCGCGCGCTGGCCAACTACCCCAGCGTGCTGCTGATGGACGAGCCGTTCGGCGCACTGGACGCGCAGACCCGGATCATGATGCAGGAGAACCTGCTGGAGATCTGGCGCGAGTTCAGGAACACCGTGGTGTTCGTCACCCACGACATCGACGAGGCGGTGTTCCTCTCCGACCGCATCGTGGTGATGAGCGCCAGCCCCGGGCGGATCATCGCCGACATCCGCGTCGAGCTGCCGCGACCGCGCGAGCAGAGCCTGCTCACCGACCCGGCCTTCATCGACTACAAGCGCCAGTGCCTGGACCTGATCCGCCAGGAAACCCTGCGCGCCTTCCAGCAGCAGAACGGAGGCTGAGCCATGCATACCCGTCCCTTGCCTGCACCCACGCTCGACATGACCTGTCATGACAGGCTGGAGCCACGCCCATGAGCCGCCTCGAACCGCTCGCCCCGGGCCAGTCGCCACTGCCGCTGTACGTGCAGATCCGCGACACCCTCAGACGCAAGATCCTCGAGGGCGACTATGCCGTGCATGAACGGCTGCCCTCGGAAAACGAGCTGATGACCGCCTTCGGCGTCAGCCGCATCACCATCCGCCAGGCGCTGCGCGACCTGCACAACGAGGGGTTGGTGTTCAGCGCCCAGGGCAAGGGCACCTACGTCAGCAAGCCCAAGGCGGTGCAGAACGTGCAGCGCCTGCAGGGCTTCGGCGAGGCCATGGCCGCCCAGGGCTACGAGGCGACCGCGCGGCTGCTGTCGATTCAGGAGCGCAAGCCACCCAAGCCGGCGGCTGCCGCGCTGAACCTCGCGCCCGGCGCGGATGTGGTCGAGGTCAAGCGCGTGCGCTTTCTCAACCGCGCCCCGGTGTGCCTGGAGCACAGCTACTTCCCCCTGGACATCGGCCAGCGCCTGTTCGGCCTGGACCTGTCCGGCGACATCTTCCCGCTGCTGGAGAACCGCTTCGGCATCGGCCTCGGCCATGCCGCCATCGGCCTCGACGCCACCCTGGCCGACGACGAACACCAGCCCTACCTCGGCCTCAAGGCCGGTGAACCCATCCTGCGCGTCGAGCGGCTGACCCATGACCGCAGCGGTCGGCCGATCGACTTCGAATACCTGTGCTACCGCGGCGACGCCTTCAAGTACCAGTTCCGGGTCGACCGGAAATAGAGGAGACCACCATGACCACGATTCACGACATTCCCGTCATCGAAACCGACGTGCTGGTGATCGGCGGTGGCACCGCCGGCCCGATGGCCGCCGTCACCGTCAAGGAGCAGGACCCGACGCTCAAGGTGCTGCTGCTGGAGAAGGCCAACGTCAAGCGCTCCGGGGCGATCTCCATGGGCATGGACGGCCTGAACAACGCGGTCGTGCCCGGCCACGCCACGCCCGAGCAGTACGTCAAGGAAATCACCATCGCCAACGACGGCATCGTTCACCAGCCGGCGCTGATGGCCTACGCCACGCGCTCGTTCTCGATGATCGAGCAGCTCGACGCCTGGGGCGTGCATTTCCAGAAGGACGAGACCGGCGACTACGACATGAAGAAGGTTCACCACCTCGGCACCTACGTGCTGCCGATGCCGGAGGGCCACAACGTCAAGAAGATCCTCTACCGCCGCCTGCGCCGGGTGCGCGTGGACATCGAGAACCGCTTCATCGCCACCCGCCTGCTGAAGGACCCGGACGGCAACATCGCCGGCATGATCGGAGTGAACACCCGCACCGCCGAGCCGATCATCATCCGTGCCAAAGCGGTGATCATGGCCACCGGTGCCGCAGGGCGCATCGGCCTGCCGAACTCGGGTTATCTCTTCGGCACCTACGAGAACCCGGCCAACTGCGGTGACGGCCACGCCATGGCCTACCACGCTGGTGCGGACCTGGCCAACCTCGAGTGCTTCCAGGTCAACCCGCTGCTCAAGGACTACAACGGCCCGGCCTGTGCCTATGTCACCGGCCCGCTCGGCGGCTTCACCGCCAACGCCTACGGCGAGCGCTTCATCGAGTGCGACTACTGGTCCGGACAGATGATGCTGGAGTTCTTCAAGGAGCTCGAATCCGGCACCGGCCCGGTGTTCCTCAAGCTCGACCACCTGGCCGAGGAAACGATTCAAGAGATCGAGACCGTCCTGCACACCAACGAGCGGCCTTCACGCGGACGCTTTCACGAAGGCCGGCACATCGACTACCGCCAGCGCATGGTGGAAATGCACATCTCCGAGATCGGTTTCTGCTCGGGCCACTCGGCCTCCGGCGTGTGGACCGACGAGACCGGCGCGACCACCGTGCCCGGGCTGTTCTGCGCCGGCGACATGGCTTCGGTGCCGCACAACTACATGCTCGGCGCCTTCGTCTACGGGCAGATCTGCGGCGAGAGCGCAGCGGCCTTCGTCAAGGACCGCGCCGAACCCCAGCTGGACGAAGCCTTCATCGCTGCCGAACTCGCCCGCATCCAGGCGCCGCTGAAAGTCACCGACGGCATCCCGCCGGAACAGATGGAATACAAGGTCCGCCGCCTGGTGAACGACTACCTGCAGCCACCGAAGGTGACCAAGAAGATGGAGATCGGCCTGGAACGCATCCTCGCCGTGCGCGAGGACGTCCCGCGGCTGGCCGCTGCAGACCCGCACGAACTGCTCCGCGCGCTGGAAGTGCAGTCGATCATCGACTGTGCCGAGATGGCCGCCCGCGCCTCGCTGTACCGCACCGAGTCGCGCTGGGGGCTGTACCACTACCGCGTCGACCACCCCGAGCAGAACAGCGCCGAGTGGTTCTGCCACACCCGCCTGTTCAAGGACGCCAACGGCCAGATGGCCCACGGCAAGCGACCCATCGCCGACTACATCGTGCCGCTCGGCGAAGAGAAGGACGCCTACAACCGCCTGCGCGTGAAGAAGGCCGCCAATGCCTGACCGTGGGGGCGAACTCGTTCGCCCAACACCTGATGCCATGGGCGAATGAATTCGCCCCTACAGGCCGGCAGCCGAGCCGACCGTACCGAGGAGATCAACCATGCCCGTCGCCACCCACCGTTCCGCCGTCCCGGTCATCGTGGACGAAGAAAAATGCATCGCCGAAAAGGGTTGCCGTGTCTGCATCGACGTCTGCCCGCTGGACGTCCTGTGGATCAACCCGGACACCGGCAAGGCGCACATGAAGTACGACGAATGCTGGTACTGCATGCCCTGCGAGGCGGACTGCCCGACCGATGCGGTGACAGTGAACATTCCCTACCTGCTGCGCTGAGGGCCGACCGATGAAAACCTACGACGACCCACTGCTGCAGGACATCGCCACCAACCTGGCCTCGAGCGACCCCGGCATCCGCCGCGTGGCCGTGCTCGAGCTGGTCGACAGCGGCGAACCGGAAGCCGCCGAGCTGCTGATCCTGGCGCTGAACGACCCGGACCCGTCGGTGCGTCAGGAGGCGGCCAAGGTGGTCGACGAGTTCGACGCCACCGACATCGCCGACGCCCTGATCGCCGCCCTGCAGGACAGCGACGAGGTGGTGCGCAACGCTGCCGCCCACGCGCTGGCGGACCTCAAGGACCCCGCCGCCGCGCTGCCGCTGCTCGAAGCCTTGGCCGGCAGCGACGATCCCTTCGTCGTCGCCGGCATCCTCCGTGCGCTCAAGCCGCTGCGCCATCCACAGGCGCAGGCGCCGGCCCTGGCGCGGATGCAGCACGCGGACCCGGGCGTGCGCCGCGAAGCGGTGGCGGTGATCGGCTGGCTCAAGCAGCCGGCCAATCTGCCGGCGCTGATCGAGCGGGCGCAGCACGACGACGACGCCGACGTCCGCCGCGCCGCCACCGGCGCGCTGGTCTATGCCGCGCCCGAACAGGTCGGCCCGGCGCTGATCGGCATCCTGCGCGACGAACACTGGCAGGTGCGCGTCGAGGCCGCGGTGAGCATCGGCAAGCTCGACTACCAGGCCGCACTGCAGCCCCTGGTCGAGGCCACGCACGACAGTTTCTGGCAGGTCCGAGAAAAGGCCGTCGATGCGCTCGGCAAGCTCGGTGCGGTGGGCGCGATCCCGGCGCTCGGCGTCTGCGCCCGCGACCCGATGAGCAACCTGCGCAAGGCGGCCATCGGCGCGCTGGGCGCCATCGCACACAACGATGGCCGCCCCTTCGTCGAACTGGCCATGGACGACCCCGACCCGGACGTCCGCAAGCTCGCCCGCTGGGCCATGTCGAAACTCGACGCCGCGGCCTGATTTTTACGCGCTTTGTGTTGCACAGCACTTGAAGCCGAAACGTCACGAGCGCAGCGGGGCGGGGGCGCCCAGCCAAGGCGAAGGTCGCGCGCGGGAGCGGAATTTACAGGCCGTAAATCAGCATCCCGCGCGCCGCCTTCAACGCAGCATCCGCAAGCGCAGTGGTTTCGAGGAGAACGAAATGACCTACGTCGTTACAGAGAACTGCATCCGCTGCAAATACACCGACTGCGTGGAAGTCTGCCCGGCCGACTGTTTTCACGAAGGCCCGAACTTTCTCGTCATCAACCCCGAGACCTGCATCGACTGCAGCCTCTGCGCGCCGGAATGCCCGGCCGATGCGATCTTCGCGGACAACGCCTTGCCCGAAGGCCAACAGCACTTTCTCGAACTCAACGCCGAGCTGGCCGAAGTCTGGCCGGTGATCACCCAGAGCGCCTCGCCGCTGGCCGAGGCCGAAACCTGGGTGGACCAGAGCGGCAAGTTGGCCTTTCTGGAGCGCTGAAGCATGCCCCAACTTGTCATGACGAGTGGGTTGCGCCACGGCGTGTTGGCCCTGGTCACGGTCTGTGCCGCCACGCTCGGCAGCGCCCGCCCGCTGGACACGCCGGAACGCTTCGTGCGCAGCCCGGAAGCGCCCACGCTGCTCGTCAGCGGTGGGCCGACGCCCATGCCGCGCGACCTTGTCATGCCGTTCATTCGCTAGAGGCCGCAAGCCCGGAGAGATTCATGAACGCCTTCACCGCATCGAACCACGACGCCACCACTCACATCGCACAGTCCCAGCGGCTGATCGACCCACCCCTCGAGATCCGCCTGCGCAAGGCGCAGCGCATGCTGGAACTGACCTGGCCGGATGGCGCGCAGAGCCGCATCAGCTGCCTGACGCTGCGGCGGGCCTGCGCCTGCTCCAATTGCCAACGCCTCCAGCAGACCGGCGCGCTGACGCTGATCGACGCCGAGGTCGGCGTGAACCGCCTGGAACTGTCCGGCATCAGCGGTCTGCAGCTGTATTTCAGCGACGGTCATTTTCGCGGCTTGTACCCCTGGGCCTACCTACGTGATCTGGGCAATCCGGCATGAATGCCCGGCTCGAAGTCCTCGCCCCGCCCGTCGCGCTGTGCCGCAAGCACTACCCGGGCCTGGCCCTGTGTGCGGTGCTGGCACTCGCCGGCAGCTTTCTTGCCGATCACTACGGCGCGCCCGCGCTGCTGATGGTGTTGCTGGTCGGCCTGGGTTTCGCCAGCCAGGGCAACGAGGCACGCATGCAGCCGGGCGTCGCGTTGTGCAGCCGGCAACTGCTGCGCATCGGCGTGGCGCTGCTCGGCGCGCGCATTGGCGTCGCGCAGCTGGAAGCGGTCGGTGCGCGGCCTTTGATGCTGGTGCTCGTCACGGTGCCGCTGGTGCTCGGCCTGGCGCTGCTGCTCGGCCGGCTGCTGCGGCTGCCGATCCTGCACAGCCTGGTGGCGGGCGCGGCAGTGGCGATCTGCGGCGTGTCTGCGGCGATTGCCGTGGCGGCGGTGATCCCGGCTGGGCGCCTGGAAGAGCGTCGGCTGCTCGCCGTGGTGGTCGGCGTGACGGCCCTCGGCACGCTGTCGATGCTGCTCTACCCGCCGCTGACCGGCCTGCTCGGGCTGGATGCGCTCGACAGCGGTCTGCTGCTCGGCGCCAGCATTCATGACGTCGCCCAAGCGGCCGGTGCCGGATATCTCGTCTCGGAGACCGCTGGCGACGTCGCGACCCTGACCAAGCTGTTGCGCGTCGCCCTGCTCGCGCCGCTGGTGCTGGTGATCGGCCTGCTGCTGCGTCGGCAGGAACCGGGCAGCCCGGACTTTCCGCTGTTTCTGCTCGGCTTTCTCGGCCTGTTCACGCTGAACAGCCTCGGCTGGCTGCCGGCCTGGCTGCGCGAGGCGCTGGTCGCCGGTTCGCAGGCCTGCCTGCTGCTGACCATGGCCGCGCTCGGCATGCGCACCCGTGTCGGCGACCTGTTTGCCCAGGGCTGGCAGCCCTTCGCCCACCTGGCCCTGCTCAGCGCCGCGCTGCTGCTGGCGACGAGCCTGCTGCTGATCCTGTTCTGATCGACTCAATCCAACGAGAGAGGAAGGCCCCATGTCTGCACTCGGCACCGAAAGCGTTCTATCCGTGCATCACTGGAACGACACCCTGTTCAGCTTTCGCACCACCCGCGACCCGGCGCTGCGCTTCGAGAACGGCCATTTCGTGATGATCGGCCTGGAAGTCGACAGCAAGCCGCTGATGCGCGCCTACAGCATCGTCAGCGCCAACCACGACGAGCACCTGGAATTCCTCAGCATCAAGGTGCCAGACGGCCCGCTGACCTCGCGCCTGCAGCACCTGAAGGTCGGCGACTCGCTCATCGTCAGCCGCAAGCCGGTCGGCACCCTGGTGATGCATGACCTCAGGCCCGGCAAGCACCTCTACCTGCTGGGCACCGGCACGGGGCTGGCGCCGTTCATGAGCATCATCCGCGATCCGGAAGCCTACGAGCGTTTCGACAAGATCGTGCTCGTGCACGGGGTGCGCGAGGTCAGCGAGCTGGCCTACCACGACTACCTCACCGAGGAACTGCCGGCGCACGAATTCCTTGGCGAAGCGGTGCGGGCCAAGCTGCTCTATTACCCGACGGTAACCCGCGAGGCGTTCCGCCACACCGGCCGCATCAATACGCTGATCGAGACCGGCAAGCTCACCTGCGATCTCGGCCTGCCGCGGCTGAACCCCGAGAGCGATCGCGTGATGCTCTGTGGCAGCCCGGCGATGCTCGACACCCTCACCGGCCAGCTCGACGCCCTGGGCTTCCAGGCCTCGCCCAGCCAGGGCGTACCGGGTGATTACGTCATCGAGCGGGCGTTCGTTGAAAAGTAAGCGCATCTGGAACAAGCGAGCCGGCTAGCGTCGCATCGAGGTGCTCACTAGCCGGCTCGCCCGTTTGGACATGACGCCAGCCCTCGATCGCGATGCGCTTCGCTCGCCGCCGTCTCAACAGGTGGCTTCTACCACTCCAGCCACCTCCGTTCGCCTGTCCGCCTGCTTGCCGAGCTGCCAGCCGAGGTAGCCCCATAGCAGCGCGCAGATTGCGCCGGCCACGGCGACCAGGCCGGCACCCTGCCCGAACATGTCCAGCGCCGTCTTCCCCCAACCGCTGACGGCATCGCCGGCGCGGTAGACGACGGTGTCGATGACGTTCTTCGCTTTGTACTTGCTCTCCGCATCCAGCGGCGCGAAGAGCATTTCGCGGCCGGGCCGGACGAACGCGTACTCGCCGATGCGGCGCACGATCATCAGCGCCGCGAGCACGGCGAAGCTGGGCATCAACGCGAGGCCGATAAAGCCGACGCCGACCAGCAGCGGCACGATGGCCAGCAGCACACGTACGCCGAGTTTCTGCGCCAGGCGCCCGGTGATGAACAGTTGCGACAGCAGCGCGCCCGCCTGGACGACCACATCGATGATGCCGAACACGCGAACCTGGGCGGCGCGGTCGGGGAACAGCTCGGCCACCAGGCGCGCCTGCTCGAAGTAGAGAAAGGTGGTCACGGTAGCCAGCAGCACCACGAAACCGGCGATGCCGAGCAGATAGGGCGACTGCATCACCCGGGTCAGGCCGCTGAAGGGGTTGCCGGGCACCGGCCGACGCGTACTCTCCGCCGGAGCCGCGCCGGGGCGCCCTGCTCCGCCGATTTCGCGCCAGCGCATCAGCGAGAACTTGAGCGCCAGCGCCGCGCCCAGCAACAAGGCGGCCAGCAGCATCAGCCCCGACTCGCCCAGGCTGCCGACCAACAGCGCGCTGAGCGCCGGCCCGACCAGCCCGCCGACGCTCGCGCCGGCAGCAATGAAGGCGAACAGCCGCTTGGCCTGGGCGCTGTCGAACACATCCGCCATCAGGCTCCAGGCCACGGACACGACGAACAGGTTGTAGACCGAGATCCACACGTAGAACACCCGCGCCAGCCAGGCGCTGTCACCCCGCAGCAGAAACAGCACGGAGAAGCCCAGCAGGTTCAGGCAGAAGAAGCCGTACACCCAATCGACGAAATGCAGGCGCGGTACGTGAGAACTGAGCCAGGCAAACAGCGGTACGGCCACCAGCATGACGAAGAAGGTCGCGGTGAACAGCCATTGCAGGTTCTCCACGCCGGCGGCGATGCCCATCGACTCGCGGATCGGGCGCAGCATGAAATAGCCGGCGAACAGACAGAAAAACAGCAGGAAACCACTCAGTGCCGGACGCAGCTCATGCGCTTCGGCATTGATCACGGCACTCAGGCGATGCACAACGGATGGCGTGCTCATAGGCGCGCTCCTGAAGAATGAAGTGAGAACAGGGCGCGAGCTCAAGGCCGCGCCCGAGGATTCAGGGGTAACGCACGCCGGTCAGGCGTTCCGACAGCTGCCACAGCCGGGCGGCATCCGCTTGGTTCGCGGCGGCGTCGGGAACTCTGGCAAAGCCCAGCGGCCCGCGTTTTTCTTCCTCGCCGGTCGGCCCGTAGTAGGCACCGCCAATGGCGTCAGGCGCAGTGGCGGCATACAGCGTCGGCAGCGCGCCCTGGGCGGCGGAGTGGTAGTTGTCGCGGTCCTTGGCCCAGTTGGCGGCGAACTCACTGTCCAACCCGGGTCCGCGCTCGACCAGCTCGGTGACGGCGACCCCCGGGTGCGCGGCGATGCTGAGAAGGCCCCAGCCGGATGCGTCACTGTGGCGTTGCAGCTCCATGGCCCACATCAGCACCGCGAGCTTGGACTGCGCATAGGTGGCGTAGGGGTTGTAGCGCTGCTCGGCCTGCAGGTCCGCGAAGTCCAACTGGCCACGCCCCGCCGCGATGCTGGAGAGGCTGACCACCCGGGCGTCGTCGCTTTCCAGCAGCAGCGGCATCAGCAACGCGGTCAGGGCGAACGGGCCGAGGTAGTTGGTCGCCAGCTGCAGCTCATGGCCATCGGCCGAGGTGCCGCGCTCAGGCGGCGCCATGATCGCGGCATTGTTGATCAGTACGTCCAGGCGCGGCAAGCGTTCCTGAAGGCGCTCAGCGAGGCCGCGCACCGAGGCCCGGCTGGCCAGGTCGACCGCCTCGAACTGCACGCGGGCATCCGGCACCTGCTCACGTATCCGTTCGATCGCCTCCTGCCCGCGCTCGGCATTGCGCGCAGCGATGATCACCTCGGCGCCGGCGCGCGACAGCGCCAGCGCATCTTCGTAGCCCATGCCACTGGTGCCGCCGGTAACCAGCACGATGCGGCCAGCCTGGTCCGGCATGTCGGCCAGACTCCAGTCCGGCTTCGGTGCGGTACGGTTGGCCGCCTCGGCCGTCAGCGCGCCAGCCACTGCCACCCCGGCGATCAGCGTCCCGCCCAGCTTCAGCAGATGCCGGGCATGGCCGCCCGGCTCGGTTGGGGTTCTGTGCGTCATGATCCTGTCCTCGTCGTCGTTGCAAACAGGCCGACCTGCGATGGAGGTGGCCGACGCGAGGATTATCAGCGTACGGAAATCCAGTGATAATCCGGGAAAACATGGACAGGCTGTACGATCATCCGTACAGCCAAATGGCTTGCGGAGTACCCATGCGCCAACCCAATCTGAGTGACGTCGCGCTGTTCGCTGCCGTGGTCGAGGCCGGCGGCTTTCGTGCTGCCGCGCAGACCCGCGGCATGTCGGCCTCGTCGCTGAGCGACTGCGTGCGCCGGCTGGAGGGCGACCTCGGCCTGCGCCTGCTCAACCGCACCACCCGCAGCGTCACCCCGACCACAGCCGGCGAACGCCTGCTCGAGCGCCTGCGCCCGGCGCTGGAAGAAATCCACGCCGCGTTCAACGACCTCGACGACGAATCCCAGCGCCCGGTCGGCACCCTCAAGCTGAACGTGCCGGTCCCGGTGGCGCGCTTCGTGCTGCCGGACCTGCTGAGCCGCTTCCTCAAGCTTTACCCCGCGGTGAACGTCGAGGTGGTGATGGAGAACACCTTCATCGACGTCATCGCGGCGGGCTACGACGCCGGTGTGCGTTACGAAGAAAGCCTGGCCAAGGACATGATCGCCATCCCCATCGGCCCGCGCCGGCAACGCTTCGTGGCCGCCGCCGCACCGGCCTACCTCGCCGCCCACGGCACGCCACGCCACCCCGGCGAGCTGACCGGGCATCAGCTGCTCGGCCATCGCTTCGAGAGCGGCAAGCTGGGCGTGTTCGAGTTCGAGAAGGACGGCCGGACCTTGCGTGTCCCGCCGCAAGGCCAGCTGGCCACTTCCTCGCATGATTTGAAGACCAGTGCGGCGATCAACGGCCTCGGGATCATCTACACCTTCGAGGACTTCATCCGCGAGCCGCTGGCCGATGGGCGCCTGACGCCCATCCTCGAGGACTGGTGGCAGTCCTTCGACGGCCCCTTCCTCTACTACCACGGCCGCCGCCACATGCCCTCGCCGCTGCGGGCCTTCGTCGACTTCCTCAAGGCCGAGGGGCGAGAGCCAGCCTGAGGGCAGGTCAGGGCCGCGGCAGGTAGCCCGGCAGGCTTTCCAGCCGGGTCATCCAGCGCGCCACGTTGCCATACGGGCCGAGGTCGACGCTGCCCTCCGGCGCCAGCACCACGTAAGGGTAGACCGCGCAATCGGCGATGGTAGGTCGCCCCATCGCCAGCCAGTCGTTCGTTTCCAGATGCGCATCGAGCAGCGCGAGC
This sequence comes from Stutzerimonas stutzeri, assembly GCF_002890915.1. Classification (GTDB taxonomy): domain Bacteria; phylum Pseudomonadota; class Gammaproteobacteria; order Pseudomonadales; family Pseudomonadaceae; genus Stutzerimonas; species Stutzerimonas stutzeri_AF. The sequence continues at coordinate 31,614 of NZ_POUT01000008.1, read as the reverse complement.
ACCGCCGGCGCCTTGGCCAGCGCCGCTTCCTTGTCCAGCGGGTAGCCGAACTTTTCCACCAGCCGCGCGGCGCTCAGGCTGTGCTGCACCTCGTTGGCCGCGAAGGACAGCCACTGCACGATCTCGGCCTGCCCGCGGGCATGGTCCGGCCACCAGGCCAGGCCGCCGTAGGTCCCGGCGAGATAGACCAGGATCGCCTGGGAATCGCGTACCACATGGCCGTCATCCTCGAGCACCGGCACCTGCCGCAGCGGGTTCATGTCGGACAGTGGCGGCTGCTTGTGCGCGCCATTGGCGAGGTCCACCGGCACCCGCTGCAGTTCAATGCCGGCCAGCGCCGCGAACAAGCGCACCTTGTAGCAGTTGCCGGAAGCTTCCAGGTCGTACAGTTTCATTGCGCATCTCCTTCGACGAGCTGATTGAATTCGAGAACGTTGCCGTCCGGGTCCCGGATGAACAGCGCGATCCGCCGCGGGCCGATGGGATGCGGCCCCTCGGTGATGACGATGCCCTCCTCGCCCAGCCAGCGCTGCAGCGCCTGGAGGTCATCGACGATAAACGCCGGATGGGTCATGCCCGGGCGCTTGACCGGTGCGTCCAGCAGTACGTTGTGCGCGTCGCGGGTGCGTGCGCCGTTGAAGATCAGGTTGATGCGCACGCCGTCCGGGCTGAGCATCTCGTTGGCCTCGAACAGCGGGAAGCTGGCGCTCTCGACGAAGCCCAGCGCCTGGTAGAAGGCCATGGCGCGGCGGCGGTCGCTGACGCGGATGCCGATGTGGTCATAGGCGAGGATGCGAGCGGGGCTGGATGATGGGTTCATGTGCGAAACTCCGGAAGTCATCGGTCCGGCACAGTGTCCGTCGCCCTGCGCATCCCAGCTATGCCGCGGACCTGACAACACCCCTGCAGCAATCGCACAGATCGAAGGTGGCAATGGACAAGCTCAAGGCGATGGCCAATTTCGTGAGGATCGTCGACAACGGCAGCCTGAGCTCGGCGGCCGACGCCAGCGGCCAGTCCGTGGCATCGGTGGTGCGCTCGCTGGCCGCGCTGGAGCGCCACCTGGGTGTGCGCCTGCTCAACCGCAGCACCCGGCGCATGGCCCTCACCGATGAAGGCGCGCAATACCTGGCCTGGAGCCGGCGCATGCTGGCCGAGTTCGCCGACATCGAGCAGCGCCTGGACGCGCAGGACGGCAGCGTTCGCGGCCTGCTGCGCCTCACCGCCCCGGTGGAGTTCGGCCAGCGCTACCTGGCGCCGCTGGTGAATGCCTTTCTCAAGGAACACCCGCAGGTACAGGTGGAGCTGAACCTGAACGACCAGATCGTCCCGCTGCTGGACGAACGCCTCGACCTCGCCCTGCGCATCGGCCACCTGCCCGACTCGACCCTCGTCGCGCGCCCGCTCGGCACCACCCGGCTGGTCACCTGCGCCAGCCCGGACTACCTCGCCAGCAGCCCGCCGATCGACACCCCGGCCGCGCTCAAGGAGCACGCCTGCATCCTCTTCGCCGCCCAGGGCCGGCACTGGTACTACCGCGACGGCGACAAGGAGCAGGCCGAAGAGATCACCCCGCGCCTGACCTGCAACCAGATCCGCAGCGCCAGCCTCGCCTGCGTCCAGGGCCTGGGCATCACCCGGCTGATGCACTACCAGATCGCCGACGAACTGGCCGATGGCCGCCTGGTCAGGCTACTGAAGGATTACGAACCGAAGGACCTGCCGATCCAGCTCGTCTACCCGCACAGCCTGCAACTGTCGCCACGGGTGCGGGCGTTCGTGGAGTGGGCTTGTCCGTGGTTGGAGCGGGTCATACCGGTGTTGGAAACCGGTTAGCAGGCGCAGCGGTCTTCTTGAACGCCTTACGACCGACTGCAGCGCTATCCGGGTTTCAGACAAAGCCAATCCAACGGCCAGCGATCAGTATGGAAAGCCACAGAATGGCGGATGTGGCGGCCAGAGCACGAACGCGTACCGCCGGCGGACCGCCGCGCAGCGCGGCATGAAAGTGTTCGCCGCGATGCTGAAGTGCAATGTTGCAGATGGCCAGCAGGAGCAGTGCGACCTTGCAGAGGAAGGCTGGATTGTCCGCATACTCCACGGGGTTAACCGAGAACAACCAGAGCCCCGTCATCACCGCCAGCGTGACGCCCGTTGCCGCCGCTCGGACAAGGAAGGGGCCGAGGACCGACAGATCCCGGCCGTGCGCAGACCGCAAAAGGAGCACATCCAACGGCAGTATCGAGCCCAGGAGTAGCCCTATGCCAAGGATGTGAGCGGCGTTGACGACGAGATAGGCGACCCAGTATTCCTGCAGGAACACGGCACCGGGCCAGCCCGCAAGCGACTGCAGGAAAACCGTCATCACCGTGTCGTCATTGCCCAATACGTTCCGGATACATGTCGTACTGCTTGCCGCCGACGGTGATGCGTACGGCTTTCATATGCGCTTCGTTCGGCTCTTTGGTGCGATTGCCGAGTACGGTGATCTCATCTCCCACCTTGGCGGTATCGCCAGTGAAGCCGGAACGTTTCGTCTGGTTCGGATTTCCCAGATCGACCTGCCATATGCGGCCGTCTTCTGCCTTTACGCGCAAGGTCGGATGAGGCGGAGCCATCGAGATTTCGGCAATCGTACCCCTCAATTCCGATTGTTCTTCTTCCGCCCAGGCCCAGCCGTGGTGAGCGAAGGCCTGCGTCGTGAACAGCGCCATCGCTGTCACGCACAGCGTCAGGGCGAAACGATGGAGCGCTTCGCGCGCCATAAAGATCGCGCGGCTGGTGGTTTGGCTTTTGCTTGAGAAGGACATGACCATGCTCCTTAGCGAAGAACTGGGCGTCCGACGGATTGAACGCCGTTCGCGATGTTTAGACTGCAAACAGCTGCCAGCGCCCAGAATCGTAGAAGTAATGTGTAGCATCCTTTTTCGAATGTCCGATGATGCAACTGTTCATCGCTATAGAAACGAACCCGCTTATATCCGCAGAAACCGAACGGCTACGTTCTACATGGAAAAGGGGACGCCCATTAGCCGGCCCCGCCGCGCCAGCGCTCGATATGCCCGGCAAGCATATCGGCGATGGGCAGGCGGGCGCCGAGGCGGTAGAGGTTCCAGTAGTGGCCCTCCAGGGTGCGGTTGATCAGCAGTGTGCCGGACGCCGGTTGCAGGCTGCCGAGGGCGGACATCAGCAAGGGGAAGAGTTCGGTCAGTTGCTGGTGCAGCGCGGCTTCGCGGAAGTCCCACTTTGCGCCGGGTTGCAGCAGAGGGTGCAGCATCAGGTGGATGCGCCGGTACAGCCCGTGCGGCGGCATGCTGCCCGGCTGGCGCCCGCCGAGCATCTGGAAGCCCGCCTCCAGCGCCTCGCTGGAGGTGCCGCGCAGCGCCTCGAAGATCTGCACGTAGCCGGCCAGCAGGCGCGGTTCCAGGCGCAGCACGCTGCCAAAATCGTAGACCACCAGTTCGCCGCGCTCGGTCCAGGCCAGGTTGCCCGGATGCGGATCGGTGTGCAGCCGCTGCAGGCCGAACGCCTGCTCGGCGAGCCACTGGCAGAGGCTTTCGGCCAGGCGCTGGCGGATTTCGGCGGGTGCCTGTTCAACCTCGGCCATGGAGCGCCCGGGGCGGTCTTCCAGCACCAGTACGCCGGGGCGGCAGAGCTCGCTGGCGGCGAAGGGAATGTCGATGCCGGGCCAGTCGCCGAAGTGCGCGCGGAAAGCTTCGAGGTTGTCGCGTTCGGCGGCGTAGTCGAGTTCCTCGCCGATGGCCCGCTGCAGCTCGGTGTAGACCGCCTCCAGCCGCGCCGGTGGCGTACCGAACAGCCGCCCGAGTGGCATCAGCCGGCGCAGCTGGCGCAGGTCCGCCGCGCAGATGGCGTGGATGCCGGGGTACTGGACTTTCATGATCAGCGCCCGGCCCTGGCGGTCCCGCGCACGGTGCACCTGGCCCAGGGAAGCGGCCGCGGCGGGCGTCGGCTCGATGGATTCGAACAGCTCATAGAGGCGGCCGTCATAGAGCCGCTGCAGGTTGGCTTCCAGCGCCGCGAACGGCAGCGACGGCACCTGGTTCTGCAGGCGCGCCAGGGCCTTGCTGATCGGCTCGGGCAACAGGTCCTGCCATTGTGAGGCCTGCTGCCCGAGCTTGAGCACCGGCCCCTTCATCTGCCCCAGCGCATCACCCAACAGCTCGCCCACCGGTTGCCAGTCGATGCGCACCTTGCCCGGCGTGATGCGTTGCACCAGCAGGTTGCCGGCGATCCGCGCGCCGGTGCCGCCCAACTGCAGGAAGCGGCCCAGCGCCGACGCCGAGGGTCGTGAGAATCGGGGCATGCAGACCACTCACAGCAGGCAAAGGCCGATCATGGAGCAGCCCGGCCAGCGATCCAAGGGCCAATGGTTGCAGCCTGTTGCCGCCTCGCCCGCGCCTGGCGATGGACGTCGACCTGCGTGGGCAGACCCATCCGGAAATCGCCGCCTCGCTACCGGCCCGGCCAATGCCACTCACCGACGGATGACGGAGCCCGCCGCACGACTGGAGCGGCGCGCGATCAACACTGGATGAGACGATCCAGCAGCCAGGCGGCGGCCGGCCCCAGCGGGCGCTGGCGAGACCAGACGGCATCGACGGCCACCTGCTTGGGCCAGCCACCCACCGAGAGTTCTTCCAGTCGCCCGAGCGCGTAGGCCAGTACCAGTGGCTTGGGCAGGATCGCCCAGCCGAAGCCCAGCGCGGCCATTTCCATCAACAGCATGTAGTCCGGAGCGGTCCAGCAGCGCGAGCCAAGGATGGTCATCTCATCGTCGTTCGTATCGCTGCCGACCACGGTCTTCAAACGCAACCGGCGCCACTGTGCAAGCGCCTGCGCATCGACCGTCCGTCTACCGGCCAGCGGATGGTCGCAGCGAACGAAAAGACCGAACTCCGTCCCGTGGGGCAAGCGCGCATAAGCGATTTCCAGCTCATAGCGCGGTTGGGCCGCGAGCAGCCCGAGGTGCGCGCGGCCCTGGTTGACCAGGTCCAGTACGTCTGCCTGCTCGGCGATCAGGCACTCGAACTCGAGGTCCGGATAGCGCTGATCCAGTTCGCACAGGCGCGCCTCGTACTGGCTCTGCTGATAGGCATCCGAGAGCGCCAGGGTCAACCGGGTTTCCTGGCCACCAGCGAGCATCGCGGCATGGCGCTGCAGGCGTTCGGCGGCGGCCAACACCTCATGGGCGTGGCTCAGCAGCATCCGCCCCGCCTCGGTGGGCAGCAACTGGCGGGCACCGCGGACGAACAGCTCGACGCCGAGATCGATCTCGAGCCGTGCGACCGCCTCGCTGACGGTGGACTGGCTCTTGCCCAGGCGTCGCGCTGCCGCACTGAAGGAGCCGCACGCGGCAGCCTGGACGAAGGATTCGAGTGCTTCCGGGGAAAGGTTCATATCGGGGAAACCGATGGCAGCTAATTGGTTTGTTCCGGAGATTGCGATGACTATATCGCCACCCCATCGATCGGCCAATCCGTCATGAGCAGCACTCCCGCCAAACGCAGCCTTGTCGAACGCACCGGCCACGCCGCCGCCTTCGAAATCATCGCCGTCGTGATCTGCGCCCCCGTGCTGGCCTGGGCGATGGAACGGCCGCTCGCCCATGTCGGTGCGCTGACTGTGATGTTCTCGGCCATTGCCATGCTCTGGAACATGGTCTTCAACATGCTCTTCGACAGGGCCCAGGCCCGTATCGGGTTCCAACGTGGGCTGGCCGCACGCCTGTTGCATGCGTCCCTGTTCGAGTTCGGCCTGATCGTGCTGCTGGTGCCCCTGGCCGCCTGGTGGCTGTCGATCGGCCTGCTCGAAGCCTTCCTGCTGGACATCAGCCTGATCCTGTTCTTCCTGCCCTATACCCTGTGCTTCAACTGGGCATACGACCTGTTGCGCGAGCGCTATGTGCGCCAGTACGGTCAGAGCGCGGAGCATCCGCAACCCTGCGATCGCAGCTGACCCCAGCGCTCGCCGGCCGGCCACATGATCGCCGGCAAGGATTTTCGCCCCCAGGTGGAACTGTACCTGTGAGCGAGCCCGGCAACTGAATCTGTCTTGCCCTGACAGGCCGCCTGTAAGCTCAGGGTTCGTCAACGCCGATCGAGGACAGCAAATGAGACAGGTCAGCTTCAAGCAGGTAGACGTTTTCACCGCCGAGCGATTCAAGGGTAATCCCGTTGCCGTGGTGCTGGAGGCGGATGGGCTTACGGACGCGCAGATGCAGCGGATCGCCAATTGGACGAACCTGTCCGAGACCACCTTCGTCGTCCGCAAGACCAGCGCAGCGGCCGACTACCGGGTGCGGATCTTCACCCCCCTCTCGGAGCTGCCCTTCGCAGGCCATCCGACCATAGGAACCGCACATGCCCTGGTGGAAGCAGGCATCGTCCAGCCAACCGATGGCGTGCTCGTGCAGGAATGTGGCGCAGGCCTCGTCAGGCTGGAGCTGTCGACCGACGATACCGGCTCGCAACGGATCGCTTTCGAACTGCCAGAAGCTGCCATCCATCCGCTGAACGATACCGAGGTCGATGAACTGGAAGGCGTCCTGGGCACGCCTGTCGTTCGGGATTTTCCTCCCAGCCTGGTAGACGTCGGCCCCCGCTGGATAGTCGCCCAGTTGCCTGACGCACGAACCGTATTGGCCAACCGTCCCGATCTGCAGCTCATGAAAACCCGGAATATTCGCGCCAAGGCGACCGGCGTGGTGATCTTCGGCGAACACCTGGAGGGTGGCTCGGCCAGGGTGGAAGTCAGGGCGTATGCTCCAGCCTGTGGAGTAAACGAAGATCCAGTGTGTGGCAGCGGTAACGGCGCCATGGCAGCGTTCATCAGGCGCACCGGGCAAACCGGGCATTTTGGAAAGACACTTCTGGCCAGCCAGGGAGCCGAAGTTGGCCGCGCGGGCTTCATCCACCTCAGCATAAGTGACGATGCGATAAAGGTCGGCGGGCAAGCCGTTACCTGTATCGATGGTTCGATTTCGCTCTGAAGGCCGCGGCAGCGCACCCTTCTGGCCAGTGTTATCAGCAGGTCAGGACCGCGTCGAATCGACTAGGCCTCCTGCGCCTGCCCCAGATGCAGCAACAGACTCTGCATCGGAGCCGACAGTGCCGACCAGTCCCGATAACACAGACACAGCCGGCGACGCGCCCAGCCGTCCATGAGCGGTCGTATACGGTAGGCGTGGCGGCCTCGCAGGCGCCTGGCGACGCCCCGTGGAAGGATGCTCACGCCGATGCCGTGCGCCACCATCTCGCAGATGCCTTCGTAGGTATGCATGCTAATGCGCGGGGTGAGCGCGCGGCCGGCGGCGCGGGCGTGGTCGTCGAGGTGGGCGTGCAGGGCGCTGTTCGCGGCGAGCCCGACGAAAGGCTCGCCGAGGACATCGGCGAAGGCGACGCTGCGGCGGCTCGCCAGGGGGTGAGTGGTGGGGACGATCAGTACCAAGTGGTCCTCGGCAACCGCTTGCCGGATCAAGCCCGGGGCCTCGACGGCGTCGGAGACGATGCCGGCTTCGGCCAGCCCGGCAGTGATCGCGCGGACGATTTCCACGCTGGTGCGCTCCTTCAGGTCCACGTGCAGCTGCGGGCGGCTGGCGAGCCAGGGTGCGAGCTTGCGTGGCAGGTATTCGGTAAGCGCCGCCGTGTTGGCGTACAGCTGCAGCGTACCCCGCGCCCCGGCGGCGAAATCGCGCAACTCGCCCTGGAGCAGGCTTCGCTGGTGCAGCATCAGCCGCGCATGATGCGCCAGGGCCTCGCCAGCTTCGGTGGTCACCACGCCGCGGGCGTGGCGTTGCAGCAGTGGCACGCCGGCATCGGCCTCGATATTGCGCAACCGCTCGCTCGCCGAAGCCAGTGCCAGGTTGGCCCGGGCGGCGCCGTGGGTGATGCTGCCGGCATCGGCGATGCAGAGAAACAGCTGCAGGTCCGTCAGGTCGATCCGCATGAGCCCGCCTTGCCTTCGGATTTACCGAAGGCTCGATGGAGAAAACCGCATTGTGCCCGAGCGCTCGCCCGTGTCCAATGCCGGCATGAACGATCTCTCGCCTCTTCTCTTCGCGCTGTTCATCGGTACCTTTCTCGCCGCCGGGCTGGTCAAGGGCGTCACCGGCATGGGCCTGCCTCCCGTGGCCATGGGGTTGCTGGGTGCGCTGATGGCGCCAGCCAGCGCCGCCGCCATGCTGGTCATCCCTTCGCTGGTGACCAACGTATGGCAGCTCGTCGCCGGACCGGCGCTGCTGCCCTTGCTGCGGCGCCTGTGGCCGATGATGGCGGGGGTCGTCCTGGGCACTGTCGCCGGGGCCGCGCTGCTGGCGCGGGTAGACCCGCTGCTGTCGGGCCTGGCGCTGGGCATCGCGTTGATGGTCTACGCCGGTTACGCGCTGGTGTCGCCGGCGCTGCAGGTCCCGACACGCATCGAGCCGTGGCTGTCGCCGCTGGTCGGCCTGGCCACGGGCCTGGTGACCGGCGCCACCGGGGTGTTCGCGATACCGGCCGTGCCTTACCTGCAGGCCCTGCGGCTGGACAAGGAAGAGCTGATCCAGGCCCTGGGCCTGTCGTTCACGGTCTCCACGCTGTCGCTCGCCGCCGGCCTGGCGCTGCACGATGCCTTCCACATCGGCCAGCTCGGCCTGTCCATGCTGGCCGTCGTGCCCGCCCTCGCCGGCATGTGGCTGGGGCAGCGAATCAGGACGCGGATCAGCCCACGGCTGTTTCGCACCTGCTTCCTGTCGTTCCTGCTGCTGTTGGGGCTCGAACTGGCGACACGACCGCTGCGCTAGGCAGGCGCGGCATCACGCTGCACCCGCCCCCCCACGGGGTCTGTTGACGTTTCATTCACGGCCGCGCCGGCGCCTGCGGAACGCCGCCCGACCATGGCGCCATCTGACGCTGCAACGCGGCTCGCGATGAAACGTCAACAGACCCTAGACCGGCTGGTAGCGACTTTTCGCCATGAGCAGCGCCACGGCAGCGATGAGCAGCGGCCCGAAGGACACCCAGAGCACCGTATCCCAACCGTACGCGCTCAGCAGGCTGCCGGAGAGGAAGGAACCTGCGGCCATCAGGCCGAACACGATGAAGTCGTTGAGCGATTGGACACGGGTCTTTTCCTCCGGCCGATGGCATTCCAGGACCAGTGCGGAGGCGCCGAGAAAACCGAAGTTCCAGCCCAGCCCGAGCAGGATCAGCGCCCACCAGAAATGCATGAGGTCCACGCCACCCAGCCCCACGGCGGCGGACAGGCCGGTCAGCAACAGGCCGGCGACGGCAACCCGGCCGGCGCCAAAGCGCGTGATCAGGCCGCCCGTGAAGAAACTGGGCGCATACATCGCGATCACGTGCCACTGCAGCCCCAGGTTGGACGATTCCTGCGTGTGGCCGTGCATATGCATCGCCAGCGGCGCGGCCGTCATCAGGAAGTTCATCAGCATGTAGGTGACCGCACCGCAGGTTGCGGCTGCGATGAAGCGCGGCTGCGCCAGGATGGCCGGCAGCGATCGGCCGCCGGCGATTTCCGCCGCGGTCGGCATGGGCAGGCGAACCCCCAGCAGGACGACTGCCGACAGGGCCGCGACCAAGGCTTGCACCAGGAACGTGGCAGCGAACGGATACGGCTGCCACAGATGCATGCTCCAGGTCACCAGCTGGGGGCCGATGATCCCGGCGGCCACGCCCCCCGCCATGACCAGCGACAACGCGCGGGCCCGTCGCTCGGGCGCCACGCCATCGGCCGCGGCGAAACGGAACGACAGCACCACGGCGGCATAGCTTCCGCCGAAGAAGGTCGCCAGGCAGAACAGCCAGAACCAGCCCATGATGACCGCGAGCATGGCCAGCAAGCCGGTGAGCACACCCGCCGAGGTCCCGCTGAGGAACGCGGCCCGGCGTCCGTAGCGCCGGGCGATCGCCCCGGCAGGCAGGATGCACGCGGCCATGCCGACCACGAAGATGGAGATTGGCAAGGTCGCCAGCGCCGGCACCGGGGCCAGCGCGTTGCCGATGATGGCCCCGGTGGCATAGATGACCACCGCGTTGGCACCGGCCAGTGCCTGTGCGATGGAAAGCCTCCAGACGTTCGCGCGCTGGTCGCGCTCGGAAAGCTCATCCGGATCATCCAGTAACTGTGTGGCTTCGCTTTGCATCGATATTTTTCTCGTTGAACGGGCAGGCAAGAAAGTTCGTTTCGTCCGTGCGCTGGAAGCGGCGGGAGCTCATCCAGGGAACGGGTAAGCGGAGGGCACCCCCGCGGGGCAACGCAGGCACCGGTTTACCATGCCGGTAAGCCAATCACCAACAACGACCGGCCGCGATAACGCGAGTATCCGAACCACGCTGGCGCCTTAGCCTGCCACGCCAGCGTTGCATCGTTACGCCAGGAGCTCGCCACCGGCGCGCCAGAACGGTGCAAAACCAAACCACCTCCAGCGAATTCGAACCTCCCTGTCCAGCAACGGCGCCCCCTTGCCGGCGCACCATTCGGGCTCACCTCATGCCCAGTGAAAAGGCAGCGCCAACTGCTGCCGAAAAGGCATCGGCATGCTCGATATTCTCTGCTTTTGCGCACAGCCGGAGCGCCGGATACTGCGCCCGCCGGCCGCCATTTCGCAGCCGGTTCGAGCAGGAACCACGCAAATGACCGATGCCCTTTCCGCCCGCCATGTCGAAGCCGCCGCGCTGCCGCTGATCGATATCGCCGGGCTGTTTTCTCCCGATCTCGACGAGCGCGTCGCCGTGGCCGAACGCATCGGCGCGGCCTGTCGCGAGGTCGGCTTCTTCTGCATCGCCAACCATGGCGTCGACCCGGCGCTGCAGCAGGCGGTATTCGCCCAGGCGCGGGCCTTCTTCGACCAACCGGACACGACCAAGCGCACCCTGGACAAGGCCAACTCCAGGGCCAACCGCGGCTACGAGCCGTTGCGCGGGCAGGTGCTGGAAGCCGGCGCGCCAGCCGATCTCAAGGAAGGCTTCTACATCGGCGAGGAGCTGGCCGAGGACGACCCGCGGGTACTGGCCGGGCGTTTCAACCACGGTGCCAACCAGTGGCCGAGCGAGCTCGCGGCGTTTCGCCCGACCATGGAGCGCTATCGCGACGCGATGAATGCGCTGGCGAATCGGCTGATGGGAGCCATCGCGCTGTCGCTGCAACTGCCGGAGGATCATTTCGCCGGCTTCTGCCGCGACTCCATGAGCACCCTGCGCCTGCTGCATTACCCGCCGCAGCCGGCCAATTCCGCGCCCGGCGAAAAGGGCTGTGGCGCGCATACCGATTTCGGCGGGCTGACGCTGCTGCTGCAGGACGAGAACCCCGGCCTGCAGGTCTGGGATCGCCACAGCAAGAGCTGGATTCACGCAGTGCCCGTGCCCGGCACCTATGTGGTCAATCTGGGCGACATGATCGCCCGCTGGACCAACGACCAGTACCGTTCGACGCTGCACCGGGTGGTCAACATGTCCGGACGCGAGCGCTACAGCGTGCCGTTCTTCTTCAGCGGCAACCCGGACCATGTGGTCGAGTGCCTGCCGACCTGCCTCGCGCCCGGCGAGGCGCCGCGCTACCCCGCGGTGACGGTGGAAGAACACCACCGCGAGATGTACCGGAGGACCTATGGCTGACATCGTCCTCATCCACGGGGCCTGGGCCGGTAGCTGGGTCTGGGATTCGCTGCAGGATGGCCTGCGCGATGCCGGGCACCGACCGCACGCGGTCGACCTGCCAGGCAACGGCAGCGACGCCACGCCGCTCGCCGAGGTCTCGCTGCAGCGCTATGTCGAGCACGTCGGCGCACTGATCGAGACGCTGCCCGGCCCGATTCAGCTGGTCGCGCATTCCGGCGGCGGCATCACCGCCACTGCCGTGGCCGAACGTTATGCCGAACGCATCGCCGGGGTCGCCTATGTCGCCGGGATGATGCTGCCCAGCGGCATGGGCTTCGGCGAACTCTGTGCCGAGCTCGCCCGCGACTTTCCCGAGGTCAGCGGCATCGGACCCTATCTCCAAGCCGCGCCCGGCGGCAGCCGCGTACCGGGCGATGCCGCCTGCGCCCTGTTCTTTCAGGATGCACCGGCACAGGCCGCGATCACTGCCGCGCGCCGCCTGACGGTGCAGCCCGACGGCGGCCGCGATATCGCCGCACAGTGGACGGCCGCGCGTTTCGGTCGCCTGCCGCGGCTGTATATCGAAGCCACGAAGGACCGCTCGGTGCTGCCGCGGGTGCAGCAGCGCATGCAGCAGCTGGTGCCGGGTGCCGAGCGGGTAAGGCTCGATTGTGGCCATGCGCCGCAACTGGCCGCCCCCGACGCGCTGCTCGCCGCCCTGCTGGATTTCTTCGCGCGCCATCCACATCCCGTGCACTGACCCGTTTATTGCATCGCGCTCATCACGCCGAACCTTCAAGGAGCTTCACCATGTTCAACAAAACCCTGCTCGCCAGTGCCCTGCTGGCCCTGTTCAGCCAATCCGCCCTGGCCGCCGACAAGGTGCGCTGGCTCAACGACTGGCTGCCGGCCGGCGACAAGGCGGCGATCTACCTCGGTGTCGAACAGGGCCTGTTCGCCGCCGAAGGCATCGAAGTGGAGATCGCCAGTGCCCGCGGTGGCAGCGACGTGGTGACCAAGCTGGCCACCAACAGCGCCGACTTCGGCTCGGCCGGCCTGGCCTCGCTGCTGCAGGCCAAGGCCCAGGGCGAGGTGCCAGTGGTGGCGGTGGCGCCGATCTACAACAAGCAGCCGGACGCCTTCTTCACCACCGAAGGCTCGGGCATCGATAGCTTCAAGGACATCGTCGGCAAGACGGTCGCCACCCCGACCTTCTCCGCCTCCAACGTGGTCTGGCCGCTGCTGCTGGAGCGCAACGGCATCGACCCGGCCAGCGTCAAGCTGCTCAAGCTCGACCCCGGCGCGCTGGCACCGATGCTCGCCACCGGCAAGGTGGACGCCACCATCAACTGGCTGACCGTCGCGCCCGGCTTCGTCCGTGCCCTCGGCGAGGCGGACAAGACGCTGAAGACCATTCCCTGGTCGGAATACGGCTTCGAGGGCTACGGCCTGTCGCTGGTAGCGTCGCAGCGCTTCGTGCAGAGCCATCCCGAGGTCGCCAAGAAGTTCGTCAAGGCCTACCGGCAGGCGCAGAAGAACGCCATCGCCGACCCGGCTGCAGCGGCGGCGGCGCTGAAAAAGAGGGTTGCCGAAGTCGACCAGCAGCAGGCCGAAGAGCAGTTCGTCGCCTCGGTGCCGCTGATGCAGAACGAGATCAGCGATGCCGAGGGCCCGGGCTTCGACGCCAAGCGGCTGGCCACCACCTGGGAATGGGTCGCCAAGGCGCAGGGCATGCAGATTGATGCCCTCGACCCGGCCAGCGCCATCGACACCAGCCTGAGCGAGTGAAGCCATGAACGCTGCCGTCCTGCCCGCCACGCCGCGCCCCAACATCAGCTTCGACCGGGTCAGCCAGGTCTTCACCTCCTCCGATGGCAGTGAGGTGGTGGCGCTGGACAACGCCAGTTTCGACATCGGCCGCCACGAGTTCATCGCCGTGCTCGGCCCCTCGGGCTGCGGCAAGTCCACGCTGTTGCGCATCCTCGCCGGGCTGGTGCGACCGACCCACGGCCAGGTCAGCATCTACGGCAGCCCGGTGGACGGCCCGCGCGACGAGATCGGCATCGTCTTCCAGAAGCCGACGCTGCTGCCCTGGCTGAACATCCGCGACAACCTGACCTTTCCCATGCGCCACAAGTACGGCCGCGTCACCGCCCAGGAGATCACCCGCGGCGAGGAGCTGCTGGAACTGGTGGGGCTCAAGGAATTCGGCAACAAGCGCCCGGACGAACTCTCCGGCGGCATGCAGCAGCGCGCGGCGATTGCCCGGGCGTTGCTGCACGACCCGGAAATCCTGCTGATGGACGAGCCGTTCTCGGCACTCGACGCCCTGACCCGCGACGAGCTGAGCCTGGAGCTGCTCAACATCTGGACGCAGCGCCCGAAGACGGTGCTGTTCATCACCCACTCGATTCCCGAAGCGCTGCTGCTGGCCGACCGCATCCTGGTGATGTCGGCACGCCCCGGCCGCGTTCAGGAAATCATCGACGTCGACCTGCCGCGTCCGCGGTCCATGCAGACCCTCACGGAGCCCCGTTTCAATGAGCTCGCCAACCATATCCGCCGCAAGGTCTTCTCGCGCCATGCCGACCATTAAGCCCAGGACACATCGCCTGAAGACGCAGGCCGATCGCCTCGCGCCCTGGCTCGCCTTCATCGTCCTGCTGCTGGTCTGGGAGGCGGCCTGCCGCCTGCTCAAGCTGCCAAGCTTCGTGCTGCCCTCGCCCAGCGCCATTCTCGCGGCGACGCAGAAGGTCGGCCTCGGTGCCTGGGCCGAGCACATCTTCGCCACCCTGCGGGTGACGCTGATGGGCTACGGCCTGTCGATCCTGATCGGCATCCCGCTGGCCATCGCCCTGGCGTCCTCGCGACTGATGTCGCGCACGCTCTATCCGCTGTTGGTAATCGTGCAGTCCACACCCATCGTCGCGGTAGCGCCGATCATCGTGGTGGTGATGGGCGCTGGCGACCTGCCGCGGGTGTTCATCACCTTCCTGATCGCCTTCTTCCCCATCGTGGTGTCCTGCGTCACCGGCCTCCTGGCGACGCCGGAGGAGCTGGTGGAACTGTCGCGCTCGCTGGGCGCGTCGAAGGCCCGCGAGTACCGCAACATCCGCCTGCCCTATGCGATTCCACACCTGTTCTCGGCGCTGCGCATCTCCATCACCCTGGCGGTGATCGGCGCGGTGGTCGCCGAGTTCGTCGCGGCGGAAAAAGGCCTGGGCTACTTCATCAACTTCTCCACCTCGATGTTCCAGGTGCCGCAGGCCTTCGCCGCGTTGATGATGCTGGTGGTGATCAGCCTGCTGCTGTTCCACCTGATCGGGCTGCTGCAGAAGATCTGCTTTCCCTGGAGCCTGCCCAAGGGCGGGCATTGAAGCCCACCACCTCTTCATCTCAGTCTGGATAACGCCATGCCTCTCGACGATCTCGCCCTGCTGCGCAAAAGCTTCGACGTCGCCCGCCGCGCGCTGGAAAACGGCACCCATCCGTTCGGCGCCATCCTGGTCGGGCCGGACGGGGAGGTGCTGCTGGAACAGGGCAACGCCTACATGCCCGACCACGACATGACCGGCCATGCCGAGCGGGTGCTGATGACCCGAGCCTCGACCCGCTACACGCCGGAATTCCTCTCGCGCTGCACCATGTACACCTCTGCCGAACCCTGCGCCATGTGCGCCGGCGCCGCCTACTGGGCCGGTCTTGGGCGCGTGGTCTACGGCCTTTCCGAGCGCAGCCTGAAGGACCTCACCGGCAACCATCCGGAAAACCCGACGCTGGATTTGCCGTGCCGCATCGTCTTCGACGCCGGCCAGCGCAAGGTCGAGGTGCTCGGCCCGCTGCTGGAGGACGAGGCGGCCGCCCTGCACGAAGGCATCTGGTAGGCAGCGCCAGAATCAGGCAAGCGCCCGGCAGGATCGCCATAACGCCGGCATCGTCCGCCATCGCAGTATTCGAACCACGGCGTCACCGACGTCGCCCGAACCCACCTGCGAAGGACAAACCCATGTCGAACATCACCGGCAAAATCGTACTCATCACCGGCGCCAGCAGCGGCATCGGTGATGCCACGGCCCGCCTGCTGGCGGCCCAGGGCGCAACCGTCGTGCTGGGCGCGCGGCGTCTCGAACGGCTGGAAAAGCTGGTCGCCGAGATCGGCGAACGCGGTGGCGTCGCCGCCTGCCGCGCGCTGGACGTGACCAGCCGCGAGGACACCCAGGCCTTCGTCGACTTCGCCGAACAGCGCTTCGGCCGCGTCGACGTGATCATCAACAACGCCGGGGTGATGCCGCTTTCGCCGCTGGATGCGCTGAAGGTCGACGAGTGGAACCGCATGATCGACGTGAACATCCGTGGCGTGCTGCACGGCATCGCCGCCGGCCTGCCGCTGATGCAGCGCCAGCGCGCCGGCCAGTTCGTCAACATCGCCTCCATCGGCGCCTACGCGGTGAGCCCGACCGCGGCGGTGTACTGCGCCACCAAGTACGCGGTGCGCGCCATCTCCGAGGGCCTGCGTCAGGAGGTCGGCGGCGATATTCGCGTGACCCTGGTTTCGCCCGGCGTCACCGAATCGGAACTGGCCGAGAGCATTTCCGATGACACCGCCCGCTCGGCCATGGACGACTTCCGCCGCATCGCCATTCCGGCCGACGCCATCGCCCGCGCCATCGCCTATGCCATCGACCAGCCGGCCGATGTCGACGTCAGCGAGCTGGTGGTGCGTCCCACCGCCAGCCCCTACTGAGGACGCCGCCATGAGCCTTCATACCAGCAACACCCTGGCCGCTGCGTACCTGGCCGTGTTCGGCTCGCTTACCCTCGCCTCGCTGGAAGCCGCCGGCAACGAGCGCCACGAGCGTGGCATGGCGGTCATCGAGCACCTGTCCGGCGGTGCCGGGCAACCGGTGCTCGAGGCACTGCGCGAGGACTATCCGTTTCTCGCCGAGGGGATCACCGGCTATGCGCTGGGCGATGTCTGGGGACGCAGCGAGCTGGATGACCGCACCCGCCAGCTGGCCGCGGTCGCCGCCTTCGCCGCCCAGGGCAATCTGCCCTACATGAAGATCCACGCCGGCTACGCGCTGCGCCTGGGCGTCAGCCGTGCGGAGCTGAAGGAGGTGGTCTACCTGACCACCGTGACGGCCGGCTTTCCCCGCGCCATCGATGCCGCCCAGGCATTGCGCGAGGTGCCGGACCCGGCGCCACGCTGAGTTAAGCCGTGCTGCGCAGCCGCGCAAGATCCTTCACCGGCGAGGCGCCGAACAGCCGGCTGTACTCGCGGCTGAACTGCGAGGGGCTTTCGTAGCCGACCCGGTAGCCGGCGCTGGACACATCGAGCCCCTCGGCGATCAGCAGCCGCCGCGCCTCCTGCAGGCGCAGCTGCTTCTGGTACTGCAGCGGGCTCATGGCGGTAAGCGCCTTGAAACGGTGATGCAGCGTCGAGCTGCTGAGGTTGACCCGCTGCGCCAGTTCCTCGATGCGCAGCGGCTCGACGTAATTGCGGTTCAGCCATTCGATCGCGCGGGTGACGCGATGGCCCTGGCTGTCGCGCACCGCGATCTCGTGCAGGTGCCGCCCCTGGCGACCGCAGAGCAGGCGGTAGAAGATCTCGCGCATGGCCAGCGGTGCCAGCACAGGGATGTCCTGCGGGCTGGCCAAGAGCCGCACCAGGCGCAGCGTGGCGTCGAGCAACGGCGCATCGATGCGGTCCAGATAGACCCCGCGTGCAGCCCCTTCCACGGGCTGGCTCAACGGCGCGCTTTCGGCCACCAGGGTGGCGACCATCGCCGGGTCGATATCCAGGCGGATACAGAGGTACGGCTCGCCGGACGAGGCCTCCAGCACGCGACCGGCCACCGGCACGGTGACCGAGACCACCAGATAGTGCAGCGCATCGTAGGTGTAGAGTTCGTCGCCCAGGCGCACTTCCTTGCTGCCCTGCACGATGATGCACAGCGCCGGCTTGTGCAGCCCGTGCACCAGATCGCTCGGCGCGCTGCAGCGGATCAGGAAGAGATCGTCGATGGCGGTGGGATGCATGCCGTCCTCGCGGACGAGGCCATCGATCAGGCGCGCCAGCGCGGCGCGCTGGGCGATCGTCTCGGCGGCGACAGCTGGCTGGTTCATGGCTCGATCCGTCAGGTTGCAGGGAGGGCCGACAGCTTAGCAGCCCGTGCGCCGTCTCGCAGAGCCGGCGCGACCATTCGCTACCAACGGCCCCAGGCGCCCAGAACGGGTGCACGCGCTCCCGCCATCCGGCGCCGCGAGCACCAAAGCGACGCACCGGCTACCCTCATCCGGTAAACCGCTTGCCGGGCTGACCCGCGGCGCCCTGCGCCACGATCAATTTCCTGACTACCTGGCCAGCTTTTTGCTACAGCCCTGGCCATGAAGAACCCAGCGGATGCCTCCATGCCCGAATCCCAGACCGCGCGCCTCCAGCTCTGCGGCATCACCAAACAGTACCCAGGCTGCCTGGCCAATGACCGTATCGACCTGTCGATCCAGCCGGGCGAGATCCACGCCCTGCTCGGCGAGAACGGCGCCGGCAAGAGCACCCTGATGAAGATCATCTACGGCGTCACCCAGCCGGACGCCGGCGCGATCCACTGGCAGGGCGAACGGGTGACCATGCGCGACCCGGCCCAGGCCCGCGAACGCGGCATCGGCATGGTGTTCCAGCACTTCTCGCTGTTCGAGACGCTCTCGGTGGCGGAGAACATCGCCCTGGCGCTGGGCGCCAAGGCCGGTACGCCGAAGCAGCTGGAGCCGAAGATCCGCGAGGTCTCGCAGCGCTACGGCATGCCGCTGGAGCCGCAACGGCTGGTGCACAGCCTGTCCATCGGCGAGCGCCAGCGGGTAGAGATCGTCCGCTGCCTGATGCAGGACATCCGCCTGCTGATTCTCGACGAACCGACCTCGGTGCTCACCCCGCAGGAGGCCGACGAGCTCTTCGTCACCCTGCGCCGGCTGGCGGCCGAGGGCTGCAGCATCCTGTTCATCAGCCACAAGCTCAATGAAGTGCGCGCGCTGTGCCAGAGCGCCACGGTGCTGCGCGCCGGTCGCGTGTCCGGTGAATGCATCCCCGCCGAATGCTCGGACCTGGAACTGGCGCGGCTGATGGTCGGCGATGCCGAGGGGCTGGAAGCCGAATACCCGAAGAGCGAGGGCCGCGCGCCGTTCCTGCGCGTGGAGCGGCTGTCCTGGCACAACGCCGATCCGTTCGGCGTGTCCCTCGAAGAGGTGGACCTGGAGGTACGCGCCGGCGAGATCGTCGGCATCGCCGGGGTCGCCGGCAACGGCCAGGACGAACTGCTCGCCCTGCTCAGTGGCGAACAGCGCCTGCCGGCCGCACAGGCCATGCGCATTCGTTTTCTCGGTGACGATGTCGCCCACCTGCGCCCCGACGCCCGCCGTCGCCACGGCATGGCCTTCGTGCCGGCCGAACGCCTCGGTCACGGCGCGGTGCCGAGCATGAGCCTGGCCGACAACGGCCTGCTCACTGCCTTCCAGCAGACCGGCATGGTCGAGCGCGGCCTGATCCGCCGCGGCAAGGTGCGCGCCTTCGCCGAGCAGGTCATTCAGCGTTTCGCCGTGAAGACACCGGACGCACAGACCCCGGCGGCAAGTCTGTCCGGTGGCAACCTGCAGAAATTCATCCTCGGGCGCGAGATCCTGCAGCAGCCGAAACTCCTGATCGCCGCGCACCCGACCTGGGGCGTGGATGTCGGCGCGGCGGCGGCGATTCATCGCGCGCTGATCGAACTGCGCGATGCCGGCGCGGCGATTCTGGTGGTCTCCGAAGACCTGGAGGAGCTGTTCCAGATCAGCGACCGCATCGCCGCCCTGAGCGACGGCCGGCTGTCGCCACAGCGCGCCACCGCCAGCACCTGTCCGGTCGAAGTCGGCCGCTGGATGGCCGGCCAGTTCGACACCAGCGACGCCCCCGTTTCCACCTCTGCCGCCTGACGAGAACCCATCATGCTGTTATCCCTGCAACCCCGTGGCGAGGCTTCACGGGCCATGCTCTGGTGCTCCCCGCTGCTGGCCGCGCTGCTGACGCTGCTGAGCGGCGCGCTGCTGTTCGCCCTGCTCGGCCATCCACCACTGGAAACCCTCAAGGTGCTGCTGGTCGACCCGCTCGGCGATCTCTACGGCGTCTCCGAACTGCTGGTCAAGGCGCTGCCGATCCTGCTCTGCGCGCTGGGTCTGGCGGTGGTCTACAACGCACGCATCTGGAATATCGGCGCCGAAGGCCAGCTGCTCATCGGTGCCCTGGCCGGCAGCGCGCTGGCGGTCAACATCATCGACT
The DNA here is from genome assembly GCF_002890915.1 of Stutzerimonas stutzeri. GTDB lineage: Bacteria > Pseudomonadota > Gammaproteobacteria > Pseudomonadales > Pseudomonadaceae > Stutzerimonas > Stutzerimonas stutzeri_AF. The sequence continues at coordinate 11,688 of NZ_POUT01000008.1, read as the reverse complement.
GGGACTCGCGCTGGGCGCTGGTGCTGACGCTGCTGCTCGGCACGCTGGGCGGCGCTGCCTGGGCCGGACTCTGCGCCTGGCTGAAGACGGCCTTCAACGCCAACGAGATCCTCACCAGCATCATGCTCAACTACATCGCGCTGAACCTGCTGCTGTTTGCCGTGCACGGCCCGCTGAAAGACCCGGAAGGCTTCAACTTCCCCGAGTCGGCGATGTTCGGCGACGCCACCCGGCTGCCCGAGCTGATCGAAGGGCTGCGGGTGCATGCCGGCTTCTACTTCGCCCTGCTGGCGCTGGTGGTGGTCTGGGTGCTGCTGCAGAAGAGCTTTCTCGGCTTCCAGATCAAAGTGCTCGGCCTGGACAGGCGCGCCGCCGGCTTTGTCGGTTTCCGCGACAAGAAGCTGGTGTGGATCGCCCTGCTGATCAGCGGCGGCCTGGCCGGTCTGGCCGGTGTCGCCGAAGTCACCGGGCCGATCGGCCAGCTGGTGCCGCAGGTATCGCCGGGCTACGGCTACGCGGCGATCACCGTGGCCTTCCTCGGCCGTCTCAACCCCATCGGCATCGTCTTCGCCAGCCTGCTGATGGCGCTGCTCTACCTCGGCGGCGAGAACGCGCAGATGGCGGCCAACCTGCCGCAGTCCATCACCCAGCTGTTCCAGGGCATGGTGCTGTTCTTCCTGCTCGCCTGCGACGTGCTGATCCTCTACCGCCCGCGCCTGAAGCTGTGGGCACGCAAGCCCCAGCTCGTCAGCGCCAAAGAGGAGCCGGCCACATGATCGTCCGCGCTGCGCTACTTCCCTTTTCACCCGCTGCCTGCCGCTTGAAGTTCGAGGCCTGACCGATGGACATGGATCTGCTGACCAATATCTTCTACGCCATGATCCGCACCGGTACGCCGCTGCTGCTGGTCGCCCTCGGCGAGCTGGTGTGCGAGAAAACCGGCGTACTCAACCTCGGCCAGGAGGGCATGATGCTGTTCGGCGCGGTGATCGGCTTCATCGTCGCCTTCGCCAGCGGCAACCTCTGGCTCGGCGTGCTGTTCGCCTGCCTGGCCGGCGTGCTGCTCTCGCTGCTGTTCGCCATGGTGGCGCTGGGCTTCAACGCCAATCAGGTCGCCACCGGCCTGGCGCTGACCATCTTCGGCGTCGGCCTGTCGTCCTTCGTCGGTGCCAGCTGGGTCGGCAAGCCGCTGGCCGGTTTCGAGCCGATCGCCATTCCGCTGCTCAGCGAGATCCCCGTGATCGGCCGCATGCTGTTCGCTCAGGATCTGCTGGTGTACCTGTCCTTCGCACTGTTCGCCCTGGTGGCCTGGGTGCTGCTGAAAAGCCGCATCGGCCTGATCATCCAGGCCGTCGGCGAAAACCCCAGCGCCGCCAGCGCCATGGGCCTGCCGGTGCTGCGCGTGCGCACCCTGGCGGTGATGTTCGGTGGCGCCATGGCCGGGCTTGCCGGCGGCTACATGTCGCTGGCGTACACGCCGATGTGGGCGGAAAACATGACCGCCGGCCGTGGCTGGATCGCGCTGGCCCTGGTGGTGTTCGCCAGCTGGCGGGTGAGCCGCGTCCTGCTCGGCGCCTACCTGTTCGGCCTGGCCAGCATCCTCCACCTGGTGGCCCAGGGTCTCGGCCTGGCGATCCCCGGCAACCTGCTGGCGATGCTGCCGTATGTGGCGACCATTCTGGTGCTGGTGCTGCTGTCGCGGGATGCGATCCGCACGCGGTTGTACGCGCCGGTGTCGCTGGGGCAGCCCTGGCAGCCGGGGCATTGAGTTTTTTTCGGGCCGGTTGGCTACGCGGAACCAGGCCAGTTGGCGAGTTGCTTGAGAGCTTGGTTTCGCCCTGCTGGGCGAGTTCCTTTTGGTAGTCGCCCGGATGACCGGCCCCGCCAAAAGGAACCAAAAAAAGGTTCTTCGCATTTCATGGGGACAGGCTGCTTGACACCGGACTGGCAAGTTTGGGTGTGCTGAATGAAAGTTTTGCCTTCATTGGCGATTAACGAGTTGCTTGAGAGATTGGTTTCGCCCTGCTGGGCGACTCACTTTTTTCAGTCGCGAAAAAAGTAAGCAAAAACGCTTGCCCCTGCATCCGGCCCTGCGCTTCGCTCCGGGTCCGTTCTCTCCATCGCCGCTCCAGGGGCACGCCGCGAAGGGACGTCCCTGTCCCTTCGCGTCTCTCGCGGCGTCCATGCCGCTCAACCCCCTACGCAACGATTCCGCTCACCCTCCTGAAGGGGCGTTGAGCGTCGCCTGATGGTTCGTGCAAAAAAAAAGCTCAAGGCAAACATCAACGACCTTTCAGACGGCTCGGACTCCATTCCCCCGTCAGGAGGCCGAGTGGAGGTGTCGCGCAGGGGGACGCGAGGCATGGATGCCGAGCGAGGAGCGATGGGACAGGGACGTCCCATCGTGACGGCCCCCGGAGCGGCACCGGAAGGAGGGAAGTCTGGCCGCGTAGCGGACAGACCCGGATGTCGGGTGCCCTTCTTCTTTGGTTACTTTCTTGTTGGGCAAGCAACAAGAAAGTGACTCGGCCGGGGGGGCCGAAACCAGAAGCGTCAGCACACTCGGTAAGCGCCCTGATCACCAAGGCGCAAGCCCAAACCAAATGGCAGCAACACCCAAACTTGCCAGTCCGGTGTCAATCCTTGCTTCCCCAAGAAAGCGCGATGAACCAAAAGTCTTGCCCCTGCCATCCGGGTCTCGCTACGCGAGACTTCCCTCATCCCATCGCTGCTCCGAGGGTCGGCGCGCAAGGGGACGCGAGGCAGGACGCCGAGCGAGGAACGAAGGCCGGCAATGACACCCAGCGCTCAGCCCGTTCTCAATCCAGGGTGTACTCAAACGTACTCACCACCCGCAACCGCTTCCCGATGGTCCGCCCACTGTCCATATCGCTGCCATCGTCATCGATCACCCGAATCACCCCCTGGTTGGCATTCTTCAAGCGCCCCAGCGTGGCGCCGGCATCCTCGGCGAAGCGCGTCGCCTGCTCACGGGCGTTGCCGGTGGCGGCCTCGAGCAGCTGCGGCTTGAGCTCGTTGAACCCACGCAGCTGATAGCGCGGCCCGGCGAAGCCATTGACCTCGGTATCCAGCTGCACGCCGGCCTGGATCAGCGGATCGACTGCACTGGCCGCCTTGGCCACGGCATCGACGCGCTCGGACTTGACCAGCACCTGCCCCTGGCCGTTGAAGCGCAGCGCCACATCGCGCGACGCCCATGCGGAACCGTTCCACGCCCTGCCCCACCGACCAGCCGGCGAAGGCCACCGCCGCGGCGATGAGCAGCGCCGGCAAGAAACCGATTCGTGCTGTAGTCAATGCTGTTCTCCTTGAAAGAAATACGCCCCAGACGATACACCCAATCGGCTTCAGGCAGTCCTGCGGCCTGCATCGCCGCGGGGTCGCGCCTCCCACAGGGGAACGGCGTGCACTGGCTGTTCGTGTGGCCCCGCCCCCGGAGCGATGCTTTTCAAGCTTTCGGCTTTCGGCAACCCACCCTATGGCCTGCCTGTCCCCAGGCGCTGCAGCGCCTCCAGGCGAAAGGCGATGTTCTGCTCCAGCTCGCTCAGCTCGTGCATCAGGCGCTCGCGCTGCTGCGCATCGCTGCAGGCCTCGAGCTGCTCACGCAAGGCGGCGCGCCGGGCCAGCAGTTCCACCTCGCGCGGCGGCACGCCGGCACTCTTCAGCACGCTGAACGGCAACCGCAACCCCTGCGGGGTATGCAGCCAGCCCTCGTCGATCTGCAGCGGCTCGCCCTTGTCGCGCACGCCGCGCTGCCATTTGGCGATGTCGCGGGCGATGCGCCGCTCGATGTCCTGATCGCTCATGTTCGCTTGCCTCTCTTGTCCCAGCCCGACCATGAAAACCCGCCGGCCGGCGTTTGTCTGCTACCGGCCAGCGCCAGGAGACGGCTTCTGCCGGGCGGCTCGGCCTGTATGATGCTGCCGTGCTGCTGCGAACTTTCGCCGCACCTTTCTATTCTCTTGCTTGACGTCACCGCCATCGACCCGAGGAGCCCCCGCCTTGCCCAGCCTGAACCTGCAGATTCTCATCGCGGCCTGCCTGGGTGTGGCCATCGGCTGGCTGACCGGCACGCTGCCGGCCGATGCGCCCGTGCGCGAAGGCGTGCTCTACGCCAGCACCCTGCTTGGCAGCATCTTCATCGGCCTGCTGAAAATGGTGCTGATTCCGCTGATCTTCACCTCCATCGTCGTCGGTGTGGCCAACCTGCAGGCGCATCACCAGGTGCATCGGGTGTGGGGCGGCGCGCTGGTCTACTTCACCCTCACCACCAGTGCGGCGATGCTGGTGGCGCTGGTCGCGGCGAACCTGTTCAAGCCCGGCGCGGGGCTGTCGCTGGACCTGTTCGCCGAGGCAATGAACGACTTCGCGGCGCGCCAGCTGACGCTGCCCGAGTTCTTCCTGCACTTCTTCGCCAACCTGTTCCAGAATCCCTTCGCCGCGCTGGCCAATGGCAGCATCCTGGCCGTCGTGGTGTTCGCCATGTTCATCGGCATCGCCCTGGTGGCCGGCGGCGACCGCTACCGTAATATCCTCGTGGTGCTGCAGGAATTTCTCGAGCTGATGATGCGCATCATTGGCTGGATCATGCGCCTGGCGCCGCTGGGCATCCTCGCCCTGCTGATCAAGCTGGTGGCCGAGCAGGATGTGGCGCTGCTCAGTGCGGTGGGCGGCTTTATCGTGCTGGTGTTCGCTACCACGCTGTTCCACGGCATCGTGGTGCTGCCAGGCATTCTCTTTCTCACGACCGGCAGATCGCCGCTGTGGTTCTTCCGCGGCACCCGCGAGGCGCTGATCACGGCGTTCGCCACCAGCTCCAGCGCGGCGACGTTGCCGATCTCCCTGCGCTGCGCGGAGGACAACCTCAAGGTGCGCCCCGGCATCGCCGGCTTCGTGCTGCCGCTGGGCGCGACCATGAACATGGACGGCACCGCACTCTACGAAGCGGCAGCAGCGCTGTTCGTCGCCAATCTGATGGGTATCGAGCTGAGCCTGGCGCAACAGGCGGTGGTGTTCTTCACCGCGATGATCGCATCCACCGGCGCACCGGGCATTCCCAGCGCCGGCATGGTGACCATGGTGATGGTGTTGCAGGCGGTCGGCCTGCCGGCCGAGGCGGTGGCGATCCTGCTGCCGATCGACCGCTTGCTGGATACCGTGCGCACGGCGGTCAACGTCGAGGGCGACATCATTGGCAGTGTGGTGGTGCAGCGTTTCGCCGACCGCGACTAGGGAAAAACCTCACCTTGCAGGAGCCGGCTTCCGGCGATCCGGGGCCAGACGGCGCATCGCCGGCACCTCGCATCGGGCTCTGCCTGCGATGTTCCGCAACGCCTGCGTTCGCGAGCATGGCTCGCTCCTACAGGAGTGTGCACCTTGCCCTTGCAGGAACCAGCTTGCCGGCGATCAGCAGCCGAACGGAGCATCACCCTACGAAAAGCCGTGCAGCGCCGTGGGTGGCACCATCACGACGGCTCGCCCCGGGACTTGGCGATCAGCTCCGGCTCGATTTCCCCGGAGCCGTCCAGGTACCAGTCCTCGCCGAACATCTCCGCCGGGTGCATGGTGCGGTCGGCACCATTGCCGCAGGCCAGCGAGGTCGCCGGGCAGTAGCGATCGCAGCCCCAGCAGACGCGCTCGGGATGTGGGGGGTTGAGTGGAAACTTCTTGGCCATTGCCGTGCCCCGGGCCGGTTTTTCGATAGCGACAGCCTAGGCAATGCGCTCCGGCACGGACTTGATCACGCTCAAGTTTCGCCGGCCCGGCCAAATTATCTGTATGGATATACATATAATCGTTGCCTGGACGCAGATTTGTGCACATGCTTTGCGCCATCGCGAAACGAACGACGGCAAGCATGCGGCTCTTCCTCTGTGAGAAACCTTCCCAGGCCAAGGACATCGCCAGGGTGCTCGGCGCCAACCGGCGTGGCGACGGCTGCCTGCAGGGCGCCGGGGTAACGGTAACCTGGTGCATCGGCCACTTGCTGGAGACCGCCCCGCCGGACGCCTATGACCCGCGCTACAAGCGCTGGGTGCTGGCCGACCTGCCGATCGTGCCGGAGCGCTGGAAGATGCGGGTCAAGCCGAAGACCGCCAGCCAGTTCAAGGCGGTCAAGCGCCTGCTCGGCGAATGTCGCGAGCTGGTGATCGCCACCGACGCCGACCGCGAAGGCGAGATGATCGCCCGCGAGCTGGTCGAGCATTGCCGCTACCGCGGGCCGATCCACCGGCTGTGGCTGTCGGCGCTGGACGATGCGTCGATCCGCAAGGCGCTGGCGGCGCTCAAGCCCGGCGCCGAGACCTTCAACCTCTACCACGCCGCGCTCGGCCGCTCGCGCGCCGACTGGCTGATCGGCATGAACATGAGCCGGCTGTTCACCCTGCTCGGCCGCCAGTCCGGCTACCAGGGCGTGCTGCCGGTGGGCCGCGTGCAGACGCCCACCCTGCGCCTGGTGGTGGACCGCGACCGCAGCATCGCCGACTTCGTCCCGCTGCCCTACTGGGCCATCGACGTCACGCTGCTGGCCGACGGCGTCCCCTTCACCGCGCAGTGGCACGCGCCGGACGAGCATTGCGACGACCAGGGCCGCTGCCTCCAGCAGGCCCGTGCGCAAGAAGCGGCCGAGGCCATGCGCCAGGCGGCCAGCGCCCGGCTGGTGAAGCTGAAGACCGAGCGCCAGCGCGAGGCAGCGCCGCTACCCTTCGATCTCGGCACGCTGCAGGAAGTCTGCTCGAAGAAGCTCGGCCTCGGCGCCCAGGAAACCCTCGACATCGCCCAGGCGCTCTACGAGACGCACAAGCTGATCACCTACCCGCGCAGCGATTGCGGCTACCTGCCGGCAAGCCAGCACGGCGAGGCACCGGCGATCGTCGCGGCGCTGGCGCAGGCCGATCCGGCGCTGAACGCCCTGCTCGAACACCTGGATACCGGGCGCCGATCCCGCGCCTGGAACGACGCCCGGGTCGGCGCCCACCATGGCATCATCCCGACTGCCGCGACCCGGGCCTTCGAACGCCTGGCGGGCAAGCCGCGCGCGGTCTACACACTGATCCGCGCGCGCTACCTGGCGCAGTTCCTGCCCAACCACGAATACGACCGCACCCAGGCCGACTTCGACTGCGCCGGCCAGGCGTTGCGCGCGGTAGGCAAGCGCATCGTCGAACCGGGCTGGAAGCGCGCGCTGCCCGAGGCGCTCGCCGCACCCCGCAACGGCCGCGAAGCGCCCACACCACAGAGCCTGCCGACACTACGCGAGGGACAGGAATGCGCGGTCCGGGACCTGCTCCTCAAGGACCTCTGGACCCAGCCGCCCAAGCCCTTCACCGAAGGCGACCTGATCAAGGCGATGAAGAACGTCGCCAAGCTGGTGGACGACCCGCGTCTCAAGCAGAAGCTCAAGGACACCACCGGCATCGGCACCGAGGCGACCCGCGCCGGCATCATCCAGGGCCTGCTCGAGCGCGGCTACCTGGTCAAGCAGGGCAAGGCGCTGGCGGCCACTCCGGCCGCCTTCGGCCTGATCGACGCCGTACCACGGCCGATCGCCGACCCCGGCACCACGGCGATCTGGGAGCAGGCGCTGGACATGGTGCAGAACGGCGAGATGCCGCTGGAGGAATTCGTCGCCAAGCAGTCGGCCTGGATGAGCAAGCTGGTCGAACGCTGCGCCGGCCTGCGCCTGACCATCAGCGGCCCGCCCGTCCCGGCCGGGCGCGGCGGCAAGCCGTGGAAGAAGAAACGCAGTGGCACGCGCAAGACCAACGGCCGGCGCACGAGGAAACCGCGGGCGGCGGAGTGAGCGTTGCGTCGGATGCTGTTCCCAAGGGCCAAGGTGAACTCCAGTAGGTTGCGGTTGAGGCGCGGAGCGCCGAAGCCCAACATCACGCCGGAGCCAGGTGAACGCCGCCCCCTCGAAAACCCGGTGGCGTGACGCATGCGTGGCCTGGTGCCTCGCCGTTGGGCTTCGCTGCGCTCGGTGCCCTGCCCGGCGCTCACTCCACGTCGAGCACCGCAAAGCACTGCAGTTGGCCGTTCACCCGGATTTCCACCTCATCGCCCACCTCGCGCCCCAGCAGCGCCTGGCCGAGGGGCGAGCGGGGCGAGATGACGAGGATCTCGCGGCCCTCGTGCTGCAGCTTGAGTCCGGCCGCGTCGGGGCCGAGGAAGAACCAGCGCATTTTGCCGTCGTGTTCCAGGCAGAGCAGCGCGCCGACCCGGGCGCCCCCATCGGGACAAGCGCCGGACGGCAGGTTGCGGTAGGCGGCGAGCGCCGTCTCGATCTCGTGCAGGCGCCGCCGCTGGCCGTCGGCCAGGTAGGCGGCTTCCAGCCCGCGGGTGTCGTACTTGTTCTCGGCCTTGCTCTCGGCATGGGTCGCCGCCTCGTGCGAGGCGGCCAGGGCAGCTTGGGCGACCTGGCGGTCGGCTTCGAGGGTGGCGATGATCTGCTGGCGAATGGCGCTCTTGTTCATGGGCCAGGCTTATAGCCCGGCGCCACGACGAAGGGAATGGCCGCGTCTGCTTTCAGCACGCTCCCGCGCCCATCGGCATGCCCGGCTCGGCGATTTCGGCCGGCGCCCAGGGGCTGCGGCCTTCGCCGATCCAGTCCAGGGTCGAGCGCCAGAAGCCTTGGCGGTGGCGGTCGTGGAACAGGTCGAAATGACCGACATGCTCGAAGCCCAGCTCGGCCGGGCTGAGTTGCACCCGCTGGCGCAGGCTGTTGCGGTAGTAGCCCAGCCCGCGGCGCATGGCCGCCGGGGTGGCGAACGCGTCGTCGCTGGTGCTCACCGCCAGGATCGGCGCACGGATCGCGGCGAAGCGCCGGAGCAATTCGTCGCGCTCATGGGCAGGGTAGCTGTGCTCCAGCCGTTCGCGGCGCCCGGCCCATTCCAGCGCGACGCCGGCCGGCAGGTCTTCCAGCCAGCCGAGCCGGCTGCCGGGGAAGTAGCCGTACAAGCGTGTCACGGCGGGCATGAACAGGTGCCATTTGCCGAGCATGCGCAAGCGCTGTGCGGCGGCATAGTCGCGCCAGTAGGCGTACTGGCCGGCGACGTTGAGATAGCGGTCGACCTGCGGCGCCGCCTCGGCGAAGCCCGGCATGAAGCCGCCGACACTGTGCCCCACCGCCACCAGCAGGCCCTGCGGGTCGCGCTGGCGCATCCAGCGGACAACGGCATCGAAGTCGTAATCGCCCCAGTCGCGCCAGCGCATCTTCAGTTCGCGCAGCCGCGCCGGACGCGAGCCGCCGATGCCGCGGTAGTCGTAGGTCAGCACGGCATAGCCGTGTTCGGCGAGGAAGGCGGCGTAGCGGGCGTAGTAGCGCGACAGCACGCCGGTGGCGCTGCTGATGATGACGGCGCCGCGCTCCTGCGCGGCCGGGCGCCAGAGCTGGGCGGCCAGCGGATAACCATCGCGGCAGTGCAGGACGAGATGTTCGGGCATGGGTGGCAGGCCTTCGCGTTATTGTCCCGCCACCTTGCCCGGTGGGCGTGTTTTTTTCCAGAACACTCGTGCGGCGAGTTGCCGGTACAGCGCGAGTCGCACGTGCAGCGACGAAAACGGTCTGTTCATGAAACGCGGCCGCCGTCCCGCCGCGCCAGGCGTTGAGGCCGGCCGGCGGCTGCCTTAAGGTTCGGCCTGTACCCCGGTTGCGGGCCGGGCAGACCGGAGTGAAAGCCATGAGCGGCGAGCAGTTGATCGTATTCGGGGTGCTGGCGGCGACGCTCGTGCTGTTCGTCTGGAACCGCTGGCGCTATGACCTGGTCGCCCTCGGCGCGCTGCTGGTGGTCGCGCTCAGCGGGCTGGTGCCGGCCGATGCGGTATTCGCCGGGCTCGGCCACCCGGCGGTCATCTCGGTGGCGGCGGTACTGGTGCTCAGCCGCGGCCTGCTCAATGCCGGCGTGGTGGACTCGGTGGCACGGCGGCTGATGCGGGTGGGCGACCGGCCGTGGCTGCAGGTGGCCACGCTCACCGGGATCGTCGCCCTGAGTTCGGGCTTCATGAACAACGTCGGCGCCTTGGCGCTGTTCATGCCGGTGGCGATCTGGATGTCGCGCCAGAGCGGCTTGCCGCCCTCCTTCCTGCTGATGCCGCTGGCCTTCGGTTCGCTGCTCGGCGGCACCCTGACGCTGATCGGCACACCGCCGAACCTGATCATCGCCGGCTACCGCGCGCAGACCGGCGAGGCACCGTTCGGCATGTTCGCGTTCCTCCCGGCGGGCGCCGCGATAACCATCGCCGGCGTGTCGTTCATCGCGCTGATCGGCTGGCGCCTGGTGCCCGGACGGCAGCAGCGGGACAGTGCCGGCGAGCTGTTCGAGATCAGCGCCTACCTGACCGAAGTGCGCGTGCCGGGGGGGTGCAAGTATGCCGGCCGCACGCTGCACGCGCTGATCGGCGCGGTGAAGGACGAAGCCGATGTCCAGGTCATCGCCCTGGTGCGCGGCGAGCAGCGCCAACGCCTGCCGTCCACCTACGAGGTCCTGCGCGAAGACGACATCCTGCTGGTGGAGGCCGATTCCGACAGCCTCAAGGCGCTGCTCGACGTGACCGGCGTGGAGCTGGCGGCCAATGTCGACGAGCACGAGGAACAGAAGGCGCCAGCCGCGGACGAGACCGGGCGGGAGCGACCCGGAGAGGCCGCGCCGGACGACAAGGCCGAGAAGACGCCCAGGAGCCGGCACGGCGAGCTGAAGCTTGCCGAGGCCATCGTCAGCCCCGGTTCGCGACTGGTGGGCACCACTGCCACCGGCCTCGACCTGCGCGAGCGCCACGGCGTGAACGTCCTCGCGGTCGCCCGCCAAGGCCAGCGCCTGCGCCAGCGGCTCGGCAAGATCCGCTTCGCCGCCGGCGACATCCTCCTGCTACAGGGCGGCGAAGACACCTTGCAGGCGGCGCTGAACGAGCTTGGCTGCCTGCCGCTGGCCTCCCGCGGGCTGAGCATCACCACCCCGCGCAAGGTGTTGCTGGCCAGTAGCATCTTCGCCATCACCCTGGCGCTGATCGCCTTCGGCCTGGTGCCGGCCGCGACGGCGCTGGTGGGCGGTGCGCTGGTGATGATCCTCGTCGGCCTGATTCCGCTGGGTGGCATCTACAAGAGCATCGACATGCCGGTGATCGTGCTGGTGGCCGCCATGCTGCCGGTGGGCCAGGCGCTGGAAAGCACCGGCGGTTCGCAACTGATCGCCGATGCCCTGCTGCAACTGGGCCAGGCCCTGCCCCCGGCGGCGACACTGGCGCTGCTGATGACCGCGGTGATGCTGATTTCCAACGTGATCAACAACGCCGCGGCGGCGGTACTCGCGGCACCAGTCGCGATCAGCCTGGCCCATGGCATGGACGCATCGGCGGACCCGTTCCTGATGGTCGTGGCCATCGGCGCCTCCTGCGCCTTCCTCACCCCCATCGGCCACCAGTCCAACACGCTGGTGATGGCGCCGGGCGGCTATCGCTTCGGCGACTACTGGCGCATGGGCCTGCCGCTGTCGATCCTGGTGGTGCTCTGCGCGATCCCGACCATCCTCTGGGTCTGGCCGCTCTAGCAGGCCGTTGAAAAAAGCCAGAGCCCGCGTGGCTCTGGCAAAATGGCGGCCATCCTCTTCTGCCGAAGCCAGCCCAAGCCGATGCGTGGACTCGACCTCAAACAAAACGAGCTGTTCAGTTATACGA
>NZ_POUT01000007.1 GCF_002890915.1 Stutzerimonas stutzeri | reverse complement strand
GAAATGTACGGCGCTGTCGAGACACGAAACCCTCCAGAAAGTGGCTTGAAATGGTGTCCACCAAAAATAGGTGGACACCATGCCGTTATCTGGAAGAAGCGGGGAGATGGGTTCGGCGGACGGTTACGTTATTCTTGCCATAGATCGAGAGCAGCCGCTCCACCTCGGCAATTATGATAGGTATGTCGGCCGCAGCAGCCTGATCCGTCTTGGCGTCGACAAAAACCCTACGCTCAAGACCGTAGAAGAATAGGAACACGTAGCCGATGTTGGCATGCGGAGCCTTTCGACCACTGGATAGCCATTGCAAGTATGCGCGGCGGGCCTCAGGAGAGATGCTGTCGTAACTGGGCCAGTAAGAGGTGAGACGCTCAGATATATCGACGATGCCCCGTGCGACCTTCAGTTTGGGGTTGATCAGTGACGGTTCCGAAGGTCCATTGCGCCTGTTTTTATCTTCGCCGACGTAGATCAGACCAATTGGGATATTTTCGCCCGCCACTTCGATGGTTTCGCCAGCAGAAAGCCACCGGACGTTGGCACTATTCAGGTTCGCCGGCGCGCTCGGAATTCGGTGGGAAGGCCGCTCAGTGGCCTCCAAAGTTACGGTAAAAAAGCCAGAGTCGTCTCGCTTTGCCGAAACCTGCCGGGGCGACGCCGAGACTTGCGCAGGAGCAGAGGGCTCACTTAGTGGCGAGACCTCATCCAATGAAAACGTCAGGCCGGTGCTCATGCCGAGGTCCGAGGAACTTGAACGAGTTCCCCCTTGAGGTGGCCGCATAGTTGTTGCCGAAGACATGACTGACGGTTTGCTGAAGGCCTTTCTTACTAGCCACCCGCCTATGCCGACAATGAGTGCTCCGCCCAAGAAAACCCAAACACCCTTGGGAACGGAAGCTAGCCCCCCAATCACTAGGGCACACAGAACTATCGCTCCAGATACACCAGACTTGCTGCTGCGCTTACGCTTCCCTGCCATCGCTTCGACTCCCTATACAAGCATGCTGGCCATTTAGCAGTATCGGCAATTCGGGTGCATCAGCCAATACCTCGCACCAAGCTACGTGTTGAATCTCTTTATGACGTTATCCAGATGTGTTCCGTATGCACTGGTGAAAAGGCGGCTCGATGCGAGCCGGGCGACCACGGGGTAGAATTGATGAGCAGGCACAGCGCTGTCCGCCCTACTACGTCGGTTGCCTCGCGCTGAGCAGTAACTGCGCTAACCGTGCCAGATTACGCGCATCGTCGATGGCCCTGTGATGCTCACCCTCCCAGGAAAGGCCTATGCTTTCCACTGCATACTTCAGTCCTAGCGCACGGCAAGCGAAAATCTTCCAAAAGCACTTCTTTAGATTGATATGACGCGCCGGATCCAGCAATACATCTACCCCTGCTCTGAAAGCGTCCTCCTTCAGCTGGTTTAGGTCGTAATCGCCCCAAGAGCACCAGCGCCAGCCTTCTGTATTTCGCGGCTTCAACCAGTCACCAAGCTGCTCTTGTACCTCCGCGAAACGCTTTGCAGTATCGACGTCAGATTGAGATATGCCGGTCAGCCCCGTGCAAAACTCAGTCAGCGTGGGGCGAAGTAGCGGCCGGACAAACTGTCCGAAATGATCGACAATCCTGTACTCCGACTGAACATCCAACAGCGCGATGCCAATATCGATCGTCTCCATCTCGTCGCGCTGGACCTTCAATACGTGAGCGTTCCGGGCCGCCTCGTTTAGGCCGGCAGGGTAGTCATCGCAAGTCGCTTCCAGATCCACGCAAAGTAACCAGCGACTTTCTCCAAGTTGTTGACGAAGCGCATCAAGCTGCCCCCAACGCTTTACCTGCATGACACCCCGCCCTTCTTTTCCTCAGAGGATATAAACTTACGAGCATCAGCACGGACCGTGGGCTCAGCTTTATAGTACTGACACGAGAAAAGGATCACTGTTTCGTTACCGGGGTTGCGTGTATGCCTTTTGCCCTCTGTGCCAACAGCCAATCCAGTGACAGGCGCCCGTCTTCTTTGAAAGTCACAATAACGTACAAGCTGCCCGTGGCGGTAAACAGCGCCCAAAACCCGCCTTGCTCATGAGCTTTCAGTACATCGGAGGTCCGAACCCGGTGACCGTCCTGGAACCTACCATACACATCCGCCCGCACGTGACGATGAACCACGCCGATACAACAGCCTGCGATTAAATAAGCGTCCGTGAGATACGCCGTAACTTCCCTACCAAAAGATATATCCATTGCTCGCGACAACGCGTCAGATACATCACGTGCTTGGTCGATACTTCGTTTAGTTGAACTCATCACGTCAGCACCCAAATTCGGATCAAAACTCGTTGCCTCCCCCCACTAACGGCTAGCTGTCCAACCAATAATCGTCTCGAGCAATACGCCCAAACTTGTAGTCTTCATGCTGCGGGGCGTCGCCAAACAAATGATGTATGCGTCGCTCCTGTCGCAAATACGCCAAGGTCATGAAGAAGCAGGTTTCACACATCCGTACGCGATAACGCTCACCGTCATGTCGCGCGCCGTATCCCCAGTGCGCTTGCAGCACACCGAACTGTTCGCCGTACCCAGGCACTCGCATGGAGGTACCACAGACGTCGCAAGGCACATCGGGGTGTCGGTTGTCTGGTACGTCCATGCCCGCCAATATCTGACTACGCATCAAAAAATCTTCAACACAGTAGTGAGCTCGGCGCTTTTGCGAGCCCCTGGGCCAGCAAGCACATATCGCGTATTGCGCGTTCTGAAAATGCACCCATCGGCAAACTCAATCAGTTGTGTTGTACGCACCCAGTCACCCTCTTGGAAACGGTTGGCACTGTCGTACAACACGCGGCCGGCATACACCATCGCGGGCTGTTGCCCGGACGCCTGTAACGTTTCTCGTATCGCGTCAGGCACGATGAGATCGATCCAGATCCAGTCACGCACAACACAGAAAGGCACCTCGTCATGCAACGCAGCCGCTGAACCACGCGCGCACGCCTCTGCTAACGACATCTCGATACCAGGCATTACCTCACCCGGGGCGTATAACAAATGAGATACTTTCTTTAAATCGTCCATACCGTCTCTCTATCTGAGCCATAGATGTCTAGAGGCAGAATCTGGGCAAAACGTCCCTACCTTGACAAACCTACCAAGTATGAAAAGCTTGTTTCCCAATGAGCGTCAGTTCTGACTTTTAATATATGGCCTGAGTCTAAAAGGCGAGCAGCGCAACCCCATCAACCTCCATTATTAAACTAAGTACTTTATTCATCGATGCAAGCCTATGGCGTCGCCCCACTACGCTCAGTATTGGACAAAAAACAGCAACCTGAAACCAATGCAATAAAATAATCCAGCTCCAGCGACGGCTCGTCAAGCACTTTTAGAAAAGAAAAAAGCCAACCACTGACCATCGGTATTTGTAATACGTATATATTGACAAGGATTGCCAGAACACATGCACCAGAAGAGAAAGAAGATAATCCTTATCGGACTTACCCTGGGCGCGGCCAATGACTATTTGAGATCAAGACATATCTCCACGGACGATGCGAGGCTGATCCAACCGGCTCGGAGTCGTCTTTTCGAATTTTGAAATTTCGCACCGTTGGTAATCACCACAAGCGAGGCGCGTCTGTGACGCGGAAGGGTACCGCGACTCCTCGCGACTGCTTAAATTGCAAACGAAAGCGGATGATCTGAGTAATTTGTAGCGAGGGGCAGGTTCGAGAAAGTCTGCGTACGCTGAGATCTGCTTACTAACACCTAGCTACCTATCTAGTGCACGCATGAAGCGCGTCACGCGTCGAGCTGAACGGCGGGGCCACAAAATAATGGAAATTATGGCTCAGCAATAATTATGGCTGAGCCATAATTCCATATAACCGCAGCGTCACGGAAAAACCGCAATTATTTACAGCCTGCAATTGACCATGACAGCTGCCCCTCCAACGAGGGGATAGACTAAGTGGGTTAGCTAACTCGGGGCTGTGGAGATGATCGAGGATCGCGCCAATGAGCTGTTCATCAGCGCCGCTAGCATCTGGGAAATCGGCCAAAACGCGATGGGCAAAGCCAGCTTTCAGTTCGATTCAGGAGTACTAAGAAGGTCTCTTCTGGACGGCGACTACAAGGAGCTGTCCGTGACCAGCCGACACGCCATTACGGCTGCGGCCTCGCCTCTCCTTCACAGCGCCCATTTGATCGGATGCTCATCGGACAAGCAGCTTCGGAAGGCTTCATCCTAGTAACCAATAATCATGCTACAGCGAAGTATTCGGGGCCAATCAAGCACGTCGGTTGAATGCGCCAGCCTTCATACCCTGTCGTAACGGGATGTCTAATGACCATACAAGCCGTCATTTTTGATGCTTTCGGGACACTGATAAAGATTCAAGATGGGTCGCATCCGTACCGACAGTTGATGAAGATCGGAAAGGCGCATGGGCGGCGCCCCCGCCCGGACGACGCGTCTTTCCTGATGAAATCTGCGATAACGTTGACGCAAGCCGCAGCGCATTTGGGGATCACTGCAAGCCCTGAACAATTGAGCACTCTGGAAACTGTCCTGGCAGAAGAGATCGCAGCCGTTGAGGCATATCCTGACGGGCTCGAAGCGGTGAAACTGCTCCAAGAGCAAGGCATTCGAATCGGTGTTTGCTCGAATTTGGCTTTCCCGTACCGGCAAGCCGTCCTGCGTTGCTACCCCATGCTAGACGCATATGCGTTTAGCTGTGATTTAGGCGTAATGAAGCCCGAACCCACCATCTACAGTTGGATTTGCGATCAGCTTGGGGCGTCCCCGACCGCATCGTGGATGATCGGTGACTCCCAACGTTGCGACCGAGATGGGCCAACGGCAGTAGGCATCCGAGGCTTTTTTGTTGACCGAAACAGCACCAACGGTGACTGCCCTGAATTGGTTACGTTCGCTCGTAAGGTATTGGCAACCGCGCGTTGAGCGAGCGATGTCAGCCCCATCCATTTTCGCACCTCGCGATTGAAACCTGGAATCACACCAGGCAATCCTGCTCCATGAACCTCGAACCGCAGTCAAAATAAGACCGTAAATTGAGTTGAGGTGATTATGATCGGGTGCCAACGGGAACACCTTAGAAACCCAAGGCGCCTCCCTAGATCATTGGTAACTTCAAACTCAGGAGCGTTTGGCTTCAACGCAGCCTAAACCCAACCGACTGCGGGCAGCTCTACTCGCCAACGCACGCAAAGCCACTCTCACAGATAGGTGAATGCGATGCTTGACAAGGCTCGAAAGGTTCATATACTCGCGCTCACTGTGAGCAATCCAACAAATCAAGGTTTCTTGCATAATGCGCTGAAGCCTTGATTTGGCCGGGATATTGAAGTTTGGGATTCAAATCCCCCCGGCTCCACCATCACAAGCGCAGAGCCCCGTACTCCGGGGCTTTGTGCTGTCTGAGCCTGTCGTTTTTGGCAGGTGTGACATCGAGTAGTCACATCCACGTGGGGCATCAGCAGGTGCCCAGGATGAAACTCATTGTGCGCTTCGATTCGATCCCGGTAGAGCTTCGCGCATGAGCGTGCGCAACGACTACGGGCCATATTGCAGGCGGCAACCGGGAACAACCTCCGTCGTGCTCAATGAGCAGTCCGACACGCCCCCATAGGGGGGCGTCGGTACTGGCATCAGAAGATGTAGTCGGTGGTCAGGAAGCTCGAATGGCGGCCCTGGATGATCTCGCTGAACAGCGCCTTGTTGGCTTCCCGATCACGCGTGGCGACCAGGGTGCGGATGGAGAACACGCGCAGCGCATCGTGCACCGACAGGGTGCCTTCGGCCGAGTTCTTGCGCCCGTTGAACGGGTAGCGGTCCGGGCCGCGCTGGCACTGGGTATTGACGTTGATGCGGCCGACCTGGTTGGCGAAGGCGTCGATCAACCGGCCGATCTGCAGCGGGTCGTTGCCGAACAGGCTGAGTTGCTGGCCGTAGTCCGAGCGCAGGACGTAGTCGATCACTTCAGCGAGGTCGTCATACGGCACCACCGGAATCAGCGGGCCGAACTGCTCTTCATGGTACAGGCGCATGTCCGCGCTGACCGGGCTGAGTAGCGCCGGGTAGAAGAAGGTTTCGCGCTGGCCGCCACCGCCCGGGTTGATCACCTGTGCGCCTTTTGCCAAGGCGTCCTGCAGCAGGCCGTTGAGGTAGTCCACCTTGCCCGGCTCCGGCAACGGCGTCAGGGCCACGCCCTCTTCCCATGGCATGCCGGGCTTGAGTGCCGCCAGCCGGGCGCTGAAGCGATCGAGGAACGGCTGCAGGACATCGCGCTGGACGAACAGAATCTTCAGTGCGGTGCAGCGCTGGCCGTTGAACGACAGGGCGCCGGTCACGGCCTCTTCCACGGCGTTGTCCAGGTCCACCTGGGGCAGCACGATGCCGGGGTTCTTCGCATCCAGGCCGAGCACCGCGCGCAGGCGGTGCGGGCGCGGGTGGAGCTTCTTCAGGTCGCTGGCACCCTTGTTGGTGCCGATGAAGGCGAACACGTCCACCTTGCCGCTGGCCATCAGCGCGCTGACGGTATCGCGGCCCTTGCCGTAGATGACGTTGATGACGCCGGGCGGGAAGCTGTCGCGAAAGGCTTCGAGCAGCGGACGGATCAGCAGCACGCCGAACTTGGCCGGCTTGAACACTACCGTGTTGCCCATGATCAGCGCCGGGATCAGGGTGGTGAAGGTTTCGTTGAGCGGGTAGTTGTAGGGGCCCATGCACAGCGCCACGCCCAGCGGCGCGCGGCGGATCTGGCCGAGGGTGCCCTGCTCCAGCTCGAAGCGGCTGGAACGGCGGTCGAGCTCTTTCAGCTCGTCGATGGTGTCGACGATGTAGTCGCAGGTGCGGTCGAATTCCTTCTCGGCATCCTTGAGGCTCTTGCCGATTTCCCACATCAGCAGGCGCACCACGGCGTCGCGCTGCTGGCGCATGCGCAGCAGGAAGCTTTCCACATGGCGGATGCGCTCGGCCACGCGCAGGGTCGGCCAGGCGCCCTGGCCGTTGTCATAGGCCCGCACGGCGGCATCCAGCGCCGCCAGGGCGGCTTCGGCGTCCATCAGCGGGGCACTGCCGAGGATCACCTGCTCGGTGTGGCCATCGCCGTGGGTCAGGCAGATCGGGCTGCGCACACTGGCCAGCGGGCCTTCCCAGCGATGCAGTTGGCCATCGAGCAGGTACTCGCGCTGTTCGATCGGAATGTCCAGCCGGTACTGCTCGGGAATCCGGGCTGCACTGGGAAAGAGATTGTTCAATGCGTTCTCTGAGCTCATGGTTCCGGTCCTTTCGGTCGCTGCGAATAGGGGGGCGCCGCCAGCGGCGCCGGGTCCGACTGGCTCACGCCAGCAGTTGCAAGGCCTCGGAACCGGCCTGGGTGATGCGCTGCCAGTCACCGCTGCGCACCCAGGCATCCTCCAGCATCCACGACCCGCCGACGCACATCACGTTGGGCTGCTGCATGTAGTTCCGCAGGTTGCCCGGGTTGAGACCGCCGGTGGGGCAGAAACGCACGGTGCCGAATGGGCCGCGGAACGCCTTGAGCGCGGCGATGCCGCCGGCCAGTTCAGCGGGGAACAGCTTGAAACGGCGGTAGCCCAGAGCGTAGCCGAGCATGATTTCCGAGGCGCTGCTGACGCCGGGCAGCAGCGGTACCGGGCATTCGATACCGGCTTCGAGCAGGGCCTGGGTACAACCCGGTGTAACGATGAACTCGGCGCCGGCGGCCACCGCATCGGCCAGCATGCTTTCATCGAGCACCGTGCCGGCGCCCACGCACAGTTCCGGTCGCGCCTTGCGCAACTCGGCGATGGCCTGCAGGCCGAGGTCCGAGCGCAGGGTGACTTCCAGGGTGCGCAGGCCACCGGCGGCGAGGGCATCGGCCAGCGGCAGGATGTCCGCTTCGCGTTCGATCCTGATCACCGGGAGGATGCGTGCCGCCGCGCACAGGCTGTCGATGCGCGCGATCTTGCTGGCCATGTCCGGCAGTGGTGCGGAGGTCGCCTCGTGGCGTTGCGGGTCGTTCATCGGTTCTATCCTCGGGGGCCGTGGCCCCTGACTGGGGGTTGGGAAAGGCGGAGACCGGCCACTGGGGCGACCCGCCTCGGCATTGCAGCGACGCGCCAAAGATAGCGCTGTCTTTTCGCGATGCAATCGTGATGGCCCGGGCGGGTCGTCACGATTGCAGTGGTTCTATTTCAGCGCCGCCAGGGCCTGGGTAAAGACGCTGGCACCGAGTTCGGCCGAACTGAAGGAGCCGCGCATGAAGGCGAACAGCTCGCGGCCACAGCCCACGCTCTCAGTGGCCGAGGGCTGCACAGGCTGGCGCGCGGCCAGCTCGGCGGCGTCGACGTTCACCTGCAGCTCGCCGCTGCTGCCATCGACCCGCACGATGTCGCCGTCGCGCAGGCGCGCCAAGGGGCCGCCATCGATGGCCTCGGGGTAGACGTGGATGGCCGCGGGCACCTTGCCGGAGGCGCCGGACATGCGCCCGTCGGTGACCAATGCGACCTTGAAGCCGCGATCCTGCAGCACGCCGAGGTAAGGGGTCATCTTGTGCAGCTCGGGCATGCCGTTGCTGCGTGGCCCCTGGAACAGCATCACCGCGACCAGGTCGCGCTCCAGTTCGCCGGCCTCGAAGGCCTCGACCAGTTGCTGCTGGTCATGGAAGATTCGTGCCGGCGCTTGCACCACCTGGTGTTCCGGCGCCACGGCAGAGATTTTCATCACCCCCTGGCCGAGGTTGCCGCGCATCACCCGCAGGCCGCCTTCGGCCGAGAAGGGCCGCGCCACCGGACGCAGGACATTCTCGTCGAGACTCCGTGCCGGACCGTCGCGCCAGACCAGCCGGTCGCCATCGATGAACGGCTCCTGGGTGTAGCGGCGCAGGCCGTGGCCCACGACCGTGTCCACGTCCTCGTGCAGCAGGCCGGCGTCGAGCAGCTCGCGCACCAGCAAGGCCACGCCGCCGGCGGCCTGGAAATGGTTGATGTCGGCCTTGCCGTTGGGATAGACGCGGGTCAGGGTCGGCACCACCTCGGAGAGGTCGGCCATGTCCTGCCAGGTCAGCTGGATGCCGGCGGCCTGGGCGATGGCCGGCAGGTGCAGGGTGTGGTTGGTGGAGCCGCCGGTGGCATGCAGGGCGACTACGGCGTTGACCAGCACACGCTCGTCGAGCAGGCGGCCAAGCGGCGTGAAGCTGCCGCCCTGGCGGGTCAGGCGCACCACCTGGCGCGCGGCCTCGTCGCTCAGCCACTGGCGCAGCGGGGCCTCCGGGTTGACGAAGGATGCACCGGGCAGGTGCAGCCCCATCACTTCCATGAGCATCTGGTTGGTGTTGGCGGTGCCGTAGAAGGTGCAGGTGCCGGGGTCGTGGTAAGCCTTCATTTCGGCTTCGAGCAGTTCTTCGCGGCTGGCCCGGCCATCGGCGAAGCGCTGACGTACATCGGCCTTGTCCTTGTTGGGCAGGCCGGAGGTCATCGGCCCGCTGGGCATGAACAGCGCCGGCAGGTGGCCGAAGCGCAGGGCACCGATCAGCAGGCCGGGGACGATCTTGTCGCAGATGCCCAGGTACAGCGCCGCGTCGAACATGTTGTGCGACAGGGCTACCGCGGTAGACAGCGCTATCACTTCGCGGCTGGCGAGGGACAGCTCCATTCCCGGCTCGCCCTGGGTCACGCCATCGCACATGGCGGGCACGCCGCCCGCCACCTGGCCGACCGAGCCGATTTCGTGCAGCACGCGCTTGATCCGCTCGGGGTAATCGACGTAGGGCTGGTGCGCCGACAGCATGTCGTTGTAGGCGCTGACGATGGCCACATTGGCCGAGTCCATCAGGCGCAGGCGCTGCTTGTCGCTACCGCCGCAGGAGGCCACGCCGTGGGCGAAGTTGGCGCATTGCAGCTTGCCGCGCTGCGGGCCGTCGCTAGCCACGGCCTCGATCATGGCGAGGTAGCCTGTGCGAGTGGCACGGCTGCGTTCGATCAGGCGCTCGGTCACCTCAAGGATGCGTGGATGCATGGGCGGACTCCAAATCGGGTGTTCGTGTGAGCAGGAGCGGCACTGCGCCGTTCCTGCCGGTGGCTGGGGCGCCGCCGCGCGCGGCGCACGATGGCGTCTGGCTCAAGTGCTCTCGCGCAGCATCAGCTCAAAGCCCAGATCCTGTACCTGTTCAGGCAGCGTCTGGCCGCCCATCAGGGCAAGCAGCATCTCGGCGGCGCGACGGCCAATCGCTTCGCGCGGCGTGCGGATGCTGCTGAGCCGCGGCACGCAAAATGCTGAGGCGGGCAGGTCGTTGAAGCCGAGCACCGAAATCTGCTCGGGAATGCGGATGCCCAGGCGCAGAGCTTCGAGCAGGGCGCCCTGGGCAAGGTCGTCGTTGCCGAAGAAGATGCCGTCCAGGTCCGGATGCTCGGCGACCAGGCGGGCGAACAGTTCGCAGCCCAGGCCGACGGTCGAACGCCGGGGCGTCAGCACTTCCAAAGCGGGGTCGTAGAGCCCGGCCCGCTGCAGGGCGCGGCGAAAGCCCTCACCGCGCAGCAGGGTCCGCTGATCCAGCTGGGCGCCGACGAAGGCCAGGCGGCGGCGGCCTCTGGCGACCAGGTGTTCGGCGGCGCAGGCGCCAGCCTGTACCTGGGAGAAACCCACGCAATGCAGGCCAGCGCCCGGATCGATGTCCATCATGTAGACGCAGGGAATACCGCTGGAATCGAGCAGGCGGCGGGCGCTCTCGGTGCGCTCGAAGCCGGTCAGCAGGATGCCGCGGGGCTGGTATGCCAGGTAATTGCGGATCAGGTCTTCTTCTTCATCGCGCGAGTAATGCGAGTTGCCGATCAGCACCTCGAGGCCGCGCGGGCGCATGACATCGTGGATGGCCTCCAGGGTCTCGACGAACAGCTGGTTGGTCAGCGACGGCACGATCACGGCAATGGTCTGGCTGTGCGAGGAGGCGAGCGCGCGGGCTGCCGGGTTGACCACATAGCCCAGCTTGCTGGCGGCCTCGCGAACCTTGTGTGCCAGCTCCTCGGCGACGCTGGGGATGCCGCGCAGGGCACGAGACGCGGTGATCGGGCTGACGCCGGCGTGGCGGGCAACTTCATTGAGGGTCGGCCGGCCGGTCGTGCGGGTGCTTCTACCAGTTTTGGAAGTGCTCATCGGGGACATATCGCATGTTCTATATTTTTTATTCTGCTGCACTCGGCGCCTGGATCGCGAGCCCGGCGAAGCAATCAGCCGGGCGCACGAGAGAAGACGTCGGCGCACCCCGAGGCGGATACCCCGCATGACTCCCGGCCTGCCGCTCTTGCCAAGACGAAACATGCCACCTAGGATAGCGCTGTCTTTCCAGCGCGGCAACGCTAAAGCGTCAGGCATAACCATAAATAGCGGCATGTTGATGGAATTTTCGCTGCCGTTACGACAAAAACTACAATGCACTTTGGCGCTCCTCGCTTCACCTCAATGAGATAGCGCTATTTTTACGAGGTACCGTACCTATGCAACCAAGCATCAATGCACTGGTGATCATGGGTGTCGCCGGCTGTGGAAAGAGCAGCGTCGGTCATGCCATCGCGACCCGTACCGGCGCCGCGTTCATCGAAGGCGACCAATTTCACCCCGCGGCCAACATTGCCAAGATGAGTTCGGGCATCCCCCTCGATGACGATGATCGTGCCGGCTGGCTGGCTCGTCTCGGTGAAGAGCTGTGCAAGGCGACCCGCAACGGCGGGCAGGCGGTGCTGACGTGCTCTGCGTTGCGGCAGGCCTACCGCAGGCAGCTACGCCAGGCGGTCCCCGGCCTGGGCTTCGTCTACCTGGAGCTGACCCGCGAAACGGCGGGTGAACGGGTCGCCAGCCGCCCCGATCACTTCATGCCGGCCAGCCTGATCGACAGTCAATTCGCCGCCCTGGAACCGCCTACCGCCGAACCCCTGACCCTGGTGCTCGATGCCACCCAGCCCGTCGACCAGCTCAGCCGCCAGGCCGAAAGCTGGTGGAAGTCGGTGAATGCCCTCGCGAGGCAGGCCTGACCGCAACCCGTTCACTTGCCATTCCTCTACGACAAGAATAATGAGGTAGACCATGAACCCACTGGCTTCCACACCCGACGCCACGGTATTGCTGCTCACCGCCACCGCTGCCGTCGCATTGCTGCTTCTGCTGATCATGCGCTTCAGGGTGCATGCCTTTCTTGCGCTGGTCCTGGTCAGCATCGTCACCGCGTTGGCGACGCACATCCCCTTCGATCAGGTCGTTCCCACGCTGCTGAGCGGCTTTGGCAATACTCTGGCTGCGGTCGCCCTGCTGGTGGGCCTCGGGGCGATGATCGGGCGTCTGCTCGAAGTGACGGGCGGCGCCCAGGTGCTGGCCGACACGCTGATCGGCACCTTCGGCGAGAAGCGCGCACCGCTGGCGCTCGGGATTGCGGCGCTACTCTTCGGTTTCCCGATCTTCTTCGATGCCGGCCTGGTGGTGATGCTGCCGATCATCTTCAGCGTGGCCAAGCGCTTCGGCGGCTCGACCCTGCTGTATGCCTTGCCGGTCGCCGGTGCCTTCGCGGCGATGCATGCGCTGGTGCCGCCGCATCCCGGCCCGGTCGCCGCTGCCGATCTGCTCGGCGCGAACATCGGCCTGCTGGTGATCATCGGAGCGCTCATCGCGCTGCCAACCTGGTACGTCGGCAGCTACCTGTTCGGCCAGTGGGCCGGCAAACGCTTCGACCTAAAGCTGCCGGCGACCTTTCTGACCGACACCGAGCGCGACAGCTCGGTGACGCCACCCAGTTTTCCCCTGGTATTGGCCATCCTGCTGCTGCCGTTGCTGCTGATCTTCCTCGATACCGGGCTCAACACGCTGACGGTCATGGGGTATGTCGAGGCCGGCGATAGATGGGTGCAGCTGCTGCGCATGATCGGCAAGACGCCCGTGGCGCTGCTGATCACCACCTTCTTCGCGTTGCTGGTATTCAGCGGGCGCTACACCCCCAGGCATCTGGAAAAAGTCTGCGAGGGTGCGCTCGGGCCGATCTGTTCGATCGTGCTGGTGACCGGTGCCGGCGGCATGTTCGGCAGCGTGCTGCGTGCCAGCGGCATTGGCGACGCGCTGTCGTCACTGCTGGCCGATACCGGGCTGCCGGTGATCGTGGCGGCCTTCCTGATCTCCGCCGCCCTGCGCGTGGCGCAGGGTTCGGCCACCGTGGCGCTGACCACTGCCGCCGCGCTGATGGCACCGACCGTGGCCGCCACGCCGGGCCTGAGCCAATACGACCTGTGCTTCATCGTCGTCGCCATCGCCGGTGGTGCGACCGTGCTGTCGCATGTCAACGACTCCGGTTTCTGGCTGGTCAGTCGCTTCCTGCAGATGGACGAGAAAACCACCCTCAAGACCTGGACGGTGATGGAGACCCTTCTCGGCGGTATCGCCTTCCTGCTGGCGCTGATTGGCAGCTTGCTGCTCTGAGCCACCCCGTCCCCACATACGCAAGACCCGCCAGTGACGGCGGGTCTTGTCGTGCCGGGCAGTGTGGCGCAACGGCGGCGCCCGGCCTTTTTAGGCGAACACGCGGAACCGCTGTTCGTCGTCGATGAAGGCCTTTTCGCCGAAGCCGCCCTTGTTGGCACCGAAAGGCATCTGGGCGCGCAGCTTCCAGCTGGCCGGCAGGTTCCATTCGGCGGCGACGGCCGCGTCGGGCAGCGGGTTGTAGTGCTGGAGGCTGGCGCCGATGCCGGCGTTGGCCAGCGCGGTCCACACGGAGAACTGGGCGATGCCGCTGGCCTGCTCGGACCAGACCGGGAAATTGTCGGCGTAGGTCGCGAACTGCTTCTGCAGGCCGGCGATGACGTCCTGGTCTTCGTAGAACAGGACGGTGCCGGCACCGGCAGCGAAGCTGTCGATCTTGGCTTCCGTCGTGGCGAAGGCATCGCCCGGCACGATCTTGCGCAGTTCTTCCTTCACGAAGCCCCAGAACAGGTCGCTCTGGGAGCCGTACAGGATCACCGCGCGCGAGCTTTGCGAGTTGAACGAGGACGGCGACAGCCTGATCGCCTCCTGGATCAGCAGGGTGACTTCTTCCTGCGGCAGCGGCAGATCCTTGCCCAGCGCGTACTGGCTGCGGCGACTCTTGATGGCATTGATGTAGGCATTACTCATGCAGATGTTTTCCTATCGAAGGGTTCGGTCAAGATGAAACTCAAAGCCAGCGGCACCACGGGGTGCCGGGCCCTGCCAAGAGGCTCTGTGGCGACGATCATAAGAGTGCAAAGCGGATGCGAGAACAGGGGGAATCGAATAGCACGCTTTCCACTTTCACCAGGGTCGGTTGACGTTTCAGTGTGCGGGTAGCGTCGACATCGCCGCGGGGACGCCGCGTCCATGCCCGGCTTCCATCATCTGCGGGTTGTTCCTGGCGAGCCCGGCTCCGGCCTTCTTGTTTTGGGAGAGGACTTGACTCCAGTCGTTGAGCAGCATGGCGTGTCTCCGATTGTGGGGGAGTGAAATGCCAGGGCCTCGTCCCGGCATGTGGCAAGCATTCATTCAGGCGGGTTGGCCAGCGCCTCGCTCCAGGCACGGATGCCGCCCTGCAGCGCGAAGACACGGGGACGCCCCGTCGCCCGGATGCGTTCGGCCAGGTAGGCCGCCGACACCTCGCTGGGGCAGTCGCAATAAACCACCACCAGGGCATCGGCAGGCAGCGTGTTCAGTTCATGCGCCTTGGCGTCGAGGCTCATGTGGATGGCGCCGGGGATACGCACCTCGCCATCGCCGAGGTCGCTGCGTACATCCACCAGGACATGCGGCAGCCCCTGGGACTGCAGGGTCTGCAGGTCGCCGACCTGCAGCCGCGGCACCTTGTGGCTGCGCCGCATCAGGCGTGCCCGATGCGCCCATTTCCAGACCAGGAAGGCCGCGAACAGGGCGAGCACGACAAGCGTGCCCGGCAGCACATAGCGGGTGAACAGCGCCAGGATGGCCCACACGGCGTTCTCGAAAACGATGCCCATCATCAGCGCCGAAGCGACCCAGATGGCGGAACCGGCGGCGTCATAGAGCAGGAAGGTCACCAGCGAAGTGCCGGAGGTGCCCGCCATCAGCGTGGTCATGGCCCCCGCCCCGGGCAGGAACTTGGCGATCAGCAACAGCCGCGGCCCCAGCTGGCGATAAAGGTGGGTGCTCTTGCGGATGCAGCTGTCCGGCGACAGCGAGACCCGGCAGATGCCGCGCATCAGCCAGGTGCCATGCCGGCGCCCGAGCCAGAACCAGACCGTGTCGGCGATCAGGCAGGCCAGGACGGCAAGCCCGAACACAGTGGCCACCGAGGCCCCATTGCCGCCTTGCGCCAGCGTCCCGGCCACGACCAGGGACGGATAGGCGGGGATCGGCAATCCTGCCTGCTCCAACAGGATGTTGAAGAACAGCAGGGCCAGTCCGTGCTCGGCCAGCGATGATTGAAGCGCCTCGGTGAAAGCCATCGGTCAGAACCGCTGCTGGTAGTAGAACTGAGTGAAATTTATACCAATAGGCGAGCTGAGCCTCATGCGGCAGCGGCATGGACGGCAAGAGATATCTGTTTCATCGATTCACAACTTCCAACGGCTCGAAACCGAGCGCTTAGCAGCAATGAGCATCGCCCGAGGCCGATGCGATGAGGAGCACGGTCGCGAGGTTCAGCGCGCGCTGCGCTTGCGCCGGCTGTCCAGGCTCAGCAAACCACCGCCGAAGGCCACGATCTGCAGCAGGCCACCCGCGACGACGATGTTCTTGAAGAAGTGGATCGACTGGTTCTGGTCGCTGAGCTGCAAGTGGAAGACCAGCGCCGTCACGACCGAGAACACGGCCAGGATGGCGGCCGTCAGGCGCGTCTTGTAGCCCAGCACGAGCATGATCGGCAGCACGATCTCGACGAACAAGGCAATTGCGTAGCCCAGCGTGGGCACTGGCAGGCCGGCCGATGCGATATAGCCGATGGTGCCGGCTGGCGCAGCCAGTTTCCCGAAGCCACTGACCAGGAACAATGTCGCGATGAGTACACGGCCAATGACGGCAATGAGCGGGTGATTACGGTTTTCCATGATGCGTTACTCCAGTTGGTTGCGAAAAAAGGTACCCATGCCGTGGTCGCGGCGACCACAGCAGATCGTTCTGTATTCATTGGTTCGGCATTGGCCCTGAAGGCCGCCAGGCGGACTCAGGAATCGGGCCAGCGCCCTCCCCTATGCCCGCCCGGATGGGGCTTCGGAACCGCTCCGTAGGAACCCGCTTGCGGGCGATCGCTCCAGCACAACGCCGATCGCCGCAAACGGTTGGGCGAGTGCCTCACACGGCCCAGCAGGAACAGCCCAGGGCGCCGAAGAAGCTCCTGGCGTCCGATACCGGCACATTGGAGCCCCAGGCACTGGCATGGTCATGGCCATGCAGGCCGCAGGAACTGGCGCAACCGCACGAGGCCGCAGCATGGGCGCGTACCGGCGCCAGCGAGTTCCGCCCTGCGCCATCCGGTTCGCCCCAGGCGCCGTAGCCCTTGAAGGTGCGCGTCGGCGACCAGTCGGGCATGGCCGGTGGCAGCGGGTTGTCGTCCAGCGGCGCGAAGTCGCCGGCGCCATAGACCACGCGCCCGCCGACCACGGTGAGGTCCGAGGTGAGGAAGGAGATCTCGTCCTCGGGCACCGTGAAGTAGTCCTTGCTCGGCACGATCAGGTCGGCGAACTGGCCCACTTCGATGCGCCCGCGCTTGCCTTCCTCGTTGGAGAACCAGGCAACGTTCTCGGTCCACATGCGCAGCGCTTCTTCCCGGTCGAGCAGGTTGGCCCGCGGATACAGGCCGAGGCCGCCGACGGTCTTGCCGGTGATCATCCACGACAGCGACACCCAGGGGTTGTAGGACGCCACGCGGGTGGCGTCGGTGCCGGCCGAGACCTTCACGCCCTTTTCCAGCATGCGCTTGACCGGCGGCGTCGCCTCGGCGGCGCGGGCGCCGTAGCGCTCGACGAAGTATTCGCCCTGGTAGGCCATGCGGTGCTGCACGGCGATGCCACCGCCAAGCGCGGCGATGCGGTCGATGGACTTCTCCGAGATGGTCTCGGCATGGTCGAAGAACCAGTTGATGCCCTGCAGGGGAATGTCCTGGTTGACCTTCTCGAACACGTCCAGCGCGCGGGTGATGGTCTCGTCATAGGTGGCGTGCAGTCGCCACGGCCACCTGTTCTGCGCGAGGATGCGCACCACTTCCTCGAGTTCGCCCTCCATCTGCGGCGGCATGTCCGGTCGCTCGACGCGGAAGTCCTCGAAGTCGGCCGCCGAGTACACCAGCATCTCGCCGGCGCCGTTGTGGCGGAAGTAGTCGTCGCCCTGCTTGTACTTCACGCTGGAGGTCCACTTGAGGAAGTCCTCCTTTTCTTCCTTGGGCTTCTGGGTGAACAGGTTGTAGGCCAGGCGCACGGTGATCTGGCCTTCATCGGCCAGCTTCTGGATGACTTCGTAGTCCTCGGGGTAGTTCTGGAAACCGCCACCGGCGTCGATCACCCCGGTCACGCCCAGGCGGTTCAACTCGCGCATGAAGTGGCGGGTGGAGTTGACCTGGTAGTCGAACGGCAGCTTCGGCCCCTTGGCCAGGGTGGAATAGAGAATCATCGCGTTGGGCTTGGCCAGCAGCAGGCCGGTGGGGTTGCCGTTGGCGTCGCGGGTGATCTGGCCGCCCAGCGGTTCCGGGGTGTCCTTGGTATAGCCCACCGCGCGCAGGGCCGCGCCATTGAGCAGCGCGCGGTCGTACAGGTGCAGCAGGAACACCGGGGTGTCGGGTGCGATGGCATTGATTTCGGCGATGGTCGGCAGGCGTTTCTCGACGAACTGGTGCTCGGTGAAACCACCGACCACGCGCACCCATTGCGGCGCGGGCGTGACAGCGACCTGGCGCTTGAGCATGTCCAGCGCGTCGGCCAGCGAGCGTACGCCGTCCCAGCGCAATTCGAGGTTGTAGTTCAGACCGCCGCGGACCACATGGGTGTGGTTGTCGAACAGGCCGGGCAGCACGCTGCGGCGCCTGAGGTCGACGACGCGCGTGGCGCTGCCGGCCAGCGGGAGGATTTCCGCGTCGCCGCCGACGGCCAGGAAGCGACCGTCCTTGATGGCGACGGCGCTGGCGACAGGGTTGCTGCGATCCAGCGTGGTGATCCGGCCGTTGTGGAAGATGACGTCAGGTACGGAATCGGACATGGAAGACGCTCCTTTTCTGAATGCTTCAGCGACCGCGCCGCGGCCCAGGACGCTGTTCAGCGCCAGCGCGGACGCCAGCGTCGTCGCGGCACCGAGAACTTTTCGCCGGGATGTCATGGGTTTTGGCTCCAGTTGATTAATCGACTGCCTTCACCCGTCCCCCCCTCGAGCCCGCCACTGCGCCGCAGTCTCGAGGGGTGGGCGGGGTTTGCTCATGCGCGGTCCTCATCGGATGCCTTACCTGCGGCGCTCCGGCCGGGCAACTGACCGAGTACGTGGTCGGCTGCCCGGGCCTTGTCGCAGGCGGCACTGAAGGCGCTGCCATTCAACAACTGCTTGCCGACCGGGATGACCTGCTCACCGAGCAGGATGCCAAGCAGGCCGACCAGGGCCACCAGCGGGGGCGCGGGAGAACGGACACTCAATAGACTGTAGATGATGCCGACGAGCAGACCGGCTCCCAGGGACAGAACATAGAGTTTCATGGCTCACCTCGGATCAGAGCGCGGGGTACGCCGGGCGGCTGCCGCGCTCGCGGCAGTGCCCGGTGCCTGTGCCTGCCTTACTGGGCCGGGTTCGGGCCGACGGTCTCGCCGTGCTGCACGCGCTCGGGCGCCTTGTGCACCATGGTGTAGGCATAGTCGACGCCCATGCCGTAGGCGCCGGAATGCTCGCGCACGATGTCCATCACCGCATCGTAGGTGTCGCGGCGCGCCCAGTCGCGTTGCCATTCCAGCAGCACCTGCTGCCAGGTCACCGGCACCACGCCCGCCTGGACCATGCGGTCCATGGCGTATTTGTGCGCGTCGGCCGAGGTGCCGCCGGAGGCGTCGGCGACCATGTAGATCTCGTAGTCGGTGTCGTGCAGGCACGACAGGGCGAAGCCGAGGTTGCAGACTTCGGTCCACAGGCCGGAGACGATGATCTTCTTGCGGCCCTGGGCGGCACCGACGGCCAGCGCATCGCGCACGTTCTGGTCGTCCCAGGAGTTCATCGAGCTACGCTCGAGGAGTTTGTGGCCGGGGAACACGGCCAGCAGCTCGGGATAGGTATGGCCGGAGAAGCTTTCGGTCTCGACCGTGGTGATGGTGGTGGGGATGTCGAACACCTTCGCCGCCTTGGCCAGGCCGACGACGTTGTTCTTCAGCACCTGGCGGTCGATCGACTGCACGCCGAAGGCCATCTGCGGCTGCTGGTCGATGAAGATGAGCTGGCTGTTCTGCGGGGTCAGCACTTCGAGGTATTTATTGGACATGATGCTTCTCCTTTGATGGGAGCGGATTGAGTCATGGAACGCAAGAGGCGGCGGGTAATGCGTGACGCAAGGGGCGCCGCCAGCTCCCCCTGCGCCAAGCGGAAACTCAGCTGGCAGCGTCCACCAGCACGAGTTCGGCATCTTCGAGGGCGGTGACGCGGATCACCTCCTCACCACTGATGGCCGCGCCATCGCGGGCATCGAGGTGCACGCCGTTG
This sequence comes from Stutzerimonas stutzeri, assembly GCF_002890915.1. GTDB lineage: Bacteria > Pseudomonadota > Gammaproteobacteria > Pseudomonadales > Pseudomonadaceae > Stutzerimonas > Stutzerimonas stutzeri_AF. The sequence goes on along the minus strand of NZ_POUT01000007.1, from coordinate 255,095 downwards.
ACCTCGACCTTGCCGCTGGCCGGGACCAGATAGCCGTAGCGTTCAGCATCGGCAAAACGGTATTCGGCCGTCGCCCCCGCTTTCAGCGTGGCCCCGAGCAGCCGTGCATCGGTACGGATCGGCAGCGCGTCCTCGTCACCTTCGAGGCCGCTGGCCAAGGCGACGAACTGGCCGGAGCGCTCGCCCTTGGGAAAGGGCTTGGTGCCCCAGGCCGGCGGCTCGCCGCTGCGGTCGGGAAAGATCCAGATCTGGAAGATCCGCGTGATGCCGGGTTCGAGGTTGTATTCGGAATGGCGAATGCCGGTGCCGGCACTCATTACCTGCACGTCGCCGGCGAGGGTGCGGCCTTTGTTGCCGAGGTTGTCCTGGTGGGTGATGGCGCCTTCACGGACGTAGGTGATGATTTCCATGTCCGCATGCGGGTGCGGCGGGAAGCCACTGCCGGGCTGGATGGTGTCGTCATTCCAGACCCGCAGCGCACCCCAGTGCACGCGCGCCTCATCACGGTATTCGGCGAAGGAAAAGTGGTGCTTGGCATCGAGCCAACCATGGTTGGCTCCACCGAGGCTGTCGAAGGGGCGACGTTCGATCATGACGTCCTCCTGTTGGCGTCTGATTACGATGGCCTCAGCTTATGCCGTTCTCCTCCCCTCCGGAATACGATGAATCGAATTACATTCTTTCCATTATTGAGATGCTGTTTTCATGCTTCCGTCATCATTCCGCGGTGCTCAGAAGAGTCCTGCTAGAGGCTGGCTATCGGAAGCTGGCGATGACTCCATTCACAACGATCCATTCGATCGCCTGTTGTTCGGGCAAGCGTTCACTGAAGGTTTCTTTCTAGTCACAAACGATCTGGCCACTGCGAAATACGTCGGTTCTATCAGGACGTCAGGTAGTATCACCTGACGCTCAGCCAGGAAGCCCCAACACGGAGCAGCCAGATGGGCGGGCCCTCATGCGTGAGAGATAAGCTCCGAGCCGTGGCCAATGACCGAGCCAGTCAGTAGCCGGGGTCATGGCCAGATAGTCGAGCATGGGCGTCAGCAATGCGTCCGCCAAACTGTAATGTTTCCCACATAAGTAGGGATGTTCATCTAATTGAACATCGAGGATGGCGAGCGTTGCTTCTACCTGCAATTCCGCACTAGCCAATGTAGCGGGATCAATTACTGTGGGCCGGTTGGGTCCAGCAACAAGCAGCAAGTAATCGCGTACAAGATCTTTGTCGACAGAGGTGACCAAGGCACTCGACCATTGGTCGACCAATATCCGTGTGGACATTTCGAATGGTTGAAGAGAATTCTCTGGAAACGCCGTGTCCAGATAACGGCAGATCGCATTAGTCTCGAACACATGCGCGTCTGCATGAAATAGCACCGGCACCTTCCCAAACGGATGATAATTCCGGTGCGCCTCACTGCGCCAATCAATCGCTTGCCCCTTCAGATTCATGCCATAGGTGTAGCTCAGGCCTTTTTCCTCGCAATACAGACGAACACTGCGGGCAAGGGTGCTGAAATCGGGGCCAAAAATATGCAGTTCCATATGCGCCTCTCTTGTTGGACCAAGGCTGGAATTCTGCAGCCCATCACCTTATGTTCAAGAACATAATCACAAGGAGAGCGTTTATGTCTTGGCCTACTCAGCAGCGCGATCGGACTCGTACCCGCATCTTGGAAAGTGCTGCACGGTTATTTGCACTGCGGGGTTTCGAACAAGTAGGCATTGACGAACTGATGGCCGATGCAGGTCTGACGCGTGGCGCGTTCTATCACCACTTTCAAACCAAGGCAGAACTCTATGCCGAAGCCATTCGGTACTCTGCCAAGGCAGGTAGTGAGCGACTTGACGAGCTGGGTGCCTATGGATTGGGCGATTTGATAGAGGGCTATCTTCGGCTTACCCATGCGCAAGGTGAGTCAATGAGATGTCCGCTGGCGTTCATGGCCACCGACGTGACCCGGCAAGAACCCAAGGTACGACAGGCTTACAGCACGGCGCTTCGAAACTTCGTGGGGCGTTTGGAGGCGACAGCGCCGGCCATAGATCGCCAGCAAGCACTACAGACCACCGTTGCGCTGATAGGCGGCGTGGTGCTGGCGCGTGCGGTTGACGACCCCCATCTCGCAGAGGAACTACTCGCAGCCTGCCGATCAGACTGCTATGCCTTACTGGCCAATCCGCAGGAATCGGATTAGCGAAGAGGCTAAGCGCCCGAGCTAATGTTCGTCCTATACAGGGGTACGATCACTTGATGAACGTCCTGATGTCCGCCATACCAATCGGTCGCCCCAGCCCTTAACCGCTCTGTGCCCACGGCGCGGCGGCGAAGCGTTCGGCCAGATAGTCGATCAGCGCCTGCACGCGGGCCGGGCGGCTGCGGCCCGGAGGAGTCACGATGTGCAGGGCGATCGGCTCCACCTGCCAGTCGTCCATCGCTGTCTCCAGCGCGCCCGACTGCAGGTCCTTCCAGGCCAGGAATTCCGGCTGCAGCGCCAGGCCCAGCCCCGCCCGCAAGGCCGGCGCCAGAGCCTCGGCGTTGTTGGCCAGCAGCGATGCGGAAATTGCCTGGGCGAATTCGCCATGCCGTTTATGGCGGAAGCGCCAACTGCTGCCGCCGCGTGAATAGCTGTATTGCAGTGTGCGATGCCCGGTCAGCTCGCGTGGATGGCTGGGGCGCCCGTGGCGCTCGAAATAGGCCGGCGCGCCAACCAGCAGAATGCGCACGGTGCACAGGCGGCGGGCCAGCAGGCTGGAATCGGCCAGGGTCGAGATACGCAGGGCCAGGTCGAAGCCCTGAGCGACCAAGTCGACCAGCTCGTCGCTGAAATGGGCGTCGAGCACCACGTCGGGATGGCGCGCCATGAATTCCGGCAGCACCGGTCCCAGGTGCGAGACCCCGAACGACATCGGCGCGGCGATCCGGATGGGCCCGCGCAGGCTGGTCGACTGCTCGGTCACCTCGGCCTCGACCGCCTCGCCCTCGGCGAGGATGCGGGCGGCGCGCTCCAGCGCGGCGTGGCCGCTCTCGGTCAGCGACATGCGGCGCGAGGTGCGATGGAACAGCATGGTTTTCATGCGCCCTTCCAGGCGCGTGATGGCTTTGGAAACGGTGGCCTGCGACAGGCCGAGTTCGGCGGCGGCGCGGGCGAAGGAGCCCGTTTCCGAGACCGTGGCGAAGATCGCCCAGGCTTCGAGATCCGGCAGTTTTTTCATGGCAGTCCTGGAAATGATCCGATCACATGGATTCCATGGGATTCTCCACGATCAGTATGAAACCCGCCACATACAACAACAAAATAGAAAGAATGGCTTTCCATTGGTTCCATTCTCAATTATTGATTTCGCTGCCTATAGTGACTTCATCGAAACGAACTCGACCCGAAAGTACCGCTTCGCCGGCGCCAACCGCTATGGCTACCTGGTGCCGGCCAACGGCGAAGCGCCCATCCGTATCAGCGCCAGCGAGGATGCCGAGCTGGTGCTGGTGGACGCCGCAAGCTGAGCGGCAATACTCAAGGTGCGGTTTTCGCGGCACCTGCGTGCCGGCAGGGCCACGGCGACCGCCGCATGCAGGCTCCTGCCGGACGGCGGTTCCAGGTGAGCAACCACTATTCGATGCATGACCAATCAGGAGTGCAGCATCCATGACAGCACCAGCGTCCACGTCTGCCGGCGGTTTCGCTCCGCTGCGGCAGACGCTGTTCAGCGTCCTGTGGGTGGCGACGATCATCGGCAACACCGGCAGCTTCATCCGCGACGTCGCCAGCGCCTGGATCATGACCGACCTGTCGCCATCGCCGGCGGCCGTCGCGCTGGTACAGGCCGCCGCGACGTTGCCGATCTTCCTGCTGGCGATTCCCGCCGGCGTGCTGTCCGATATCCTCGACCGGCGCCGACTGCTGATCGCCATCCAGCTCCTGCTGGCCAGCGTCAGCGTCTGCCTGATGCTGCTGTCGTTCGCCGGGCTGCAGTCGATCGCCTCGCTGGTGACCCTGACCTTCCTCGGCGGCATCGGCGCGGCGTTGATGGGGCCGACCTGGCAGGCCATCGTCCCGGAGCTGGTGGAGAAGAAGGACCTCAAGAGCGCAGTGGCACTCAATTCGCTGGGCATCAACATCGCCCGCGCCATCGGCCCGGCGATGGGCGGCCTGATCCTGGCCAGCCTGGGGGCGGCGTTCACCTATGGCGTCGACGTCATCAGCTACGTCTTCGTCATCGCCGCACTGCTGTGGTGGCGGCGCCCGAAAGCGGAACAGGATGTGCTGGCCGAGCGTTTCCCCGGCGCCTTCCGTGCCGGGCTGCGTTATGCCCGCGCCAGCCGCGAGCTGCATGTCGTGCTGGTGCGCGCCTTCGTCTTCTTCGCCCTGGCCAGTTCGGTCTGGGCGCTGCTGCCGCTGGTGGCGCGCGGCCTGCTCGGCGGTGGCGCCGGCTTCTACGGCATCCTGCTCGGTGCCGTCGGCCTGGGCGCGATCGTCGGCGCCATCGTCATGCCGAAGCTACGCGAACGGCTGAGTGCCGACGGCCTGCTGCTGCTGGCGGCGCTGGTGACGGCGGCGGTCATGGCCTTTCTCGCCTTCGCGCCGCCAAAGTGGGCGGCGGTGGCGGCCCTGCTGTTGCTGGGCGCGGCCTGGATCAGCGCGCTGACCACGCTCAACGGCGTGGCACAGTCCATCCTGCCGAACTGGGTGCGCGGGCGTTCGCTGGCGGTGTACCTCACTGTGTTCAACGGCGCCATGACCGCCGGCAGCCTGAGCTGGGGCGCGGTGGCCGAGCTGATCGGCGTCCCCTTCACGCTGCTGGCCGGCGCCGGCGGGCTGGTCGTGGCGGGGCTGGTCGCCCATCGTCTCAAGCTGCCCAGGGGCGAGGCCGACCTGATGCCCTCCCGGCACTGGCCCGAGCCGCTGACCGCGGCGCCGGTCGAGCATGACCGGGGCCCGGTGCTGATCCAGATCGAGTACCGTGTGGCTCCGCAAGATCGCGCCGAGTTTCTCAAGGCGCTGGCCCGGCTGTCGGCCGAACGCCGCCGCGATGGTGCCTACGCCTGGGGCATCAGCGAGGATACGGCCGACCCGACGCTGATGCTCGAATGGTTCCAGGTCGAGTCCTGGGCCGAGCATCTGCGCCAGCACAACCGGGTATCCAAGGCGGACGCCGACATCCAGGCCGATGTGCTGCGCTTTCACCAGGGCGAGGACCGGCCCGTGGTGCGACACTTCCTGGCGTTCAACCATCCGGGCGAAGGGCGGGCGTAGCGGGCGCTCAGCGGGCCGGCAGCTTTCTCACCTGCTCCAGCAATGGCCCGCACTGGTCCGCCTGACCACCGCTGGGCGCGACCAGTGCGAGCAGGCCGGCCACCGGACCGACGGTGCTGCCCAGCACGATCAGGCCCACACTGCGCAACGCCAGCGGGCCGGCATGGACGCCCGGGCGCGGATTCTTCAGGGTGCCGCGAACGTAGAGCGGCGAGCGCAGCGAGATGATGCGGATGCCCTTGGAACGCGGCACCACGTCCAGGTCGATGTTTTCGCTCTTGAAGTCGACCTGGCCGGTGACATTGATCACCGCATTCTCGGTGTCCAGCACGAACAGCCGGGGCGCGGCCAGGCCGTCCTTCATGCCCAGATCGACCACCGCGCAATTGATCTGCACCTCTTCGTCGCCGAACAGCCGGCCGACCAGGTAGTTGCCGACGTTGAGGCCGGCCAGTTCCATCAGCCCGCGGCTCACGGTGCCATCGTTCATCAGCAGGCGCAGCTCGCCATTGGCGCTGCCGAGCAGCGCCGCCACCGAATTGCCGGTGCCCTGGATATCGGCTGTGCCGTTCAGCTCGCCGAGGCTCTTCTGCATGGCCTCGACCGTGGGGAACAGCTGGCGCAGCTTGAGCGAACGGGCTTCCAGCCGCATCCGGCCGGCCAGCGGCGTGCGCTGCCCATCCAGGCGCACGTCGGTTTCCAGGCGGCCGCCGGCGACACCAAAGCTCAGCGGCTGCAGGCGCAATACGCCGTCGTCGAGCAGCACGTGGGCGTTGAGGCCCTGGATGGGCAGGGCCTCGTCGTGGACGATGCGCTTGCCGACGAAGCGCACGTCGGCGTCCATGTCGCGCCAGCGGTCGGTGCGGAACGCTTCCACCGGCAGCGCCTTGGCCGCCGGCTGCTTGCGGGACGCGCCGCGCGCCTGGCGCGATTGCTCGGAGTCGGCGCCGATCAGCGGCGCCAGGTCGGCGAAACGCAACTGGTTGGAGGTCAGCTCGCCGCTCAGCCGCGGGCGCGGCTCACCGGCGACGTAGCTGAGGTCGCCATGGATGTCGCTGCCACCGATGCGGCCGTTGAAGCCCTGGTAGTGGAACGCGGCGCCGTCCGGGTCCTGCAGGTCGGCACGCAGGCGGCCGTCGGTGGCATAGGCGCCGGTGTCGGGCAGGGTCACGCCGATCAGCGGGTAGAGGTTGCCCAGGCTGTCGCCGGACAGGCGCAAGCGCAGGTCCAGCGCGCCCAGGTTGCGCGGGTCGGTCAGGGTACCCTCCACCGTCACCCGGGTCTTGCCGGCGCGCAGGTCGACCTGCAGCGGGAAGGGCAATGTCGCATCCTGCAAGGCCAGCAGGCCACCCACACGGCCCTCGCCGGCCAGCGGCTGGCCAGCGTAACGGCCCTTGGCGTTCCAGGCGAAGGCGTAGTCCTGGGTCGCCGCACCCTGCGCCTGGCCCTCCCCGCTCCCTTCGCCCTGGGCCGCGCCGAGAATCTGGCTGTAGGGCACCGGCTCGCCCAGCGGGGTGACGTTCAGTTGCAACTGGGCGCGCGAGAGCGGGTCGTCGAGGCTGACGCTGCCCTGGTCGAAGCCGATGGTGCCGATGTCCAGCACCCAGGCCGAAGGCTTCTCGTCCGCCGCCTCGTCGCTGGCGGCCAGCTTCTCGAAGGTCCAGTTGGCGCGGCCGTCGGCGAGCCGCTCGAGATGCGCCGACGGCCCGCCCAGGGTGATGGCCGGGATGCTCACGCGCTTGCCCAGCAGCGCCAGTGGGCGCAGCTCCGCCGCGACGCTATCCAGGTGGATGAAATAGGGCGCCTGGCCCCATTCGGCATTGCCCAGGGTGATGTCCTCGGCGATCAGGGTCGGCTGCGGCAGCCAGGTGCGCCAGCCCGGCCGTTCGCGATCGCGCTGCCAGCGCAGGTCCAGCTCGCCCTGGATGGCGAACGGCCGGCCGAGGGTGTCGGACACCCGCTCGTTGAGGGTGGGCCGGAGCAGGTTCCAGTCGAAGGTGGCCAGCAGCACGACCAGCGCCACGGCCAGCACCGCCACGCCGCCCAGCAATCCTAGGAGAAGTCCACGCGTTCGGCTCATCGCGCTCTCGCTGTTTCCGCTTAGCAGGCATGCTCGTCTTGTTTCGACTGGCATCGGACCGGATCGACTCCCCAACGGCCGGCATTTCCTTGTCCATCGGCGTCACCCCGCCAGCACCGGCGCGACGCCGAGCAGCGGCAGCCGGCTCACTCGGCGACATCGACCGGGCGCCTTTCCTCGGAATGACTGGGGTCGCGGCTGTCCAACTGCAGGAACAGCGCCGCCGCCAGCATGGCCATGGCGCCGACGCTGAGGAAGGTCAGCTGGAACGCCCTGAGCACCTCGTCGCCTTGCGCCCCGCTCACCGTGAAGCCCCCGAGCAGCGCACCGGCGGTGGCCACGCCGAGGCTCATCGACAGTTGCACCACCACCGAGAGCAGGCTGTTGCCGCTACTGGCGTCGGCATTGCTGAGGCCGACCAGGGTCACGGTATTCATCGCGGTGAACTGCATGGAGTTGACCATGCCGATCAGGCCCAGGTGCAGCAGCAGGAACCAGGTCGGCGTCTGCCCGCTGATGGTCGCCAGGCTGGCGATGAGGCTGCCGAGCAATAGCGTGTTGCCGATCAGCAGCCGACGGTAGCCGAGGCGATCGATGATCGGCTTGGCCAGCGACTTCACCGCCATGGCGCCCAGTGCCAGCGGGATCATGCTCATGCCCGCCTGAGCCGGCGAATAGCCCAGCGCCACCTGCAACAGCAGCGGCAGCAGGAACGGCAGCGCCCCGCCGCCCAGGCGGGCGAACAGGTTGCCGAAGATCCCCACGGCGAAGCTGCGCGTACGAAACAGCGCGGGGCTGAACAGCGGGGCATCGATGCGCCCGGCGCGCAACCAGTAGGCGGTCATGCAGGCCACGCCGCCGAACAGCAGCAACGTGACCCGCGCATGCGGCATGTGCAACTCGCCGAGCCCCTCCAGGGCGATGGTGATGAGCACCATCGCCGCACCGAACAGCAGGAACCCCAGGCTATCGAAGCGCACCCGCTCGGCGCCCTTGAGGTCCGGCATGAAGCGCAACGCGGCAAGGCAACCGACCACACCCACCGGCAGGTTGATCAGGAAGATCCAGTGCCAGGACGCGTATTCCACCAGCCAGCCGCCGAGGGTCGGCCCCAGCAGCGGACCGACCAGCCCCGGCAGCGCGATGAACGCCATGATCCGCACGAACTCGCTGCGCGGGAAGGCGCGCAGCACCACCAGCCGCCCCACCGGCAGCATCAGCGCGCCGCCAAGGGCCTGCAGGACGCGGGAAGTCACCAGCTGGTTGAAGCTGGTCGACAGCGCGCAGAACAGCGAGCCCAGGGAAAACAGCACGATGGCGACGACGAAAATGCGCCGGCTGCCGAAGCGGTCGGCGATCCAGCCGGACGCCGGGATCAACAGCGCGACGGTGAGCATGTAGGCGATGACCACGCCCTGCATGCGCAGCGGGTCCTCGGCCAGATCGCGCGCCATCGCCGGCAGCGCGGTGTTGAGGATAGTGCCGTCCAGGGTCTGCATGAAGAAGGCGATGGCCACCAGCCACGGCAGGATTCGGGCGGTGCGGGCGTCGAGCGGAACGGGCGGTTGCATGGAGTCCCCGGATGCGAAAGGTGCAATATCTTAGAGGAACTGGCGCCCGCGGGTTCGCCGAAGCGCCGTGCACCCCGACCGCGGCGCCCCTGTGACGACACGCCGCACCTTGGCGTGCAACGCCCGCCATTGTGGCGTTCTGCTGGCAAATACCGCGCACTGCGGAGCGGCCGTAACAAAATATTTCTTCATAAATTGACGCGAATCATTATCATTCGGAGCCGCAAGTGCGACCCTCGCTCCGTCATTTCCCGTTTCCGGAGGCTCCAATGCGCATTCCCGCCACCCTGGCCATCACCTCGTTGCTCCTCACCCCGCTCGCCCAGGCGAAGGAATATCCCATCGGCGAGCCACAGCAGTGTGGCGGCATGGAAGTCGGCGCAGTGTACTTGCAGCCGGTCGAAATGGACCCACCGGGCATGATGCGTGCCGCGGCGGAATCCGACGTGCACCTGGAAGCGGACATCAGCGCCACCGAGGACAACCGTAACGGTTGGCAGGAAGGCAGCTTCGTCCCCTACCTGAGCATCCGCTACGAGCTGCGCAAGAGCGGTTCGGAGCAAGTGGTCGAGGGCGACTTCCACCCGATGGTGGCCAACGACGGGCCGCACTACGGCGACAACGTCAAGCTGCTCGGCCCCGGCAAGTACCAGCTGACCTACAAGATCCTGCCGCCGGGCTCGGGGCATAACATGTTCGGTCGCCACACCGACAAGGAGACCGGCGTCGCGCCCTGGTTCGAAGGCTGCGAGCTGCACTACGAATTCACCTATGCCGGCATCGGCAAGAAGGGTGGCTACTGATGTGCCGCGCCGGGCGCACGCTGCTCGGCGTCCTGCCGCTGCTGGCCGGGCTCGCCGGCACGGCCCAGGCCGCCCTGCCGACGTATGAGCTGACCATCCGCGATGGCCATTTCGAACCGGCGACCCTGGAGGTGCCGGCCCGCCAGCGCTTCAAGATCATCGTGCACAACGCCGGCAGCGGACCGACCGAATTCGAGAGCACGCCGCTGCGCATCGAGAAGGTGCTGTCGCCGGGCGTGACCTCCTTCGTCGTGATCCATCCGCTGAAGCCGGGCCGCTACCCATTCTTCGACGAATTCCATATGGATCTTCCCGAAGGCGAGATCATCGCCAAGTAGTAAGCAAGTAGCGAGGAGCACATCCATGGGCCAATCCATGTTCATCGTCTGGCGTGAAAGCATCGAGGCCCTGCTGGTCATCGGCATTCTGCATGCCTGGCTGCGCCAGCAACCGGGCGCGGCCGGCGCGCTGCGCATGCTCTGGGCGGGCGTAGCCGCCGGCCTGGGCCTGGCCAGCGCGTTGGGCTGGGGCATCCTGCAGGCCGGGGATTGGCTCGCCGGCAGCGCGGGCGAATGGTTCCAGTGCGCGATGCTGCTGGCCGCCAGCCTGCTGATCCTGCACATGGTCGGCTGGATGCACCGTCACGGCCGTACCCTGAAGAGCAGCCTGCAGAACAGCGCGGCGGAAAAGCTCGGCCAGGGCAGCGGCATCGGCCTGCTGCTGCTCGCCATGCTCGCGGTCGGCCGCGAAGGCAGCGAGACGGTGGTGTTTCTCTACGGTATCGGCAACCAGCAGCAGGGCCAGGACCTCGCCGGGTTCGTCATCGGCGGCGTGCTGGGCTTCGCTCTCGCCCTGCTCAGCTATGCCGTGTTGCAGGCCGGCAGCCGCTACTTCAGCTGGCGGCGTTTCTTCCAGGTCAGCGAAGTGATGTTGCTGCTGCTCGGCGGGGCCCTGCTGATGGCCGCGCTCGACCGCTTCAGCGGCCAGCTGATGGGCATGGACGTGCCGGAACTGCTCTATAGCGTCTTCGGCGATCCGCTCTGGGATACCTCCGCCCTGCTGGATGACGGCAGTGCGCTGGGCGGCACGCTCGCCGGCCTCACCGGCTATCGCGCCATGCCTTCGCTGGCGGCCGCGCTGATCCTGGGCCTGTACTGGCTCGCGGCATGGTTCTGGCTCACTCCGAGGCCACAGGCACAGCTGGCCGCGAGGCCGGTGTGATCACCCAGGCGCCGTGGCTGGCGCGACTCGGCGATCTGCTGCGCCAGCATGCGAAGGCCATTCGCACGCTGCAGTGGCTGGTGGTCGGCTTCTACCTGACCCTGCTGGTGATCCCCGCCTTCCTCGACTTGCCGCCGGCCCAGGCAGGCATGCTCGACAACCTCACGCTGCTGGCGCAGTTCATCTTCTGGGGCCTGTGGTGGCCGTTCGTGCTGCTGTCGATGATCTTCTTCGGCCGCCTGTGGTGCGGCGTGCTCTGCCCGGAAGGCTCGCTCAGCGAGTGGATCAGCTGGCGCGGGCTGAACAAGCGCACGCCGCGCTGGATCCGCTGGAGCGGCTGGCCGACCATCGCCTTCATTCTCACCACCGTCTACGGCCAGCTGATCAGCGTCTACGACTACGCCCAGGCGGCACTGCTGATCCTCGGCGGCTCCACCGTCGCGGCGATGCTGGTGGGCTTTCTCTACGGCCGCGGCAAGCGTGTCTGGTGCCGCCATCTGTGCCCGGTCAGCGGCGTGTTCGCCCTGCTCGCCCGGCTGGCGCCGGTGCACTACAAGGTCGACGAACAACGCTGGCTGGAGAACCGCGAGCCGCATCTGCCGACGCCCAACTGTGCGCCCTTGATCGACATCCGCCGCATGCAGGGCAACGCCGATTGCCATGCCTGCGGCCGCTGCAGCGGTCAGCGCGGCGCCGTGCAGTTGAGCGCGCGTTCGCCCAACACGGAAATCCTCATCGTCGGCGGCCAGCACAAGGGCGATCACTGGGACAGCACGCTGCTGCTGTTCGGCATGATCGGCCTGGCCATGGGCGCCTTCCAGTGGACGGTCAGCCCCTGGTTCATCGCCCTCAAGCAGGCGGCGGCGGAATGGCTGGTGGAACGCGACATCTTCTGGCCGCTGGAGGCCAACGCGCCCTGGTGGCTGCTGACCCATTATCCGCAGGCCAACGACGCCTTCACCTGGCTCGACGGCGCGGTGATCCTGACCTACATCTTCGGCAGTTCGCTGCTGATCGGCGGCGCGCTATGGCTGCTGCTGCGCGGCGCGGTGCGCTCGATGCGCCGGGGCGACAACGTCTTCCAGCACCTGGCCCTGGCCCTGACGCCTCTCGGCGGCGCCGGGCTGTTCCTCGGCCTGTCCGCCACCACGGTGAAACTGCTGCGCTACGAAGGCTTCCTGCTGGCCTGGGCGCAGCCGGCACGCGCGGCGCTGCTGATCGGCGCCGTGGCCTGGAGCCTGTACCTGGCCTGGAACGTCATCGGCCGCCACGGCGCCAACGGCCTGCGCCGCCTGCTGGCATTCGCCTGCGTCGGCGCCGGCTGCGCGCTGGTGGGCTATGGCTGGTGGCTGCAGTTCTGGGGCTGGAGCTGAGCCCCACCCTGCTTCAGGCCAGCAGGTAGGTTGGGTTGAGCGCAGCGAAGCCCAACGAGCGAGGCGCGCCTCACCCCAACCTACACCGCTTAACCACGGACCACGAACGACGGAAACAACCTGTCCAGGCGCTCCCACAGGCGTTGCTGATCGTACGGCGCGCGGCTGTCGGCGAGGCTGTCGTCGAGCATCCGCGCGGTGCGCACGCACTGCACGGCGAAGCGCTCGACACCCAGCCGGCGCAAGCGCTGGGCCATGTCCCAAAGCGTGTTCGCATCGAACAGCTGCCAGTGCACGGTGGTTCGGCACTCATGCTCGACGCCACTTTCCAGCAGGTGTTCGAGGCTCTTCCAGTTGGCCTTGCCGCTGCCCTCGACACCGGTGATCGCCGTGCTCTGTTCGGGCAATGCCTTGACGTCGAAACCGACCCAGTCCACCAGCGGCAGCACCTGGGCGAACAGCTTCGGCTTGATCCCGGCGCTGTGCAGCCCGACCTTGTAGCCCAGCGCACGCACCTGGGCAATGGCCTCCGGCAGCGCGCTCTGCAGGGTCGGCTCGCCGCCGCTGAATACCACCGCCTCGAGCAGGCCGACGCGCTGCTCGAGGAAGGCGAGAATCTCCGCCCAGGGCTTTTCCTCGCCGCCACAGGCGGGAATCAGCTGCGGGTTGTGGCAGTAGCGGCAGCGCCAGCCGCAGCCCTGGCAGAACAGCACGCAGGCCAGATGATCGGGAAAATCCAGGGTGGTCAGGGGGACCAGCCCCCCGACGCGCAGTGTTGCGGTCACCGCGTGGCCGCTTCGGTGAAATGCAGCCGCTCGCGATGCTCGGACTGCTTGCCCGGATTGAAGGCGGCGACCGGGCGGTGATAGCCCATCACGCGGGTCCAGACTTCGCAGCGCTGGCGTTGGTTCTCGGGCAGTTGGGTCGCTTGGCTCATGGTGTCGCTCCATTGCTTGGGTGAAAGAGAAAAGTCGTAGGAGCCCGCTTGCGGCGAGCGTTGGCAGCTGCAGAAGCATCGCTCGCAAGCGGGCACCGACAAGTGATCAGGCGCAGCAATCCTGCTGTTTTTGCAGCAGCGCCTCGTCGCATTTCGGGCAGAACTCGTGCTCTCCGGCCAGGTAGCCGTGCACCGGGCAGATCGAGAAGGTCGGCGTCACCGTCAGGTACGGCAGGCGGAAGCGCGACAGGGCGTTGCGCACCAGCTTCTTGCAGGCCTCGGCCGAGGAAATCCGCTCGGCCATGTACAGGTGCAGCACAGTGCCGCCGGTGTACTTGCACTGCAGTTCGTCCTGCAGCGCCAGCGCCTCGAACGGATCGTCGGTGAAGCCCACCGGCAGCTGCGAGGAGTTGGTGTAGTACGGCGCCTCGGCCGTGCCGGCCTGGAGGATGTCGGGAAAGCGCTTCTTGTCCTCCTTGGCGAAGCGGTAGGTGGTGCCTTCGGCCGGCGTCGCCTCCAGGTTGTACAGATGCCCGGTGTCCTCCTGGAACTGCACCAGCCGCGCCCGCACGTGATCGAGCAGCTCGATGGCCAGCGCCCGACCGGCCGCGGTGTGCAGCCCCTCGCTGTCATCGGTGAAGTTGCGCAGCATCTCGTGCAGGCCGTTCACGCCGATGGTGGAGAAATGGTTGCGCAAAGTACCGAGGTAACGCTTGGTGTACGGATAGAGCCCGGCATCCATGTGGTGCTGGATGACCTTGCGCTTGACCTCCAGGCTCTGCCGCGCCATCTCCAGCAGCGCATCCAGGTGTTCCAGCAACGCCGCCTTGTCGCCGGCGTGCAGGTAACCCAGGCGCGCGCAGTTGATGGTCACCACGCCGAGCGAGCCGGTCTGCTCGGCCGAGCCGAACAGCCCGCCACCGCGCTTGAGCAGTTCGCGCACGTCCAGCTGCAGGCGGCAGCACATGGAGCGCACCTGGTTGGGCTGCATGTCCGAGTTGAGGAAGTTCTGGAAGTACGGCAGGCCGTAGCGCGCGGTCATCTCGAACAGTCGCCCGGCGTTCTCGCTATCCCAGGGGAAGTCGTGGGTGATGTTGTAGGTCGGGATCGGGAAGGTGAACACCCGGCCGAGGCCGTCGCCGGCCTGCATCACCTCGATGTAGGCGCGGTTGATCAGCTCCATCTCGGCCTGCAGCTCGCCGTAGGCGAAGGGCATCTCCTCGCCGCCGATATAGGGGATCTGCTCGCGCAGGTCCTGCGGGCAGACCCAGTCGAAGGTCAGGTTGGTGAAGGGCGTCTGGGTACCCCAACGCGACGGCACGTTGAGGTTGTAGATGAACTCCTGGATGGCCTGGCGCACTTCGTCGTAGCCGAGGCGGTCCTTGCGCACGAAGGGCGCGAGATAGGTATCGAAGGAGCTGAACGCCTGCGCGCCGGCCCATTCGTTCTGCAGCGTGCCGAGGAAGTTGACCATCTGCCCGAGGGCGCTGGACAAATGCTTCGGCGGGCCCGCCTCGACCCGCCCGGGAATGCCGTTGAAGCCCTCGTTGAGCAGCGTGCGCAGCGACCAGCCGGCGCAGTAGCCGGCGAGCATGTCCAGGTCGTGGATGTGCAGGTCGCCCTCGCGATGGGCGGCGCCGATCTCCGGGCTGTAGACCTCGTCCAGCCAGTAGTTGGCGGTGACCTTGCCGGAGACGTTGAGGATCAGCCCGCCGAGCGAATAGCCCTGGTTGGCATTGGCGCGCACGCGCCAGTCTTCGCGGCTGAGGTACTCGTTCATCGAGGCGGCGACATCGACGATGGCCTTGCGATCGCGGCGCAGCCGGCCGTGGCGCTCGCGGTAGACGATGTAGGCGCGCGCGGTGTCGAAGTAGCCGGCCTCCATCAGCGCGTGCTCGACGCGATCCTGCACCTGCTCGACCTCGACGGTCGCCTGCGCCGCCAGTTGCTGCCGAACGTCGTCGGCCAGCGCCTGCGCCACCGGGGATGCGAACTCGCCGGTGGCGGCGCCGGCCGCCGCGATGGCACGCCCGATCTTGTCCAGCTCGAAGCCCACCAGACGCCCGTCGCGCTTGCGCAGCGACACCGGCCCCACCGTTTCAGCCTGCCAGGCCATTCCTGCCTCCATCACCATATGTAGTTGCGAACAAATCAGAAAAACACAATATGGTGTGACTTTAGGCGGATGGAGCGAATATCGAATTGACCACCGTCAAGCTTGCTCCGGCAAACGATGAAAGCCTCCCGCGTCCAGCGACAGCGGGCAGACTTGTCTGCGATCAAGGAAGTATCCGGGCGCTGCCTCCTAGGATGCAGCCTCAAAGACCCGGTCGCTCCTCCGGGAGGAATCATGCTCACCGAAAAGTCCCTTGTTGCCGAGCTGCGCCGCCATCACCTGTTCAGCCGCCTGCCGGAAGCCGCGATGCAGGAGGTGTGCGCCACGGCCAACCTCAAACGCCTGCCCACGGGCGCCTCGCTGTTTCACCAGGGCGACAAGGCGGACCGCTTCTATTTCCTCTTCAGCGGCCAGATCAAGCTGCACCGGGTGGTCTGCGACGGCCAGGAGAAGCTGGTGGAAGTCATGCGCGCCGGCGAATCGTTCGCCGAGGCCCTGCTGTTCAAGGGCACGCCCTGCTATCCGGTCAGCGCCACCGCGCTCAAGGCGAGCCTGGTGGCGAGCCTGAATGGGCCGCACTACCGGCGCATGCTCGAACAGCAGCCGGACATCTGCCTGGATATCCTCGCAACCCTGAGCATTCGCCTGCATCAGCGCATGACCGAGATCGACACCCTCACCCTGGCCAACGCCAGCCACCGCGTAGTGCGCTTTCTCGCCCAGTCGCAGCACGACGGCAGCGGGGTGGTCACGCTCGACGTGCCCAAGCGACTGATCGCCTCGAAGCTGGGCATCCAGCCGGAGACCTTCTCGCGCATCCTGCATCGGCTGATCGATGCCGGAACCATTTCCGTGCAGCGCCGGCGCATCGAGATCCTCGACAACAGCAAGCTCGCGACCTACGACGAATAGCCTGCGGCGGATTGCCCCAGCGTTCTTGATTGCTGTCAAAGGCAGCCGTCGGCACGGGCGCGACAATGACGGCCGTCACGAAGCCGTCAGGAAAAACACCATGAGCAAGCCCATGCCCACCCCCCTGGTTTACTCCTGCTCGGGTTGTTCCAACGTCGCCCAGCTCGCCAATACCCTGGCGGTGCGCCTGGACCGCGCAGGGCTGGCGGAGATGTCCTGCATCGCCGGCGTCGGCGGGCGCGTCGCCGCGCTGGTCAACAAGGCCAACTCCGGACGCCCGATCCTCGCCATCGACGGCTGCCCGCTGCACTGCGCGCGCGCCTGCCTGGCCCAGCACAACGTCATCCCCGACGTGCACATCACCCTCAGCAGCTACGGCCTGCGCAAACGCTACCGCGAAGACTGCAGCGAGGCGGAGACCGAAGCCCTGTTCGAGGACCTGAAGGGCATCATCGCCAGCGATCGCATGCGCCCGCGCCAGCTGCGCGTCTGCTGAGGCGGGCCGTCGCCACAGGCGGCGCGTGACCGCTAGGCCCCGGCAGCCTGCGCCTTGCCGGCCCGGGCGACCTCTTCGCCAGCGCCCTGCAACAGCTTCCACAGCCAGGCCGGCAGGGTATCGGGATCGAGGCTGTCGATCAGGTTCTTGATCGCCAGCCCCAGTTCGGTGTCGCCCTCGATGACCAGGCGGCGACGGAAGAACAGCGTATCCGGATCCTCCTGGCGGCTGGCCAGCAACAGGAACTCGCGCCAGTTGCCGCGGATGGTCACCTGCACCGGTGCCTGGGCGGCGACGCGCAGCTTCTCGCGCTCGCAGGTCAGGCACCAGGCCAGGCCGAGGTCGGCGACCTCCAGCCGCATCCAGTGGCCGTCGAGCACGTCGAAGGCCCCGTCGGCCAGTGCCTCGGCGAACACCTGGTTGAGGCTGCGCTCCAGCGCCAGGCGCTGCAGCAGGAACGGCGTCTTCGCCGCCAGCGGCAGCAGCCGCCCGCCGAGATTCACCAGATGGGTACGCGGGTTCAGCATAGACCGGCCTCCTCGGCACGCAGCATGCCCGGCTGGCCATGCCAATAACCATTGCAGCCGTCCACCGCCAGCGGCGGCAGCGCGCCCTTGCGCACCGCGTCGAAGGCGCCGATAACCTCTTCCATGCCGGCGGCGCGCGGGCTCAGGCGCAGCAGGTCGGCGCCGCTGTCGACCAGCCCCTGGTAGTCGGCGAGCAGGTTGCTGACCGACGCGGACATGGTCTGGATGCCGTTGATGGTGAACAGCGCCTCGCCTTCCTGACTGAGCAGCGGAATGCCCTCGGGGTAGTTCTGGCAGCAGAACTGGCAGTCGTCCTTGGGCCGGTTCTCGGCGCGCGCGGTGAAGCAGCGTGCCGAGTAGGCCAGCGGCAGGTGGCCGTAGGCGAATATCTCGATTTCCGGCAGCTCGACGCCCAGCCCGTGCAGTTGCCCACGGGCGCTCTTGATCAGCGCACCGGAGGCTTCCACCGGCGGTACCCAGCGCATCATCCCGGCGGCCACCAGTTCGGCCAGGGCATGGCCGTTGTAGAGGTTCAGCGCCGGGCCGCCGACGAAGGGCAGCTTGCGCTCGGCCAGCAGCTGCACCGCGCCCATGTCGTTGGCCTCCACCAGCAGCTCGCCGTTGTCGCACAGGCGGCGCAGGCTGGACAGCTCGGACGCCGCCTCGACCAGCGTCAGGCCGGACAGCACCAGTTGCGCCGAGGAAGCCTCGGCCAGGTCGCGGGCCAGGCCCAGCCAGTCGTCGAGCATCATCGCCCGGCGCTTGGAGCACACCGTCTCGCCCATGTAGATCACGTCCAGCGGCTGTTCCGCCATGTTCGCGTAGAAATCCAGCGTCTGCTGGCGGTCCCAGTAGAACAGCACCGGGCCGAGAGAGAGTTTCATGCTTGGCTCCTCGTTCATTGCCAGGCCCGGTGGTAAGCACCCAGGGTGGTTTGCGAGCCCTCGGACAGGCCGTCCAGCACGTCGCGCCAGGCGGGTTGCACCACGTAGCGTTGCGGTGCGTTGAGGTAGGCATCCAGCGCCGCGCGCCAGACCCGGGTGACCTGCTCGACATAGGCCGGGCTGCGTTGGCGCCCTTCGATCTTCATCGCGGTGACGCCGATGGCGGCCAGTTCCGGAATCAGGTCCAGGGTGTTCAGGCTGGTGGGTTCTTCCAGCGCGTGGAAGCGCTGGCCGTTGACCATGAAGCGGCCCTTGCACAGCGTCGGGTAACCGGCCGACTCGCCCTCGGCGTAGCGGTCGATCAGCACGTTGTTCAGCCGCGAGGTCAGCCCTTCCGGCTCCTCGCTCCAGCGTACCGCCTTGGCCGGCGAGCAGACGCCACAGAGGTTCGGCGACTCGCCGGTGAGATAGGACGACAGGTGGCAACGGCCCTCGGCCATGATGCACAGGCTGCCGAAGGCGAACACCTCGATCGGTACCGGGCTACTCGCCGCGACCTGCTTGACCTGCTTGAGCGACAGCACCCGCGGCAATACCGCGCGGCTGATGCCGTAGCGCTCCTGGTAGAAGCCGAGGGCCGCGGCATTGGTCGCCGAGCCCTGCACCGAGAGGTGCAGCTTGAGCTTGGGATGACGCTTGCTGGCGTAGCCGAGCACGCCGGGGTCGGCGGCGATCAGCGCGTCGACGCCCAGGTCGGCCGCCTGGTCCACGGCACGGCGCCAGCGGTCCCAGCCCTGCGGCTGGGCATAGGTATTGACCGCGATGTACAGCTGGCGGCCCTTCTCGCGGATCAGCTGCAAGCCCTTGTCGAGCTGCTTCTCATCGAGGTTGAGGCCGGCGAAATGGCGGGCATTGGTGTCGTCGCGAAAACCGACATAGATGGCGTCGGCGCCCTGCTGGACGGCAGCCTTGAGCGCGGGCAGGCTTCCTGCCGGGCAGACCAGGTGCATGGCAACTCCTAGACATTCGGGTACATGCGCGCCGCGCAGAGGCAGCGCGGCGGTCGTTCGGCTGAACGGAAAAAACAGCCGGCAGTCTAGGCAGCTGACCTGTGGCCAGCATTGATGAGGGTCAAGATTGAACGGCCACGGCAACTGCGACGAAAGGCAGCAGTGCAGCGCGCCTGCCGGCCAGCCGCGCTGGCCCGCGCGCCCGCGTCAGATCCCTTCGTCCCCCTCGAATTCCTCGGTGGCGCGGGCGACCATCTGGCGCCAGGCGCCGGACTCCTCGCCCAGCAGGCGCATGGCCTTGAGGCTGGCGAGGAAGGCGTCGCGGTAGTGCAGTGGGTTGTTTTCGCTGGCGGCCCGCTCGGCGAAGGCTTGCGCTTCGTTGAGCAGCGCGTCGAATTCGTTCTGGTTCAGGGCCATGAAGCTCTCCTCGTAAGTGACGACCTGAGGTTAGACCATGGCGGGCGCCCGACGTCGCCTGCCGCCGGGCGGCGCTACTTGAGCTTCAGCCGCCGCGCCAGCTTGTGCAGGTTGCTCGGGTCGACATCCAGCAACCGCGCCGCCTGCGCCCAGTTCTCGTTGCTGGCCTCCAGCGCACGGACGATCGCCTGGCGCTGGCTGGCGTCCACCGTCTGGCGCAGCGGCAGTATCTCGTCGGCCGCCGCCGGCGCCTCCGCCACGCTGGCCGGCTCGACGCCTGCGGCGCGGCTGTCCAGGTCCAGCAGCTCGGGCTCGAGGGTGAGAATCTCGCCGCGCGAGGCGCCCCGGCTGAGCAGGCGCAGCGCCGCACGGCTGATCACATGCTCCAGTTCGCGAACGTTGCCCGGCCAGGCGTAGCCCAGCAACGCGCGCTCGGCGGCCGGCGACAGGCGCATGCTGCGCAACCCCAGGCGCGCGCGGTTGAGCTCGAGGAAATGCCCGGCAAGGATCAGCACGTCGTTGTCGCGTTCGCGCAGCGGCGGGATCGGCGCCGGGTAGACCGACAGCCGATGGTAGAGGTCGGCGCGGAAGTGCCCTTCGCGCACGCTGTCGCGCAGGTTGCGGTTGGTCGCGGCGATGATCCGCACGTCGACTTGTCGCGGCTTGTCCGCGCCCAGGCGCTGGATCTCGCCGTTCTGCAGGGTGCGCAGCAGCTTGGCCTGCACCGTCAGCGGCAGCTCGCCGACCTCGTCGAGCAGCAGCGTGCCGCCGTTGGCCGCATCGAAGCGCCCGGGGCGGTCGGTGGTGGCGCCGGAGAAGGCGCCCTTGACGTGCCCGAATAGCTCGCTCTCGGCCAGCGACTCGGGCAGCGCCGCGCAGTTGACGTGCACCAGCGGCTTGTTGCGCCGCCGCGAATGGCGGTGCAGCCAGCGCGCGAACAGCTCCTTGCCGACCCCGGTCTCGCCGAGCAGCAGCACCGGCAGTTCGGAATCGGCCACCACCTGCAGTTCGCGCAGCAGTTCGCGGATCGCCTCGCTCTGGCCGAGGATCTCGCCCTCCTCCTGCATCAGCGTGGTTTCCAGCGCGTCGCTGCGCGCCAGGCGCAGGCCGCGGTTCTCGTGTTCCAGGCGGGTCACCCGCACCGCCGCCTCGATCACCAGGGTGTAGCGCTGCAGGTCGCGGCGGGCGTCGTCGTCGAAGGTGCCGGCATGCAGCGCATCCAGGGTCAGCGCGCCCCACAGCTTGCCTTCGACGAAGAGGCTGACGCCCATGCAGTCATGCACCGGCAGCGGTTCGCCGACGTGCTCGTCGAGCAGGCCGTCGTAGGGGTCGGGCAGGCGGCTGTCCGGCTCGAACCAGGTCGGCTCGCGCTGGGAAAGGATCGCCGCCAGGCGCGGGTGCTGGGCGACGACGAAGCGCCGGCCGAGCGCCTCCTGCACCAGCCCTACCGCCGCCAGCGGACGCAGGCTGTCGTCGTCCAGCCGCAGCAGCACCACCGCGCCGCAGCGAAAGCGCTGGTGCAGGGTCTGCACCAGCCGCTGCAGGCGCACGGCGTTGGGCAGTTCGGTGATCAGGTCGGCGAGCAGCGCTTCTTCCATCATGGTACGAGTTACCCTCAAGGTTTTTTAAACCATATCCGCTGAGGGTCACTATCACCACACCTTTCTTTAAAAACATTGAAAATCAATAGGTTAGAAATGGCACAGGGCATGCAACGAACCGCTCAACCATCCCTGGAAGCATCGCCATGACCTCTACGATCGATCAAACCCTGGGCAGCCTGGCCTGCTCGATCCCCGGCGCAACCCGCGTGCTGCGCCAGTACAAGCTGGATTTCTGCTGCGGCGGCAATGTCCCGCTGCGCGAGGCCGCCGCCCAGCATGGCCTCGATGCCGAGCAGATCGCGGCCGAACTGGCGGCCCTCAGCGATCACGGCGACGCTGCGCCGGACTGGCGCAGCGCGCCGGCCAACCAGCTGATCGAACACATCCTCGAGAATTTCCATGAGCGCCACCGCGACCAGTTCCCGGAGCTGATCCGCCTGGCCAACCGGGTCGAGCACGTCCACGGCAGCCGCCCGGAATGCCCGAACGGGCTGGCCGAGCACCTGTGGACCATGCAGCAGGAGCTGGAGAGCCATATGCTCAAGGAGGAGCAGATCCTCTTCCCCATGCTGCAGCGCGGCATCGGCTTCCCGCAGGCCCAGGGGCCGATCTCGGTGATGCGCTATGAGCACCAGCAGCATGGCGAGGCCCTGGAGCGGCTGGCCGCGCTGACCAACGACATCACCCCGCCGGCCAACGCCTGCAACACCTGGCGCGCGCTGTACCGCGGGCTCGAGGAGCTGCGCAGCGACCTGATGCAGCACATCCACCTGGAAAACAACATCCTGTTCCGCAATGCCGAGGCCGGCTGACCGCCGCGCCGCCCATCGGCACCGCGCCAAACGCGCCAAGAGGATTCGCCCATGAAGCAGTACCTGCAACCGATGGCCTGGGGCCTGGCGATGGCCACGATGGTCGCAACCGCCAGCACGTTCGCGCTGAGCATGGTCGCCGGCACGGCGCAGGCCGCCGTCGCGCATGACCACGGCCAGGCGCATGCGCCCTTGGCCGGCGTGGCGAGCGGCGAACGCTGGGCCACCGACGCCGCGCTGCGTGAGGGCATGACGCGTATCCACGAGGCCCTGGAGCGCAACCTGCCGCATGATCCGCAGCAGCCGCTGGGCGACGACCAGGCCACGGCCCTGCGCCACGACATCGAAGCCGCGGCCGGCTACCTCGTCGCCAACTGCCAGTTGCCCGCGGCGGCCGACGCCGCCCTGCACGGGCTGCTGGCCGAGCTGCTGCAAGGCGCGGCGACGCTGCCTGAAGCCGGCCGGCGCGAGCAGGCCCTCGCGCGCATCGCCAGCGCGCTCGAGCACTATCCGCAGCTGTTCGACGAACCGCTCTGGCGCGACGGTTTCGGCGCCCGCCTCCACTAAATAGAACGAATGAGCCCGCTCGCCAGCCCTTGATCGTCATCGCGGTCTGGCCTGCTTTCCCGATGGCATATGCGCTAGGCTGTGTCGTCATCGCTCAACTAGAAACAGGACGCCTTGCATGGTGCTTCACCGCGTACACCACCAGATTCTCCGCAGCCATCACCTGTTCGAGCCATTGAACGAGGAACAGATGGAGGAACTGCTCAATTCCAGCCAGTTGCTCAACCTGGACAAGGGCGACAACCTGTTCCACCAGGGCGAACCGGCGCACAGCTTCTACTTCGTCATTTCCGGCGCGGTGAAGGTCTACCGCCTGACCCCGGACGGCCAGGAAAAGGTCTTCGAGGTCATCGGCAACCGCCAGACCTTCGCCGAAGCCATGATGCTGATGGACACGCCCAACTACGTCGCCTCGGCGCAGGCGGTGTGCCCATCGCAGGTCTACCGCTTCTCCAACGCCGCCTACATGCGCCTGCTGGAGGCCAACCAGCGGCTGTCCTTCGCCCTGCTCGGCAAGCTCTGCGTGCGCCTGCACCAGCGCATCAACGAGATCGAGACGCTGTCGCTGAAGAACGCCACCCACCGCGTGGTGCGCTATCTGCTGACGCAACTGGCGCGGGTCAAGGACGGCAGCAACAGCTTCGAACTGCCGATGGCCAAGCAACTGGTCGCCGGGCACCTGTCGATCCAGCCGGAGACCTTCTCGCGGATCATCCGCCGGCTGATCGACGAAGGGATCATCACCCAGGAAGGCCGGCAGATCACCATCCTCGACCGCCAGCGCCTCGAGCAGTTCGAGTGAGTTGATCGTCATCAAAGCCTGCGGCTTTCGGGCCATGCCAGGCTTTATCGGTCAGGAGGAGCGACCGTCCATGGCCAAGTGCCTTTACTGCCAGCAAGACAACCCGCCGCGGCAAGCCGAATGCGACAACTGCGGCATGCCCTTGCCCGAACGGGCCGACAGTGCCCCGGAGCGGCGCCAGCGGCGCTTCCTGTGGTTCTGCATCGGCCTCGCGCTGTTCTGCGCCGTGATGATCATCTGGTTGCCGCGGTATCTGTTCTGACCCGTAGGGTGGATCACGCTTCGCCGATCCACTGGGCCGCGCCATGGTGGATGTAAAAAGCGACATCCACCCTACCTGCCCCGCAATACCTCGCGACCACCGTAGGGTGGATCACGCTTCATCGATCCACCGGGCCGCGCCATGGTGGATGTAAAAAGCGATATCCACCCTACCTGCCCCGCAATACCTCGCGGCCACCGTAGGGTGGATCACGCTCCACCGATCCACCGGGCCGCGCCACGGTGGATGTAAAAAGCGATATCCGCCCTACCTGCCCCGCAATACCTCGCAGCCACCGTAGGGTGGATCACGCTCCACCGATCCACCGAGCGGCGCCACGGTGGAGGTAGAAGACGACATCCCCCCCTACGGCTGGGTCAGTTGCTTGTACAGCTGCGGCAGGCGGAACGGCAGTTGCTGCGGTTCCTTGATCAGGGTGTAGCCGTTGGCGCCGAACATGTACGGCAGGTAGTCGCCGGCCTCGCGGTCGATGGTGATGCAGAACGGCAGCAGGCCTTGCTTGCGCGCCTCCATCACCGCCTGGCGGGTGTCCTCGACGCCGTAGCGGCCCTCGTACAGATCCAGATCGTTGGGCTTGCCATCGGTGACCAGCAGCAGCAGCTTGCGCCGCTGCTTGCAGGCACCGAGCAGTTCGGTGGCGTGGCGGATGGCCGCGCCCATGCGGGTGTAATAGCCGGGCTTGAGCGCCTGGATACGTCCGCGCGTCTCGTCGCCGTAGGGCTGGCGGAAGCTTTTCAGCTCCTGCATGCGCACCTGCTGGCGGCGCAGCGAGGAGAAGCCGTACAGCGCAAAGGGATCGCCCACCGCCGACAGCGCCTCGCCGAACAGCAGCAGGCTGTCGGTGACCACGTCGATCACCCGGTGCTCGTTGTCCAGGTGCGCGTCGGTGGACATCGACAGGTCGGCCAGTAGCAGACAGGCCAGGTCGCGGCGGTTCTGCCGCTGTTCCATGAACAGCCCGCGCTCGGCGCACTGGCCGTTCTGCCGCTCGACGTGGAAATCCAGCCAGGCCTGCATGTCCAGTTCCGCCCCCTGGGGTTGCTGACGCAGCCACTGGCGATCGTTGCGCAGATGCTCGAATTGCCGGCGCAGGCGCCGCGCCAGCGGCGACAGGTGCAGCGGCAGCGGCTTGGCCTCGGAGCCGCGCGGCAGCATCAGCTGCAGGTTGACGAAATCGGGTTGCAGGCACTGCTTGCGGTAGTCCCACTCGGGCAGCTTGATGCCCTCGCCCAGCGGCACGTCGTCGAAATCCGCCGCCGGCAGGTCCAGGTCCAGCTTGAGTCCGCCGCCCTGGCGCATGCGCTGGCGCGACAGCGCCAGTTCGTCGAGGTCCTCGGCGACGCGGGCGGCATCGAGGTCCTCGGTATCGTCGCCGCAGCGATCCAGTTCGATGTGTTCGGACCAGCTGAACAGGTTCTCCAGGCGGAACAGCAGTAGGCCGCCCTTGCTGGTGCTTTCCTCGACTCGCCGGGCGCGCTTGCGCTGCCGGGTCTCGCCCGCCGGCGGGGTTTCCAGGTTGCCCTCGCCGTCCTCGCCACGATCCGCGGCCTGCGGTTCACCGAGGTTTTCCGCCGGATACAGCCACAGCGGCAGCGGCCAGGGCGCGCGCTCGCTGCGCGGGAACCGGTCGACGCTGCCCGGCTCGCGCAGGGCCTGGCATAGCGCCGCTTCCAGCGCGGCCTCGGCCTTGGGCAGTTGGCCCGGGTCCGGGCGCAGTTGCAGGTGCGCCTCGACCAGCCGCTGGTAGCGTGGCCACATGGCCGGAAAGCGTTCGAGCAGCGCCAGGGTCCAGCGCTGGTTGTCACGCGCCCAATGGCGCATCTCGCCCGCCTGCGCCGCGAGCAGCGCCAGCCAGCGATACAGATCCTGGTTCAGCGCCGCCTCGGGGTATACCGCGAGGCTTTGCGGAAGCCGCAGGTTGTTGCGGTCGCACCAGGCCACCGGCAACTGCTTGCAGGTGCCGGCGACCTGTTGCAGCAGGTTGCGCCGCAGCAGCAGATCCCGCGCGCTGGCGGCTTCGACAGCGACGCCGCTGGCCCCGCCCATGGCGCGGAACAGCAGCGACAGCGGCCGTTGCATGCTTTCCAGCTCGACCCGCGCCTCGGGGAAATCGGGGCTGGCGCGGCGGGTGATGAAGCGGTGCCAGACGCTGCCGACCCACTCTTCCACTTCGATGGTAAAGGCCATGGCGGGTTACTCCGTGCAGGCGGGGAAAAAGCACGACGGCCCGCTAGTACCAGCCGGGCCGTCGGTTCTCATTGCGCGCCGTCTCAGGCTGCGCTGGCGGCTGCCGCTGCGACCGTCACACGACCGCGCTGGCGGAAGCTGTACAGGTAGCAACCCAGGCCGATCAGGAAGAACACCCCGGCGATCAGGCGCAGCCAGAAGAAGATGGCCAGCTGGTCGGCGGTATTCATGAACGACATGGCAGCACCATCGGCGGGAATGCGCTGCAGCCAGACCTGGACCACGCCCGCGGCGGTGAGGAACAGGGTGATGGCGACCATGGAGATGGTCATCAGCCAGAAGCCCCAGATCTCGACCCGCTGCGCCTGTGCATCCGGCGCTTCACCCAGGCCACGCAGGCGCGGCATGGCGTAGCTGATCATGGTCATCACGATCATCGCGTAGGCGCCGTAGAAGGCCAGGTGGCCATGCGCGGCGGTGATCTGCGAACCGTGGGTGTAGTAGTTCACCGGTGCCAGGGTGTGCAGGAAGCCCCACACGCCAGCGCCGAGGAACGCGGTCACGGTGGTGCCGATGGCCCACAGCGAAGCGGCCTTGTTCGGATGCTCGCGGCGACGACGGTTCACCATGTTCAGGGCGAACAGCACCATGGCGAAGAACGGCAGCGGTTCCATGGCGGAGAAGATCGAACCCAGCCACAGCCACACGGTCGGCGCGCCGATCCAGAAGAAGTGGTGGCCGGTACCGATGATGCCGGTGATCAGGGCCATGGCGATGATCACGTACAGCCACTTCTCGACCACTTCGCGGTCCACGCCGGTGATCTTGATCAGGACGAAGGCCAGCATCGAACCCATGATCAGTTCCCACACGCCTTCCACCCACAGGTGCACGACGAACCACCAGTAATACTTGTCGCGCGCCAGGTTCTCCGGGTTGTAGAAGGAGAACAGGAAGAACACCGCGAGGCCGATCAGACCGGTCATCATCACCGTGCTGACCACGGTCTTGCGACCCTTGAGCATGGTCATGCCGATGTTGTAGAGGAAGCCCAGGGCCACCACCACGATACCTATCTTGGTGATCGTCGGCTGCTCGAGGAACTCGCGGCCCATGGTCGGCAGCAGGTCGTTGCCGGTCATCGCGGCCAGCCCGGCGTAAGGCACGAACAGGTAGCCGAGGATGGTCAGCACGCCGGCGGCGGCGAACACCCAGAACAGGATCAGCGCCAGTTTCGGGCTATGCAGTTCGCGGTCCGCTTCCTCGGGAATGAGGTAGTAGGCCGCGCCCATGAAGCCGAACAGCAACCAGACGATCAGCAGGTTGGTATGAACCATGCGCGCCACGTTGAAGGGCAGCAGCGGGAACAGGAAATCGCCGACCACGTATTGCAGGCCCATGATCAGGCCGAACAGGATCTGCCCGACGAACAGCATCAGCGCAAACACGAAATAGGGCTTGGCGACGGCCTGCGATTGGAATTTGAGATGCGGGTTAATGATGCCCATCTCGTGGCCCTCCTATGGATTGGAAAACAAAGACGCCCATCACACTCAACCCTCCTTGTTCGGCGGCCAGTTGTTGGTATCGATCTTCGAAGTCCACTTGAGGAACTCCGCCATATCGTCAACTTGCTGCTCGGTCAGATTGAATTGCGGCATCGCCCGGCGACCTGGCGCCCCGAGGGGCTGAGCCTTCATCCAGGCGTGCAGGAAGGGCTTGAAGGCCTCCTCGCCGCCGCGACGGACGAATACGTTGCCCAGCTCCGGCGCGAAATAGGCGCCCTCGCCGAGCAGGCTGTGGCAGCCGATGCAGTTGTTGTTTTCCCAGACCGCCTTGCCGCGCACTACCGCTTCGGTCATTTCCGAATCGTTCGATCGCTCGGGGAAGGTCTGCTCTGTGTGGTAGGTCAGGCCGAGGAATACCAGGAAGAAGAACACGCTTCCTCCGAAGTAGATATTCCTGGCCATCCCTTTGGTGAAGGTCTCGGACATGGTCGCCTCCTCATGGCTTGGCGTGGCCAGTTTAAGAAGGAGGCTATCGAAACCTGCTTGATGGCAATCAAGAAAAACCTGAACGTGGCAGTCGGGCTTTCCGGAGCCTCAAAGGGTGGTATGCGGTGCGGCGGAGCATCGGGGGCAACGTCCGCTCGATGCGCGCAGGTTGGGTTGCGGCGCGAAGCGTCGAAGCCCAACCTTGCCATCGCCCTAGCCACTGGCAGCGAAGCCAGGCGAGGCATGCGCGCCGAAGCCCAGCGCCATGCGAAAGCAGCGCCTGGGCGCTCGCGTGTTGGGCTTCGCTGCGCTCAACCCACCCTACGCCCAACCCGCACCAGCGGCTTTCTCAGGCGCTGCGCTGCAGGGTGCCGACGCGCAGGCCGGTCTTTTTCAGGATGCGGCTGGAAACCAGCATCTCGTCGCCGCGGCAGGCCTTGCCGAGCAAGGCGCGGATCTGGTTGCGGTAGGCCTCGATGGCCGCCGCGTCGCGGCCGTGGACCATGGCGAACAGGTTGTACGGCCAGCCCTCGCGGCGCGGCCGGCGATAGCAGTGGCTGACGAAGGGCTGCGCGCCGATCAGCGCGCCGAGGCGCTCGATCTCGGCATCGTCGACGTCCCATACGGTCATGCCGTTGTGCCGGTAGCCCAGGCGGTAGTGGTTGGGCACGGCGGCGATGCGGCGAATCGCACCGGCGGCCTGCAGCCGCTGCAGCAGCGCCAGGGTCTCGTCCACTTCGAGATCGAGCTCGCCGGCGAGCCAGGCCCAGGGGTCCTCGACCAGCGGCAGGCCGGCTTCGGTGAGCGCCACCAGGCGTTGCGCCAGGGCCCGGTCAGACGGGGAAATGCAATCCGACATGATAGGTTTCCTCCTTCGGCAGGTTGAGCACCACGAGCCCGGTCTGCGCCTCGATGCGCGCCACGGTTTCGGCGATGCCCTGCGGGGTCGCGCAACCGAGCACGAACCACATGTTCCAGGGGTGTTCACGGCGATAGTTGTGCGCCACCTCCGGCATCGCCGCGAGCTGCGCGGCGACCTCGTCGAAGCGCGCCTCGGGCACCGCCAGCGCCGCGAGGGTGAAGGCACCGCCCAGGCGCTCGATATCGAACATCGGCCCGAAGCGGGTCAGCACGCCGTCGTCCAGCAGCGCCTGCACCCGCGCGCGCAACGCCTCGGAGGTGCTGCCCAGTTCCTCGGCCAGCGCCTGCCAGGGGTGGCGGACCAGCGGCAGGCCGTGCTGCAGGCGATTGATCAGTTGCCGGTCGAATTCATCCATTGGCAACCTCCCTGGCCGGCGGCGGGGCATAGCGGCCGCCGCATTGCTTGAAGGCGCGCGTGCTGAACAGCAGTTGATGCGGCACTTCGTCGAGGCCGTTGGCGGCGAGCAGCGCCGCGATCAACTGGCAGACCTGCTCGCGTTCGCGCCCATGGACCATGCAGAACAGGTTGTACGGCCATTGCGGCAGGCGCCGCGGCCGCTGGTAGCAGAGGTTGACGCCGGCGGCCTGGCCGAGCCGGCGGCCCACCTCGTCGACCTGCGCGTCGGGGATGTCCAGCACCAGCATGGCATTGGCCCGGAAACCCAGGGCACGGTGCTTGAGCACCAGGCCGACGCGCCGGAACAGGCCCTCGTCCTGCCAGCGCTGGATCTGCTCGAGGACCTGCGCCTCGCTGGCGCCGACCTGCTCGGCGAGCCGTCGATAGGGGCGCGCATCCAGCGGCAGGCCGCCTTCGAGCAGGCGCCGCAGGTGCATCGCCTGCAACTCGTTCAGGCCGGCGTTCATGATGGTTCTCCCAGCGGAAAGCCCAGGTCGATGCGGTAGGCGTGCAGCATCGGCAGGTCGAGCGGCACCAGCCCGGTATCGGCCTCGATCTCGGCGAGCAGGCGGTCGATGTGCGGTCGGTCGGGCCCGGTCAGCACGAACCAGAGGTTGTAGCGATGCTCGCGCAGGTAGTTGTGGTTGACCTCGGGGTAGGCGTTGATGCGCGCGGCGACCTGCTCCAGCCGCGCCTGTGGCACGGCCAGCGCGACCAGGGTACTGGCGCCGGCGCGGCTGTGCTCGAATACCGGCCCGACACGCGAGAGACCGCCGCCGTCCTGCAGCTGCTCGAGGCAGGCGAGCACCTCGGCCTCGCTGCAGCCCAGCTCCTCGGCCATCGCGCGGTAGGGCTCGGCGCACAGCGGCATGCCATGCTGGTAACGGTCGATCAGGCGGCGGCCGAGGCTGTCGATGTGCATGTCACAACCCCGTCTCGTGGGCACGGCTGCTGAAGAAGATGCCGCTCGGGCTCTCGGCCGGCAGGCGCTTGATCAGCTCCAGGCGATAGGGGTCCCATACCTGCACCTCGTTGCCGTCGCGAACCGACAGCCACAGCTGGTCGCCACGCGCGGTGAACTCCATGTGCAGTACCGCCGGCCCCGGCTCCAGGTCGGCGATGATCTGGTGGGTCTCGCTGTCGATGACCTGGACCCGGTGGTTGTCCGGATGGGCGAAGTTGACCCAGATCTGCCGTGCATCGGGGCGGGCCATGACGAACACCGGCTGGCCGGCGACGTCGATGGCGTCGGTCTGCTTCCAGCTCTGCGAATCCATCACCAGCACGCGATGCTGGCCGATGGCCGGGACGAAGGTCTGGTTGCCGGCGACAGTCCAGCCCTCCAGGTGGGGCATCTTGTACACCGGCAGTTTTTCCTGGCCGCGGCCGTAGCCATCGAGAATGCGCTCGACGCCGCGCTCCGGATGCCACAGGTCGATCTTGCCCATGCCGTCCTCGCCGAACAGCCCGGCGATGTAGTAGCGGCCCTCCGGGGTCAGCAGCGCGTCGTAGGGTTGCTTGCCGATGTCGTCGAAACGGGTGATCTGCGGCGTGTTGCCCTGGCTGAAGTCCAGCAGCCAGGTTTCATTGGTATCGAACAAGCTGTAGATGAAGCGCCGGCCGGGCGCATCGATCACGCCGACCACCCGCGAGTTGCGGCTGCCGTCGGCCAGCGGCGTGGCGGGGATGTCGGCGACCAGTGCCAGGGTGCTGGCGTCGAAGACCTTGACCCCGCCCGGCTCGTAGTTGCCGACGGCGATCAGCGTGCCGTCCTGGCTGATCGCGCCGCCGATGCTGTTGCCGCCCTGCACCACGCGCCGGTCGATGCGCTGGCGCAGCAGGTCGACCTTGGTCAGTCCGCCGTCGCGGCCGAATACGTAGGCATAGCGCTCATCGCGGGAAAACACCACCGAGGCGTGGGACAGGTCGCCCAGCCCTTCGACGCGGGCGATGCGGCTCTGGCTGCTGCTCTCGATGATCTGCACGCTGCCGGTGGCGCGCTCCACCACCACGCCGAGGTCGCCCGTGCCGCGCAGCGGGTGTTGCGCGCAGGCCGTGAGCAAGGCGGCCGCGGCCAGCAGCAGAAAAGGACGGATCATGGCTTGGGATATCCTTCGAGTAGACGGTCGACCAGCCAGGCGATGTCCGCCTCGTCCAGCAGGGCCTTCCAGCCGGGCATGGCGGTGCCGGGGCGGCCGTGGGTGACGGTGGCGATCAGGCTGTCGCGGGGTTTGCCGGCAAGCGCTTCGCGGGTCAGCGCCGGCCCGAGGCCGCCGGTCATGCGCAGGCCGTGGCAAGAGCCGCAGTCCTGCAGGAGCAGATGGTCGAGCTGAACCTGGCGCTCGGGCGTGGGCGCCGCGGCCAGGGCAGCGGGAATCAGGAGGAAGGACGCCAGGGCGAGCCCCAGACGCGATACTGCATGGCGGGACTGGATCATGACGTCCTCCAGGGTATTACTTCTGGCTAAGAACCCACTCGGCGAGGATCTTGGCTTCTTCTTCGGTGACAGGGTTTGGCGGCATCGGGATCGGACCCCAGACACCCTGGCTGCCGTTCTTGATGTGCCCGGCGAGCAGGTCGGCGGCGCCGTCCTGGCCTGCGTACTTGGCGGCGACTTCCTTGAAAGCCGGGCCGACCAGCTTGGCGTCGATGCTATGGCACGCAGCGCAGGGCTTGCTCTTGAACAGCGCTTCGCCGTCCTGTGCGAACGCCGGCTGCAGGGCCAGCGCGCCGCCAAGGGCGAGCAATGGGAGCAGAACTTTCTTCATGAGTACTTCCTCAAGGCTAAAGCGGGGGCGGATCTTGAGGCCCGCCCCCTGGTTAACTCAGTACACGTCATACTGAGTGTTGTGGACGTTAAATTTACCGGTTGGGGTAATCAACCTTTTGTCCTTGATCACTGTTTTGAGCTTCAGGGTCTTGTCATCGACCACCACGATGGCCGATTCATCCTCCTGACCGCTCCACACCGAGAACCACACCTCGTCGCCGGCTTCGTTGTACTCAGGCTGCACGACACGCTTGGCACCGTCCTTCAGACCGGCCCACTCGCCGATCGGCAGCACCTTGAAACCGGCCTCCAGGTTGTCGATGTCGAATACCGCGGCCGACTGGCTGACATTGGCATCCGGGTGGAAGGTGGTATCCAGGTACAGGTGCTTGGACTTCGGATGGGTCTTGATGAACAGCGAACCACCGCCCTGGCCCTTGAGGCTGTCGACGTGTTTCCAGGCGTATTGCGGGTGGTTCTTCGGATCGGTACCGATCAGCGAAATGCTCTCGTCGCCGAGGTGGCTGGTCGCCCAGACCGGACCGTATTTGGGGTGCGTGAAGTTGGCGCCACGTCCCGGGTGCGGGATCTTGCCGACTTCAACCAGCGCGCTCAGCTTGCGTTCCTTGGAGTCGACCACCGCCACCTTGTTGGAGTTGTTGGCCGCCGTCATGAAGTAGCGGTGCGTGCTGTCCCAGCCACCGTCGTGCAGGAACGGCGCGGCGTTGATGCTGGTGGTGGTGAGGTTGTCGATGTCCTTGTAGTTGACCAGCAGGATCTTGCCGGTTTCCTTGACGTTGACGATGAACTCGGGATGCTCGTGCGAGGCGATGATCGCCGCCACGCGCGGTTCCGGGTGGTACTCCTGCTTGTCCACGGTCATGCCGCGGGTGGAGACGATCTGCAGCGGTTGCAGGGTCTCGCCATCCATGATGGTGAACTGCGGCGGCCAGTAGTCGCCGGCGATCACGTACTTGTCCTCGTAGCCCTTGTACTTGGAGGTCTCCACCGAGCGCGCCTCGATACCCACCTTGATCTCGGCGACCTTGGTCGGCTCCTTGGCCCACAGGTCGATCATGTCGATCTTGGCGTCGCGACCGATCACCAGCAGGTAGCGGCCGGAGGCGGACATGCGCGAGATGTGCACGGCGTAGCCGGTATCGATGGTCTTGACGATCTTCTTGCTGCCGCCGTCGATCAGCGCGATCTTGCCGTCGTCACGCAGGGTGACGGAGAACAGGTTCGCCAGATCCAGATTGTTCATCTGCTTCTTCGGACGATCTTCCGGCTTGACCAGGACCTTCCAGGAGTTCTTCATCTCGGCCATGCCCCACTCCGGCGGAGTCGGCGGCGTGTGCTGGATGTACTTGGCCATCAGCGTGATCTGATCTTTGGTCAGCGAATTGGAGGTACCCCAGTTCGGCATGCCGGCGGGCGAGCCGTAGGTGATCAGCGCTTCCAGGTAGGCCTGGCCACGCTCCTGGGTGATGTCCGGGGTCAGCGGCTTGCCGGTCGCACCCTTGCGCAGCACGCCATGGCAGCCGGCGCAGCGCTGGAAGTAGATTTCCTTGGCCTGCTCGAATTCTGCGGCGTTCAGATCGGGTGCGCCGGGAGAACGCACGACCTGGGCGCTGGAGGGGTCGACGGCCGAGGCCTGGCCCTTGTAGGCGGCCTCGGCTTTGTCTTCCGGATTGTTCTGCGCCTGGGCGACGCCCAGAGCGAGCAACGAAAAGCCGGCTACAAGTCCGGCCAGTAGTGGTTTGCGCATACTGTTTCTCCTCTGAATCGCTTCATGCGATTCCTGCTAAGTGACGGCGGTGCGGCAATTCCCGGTGCTTGATTGGTGCGCTTGCATCCTAGGAGAGGCCAAATCGTCAAGCGCTTGACGACAATCAAGAGAACCCCCGAGACCCCACAAGCGTGACGCCTTGTCGCGGGGCAGCCGGCCGAACGTGGCACACGCCAACGCAAGGCGGGCGCCGCCTGGTCGCCAATTCCGCCGGGACTTGATCGCAATCAAGCTTTGCCGGCGGATGGCTTGAGCTGGGAACGCCGCGACCGGTAGCTTGGCGACAGATGCTTAACCAACTGCAGCAGTGAGGTATTGCCTGTGAATGCGCCTGAAATCCCAACTGCCACTGGCATGCCGGACGCGCCCTTCTATCAGCCGCTGGGCAACGAGGAGGTGCTGTTCGAGCAGGCCTGGCGCCACGGCATGCCGGTGCTGATCAAGGGCCCGACCGGCTGTGGCAAGACCCGCTTCGTGCAGCACATGGCGCACCGGCTGAACCTGCCGCTGTATACCGTGGCCTGTCACGACGACCTTTCCGCCGCCGACCTGGTCGGCCGTCACCTGATCGGCGCCCAGGGCACCTGGTGGCAGGACGGGCCGCTGACCCGTGCGGTGCGCGAAGGCGGCATCTGCTACCTGGACGAAGTGGTCGAGGCGCGCCAGGACACCGCCGTGGTGCTGCACCCGCTGGCCGACGACCGCCGCGAGCTGTTCATCGAGCGCACCGGCGAAGCGCTCAAGGCACCGCCGGGCTTCATGCTGGTGGTGTCCTACAACCCCGGCTACCAGAACCTGCTCAAGGGCATGAAGCCAAGCACCCGCCAGCGTTTCGTGGCGATGCGCTTCGACTACCCGCCGGCCGCCGAGGAGGAGCGCATCGTCGCCAACGAGGCGCAGGTGGATGCCGGGCTCGCGGCGCAGGTGGTCAAGCTCGGCCAGGCCTTGCGCCGGCTGGAGCAGCACGACCTGGAGGAAGTCGCCTCGACCCGCCTGCTGATCTTCACCGCGCGGATGATCCGCTCCGGGATGACGCCGCGACAGGCCTGCCTGGCCTGCCTCGCCGAGCCACTGTCGGACGACCCGCAGACCGTTACCGCACTGATGGACGTGGTCGATGTCCACTTCGGCTGAAATACTCGCCGCCCCCGGCCGGCGCTTGCCGGGCGACCTGGCGATGTGGTTCTTCATCCTCGCCGAGTTGAGCGTGTTCGCCATCCTGATCCTGGCCTTCGCATTCACGCAGATGTTCCATCCGCAGCTGTTCGGCGAGAGCCGTGCGGCGCTGGACAGTTCCATCGGCCTGGCGCTGACCCTCAGCCTGCTGACCTCCGGCTTGCTCGCCGCGCTGGCGGTGGAGCAGGTGCGCAAGGCCAAGCAGGGGCGCGCGGCGTTGCTGCTGCTCGTCGCGCTGGCGTCGGCCTGCATCTACGTGGTGCTCAAGCTCAATGAGTACGGGCACCTGGCCGGGCTCGGGCTGGATATCGAGCACAACACCTTCTTCACCCTGTACTGGATCCTCACCGGCTTCCATTTCCTCCACGTGCTGCTGGGCATGGTGATCCTCGCCTGGCTGGCCGAGCGCTGCCGCCGCCGCGCCTACCGGCCGGAGGAGCACAGCGGGCTGGAATCCGGGGTGCTCTACTGGCACATGGTCGATCTGGTCTGGGTGCTGCTGTTCCCCCTGGTCTACGTACTGAACTGATCAGGGCCGTTGACGACGAGGCAAGTGATGTCCGCTACCAAGACCCTGGTCGCCTGCTGGTTGGGGCTGGCCATACTGTCGATCTCCACCGTGCTGCTGGGCAGCGCCGGCTCGACCCTGCTGCTGGCCGGCGCCGTACTGCTCGCCGCGCTGGGCAAGGCCTGGCTGATCACCGAGGGCTTCATGGAATTGCGCCACGCGCCGCGACTGTGGCGCCTGCTGCTGCTCGGCTGGCCGCTGGCGATGGCCGCCGGCGTGCTGCTGGCGCTGCGCTAGCGTCACAACGCAGCCCATAGGGTGGGCTTCAGTCCACCAACGGCGATCAAGCGCAAGGTGGATCGGTGAGGCGTGATCCACCCTACGCAGGCCATGCCGGACCGCATGGCCAAGATCGCCCACCGCGGTCCAGCGCCTACGCACCCATTTGTTGTTTCCGATCAAGGATGGCGAGCGCGCCGTCGGAGATTCTGCAGCCATCGAATCACGCGTCACGCCCCGTTTTTGGCGCGTCATGAGGAGAGACGCTCATGTTGAGAATCAGCCATTACCTGCGCGCCCTGGCCCGGCCGACCCTGCCCGTACTCGGTGCCCGCAGCGCCAGCGGCACCCGACCACCGGTGGTGATCTGGAACCTGCTGCGGCGCTGCAACCTGACCTGCAAGCACTGCTATGCCACCTCCGCCGACAGCGAGTTCCGCGACGAGCTGGATACCGCCGAAGCGCTGAAGGTGATCGACGAACTGCAGGAGGCCGGCGTACGCGTGCTGATCCTCTCCGGCGGCGAACCGCTGCTGCGCGACGACATCTTCCAGCTCGCCGACTACGCCCGCGACAAGGGCTTCTTCGTCGCCCTGTCGACCAACGGCACGCTGATCGACGAAGGCAACATCGCACGCATCGCCGCGGCACGCTTCGACTACGTCGGCATCAGCATCGACGGGCTGGAAGCGGTGCACGACGAATGGCGCCAGCTCAAGGGCAGCTTCGCCGCCTCCATGCACGCCATCGACCTGTGCCGCCAGCACGACATCCGCGTCGGCCTGCGCACCACCCTGACGCAGAACAACTACCCGCAGCTGCCGGCCATTCTGGCGCTGATGCGCGAGCACGACGTGCAGAAGTTCTACCTCTCGCACCTCAACTACAGCGGCCGCGGCAAGCGCAGCCGCAAGGCCGACGCCCACCACCAGATGACCCGCGACGCCATGCGCCAGCTGTTCGAGCAGGCCTGGGACGACGTGCAGCACGGCCGCGAGACCGATTTCGTCAGCGGCAACAACGACGCCGACGCCATCCTCCTGCTGCAGTGGGTCGAGGAGCGCCTGCCCGAACACCGCGAGCGCCTGGAGCAGCTGCTGCGCGCCTGGGGCGGCAACGCCTCGGGCAGCGGCATCGCCAACATCGACAACATCGGCGACGTGCATCCGGACACCTACTGGTGGCAGCACACCGTCGGCAACGTGCGCCGCCAGCGCTTCCGCGACATCTGGCTGGAGGCTCCCGCACCGCTGCTCGAGCAACTGCGCCAGCACCCGCGCGCCGTCGGCGGACGCTGCGCCGAATGCCGCTGGCTGCCGATCTGCAACGGCAACACCCGCACCCGCGCCTGGGCCGAAGGCAATCTCTGGGGCGAAGACCCCGGCTGCTACCTCTCCGACGAGGAGATCGGCCTGCCGACGCCCGTGCGCATCCCCAGCATCGCCATCTGATCGATCAAAGCGGCCGCCACGTGCCGCAGCAAGCACTCCGTAAGCCCGATGAGAATTCAGGAGCACCGCATGGACCAGCCACTCACACTTCCCGCTTCGCTGAGCGCCACGTTCGCCCCCGGCGAAGTCGCTCTGGTCGGCGCCGGCCCGGGAGACCCCGGCCTGCTCACCCTGCGCGCCTGGAGTCTACTGCAACAGGCCGACGCCGTGGTCTACGACCGCCTGGTCAGCGACGACCTGATGGCCCTGCTGCCGGCGAGCTGCAGCCGCCACTACGTCGGCAAGACCAGTGGCTACCACAGCCTGCCGCAACCGGAGATCAACCAGCTGCTGGCCACCCTGGCCCGGCAGGACAAGCGCGTGGTGCGCCTCAAGGGCGGCGACCCGTTCATCTTCGGCCGCGGCGCCGAGGAGCTCGAATTCCTCCTGCAGCGCGGCATCGGCTGCCAGGTGGTGCCCGGCATCACCGCCGCCGCCGGCTGCAGCGCCTACGCCGGCATCCCGCTGACCCACCGCGACCTGGCCCACTCCTGCCAGTTCATCACCGGCCACCTGCAGGCCAACGGCGAACTGCACCTGCCCTGGGAAGCGCTGGCCCAGGGCGGCCAGACCCTGGTGTTCTACATGGGCCTGGCCAGCCTCGGTGAAATTTCGCGCAACCTGATCGCCGCCGGCCTGCCGGTGGACACGCCGGCGGCCCTGATCGGCAACGGCACCCGCCCGAACCAGCAGGTGGTGCGCTGCACGCTGCGGCAACTGCCGAGCATGGCCGACGAGCAGCAGCTCACCCCGCCGACCCTGACCGTGATCGGTCGGGTGGTCGGGCTGTTCGCCGAGCGCCAGGTCGAGCATCCGGCGCGTCTGCACGGCGACCCGCTGCCGGTAGCGGAGGCCCTATGCAACTGATGTCTGCCCTGCTGCTGGCCGCCGCGCTGCCGGCTGCCACCTTCGTCGCCCTCGACCTGGCCATCCCCCAGGCCGCCGCGGCCGACCTCCCGGCGAATGCCCAGGCGCTGTATGAACAGCACTGCCAAAGCTGCCACGGCGCCAACCGTCTCGGCGGTGCCGGCCCGGCGCTGCTGCCGGAGAGCCTCAGCCGGATCAAGCCCGCCGAGGCCCACAAGGTGATCCGCGAAGGCCGCCCGGCCAGCCAGATGGCCGCCTACGCCGACGTGCTGGACGAGGCGCAGATCGCCAGCCTGGTGAACTACCTCTACCAGCCACCCGCCACTCCGCCGAGCTGGAGCGACGCGGACATCCGCGCCAGCCACCGCCTGCTCGCCGACCTGGCCAAGCTGCCGACGACGCCGCAGCACGGCGCCGATCCGCTGAACCTGTTCGTCGTGGTGGAAGCCGGCGATCATCATGTGACCATCCTCGACGGCGACCGCTTCGAGCCGCTGACCCGCTTCCAGTCGCACTTCGCCCTGCATGGCGGACCGAAGTTCTCGCCGGACGGGCGCTTCGTCTATTTCGCCTCGCGTGACGGCTGGATCAGCCAGTACGACCTGCACAACCTGACCAAGGTCGCCGAAGTGCGTGCCGGGCTGAACACCCGCAACCTGGCGGTGAGCAACGACGGGCGCTGGGTGCTGGTGGGCAACTACCTGCCGGGCAACCTGGTGCTGCTCGATGCCCGCGACCTGTCGCTGGTCAAGCACATCCCCGCCGTGGGCGAGGACGGTACGCCGTCGCGGGTCAGCGCCGTGTACACCGCGCCGCCGCGTGACAGTTTCGTGGTCGCGCTGAAGGACGTGAAAGAGGCCTGGGAACTGTCCTATGCCGGCGAGCCGACCTTCGAGCCACGGCGGATCAAGGCGCGCGACTTCCTCGACGACTTCTCCTTCACCCCCGACTACAGCCACCTGCTGGCCACCTCGCGCCAGGCCCACGGCGGCCAGGTGATCGACCTCGACAGCGGCCAGGCGGTCACCGACATCCCGCTGCCGGGCATGCCGCACCTGGGCTCGGGCATCTACTGGAAGCGCGGCGGCAAGTGGGTGTTCGCCACGCCGAACGTCAGCCAGGGGCTGATCTCGGTGCTCGACCTGGAAACCTGGAAACTGATCAAGGAGATTCCCACCGAAGGCCCGGGGTTCTTCATGCGCAGCCAGCAGAACTCGCCCTACGCCTGGACCGACGTGTTCTTCGGGCCGAACAACGACGCCGTGCACCTGATCGACAAACAGACCCTGGAAGTCGCCCACACCTTGCGGCCGATGCCCGGCAAGAACGCCGCCCACGTCGAGTTCACCAACGACGGCCGCTATGCCCTGCTCAGCGTCTGGGACACCGAGGGCGCGCTGATCGTCTACGACGCCAACACCCTGGAGGAGATCAAGCGCATCCCGATGAACAAGCCGTCCGGCAAGTACAACGTCGGCAACAAGATCGAGTTCGCCGAAGGCACTTCGCACTAGGGCTGTTGCCCTTTCGTCGCACGCCTGGTTGCCGAGCACTGCAGCCAGGCGCAGCGCAACCGTCATACAATTGCCGGTCAAATCATTTTCATTGCACTGAAGGCCCGCCCATGGACATCGATCTCGCCCGCACCTTTCTCGAGATCATCCGCAGCGGCAGCTTCATCGCCACCGCCGAGCGCCTGCACGTCACCCAGACCGCCGTCACCGCACGGGTGCAGAACCTGGAGAACCAGCTCGGCTGCCGGCTGTTCGTGCGCAACCGCGCCGGCGCCCGGCTGACGGCCGACGGCGAGCGCTTCGTCGCCTATGCCCACCAGCTGGTACAGACCTGGGAAGCGGCGCGGCGCGACCTGCCGCTGCCACGCGGCTATGGCGAACTGCTCACCCTCGGCTCCGAGGTGAGCCTGTGCAATCCGTTGATGCTGGCCTGGGTGCAGCGGCTGCGCCAGGAGCTGCCGGGCCATGCCCTGCGCAACGAGGTGGCCAGCGACAGCGAGCTGCAGCACAAGCTCGACCTCGGCGTGCTGGATGCCGCGCTGGTGCACCAGCCGGAATACCTGCCCGGCCTGCAGGTGGAGCAGCTGCTGGAGGAAAAGCTGATCCAGGTGGTGCACAGCCGCGAGCCGGCCCCCTACCTCTACGTCGACTGGGGCCCGACCTTCCGCAAGCAGCACGACCAGGCGCTCCCCGAGCATCGCCGGGCCGCCCTCAGCTTCAGCCTCGGCCCGCTGGCGCTGCAGTACCTGCTGCAATGCGGCGGGCGCGGCTACTTCCGTACCCGGGTGGTGCAGCGTTATCTGGACGAAGGCATCCTCAAGCGCGTCGAGCAGGCGCCGGAATTCAGCTATCCGGTCTATCTGGTGCATGCCCGCGCCAGCGAATCGCCGGCGCTGCTCACAGCGGTGGAGCTGCTGCGCGAAGTGGCGCGCGACGAATACGACTGGTCGCGCTGGTACTACGAGCTCTGACGCGCGCCCGGCTCAGTCCGGCAGGTGCTTGAGCCAGTTGCGATACAGCGCGGCGATCAGATCGGTCTGGGTGATCATGCCCACCAGCAGCCCCTGCTGGTCGACCACCGGCAGGCAGTGCAGACCGCGGTCGGAGAGCAGGTAGACCAGCTCGACCATGTGCGTGTCGGCCGTCACCGAAATCACCGGCGCACTCATGATGGCGCGCAGCTTGGTGCCACGCAGGAAGCGCAGCTGGCCGAAGCTCAGCCGCCCCGGGCGCGGATGGAAATGCTTGAGCAGGTCCACCAGGGTGACGATACCGACCAGCTCGCGGCCCTTGCCCACCACCGGCAGGCAGCGCAGGCGGTGACGCTGCAGCGTCTGCCAGGCCTCGCCGATGAAGGTGTCCGGCGTGTGCCAGTGCAGATCGCGGGACATGATGTCCGCCGCGGTGATCTCGCCCATGCTGCGGCGCAGCGCATGCTTCTCGGTCTGCTTGAGCAGCCGCTCCAGGTCGTCCCGGGTCACGTCGACATACTCGCCGAAATCGCGCAGCGCACGGTCGAGGTCGTCGGGGCTGAAACTCATACGCTCGCCCGGCAGGGGGTCGCGGGTGTGGTGCAGGTTCTCCCGCGGCAACCGCGGTTTCGGGTAGGCATGGCGGGTCAGGTTGTTGTAGAGCAAGGCCACGGCCAGCAGCAGCAACGAGTTGAACGCCACCGGGTAGAGCAAGCCGTAGCCCAGCCGATGGATCTCCGGGCTGCCCACCACCGCCACCAGCGCCAGCGCCACGCCCGGCGGATGCA
Organism: Stutzerimonas stutzeri; assembly: GCF_002890915.1. GTDB lineage: Bacteria > Pseudomonadota > Gammaproteobacteria > Pseudomonadales > Pseudomonadaceae > Stutzerimonas > Stutzerimonas stutzeri_AF. Next base: position 213,771 of record NZ_POUT01000007.1, on the reverse strand, counting down.
GGCAGCGCAGACCGAACAGACAGACCAGCACCAGGCAGACGCACAGTGCCGTCGCGACCATCGGCGGCAGGCCGCCGAGGCCCAGGCTGATGCCGATCAGGGTGGCGACCAGATTGCCGCCGAGTACCGACCAGGGTTGCGCGAACGGGCTCGACGAAGCGGCGAACACCAGCACCGCCGAGGCGCCGGCCGGGGCGATGAGCTGCAGCGTCAGGCTCACGCCGAACAGCCCGAAGCCACTGCAGAGCGTCAGCAGCATGACGATGGCGATGCCGATGGCGGCGCGTATCCATTCTTTCGGTGGGGCGTTGAGCGGAGCGGGAACGAAGGAGCGGAACCAGTCGATGAGGTTGTCGTGCATGTGTCCTGCTTGATCGGTGCAGCGGAAGGCGAGCAATGCGCCCCCCGCAAACGTCCATCCCTGGACCAGAGGAGCATTACATAAACAGACGCCCCGCGTGATTCGCATGCACCGTTGCGGCAGATTGCCACACGACAGGACGTCCGAGCATTGTCGGCGGGGTCTTGGATAATCTCTAACGAATAGTTTTGCTGACATACAGCAAATAAAGTGATTTCAAACGAGTTTATAGGCAGCTTTCGGCCTGCAATCGCCGCGAGGGCGCGCCCCCACAGGTTCGGGCTGCGCTGGCTGCTTTTGTGGGAGGCCCGCCCTCGGGGCGATGCTTTTCGAGCTTCACGTTATAGCCTGAGCGCGGACGGCACCCAGGGCGATTCCGAATCGGCGGGTTGCAATTCTCGCCCTACGCTGCCGCCGCGCTAGCGGCCCGCTCGTATTGCTCGATCACCGCGGTGACGATGCGCATCACCTCCAGGTTGGCCTCCTCCATCCGCCCGAGATGCCCGAGCGCCACCTCCAGGGCGTCCGCGCTGAATGCCTTCAGCGCCGCCTGGCCCTGCTCGTGCACCGCGGTGTGCGGCCGCTCGATCTCGCGGAAATGATCCAGCCCCTGAACCTCGCGATTGCCTTCGCCGTAGTACCAGCGCCCGAACCGGCATTCGCGCTCGCCAGGCAATTGCACGACGGCCTGTCGGTCGTTGCCCAGCAGGTGATTGTAGACCACGAATTTCAGCGACAACTCGTCGAGGTTGGCCAGCTCGACACCAGCCCGCAGGGACGAACGCTCGATGCCGCTGCGCATGCTGCCGGCCAGCCGGTGCAGGTTGCGCATGGCATCCACCGCCGCCTCGGTGGTGCGGCTGAAACCCTGGGCATGAGTGCCCTGCAGCTGGATGTAGGCGTGCACGTGCTGGATCTCGTCCTGCACCTCGCCAATCTTGCGCACGATGTCGTCGGTGGCCAGGGCGGTCTTTTCCGCCAGGCTGCGGATTTCCCCGGCGACCACCGCGAAGCCGCGCCCGGCCTCGCCGGCGCGCGCCGCCTCGATCGCCGCATTCAGCGCCAGGAGGTTGGTCTGGCTGGCAATGCCGCTGATGAGGTCGACGATGCCGTTGATCTCCTTGGACCGTGCGGCCAGGGTATCGACCTTGAGCGAGGCCTGCGCCAGGCCGCTCTCCATTTCCGCGGCCTTGTCCTGCAGCTCGCCGAAGTGCTTCTGGTTGCTCAGCGCTGCGACCGCCACCTGCTCGGCCCGCGCGCGGTTCTCGCCCAACTGCCCGGTGAGGTATTCGAACGAATCGCCCAGATGCGTCACCGAAGTGCTGAAGCGGATCAGGTTGCCGGACACCCCGCGGTAGTAGTCGAGCTGTCGCTGGCTGCGCCGGTTGGCCTCCTCGGCCGTGGCCAACGCCTGCTCCAGCGCCGCGACGCGTGCCGCCTGCGCGGCGTTGGCGGCCTGCAGTTCAGCCTGCTCGCGCTGCAGCCGGCGCGCCGTGCTTTTCCATTGGAACCACATGCCTCACCCCCGCTTCAGCTCACGGTATAGCCGTTGTCCACCACCCAGTCCTGGCCGTAGACGCCGCGAGCGCCTTGCGACAGCTGGAACAGGATGACGTTGGCGACCGCCGCGGACTCGAGGAAGTGCCCCGGCAGCAGCCGTTGGGTGACGCCTTCGGCAACGCCTTCGAGCTGATCGTCGCTCAGCCCCAGCGTGCCCCAGATGGCGGTGGCGGTCGGCCCGGGCGAAACCATGTTGATGCGCACGTCCAGCGGCGCGAACTCGACCGCCAGGGTCCGTGCCTGGGCCGCCAGCGCCGCCTTGCTGGCGATGTACGCCGCCAGGCCGGGAAAGCTCGAACGGATCAGGAAGGTGCCGACGAATACCACCGAGGCGGGCTTGGCCAGCTCGTTGCGCAGCGCCGCGAAGGTATTCAGGGCACCGGCGCCATTGACCCGCCACTGCCGGTCGAACGCCGCCATGTCCAGGCCATCGGCCAGTTCCGCGATGCCGGCATTGGGCACCACGTAGTGCACCGGCCCCAGCTCGGCCGCGCGCCGGCAGAGCTGGCGCAGGTCGTCGGCCGAGGTGACGTCGCCGGCCAGCCAGTACAGCTGCTCGGGGTGGGTTTCCATCAAGGGTTCGAGGCCACCGAGGCTGCGCGACATCGCCAGCACCCGCGCGCCCCGCTGCAGCAGCGCCGCGCATAGCGCCAGACCGATACCCGAACTGGCGCCGGTAACCACTGCCAGACGATCCTGAAACTCGCTTTTCATCATCATCTCCGATGCTCGACGCACGCCGAGTCGCAGGCTGCCCCGGATGAGGCAGCGGTATTGAAGTGGGACGTAAATGGACGGGCGCGCCGGGCGCCCGCCGGTTTGCTCGATCCGCTCAGCCCGGATGCCCATCCACGCGGGGCGCGACCAGCATCGGCGCGTAGCGCCAGGCGTACAGGGCGAAGGCCAGCGCCCAGCAACCCGCCGCCAGCCAGAGGCCGCCGACCGGCCAGGCCACCGAGACGAACACCCGTGCCGCGGTGCCGAGGTTGAGCAGGATGAAGGCCGCGACGATGCCCGGCGGCAGCTGCAACGGCCGGCCAGTGTGGCCGAGCGTGACGCGGGCGATCATCGCCAGGATCAGGCCGCTCATCGAGCCGACGGTCAGCGCATGCAGCGCGGGGCTGGACTGAGCCAGCAGGCCGAAATGCCACAGCGCCAGGCCGAAGGCCGCCACCACCAGCCAGAGCATCGCCACGTGCAACGACCACAGCAGCGGGACGTTCCAGATGCCCTTGTCGTACCAGCGCGCCAGCCGCAGCAGATGACCCGCGCCGATGGCGAGGAACAGTACGCCCAGCAGCGGCTGCGCCTGCAACGCCAGGCCCACGGCATGCAGCACGGCGATCACGCCGGTCCCGACCAGCAGTGCGATATCCAGCCAGACCCAGGGTTTGATCGCCTCGACCTTGCCCAACCCGCGCTGGGTGAAGAACGGGATCACCCGGCCACCGATCAGTGCCATCAGCGCCGCCACCAGCCACAAGCCGGCCAGCACGCCCTGGCGCTGCAGGCCGTCGTCGCCCTGCAGCAGGCCGACCAGCATCAGCGCGTCGGCACCGAGCATCAGCGACAGCACTATCACGATGGGGTAGTTGCGTTTCTGCCGGACGGCCCAGAGCATCCGCGCCATCATCCCGGCGAGCGCCAGCAGGAACAGCAGGTCCAGCGGCGCCAGCCAGCCGGCCGGCAAGCCGAACAGCCAGCCCAGCCGGGCCGCCAGCCAGACCAGCGCAAGGCCCATCAGGCGATGGCCGGAGGGTGCCGCCTGGCCGGTCCAGGTCTGCACCGCGGTCAGCAGAAAGCCGGCGACGATGGCCATGGCGAAGCCGAACAGCATCTCGTGCCGGTGCCAGGCGAGCCAGCCGCCGGTGGGCTGCAGGCCCGGCCACAGACCGGTCCAGGCCGCAACCCAGAGGGGGATCGCGAGCAACGCATAGACGCTGCCGGCGAGGAAGAAGGGGCGAAACGCGAGCCGCCAGACGGGCGGGATACTCAGGGCTTTTCGCCGATCGATAACGTGCACGGAAGGCCTCCCAGAACTCTCTTCGCTGCCGCATGCCCGGCATGCCGGCGCAGCCGCGCCCTCCGGACTGGGGGCGCTGGCTACTTTTTACAGGTTAGGAGCCCTGCGCAGACTTGATTGCAATCAGCTTTTTTTCGAGACGGGTGAGAAGTGACAATCGGTCGGAAGTGCCCGGAGGGCGGCTGCACCAGTGCAGTGCAGCACGATCGCTTTCGGCTCCCGTGGAAGCTCGGCGCTGGAGGATGCTCCCGCAGTTACGGGCAGGGCGCGCCGCCTAGCGGTTCGGTACGGGCCGGGCCGCTTTTGCGCAAGGCCCGGCCTCGGGGTGAAGGCTTTCCCATGGAGCGGGATACAAGCCGCCCTACTTCAACTCCTGCTTGACCGTATCGGTCTGAGCCGTGGTTTCGCCGTCGTTCATCGACTTGCGAAAGCCGCTGATCGCGCTGCCCAGGTCCGAACCCAGGCCACGCAGGCGCTTGGTGCCGAACAGCATGACGACGATCAGGAGAATGATCAGAAGTTGCCAGACGCTGATGCCCATCATTTTTGCTTACCTCGGTGTGTTGAACGGCGGGTCAGTGACCCGCGTGATCCTGATTGTGCGCAGCGGCCGGCATATGGCCGTGCATGTCGCCATGCTGCATGCGCGCCGCTTCCTGCAGCAGCGTCTGGTCGATCTCCGCGAAGCGCAGCACGCGCCCCCCATGCAGGCTGGCGAGCGCCTTGGCGTCCTTCTCCTCGGCGAAACTGGCGAGGGTGGCGCCCATGGCGCTCTTGAGCGAAGTGCCGACGACATAGTAGGCGCTGGTCGCATCGATCAGGTGCTCGTCGTTCGGATGCTCCCACACGCTGCGCCCCATGTCGTGGACGTACAGCTTGGCATCGAGCCGGCGGTTTTCCGGCTGCAGCCACCAGCCGAGCATCTCGGCGGTGGAACAGAACTTCTTCACGCCGCCCTTCTCCACCGCCTGGCCCTTGGGCCCGGGGAAATCGCTGATGATCATGCCGCACACGTGGCATTCGTCGCTGTCGTGGAAGGCCACCGGGTCGAGCCGCTGCTGGACTTCTTCCTTTTCGCCGCAGGCCGCGAGGCCCAGGCCCAGCATCAGAACGAGCAGCGCGCGGACGCCAGTGTGGTACAGCCGAGTCATATTCGTCTCCTTGAGAATGCACATCACGCCAGGCGCCGCCGGAAAATCCGGTAGGCCAGCAGCAGCGACACCCCGGCCCAGGCCAGCAGGCACAGCCAGAGCACGGCGCCGGGCACCGGCAGGTCGCTGCCCAGCGACAGCACGCCCATGGCGCTGCCGCTGCCTTCGAAGCCGGACAGGTTGATCAGCCGGTAGATGTCGGTGGGGTTGAGCAGCAGCAGCCAGGGCAGCAGCTCGGGGTTGAACTTGCCTTCGCTGAGCACCAGCAGCGCCAGCAGCACCAGGTCGAAGACCAGCACGAAGAGGAACCACACGCCGAGCGCCAGCCCGGCGGCGCTGGACTTCTCGTTGACCTTGCCACTGAGCACGTAGGCCAGGGCGAGGAACACCCAGCCGAGCAGCGTCGAGGACAGCATGAAGCGGCCGAAGGCCCAGAGCAGCAGACCCAGCTCGATGTCCTCGACCAGCACGGCGATCGCCAGCGCGGCGCAGCCGAAGCCGATCAGCACCGCCAGGGCGAGGATCAGCCCATGGCCGACGAACTTGCCCAGCAGGATCTGCCCGCGCCCCAGCGGATAGGTCAGCAGCAGCATCAGCGTGCCGCCCTCGTCCTCGCCGACGATGGCATCGTAGGCCAGCAGCAGCGCGATCAGCGGCATCAGGAAGGTGGCCAGGCTGGCCAGGCTGGCGATGGTCGCCGGGATCGAGGTGAACCCCAGCTGGCCGGACGCCGCGGCGCCGAGCCAGGCGATGCCCACCGCGAGCACGGCGAACAGCAGGCTGATGGCGAGCAGCCAGCGGTTGCGCAGGCCGTCGCTGAGTTCCTTGCGGGCGATGTTCCACACCTGGTTCATGCTCTGCCCTCCTGGGCGCGCACGTCGCCGGCGCGCTCCATGTAGTAGCGGTACAGGTCCTCCAGCGAGGGCTGGTGGATCTCGATGTCCTCCGGCGCGCCCTCGCCGAGCAGCTGGCGCAGCAACACCAGCTTGTGGCCGTTGACCGCCACCACTTCGATGCTCGACTCGCTGAGCCCACGCGCGCTGTGGCCGGCGTCGTTCCAGCGGCGCAGCCAGCTATCCCGCTCGCTGATGCCGCTGGCACGGATACGCACCGGCAGGCCGGCCTCGGCGCGCAGCTGCGTCAGGCTGCCCACCGCCTGCAGGCGGCCCTTGGCGAGGATCGCCGCGCGGTTGATGTGCGCCTCGACCCCCGGCAGCACGTGGGAGCAGAGGATGATGCTGGTGCCGCGCTGGCGCAGGCGGTCGATCAGCAGGTAGAGGTCCTGGGTGGCGATGGGGTCCAAACCCACCGTCGGTTCGTCGAGCAACAGCAGCCGCGGCTCGCCGAGCAGCGCCTGGGCCAGGCCGAGGCGCTGGCGCATGCCCTTGGAATAGGTCTTCACCCGGCGGTCGGCGGCGTGCGCCAGGCCGACCTGCTCAAGCAGCTCGTCCACCTGGCTCACTGCGGCGCCCTTGAGGCGGGCGAAATGGCGCAGGGTCTCGCGGCCGGTGAGTTGCGGATAGAAGGTGACGTTCTCCGGCAGGTAGCCGAGCTGGCGGCGCACCTGCGGATCGTTCGGCGCGCGGCCGAGCACCCGCACCTGCCCCACGCTCGGCGCGAGCAGGCCGAGGATCAGCTTCATGCTGGTGGTCTTGCCGGCGCCGTTGTGGCCGAACAGCCCCAGCACTTCTCCCTCGCCGAGGTTCAGATTCAAATCGTGCAGCACGGTCATGCTGCCGTAACGCTGGCTTACGCCCTGGATCTCGACGGCGTTCATGACGTTGGTTCCTGGTTTTCGATTAGGAGACTTTCGGTCGGCAGCTTCATCAATGGATGGCTGTCCTGCACCCCGGGCGACTTGAGCACCGGAAAGGCCCGCTGTACCCAGCGCAGCACCTCGATGCTCGGGCTGTTCATCAGCAGGCGTACCTGCGGGTACAGCCAGAGCAGGCGGTCGACGTTGTCGTTGGGCTCGTAGGCCACGTCGCCGAGGCCATCGTCGTTGCGGTCCCAGCCCAGGTAGTCGCTCCAGTAGTTACCGCGACCGTCCACCGACCATTCCTGGTTGCGGGTGGCGACGTACTTGACCTGTTGCTGGTTGCCGATGAAGGCGTTGCCGGAGATGCGATTGTCCTCCGATCCGGCAGTGAGATGGATGCCCAGGCCGCTGCGGGCTAAATGGTTGTGTTCGATGGTGTTGAACAACGAATTGTAGATGAACAGCGCCTTGCCCTCGCCGCCGCTGATCATGCTGTCACCTTCGGTATCGCCGCGCTGCACGTCGCTGACGAAGTTGTCGCGGATGGTCGAGTAGGTGATGTAGTTCATCAGGATGCCGTAGTTCTGGTCATGCTCGGAGCGGTTGCCGGTCACCGTCAGCTTGCGGCTCTGCATCAGCGCGAAGCCGGTGCGGGTGCGGCGGGTGATGTTGCCGATCACGCTGTTGTCGTTGGCGAACATGTAGTGCACGCCGTAGCGCAGGTCCTCGAGGACATTGCCCTCCAGGTGGTTGCCGTTGGAGGTATCGATATAGATGCCGTCGCGCGTATCGCGCACATGGTTGCCGACGACCCGGGCGCCATGCACCGCATACAGGTGGATGCCGTTGCCGCGATCCTGCGAGCGCACGCTGGCGTCGCCGACGATGCGGTTGCCGATCACGCCGACGTCCTGCGTGCCGTCGACCCAGATGCCGAAGCCAGCGCCTTCGAGGCGGTTGTCGCGGATCACCGCGCCCCGCGCCCCGGCGGTGATGAACACGGCCGCATTCATTTCGGTCAGGTCGCGGCCCCAATCGAGCAGGGTGCAGCCTTCGACGGTCACGTCGGGCGCGTTGATGGTCAGCGCGTTGCCGGCGCCCTGCGCGCGGATGATCGCACCGGGCTCGCAGCGCAGCTGCAGCGGCTGGTCGATATGGAACTGGCCGGCATACTCGCCGGCGGGCAATCGCCAGTGATGGTCACCCTCGGCCTGCAGCGGCAGAGCGGTGATCGGTTGCGGCGCCGCCTGGGCCACGCCGCCGAGAAACAGGAGCACCAGAAGTGCCAGGGGTTGAAGCACTGGTTGGAGCACTGCGTTTACCTTCTTTCTATCTGCCGGTTTGCGTATAGCAACTGTTTTTGTAGGAGCCGGCTTGCCGGCGATGCTCTTGGCTGATCGCCGGCAAACCGGCTCCTACAGGTTCGATTGGCAAACCGCAGCTTTTCATCCTCTGGAGGGGGCCGCGGCCACAGGCTGCGACTCCCCTTGCCCAGACAGGACTCAGGCCGGCTCGACCATCATGCGGCCGACCATTTCCATGTGCAGCGCGTGGCAGAACCAGCTGCAGTAGTACCAGTGCAGGCCGGGCTTGTCGGCAACAAAGGTAACGGAAGAGGTCTGCTGCGGGCTGATCTCCATACTCACACCATGGTTGACCATGACGAAGCCGTGGGACACGTCCTCGATCTGGTCGATGTTGGTGATGGTCACGGTGACTTCGTCGCCCTGCTTGACGGTGAACTCGGTGACGCCGTACGCCGGCGCCATGGAGGTCATGTACACGCGCACCTTGTTGCCGTCACGGATGACCTTGTTGTCGGTATCCAGGTTGATGCCGTCCTTCTTGGCCATGGCCACGGTCGGCGCGAAGTACGGATCGTTGCGGTCCCAGATCTTGCGGGTCTTGATCTGGTCGCGACGGGCCATGATGCAGTCGTGCGGCTCGGCGAAGGTCGGGCCGTCATGCACCAGCTTCATCTCGTCGCCGGAGATGTCGATCAACTGGTCGTTTTCCGGGTGCAGCGGGCCGGTGGGCAGGAAGCGGTCCTTGGAGAACTTGCACAGCGCCACCAGCCACTTGCCATCGGCTTCGCTGGTTTCGCACAGCGAGGCGTGCAGGTGGCCCGGCTGGTAGTGCACGTCGAGCTTCTGCTTGATGTAGTTGACCTTCTCGCCCTTGTAGGCGCGGCGGGCCTCCTCCATGTTCCACTTGACCACCTGGCTGTCGATGAACAGCGTGGTGTAGGCGTTGCCGCGGCCGTCGAAGGTGGTGTGCAGCGGGCCGAGACCCAGCTCGGGCTCGCCGACGACCACGTCGCGCGGGTCCTTGAGCTTGCCGGCGAACAGGTCGGGCAGCATGTCGATGGCGATCATCGACACGGTCGGCGACAGCTTGCCGTTGGCGATGAAGTACTTGCCATCGGACGAGGTGTTGCAGCCGTGCGGGTTCTTCGGCACCGGCACGTAGCGGGTGAACGCGCTGTCGTTGCCGTTCTTCTTGCGACCGTCGAGCACCGGCACCTTGGAGTCGCCCAGGGTAACAAACTTGCCGTCCTTGACCGCTTTCTCGGCAGCATGGATGTCGAACACCACCACCCAGTCGCGCTCGTTGCGCATCATGCCGCCCAGGTCGAAGGCCTTCTCCGAGTTGTAGCAGGTGGCAGCAGCGAAGCGACCGGTGTAGTCGGCATCGGTGTTATCGAGGTTGCCGTCGACGATGATCTGGAAGGCCATCTCCATCTTCTCGGCGTCGATGACGTTGTACATCGTGTAGCTGTTCTCGTCCTGCAGGTCGAAGACCTTGCCATCGTTCGGATGCGGAATCACGAACTCGGCATTGGCGAAGACATACTTGGTGTGCGGCACCTTCTGCAGGCGCAGACCGTGGATCGCCTGGCAGTTCGGCACGGTCAGGATCTTGTCGCACTTCATGATGTCCAGACGGATGCGCGCGACACGGGTGTTGGCCTTGTCGTTGATGAACAGGTACTTGCCATCGTACTTGCCGTCGGTCATGGAGATGTGCGGATGGTGGCAGTCGCCGTTCTGGAACTTGGCGCTGTCGCCGAGGATGTGCTTGCTCTCGTTGGTCAGGCCCCAGCCGGTGGCGGAGTCGACGTTGAACACCGGGATGCGCATCAGCTCGCGCATCGACGGAATGCCCAGCACACGGACCTCGCCCTGGTGGCCGCCGCTCCAGAAGCCGTAGTACTCATCCAGCTCGCCCGGTGCGACATGGATCTTCTGCTGCGCGTCCTTGACCGCTGCGGCCCAGGTTTCGCGGCTCATCACCGCGCCGCCCAGCGCCGTGGCGGCAACCGCCGCTCCGGTTACCGCACTGGCGCCCAGGAAGCCGCGACGGCTGAGGCCGCCCTTCTCCAGCACCTCGGGATTGCTCTTGCTCTTGTCACTCATGGGGTTTCGCTCCTTTGGGACATCTCTTCAAACACGATCGATCGAGCGCCTCGCCGCCGGCGGCCGCTCAGGGTTCCACCACTTGCACTACGGGAATCAGGTCAGCGGATGTCGGCGCCTTCTTGTCGCGCTTCTTGCGCTTTTGCTTGTTCACCAGCGGCGGGCACTTGTGGTCGTTGTGGTAAGTCATCTGGCAATCGAGACAGTAGTGGCACTCGTTGGCGTTGATGTGACCGTCGGGGTGGATCGCCTGGATCTCGCACTCCTTGGCGCACAACTGACAGGGGGTGCCGCACTCCTTGCGCCGCTTGAGCCAGTCGAACAGGCGCAGCTTGGTCGGGATCGCCAGCGCCGCGCCCAGCGGGCAGACGTAGCGGCAGTACACCTTGCGGGTGAAGACGTTGATCACCAGCAGGAACACCGCGTAGGCGACGAACCACCACTGGCGGTCGAACTTGAGCATGACCGCGGTCTTGAACGGCTCCACCTCGGCCGCCTTCTCGGCCAGCATCATCGACTCCAGGGAGATGCCGAACAGCACCAGCAGGATGATGTACTTGATCGCCCAGAGCCGCTCGTGCACCGCGAAGGGCAGTTCGTACTGCGGGATCTTCAGCTTGCGCGCGGCCTCGTTGATCAGCTCCTGCAGCGCGCCGAACGGGCACAGCCAGCCGCAGAACACGCCACGGCCCCAGAGCAGGATGGTCGCCGCGGTGAAGGTCCAGATGATGAAGATCACCGGGTCGGAGAGGAACAGCTCCCAGCGGAAGTCCTGGAACAGCGCATGGACGAAGGTCAGCACGTTGACCACCGACAGCTGCCCCAGCATGTACCAGCCGATGAACAGCACGGTGAACAACAGGTAGCCACGGCGCAGCCAGTGCAGGAAGTGCGGCTTCTCGGTGAACTTGTCCTGCAGGAAGAGGATCACCGTCAGCAGCAGCAGCGCCGCGACGATCACGCCGATCTGGAAGCTCTTCTGGTACCAGATGTTCAGCCACATCGGCCGATTGGCTTCCTCGATGGCGGCCAGTTCCTCGGCGGTGGGTTGCGGCCGCTCGATGTAGGCCTCGGGCATCTGGTAGGGCAGTTCGAAGCTGGTGAACACGCCGCTGATCGGGCCGGTCTGGCGCCGCACCAGCAGCTCCAGGTTCCAGGGCGAGCCCGGGTCGAACGCCACGTGCTCGCGGACGATGAAGATCGCCATCTCGCTGAAGCCCGGCATGCCTTCGGCATAGACGTCGGACAGGCGGATGAAGTCCAGGTCGCGGAAGCTGATGATGTTGCCGAACTGGCGCAGCTGTACCCGATCGAAGATGCCGCCGCGCACGTAGCCCGAGCCCTTGAACGAGTAGTCGCCGCTGCCCAGCACGGCGATGGCGTGCTCGCCGGGCTTGAGCCCCTGCATGAGGTCGCGGTACTGGCTGTCGCCCAGCAGGTTGCGGCCGATGGTCGGCGGATTCAGGTGGGTGGCGTAGAGGTCGATGAAGGTTTCGCCGGCAGTCTCCGGCGAGGCCTCGTCGATGCCCTCGGCCTCGGTGCCCTTGAACGCCTCGTCGATCTGCCCGCGGGTCAGGTGCAGGCGGCGGATCGCACCGTTGCCGGTGAGTTCGCTCCAGCTGGCCGGCTGGTAGACGTCCTCGCGCACGCTGGCGGGCTTCGGCCGGGCGCTCGCGCCGGCGTCGATCAGCCCCAGCGACACGGCCACCTCATGGGCGGCGCGCATGACGATCTCGTTGATCACCATCACCGTGACGGTCGCGCCGGTCACCGCATCGATGGTCACCGCATTGCTGTCGCTGGAACGACCGACCACCACGCGCTGATCGGCCTTGATGCCGGCGTAATGCGCGTTGAAGTCGTGGACCTTTTGCTCGGGGATACCGATCAGCAGGATCGGCTCGTGGTGCTCGAGCATGTAGGCGTCCTTGATCGCCCCTTGCGGATCGAGCAGCACCTGCAGGTTGATCGGCTTGCCGGAGTAGGCCGGAATGTTGGTGACGTTGATGGTCTGGAAGGCATAGCCGAGGACCTCGTCACCCTTGCGCAGGGTGCGGACCTGGTAGTCGCCCTCGGGCTCGGAGATGCTCTGGGCATCGGGGAAGAATTGCTCGATACGCTGCTGCTCGGCCTCGTACACCGTGGCCTGTGCTGGCAGCACCGCAGCCATCATGGCCAGGAGAATGACGAGGCTTTTTCCCCATGAGAACAACGCGCCGGCGACAGAAAGCTGGGGCTTCATCAGGTTACCTACTTCCACTGCTCGATTGCGGCGCAATGGTAGGTGAGGCATTCGGCAAGCCCCCTTGACTGCAATCAAGGTCGCTCCCGAACCACGCCCGAACCAGCCGGACCATTGCCTTGCATCAATGAAACGCCTCAAATTGGTGCAATGCACCATTGGTGAGCATAGGCCATCGTGGCGAAAACGGGAGCGCCACGACCTGCGGCGACTCGTGGAGACAAGCGCCACGGCCAGCCCCGTGCCGATGCCACCTTATGCGGGCTCGCCGACATCCTTCGCCAGGCAGGTCTGGCGAAACTGGCTCGGTGACACACCGAAGCGCTCCTTGAACGCGGTGGCGAAGTTGGCCCCGCTGGTGAACCCCACCTCCTGACCGATAGCCTGAACCTCCAGGCTGGTCCCGGCGAGCAGCACACAGGCTTCCTTCATGCGCCCGACATGCTGCTGCTCTAGCACAAGTTTCGTGAACAGAGGCCAATTGACCGTGCCCTTGAAACAGTACACTCCTGCCCGGACTTGACAGCATAGGGAAGTGCTCATGGGGACGGATAACCTTAAAGACCCAACCTACCCGTTCGCCAGGAGCGGGGACTTGGATACCGACTGGAGGGCAGGCAGCATCGGCTACCGGGACTCCAGTTGGGAGATTGATCGGGGCTGGAGCCAGCAGGCCGAGTTGCCGAAGAGCAAGCCCGGTAACGGCGGTGCCTCCTTCGCCGCCTGGGAGGAGAAAGCCGAGGTCATACCCGAGCTAACGGACTGGCCGCCACCCGACATGCTCAAGCTCCCCGAGCCCCTGCCGCCTGGCTTCTACCTCGTGCCGCGCAGCATGTCCGGCGAACAAGTGCTCGCCAGGCTATTCGCCGACCAACCTCACTCACACCTGACCAACCGCATCAAGGCACTGAATCCCACCTTCGCCCAAGGTTTCAAGGCTGGGGAAATATTCGTCCTCGGTAACCTGCTCAATCCCTCTGCCTGCCTGCGCGAAGAGGCCGAGCTGATGGATGCGGCCACGAAGGTGCGCACCGCCTTAGAGCCGCTAAGCGAAGGCGAGGCTGACTTCATGGCAGCGCATCAGGCCGAAATCGCCTTGATGGTGAACGGCGCCAGCCAGTCACTGGGGATAGGCAAGGATGTCCTGGAAACGGGCCTGAAACAGATCACGGGCACCCTGCACGACCTCGAATTCCTGCATCAACGCGAGTTCGCCACGCATGGCCACCTGCAGAGCCCACGGTTCTTCGCCTCACGCCAACAACTGTACCGCCAGCTCGACGCCCAGTTGAAAGCGACCTTCCTCGGCAAACAGCTGGGGCTAGGCGACTACTCGACATTACGCCGCGATCTCGGCATCTCCACTCGCAGCCTGGTCCACCACTGGAGCAAAGGTGGAGGTCCCGGACAGATACCCGGCTACGCCACCCATATGGACGAGATTGCCAAGGCAGCCAAATATCTCAAGTACGGTGGTTATATTGGCTTTGCCCTGGGCGGTACGGCCTCGACTTTGAAGGTTCAAGAGGTATGCCGGGCAGGGGAAACCCAGGCCTGCCAGAAAATCCGCTTCACCGAGACGGGTGGTTTTGCCGGTGGGATAGGTGGCGGAACGCTTGCTGTGGGCATTGCCAGTCGTTTTGCGGCAGGGCCTATTTGTGCGGCTATCGGTTTGGGATCTGGCGGTATAGGCGGAATTGTGTGCGGCCTGGTCGTGGTCGGCGGCGCTTCAGTTGTGGGTGGGGCTGGCGGCGGAGCAGGTGGGGAGTGGATGGGGGAATTCTTGTACGAGCAAACTAGACCATGACTGCCTTCTGGACATCTTGGTGGGCATTCGCTTTTATGCTGGCACCCTTTGTAATCGGGGCCATTGGGCAAGCCATCACGGTCTATATGGTTTATCACGACCTAGACGAAATGAAAGCAGCTTTCCCGAACAGCCGCCATATTCGAAACCAGTTGAATATATGGGCTGGCCCTGGATTCATTGCGCGTTATATGCAGGTCAATGCCATAACAGGCGCCGTACTGCTTTCGGGTTTCTACCTGCGCCGTGGTGAGCTGGAGCCTGATGAAATAGAGAATTTTCCGACTCATCTTAAACCCCGGATGCTTTGGTCATCTTGGCTCTTGGGGATTGCTGCTGCTTGGCTATTTCTAGCGGTTGGCCTGCTCAAACTCACGAAAGGCTGAACGAATATCTCCTGAGCAAGAGGCCGCCCTGCCTTCGGGCAGGGCGGTCGCCATGCAACTTCTGGTATGGCTGGCGGCGGATGGGCTGGAGAACTGGCCGAGGAAAAGATCTATGAACGGAGCCAGCAATGAATTTCAGCACTTGGTTTGAAACTTGGCCTCTGGATTTGCAGATTGCATTCCTTTTGGCCCCCTTCGTGATCGCTCTGTCTGGTGTAGCGATTGGCGTCTTTATCGCCTGTCGCCGCTTCGACACCATGCTTTCGGCGCTTTCGAACAGCGCCTGGGCCAGGCAGCAGGACATTTTGGGAACAACAAGCCTGGCTTCACGTTTCTACTTGGTTGGCACGCTCAGCGGGGCCTTGTTCTTTTCGGCGTTCAATGTCCGCAAAGGGGTACTCGATGCCGACGATGTTAGAAATTTCCCCCCCTCTCTGCGGCGTCTAATGGCCGTGTCTACCTGGCTGGGATTTGTCGGCATGGCCTGGCTGCTCCTGGCAGTTAGCCTGCTCAAACTCACGAAAGGCTGAACGAATATCTCCTGAGCAAGAGGCCACCCTGCCTTCGGGCAGGGCGGTCGCCATGCAACTTCTGGTGTGGCTGGCGGCGGATGGGCTGGAGAACTGGCAACCGAGCCAAGCGCGCCGGCGGCAACCGCTACGTCTTCAGCGGCGAAGCTGTCCTGGCCGCACGGCCGGAGCCAGGCGCCGACCCGCTCAGTGCCGGCCCGGCGGGGTGAGGTAGGCCGCGGTCGCGCCGCGGCTGGCTTCGCTGGCCTTGAGCTCCATCCTGGCGATGCTGCGCAGGTGCACCTGGTCCGGCCCATCGGCGAAGCGCAGCGCACGGCCGCCGGTCCACATGTCCGCCAGCGGCGTGTCCGGGGTCAGGCCCATGGCGCCGTAGACCTGGATGGCGCGATCCACGACATTGGTGTGCATGCGCGGCACCAGCGCCTTGATCATGGCGATCTCCTTGCGCGCGGCCTTGGCGCCGACCTCGTCGATCATCCAGGCGGTCTTGAGCACCAACAGGCGCGCCTGCTCGATCTCGATGCGCGATTCGGCGATCCAGTCGCCAATGTTGGAATACTGCTGCAGGTACTTGCCGAACGCCTTGCGCTCCTGGCAACGCTCGACCATCAGCTCCAGCGCCAGTTCGGCCATGCCGATCGAGCGCATGCAGTGGTGAATGCGCCCCGGCCCGAGGCGCGCCTGGGCCATCATGAAACCGTCGCCTTCCTGGCCCAGCAGGTTGCTCGCCGGCACCCGCACGTTGCGCAGCAGCAGCTCGCTATGGCCTTCCGGGGCGATGTGGTTCATCACCGGGATGTTGCGCAGCAGCTCGACGCCGGGCGTGTCGAACGGCACCAGGATCATGCTCTGCTGGTGGTGGGTGTCGGCCTGCGGGTCGGTCTTGCCCATCACGATCAGCAGCCGGCAGTTGGGATGCGAGGCGTTGGTGATGAACCATTTGCGGCCATTGATCACGTAGTCATCGCCGTCGCGCTGGATCAGCGTCTGGATGTTGGTGGCGTCGGACGACGGCACGTCCGGTTCGGTCATGGCGAAGGCCGAGCGGATCTCGCCTTCGAGCAGCGGCTTGAGCCAGCGCTCGCGCTGCGCGGGCGTGGCGAACAGGTGCAGCAGCTCCATGTTGCCGGTATCCGGTGCGTTGCAGTTGAACACCTCGGAAGCCCAGTGCACGCGGCCCATGATCTCCGCCAGTGGCGCGTATTCCAGGTTGCTCAGGCCCATGCCCGGCTCGTCCTCGCGCAACGACGGCAGGAACAGGTTCCACAGCCCCTCGGAACGGGCCAGGGCCTTGAGGTCCTCCATGAACGAGACCGGATAGCGGCCGGCGCCGACCTCGGCATGCCAGGCGCCGATACGCGGCACGATGTACTGCTCCATGAAGGCGCGCAGCTGCTGGCGCAGCGCTTCCACGCGCGGGCTGTAGGCGAAATTCATGCGGAACCTCTGCTGATCCGGGAATGATGCAGCCACCATAGACGCCGTGGCGGCGAACGCAACGAGCGTGCGGCGGCTGAATCGCTCGCCATCAGCACCACGAAAAGCGCGGCCATTCTTGACCGAAATCATCACCGCCCGCGAAGGACCTGCTAGGACGGTGCGGCAGGATACGCCCGCCCTACCAGTGCAGGTAGAACATCCCCTTGGCCAGCAACACGATGCCGATCATCTGAGCGAAGATCGCCCAGTGGAGCGCTCGGTAGCGGGCCGGCGTCATGCTCCCGCGGCGCAGCAGGATCGCCACCAGGCCGAAGCTGACGAACACGCCGATCGCCAGCAGGATCTTCAGCGAAAGCAGCGTGGCGAAGCTGCTGGCCAAGGGATCGGCCAGTGCCTGGCGGTGATACCAGGCCAGCCCGATGCCGGCGCCGTAGACGAACAGCACCACCCAGTGCAGCACCACCCGCGAGCGGGCACCCACGGCCCGATCCACCGCCAGCATGGTCTGCTCGCCGAGCTGCCGCCGGATACGTCCGAGGATCATCACCTCGAAGAACAGCGTACCGATGAAGAAGATCGCCGCCAGCAGATGCAGCACATGCAGCAGTGAATAACTCATCAGGGCCTCCGTTAGGGTCCGTTGCCGTTTCGTACGCGGGCGCAGGAAGACTACCTGCACGGCCGCTACTTCGCAGCAGCGGTGATCCGTGCGCCGTCACGCTCGATATGCTCGCCCTGCAGGAAGCGACCGTCCGAGGTGCGGATGCGCGAGGTGCTGCCGTCATCCTTCTTCACCACGTAGAGGGTCTGCTCCAGCCCGGTGGCACTCTGCACGCCCTGCCCCATCAGGTAACCGACGCCGCCACCGACCAGCGCGCCTATCGGCCCGCCCGCCGCCGCGCCGAGCATAAAGCCGCTGAGCCCGCCGAAGCCACCGCCCACCGCGCGATCTTCGTGCACTTCGAGAATTTCGTCCGCGCTGGCCAGGTTGCTTGCCAGAATTGCCGCTGCCGCAAACAGAACCGTCGACTTTTTCATGTGTTGCCCTCTTGAATGAATGGTTGTCGCAGTCATTCTTTTCAGGAAACGTGCCGACTATTTAGGCCTTATAAATCAATAAGATGAAAAATTCACGGTCATTAAAACCCAAACAGTAAAGGTATTAATCACAGCACATAAAGGTATTAAATACCCACAAGATAGCCCTGGCTTAGCCTACGCTGGCTGCAAGCCCACTGCACAGAGAACGAACCCATGATCCAGTGCAAACGCGCCTACCAGGCCGCGGCGGCAAGCGACGGCAGACGGGTACTGGTGGACCGGCTCTGGCCACGCAACTGCCGCAAGGAAAACCTGCCGCTGGACGCCTGGCTACCGGCGCTGGCGCCCTCGACCGAACTGCGGCGCGCCTTCAAGGGCGGCAGCCTGGCCTTCGCCGAGTTCCGCCAGCGTTATCGCACGGAACTGGCGGCCCACCCCGAACACTGGTGGCCGCTGCTGGAGCCGGCCGAGCGTGGCACGCTGACGTTGATCTATGCCGCCCGCGACGAACAGCACAACAACGCACAAGTGCTCGCCGAATGGCTGGAGGAAGAGCTGGATCGGTTGGATCGCCCCAGCTCGCCGGCCTGTTATGCCGGCCGGCAAGCATAGGGCGGTGCCGCCCCCTTGGCGGATGATCCGGCGCCTGGCAGAAGCATCGCCAGCAAGCCGGTGCCGGCGGATGGCGATGAGTGCTTCGGGCCGCGAAGGCCTCAGCGCCGGCGGTTGACCGTCATCGCCGCGCGGATCACGTCGGCACCGATGTCCGCCTCGTAGGCGTTCCAGACCGGCAGCATCTTGTCGCGCCACAGCTGGCGCTCTTCCGCCGTCAGGGTGATCAGCTGGCTGCGGCCGCTGGCGAGAATGCGTTCGCGATCGCGCTGGTTCACGGCGGCGGCCTCGCGGTTCACCGCCTGGGTCACTTCGAGAATGATGCCTTCCAGCTCGGAGCGCAGGGCGAACGGCATGCTCAACCAGAACTCGTTGTTGGTGATCAGCATGTAGTCCAGCACGCCGTGGTTGCTCTCGGTGATATAGGGCTGAACGCTGTGCATGTTCTGGCTGAGGATGTTCGACCAGGGGTTCTCGGCGCCCTGCACAACGCCGCCCTTGAGCGACTCGTAGACCTTGGCGAACGGCAGCACCACCGACTTGGCGCCGACCGCGGCGAACTGCGCCTCGAGCACCGGCGAGGGCTGGATACGGAACGCCAGGCCGCTGGCATCCTGCGGCGTGCGCAGCGCCGTGGTGGCGGAAAGCTGCTTCAGGCCGTTGTTCCAGTAGGCCAGGCCGTAGACGCCATAGTCGGCCATCGAACGCAGCAACTGGCGCGCGGTTTCGCGCTTCTGGAAGCGCTGCAGCGCCTCGGCATCGTCGAACAGGAAGGGCAGGTCGAACACCTGCAGCTTCTTCGTGTAGGGCGCGAACTTGGACATCGACGGCGCCAGCAGCTGTACCTTGTTGTCGAACAGCGCCTGCATTTCCTCGGCATCGCCGACCAGCGTCGAGTTCGGGTACACCTCGACCCGGACCTTGCCGGCCAGGCGCTCCTCCACCAGCTTCTTCAGCAGCAGGGCGCCCTTGCCCTTGGGCGTGTCATCCGCCACCACGTGGGCGAACTTGATGACCACCGGCTCGCCATCGGCGGCCATGGCCGGAGCGGCCAGAACATACAGCGCCGCGAGCGCTGCGGTAACGCAAGACCTGAACATGGACTCCCCCAAATGCAATGCATCGAGCTGGGCACCTCGTGAGCGCCGCCCGATTCGGTCAGTGAAATGAAATGGATGAAGCCGTTGCGCTGCGGGCAGCGGTCCACCGGAGGCAGCTCATTCGCGGCGGTGTCCACCGGCGGCTACCTTTATTGGAATGCCCTGCAGGCGAAGCGCGCATCGGCCTCGCTCGCAGGTGAGGCGAAGTGTTCGACATAGGCAACGCCGGTACAAGCAGGGGGCCACATGTCCAGCCCGCACTTGCAGACTGGTTCACGTTTGCGCCAGCAGTCCATGCAAGACGCGCGAATAGCAAAACAGACCGCCGCGCAAGGCCCTGTCACAGCTCGCGCAACATTAGTCGTATATGACCTGTGCAGGCGTGAAAAGCCCTTCTAGACTGGCTAGTGGCTATCATCGAAGCAACGGGCCTCGTTGCTCGCCCAACCACCCTCTGAATCCAAAGGCGGGCCTCCTCGGTGAAGCTTCGAAAGCTCAGCAACCTCGTTTCCCTGCTGGTGATGGGCCTGCTAGGCATGGCCTGCATCAGCGTGCTGCTGGCGTTCGCCCTGGCGCAGGAGCGTCGCGACGGCTTGTTGGAACTCCAGCGGGCCAGCGAGATGCTAAACCGCTTCCAGCGCGCCAACGAAGCCTTGACCGATGCCACCGAAGGCTACGCCTATACGCGCCAGCCGCATTACCTGGAAGCCTATCGGCAAGCCGTCGAACGGTTCGGCGGCCGCGAGCCGCTGCTCGCCACGCTGCACCAGTATCCGGTGCTCGAGAGCGAGCGGGCACTGCTGGAGCAGGCGCGGCAAGCCTCGGCCAGGCTGACGGCCATGGAGGCCGCCGTATTCGCCTTCGCCGAAGGTGGCGACGGCACCACGGCACTGGACACGATCTACGGCACACGCTACCGCCAGCACAAGATGGCGCTCAACGACCTGATCGGCGACATCGCCCAGAACATGCGCAACCGCATGCCCGCCGTCCTCGAGCAGCTCAACCGCAAGGTACAGCACGCCATGCTGGCAGCCCTGCTGGCCATGGCGCTGACCCTCCTGCTGGTGCTGGTCACGCTCTTCTACCTGTACAAGCGCAAGGTGCTCGATCCGCTGGAGGACCTGACCCGCAAGACCCACCGCCTGGCGCAGGGCGAGCGCGGGCTGGACTTCAGCCAGGCCGAGAACAACGAGCTGGGCAACCTCTCGCGGGCGCTCCAGGACTACCAGAACACCATGGCGGAACTGGAAAGCCAGCGCCTGAAGCTCAGGAGCACCGAGTCCTGGTACCGCCACATCATCGAGGCATCGCCAGACCCCATGGTGGTCGTGGATGACCGCGGCATCATCCTCATGGCCAATCCGAGGATGCATGAGACGTTCGGCTACCAGCCCGGCGAGCTGCTCGGCCTCGACGCCGACCTGCTGGTACCTGCGCGCTTTCGCACGAAACACGCGCTGATGCGCGAGGCATTCCTGCAGCGCGGCGGCACCCTCGCGGTGGGCAGCCGCGCCGGCAGCTACATCGGCCAGACCAAGTCCGGCCGCGAACTGCCGCTGGAAATGAGCATGACACGCATGCCCTACCTGGACGAACAGGGAATCTGCCTCTGCGCCGTGCTGCGCGACGTCAGCCAGCGCATGGCCTACGAGCAGACCATCGCCGACCAGCTCAACTTCAAGCGCGTGCTGCTCAATACCCTGCCCTACCCGGTGTTCTTCAAGGATGTGCAAGGCCGTTACCTGGGCTTCAACCAAGCGTTCCTCGACGCCTTCGCGCTACGCGAGGACGACCTGCTCGGCAAGACCGTGCAGGACCTGATCAGGCTGCCGGCGGACAAGCGGGACTTTTTCCAGGAGCGCAACCAGGAGTTGCTGTGCCAGGGCGGCACGCTCACCCTCGAGGCGGAGATCCCGCTGGCCGACGGGCACGTGCATCCGGTGATCTATTCCCTGGCCAGCTTCACCGACAGCGAGCAGCGCATCAGCGGACTGGTCGGCACCCTGATCGACATCGGCGCGCAGAAGGAATCGGAACGCGTCATCGGCGAAGCCCGCCGGCTGGCCGAGGAGGCGGCGCGGATGAAGTCGGACTTCCTGGCGAACATGAGCCACGAGATCCGCACGCCGATGAACGTCATCATCGGCATGTCACACCTGGCGCTGCAATCCGACCTCGCCCCCGGCCAGCGCAACTACATCGAGAAGGTCCACGGCGCCGCCCAGGGGCTGCTGGGCATCATCAACGACATCCTCGATTTCTCCAAGATCGAGGCCGGCAAGCTCGCCTTCGAACAGGCGCACTTCCAACTCGACGAGGTCATGCACAACCTCGCCGACCTCTCGGTGATCAACGCCCAGGACAAGGGCCTGGAACTGCTCTTCGACATCGCCACCGACGTACCCACCGCGCTGGTCGGCGACCAGCTGCGGCTCGGCCAGGTGCTGCTCAACCTGCTCAGCAATGCCATCAAGTTCACCGAGCACGGTGAGGTCAAGGTCGCCATCCGCGTCGAGGCGTTCGGTGAAGAGGATGTCAGCCTGCGCTTCGAGGTCAGCGACACCGGCATCGGTATCGCCGAGGACGACCGCCGCAAGCTGTTCCAGGCCTTCACCCAGGCCGACTCGTCCACCTCGCGGCGCCATGGCGGCACCGGCCTGGGGCTGACCATCAGCAAGCGCCTGGTGGAAATGATGCACGGCGCGATCGGCGTCGAATCGACACCCGGCGCCGGCAGTACCTTCTGGTTCAGTGCGCGCTTCGGCCTGCAGCAGGAACAGCGCGAACTGCCGGTGTGCGACGAGGACGTAAGGGGCATGCGCATCCTGGTGGTGGACGACAACGCCAGTGCACGGCAGATCTTCACCGCCATGCTCGGCTCGCTGGGCTTCGTGGTGGCCACCCTCAGCCGCGGCGAAGACGCCATCGACGAACTGCTGCGCGCCCAGCAGCAGGGCCACCCCTATCGCCTGGTGATCATGGACTGGCTGATGCCCGGCATGGGCGGCGTCGAAGCCGTGCGCCACATCCGCGCCAGCCAAGTGGCCGAGACACCGCTGTTCGTCATGGCCACCGCCTACAGCCGCGACGAATTGCTGGCGAGCCTGGGCGACCTGCCGATCGAGGCGGTCCTGATCAAACCGGTGACCCCCTCGATCCTGCTCAACACCATCCTCAATGCCTTCGGCAAACAGGCCGCGCGCCAGCCCCAGCGCAACCTGCTGGCGAGCGAGTACCGCCAGGCCCGCGAAGCGCTGCGCGGCGCGCACCTGCTGTTGGTCGAGGACAACCCGGTCAACCAGGAAATGGCGGTGGACATCCTCGACCAGGCCGGCATCCACGTGGATGTCGCCGAGCACGGCGCGCAGGCCTTGGAAATGCTGCTGCACGGCGACTACGACGGCGTCCTGATGGATTGCCAGATGCCGGTGATGGACGGCTTCGAGGCCACCCGGCGGATTCGCCAGCAGCTCGGCCTGCTCGACCTGCCGGTGCTGGCGATGACCGCCAACGCCATGGCCGGCGACAAGGAAAGCTGCCTGGCCGCCGGCATGAACGCCCACATCGCCAAACCGATCGACGTGCAGCGGCTGTTCATCACCCTGCGCCAGTGGATCACGCCACGCCAGGCGCCACCGGCCCCCGCGATCGCCGAGCCGCCGGCGAACGTCGCCTTGCTGCCGGCGATTCCCGCTCTGTCGCAACAGGCGCAGGCCCTCGACCGCCTGGCCGGCGACGCGGCACTGCTGCAGCACCTGATCCGGCGCTTCGGCGAAACCCAGGCCGACAGCGTCGAGCGCATCCGCCAGGCACTCGCCGAGGACGATCGCGCCAGCGCCGCACGCATCGCCCACACGCTCAAGGGGCTCGCCGCGACCATCGGCGCCGCGCAGCTGGCCGAGCAGGCCGCCACCCTGGAGCAGCAGCTCCGCCAGCCGCAGCACGCCCCCACGGCCGTCGCCGCGCTCGAACAGACGCTCGAGCGCCTACTGGAGGACATCCATCATGCGCTGCCGCCCCCCGCGCAGGAGGAGCCGCCAGAGCAGGTCGCGGGCGAGCGGCAACTGCTGCTCGGCCAGCTGGATCGACTGGCCACGCTGCTGCGCGCCGACGATGCCGCCGCGCTGCGCGAGGCGCCGGGCATCGTCGAGCAATTGAGGGTCATGCAGCGCAGGGCGACGGCCGATGAACTGAACGGGCTGGTCGCGCGCTACGCGTTCGACGAAGCCCTGGCACTGGTGGCGGAGCTCACCCGCGAAATGACAGGAAACCGCGACGCACACGTCGCCTCGGCGCAACCACACAGACAGGGATAGACCGTGACCGGAACCGAACAGCCCAGCACCATCCTCGTGGTCGACGATCAGCCGCAGAACATCGACCTGCTCACCAGAGTACTCGCGCCCTTCTACCGCACCCGGGTCGCCCTCGACGGCGAGAAGGCGCTGCGCATCGCCTTCTCCGAGGACCCGCCGGACCTGATCCTGCTGGACGTGATGCTGCCGGGGCTGGACGGTTTCCAGATCTGCGAGCGGCTCAAGCGCAATCCGGACACCCGCGCCATCCCGGTCATCTTCATCACCGGCATGAGCGAGATCGAGGACGAGCGCAAGGGCCTGCAACTGGGCGCGGTGGACTACCTCACCAAGCCCATCAGCCCGCACCTGGTGCTGGCCCGGGTACAGACCCACCTGGCGCTCTACGACCAGACCCGCGAGCTGACGCGCCTGGTCAACCTGCGCACCGCCGAGCTGAACAACAGCCGCCTGCAGATCATCCGCCGCCTCGGCCGCGCCGCGGAATTCCGCGACAACGAGACCGGCAACCACATCATCCGCATGAGCCATTTCTCGCGCCTGCTCAGCCAGGCGGCGGGCTTCGGCGAGAACTTCACCGAAATGCTGTTCAACGCCGCGCCGATGCACGACGTCGGCAAGATCGGCGTGCCGGACCACATCCTGCTCAAGCAGGGCAGGCTGGACGCCGAGGAGTGGGCGATCATGCGCCAGCACGCGCAGATGGGCGCGGACATCATCGGCAACCACTGCGACGAGCTGCTGCAGGCGGCCCGTACCATCGCCCTCTGCCACCACGAGAAATGGGACGGCAGCGGCTATCCGCGCGGCCTGCGCGGCGAGGAAATCCCGCTGATGGCGCGCGTCATCGCCATCGCCGACGTGTTCGACGCGCTCACCTCGGAACGCCCCTACAAGAAGGCCTGGGCGGTGGAGGATGCACTGGACTACATCGAGCAGCAGGCCGGCCGGCATTTCGATCCGGCGCTGATCGAGCCATTCCGACAGGCGCTGCCGGACATCCTGCACATCCGCGAGAAATACGCCGACCGCCATGGCGCCCTGCTGGATACCGACCTGGCGTAGGGGCTTCCCCCGTAGGGCGGGACCACGTCGAGTCTCGGAGGAGCGCGTAGGGTGGAAAACCGCGGAGCGTTTTCCACCAGGCTGCACGGCCTCAGGGGAAGACGCCATCGGCGCCAGGCAGATCGAAGGTCGCCATCGACCAGGCCGAGCAGACGGCCACCGCCGTGCGCAACGGCCTCGCCGCCAATCCCCGGCCGCTCCCCCGACGGTCCCCGCTCTGTCACTATCGACGGGCCACGCGGTCTAGGCTAGGAGTATCCCGGCAATCACGCCACTGGAGCCGCCCATGTCCCTCAGCGTTTTCGACCTGTTCAAGATCGGCATCGGCCCCTCCAGCTCGCATACGGTCGGGCCGATGCGCGCGGCGCGGCGCTTCGCCGAGGGCCTGCGCCGCGACCGCTTGCTGGAGACCACCGCCAGCGTCAAGGTCGAGCTGTACGGTTCGCTCGGCGCCACCGGCAAGGGCCATGGCAGCGACAAGGCGGTGCTGCTCGGGCTGGAGGGCGAACAACCCGAGTCGGTGGACACCACGACGATTCCGGCACGCCTGGCGGCGATCCGCGAAAGCGCCGAGCTGCACCTGCTCGGCGAAAAGGCCATCCGCTTCGACGTCGCCGAGCAGTTGGTCTTCATCCGCAAGGCGCTGCCCTACCATCCCAACGGCATGATCTTCCGCGCCTTCGATGCCGCCGGCCTGCAACTGCGCAGCCGGGAGTACTACTCGGTGGGCGGCGGTTTCGTCGTCGACGAGCAGGCCGCCGGCAGCGACCGCATCGTCGAGGACGCCACCGCGCTGCCCTACCCGTTCCACAGCGCCGCCGAGCTGCTCGGCCACTGCACGGCGCATGGCCTGAGCATCAGCCAGCTGATGCTGGCCAACGAAGCCGCCTGGCGTCCGCAGGCGCAGACCCGCGCCGGGCTGCTGGAGATCTGGCGGGTGATGCAGGAATGCGTGGCCGCCGGCTGTCGCACCGAAGGCGTGATGCCCGGCGGGCTCAAGGTCCGCCGCCGCGCCGCGGGCCTGTACCGCCAGCTCAGCGAACACCCCGAGGCCAACCTGCGCGACACGCTCAACGTGCTGGACTGGGTCGATCTCTACGCCCTGGCGGTGAACGAGGAAAACGCCAGCGGCGGGCGCGTGGTCACCGCGCCGACCAATGGTGCCGCCGGCATCGTCCCGGCGCTGCTGCACTACTACGTGCGCTTCGTGCCGGGCGCCAGCGAGGACGGCGTGGTGCGCTTCCTGCTCACCGCCGCGGCGATCGGCATCCTCTACAAGGAGAACGCCTCGATCTCCGGCGCCGAAGTCGGCTGCCAGGGCGAGGTCGGCGTGGCCTGCTCGATGGCCGCCGGCGCGCTCTGCGAAGTGCTCGGCGGCACCCCGCAACAGGTGGAGAACGCCGCCGAGATCGGCATGGAACACAACCTCGGGCTGACCTGCGACCCGGTCGGCGGGCTGGTCCAGGTGCCCTGCATCGAGCGCAACGCCATGGGCGCGGTGAAGGCGATCAACGCCGCGCGCATGGCCCTGCGCGGCGACGGCCGGCATTTCATCTCGCTGGACAAGGTGATCCGCACCATGCGCCAGACCGGCGCCGACATGAAGAGTAAATACAAGGAGACTGCCCGCGGCGGGCTGGCGGTGAACATCATCGAATGCTGAAGTGATTCATCCCACGAGCCGGGCCGGACCGCCTGGCTCGTGGGAACCCGGTTCGCCAGACGCCCCGCACTCGTTGGACTTCGTCGCTATGCGGCTCAACCCAACTACGATCGGCATCGGCCGTAGGTTGGGTTGAGTGCAGCGAAGCCCAACACCGCACCGAGGCCCGAGCGAACCTCCAGCGCGCGCCACTTACCCCTCCCTGCCGATGCCGTGCTCGCGCAACTTGTTGGCGATGGTGGTATGCGACACGCCGAGGCGCTTGCCCAGCAGGCGGCTGCTGGGGTACTGCGCGTAGAGGCCTTCCAACACCGCCTTCTCGAAGCGCCCGACGATGGCGCTCAGGTCGCCGTCCAGGGAGAAATCGCCCAGCGGCTGCGCCGCGCCGTAGCCCGGCAGGCGGATGTGCTCGGGTTTGATGGTGCCGCCCTCGCAGAGCGAAACCGCCTGGAACAGGGTGTTTTCCAGCTGGCGCACGTTGCCCGGCCAGTGGTAGCCGGCCAGCCGCTCCAGCGCCTGCGGCGAGAGCGTCGGCAGGGCGCAGCCGATCTGTCGGCTGGCCTGGTCGATGAAATGCAGCGCCAGCGGCTGCAAGCCGTCCAGGCAGTCGCGCAGCGGCGGAATGTGCAGCGACAGTACGTTGAGGCGGTGATAGAGGTCCTGGCGGAACTGGCCAGCGGCGCAGAGCTCGGAGAGGTCCACCTGGGTCGCGCAGATCACCCGCACGTCGAGATAGACCTCCTCGTCGCTGCCGACCCGGCGGAAGCCGCCATCCTGCAGGAAGCGCAGCAGCTTGGCCTGCAGCCGCGGACTCATCTCGCCGACGCCGTCGAGAAACAGCGTGCCGCCGGCGGTGAGTTCCAGCAGGCCGAGCTTACCCTCCGGCCGCGCGCCTTCGAAGGCGCCGGGGCCGTAGCCGAACAGCTCGGTCTCGGCCATCGATTCCGGCAGCCCGGCGCAGTTGAGCGCCATGAACGGCGACTGCCCGCGCGGGCTGGACAGGTGGCAGGCGCGCGCCAGCAGCTCCTTGCCGGTGCCGGTCTCGCCCTCGATCAGCAGTGGCGCATCCAGCGGCGCCATGCGCCGCGCCTCGCGCACCACCGCGGCCATCACCTTGGAGCTCTGGAAGATGCTGTCGAAGCCACGCAGCTCCTGCTTGCGCACCTGGTAGATGCGCTCCCCTACCCGATCCGCCCGATGCAGGGTGAGCACCGCGCCAGCCAGCGCCTCGCTGTCGTCGTGCCCGGACTGCAGCGGGGCGATGTCGGCGAGGAACACGTCGCCCTTGATCTTCACCCGCAGGCCGTTGATCCGCGCCTTGTTGGCACGCACCAGCTCGGGCAGGTCGAAATCCTCGGCGTAGCGCGACAGGCTCATGCCCGGCACCTCGTCGACGCGCACGCCGAGCAGCTGCGCCGCCGCGCGGTTGGCGGCGACGATGGCGCCGCTCATGTCGATCGACAGCACCGGGAAGTCCAGCGCGCCGAGCAGGGCATTGAGTTCCAGCGAATGCCGTTCACTGGGCATCAGGCTGACCTTGCGCAGTTCGAACACGCCCGGCAGCGCCTCGATCTTCGGCCGCAGCGCCTGCAGCTGCAGGTTCATCAGGTTGGGGCAGTGCAGGTAGACGGCGTTGCCCTGCTCGCCGCCCACCTCGCCACGGGCGACGTTGATGCCGTAGTCGACCAGCAGGTTGAGCATGTCGCGCAGGATGCCGACGCGGTTCTGGCAATGGATCTTGATACGCATGGGAGCTGCCCTGTTGTTGTTGTCGGGGGCGGCGGGCTTTTCAGCGATGCCCGCAAATTTCCGTCAAGATTATTTGCCATGCGCAGCGATCGACAAGGCCGTCCATCCGATGACTGCGGCGATCGTCATGCTTTCGTTACAAAAACGCCCGAGCACCTGCGACAACACGCCGCAGCAAGGCCTCGCTCCGGGCATGCGCTCGCGTTCGAATGGGGGCATCGAGAACAACAAGATGCCCGAGCGGCGCAGGAGTACCGATGAAAACCACCCACTACGTTGCCCGCGAACCGGACGCGCAGGGGCACATCCACTATCCGGACGCCGAACACGCCGTCTGGCAGACGCTGATCGAGCGGCAACTGAAGCTGCTCGACGGTCGTGCCTGCCCGGAATACCTCGCTGGCCTCGCGCAACTCGCCCTGCCCCATGAGCGCATCCCTCAGCTCGGCGAAATCAACCGCGTGCTGCAGGCCAGCACCGGCTGGCAGGTGGCGCGGGTGCCGGCGCTGATCCCGTTCCAGACCTTCTTCGAGCTGCTGGCGAGCAAACGCTTTCCGGTGGCCACCTTCATCCGCACGCCGCAGGAGCTGGACTACCTGCAGGAACCGGACATCTTCCACGAGATCTTCGGCCACTGCCCGCTGCTGACCAACCCCTGGTTCGCCGAGTTCACCCACACCTACGGCCAGCTCGGCCTGCGCGCGAGCAAGGAGGAACGCGTCTACCTGGCGCGGCTGTACTGGATGACCATCGAATTCGGCCTGGTCGACACCCCGGCCGGTCGGCGCATCTATGGTGGCGGCATCCTCTCCTCGCCGAAGGAGACGCTCTACAGCCTGTCCGAGGTGCCCGAGCAGCAGCCCTTCGATGCCCTGGAAGCCATGCGCACGCCTTACCGCATCGACATCCTGCAGCCGCTGTATTTCGTCCTGCCGGACCTGCACGCGCTGTTCGACCTGGCCCGCCAGGACATCATGGCGCTGGTCCACGAGGCCATGCACCTCGGCCTGCACGCACCGAAATTCCCGCCCAAGGCAGCGTAGGGTGGATAACGCCGAAGGCTTATCCACGCGTCGCTCGAGGCCGCCGCTCGGCCTGTGCAAGCCAAACGTGCAGGCCGAAACCGACGCGTGGAAAACGCTGCGCGGTTTTCCACCCTACATTGTTTAAATGATCAAACAAAAGGACCGAACCATGACCGCCCTCACCCAAGCCCATTGCGAAGCCTGCCGTGCCGATGCGCCGAAGGTCTCCGACGAGGAACTGGCCACGCTGATCCGCGAGATTCCCGACTGGAACATCGAAACCCGTGACGGCCACATGGAGCTGGAGAAGGTCTTCCTGTTCAAGAACTTCAGGCACGCCCTGGCCTTCACCAACGCGGTCGGCGAGATCGCCGAAGCCGAGGGCCACCATCCCGGGCTGCTCACCGAATGGGGCAAGGTTACCGTCACCTGGTGGAGCCACTCGATCAAGGGCCTGCACCGCAACGACTTCATCATGGCCGCGCGCACCGATCAGCTCGCGAGCACGGCAGAAGGACGCAAGTAATGCACTTCGGTCAGATTTCCCGCGTACCCGGCGATCCGATCCTCGGGCTCATGGAGCTGTACAACAGCGATCCGAACCCGGCCAAGATCGACCTCGGCGTCGGCGTCTACAAGGATTCCCAGGGCCTGACACCGATCCCGCGGGCGGTGAAGCTGGCCGAGCAGCGGCTGGTGGACAGCGAGCAGACCAAGAGCTACATCGGCGGCCACGGCGACCCACAGTTCGGCGCCCAGTTGCTGCGTCTGGTGCTCGGCGGCCGCTCGATCGCCCTCAGCGAGCACCGCGCCGGCTGCACGCAGACGCCCGGCGGTACCGGGGCGCTGCGTCTGGCCGGCGAGTTCATCGCCAAGTGCCTGCCCGGACGCGGCATCTGGCTGAGCGAGCCGACCTGGCCGATCCACGAAACCCTCTTCGCCGCCGCCCGCCTGCCGGTCAACCACTACCCCTATGTCGGTGCCGACAACCGCCTCGATGTCGACGGCATGCTCGCCGTCCTGCAGCAGGTTCCGCGGGGCGACGTCGTGCTGCTGCATGCCTGCTGCCACAACCCCACCGGCTTCGATCTCAGCCAGGACGACTGGTTGCGGGTACTGGACGTGGTGCGCACGCGCGAGCTGCTGCCGCTGTTCGACTTCGCCTACCAGGGCTTCGGCGACGGCCTGGAAGAGGACGCCTGGGCGGTGCGCCTGTTCGCCGAAACGCTGCCGGAAATGCTGATCACCAGCTCCTGCTCGAAGAACTTCGGCCTGTATCGCGAACGCACCGGCGCGCTGCTGGCCATCACCGCCAATACCGAGCGCCTGCTGGATGTGCGCAGCCAGCTCGCCTCGCTGGCGCGCAACCTCTGGTCGACGCCGCCGGCCCATGGCGCCGCGGTGGTGGCGGCGATCCTCGCCGACGACCCGCTGCGGCAGATCTGGCAGGACGAGGTCGAGCGCATGCGCCAGCGCATCGCCAGCCTGCGCCGCGGGCTGGTGGAGGCCCTGACGCCTTACGGCCTGGACCGGCGCTTCGCCCACATCGCCCGACAGCGCGGGATGTTCTCCTACACCGGGCTGAGCGCCGAGCAGGTGCGCCGCCTGCGTGCCGAGGATGCGGTGTACCTGCTCGAGACCGGCCGCGCCAACGTCGCCGGGCTGGATGCCGAGCGCCTGGACCAGCTGGCGCAAGCCATTGCGCGCGTGGTGCAGGGCTGAGCGCAGACCTCAGCGCAGCAGCGGCAGCATGCCCTTGAGGGTATCGTCGCGCCGCACGTAGTGGTGCCACAGCGCGGCGCCGGCGTGGCCGATGAGCATGGCGAACAACAGGTACTGGCCGAGGATGTGCACATCCTTGGCCAGCCCGCGCACATCGGACGACAGCGGCAGCGGGCCGACCTCCACCAGCCAGAACAGGCTGAACGGCCGGCTGCCGAACAGCAGGCCGGACAGCGGCAGCGCCAGCAGCAACAGGTAGAGCAACCCGTGGCCGGCCGCGACCATGCAGCGCTCCAGCGGTGGCTTGGCCGGCAACGGCTCGACGGCACGGCGCCGCGCGAACAGACGCAGCACGGTAAGCAGCAGCACCAGCACGCCCAGCGACTTGTGCAGGGTGAACACATTGCCCTTGCCGCCGAGCAGGGCTTCGAAGAATGCCTCACTGCCGTAGGGCAGCGCGACGATCAGCAGGATCAGTGCGGCGGTGAGCCAGTGGCAGGCGATCTGCAACCTGGTGAAACGAGGGCGGGTCATCGGCACATCCGGTTTTCAGCGAAACATGAGCGGGCGGGGATTGTCCCCCAATGCGCCCGCAGGATTGAAATCCCTTTACCCAAAGCTGACCGAAAACAGCGCCTGAGCCGCAGTCCATGGCCGGCACGGCTATCCTTGTAGCGACCCGAGCAACCGGAAACATCGCCTGCCATGTCGCCCGACAGCCTCACTGCGAGCCGCCTGCGAGCCCTGCACGAGCAGGGCTTCGTGCTGTTGCCGGGCGTGATCACGCCCACGCGGGTCGCCGAACTGCGC
The DNA here is from genome assembly GCF_002890915.1 of Stutzerimonas stutzeri. Lineage (GTDB taxonomy): Bacteria > Pseudomonadota > Gammaproteobacteria > Pseudomonadales > Pseudomonadaceae > Stutzerimonas > Stutzerimonas stutzeri_AF. The sequence goes on along the minus strand of NZ_POUT01000007.1, from coordinate 181,990 downwards.
GCGGCGATCGACGACCTGGAGCCGATCCACTGGGACTACCAGGGGCTGGTGGACGATCACTACAAGTGCGTCTTCAATCGCTCGCCGTTCTGGTTGCCGTACCTAGACCTGCCCGGCGTGATCGAGCTGGCCGAAGCGGCCCTGGGCGAGGACTGCCACGTGATCGGCCAGACCGCCTGGCGCAGCCATCCGGGCTTCGTCGGCGGCGAACTGCACGCCGACTACCTGGCCATGCAGCTGCCGGAAAGCCTGCTCGCCGATCCGGCTTTCGAGCTGCCGATGCAGGTCTGCACCGCGCACCTGTACCTCGACCGCATCGACGCGCAGCTCTGCCCGACCCTGGTGATTCCCGGCAGCCATCGCGCCGGACGCAAGCCGCGCCCGGGCGAAACGCAGTGGCAGGGCCACAAAGCCGAGCCGGTGCTGTGCCAAGCCGGCGACGTGCTGTTCTTTCGCAGCGACCTCTGGCACGCCGGCAGCCGCAACCGCACGCAGGACCGCAGCCGCTACCTGCTGCAGGTGCACTATGGGCGGCGGATGATCGCCCAGAAGTTCTCACCGTACCTGCACTTCGTCTTCGCGCCCGAGGTGCTGGCCGCCGCCACGCCGCGCCAGCGCCGCCTGCTCGGCGAGCACGAGCCGGCCGAGTACGACTGAGCCGCCACCGTGCACAGCGGCGCCGGCGCGGTCGAAACCGGTGCACGCCCCCGGCGCGGCGCACCATTGCGTGCCCCCTCGCACGCTCGGCTCGCCGGCGTTTCCCGCGACACTGGCGGCCTGTCCACTCGGTCAACTAATGGCATGACACCTGCTACACCCCGCCACCCCTTCTCGACGCGGAGCAACGACGATGACCCAGCACAGCGACAGCGATTTCCCCTTGAGCGAAGTCCCGGCGAGCGCGCGCAAGGGCCTGTGGTCCACCTCGATCCTGCTGTTCGGCTTCACCTTCTTCACCGCCACCATGTTCGCCGGCGGCAAGCTCGGCCTGGCCTTCGACTTCAAGACCATGCTCTGGGCGGCGGTGATCGGCAACCTGCTGCTCGGCCTCTATGCCGCCGCGCTCGGGCTGATCGCCTGCCGCAGCGGGCTGAACTCGGTGCTGATGGGGCGCTTCTGCTTCGGCGAAAGCGGCAGCCGGCTCTCGGACCTGCTGCTCGGCTTCACCCAGGTCGGCTGGTATGCCTGGGGCACCGCGACCATCGCCATCGTGCTGGTCCGGCTGCTCGAACTGCCGGAAGGCTGGACGATGCCACTGATGGTGCTGTTCGGTTTCGGCTTCTGCCTGACCGCCTTCGTCGGCTACCGCGGCCTGGACCTGCTGTCGCGCGTGGCGGTGCCGGCGATGCTGATCCTGCTGCTGGTGTCGCTGTGGATCGCTACCCGCGACATCGGCGGCCTGCAACCGCTGCTGGCGGTCCAGCCGAGCGAAGAGCTGACCCTGGGCATGGCCATCACCCTGATCTTCGGCACCTTCGTCAGCGGCGCGACCCAGGCCACCAACTGGACACGTTTCGCCAAGAGCGGCAAGGTCGCGGTATGGGCCAGTCTGATCGGCTTCTTCATCGGCAACGGCCTGATGATCGTCGCCGGTGCCTACGGAGCCATCGTCTACCAGCAGCCGGACATCGTCGAGGTGCTGGTGCTGCAGGGCCTGTCCATGGCCGCGGTGGTGATGCTGTTTCTCAACCTCTGGACCACCCAGGACAACACCATCTACAACTTCGCCGCCGCCGGCTGCAACCTGCTGCGCACCGAGCGGCGCCGGCTGGTGACCCTGGGTGGCGCCTGCATCGGCACGCTGCTGGCGCTCGGCGGCATGTACGAGCTGCTGATTCCGTTCCTGATCCTGCTCGGCTCGATCATTCCGCCGATCGGCGGGGTGATCATGGCCGACTTCTTCTACCGGCACCGCGGCCAGTACCCGAAGCTGGCCGAGGCGCGCCTGCCGAAGTACAACGGCCTGGGCCTGGCGGCCTACGTGCTCGGCGCCGCCTGCGCCTATTTCTCGCCCTGGATTGCTCCCATCGTCGGCATACTGGTGAGCGCCACGGCCTATATTGTCCTGCACGAGGGCCGGCGCCTGGCCCTGTCGCGCACGGTACTGACGCAATCGAGCTCACGCTGAACAAGGAGTCGCCATGAACATCCTCAACGCCCGCCTGCGCGGCCGCAGCGGCCTGCATCGCATCGAACTGGACGGCGCGCGCATCGCCGCCATCAGCGCGCAGCAGGCGCCGGCCGAAGCCAGCGAGGGCGATATCGACGCCGCCAGCAACCTGGTGGTGCCGCCCTTCGTCGAACCGCACATCCACCTGGACGCCACCCTTACCGCCGGCGAGCCGGCCTGGAACATGAGCGGCACGCTGTTCGAAGGCATCGAACGCTGGGGCGAGCGCAAGGCGCTGGTGACCCACGAGGACACCAAGGCGCGGGCGAAGAAAACCATCGACATGCTGGTCGACCACGGCATCCAGCATGTGCGCACGCATGTCGACGTCACCGATCCGACGCTGTCGGCGCTCAAATCGATGCTCGAAGTGCGCGAGGAAACCCGCCACCTGATCGACCTGCAGATCGTCGCCTTCCCGCAGGAGGGCATCGAGTCGTTCAAGGGCGGTCGCGAGCTGATGACCGAGGCGATCGCCATGGGCGCCGACGTGGTCGGCGGCATTCCGCACTTCGAGAACACCCGCGACCAGGGCGTCGGCTCGATCAAGTTCCTCATGGACCTGGCCGAGCGCAGCGGCTGCCTGGTGGACGTGCACTGCGACGAGACCGACGACCCGCAGTCGCGCTTTCTCGAGGTGCTCGCCGAAGAGGCGCGGGTGCGCGAGATGGGCGAGCGCGTCACCGCCAGCCACACCACGGCGATGGGCTCCTACGACAACGCCTACTGCTCCAAGCTGTTCCGCCTGCTCAAGCTGTCGGGGATCAACTTCGTCTCCTGCCCGACCGAGAGCATCCACCTGCAGGGCCGCTTCGACAGCTATCCCAAGCGCCGCGGGCTGACCCGCGTGGCCGAGATCGACCGCGCCGGAATGAACGTCTGCTTCGGCCAGGACTCCATCGTCGATCCCTGGTATCCCTTGGGCAACGGCAACATCCTGCGCATCCTCGAAGCCGGCCTGCACATCTGCCACATGCTCGGCTACGAAGACCTGCAGCGTTGCCTCGACCTGATTAGCGACAACAGCGCGCGCACGCTGAACCTCGGCGAACGCTACGGGCTGGAGGCGGGACGGCCGGCGAACCTGCTGATCCTCTCGGCGCCGGACGATTACGAGCTATTGCGCACCCAGGGCCATGCGCGGGTATCGATCCGTAGTGGCAAGGTACTGATGCGCCGGACGCCGGCGCATATCGAGCGTTACTGAGCGGCCACCTTGCGCAACCGGGGGATGTTGGCCATCTCCTCGGCCGGGCTCAGCTGCAGATGCGACAGGTAGCTCGCCAGGGCCTCGACGTCCGCCGCGGAGAGGTGTGCGGCCACACCAATCATCACCGACCCGGCACGGCTGGGGTCGTTCTCGCGGAAGCGCGTCAATGCCTTGCGGATGTACTCGTCCGGCTGCCCGGCCAGCCGCGGCATGGTCTCCATGCCCTCGGCATGGGTACCATGGCAGCCGGTGCAAGTCGTCCGGAAGATGCGCTCACCCGTCTTGCGCAGCACCTCGTCCGGCGCGCCTTCCGGCGGGTTGACCTTCTGCTGGCTGAAGTACACCGCGACGTTCACCCGATCTTCCAGGGTGAGGTTCTGGGCCAGCTTGGACATGACGAAGTCGATACGCTCGCCACTGGCGAACTTCTCGAAGGAGTGGAACAGGTAGAGCGGGTTCTGCCCGGCGAGATTGGGGATGTGCTTGCGCTTGCTGTTGCCGGTCTCGCCATGGCAATAGGTGCAGAACACCGCCCGCTCCTGCCCCGCCAGGCTGGCCTGCTGGCGACGCTGCTCATCGGCCATCAGGTAGTTGAAACGCTCCATCGCCTCCTCGCTGGCATGGGAAAACGGAACGAAGCAGCTGAGCAGGACGAGAACGAGAACACGCATGGGGATCATCCGGTACCGAGGTGGTCAGTGGGGCGCTTTTTGTCGCCCGACTATAGGGATGGGAAAAACCCCGAACCCCGGCATAAATCAACAAAAGGCGTTCCCGGCCGGACCGCCCGGCACCTTTCGTGAAAACCATCACAGTTCACCGCCCCCGGGCCCAATCCGCATGGCAATCCTGCCGTTACGGCAGCCATTACCGCCAACCCACTGCGCGCTTGCGCCGCATTGACGATCGAAAAAAAAGATGAAGCGAATCGAAAAATGCCGCACACAGCGGCCGCGTGTTCGACTAAAGTAGCACCCCTTCATCCACCGAGGAGCCGTGACCCCCATGCTAGATGGACATGCAGAGCTGACCATGACCGTACTGATGACGCCGGACAAAGCCAATTTTTCCGGCAATGTACATGGCGGCACGCTGCTCAAGTATCTCGACGAAGTCGCCTACGCCTGCGCCAGCCGCTACGCCGGGCAATACGTCGTGACGCTCTCGGTGGACCAGGTGGTGTTTCGCCAGCCGGTGCACGTCGGCGAACTGGTCACCTTCCTCGCCTCGGTCAACTACACCGGCACCACGTCGATGGAGATCGGCATCAAGGTGGTCACCGAGGACATCCGTTCGAAGACCGTACGCCATACCAATAGCTGCTTCTTCACCATGGTCGCCCTCGGTGAGGACGGCAAGCCGGTGCCGGTGCCACCGCTGAATCCGAAGACGCCCGAGCAGCAGCGCCGCTTTGCCCAGGCCTACCAGCGCCGCGAAATCCGCCGCGAGCTGGAACAGCGCTATCGCGACCTGCGCACCGGCAACGAGCCCCTCGCCGCGGTGAAATGACCCTGCCACGCTGCCATGGATGGCACGCCGCGTCTCGCGCGGCGCCCCAAGCGGGGCAAAACCTTATACAATGCGCGGCTTTCCGCAAATGCCGACTCGAGGACCTGCCGTGAGCACGCTGCCCCCCTGCCCCAAATGCAACTCCGAATACACCTATGAAGATGGCCAGATGCTGGTCTGTCCGGAGTGCGCCCACGAGTGGTCCGCCACCGAGGAGGCAGCCGCCGGCGAGCAGGACAAGGTGATCAAGGACTCGGTCGGCAACACCCTGCAGGACGGCGACACCGTCACCGTGATCAAGGACCTGAAGGTCAAGGGCTCGTCCCTGGTGGTCAAGGTCGGCACCAAGGTGAAGAACATCCGCCTGTGCGACGGCGACCACGACATCGACTGCAAGATCGACGGCATCGGCGCCATGAAGCTGAAGTCCGAATTCGTCAAGAAAGTCTGAGGCCCCGGCGCTCGACGAAGCCCGGCATCTCGCCGTAATGCTGTTCACTTAACGACTCAAGCTGGATCTGTAGGAGCGGGCCACCACGCCCGCGATTCGCGCGCATGGCGCGCTCCTACAAAGTACTCTCCGTGCTTATCTGAACAGCATTAGGCATCTCGCCGGGCTTTTTCATGCCCGCCATTCGACTCACAACAAACGCAGCAGCCAGTCCCAGCGCTCGCGGGTGAACCCGCCGCCGATGAACAGCAAATCGATCCAGAACGCCTGGTGCAACGCCACGATCGCCCAGCACAGCAACTGGTAGCCGGGCTTGCGCGTCTTGTGCCGCAGCAGTTGCTGCGCCAGCAGTGCGCCAGGCCAGCCGCCGGCGAGTTCGAACAGATGCAGCGTGGTTTCTGGCGTGCGCCAGCGGTCCTTCAGCGCACTGCGCTTGTCGCGCCAGTAGAGCCAGAAGGTCAGCAGGCTGGCGAGGGCATAGATCATCAGCGGCACTGCCGAACCCAACCGGTACAGGCTGCCCACCAGCGGCAGCAGGCAGAGCAATGCGAGCACCAGCAGCTTGGCCGGCCATTGCCGCACCGTACCGGCAAGCCGCCGCGGCGGACGGTTGCGCGTCGACGACACCTCGAGACGCAGCCACTCGGCCCGTGGGCGCCCCTGGCGGTCGTGCCCGAGCACGTAGAGCACCGGGTCTCCCGCCATGGGCCGCTGGCCGCCGCGCACCGCCGAGACATGCACGAACACCTCCTCGCCGCCCTGCTCGGGGCGGATGAAACCGAAGCCCTGCCGGTCGTTCCAGCTTTTCAGGGTGCCACGCCGCTCCATAGCCGATTCCGTATCGACGAAAGCGCCATGCTAACCGAGCCCGCACCGCTCGGCATCGCTCGCCACCAGCCGCCTATGGCCATCAGCCGGCCGTCGGCGTTATGGTCAGGCCATCTCCAGTCCAGGGACGTACCATGGCCAGCAAACCCAGTAGTTCGAACAAGCAGAAGCATCTCGCGGTCCTGATCGACGCCGACAACGCCCCGGCGGCCATCGTCGAGGGCCTGTTCGAGGAGATCGCCAAGTACGGCGTCGCCAGCGTCAAGCGCATCTACGGCGACTGGACCAAACCCAACCTGGGCAGCTGGAAGAAGGTGCTGCTGGACCACTCGATCCAGCCGATCCAGCAGTTCGCCTACACCTCGGGCAAGAACGCCACCGACAGCTCGCTGATCATCGACGCCATGGACCTGCTCTACACCCGCCGCTTCGACGGCTTCTGCCTGGTCTCCAGCGACAGCGACTTCACCCGCCTGGCCGCGCGCATACGTGAAGAGGGCCTGACCGTCTACGGCTTCGGCGAACAGAAGACGCCCTCGCCGTTCGTCTCCGCCTGCGACAAGTTCGTCTACACCGAGATCCTGCGTGCCGACGCGCCGAAGAACGCCGCCGAGGCCCCGGCGCCAGAAAAGCTCGCCGCGGCCGCTGCGCAGATGGAACAGGCGCACGACAAGCCGACCCGCGCAGGCGACAAGGGCACCCCGATCGAGTGCCCGCAGGTCCCGGTGGACTTCATCGCCAAGGTGCTCGACGACCTTTCCGAGGAGGACGACTGGATCCAGCTCGGCACCCTCGGACAGAACATCAGCAAACTGCGCCCGGCCTTCGACCCGCGCCTGTACGGCTGCAAGAAACTGAGCGACCTGATCGCCGGCCAGCCCAAGCGCTTCGAGCTGGAATCGCGGGGCAGCAGCGCGACCGGCGGCAAGGACCTGTACGTGCGGATCAAGAAGCCGGCCAGAAGCTGAACAGCCTGCCGCACCACCTTGCGCCTCATCATTTGCAACCATTCCTTCGGCGCCGCGCCGAACCGACGACCTCCGCCCCCTTCTAAAGGGGACCGAACTATGGAGGTTCCCATGAGCAAGCAGCTACTCGTCGCCTGCGGCCTGGCGCTCTGCGCGCCGGTCGCCCTGGCCCAGACGCCCGAGCCGGAAATCATCACCCACCTCAACGGCCTGGATATCGAGATCAGCCCCATGGGCGTGCCGACCCGGGCCCCCGGGGTCGACGGGGAACTGCTCGGCGTACGGGCGGTGAAGGTGTTCAACCACAGCGGCCAGCAGGTGTCGTGCGAATTCCATGTGCCGGACGAAGCCCGTTCCGACACCTCCGCCTCGCCGGTATTCAACGTGGCGCCCGGCGCCCAGGCGACCGAGCGCGTTCCGGGCGAGTATTCCCCGGACCAACCCTACGCCGAGATCACCTGCCGGCCGACCGAGCGCGTGCCGGGCAATTGAAGCGCCGGTATCTTCCTTCCGGCTCACGGTCCGACCAGACTAGGCCAGCATGAATCCGCCCATACCCACCGAGATCGCCGAACAGCTGGCCAACGCCTGCGCCGTGCTCAAGCAGCATCTAGGCGAAACACTGCTGGCCATCCACCTGTTCGGCTCGGCAGTCGACGGCGGCCTCAGGCCGCACAGCGACAGCGACCTGCTGGTGACGGTGGGCACGCCCTTGCCCGGCGCGGTACGGCGAGCGCTGATGCTGGATCTGCTGTCGGTTTCGGCATGGCCCGGCACCGATCCATCGCTGCGCGCGCTGGAGGTCACGGTGCTGGCCCGCGACCAGCTGGTGCCTTGGCGCTACCCGCCGCAGCGTGAACTGCAGTTCGGCGAATGGCTGCGCGAAGAACTGCAGGCCGGCGTCATCCCGCCCGCCACCGCCGACCCCGATATCGCCATCCTGCTGAGCCAAGCCAGGCAGCACAGCCTGTGCCTGACCGGGCCGCCCATGCCCGAGCTGTTCGGGCCGGTCCCCCGGGAAGACTTCGCCAGGGCGCTGGTGGCTACCGTCACCCAGTGGGGCGAGGCATCGGACTGGCAGGGAGACGAGCGCAACGTGGTGCTGGCGCTGGCGCGCATCTGGTTCAGCGCCGCCACCGGCGCCATCGCCCCCAAGGATGTCGCCGCATGTTGGGCCCTCGAACGCCTGCCGCCGGAGCATCGCCCCGTCCTGGCCTACGCACGAGACACCTATCTCGGAAGCGCCAATCACAACCTGGCCGAGCGCGCCGAGCAGGTGGCCGCATTCATGCGCTATGCCAGGAGCGTGATCGAGCACCACCTTCCAGGCACGCGTTAGGCCCGACGCGGCTGCAAGCCCACCCCACCACGCCGCCCTATCAACGTCCGAAACTCTCTACCAAACGCAGCACCTCTCAAGCAAGACAGGCGGTAGCCTATTTTTCCAAAATGTTCGTTATGTTATAACAACTACTAATGATTCGCAGAATACCACCATGACCGAAGCCGAACTCCTCGCCCAGCCCGCCAATGCCTACATGAGCGCCGAACAGCAGGCGTTCTTCCGCGACCTGCTGCTGCGCCAGCGCGAAGCGCTGCAGGCGCGCATCGCCGATGAATTCGACGCACTGCGCGAGCAGGAGCCCAGCAGCGACCCGGCCGACATCGGCAGCGCCGAGGAACAACGCCAGTGGCAACTGCGTGTGCTGGGACGCGAGAAGAAGCTGCTCGACAAGATCGACCATGCGCTCGATACGCTGGCCCGCGGCGAATACGGCTGGTGCCGCGAAACCGGCGAACCGATCGGCCTGCAGCGGCTGCTGCTGCGCCCCACCACGACGCTGTCCATCGAGGCGAAGGAACGCCAGGAACAGCGCGAAAAACACACCAGGGTTTGTTGACGTTTCGCTCGCGGCCGCGCCGGAGCCAGTTTTTGCGCGGAGCAAGGCATGAGGAGAGAAGTTTGGTTATTCCAAATGAACGACGAGTAACGCAGCACCGCGCAAAAACTGGCCCGGCCCGAAGGGTTGCGCGGCAAATGGCACCCGCTGTCGTTGCAGGACTTGGCAAGGGCATAACCATTGTCTGCATCCTGCGCCTAACCGGGTGCCATTTGGCGCAGCAACGCGGCTCGCGCCGAAACGTCAACAGACCCTAACGCCTGAGAGAATCCCATGAAGCGCCTTCCCGTTACCGTTCTGTCCGGCTTCCTCGGCGCCGGCAAGAGCACCCTGCTCAACCATGTCCTGAAGAACCGCGAGAACCGCCGCGTCGCGGTGATCGTCAACGACATGAGCGAGATCAACATCGACGGCGGCGAGGTGCAGCGCGGCGTCAGCCTCAACCGCGCCGAGGAGAAGCTGGTGGAGATGAGCAACGGCTGCATCTGCTGCACCCTGCGCGAGGACCTGCTGGAGGAGGTCAGCCGGCTGGCCCGCGATGGGCGCTTCGACTACCTGCTGATCGAATCCACCGGCATTTCCGAGCCGCTGCCGGTGGCCGAGACCTTCACCTTCCGCGACGAGCAGGGCCGCAGCCTGAGTGACCTGGCGCGGCTGGATACCATGGTCACGGTGGTCGACGGGGTGAACTTCCTGCGCGACTTCCACGAAGCCGAAAGCCTGGCCAGCCGCGGCGAAACCCTCGGCGAGGAGGACGAGCGCTCGATCACCGAATTGCTGATCGAGCAGGTGGAGTTCGCCGACGTCATCCTGGTCAGCAAAATCGACCTGATCGGCGCCGCCGAACGCGAGGAACTGACCGCCATCCTCGCTCGCCTCAACACCCATGCCGAGATCCTGCCGATGAGCATGGGCCAGGTGGCGCTGGAGCGCATCCTCGACACCGGCCGCTTCGATTTCGAGCGCGCGGCCCTGGCACCGGGCTGGCTCAAGGAAATGCGCGGCGAGCACGTTCCGGAAACCGAGGAGTTCGGCATCGCTTCCAGCAGCTACCAGGCCCGTCGGCCCTTCCATCCGCAACGCTTCTTCGACTTTCTCGCCCGTGAGTGGCGCAACGGCCGGCTGCTGCGCTCCAAGGGCTTCTTCTGGCTAGCCAGCCGACCGGAGGAGGCCGGCAGTTGGTCGCAGGCCGGTGGCTTGATGCGCTACGACTATGCTGGGCGCTGGTGGCACTTCACGCCTGAGTCGCAGTGGCCGGCGGATACCGAGAGCCGCGCGGCGATACTCGGCAAATGCCACGGCGAGTTCGGCGATTGCCGGCAGGAACTGGTGTTCATCGGGCAGAACATCGACTTCGCGCGGCTGCGCAGCGAGCTGGACGCCTGCCTGCTGAGCGATGCGGAATGGCTGCTGGGCGTCGAGCACTGGCTACGCCTGCCGGATCCGTTCGGGCCATGGCATGAACAGCTGGTCTGATACGCCAGGCCGGACGTTGCGCCGTACGCGGGCAGCTTGCCGGTTCGGGCTCTCCTGACAGGACAGGTGCGAACCAGCAAGCGATCCGATTCAGCCGGCTGGCATCAAGCCGCCATCCGCTCGCATTCCTCGGCACACTGACGACAAGCCCGCGCGCACGCCTGACAGTGGTCGTGCGGATGCTTGGCGCACTCCTCGGCGCAATCGCGGCAGACCTGCGCGCAGAGCTTGCAGGCAGCCGCGGCATAGGCGCTGTCACGCGTCATCAGTACCGCGGCAATCGCACAGGTGTCGGCGCAATCGCGGTCGAGCTCGATACAGCGCGCCATCATCTTCACGTCTTCCTCGCGCAGGCAGGACGCCGCGCAGGTCTCGCAGGCCAGCGCACAGCTGGAACAGGCCTGGATGCACGACTGGTAACTGGAATTGAGCATGGAATTTCCTCCGTTGGCTGCCAGCGGTATGCGGTATCGCCGGGGCCATCGAGCCCATGCGATCCGCGCCTACTAGGTAGGCGCCCCGGCAACAGCCGAAGTTCAGCCCATGCGCCCGACGGTAGCCGCGGCTCCGCCCGGACGAAGCACGGCCAGATCGGGGCCGCTACAATGGCCGCCCATTCATGATCGCCTGCGCCAGACCCGCCATGCCCTTCACCCTTGCCACGCCCTGTGAACTGCTGGAAGTCATCAGCAAGAGCCGCTTTCTCGCCAAGGCAGCGCCGATATCGAGCGCCGACGAAGCGCAGGCATTCATCCAGGCGGTCAGCGACCCCAGCGCCACGCACAACTGCTGGGCCTGGAAGCTCGGCAACCAGTACCGTTTCAGCGATGACGGCGAGCCGGGCGGTACCGCCGGACGACCGATGCTGACGGCCATCGAAGGGCAGGATTTCGACCGGGTGGTGGTGGTGGTGATTCGCTGGTTCGGCGGGATCAAGCTCGGTACCGGCGGCCTGGCACGCGCCTATGGCGGCACCACGGCGAAATGCCTGCAGGCCGGTGAGCGCAGCGAACTGGTGGCGCGCTCGCGCTGCCGCTGCCATTGCCGGTTCGCCGAGCTGGCCTTGCTCAAGGCACGCCTGGCGGACTTCGAAGCGCTGCTCGAGGGCGAGCAGTTCGATGCCGAAGGCGCCACCCTGGATATCGCCCTGCCCGCCGCCAACCTGCCGCCTCTCGAACGGCTGCTCGCCGACATCAGTCGCGGCCGCAGCCAGCTGGAAATGCTGGACGAATAAACCGCCCTTTCCTTGCTCAAGACGATCGGAGCCCTGTAGGTTGGCGCTGAGCGCCGCAAAGCCCAACAGGCTCTGGCTCGAACGTGTTGGGCGCGCCTCTGCGCGCCCCAACCCAATCTACATGCTATGCGGCATAGCTTTTTCTTTGCCCACAGATATTGTGGACGCGGCTGTGGATAACCCCTGGATGCCACGCTGCAACACCGGCCCTGCGCGGCCCGGCAGAAACTGATCGTTTTTTGAACGGCTCACCCTATACGTACCAGCGCTGGATCTTAACTTATTGAATTACGTGGTTTTCGACCGGCCAGCTCGATAATGACGGAATGCCATCCCCCATTATTCGCAAGGCCTGCAAGTTATGCCCGGATGACGTGGAGAACCTTGTGGATAACATTGGGAACAAACGCGCCGGCACCCGCCAGCACTGGGCTGCAGAGCGCTGGTCGTTTTTTCGCCAATCGCCGGTTCATCATCAAAGGGCAACGCTGCACGAGTAGAAGCGCCGCGGCGGCGTATCTTCTGCCACACGACATTCGAACTCGAATGCCCCATCGCCGGCACAGCCCACTAGAATGAGCCGATACCCGAACGACGAGAATCCAGCAATGTACGAATCGCTCAACAACCTGCCCAAGGCCGAACTGCACTTGCACCTCGAAGGCGCGCTGGAACCCGAACTGCTGTTCAGCCTGGCCGAGCGCAACAAGGTCGCCCTACCCTGGAAGGATGTGGAAACCCTGCGCAAGGCCTATGCCTTCAACAACCTGCAGGAATTCCTCGACCTCTACTACCGCGGCGCCGACGTGCTGCGCAGCGAGCAGGACTTCTACGACCTGACCTGGGCCTACCTGCAAAAATGCGAAGAGCAGAACATTATCCACACCGAGCCGTTCTTCGATCCACAGACGCATACCGACCGCGGCGTGCCGTTCGAGGCGGCGCTCAACGGCATCAGCGCGGCGCTGGCCGACGGCCGCGAGCTGCTCGGCATCAGTAGCGGGCTGATCCTCAGCTTCCTGCGCCATCTGCCGGAAGAGGCCGCCTTCAGGACGCTGGAGCAGGCCATGCCCTATCGCAACGCCTTCTTCGCCGTGGGCCTGGACAGCGCCGAAGTCGGCCATCCGCCGAGCAAATTCCAGCGGGTCTTCGACAAGGCCCGCGCCGAAGGCTTCCTCACCGTCGCCCATGCCGGCGAGGAGGGCCCGCCGGAATACATCTGGCAGGCGCTGGACCTGCTCAAGGTCAGCCGTATCGACCATGGCGTGCGCGCCGCCGAAGATCCCAGGCTGATCGCCCGGTTGATCGAGGAGCAGATCCCGCTGACCGTCTGCCCGCTGTCCAACACCAAGCTCAAGGTGTTCGCCGACATGCGCCAGCACAACATCCTGCAGCTGCTGGAACAGGGGGTGAAGGTCACGGTGAATTCCGACGACCCGGCCTATTTCGGCGGCTACGTCACGGAGAACTTCATGGCCCTGTACGAAAGCCTGGGGATGACCGAGGAGCAGGCCCGTCGCCTGGCGCAGAACAGCCTGGACGCACGCCTGGCGTACTGAGCCGCCGGCGCGCCGACCCTGCCGCGTCAAATAGAACCGAGGCGGTCGGCGGGTATTGATACCCATCAAAAGCGCAAGGCCCGGTCTCGACTAGACTGGGCTTTCCTTTTCCACGAGGTGATCGCCATGAACATTCTCGTCCGCCCCTTGGCCCCCTTCCCCGACAGCCCTTGGCAGGTGCGACTCGACCACCACAGCGTCACCTTCCGCAGTGAAGCCGAGGCCAAGGCCTTCGTCGATACCCTGCGCCAGCGCCTGAAAGCGCCGCACCCGCTGCCAATCAGCGCCTGAGCCGCCTCACTCGGTGCTGGCGCGTGCCGTACCGTAGGCAATCAGCGCCGCCAGCAGCCCGCACAGGCTGATGATCGCCGCCAGCGGCACCGCCGTGCCGTTGTGCAGCGCACCGACCGCCGAGGCGGTCGCCGCGGCGACGCCGAACTGCAGGCTGCCGAGCAGCGCCGAAGCGCTGCCGGCATTGGCGCGCTGATCGGCCATGGCACAGGCCGTGGCGTTGGGCAGCAGGCAGCCGAGGCAGGCCACGCAGCAGAACAGCGGGATCAGCAATGGCCACAGCGCTGCCGGTCGCGCCGCGGCGACGGCCAGCAACACCAGCGCACTGCCGAAGAAGAACCACACCCAGCGCCGTACCCAGAACTCCGGACCGCGCCGGCGCACCAGGCGTACGTTGACTTGCGACATCAGGATGAAGCCGGCGGCATTGATGCCGAACAACCAGCCGAAATGCTCGGCGGGCACGCCGTACAGTTCGATGAAGACGAACGGCGAGCCGGCGATATAGGCGAACATGCCCCCCATGCACAGCGCGCCGGTGAGCACGTGCCCAAGGAAGAAGCGATCCCGGAACAGCCGCCGGTACTGGCCCAGCGCGCCGGACATGGGCTGGCGGGCGAGCCCGGCCGGGTAGGTTTCCGGCAGCCACAGCGCCACGGCGGCCAGGCAGGCGGCACTGAACAACGTCAGCGCGATGAAGATCGAGGGCCAGCCGAACGCCGCCAGCAGCGCACCGCCGCCCAGCGGGGCGAGGATCGGCGCCAGCCCCATCACCAGCATCAGTTGCGAGAACACCTTGGCACTGGTCATCGGATCGCAGAGGTCGCGCACCACCGCACGCGCCACCACCATCCCGGCGCAGCCACCCAGGGCCTGGACGAAACGGACACCGATCAGCCAGTCCATCGAGGGCGCGAAGGCGCTCGCCAGCGAAGCCAGCGCGAACAGCACCACGCCGACCAGCAACGGGCCACGCCGGCCGTAGCGATCGGCCAGCGGCCCGTAGCCCAGCTGGCCGATCGCCAGCCCGATGAAATAGGCCGCCAGCGAAAGCTGCACATGCTCGACGCTGGTTGCAAAATGTCGCGCCAGGCTGGGGAAGGCCGGCAGGTACATATCGATGGCCAGGGGGCCGAAGGCGCTGAGCGCGCCCAGTATGAGGAGGATCCGCAGGGGCATCAGAGGCTCACAGGCAAGGGAAAATGGGGCACCGATGGCACTCGAGCCGACTCGAATGAAGACCCCGGACATTTACAGGAGTGCAAGATGCTGTTACATACACAACCGATTGTAAACCTGCAACGCGACGAGCCGCGCCATTACACTGCCCGGCCCCATCGCTGCTCCTGAAGCGGCTACCCGCCCGAACCTGTCGTCATGCGCCGAACCAAAGAAGAAGCCGAGAAAACCCGTCATGCCATCCTCGCATCCGCCGAGCGGCTGTTCCTGGACAAGGGCGTGGCCCATACCAGCCTCGACCAGATCGCGCGCGATGCCGGCGTGACGCGAGGTGCGGTGTATTGGCATTTCCAGAACAAGGCGCACCTGTTCCACGAGATGCTCGATCAGGTTCGCCTGCCGCCCGAGCAGATGACCGAACGGCTCTGCGCCTGCAATCGGCAACAATCGCTACAGTCGCTGATCGCCTTGCGCGACCTGAGTATCGAGGCCATCGGCGCCCTCGCCAGCAACGAACAGAAACGGCGCATCTTCACCATCCTGCTGCACCGCTGCGAGTTCACCGAGGAACTGCGCGATGCCGAGGAGCGGCACGAGGCCTTCATCAACCAGTTCATCGATATGTGCGAGAAGCTGATGGAGAACGCCGCCGAGCATCTGCGCCCCGGCGTCACGCCGCGACTGGCCGCGCTGTCGCTGCATGCATTGATGGTCGGCTTGTTCACCGACTGGACGCGCGATCCACAGCTGTTCGCAGCACAGACCGACGCCCGCGCCCTGATCGATCCGCTGTTCCGCGGCCTGGTCCGCAACTGGCCGGAACAGCTGGACCAAGCCTGACAGCACGGCCCCCTATTCCTCAGCGAACCTGATAGCCCTCCGCCTCGATCGCCTCGCGAATCACTTGCTCGTCCAGCGCGCTGTCGACCCGCACCGTACCGGCGGCCAGGTCCACCTGCACCTGCACCGCCGGGTCCAGCGCCTGGATCGCCTGGATCACCGCACGCTCGCAATGGCCGCAGCTCATGCCCGTCACATTGAATACTTGCATCGTTCTACTCCTTTAGCGGGTGGAGCGCCGATTCTCGACCTTGCCACCCTGGCAAGGTCAATGGGCGCAACTGTCGCAGGTCAAAGGCTTGACCTTTCCATAGGGTCAGGGTTGATCCTGTCCGCCATCGCCACCAGGAGTGCCTCACCCCATGTCCAGCGCTACCTATACCCTGCCGGTCAGCGGCATGACCTGCGCCAGCTGTGCCGGCCGCGTCGAACGCGCCCTGCTGAAAGTCCCGGGCGTGGAAGCGGCGAGCGTCAACCTGGCCAGCGAGCAGGTCCGCGTCGAGGCCGCCAGCGGCGATCTCGCCGAGCTGATCCAGGCAGTGGAAAAGGCCGGCTACGGGGTGCCGGCGCAGAGCCTCGAGCTGGCTATCGAAGGCATGACCTGCGCCAGTTGCGTCGGCCGCGTCGAGCGCGCCCTGCGCAAGGTCCCCGGCGTGCGTAGCGCCTCGGTGAACCTGGCCAGCGAACGCGCCCATGTCGAGGTGCTCGGCGCGCTGGAGCCAGCGGCACTGATCCAGGCCGTGGAGAACGCCGGTTACCACGCCACGGCCAGCGCCGACGCACAACCGCAGGCTGACAGGGCCGAACAGCGCCTGCGCCGCGAACGCTGGACGGTCATCGCCGGGCTGCTGCTGGCCGCGCCGCTGGTGCTGCCGATGTTCGCCGAGCTGTTCGGCGGACACTGGATGCTGCCGCCATGGCTGCAGTTCCTGCTCGCCACGCCGGTGCAGTTCGTCCTTGGCGCACGCTTCTACGTCGCCGGCTGGAAGGCGCTGCGCGCCGGGGCCGGCAACATGGACCTGCTGGTCGCCATCGGCACCAGCGCCGGCTACGGCCTGAGCCTCTACCAGTGGTGGGCGACGCCGGCCGGGCAGATGCCGCACCTGTATTTCGAGGCCTCGGCCGTGGTCATCGCCCTGGTGCTGCTCGGCAAGTACCTGGAAAGCCGCGCCAAGCGCCAGACCAGCGCGGCGATCCGCGCGCTCGAAGCGCTGCGTCCGGAACGCGCCACGCGGCTGGTCGACGGCCGCGAGGAAGACGTCGCCATCGCCGCTTTGCGCCTCGATGACCTGGTGCTGGTCAAGCCCGGCGAGCGTTTTCCGGTGGACGGCGAAGTGGTCGAGGGCGAAAGCCAGGCCGACGAGGCGCTGATCAGCGGCGAAAGCCTGCCGGTCAGCAAGCAGCCCGGCGATCGCGTCACCGGCGGCGCCATCAATGGCGAAGGCCGCCTGCTGGTGCGCACCACCGCGCTCGGCGGGGAAACCGTGCTGGCGCGGATCATCCGCCTGGTGGAGGACGCCCAGGCGGCCAAGGCGCCGATCCAGAAGCTGGTGGACAAGGTCAGCCAGGTATTCGTCCCGGCGGTGCTGATGATCGCCGTCGCCACCCTGTTCGGCTGGCTGCTGGCCGGCGCGCCGCTGGAAGTCGCGCTGATCAATGCCGTCGCCGTGCTGGTCATCGCCTGCCCCTGCGCCCTCGGCCTGGCCACCCCGGCGGCGATCATGGCCGGCACCGGCGTGGCGGCGCGCCATGGCATCCTGATCAAGGACGCCGAAGCGCTGGAGGTGGCTCATGCGGTGAATGCCGTGGCGTTCGACAAGACCGGCACGCTCACCTCGGGCAAGCCGCAGATCATCCATCTGCATACCGTGGACGGCGACGAATCCAGCCTGCTGCGGCTGGCCGGCGCCCTGCAGCGCGGCAGCGAGCATCCGCTGGCGCGGGCGGTGCTGGAGCGTTGCGAAACGGACGGCATCGAGGTGCCGGATGTCGAGAAAAGCCAGGCACTGAGCGGCCGCGGCATCGCCGGCAGCCTCGACGGCCGGCAACTGGCACTGGGCAACCGGCGCATGCTCGAAGAATTCGGCTTGCAGCCGGGCGAGCTGCTGGACACTGCCCAGCGTTGGGAAGCCGAGGGCCGCACCCTGTCCTGGCTGGTGGAAAGCGCGCCGCAGCCGCGCGTGCTCGGCCTGTTCGCCTTCGGCGACAGCCTCAAGGATGGCGCCGCCGCCGCCATCGCCGCGCTCGATGCCCGGCACATCCGCAGCCACCTGATCACCGGCGACAACCGCGGCAGCGCCCGCGTGGTGGCCGAAGCGCTACGCATCGACGACGTGCACGCCGAAGTGCTGCCGGCGGACAAGGCCGCCACCGTCGCCGCGCTGAAGCAGGGCGGCGCGGTGGTGGCGATGGTCGGCGACGGCATCAACGACGCCCCGGCACTGGCCGCGGCGGACGTCGGCATCGCCATGGGCGGCGGCACCGACGTAGCCATGCACGCCGCCGGCATCACCCTGATGCGCGGCGACCCGCGGCTGGTGCCGGCGGCGCTGGAGATCAGCCGGCGCACCTACCGCAAGATCCAGCAGAACCTGTTCTGGGCGTTCATCTACAACCTGGTGGGCATCCCGCTGGCGGCCCTCGGCTTTCTCAGCCCGGTGGTGGCCGGTGCGGCGATGGCCTTGTCCAGCGTCAGCGTGGTGAGCAACGCATTGCTGCTCAAGACCTGGAAACCGCAAGACTGAGCGAGGGCAATCCCATGAATATCGGCCAAGCCGCCAAGCACAGCGGGCTCACGGCGAAGATGATCCGCTACTACGAATCCATCGGCCTGCTGACGCCAGCCGGACGCGGCATCAACGGCTACCGCCACTACAGCGAGCGCGATCTGCATCAGCTGGCGTTCATTCGCCGGGCGCGGGACCTGGGTTTTTCGCTGGAGGAAGTCGGCAAGCTGCTGGCACTGTGGCTGGATCGCCAGCGGGCCAGCGCCGACGTGAAAGCGCTGGCCGGCGCCCATATCGAGAAGCTGAACCGCAAGATCAGCGAGCTCGTCGGCCTGCGCGATACCCTGCAGGAGCTGGTCAGCCACTGCCAGGGCGACGACCGCCCGGACTGCCCGATCCTCAAGGATCTGGAGTCCGGCGGTTGCTGCGGAACCGCGGAGTGATCGCCGCGCGGCCCGCCGCCGCCGATCAACTGGCCTGGGATTGCAGGTAGTTCTGCAGGCCGATGCGGTCGATCAGGCCCAGCTGCTGCTCCAGCCAGTAGGCGTGATCTTCCTCGGTGTCCTTGAGCTGGGCAGCGAGCAGATCACGGGTGGCGTAGTCGCCGTGCTGTTCGGCCAGGGCGATGCCCTTGGCCAGCGCGGCGCGCACCCTGTACTCCAGCGCCAGGTCATTGCGCAGCATCTCCGGTACGCTGTGGCCCGGATTGATCGGCTCCGGCGTCATGTCCGGCGTGCCTTCGAGGAAGAGAATCCGGGTCAGCAGGACATCGGCGTGCTGGGTCTCTTCCTCCATCTCGTGATTGATGCGCTCGTAGAGCCGGGTGAAGCCCCAGTCGGCGTACATGCGCGAGTGCAGGAAATACTGGTCGCGGGCCGCCAGCTCACCGCGCAGCAGCTCCTTCAGGTAGTCGATTACCGGTGCCTGGCCTTGCATTGCGTTCTCTCCATATCCGATGCCGCCCTTCAAGCGGGCAAGCATCCCCGTTGAGCCAGCGGGGGTCAAGCGCGCGAAAGCCGCAGCCGCGCCCACTGCAAGTGTGGCAGAGCCCCGGCGAAAGTCGACTGCCGCCGCCAATGCCTCAGGGCTCCGCCCGGCCCGTGCAGAGCTTTCTCATTTCGCCGCATATACCGGATAGTGGCGGCACAGAGCCGTCACCTGGTCTCGCACCCGGCGCGTCACCTCTTCGCCCGCACCGGATTCCAGCGAATCCAGCACGTCGCACAACCAGCCGGCCAGCCGCTCGCACTCGGCCACGGCGAACCCTCGGGTCGTCACGGCCGGCGTGCCGATGCGCAGCCCCGATGTCACAAAAGGCGAACGAGGGTCATTGGGGACCGAGTTCTTGTTCGCAGTGATATGGGCGGCGCTCAAGGCTCTATCCGCATCCTTGCCGGTATAGGGCCTGGCGGTCAGGTCGATCAGCATCATGTGATTGTCGGTGCCGCCGGAGACGATCCGGTAGCCGCGCTGCTGGAGCATGGCGGCCATGGCCCGGGCATTGGCCACGACCTGCTGCTGGTAGGTCTTGAAGCTGGGCGACAATGCCTCCTTGAAGGCGATCGCCTTGGCGGCGATCAGGTGCATCAGCGGTCCGCCCTGGATGCCAGGGAACACCGCCGCGTCGAGCCTCCTGTAGAAGGCATCACCCTGCGCGCTGGACAGGATGATGCCGCCACGTGGGCCACGCAACGTCTTGTGGGTGGTACTGGTCACCACGTGGGCATGGGGCAGCGGATCGGGGTACTCACCGGCCGCGACCAGGCCGGCCACGTGGGCCATGTCCACCCAGAAGAGCGCGCCCACCCGGTCGGCGATGGCACGCATGCGAGCCCAGTCCATCTGCCGGGAATATGCGGAGAAGCCGCCGATGAGCAGCCTCGGGCGGGTCTGAAGGGCGATACGCGCCATCTCGTCGTAGTCGATCAGCCCGGTCTCCGGGTCGAGGCCATAGGGAACGATCCGGTAGTGCCGACCGGAAAAGTTGGCCGGATTGCCATGCGTCAGGTGTCCGCCTTGGGCCAGGTTCATCCCCATGACGGTATCGCCGGGATTGACCAAGGCCAGGAAGACGGCGGCATTGGCCTGGGCACCGGCATGCGGCTGGACGTTGGCGTAGTCGCAGCCGAACAGCGCCTTGGCTCGCTCGATGGCCAGGCGCTCGGCTGCGTCGACGTATTCGCAGCCGCTGTAATAGCGTTTGCCGGGGTAGCCCTCGGCATACTTGTTGGTGAAGACCGAATCCTGAACGGCCATTACCAGCGGGCTGGCGTAGTTCTCGGAAGCGATCAGTTCGGCATGGTCTTCCTGACGGCGCTCTTCGTGCTGGACAGCCGCAGCGAGTTCGGCGTCGAATTCGGCAAGGGTCACCGACGATTCGTACATGTTGCCCCCATGGGTGGCTGGTGAATAGCGGTTGGCCCCGGCCGCCTGCCCGCAGGTTCCTGATGAATCCGGTCAGCGGGCCGAGCACCAGCGTTCAAGAGCAGCGCCAGGCGCGCCACGATGTCCTCTATCTGTGCCTCCTCGCATACCAGGGGCGGCAGCAGCCGGATGGTCCGCTCGCGCGTCACGCTGATCAGCAGGCGCTGCTCCTCCAGCGCGCGCCCGACCAGCTCGGTGCAACAGCGGTCCAGCTCGATGCCGACCATCAACCCCAGCCCCCGGATGGAGACGATGCCGGGGTGTCCGCCCAACGCTTCCCGGAGCCCCGCCAGCAAACGCCGCCCCAGCGTGGCGGCGCGCTCCGGGATACGGTCGCGTGCCATGATGTCGAGTACCGTGCAACCGACCCGACAGGCAAGCGGGTTGCCACCGAAGGTGGAACCGTGATGGCCGGGCGAAAACAGCTCCGCTGCCGATCCGCGGGCCAGGCAAGCGCCGACGGGAAAACCGTTGCCCAGCCCCTTGGCCAGGGTGATGACATCCGGTAGCACGCCCGCGTGCTGGTAGCCGAACCAGGTGCCGGTACGGCCCATTCCGGCCTGCACCTCGTCGATGATCAACAACCAATCGTGCCGGTCGCATAGCGCCCGCAGTGCCTCCAGGTAGCCAGCGGAGGGCGTGCGGACGCCGCCTTCACCCTGTACCGACTCGAGTAGCACCGCCACGATGTCCGGCGTGCTGCCAGCCGCGCGGCGGGCCGCTTCGATGTCGTCATAGGGAATGCGCAGGAATCCCGGCAGCAGTGGCTCGAAACCTCGCTGCACCGCCGGATTGCCGGTGGCGGCCAGGGTCGCGATGGTGCGACCGTGAAAGCTGTTTTCCATCACCAGCACCTGGGGCTGCTTCACCTTTCTTCGGTTGCCGTGCAACCGCGCCAGCTTGAGTGCGGTCTCGTTGGCTTCGGCCCCGGAGTTGCAGAAAAACGCCCGCTGCATCCCGGATAGCTCGCACAGCCGCTGGCCCAGGCGCTCCTGCCAGGCAATGCCGAACAGGTTCGAGGTGTGCAGCAGCAATCCAGCCTGCTCGGCGATGGCCGCGGCGACTTCCGGATGAGCATGGCCGAGGTTGGCGACAGCGACACCGGCGATGGCATCCAGGTATTCGACCCCGCGGTCATCCCAAAGGCGCGCGCCGCATCCACGAACGAAGGAAACCGACTGCCGTGCATAGGCCTGCATCAAATGAGCGTCGGCTGGGGGCATGGACGGAGCTGACGGCATCATTTACCCACCTCCTGACCGCCGGCGGGGGCGGCAGCAGGATCGAACGCGCTCGTGGAAGCGCCCTGGCGACGCGGCAAACGGCCATTGAGCAGCGCATAGGCCACCAGGCCGATCACCAGCCCCCAGAAGGCACCGCCAATCCCTAACAGGGTGATGTTGGCGGCGGCGGCCAGGAAGGTGATCAGGGCCGCTTCGCGGGTGTTCGGATCGGACATCGCACTGGCGAGGCTGCCGCCAAGGGTGCCCAGCAGGGCCAGCCCTGCCAGCGTGGTGATGAACGTCGCCGGAAAGGCCATGAACACGGCGGCGAGCGTGACGCCGAAGACACCGACGAGGATGTAGAAGACACCTGCCGCAACACCTGCAATCCAGCGCTTGGATGGATCCTCATGGGCCTGCTTGCCGGTACAGATCGCTGCGGTGATCGCTGCGATGTTGAATGCATGCGAGCCGAACGGAGCCATGAGCAGCGAGCCCAGCCCGGTGACGGTCACGATGGGATTGGCACTGGTGGTGTACCCGTCATTGCGCAGCACCAGCATGCCGGGCATGTACTGCCCGGTCAGGGTGATCAGGAATAACGGCAAGGCGACACTCAGCAAGGCGTTGAACGAAAACGCCGGCATGGTGAGGATAGGCGCGGCGAGCTCGAACTCCAGCCTCGACAGATCGACCCGCCCCTGAACGAGCATGAGGACCACCCCCAGCAGCAGGATGCCGACCACCGCGTAGCGTGCGGTCAGGCGCTTGAACGCGACATAGGCGACGATCAGCAAGCCCGCTAGCAGGGGATCGAGGCTCATCCCGCCGAAAGCGCCGATGCCGAACTGAAGCAGAATGCCGGCCAGCAGTCCGGCAGCCAGGCCCGGAGGGACTCGCTGGATGATCCTGTCGAAACAGCCCGATAGGCCGAGCGCCATGAAGGCAGCGGCCGAGATCAGATATGCCCCCACCGCCTCGGCATAGGACGTCGTCCCCAGCGCCACGACGAGAAACGCCACCGCCGGCGTCGACCAGGCGGTGATGATTGGCGCACGGGTGATCCAGCTGAGGAGTATCCCGCTCACCCCCACGCCGATGGACACGGACCACACCCACGAGGCCGTCAGTTGCGGGCTGAGTCCCGCCGCCTTGGCAGCCTGGAAGACCAGGATGAAGGTGCCACCATAGTTGACGATGACCGAAACGAGCCCCGCCACGATGGGATGGGTGAGATCGCCTGGGCGGATGGATGATGGTGCTGTGAAGGACGACATGTTCTATCCCCGACTCCTTGGAATATTGGCGCCTGGCCCGAAGTGAAGTAGGTTTATACGCCCGAAATGGAAGGCTGTTCCCCGCCACTTTCATGAAGGAAGGCAGACCAATTGTTCAAGCATTCCCAACTCGAATCCGTCAAAGCCTGGCTAGCGAACCCCGCACATGCAGCCTTTCCGCTGCATTCACGCATCCAGCGGGCGATCCGGCAGTTGATCCTCGATGGAGCGCTCGGCGTCGGGAAGCCGCTCCCGGCATCGCGGGCACTGGCCAAGTCGCTCGGCGTCTCCCGGGATACCGTCGAGGCCGCATACGGCCAGTTGCACGGCGAGGGTTACATCGAGCGGCGCGTAGGCAGCGGCAGCTTCGTTTCGCACATGGCGCAGCGCGTGCCGGGACGCCACCTGTCGCAGCGCCGCAAGCCGTCGCAGGCCCCGCCCCCCAACCTCAGCCGGCGCGGTAGCGCGATGCTTGAAGGGGGCGGAGTGCGTGATTTCCTGACACCCCGCCCGTTCGCACCGGGCGTGCCGGAAACGCGGGGGTTCCCTCTACAGATCTGGGAGCGCCTGGAACGGCAGGTTCTGAAGGAGTATGCAAACAAGGCCCTGCTGCATGGCCATCCACAAGGAATGGAACCGCTGCGCCGCGCCATTGCCGATTACGTCAATCTCGAACGTGGCGCACATGCTACGGCCGAGCGCGTGCTGATCCTGACCAGCTCGCAGCAAGCCATGACGTTGTGCGCCCACGTACTGCTCGATGCCGGCGACCGGATCTTCGTCGAAGATCCGCTATACCACGGGGCCCGCAAGGCATTCGATGCCGCCGGCCTCGCATGCCTCCCCATCCCCGTGGACGCTCACGGCATGCGGGTCGAAGTCCTGCGCAGTGCCTCGACCCCCGCCAAGGCGGTCTTCGTGACCCCGTCGCACCAGTTCCCGACCGGCACCACTCTGCCCCTGGACCGGCGGCTGTCGCTGATCGAATGGGCCAGGCAACACCCGGCCTGGATCATCGAAGACGACTACGACAGCGAATTCCACTATGCCGGCAAACCGACAGCCTGCGTTCAAGGGCTGGATTCGCACGAGCGCACGATCTATATCGGCACGTTCACCAAATCGCTGTTTCCCGGCCTGCGGATCGCCTATGCCGTGCTGCCCGCGCAACTGGTGCAGCCCATGACTGTCGCCCGCACGCTGCTCGACGGGCACAGCGCCACGATCCCGCAGCTGACCTTGGCCCGGTTCATCGAAGGCGGTCATTTCGGCGCGCATGTGCGCACCATGCGCAGCATCTATGCACACAGGCTCGCGACACTGGAGCGCCTCGTCCGCCAGCACCTTGGCGCCTACGTCGAGCCGAGTGTGCCGACCGGGGGCATGCAGATGCCCTGCCTGCTCACCAGCGGTCTTTCCGAGCAGGCGGCTATCAACGCCGCACGCCGGGCCGGCATCGAACTCATGGGGTTGACGGGGCTGCACGCGTCGAGCGATTGCAGGGCCGGATTCCTGATGGGGTTTGCCGCCTATACGCCCACCGAGCTGGAAGCGGCGGTCAAGCAGCTCGCCTGCGCGTTCCAGACGCTCGAAGACTGACTACGGCCCGCAACCACGCGCGCGCGAAGCGAACGCCGCGGCGGCGGCTTCACCCGCGCAGCCACGGCGGCGGCGGCTCGTCCCTCGGCGCCTCGTCGGCGTTGCGCAGCGCCTCGCGCCGCGCCTGCTCGGCCAGGGTCGCCTTGATCTCGCGCATCACCGCGGCGATGTCGGCGGCGTCCTCCGGCTCGGCGAACACGCCGGTGAGCGCCGTCTCCGGCGTCAGCTTGCCCTGCTCGTAGAGCGCCCACATCTCCTTGGCGTAACGGGTGTACTTGAGCTCCGGCGCGAAGCGGCCGAAATAGGCGGCCATGTTGCCGACGTCGCGTTCGAGCATCTCGAACGCGTGGTTGTTGCCGGCGGCATCCACCGCCTGCGGCAGGTCGATGATCACCGGGCCGTGCTCGTCGAGCAGCACGTTGAACTCCGACAGGTCGCCATGCACCAGCCCCGCGCAGAGCATCTTCACCACCTCGTGGATCATGAAGGCATGGAATTCGCGGGCATCGTCCGGATGCAGCTCGACGTCGTTGAGCCGCGGCGCCGCATCGCCATCCTCGCCGGCGATCATTTCCATCAGCAGCACGCCGTCGAGGAAATCGTAGGGTTTGGGCACCCGCACGCCGGCGTCGGCCAGGCGGAACAGCGCGGCGACCTCGGCGTTCTGCCAGCTCTCTTCCTTCTCCTTGCGCCCGTGCCGGGAACCCTTGGCCATGGCGCGGGCATCGCGGCTGTTGCGCACCTTGCGCCCCTCCTGATACTTCACGGCCTGGCGGAAACTGCGCTTGTTGGCTTCCTTGTAGACTTTGGCGCAGCGCAGCTCATCGCCACAGCGCACCACGTATACCGCCGCTTCCTTGCCGCTCATCAGCGGCCGCAGCACCTCGTCGATCAGGCCATCCTCGATCAGCGGTTCGAGTCGTTTAGGCGTTTTCATCAGCGGCTTGCAGGTCCTTCTCGTCAATGCGGTGCTGCAGGTTACGGTAATCGCCAGCGGGCTTCCATGTTCCCCATCGAGTTTGAAAGCACGCTTTGGATTGGCGCACAACCGGCCCAGGGACGACAATCGCACCATCGGATCATGGAGCACCGTCATGCTCGACCAAGACCGCTGCTGGCAAGCCCTGTGCGAACGCGACGCCGCCTTCGACGGCCGCTTCGTGTTCGCCGTGCGCTCGACCGGCATCTTCTGCCGCCCCAGCTGCCCGGCACGCCGGCCGCTGCGCGAACGGGTGAATTTCTATGACAGCGCCGCAGCGGCCGAAGCCGCCGGCTTTCGCCCATGCCGGCGCTGCTCGCCGCAGGGGCAGAGCCCGAGCCAGCAGCTCGATGCGCTGGTGATCGCCGCCTGTCGCCTGCTCGACGAAGCCAAAGGACCACTGCCCTTGCGGCAATTGGCGGCGCGCATCGGCCTGTCGCCGGCCTACCTGTCGCGCGCCTTCAAGGCGCGTACCGGGCTGACGCCGCGCGCCTGGACCGCAGCCCGGCGCCGCGAACGGCTGGAAGCGCAGCTGCCGGATGCCACGTCGGTGCTGGGTGCCGCCCTCGCCGCCGGCTATTCCGGAACCCGCGCGCCCTATACCGAAGCCACGGCGCTGACTCCGGCCCAACGCCGGCGCAAAGGCGCCGGGGAAAGCCTGCGCTACGCGCTGGCGCCCTGCCCGCTCGGCCTGCTGTTGGTCGCCGCCAGCGACAAGGGCGTCTGCGCGCTGCTGTTCGGCGACGACGAGGCGACGCTGGAGGACGAGCTGCGCACGCGCTTCGGCGCCGCCCGGCTACAGCGCGACCAGGCCGGGCTGGGCGACTGGCTGCAGGCGATCGTCGAGCAGTTGGAGGAGCCCCGGCACGCCGCACAGCTGCCGCTGGACCTGCGCGGCAGCGCCTTCCAGCAGCGCGTCTGGCAGGCGCTGCAGCAGATTCCGGTCGGCGAGACCCGCCGCTACGGCGAACTCGCCGAAGCGCTCGGCAGCCATGCCCGCGCGGTGGCGCGGGCCTGTGCCAGCAATCCGGTCGGGCTGCTGGTGCCCTGCCACCGGGTGGTCGGCAGCCAGCAGGCGCTGACCGGCTATCGCTGGGGGCTGGCGCGCAAGGCGGCGCTGCTCGAGCACGAGGCACGGCACAAGACGGGAGATTGAGCGAATTCTGGCGGTCGGATGGTTTAGCCCCCCGCGAAACCGAGAACCGCCATGACCGAATTGAAGCGCTACCGCATCCACTACCGCATCAATGGCCAGCCCGCCTCGCTGGTCATCAGCTCCTTCGAGCAGCCGGGTCTCGAGCAGGCCGAGCTGGAGATCCTCCTGCAGCACGTGCATGAGCCGCGTGCTGCGATCGATGCGCCGTGGGAGAGTCCGATCCGCCCGAGCGAGGAGAGCCGCATGGCCGAACTGGGTGTCAGCGACATCCAGATCGAGGAGGAAACCCGTTGATCCCGCGGTAGCATTGTCCTTACCCAGCCGCAGGTCGAACGGAATTTCATCGTGCAGTTGATCGACACCCACACCCACCTCGACTTCGAGCATTTCGATGCCGACCGCGAGCAGGTCCTGGCGCGCTGCGCGGCCAGCGGCGTCGAGCGCATCGTCGTGCTCGGCGTGCACGAAGGAAACTGGCAGCGGGTCTGGCTGCTGGCCTGCGAGCAGCCGGCGGTGCATGCCGCGCTGGGCCTGCATCCGGTGTTCCTCGAACGGCACCGCGACGAACACCTGCAGGCGCTGCACGGCTGGCTGCAGCGCCTGCATGGCGAGCGCAAGCTCTGCGCCATCGGCGAGATCGGCCTGGACTACTACATCGACGATCCCGACACCGAGCGCCAGCAGCGCCTGCTCGAAGCGCAGCTGGAGATGGCCGCGGAATTCGCCCTGCCGGTGCTGCTGCACGTGCGCCGCGCCCATGCGCCGATGATCGCCACGCTCAAGCGGCACCGGCTCGAACGGGCCGGCATCGTCCACGCCTTCAGCGGTAGCTGGGAGGAAGCGCGCGAGTACCTGCGCCTGGGTTTCAGGCTCGGCCTCGGCGGCGCCGGCACCTGGCCGCAGGCGCGGCGCATGCAGCGCGTGCTCCGCCAGTTACCGCTGGACGGCATCGTGCTGGAAACCGACGCCCCGGATATTCCGCCGGCCGGCCACGGCGGCGAGCGCAACAGCCCGGAGCTGCTGCCGGAAATCTGCCGGAGCCTGGCCAGCATCAAGGGCATCGACGCCGAGGAACTGGCCGCCGCCAGCTACCGCAACAGCTGCGAGCTGTTCGGCTGGCCTTGAGCCCGCCCCTCTCCTGACGCGGCCGTTTGTCGCCGAGCGCTCAGACGCGGAACGCCGCGATCAACGTCTGCAACCGCCCCACCAGCTGGGTCAGCTCGCGGCTGGCTTGTTCGGTGTGCCCGGCACCTTCGGCGGTGCGCTGGCCGGCCTCGTTGATGGCGACGATATTGCGGTCGATATCGTGCGCCACCGCGGTCTGCTGCTCGGCGGCGGCGGCGATCTGCTGGTTCTGGTCGACGATCAGGCCCACCGCGCCGAGGATGTTCTCCAGCGCCTGCTCCACCTGCGCCGACTGGCCGACGGTGTCCTCGGCCAGTGCGTGGCTGGCGTGCATGGTCTTCACCGCCGCGCCGACGCCCCCCTGCAGCCGCGCGATCATCTGCTCGATCTCCGCGGTCGACTGCTGCGTGCGCTGGGCCAGCCCGCGCACCTCGTCGGCGACCACGGCGAAACCGCGGCCCTGCTCGCCGGCCCTCGCCGCCTCGATGGCGGCGTTGAGCGCGAGCAGGTTGGTCTGTTCGGCGATGCCCTTGATCACGTCGAGCACCTGGCTGATCGCCTTGCTGTCGCCGGCCAGTTGATTGATCACGCCAACCGACTGCTCGATCTCCTCGGCCAGCCGCTGGATGCCGCCGACCTGCGCCACCACCAGGCTGCGACCGCTGACGGTTTCCTCGTTGACGCTCTGCGCGCTGCCCACGGCGGCCTCGGCACTGGTGGCGACGGCCTGGGCGGTGGCCGACATCTGGTTCATCGCCGTGGCCACCTGCTCGATCTGGCTGCGCTGCTCGGAGACCGTCTGGTTGCTCTCGCCGGAGACGCTTTCGACCCGGCCGGCCTGGCGCTCGACCTCGGCGACGGTCTGCCCGACCCGCTCGATCAACTCGCGGATCTGCGCCACGGTGGTGTTGAAGACCTGGCCCAGTTCGCCCAGCTCGTCGCGGCTCTGTACCGCGTAGCGCGCGGTCATGTCGCCGGCGGCGACCTGGTCCATGACCACGCCCAGGCGCTTCAGCGAGGCCCGCGTGGAGACATAGAAGCCGGCGTAGAGGTAAGCCACCAGCCCCAGCACCACCGCCAGCGCCGACAGCAGCAGGGTCATCAGCAGGCGCTTCTGCTCCAGCCGTTCGCCGAGCTGCACCTCGAGAAAATCGAGAATGGCGTCGTTCAGCTGGTAGGTCTTCGCCATCTCGGCGCTGATCTGGTCGTAGAACGCGTCCCAGGGGCGCTCGAAGGCATCGGCCATGATCACCTCGTCCTGGAAGATGTCCGCGCTGGCCTGCAGCGATTCGCGGCTGGCGCCGGCATGCACGTCCAGCCGGCTGCGCACGGCCGCGCTGCCGCCGATGGCGTCCTGCAGCTGCACCGCGTATTGCGCCTGCTGTTTCTCCAGCTCCAGCACGAGGTTGTCCAGCGTGTTGCTGGCATCGGAATTGAGGTAGCCCTGGCCGAAGGTGTACGCGCCCACCGCACGCCCCTGGCCCAGCAGCATGCTGATGGCCGGCGTCACCGAGGTCAGTAGCTCGGAGAGCTGGCGCACCTCGCGGTCGGCGTCCTGGCTCAGGCCCGATTGCCCGGCGACCAGCTTGATCAGTACCTGCGACTGGCCCAGCAGCACCTGCGCCATCGCCGCCTTCGACTGCAGCGACTGCTCGGCCTGGGCGGCGCCCAGCGCGGCGACGAGTTCGTCGCGGCGACCGTTGAACTCGGCCACCTGCTCCGCGGCGTCGCTGACCGGTTCGAGCGCCTGCAGCTGCGACGAGAGTTCGCCCTCCACCTGCTCCAGCCGGGCGATCAGCGTCTCGACGTTGCCGGCCTGGCCGATGATCGACTCGATCTGCACCAGGTCCTTCCAGTCCTCCATGCTGCGCCGCACTTGCAGCGCCGCGCCGAGCAGCTCGAGGCTGCGCAGCTCCGTGCGGGTGCCGACGAACTCCCGGTACGAATCGCGCACCAGGTAGAAGTTGCTCAACAGCATGGGAACGAAGAAGAGGACGCTGACCAGGCTGAACTTCATGCCGAAACTCAGCCGGTTCATGAACGCGACAGCGGGATATAGCAGGCTATTCACACGACGTCTCCCAAATATTATTGGTATCGCTTACGGCCGGCGCGGACCGTAGCAGGGTTCGTCAGAGAGGTGGCATCGAGCCGAGTTATACGGGATATCGGTTCGCTGTTTTGTAACTTAAGGTAATGGCCAGGTGATATCAGGCCGACGAGCGGTCGGCGGCGGATGGCAAGACGTCTGGCATGCGGGTTATGCGGATGCACCCCGAAACGATCATGGAACGATCGTATGAGTCGGTATTCAGATGGCAGGCTTTCACCACCACCAGGGCACGCTCGCAGGGCCGAGTATGCGCGAGTCTTTGTAGGGCACGATCGAAAGCGGCTTGCTCCGGCTCGTATCTGAAGCGCTGGCTCCCCTGGTAGGAGCAAGCCATGCCTGCGAACAGGATCGACACATCGATACGGCCGCTTTTTCGCGGGCATGGCCCGCGCCTACGACGCTCGGGAACCGAAACAGCAACAGCCGGCTAGGCCAGAATGGTCCAGATCGCGATGACCGCGTACCAGAGCACGCGGGTGCGCACCAGCAGCGCGGCCAAGCCATCGAGCCGGTCGATGCCGGCCTCACCGTCGCTCGCTGCCGGCAGGTCGGCGGCCAGCGGTCCGGCATCGGCGAGCAGGCGCGGGGCCGGGACGTCCCAGCTCAGCAGTTCGTGCAGCAGCGCGCGATTGACCGCGACGAAGTTGCCGACCAGGGCGAAGCTGGCCAGCAACAGGCGTACCGGCAGCCAGTCGAAAGCATGTCGCAATTGCTCGGCGCGCTCGCGCAACCCGGCCTGCTGCGCGTGCGCCATGCACAGCGCCAGCAGCCGATAGGCCAGCGCCGCCATCGGCCCGAGCAGCAGGTACCAGAAGATCACCGCGAAGAAGCCTTCGTAACTGCGCCACAGCAGGTGCGCCTGGACCGCCTGCAGCAGGCCCGACGGACTCTCCGCGCGCAAGCCGGCATCGCGCTCGGCGGCCAGCGCCGCGGCCTCCTCGTCACCGCGCCGCCAGGCATCGCGGAAGGCGCCGAGTTCGGCCTTGGCGTGGCCGCGGCCGAGGCTGTAGAGCAGCACCAGCAGGTGCAGCGGCAGGCTCAGCCAGCCGTAGGCCAGCGGCTCCAGCGCCAGCAGCAACAGGCCGAGCAGCAGCACCGGCAGCAGGACCAGCACCAGCAGCGCCAGCCAGGGCGTGGCGCTCAGGCGCGGGCTGGCTTCGACCTGGCGTAGCCGCGCGAGCCAGAAGCCATCGTGCTGCAGACGCGGCCGCCAATCGGAGAATTTCTCCACCAGCAGCACCAGCAGGACCACCAGAAAACTCATCTTCGCTTCCTTCCGTCAGCAGGTAATGGCGGCCGCGCGCAGGCGCGACCAGTCGAATGCAGGGCCGGGATCGGTCTTGCGCCCCGGGGCGATATCGCTGTGGCCGCAGACCCGCCCGGGGGTGATGGCCGGATAGGCCCGCAGCAGCAGCCGGCAGAGGGCGATCAGCGAACGGTACTGCGGCTCGGTGAAAGGCTCGCAGTCGGTGCCCTCCAGCTCGATGCCGAGGGAGAAATCGTTGCAGCCCTCGCGCCCCTCGAAACAGGACACGCCGGCGTGCCAGGCGCGGTCCAGGCAGGAAACGAACTGGGTGATGGTGCCATCGCGCTCGATGAGGAAATGCGCCGACACCTGCAGCCCGGCGATCTCCTCGAAGAACGGATGCTCGCCGCACGGCAGGCAGTTCTGGAAGAACTGCTGGACCTTGCCGGTGCCGAACTGGCCAGGCGGCAGGCTGATGTTGTGGATGACCAGCAGCGAAATCTCGCCATCCGGGCGCTGATTGAAGTTCGGTGACGGACAGTGGCGGATGCCGTGGCACCAGCCCGTCGCGGAGTCCAGGTGCATCGTACGGGCTCTTGCTGACTACTGCCTCGCAGGCTATCGCCAGCCGCCCGCCGGCTGCAAGCGTGCGAATGTATCGAGACACTGGCGCCCGGTGCAGCGGACGGCGCCCCTCATTCGATAGGTAGCCGCAGGCTGGCAGCCTTCTCGTCGCGGCGCGAGGCCAGGCGGTCGGCCAGCCGGGTCGGCTCGGGCAGGCGATAACGGGTCACGTACTGCATCACCAACTGCGGCGCCGTGGCCAGGCTGACGCGATTGCCCGGCGAGATGATCAGCGGTCGCACCTTGTCCTTGCTGCGCAATACGCTGCCGATCACCTCGCCGCTGCGCTTGTCGCGCAGGTCCACCCGTGCGCCACGCGCCAGGCCCAGCTCGTCGTGATCGCCGGTGAGAATCTTCTTCGCCACGCCGATGGTCGGCAGCCCGGTCACCACGCCGAGATGCGCGGCGATCCCCAGCCGCCGCGGATGGGCGATGCCGTGGCCGTCGGAGAAGATCAGGTCGGGCACTTCCGGCAGCGCCTCGAGGGCCTGCAATACCGCCGGCAGTTCGCGGAACGACAGCAGCCCCGGGATGTAGGGCATGCTGGTGGGAATCCGCGCCAGGCTCTGGGCGACCACCTCCAGCGTCCTCGCATCCAGCAGCACCACGGCGGCGCGGGTGATGGCGCCGCCTTCCTCGAAGCCGACATCCACCCCGGCGATCAGGCGCAAGGACGGAAAGTCGTCCTCCAACCGCACCTGCTCCGCCAGGGTCTTCTGCATTTGCCGCGCCGCGGCAGGCGTGCCGTCCCAGTCGCCGAACGGCGCGGCGGGATAGGGATGTTGCGCATCGCTCATGGTTTTCTCCTGCATGTCAGCCGTTCGACGTGTCGGCACAGGGGGCGGTTCAGTCACGCCGCGCTGGACAGCCACGCAAAAAAATAGGACGCTCCAGCCACCTTGCGGCAGTTTTACCGCACCCACAATAATCAGAATCGCATGCCCATGGCCAATTCCGAATCACTCAAGCACATCGGCATCCTCGCCAGCGAAGGTGTCTTCGCCTCGACGCTCATGCAGGCCAAGGACTTCTTCCACATGGCCAGCCTGCGCCACGGCAAGCAGCTCGGCCTGGACCTGACGCCCGCCTTCGAGACCCGCCTGGTCAGCCCGGACGGCAAGCCGGTGACCACCTTCAGCGGTACCGTCATCGACGTGGACGGCGCCTTGAGCGATGCCGACCTGATCATTCTGCCGGCCTTCTGGGGCGATTTCGATGCGCTACGCAAGCGTTACCCGCAGGTCACGCCCTGGCTGCGCGAGCGGCACGCCGCCGGCAGCGCGATCTGCGGCGAGGCCACCGGGGCGTTCTGGATGGCCCAGGCAGGCCTGCTGGATGACCGCGAGGCGACCACCCACTGGCGCTTCTGCAGCGAGTTCGCGCAGCGTTTCCCACGGGTGCAGCTCAGCACCGACAAGCACCTCACCGACAGCGACAACCTCTACTGCGCCGGCGGCACCACCTCGGCCTGCGACCTCTACATGTACCTGGTGGAGCGCTTCTGCGGCGCCAACGTGGCGCAGGGCATGGCCCGCGACGTGCTGTTCGAGCTGCAGCGCAGCTACAGCCCGGGGCGGCTCGGCTTCGGCGGGCAGAAGCTGCATCTGGATACGCGCATCCTGCAGATCCAGGAATGGCTGGAAGCCCACTTCGCCGATAAATTCCGCTTCGAGGACGTGGCGCGCCAGCACGGCATGAGCATTCGCAACTTCATGCGCCGTTTCCAGGCCGCCACCGGCGACAAGCCGCTGCACTACCTGCAGCGCCTGCGCATCGAGACGGCCAAGAGCCTGCTGGCCACCACCGGCAAGAGCATCAAGACGATCAGCTACGAAGTCGGCTACGACGACGCCAGCTTCTTCGCCCGCCTGTTCCGCCAGCACACCGAGCTATCACCGAACCAGTATCGGCAGCAGTACCGGCACAAGAGCAGCTGAAAGCTGGAAAGCGTTCGGCGCAGCGTAGAAAGACTGCAAGCTTGCACGGCTTCCTGTAGGAGCCAGCTTGCTGGCGATGCTGTTGGCGTGCCGATCGCCCGCAAGCGGGCTCCTACAGAGGGCCCTTTCGGAAGTCGAACGATTACTGAGACCGTAGAACAACCTGCCAAGCTTCTACTGCCTTTGCTTCCAGCTTCAGCTGCTTCCCTACGGCTTGTGCGGCCGCGCCAGGTATTCGTGGGACTGCATCTCCAGCAGGCGGCTGAGGGTGCGTTGGAATTCGAATTCCAGGCGGCCGCCGGCATAGAGGTCCTTGAGCTCCACTTCCGCGGAGAGGATCAGCTTGACGTTGCGGTCGTAGAATTCGTCGACCATGTTGATGAAGCGGCGGGCCATGTCGTCCTTGGCCACGTTCATCTGCTCGATGTTGGAAACCAGCACGGCCTCGAAGATCTTGCCCAGTTCGATGTAGTCGTTCTGGCTGCGCGGCCCGTCGCAGAGGGCGCGGAATTCGAACCAGGCGACATCGTTGGCGACCTTGCGCGCCATGATCTCGCGGTTCTCGATCATCAGCGCCTCGTTCTCCAGCACCGTGCAGTTTTCCGTCAGCAGGCTGCGGAAGCTCTTCTCCAGGCTCTGCTCGGCCTCGACGTCCAGCGGGAAGTGATAGAGCTCGGCCTGTTCCAGCGCGCGCAGGCGATAGTCGATACCGCTGTCGACGTTGACGATCTCGGTGTGCTTCTTCAGCAACTCGATCGCCGGCAGGAAGCGCGCGCGCTGCAGGCCGTCCTTGTACAGACCGTCCGGCACGATGTTGGAGGTCGCCACCAGACTCACACCGTTCTTGAACAGCTCGTCGAGCAGGGTGGCGAGGATCATCGCGTCGGTGATGTCGGAGACGAAGAACTCGTCGAAGCAGATCACCCGCGCCTCGTCGGCGAAGCGCTTGCCGATGATGGTCAGCGGGTTCTTCTCGCCCTTGAGGGTCTTCATTTCCTCGTGCACGCGCTTCATGAAGCGATGGAAGTGCGTGCGCATCTTCTGCTTGAACGGCAGCGCGTCGAAGAAGGTGTCGACCAGATAGGTCTTGCCGCGGCCCACGCCGCCCCAGAAGTAGATGCCCTTGATCGGCTCCGGCTGCTTCTTGCCGAACAGCTTGCCGAGCAGGCCGCTCTTGTTGCGGTCGTCGGCCACCAGATCGTCGTACAGGCGCTGCAGGTGGCGCACCGCGTTTTCCTGGGCGGCGTCGTGGAAGAAGTCAGGACGTTTCAGGTCGGCCTGATAGCGCGCAAGAGGAGTCATGGCGGAGTCTGGGTAGTGAAACGGGGCCGACACTTTAGCCGCGCCCTCGGTGGTTGGCAATTTACTCAGGTCGTTCAAGCGTCGGTCCTCCCGGGACTGCCGTGCAAGGGCGCAGTTCGCCGGGGCCGCGCCACGCGCAGCCCGGCGGGCGCCGTCGTTACTCGACGAGCGTGGCCAGTGCCTCGCGCACGCGCAGCATGGCGGCGTCGAGGGCGTCGGCGTTCTCGTAATGCGGGCTGTCGGCGATGCATTCGTCGTCCAGCCACAGGGTGAACTGATCGCCCTCGTCCTCGCGAAGTTCCAGGGCATCCGGGCCGCCGGCGATCAGCCGCTGGGTCAGCACGCCGATCGCCTTCGGGTTGCTCAGCGGCCGCGACAGCAGCAGTTCCTCGCCATCGGGGGCGAAGAAGCGGAAGCGGAAGGCGCCGTCGGCCTCGCGGAAACTGGCGAAGCGCGCCACCTTGCTGGCCTTCTTCTTCGCCGGCGCGGTGCTTTTCACCTCGCTACGGAAATTGCGCAGGCCCACCGCCTCGCGCAGTTCGCCGAGGAACGGCGTGGCGATCAGACGGGCCTTGGCGGCGCCGGCCTGGAGGATATCCTCCAGCTCGGCGGGCTTGGCGATCAACGCATGGTACAGCTCGCGCGCCTCGCCCAGCTCGTTGTCGAGCAGTTGGAACAGGCGCTGCTTGGCGTCGCCCCAGGCCAGCCCGTCGAGCAGTTCCTGGCGGAAGCCGGCCTGCTGCGCCGCGGTGGCGAAGGCCTGGTAGAGGGTGAACAGGTGCGAGCTGTCCGGGTCCTTGGGCTCGCCCGGCAGCCGGGAGTCGGTGACGATGCGGGCGATGGCGCCCTTCAGCTCCTTGGCGCTGCCGAACAGCGGGATGGTGTTGTCGTAGCTCTTGGACATCTTGCGTCCGTCCAGCCCCGGCAGGGTGGCCACGCTGTCCTCGATCACCGCCTCGGGCAGGGTGAAGAACTCCTTGCCGTTGCCGAACAGGTGGTTGAAGCGCTGCGCGATGTCCCGCGCCATCTCCACGTGCTGGATCTGGTCGCGCCCCACCGGCACCTTGTGCGCGTTGAACATCAGGATGTCCGCCGCCATCAGCACCGGGTAGCTGTACAGGCCCATGGTCACGCCGGCGTCCGGGTCCTCGCCGTTCTCGACGTTCTTGTCCACCGACGCCTTGTAGGCATGGGCGCGGTTGAGCAGGCCCTTGGCGGTGACGCAGGTCAGCAGCCAGGTCAGCTCGGGGATCTCGGGAATGTCGGACTGGCGGTAGAAGGTCACGCGCTCGGCATCCAGCCCGCAGGCCAGCCAGGTCGCGGCGATTTCCAGGCGCGAGCGCTGGATGCGCAACGGGTCGTCGCACTTGATCAGCGCATGGTAGTCGGCGAGGAAGTAGAAGGAGTCGGCCGCCGCATCGCGGCTGGCCAGGACCGCCGGCCGGATCGCCCCGGCGTAGTTGCCCAGGTGCGGCGTGCCGGTGGTGGTGATACCGGTAAGGATTCGGGTGTTCATGTGCAGTACGTCTCGCTCATTGCAGCCGGAGCCGGAAAAGTGCCTGGCGTTACAGCCGCGGAGCGACCAGCTCCTTCAGCTCGACCAGCTTGCCGTGAAAAAAGTGGCCGCATTCTGCCACTTTCAACAGCTCATGGGGGCGCTGCAGGCCGGCGGAAAAGGCATAAACCGACTCGGCGTCGATCACTTCGTCCTGCTCCGGCTGGATGATGGTCAGTTCGCAGCGCTCGGCCAACGGCCGGTCGAGCAGGCGCGATACCGCCGGCGCCACCATGACCAGGCGCTGCAGCGCCACGCCCTCGGCTTCCAGGCGGGCGGCCAGGCGGCCGGCGACGAAACCGCCGAAGGAAAAGCCCAGCAGGGTCAGCGGCAACCCGGGCTGCTGCGCCATCAGCCAGCGCAGCGACGCCTCGGCGTCGTCCACTTCGCCCTCGACCATGTCGTGCGTACCGGCGCTGGCGCCGACGCCGCGGTAGTTGAAGCGCAACGTGCTGTAGCCGGCATCGCGCGCCGTGCGCTGCAGGGTCGAGACGACCTTGTTCAGCATGGTGCCGCCCTTGACCGGGTTCGGGTGGCAGATCAGGGCCAGCCCCTTGGCCTGGGGCTGTTCGAAGTACAGACCTTCCAGCACACCGCAGGGGCCGTCGAGAGAGAGGGGGGTTTCGCGTTTCAACAAAGCAGGAACTCCGTGACCTTGGGACGAGTCGACTCGTCTTGCTAACTAGCTGCCGGTGACCGCCGCCTCGC
Organism: Stutzerimonas stutzeri; assembly: GCF_002890915.1. Taxonomy (GTDB): domain Bacteria; phylum Pseudomonadota; class Gammaproteobacteria; order Pseudomonadales; family Pseudomonadaceae; genus Stutzerimonas; species Stutzerimonas stutzeri_AF. The sequence continues at coordinate 144,380 of NZ_POUT01000007.1, read as the reverse complement.
GCCGCGGTATACAGAGCAGGTACGAGACGTTAACGTAAGCACAGCCGTTTATATAGAGGAAGGACTCGTGGAACAGACCCTCGCGACCTGGTTGCTCCCGATCGTCGGCCTGATCGCCGGCATCGCCATCGGTTATCTGGTGGCTCGCAGCAGCACGCCGAACCGCACACAGCGTCAAGTCGACGACCTGCAGGAGCGCTTCGACACCTATCAGAGTGAGGTGGTCACCCACTTCAACACCACTGCCAGCCTGCTACGCAAGCTCACCAGCAATTACCAGGACATCCAGGATCACCTGTCCGACGGGGCCAACCGCCTGGCGCTCGACGAACAGACCCGCCAACGCCTGCTGGCCTCGTTGCACAGCGAGGAGAGCAATGGCTCCCGCGAGCGCCTGTCCTCGCCGACCTTCACCGAGCCGCCGAAGGACTATGCGCCGAAAAGCGACGATACCCCCGGCACCCTGCACGAGAACTTCGGCCTGAAGAGCCGCCACTGATCGTTCCGCCTGGCGCAACGCCTCAGCCGTTTCGATACAGTGGATTGAAGTTCAAAAGCATCGCCCCGAGGTCGGGCCTCCCACAAAAGCAGCCTGCACACCTCCCTTGTGAGGAGGGCGCCCTCGCGGCGATGCAGGCCGAGGGCCTGCCAAAGACCTGAAGCCTACTGGCGCAGCCGCATCGACAGATCCACCGCATGCACATGCTTGGTCAGCGCGCCGATGGAGATGTAGTCCACGCCCGTTTCCGCGACGCGGCGCAGCGTCTCGTCACTGATCCCGCCCGATGCCTCCAGCTTGGCCCGGCCGGCGGTGATGCCAACCGCCGCACGCATGTCGTCCAGGCTCAGCTCGTCGAGCATGACGATGTCGGCGCCAGCCTGCAGGGCCTGCTCGAGTTCGTCGAGGCTTTCCACCTCCACCTCCACCGGCTTGCCCGGGGCGATGCGATGCGCGGCGGCGATGGCGGCGGCGATGCCGCCACAGGCCGCGATATGGTTTTCCTTGATCAGGAAGGCGTCGTACAGACCGATGCGATGGTTGTGGCAGCCGCCGCAGGTCACCGCGTACTTCTGCGCCAGGCGCAGCCCGGGAATGGTCTTGCGCGTGTCGAGCAGCCGAACCCCCGTCCCCTCCACCATGTCCGCATAATGACGGCAGCGCGTGGCGACGCCAGAGAGCATCTGCAGGAAGTTCAATGCGCTGCGCTCGCCGGTGAGCAGCGAGCGCGCCGGGCCTTCGAGCTGGAACAGCACCCGGTCCGCCTCTACCCGCTCGCCGTCGGCGACCTGCCAGTGCACGGCCACCCGCGGATCGATCTGGCGAAACACCGCATCGACCCAGGCCACACCGCTGATCACCGCCGTCTCGCGGGTGATGACCGCGGCATGCGCCAGGCGCTCGGCGGGGATCAATTGGGCGGTGATATCGCCGCTGCCGATGTCCTCGGCCAGGGCCCGGCGGACATTGGCGTCGATTTCGGCAGTCAGATCAGCAAGGGTGAGATTCGGCATGGTCGGCTCCTCAAGATTGCCGGGATTATAAGGGCTGCGCCGGCCGGACGCAGCGGCGGCCCCAGCCACGCTCACGAAGCGCCCACTGGCGATTTCTGACCGCTCGGCGGAAAAGCCGCGAGTATCTGTGAGCTGAGTCATGTCCAATGAAAAACCGGGGTTGGCATGCGATCATGATGCTTATAATGACCTCAAGAAAATTGACGCCACACAAATGACGATGTCCCGGCGGCGAGCACCGTTGTAAAACCGAAGCGCTCGACTATGCTGCGTTGGAATCCGGTTCGACAAGAGTTCTCCGCGCTGGATCGCGGGCTCGCCTGATTGCCTTTCGCCTTGCTCTGCCACCGTGCTTACCTTTATAAGACGCTGATCAAACAAAGCGTTCGTGACCGCCCCCAAGCCGGCGACCGCAGGAGAGTCTCGATGCGAACCGATGCGAAAGTGGTGCACCTGAACAAGGCCGCCCCTGAGCGCAAGCCCTCTTCACCGGCAGGAAGACTGCCCGTGGCGCTCATCAGCGTGCGCGACAAGGCCGCCCAGCACCTGCGCCAGGCCCTGCAGTCGCTTTTCGACAATGCCGATGACTCGCTTTTCGAGATCGCCGACCGCGCTACCAGCAACGCCGAGCAGAACGCCTTCTTCGAAGCCATGCGCGACCTGCGCATGAAGCGCCGCAACATCGAACGCGGGTTCCTGCAGCAACTGTTCGAATCCTTCGCCACACTCAATCAGTACGAGATCGGCAAGCCGCCGGCACTCGAAAACGTATCGTTCGACAACCTGTCCCTGGTGCAGAACGACGAACTGGAAGAGTCCGTCGCCGTCGATACCATGGTCGCCAAGGTCATGAGCCGTGCCGCGCAACCGCTGGGGCACCTGACCACCCGCATGAATGCGCTGATCAGCAAGAAGCTCGACGACAAGAACAATCCGCTCGGACCCCATGCGCTCTGCGACTATTTCATCGAAGCCTGCAGTAGCCTTGGCGTGGGCATCAAGGTCAAGCTGATCATCTTCAAGCTCTTCGAAAAATACGTGCTGGGCGACCTCGACCAGCTGTATGCCGAGGCCAACCAGACCCTGGTCGCCGCCGGCATCCTGCCGGAACTGCAGTCCGCACCGCCACGCCGCCAGCAGCGCCCCGGCATGCCAGCCGGCAGCCATGCACCGGCCGCATCGCTTGGCCAGGCCAGCCATGCCGACGAGGGCTTGCAGGAGGCCGCGTTCAGCGCCCTGCACAACCTGCTTTCGGAACTGCGCGGCAGCAGCGCCCTGCCCGCCCGCAGCATTCCCAGCGACGCCATTCCGATCTCCAGCAACGACCTGCTGCGTCTGCTTTCGCACATGCAGACCCGCACCCCGCAGGCCGTCGATGACTTCGACCTGCAGGAACAGCTCGGCAATCTGCTGAGCCGCGTCAGCGCCAAGAGCGGCAAGTCACGCGTGGTCGGCGAGATCGACGATGACGTCATCAATCTGGTCTCCATGCTGTTCGAATTCATCCTCGACGACCGCACCCTGCCGGACTCGCTCAAGGCCCTGATCGGACGCCTGCAGATTCCGCTGCTCAAGGTGGCGGTGCTGGACAAGACCTTCTTCAGCCGCGGCAGTCATCCGGCCCGCCGCCTGCTCAATGAAATCGCCGCTGCCGCCATGGGCTGGGGCGACCAGGACGAGGCCCAGCGCGACAGCCTCTACCAGAAGATCGAACAGATCGTGGCACGCCTGCTCAACGATTTCGTCGACGACCCCACCATCTTTTCCGAGTTGCTGGCCGACTTCCTCGCCTTCGTCGGCGACGAGCGGCGCCGCAGCGAACTGCTCGAGCAGCGCACCCGCGATGCCGAGGAAGGCCGCGCCAAGGCCGAGATTGCCCGCCAGGAAGTGGAGCAGGCGCTGAACCAGCGCCTGCTCGGCAAGACCCTGCCGGAAGTCGTGGTACGCCTGCTGCAGGAGGCCTGGAGCAAGGTCCTGCTGCTGACCTGCCTGAAACACGGTACCCAGTCCGCGGAATGGCAGGCCGCCCTGGACACCATGGATGACCTGGTGTGGAGCGTGACGCCCCACAACGATGACGCATCCCGCGAGCGCCTGCTCGAACTGGTGCCGAGCCTGCTCAAGGCCCTGCGCGAAGGCTTGGTCAGCGCCGCCTTCGACCCCTTCTCCACCGGCGATTTCTTCACCCAGCTCGAGGCGCTTCACGTCCAGACCCTGCAGCGCTATCAGCAGCCCGAGAGCCTGCCCGAGGACATCCAGCCCGCGACCGGCGAGCCGGAGGTTCATTCCGAAGCCCCTGCCGCGACCGAGACGGCGCCGGCGCCAGCCATGGTCGAAGTCGTCGAGCAGATCGTCCTGCTGGCGCCCGGCGAAAGCCGCGAACAGGAACCGGAAATCAACCTGCCGGACAATGACGCGGCCCTGATCCAGGTCGACAACCTGCGCGTCGGCAGTTGGGTCGAGTTCCAGGAGGACGAGGAACACAAGCTGCGCTGCAAGCTGGCCGCGGTGATCAAACCCACCGGCAAATACATCTTCGTCAACCGGACCGGCATGAAGGTCCTGGAAAAGACCCGCATGGGCCTGGCGAGCGAGTTCCAGCGCGGCGCCATCCGCCTGCTCAACGACACGCTGCTGTTCGATCGCGCCCTGGAGTCGGTCATCGGCAACCTGCGCAAGCTGAAGAACAGCTGACCGCCGACGGGCGGGCCGAGAGGCCCGCCATCCGTGCATCCCCGCCACCTCCCCGGCCACAACGCCCCGTAGTTCGCACTTGGCTTTTGATCCCGCACAGTTAGAATGCCTGCATTCCCTTCGAGGTGCTTATGCCCAGCCGCCTGAATCCCGAAGACCAGCAGCGCGTCGACGAATACCTGCGCGCACCCCAGCACCAAGTCGAGCGCCAGCCATTCCGTCCCTGGCTCCTGCTCCTGCTCGTGCTGGCCGTGGTGATCGGTCTCGGGCTGCTGAGCCGCCTCCTGAGCCGCCTGGTGTCATGAGCCCCGCTCCCCCAGACGCGCCGCCGATTTCCTTGCAGCCTATGAGTCATTTCCATGTCACATCGAATCGTAATCGTCGGCGGCGGCGCCGGCGGGCTGGAGCTTGCCACCCGCCTGGGTAGGTCCCTGGGCAAACGCGCCAAGGCCCGCATCACCCTGGTGGACGCCAACCTCACGCACATCTGGAAGCCCCTGCTGCACGAAGTCGCCGCCGGCTCACTGAACTCGTCCGCCGATGAGCTCAACTACGTGGCCCAGGCCAAATGGAACCATTTCGAGTTCCAGATGGGCCGCATGGCGGGGCTGGATCGCGCCAGCCAATGCATCCAGCTGGAAGCCACCCGGGACGAGTTCGGCATCGAACTGGTTCCCGCCCGCTCGCTGCACTACGACACCCTGGTCATCGCGGTCGGCAGCACCACCAACGATTTCGGCACGACGGGCGCTGCCGAGCACTGCATCTTCCTCGATACCCGCGAGCAGGCGGAGCGCTTCCACCGGCAATTGCTGAGCCACTACATGCGCGCCCACGCGGGCGAAAGCGGCTCCAGCGACATCAGCATGGCGATCGTCGGAGCCGGCGCCACCGGCGTCGAGCTCGCGGCCGAACTGCTGCATGCCGCCAAGGAGCTGGCCGCCTATGGCCTGGACGGCATCAAGCCGGAGAACGTGCGGATCACCCTGATCGAGGCCGGACCGAAGGTGCTGCCGGCGCTGCCCGAGCGTATCAGCCAACCCGTCCACCAGACGCTGCTCGACCTGGGCGTCAAGGTACTCACCGGAGCCGCGGTCAGCGATGTCAGCGCCGAAGGGCTGCATACCAAGCAGGGCGAATTCATTCCGGCCAGCCTCAAGGTCTGGGCTGCGGGAATCAAGGCGCCGGCCTTCCTGCACGAACTCGACGGCCTGGAAACCAACCGGATCAACCAGCTGGTGGTGCATCCCACCCTGCAGTGCACTCGCGACGACAATATCTTCGCCTTCGGCGACTGTGCGGCTTGCCCGCAGCCGGACAGCGACCGCAACGTGCCGCCGCGCGCGCAGGCAGCCCACCAGCAGGCTTCGCTGCTTGCCCGCTCGATCCAGCTACGCCTGGAGGGCAAGCCGCTGCCGGGCTACCGCTACAAGGACTACGGCTCGCTGATTTCACTGTCGAGCTTCTCGGCGGTGGGCAACCTGATGGGCAACCTCACCGGCAATGTCATGCTCGAAGGCTGGCTGGCGCGGATGTTCTATATCTCGCTGTACCGCATGCACCAGATCGCGCTCTACGGGATACCGCGGACACTGCTGATGATGCTGGGCGACAAGCTCAGCCGCAGTACCGAGCCTCGGTTGAAGTTACACTGAGGAGCCATGTGCACAGTCAGGTCGGAACCCGCAGCCCGAGGCGCACAGGCCGGGCCGGGGCGCGTAGCGTAGGTTGGGTCGGGGCGCGCAGCCTGGGGAGCGCAGCGACGAAGCCCAACACGTTCGTCGCCCCTGCTGGGCTTCGCTACGCTCAGCGCCAACCCACCCGTGAACGTCCGGGCCAGAATCCGAACCCAACACGTCCAGCAAGCCCTGCAACACAAAACGAGGACATAAAAAAGCTGGATGCCCTTTCGGATCATCCAGCTTTTTCCGCTTCCCGCGGAAGCTTCGTATGGTGGGTCGTGTAGGATTCGAACCTACGACCAATTGGTTAAAAGCCAACTGCTCTACCAACTGAGCTAACGACCCGCAAATGGTCGGGGTAGGGGGATTCGAACTCCCGACATCCTGCTCCCAAAGCAGGCGCGCTACCGGACTGCGCTATACCCCGATTGGAATTTGGCTCCGCGACCTGGACTCGAACCAGGGACCCAATGATTAACAGTCATTTGCTCTACCGACTGAGCTATCGCGGAACGACTCGCTATTCCAGCTCTTCAGCGGTTACGTTCCCGCCTCAGAGGCGCGCCATTTTACGGTTCCCGGCACCGCTGTCAAGCCTGGAAATACGATTCCTGACAATACTTTGCGTCTCTTCGAGGCAAACGCCCGAGATGCCCCGTTGACTGGAACGCGCCCCGGGCGTCGCCCCCCCCCCGGGGCGGCGTCGGCCAGTATCAGTCGAAGACGATCTGCTCGCCTTCGACCCGCGCCTTGACCGTGCTGCCCGGCGCGAACTGGCCGGAGAGGATCTGCTGCGCCAGCGGGTTCTCGATCCAGCGCTGGATCGCGCGCTTGAGCGGCCGCGCGCCGTAGACCGGGTCGTAGCCGACGGCGATCAGCTTGTCCATCGCCTCCTGGGTCAGCTCCAGGCTCAGCTCGCGTTCGGCCAGGCGCTTGCGCAGGCGGCCCAGCTGGATCTCGGCGATGCCGGCGATCTGCTCGTGGCCCAGCGGATCGAACACCACCACCTCGTCGATGCGGTTGATGAACTCCGGGCGGAAGTGATGAGACACCGCATCCATCACCGCCGCCCGCTGGGCTTCCGGATCGCCGACCAGCTCCTGGATCTGCGCCGAGCCGAGGTTCGAGGTCATCACCACCACGGTATTGCGGAAGTCCACGGTGCGCCCGTGGCTGTCGGTCAGGCGACCGTCCTCGAGCACCTGCAGGAGGATGTTGAACACGTCCGGATGGGCCTTCTCCACCTCATCGAGCAGGACCACCGAATAGGGCTTGCGGCGCACCGCCTCGGTCAGGTAGCCACCCTCCTCGTAGCCGACGTAGCCCGGCGGGGCGCCGATCAGGCGAGCCACCGAATGCTTCTCCATGAACTCGGACATGTCGATGCGAATCATCGCCTCCTCGGTGTCGAAGAGGAATTCGGCCAGCGCCTTGCACAGCTCGGTCTTGCCCACCCCGGTCGGACCGAGGAAGAGGAACGAGCCGCTCGGCCGGTTCGGGTCGGCCAGCCCGGCGCGCGAACGGCGCACGGCATTGGCCACGGCGACCACTGCCTCGTGCTGGCCGATCACCCGCTGGTGCAGCATGTCTTCCATGCGCAGCAGCTTCTCGCGCTCGCCCTCGAGCATCTTCGACACCGGAATGCCGGTCCACTTGGAGACCACCTCGGCGATTTCCTCGTCGGTCACCTTGTTGCGCAGCAGCTGGTTCTCCGCCTTGCCGTGCTGGTCGACCATCTGCAGGCTGCGCTCCAGATCGGGGATGATGCCGTACTGCAACTCGGCCATGCGCGCCAGGTCGCCCTTGCGCCGCGCGGCTTCGAGGTCGGCCTTGGCCTGCTCGATCTTCTGCTGGATCTGCGCCGAGCCCTGCACCTCGGCCTTCTCCGACTTCCAGATTTCCTCGAGGTCGGCGTATTCCTTCTCCAGCTTGGCAATGTCGCCCTCGAGCTTGGCCAGGCGTTTCTTGGTCGCCTCGTCGTCTTCCTTCTTCAGCGCCTCGCGCTCGATCTTCAGCTGGATCAGGCGGCGATCGAGGCGGTCCAGCTCCTCAGGCTTGGAGTCGATTTCCATGCGGATGCGGCTGGCGGCCTCGTCGATCAGGTCGATGGCCTTGTCCGGCAGCTGACGATCGGTGATGTAGCGATGCGACAGCTTGGCCGCGGCGATGATCGCACCGTCGGTGATGCTGACCCCGTGGTGCACCTCGTAGCGCTCCTTGAGGCCGCGCAGGATGGCGATGGTGTCCTCCTCGCTCGGCTCGTCGACCAGCACCTTCTGGAAGCGCCGCTCCAGCGCGGCGTCCTTCTCGATGTACTGGCGGTACTCGTCCAGCGTGGTGGCGCCGACGCAATGCAGCTCGCCGCGCGCCAGCGCCGGCTTGAGCATGTTGCCGGCGTCCATGGCGCCCTCGGCCTTGCCGGCGCCGACCATGGTATGCAGCTCGTCGATGAACAGGATGATCCGCCCTTCCTGCTTGGACAGCTCGTTGAGCACCGCCTTCAGGCGCTCCTCGAACTCGCCGCGGAACTTGGCGCCGGCGATCAGCGCGCCCATGTCCAGCGCCAGCAGGCGCTTGTCCTTGAGGCCGTCGGGCACCTCGCCGTTGACGATGCGCTGGGCCAGGCCCTCGACGATGGCGGTCTTGCCGACGCCCGGCTCGCCGATCAGCACCGGGTTGTTCTTGGTGCGCCGCTGCAGCACCTGGATGGTGCGGCGGATCTCGTCGTCACGGCCGATCACCGGGTCGAGCTTGCCGTCCTCGGCGCGCTTGGTCATGTCCACGGTGTACTTGTCCAGCGCCTGGCGCGACTCCTCGGCGTTGGGATCGTTGACCGCCTCGCCGCCGCGCAGGTTGGCGATGGCGTTCTCCAGCGCCTTCTTGCTCACGCCCTGGGCCAGCAGCAGCTTGCCCAGGCGGGTGTTGCCGTCGAGCGCGGCGAGCAGCACCAGCTCGCTGGAGATGTACTGGTCGCCCTTCTGTTGGGCCAGGCGATCGGCCTGGTTGAGCAGGCGCGCCAGGTCCTGGGACAGGTTCATGTCGCCGGTGGGATTCTGCAGCTTGGGCAGTTGGTCGAGTTCCTTGGTCAGCGCCTGGCGCAGGGCATTGATGTCGAAGCCGACCTGCATCAGCAGCGGCTTGATCGAGCCGCCCTGCTGCTCGAGCAGCGCCTGCATCAGGTGCAGCGGTTCGATGGAGGGGTGATCCAGGCCGACGGCGATGGACTGGGCGTCGGAGAGTGCAAGCTGCAGCTTGCTGGTCAAACGATCGATACGCATGGACGTTCATCCTCAAGGTAAAGGCAGGCCGGCGCCGTGAATCGCCATTACAGAAACCTGCGAGATGCAGCATAGATGAGGATGATTGTTGGAGATTCAAGGCGGATGACATTGATGCAGGTCATGCCCGGACCCGACAGTCACGCCTGGCGATGGTGCGCCGGGGGCTAGCGCTCCAGCCAGACCAGGCTGGCGAAGCGGCCGGTATGCGGGGTGCGGCGGTAGGAGTAGAAACGCGGATCGGCGAAGGTGCACAGGCCGCCGCCGTACACCGCGTTCACGCCACGGGCAGCCAGGCGGATACGCGCCAGCTGGTAGAGATCGGCCATGAAGCGCCCGGCATTGTGGCTCGGCGCGAATGCCTCGGCGGCGACCGCGTGCTGCGCCAGGAAGGCCTCGCGCACTTCGGGCCCGACCTCGAATGCCGCCGGGCCGATAGCCGGACCGAGCCAGACCAGCAACTCCTCGGCCGGCACCGCCAGCGCCTGCAGCGTCGCCTCCAGCACGCCGCCGGCCAACCCGCGCCAGCCGGCATGGGCCGCCGCCACCCGGGTGCCGGCGCGGTCGCAGAACAGCACTGGCAGGCAATCGGCGGTGAGCACCGCGCAGGCCTCGCCGGGTCGGTCGCTCCAGCTGGCGTCGGCCTGCGCGCAGACACCCGGCCCGGCCTCGATCGCCACGTTCGAATGCACCTGCGACAGCCATGCCGGACGGCAGCCGAGCGCCTGCTGCAGATGCCGGCGATTCCAGGCGACCGCGGCTGGATCATCACCGACGTGATCGCCCAGGTTGAAACTGTCGAACGGCGCGACGCTGACGCCGCCGCTGCGTGTCGTCACGCAGGCGCGAACCCCGGCCGGTGCCGGCCAGTCGGGCACCAGCCAGTCGGCGACCCAGGCACTCACCCGACGAAGGCCTCGCGATCCTGTTGCAGCAGGGTCAGCAACCAGACGAAATCGTCCGGCAAGGGCGACTCCCACTTCATCCGCTCGCCAGTGGCCGGGTGGTCCAGTTCGAGGAAGCGCGCATGCAGCGCCTGCCGCGGGAACTCACGCAGCGACTGCACCAGCGTCGGGTTGGCCGCCGGTGGAATACGGAAGCGCCCGCTGTAGAGCGGATCGCCCACCAGCGGGTAGCCGATATGGCTCATGTGCACGCGGATCTGGTGGGTACGGCCGGTTTCCAGCTTGACCCGTACATGGGTGTGCGAGCGGAAGCGCTCCAGCACGCGGTAATGGCTGACCGCCGGCTTGCCGCCCTCCACCACCGCCATGCGCTGGCGCTGCTGGCCGTGGCGGCCGATCGGCGCGTCGACGGTACCGCCGGTGATGACTACGCCGATGACGATGGCCTCGTAGATGCGGCTGACGCTACGCGCCTGCAGCTGCTCGACCAGACGGGTCTGCGCCTGCAGCGTCTTGGCCACCACCATCAGCCCGGTGGTGTCCTTGTCCAGGCGATGCACGATGCCGGCGCGCGGCACGTTGAGCAGATCGGGCACGTGGTGCAGCAACGCATTGAGCAGGGTGCCGTCGGCATGCCCGGCGGCCGGATGCACGACCAGGCCGGCCGGCTTGTCGATCACCAGGATGTGCTCGTCCTCGTAGACGATGTCCAGCGGGATCTCCTGCGCCAGCCATTCCCCTTGCGCCTGCTGCTCGGCACACAGCTCGAGCAGCGCGCCGGCATGCACGGTATCGCGCGGGCGCAGCACGGCGCCATCCACGGTCAGCAGACCATCCTTGATCCAGGCCGCGAGGCGCGAGCGCGAGTGCTCGGAAAAGAGCTGCGCCGCGATCTGGTCGAGACGTTGCCCGCCGAGCTCGAACGGCACCTCGGCGCGAAGTTGGATGGCCTGCTTGGAAGTCGTGGACATACGGGAAGATAGGTTCGTCTGAGAGAGGTGGGCAGCGTCCGGCGGCACTGGGACGGAGCCCCGGACCGCAGGCGTTGGAGCGGCCTTTGGTTTCGGCTACACGCTTGTGTTTAAATACCGCGTCTTTGTCCCGGCGCACCGGGGCGCTCATCATAACAGGACGGCTCCGCGCGAGACAGCCAGCCGTCACAGGGACGCAAGCCGCCATGCAAGTGAAACACCTGCTGCTGATCGCCATCCTCGCCCTTACCGCCGCCTGCTCGTCCAAGGAGCCGGTCAGCGAGAATCTGGGCGAGGCCGAGCTGTACCAGCAAGCACAGGCCGACCTGGACAACAAGAGCTACACCAGCGCCATCGAGAAGCTCAAGGCCCTGGAATCGCGCTACCCGTTCGGCCGCTTCGCCGAGCAGGCCCAGTTGGAACTGATCTACGCCTACTACCGCAACCTCGAGCCGGAAGCGGCCCGCTCGGCGGCCGAGCGTTTCATCCGCCTGCATCCGCAGCACCCGAACGTCGACTACGCCTACTACCTCAAGGGCCTGGCCTCCTTCGACCAGGATCGCGGCCTGCTTGCCCGCTTCCTGCCGCTGGACATGACCAAGCGCGACCCCGGGGCCGCCCGCGACTCGTTCAACGAATTCGCCCAGCTCACCAGCCGCTACCCCAACAGCCGCTACGCGCCGGATGCCAAGGCGCGCATGGTCTACCTGCGCAACCTGCTGGCGGCCAACGAGATCCACGTGGCGCACTACTACCTCAAGCGCCAGGCCTACGTCGCCGCCGCCAACCGCGGCCGCTACGTGGTGGAAAACTTCCAGGGGACGCCGGCAGTAGCCGACGGCCTGGCGGTGATGACCGAGGCCTATCAGCGCCTGGGCCTCGACGACCTCGCCGACAGCAGCCTGCAGACCCTGCAGCTCAACTACCCGGACCATGCGACGCTGGAGGACGGGAAATTCACCCCCATCGAGCGCGAGGAAGACACCCGCAGCTGGCTGAGCAAGGCCACCCTGGGCCTGATCGAAGGCGAGGCACCGCCGCCAGACACTTCGCGCGCCAACCGCGACGTCTTGCGCCAGTATGAAAGCGCCGCCCAGGACCTGCCCGAGGAGCTGCGTCCGGTGCTCAAGGAAGCGGAGCAACAGGGCGGGAAGCGCTCCTGGTGGAGCCGCCTGACCTTCGGCCTGTTCGACTGAGACGCAGGCCCAAGCGACCAATCCGGCGCCCGGCCGGCCAGCGCCGAACGGCGCCCTGGTGATCCGGCCACAGCCGGCAGCCGCCAGACGCCACGCTTTAAATCAGGGAGAAAACGTTATGGGTCTGTTTCGCCTGCTGTTCTGGATCGCCCTGATCGCCGCGGCCGTCTGGCTCTGGCGGCGTCTGTCGCGCAAGAGCGCCGCACCCAGGCGGCAACAAACCACCCTACCCATGGTCCGCTGCGCCCGCTGCGGTGTCCATGTGCCCCGCGATCAGGCGTTGCAGGCCGGCGAGCAGTGGTATTGCAGCCGCGCTCACCTCGAGCAGGGCAGCGAGCCTGGTGGGCACTGAGAACCTGAGCTTCCTGGGCGAGCAGGGGCAACGCATCCTCCGCCTGTACCATCTCTATCGCCTGACCATCGGCCTGGCGCTGGTCCTGCTGATCAGCAGCGACCTGCACAGCGACCTGCTGCAGATGAGCAATCCGCAGCTGTTCCAGTACGGCGCCTGGCTTTACCTGATCCTCAACATCGTCGTCGCCGTGCTGGTGCAGAACCCGCGGCGCGACCTGCCCGTGCTCGGCCTGGCGCTGATGGACGTGATCCTGCTGTCGGGGCTGTTCTATTTCGGCGGCGGCACGCCCAGCGGCATCGGCAACCTGCTGATCGTCGCGGTCGCCATCGCCAATATCCTCCTGCGCGGGCGCACCGGCCTATTCATCGCCGCGGTGGCCGCAATCGGCCTGATCTACCTGACCTTCTACCTCAGCATCAGCCGTCCCGCGGCGAGCAACCAGTATGTCCAGGCCGGCGCGCTGGGCACGCTCTGCTTCGCCGCCGCATTGCTGGTGCAAGGCCTGACCCGGCGCCTGCAGGCGAGCGAAAGCCTGGCGCGCCAGCGCGCCGAGGACGTCGCCAACCTCGAGGCACTCAACGCGCTGATCCTGCAGCGCATGCGCACCGGCATCCTGGTGCTGGATCCACGCCAGCGCGTGCTGCTGGCCAATCAGGGCGCCCTGCAGCTGCTCGGCCAGCCCGAGCTGGCCGGCGAGCGGCTCGCTCCGCGCTGCCCGGAACTGCTCAAGGCCCTGCAGCAGTGGCGCGACAATCCGACCCTGCGCCCACAGAACCTCAAGGCCACGCCCGATGGCCCGACCCTGCAACCCAGCTTCGCCGCGCTGCAGCATGGCGACAAGCTCGACACCCTGGTCTTTCTCGAAGACATCTCGCAGATCGCCCAGAAGGCCCAGCAGCTCAAGCTCGCCTCCCTCGGCCGGCTCACCGCCAGCATCGCCCACGAGATCCGCAACCCGCTCGGCGCCATCAGCCACGCCGCCCAGCTGCTGCAGGAATCCGAAGCGCTCGACGCGCCGGACCGGCGCCTGGCGACGATCATCCAGGACCACTCGCGACGGATGAACCTGGTGATCGAAAACATCCTGCAGCTGTCGCGCCGGCGCCAGGCCGAGCCGCAGCTGCTGGACCTCAAATACTGGCTGCACCGCTTCGTCAGCGAATTTCGCCAGGGGCTCGGCCCGCAGCAGCACGTGCATCTGGAAACCGTCGGCAGCTCGCTGCAGACTCGCATGGACCCGAACCAGCTGACCCAGGTGCTCACCAACCTGGTGCAGAACGGCCTGCGCTACAGCGGCCAGCAGCACGACGCGGCGCAGGTCTGGTTGCGCCTGTTTCGCGACGAGAGCAGCGACCTGCCGGTGGTGGAAGTACTCGACAATGGCCCGGGCATCGCCGCCGAACAGCTGCCGAACCTGTTCGAGCCGTTCTTCACCACCGAGAGCAAGGGCACCGGGCTGGGCCTGTACATTTCCCGCGAGCTGTGCGAAAGCAACCAGGCCCGCCTCGACTATCGCGAGCGCGGCGAAGGCGGCAGCTGCTTTCGCATCGTCTTCGCCCACCCACGCAAGCTGGGCTAGGGGCCGTTGCCGTTTCGTCGCGAGCCGCGCAACCCGAAGGGCCCGGCGGCCGAGCATGAAATGGCAACAGCCCGGGGTCGCGGCAGCGCATCACACATCGACCAATGCGACAGGCGCACCAGCCCGCTGCGGAGTTAACATGGTCGGCAGCCCGAGCAGCGGGTGACTGTCGCTTCACCAATCAAGAGCAGGACCATGACCGCGCGCCAGAAAGCATTGATCATCGACGACGAGCCGGATATCCGCGAACTGCTGGAGATCACCCTCGGCCGCATGAAGCTCGACACCCGCAGCGCACGCAACCTCAAGGAAGCCCGCGAATGGCTGGCGCGCGAGCACTACGACCTGTGCCTGACCGACATGCGCCTGCCCGATGGCAGCGGCCTGGAGCTGGTGCAACACATCCAGCAGCAGCACCCGCAACTGCCGGTGGCGATGATCACCGCCTACGGCAGCCTGGATACCGCCATCGGCGCGCTCAAGGCCGGCGCCTTCGACTTCCTCACCAAGCCGGTCGACCTCAACCGCCTGCGCGAGCTGGTCGGCACCGCCCTGCGCCTGCGTGCGCCCGCCACCGAGGAGCCGCCGGTGGACAGCCGCCTGCTGGGCGCCTCGCCGCCGATGAAGACCCTGCGCAAGCAGATCGGCAAGCTCGCCCGCAGTCAGGCGCCGGTCTACATCAGCGGCGAGTCCGGCAGCGGCAAGGAGCTGGTGGCCCGGCTGATCCACGAACAGGGCCCGCGCAGCGAGCGCTCGTTCGTACCGGTCAACTGCGGCGCGATCCCGTCGGAACTGATGGAGAGCGAATTCTTCGGCCACAAGAAGGGCAGCTTCAGCGGCGCCATCGAGGACAAGCCGGGGCTGTTCCAGGTCGCCAATGGCGGCACCCTGTTCCTCGACGAAGTGGCCGACCTGCCGCTGCCGATGCAGGTCAAGCTGCTGCGCGCCATCCAGGAGAAGGCCGTGCGCGCGGTCGGCGGCGCCCAGGAGGTGCTGGTCGACGTGCGCATCCTCTGCGCCACCCACAAGGACCTCGCCGCCGAGGTCGCCGCCGGGCGTTTCCGCCAGGACCTCTACTACCGCCTGAATGTCATCGAACTGCGCGTGCCACCGCTGCGCGAGCGCCGCGAGGACATCGGCCTGCTGGCCAACGCCATGCTCCGCCGCCTGGCGCAGGAGTGCGGCGACAGCAATGCGCGCCTGCATCCGGAAGCCCTCGCCAAGCTGGAAAGCTACCGTTTCCCCGGCAACGTGCGCGAACTGGAGAACATGCTCGAGCGCGCCTACACCCTCTGCGAAGGCGACGAGATCAAGGCCGGCGACCTGCGCCTGGCGGACAGCCCGGGCCTGCCGGAGAACGGCGACGCCAGCCTGGCGCAGATCGACAACCTCGAAGATCACCTGGAGGAGATCGAGCGCAAGCTGATCATGCAGGCGCTGGAGGAAACCCGCTGGAACCGCACCGCGGCCGCCCAGCGCCTCGGCCTGACGTTCCGCTCGATGCGCTATCGGTTGAAGAAGCTGGGATTGGATTGAGCTGCAAGCCAGCGTAGGGTGGATGTCGTTTTTTCACATCCACCATTACCCACTCGCCGGGTCGATGAAGCGTGATCCGGCCTACAGCTGGAAGCTGGAAGCTGGAAGCTGCTTCTATCCCTGCGACAACAGATTGCGCAGATCGATGATCGCCGCGTTGGCACGGGAGATGTAGTTGGCCATCACCAGCGAGTGGTTGGCCAGCACGCCGTAGCCGCTGCCGTTGAGCACCATCGGACTCCACAGCGGCTCCTGCGCGGCCTCCAGCTCGCGGATGATCTGCCGGACACTGATGGTGGCATTCTTCTTCGCCAGCACGTCGGCGAAATCCACCTCGATGGCCCGCAGCAGGTGCGACAGCGCCCAGGCCTGCCCGCGGGCCTCGAAGAACACGTTGTCGATCTGCAGCCAGGGCGTTTCCACCACCTGCTCCTTGACCTGCGGGACGATGCCCGCCCGTTCCTGCTCGGGAGCGATATCGGCATCCAGGCGTACCCGACCGACGCTGGCGGACAAGCGCTGCGACAGTGAACCCAGCCGGGTCGCGGCATCACCGAGCCAGCTGTTCAGGTTGTCGGCCCGCGTATAGAACAGCGCCTTCGGTTGCGGATCGCTGAGCCGCGCCAGATAGCGGTCCAGCGCACGGATGCCGTTGCGGTACTCGGACTCGGATGCCGGCAGCGTCCAGCTGCGGTTGTCGAAGTTGAACAGCGGCTCGCCCTTGGCCAGGTCCGGATCCTCGGTGGACTGCGATTGCGAACGAGCGAAGTCCTTGCGCAAGGCACGGCTGAGGTCGCGGACCTGCACCAGCACCCCGTATTCCCAACTGGGCATGTTGTCCAGCCACAGGCCGGGGGGCGCGATGTCGTTGCTCAGATAGCCGCCGGGCTTGTCCAGCAGGGTGCTGGCGACGCGTTTGAGGGTTTCCACGGTGGTATAGCCGCTGACCAACTGCCGCTGCGAGGCCTCGGCCGCCTGGCGGGCATTCTGCTGGACGGGGAACAGGTCCGGCTCGCGGCTCCAGTACCAGCCGAGCAGCAGCATGATCAGCAGATACAATCCGAGCAGACCGGCAAGAATCGGCAGGAGCGGGCTGCCAGCCCGGCGGTCGGCCACTCCCGGGGCGCCGCCCGAGCGGCCGAGACGGGCGAAGCGGTTCTTCCAGTCCAGCATGGGTGATGTGTCCTTCTCGCGAATTCAGGGGTTCGACCGCATGACGCCAAGGACGTTGCGGTGCAGGGTTTTCACTATAACGCAGCTCCCCGGCAGACTCAGCGCCAAATTGAGAACCACTACCGGCCGCGCGCCTTTCAAACCCGATGCGCGGTGATAGCATGAGGCCAGCAAAACGCCCGGACGGAAACCTGGCGTACCGGGAAGGCCACGATGTCGGAACAGGAAGAACTCAAGCAGTACTTCGCCCAGCGGGTGATCCACCAGGCGCGCGAAGTGCTGGAAGTCTGGCAACAGCTGCAGCGCAGCGAATGGAACGACGGCTACCACGCCGCCCTGAGCGAAGCCACGCTGCGCCTGCGACGCTTCGCCGAACGTTTCGAGCAGACCGAGCACAGCGAGCTGGCGCAGGGTATCGAGGACTGCCTGGGCGACATCCAGGACAACCGCGGGCGCCTGTCCAGCGACACCATCTCGAATCTCAGCCAGCTGATCTACCGCCTCGCCCGCACCGGCCTGCGCCATAGCGATCCGCAGAGCCAGTCCATCCTGCTGCCGCTGGGCAAGCCAGTCTACATCGCCCTGCAGGACCCCGAGCGCGCCGAACACCTGGTACGACAGCTGGATTTCTTCAGCATGGGGGCGCAGGCCTTCGCCAGCGACAGCGCCTTTCGCGCCGCGATGAACCAGCGCCACCCGGCCGCCATCGTCATGGAGGTCGACTTCAACGGCCCCGGTGAAGGCCTGCGGCTGGCCGAGAGGATCCAGCAAGGGCTGGAGGACAAGCTGCCGATACTGTTCTTCAGCCATGCCGAAACCGACACCCCTACCCGCCTGGCCGCCGTGCGCGCCGGCGGCCTGGAGTTCTTCACCGGCACCCTGGACGCCTCCAGCCTGCTGGAGAAGATCGAGATCTTCACCCGCACCGCGC
Organism: Stutzerimonas stutzeri; assembly: GCF_002890915.1. Taxonomy (GTDB): domain Bacteria; phylum Pseudomonadota; class Gammaproteobacteria; order Pseudomonadales; family Pseudomonadaceae; genus Stutzerimonas; species Stutzerimonas stutzeri_AF. Next base: position 126,568 of record NZ_POUT01000007.1, on the reverse strand, counting down.
ACTACGAGCCGATCCGCGTGCTGATCATCGACGACTCGCGCGCGCAGGCGACGCACACCGAACGGGTGCTGAACAACGCCGGCATCGTCACCCAGACGCTGATCGAGCCAATCCAGGCCATCGGCGTGCTGGCCGAGTTCCAGCCGGACCTGATCATCCTCGACATGTACATGCCCGAATGCCTGGGCACCGAGCTAGCCAAGGTGATCCGCCAGCACGAGCGCTACGTCAGCGTGCCGATCATCTACCTGTCCGCCGAGGACGACCTGGACAAGCAGCTCGACGCCATGGGCGAAGGCGGCGACGATTTTCTCACCAAGCCGATCAAGCCGAGCCACCTGATCGCCACCGTGCGCACCCGCGCCGCCCGCGCCCGAAGCCTCAAGGCGCGCATCGTGCGCGACAGCCTCACCGGCCTGTACAACCACACCCACAGCCTGCAGTTGCTCGAGGACGCGCGCTTCCGCGCACGGCGCGACAACCGCCCGCTGAGCTTCGCCATGCTCGACATCGACCACTTCAAGCGGGTCAACGACAGCTACGGGCACCCCATGGGCGACCGGGTGATCAAGAGCCTGGCGCTGTTCCTCAAGCAGCGCCTGCGCAAGACCGACCATATCGGCCGCTACGGCGGCGAGGAATTCGCCGTGGTGCTGCCCGACACACCGGCGGAGGCGGCCTGCAAGGTGCTCAACGAGATCCGCCAGCGCTTCGCCGAGATCCGCTACCCCGCCCAGCCGCAGGACCTGAGCTGCACCTTCAGCTGCGGCATCAGCGAGCTGACGACCGACGCCGACGTCAAGACGCTCACCCAGCAGGCCGACGAGGCGCTCTATCGCGCCAAGCACGGCGGACGCAACCGCGTCGAGCGGTTCCAGTGACCCGATGCTTTGTCGGTTGGGTCGGGGCACGTAGGTTGGGTTGAGCGCAGCGAAGCCCAACGAGGGGAATGTTAGCCAGCGCTTCGGCGTGAGTTGGGCTTTGTCGCTTCGCTCCGCAACCCAACCTACGCGCCTCCTCGACCTACCGCTCACCTCCTCCGGCAACTCCGGTCACGCCCCGGCTGTCACGTGATTGACATCAAATTGCCATAGATTCCTAGCCTCCTGCACTGCCCTGCGAGGCGATGATGCGTCTGAAGTCGCTCACCACGCTCAACACCCTGCTGCTCATCGCGGTCTGCCTGGCGCTCGGCGCCACGCTCTGGTGGTCGGAGCGCGCCATGGAACGTCCCTACTTGCTGATGGCACGCTACCTCGGCCTGTCCCAGCAGTTCCAGCACCAGGCCGCGGACAATATCCGCGACTACCTGGCCAGCGGCGACGCCCTGCGCCATAGCCAGGCCCAGCAGGCGCTCGAACGGCTGCAGCAGGACATCGCCGGACTGCCCGCCGGTCTCGCCGACCGGCTGCGCCCCAGCCTGGAAGAACTGATCCAGTTCAGCGCCAACGACCTGCTCGCCGCTGGCAAGCTGGCGGGTGATCCGCAGGGCCTGCTGCTGCAGGCCGAACGCGAGATGGCCGGGGCCCTCTCGCAGCTCGACGACTACCGCACCCAGGCCAGCCACCCGCATGCACAGGATTACCAGCAGCCGCTGTTCGCTGCCGCCCAGCAGTTGCTGCGGCTGAGCCATGCCCGCGGCAAGCTGGTGAGCAGCGGCCGCGACGCACTGGCCAGCGAGGTCGAACAGGCGCTGCATGCCCTTGAACAGGAAGCCTCGCGCCTCGACGACCTGCCGCTGCTCGGCGTGCTGGCCGCACAGCAATCGACCGCCAGCAGCTTCGCCGCCCTGCTCGAGCTGGACACCGATACCGCACAGCAGAGCAGCGAGGACCGCGGCACCGCGCTCAAGCGCGAGCTCGCCAGCCTGGTCAAGCGCTACCCGGCCGAGCTCGAGCGCACCCGCCAGTTGATCCGCCAACGCGGCGAGCTGCTCGACAGCAGCGCGCGCCGGGTCGCCGCCGTGCAGCAGGCGCTGGCCGAACTGGAGCCCGCGGTCAGGGCCGAGCATGGCCGCATCCAGGCCGAGGTGCGGCTGATCCAGGGCGCCATCATCGCCCTGATCCTGCTCATCGCGCTGGCCATCGACCGCCTGCAGCGCCAGTTGACCCGCACCCTCGGGCAGCTGGTGCCAGCGCTATCGGCCTGGGCCGAAGGCGACTTCAGCCAGGACGCGCGCATCGAGTCGAAGATTCGCGAGATCGCCGACATCGAAACCTCGCTCAACCGCCTGCGCAGCTATCTGCTGCAGCTGGTCGGCACCCTGCGCCAGCAGGCCGAGCAGGTCGCCGCCAGCAGCCGCAGCCTGGACCGGATGAACAGCGACCTGCATGACGGCGCCCAGCGCCAGACCGGCGATACCGCGCAGATCCGCGATTCGCTGGGCGAGCTGGAAGCCACCATCCAGCAGGTTGCCGATGGTGCCGGCGAGGCAGCCGAAGCCAGCCGCGCGGCGGCGCGCGCCGTGCAGCAGGGCCAGCAGGTGATCGGCCAGAGCCTGACCGGGCTGCACGGGCTGGTCAGCGAAGTGCAGGACAATGCCGTGGCCATCGAGCGCCTGGCCGACGAAACCACCACCATCGGCAACGTGCTGACGGTGATCCGCTCCATCGCCGAGCAGACCAACCTGCTGGCCTTGAATGCCGCCATCGAGGCCGCCCGCGCCGGCGGCCATGGCCGTGGCTTCGCCGTGGTGGCCGACGAGGTACGCTCACTGGCACAGCGCACCAGCGGCGCCACCGAGGAGATCCAGCAACTGATCGGCCGCCTGCAGCAGGCCGCCCGGCAGTCGGTCGAGGCCATGCGCAGCCAGGTCGCCCACGCCGAAGGCACGGCGAACCTGGCGCAGAGTGCCGACCAGGCCCTGGATGAGATCGTCTCGACCATCGCCACCATCAGCCGCATGGCCGAGCAGATCGCCAGGGCCACTGCGCAACAGGGCGAGGCGGTCGGCGAGATCCGCGGACACAGCGAACGCATCCACCAGTTGGGCGACGCCAACCTGGAACACATCGGCCGCGGCCGGGAACAGAGCGCGCGGATGCTGCGCCTGGGCAGCGAGCTGGACCAGGCGACCCAGGCATTCAGGTTCTAGAACGGCCAGCCGCGGCTCAGCGCGGCGCCACCGGCCGCTGCGGCTTGCGCCCCTTGCCCGCCGGCTTGCCGCCACTGGCCGCCTTGCGCCGGGCCTCGGCGGCGGCCTTGGCCTGCTCGCGCTTGTCCCAGGCATTGCCGTCGTGGCTGCGCGGCGGCAGGCCAGTGTGCTGGGTGAGGATCTTGCCGCCCTGCCCGGCCTTCTTGCTGCCGGCCGGCGTGGAGTTCTTGCGCCGCGCGCTCTGGTAGCTGTCCACCGCCGGCTGGTGCGCGGGGATCAGCTGATGCTTGCCGCTGCCGATCAGATCGGCGCGGCCCATGCGGATCAGCGCCTCGCGCAAGAGCGGCCAGCCCTTGGGATCGTGATAACGCAGGAAGGCCTTGTGCAGGCGGCGCTGCTCCTCGCTCTTGACGATGGTGACGCCCTCGCTCTTGTAGGTCACCTTGCGCAGCGGGTTCTTGCCGCTGTGGTACATCGCCGTGGCGGTGGCCATCGGCGAAGGGTAGAAGGCCTGCACCTGGTCGGCGCGGAAGCCGTTGGCCTTGAGCCACAGGGCGAGGTTGAGCATGTCTTCGTCGGTGGTGCCCGGGTGTGCGGCGATGAAGTAGGGAATCAGGTACTGCTCCTTGCCCGCCTCCTTCGAATACTTCTCGAACATGCGCTTGAAGCGGTCGTAGGTGCCGATGCCCGGCTTCATCATCTTGTCCAGCGGGCCGCGCTCGGTGTGCTCCGGGGCGATCTTGAGGTAGCCACCGACGTGATGGGTGACCAGCTCCTTGACGTACTCCGGCGACTCCACCGCCAGGTCGTAGCGCAGCCCCGAGGCGATCAGGATCTTCTTCACCCCTGGCAGCGCGCGGGCCTTGCGGTACAGCTCGATCAGCGAGCTGTGGTCGGTGTTGAGGTTCTCGCAGATACCGGGGAACACGCAGGACGGCTTGCGGCAGTGCCTCTCGATGTCGTGGCTCTTGCAGGCCAGGCGGTACATGTTGGCGGTCGGCCCGCCGAGGTCGGAGACCACGCCGGTGAAGCCGCGCACCTTTTTCATTTCCTCGATCTCGTGGAGGATCGACTCGTGCGAACGGCTCTGGATGATGCGCCCCTCGTGCTCGGTGATCGAGCAGAAGGTGCAGCCGCCGAAGCAGCCACGCATGATGTTCACCGAGAAGCGGATCATCTCGTAGGCCGGGATCTTCGCGCCCGCGTAATCAGGATGCGGCACGCGCTGGAAAGGCGCGGCGAACACGTAGTCCATTTCCTCGGTGGTCAGCGGAATCGGCGGCGGATTCAGCCACAGCTCACGCTCGTCGTGGCGCTGCACCAGCGCGCGGGCGTTGCCGGGGTTGGTCTCCAGGTGCAGCACGCGGTTGGCGTGGGCGTACAGCGCGGGATCGTTGCGCACCTTCTCGAACGACGGCAGGCGGATCACCGTGCGCTCGCGCGTAAGCTTCGGGTGCGGCAGCAGCTCGATCGGCCGGGCTTCGTGCGGATCGTCCTGCACGCCCTTGTCCTGCTCGATGGCACAGGCCTGCAGGTCCTGGGTGTTGACGTAGGGGTTGACGATCTTGTCGACCTTGCCGGGGCGGTCGATGCGCGTGGAGTCGATCTCGAACCAGCCGGCCGGCGTGTCCTTGCGGACGAAGGCGGTGCCGCGCACGTCGGTGATCGCCTCGATCGCCTCGCCGCGCGCCAGGCGCTGCGCCACTTCGACGATGGCGCGCTCGGCGTTGCCGTAGAGCAGCAGGTCGGCGGTGGCGTCCATCAGGATCGAACGGCGCACCTTGTCCGACCAGTAGTCGTAGTGGGCGATGCGGCGCAGCGAGGCCTCGATGCCGCCGAGCACCACCGGCACGTGCTTGTAGGCCTCCTTGCAGCGCTGGCTGTAGACCAGGCTGGCACGATCCGGGCGCTTGCCGGCCAGCCCGCCGGCGGTATAGGCGTCGTCGGAGCGCACCTTGCGATCGGCGGTGTAGCGATTGATCATCGAGTCCATGTTGCCGGCGGCGACGCCGAAGAACAGGTTCGGCTCGCCGAGCTTCATGAAGTCGTCTTTGCTCTGCCAGTCCGGCTGGCTGATGATGCCGACGCGAAAGCCCTGCGCCTCGAGCAGGCGGCCGATGATCGCCATGCCGAACGACGGATGATCGACATAGGCGTCGCCGGTGACGACGATGATGTCGCACGAATCCCAGCCGAGCCGATCCATCTCCTCCCTGCTCATCGGCAGGAACGGCGCCGGGCCGAAACATTCGGCCCAGTATTTGGGATAGTCGAACAGCGGCTTGGCGGCTTGCATCACGGGCACCGGGTATCTCTGGGAATGAGGGCGCAAAAACGCGGGCGCGGAATATAGCACAAAAAATGACCAAGCCCGACCACCGCACAGGGTCTTTCGCCATCCTGGCGACAGGCGCGTGCAGTGGCCTTGGCGGTCGGTATACTCGCTCGTCACAAGCAACGCTTCGGCTCGGGAGTTTCTGGTGCGCGCAGTCCTTTTCCTCTTGCTCCTGAGTTTTAGCCTGGCTGTCGCCCACGCCGAAACGACACGCCTGGCCGCCGGCGACAGCGGCCGCAGCCTGAACGCGAACATCGCCCTGCTGGCGGACCCGGGCGCCGAGCTGAACGTGACCGACCTGCAACGGCCCGAGGTGCAGGCGCGCTTCGAACCGGCGCAGGGCAAGGCCAGCGTCGGCCAGAGCCCGCACCCCTGGTGGATCAGGGTCAGCCTGCAGCGCGAAAGCGATGCGCCGCGCCAATGGTGGCTGGAGGTCGGCTCGGTCACCCTGAAGGACCTTCGCCTGTACCTGCCGGACGGCGCCGGCGGCTGGCAGGAACGGCAGTCCGGCGAGCTGGTCGGGTTCGCAGAGGGCCGCGATCACCCCTACCGACGCATGCTGCTGCGCCTGCCCGAACTCGACGACCGTGCGCCCCTGACCTTCTATCTGCGCACCTACGATCCGGCAGGCAACTCGTTCCCCCTCAAGGCCTGGCAGCTCGATGCCCTGCAGCAGCAGGCGGTGGGGGAAAACCTGTTTCTCGGCCTGGTCTACGGCGTCATCCTGGCGATGCTGCTGTATAACCTGTTCATCTTCCTCAGCCTGCGCGACACCGCCTACTTCTGGTACGTGATGACCACCAGCGGCGCACTGCTGATGATCGTGGCGATGACCGGGCACGGCTTCCAGTACCTCTGGCCGCACGGGCCGGTGCCTTTTTGGCTGGACCGCATCAGCATCCCGGCGCTCTGGGGCTTCAGTGCCTGCCGCTTCACCCAGACCCTGCTGCAGACCCGCCGTTTCGCACCCTGGGCCCATCGCCTGCTGACCTTCGCCTTGTGCCTCTATGTCACGGCGGTGCTGCTCAACATCTTCGGCCTGCGCGCCTTCGGTGCCTGGGTGTTCGTGGTACTGGCGCTCACCGCGATCCCCGCCTCGCTCTGGGCATCGTTCCGGCGCTGGCGCCAGGGCTACTTTCCGGCACTGCTGTATCTGCTCGGCTTCGGCGTGATCCTGGGCAGCGTCAATCTGCTCCTGCTGCGCGCCACCGGCGTGATCCAGCCGGCGCCGTGGAATGCCCATATCTTCCCGCTGGCGGTGGCCGCCGAATCCATCCTGTTCTCCTTTGCACTGGCCTATCGCATCCAGATACTCAAGCAGGAAAAGGCCGCCGCGCTGGAGCATGCGGACCGGGAAAAGGCCGCGCGGCTGGAACAGGTCCAGGCCAGCGCCAAACAGCTCAGCCTGGCCGTGGAGACGCGCACCGCGGAACTGGCCCAGGCCAACCGGGAACTCAGCGAGCGGGAACGCGAATTGAAGCAGGCCGCCTTCCACGACCCGCTGACCGAGCTGCCCAACCGCCGCTATCTCATCGAACGGGTCGAGACGGCCCTGAGCGAGGCCCAGCTCAGCGGCGAATCCATCGCCCTGCTGCTGATCGACCTGGATCACTTCAAGCCCATCAACGACCGCCATGGCCACGATGCCGGCGACCTGCTGCTGCACACCCTGGCGCAACGGCTGCGCGGCCTGGTACGCGCCGGCGACATGGCGGCCCGCCTCGGCGGGGACGAGTTCGCGGTGCTGGTGACCGGGCCGAATGCCGAAGGCGATGCGCGCCAGGTCGCCGAGCGCCTGCTGCGCGAGCTGGCGAGCCCGGTGCCCTATCGCGACATGGCGCTGACCGTCACGGTCAGCGTCGGCGCGGCCTTCTATCCACGCCACGCCAGGCACTTCTCAGGGCTGTACAAGGCCGCCGACGAGGCGCTCTATCGCGCCAAGCACCAGGGCCGGGCGAACTGGGTGCAACAGGACGCGCAATGGGACGCGGTCGATCAGCCGACGTAGCCGCGCGGCACCCGGCCGGTCACCTTGGTCAGCAATTCATAGCCGATGGTGCCGCAGGCCTGGGCCAGCTCGTCGATCGGCATCTGCGCGCCCCATAGCTCCACCGCGTCACCGAGCTGCGCCTGGGGCAGGTCGGTCAGGTCGACGGCGAGCATGTCCATCGACACCCGCCCGGCCAACGGCACGCGCTGGCCATGGATCACCACCGAAGTGCCGGAGGGCGCGGTGCGCGGATAGCCGTCGGCATAGCCGCAACTGACGGTACCGATGCGCGACGGGCGCCGCGCCACCCAGCTGGCGCCGTAGCCGACGCTTTCGCCAACCTCCAGCTCACGGATCGCGATCAACGCGCCGGTCAGGGTCATCACCGGCTTCAGCCCCAGCTCCCGGGCGCTCAGTTCGGCGAAGGGCGTCGCGCCGTAGAGCATGATGCCGGGACGGATCCAGGCCATGTGCGCCTGCGGCAGGGTCAGCACCGCGGCGGAATTGGCCAGCGAGCAGTTGTCGAACGCCAGCGCCAGCAGCTCGCCGTAGCGCTCCAACTGGACCTCGGTCAGCGGATGGCCGCGTTCGTCGGCGCAGGCGAAGTGGCTGATCAGGTTCAGCTCGCCGACCGCCGCCGCGCCCTCGAGCCGGGCATGGCATTCGCGCAGCCCTTCGACCGTGAAGCCGAGGCGGTGCATGCCCGAATCCAGCTTGAGCCAGACGTTCAGCGGCCGCACCAGATCGGCCGCCAGCAGCCAGTCGGCCTGGCGCCGGTCCTGCACCGCGACGTCCAGGCCCAGCTCGGCCGCGCGCGGATACTCGGCGGGCTCGAAGCAGCCTTCGAGCAGCAAGATGCGCGCACCGGGCGCACAGGCGCGGACCTCCTCGGCCTCCTCCAGGCAGGCCACGGCGAAGCCGTCGGCGATCTCCCGCAACGCTGCCACCGCCTCGCGCGCGCCATGACCGTAGGCATTCGCCTTGACCACAGCGAAGGCCTTGCGCTCGGGGGCGCAGCGCTTGGCGAGAAGGTAGTTGTGACGAAGCGCGGCCAGATCGACCGTGGCAACCAGCGGACGCATGGGAAGGGTTCCTGTACAGCGGAGGTGAAGCGGAATCTTACTCCTGTCGGGGTCTTTGCGCAGGAGCTGGAAGCTGGAAAAGCGTTGAGGGCGAGGTTCACCCTGTCGAGCGTAAAGCCGACACCCCTTCCGTAGGAGCCGGGGGGATGCCGAGCCCTTGCGGGCGACCAGCATTTCGCAGCATCGCCCGCAAGCGGGCTCCTACAAAAAGCACACGCCATTGTCGCCAGGGATAGAGGCTTTTTCTTCCACCTTCAAGCTTCCGGCTTCAAGCTGCTTTATTCGTCATCGAACTGGTAGCTGCCCGGCGCCAGGTCCTCGAAGCGCGAATACTTGCCGAGGAAGGCCAGACGGGTGGTGCCGATCGGGCCGTTCCGCTGCTTGCCGATGATGATTTCGGCGACGCCCTTGTATTCGGTTTCCGGGTGATACACCTCGTCGCGGTAGACGAACATGATGATGTCGGCGTCCTGTTCGATCGCGCCTGATTCGCGCAGGTCGGAGTTCACCGGACGCTTGTTGGGGCGCTGCTCCAGCGAGCGGTTGAGCTGCGACAGGGCGATCACCGGGCAGTTGAATTCCTTGGCCAGGCCCTTGAGCGAGCGCGAGATCTCGGAAATCTCGTTGACCCGGCTGTCGCCGCTGGAACCCGGGATCTGCATCAGTTGCAGGTAGTCGACCATGATCAGCGCGATCTCGCCGTGCTCGCGAGCCAGGCGACGGGTGCGCGCGCGCATTTCCGAGGGGCTGATGCCGGCGGTGTCGTCGATGAACAGCTTGCGGTCGTTGAGCAGGTTGACCGCCGAGGTCAGCCGCGGCCAGTCGTCGTCGTCGAGCTTGCCCGCGCGCACCTTGGTCTGGTCGATGCGCCCGAGCGAGGCCAGCATACGAATGACGATGGATTCGGACGGCATCTCCAGGGAGAACACCAGCACCGCCTTGTCGGTGCGCAGCACGGCGTTCTCCACCAGGTTCATGGCGAAGGTGGTCTTACCCATCGACGGACGCCCGGCGACGATGATCAGGTCGGCCGGCTGCAGGCCGCTGGTCGCTTCGTCGAGGTCGGTGAAGCCGGTGGACAGGCCGGTGATCGCCTCACCGGCGTTGAACAGCGTGTCGATGCGGTCGATGGCCTTGACCAGGATGTCGTTGATGCCGATAGGGCCGCCGGTCTTCGGCCGCGCCTCGGCGATCTGGAAGATCAGCCGCTCGGCCTCGTCGAGGATTTCCTCGCCGGTACGCCCCTGCGGGGCATAGGCGCTGTCGGCGATCTCGTTGCTGATGCCGATCAGCTGGCGCAGCGTGGCCCGTTCGCGAATGATCTGCGCGTAGGCCTTGATGTTGGCCACCGAGGGGGTGTTCTTCGCCAGTTCGCCGAGATAGGCCAGGCCGCCGACCTGCGACAGGTGCCCTTCCTTGTCCAGCTGCTCGGACAGGGTCACCACGTCGAACGGCGAGTTGCGCTCGGCCAGGGCGAAGATGGCACGGAAGATGAGGCGATGATCGTGGCGATAGAAGTCGCCATCGGAGACCTGGTCGAGCACGCGCTCCCAGGCGTTGTTGTCCAGCATCAGGCCGCCGAGCACCGCCTGCTCGGCCTCGATGGAGTGTGGCGGCACCTTGAGCGCGGCGGTTTCCAGGTCGTATTGCTGGGGGACACTGATGTCGTTCATGGCACTCGGAATTCGAAACGGAAAAAACAAAGGGCACGTTCCACTCGCATGGAAGCGTGCCCGATGTTACGCGTCAGGCACCAGCGGTGCCAGACGAAGGCTTAGCCGGCGACGACGATCAGCTTGACGGTCGCTTCGACGTCGGTGTGCAGGTGCACGGCCACGTCGTATTCGCCGGTCTGGCGGATGGTGCCGTTCGGCAGGCGAACTTCGCTCTTGGCCACTTCGACGCCGGAGGCGGTCAGGGCGTCGGCGATGTCGGCGGTGCCGATGGAACCGAACAGTTTGCCCTCATCGCCCGCGGTAGCGGTGATGGTGACTTCCAGTTCGGCCAGCTGAGCGGCGCGAGTTTCGGCCGAAGCCTTCTTCTCGGCAGCGGCCTTTTCCAGCTCGGCGCGGCGGGCTTCGAACTCGGCAATATTGGCCGGGGTCGCAGCGGTAGCCTTGCCTTGCGGCAGCAGGTAGTTACGGCCGTAACCGGCCTTGACGTTTACCTTGTCGCCCAGGTTGCCCAGGTTGGCGATCTTTTCCAGCAGGATGACTTCCATTTGAGTCTTACCTCTTAACTTTTAACCTTCACCGTTCGCAGGTCCCGCGCCGTTCTTGCCGGAAGCGCGACCGCGAAAATCAAACAGACTGTCGACAATGGCCAACACGGCCAGTAGCGGATAAATCAACTGCATGAACAACACCAGCGTGACGTACAGCCCCACCAGCCAGAACCGCGGCAAGCGCCCCTGCGCCACCAGCCCGTGCATCAGCGCGACACCGGCGAACACCAGCGGAACGCTGCACAGCGGTGTCAGCACCGCCAGCTGCGCGCCGAGGTTCGGCCCCAGCAGCATGCCCACCAGCAGCAGGATCGCCAGCATCGGTGGGAACCGCAGCGCACGGAACTCGCCGCCGAAACCACCCGGGTTGTACAGCACGGCCTGCCAGTAACGCCCCAGCATCAGGCTCAGCAGCGTGACGATCTGCAGCAGCGCGGCCAGCAACCCGGTCAACACCGGCGCCAGCAGCGCCTCCAGCCGCGCACGCTCGTCCGGCGAGAGCTGCTGATAGGCGTCCGACAGCGTCTCGGGCAACACTTTCTGCAGTTCGCTGGCCAGCGCCGCGATGGGCTCGCCGAATACCGCACCGAGGGCCCAGACATACAGCAGTCCGAGACCTACGCTGCACAACATCACCCGCGACCACGACGCCTGGTTGCGCAACAGCAGCGCCAGCCCCAGCGAACCGAGCAACACCAGCAGCGTGCGCGGATCGCCGAAATACCACCAGGCCAGCGCCGGCACTATGGCCCAGACCAACACACCCAGCGCATCGTTGAGACCACGGCGCAACAGCACCAGGCTGCCCGCGGCAGCGCTCAACCAGAACAGCATGGGCAGCGCCGCGGCACCGGCCACCACGAAGATGGCCTGCATGCGGCCACGCATGATGAACTCGGCCAGGGCGCGCATGCGATCTATCCCTTACTTCTGTCGACCAGCCGGATCAACGGCCGTGGCTGTCGGTGTAGGGCAGCAGGGCCAGGTAGCGGGCGCGCTTGATAGCGGTGGCCAGCTGACGCTGATAACGGGCCTTGGTTCCGGTGATGCGGCTAGGAACGATCTTGCCGGTCTCGGAGATGTAGGCCTTCAGGGTGTTGAGATCCTTGTAGTCGATCTCTTTCACGCCTTCGGCGGTGAAACGGCAGAACTTACGACGACGGAAAAAACGTGCCATGAAATAGGCTCCTCAATAGATCCGTGGATTACTCGTCAGCGTTGCTATCGCTGTCACTGTCGCTCTCGTTGGAGCCGTCAGTGTTTTCAGGGCGATCACGACGCTCGCGGCGCTCGCTACGGTTTTCCTCAGCCTTGAGCATTTCGGACTGCTCGGTCACGGCTTCGTCGCGACGAATGATCAGGTTGCGGATGACGGCGTCGTTGTAGCGGAAGTTGTCTTCCAGCTCGGCCAGGGCCTTGCCGCTGCACTCGACGTTCAGCATCACGTAGTGAGCCTTGTGCACGTTGTTGATGGCATAAGCCAGCTGACGACGGCCCCAGTCTTCCAGGCGGTGGATCTTGCCGCCGTCTTCTTCGATCAGCTTGGTGTAACGCTCCACCATGCCGCCGACCTGCTCGCTCTGGTCCGGGTGAACCAGAAAGATGATTTCGTAATGACGCATAACTGCTCCTTACGGGTTGCAGCCTGCCGACGATGCGGTCAGGCAAGGAGTGAATGACTTGTTGTCTTGCCGGTTGAAGGGCGTGCAAACGCCTGCCAGCCGGGCAAGGGGCGCCATTCTAGAGAAGGGCCGACAGCGGCGCAAGGCGAATTGGTGAAGATTTAACCAGGCGCCTGGCCGCCCGGCTTCGCGCGCTCGAGCTGGATCGCATCGAGCAGATCGCGCACCTGATGAATGTCGTAGGGCTTGAGCATCGTGCGCAGCCGCTCCAGGCCGATCTCGGCGGCATTCACCGGATAGCCCGAGGCGATCACCAGCGAAAGCTGCGGATGGCGCGCCCCCGCCTGCTTCACCAGTTCCACCCCGCTCATACCGGCCAGGCCGACGTCGGTGAGCAACACGTCGAACGCCTGCCGCTCGAGGCATTCCAGCGCCTCCTCGGCCGTCTCGCTGAGCTCCACCTGGTGGCCGAGTTCGAGCATCACCTCGCCGGTCAGCATGCGCAGCGTCGGATCGTCCTCGACGAAGAGGATCTTCAACCCCGCGTCGCCTGTCGGCCCACTGGCCGCATGACTCATCTCATCGATCTCCTCGGCCGCATCCGACTGCCCGGCCGACCGGTCGTCGGTCGAATTCGCCGCCGCAGCGCTGCGCGGCAAGTGGACCTTCACCGTGGTTCCGCCCTCTTGCTCACTCTCCAGCGTGACGAAGCCGCCGCTCTGCCTGACGAACCCGTAGACCATGCTCAGCCCGAGCCCGGCGGCATTGCGCGTGCGCTTGGTGGTGAAGAACGGCTCGAAGGCACGGGCCCGCACGTCCTCGGTCATGCCAGTGCCCTGATCGATGATGCTCAACTGCACGTAGTCACCGGGCTGCACCTCCTGCCCCGCCAGCGCAGCCTCGTCCAGCGTGCGGTTGGCCAGCCGGATGAGCAGCTTGCCGCCATCGGCCATCGCGTCACGCGCATTGACCGCGAGGTTGAGCACCACGCTCTGCAGGTTGCCGACATCCACGAAAACCGGCCAGAGCTCGTCCGCCGCCTCCAGTTCGAGCTGAACGGCCGACCCCAGCGCTCCATCGAGCAGTTCGTGCATCTGCCCGAGCAATCGCCCCAGGTGCACCGGCTGCGGTTGCAGGGGTTGCCGGCTGGCGAACGCCAGCAGTTGCGAGGCCAGACGCGCGCCCTTCTCCACGCCACTGACCGCCGAATCCAGCCGTCGCAGCGCGGTTTCATCATTGCCGAGGCTGCGCCGCAGCAGCTGCAGGTTGCCGCCGATGATCTGCAGCATGTTGTTGAAGTCATGGGCGATGCCGCCCGTAAGCTTGCCTACCGCCTCGAGCCTCTGCGCCTGCAGCAGCGCCTTTTCGGTCGCCAGCCGCTCGACTTCGCTCTGCTGCAGTGCCTCGGTCCGCTCGCGCACCAGCTCCTCGAGATGCTCGCGGTAGCCGCGCAGCTCCTCTTCATTGCGCTGCTGCTCGGTCACGTCATGGCCCTGGACGAAGATGCCGAAAACCTCGCCATCGTGCTCGGTGATCGGCTGCAGGACGAAGTCCACGATCACCTTTTCCGGCTCGACGCCGGGCTGGCGCTGGAGGAAGAGCGACATCCGCTTACCGATGTAGGGTTCGCCCGTCCGGTAAGCGTGGTCGAGCAGCTCGACCAGCCCCTGCGCCTCGATCTCCGGCAGCCCTTCGCGGACCGGCTTGCCGAGCAGCTGACGGTGGCCGGTCAGGCGCCGGTAGGCATCATTGACTAAGGCAAAGACGTGCTCGGGCCCACGCAGAAAGCAGACGAAACCCGGCGCCTGGGCGAACAGCCGCCGCAGCTGGTTGCCTTCGGCCTGCAGCAGCCGTGCCCGGGACATCACGCCCTGCTCGAGCTGCTGCACCGGCTGCCGGCCGGCGGCGGCGCGGTGCGGCGAATCCTTCAGCAGCTCGGTGATGTCCGCGGTGTTCTGCAGGATCGCAGCGACCTCGCCCCGCTCGTCCAGGATCGGCGTGTGGGTGGCGCTCCAGTAGCGCTCCTCGCTCACCGGCCCGCCCGGCGTCTGGCGCACGATGGAATAGCGGATGACCGGCAGCGAGTCGACCGTCTTGTCGCTGAGCACCCGGGCGAATGAATCCAGCAGTTCCTGCACGTGGGTCGACTCCGGATGCTCAGGATCGACGGCGAATGCCTCGTGCAAGCGCTGGCCGCGAATGTCGTCCAGGCGACGCCCGGTGAGCGCCAGATAGGCAGGGTTGGCATCCAGGATCACCAACTCCGGATCGAGCAACACGTAGGCATTGGGAGAATGCCTGAACAGGCTTTCGAAGGACGGGCGGTGCTGCATACAACCTCCATGGTACGAGCCTGACGCCACGTAACGAACATTCAGGGCGGCTCCGGCAGCATCCGGAGCGTTTCATGCCGACAAGCGCAGCCGTTGTCTGCGGCCAGGGACTGGACAGCGATTGACCACGAAAAGGCCGATCCGTTTCAGCCGGCACCAGCGCCGGCCAGCAGAGCCTCGCCCACGGCGCAGGTCAGGCCGGCGCCGCGCCGGCCTTGCGCTGGCGCAGCGCCTCGAACAGGCAGACGCCGGTGGCGACCGAAACGTTGAGGCTGCTGACGCTACCGGCCATGGGCAGGCGCACCAGGTAATCGCAATGCTCGCGGGTCAGGCGCCGCATGCCCTTGCCCTCGGCGCCCATGACCAGCACGATCGGGCCGGTAAGGTCCTGCGCATAGAGCTCCTGCTCGGCCTCGCCGGCGGTGCCGACGACCCACAGCCCCTTCTGCTGCAGCTTTTCCAGCGTACGCGCCAGGTTGGTCACCGCCACCAGCGGAATCACCTCGGCGGCGCCACAGGCGACCTTGCGCACCGTGGCATTGAGCGTCGCGGACTTGTCCTTGGGCACGATCACCGCCAGCGCGCCGGCGGCATCGGCGGTACGCAGGCAGGCGCCGAGGTTGTGCGGATCGGTGACGCCATCGAGCACCAGCAACAACGGCGGTCCCTCGGCGCGATCGAGCAGTTCCTCGAGCATTGCCTCGCCCCAGACCTGGCTGGGGCTGACCTCGGCGATCACTCCCTGGTGCACGCCCTCCACCCAGGCGTCCATTTCGCGCCGCTCGCACTGCCCGACCCGCACCCGCGCCTGGGCCGCCAGTTCCAGCACGCCCTGCACCCTTGGATCGCCACGGCCCTCGGCCAGCCAGACCTGCTTGACGCGCTTGGGATGATGGCGCAACAGCGCCTCCACGGCATGCAGGCCGTAGATCCTCTCCAACTGGCTCATGACTTGGCCTTACGCTTTCTGGGGCCCGCGCCGCTGGCGGCCGGCTTGCTCGCCGGCTTGCCGCCCGCCTTGGGCTTGGCCGCGCCACGCTTGGCCTTGCCGGCCGAAGCCTTGCCGCCCTTGGCACTCCGGGCCTCGTCCAGCAGCGCCTTCTTCAGCTCGCGACTCTTGCGCACATCGGCATTGCCGGACTCCTGAGTCGCCCGCGAAGCACGGCCGGCCGGCTCGCGCTCGCCCTTGCCGCCGCGCTTGCGCTCCTCACCGGAGGTCTTGCTGCCGCCGCTGATCAGCTCGAAATCGATCTTGCGCTCGTCGAGATCGACGCGCATGACCCGCACCTCGACGCTGTCGCCCAGGCGGAAACTGCGACCGCTACGCTCGCCGGACAGGCGATGGTGCAGCGGATCGAAGTGGTAGTAGTCGCCAGGCATCGCGGTGACGTGCACCAGGCCCTCGACGTAGATGTCGGTGAGCTCGACGAACAGGCCGAAGCCGGTCACCGCGGTGATCACGCCCGGGAAGGTCTCGCCGACGCGGTCCTTCATGAACTCGCACTTGAGCCAGTTGACCACGTCGCGCGTGGCCTCGTCGGCGCGGCGCTCGGTCATCGAGCACTGCTCGCCCAGTTGCTCCAGCGCCGCCTCGTCGTACGGATAGATGCGCGCCTTGGGCATGCTCGCCGCGCCTTCGCGGCGCACGTGCGGGGTATCGCGGCGGGAACGGATGACGCTGCGAATGGCGCGATGCACCAGCAGGTCCGGATAACGCCGGATCGGCGAGGTGAAGTGCGCGTAGGCCTCGTAGTTCAGGCCGAAGTGGCCGTGATTCTCTGCGCTGTAGACGGCCTGGCTCAGCGAACGCAGCATGACCGTCTGGATCACGTGGTAGTCCGGGCGCCCCTGGATGCGCTCCAGCAGCGCCTGGTAATCCTTCGGCGTGGGACCTTCCTTGCCCTTGTGCAGGCTGAGCCCCAGCTCGCCGAGGAAGGCGCGCAGCTTTTCCTGGCGCTCCAGCGGCGGGCCGTCGTGCACGCGGTACAGCGCGGGGATGTCGTGCTTCTGCAGGAACGCCGCGGTGGCGACGTTGGCGCAGAGCATGCACTCCTCGATCAGCTTGTGCGCGTCGTTGCGCTCGGTCGGCTTGATCTCGGCGATCTTGCGCCCGGCGCCGAAGACGATGCGTGTCTCCTGGGTCTCGAAGTCGATCGCGCCGCGGGTATGGCGCGCCTTGAGCAGCACCTTGTACAGCGCATACAGCTGCTTGAGGTGCGGCAACACCTCGGCGTATTCGGCGCTCAGCCGCTTGCCCTCGGCGGACCTGGGCTGCTCGAGCATGCAGCTGACCTTGTTGTAGGTCAGCCGCGCATGGGAGTGGATCACCGCCTCGTAGAACTGATAGTCGGTCATCTTGCCCGACTTGCTCAGGGTGATCTCGCAGACCATCGCCAGGCGATCCACGCGCGGGTTCAGCGAGCACAGGCCGTTGGACAGCTCTTCGGGCAGCATCGGCACCACCCGTTCGGGGAAGTACACCGAGTTGCCGCGTACCTCGGCCTCCTTGTCCAGCGCCGAGCCGACCTTGACGTAGTGGGAGACGTCGGCGATGGCGACGTACAGGCGGAAGCCGCCGGTCAGCAGCTTCCAGCCGCCGGGCTTCTCGCAATAGACCGCGTCGTCGAAATCCCGCGCATCCTCGCCGTCGATGGTGACGAAGGGCAGGTGGCGCAGATCGACGCGCTTGTGCTTGTCCTTTTCCTCCACCTCGGGCTTGAGCCGGGACGCTTCCTTCAGCACCGCTTCCGGCCAGACGTGGGGAATGTCGAAGCTGCGCAGCGCCACGTCGATTTCCATGCCCGGCGCCATGTAGTTGCCGATCACCTCGACGATGTCGCCCTGCGGCTGGAAGCGCGGGGTCGGCCAGTGGGTGATCTTCACCTCGACGAACTGGCCGGGCTTGGCATTCAGCGCGCGCCCCGGCGTGACCAGCACTTCCTGCTGGATCTTGGGATTGTCGGGGATGACGAAACCGACGTCGCTCTCGATGTGGTAGCGCCCGACGATGCTCTCGTGGGCGCGGCTGATCACCTCGACGATCGCGCCCTCGCGTCGGCCGCGGCGATCGAGACCGGCAACCCGCGCCAGGCAGCGGTCGCCATCGAAGACCAGACGCATCTGCGCCGGACTGAGAAACAGGTCGTCGCTGCCATCGTCGGGAATCAGGAAACCGAAACCGTCGCGATGACCGCTGACGCGGCCGCAGACCAGGTCCAGCTTGTCCACCGGGGCATAGGTGCCGCGCCGGGTGTAGATCAGCTGGCCATCGCGCTCCATGGCGCGTAAGCGGCGGCGCAGCGCTTCGATGTCTTCTTCGGAGACGAGCCCGAACTCATCGACCAGCTGTTCGCGGGCGGCGGGAGAGCCACGCTCGCTGAGGTGCTGGAGGATCAGCTCGCGGCTGGGAATGGGGTTTTCGTACTTTTCCGCTTCGCGAGCGGCCTCGGGATCGAGGGATTGCCAATCGGCCATTAAGAGATGTCACCTTTCATTCATTTATAGGGACAGAACGTCCTGCGTCTATTGAAGCGCGAATCGCTCCCCGGCGGCAGCTTTCAGGCGAATTATTTTTCGCCGTCAGGGGTTTACAAGGCCAGACCTCGGCCGTATAGTTCGCGCCCACAATGTCTGGCAGACGTTGTAACACGGAAACGGCCAAGTATCATCGTTTCCCGTGCCCAGGTGGCGGAATTGGTAGACGCACTAGGTTCAGGTCCTAGCGGTGGCAACACCGTGGAAGTTCGAGTCTTCTCCTGGGCACCACTATTCGAATGAGACCCGCGACACGCGCGCGAGTCTCATGCAGAAACGAAGAATGCCGACTTCGGCTGGTTTCGACCGGCAAAACGGCAAAGCAAGTCGATGAGCGATCATCGCAATGTGCCCAGGTGGCGGAATTGGTAGACGCACTAGGTTCAGGTCCTAGCGGTGGCAACACCGTGGAAGTTCGAGTCTTCTCCTGGGCACCACTCTTCAAGAAAAAACCGAGCCAAGGCTCGGTTTTTTTATGCCCGCCGGTTGCGTAGCCGGCCGTAAGGCAACCTGTAGGGTGGGCATCAGCCCACCCTACGGATCCCGCCCGCCATGGCGGACGTCTCCTTCTCATATCCCAGACAGCGAAAGACCGCCCGAAAGCTAATGCCGATCAGATAAGGCTTTTTGTCCACTCTGTGGTTACGGCAGAGGGCGCTTTTTGTAGGAGCCTGGGGGACGCCCAGTCCTTGCCGGCGATCGGCGGTTCAACAGCATCGCCAGCAAGCTGGCTCCTACACAGGCCGACATTTCACGCTTAACTGACTGGCATTAGCCGAAGGCGGTCTCTGCATAGCGGCAAGGCTAGATCAGGCGTACGGGTGGCGCAGCACGATGGTCTCGTTGCGGTCCGGGCCGGTGGAGATGATGTCCACCGGCGCCTCGATCAGTTCCTCGATACGCTTGATGTAGGCACGCGCGTTGGCCGGCAGCTCGTCCAGGCTCTTGGCACCCACGGTCGACTCGTTCCAACCCGGCATTTCCTCGTAGACCGGCTGCAGGCCGTCGTAGCTGTCGGCATCGGTCGGCGCATCGACCAGCACCTCGCCGTTGCGATCCTTGTAGCCGACGCAGAGGCGGATGGTGTCCAGGCCGTCGAGCACGTCCAGCTTGGTCAGGCAGATGCCCGAGATGCTGTTGATCTCGATGGCCCGGCGCAGGATGACGGCATCGAACCAGCCGCAACGGCGGGCGCGGCCGGTGGTCGAGCCGAACTCATGGCCGCGCTCGGCCAGGCGGGCACCGGTGTCGTCGAACAGCTCGGTGGGGAACGGGCCGGAGCCGACACGCGTGGTGTAGGCCTTGGTGATACCGAGGATGTAGTCCAGGTACAGCGGGCCGAAGCCCGAGCCGGTGGCGGTGCCGCCGGCGGTGGTGCTGGAGCTGGTGACGTACGGGTAGGTGCCGTGGTCGATATCCAGCAGCGAGCCCTGGGCGCCCTCGAACATGATGCAGGCGCCCTGCTTGCGCAGCTCGTGCAGACGCGCGCTGACGTCGGTGATCATCGGCCGGAGGATATCGGCGTAGGCCAGCGCCTCGTCGAGGGTCTTCTGGAAGTCGACCGGCTCGACCTTGTAGAAATCCTGCAGGATGAAGTTGTGGTACTCCAGCAACTCGCGCAGCTTGACCGTGAAACGCTCGGGATTGAACAGGTCGCCGATGCGCAGGCCGCGACGCGCGACCTTGTCCTCGTAGGCCGGGCCGATGCCGCGGCCGGTGGTGCCGATCTTGCCTTCCGAGCGGGCCGCTTCGCGCGCCTGGTCCAGCGCCACGTGGTACGGCAGGATCAGGGTGCACGAGGGGCTGATGCGCAGACGCTCGCGCACCGGCACGCCCTTCTCCTCCAGCTTGGTGATCTCGCGCAGCAGTGCATCGGGAGCGACCACCACGCCGTTGCCGATCAGGCACTGCACGTTGTCGCGCAGGATGCCGGACGGAATCAGGTGCAGCACGGTCTTCTCACCATCGATGACCAGGGTGTGACCGGCATTGTGGCCGCCCTGGTAACGCACAACCGCAGCCGCCTGATCGGTCAGCAGATCGACGATCTTGCCCTTGCCCTCATCACCCCACTGGGTGCCCAGGACCACGACATTCTTACCCATAACCCTTTGTCCTCTTCGGCGAAGCATACCGGCCACAACCGGCGATAATCGAAACCTGGCCGCCGCCGCGAGAGCGCGGCGCCACAGCCATCAGGACGCCAGCGGAGCCACCGTCCAGACACCATTACTCAACAGCAACTGCCGATCACAGCCCAGCTGCGCGGCATCGCTCCGCGACTGACCATCCAGTGCCTGCACCACACGCTCACCCTGGCGCCGCAGCTCGCAAATCGCACTCCACAGCCCCGGCTCATCGCCGTGCGGCGCCCAGATTCCGGAAATCGGCGTGGTCAGATCGGCATTACCGAGACCGACCAGCGTTTTCAGGTCGGTGGAGAAGCCGGTCGCCGGCCGCGCACGGCCGAAATCGGCGCCGATATCATCGTAGCGCCCGCCCTGGGCGATCGACTGCCCCACGCCCGGCACGAACACCGCGAACACCACCCCCGTATGGTAGTGATAGCCCCGCAGCTCGCCCAGGTCGAAGTACAACGGCAACCGCGGATAGCGTGCCGCGAGCTGCTCGGCGATGAGCGTCAGCGTATCGAGCGCCTTCTGCACCTCGGCGGGCGCGCCCGCCAGCGCGACCCGGGCTTCGTCGAGTGCTTCCCGGCCACCGCACAGGCGTGCCAGCGCCCGCAACATCCCGGCCAGGGACGGATCGAGCGCAGCGGTCAATTCGGCGATCTCGTCCATCGCCTTGCGCTGCAGCGCGTCGAACAGGCGCTGCTCGGCCTCGCCACTCAGTGCGGCCGCCTTGGCCAGGCCGCGATAGATACCGACATGACCGAGGTCCATGTGCACGTCGGGCACATCGGCCAGCTCGAGCACCTCCAGCATCAGGCTGATGACTTCGAGATCGCTGGACGCAGAAGCATCACCGTACAGTTCTGCACCGAGCTGGATGGGGCTACGCGAGGTGGAGAGCGCCTGCGGCTTGGCATGCAGCACGCTGCCGGCGTAACACAGGCGGCTCGGGCCCTCGCGGCGCAGGGTATGCGCATCGACTCGCGCCACCTGCGGCGTGATGTCGGCACGCAGCCCCATCTGCCGGCCGGAAAGCGGATCGATCACCTTGAAGGTGCGCAGGTCCAGGTCCTGGCCGGAACCGGTCAACAGCGACTCGAGAAACTCCACGTGCGGGGTGATGACCAGCTCATAGCCCCAGCACTGGAACAGGTCCAGCACGCGACGTCGTGCGGTTTCGATACGCGCCGCCTCCGGCGGCAGCACCTCTTCGATGCCATCTGGCAGGAGCCAGCGGTCTACCGTTGCCATTCGCGAAATCACCTCTTCCGGTAAGCCCAGACGAAAACCGCGGCAGCAGCCTCGGCTGGCCTCCGGTCGCGTGCTGTCGTATTCGAACCATGGCATCCGAGCCATGCCCCTCGGGGGATCGGCATGACCAGCGCATGCCTGGGATAGTCTGCGACCACGGGGGCACAGACGCAAAAAAGCCGGGATTTTCCCGGCTGGCGGATCATAGCAATGTTTTGCCGACGGGTCACCCGGCGGGCGGCATTGCGCCGCCGGGTGGCTCTGCCAGCGCCATGACGCGCTACTTGCTGTTCTCCAGGTAACGGAAGAACTCGCTCTTGGGATCGAGCACCAGGACGTCTTCCTTGCTGGCGAAACTTTCGCGGTAGGCCTGCAGGCTGCGATGGAAGGCGTAGAACTCCTGATCCTGCCCATAGGCGGCGGCATAGATCGCCGCGGCCTGCGCATCGCCGTCACCGCGCATCTCCTCGGCCTCGCGGAAGGCCTCGGCGAGCAGCACGCGGCGTTGACGATCGGCGTCCGCACGAATGCCTTCGGCCAGCTCCTTACCCTTGGCGCGGTGTTCGCGCGCCTCGCGCTCGCGCTCGGAGCTCATCCGCTCGAACACGCTGCGATTCACTTCGCGCGGCAGGTCGATGCCCTTGACCCGCACGTCCACCACCTCGATGCCCAGCTCCTGCTGCGCAGCACGGTTCAGGCTGTTGGTGACCTGCGCCATCAGCTCGTCGCGCTGCCCGGATACCGACTCGTGCAGGGTGCGCTTACCGAACTGGTCGCGCAGCGCCGCCTCGAGACGGCGCGCCAGGCGCTCGTCGGCAATCTGCTTCATGCCGGAGGTCGCGGTGTAGAAGCGTTCGGCATCGTCGACCCGCCACTTGGCGTAGGAGTCCACCATCAGCGCCTTCTTCTCCAGAGTCAGGAAGCGGGAGGTGGTGGTATCCAGCGTCAGCAACCGCGCATCGAACTTGCGCACGCTGTTCACGTACGGAATTTTCATGTGCAGCCCCGGCTTCACGTCGGGCTCGACGATCCGGCCGAAGCGCAGCATCACGGCACGCTCGGTCTGCGAGACGATGTAGAAGCTGTTCCACAGCACCAGCGCCAGCACCACACCCACGATCAGGGCCGTCAGGGATTTATTGCTCATCAGCGGCTCTCCCTCGTACGCACTTCACGCGGGTCCAGTTCCTGCGGCAGGCGCGAACTCTGCGCTGCCGCGCCCGATGCCACTCCGGCCG
Source organism: Stutzerimonas stutzeri (assembly GCF_002890915.1). Taxonomy (GTDB): domain Bacteria; phylum Pseudomonadota; class Gammaproteobacteria; order Pseudomonadales; family Pseudomonadaceae; genus Stutzerimonas; species Stutzerimonas stutzeri_AF. Next base: position 103,733 of record NZ_POUT01000007.1, on the reverse strand, counting down.
GCGCCGGCGTGCTGGCGCCACGGCTGTTGATCATCTTGTCCAGCGGCAGATAGAGCAGGTTGTTCTGCCCGCTTTCGCCCGTGACCATGACCTTGCTCGTATTGCTCATGACTTCCTGCATGGTTTCCAGATACAGACGCTCGCGCGTGACATCCGGTGCCTTGCGGTATTCGGCGACCAGCTTGCTGAAGCGATCGGCCTCACCCTGGGCACGGGAAATCACCGCATCCCGGTAGCCGCTGGCCTCTTCCAGCATGCGCTGGGCCTGGCCGCGCGCCTCGGGAATCACCCCGTTGGCGTAGGATTCGGCCTGGTTCTTCTCGCGCTGCTCGTCCTCGCGGGCACGGATCACGTCGTCGAAGGCTTCCTGGACCTCACGCGGCGCCGCCGCGCTCTGCAGGTTGACCTGGGTGACGACGATGCCGGTGCCGTAGTTGTCGAGGAAACGCTGCAAACGCTCCTTGACCTCGCCAGCCATGGCCTCGCGACCCTCGGTCAGCACCTGGTCCATGGCGGTGGAGCCGACCACGTGACGCACGGCACTGTCGGTGGCGTGCTGCAGACTGACTTCCGGCTGGTCGACGTTGAGCACGAAGGACTGCAGGTTGCTGATCTTGTACTGAACGGTGAGCGGCACCTCGATGATGTTTTCATCCTCGGTGAGCATCTGCCCCTGCTTGCTGTAGGAGCGCTCGCGGGTGACGTTCTCCTGGAACTTGCGATCGATCGGCGGGAAATAGATGTTCAGGCCCGGCCCCACCGTCTCGTGATACTTGCCGAAGCGCAGCACCACCGCCTGTTCCTGCTCGTCGACGATGTAGATGGCGTTGAACAACCACACGGCCAGCAGCACGACCAGGGCGATCCAGACCAGGCCGAAACCGCCGCGCTTGCCGCTACCGCCGCCAAAACCGCCACCACGCTTCTTGCCGCCGAACATGCCGTTCAGGCTCTCCTGCAGCTTGCGGAACGCCTCGTCGAGGTCCGGCGGACCCTTCTGGTCGCCGCCACGACGACCGCCGCCGCCACTGCCCCAGGGATCCTGGTTGTTCGAGTTGCCACCCGGCTCATTCCAAGCCATAGCGCTCTCCATTCAAATAAAGCTAAAGGCGCGCCCACGGCGCGCCCGCCAATGCTACAGAAAGCCCCGAGCGCCCGGCAAAATTGCCGATGCGGGCTTTATTGCAAAGTGTGTTGCTCGAGAAAAGCGTCCAACGGCAAGCCTGCGCGGCTGATCAGGCGATTCAATTCGATGCGGGGCAGGCGGATCTCCAGCAGACTGCCACCCTCCTCGTCATGGGATTCGCGCTGCACCGCGCCGAGTTCGAAGAGCTGCGCCCGCAGGCGTCCGAGCCGCTGCGGCAGGCACAGCGTACCGACGAACAGATCGTCGCCGAGCAGTTCGGCAATCGCCTGGCGCAGCAGATCGAGCCCCAGCCCCTCACGCGCGGAAACCCAGACCCGCTGCGGCCTGCCATCGGCATCGCGCTGGATCTGCGGCTCGATGCCGTCCATCAGATCGACCTTGTTGTAGACCTCCAGCAGCGGCAACTCCTGGGCACCGATCTCGCCCAGCACCGCCAGCACCTGCTCGATCTGCTGGTCGCGCTCGGGCTCGTGGGCATCGATGACATGCAGCAACAGGTCGGCATTGCTGGACTCCTCCAGTGTCGCGCGGAAGGATTCCACCAATTTGTGCGGCAGGTGCCGGATGAAACCCACGGTATCGGCCAGCACCACCGCCCCGACGTCCTCGAGTTCCAGTCGACGCAGGGTCGGATCGAGCGTGGCGAACAACTGGTTCGCGGCGAAGACTTCGGACTCGGTCAAGGCATTGAACAGCGTGGACTTGCCGGCGTTGGTATAGCCGACCAGGGAAACCGAGGGAATGTCGGCGCGGCGTCGGCCACGCCGGGCCTGCTCGCGCTGACCGCGGACCTTTTCCAGGCGCTGCTTGATCTGGCGGATGCGTACCCGCAGCAGGCGCCGGTCGGTCTCCAGCTGGGTTTCCCCCGGGCCGCGCAGGCCGATACCGCCCTTCTGCCGCTCCAGGTGGGTCCAGCCGCGGACCAGCCGGGTGCTCATGTGCTCGAGCTGCGCCAGTTCGACCTGCAGCTTGCCTTCATGGGTTCGCGCACGCTGGGCGAAGATATCCAGGATCAGGCCGGTCCGGTCGAGCACGCGACACTCGAGCGCGCGCTCGAGGTTGCGCTCCTGGCTGGGGGTCAACGTGTGGTTGAAGATGACCAGCTCGACCTCGCCTTCCTTGACGAGATCATGCAACTCCTCGACCTTGCCGCTGCCGATCAGGAACTTGGCGGACGGCTGGTGACGGGCGACGTTGACGAAGCCAACCGCCTCGGCACCCGCCGAGCGGGCCAGCTCCTGGAATTCCTGGGGATCCTCGCGCGCCGCGGGGTCCTGACCATCCAGGTGCACCAGAATGGCCCGTTCACCACCGCCGGGACGTTCGAAGAACAAGGAAGCCCCCCTCAGTCGTTACCCGACTCGGATTGCTCGGCGTCACCCGCGGTAGGCAGACGCACGGGGCGGCCCGGAACGACGGTGGAGATCGCGTGCTTGTAGACCATCTGGCTGACGGTGTTCTTCAAGAGGATGACGAATTGGTCGAAGGATTCGATCTGACCCTGCAGCTTGATGCCATTGACCAGATAGATGGAAACCGGGACGCGTTCCTTACGCAGTGTGTTGAGGTAAGGGTCTTGTAGCGAATGCCCTTTTGACATGTGCCGCACTCCTTAGAGGATCTTTTCATTAGTTTTTAAAATTACAACCGACGATCCACTTGTTGAGAATAGACGGTCAATTTGCGATGTCAGCTCAATATGGTGAGCGATTGCAGGTATTTCAATGCGCGCGGCAGATTGTCGCAGGCCAGGCTATCCAGCCAGTGCGTTTCTCCCCAGCTCCGCAACCAGGTGAACTGCCGTTTGGCCAGTTGTCGGGTCGCGATGATGCCGCGCTGGATCATTTCGTCCCTGGACATGGAACCGTCCAGATACTCCCAGACCTGCCGATAGCCCACCGCTCTCATCGATGGCATGCCGGGATGCAGATCGCCGCGCTGGCGCAAGGCTTCGACCTCTTCGACAAAGCCCTGTTCAACCATATGAATGAAGCGCTGTTCGATGCGCTGGTGCAGGATGTGTCGCTGCGCCGGCGCGATGCTCAGGTGCGCGACAGTATAAGGCAAGACGCCCGCGCCTGGCGTCTGCGCAGCGGCTTTTTGCGACCTTTGTCGGGCGCGGTGCTCGCTCATGGTCAAACCGCTGACCCGATAAACCTCCAGCGCACGCACCAGCCGCTGCGGATCGTTCGGGTGAATCCGCGCAGCCGATTCCGGATCGACCTCGGCAAGCTGCCGGTGCAGTGCCGGCAACCCCTCGGCGGCGGCCTGCGCCTCGAGTTCGGCGCGCAGCGCCGGGTCGGCGCTCGGCATGTCGGCGAGCCCATCGCGTAACGCCTTGAAATACAACATCGTCCCGCCGACCAGCAGTGGAATCCGGCCGGCCGCCGTGATCTCGGCCATGGCCGCCAGCGCATCGTCGGCGAACTCGGCCGCCGAATAGCTCTGCGCCGGATCGCGGATGTCCACCAGCCGATGCGGAAACGCCGCCAGCACCTCGGGCGACGGCTTGGCCGTGCCGATGTCCATGCCACGATAGACCAGCGCCGAATCGACACTGATCAGCTCGCAGGGCAGCACACGGGCCAGCTCCAGGGCAAGATCGGTCTTGCCCGAGGCGGTGGGGCCCATGAGGAAGATGGCGGGAGGCAGGCGGGACATCGGCGGACTCGCAGCGAACGGCCGCATAGTTTCGGGCTGCAAGCTGCATGCTGCAAGCCCGTGTATCTTTGTAGGAGCGAGCCATGCTCGCGATCTCGACCATGCGAAGCTATCGCGGGCATGGCCCGCGCCTACAGCCTGCGTAGGGTGGATGTCGTTTCCCCCTTCCAGCATGGCCCAGCAACGTGACCCGACCTATGGTTGCATGCGAATCAGCCTGCGAGCAGGTCAGCACCCGGCACGCTCGAAGCTGCCCCTATCGCCCGCGCAGGAACAGCTTGTCCAGCTCGTCCATGCCCAGTTGCGTCCAGGTCGGCCGGCCGTGGTTGCACTGGCCGCTGCGCTCGGTGTGTTCCATGTCGCGCAGCAGGGCGTTCATCTCGGGCAGCGTCAGCCGCCGGTTGGCGCGCACCGCGCCGTGGCAGGCCATGGTCGCCAGCAGTTCGTTGAGGTGCGCCTGGATACGGTCGCTGGTGCCGTACTCCAGCAGATCGGCGAGCACGTCGCGCACCAGCTGGGTCGCCTCGGCCTGTTTCAACAGCGAGGGAATCTGGCGGATCGCCAGGGTTTCCGGGCCAAGCCGCTGCAGCTCGAAGCCGAGCTTCTGGAACCACTGCCCGTGCTCCTCGGCGCAATCGGCCTCGCGCTGGCTCACCGCGATGGACTCGGGCACCAGCAGCGGCTGGCCGCGCAGCCCCTCGCTGGCCATGGCGGTCTTCAGCCGCTCGTAGGTGATGCGTTCGTGGGCGGCGTGCATGTCCACCAGCACCATGCCCTGGGCATTCTCGGCGAGGATGTAGACGCCCTTGAGCTGCGCCAGCGCATAGCCCAGCGGCGGCACGTCGTCCTGGCTCGCCGGCAGCGGCGCGGGGCCGGGCTCGGCCAGCGGCGAGAAGAATTCCCGATAGGCGCCCTGGGTTTCGGCGGTATAGCCGCCGGATGCCGGACGCGGCGCCTGGTAGCCGGCCCCTGCCCCGCGCCAGGCCGGCGTCTCGCCCTGGGGCCGCTCGAGCACGCTGGCCGACAGGCTCATCTCGTTCTGCCCGGCGAACTCGCCGGCGGCCAATCCGCTGACCTGGGTCATCGGTGCGACGCTGGCCGGCGCCGCCAACTGGTCTTCCGGACGCACGTCGCCCAATGCGCGGTGCAGGGTACCGTAGAGGAAATCGTGCACCATGCGGCTGTCGCGGAAACGCACCTCGTGCTTGGTCGGGTGCACGTTGACGTCCACCACCGCCGGATCGACATCGAGGAACAGCACGAAGGTCGGATGCCGACCGTTGAACAGCACGTCGCGATAGGCCTGGCGCACCGCGTGGGCGACCAGCTTGTCGCGCACCATGCGTCCGTTGACGTAGAAGTACTGCAGGTCGGCCTGGCTGCGCGAGAAGGTCGGCAGGCCGACCCAGCCCCACAAGCGCAAGCCGTTGCGCTCGATCTCGACGGGCAGTGCCTGTTCGAGGAAGGCCGGTCCGCACACCGCCGCCACCCGCCGCGCTCGCGCGGCGCCGTCGGCGGCCTGGTGCAACGCCAGCACGCCCTTGCCGTTGTGCCGCAGGTGGAAGGCGACGTCGAAGCGCGCCAGCGCCAGGCGCTTGATCACTTCCTGCAGGTGGTCGAACTCGGTCTTCTCGGTACGCAGGAACTTGCGCCGCGCCGGGGTGTTGAAGAACAGGTCGCGCACCTCGACCGAGGTACCGACCGGGTGCGCCGCCGGCTGCACCCGCGCCTCCATCTCGCGGCCCTCGGTTTCCACCTGCCAGGCCTCGCCGGCCTCGGCGGTGCGCGAGGTCAGGGTCAGGCGCGAAACGGAGCTGATGGACGCCAGCGCCTCGCCACGAAAGCCCAGGCTCATCACCCGTTCGAGGTCTTCGAGGTCGCGAATCTTGCTGGTGGCATGGCGCGCCAGGGCCAGCGGCAGGTCGTCCGGCGGGATGCCGCAGCCGTCGTCGCGCACCCGCAGCAGCTTGACGCCGCCCTGCTCGACGTCCACCTCGATGCGCCGGGCACCGGAGTCCAGGCTGTTCTCCAGCAATTCCTTGATCACCGAGGCCGGCCGCTCGACCACCTCGCCGGCGGCAATCTGGTTCGCCAGCCGCGGGCTCAGCAGCTGGATGCGTGGCATCTCGCTCATGGCTGCGCCGCCAGTGTGGTGGCGGGAATCTGCAGGGTCTGGCCGATCTTGATCACGTCGCTGCGCAGGTTGTTGGCGCTGCGCAGGGAGGCCAGGCTGACCTGATAGCGCTGGGCGAGCAGCGCCAGGCTCTCGCCGGAACGCACCACATGCTCACGCGGGCCGCTGGCGACCTTGCCCGAATCGCGCAGCCAGGCGACGTAGCTGCCCGGTGGCGGATTCTCGTGGAAGAACTGCCGCACCCCGCTGTGGATCGAGCGCGCCAGCGCCTGCTGGTGGCTGGCGGTCTGCAGCTTGCGCGCCTCGGAGGGGTTGGAGATGAACCCGGTTTCCACCAGGATCGACGGGATGTCCGGCGACTTCAGCACCATGAAGCCGGCCTGCTCGACCCGGCGCTTGTGCAGCGGGGTGATGCGGCCCATGTTGCTCAGCACCTTCTGCCCGACGTTGAGGCTGGACGACAGCGAGGCGGTCATCGACAGGTCCAGCAGCACGCCGGCGAGCATCTGGTCCTTGTCACCGAGGCTGACGTTGCCGGCGCCACCGATCAGGTCCGAACGGTTCTCGCTGTCGGCCAGCCAGCGTGCGGTCTCCGAAGTGGCGCCGCGATCCGACAGGGCGAACACCGAGGCGCCATAGGCCGCCGAACGCGGCGCGGCATCGGCATGGATCGAGACGAACAGGTCGGCGCCCTTCTTGCGCGCGATCTCGGTGCGCTTGCGCAGCGGAATGAAGTAGTCGCCGGTGCGCACCAGCTCGGCGCGGAAGCCCTTCTCGGCATTGATCTGGCGCTGCAGCTCCTTGGCGATCTGCAGCACCACGTTCTTCTCGTAGACCTTGCCCGGGCCGATGGCGCCGGGGTCCTCGCCGCCATGACCGGCATCGAGGGCGATGACGATATCGCGCTTGCTGCTGGGTACCGCCGGCAGCTTCACCGCCGGCAGTGCCGGCGAGACCGGGGCCGCGGGCGTCGCCGCAGCGGCGGTGACCGGCGGTTCGGCGGCGCCAGGCACGACACTGCCCTGGTCGAACAGGTCGACCACCAGGCGATGGCCGTACTGCTGGTTGGGGGTCAGGCTGAAACTCTTCGGCGACACCGGGGCGTTGAGATCGACCACCACCCGCAGCGTATCGGCGTCGTACTGGCCGGCGCGTAGCGCGGCCACCGGGGTGTTCTGCAGCGGCAACTGATCGAGCGAGGCCTTGAGCGTGGCCCCCGAGACATCGATGACCAGGCGATCCGGCGCGGTGAGGGTGAAGACCTTGTGCTCGACCGGCCCGGACAGGTCGAACACCAGGCGGGTGTTGTCCGGCGCACGCCACAGACGCACGCTCTGCACATCGCTGGCGGCGAAGAGGTCCGCCGCCATGAGCGACAACGCCAGCCCAACGACCAGGGCGCGAATGCGCATACCCAACCCCATGTTATTCATAGCTCTCCATCGGTCAGGGCGGCACACCAGGCTTCGCCCCGCGCGGTGTGGGGCGACAGGCGCAGCGTACGGCCGGCCTCATGCGGCGTAATGGTAATGTCCATGTCCGCCTTTGGCAAAATGCCGACCCCGCGCTCCGGCCATTCCACCAGACACAGCGCATCGCCTTCGAAATAGTCGCGAATGCCGAAGAATTCCAGTTCCTCGGGGTCGACCAGGCGGTAGAGATCGAAGTGGAACACGCGCAGCGCGCCGATCTCGTAGGGTTCGACCAGGGTGAAGGTCGGGCTCTTGACCTTGCCTTCATGGCCGAAGCCGCGAATCAGCCCGCGCGACAGCGTGGTCTTGCCGGCGCCGAGATCGCCGTGCAGGTAGATCACGCCGCGACCGCCGGTCGCCCGGGCGATGCGCGCGCCCACGTCCAGCATCGCCGCCTCGTCTTCGGCGTATAGCGTCACTTCAGGCATGGCGACTGCTCCTCGAGCAACCGGCGGATCACCGGAATCAGATCGCTGGCCGCCAGCCCGCGGCCCTCGCCACCGAGCCGCTCGCCCGCCGCGGCATGCAGCCAGGCCGCCAGGCAAGCCGCCGCGAAGGGCGACAGCGCCTGGGCCAGCAGCGCGCCGACGACGCCGGCCAGCACATCGCCGAGGCCGGCGCTGGCCATGGCCGGATGCCCCCGGTCGCACAGCGCCAGCCGGCCGTCGGGGGCGGCGATCAGCGTGCCGGCGCCCTTGAGCAGTGCCACGCAGCCGTAGCGCCTGGCCAGCTCGCGCACCGCGGCCGGCCGATCGGCCTGCACCTCGGCGGTGGAGCACTGCAGCAATCGCGCGGCCTCGCCCGGATGCGGCGTGATCACGCAGCCGGCTGGCAGTTCGACGCTGCCGCTGGCCAACAGGTTCAGCGCATCGGCATCCCAGGTCTGCGGCACCTCACGCTGCGCCGCCAGCGACAGCAGGCTGCGGCCCCAGGGCGCCTGGCCGAGGCCGGGGCCGACCACCAGCACATCGGCGCGGTCGGCCAGTGCCGTAAGGCCGTAGGTCGACTCGACGCCGTGGCACATGATCTCCGGGCGCCGCACCAGCGACGCCGTGACATGCTCCGGCCGGGTCGCCAGCGTCACCATGCCGGCACCGCTACGCAGCGCCGCCTCGGCAGCGAGCAGCGCGGCGCCGCCGGTGCCGAGATCGCCGCCGATCAACAGCACCTGGCCGAAGCTGCCCTTGTGCGCCACCGGCGAACGTGGTGCGACCCGCGCCAGGGCCGGCCGGTCGAGTCGCACGGCCTCGCTTGCGACCTGCGCGACGACCTGTGGATCGGCCTGCAGGTCGTCGAACACCAGCGCACCGACGCGATCCGGCCCATCCGCGGTGAACAGGCCAAGCTTGAGGCCGATGAAGGTCACGCTGAGCTCGGCACGCACGGCCTGGCCCAGCACCCGCCCGGTATCGGCGCAGAGGCCGGAGGGCAGGTCGATTGCCAATACCGGCAGGCCGCTTTCGTTGATCGCGGCGATGGCGCCGGCATAGGGCTCGCGCACCTCGCCGCTGATGCCGGTACCCAGCAGCGCATCCACCAGCACACCGTGCAGCGGCGCATCCGCACGCCAGGGTTCGATGTGCACGCCGCAGGTGCGCGCCTCGGCGCAGGCCTGCGCGGCGTCGCCCTGCAGCGCCTGCGGCTCGCCCACCGCCAGCACCCGCACCTGCCAGCCGGCGCGCTGGGCCAGCGCCGCGACGAGGTAGCCGTCGCCGGCGTTGTTGCCGCGCCCGGCCAGCACCGTGAGCGCAGCGGCCTGCGGCCAGCGCCGGCGCAGCGCACGCCAGGCGGCATGGGCGGCGCGTTGCATCAGTTCGAAGCCGGGCGTGCCGGCGGCGATCAGGCGCGCATCGAGTTCGCGCACCTGGGCGGCGGTATACAGGGCGACAGGCAGGGCATCGGTCATCGGGGCAGGGATCATCGCGGCGGAATGTCTGGCAGAATTATACGCACCCGCCTACCAAGCCGTCGTACTCTCCGATGTCCAGTGCCGTTCTCGATCCCATCGCCCTCGCCCAGTCCATCAAGGAGTGGGGCCGCGAGCTCGGCTTCCAGCAGGTCGGCATCACCGATGTCGACCTCGGCGAGCACGAGGCGCATCTCGAAGCCTGGCTGGCTGCCGGCTACCAGGGCGAGATGGACTACATGGCGGCGCATGGCAGCAAGCGCTCGCGGCCGGACGAACTGGTGCCCGGCACGCTGCGGGTGATCTCGCTGCGCATGGACTACCTGCCCGGTGACACGCGCATGACGCAGCAGCTGGCCGCGCCGGAGAAGGCCTATGTGTCGCGCTACGCGCTCGGCCGCGACTATCACAAGCTGATCCGCAAGCGCCTGCAGCAACTGGCCGAGCGCATCCAGCAGGTGGTCGGCCCGTTCGGCTTTCGCGCCTTCGTCGACAGTGCGCCGGTGCTGGAAAAGGCCGCCGGGCAGCAGGCCGGGCTCGGCTGGATCGGCAAGAACACCCTGCTGCTCAACCGCAAGGCCGGCAGCTGGTTCTTCCTCGGCGAGCTGTTCGTCGACATCGCCCTGCCGGTCGACGAACCCACCGCGCGCGATCACTGCGGCAGTTGCCACGCCTGCCTGGACGTCTGCCCGACCGAGGCTTTCGTCGGCGAACGGGTGCTGGATGCGCGGCGCTGCATTTCCTACCTGACCATCGAACTGAAAGGGCCGATCCCCGTCGAGCTCCGCTCGAAGATCGGCAACCGCGTATTCGGCTGCGACGACTGCCAGATCGTCTGCCCGTGGAACCGCTTCGCCCGGCCCACCGAGCAGGGCGACTTCCAGCCGCGCCACAGCCTGGACAACGCCGAACTGGCCGCGCTGTTCCGCTGGAGCGAGGAGGAGTTCCTCAGCCGCACCGAGGGCTCGCCGCTGCGCCGCGCCGGCTACGAGCGCTGGCTGCGCAACCTGGCGGTGGGCCTGGGCAACGCGCCGTCGAGCATCCCGGTGCTGGAGGCGCTGCGAGCGCGCCGCGACGATCCCTCGGCGCTGGTGCGCGAGCACGTCGAATGGGCGCTGGCGCAACATGAACGACGGCGCCCGGCCGGCGCTGCGCAGGCTTGACGTAGCAGCGGCGAGTCACAAGGATGGGGGCTTTTCGCAGGAGCCCGCGCCATGAGCCTCGAATCCGTTCGCGCCTTCTTCGCCGAGAAGGCACCGGACATCGCGATCATCGAACTGGACAGCAGCACCGCCACTGTCGCCCTGGCGGCCGAGGCGCATGGGGTCGAGCCGGGCCAGATCGCCAAGACCCTGGCCTTTCGCATCGGCGAGCGCAACCTGCTGGTGGTGGCACGCGGCGATGCGCGCATCGACAACCGCAAGATCAAGGCCGCTTTCGGCGGCAAGGCGAAGATGCTCGACGCCGACAGCGTCGTCGCGCTGACCGGGCATCCGGTCGGTGGCGTCTGCCCGTTCGGCCTGGCCACTTCACTGTCGGTCTACTGCGATGAATCGCTGAAGGCCTTCGACCAGGTGTTACCGGCCGCCGGCGCCATCCACAGTGCCGTACGGATCTGCCCGCAGCGGCTGGCCGAGCTGGCCGACGCCCAGTGGGTGGACGTCTGCCAGGTCGTGGAAAACACCACGGAGGCCTGAACCGCCTCAGGTCGCCGGCTGCGGCTCGAGCCCTGCCAGCACGCGCAGCTCCGCGGCCTCCAGTGTCTCCTGCTGCAGCAGGCGCTGGGCGCAGCGTTCCAGCGATTCGCGGCGCGCCTCCAGCAATGCCAGGCTGCGCTGGAAGGTCGACTGCACCAGCTCCTGCACCTCCTCGTCGATCGCCGTGGCAGTGCTTTCCGCATAGTCGTGCTGCGGCTTGAGGCCGAGCATCGCCTCGTTGCCGAGGAACGAATTGGGTTCGCGTTCCAGCGCCATGTGGCCAAGGCGCTTGGACATGCCGTAGCGGGTGACCATGGCGCGGGCGATGTCGGTGACCTTGGCCAGGTCGTCGGCGGCGCCGGTGGACAGGTGGGAGAACACCAGCCATTCCGCGGCACGCCCGCCGAGTAGCACGGCCATCTTGTTCTCCAGTTCCTCGCGGGTCATCAGGAAGCGGTCCTCGATCGGCCGCTGGATGGTGTAGCCCAGCGCGCCCATGCCGCGCGGGATGATCGAGACCTTGTGCACCGGGTCGACGCCCGGCAGCGCCATGGCCACCAGCGCATGCCCCATCTCGTGGTAGGCGACGATCTCGCGCTCGCGCGGGTTGAGCAGGCGGTTGCGCTTCTCCAGGCCGGCGATGATGCGTTCGATGGCGGCGGTGAAATCCTCCATCGCCACCGCCTCGGCGTTGCGCCGGGTCGCCAGCAGCGTCGCCTCGTTGACCAGGTTGGCCAGGTCGGCGCCAGTGAAACCGGGCGTCAGCGCGGCGATCGCCTGCGGATCGACGTCACTGCCGAGCCGGGCCTTCTTCAGATGTACGGCGAGGATCTGCACCCGGCCGACCTTGTCCGGGCGGTCCACCAGCACCTGGCGGTCGAAGCGGCCGGCGCGTAGCAGCGCCGGGTCGAGGATTTCCGGGCGGTTGGTGGCGGCCAGCAGCACCAGGCCGCTGGAGGTGTCGAAGCCGTCCATTTCCACCAGCAGCTGGTTGAGGGTCTGCTCCTTCTCGTCGTGCCCGCCGGACAGCGGTCCGGCGCCGCGCGCACGGCCGAGGGCGTCCAGCTCGTCGATGAAAATGATCGCCGGCGCCTGCGCACGGGCCTGCTCGAACAGGTCGCGCACCCGCGCGGCACCGACGCCGACGAACATCTCAACGAACTCCGAGCCGGAGATGGAGAAGAACGGCACCTTCGCCTCGCCGGCCACGGCGCGCGCCAGCAGGGTCTTGCCGGTGCCGGGCGGGCCGACCAGCAGCACGCCCTTGGGCATGCGCCCGCCGAGGCGGCCGTAGGTCTGCGGGTCGCGCAGGAACTCGATGATTTCCTTGAGTTCGTCCTTGGCCTCGTCGACCCCGGCAACGTCGGCGAAGGTCACCTTCATGTCGGTCTCGACGTAGACCCGCGCCTTGCTCTTGCCGATCTGCATCATCCCGCCGCCGCCCAGGCCACTGCCGATGCGCCTGAGCAGGAACAGCCAGATGCCGAAGAACAGCGCCGCCGGGATGACCCAGGACAACAGGTCGCGCACCAGCGTGCTCTCCACCTTGCCGGTGTAGCGCACCGGGTACTGCTGCAGATGCTCGGCCAGCCGCGGCTCGACGCGGTTGGCGACGAAGCGCCGCTGGCCGCCCGGCAGCGGCTCCTTGAGCGTGCCCTCGATGCGCCGCTCGGTGATCGCCAGCTCGTCGACGCGGCCCTCCTTGAGGTGCTGCTCGAACTCGCTGTAGGGAATCACCGCCACTTCCTGCTGTATGGACAGCAGGTACTGGATGCCGAGGAACGCCAGGATGGCGATCATCCAGTAGCTCATGTGGAATTGGGCCTGCTCTTTCACCCTGCTCTCCTTATGCTGGCGACCACGCGCAACGCTGTCGGATATCGGCATTATGCCTGCCGAAGGGGCTGTCGGACCGGACGCGGATCAGTGCTTTTAAGCTTGAAACTCAAAAGCATCGCCGCGAGGGCGCGCCTCCCACAGGGTTCGGTGTGCCAGGTTGCTTTTGTGGGAGGCCCGACCTCGGGGCGATGCAGGCCGAAGGACTGCCAAAAAGCCTGAAGCCTGAAGCGTGGCCCCACCGTCAAAGACCACCGCTGACGCCCAGGCTCACGCCCAGCACCGTCGCCAGGGCGAAAGGCAGCAACAGGGTATCCACGACGGCGCTGGCCGGCAGGTCCAGCGCGGGATGCTTCGGCGCCTCGGCACCGAAGCGCTCGACCGGGCAGCAACCGCCATTGAGGCTGTACCAGTCCAGCCGGGTGCCGGAATAGACGATCGGCGCGCCGGGCTTGGCCGCATCCAGGGTGCGCAGCGTCGCGCAGCCGCCGAGCAGGCTCAGCGTCGTCAGCACCAGCAGCGTCCGACCGATCATCTCAGTCGTCGCTGACGATATGGTGCTCACCCCAGCGCGGCAGCATGTCCTGCGGGATATCGAGCAGATTGAGGATGCGCGCGACGACGAAATCCACCAGGTCGTCGAGGGTCTGCGGCTGGTGATAGAAGCCCGGCGAGGCCGGCAGGATCACCGCGCCGAGGTTCGACAGCTTGAGCATGTTCTCCAGGTGAATGCTCGAATAGGGCGCCTCGCGCGGCACCAGGATCAGCTGGCGGCGCTCCTTGAGGGTGACGTCGGCGGCGCGTTCGATCAGGTTGTTGCAGGCGCCGGTGGCGATCGCCGACAGCGTGCCGGTGGAACAGGGAACGACGACCATGGCCGTCGGCGCGCCGGAGCCGGACGCCGGCGGCGCCAGCCAGTCTTCCTTGGCGAACACGCGGATCTGCCCGGCGGCGGCCCCGGTGTATTCGGACAGGAACGCCTGCATCGCCTGCGGCTTGGCCGGCAGCACCACATCGGTCTCGGTGGCCATCACCAGCTGCGCCGCCTTGGAGATCAGAAAGTGCACCTCGCGGTCTTCCTGGATCAGGCAATCGAGCAGGCGCAGGCCGTATTGCGCGCCGGAGGCGCCGGTCATGGCCAGGGTGATGCGTTCCGGTCCGCTCATACAACCTCCAGTCTCGAATCCCAACGCGTGGAAATGCCTTCGGCGATTTCCACCCTACTGCGATGTCGTAGGGTGGAAAACCGCGAAGCGTTTTCCACCGTTAACGCCCGACGTGCGTGCTTTCGTCGCCGCAACCCTACGCGTGGAAAAGCCTTCGGCGTTTTCCACCCTACGCCAGGGCCTCGGCCAGCTTGCCGTGCAGGCCGCCGAAGCCGCCGTTGCTCATGATCACCACCTGGGTACCCGGCGCCGCGTCGGTCTTGACCTTGGCGATGATCGCCTCCAGCGAGTCGCAGACCGTGGTGGCGACCGGCGAGCCGGCCACCGTCGCCGCCAGGTCCCAACCGAGATTCGCCGGCGCATACCAGATCGCCTGGTCGGCCAGCGCTACCGATTCGGCCAGGCCCTCGCGGTGCGCGCCGAGCTTCATCGAATTGGAACGCGGCTCGATCACGGCGATGATCGGCGTGTCGCCCACGCGCTTGCGCAGCCCGTCGAGGGTGGTGGCGATGGCGGTCGGGTGATGGGCGAAATCGTCGTAGAGGGTCACGCCATTGACCTCGGCGACCTTCTCCATGCGCCGCTTGACGCTCTTGAATGCGCTGAGCGCCTCGGCGCCCTGCTTCGGCAGCACGCCGACGTGCCGCGCCGCCGCCAGTGTGGCCAGGGCATTGTCGACGTTGTGCCGGCCAGTCAGCGCCCAGTCCACCACGCCCTGCACGGCACCGTCGAAGATCACCTCGAAGCGCGAGCCGTCGGCGCTGAGCAGGTTGGCCTGCCACTGGCCGCCATCCCCAGTGGTCTGCACCGGCGTCCAGCAGCCCATGTCGATGACGCGCTTGAGCGCTTCTTCCGACTGGGGATGGATGATCAGCCCCTGTCCCGGCACGGTGCGCACCAGATGATGGAACTGCCGCTCGATGGCCGCCAGGTCAGGGAAGATATCCGCATGGTCGAACTCCAGGTTGTTCAGGATCACGGTCCGCGGGCGGTAGTGGACGAACTTGCTGCGCTTGTCGAAGAAGGCGCTGTCGTACTCGTCGGCCTCGACCACGAAGAACGGCGTGCCGCCCAGCCGCGCGGAAATGCCGAAGTTCTGCGGCACCCCGCCAATCAAGAAACCCGGGCTCATGCCGGCATGCTCCAGCACCCAGGCCAGCATGCTGCTGGTGGTGGTCTTGCCATGGGTGCCGGCGGCGGCCAGCACCCAGCGACCCTGCAGCACGTGGTCGGCCAGCCACTGCGGGCCGGAGACGTAGGGCAGGCCCCTGTTCAGCACGTGCTCCACCGCCGGATTGCCGCGCGACAGCGCGTTGCCGATCACCACCAGGTCCGGCGCCGGCTCCAGGTGCGCCGGATCGTAGCCCTGCATCAGTTCGATGCCCTGGGCTTCGAGCTGGGTGCTCATCGGCGGGTAGACGTTGGCGTCGGAGCCGGTGACGCGATGGCCGAGTGCTTTGGCGAGCACCGCCAGCGAACCCATGAAGGTGCCGCAGATGCCGAGAATATGGATGTGCATGAGTGACCTCGAAAAGCGCCGCTGTCGAGCCCGCCGGAAGTGCTCCGACCCTCATCGACGGGCTGATGGATTGCGCCGCAGATTAGCACAGCGCACCCGCTACGGCGCCTGCTCCGCCTTGTCCGCGGCGCTGGCCGGCCATGGCGACAGCCCACCGGCGGCGACGCGCCGCACGTCGCTCAGGGAGCCGACCAACGGGCCTTGATCTACGCTGAATCCACAGCAGTCCACCACTATTACAAAATCCGGAGACTCGTCATGCGCTACGCCCATCCCGGCACCGAGGGTGCCAAGGTCAACTTCAAATCCCGCTACGGCAACTACATCAATGGCCAGTTCGTCGAGCCGGTGGGCGGCCAGTACTTCACCAACCTGTCGCCGGTCAACGGCCAGCCGATCGCCGAGTTCCCGCGCTCCGACGCCGCCGACATCGACAAGGCGCTGGACGCCGCCCACGCCGCGGCTGACGCCTGGGGCAAGACCAGCGTGCAGGCACGCTCGCTGATCCTGCTGCAGATCGCCGACCGCATCGAGCAGAACCTCGAACTGCTGGCCATCACCGAGACCTGGGACAACGGCAAGGCCGTGCGCGAAACGCTGAACGCCGACATCCCGCTGGCCGCCGACCACTTCCGCTATTTCGCCGGTTGCATCCGTGCCCAGGAAGGCACCGCCGCCGAGATCGACGAGCACACCGCCGCCTATCACTTCCATGAACCGCTGGGCGTGGTCGGGCAGATCATCCCGTGGAACTTCCCGATCCTGATGGCCGCCTGGAAGCTCGCCCCGGCGCTGGCCGCCGGCAACTGCGTGGTGCTCAAACCGGCCGAGCAGACCCCACTGGGCATCAACGTGCTGCTCGAATGCATCGGCGACCTGCTGCCGCCGGGCGTGCTCAACGTGGTGCACGGCTACGGTCGGGAAGCCGGCGAAGCGCTGGCCTCGAGCAAGCGCATCGCCAAGATCGCCTTCACCGGCTCCACCCCGGTGGGCTCGCACATCATGAAGCGCGCCGCCGAGCACATCATCCCGAGCACCGTGGAGCTGGGCGGCAAGAGCCCGAACATCTACTTCGAGGACATCATGCAGGCCGAACCGTCCTTCATCGAGAAGGCCGCCGAGGGGCTGGTGCTGGGCTTCTTCAACCAGGGCGAGGTGTGCACCTGCCCGTCGCGGGCGCTGGTGCAGGAATCGATCTACGCGCCCTTCATGGAAGCGGTGATGGCCAAGGTCACGCAGATCAAGCGCGGCGACCCGCTGGACACCGAGACCATGGTCGGCGCCCAGGCCAGCCAGCAGCAGTTCGACAAGATCATGTCCTACCTGGAGATCGCCCGCGAGGAAGGCGCCGAGGTGCTCACCGGCGGCGCCGCCGAGGCGCTCGAAGGCTCGCTGGCGACCGGCTATTACATCCAGCCGACGCTGCTCAAGGGCACCAACAAGATGCGCGTGTTCCAGGAGGAGATCTTCGGCCCGGTGATCGGCGTTACCACCTTCAAGGACGAGGCCGAGGCGCTGGCCATCGCCAACGACACCGAGTACGGCCTCGGCGCCGGTGTCTGGACCCGCGACATCAACCGCGCCTACCGCATGGGCCGCGGCATCAAGGCCGGCCGGGTGTGGACCAACTGCTACCACCTGTACCCGGCGCACGCGGCGTTCGGTGGCTACAAGAAGTCCGGCGTCGGCCGCGAGACGCACAAGATGATCCTCGACCACTACCAGCAGACCAAGAACCTGCTGGTCAGCTACGACATCAATCCATTGGGCTTCTTCTAGGCCACGGCGAAACGTAGGAGCCGGCTTGCTGGCGATCAGCGATACCGAGCCGCCATGATCGCCGGCAAGGACTCGGCGTCCCCCCGGCCCCTACAGGCCCAGTGATGCCGCTCGAACCAGACGCCACGTGGCATCGCTGTGGTGCCGGTCGGGCACATGCGGCGCCGCGCTGGTGCAGCGCTCCTCGCCTCGGCAGGGGCCGCCCTGCAAACGACGCCAGGAGAACGCAGGGCACAGGCTTTGCTTGGGCAATCCGTACTGTATCGACGGAGATCGCGATGGCCGGCTTTACCCATGGTGTCGGCGGCACCACCTGGCGCTTCGACAGCCTGCGCGAACTGCTGGCCAAGGCCAGCCCGGCGCGTTCCGGCGACTGCCTGGCCGGTATCGCCGCCGGCAGCGATGCCGAGCGCGTCGCGGCGCAGATGTGCCTGGCCGAGGTGCCGCTCAGGCGCTTTCTCGACGAGGCGCTAATCCCCTACGAAAGCGACGAGGTGACCCGCCTGATCATCGACGGCCACGACGCGGCCGCCTTCGCCCCGGTCGCCCACCTCACCGTCGGCGACTTCCGCGACTGGCTGCTCGGCGACGCGGCGGACGAAACCACGCTGGCCGCCCTGGCACCGGGGCTGACGCCGGAAATGGTCGCCGCGGTCTCCAAGCTGATGCGCGTGCAGGACCTGATCCTGGTGGCGCAGAAGGTCCGCGTGGTCACGCGCTTTCGCAACACCATCGGCCTGCGCGGGCGGATGTCCACCCGCCTGCAGCCCAACCACCCCACCGACGACGGCGCCGGCATCGCCGCGAGCATCCTCGACGGCCTGCTCTACGGCAACGGCGACGCGGTGATCGGCATCAACCCGGCCACCGACAACACCCAGGGCATCTGCGAGCTTTTGAAGATGCTCGACGCCATCATCCAACGCTACGAAATTCCGACCCAGGCCTGCATCCTCACCCACGTCACCACCTCCATCGCGGCCATCGAGCGCGGCGCGCCGGTGGACCTGGTGTTCCAGTCCATCGCCGGCAGCGAGGCGGCCAACGCCAGCTTCGGCATCAGCCTGGCGACCCTGCAGGAAGGCTACGCGGCCGGCCTGTCGCAAAAGCGCGGCAGCCTGGGCGACAACCTGATGTACTTCGAGACCGGCCAGGGCAGTGCGCTCTCGGCCAACGCCCACCACGGCGTCGACCAGCAGACCTGCGAGGCCCGCGCCTATGCGGTGGCCCGTCAGTTCAAGCCGCTGCTGGTGAATACAGTGGTCGGCTTCATCGGCCCGGAGTATCTCTACGACGGCAAGCAGATCATCCGCGCCGGGCTGGAGGACCACTTCTGCGGCAAGCTGCTCGGCGTGCCCATGGGTTGCGACATCTGCTACACCAACCACGCCGAAGCCGACCAGGACGACATGGACATGCTGCTGACCCTGCTCGGCACGGCCGGCATCAACTTCATCATGGGCATCCCCGGTTCCGACGACGTGATGCTCAACTACCAGACCACCTCCTTCCACGACGCGCTCTATGCCCGCCAGGTGCTGGGCCTGCGGCCGGCGCCGGAGTTCGAGGAATGGCTGGCGAAGATGGACATCCTGCGCCAGGACGGCAACCGCCTGCGGCTCGGCCGGGAACTGCCCGAACCCTTCCGCCGGGCGCTGGAGCGGCTGGCGTGACGAGCCGGACCGCAAGGACCACAATTCGCGCCAACCGCTCAATCGGTGGAAAACGCTGCGCGATTTTCCACCCTACGCCGGCGCACCTCACCGCAGCCGTAGGGTGGAAAACGACCGCAGGTCTTTTCCACGCGTCTCGCCGTGATACCTGAAAACGAGGTAGCCATGTCCGACCGCTCCCCCGCCACCGAAAACCCCTGGCAGCATTTGCGCCAGCTCACCCCGGCGCGCATCGCCCTCGGCCGCGCCGGCACCAGCCTGCCCACCGCGGCGCAGCTGGATTTCCAGTTCGCCCATGCCCAGGCGCGCGACGCCGTGCACCTGCCGCTCGATTGCGCGGCGCTGGCCGGCGAACTGCAACGGCACGACCTGGAATATCTGCACCTGCACAGCGCCGCCGCCGACCGGCAGACCTACCTGCAGCGCCCGGACCTCGGCCGCCGCCTGGATGCGGCCAGCGCCACGGCGCTCGACGCGCGTGCCGGCGAGGGCTGCGATCTCGCCCTGGTGATCGCCGACGGCCTGTCCGCCCTCGCCGTGCAGCGCCATGCCTTGCCGATGGCCCTGAAGATCGCCGAGCACTGCCGCACCGAGGGCTGGTCGCTCGGCCCGATCGCCCTCGTCGAGCAGGGCCGGGTCGCCGTCGCCGACGAGATCGGCCAGCGCCTGCGGGCGCGCATGGTAGTGATCCTGCTCGGCGAGCGCCCCGGGCTCAGCTCGCCGGACAGCCTCGGCCTGTACTTCACCTGGGCGCCGCGGGTCGGCCGCCACGATGCGCAACGCAACTGCATCTCCAACATCCGCCCCGAGGGGTTGAGCTACAACCTGGCCGCCCACCGCCTGCTCTACCTGATGCGCGAAGCCTGCCGCCGCCAGCTCTCCGGCGTGCAACTCAAGGACGAGGCCGAGCTGCCGACGCTGGAGGGCGCGCCCGGCGCCGGCAACTTCCTGCTCGGCTGAGCCGCTTCAGGCCGTGGCTAGCATGCGGGCTCACGCCGAGCGCGCCGCTCCGCACATCGCTCTGCGAAGACCTGCCAGCCCGCCCACGGCGGTAGGCTCGTGGCGGCACGCCCTACGCGTCCGGCAGCACCAGCACCGCCTCGATCTCGAACAGCATGCCGTCCAGCGCCAGGAGCGGCACCGGGATCAGCGTGCAGGCCGGCTTGGGTTGCGCCCCCAGCGCGCGCACCAGCTCCTCGCCGAATACCTGCAGGCGCGCCTCGCTATGGTCGACGACGAGCACGCCGAGCCTGGCGATTCGGTCCGGCGTGCCGCCCACCGCTTCGATGGCAATGCACAGGTTGGCCAGGGCCTGGCGCACCTGCTCGCGGAAATCGGTGGACAGTCGGCCGTCGGCGGTTTCGCCGCCCTGCCCGGCGATAAAGGCGATCCGCGCCCGGGTGGCAACAGGGCCACGTGGGAATAGCCGTTGGGCGCCGGGTCGTAGAGCCCCGGTGGATTGAGCAATGTCAGGCCGCTGCGGCCCGCGAGCGAGTTCATGGCGTGCTCCTATCGATCGTTGTTGCGCAGGTCGGCGAAACGTTCCAGCGCGTGGCCCAGTGCCGCGTCGAGATCGCCGGACCGGTACTGCCCCGGTTCGCGGCCGAAGGCAATGTTGAGCCGGTTCCAGCCGTTGATGACGATGATGGCGAAGGTCAGCCGAGTAATCGCGCGAGGCGAGAAATGCTCGGCCAGTTCACCGTAGCAACGGTCGAGGGTTTCGCCAGCCGGCAGTCGGGTGAGCGCCTCGGTCCAGGCCAGCGCCGCCCGCTCGGCCGGGCTGTAGACGTTGGCCTCGCGCCAGGCCGGCAGCAGATGCAGGCGCGGCAGCGGCGTATCCAGCGCCAGCAGGTCCTTGCTGTGCATGTCGATGCAATAGGCACAGCCATTGAGCTGCGAGGCGCGCAGCTCAATCAGCGCCAGCAGCTGCGGCTCCAGGTCGGATTCGCGCAGGTAGCCGCTGATGGCCGTCAGCGCCTGCAGCGGCAGTGGGTCGGCATGCTTGAGGTAATCGAGTCGAAGGGTCATGGCGTACTCCAGCGTATGTCGGAAGCGACACGACCAGGACGCAGCCCGGAGGCAATCTGTGACAGCGCGCCTCTTCCGCCGGAGGGCTGTCACAGCGCGCCGCGCCGCTGCGTCCATACTGGACGCACAAGACGAGGAACCACCGTGCAAGACAAGGCCGATTTCTATCAAAGGCTGCGCCCCAAGCTGCTGGGCCTGGCGTACCGTCTGCTGGGCAGCCGGGTCGATGCCGAAGACCTGCTGCAGGACGCCTGGTTCAAGTGGAGCGAGGCCGCCCCGGCAACGATTCGTGATGCCGAGGCCTGGCTGGTCACCGTGGTGACCCGGCTGGGCATCGATCAGCTACGCCAGCGCCGCGCCCGCCGCGAAGACTATTTCGGCCCCTGGTTGCCCGAACCGCTGCTGGGGCTGGGCGACAACGAGGCCGAGCGATTGCTCGACCGGCATGGCGACCTCTCCATGGCCTTCATGGTCGCGCTGGAGCGGCTGGCGCCCGAGGAGCGCGCGGCCCTGCTGTTGCGCGAGGTGTTCGACTGCAGCCATGACGACATCGCCGAGGTGCTGGGCAAGAGTACGGTGGCCAGCCGGCAGATCGTCAGCCGGGCGCGCAAGCGGGTGCGCGACGAGCAACCGCGCTTCAGCGTCGACCGCCAGGCCCACCGGCGGCTGGTCGAGCGATTCGCCGAGGCCCTGCTCGGGCAGGACAGCGACGCCTTCGTCAGCCTGCTGGCCGAGGAAGTGAACTGGATCGCCGATGGCGGTGGCCGGACCACCGCCGCCTCCAAGGTGGTGCGTGGCATCCGCGCCGCCACACGCCTGGCCAACGGCATCGCCCGGCGCGCCGCCGGCCAGTGGAGCGCCCACATCGAGAACATCAACGGCGAACCCGGCGTCGTCGTGCGTTGCGGCACACAGATCCGCGCCGCGATGACGCTGGTCAGCGACGGCCAGCGCATCCTGCGCATCTATTCGGTGGTCAACCCGGACAAGCTGGGGCCGGCGGCACGGCAACCGGCGTACTGACTTGTCGCCCGCCGGCCGCGCGCTTAATGTGGTCGCCCTTCCGGCAGGAACCTCGTCCATGTGGTCATTACGCGCCTGGCAGCGCAAACGCATCCTCGCCCGCAACCCGGTCGATGCCGACCTGTGGCAGCGGGTGCTCGACAGCCTGCCGATCCTCGATGGCCTGGGCGACGACGAACTGGCCCGCCTGCGCGAGCGCGCTGTGCTGTTCCTGCACGACAAGCGCCTCACCGCGCTGCCGGGCGTCGAACTGCAAGCCGAGGGCCGCCTGCGCCTGGCGCTGCAGGCCCAGCTGCCGCTGCTGCACCTGGCTGATCTCGGCTGGTACCGCGGCTTCCACGAGATCGTCATCTACCCGGACGACTTCCTCAGCCCGCAGAAGCACCGCGACGCCGCTGGCGTCGAGCACGAGTGGGACGCCGAGCACAGCGGCGAGGCCTGGCTGCAGGGCCCGGTGATCCTCGCCTGGCCCGGCGTGCAGGAAAGCGGCGGCTGGGAAGGCTACAACCTGGTGATCCACGAGCTGGCGCACAAGCTGGACATGCTGGGCGGCGACGCCAACGGCCTGCCGCCGCTGCACCGTACCATGCGCATCGACGCCTGGGCCGGCGCCATGCAGGGCGCCTACGACCAGCTCAACGCCGTACTGGATGCCGACCCGGAGGCCGAGACGCCGATCGATCCCTACGCCGCCGAGGACCCGGCCGAATTCTTCGCCGTCACCAGCGAATACTTCTTCAGCGCACCGGACCTGCTGCACGCCGCCTTCCCCGAGGTGTACCGCCAGCTCGCCGCGTTCTACCGGCAGGATCCGCTCGCCCGCCTGCAGCGGCTGCAGGCCGAACACGCGGACTACAGGGAACCTGCCTGAGCCGGCGCCGTCGAAGCCGGCGTGGCAATGCAGGCGCCAATGCGCCTATAATCGCGCCCACTTTTTTAGCCCCAGGCCGCGCTGGCCGATCACGGAGCCCATCGTTCATGAGCTACAGCAAAGTCCCGGCTGGCAAAGACCTGCCGAACGACATCTACGTCGCCATCGAGATCCCGGCCAACCACGCGCCGATCAAGTACGAGATCGATCACGACACCGACTGCCTGTTCGTCGACCGCTTCATGGCCACCCCGATGTTCTACCCGGCCAACTACGGTTTCATCCCGCACACCCTGGCCGACGACGGCGACCCGCTGGACGTGCTGGTGGTGACCCCCTACCCGGTCGCCCCGGGCTCGGTCATCCGCTGCCGCCCGGTCGGCGTGCTGAACATGACCGACGAAGCCGGCGGCGATGCCAAGCTGATCGCCGTTCCCCACGACAAGCTGAGCCAGCTGTACGTGGACGTGAAGGAATACACCGACCTGCCCGCCCTGCTGCTCGAGCAGATCAAGCACTTCTTCGAGAACTACAAGGATCTCGAGAAGGGCAAGTGGGTCAAGGTCGAGGGCTGGGGCAACGCCGACGAAGCCCGCGCAGCAATCACCAAGGCGGTTGCGGCCTACCAGAAGTAAGCCAACGCCACCCCCTGAAAGCCGGCCACAAGCCGGCTTTTTTATGCCCGCAGGTTTATCCGCCGCCCGCGGGGCACGTTCAGAGCCAGCCCTTGAGGGGGTATTCGAAGACCAGGTAGAGGCGGTCGATGTCAGCCCCGGCCTGGGCGTCGTTGCCGCGATGGCTGACATGCGCCAGGTTCAGGCTGAGGTCCTTCGCCGGACCGGACGGGACGACGTAGCGCAGGTCCAGGTCGCGCTCCCAGTGGCGCCCGCCCCTGCCCTGCTGCGGGACGGGCAGGCCGCTGAGCGGGTCCAGCGGGTTGTAGGCGCCGCCGACCGGCGCCTTGCTGCCGTCGATGCCGCGCCCGCTGACATAGCGCGCCATGAAGGTCAGGCCGGGAATGCCGAAGGTCGCCAGATCCAGGTCATAGCGGGCCTGCCAGGAACGCTCGTGCGGGCCGTTGAAGTCGGCATACTTGATCGAATTGGCCAGGTAGATCGAGTCGCCGCCGACGAAATCGAACGGCGTGTCGCCGCGCACCTGCTGGAAGGCGACGCTGAACGCCTGGCTGCCGAGCCGGTACCTGGCCAGCAGGCTCCAGGCCAGGGTATCGATGTCGCCGGCGCGGGCGGCGCCCTGTTCGCGGGTCTTGTAGAGGTTGCCGTCGAGCGTCACGGCACCCTGCTGGTAGCTCAGGTTGAGGTAGCCCTGGCGCCAGGTGTCGTCCAGTTGCGCGGCGTAGAGCGCGGCGCCGAACGGCGCATCGCTGACGAGGCGGGCGCCGACGAAGCCGATCGCGCTGTCGCGGGTGGACGCCCCGTAGCCGTCGAAATCGCCGTGCCCGGAACTGGCGTTCTGGTTCTTGAAGCGGGTGAACCGCCCCGCCTGCAGGTGCAGGTTGGCGAGATCCTCGCTGTCGAGCAGCAAACCGCTGGCGTATTCGGGCTGCAGGCGCTTGTCGCCCGTGTCGAACACCGGCGTCTCGACGATCATCTCGCCATAGCGGAGCAGGCTTTGCCCCAGACGCAGCTTCAGCGCCGCGCCGGCGCTGGAATAGTCGTCGACGGCGCGGCCATCGCCATCGCGCGGCAGCAGGCCTGTGCCGGCGTGCCCACGGCCGCCGTCCAGCTTGAGGCCGAGAAAACCATGGGCGTCGACGCCCAGGCCGAGGGTGCCGGGAGTGAATCC
The DNA here is from genome assembly GCF_002890915.1 of Stutzerimonas stutzeri. Lineage (GTDB taxonomy): Bacteria > Pseudomonadota > Gammaproteobacteria > Pseudomonadales > Pseudomonadaceae > Stutzerimonas > Stutzerimonas stutzeri_AF. The sequence goes on along the minus strand of NZ_POUT01000007.1, from coordinate 79,015 downwards.
CGACGTGACCTCGGCGATGAAGCCTTGCGCCCACTCCTGCTGGTAGCTCTGGCCAGAGCCGGAAGGGCTGCGGAAATCGTTGTGCAGGAAATAGTTGCGCCCCAGCAGGGACCAGGCGGCATTGTCGCCGGACGGGCTGACAGGAACCGCCCAGGCCTCGAACGTGGCGGCCAGTAGTGCCGGCAAAACCAGACGTTGTACGGCCAGGGCCATGCCTGCCAGCCTCCTCGGGAAGAAAACGGGCCGGAAGCCGGCTCGCTGGTGATGACCAACCATAGCCGATCAGAAGGCGAAGCAGGAGCAACCGAAGGCGCCCCAGAAGCCCGGGTACTCGCTGACCGGCACTCTCGCCAGGCCCACCCGCCATGCTGCTGGGCATGGACGGCACAGGCGCCGACGACACTACCCTGCGCGCATCATGCGGGGCAGCGCTTCCAGCACCTCGGCCTATATGCAGAGCGCGTCATTTGGCCGCTGCGATCCAGGCCAAGCAATAGCTGCAGGGCCGCGGCCTAAGCCCTCGTGTAGCATTTCAAAAGATTTCACACACAGACAAAGGGGGGATTTCCTCGCCTCATCGGCTCGGCTATGGTGGCGTTCAAACATCATGGACGTGACCGATGAGTCGGGCTCTTCTCTTGCTTGTCTGCATGACCCTGCTGGGCTGCCAACCGCAGGCGGATTCCCTGCGCATCGGGACCAACCGCTGGCTCGGTTATGCCCCGTTGTACCTGGCCGACGACCTGGGCTGGACGGCCCCCAGCGGCCTGCGCCTGGTCGAGTACCCAAACACCACCGGTGTGCTGCGCGGCTTTCGCAACGGCTTGCTGGATGCGGCGATGCTGACCCTCGACGAAACCCTCGCCCTGCAGGACAGCGCCGGCGAACTGGACCTGGAAATCATCCTGGTCAGCGATGTATCGGCGGGCGCCGACGTGCTGTTCGCCCGCGCGCCGGTGACCACCCTGCGGGATCTCAAGGGCCGGCGCATCGGCGTGGAAAACACCGCGCTGGGCGCCTACATCCTCTCGCGGCTCCTCGATCAGGCGCAGTTGCACATCGACGATCTGAGCGTGGTCAGCCTGCCGGTGCACGAGCAGGCCGCGGCGTTCACCGCCAACCGTGTCGACGCCGTGATCAGCTTCGCCTCGGAAGGTCCGGTGCTGGAAGCCCAGGGCGCCCGGCGAATCTTCGACAGCCGCCTGCTGCCAGGCGAGATCGTCGATGTCATGGTCATCGACCGTCGACGGGTCAGCGCCGAACAGCGCAGGCGGCTCAAGGCGCTCTGGCTCGATGCGCTGCGCACCTGGCAGGAAACCCGCGATGAGAGCGATCCACGCCTGCGCAAGCGCCTGGGCCTGAGCGCCGAAGCCCTGCAGGTCACCCTCGATGGCCTGCTCATGGGCGATGCCCCGCTCAACCGCGAGTGGTTCGAGGGCGGCCAGCTGAAGCGCAGCATCGAGCAACTGAGCCAGTACATGAGCGAGCGGCGCCTGCTGAGCGGTACCGGCCGGGCCGACGGGCTCATCGCCCGCTGCGGGGTGAGTGCATGCTGACGCAACTGTCGCTACGCAAGTCGCTGCCATTGCTACTGGGGCTCTTCGGGCTGCTATTCACCATCCTGCTGACCGCCTGGCACCTGCCCACGCGGATCGAAGAGACCCTGACCCACTGGCGCAACCACACCCATCAGCATTTCAGCCTGCTGCAGAGCAGCCTGAGCGACCACCGCCGCCTGGGGCGCAACGCCGAACTGGAAACCGAGCTGGCCGACCTGGCCAGCCTGCAAGGGGTGCGCTGGGCGATGGTCATCGACCAGCAACTGCAGGTGATCGCCACCACCCGCCTGGGCCTGGATCCACGGCAGCTCAGCCTGATCACGCCCGCCGAGCTCGGCGGCTACGTGGGTAATGGCCGCGCCGGCTGGATCGGCCAAGCCCCCGATCGGCAGCTGGCCATCTACCCGCTGGACCGGGTCGCGGACGATGGCACGCCGCTGCGCGAAGCCCTGCTGGTGGAATACGATTTCACCCCGACTCTCGCCCAGACCAAGTACGAGGCCTGGTTCTACCTGGCCCAGACCCTGGCCCTGCTGCTGTTGCTCGGCCTGGTCCTCAATCTGCTCTACAACCGCCTGCTCACCCGCCGCCTGGCACGCATCGACCAGGCCGCCCGCCGCTTCGCCGTCGACCAGCAGCCGCAGCCGCCGGCAATCGGCGGCCGCGATGAAATCGGCCGGCTCGCCGCCACCCTCAGCCGCATGATGCGCCAGCTGCATGAGCGGCAACTGGCGCTGAGCGAAAACGAGCAACTGATGCGCGACCTGATCGACACCGCCCCGGTCGGCATGCTGGTGGTCGACCGGCAGCTGCGCGTCCAGCAGGCCAACCCGGCCGCCGCCGCCCTGTTCGGCTGCACGCCCGCCGAGCTGGTGGGCAACCTGCCCGCCGACCGTCTGGCCGAGGCCGACGCCGCCGCCCGCATCCTGGGTACGCCGCTCAACACGCCGCTCGAGCTCAGCGGCCGGCGCCACGGCCATGAAGTCCCGCTGGAGATCACCTGCACGCCGTTCCAGCGCGCCGGTGCGCAGCACTACCTGATCCTGCTGCGCGATATCGGCGATCGCCTGCGCGCCGAACAGCGCCTGCGCTTCCTGGCGCATTTCGACCCCCTCACCCAGCTCGCCAACCGCCATTACCTGGTGCAGCGCATGGAGCAGCTGCTCACCGCCCGGCTTCCGCTGAGCCTGCTCTACCTCGATCTCGACCACTTCAAGCGCATCAACGACACCCTCGGCCACGAGATCGGCGACAAGCTGCTGGTACAGATCGGCGAGCGTCTCAGCCGCCTGGCGCCGCCCCCCGCGCTGCTGGCCCGCTCCGGTGGCGATGAATTCATGGTGCTGCTCGAGGGCTGGCGCATCGAGCAGGCCGAGCAACTGGCGCAGCGCATCGTCGAGGGCTTCAGGCCGCCGGTGCGGATCGGCCAGTACGAGTGCTTCGTCAGCCCGAGCATCGGGGTTGCCGAAAGCGATGGCCGGCACAGCGTCAACGACCTGCTCAAGCAGGTCGACCTGGCGCTGTACGCGGCCAAGGACGCCGGCCGTAACTGCACCGCCAGCTACAGCGAGGAACTCAGCGCCGCCGCTGCCCGCCGCCGGCAGCTGGAGCAGGCCCTGCGCCGCGCGCTCGACCAGCAGGAGTTCGTGTTGCACTACCAGGCGCAGGTCAACACCCAGGGCGAGCCCGAGGTGATGGAGGCATTGCTGCGCTGGTGCTCGCCGGAACGCGGGCTGGTGCCGCCGGGGGAATTCATCCCGGTGCTCGAAGACAGCGGCCTGATCATCGAGGCGACGCGCTGGGTGTTCCGCGAAGCCTGCCGCCAGGCACGGCAGTGGCATGACATGGGTCATGCGCTGCGCATAGCGGTCAACCTGTCGCCGCTGGATTTCCGCCAGGCGGACCTGGCCGGCAGCCTGCTGGCCATTCTCGAAGAAGAAGGCACGCCGCCGCACCTGCTGGAGCTGGAGATCACCGAAAGCGCGCTGCTGGAAGCCGACGAACACGTGCAGCAGACGCTCACGCGCCTCAAGGCCGCCGGCATGCCGCTGCTGCTGGACGACTTCGGCACCGGCTATGCCTCGCTGACCTATCTGCAGCGCTTTCGTTTCGATGGCATCAAGATCGACCGCGAGTTCGTCGCCGGCCTGCCGGACAGCGAACAGTCGGTCGCGCTGGTGCGCGGCATCCTGACCATGGCCAGCCATCTCGGCCTGCACGTGGTCGCCGAAGGCGTCGAGAACGAGCGCCAGGCGGCCTTCCTGCGCCTCAACGGCTGCCCCAGCCTGCAGGGCTACCACTATGCTCGCCCACTGCCTGCGGAACAGTGCCGGCTGGCGCGCCGGGGGCCGCTGCCGGTCAACCTGCAGTTGCCGCTGGACGGCTGACCCGGGCCGAGCGCCGTACGAGACGCTGGCCGGAAGACCATGGCTTGGATACCCTGCATCCTTTTGGTGCATGGATAGCTAAATGGTGTTCGAGATTCTGCTACTGATCGCCGCCGGTTTCGCCGCGGGTGGAATGAATGCCCTCGCTGGCGGCGGTACCTTTTTCTCCTTCCCCGCCCTGCTCGCCATCGGCCTGCCGCCGGTGACCGCCAACGCCACCAATGCCGTGGCACTCTGGCCGGCCAGCCTCGCCGGCGCCTGGGCCGCGCGCGCGAGCCTGCGCCCGCTCGGGCCGTACCTGCTGCCGCTGCTGCTGGCTGGCCTGGCCGGCGGCCTGCTCGGTGGCCTGGCCTTGCTGGCCGGCGGCGACGACGTCTTCAGCCTGCTGATTCCCTGGCTGCTGTTGCTGGCCACCGCGCTGTTCACCGCCAGTCCCTGGCTCAGCCGCTGGTTGGCAGCGCGGCGCCGGGAAGCGAGCGCGGTGCCGCCGCACTCCACCGGCTCGATGGCGGCCCATGGTCTGGTCTCGATCTACGGCGGCTACTTCGGCGCCGGCATGGGCATCCTGCAACTGGCGGCCTTCTCCATCGAGGGCCATCAGCTGGTGCGCGCCAACGCGCTGAAGAACCTGATCTCGGCGGTGATCTACAGCGTCGCCAGCATCACCTTCATCGTCGCCGGCCGGGTCAGCTGGTACGAGCTGCTGATCCTGCTCGGCGGCGCCACCCTCGGCGGCTACGCCGGCGGCGCGCTCAGCCAGAAACTGCCGGCCACCTGGCTGCGCGCCTTCGTCATCCTGGTCGGCAGCGGCATGACCCTCCATTACTTCTGGGCCACCTACGCCGGCTGAGCGCCTTGCCGGTGGCGAACCTTGTGGCTGCGCCGGGCCTTCTTTGCTAATGTCGCGCCCGGTTCAGACTCGCCGCACACGACAGGTTCCCGCCATGGCCCGCAAGAAAGTCGCCCTTGATTTCGAACAATCGCTCGCCGAGCTGCAGCAGCTGGTGGAGCGCCTGGAAAGCGGCGAACTGTCGCTGGAAGACTCGCTGACCTGCTTCGAACAGGGCATCGGCCTGACCCGCGACTGCCAGGCGGCGTTGAGCCAGGCCGAGCAGAAGGTGCAGATCCTGCTCGAGCGCGACGGCACGCTGCAGGAAGCACCCTTCGACACGGACGCCGAAGCATGACGATCGGCGAGTACCAGAAGCGCTGCCAGCAGCGCGTCGACGGCTGTCTCGATGCCCTCTTCGTCGCGCCGCAAGCGCCGCTCGAACGGCTCTACCAGGCCATGCGCTACAGCGTGATGAACGGCGGCAAGCGGGTGCGCCCGCTACTGGTCTACGCCGCCAGCGAGGCCCTGGGTGGCGACAAGGCCCAGGCGGATGGCGCCGCCTGCGCGGTAGAGCTGATCCATGCCTACTCGCTGGTGCACGACGACCTGCCGGCCATGGACGACGACGACCTGCGTCGCGGCCAGCCGACCACCCACAAGGCCTTCGACGAGGCCTGCGCGATTCTCGCCGGCGATGGCCTGCAGAGCCTGGCCTTCGACGTGCTAGCAGCAGCGCAATCCAACCCCGCGGACCCGCTGCTGCGCCTGCGGATGTTCGGCGTCCTGGCGCGCGCCGCCGGCCCGGCCGGCATGGTCGGCGGCCAGGCCATCGACCTCGGCTCGGTCGGCCGCAAGCTCGATCGCGCCGCACTGGAGCAGATGCACCGGCACAAGACCGGCGCCCTGATCGAGGCCAGCGTGCAGCTCGGCGCCCTTTCCAGCGGCCGCGCCGATGCCGACAGCCTCGCCTCGCTGAACCAGTACGCCCAGGCCGTCGGCCTGGCCTTCCAGGTGCAGGACGACATCCTCGACGTGGAAAGCGACACTGCCACCCTCGGCAAGCACCAGGGCGCCGACATCGCCCGCGACAAGCCCACCTATCCGGCGCTGCTCGGCATGGACGCGGCCAAGGCCTATGCCCTGGAGCTGCGCGACCTGGCGCTGCATGCGCTACGCCCGTTCGATATCGCCGCCGAGCCGCTGCGCGAGCTGGCACGCTATATCGTCGCGCGGCGCAACTGAGGCGCCCGCGCGGTATTCGGGCTGGAGCCAGGCCTGCGGCCTGCAATCGCCGCGAGGGCGCGCCTCCCCCAGGGTTCGGTGTGGGCTGCCTGCTTTTGTGGGAGGCCCGACCCCGGGGCGAGGCTTTTGGGCTTCCGGCAGGCCTGCGGCCTGCAATCGCCGCGAGGGCGCGCCTCCCACAGGGTTCGGTGTGGGCTGCCTGCTTTTGTGGGAGGCCCGACCCCGGGGCGATGCTCTTGGGCTTCGTCGCGGTGCTCCTCAGGCTACGCACCCCACGCAGCCTGCGGACTGCGCGAACAGCATGCGCTGGACGCAGGGTCGTTCTTATCGCAGGGCCCATCGGTTAAACTGCCGCTCTTTTTTCGACAAAAACGATTCGCCCGATGCCCAAGACGTTCCATGAGATTCCTCGGGTACGCCCCGCGACGCCCATCCTTGACCGCGCGGCCACGCCCGAGCAACTGCGCCGGCTGGGCGAGGCGGAACTCGAAGAACTGGCCAACGAACTGCGCCAGGACCTGCTGTTCAGCGTCGGCCAGACCGGCGGCCACTTCGGCGCCGGCCTCGGCGTGATCGAACTGACCATCGCCCTGCACTACGTCTACGACACCCCGGACGACCGCCTGGTCTGGGACGTCGGCCATCAGGCCTACCCGCACAAGATCCTCACCGGGCGCCGCGCGCGCATGGCCAGCCTGCGCCAGAAGGACGGCCTGGCGGCCTTCCCGCGGCGTTCGGAAAGCGCCTACGACACCTTCGGCGTCGGCCATTCCAGCACCTCGATCAGCGCCGCCCTGGGCATGGCCATCGCGGCACGCCTGCAGGGCAGCAAGCGCAAGTCCATCGCCGTGATCGGCGACGGCGCGCTGACCGCCGGCATGGCCTTCGAAGCACTCAACCACGCCCCGGAAGTCGGCGCCAACATGCTGGTGGTGCTCAACGACAACGACATGTCGATCTCGCGCAACGTCGGCGGGCTGTCCAACTACCTGGCCAAGATCCTCTCCAGCCGTACCTATTCGAGCATGCGCGAGGGCAGCAAGAAGATCCTCTCGCGCCTGCCCGGCGCCTGGGAAATCGCCCGTCGCACCGAGGAATACGCCAAGGGCATGCTGGTGCCCGGCACCCTGTTCGAGGAGCTCGGCTGGAACTACATCGGCCCCATCGACGGCCACGACCTGCCGACCCTGATCGCCACCCTGCGCAACATGCGCGACCTCGACGGCCCGCAGTTCCTCCACGTGGTGACCAAGAAGGGCAAGGGCTTCGCCCCGGCCGAGGCCGACCCGATCACCTGGCACGCCATCAGCAAGCTGGAGCCGGTGGATGCGCCGGTCGCGCCGAAGAAGCCTGCCGGGCCGAAATACTCCAACGTCTTCGGCCAGTGGCTGTGCGACATGGCCGAGGCCGACCCGCGCCTGACCGGCATCACCCCGGCGATGAAGGAAGGCTCGGACCTGGTGGCCTTCAGCGAGCGCTTCCCGCAGCGCTACTTCGACGTCGCCATCGCCGAGCAGCATGCCGTGACGCTGGCCGCCGGCATGGCCTGCGAAGGCATGAAGCCGGTGGTGGCGATCTACTCGACGTTCCTCCAGCGCGCCTATGACCAGCTGATCCACGACGTCGCGGTGCAGAACCTCGACGTGCTGTTCGCCATCGACCGCGCCGGGCTGGTCGGCGAGGACGGCCCGACCCATGCCGGCAGCTTCGACCTGTCCTACCTGCGCTGCATCCCCGGCATGCTGGTGATGACCCCCAGCGACGAGAACGAGATGCGTCGCATGCTCACCACCGGCTACCACTTCGAAGGCCCGGCGGCGGTGCGCTACCCGCGCGGCAGCGGGCCGAACGCGCCCATCGAGCCGGGGCTGGCGCCGCTGGAAATCGGCAAGGCGGTGACCCGCCGCCGGGGCGGCAAGGTGGCGCTGCTGGTCTTCGGCGTGCAGCTGGCCGAGGCGCTGCAGGTCGGCGAGGCACTGGACGCCACGGTGGTCGACATGCGCTTCGTCAAACCGCTGGACGAGGCGCTGCTGCGCCAGCTGGCGACCAGCCACGAACTGCTGGTGACCATCGAGGAGAACAGCGTCATGGGCGGCGCCGGCAGCGCGGTGGCCGAATTCCTCGCCGGCGAAGCCATCGTCCTGCCTATGCTGCACCTGGGGCTGCCGGACCAGTACGTCGAGCATGCCAAACCCAGCGAGATGCTCGCCGAATGCGGGCTGGATGCCGCCGGCATCGAAGCCGCCGTGCGCCAGCGCCTGGCGCTGCTCGGCAACGCCCGAGGCAGCGCCAGGCCGTAGGGTGGAAAACGGCGCAGCCTTTTCCACCGGCGCATGAGGGCGACCACGAGGCCGCCTGGGGGTAAAGCGTGCAATCTTCCTGCATCGCCTGGTGGATGAGCAAAGCGTCATCCACCCTACGCTCTGCCTGGCACACCGTAGGGTGGAAAACCGCGCAGCGTTTTCCACCGCTTCGGCCAGCTCTACATCCGCGCACTCAGCCGCGCAGCAGCAGGTCGCCCTCGATCGGCACGTAGCGCGTGGCGGCGCGGATCAGCGACTGCGCGGTGAGCCCGGGCACGCCATAGGCCGTCGCCTCGGCGCCGCCGGCGCGCACCCGCTCCAGCAACAGGTCGAAATCGCCGTCGCCGGAGGCCAGCACCACCTCGTCGACCCGCCCCGCCGCGTCCAGTACGTCGATGGTGATGCCCACGTCCCAGTCGCCCTTGGCCGAGCCGTCGCTGCGCTGGATGTAGGGCTTGAGCTTCACCGTGAAGCCGAGGTTGCGCAGGATCCGCTGGAACTGCTGCTGGCGGGCGTCGCCGCGCTCGATGGCATAGGCGTAGGCCTCGACGATCTCGCCGCGCCTGCCGACGTCCGCCCACAGCGCCGCATAGTCGAAGTGGCAGCCGTAGGCCTGGCGCACCGTGTAATAGAGGTTCTGCACATCGGCGAACAGGGCGATCTTTCTCACGGTAGCCAGCCTGCGATCATTGACGGGTCTCCAGTATGGACGGCGACATCGCGCATGTCCCGGCACTTCGGCTACAGTGGCGCCCCGATCGATCCACACTGCCGATTTGCAATGAATGTCTTTGCCATCCTGCGCGACGCCTGGTTCTTCTATTCTCGCCATTTCATCGCCATCGCCCGCCTCTGCCTGCCGTTGATCCTGCTCGAGAGCGCCACGCGCCTGGGCGTCGACCACTGGCTCGGCAAGGGCGCGCTGCCGGCGCAGGAACTGCTCGTCGGCCTGATCTTCTATCCGCTGTACATCGGCGCACTGATCCTCTACCTCGATGCCCGCAGCCGCGGCCACGACCCGGCGCCGCGCGCGGTCCTGGCCCGTGCCCTGCCGCTGTGGCCGGCGCTGGCGGTGCTCTCGGCGCTCGGCACGCTGCTGATCCTGCTCGGTGCCTCGCTGTTCGTGCTGCCGGGCATCTGGGTCATGGTCAGGATCGCCTTCGCCGAATACCTGCTGGTGCTGCGCGGGCTGTCGCCGCTGGCCGCGCTCAAGCAGAGCTTCATCCTCACCCGCGGGCATTTCCTGCTGGTGCTCGGTTGCGTGCTCAGCGTGCTGCTGCCGCTGTGGGTTCTCGAGGCCTGGATCGTCGCGCAGGCCTGGGCCGGCGAGGCCCCGCCAGCGCTGCCGGCGATCCTGCTCGACGGCGTCATCGGCCTGCTGCAGCTGCTGCCCACGGTGATGCTGTTCCGCTGCTTCATGCTGTGCACCGCGCAGCCTGCGCGCGAGCGCGACGCCGCCTGAAGCGGCGCGCTCCGTTAGGCCGGCGCCACGGCCGGATCGTGGTGGCCTGCTAGGCTTCTCCGGCCAGTCATCCGGAGGCTCCAGCCATGGCCGAACAGAATCCCAGCATCCTCTCGCACATCTCCCTCGGCACCGACCGCTTCGACGAGGCGGTCGCCTTCTACGACCGGGTGCTGCCCAGCCTCGGCTGCAAGCGCATTCTCGAACACCCCGGCGCTGTCGCCTGGGGCCGCGAATTCCCCGAGTTCTGGATCCAGACACCGATCGACGGCGCCCCGGCATCGGTGGGCAACGGCACCCATGTCGGCTTCTTCGCCGCCGACCAGGCCGCGGTGGATGCCTTCCATCGTGCAGCCATCGCCGCCGGCGCCCGCGACGAAGGCGCCCCGGGGCCGCGTCCGGAATATGGCGAGCCGTACTACGGCTGCTTCGTGCGCGACCTCGACGGGCACAAGATCGAGGCGGCCTACTGGGATGTGGCCCTGATGCGCCAACTCTACGGCGACCGCTAGGCTCGTGGCGCGCCCGTGCCAGCGCCCTACGATCTGTTGCCGAGCAGGCGCGGCAGCAGCAGGTTCTGGTAGAGGCGCGGGAAGCAGCGCGCCAGCAGCTGCGCCTTCCAGTCGAGATTGGACAGCACCAGCAGCCGGCGCCGGCGCAACGCGCCCTGGTAGATCGCCTCGGCGACATCCTGCGCCGAGAAAACCCGGCCGATGATGTCCAGCACCGGCTGCGGCGCCGTGGAGCCATCGCCGACCAGCACGTTCTTGCGCAAGTCGGTGGCGGTGTAGCCCGGGCATACCAGCATGACGTTGACCTCGGAGCCCTCGAGCTCGCCGCGCAGCGTCTCGAACAGCCCGTGCAGTGCATGCTTGCTGGCGTTATAGGCGGCGCGGTTGGGCACCGGGGCGTATTGCGACAGCGAGCTGAGCACGATGATCTGCCCCTGCCGCGCGATCAGGCTCGGCAGGGCGGCCTGGGTACAGTGCAATGCGCCATAGAAATTCACCGCCATGACCCGCTGGAACACCGCCAGGCTGGTTTCCGCCACGCGGCTGCGATGGGTGATCCCGGCATTGTTGATCAGCACGTCAATGCCGCCGTAGCGCTCGACGACCAGCGCCACCGTGCGCCGGACCGCTTCGGCATCGCTGACGTCGCAGCGCAGGCCGAGCGCCTCGGCATTGTGGTGGTCGGCCAGATGCTGGACCAGACCATCCAGCGCGTCCTGATCGAGATCGAAGATCACCAGCCGCGCGCCGGCCTGCGCCATGCGCACCGCCAGGGCGCGGCCGATGCCGGCGCAGCCGCCGGTAATCAGCACCACCTTGCAGTCGAACACCTTGCGGTCGAATACCTTGCGCTGCATACACTCGCTCCTTCGTGCCTCGGTGCCCGAACATCCCCGGCACCCCGGTTTGAGCATAGGTCGATGTTCGCCGACATTCCCGTTCCCGCGGCAAGACGCATCATCGACAATCGCTCGTCGGCGGCGCACCCTAGTGACGGTTGCTCGTGACGCCTCGCGCCAGAAGCTGTGCCGTCCCGACGGAAAACCAGGCCATCAATTCACCCAGCGCAGGGCAATGACCACCCCGTGAAACCGCTTCTATTCCTCGCCCTGGCCATCGCCCTCGTTCCCGTCACGGGGCGGGCCGAGCCGGCCTCCCAGCGGGTGCTGAACGTCGGCTACTACGAATTCGCCCCGGCCATCTACAGCGATGCGCGCGGGGTGGCGCGCGGCGAGGTGGCCGAGCTGACGCGCAGGGTGGCCAAGCACGCGGGCTACGGCGTGAGCTTCCGCGCCCTGCCCAGCGCGCGGCTCTATGCGGCGCTGGAAAACGGCAGCATCGACCTCTGGCCCGGTGCCCAGGGCAAGCCGGAGCTGGCCGCACATACGCTGGAAGGACGCCACACGCTGAGCCACATCAACCTCAACCTGTACTTTCGCCCGGACACGCCGGTACCGCGGATTCCGGACGATCTCGCCGGGCAGGCGCTGATCCTCATCAATGGCTACAGCTACTGGCCACGCATCACCGGGATGCTCGACGATCCCGCCCTGAACCTGCGCCTGTTGCGCACCAGCACCCATGTCTCGGCACTGGAAATGCTGCGGCGCCGGCGCGGCGACTACCTGCTCGACTACCAGATCCCGGTGGAACAGGCCCGTCAGCGCCTGCAGATGGAGGCGCTGCCACACCTGCGCGTGGAGCAGGTGCCGATCCGCTTCATCGTGTCCCGCCATGCCCGCGGCAGCGCGCAAATCGTCGCCGCACTCGACCGCGCCTACGAGGAACTACGCGCCGCCGGCGAGGACCTCAGCCTGCCGACGGACTGACGGGCGCTACTGCCCGCGCGGCTTGGCCCTGGCGGTGGGCTCGGCGACCAGCGGGTCGTCCGGCCAGTAGTGCTTGGGATAGCGGCCCTTGAGGTCCTTCTTCACCTCGGCGTAAGTGTTGGCCCAGAAGCTCGCCAGGTCCTGGGTGACCTGCACCGGCCGCCGCGCCGGTGACAGCAGGTGCAGCTTGACCACCTGCCGGCCGCCGGCGATGCGCGGCGTGTCGGCCAGGCCGAACAGCTCCTGCAGGCGCACCGCCAGCACCGGCGGCGACTCGGCGTAGTCCAGGCGAATCCGCGAGCCGGACGGCACCGCCAGGGCCACCGGCGCCTGCTCCTCCAGGCGCTGCGGCAACGGCCAGGGCAGCAGCGTGGCGAGCATGCCGGGCAGGTCCAGCTGGGCGAAATGCGCCAGCCGCGACACCTTGCCGACATAGGGCAGCAGCCAGTCCTCCAGCCGCACGAGCAACGCCGCGTCGCTGACGTCCGGCCATTCGCTGGCGCCGCCATTGGCCAGGTCCAGTTGCCGCAGCAGGCCGATGCGTGCCTGCCACTGGCGCAGCTCGGGCGTCCACGGCAGCAGTTCCAGGCCCTTGCGCCGTACCAGTTCGAGCAACGCGCGGGCGCGAGCCTGGTCGTCGAGCCCAGGCAATGGCTCGCGGGCCAGCACCAGCTCGCCGATCCGCCGCTGGCGCTCGGCGCGCAGCGCCCCCTCGCGCTCGTCCCACTGCAGCTCGTCGCGCTGGCTGACCTGCTCGGCCAGCACCCCGTCGAACAGCACCGGGTCCAGCGCCACCGCGCGGTAGATGCGCTCCTCGCGCTGGCCCTGGTGGCTGCCGAGTTCGGCGATCACCAGCCAGGGCTCCTTCATCAGCGCATCCGCTTCGCCGAACTGCGCCGCCCGGCCATTGGCCAGGCGGTACGCGCCGCCGCCCTCGCGGCGCTGGCGGGCGACCCGGTCGGGATAGGCGAAGGCCAGCAGCGCGGCGAGGGCCTGGCGCTCGTCCAGCGCGCCCGTCGTGTCGCCGCCCGGCCCGCGCAGCAGGCCGCGGAACTGCCGGGCCAGCTGGCGCACCCGCTGCACGCCGCCGCCACGTGCGCTCTGCAGCTGGTGCAGGCGCAGTGCCAGGTCGGCGCCACCGTCGCGCTGCCCGCCGGGTTGAATGTCGCGCTCCACCAGCAGCGCGGCGACGTCCGCCGCCAGCGCACCGAGGCCCAGCGCCTGGCCGCGCAGCAGCATGTGCGCCAGGCGCGGATGCGCCGGCAGTTCGGCCATCGCCTGGCCGTGGGCGATCAGTTGCCAGCCGCCACGGGCATTGCGCGCCAGCGCGCCGAGACGTTCGAGCAGCGCCTGGGCCTGGGCGTAGGCCGCCGCCGGCGGGGTGTCGAGCCAGGTCAGCTCGTCCGGCTCGCCCCCCCAACGCGCCAGCTGCAGCGCAACGCCGGCAAGATCCGCCTGGAGAATCTCCGCCTCGCCGTAGGCCGCCAGCTGTGCGTGCTGCTCCGCGGACCATAGCCGGTAGCACACCCCCGGCTCCAGACGCCCGGCGCGCCCCGCCCGTTGCGTCGCCGAGGCGCGGGAGATGCGCCGGGTTTCCAGGCGGGTCATGCCGCTGCCGGGGTCGAAGCGCGGCACCCGCGCCAGGCCGGCATCCACCACCACCCGCACGCCGTCGATGGTCAGGCTGGTCTCGGCGATATTGGTGGCCAGCACCACCTTGCGCATGCCAGCCGAGGCCGGCTCGATCGCCGCGCGCTGGGCCGCCAGTTCCAGCTCGCCGTGCAGCGGGCAGAGCAGTACATCGCCGCGGCCGTCCAGCTGTTCGGCCAGCGCCTCGTTCACCCGGCGGATCTCCGCCTGCCCGGGGAGGAACACCAGCACGCTGCCGTGCTCGTCCTGCAGCGCCTGCAGCACCGTCTGCACCACCCGCGGCTCGACGCGCTCGCCCGACGCCAGCGGGCGTCCCCAACGCTGCTCCACCGGATGCATGCGTCCCTCGCTGCGCACCACCGGTGCATCATCGAGCAACGCCGACAGGCGCTGGCCCTCCAGCGTCGCCGACATCAGCAGCAGCTTGAGCGGCTCGTCGCGCAGCAACTGACGCGCATTGAGGGTCAGCGCCAGCGCCAGGTCGGCGTCCAGGCTGCGTTCGTGGAATTCATCGAAGATCACCAGGCCGACGCCTTCCAGCGCCGGGTCGTCCTGCAAGCGGCGGGCGAGGATGCCCTCGGTGACCACCTCGATGCGGGTGCGCGGTCCGACTTTGCTGTCCAGGCGGATGCGGTAGCCGACGGTCTCGCCGACCCGCTCGCCCAGCTCGCTGGCCAGGCGCTCGGCGGCGGCACGTGCTGCCAGCCGGCGCGGTTCGAGCATGACGATGGTTTGCCCGGCCAGCCAGGGCTCATCCAGCAGCGCCAGCGGCACGCGGGTGGTCTTGCCGGCGCCTGGCGGCGCCTCGAGCACGGCTTCGTCGCGCTGACACAGGGCCTGGCGCAGCGCCGGCAGGGCTTCGTCGATGGGGAGGGAATTCATGAGCACTCGCTTCGGACTGGACGATTCGATGACGGCAACGCCCACTCGCCGCGAAGCACATCAGTTGATGCTGTAACCGTGGCCGGACGAGCGCACGCTGGCAGGGGCGCTGGCCGCGCGCCGACATCATAGCGCGTGGCCGCGCAGGCCAGCAGCGAACACCCGCTGACGCCATGCGGTCTGATGTCGAGAAAACATCATCCGGCCCTTGTATAGTTGCGCCAGAATTTTCCAGGAGGTCCCTATGCATACTCGTTCCCGTGTCATCGGCGGCGTGTTGGCCGTTTCCCTGTTCACCCAGCTGGCGGCCTGCGGCACGCTGTTCTATCCCGACCGCCGCGGCCAGATCGAGGGCCGTATCGACCCGGCGATCGCCGTGCTCGACGCCGTCGGCCTGCTGTTCTACGTGATCCCCGGCCTGATCGCCTTCGGCATCGACTTCGCCACGGGGGCGATCTACCTGCCCGACGATCAATACTCCATGGCCCCGGAAAAGCTGCAGCAAGCCATCGGTGCCGACGGCCAGATCGACCAGGCCCGGCTGAAGGCCATCATCGAGCAGGAAATCGGCCGCAGCCTGCCGCTGGATGACCCGCGCCTGATCCAGCACAGTGGCAGCATCGAACAACTGGCGGCCTTCGGCCTGCGGCCTGCCGCATGACTACGGCTATTGGCGCACGCCACCGATGAGTATCGATAACGGACACGCCCGGCTCATGCGCCGGGCCACCGGTGCGGCGCTGGCGACGGCGATCCTGCTGGCGCTGAGCAAGGCAGTGGCCTGGTGGCTGAGCGGTTCGGTGAGCCTGCTCGGCGGCCTCACCGACTCGCTGCTCGACGGCGCTGCCTCGCTGCTCAACCTGCTGGCGGTGCATTACTCGCTGCGCCCGGCGGACGACGACCATCGCTATGGCCACGGCAAGGCCGAGGCCCTCGCCGGGCTCGGCCAGGCGGCGTTCATCTGCGTCAGCGCGATCCTGGTCGGGGTCCAGGGCGTCGACCGGCTGCTGCATCCGCAACCGCTGGGCGCCCAGGGCATCGGCATCGCGGTCATGCTGTTCTCGCTGCTGATGACTGCCCTGCTGCTGTCCTACCAGCGCCATGTGGTCAAGGTGACCGGCTCCACCGCGATCCGCGCCGACTCGCTGCACTACCGCTCGGACCTGCTGCTCAACAGCAGCATCCTGCTGGCCCTGGTGCTCGCCGGTTTCGGCTGGGAGCGCACGGATGCGCTGTTCGGCATCGGCATCGCCTTCTACATCTTCTGGAGCGCCGTGAGCATCGTCCGCGAAGCCGGAGCGGTGCTGATGGACACCGAGCTGTCGACCGAGATCAGCGAGCACATGCAGCAACTGGTGGGCGAAGTACCGGGCGTGTACGGCTGCCATGATTTCCGCACGCGGGTCTCCGGGACGCGCTGGTTCGTGCAGATGCACCTGGAACTGCCCGGCGAGCTGTCGCTGTCGCAGGCCCACGACCTGTGCGTGGCGGTCGAGCAGGCGATCAGCACGCGCTATCCGCAGGCCGAGGTGCTGGTGCACGCCGATCCGCTGGAGGTCTCGCCGCCGCATCGGTGAGCGTGGCTGGAACGAAAAAGACCACGCCGGGGCGTGGTCTCTTCGATTCGTCAGGCCGATGATAACGGCTGCTTCGCACGGCGCCTCGTGAGCACCGGGGGCCCGGACCGTCGGCCTGGATAAGGCCTTCGGCAGTCACGGCGGGGATCGCGTGCCGTGCCCGTTCTGCCGGGGGCTGAAGTTGGGATAAAGCTTACGCCTGCCGGTCCGACAGTGGATTGCGAAGATTGCTTTCAATGGCACCGCTTGCGCAACAAGTCGTCTTCAATCCATCATCTTGCGCAACAAACATCCGGAAGTACCTGTCCATGAGCAAACTCGACCGCTACGACCTGCGCATTCTCGCGGAATTGCAACACGACGCCCGCCTCTCCAACCAGGAACTCGCCGAACGCATCGGCCTGTCGCCATCGCCCTGCTCGCGGCGCGTCAAGCAACTCGAGGACGACGGCTACATCGCCCGCCAGGTCGCCCTGCTGGACCGCAAGCAGCTCGGCCTGACGCTCACCGCCTACGTGCTGATCGGCATGGACCGGCATACCCCGGAGCGCTTCGAGCACTTCGAGGAGATCATCGGCAAATGCCCACAGGTGCTGGAGTGCAGCCTGGTCACCGGCATGGACGCCGACTACCAGCTCAAGGTCGTGGTGCCGGACATGGAGCACTACCAGCAGTTCCTGCTCGGCACCCTGACGCGCATCGAGGGCGTCTCCAGCGTGCGTTCCAGCTTCGTGTTGCGCCAGGTGGCCTCCAGCACCGAGCTGCCGCTGGAGCATCTGCGCAGCTGAGAGACCGCTCACGAATCGAAGCAACACGCGCCGGTTGCATTGCGTATAATTCGCGCCGCCTTGCTATGCCCCGCGCGCGTCTATCCAAAAAGAGCTGCCCGCTCGCCTATAAGTATTGCTTCCCGCCGCTGCCATAGCTGATGTCGTCTGAGTTTCAGACCTAGCCATGCGGAGGACGCAATGGACCCAGCTGTTTTCGAAGAGTGGATGATGATCATCCTGGTCAGTGGCTTGGTGGCCTTCATGGCCTTCATCGTCTGGGATCTGGCCAAGCAATCGAAGGCCGGTCGCTACGGCACCCTGGTGCTGTTCGGCGCACTCGGGCTGGGCGTGCTGGGCTTCGTCATCAAGACGCTGGTGATCGGCAGCCTCGAAGGCATCTGACCGCTCACCTCCCGTTCATCCCTTTCCAGGCTGCGTCGCACCGACGCGGTCCGTGATTCGTTTTGCCCAAGGAAACCCCATGAAAGACACCGACCGCGTCATGCAGAGCTATGGTCGCTGTTGCGCCAGCCCGAGCTTCTTCGACGACTTCTACGTCAACTTCCTGTCCAGCTCGCCGGCGGTGCGCGACAAGTTCACCAATACCGACATGGTCGCGCAGAAGCAGCTGCTGCGCGCCGGCATCCTCAATCTGGTGCTGTTCGCCCGCGGCATGCCCGACAGCAAGCTCAAGGCGCTCGGCCAGAGCCACAGTCGCGATGGCTTCGACATCCGCCCGGAACTCTACGACCTCTGGCTCGTCGCGCTGCTGAAGACCGTGCGGCAGCACGATGCGCAAGCCGGCAAGCCGGAGCTGGATGCCTGGCGCGGCGTCCTAGGCAAGGGCATCGAAGTGATCAAGTCGTACTACTGAGGCAGCGCCGGCGCTATAGCCGCGCCGGCACCTCGCGCCACGCGCCCGGCTGCAGGCCGTCCAGCGTCCAGGGTCCGATACGCACCCGCACCAGCCGCAGGGTCGGCAGGCCGACCGCCGCCGTCATGCGCCGCACCTGGCGGTTGCGCCCCTCGCGAATCACCAGCTCCAGCCAACTGGTCGGCACGCTCTTGCGAAAGCGCACCGGCGGGTGGCGCGGCCACAGTTCAGGCTCCTCCAGGCGCCGCGCCTCGGCCGGCAGGGTCATGCCGTCGTTCAGCTCGACGCCCTGGCGCAGCCGCTCGAGCTGCGCCTCACCCACCTCGCCTTCCACCTGTACCCAGTAGGTCTTGGCCAGCTTGTGCTTCGGGTCGGCGATGCGCGCCTGCAGCCGGCCGTCGTTGGTCAGCAGCAACAGGCCCTCGCTGTCGCGATCCAGCCGCCCGGCCGGGTAGACGCCGGGGACCGGCACGAAATCCTTCAGCGTCGCACGCCCGTCGGCATCGGCGAACTGGGTCAACACATCGAACGGCTTGTTCAGCAACAGCAGCCGCGGCTCGGCTGGCGGTGCCTTGGCGGCACGCCGCGGCGCGGCCGGGCGGGCCGGCCTGACGGGCGAACGCGAGGATGGGGAACGCGGTGGGCGGGGCATGACGGCTCGTCTCGAAGCGGGCCGGTCATGCTAGAAGCCCCGCCCGGCAGCGGCAAGTAGCGACCCGTCCGGCAGGCGGCACCGAAAGCGGGCAAAGCGGGCCTTGGCAGTGCACCACGCGCCCTGCGATGCACCAGCATGGCTCACCGCCCAGACCAACCGGCACCATGCCTCTCCACGCCAGCCCGCGCCACTGCTGGCTTTGCGTCATTTGGCACGGATGCTGCCCTTGCTCCTGGCGTTCCGAAGTATTCAGCCCACAGTTGCGCACGGACAGCCAAGGAGCCCCCTATGAAACGTCGTCCCCTGATCAAGACCACCCTCGCCGCCAGCGCCCTGATGCTCAGCGGCCTGTTCCCCTTCACCCTGCAGGCCGCCGAGACCATCAAGGTCGGCATCCTGCATTCGCTGTCCGGCACCATGGCCATCTCCGAGACCTCGCTCAAGGACATGGCGCTGATGACCATCGACGAGATCAACGCCAACGGCGGCGTGCTCGGCAAGCAGCTCGAGCCGGTGGTGGTCGACCCGGCTTCCAACTGGCCGCTGTTCGCCGAGAAAGGCCGCCAGCTGCTGACCCAGGACAAGGTCGCGGTGACCTTTGGCTGCTGGACCAGCGTGTCGCGCAAGTCCGTGCTGCCGGTTTATGAAGAACTCGACGGCCTGCTGTTCTATCCCGTGCAGTACGAAGGCGAGGAACTGTCGCCGAACGTCTTCTACACCGGTGCCGCACCGAACCAGCAGGCCATCCCGGCCGTCGAGTACCTGATGAGCGAAGACGGCGGCAGCGCCGAGCGCTTCTTCCTGCTCGGTACCGACTACGTCTACCCGCGCACCACCAACAAGATCCTGCGCGCCTTCCTGATCAGCAAGGGCGTGCCGGAATCCAGCATCGAGGAGGTCTACACCCCCTTCGGTCACAGCGATTACCAGACCATCGTCGCCAACATCAAGAAGTTCGCCGCCGGCGGCAAGACCGCCGTGGTGTCGACCATCAACGGCGACTCCAACGTGCCGTTCTACAAGGAACTGGCCAACCAGGGCCTGGAAGCCACCGACGTGCCGGTCGTCGCCTTCTCGGTCGGCGAAGAGGAGCTGCGCGGCATCGACACCAAGCCGCTGGTCGGCCACCTGGCCGCCTGGAACTACTTCCAGTCGGTGGAGAACCCGGTCAACGAGCAGTTCGTCGCCAAGTGGAAGGCCTACGCCAAGGCCAAGGGCCTGCCGGGCGCCGACAAGGCGGTGACCAACGACCCGATGGAAGCCACCTACGTCGGCATCCACATGTGGGCGCAGGCGGTCGAGCAGGCCGGCAGCACCGAGGTCGGCAAGGTGCGCGACGCGCTGGCCGGACAGACCTTCGCAGCGCCGAGCGGCTATACCCTGACCATGGACGAGAAGAACCATCACCTGCACAAGCCGGTGATGATCGGCGAGGTCCAGGAGGACGGTCAGTTCTCGGTGGTCTGGGAAACCGAAAGCCCGGTCCGCGCCCAGCCGTGGAGCCCGTACATCCCCGGCAACGACAAGAAGCCGGATTACGCGGTGAAGTCGAACTGACAGCGATCGTCGCGGTGGATGGGTGACGCGCCGACTCCGCGTCACCCATCCACCTGTCGGCCGCCACAAGCTCCATCAAGAGAGCACCCGGCCTCCCCTGGGGAATACACAGATGAACACTGCCCTGCACCGAATCCTTCTGCTGCTCCTGCTCGCCCTGCCTTGGGCGGCGCAGGCCGGAGACGCAGCCGACTACGCCAAGGCCAGCCCGGCCAAACAGGCCAGGCTGCTGGAAAGCTGGGCCGCCGCGCCCGCGCCTGAGCGGCTGCCGCTGATCGAGGCGCTGCGCGCCAATCGCGTGGCCATCGACCAGCACAAGACGCCCTTCATCGAGGAAAACGGCGCCTACCGTGCCCTCGAAGGTGATATCGAGCCGGTCGGCACGCCGAAGAAGCTGCGCCTGAACAACCGCCTGCGCGGCCTGCTCAACACCGCCCTGGCGAGCCACCAGCTGTTCGCCGAAGACCCCGCGCAGCGCCTCGCCGCGGCCAAGCGCCTGCAGCGCAGCGGCCAACCGGAACAGCTCGAGCTGCTCCAGCAGCGCCTGGACGCCGAGGACGATGCCGCCGTCAGCGAAGCGTTGACCCTGGCGCTGGCCAACCTGCAGCTGACCGCAAGCGACCCCGCAGTACGCCTCGCCGCGGTGCGCCTGCTCGGCGAAACCGGCGCGCCCATGGCGCGGGTGCGCCTGGAGAACCTGCTGGCCGACGAGGCGGAAACAGACGCCAACGTGCGCAAGGCCGCCGAGACCAGCCTGGCTCAGGTCAAGCGCAAGCTCCTGATCGGCGAGCTGCTCGGCCAGGCTTTCAGCGGCCTGTCGCTGGGCTCGATCCTGCTGCTCGCCGCCCTCGGCCTGGCGATCACCTTCGGCCTGCTCGGGGTGATCAACATGGCCCACGGCGAGATGCTCATGCTCGGGGCCTACACCACCTACATGGTGCAGGTGCTGATGGCGCGGCTCGCCCCTGACGCCCTCGCCTTCTACCCGCTGGTGGCGTTGCCGGTGGCCTTCTTCGTCACCGCCGCGATCGGCATGGCGCTGGAACGCACAGTGATCCGCCACCTCTACGGCCGCCCGCTGGAAACCCTGCTGGCGACCTGGGGCATCAGCCTGATCCTGATCCAGCTGGTGCGGGTGCTGTTCGGCGCGCAGAACGTCGAGGTCGCCAACCCGGCCTGGCTGTCCGGTGGCCTGCAGGTGCTGCCGAACCTGGTGCTGCCGTACAACCGCATGGTGATCATCGGCTTCGCGCTGTTCGTGGTGCTCCTGACCTGGCTCTTGCTGAACAAGACGCGCCTGGGCCTGAACGTGCGCGCGGTAACGCAGAACCGCAACATGGCCGCCTGCTGCGGGGTGCCCACCGGGCGCATCGACATGATGGCCTTCGGACTGGGTTCCGGCATCGCCGGCCTCGGCGGCGTGGCCCTGAGCCAGATCGGCAACGTCGGCCCGGACCTCGGCCAGAGCTACATCATCGATTCCTTCCTGGTGGTGGTGCTCGGCGGTGTCGGCCAGCTGGCCGGCAGCATCTTCGCCGCCTTCGGCCTTGGCATCGCCAACAAGATCCTCGAACCGCAGATCGGCGCCGTGCTGGGCAAGATCCTCATCCTCGCGCTGATCATCCTCTTCATCCAGAAGCGTCCGCAGGGGCTCTTCGCTCTCAAGGGGAGGGTCATCGATTGAACCAGCCACTTACCCTCACCGCCGCGCAGAAAGCCGGACCGAAAGCCACGGTCATCGCCCTAGGCCTGGCGCTGGCCGTCCTCGTCGCCATGCCGCTGCTGCACCTGCTGCCGGCCGAGCATGCCCTGCACGTTTCGGCCTACACCCTGACCCTGGTGGGCAAGATCCTCTGCTACGCCATCGTCGCCCTGGCACTGGATCTGGTCTGGGGTTACGCGGGGCTGCTGTCCCTCGGCCACGGCCTGTTCTTCGCCCTCGGCGGTTACGCCATGGGCATGTACCTGATGCGCCAGAGCGCCGGCGACGGCCTGCCGGCATTCATGAGCTTCCTCGCCTGGAACGAGCTGCCCTGGTACTGGTATGGCACCTCGAGCTTTCTCTGGGCCATGTGCCTGGTGGTGCTGGCGCCCGGCGTGCTGGCCTTCGTCTTCGGCTTCTTCGCCTTCCGCTCGCGGATCAAGGGCGTGTACTTCTCGATCATGACCCAGGCGCTGACCTTCGCCGGCATGCTCCTGTTCTTCCGCAACGAGACCGGCTTCGGCGGCAACAACGGCTTCACCGATTTCAAGACCATCCTCGGTTTCTCGATCTCGGCGCCGGCGACCCGCGCCACGCTGTTCCTCGCCACCGTGGCGCTCCTGGCCGGCAGCCTGTACCTGGGCTTTCGCCTGGCGCGCAGCAAGTTCGGCCGGGTGCTCACCGCCCTGCGCGACGCGGAGAACCGGCTGATGTTCTGCGGCTACGATCCGCGCGGCTACAAGCTGTTTATCTGGGTATTGAGCGCCGTGTTGTGCGGCCTGGCCGGCGCGCTCTACGTGCCGCAGGTGGGCATCATCAACCCCAGCGAGATGGCGCCGACCCAGTCCATCGAGGCCGCGGTGTGGGTCGCCCTCGGCGGGCGCGGCACGCTGATCGGCCCGCTGCTGGGCGCCGGCCTCGTCAACGGCATGAAGAGCTGGTTCACCGTGGCCTTCCCCGAGTACTGGCTGTTCGCCCTCGGCGCGCTGTTCATCCTCGTCACCCTGTACCTGCCCAAGGGCGTGATCGGCCTGCTGCGCCGGAGGGGAGAATCATGAAAGTCGTACCCACTCCCGAACTCATCGATCCCGTCGACACCGGCGGCAACGGCCGCGACGCCATCGGTCTCGGCCGCACGGCAGGCGAAGGCCTGGATGCACGCCACGGCACCATCCTCAGCCTGGAGGACATCAATGTCAGCTTCGACGGCTTCCGCGCGCTGACCGACCTCAGCCTGTACATCGGCGTCGGCGAACTGCGCTGCATCATCGGTCCCAATGGCGCCGGCAAGACCACCATGATGGACGTGATCACCGGCAAGACCCGTCCCGACAGCGGCAGCGCCTGGTTCGGCGACACCCTCGACCTCACGCGCCTGAGCGAGGTGGAGATCGCCCAGGCCGGCATCGGCCGCAAGTTCCAGAAGCCCACGGTGTTCGAGGCGCTTTCCGTGTTCGAGAACCTGGAGCTGGCGCAGAAGACCGACAAGTCGGTGTGGGCCAGCCTGAAGGCCAAGCTCAACGGCGAGCAGAAGGACCGCATCGACGAGGTGCTCGCCACCATTCGCCTCGAAAATTCCCGCAACCGGCCGGCCGGGTTGCTGTCGCACGGCCAGAAGCAGTTCCTCGAGATCGGCATGCTGCTGATGCAGGACCCGCAGCTGCTGTTGCTCGACGAACCGGTGGCCGGCATGACCGACGCCGAGACCGAATTCACCGCCGAACTGTTCAAGCGCCTGGCGCACAAGCACTCGCTGATGGTCGTCGAGCACGACATGGGCTTCGTCGGCACCATCGCCGACCACGTCACCGTGCTGCACCAGGGCCAGGTCCTGGCCGAGGGTTCGCTGGAAACCGTGCAGAACGACGAGCGGGTGATCGAGGTGTATCTGGGGCGTTGAGCAAAAAGGGTGGATGGCTTCGGCCATCCACCCTACGCCCGCCGAATCGTAGGGTGGATAACGCCGCAGGCTTATCCACCGAAAGCGGCGCAGCCTTTTCCAAGCGTCACGCAAGAAACAAGGACATCGACATGCTGCAAGTCCAGCAACTGCACCAATACTACGGCGGCAGCCATATCCTGCGCGGCCTGACCTTCGAGGCGAAGGTCGGCGAGGTGACCTGCCTGCTCGGGCGCAACGGCGTCGGCAAGACCACTCTGCTCAAGTGCCTGATGGGCCTGATCCCGGCCCGGGAAGGCGCGGTCAGCTGGGAGGGCAAGGCCATCACCGGCTACAGGCCGCACCAGCGGGTGCAGGCCGGCATCGCCTACGTGCCCCAAGGGCGGGAAATCTTCGGCCGGCTGACAGTCGAGGAGAACCTGCTGATGGGGCTGTCGCGTTTCAGCGCGAAGGATGCCAAGCAGGTGCCGGCCTTCATCTACGAGCTGTTCCCGGTGCTCGAACAGATGAAGCACCGCCGCGGCGGCGACCTCTCCGGCGGCCAGCAACAGCAGCTGGCCATCGGCCGCGCGCTGGCCAGCCGGCCGCGCCTGCTGATCCTCGACGAACCCACCGAAGGCATCCAGCCCTCGGTGATCAAGGAAATCGGCACGGTGATCCAGAAGCTCGCCGCCAAGGGCGACATGGCCATCCTGCTGGTCGAGCAGTTCTACGACTTCGCCGCCGAGCTGGCCGACCAGTACCTGGTGATGAGCCGCGGCGAGATCGTCCAGCAGGGCCGGGGCGAGACCATGGAGGCCGACGGCGTGCGCGGGCTGGTGGCAATCTGAACCGCGGACGATTGTGCACCATAGCGATGCATTCTTACCTGTGCGCACCAGGTTGGCGCACGCATTGCGTCATGCGAACCCCATGGCTGCCGCCGATGGCGCAGCAACACCGGCCGCGCTGGCCTCGCACCAAGGCGGCGCATAACGGCACGGCGCTTGCTCTGCCAACCGGACCGAACGAAGAACCTTGCGCCCCGATGAATGCCCATGCCCCGCTGTTCACCCCCCACTGGCACGCCGAACTGGAACTCGGCTATGCCCGCGTGGGCGGCGTCAGCCGGCCGGTGCTGCGCCGCCACACCGGCCCGTTGCGGGTGCAGAAGCACCTGTATGCCGAGGGGCCGGAGGTCTGCCAGCACATCATCGTGCATCCACCGGGCGGCATCGCCGGTGGCGACCGCCTGGACATCGACGTCGCGGTCGGCGCTGGCGCCTGGGCCCAGCTGACCAGCCCCGGCGCGGCCAAGTGGTACCGCGCCGCCGCGCCTGCCTGCCAGCAGCTGCGCTTGCGCGTCGAAGCCGGTGCCACGCTGGAATGGCTGCCGCAGGAAACCATCGTCTACTGCGCCGCGCAGGCCGAGTTGGGCACATGCATCGAACTCGAAGGCGATGCGCGGCTGTTCTACTGGGACGTCATCGCCCTCGGCCGGCCAGCCGCGAACGAGCGCTTCGATGCCGGGCACTTCCAGGCGCGGCTGGACATTCGCCGCGACGGCGCGCTGCTCTGGCACGAGCGCCAGCGTGTCGCCGGCGGCGACGGTCTGCTGGACTCGCCCATCGGGCTCGACGGCCAGCCGGTGTTCGCCACGCTGATCGCCAGCGGCGAGATCGATGCCGCGCTGCTGGAACGCTGCCGTGAACTGCCGGGCCGGGTGCGCGGCGACCTGACGCAATTGCCGGGGCTGATCGTCGGCCGCTGCCTGGCCCGCGAAGCGCTGCACGCGCGCGCCTGGCTGATCGGATTGTGGCGCCTGCTGCGCCCGCAACTGCTGGGGCGCGAGGCCGTACCACCACGTATCTGGAGCACCTGAAACAGATTTTTGTAGGAGCCGGCTTGCCGGCGATCAGCGGGCGCCGCATCGCCGGCAAGGACCCGGTGTCTCCCCGGGCTCCTACCAGTTGAAAAACAACCCCGTAGGGTGGAAAACCGCGCAGCGTTTTCCACCGACAGGACCGAAGACACCCCGATGGGCAAGGCTTCCCCGTTGCCCATCCCAGACTGGAGCCGTTATGGATTTGTCGCCGAGAGAAAAGGACAAACTACTGATCTTCACCGCCGGCCTGGTCGCCGAACGCCGCCTGGCGCGCGGGGTGAAGCTCAACTACCCGGAGGCGATGGCCTACATCTCCGCGGCGCTGCTCGAAGGCGCCCGCGACGGCCAGACGGTGGCCGAGCTGATGCACTATGGCACCACCCTGCTCACCCGCGAGCAGGTGATGGAGGGCGTGCCGGAAATGATTCCGGAGATCCAGGTCGAGGCCACCTTCCCGGATGGCACCAAACTTGTCACCGTTCATCAACCGATTCCCTGAGAAACTGGTCAATGTCTACCTGACCTCTTCCCGAAGGATTTTCACCGTGCTGATACGTGACGCCCAGCAAGCCGACCTCCCAGGCATCCTGCAGATCTACAACGACGCCGTGCTGAACAGCACGGCGATCTGGAACGACACGCCGGTGGACCTGGCCAACCGCCAGGCCTGGCTCGCCGAGCGCGAGGAACAGGGCAACCCGGTGCTGGTGGCGCTGGACGACGACGGCCTGGTGATCGGCTACGCCACCTATGGCCCGTGGCGCCCGCACGAGGGCTTCCGGCATACCGTCGAGCACTCGGTGTACGTGCGCGACGGCCAGCGCGGCAGCGGCATCGGCCGCGGCCTGATGCGCGAGCTGATCGGCCGCGCCCGCGCCGCCGGCAAGCACGTGATGGTCGCCGCCATCGAGAGCGAGAACCGCGCCTCGATCCACGTGCACCAGCAGCTCGGCTTCATCCATGTCGGCCATATGCGCCAGGTGGGCTGCAAGTTCGGCCGCTGGCTCGACCTGACCTTCATGCAACTGATCCTCAACACGGAGCGCAGGACCCCATGATCCCCGGCGAATACCAGATCCAGGACGGCGACATCGAACTCAATGCCGGCCGCCGCACCCTGACCCTGAGCGTGGCCAACGGCGGCGACCGGCCGATCCAGGTCGGCTCGCACTACCACTTCTTCGAGACCAACGACGCCCTCGCCTTCGACCGCGAACAGGCGCGCGGCATGCGCCTGAACATCCCCGCCGGTACTGCAGTGCGCTTCGAACCGGGGCAGAGCCGCGAGGTGGAACTGGTCGAGCTGGCCGGCAATCGCCGCGTGTTCGGCTTTGCCGGACGGGTGATGGGCGACCTCTGACGCGGCCCGATTCGTAGGGTGGAAAACGCCGAAGGCTTTTCCACCGTGACCCTGACCGGTGGATGGCTGCGGCCATCCACCCTACCGAGACGAAACGCATGAAGATTTCCCGCCAAGCCTATGCCGACATGTTCGGCCCCACCGTCGGCGACAAGGTGCGCCTGGCCGATACCGAGCTGTGGATCGAAGTGGAGCAGGACTTCACCGTCTATGGCGACGAGGTGAAGTTCGGCGGTGGCAAGGTCATCCGCGACGGCATGGGCCAGGGCCAGCTGTGCGCCGCCGAGGTGGTCGACACGGTCATCACCAACGCGTTGATCCTCGACCACTGGGGCGTGGTCAAGGCCGACGTCGGCCTCAAGGACGGGCGCATCGCCGCCATCGGCAAGGCCGGCAACCCGGACATCCAGCCCGGCGTAAGCATCGCCATCGGCGGCGCCACCGAGGTGATCGCCGGCGAGGGCATGATCCTCACCGCCGGCGGCATCGATACCCACATCCACTTCATCTGCCCACAGCAGATCGAAGAGGCGCTGATGAGCGGCACCACCACCATGATCGGTGGCGGCACTGGCCCTGCCACCGGCACCTACGCCACCACCGTCACGCCGGGGCCGTGGCACATGGCGCAGATGCTCAAGGCCGCCGAGGCCTTCCCGATGAACATCGGCTTCACCGGCAAGGGCAACGTCTCGCTGCCCGGGCCGCTGGTCGAGCAGATCGAGGCCGGCGCCATCGGCCTCAAGCTGCACGAGGACTGGGGCACCACCCCGGCGGCCATCGACAACTGCCTCGCCGTGGCCGACCAGTACGACGTGCAGGTGGCGATCCACACCGACACGCTGAACGAATCCGGCTTCGTCGAGACCACCCTCGGTGCGTTCAAGGGCCGCACCATCCACACCTACCACACCGAGGGCGCCGGCGGCGGCCATGCGCCGGATATCATCAAGGCGTGCGGGTTCCCCAACGTGCTGCCGAGCTCGACCAACCCGACCCGGCCGTTCACCCACAACACCATTGACGAGCACCTGGACATGCTCATGGTCTGCCACCACCTCGACCCGAGCATCGCCGAGGACGTGGCCTTCGCCGAAAGCCGTATCCGCCGGGAAACGATTGCGGCGGAGGATATCCTGCATGACCTCGGCGCCTTCTCCATGATCAGCTCCGATAGCCAGGCCATGGGCCGCGTCGGCGAGGTCATCACCCGCTGCTGGCAGACCGCCGACAAGATGAAGAAGCAGCGCGGACCGCTGGCCGAGGATGCGCCGGGCAACGACAACTTCCGCGCCAGGCGCTACATCGCCAAGTACACCATCAACCCGGCGATCACCCACGGCATCGCCCACGAGGTGGGCTCGATCGAAGTGGGCAAGTGGGCCGACCTGGTGCTCTGGCGCCCGGCCTTCTTCGGCGTCAAGCCGACGCTGATCCTCAAGGGCGGGGTCATCGCCGCCAGCCTGATGGGCGACGCCAACGCCTCGATCCCGACCCCGCAGCCGGTGCACTACCGGCCGATGTTCGGCAGCTACGGCGGTTCGCTGCACGCGGCGAGCTTCACCTTCATCAGCCAGGCTGCGTTCGCTGCCGGCGTACCCGAGCGGCTCGGGCTGAAGAAGAAGATCGGCGTGGTCAAGGGCTGCCGCGAGGTGCAGAAGACCGACCTGATCCACAACGGCTACCTGCCGCGGATCGACGTCGACCCACAGAACTACCAGGTCCGCGCCGACGGCCAGTTGCTCTGGTGCGAGCCGGCCGAGGAACTGCCGATGGCGCAGCGCTACTTCCTGTTCTGAGGCCGGCCCGGCCCTGGTGGGCTTCAGCCCATCAGGGCGTAGTCACGCCGCCACGAGCGCTCAGCGCAACTGGCTGTCCTTGCTGCCGCGGCGGTTGTAGCCGCTGAAGGTGGCCTCGCGCTTGTCCTGCTCGCTCTGGCAGGCGATGCACAGCCGCACGCCCTTGACCGCCTGGCGGCGCGCCTCGGGAATCTCCGCCCCGCACTCCTCGCAGTGCGTCAGGCTCTCGCCCTGGCCCAGCTTGCTGCGGGCCCGCTGGATGGCGTCCTCGATGGTGCTGTCGATCTGCTCCTGCACCGCGCCGTCGTTCGCCCAACCTGTGGCCATGCTGTCCTCGCTTGCCGGCCGTTCGGGGTGCCGGCGCTTGCTGATGTGCATTCGAGTCCATGCCCAGCTTGCGCGTTCGCCCGGACGAAAACCAGCGCCTCGGGATGCCCCAGGCCGGCCGCGCATCACACGCGGCCAAGGCCCGGCGCAGAGCGGCGCCGCCTGTCGAGAGAAGCCGTCCAGGCGACGGATGGGGCTCGCCGGCGGATATCGCTGGTTATGCTTGCGGTGCCCTGCAACGAGATCCGCTCCCACCTGCCGCCGCCCATGTACCCGCCATGACGCTCAAGAACACCCTGCTCCGGCTAGCGCTGCTGCTGGTCGCCGGCTGCGCCACGCAAAGCAAGGTGGTGGAGCGCGAGCTGGGCGATTTCGACCTCAAGCTGGGCTCCGCCCCCACCCGCAGCATGGCCCATGGGCTGGTGCAGCCGACGACCGCCGGGGTCTTCCACGGCGGCCTCGACCTGAGCCATGCCAGCGGCTGGTATGTCGGTCAATGGTCGCCCAGCGTCGGCCTCGGCGAAGGCAGCCAGCTGGAAATGAATTCCTACCTGGGCTATGCCCGCCGCCCCCTCGACGAAGCCCCGGGCTACGAGCTGGGCGTGATCCACTACAGCTTCCCGGAAATCGCCGACCGTGACCGCGACGAATTCTATGCCGGGCTGAACTTCGCCGGCACCCGCCTGGGCGCGGCGCTGAGCAGCAAGCCGCGGCGCACCGACAGCACGCTGTACCTCGATTTCGGCTCGGTGACGCCATTCGGCGTCGGCCTGCGGCTGAAATACGGCACCTATGCCCTGGACCGGCCCCGTTTCTTCGATGACGGCAGCAGCGTACGGGTGTTCAACGACTGGTCGCTGAACCTGTCGCGCCCCTGGCAGGGCATCCAGCTCGACTTTTCCTACACCGACTCGGACCTGCAGGGCCCCGAGTGCGGCGCCTACTCCGGGCAGAATGGCCAGTGCGCCAGCCTGCTGATGTTCAGGGCCGAGCGGCCGCTGTACTAAGAGCCTGTTCACGATCTCGCGAGCTAGAGCCCTGCAGATCATGAACAGGCTCTAAGCGCAGCGGGTCACTCCTTGACCTGCATATATTCCTCGGCCCAGACCACGTACTCGTCGGCGGTGGAGTATTTCACCGACAGCTGCGAGGCGTTCAGGTCCAGCGCATCGATCTGGCGCTGCTCGCGCAGGCAGTCGTAGGTAGCCTTGATCGCAGCGAAGTAGGCGGCGTGGCCGTTGACCACGATGCGCACGCCGAGCTCGGCCAGACGGGCGTTGTCGCGCAGGTTCGGGTTGCCGTAGGTGACCAGCATCAGCGGTGTGCTGAGCTGGCTGGCGATGCTGTGCAGATGGTCGAAATCCTCGATACCGACCAGGCAGATGGCGTCGGCGCCGGCCTTCTCGTAGGCCTGGGCGCGGGCGATCACCTCCTCGAAGCCGATCACGCCGGCATTGGTGCGGGCGATGATGGCCAGCTCCGGATCGACCCGCGCCTCCAGCGCCGCGCGGATCTTGCCGACCGCCTCGAACATGCCGATCAGGTCGGTGGACTTGCGGCCGAATTTCGGCGGCAGCAGGGTGTCCTCGATGGTCAGCGCGGAAATCCCGGCGCGTTCCAGCTCGGTCACGGTGCGCATCACGTTGAGCGCGTTGCCGTAGCCGTGGTCGGCATCGGCGAGCACCGGCAGCTGCGCGACGCGGCAGATGCGCGTGGCCTGCTCGACGAACTCGCTGAGGGTGATGAGGTTGAAGTCCGGCGCGGCCAGGACCTGCAGGGAGGCGACCGAACCGCCGAGGATGCCGACCTCGAAGCCGAGGTCGGCGGCGATGCGCGCCGACATCGGGTCGAACACCGAGGCGGTGTGGTAGCAGCGGTCGGCGCTCAGGAGCTGGCGGAAGTTGCGGCGCAGGGTGTGATGGGAAAGTCGCATGGTGGTTACCTGAGTTAAGCGGGCACGCAAGGGTCGAAACGCCCTGTCGAATCAAGATGGTTGGAAGCTGTCCGGACGGTCAAACGACACACCCGGGCGCCGAAAAAACGGTGCGGGATCACCCTGGGCCGCTCTGCCGGCGCTGCACATAGGCCATGAACAGGCCACTGGCGATGATCACCGCCATGCCGAGCAGGGCCCCGGCATCCGGCGCATGATCGAAGGCGACGTAGCCGACGATACCGGCGAAGACTATCTGTCCGTAGGTGAACGGCGCCAGCGTGGCCGCGCTGGCGAAGCGGAAGGCATTGGTCAGCAGCAGGTGGCCGAGCATGGCCATGCCGCCGAGCGTCGCCATCAGCAGGCCGTCATGCAGCGTCGGCGTGCGCCAGTTGAAGACCACCAGCACGCTCATCGTCACGCAGCCGACCAGGCTGGTGAGGTAGTTGCTGGTCACCGGGTGGTCAGTGCCAGCCAGGCGCCGCGTGACCAGCTGGTAGACCGTGAACGACAGCGCCGCGCCGAACGGCAGCAGCACCGCCGGGGTGAACAGCGCACTGCCCGGGCGCACGATGATCAGCACCCCGACCAGGCCGAGCACCACCGCGATCCACTGGCTGCGGCTGACCCGCTCGCCGAGCAGCGCCGAGGCGACGGTCACCAGCAGCGGCGTCAGGAAGATCACCGCGGTGGCCTCGGCCAGCGGGATGTAGTGCAAGCCATTGATGAACAGCAGGCTGACGCCGACCAGGCTCAAGCCACGCAGCAGCTGCGGCCAGGGGCGCAACGTGCGGAACACGCGCTGCCCCATGCGCGGCACGAACAGCGCGGTCATCAGCAGCGTCTGCGCGACATAGCGCGCCCAGATGACCAAAAATACCGGGTAGAACTCGGAAAGGTGTTTGGCCAGCCCGTCATGGCTGGCCAGCAGCAGCCCCGACAGCAATATCAGCAGAACGCCGTAAAGCGGGTGGTGATCGTTCAAGGAAAGCCCCAAGCGGCTTGTTAGTGAGCTAATGATTATGCCTGCAATTACCGCCCCAGTCAGGCGAAGCGGCGAATCGCTGGCGCCTCGCATTTGGCGCGCACTGACGCTGAAGACGTTCCCGTAGCAAAAACGCCTCACCTCATGGAATGAGGTGAGGGGCACCGCCGCCATGCGGCCTCCCGCACGGGCAGGCCACCGCCCGGACATCCCGGCTTTCAGGTATGATGCCCGGCTTTTTGCCGAGCCGCGCGGCGTACCGCGGCGCCCGAGTGTAGTCGAGATGTACCAGCTGAGACCGATGCAGGAGCGCGATATTCCTGCCGTACTGGCGATCCAGGAACAATGCTATGCCGCCGAGGTGCTGGAAGAGGAAGCGGTGATCCGCTCGCGCCTGGCCGCCTGTCCACAACTGGCCTGGGTCGCCGAAGATGCCCGGGGTGTTTGTGGCTACCTGTTCGCCTACCGCTCGCGGCTGGGCAAGGTGACCCCGCTGGACGGCGAGTTCCAGCCGCACGACGAGGCGGACTGCCTCTACCTGCACGACCTCGCCGTTGCCAGCCGCGCCGCCGGCTGCGGCATCGGCCCGGCGCTGGTGCGGCATAACCTGCAACAGGCCAGGAGCGCGAAGCTGCGCTACTCGGCACTGGTCTCGGTGCAGGACTCGGCAGGCTTCTGGTCGCGCCTGGGCTATGCCGCCCACGACGAACTGGAACCGCGGCAGGCCGACAATCTGGCGAGCTACCGCATCCCGGCGGTGTATATGGTGCAAAGCCTGCACCATTAAGGCGCCTGTCCCGAATTCTCGCTCACAATGCGCACCATACGGGTGCGCAACAGCCCCAATATCTGGCACGCCTGCGCCAGGCAGCGGCGGGATGCGCGCGGCTGCCGAGGGTTGGCAAGCACCTTGCTCGGAATCCGGAAACATCCCGACCGGAACTCCGCAATGCTGGTGATTCGCCAACGCATCGAGGCCCGCCCAGACTGGCAGGCCGAACTCGAACTGAGCTACGACGCCCGCAGCAAGAGCCGCCTGCGCTGCTTCAGCCGCGATGGCGAGGAAGTCGGCCTGTTTCTCGAACGCGGCCAGCCGCCGCTGCACGACGGCGAATGCCTGCTCGCCGGCGACGGTCGCGTGGTGCGGGTACGCGCCCGCCCCGAGCAACTGCTGCACGTCACCTGTGCCAGCGCCTTCGAACTGACCCGCGCCGCCTACCACCTGGGCAACCGCCACGTCGCCCTGCAGCTCGGCGATGGCTGGCTGCGCCTGCTCGACGACTACGTACTCGAGGACATGCTGCTGCAGCTGGGCGCCCGGGTCGAACACATCGAGGCGCCGTTCCAGCCCGAGCATGGCGCCTATGGCGGCGGCCATCATCATTCCCACGCCGGCGAGGCGGAATTCAGCTACGCGCCGCGCCTGCACCAGTTCGGCGTGCGCCCGTGACCGCCAGCGGCATCCCATCGTCCTGGGCATTGCTCCGGCTGGCCAGCCCGCAACTGCCCATCGGCGGCTACAGCTATTCCCAGGGCCTGGAGATGGCGGTCGAGAGCGGTCTCGTAGCCGACCCGGACAGCGCCCGGCGCTGGCTGCAGGACCAGCTGCTGCTCAACCTGGCCCGCTTCGAGGCGCCGCTGCTGCTGGCCCATTGCCAAGCCGCGGCGCAAGGCGACTGGCCGCGCCTGCTGCGGCTGGCCGCCGAGCACCGCGCCAGCCGCGAAACCCGCGAATTGCAACTGGAAAGCCGGCAGATGGGCTATTCGCTGGCCCTGCTGCTCGACGGCCTGCCGGAACTCGATGCCGAGGCGCGCCGCTGCCTGGCCGAGGCCGGCGAGCCCGGCCTGGCCCTGGCCTGGGCGCTGGCTGCCCGCGCCTGGCACATCGCCCCCGCCGAGGCGCTGGCCGCCTGGCTCTGGGGCTGGCTGGAGAACCAGTTGGCGGTACTGATGAAGACCCTGCCGCTGGGCCAGCAGGCCGCGCAGCGGCTGACCTCGCAACTGCTGCCGATCCTCGACCAGGCGCAGCGGGAGGCCAGCGGGCTGCCGGAAGAAACCTGGGGCAGCACGCCGTTCGGGCTGGCGCTGACCAGCATGGCGCACGAGCGGCAGTACAGCCGGTTGTTCAGATCGTGAGGGCCTTTTCCAGCCTCGCCATGGGGTCGTGCACGTCGCCTGCAGGCATACGCTGGTGCATGGCCTCCGCAGGAGCGTGCCATGCCCGCGAAAGACGGCCACGCGGTGTACGGGTTTCGTTCGCAGGCATGGCCTGCTCCTACAGGACTGCCCATCGCCCGGCCCGGCGCCAACCCCGTTCACCAGCCAGCGCGCCCCCACGCTCGAGCGATGCAGCCATCTACGCCGGGCCTGTGCCCGACTATCCGCTTTCGTCAAGAGGAAACCAACCATGACCACCCAACCCCTGCGCGTCGGCATCGGCGGGCCGGTCGGCTCCGGCAAGACCGCCCTGACCCTGGCGCTGTGCCAGGCGCTGCGCGAGCGCTACAACCTCGCCGTGGTGACCAACGACATCTACACCCAGGAGGACGCCCAGTTCCTGGTGCGCAACGAGGCCCTGGCGCCCGAGCGCATCATCGGCGTGGAAACCGGCGGCTGCCCGCACACGGCGATCCGCGAGGACGCCTCGATCAATCTCGAGGCGGTGGAGCAGCTCAACCGTCGCTTCCCCGGCCTCGACCTGATTATCGTCGAGTCCGGCGGTGACAACCTCTCGGCCACCTTCAGCCCGGAACTCTCCGACCTGACCCTCTACGTGATCGACGTCTCCGCCGGCGACAAGCTGCCGCGCAAGGGCGGCCCGGGCATCTGCAAGTCCGACCTGCTGGTGATCAACAAGATCGACCTGGCGCCCATGGTCGGCGCCTCGCTGGAAGTGATGGAGCGCGACGCGCGCAAGATGCGCGGCGACAAGCCCTTCGTGTTCAGCAACCAGAAGGTCGGCCAGGGCCTCGACGAGATCATCGCCTTCATCGAGAAACAGGGAATGCTCAACGCCGCCTGAGCGGAATCAGGCCTGCAGGAACGAGCCTGCTCGCGAAAGACGCGCAGGCCGGCGCCAGCAAGGACCCGGCGCCTGCAACGGCACACCACAAATCCGACCGGCGCGAATGGCCTTCGACGATTCGCGACCGCCATGCCAAACCAGAGGAACACCGCATGAATCTGCACAGAAAACTCGCCTTCGCCTGCGCACTGCTGCTCAGCCCGGCCCTGGCCTTCGCCCATGCCGGCCATGACCATGCCGGCCTGCTGTCCGGCATCGCCCACCCGGTATTCGGCCTCGACCACCTGCTGGCGATGCTCGCGGTCGGGCTCTGGGCCGCGCAACAGCAGGGCAAGGCGCGCTGGGCGCTGCCGCTGACCTTCGTCGCGACCATGCTGCTCGGCGGCCTGTTCGGCTTCGCCGGCCTCGAGATGCCGCTGATGGAAACCGGCATCGCCGGCTCGGTGCTGGCCCTGGGGCTGCTGGTGGCGCTGGCGGTACGCCCGCCGCTGGCGATCGCGGCGGCGCTGACCGCGCTGTTCGCCCTCGGCCATGGCGTCGCCCACGGCCTGGAACTGCCGGAGCTGTCCAGTCCCTGGGGCTATGCCGCCGGCTTCGTCGCCGCCACCGCTGCCCTGCATGCCGCCGGCTATGCGCTGGTGCGTTACCTGCCGCAGGCCGCCGCGCCGCTGGTGCGCATCGCCGGCGCCGGCGCGGCGCTCACCGGCGCCTGGCTGCTGGCGGCCTGAGAGTCAGGCAACGGCGGCGTAGCATCGTATGCGCTACACCGCCGTCCCGCCCTGGCGCAATGCCAGGCTGAGCCGGTCGACCACTTCGGCCCAATCGGCATCCTCGAGAATCTCGTCACGCAAGAAGGCCGCCTGGGCCGGACTCCA
The DNA here is from genome assembly GCF_002890915.1 of Stutzerimonas stutzeri. GTDB lineage: Bacteria > Pseudomonadota > Gammaproteobacteria > Pseudomonadales > Pseudomonadaceae > Stutzerimonas > Stutzerimonas stutzeri_AF. The sequence goes on along the minus strand of NZ_POUT01000007.1, from coordinate 43,154 downwards.
GAATGGCGCGTCGGCCAGGTACATGCCTTCCGGCAGGGGCGAATGGGTCTCGATGAAACGCTTGATCGAAGCGTCGTCGTTGGGCAGGCCCAGTTGCTCGAACAGGTTGTGGAAGGCGTGGATCGACTGTTCCATGTGAATCTCCGGTATGGAAAGCGGGAGTGAACGACTTGAGTATCGTCCATTCCCGCGGATGCGCTGGCCGCGGCGGGGCGGATCAGCGGAACGGCGGCTCGTCGAAGCTGCGCAGCTTGCGCGAGTGCAGCGAGTTGAGCTGGTTGCGCAAGAGATCCAGCGCGGTGATGCCGATCTTCAGGTGTTGCGACACCGCCCGCTCGTAGAAGGCATTGGCCGAGCCCGGCAGCTTGATCTCGCTGTGCAGCGGCTTGTCCGACACGCACAGCAGCGTCCCGTAGGGCACCCGCAGGCGGTAGCCCTGGGCGGCGATGGTGCCGCTTTCCATGTCCACCGCCACCGCCCGCGAGAGGTTGATCAGCGGCCGCTCCTGCGCCCAGCGCAACTCCCAGTTGCGGTCGTCGTAGGTCAGCACGGTGCCGGTGCGCAGGCGCTTCTTCAGCGCTTCGCCCTGCTCGCCGGTAACCTGCGCGGCCGACTCCTGCAGCGCCTGCTGCACCTCGGCCAGGGCCGGCAGCGGGATATGCGGCGGCAGCACGCGATCGAGGATGCCGTCGCGGCGCATGTAGGCGTGGGCCAGCACGTAGTCGCCGATCGACTGCGACTGCCGCAGCCCGCCGCAGTGGCCGATCATCAGCCAGCAGTGCGGGCGCAGCACGGCGAGGTGGTCGGTGATGTTCTTCGCGTTGGACGGACCGACGCCGATGTTGACCAGGGTGATGCCGTGGCCATCCTCGGCGATCAGGTGGTAGGCCGGCATCTGGTAGCGATGCCACATCATGCTGCCGATGATCGCCTGGGCCTCGCCCTCCTCCGTGCCGCGCTCGATCACCACGTTGCCCGGCAGCACCATGCGCACGAAACGGGTGTCCTCGCGCAGCTGGTCGAGGCCGTGGCGGATGAACTGGTCGACGTAGCGGTGATAGTTGGTCAGCAGGATCCACGGCTGCACGTGGCGCCAGTCGCTACCGGTGTAGTGCACCAGGCGGCGCAGGGAAAAATCCACGCGCGCGGCATCGAACAGCGCCAGCGGATAGGGATCGGCGTGTTCCCAGTCGTACAGGCCATCGGCGATGTCGTCGCTGGCGGCGGACAGGTCGGTACTGGGGAACACCCGCGCCAGCTCGGCCGCGGTCACACCGCTGCCGGCCAGCTCGTCGCCCTGCTCGATGACGTAGGGATAGGGGATGTTGCGCTCGCTCATGCCGACTTCGACCTTGACGTTGAAGTCCTGCATCAGCGGCCGCAGCTGGTCGAGCAGGTAGGTGCGAAACGCCGCCGGATGGGTCACGGTGACGCTGTACACGCCCGGCGCCTGGACCTTGGCATAGGCACGGGTGGAAGCCGGCACCTCGCCATGGCATTCGTAGGTCAGGCGCAGCTGTGGATAGCGGAACAGGCTGCGTTCGTCGGCACTCGGCTCGGTGCGGCTGGCGACGTAGCGCTTGAGCGCCCGCTCGAGCGCCGCAGTGGCGCGCTGGTGGAGCTCGGCAAGGTAGTCCACGGCTGCTTCGGCGCTGGTGGCAATGCGAAAAGTATCACCGGCTGGGTTCATGCTGGATTTCCTTGTTCAGTCGTTGGAAACATCTTGCCTGCTCGGCGGCGACAGCGATAGCGCCGCGCAGGCATTTGCCTGTTGCCCTGCGGCAAGCCGGTCGGCCAGCGCCTGCAGGGCGCCCTTCAGCGCGACCAGCCCGGGCGCCGCGGTCAGGCTCAGGCGCACCGCATCCGGCGCGCCGGGCCCGACGGCGAAGGCCTGCGCAGCCGCCGCCTCGATGCCGGCCGAACGGCAGATACCCGACAATCCGCTTTCGCCCACCTGTGCGGCCAACCACAGGTGCGGAGAAGCGCAGGCCGGCACCCGTGGCCCAAGCATCTTGCGCGCCAGACGCCAGCGTCGGGCCACCTCCTGGCGCTGCCAGTGCAGCCGCCGCAAGGCGGTGCCGTCCTCGATCCATTGGCAGGCGATGCGCAGGCACAAGGGCGACAGCGCCCAGCCGGTGCCCTGTGCCTCCGGATCGATACGCGCCAGCCATCGTCCATCCGCTGCAATGAAGCCGAAACGCAGCCCCGGGGCGACGGTCTTCGACAGGCTGCCGACCAGCACGCTGCGCTCGGCCAGCAGCGCGGCGAGCGGCGCCTCATCGCCGAGCGCACCGTAGACGTCGTCCTCGATGACCAGCAGATCGTGCCGGCGCGCCACCACGGCGATCGCCTCGCGGCGCTGGGCGTCCATGCTGACGCCCGTCGGGTTCTGCATGCAGGGCGTCAACACGGCCACCCGGGCGGCCGTGGCGCGGGCCAGGCGATCGAGCGCGTCCGGCAGGATGCCCCGCCCGTCCATCGCCACGCCGTGCAACGGCAAGCGCAGCTGGCGGGCGGCGGCCTTGATGCCGGGCGAGGTCAAGGCTTCCACCAGGATCGGCTCGCCCGGTTCGCACAGCCCCAGCAACGCAGCGAACAGCCCCTGCTGCGCACCGGCGCAGAGCATCAGCTGGCGCGGCGGCACTTCCAGGCCGCGACCACGCAGCCAGGCACTCACGGCCAAGCGCCCACGCTGCATGCCGGCTGCCGAGGCATACCCCTGCAGCTCGGCGAGATCGGCCGCCGCGCCGAGTTCGAACAGGCTACGCGGCAGGTCCTGATCTTCCCTGTCGATCGCCGGCAGGTTGGTCGACAGATCGAGCGATACCGGCTGCGCGTCGGCCTGCTTGAGCAGAAACAGGCTGGCCTCGCGGCTGCTGGCCAGTACATAGGTCCCGCGCCCGACCTCGCCGCCGACCAGGTGCCGGCGCGCCGCCTCGCGATACGCCTGCATGGTGGTGCTCGGGTTCAGGCCCAGCGCCCAGGCCAGCCGACGCTGCGGCGGCAGCCGGTCGCCGGGCTTCAGCTCGCCCTGCTCGATCGCCCGGGAGATCGCATCCACCAGCGCCAGATAGAGCGGCTGGTCGTCATCGACAAGTCTGGGAAGCCACATTGCCTGCCATGCAATATAAAGATTTACCCATACAATGCGCGGCTCTAGGATCTTCGTCAAACCCGCCGAGGAGCCGCCCATGTTCGATCTCACCGCACTGCGCCAGGCCGCCGGGCTGATCGCCCAGAGCGTGCCGCCGACCCCACAGCATCGCTGGCCGCTGCTGGCCCGGCGACTGGGCTGCGAGGTCTGGGTGAAGCACGAGAACCACACCCCCGCCGGCGCCTTCAAGGTGCGCGGCGGCGTGCTCTACGTCCAGCGCCTGCTCGAACGCGAGCCGCAACTGCGCGGCATGATCAGTGCCACCCGCGGCAACCACGGCCTCAGCCTGGCCATGGCGGCGCAGAAGGCCGGCGTGCCGCTGAAGATACTGGTGCCGGAGGGCAACTCGGCGGAAAAGAACGCCGCGATGAGTGCCTGCGGGGCACAGCTCATCGAATTCGGCCGTGACTTCGATACGGCCCGCGAGCGGGCGGCACAGCTTGCCGCGCAGAGCGGCTGGCACCTCGTCCCCGCCCTGCACCCGGACCTGATCCAGGGCGTTGCCACCTATGCGCTGGAACTGCTCGAAGCCGCACCGCCGCTGCGCCGGGTCTACGTCCCCATCGGCATGGGCTCGGGCATCTGCGGCATGATCCGCACCCGCGATCTGCTGGGCCTGGAGACAGAAATCGTCGGCGTGGTGTCCAGCGCCGCGGATGCCTACGCGCAGAGCTTCGAGCAGGGCCGCATCGTCTGCACCGAGACAGCCGAGACCTTCGCCGACGGCCTGGCCTGCCGAATGCCGGCCCCCGAGGCGCTGGACATCATACGAACGGGCGCGGCACGCATCCTGCGCGTCGAGGACGCGGCCATCCGCGCAGCGATCAGGGCGCTCCACGAAGACACCCACAACACCGCCGAAGGCGCCGGCGCCGCCGCCCTGGCCGGCGCCATGCAGGAACGCGAGCGCAACCAGGGCGAGCGCATCGCGGTGGTCCTCAGCGGCGCCAATATCGATCGCCGGCTGCTCGCGGGCATTCTTGGCGAGTAGCCGGGGGCGAACGTCAGTTCAGTGCAGCGTTCATCATCTCAGTCGAGATGGCCGCTGCTCCGTTCGAGAAACGCGGTTCATCCCCGCGGGTGCGGGGAACACATCCCCTCGAGCGTGATCTTGTCGTCCAGCATCGGTTCATCCCCGCGGGTGCGGGGAACACAGCCTCGGCCTCAGTGCGGGCCTGTTCGTCGGCGGTTCATCCCCGCGGGTGCGGGGAACACCTCGCCGGACTCGGCGTCGCCGAAGTCGATTTCGGTTCATCCCCGCGGGTGCGGGGAACACTCGTCCAGGGCAATCCGAGCTCGGTTGACCGTCGGTTCATCCCCGCGGGTGCGGGGAACACGCGCCGCTCGGGGCTTACTTCGGTGCGACGACCGGTTCATCCCCGCGGGTGCGGGGAACACGTGCGGTCCTGGCTGTTGGTCAGCAGCGCCCACGGTTCATCCCCGCGGGTGCGGGGAACACTGATTGACCACAGCGAAGCCATCCCGCGCAATCGGTTCATCCCCGCGGGTGCGGGGAACACAAGTCGACACCGATATGCAGCGCCTCGCCTGGCGGTTCATCCCCGCGGGTGCGGGGAACACTGCAGGGCAACATCGCGCCGGACGTCGTCGAACGGTTCATCCCCGCGGGTGCGGGGAACACTGGATGGGCTGGCGGGTGACGGATATCGCCGACGGTTCATCCCCGCGGGTGCGGGGAACACGGTTGCATAGCCCGGCGGCACTGGGCCGGGGTCCGGTTCATCCCCGCGGGTGCGGGGAACACGGCGTCAACCGGGCCGGCGCCGAACGGCTCGCCGGTTCATCCCCGCGGGTGCGGGGAACACATCCGCTTCGCGGCGCGACTGCGCAGGGCGAACGGTTCATCCCCGCGGGTGCGGGGAACACTCGCCTACGCCGACAACAAGCGCCGCACGATACGGTTCATCCCCGCGGGTGCGGGGAACACCAAACCCGACCGAACCCGTTCAGGCGCCAATGCGGTTCATCCCCGCGGGTGCGGGGAACACGACCTGCTGCCCGACCTCAGCCTGCCGCCCCACGGTTCATCCCCGCGGGTGCGGGGAACACGCTGTGATCGACACCTCCGAGGTGCAAGCCACCGGTTCATCCCCGCGGGTGCGGGGAACACAACCGAGGGTGGCGGCCAGGGTTACCAGGCCACGGTTCATCCCCGCGGGTGCGGGGAACACTAGTCCGCCGCCAGGGTGATGAGGTAGTCGGGCGGTTCATCCCCGCGGGTGCGGGGAACACACCGGGCAGCCCCATACCCGGTTCAGTTCGCGCGGTTCATCCCCGCGGGTGCGGGGAACACCCTCGTCTCCTGCTCGCTCATGCCTGGCTGTCCGGTTCATCCCCGCGGGTGCGGGGAACACGCCAAGTTCAATCCAGCATTCGCCGCAGAGCACGGTTCATCCCCGCGGGTGCGGGGAACACGCTGACCCTTGGATCGACCTTGTACACGCTGGCGGTTCATCCCCGCGGGTGCGGGGAACACATCGCGCGGGCCAAGGCCATCGTGGAGGGTGACGGTTCATCCCCGCGGGTGCGGGGAACACATCGCGCGGGCCAAGGCCATCGTGGAGGGTGACGGTTCATCCCCGCGGGTGCGGGGAACACCGGGCTGTACTCCTCGAGCAGCGCGCCGGCCACGGTTCATCCCCGCGGGTGCGGGGAACACGCCGGCGCCATGTCCAGGTGAATGAACCGCCCGGGTTCATCCCCGCGGGTGCGGGGAACACCTGCAGGTGGGCTCGGACATTGGCGACTGGGACGGTTCATCCCCGCGGGTGCGGGGAACACAGTTTCGTTTCGTACCCAAGCATTAGCGGGTGCGGTTCATCCCCGCGGGTGCGGGGAACACTGCAGGTTCGGCGCCTCGCCGGCCACCTCAGCCGGTTCATCCCCGCGGGTGCGGGGAACACTCCTATAACGAGCGTAGGGACCCGTCAGATTCCGGTTCATCCCCGCGGGTGCGGGGAACACCCATCGGCGCTATTGACCGCGCCCTGAAGCCGCGGTTCATCCCCGCGGGTGCGGGGAACACCCCAATGCATCGGCAAGTCCATCGCGGCCCGCCGGTTCATCCCCGCGGGTGCGGGGAACACTTCAGTGGTGCACCCAAAGCCTGGGCGATCTGCGGTTCATCCCCGCGGGTGCGGGGAACACAGGTACTGGCAGGTGCCCTTCTCCTCCAAGTGCGGTTCATCCCCGCGGGTGCGGGGAACACCTACCTCATGATCCATAGCGACGACCCGAACGCGGTTCATCCCCGCGGGTGCGGGGAACACGTGACGCGCACCGTTTCGAGCTGGATCATGGACGGTTCATCCCCGCGGGTGCGGGGAACACCTGGAGAAGGCCAAGTCCAGCCCCGAGGCGCGCGGTTCATCCCCGCGGGTGCGGGGAACACCCCATGCGATAGATCGAGCCACCCATCACGACCGGTTCATCCCCGCGGGTGCGGGGAACACGCCGAACTGGTACGAAGGTCTCAATCAGGAGGCGGTTCATCCCCGCGGGTGCGGGGAACACACGCGAAGGACCTACGAGAAGTAGACGAGTGGCGGTTCATCCCCGCGGGTGCGGGGAACACCGTGCCCAACCTTCGCCTGCCTACCCTGTCGCCGGTTCATCCCCGCGGGTGCGGGGAACACATCACGCCCGACACCAGGAAGAACAGCAGCCGCGGTTCATCCCCGCGGGTGCGGGGAACACCCAGCCAGTTTCTCAACCGCCCGATTCCCTGGCGGTTCATCCCCGCGGGTGCGGGGAACACATCGGCGGTGCTGTCGTGGACCCCGGTAAAACCGGTTCATCCCCGCGGGTGCGGGGAACACGACAGTTGCAGCGCGGCGTCCACGGTGACGTTCGGTTCATCCCCGCGGGTGCGGGGAACACCGCCTGCAGGCGCAGGTGCGCCTGAACGGCACCGGTTCATCCCCGCGGGTGCGGGGAACACCAGCGGGCGCCCATGGTGTTGCTGGCGGTGCGCGGTTCATCCCCGCGGGTGCGGGGAACACGCCTGATCGCGTCCTGGACGAAGTCGTCGAAGCGGTTCATCCCCGCGGGTGCGGGGAACACTGCCGGGGCTGACCGTCGCCGTGCCCGTAATACGGTTCATCCCCGCGGGTGCGGGGAACACACCGGTGCGCCGCCCTTGGCCTTGCTGAAATGCGGTTCATCCCCGCGGGTGCGGGGAACACGGTGAGCCCGGCGCTACGGGCACGGCCAGCCGCGGTTCATCCCCGCGGGTGCGGGGAACACACTTAGCGTAACCAATTAATCTTCAAGGGAAAAATCGGCCGCTAAAAATCTACCAGCTTTTTTTCCTTGTTAAAGATCGGGATTTTCCAGCGGATGGAAGGCAACCAGATGCAGGCCATCGAACTCCACGGGGAGGCGGCGATTGGGGCCGAGGGTTTGGAATTCGTAGCCGGACTCATGACTGCTCGCCCAAGCCATCACTACATTTCCGTCCTCGTGTCCTTCGCTCAGTTGCTCCCAGATCATTTCCCGGGTGCGCTTGGAGACATCGCCGATATAGACGCCCGCGCGCACTTCCAACAGCCAGATGGCCATACGGCCACGCAGGCGCGGCGGCACGTTTTCGGTGACCACGACGAGAAAACTCATCACTGCGTCCTGTGCCCGGCTTCGCCGATGCTTTCAGGGTTGGGGATGGCAGGCGGTACGGATTCGGGTGGCGCTTCGGGCGGCGAGATGCCGCCGGCGGACAGCACCTCTTCGATGGTGGGGATGATCTTCGCGAGGATCTTGCTGGAGCGGAACAGATCACGGCACCCCAAGCGCACTTCCCGTTCGGGTTGCGGCGGTGACTTCGCGGCGATGCGGAAAGCCAGCGGCACCACGGTCTCGAACTTGAACAGATCGGCGATATCGTAGACGAAGGACAACGGCTTGCCGGTGTGGATGAAGCCCACCGCAGGTGCATAACCAGCCGCCAGCACGGCGGCCTCGGCGATGCCATACAGGCAGGAGGTGGCCGCCGACAGGCAGCGGTTGGGAATGTCCGCCGCATCCCATTGCTGCCGATCGTAGTTACGCGCCCGCCAGTCGACACCGTATTGCTTGGCCAGCAGCTTGTAGGTTTCGCGTACCCGCGCACCTTCGATGCCGCGCAACTGTTCGACGCTCCGGCGCGCCGGCGCCGGCTCCTGGAAACGCAGCTCGTACATCTTGCGCACCACCTTCAAGCGCAACTCGTCGTCCAGTGCCAGTTTGGCCTGATAAAGCAGACGATCCGCCCGAGCCCCACCCGGCTGGCCGCTGGCATACAGGCGTACACCGGATTCGCCCACCCATACCAGCAAGGTGCCTACCGTAGAAGCCAGATGCACGGCGGCATGAGACACACGCGTTCCCGGTTCGAGCATGATGCAAGCCACCGAGCCGACCGGGATGTGCATGCGCACGCCGGTCTTGTCGATCACCACGAAGGCGCCATCCAGCACGTCGATCTGCCCGTACTGGACGAAGATCATCGATACCCGGTCCTTCATCGGCAAGGGCTTGAGCGGCGGCAGCAGATTACCCGCCACGTTTAGACGCCCCCATCGAGCAGCGGCTGCTGCGTCGCCTCGACCAGCACGCGCATCTGCCGAATGGCCAAATCATTCTGCAGGCGTTCGGGCTGGGGCAGCCCTTCGCCGATGAAATGTGCATTCATCGACTCCAGGTTGGCCAGGCAAACCAGCTGATGCACATTGGCATGGTCGCGCAGATTGCCTTTCAGCTCTGGGTTGGCATCGCGCCATTGCCGAGCGGTGACGCCGAACAGTGCCACGTTCAACAGGTCGGCTTCGCTGGCATAGACGAAGCCGATTTGCTGCGCGCTCAAGGTATCGGGAATCAGGTTTTCGCGAATGGCGTCGGTATGGACCAGGTAGTTGACCTTGGCCAGGTTGCGCCGGATATCCCAGCCCAGCTGCTGGAACTCCTGTGCCTTGAGGCGCTGGAACTCCTTGATCAGGTAGAGCTTGAACTCCACCGAAATCCAGCTGGCGAACTCGAAGGCAATATCCTTCTGGGCGAAGGTGCCGCCATAACGCCCGGCCTTGGAGATCACGCCGATGGCGCCGGTCCGCTCGATCCACTGCTTGGGCGTTAGGGTAAAGCTGTTAAGCCCGGCCTGCTTTCTAAACCCGTCGAATTCGACGGATTTAAAATCCGGGTTATTGAGCTGCTCCCAGATACCCAGGAAGTCAATGGTGTTGCGGTTGCGTAGCCAGTTGCGGATCAGGTCGTCGGTACGATCCGGGTTCTTGTAGCGGGCGATGTCAGTGATACAAATGTACTCCACACCGTCCCTGGTGTAGGTATTGATGTCCTGCTCCAGTACCTGCAGTTTGGCTTTCATGGCGCCCTCCTTGGTCTAATCCACACTCAGCCACGCGCCACGCTGAGCAGCCCGCAACCGAACGCCTTGCCAGGGCCAATGCCTTGCAACAACGCCCGGCTGAACGCGGTCAGTTCGCGCACTTGCAAACGCCCCTCGAAACACACCCGCTGCAGGCTGATGCAGCTGTCGCCCTTGCGGCTTGCCAACACATCGCTGGCCGTGACCAGAGCGGCCTCGATACCAAAGCCATGCCGCTCACCCTGCCGGTTCAACCAGGCCAGTTGCTCCTGCTCACCTGCCAGGCCGTAGCGCTTGCCCTGGCGAGTGACGGTCGGGTTGGCCTGCAGGCGAAAGCGGTAACGCGCACCGCCCTCGACCCATGTTTCAAACTTGAGTGGCTTGCTCTCGATCTCGCGCTGCAGGTAGTTGGGCAGCACCTGCAAGGCGGACCAATCGCCTGCCAGGGTCGACTGCACCAGCACGACGGGCGTCGCCCAGGCACTGCTGCCGGCCTCCAAACGCCAGAGAAAACGAGCCGGAGCGCTGTGCTCATCCGTCACGAAGACACGTGCCAGGGTGCGGTGCATCTCGTAGGCATCGGCCAAATCACGCCGCGCCTGAGCGCTGCGCGGGTCAAGCGTCAGTCTGGTCAGGTACATGCAGCACTCCCGATTTCACGAAACGTGGGCCGAAGCGACGTTCGGCGAAAGGTGCGACGGGCTGATCGAGGCGGATGGCGCCTTCCTGGTCGTTCTCCAACAGACAGCGCAGAGTCGACTGCGAGACAGCCCGGCGCGCGCCGGAGAGCCGAGGGTACTGAGCCAGCGCCTCTTCCAACGACAAGGATGAGAGGCCGTCGGGCAGCCAGACCGGCAGCCCCGGTGCAAAGCTCTTGCGCCCCAGCGCCAGCGGCCAGTGCGGGGCGCGCAAGGCGGCGTAAATACGCGCCAGCAGGGCGTCATCCGTGCCCTCCAGGCCGACCAGAAAGGCCGCGTCCGCCAAGTAGTAGCGCGGGCTGACCACGGTGCGGCGCAAATCGGACTTACCGGTGGCGATCAACACGCCGGTAGCGGTCTGGTAGTCGCGCATCGGCGCACCTTCGTGATCGACACGTACGCCCATGCGCAGGGCGGCCAGATCCTCCACGGGCTCATGCCGATCACGACCCAGCGCCGCACAGACCAGCCCGAGCACACCCGACTTGGAAGGCTCCAGCTGGGTGTCGCGCTCATCGAAACGGCTGGTGGTGCCCCAGGATTGCATCGGCCCCTGCAAGCGCAGCAACAGGGTGGCCATGCTCAGCCCTCCAGTTGCGCAGCGACCTGCATGCGTACCCAGCTCGCCAGTTCGCCCAGGTTATGCACTTGAGTCCCCTTCTGCTGCGGCCAGGCCTCGCTCAGATCGAGGTAGGCCCACTGGTCACTGGCATCGGCATAGACCGCCGCCAGCTTGCCCTCGTGCCTGGCCAGTTCGCCGACCGACAGGCTGCTCAGCGCTGCATCGTGATGTGCGGCGATGGGCTTCTCGAAGGCGTTGGCCAGGTTCAGCGGGCCGGCATGGCGCAGGCAGACGCCGACGAAGCTCGGCAGGTTGTGCGCGGCGAAGGTGTTCTGCTTGCCCGTCGGGATAGCGCGCACCATGGCCTGGGTAAAGGCCTCCAGGGCGGAAAGGGTCAGCTCGCGATCCTGCTGTAGGTTGCCGAGCAGCTTGCCGGCATCGACCACGGCATAGCGGTACAGCGTCGCTGAATTGAACTCCACCTGGCCGATCATGCCGGCGCCGGTTTCGTCCGGCCCGCCCTTGTCGTCGACGGCGGTGAAGTAGTCGAACTCGCGCTCCACACGGTGCGTGCTGATGGCATGGGCCACCTGGCAGGCGGCGTCCTGGTTGACCTCCGGCATATCGGCGAGCATGCGCCCGAACAAGGCCACATCCACTGCCTTGCCGCCATCGAGCAGGGCCTTGGCCTTTTTCACCACCTCGGCCGGCGCGCTGGCCTTGGCTTCCTTCTTGCCCTTCTTTTCGCCGCCTACCGGGGCACCGGCCAGCTCGTCCCAGTGTTGCTCGATCAGCGTGGCGAAGCCGGCGATCTCTGCCTCGCCAAGAAACAGCAGGTATTCGGTCTTGCCGTCGTCCTTGAGCTTGAGGCCGGCAGCAGCCAGCGCCACTTCGATCTTGCCCTCGGCTTCGAGCGGGTCACGCCCGGCCAGGCGCTCCAGCAACAGTGTCTTCAGTTTCTTGGTACGCACACCGCGAAACTCCGGAGCGACCAGCTCATGCTCCTGGGCAGCCAGGCGGATGGCGCGCTTGAAGCACTGGCTGCTGACCCGCGCACGGCGATGACCGCCGAACAGGGCATCCTTGGGTGCGCCGGTGTCGTCACGGTTGAGGTTGGATGGGGCGAAGTTCTGGATCAGGTGGAACTCGACGAACAGACTCATGATGTCCCTCTCAGTCGTTGGCAGCTTGTTCGGGGATGTCGGCGGCAGGTGCCGCCAGTGCGCGATAGAAGTCCCGTGCCCAGCGCTGGCGCACGTTATCGCGGCGTTCGGCATCGATACGCGGATTGAGCCAGACGCTCAGATCACGCAGCAGCACGCCGTAGTCCAGTGGGCGATCATCGGCCGCCAGCAGGCTGATGATCTGCCGCAGATACACCGCCAGGTTTTCCGCATCGGCGCCGAGCAGAGCGATGAAACGTTGCTCGATGCTGGCGCTGTCGCGCTTGCGCATCAACTCGCCGAGGCTACTGGCCAGGCTTCTCGCGCCGTGGTGAGGATGAGCGGCGTACAGGCCGGCAGTCAGGTACAGCGCCAGCCGCGAGGCATCCTGGGCATGTCGCTCGGTCGCGACGAAGCGCTCCACATGGGGGTAGGCCGGCGGGTAGCAACCCGGCTCGAAGCTCAGGCTGCGACGCAGGGTGGCCATGGCGCCCCGGTCGCGCTCCTGCAGGCGCTGCAAATGCGCGATAAAGCTCTGCGCGAACTCACTCATGCGCGAACCTCCTTGTCGGGTGTGGGAGTCTCCCGCAACGGGCCGAGCAGCCCCAGCAGGCGTGGATAATGGCGCGCCTCGGCACGCAGTGCTTTGGCGCCTCGCCCCAGGTCGGCCAGCACGGCCTGCCAGGACTCGCGCACTGCCTGATGCAGGCTCTGCCGCCAGAGTGCCTCTGCCTCGTCCAGTTCGTCGTTGCCCAGCAGCGCCATGACGCGCCCCAGATGGCGCTCGGCGCCGGCGAAGTACAAAGCACCCGCCGGGCCGGCGTCGATCAGGCTGCGCGCACGCGCCCAGGTGTCCTTGCTGCCGGGGTCGGGCAGGGTTTCGGCGAGCATGCCGGTCGCCAGCTTGCGCAGTGCACTGAACAACTCTTCGGCATCGCGCACATAGCGGCGCAGCTCGTTGGCGTGATCGGGCGAAGCGAGCAGCTTGGCCGGCAGCGCGATGCGCTCGGAGCGCCAGCGCAGCAGCTTGGCCTGATCACTGGCCAAGCCTGCAATCAGCAGCGGCTGCACGCCATCGCCCAGGTAGAACTGCAGATTGGCCGCCCACTCCAGCACTGCAGCAGGCTGCGAGGCCTTGCCTTCAGCGTCTGGCAACAGTGCAGGAAGATCGCGCCACAGGGCACGCCCCTCGGTGAAGCTCAGACGCACCAGGCTGTTGCTACCCGCCCGATAACTGGCCATGGGGTCGGGTGCCTGCATGTCATCGCCCAGTGCCAGGCCAGCGGCGAAGCGAATCCACTGCACACGCTGCTCATCATCCGCTAACAACAGAACGGCCCGGCTCTGTCGGGAGTAACGATCATTGGGGCCGGTCGCCACCTCAGGGTCGCCACGCAGTTGGGTAATGCTCAGTGCGTTGCGCTCCCAAGCGGGCAAGTCTTCATGCCCCGTCTGGGTCGGTGGATGCAGGGCCAGGCACAAGCTTTGCGCCAGCGAATCGCCCATCGGCATGACGGCCGCCGTATTCGCCAGCGCGCCTGCCTTGTCGGAATCGCGCAGCGTCTTGACCAGGCCGCCGGGAGTGAACTGCAAAAAGCCCAGCAGGGTGCGCAACGCATCGGCGGCACCGATGCTGCGTGGTGCTAGATCACAGGAATGGTCGAACACCACCGGCGCATTGCCGTTGGCGCTGGCCAGGGAGATTTGCGTCCAGGGTTTGAGCTTGTCGCGGGTTTCTTCGGCGTCGGCCAGCGCCGCCACCTGCATGAAGGGATACTGCGGATGGAACAGCCAGAAGCGTTCGCGCCAGTGTTCCAGATAGTCGCGAATGGCCGCCAGCGGCAGGCCGTCCCGATGCCAGCGCATGCGCTCGGCATCCGTCCAGCGCCCTTGCGCCTGGGTAATGGCGCGATGGGTAATCGCCAGCAACAACCGGTATTGGGCGATCAGGCTCGGCGGCGAGGTCTCCGCCAGGGCGCCGATCTCGCTGGAGCGCTCGAAAAGTTCCAGCAAACTCAGTTCACGCACCTGCCCATCGTGCATCCGTACCGCCAGCCATGGCTCGTCGAGCAGATTGAAAGACTCACTCATGCCGCTCCTCCACTCCCTGTTGCCCGCACGATTCCATATCCCTCTCCCTGAATCCGGCAGGTCTGAGTAAAGCAGACAAAGTGCCACTACGGCATGAGGCAAATCAATTCAACCGGCAAACTCCCATGGGTTGATCAGCGCCACGCCTGTGGGCAGAAAGTCCGCCACGTTGCGTGTGGCGACCGTCATGCCATGCACCAGCGCCGTGGCCGCGATCAAGGCGTCGCGTTCGGCACGCGGGTCGGGGACGTGCAATTGCGCGCAGCGCTGCGCCACGGCGGCATCGACCGGCAGGATGCGTCCGGCGAAACCGGGTAGTACGTGGCCCTCGAGCCAGGATCGCAGCAGGCTGCCCTGCTGCGGGTCGCGTCTTTCCACCAGCAGCACGCTGGTTTCCAGCTCAAGAATGGTGATCGCGGAGAGGAATAACTGCCCCGGCACCAGGCGTTGCGCCCAGGCCACCAGACGTGGGTCGGCCTTGCCACTCTTGGCCTTGCGCAGTTCGGACACGACATTGGTGTCGAGAACGAACATCAACTCAAGTCCGCCGGACGTGACAAGCCCTGCGCACGCGGCGCTTCGAACTCGATGTCCTCGACTGCCGGCATGGCCAGCAAGTCGATGATGCTGCCGGGGCCGCCGGTCAGACGCTGGTATTCCTCGATGCTGAGCAGGACATGAGCCGGCTTGCCACGGTCGGTGATGAAGACCGGCCCATGGTTGGCGGCCCGCTTGGCGCCACTGGCGTCTTGATTGAATTCGCGACTGGTAAGGATGGTTTGCATGGCTTATTCTCGACTTGTAGAAACGTATCTACATAATACCCCTGATCATGACTCAGGCAAGCCATTGGCCACGTCCCGCTGATAAACCAGACCCAGCTCATCATCCAGACGCACCGTCAAACGGCCAATCTGCAAGCAACCGTCGGTGAGCAACAAGGGCTTGAGGTGACGCAGCAGCGGATGTCCGCTGAATGCGCGGGGCGATACTTCGCCCTGTACATGCTTGACCAGCGCCGGGCGCGAACTCTTCAGCTGTCGGGCGTGGAGTTGCCTGGCAAGGGTGTTTGGCAGTAGATGATCCGGATCGAAGGCCTCCCCCTCTGGCGTCAGGCTCCAGCCGCCAGGCACCTGGTGTATGGGGATCAGAGTCACGGAGTCCTCGCCCAGGCGGGTGTAGTTGGGCAGGCCCAGACCTTCCTCGCCCTCTTCATAACCTCGATTCTTCTGGGTATAGGCGTTCTGTGGCTCGGCCTGCGGGTCAATGGCGACATTGAGCGCCATCATCCGCTCGGTTTGCCGCTTGCCCAGGTGGCTGCCGTAAGCGTCATCCTCGATAAAGGCACGATCGGCCTCGGCAAGATCGGCCGGCAGATCCTCGCCGTCGTACACCGCCTGCACCAGACGGTCGATATCCTGCGGCAGATGCAGTTCCTGCTCGCGCGACAGCAGCGCCCAGGTGCGACCGAGGATGTAGGGCTCGTAGACGTACTCCCAGGCGGTGCTCTTGAGGTCGGGCAATGCAGCGGGGTCAAGACCTGCCACATACAAAATCGCCTGCCGATGCGCTTCAGGGCGCTCGCGCCGGTGGCGATGCAAACGGCCGGCACGTTGCAGGATCAAGTCCACCGGCGCCAGGTCGGTGAGCATGAAGTCGAAGTCGATATCCAGGCTCTGCTCGGCCACCTGAGTGGCGATCAGCAATGCCTTGGCAGGCCGTTCGCCATCCTGGCCGAAGCGCGCCAATACCATTTGCTCCTGCTCGCTGCGTTGGTCCGCCGGGAAGCGTGCATGAAACAGCAGCAGAGGCACCGCATCGCCCAACTCGGCCTTGAGCTTGAGATAAACGTTCTGCGCGCGATCCACGGTATTGACGATCAGCGCCCCGCAGCCACCCTGCTGCACCAGCGCCAGGGCCTTGGCGACCAGGCTGTCGATATCCTCGGCCACTGCCTGCAGCTGGATCGGTGGCAGTGGGCGCGAAGCACAGGTGCTGCCCTGCAACCCGCGCTCATCGGCCAGCAGCAGGCGCGGATAGGCCAGCTCGGGAATCTCGTCCATCGCCACGCCCCAGGCGCGCAACAGCACATCGCGGCGCGGCGCCGGCAAGGTGGCGCTCATCAGCACCACCGAGCTGCCCATGGCCTTGAGCCAGCGCAGCAGGGCTTCGATCAGGCCGCTGGTGTAGGTGTCGTAGGCATGCACCTCGTCGAGCACCACCACGCGATTGCTCAGCCCCCACAGCCGCACGAAGTGGTGTTTGACGTTGAGCGTGGCGAACAGCGCCTGATCCACAGTGCCGACGCCATAGGGCGAAAGCAGCGGCCGGCGACGCTGGGAAAACCAGGCCGATGAAGTGACATCCTCACCCACAGCACCATGAATGCCACGCAGCGCCAGGACCTGCTCATTGAGCGCGGCACCGCCATGCACCAGTTGCACGTCCAGCGGGGTATCGGCGGCAAAACCGTGCAAAAACGTCAGCGCACGGCTGAACAGTGCATTGCCCGTGGCCTGGGTCGGCAGCGCCACATAGAGGCCCCGGTGCCTGTTGGCCGCCTGCAGGCGCAGGTGGGCGAGGAAGGCCAGCTCGGTCTTGCCCTCCCCCATCGGCGCCTCGACCAGCAGCAGCGCCGGGCCTTGCACGCCATCGAGCAGGCGGTCGGCCTCGCGCTGCAGGGGGCGGGCCGTCAGTTCCGGACGCTGGACGATCTGCCCAATCAATTGATCCGCCGTAGACGGGGCAGCCAGCAGCGCCTGAAAGGGACGCCAGCCGATCTGCTGCAAGGCCTGGTCGGCGCGCCTGCCGGCATCGGCATAGTGCTCGGCGAGCAGCGCATGACGCTCGCCCAATGGAAACCACTCGGGGTTGGAGCCGATCCAGTCGGCCACGCTGGTCAGCCCGGCCAGCCACTGCACTGCGGGCTGCGACAGCGCTTCGATCTGCGGTGCCCCTTGAGGAGCCAACACGGTCCAGTAGGCCGCGAAGATTTCCCGGCGCACCTCGCTCCAGGCCGGCGGCTCGAACGACGGTTTGCCCCGGTTGAGTTCCGTCTGATTGAAGTTGTAGCCGTGATGGGCACTGATGGCCTGCAAGGCGTGGCGAATCCATAGCAGATGGCCAATACCCTGGTGCGGCAAATGTTCCCAGAGCAGCGCAGCACTGGCACAGGCATGATCGGTAACGCTCAGTGAACGGGCGGGGAAGGCCAAACCCAGCCCTTCGTCGGTTTGCCGCCCCTCGGACCACTTATCCTGAAAACCGGGGATAGCCTTGCCGAAATCATGTAACCCCACCAGACAGGCCACCCAGCGCGCGACCTGCGCTCGCTCCAGCCCCAACGCCCGAGACGCCCACTCCAGCGTGCTCGCGGGCTCATGCGCGAGCATCCGCTCGGCCACCGCCGCCACATCCAGCAAGTGGGCCAGCACGCCATGACCAAAGCCCTCACCACTCTTGGCCCAGAGCCTACGAGCCGGGTCGCCCAGATCAGAGAATCCTTTCATCATGCCTCATCCGTCTTGCGATACGCGACTATGGCATACCTGACAAGATCAAATTGCCACTACTATTTGCGGCGGAGTCAAGCTCGATCTTTAACAAAAAAACTAGAAGGAAACCTCGGTAGATTTTTGGCATTCGATTTTTCCTCATAGGATCAATCGTTTACGCTAAGAGTGTTCCCCGCACCCGCGGGGATGAACCGTTGGAGGGAGAGGCCGTGATCCGGACGCACCCGTGTTCCCCGCACCCGCGGGGATGAACCGGTCAGCCACTTCGTCGGAGTCGCATACGTACTGTGTTCCCCGCACCCGCGGGGATGAACCGACCACCCGCACATCGCCGGCCTGAACCGCACCGTGTTCCCCGCACCCGCGGGGATGAACCGATCGTTCGGCGCAGTAAATGCCTGATCACTTGGTGTTCCCCGCACCCGCGGGGATGAACCGTGCAGCTCTGCGCCGTTCCACAGCACGATGGGGTGTTCCCCGCACCCGCGGGGATGAACCGACTGAACGCACCTTCGACTGGGACCTCTACGGGTGTTCCCCGCACCCGCGGGGATGAACCGGCGATCGCCACCAACGTGGGCAGCTACCGGCCGTGTTCCCCGCACCCGCGGGGATGAACCGGCGCGTCGACAGCATCAGCAGCCGGCGAAGCCGTGTTCCCCGCACCCGCGGGGATGAACCGTGCTGCGCCGTTCGTCTTTCGCTTGATCACGGGTGTTCCCCGCACCCGCGGGGATGAACCGCACGCCGGCGCGCTCGTCTTCGCCAAGCGCATGGTGTTCCCCGCACCCGCGGGGATGAACCGCAGCTTGCGGACCGTTGGCGCCTCCTCGCCGGGTGTTCCCCGCACCCGCGGGGATGAACCGTCAGCGGATGAGCTGCTGGCCACGCCGCGTCGGTGTTCCCCGCACCCGCGGGGATGAACCGGCTACGCCCTGCCGGAGCTGGATATCCGCTGGGTGTTCCCCGCACCCGCGGGGATGAACCGGCTGAGGAGTTCAGGCAGGCTCAGTTGGAGTAGTGTTCCCCGCACCCGCGGGGATGAACCGACTACTCCGTTTAAGGTGATGGCGGCGTTGTCGTGTTCCCCGCACCCGCGGGGATGAACCGCCGATGCCCAGGTAGATGGCCCAGGAGCAGTGGTGTTCCCCGCACCCGCGGGGATGAACCGCCGCATCAATGAGCTGGGCTGTCTTCCTAGCAGTGTTCCCCGCACCCGCGGGGATGAACCGCGCCCCAGGCGCTTGAGGATCGGCACATGCTCGTGTTCCCCGCACCCGCGGGGATGAACCGCTGCCGGACACCAACTCGAACGCAGGCACGTTGTGTTCCCCGCACCCGCGGGGATGAACCGCAGGGCGAACTGCAATCCCGTCTGCAGGAGGCGTGTTCCCCGCACCCGCGGGGATGAACCGCCGGCCCATGGCAGTTCGCGCTGCAGGTGCTGGTGTTCCCCGCACCCGCGGGGATGAACCGGCGAACTCGTCCAGCAGCACGTTGGCCGAGAAGTGTTCCCCGCACCCGCGGGGATGAACCGCTCCGCGGCAAGAACTGCGAATACGAGGCGTAGTGTTCCCCGCACCCGCGGGGATGAACCGTCTCTTGCGTGTGTCTCGAAAATCCGCGATTAGTGTTCCCCGCACCCGCGGGGATGAACCGAATGACGTTCATCACTGCGCCCCCATGCACTTGTGTTCCCCGCACCCGCGGGGATGAACCGGTTCTGCAATCGGATGCCAACAGCTGGCAGTCGTGTTCCCCGCACCCGCGGGGATGAACCGCCGCCTCAGCTTGCGTATGACCGTTGGTCGCGGTGTTCCCCGCACCCGCGGGGATGAACCGGCAGGGCCGGTGCCCTTGCTTCGCCAGTTGGCGTGTTCCCCGCACCCGCGGGGATGAACCGCCTTACACCTGGCTGACGAAGCCGCAGGCAGCGTGTTCCCCGCACCCGCGGGGATGAACCAATTTCAGTAGCGCCTCAAGATTCAGCGGCACCGTGTTCCCCGCACCCGCGGGGATGAACCGCCGGAATCGCCACGACCCGCCGCGCCTGGACCGTGTTCCCCGCACCCGCGGGGATGAACCGTCGATGTTCTTACCGGAAAACCCCCGAGCGGTGTGTTCCCCGCACCCGCGGGGATGAACCGCTGTCTTCGATCGGCGCCGGTCTGGGCGAAAACGTGTTCCCCGCACCCGCGGGGATGAACCCGTATAAAGAAGAACAGCATCGCCCAGATCAGCGTGTTCCCCGCACCCGCGGGGATGAACCGCCAGCCCTAGGCAGTAGCTCTCGGTAGTAGTCGTGTTCCCCGCACCCGCGGGGATGAACCGGTCGAGCTGAAAACCAGCTTCAAGGACGCCGAGTGTTCCCCGCACCCGCGGGGATGAACCGTATTTGCGCCTGTAACTATTGGCGTGAATGACCGTGTTCCCCGCACCCGCGGGGATGAACCGCACGCCGCTCTTGGCGTAGTTGAGCTGAGTGCGTGTTCCCCGCACCCGCGGGGATGAACCGGCTCTGCTTTATCCCGAAGGGTGGTACCACTCGTGTTCCCCGCACCCGCGGGGATGAACCGCTTACTCGATCCTTTGCCGATGTATTCGGCTTGTGTTCCCCGCACCCGCGGGGATGAACCGTTGATTCGAACCATGCCCTCCGGAGCCTTCTTGTGTTCCCCGCACCCGCGGGGATGAACCGGCTGGATGCTCCTCTCCCGTTACCGTTCCGCTGTGTTCCCCGCACCCGCGGGGATGAACCGCTGAAAGGCGAGTTCGAAAAGCTCGGGGATACGTGTTCCCCGCACCCGCGGGGATGAACCGCGCTTGCGAACTGGAGCGGCGCGGCCAGTACGGTGTTCCCCGCACCCGCGGGGATGAACCGGGTGCCAGCGGTCTGCTCTCCGAGGAGATGAGGTGTTCCCCGCACCCGCGGGGATGAACCGCGAGGAGCAGGCACAGGCGCAGCGCCGCGCGAGTGTTCCCCGCACCCGCGGGGATGAACCGAAGTCGCCGAACATGAACTGGACGTCGCCAGCGTGTTCCCCGCACCCGCGGGGATGAACCGCGAGGTGATCGACTGGCCCTGGCTGGTCAGGGGTGTTCCCCGCACCCGCGGGGATGAACCGGTATTCAATCGGGTATCGGTACTGCGTGATGCGTGTTCCCCGCACCCGCGGGGATGAACCGCCCTGGGCTTGTCCGGCAGCCGGATCGCCGATGTGTTCCCCGCACCCGCGGGGATGAACCGTCGATTCACCAGTATTATCAAAGCGCGACAAAGTGTTCCCCGCCCCCGCGGGGATGCGCGCGGACCAGACAAGGGCGCGATCCATACAGGCTGTCGGCCCCCAGTCAAACCAGATGCGGCGCGCTACGCTCCAGCAAGGCATCGATATCCAGCCCCCGCGGCAGTGTGCCGTAGACCCGGCCGCGGCCTTCGAGGCGGCTGGCGAGGAAGGCGTCCGCTACGGCGGCGTTGCCCGCTTCGAGCAGCAGCCTGGCCTGCAGGGCGACCGCCACGTCTTCGGTGAGCTGGCGGGCGCGGTACTGGATGTCGTCGGTATCGCCGAAGGCGCTCTGCAGCCGCTGGATATGCGCCCGCAGCCGGGCATCGCCATGGCCGTCGCCGAGTTCGGCGAACAGCGCTTCGAGCACGCCGGGCTCTTTCGACAGGGCGCGCAGCACGTCCAGGCACTGCACGTTGCCGGAGCCTTCCCAAATGGAGTTGACCGGCGCTTCGCGGTACAGCCGCGGCAGGATGGTTTCCTCGACGTAGCCGGCGCCACCCAGGCACTCACTGGCCTCGGCGATCATTTCCGGTGCGCGCTTGCAGATCCAGTATTTGCCGATGGCGGTGACCAGGCGGGCGAACTTGTCTTCCTGCTCGTCGTGGCGGTTGTCCTGGGCGCGGCCCATGCGCAGGGTCAGCGCCAGCGCCGCTTCGCTCTCCAGCGCCAGGTCGGCCAGCACGTTGCGCATCAACGGCTGTTCGAGCAGCACGCGGCCACCGACCAGCCGGTGTGCGCAATGGTGCATGGCCTGGGTCAACGCCTGGCGCATCAGCGAGCTGGAGCCGATCATGCAGTCAAAGCGGGTAGAGGAAACCATCTCGATGATGGTCGGCACGCCGCGCCCTTCCTCGCCGACCATCCAGGCCAGCGCGCCGCGATACTCCACCTCGCTGGAGGCGTTGGCCCAGTTGCCCAGCTTGTTCTTCAGCCGCTGGATGTAGAACTGATTGCGCGTACCGTCCGGCCGGTGCCGCGGCAGCAGGAAGCAGGACAGCCCCTTGTCGGTCTGCGCCAGAGTGAGGAAGGCGTCGCACATCGGCGCCGAGCAGAACCACTTGTGGCCGAGCAGTTCGTAGGGCTGGCCCGGCCCGCCGCTACCGACCGGATGGGCGCGCGTGGTGTTGGCGCGCACGTCGGTGCCGCCCTGCTTCTCGGTCATGGCCATGCCGATGGTGACGCCGGCCTTGTGCTCCATCGGCACGTTGCGCGGGTCGTAGGCACGGGCGAGGATCTTCGGCAGCCAGACCTCGGCCAACTCGGGCTGCAGGCGCAGCGCCGGTACGCTGGCGTAGGTCATGGTCAGCGGGCAGCTGCTGCCGGCCTCGGCCTGGTTGTGCAGGTACATCAGCGCCGCGCGCGCCACCTGCGCGCCGGGCTGCGGATCGCTCCACGGCAGCGACGGGATGCCGTGTTCGACGGCCGTGCGCATCAGCTCGTGGTAGGCCGGATGGAAGTCCACCTGGTCGATGCGATGGCCGTAGCGGTCGTGGCTCCTGAATACCGGCTTGTTCTCGTTGGCGAGAAAGCCCGCCGCCATCAGCGGCCCGCCGGCGAGCCCACCGTAGGCGTCGAGCCGCTGCTCGGCCCAGCCACCCTGGTAGCGCTGTACCCATTGCTGCAACGGCAGGTCGAGGCGGTAGAGGTTGGCGCCGTCGAGCGGCGGCACCTGGTTGGTGACTTCGTGGGTTTCGGCGCAGTACGGCAGGTTCATCTCGGGGCTCCTCGATCGGTGCGACCGTTGCAAAGCCCGCGCAATGGCGGACGGCGTGTGTCAGCAAGCTTAGCCGGCCCTGTCCCGGGCACGGGCCTGGGACGGGCAGCGACGTTACGAGGGGCAGTGGAGCATGCTTGGAGGCGGCGACTGAAGCGAGGTTTCGGCCAAAAGCCCAGTGTCTCAGGCAATCTTCCCCGAGGGGCGATCGGCACGCGCGGTGACGGGATCGAGCAACGCCAGGCGCACGCTGATGCGGAAACGGCTGCCCAGGCCCGGCCGCGATTGCTGGTCGAGCTGGCCGCCGAGCACCTCGGTCAGCCCGCGGCTGATCGCCAGGCCGATGCCAAGGCCGCCATAGCGGCGGGTCATGGAACCATCCACCTGGCGGAACTGGTGATAGAGGAAGGCTTCGTCGGCATCGCTGAAGCCGATGCCGGTATCGATGACCTCGACCTGCAGCGCCAGTTGCCCCGGTGCCGCCGCGTGCCCGCTCAAGCGCAGCGTCACGCTCCCGCGCGCGGTGAACTTGATGGCGTTGTCGAGCAGATGGGCGATGCCCTGCTCGAGCTTGCCGCCATCGCCAAGCACCCGGTCCGGCAGGTCGCTGGCGACCTCCAGCTCGAAGTCCAGCCCCTTGTCGCGGGTCCGCGGCGCGAACTGCAGTTCGAGGCGCCCCGCCATTTCGCGCAGGCTGAAGGCGGTGTCGTACGGCCGCAGCTTGCCGGCGCGCAGCTCGCTGAGTACGAGGATGTTGTTGACCAGCCGCATCATGTCGCGCGCCGAGCCGGTGGCGATGTGCTGGTACTGCTGCAGTTCTTCCGGGGTTTCCGAGGCCGGCAGCAGTTCGAGCGCGCCCATCACGCCCATCATCGGCGTACGCAGCTCATGGCTGATGTTGGAGAGGAATTCGTCCTTGAGCCGGTTGCTCTCGGCCAGCTCGCGGTTGAGCTGTTCCAGCTCGGCGCGTGCGGTTTCCAGGATCTTGGCGCGTTCGTCCTTGAGGGTGTTGATGCGATCGGCCAGCGCCATCGACAGCAGCACCACTTCCAGCGCCGCACCCAGCTGGCTGGCATACATGGTCAGGAAGGTATTGGGCAGATAGCCCAGCACCATCAGGCTGTTGATCTGCCCGCCGACCAGCAGCGCGCTCCAGGCGATGATGAAGTAGCGCGCCACGCGCATCCCACGCAGCCAGGCGAGGATGCCGGCGGCGAACACCGCCAGGGTGAACAGCAGCGCCAGGGCGGTGGCCAGGCGCAGCGCCACGCCGTAATCCAGCGTCAGTGCAAGGGCGATCACCACCACGGCGAAGCCGATCATCAGCCGCAACAGCCCGTCGATCCAGCGGCTGTGTTCGGCCGTGCGCAGGAAGCTGCGGGTGAACAGGCAGCCGAACAACGCCGCGATGCCGATCAGCAAGGGCGTCGCGGCGTTGGTCCACCACGGCCGATCCGGCCAGAGGAACTGCACACCGGCGCCGTTCACCGAGACCTGATAGAGGCCGAACGCAGCGATGTAGAGGATGTAGTACAGATAGCTGGGGTCGCGGATGCTGATATAGATGAACAGGTTGTAGACCAGCATCGCCAGCAGCACGCCATAGATCATGCCCAGCACGTAGATACGCCCGGGCTGGGCCTCGAGGTAGGCATGATGCGACCAGAGGCTCAGCGGCACCTGGATCGAACCTTCGCTCTGCACCCGCAGGTACAGCCGCTGCGGTCGATCGGCCGGCAGCTCGACCTCGAACAGGTAGTTGCCCTGGCCGATCTCGCGGCTGGCCCAGGGCCGGGTATCGCCGGTATCGCGCGCCAGGCGATAACCACCCTGCTCATCGGGCAGGTAGAGCTGCAGGCTGTCCAGCGGCGGATAGGCCACCTCCAGCAGCCAGCGCCGCGCCCCTTGCGCGGCCAGCGGCCGGTAGTGCAGGTCGACGCGCAGCCAGTGCACGGAACGGGAATAGCCGGCATTGAGCACGGCCGTACGGTGGGGCTGGAAACGGCTGTCGAACGCTGGCGACGCGACATCCTCGATCCGCGCCTCGCCGAGCGGGTCTTCGAACACCGCCATGTGCTGGCCGAGCGGCAGGTGACGGGTTCGCTCGTCGAGTTCGACGGCAGCGGCCAGGGCGGGCAGAAGGGCCAGGATGAACAGGAAAACGTGCCGCATGGTGCCTCGTGCAGGCCTGGCGACGATCGCAAGCGCATGGCTCGCGAACCGCACTACAGTCCGAAATCAAAGTGCCAGCAATCTACCACAGCGACAGTGCCATCCGGAAAACCGGATGGCGCTACGACGCACAACTGCCGCGTCCCGCCGATGCCGTTTGGTGATAAGCTCGCACGCCATGAAAAACCCTACTTCAAGACCCGTCGTCCTCTGCCTTTCCGGCCATGACCCCAGTGGGGGCGCCGGCCTGCAGGCGGACATCGAGGCCCTGCTCGCCCAGGGCTGCCATGCCGCGCCGACGGTTACCGCGCTAACCGTGCAGGATAGCGTCAATGTCTCCGATTTTCGCGTACTCGACCGCCAATGGGTACTGGCCCAGGCCAATGCTGTGATCGCCGACCTGCCAATCGCCGCGGTCAAGCTGGGCATGCTCGGCTCGGTGGAAATGGTCGAGACCGTGCTCGAGATCATGCGCAAGCTGCCCGGCGTGCCGCTGGTCTGCGATCCAGTGCTGCGCGCCGGCGGCGGCGGCGCGCTGGGCAAGGACGACGTCGGCTACGCCATGCGCGAGCGACTGTTTCCGGTGGCGACCATCGCCACGCCGAACCTGCCCGAAGCGCGCATCCTCGCCGAGCTGCCCGAAGGCAGTGCCGACGAATGCGCCGAACGCCTGCTGCCGCATATCGGCCATCTGTTGATCACCGGCGGCCATGGCGACGAAAGCGAAGTGCACAACCGCCTGTATTGCCGCGATGGCGCCCGCCACGACTTCACCTGCGCACGCCTGCCCGGCAGTTACCATGGCTCCGGCTGCACCCTGGCCAGTACCCTTGCCGGTCGCCTGGCGCTGAGCGAAGCACTGGCCAGCGCGGTCGAATCCGCACTCGATTACACCTGGCGCACCCTGCGTGACGCCGAAGCCCCAGGCCACGGCCAGTACATCCCGCGCCGCCTGCCGCTGGACCTGGCCTGACCGGAGAGTTGCGCATGAAGGAAACCACCCGGCTCCGCGGCCTCTACGCGATCACCGACAGCCAGCTGCTGGCCGAAGGGCGCCTGCTGCCCTACGTCGAAGCCGCGCTCAAGGGTGGCGCACGCCTGCTGCAATACCGCGACAAGTCCGGCGACGATGCCCGTCGCCTGCGCGAGGCCGATGCCCTGCTGGAACTCTGCGCGCACCACGGCGCGCAATTGATCGTCAACGACGATGCCGAACTGGCCGCACGCCTGGGCGTCGGCCTGCACCTGGGCCAGGAGGACGGTTCGCTGTCCGCCGCGCGCGCCCTGCTCGGCCGCCAGGCGATCATCGGCGCCACCTGCCACGCGCAATTGGCGCTGGCCGAGCAGGCGATCGCCGAGGGTGCCAGCTACATCGCCTTCGGCCGCTTCTACAACTCGAATACCAAGCCCGGCGCACCGGCCGCCGACATCGAACTGCTGCAGCAGGCCCGGGCGCGCTTCAGCCAGCCGATCGCCGCCATCGGCGGCATCACCCTGGAGACCGCACCACGGCTGATCGCCCAGGGCGCCAGCCTGATCGCGGTGATCCACGCACTGTTCGCCGCCGACTCCGCGGCCGAGGTGCAGCGCCGCGCCGAAGCCTTCGCCCAGTTGTTCGCCACCCCCTGATTTCCAATGGCGGGCCGCACCGACGCCGGCCCGCCCCATGCATTCGCGAGGCCCCGCATGTCCCGTTCCGAAACCCTCTTCGCCAGCGCCCAGACCCACATTCCCGGCGGCGTCAATTCGCCGGTGCGCGCCTTCCGCAGCGTCGGCGGCACGCCGCTGTTCCTCAAGCACGCCGAAGGCGCCTACGTCATCGACGAGGACGACAAGCGCTACGTCGACTACGTCGGCTCCTGGGGTCCGATGATCCTCGGTCACAGCCACCCGCAGGTGCTCGACGCGGTGCGCCGCCAGCTCGAACACGGGCTGTCCTACGGCGCGCCGACCGCCATGGAGACCGAGATGGCCGAGCTGGTCTGCAGCCTGGTGCCGTCGATGGAGATGGTGCGCATGGTCAGCTCCGGCACCGAGGCGACCATGAGCGCCATCCGCCTGGCCCGTGGCTACACCGGCCGCGACGCCATCATCAAGTTCGAAGGCTGCTACCACGGCCACTCCGACAGCCTGCTGGTCAAGGCCGGCTCCGGCGCACTGACCCAGGGCGTGCCCAGCTCGGCTGGCGTGCCGGCCGACTTCGCCAAGCACACCCTGACCCTGGCCTACAACGACCTCGCCGAAGTCGAGGCCACGCTGAAAGAGAAAGGTGAGCAGGTCGCCTGCATCATCGTCGAGCCGGTGGCCGGCAACATGAACTGCGTACCGCCGGCGCCGGGCTTTCTCGAAGGTCTGCGCCGCCTGTGCGACGAACACGGCGTGGTGCTGATCTTCGACGAGGTGATGACCGGCTTCCGCGTCGCCCTCGGCGGCGCCCAGGCGCACTTCGGCGTGACGCCGGACCTGTCCACCTTTGGCAAGATCATCGGCGGCGGCATGCCGGTGGGCTGCTTCGGTGGCAAGCGCGCGATCATGGAAAGGATCGCCCCGCTGGGCCCGGTCTACCAGGCCGGCACCCTGTCGGGCAACCCGCTGGCCATGGCCGCCGGCCTGACCACGCTGAAGCTGATCAGCCGTCCCGGCTTCCATGCCGAGCTGAGCGACTACACCAGCCGCATGCTGCAGGGCCTGCAGGATCGCGCCGATGCCGCCGGCATCCCCTTCGTCACCACCCAGGTGGGCGGCATGTTCGGCCTGTACTTCAGCGGCGCCGACGACATCGTCACTTTCGCCGACGTGATGGCCAGCGATGCCGATCGCTTCAAGCGCTTCTTCCACCTGATGCTCGAAGGCGGCGTGTACCTGGCACCGAGCGCCTTCGAGGCCGGCTTCACCTCCATCGCCCACGGCGAGACCGAGCTTGCACTCACCCTGGAGGCGGCCGAGCGCGCCTTCGCCAGGCTCAAGTGAGCCCGGCGATGGACCTGCTGCAGACCCTGCTGCTGGCGCTGGGCGCAGGCGCCGGTGCGCTGCGGGTCGGCCGCGCGCGGCGCCACTACGGCGAAGCCGAGCAGCCGGCACTGTTCGGCGCCCTGCTGGGCTTCGTTCTTCTCGCGGCCAGCGGTGCCGTTGGCGTCGCCGGTTTCGCGGGCATGGCCGTACAGGAGGCGCAACAATGGCTGGAACGCGCCAGCCTGCTACTGGGGCTGCCACTGATCGCACTGGCCATGCTGACCCTGGCCCGCGGCTGGGCCTGGAGCCGGCCGAACTGGGGGCGCGTGGTGCTCGGGCTCTGCGTGTGCTTCGAACTGGCGCGGCAACTCGGCTGGAGCGCGCCTTACGCGCTCGGCCTGCTGCTGGCCAGCGCCCTGCTGGTGCTGTATGCCGGCCTGCTGCAATGGCCGGCGCGCCTGCCTGGAGTAGCAGGGCTGGGCGCGGCCATCCTGCTGCTGGCCGGCACGCCGATGGACGGCACGCCGCTGGAGAACCCACTGAACGCGTATCGGCCACTGCTGCTGGCACTGGCCAGCCCATTGCTGGCCTGGCTGTTGCTGCGATTGCCGAACAGCGCACACGGAAAGCTGGGCCGCGCTGCCTAGAGTGGCGCTGAGCGCAGCGAGGCCGCGGGGATCGGCATGAACACGTTGTGCTTCATCGCTGCGCGCCTCAACCCAACCTACGATCTGACCTGCTGTCGCTCCCATTCCCGGGCAGTGCCCGCAGGGGCGTCGCCAGGTCGCATAAAAAGCCGGTAAGCGGCGGTTAAAGGCTTTGTAAGCGGACTGCAGCTTATCCATAATGTGACGACGGGCTCGTTTCCCGGTCAAACCCATTACCGCCCTGCTTCTCGAGGCGCCAGATTTTCATGACCCGCACCGGCCGCATCCTGTCTTTGGGCTGTCTGCTGCTTCTCTCGCCTCTGACGGCTTCGGCCGGCGGCAATACCTTGCTGATCCCGGCGACGGCCCGCTGTGCGCTCAACACCCTTCCCGAAGAACTCCCCGAAGCCCTGCGCGCCTGCCAGCAGGCGGCCAGCGAAGGCGACCTGCAGGCGGCCTACGAATTGGGCGAGTTCCACTACGACGGGCGGCGCGCCCCGCGCGACCTGGCCAAGGCGCTGCACTGGTTCGAACAGGCCTCGCTGGGCGGCCATGCCACGGCGCAGCATCGACTCGGGGTGATGTTCTTTCGCGGCGAGGGGGTCAAGCCCAACAACGTGCAGGCCTATATCGTCCTCAAGATGGCCGCGGTCAATGGCGAGGAAGAGGCACTGGACACCGCCGACCGGGTCTCCGCGCAGATGCGCCGCGACGAACTGGAAATCGCCACCCAGGTGCTCGGACAGATCTTCCGCGACTACCTGATGGAACTGCAGGCCGCCGAGGGTCGCGGCCCGTTCCGCCCGTAGCCGATCCGTCCCTGCGGCGTTTTATCGAGCGCCCATGCTTTTATCGGCTTATCCCTGGCCCTATAATCCCCGGTCATTTTTTGCACAACGCCGGCCCGTAACATGACCCGCAAGCTTTTCATCGAAACCCATGGCTGCCAGATGAACGAGTACGACAGCTCGCGCATGGTGGACCTGCTGGGTGAACACCAGGCCATGGTGATCACCGAGAACCCGGCGGAAGCCGACGTGATCCTGCTCAATACCTGCTCGATCCGCGAAAAGGCCCAGGAAAAGGTCTTCTCCCAGCTGGGCCGCTGGCGCGAACTGAAGCAGGACAACCCGCAACTGGTGATCGGCGTCGGCGGCTGCGTGGCCAGCCAGGAAGGCGCGGCGATCCGCGATCGCGCGCCCTATGTCGACGTGGTCTTCGGCCCGCAGACGCTGCACCGCCTGCCGGAAATGATCGACGCCGCGCGCACCACCAAGACGCCGCAGGTGGACATTTCCTTCCCCGAGATCGAGAAGTTCGACCGCCTGCCCGAGCCACGCGTCGACGGCCCCAGCGCCTTCGTCTCGGTGATGGAAGGCTGCAGCAAGTACTGCACCTTCTGCGTGGTGCCCTATACCCGCGGCGAGGAAGTCAGCCGGCCGCTGGCCGACGTACTGGCGGAGATCGTCCACCTGGCCGAGAACGGCGTGAAGGAAATCACCCTGCTGGGGCAGAACGTCAACGGCTACCGCTACGACGGCCACGACTTCGCCGACCTGCTACATGCGGTGGCGGCCATCGACGGCATCGGCCGCATCCGCTACACCACCAGCCACCCGCTGGAATTCTCCGACGCCATCATCCAGGCCCACGCCGACATCCCGCAGTTGGTGAAGTACCTGCACCTGCCGGTGCAGGCCGGCTCCGACCGGGTGCTGGCGGCGATGAAGCGCAACCACACCGCGCTGGAATACAAGTCGCGCATCCGCCGGCTGAAGGCGGCGGTACCGGACATCCTGATCAGCTCGGACTTTATCGTCGGCTTCCCCGGCGAGACCGACAAGGACTTCGAGCAGACCATGAAGCTGATCGAAGACGTCGGCTTCGACTTCTCCTATTCCTTCGTCTACAGCGCGCGCCCCGGCACCCCGGCGGCGGACCTGGTCGACGACACCGCGGAGGAAGTGAAGAAGCAGCGCCTGGCGATCCTGCAGCAACGCATCAACCAGCAGGGCTTCGAGAACAGCCGACGAATGGTGGGCACCACCCAGCGCATCCTCGTCAGCGACTACTCGAAGAAGGACCCGGGCATGCTGCAGGGCCGTACCGAGCACAACCGCATCGTCAACTTCCGCTGCGACAACCCGCGGCTGATCGGCCAGTTCGTCGACGTACACATCGACGACGCCCTGCCGCACTCCCTGCGCGGCAGCCTGCTGCCTTGAGACGCACCGCATCAGCCCCCATGTATCCCATGCGGGGCTGAAAATCGGCGCCGCGACTGCGCTTTCCGCTTTTCCCGAGCGGCGCTATTCTTCCTTCATCACTTCGCCGAACCCGGCCATACCTATAAGCCCTTGAACGCACCCATAGAACCTCATCGTTTCACCCTCGAACCCTTTGAAGCCCGTCGCTTCGCCAATCTCTGCGGCCAATTCGACGAGCACCTGCGCCTGATCGAGCAACGCCTGGAACTGGAGATCCGCAACCGCGGCAACCAGTTCGAGCTGATCGGTCCGCCCAACGTGGCCCAGTCCGCGGAGAACCTGCTGCGCCGACTGTACCGGGAAACCAAGACCACCGAGCTGTCGCCGGACATGGTGCACCTGTACCTGCAGGAATCCGGGATGGAAGACCTGGCCAACCCCAACGCCCACCAGGGCGTCGCCCTGCGTACCCGCAAGGGCAACATCCGCCCGCGCGGCGCCAACCAGCAGCGCTACGTCAAGGCCATCCTCGACAACGACATCAACTTCGGCATCGGCCCGGCCGGTACCGGCAAGACCTACCTGGCCGTGGCCTGCGCGGTGGACGCGCTGGAACGCGAGCAGGTCCGGCGCATCCTGCTGGTACGCCCGGCGGTGGAGGCCGGCGAGAAGCTCGGCTTCCTCCCCGGCGACCTGGCGCAGAAGATCGACCCCTACCTGCGCCCGCTGTACGACGCGCTCTACGAGATGCTCGGCTTCGAGCACGTGGCACGGCTGATCGAGAAGCAGGTGATCGAGATCGCACCGCTGGCCTACATGCGCGGACGCACCCTGAACAACAGCTTCATCATCCTCGACGAAAGCCAGAACACCACCCAGGAACAGATGAAGATGTTCCTCACCCGTATCGGCTTCGGTTCCACCGCGGTGATCACCGGCGACATCACCCAGGTCGACCTGCCGCGCGGCACCAAGAGTGGCCTGACGCACGTAATCGAGGTGCTCAAGGACGTCAACGGCATCAGCTTCACCCACTTCCAACCCAAGGATGTGGTGCGCCACCCGCTGGTGCAGCGCATCGTCGAGGCCTACGAGTCCTTCGAAGGCAAACAGCCCCAGCCGGGCAAGCGCGCCGCCCAGGAACAAGCCGGTGATTGAACTCGACCTGCAATGCGCCAGCAGCGGCGCCGCCCCGGACGCCCGCGAGCTGCAGCGCTGGTGCGAACTGGCGCTGCGCCAGCGTAGCGGCGACTCCGAGCTGACCATCCGCCTGGTCGACGAGGACGAAGGCCGCGAGCTCAACCGCACCTGGCGACACAAGGACTACGCGACCAACGTGCTGTCGTTTCCCGCCGACGTGCCGGACGACTTGCTCGACATCCCCCTGCTCGGCGACCTGGTGATCTGCGTACCGGTGGTCGAGCGCGAAGCGGCCGAGCAGGGCAAGGCACTGGCGGCGCACTGGGCGCACCTGGTCATCCACGGCTGCCTGCACCTGCTCGGCTACGATCACATCGAAGACGCCGAAGCCGAAGAAATGGAAGACCTGGAGCGCCAGTTGCTGGCCGAACTGGGACACCCCGACCCCTATGCCGAAGAACAGCCCGACACGGGCAAGGACTCCTGAGTCAACGACATGAGCGAAGATCGATCGATCAGCGGGCAGAAGACCTGGCTGGAAAAAATCACCCAGGCTTTTGCCCATGAGCCGAAAAACCGCCAGGAACTGCTGGAAATCCTGCGCGAAGCCCACCAGAACAAGCTGCTCGACAACGAGGCACTGGCCATCGTCGAAGGCGCCATCCAGGTCGCCGACCTGCAGGTGCGCGACATCATGGTGCCGCGCTCGCAGGTGATCAGCATCAAGGCCGACCAGTCGCCGAAGGAATTCCTCCCGGCGATCATCTCGGCCGCCCATTCGCGCTACCCGGTGATCGGCGAGAGCCTCGACGAAGTGATCGGCGTGCTGTTGGCCAAGGACCTGCTGCCGCTGATCCTCAAGGACGACCAGCACAGCTTCGACATCAAGGACCTGCTGCGCCCGGCCACCTTCGTGCCCGAATCCAAGCGCCTCAACGTGCTGCTGCGCGAATTCCGCGCCAACCACAACCACATGGCCATCGTCATCGACGAATACGGCGGCGTGGCCGGCCTGGTGACCATCGAGGACGTGCTGGAGCAGATCGTCGGCGACATCGAGGACGAGCATGACGTCGAGGAAGACAGCTACATCCGCCCGCTGCCCAGCGGCGACTTCCTGGTCAAGGCGCTGACGCCGATCGACAGCTTCAACGAGTACTTCGGCAGCGCCTTCCCCGACGACGAGTTCGACACCGTCGCCGGCCTAGTGATGAGCACCTTCGGCCATCTGCCCAAGCGCAACGAAGTCACCGAGATCGACGGCTTCCGCGTGCGCGTGCTCAATGCCGACAGCCGCCGCGTGCACATGCTGCGCTTCAGCCGGCTCAACGACTGAAGCGATCGAGACGCCCGAGCGCCCCGATCGTCTTCGCGAAGGAAACCCCATGCACTGGATCATCCGCCCCGGCTGGCCGGGCAACCTGCTGGCGCTGGCGGCCGGCACGCTGACCACCCTGTCGCTGGCACCGTTCGACCTCTGGCCACTGGCGTTGCTGTCCATCGCCCTGCTCTACCTCGGGCTGGGTGAAGTCGCGCCGAAACAGGCGGCGCAGCGCGGCTGGTGCTACGGTTTCGGCCTGTTCGCCTCCGGCGTCAGCTGGGTCTACGTCAGCATCCACGATTTCGGCGCTGCCTCGCCGGCACTGGCGGGCCTGCTGACGCTGGGCTTCGTCGCCGGTCTGGCGCTGTTCTTCGCCCTGCTCGGCTGGATCTGGGCGCGCCTGCTGCGCAATCGCCATACGCCGCTGGGCGATGCGCTGGCCTTCGCCGCGCTCTGGCTGGCGCTGGATGCGCTGCGCGGCTGGATTCTCACCGGCTTTCCCTGGCTCTATAGCGGCTACAGCCAGCTCGACGGCCCGCTGGCCGGGCTGGCGCCGCTCGGTGGGGTCTGGCTGCTGAGCTTCGTCATCGCCCTCAGCGCCGCACTGCTGATCGCGCTGCCACGGCTGCGGGCCGACAAGCCGCGCCTGGCCGCGGGCGCCGTGCTGCTGATCGCGCCGTGGCTGGCGGGCCTGGCGCTCGAGGGCCAGGCCTGGACCAGCGCCAAGGGCGAGGCGCTGACCGTCGCCGCGGTACAGGGCAACGTCGCGCAGAGCATCAAGTGGGACCCGAAGAAGCTGGAGATGCAGCTGCTGCTCTACCGCGACATGACCTTCCGCAGCCGCCCGGCGGACCTGATCGTCTGGCCGGAAACCGCGGTGCCGATCCTCAAGGAACATGCCGAGGGCTACCTGTCGATGATGGCCGGCTTCGCCGAACAGCGCGACGCGGCGCTGATCACCGGCGTGCCGGTGCGCCAGCCGAACGCGGAAGGCGAGCTGCGCTACTACAACGGCCTGACCACCACCGGCGTCGGCGCGGGCACCTACCTCAAGCAGAAGCTGGTGCCGTTCGGCGAATACGTGCCGCTGCAGGAGCTGCTGCGCGGGCTGATCGCCTTCTTCGACCTGCCGATGTCGGACTTCGCCCGCGGCGAGCCGGGGCAGCCGCTGCTGCAGGCCAAGGGCCTGCAGGTCGCGCCCTACATCTGCTACGAAGTGGTCTACCCGGAATTCGCCGCCGGCCTCGCGGCGCAGAGCGACCTGCTGCTGACGGTGAGCAACGACGCCTGGTTCGGCCGCTCCATCGGCCCGCTGCAGCACCTGCAGATGGCGCAGATGCGCGCCCTGGAAGCCGGTCGCTGGATGATCCGCGCCACCAACAACGGCATCACCGTGCTGATTGACCCCCAGGGGCACATCACCGAGCAGATCCCGCAGTTCGAGCAGGCCGTGCTCTACGGCGAGGTCACGCCGATGCAGGGCCTGACGCCCTACCTGCGCTGGCGCTCGTGGCCGCTGATCGCGGTCTGCGGCCTGCTGCTGGGCTGGGCGCTGGCCAGACGCAAGGCGTAGGCTGGGTTGAGCCGCGAAGCAGCGAAGCCCGACTTTGCAGGGCCGAGCTCGCTAGAACGCACCCACGACGCAACGACTCCGCCGCCTGCGGCCTCGTTCGTTGGGCTTCGCGAAGCTCAACCCAACCTACGCGCCCCCAGCTCCCTCACTCGTCCTCTGCGCCGTAGACGAGCGGGTACACCAGCATCCCGACGGCCTCGTTGAGCAGCATGCCGTTCTGCCAGAAGGCCTTGGCCTCCGGCAGCCAACCGCCCAGCGGGCGCGCGTTGTGCGCACCCATGAAGCCCATCGGCGCAGCGATCACCTCGAGGCCGTTCTGCTCGAAGCACCAGCGCGAACGCGGCATGTGTGCCGCCGACGTCACCAGCACCACCGTCTCGACGCCAGCGGCACGCAGCATTTCGGCACTGAGCACGGCATTCTCCCAGGTGGTGCGGCTACGCTCCTCGAGCCAACGGGTCGGCACGCTGAAATCCCGCTGCAACACATCGGCACCGAGCATCGCCTCGCTCGGCGGCTGGCCATAGTGGAGGCCGCCGCTGGTGAGAATCGGCAGGCCGGAGGCCTTCGCCAGGCGCGCGGCATAGCGCAGGCGCTCGAGGGCGACATAGCTCGGCTGATCGCCGCCCCAGGCCGGATCGGCCTGCTCCCGCCCGGCCCCCAGCACCACGATGGCGCCGGCCTGCCCGCGCAGGCCCGGCCATTGCGCCGTGCTCAACGCCGGCTCGCGTTCGATCGCCCGCGCCGCCCATTCCACCACCACCGGCAGGCTCATCAACCACAGCCCGCCGAAGCCCGTGACGAAACACAGCGCCGCCAGCCGCGGCGCACGCCGGCGCAGCCACCAGCCCAGCAGCAACAGGAACAGCAGGCCGCCAGGCGGCAGCAGCAGTTGCTTGAAGAAATAACGAATCGGCATCCCGCCTCCCCCGGTCAATGCCGCCACTCTACCTGTCGCAGCGGCATTTGTCGGGGACGGGCGGCCCCATTGCCGTCTCGTTCACGGCTCGCGACGATACGGCAACAGTCCTCCTAGTGACGCGGATAGGTATGCAGGCGCTGTCGGGCACGCAACAACTGCGAGCCGCAGGCTGGGCACATGGCCGGTCCCGCCCCCTCGGGCCAGGGCACTTCGGTGTTGCACAGGGCGCAGCTGAGCGCCTGCTTCAAGGCCAGTGGCGCATGCTTGCGGCCATTGTGACGCTGACGGCTGGTGCCACGCACGCCAGGACGCAGCGCCTGACGCGACAGGTGCGCCTGCTCCTCGGCGGCGGCATGCCAACCGGACAACCACTGGGAATCGCGTTGCAGATAGGCACGGATCAGCTCGAACTCCGCCGGGGTCAACCCACGTACCTCCAGCTCGCCGGACACGCCTGGACCACCACCGGCATCACGTTCCGCCTCCTGCAGCGCCAGGCTCAATCGCTGCAGTACCCGCGCGTAGAGATTGTTTTCCTCCGCTTGGGACT
This sequence comes from Stutzerimonas stutzeri, assembly GCF_002890915.1. GTDB lineage: Bacteria > Pseudomonadota > Gammaproteobacteria > Pseudomonadales > Pseudomonadaceae > Stutzerimonas > Stutzerimonas stutzeri_AF. Next base: position 7,107 of record NZ_POUT01000007.1, on the reverse strand, counting down.
CTCTTTCCATCAAACTCACCTCGTATTCATCCCCCCCCTTGAATCAAGCGTAGCTCAGCCTGACCGCCCCAAACCCGGCGCGACGGACGGAGCCCCGGTGCAGCGGCAAATCGGGTTTCCCTAGGCCGCGGAGGGTCATGTATGCTACGGCGCTTCCATGCCCTCCGTTTGCAACCCGCCGGGTCGCGGTTCGCGCCAGGTCCACAGGCCGGCCGCCAAACCTGCAAAAGCCGCGTTTGCGGAGAGCCAGCCCCTTTTCAACGCCAGTAGCCATGCACGAACAGTATCAGCCCCGCGAAATCGAAGCCGCCGCGCAATCCCACTGGGATGCGAACAAATCCTTTGAAGTGAGTGAACAGCCCGGCAAGGACACCTTCTATTGCCTGTCGATGTTCCCCTACCCCAGCGGCAAGCTGCACATGGGCCACGTGCGCAACTACACCATCGGCGACGTGATCGCCCGCTACCAGCGCATGCAGGGCAAGAACGTGCTGCAACCGATGGGCTGGGACGCCTTCGGCATGCCGGCCGAGAACGCCGCGATGAAGAACCAGGTGGCGCCGGCCAAGTGGACCTACGAGAACATCGCCTACATGAAGGCCCAGTTGAAAAGCCTGGGCCTGGCCATCGACTGGTCGCGCGAAGTCACCACCTGCAAGCCGGACTACTACCGCTGGGAGCAGTGGCTGTTCACCCGCCTGTTCGAGAAGGGCGTGATCTACCGCAAGAACGGCACCGTGAACTGGGACCCGGTCGACCAGACCGTGCTGGCCAACGAGCAGGTCATCGACGGCCGCGGCTGGCGTTCGGGCGCGCTGATCGAGAAGCGCGAAATCCCGATGTACTACTTCAAGATCACCGCCTACGCCGACGAACTGCTGGAAAGCCTGGACGAGCTGGACGGCTGGCCGGAACAGGTCAAGACCATGCAGCGCAACTGGATCGGCAAGTCGCGCGGCATGGAGATCAGCTTCCCCTACGACGTCGCCAGCATCGGCAGCGAAGGGCTGATGAAGGTCTTCACCACCCGCCCCGACACCCTGATGGGCGCCACCTACGTGGCGGTGGCCGCCGAACATCCGCTGGCCACCCTGGCGGCGCAGAACAACCCCGAGCTGCAGGCCTTCATCGACGAGTGCAAGCGCGGCGGCGTCGCCGAAGCCGACATCGCCACCCAGGAGAAGAAGGGCCTGGCCACTTCCCTGCGCGTGCAGCATCCGCTGACCGGCGAGCTGCTACCGGTGTGGGTCGCCAACTACGTGCTGATGAACTACGGCGAAGGCGCGGTCATGGCCGTGCCGGCGCACGACGAGCGCGACTTCGAATTCGCCAGCAAGTACGCCCTGCCGATCAAGCCGGTGGTGCGCACCCGCTTCGGCGACGAGACGCCCGCCCCCTGGCAGGACGCCTACGGCGAGCATGGCGAATTGATCAACTCCGGCATCTTCGACGGCCTGGATTTCGAAGGCGCCTTCGATGCCATCGAAGTGGCCCTGCAGAAGAAGGGCCTCGGCCAGGCGCGTACGCAGTTCCGCCTGCGCGACTGGGGCATCAGCCGCCAGCGCTACTGGGGCTGCCCGATCCCGATCATCCATTGCGACAGCTGTGGCGACGTGCCGGTGCCGGAAGACCAGCTGCCGGTGGTGCTGCCCGAAGATGTGGTGCCGGACGGTACCGGCAGCCCGCTGGCGAAGATGCCCGCGTTCTACGAGTGCAGCTGCCCGAAATGCGGCGCCCCGGCCAAGCGCGAAACCGACACCATGGACACCTTCGTCGAGTCGTCCTGGTACTTCGCCCGCTACGCCAGCCCGAACTACGAGGGCGGCATGGTCGACCCGCAGGCGGCCAACCACTGGCTGCCGGTGGATCAGTACATCGGCGGCATCGAGCACGCCATCCTCCACCTGCTCTACGCGCGCTTCTTCCACAAGCTGATGCGCGACGAAGGCCTGGTGTCGTCCAACGAGCCGTTCAAGAACCTGCTGACCCAGGGCATGGTAGTCGCCGAAACCTACTACCGCACCCTGGAAAACGGCGGCAAGGACTGGTTCAACCCGGCCGACGTCGAAGTCGAGCGTGACGCCAAGGCCAAGGTCATCGGCGCCAAGCTAAAGAGCGACGGGCTGCCGGTGGAAATCGGCGGCACCGAGAAGATGTCCAAGTCGAAGAACAACGGTGTCGACCCACAGGACATGATCGACCAGTACGGCGCCGACACCTGCCGTCTGTTCATGATGTTCGCCTCGCCACCCGACATGAGCTGCGAATGGTCGGATGCCGGCGTCGAAGGCGCCAACCGCTTCCTGCGCCGCGTCTGGCGCCTGGCCCACGCCCACATCGGCGCCGGGCTGCCGGGCGCGCTCGATGTGGCCGCGCTGAACGACGAACAGAAGGGCGTGCGCCGCGCGATTCATCTGGCGATCAAGCAGGCCAGCACCGATGTCGGCCAGCACCACAAGTTCAACACCGCCATCGCCCAGGTCATGACGCTGATGAACGTGCTGGAGAAGGCGCCGACCGCCGCCGAACAGGACCGTGCCCTGCTGCAGGAAGGCCTCGAAACCGTCGCCCTGCTGCTGGCGCCGATCACCCCGCACATCTGCCACGAACTCTGGCAGCAGCTGGGCAAGAGTGGCGCGATCATCGACGCGCCGTGGCCCAAGGTCGACGAAGCCGCCCTGGTGCAGGACAGCCTGACCCTGGTGGTGCAGGTCAACGGCAAGCTGCGCGGTCAGATCGAGGTGCCGGCCAGCGCCAGCCGCGAAGAGGTCGAGACCGCCGCGCGCGGCAACGAGAACGTGCTGCGTTTCACCGAAGGCCTGGCGATCCGCAAGGTCATCGTGGTGCCGGGCAAACTGGTCAATATCGTCGCAAACTGATCCGGCCCCGGCGCCTCGCGCCGGGCCTGCAAGGGGATAACAAGATGATCAAACGGAATCTGGTGGTACTGGGCCTGAGCCTGCTGCTGAGTGCCTGCGGCTTCCAGCTGCGCGGTACCGGCGACGTGGAGTTCGGCCTCAAGGAAATCGACCTGCAGGCGCGCAACAGCTACGGTGAGACGGTGCAGCAACTCGGGGCGCTGCTCGAAAGCAATGACGTGCGCGTCCATCCCGGTGCCAAGTACAGCCTCAACCTCGCCAACGAGCAGACCCGCCAGCGCACCGCCAGCTACACCAGCTCGGCACGCAGCGCCGAGTACGAGCTGACCAGCGTGCTCGACTACGAATTCCGCGGCCCGCAGAACCTGCTGCTGCTCGAAGACAGCGTCGAGGTGCAGAAGGTCTACGTGCACGACAGCAACAACCTGATCGGCTCGTCCCAGGAAGGCGACCAGCTGCGCCAGGAAATGCGCCGCGAAATCCTCCAGCAGCTGGTCATGCGCATCCAGCGCATCACCCCGGCGCAACTCGACCGCCTGCAGCAGGAAGCCGAGACCCGGGCCCGCGCCGAAGCCGAGGCACTGGACGCCGCACGCCGCGCCCAGGAGGCGCAGCCGCAACAATCCCCCGTCCAGCTGCCCATTCAGTGATGCGCACGGGGGCCGCCGGTCCCCGTCACTCCCCATGAAGCTGTCTCCCGCCCAACTCGGCAAGCACCTGCAAGGCACCCTGGCACCGGTCTATGTAGTGTGCGGCGACGAGCACCTGCTCTGCCAGGAAGCCTGCGACACCATTCGCAGTGCGACTCGCGCGCAGGGCTTCAGCGAGCGCCAGGTATTCAACGTGGAAAGCGGCTTCGACTGGAACCAGCTGATCGAGGCCGGCGCCAGCCTTTCGCTGTTCGCCGAGAGGCGCCTGCTCGAATTGCGCATTCCCAACGGCAAGCCCGGCGACAAGGGCGCCGCGGCGCTGCTGGAATACCTGGCCCGCCCCGCGGAAGACACCGTGTTGCTGATCAGCCTGCCCAAGCTCGACGGCAGCACGCAGAAGAGCAAGTGGGCCAAGGCGCTGATCGACGGCAAGGACGTGCAGTTCCTGCAGATCTGGCCGGTGGATGCCGCACAGCTGCCGCAATGGATTCGCCAGCGCCTGGCCCAGGCCGGGCTGTCCGCCGACCAGGAAGCGGTCGAACTGATCGCCGCCCGGGTCGAAGGCAACCTGCTGGCGGCCGCCCAGGAAATCGAGAAGCTCAAGCTGCTCGCCGAGGGCGCCCAGGTCAGTGCCGATACCGTGCAGGCCGCGGTGGCCGACAGCGCCCGCTACGACGTCTTCGGCCTGATCGACGCCGCCCTGCACGGCCAGGCGGCGCACGCGCTGCACATGCTCGAAGGCCTGCGTGGCGAGGGCGTCGAGGCGCCGGTGATTCTCTGGGCACTGGCCCGCGAGCTGCGCCTGCTGGCCAACATCGCCCAGCAATACAACCAGGGCATCCCGCTCGAACGGGCCTTCAGCCAGGCCCGCCCACCGGTCTGGGACAAGCGCCGCCCACTGCTCGCCAAGGCCCTGCAACGCCATAGCGCCGCACGCTGGAGCCAGCTGCTGATGGATGCGCAGCGCGTCGATGCACAGATCAAGGGCCAGGCCGAGGGCGATCCGTGGATCGGCCTGGCCAATATCTGCCTGCAACTGAGCGGACGGCGGATCGGAATCTAGCAGCGGGGCTCGGCGGTGTGTACGGACCGCTTTTGTGGGAGGCCCGGCAGGACTGCCAAGCCCGAAACTTCAAGCCTAAGAGCATCGCTCCGAAGAGGCCTATTTCACGCTTGCGCCTCTAGATCTGGACATTTTTTGCACAATGCCTATGATGCCCTCGCCCGAATCCGGGCCAGCCAGAGGGCAAGTACATGAGCAAGAGTCGAAAACGGCCGAACAAGGCCAAGCGCCTGGTGGCGCAACCACTGTTCCGCAGCCGCCAGGAAACGCCGAAGAAAGGCAAAGGCAGCTACCGCCGCGAAGCCTCCCAGTCCACCCACTGGGAGGCTTCGGTCCTTCTGACGGCCTGAAAACCCAAGCCACCGAAAGCGTGATAAGGTCTGCGGCCGATGACGCCTTTCGAGAGTGGTGCATGTATTACACCTTCGTTCCCGTTCTGCTGCTGCGCACCCTGGTCGCCGCCTCGGCGATGAGCCTGGTGGTCGCCTGTGCTGCCGAACCGCTCGCCCGGACCGAGCTGGTCCGCAACGCATCCGCCTCGACCAGCCAACGTAGCGACAGCCCCGTCGTCGACGCCCAAACGGAGTCCACGCAACCCAGCTTCAGCCAGTGGCGCGAACAGTTTCGCGTCGAAGCGCTGGCCGCCGGCATCTCCGCGGAAACCTTCGACCGGGCCTTCGCCGGCGTGCGCCCCGATCCTGCCGTGATCGAGGCGGACCGCAGCCAGCCGGAATTCACCCGGCCGGTCTGGCAGTACCTGGAAGGCGCCATCTCGCCACAGCGCGTGCGCAGCGGCCAGCGCCTGCTCGACGAACACGCTGCCAGCCTGGACAAGATCGAAGCCCGTTACGCTGTCGACCGCGAAACACTGGTCGCAGTCTGGGGCCTGGAAAGCAGCTTCGGCCAGATCATGGGCGACAAATCGGTGATCCGCTCGCTGGCCACCCTCGCCCACGAGGGCAGGCGCCCCGCCTTCGCCAAGAGCCAGCTGATCGCCGCCCTGGAGATTCTCCAGCACGGCGACATCACCGTGCAGCAGATGCGCGGCTCCTGGGCCGGCGCCATGGGCCAGACCCAGTTCATCCCGACCACCTACAACACCCATGCGGTGGATTTCGACGGCGACGGCCGGCGCGATATCTGGAACAGCCCCGTCGATGCCCTTGCCTCGGCGGCGCATTACCTGCAGGCATCCGGCTGGAAACAGGGCCAGCCCTGGGGGTTCGAGGTGCAACTGCCGACGGGCTTCGACTACGCCCTGGCCGACAACGAGATACGCAAGCCACTGGCCGACTGGCGCCGCCTCGGCCTGCGCGGCCTGCCCAGCGGCCGCGACGAGGCCAGCGCCAGCCTGCTGCTGCCGGCCGGGCATCGCGGCCCGGCGTTCCTCATCCTCGACAATTTCCGCGCCATCCTGCGCTACAACAACTCCTCGGCCTATGCGCTGGCCATCGGCCTGCTATCCGAAAGCTTCCAGGGCAGAGGTCGAGTGGCCGCCAGCTGGCCGCGCGGCGAACAACCGTTGAGCCGCTCCGAGCGCCTGGAACTGCAGGAGCGCCTGCTGGCCCAGGGCTTCGATGCCGGCACGCCGGACGGCATCATCGGCGCCAATACACGCCGGGCCATCCGCGGTTTCCAGCAACGGCTGGGCTGGCCGGCCGACGGGCATCCCACCCAGGAGCTGCTGGGTCAGCTGCGCGCCCAGCCCTGATCGGGGCGGCAGCTGCCGCTCTTCAAGAGGCCAGGCATTGCGATCTCCCATAAAAAAGGTTCTTCGCATTGCATGGGGACAGGCTGCTTGACACCGGACTGGCAAGTTTGGGTGTGTTGAATGAAAGTTTTGCTTTCATTGGCGATTAACGAGTTGCTTGAGAGCTTGGTTTCGCCCTGCTGGGCGACTCACTTTTTTCAGTCGCGAAAAAAGTAAGCAAAAACGCTTGCCCCTGCATACGGCCCTGCGCTTCGCGCAGGGTTCGTTACTCGCTTCGCTCGCCCTCCGGGCCAGCCTGCGGCTGTTACTCCGCTACGCTCCGTTTCGCTCCATCGCCGCTCCAGGGGCACGCCGCGAAGGGACGTCCATGCCGCTCAACCCCCTACGCAACGATTCCGCTCACCCTCCTGAAGGGGCGTTGAGCGTCGCCTGATAGTTCGTGCATTGAGCAAAAAGCGAAAAGAGAAAAGAGAAAAGAGAAAAGAGAAAAGAGAAAAGAGAAAAGAGAAAAGAGAAAACTTTGATCTTCCAGGCAACTCGGACTCCGCTCCCGTCAGGAGGCCGAGTGGAGGTGTCGCGCAGGGGGACGCGAGGCAGGACGCCGAGCGAGGAACGATGGAAGGGGCCGCCGGGGTAGGGACGTCCCATCGTGACGGCCCCCGGAGCGGCGCCGGAACGAGCAACCGTGTTCGGCGTCAAGCAATTTGCGTATGGAAGTGCGCTTTATCCCGGATCATGGCATTCAGAATCACCAGCAGCTTGCGCATGCAGGCCACGATGGCAACCTTGCTCTTCTTGCCAGCG
>NZ_POUT01000006.1 GCF_002890915.1 Stutzerimonas stutzeri | reverse complement strand
CGCTGGCAAGAAGAGCAAGGTTGCCATCGTGGCCTGCATGCGCAAGCTGCTGGTGATTCTGAATGCCATGATCCGGGATAAAGCGCACTTCCATACGCAAATTGCTTGACGCCGAACACGGTTGCTCCTTCCGGTGCCGCTCCGGGGGCCGTCACGAAGGGACGTCCCTACCTCGGCGGCCCCGTCCTTCGTTCCTCGCTCGGCGTCCATGCCTCGCGTCCCCCTGCGCGACACCTCCACTCGGCCTCCTGACGGGGAATGGAGTCCGAGTTGCCTGGAAGATCGTTGATGTTTGCTTTGGCTTGGCTTTTTCTTTCTGCACGAACCCTCAGGCGACGCTCAACGCCCCATCAGGAGGGTGAGCGGAATCGTTGCGTAGGGGGTTGAGCCGCAAGGATGCGGCGAAAGGCTTAAAGGGCCAGGGATGGCCCTTGTAAGCCGACCCCTGGAGCGGCGATGGAGAGAAACGGAGCGTAGCGGAGTAACAGCCGCAGGCTGGCCCGGAGGGCGAGCGAAGCGAGTAACGGACCCGGAGCGAAGCGCAGGGCCGGATGCAGGGGCAAGACTTTTTGGTTCCTTTTGGCGGGGCCGGCCATCCGGGCGACTGCCAAAAGGAACTCGCCCAGCAGGGCGAAACCAAGCTCTCAAGCAGCTCGTTAATCGCCGATGAAAGCAAAACTTTCATTCAACACACTAACTTGCCAGTCTGGTACCAAGCCAACCTCGCGAAGTGGCAAGGACGAGAAGCCAGGGTCGGGCGCAGAACCAGCAGAACCAGCCTCTGCTGCCTCACACCCTCATGCCAACGTCTTCAACGCCTCCCGACTGAACGGCAGGATATCCTGCAACCGCCCTTCCCGTACCTTCACCGCCCAGTCGGGATCGACCAGCAGCGCCCGCCCCACGGCCACCAGGTCGAATTCCTCACGGTTCAAGCGCTCCAGCAAGCCCTCGATATTGGCCGGCTGCGCCACCTTGTCGGTCTTGACCATGAACTGCAGGAACTCGCCGTCCAGCCCCACGCTGCCGACGGTGATGGTCGGTTTGCCGGTCAGGCGACGGGTCCAGCCGGCCAGGTTGAGTTCCGAGCCCTCGAATTCCGGTTCCCAGAAGCGCCGGGTCGAGCAGTGGAAGATATCCACCCCGGCCGCCGATAGCGGCGCCAGGAATTCCGCCAGTTCCTCGGGCGTCTGCACCAGCCGCGCGCTGTAGTCCTGCTGCTTCCACTGCGAGAAGCGGAAGATGATCGGAAACTCCGGCCCCACCGCGGCACGCACCGCCTGGACCAGCTCGATGGCGAAGCGCGAGCGATTGGCCAGGCTGCCGCCATATTCGTCGCTGCGCTGGTTGCTGCCTTCCCAGAAGAACTGGTCGATCAGGTAACCGTGGGCGCCATGGATCTCCACGCCGTCCATGCCGATCGCCTTGGCATCGCGCGCGGCCTGGGCAAAGGCGCCGATCACGTCCTGGATGTCCTGCTGGGTCATGCCGTGGACGACGACCTCTCCATCCTTGCGCTTTTCCATCGGCCCGTAGCCCGGCACTTCCGGCGCCGGTTCGGTGCCCAGGCGCCGCACGTTGCCGACGTGCCAGAGCTGCGGGACGATCTTGCCGCCGGCCGCATGCACCGCCTCGACCACCGCCTGCCAGCCGGCCAGCGCATCATCGCCGTAGAAGCGCGGCACATGCGGATAACCGTTGGCCGCGGCATGGCCGACGGTAGTGCCCTCGGTGATGATCAGGCCGACACCGGAAGCGGCACGGCGGCGGTAGTACTCGACCACATCGGCGGTCGGCACGCCATTGGGCGAGAACGAGCGGGTCATCGGCGCCATGACCACGCGGGTCGGCAATCGCAGGGCGCCCAGCTCGAAGGGCTGGAACAGGGCTTGTACGCTGGCGGTCATCTATCGACTCCTTATGGCATTGGGCAAGGCAACCGGGCATCGCAGCCCGGCGAACTGGACGCAGCCGGCGCCAGCAGGCGCTCCAGCTGTTCGAGGAAAACCTGCAACGGCGCGGCATCGCCGCCGACTTTCATGCGCAGCAATGCTCCTTCCCAGGCATCGCCGATGAATTCCGCCAGGGCCGGGCAATCGCAGCCGGAGGCGATTTCGCCGGCATTGCGCGCCTGGTCCAGGCAGGCGGCCAGCAACTCGACGGAGCGGGCGAGAATCGCGCAGACCTGGCGGCCGATCGGCTGGCTCAACTCGGCCATCTCGAAACTCAGGCTGCCGATGAAGCAGTGGTATTCGGGCCTTTCCTGCCGGGCGAAGTGCGCGACCAGCTCGGCGTAGTAGTCGAGGATGCGCTGCCGCGGGCCGCTCGCGGAATTGGCCAACGCGGCCCGGTAGCGCTCCAGCCGCGGCTCATAGATGTACGCCAGCGCCTGCAGGGCGAAATCCTCCTTGCTGGCGAAGTAGTGGTAGAAGGAGCCTTTGGGAATGCCGGCGGCCTGGACGATCTCCTGTACCCCGGTGCCGTGGTAACCCCGCCGGGTCATCACCTGGGCGCCCCTAGTCAGGATCAGTTCGCGCTTGTCGTTGCGTGCTGGTCTGTTCATTCGGCGAGCATATGACCGGTCGTCTCGCCCGCCCAGCATCATCCATGCGGCTTATTCCATGGCATGGCCATTCGGGTAGCTGACGATGAGATGCGGGGGCAGCCGAAAGCGCGCGAGCCGCGCGGCGGAGCAGACAGCGAACCAGCGAAGTGGGCGGAAGGTACTACGACCGCAGGGGCGGCCGTCGTCCTGGGGCAGGGCTCGTCAGGCCAACGCGCTCTCGATCGCCTGGATCAGGGCCGGATCGTCCGGTGTGGTGCGCGGCGAGAAACGCGCCAGTACGCGGCCGTCCATCGCGACCAGGAATTTCTCGAAATTCCAGGTGATGTCGCCGGGGAAGTCGGCGCCTTCACCCGCCAGCAGGCGGTACAGCGGATGCCGTTGCGGCCCGTTGACCTCGAGCTTGCCGCTCAATGGGAAGCTGACGCCATAGTTGAGCGTGCAGAACGTGCGGATTTCGTCGTCGCTGCCCGGCTCCTGCCCGGCGAACTGGTTGCAGGGTATGCCGAGCACGCTGAAACCCCGTCCGTGGTACTGCTGATGCAGCTGTTCCAGGCCCGCATACTGGGGCGTCAGCCCGCACTGCGAGGCGACATTGACCACCAGCGTGATCCGATCGCCAAACTCCGCCAGCGACAACTCCCCGCCGCCCAGGCCTGGCAGAACCAATTGATGGAATGCGCTCATGACATCTCTCCTAACAAAAAACTTCCGGGGAAGTTCTCGGCGTCGCGTAACGGTCGCCGGGGGGCTGGCGGCCACAAAAAAACGCCCCGGCAACGACCGGAGCGCTCTCTATGCAGCCAGCACAGCAGCCACGCGGGCCACTGCATCACCGGAGGCCTGAACGGCCCCCGTATCAGTGGTGGTGGCCACCCTCGCCGTGAATGTGACCATGGGCCACTTCCTCTTCGCTGGCGTCACGCACGTTGACGACCTTGACGTCGAAGTTCAGGCGCTGGCCGGCCAGCGGATGATTGCCGTCGACGATCACATCGTCGCCTTCCACGTCGCGGATGGTGACGATCTGCATGCCGCCGTCCGGGCCGGAGGCATGGAACTGCATGCCGACTTCCAGTTCGTCGACGCCTTCGAACATGGCGCGGTTCAGCGTCGCGACCAGCTCGGGGCTGTACTCGCCGTAGGCATCCTGGGGCTCGATGGTGACCTGGATCTGGTCGCCGCCCTGCTTGCCTTCGAGGGCCTTTTCCAGACCGGAAATGATGTTGCCTGCACCGTGCAGGTAGACCAGCGGCGCGCCGTCGGCCGAGCTGTCGATCACCTCACCGGCGTCGTTGGTGAGTGTGTAGTCGATGGAGACAGCCTTGTTGGCGGCAATCAGCATGGGGCAAAACCTTTGCTTGGGGGAATGAGTGCAGAAGTTTAACCGCCCGCCGCGGCGAATGCGAACCGAGGCCAGATAAACGGGGTGCCGGCAATGCTTGAGGACGCCTTGCATGTAGTGCCTTGGACAGGCGGACTACAACCTTTGGATGGCATCCCTTTTCTGGCGCATGTGCAAGAATCCGCCAAAGAGATTTCTTTGGCAGCTCATATCAATAACATTCAATCCAAGGAGCACCGATGTCGGCTCGTAACATCCTGGTGATTAACTGCGGCAGCTCGTCGATCAAGTTCGCGCTGGTCAACGAAGCGCAAGCGACTTTCCCCCTGCAAGGCCTCGCCGAATGCATCGGCAGCCCGGAGGCTGTCATCCACTTCGAGAGTGCCGACGGCAAGGAAAGCGTCAAGGTGCCGAACGCCGATCACCAGGCTGCCCTCGCCCAGATCCTGCCGCGCGTGGAAGATGCCGCCGGCGGCCACCTGGACGGCATCGGCCACCGCGTGGTGCATGGCGGTGAGAAGTTCTTCGCCTCGTCGCTGCTCACCGATGAAACCCTGGCCAGCATCGAAGCCAACATCCAGTTGGCGCCGCTGCACAACCCGGCCAACCTCAGCGGCATCCATGCCGCCATCAACCTGTTCCCCGAACTGCCGCAGGTCGGCGTGTTCGACACCGCCTTCCACCAGACCATGCCGGAGTACGCCTACCGCTACGCCATCCCCGGCGTTCTCTACAAGGAACACGGCGTACGCCGCTACGGCTTCCACGGCACCAGCCACCGCTACGTCAGCAAGCGCGCCGCCGAGCTGGCCGGCCTGCCGGTGGAGAACAGCAGCTGGCTGGTCGCCCACCTGGGCAACGGCTGCTCCACCTGCGCCGTGGTCAATGGCGAAAGCCGCGACACCAGCATGGGCCTGACGCCGCTCGAAGGCCTGGTGATGGGTACCCGCAGCGGTGACGTCGACCCGAGCCTGCACAACTTCCTGAACAAGACCCTGGGCTGGGACCTGGCCAAGATCGACAACATGCTCAACAAGGAAAGCGGTCTGAAGGGGCTTTCCGGCCTGTCCAACGACATGCGCACCCTGACCGAGGCCCGCCTGGCTGGCCACCCGGGCGCCGTGCTGGCCTTCGAGGTGTTCTGCTACCGCCTGGCCAAGTCGCTGGCCGCCATGTCCTGCGCCCTGCCGCAACTGGACGGCCTGCTGTTCACCGGCGGCATCGGCGAGAATTCCGCGGCGGTGCGCGAGCGCACGCTGGAGCACCTCAAGCTGTTCGGCTTCAAGCTCGACGCCGAGGCCAACGCCCGCTGCACCCGCGGCGTCGCCGGCGAGATCCAGGCCGAGGGCAGCCCGCGCGTGATGGTGGTGCCGACCAACGAGGAGCGCCAGATCGCCCTCGATACGCTGGCGCTACTGGACGCCTGAACGTTCGAGGCACGTTGAGAATGATCGAGACCCGACCGCGCAAGCCGTCGGGTCTCTGCCCATACGGCCCGCGGCAAACAGGCAGTTCCCGCCCTCGCGCAACTCGCCTAGCCTAGCCGGCGCCCAGCCCCGTTACCCCGAGCACCTGCTTCCCAAGGAGATGCCATGCACACACTCTTCCTCGCCCCTACCGGCTTCGGTGGCGGCCTCAACTCCATCAGCCTCGGCCTGATCCGCGCCCTTGAAAAAGCCGGCCTGAAGGTCGGCTTCTTCAAACCCATCGCCCAGCCTTTCCCGGTCGACCAGGGCCGCGAGCGTTCCTGCATCCTGGTCGAGCGCACGCTGCAGCTGTCCTCGCCCGAGCCGCTGCCGCTGGAGCGGGTCGAGCGCCAACTGGCCGACGGCGAGATCGACCTGCTGCTCGAGGACGTGGTGAGCCGCTACCAGCAGGTCGCGGCCGGCAAGGACGTGGTCATCGTCGAAGGCATGGTGCCGACCCGCGAATCCAACTACACCCAGCGCATCAACACTCACCTGGCCAAGAGCCTGGATGCCGAAGTCATCCTGATCGCCGCCCAGGGCAGCGACAGCCTCAAGCGCCTGGCCGAGCGCATCGAGATCCAGGCGCAGCTGTACGGCGGCGCCAAGGATCCCAAGGTGCTCGGCGTGATCCTCAACAAGGTCAAGAGCGAGGAAGGCATCCCGGCCTTCGTCGACAGCCTCAAGCAGCACCTGCCGCTGCTGGGCAGCGCGGACTTCCAGCTGCTCGGCGCGATCCCCTTCGCCGAAGAACTCAACGCCCTGCGCACCCGCGACATCGCCGAGCTGCTCGGCGCCCAGGTGCTCAACGCCGGCGAAGCCGAGCAGCGCCGCGTCAGCAAGATCGTGCTCTGCGCCCGTGCCGTACCGAACACCGTGCAGCTGCTGCGTTCCGGCGTGCTGGTGGTGACCCCGGGCGACCGCGACGACATCATCCTCGCCGCCAGCCTGGCCTCGCTCAACGGCGAGAAGCTCGCCGGCCTGCTGCTGTGCAGCGACTTCGCGCCGGACCCGCGCATCCTCGAGCTGTGCAAGGCCGCGCTGGACGGCGGCCTGCCGGTGATGACCGTCGAGACCAATTCCTACGACACGGCCAACAACCTGTTCGGCCTGAACAAGGAAACCCCGTCGGACGACATCGAGCGCGCCACCCGCGTGACCGACTTCATCGCCCAGCACCTGCATCCGGAGTTCCTCCACACCCGCTGCAGCGTGCCGCGCGGCGAGCTGCGCATGTCCCCGGCGGCGTTCCGCTACCAGCTGGTCAAGCGCGCCCAGGATGCCAACAAGCGCATCGTTCTGCCGGAAGGCAACGAGCCGCGCACCATCCGCGCCGCCGCCATCTGCCAGGAGCGCGGCATCGCCCGCTGCGTGCTGCTGGCCAAGCCGGAGGAAGTCCAGCAGGTCGCCCACGAGCAGGGCATCAGCCTGCCGGCCAGCCTGGAGATCCTCGATCCGGACGCCATCGCCAACCGCTACGTCGAGCCGATGTGCGAGATGCGCAAGGCCAAGGGCCTGACACCGGACGATGCCCGCGAGCAACTGAAGGACACCGTGGTGCTCGGCACCATGATGCTCGCCCTGGACGAAGTGGACGGCCTGGTTTCCGGCGCCGTGCACACCACCGCCAACACCATCCGCCCGGCCCTGCAGCTGATCAAGACCGCGCCGGGCTACAGCCTGGTGTCTTCGGTGTTCTTCATGCTGCTGCCGGACCAGGTGCTGGTCTACGGCGACTGTGCGGTGAACCCCAACCCGAACGCCACCGAACTGGCCGAGATCGCCCTGCAGAGCGCCGAGTCCGCCGTGGCCCTGGGCGTCAACCCGCGCGTGGCGATGATCAGCTACTCCACCGGCAGCTCCGGCAGCGGTGCGGAAGTCGAGAAGGTCGCCGAAGCCACCCGCATCGCCCAGGAGCACGCCCCCGAACTGCCGATCGACGGCCCGCTGCAGTACGACGCCGCCTCCGTGCTCAGCGTCGGCCGGCAGAAGGCGCCGAACAGCAAGGTCGCCGGCCAGGCCACGGTGTTCATCTTCCCCGACCTGAACACCGGCAACACCACCTACAAGGCGGTCCAGCGCAACGCCAACTGCCTCAGCGTCGGCCCGATGCTGCAGGGCCTGGCCAAGCCGGTGAACGACCTGTCCCGTGGCGCCCTGGTCGACGACATCGTCTTCACCATCGCCCTGACCGCGCTGCAGGCCGCCAACCAGAAGGCCTGACCGCGGAAGCGCGCGTTTTCCATCCTACGCCATGCGCACCATGCGGGCGTAGGGTGGATGGCCGAAGCCATCCACGCGAACGCATCGCCACCCAACCCTGTGCGCGAGGCATGCCGGGCGCGCTCCGCGTGGGAAAGCGCAGCGCGCGTTTCCCACCCCCTACGCCACCCCCAGGCCTGTTGCATTGCCCGTCGGGCTTCGCCCGACAGTTGCAGTTCGGCGCACAATCGCTACCCTTGGCGCCTCGAATCAGCCGTATCGACGAGACGCCCCATGCTGAGCTTCCTTCCCTCGCCCCTGCGAGGCACCCTCGCCGCGCTGACCCTGGCGCTCAACACGCTGTTCTGGTGCTGGCCGCTGTTCGCGCTTTCGCTGCTCAAGCTCGTGTTGCCCATCCCCGCGATCCAGCGCGGCCTGCGCTTCGGCATGCACTGGATCGCCGAGTCCTGGATGGCGGTCAACAGCTTCTGGATGGACCTGGTGCAACCCATCCGCTGGGACGTGCAGGGCCTCGAACGGGTCGACATGCGGCACTCCTACCTGGTCACCAGCAACCACCAGAGCTGGGCGGACATCCTCGTGCTGCAGTACCAGCTCAACCGACGCATGCCGATCCTCAAGTTCTTCCTCAAACAGGAGCTGATCTGGGTCCCGGTGATCGGGCTGTGCTGGTGGGCGCTGGAATTTCCCTTCATGAAACGCTTCAGCAAGGAATACCTGGCCAGGTACCCGGAGAAACGCGGCCAGGACCTGATCACCACACGCAAGGCCTGCGAGCGCTACCGGACCAACCCGGTGTCGGTGTTCAACTTCCTCGAAGGCACGCGCTTCACACCGGCCAAGCATGACCAGCAGCAGTCGCCATTCGTCCATCTGCTCAAACCCAGGGCCGGCGGCATCGCCTTCGTCATCGACGCCATGGGCGAGCAGTTGAGCGCGCTGATCAACATCACCATCCACTACCCCGACGGCCGCCCGAGCTTCTGGGACCTGCTCGCCGGGCACATTCGCCAGGTGGTGCTGCGGATCGAATCGCAGCCGATCCCCGCCGAGTTCCTCGGCCGGAACTACGACCAGGACGAGGCCTACCGGCTGGCCTTCCAGCAATGGGTCAACCAGCTCTGGAGCGCCAAGGATGCGCAGCTGGCGCAGTTGCACCAGGCGTTTCCACCGCGTTCCTGAAACCGCCGGCGCCGCTCAGCGGCCCTCCCAGTCCACCTGCCTGGGAAAAAGGCTGGCCTGCGCCGCCGGCACCGCCGGCGAAACCAGGAAGCCCTGCATCACGTCGCAGCCGTTGGCGACCAGCCAGTCGCGCTGCGCCAGGGTCTCCACGCCCTCGGCCACCACTTCCAGACCGAGGTTGCGTCCCAGATCGATGATGGTGCTGACCACCGCCGCATCGCGCGGCGAATCCAGCATGTTGGCGATGAACAACTGGTCGATCTTCAGCGTATCCAGCTCGAAATGGCGCAGGTAGGCCAGGGACGAATAGCCGGTGCCGAAATCGTCGATGGCCACCCGCACGCCCAGCTTGCGCAACTGCCTGAGCTTATCGCAGCTCTGCTCGAGATCCTGCATCAGCGTCCCTTCGGTGACCTCCAGCTCCAGCTGTGCCGGATCGAGCTGGTACTCGTCGAGCAACCGTCGCAGCGAGTCGAGCAACCCGGCGCGGCTGAACTGTATCGGGCTGACGTTCAGGCTGAGGATCAGGTCGCCGCCGAACGACGGCAGCCACTGGCAGTGCTGGTTCATCCCCTCGCGCAGCACCCATTCGCCCACCCGTTCGATCAGCCGGGTTTCCTCCAGCAGCGGGATGAACACGCCGGGATGGTTCTCGCCGATGGCACCGCACGGCCAGCGCAACAGGCCCTCGAAGCCCCTGAGCTTGCCGTTGGCGAGCATGACCTGCGGCTGGTAGAGCAGCTCGAAATCGTTACGCTCGGTGGCGCTGCGCAGGTTCTCCTCCATCATCAACCGAGCGTGCGCCCGTTCGTTCATGTCGCTGGAGAAGAAGCGGTACTGCCTGCGCCCGGCGCGCTTGGCCTCGTACATCGCCATGTCCGCCGAGCGCAGCAACTGGTCGACGCTCACCCCGCAGTCGGGGAAATGCGCGATGCCGATGCTGGCGCCGAGGGTCACCTCGGTGCCGTCGACCTTGTGCCGCACCGAGATCAGCTCGATCAGCTTCTCGGCCACCCGCGCGGCGTCTTCCGGATGGTCCAGGGAGTCCAGCAATGCGGTGAACTCGTCGCCCCCCATGCGCGCGATGATGTCGTAGGGGCGCATGCAGGTTTCCAGCAGGCGCGCCACCTTGCAGAGAATCTCGTCGCCGGCATCGTGGCCGAGCGAATCGTTGATGCGCTTGAAGCCGTCGAGGTCGATGTAGAGGATCGCCATGCGCTTGCCGTTGCGGTCGACCCGCGCCAGCGACGACTCCAGCGCCTGGTGGAAGCCGCGCCGGTTCAGCAGGCCGGTCAGCGAATCGGTGACCGCCTGGGTTTCCAGCTGCACGTGCAGGTTGCGCACCACCGACATGTCCAGCGCGATCACCACCATCGAGCGCTGCTGGCGCGGCAGCGGCGAACTGGACAGCGCCACCGGCAGCGTCGCGCCGTTGGCCGTGTGCAGCTGCGCCTCGTGCAGGCGGTAGGTCGCGCCGCTGCGCCAGTGCTGGTAGAAGTCCGATTCGCGCCAGTTGGCCGGCATCTCCGGGGCCGCCAGGTGCGACAGCAGCGGCGTGCCCTGCAGATCATCGACGCGGGTGTGCAGCATGCCGGCGATGGCCGGATTGGCGAAGCTGATGTAGCCGTCCTCGCCGACCACCAGGATGCCTTCGGCGGCGTTGCTCAGCACCGAGGCGTTGAACGCGCGGGCGCTGTCCAGCTGCTGAGTGAGCAGTTGCAGGTCGCGGCGGTTGTGCTCATGCGCCAGCAGGGTATTGATCTTGTGCTTGAGCACCTGCGGATCGAAGGGCTTGAGGATGAAATCCACCGCACCGGTGGCGTAGCCACGCAGCACCGAGTCGCGGGTATGCGCGATGGCCGAGACGAAGATGATCGGCGTGTAGCGCGTGTGCGGGCTGCCGCGCATCAGGCGCGCCACCTCGAAGCCGTCCATGCCGGGCATCTGCACGTCCAGCAGAACCAGCTCGACGTCCAGTTCGAGTAGCGCCTTGAGCGCCGCTTCGCCGGAATTGACGCTGTGCACCTGCCAGTCGCCGTCACCGAGCAGCGCCTCCATGGCCACCAGATTCGCCTCGCGGTCGTCGACCACCAGCAACGTGCGACTGCGCGGCTTGGATTTGAGCTGCGTCTGTGCCATGAGCGGTCTCCCTGTCAACGGTATCCGACCACGGGTGAGCTGTGCGGGAGGCACCCGGCGCACAGTCGGGCGCCCGTTGCGGCGCCTATCGGATGTTCAGCATGCACTTCTCGCTACTCCTCTTCGCTGCCGATCGAGTCCGTCTCCAGCCCCAGCCAGTGCCGCAATATGTCGCGCAGCGCCGCGGTTTCCACAGGCTTGACCAGCACATCGTCCGCCCCGGCTGCGGCACAACGCTCGCGCTCCTCGGCACCGGCGTCGGCCACCAGCGCAATGATCGGCGCCTCGAAGCCGTGCTCGTCCTTGAGCCGTCGCGCCAATTCCGGACCTTCCACACCGGGCCGGCTCATGTCCAGCACTACCAGATCGAAGGCATCCTCTTCGAAACGCTGCAGCGCCTCGTCGGCACTGGTCGCCGGCACCACCTGCAATCCCAGGTCATCGAGCCGGGCCGTCAGCGAATAGATCAGTCGTACGTCTTCATCGACCAGCAAGACCCGCTGCCCCGGGCTCGACAGCTGCAGCGCGGCAGCCGGGTCCTGCACCGTGGCCGGCGGTTCCGTACGCGGCGGTGTCGCCATGCGCGCCTCCCCTTCCTGCTCGAGCAATGGCGCGCGGTGCTCATGGCGCGCCAGTTCGATGAAGAGAAGTTCCAGCTCCGACTGCGCCACCGGCTTGAGCAGGTAGCGCGCATGCTCGTCGTGCCAGTCGTGGGGCTGCGGCACGCAGGAAATGATGATCACCGGCGTGCCCTGGTTGGCGGCGCGCAGCTCGCGATAGACCTGCCAGCCGCTGATGTCGGGCAGCAGGATGTCGAGTATCACCGCGGCGAAGCGTTCGTGCTGCAGGGCTTCGAGCGCCTGCTCGCCGGTGTCGCGGATCACGCTGGCGAAGCCGTGCTGCTGCCCCACTTCGGCGATCCTCGCGGCGAACCCGGCATCGTCCTGGACGATCAGCAGGCCCGGCTTGGGGCCGTTCAATTGCGGCGCTACCGCGACCGCCGCCGTCGCCGCGATGGGCAGCTCGACGGTGAAGATCGACCCGCGCCCCGGATCGCTGTCCACGGTGACCTGGCCGCCCAGGACCTCGGCGAGCTGGCGGGTGATCGCCAGGCCGAGACCGGTGCCGCCATATTGCCGGCTGATGGAGCCGTCGATCTGCTGGAACGCCTGGAATATCCGCTCCTGCTGGTCACGGGCGATGCCGATGCCGCTGTCGCGTACCTGGAGCTGCAAGGTCCGGCAGGCCTCGCCCTCGCCATCGGGCAGGCAGCGGGCCGACAGCTCGACCCCGCCCCGCTCGGTGAATTTCAGTGCATTGGTCAGCAGGTTCCGGAGAATCTGCTGCAGGCGCGCGCGGTCGGAGTCCAGCGTCGCCGGCACCCCCGGTTCGATGCTTATCTTCAGGCTCAAGCCCTTCTGCTCGGCCATGGGGCCGAGCGCATCCTCGAGCTCGGCCAGCAGCGCCACCAGGTTCAATGGCTCCAGCTTGAGCTGCATGCGCCCGGCCTCGATCTTGGCGAGGTCCAGAACGTCGTTGATCAGCTGCAACAGCTCGTGCCCGGCATGGTGGATGATGTCGGCATGGCGCACCTGCTTGTCGCTGAGGTTGCCGGTACCGTTCTGCCGCAACTGGTCGCTGAGGATCAGGATGCTGTTGAGCGGCGTGCGCAGCTCATGGGACATGTTGGCGAGGAATTCCGACTTGTAGCGGTTGGCCATTGCCAGCTGGTCCGCCTGATCGCGCAGGCGGCGCTCGGCCTCCTTGCGATGGCTGATATCGATGATCACCGCCTGGACCAGCTGCTCGTCACCGCTGCGCAACGGCGACAGCCCGATCTCCACCGGCAGCGCCCGGCCATCGCGGTGGCGGCCGAAGAGTTCACGATTGCCGCCCATGCGCCGCGGCTCCGGGTGCTCGATATAGCCCTGGCGCAACTCGCGGTGCGCTTCGCGCATCGCCTCGGGCAGCAGCAGCTCCACCGGCTGGCCGAGCAGTTCCTCGCGGCTGTAGCCGAACAGCAGTTCGGTCTGGCGATTGACCATGACCATGCGGCCTTCGACATCGACCAGCACGAAGGCATTGGGCGAGGCCTCGACGACATTGCGAAAGCGCTCTTCGTCGCGCTTGCGCGGCTGCAGGTCGAGCAGGTTGAGCACGTAGTACAGCGCCGCGTCATGCTTGAAGCTGGTCAGGCTGGCGGCGACCGGGATCGGCCGGCCGTCCTCGCGCTGCGCCTGGAGTTCCAGCTGGCTGGTCTCGCGCAACTGCTGCAGGGTCTGCTCGCCGAGCACGCCCGGCACGTAGCGACTGACCCGTTCGCCGGCCAGCAGCTCGGTGCTGCTGGCGAGCAGTTGGCCGGCACGCTGGTTGGCCAGTTCGATGCGCCCGCCGGCGTTGCACAACAAGGTGGCCACCGGCAGTTGCTCGATCAACTGGCGGAAGCGCGCCTCGCGCTCCTGCAACTGCAGGCTGAGCGCCTGGCTGCTGCGCAGGGCACGTTCGCGCAGATAGAGATAGCCGCCCACCAGCAGGGAGAACAGCACCGCGGCGGTCAGCGCCGCCACCAGGCTGAAAGCGCGGCTGTTGTCGCGCAGGATCGCCTCGTACTCGGGCGTACTGGCTACCTGCAGCTGCCAGCTGCGGCCGTACATGTAGATGTTGCGCACCCGCTGGAAGGCGGCATCGGCACTGATCGGCGCGCGCCCCATCAACAATGGCGAGTCGGGGCTGGCGGCATCGAACAATTGCAACTGCAACATCCGGCTGCGCGAGCCGAGAATGCCCTCCATCAGGTCGGTCAGGCGGAAGGCGCCGTGCAGCGTGCCGGCGAAGGCGCGCTGGCGCTCCTCCTCGGTGGTCACCGGTGCCGCCGGGGCATAGAGCGGCAGGAACAGCAAGACGCCGGCCTGGATGTTCTGCTCGGTCTCCTGCTTGAGCCGCAACGGCCCGGTCAGCACCGGATTGCCGCTGTTGCGCGCGCTGATGATCGCTTCGCGACGGGTTTCCTCGCTGAACAGGTCGAAGCCCAGCACCCGGCGGTTGCGCCAGTCGGTCGGATGGATGTAATCGACGAAGACATATTCGTCGCGGTCGCCCGGGGGGTACATGCGAAAGCGTTCACGGCCGGAACGGCGGATTCGCTCGATCATCGTCGGCAGGGTCGCGGAGGTGGCATGGCGCGCCAGTGCGACACCCTGGATACCCGGATAGAAGTCCTGCAGCTGCAGCTGGTCCGTGGCCCTGGTCCAATCCTCCACCTGCACGTCGTCGTTGCCCGCCACCAGTCCGGCAAGGCCGCGCAGCACCATCTCGTAGGCGCGCATCCGTTCGCGAAGGGTGTGCTCGATATCATCGACGGCGAAGGTGAAGCGCTGCTCCTGCTCGACCTTGCTGCGCACTTCCTGAACGTGCCACTGCCAGCCTATCCATCCTCCCAACCCCGCCATCAAGGCCAGTGCGACCAGCAATGGCAGCCAGGGCCTGCGGGAATGGAGAGCGGGACGATCATCCATTCAACCTCCTCTGTGCCACTACTGGCGTGCTATCGAATTTCAGATTCGCGAAGCGCAGAGAGGTTCAATTACAGCACAGCGACAACGGATGCATGACGTCGAAATCACGACGCAAGCGGAGCCATTGCAGCTCCGCTCGCTATGAAAGCGCTTACAGCGGCCGCAGATTGATCTCTACGCGGCGGTTCTGGGCACGGCCGGCAGCCGTGTCGTTGCTGGCGATCGGCTGGCTGGGGCCGGCACCGTAGGAGGAGATGCGCGAGGCGGCCACGCCGTTCGAGACCAGGTAGGAGGCGACGCTCTGGGCGCGACGGTTGGACAGATCCTGGTTCAGCTGCAGCGAACCGGTGCTGTCGGTGTGGCCGACGATGTCGACGCCGTTCTTGTTGAACTCCTTGAACACCTGCACCAGCGAATTCAACGTCGGGTAGAAGCTGCTGGAGATATCCGCCGAGTTGCTGGCGAAGGTGATGTTGCCCGGCATGATCAGGGTCAGGTTGTCGCCATTGCGCTGTACCTGAACGCCCGTGCCCTGCAGGGTCTGACGCAGCTTGGCTTCCTGGGTGTCGACGTAGTAGCCGTAGCCACCGCCGGCCGCGCCACCGACGGCCGCGCCGATCAGCGCGCCCTTGGCCCGGTCCTTCTTGCTCGAGGTCGCAGCGCCGATGACTGCGCCACTGACCGCACCGATGCCACCGTAGACCCCTGCCTTGCCGGCCTGCTGCTCGCCGGTGTAGGGGTTGGTGGTGCAACCGACCAGCAGGGCGACACCCGCGGCCAAGGCGGTCAAGTTCAGCATTTTCATAAGTACTTCCTTCATCTCGTCAGTTATCAGCGGCCACCGTCCTTGCGAACACGGACCTGAAAAACGCCGCTAGGTTACCATCGGCCATGGCAAAGAATGGGAACGAAACGACAGAACCATCAGGCGCGGACAAACGGATTTTCCCGCATCTCGTCGCCGAGGCGCGTGTCCGGGCCATGGCCGGTCACCACCGTGGCGTCCTCGTCCAGGCAGTACAGGCGCTGCTTGATCGAGCGCTCGATGCTGGCGTAGTCGCCGCCCCACAGGTCGGTGCGACCGATGCCCCGGCGAAACAGGGTATCGCCGGCAATCAGCAGCCTGGCCGCGGGGAACCAGAAGCTCATCGAGCCGGGCGTATGTCCGGGCGTGTGCAGCGCCACACCGCAACCGCAGGCCAGCGCCTCGTCGTCGGCCAGCCACTGGTCCGGGGCCGGCACGGGCGTATAGGGCACGCCGAACAGCCGGCACTGCATCTCCAGGTTGTCCCAGAGGAATTGATCGTCCTTGTGCAGGTGCAGCGTGGCGCCGGTCTTCTCCTTCATCTGCCCCGAGGCGAGGAAGTGATCGAGATGGGCATGGGTGTGGATGATGCTGACCACCTGCAACCCCAGGGCCTCCAGGCGGGCGAGAATCCGTTCGTGATCGCCGCCCGGGTCGACCACAATGGCCTTGCGGGTCAACGGATCGCCGATGATGGTGCAGTTGCACTGCAGGGGCCCGACGGGAAAGGTTTCGCGTATCAGGGGCGGGATGGACGGCTCCAAGACGGGCTCCTCGAAAATGATAATTTCAGCGGCCAAGGGCTGGGCTGAACCAACATGAACCGCACGGGAGAACGAATCATCGTCACTCGAGATCTGCAGGCAATCATCGATGCGCTGCCAGGCATCTACCTGGTCGTGACGGCGGATCAAGCCTACACCATGGTCGCTGTCAGCGAGGAGCGCCTGCGCGTCACCATGACCCGCCGCGAGGAGATCATCGGCAAGCGCCTGTTCGAGGTCTACACCGACGATCCATCCAACCCCGATGCCCAGGGCGTCGCGGCACTGCGCGCCTCGCTGGAGCAGGTCATCGCCAGCGGTCGCACCCAGCGCATGAGCAACGTGCGCTATTCGCTGCAACGGTCCGACGAGGACGGGGGCGGCTTCGCCGAGCATTACTGGGACGTGATCAACGCACCGGTGTTCGGTCCGGACGGCAAGGTGCGCTACATCATCCACCGTGCCGAGGACGTGACCCAGCTGCTGCAGAGCCAGGAACGCACGCGCAACCGCCTGCGGCAGAGCGACGAGCGGCTGAATGCGGCACTGCTCGCGTCCGGCACCGGCACCTTCTACTGGGACCTGGCCAGCAACCGGCTGGACATGGACGTGGCCATGCAGCGTCTGGTCGGCCTGCCGCAAGGCAACCTGAGCCTGGATGCGCTGCTGCAGCGGGTCCATCGCGACGACCGCCCGGGCATCGTCGCGCAATGCGAACGTTGCGCCAGGCTTGGCGAAGACTTCGAGATGCAGTTTCGCGTGCAGCTTTCCAGAACCGGCCTGCGCTGGCTGTTCGTCAAGGCGCAGACCGGTCATGACACCGACGGCAGGCAGCCTTACCTGGTCGGCGCCTGCCTGGACATCACCGGCCACAAGCGCACCGAGCAGGCCCTGCATCGCCTCAACGAGACCCTGGAACAGCGCGTCAACGAGGAGGTGGCCGCACGGGCCTCGGCCGAGGCGGCGCTACGCCAGTCGCAGAAGATGGAAGCCGTCGGCCAGCTCACCGGCGGCCTGGCGCACGACTTCAACAACCTGCTGGCGGGCATCATCGGCTCGCTGGAGCTGATCGAGCTGCGGGTGCAGCAGGGCCGGACCGGCGAACTCGCACGCTATGTCGAGGCTGCGCTCGGCTCCGCCAGCCGCGCCACCGCATTGACCCATCGGCTACTGGCGTTCGCCCGCCAGCAGACCCTCGACCCCAGTGCCACCGATGTCAATGCCCTGGTGGGCGGGATGATGGAGCTGCTGCAACGCACCACCGGCCCGCTGATCGAGTTCCGCAACGAGCACGAAGCACACCTCTGGCTGACGCTCTGCGATGCCAACCAGCTGGAAAACGCCCTGCTCAACCTCACCCTCAATGCACGCGACGCGATGCCCGATGGCGGCTGCCTGACCCTGACGACCCGCAACGAAAGCCTCGACCGGCACGCAGCCAGCCGTTTCGGCCTGACCCCCGGCGATTACGTGACGCTGAGCGTCAGCGACACCGGCAGCGGCATCGCTCCGGAAAAGCTCAGCTATGTCTTCGACCCGTTCTTCACCACCAAGCCGCTGGGCGAAGGCACCGGCCTCGGCCTGTCGATGGTCTACGGTTTCGCCAAGCAGTCCGGTGGCGGCGTGCATATCGAAAGCAGCCCCGCCGGGACCACGGCCAGGTTGTTCCTGCCCCGCCATTTCGGCGAGCCCCGCCCATCGAGCGTCAAGGACAAGAGCCCTTGCATACCGGAACGGCAGGAAGGTCGCACGGTGCTGGTGGTCGACGACGAGGACAATGTACGCATGCTCGTGGTGGAGGTCATGCAGGAGCTCGGCCACCAGGTCCTCGCCGCCGCCTGTGGCGCCAGCGCCCTGAAACAGCTGGGCGAGGCAGGCGAGGTCGATCTGCTGATTTCCGATATCGGCCTGGCCGGTGGCATGAATGGCCGCCAGCTCGCCGATCTCGCGCGCCTGGCACGCCCGGGCTTGAAGGTGCTGTTCATCACCGGCTATGCCGAGGAAACGGTGCTCGAGCGCAGCGGCCTGCACCTGGATTACGAAGTGCTGGTGAAGCCGTTCAGCATCCAGGCGCTGGAGGACAAGGTGCAGGCCATGCTCGAGGCTAGCTGAGCCCGGTCTCAGAGTGCGGAGATCGCATCGTTGCCCTCTTCCAGCCAGCGGGCGATTTCCACGCGGATGCGTTTCTTGTCCAGCTTGCCGACACTGGTCTTGGGAATCTCCTGGACCACGGCGACCTGCTGCGGGATCGCCCATTTGTTGATCTGCCCTTCGGCCACCGCGGGTTCGAGGAAATCCCGCAGCCCGCGCGCATCGAGCCGCTGGCCCTCGGCGAGCACCAGCAGGGCGAACGGTCGCTCGCCCCAGCGCGCGTCCGGCACCCCGACCACGGCCACGTCGCGCACGGCCTGGTGGCGGCTGATCAGCCCTTCCAGCTCCAGCGACGACAACCACTCGCCGCCGGTCTTGATCACGTCCTTGATCCGGTCGCGAATCTCGATGTTGCTCATCTCGTCGATGACCGCCACGTCGCCGGTGTGCAGCCAGCCATCGGCCCAGAGTTCTTCACTCTTTTCCGGCTCGTTGCAGTAGCCCTGGGTCAGCCAGGGCGCACGCAGGACCAACTCGCCCTGCGACGCGCCGTCGGCCGGAAGGAAGCTGCCGTCCGGCGCCTGGATCGCCGCGTCCACCAGCACCACCGGCACCCCGGCCTTGAGCCGGTAGCTGCTGCGGGTTTCCTCGTCGGCGACGAGCAGCTCGTCGTTGATGTGCGCACCGGAAATCAGCGGGCAGGTCTCGGACATGCCGTAGGCGGCGATCAGCTCCATCCCGCGCGCCCGGGCGGTATCGTAGAGCCCACGGGTCAGCGCGCTGCCGCCGATGGTGATCTTCCAGCCGTTGAAATCCGTACCCTGCGCCGCCTTGGCGTTGAGCAGCATCTGCACGATGGTCGGCACGCAATGGGAGAAGGTCACCTGCTCGCGGCGCCACAGCTCGATGAGGAACTCCGGATCGTAGCGCCCCGGATAGACCTGCTTCAGGCCGAGCATGGTGGCCACGTACGGCAGCCCCCAGGCATGCACGTGGAACATCGGCGTGATCGGCATGTAGACATCGCCCGAACCCATCAGCCGCGGGTTCTCCCGCGCGCTGACGGTGACTGCGGCGGCCAGGGTATGCAGCACCAGCTGGCGATGGGTGAAATAGACGCCCTTGGGATTGCCGGTGGTGCCGGTGGTGTAGAAGGTGGTCGCGACCGAGTCCTCGTCGAAGTCGGGGAAATCGTAGCTCGGCTCGGCAGCGGCGAGCAGGCGCTCGTATTCGCCAATGCAGTCCGGCAGGCCGGCTTCCTGTTCGTCGCCATCGGTGAGCAGCAGCGTCTTCTGCACGGTGCTCAGTTGCCCGGCGATCGCCTGGTACAGCGGCACGAATTCGCTGTTGACCAGCACGAATCGGTCCTCGGCGTGGTTCATGGTGTAGAGGATCTGTTCCGGCGACAGGCGCACGTTGATGGTGTGCACCACCGCGCCGATCATCGGGATGGCGAACATGCATTCGAGATAGCGGTGGCTGTCCCAGTCCATCACCGCCACGGTATCGCCCGGCCTGACGCCGGCCTCGGTCAGCACGTTGGCCAGCCGCGCGATGCGCTGGTTGAGGGTGCGGTAGTCGTAGCGCAGCCGGTCGCGGTAGACGATCTCGCGGCTGCGCTCATAGCGCAGCCCGGACAACAGCAGGCGTTTGATCAACAAGGGATACTGGTAGGCGTTCGCCGCCGGCTTGATCACACGGGTCTGCAACATGGTGGGCATCCTGTCTTTTCTTGGAGTTGTAAGCCCACTCTAGAGCGTCAGGAGCCCGGCAAAATCAACCCAAAGGATTATTTTCTTTCAGGACGTTTCGGCCGGCTAAGCGATCTCGCTCAGCGCCAGGCGCGCGCCTAGGCCGATCAGTACCGCGCCGGTCAGACGGTCGAACCAGTGCCCCATGCGGGCGAAGCCAGCGCGCACGCGGCCTCGGCTGAACAGCCAGGCCACCAGCAGGAACCACAGCGTGGTCGCGCAGGCCAGATAGAGGCCGTAGCCGGCCTGGATCGGCAGCGGGGTATGAGGGCTTATCACCACAGTGAATAGCGACAGGAAGAACAGCGTCGCTTTGGGATTCAGACCGTTGGTGACGAACCCGACGGCGAATGCGCGCCAGGCCGAATGCTGCGTGGGCGCCTGCGCATCGGCCTGCAGGTCCAGCGTCATCGGCCGTGCACGCAGCGCGCGCCAGCCCAGGTAGAGCAGATAACCGGCCGCCAGCCACTTGAAGAGGTTGAATAGCACAATCGACTGCGAGACGATCAGGCCGATGCCAAGCAGTGAATAGCCGACGTGCAGGAAGATCCCGCAGCCGATACCCAACGCGGTCCAGCTGCCCGCCCGCCGGCCCCGGGTGACGCTCTCGCGCACCGCCACCGCGAAATCAGGCCCCGGGCTGGCCACCGCGAGCAGATGCACCAGCGCCACGGTCGTAAATTCCAGCCAATACATAATCGATTTCTCCGCCATGCGTGCCGGGCGATATCTTCCGCCCGTCCCGGCCCTATCGAAAGGTACAGTTGATGTCCAATCGCGCCGTTTTCCTTGACCTCTCCCCGCTCGACCAGGGCGACCTCGACCTCGCCCCGCTGCAGTCGGCCTTCGATGAACTCGTCTGCCATTCCCTGAGCACAGCGGAACAGGTGAACGAGCGCCTGCGCGGCGCCCAGGTGGCCATCGTCAACAAGATCGCGCTGAACGCCGACACCCTCGCCGCCTGCCCCGAGCTGAAACTGATTCTAGTCGCCGCCACCGGCGTCAATAACATCGACCTGCAGGCCGCACGCGAGCGCGGTATCGTCGTCTGCAACTGCCAGGCCTACGGCACCGCCACGGTGGCCCAGCACACCCTGATGCTGTTGCTGGCACTGGCCACCCGCCTGCCCGACTACCAGGCGGCCGTCGCCCGGGGGCGCTGGCAGGAAAGCGGCCAGTTCTGCCTGCTGGACTTCCCCATCGTCGAGCTGGAGGGCAAGACCCTCGGCCTGCTCGGCCATGGCGAACTGGGCAGCGCGGTGGCGCGCCTGGCCGAGGCGTTCGGCATGCGCGTGCTGATCGGCAATCTGCCGGGCCGGCCGGCGCGGCCGGAGCGCCTGGACCTGGACGAACTGCTGCCGCAGGTGGACGCGCTGACCCTGCATTGCCCGCTGACCGAGCAGACCCGCAACCTCATCGGCGCGCGGGAGCTGCAGTTGATGAAGCCGACCGCCTTCCTGGTCAATGCCGCCCGTGGTGGCCTGGTCGACGAACAGGCCCTGGCCGATGCCCTGCGCCGCGGCCATCTGGGCGGCGCCGCCACCGACGTGCTGACCAGCGAGCCGCCACGCGACGACAATCCGCTGCTGGCCCCCGGCCTGCCGCGGCTGATCGTCACCCCGCACAGCGCCTGGGGCAGCCGCGAGGCACGCCAGCGCATCGTCGGCCAGCTGACGGAGAACGCCAAGGCCTTCTTCGCCGGCGCGCCGACCCGCCAGGTGAACTGAACCGGCATGCGATAGCGGCTCCATCGGGCCATTCACGACGGCCGTTCGATAGAAGCACTGGAGGCTTGAAGCCTGAAAAGCATCGCCCCGAGGTCGGGCCTCCCACAAAAAGCAGCCGGTGCACACTGCCCCCTGTAGGCGCGCCCTCGCGGCGATGCAGGCCGAAGGACTGCCAGCTTGAAGCTTGAAGCTTGAAGCTTGAAGCTAAAAAGCATCGCCCCAGAGGGGCCTTCCACAAAAAGCAGCCGGTGCACACTGAACCTCCTGTGGGCGCGCCCCCGCGGCGATTGCAGGCCGAAGGACTGCCCCAGACCTGAAAGCGCTATTTCGGCTCTTTGGCGCCATGGCGCGTCACAACTTGCGGCGAAACGCCAACAGCCCCTAAGCTCCCGGACTTTTTCAGGAGACGCCCCATGGACCCCCGAAGCGAAGTGCTGCTGCGCCAGGCCGAACTGTTCGGCGGCAAGCTGCTGCTGGCCGGCCTGCCCGCCGACGATCTGCTGGGCCATCTGCCTGGGGCAACCGGCTGGAGCTGGCATGCCGGCGAGCAACAGTTGCTGGAGCGGCGCTTTGCCGGACGTTGCAGTTTCGGCGTCACGCCTGCCCAAGCGGACTTCGAGGCCGCCGTGCTGTTCCTGCCGAAATCCCGAGAGCTGACCGAGTATCTGCTGCAGACGCTGGCGGCCGGGCTCGAGGGTCGTCCGCTGTACCTGGTCGGCGAGAAGCGCGCCGGGGTCGAGCGCGCCGCCAGGCAGCTGGCCGGCTACGGTGCCCCGCGCAAGCTCGACAGCGCGCGCCATTGCCAGCTCTGGCAGGTTCAGGTCGAGCAGGCACCGGCGCTGCCGGACCTGCCGGCGCTGGCCCAGCGCTTCAGCCTGCAGCTGGCGGACGGCCCGCTCGAGGTGATCAGCCTACCCGGGGTATTCAGCCATGGCCGGCTCGATCGCGGCAGCGCCTTGCTGCTCGAACACCTCGACGGCCTGCCGAACGGGCGCCTGCTCGACTTCGGCTGCGGCGCCGGCATCCTCGGTGCCGTGCTGAAGCGGCGCTACCCGCAGAGCGAGGTGGTGCTGCTCGACGTCGACGCCTTCGCCGTCGAGAGCAGCCGCATGACGCTGGCCGCCAACGGACTGGAGGGCGAGGTGATCGCCGGCGACGGCATCCACGCCGCGCCGCGGCAGCTGGCCGCGATCGTCAGCAACCCGCCGTTCCACCAGGGCGTGCATACCAGCTACGAAGCCAGCGAGGCACTGATTGAGCATGCGGCCGAACACCTGCTCGGCGGCGGCGAGCTGCGCCTGGTGGCCAATACCTTCCTCAAGTACCCACCGCTGATCGAGCGCCACCTCGGCCCCTGCCAGACGCTGGCCGAGCGCGATGGCTTTCGCATCTACCGGGCCCCGCGCGGCTGATGCCAGCCGCCGCAGGCGCTTGCACCCAGGGGCGGCTTGCGGCAAACTCGCCGCCGTCCTTGGGGGAGTAGTCTCCGACGAGCGCCCCGCTCGTCCGGCATGCGTCAACATACTTGGTCCGCAGACCATGGCGCATGCGACCGGCCAGGGCGTAGCCCTACGCCCGGCCCCGGTTTGACAAGACCCATGACATGTACACCTGACCCGGGCGGGCAGGTGGTGCGTGTCATGGAGAACTGTCGACCCGCCCTTAAGGAATGCCACTTGGAATCTTTCTTCGTCCCCACCCTGATCGTTGCCCTGGCCGAAATCGGCGACAAGACGCAATTGCTCGCGCTGCTGCTGGCGGCCCGCTATCGACGCCCGTGGCCGATCATCTGGGGGATCGTCGTCGCGACCCTGGCCAATCATGCGGCAGCCGGCGCGGTCGGCAGCTGGGTATCGAGCCTGTTGTCACCGGTGATGCTGAGCTGGATCCTGGCCTTCAGCTTCGCCGCCGTCGCCGCCTGGACGCTGGTCCCCGACAAGCTGGATGACGACGACACCCGCCTCGGCCGCCCCTACGGTCCCTTCGTCGCCACCATCGTGGCCTTCTTCATCGCCGAGATGGGCGACAAGACGCAGATCGCCACGGTGATGCTGGCCGCGCAGTACCCCGAATTCATCCTGGTGATCCTCGGCACCACGGCCGGCATGCTGCTGGCCAATGTCCCGGTGGTCCTGGCCAGCCATTTCGCCGCCGATCGCCTGCCGCTGGCGCTGATTCGTCGGGTCGCGGCTGCAGGGTTCGCGGCGTTGGCGCTTTATGCCGGTTACGAAGCGCTGAGCATGGGCGCGATTGTCTCAGGCTGATACCCAGCGCAAATCCGCAAGGCCGGGGAGCTGATAGAGTGCGCAGCCGCAGCGCACCATCAGCGCCCCGAGGAGACCAGGCTGCATGTCAGCGGATGGACGCAAGAAACGAGTCTGCAACCATATCGACCTGAGTTGGAACAAGGGCCGCCTGGCCCTTTCCGAACAGATGCAGAGCAAGTATTTCAGCTACAAGGGCTCATTCATCAGCCA
This sequence comes from Stutzerimonas stutzeri, assembly GCF_002890915.1. GTDB lineage: Bacteria > Pseudomonadota > Gammaproteobacteria > Pseudomonadales > Pseudomonadaceae > Stutzerimonas > Stutzerimonas stutzeri_AF. The sequence continues at coordinate 252,006 of NZ_POUT01000006.1, read as the reverse complement.
GCCGCTGAACAGTGCCGGCTTCGCCGAGCTAGTGCGCAACGTGCGCAGCGCGATGCCGGACCTGGAAGTGGTGGTGGACGAATGCATCTGCGAAGGCCACAAGGTCGTCACGTCCAGCACGGTGATGGGGACGCTGGCGATGCCACTGCTCGGCTATCCGGCCAGCGACAAGATCCTCGCCATCGCCGCGATGAGCGTCTGGACGCTGAACCCGGCCGGCGACATCGAAGAGATCACCACGCTGATCGACCTCGAGGGGGTGCGCCTGCAACTGGGCATCGACACCCCTCTCGGCGCCTTGCTGCCACCGACCTGAACGGCCGGATGACAGCGGGCCGGATCAACGGCCGCTGCGGGCCTGCTCGTAGAGCGGCATGACTTTCGGAATATTGGCTTTCAGCGCCGCGGTACGGGTGCTGGACGACGGGTGCGTGCTCATGAACTCCGGCGGCGCCGAACCACCGGCCGAAGCCATCTTCTCCCAGAGAGTGAGCGCGGCGTTCGGGTTGTAGCCGGCACGCGCGGCCAGCTCGAGGCCGATCAGGTCCGCCTCGTTCTCGTTGCTGCGGCTGTTGGGCAGGGTCATCAGGTACTCCACGCCCATGTTCGCCAACTGCAGGCCGCCGGTCCCCACGCCCATGGCCGAGCCCAGCTGGGTAGCCATCTGCACGCCGTAGGCCTTGGACATAGCCTCGCGCCCATGCTCGCGCAGCGCATGGGCAATCTCATGGCCCATCACCGCGGCGATCTCGTCGTCGGTGAGTTTCAGCTTCTCGATCAGCCCGGTATAGAAGATGATCTTGCCGCCCGGCCCGCAGTTGGCGTTGAGCTCGGGGCTGTCGATCACGTTGACGTCCCAGGCCCATTGCGCCGCATCCGGACGGAACACCGAGACCTTGGCGATCAAGCGCTGGGCGATGGCATTGACCCGCTTGCTCACTGCGCTGTTCTGCTCCAGCACCCCCTTGCTCGAGGCTGCGCTGAGCGTCTCCTGATAGGACTGGGCATACATCTGGTTGACCTGTTCGGTCGACAGCATGCTGAACATGTACTGCTTGCGGTCGACGCCCACGGCGCCACCGCTGGTGGTATTGACGGCCTGACAGCCCGCCAGCAGCGCGGCGGCGATCAGCATGGGCAATGGTTGCGGCTTGAACATGGAGCTTCTCCGGGGAATCTGCGCCGTATGCTAGGGGCTGTTCCCGTTTCATCGCAAGCCGCGTCGCTGCAGCGAATGACGGCAAGCCGAACGGCACCTCACAAGGCACGCCACCCAGGCCACGGGCACTCGCGCAACGCCGCCCGGCGGCGTTCGACGCAATCCGCAGCGCAGAGCCGCTCGTGCCCCCGCGCCGGCCCGGCGCCCCGGCAACCGACAGGCGCGGCTGCAGCAATGACGAAACCTGCCGATAGCGTCAGAACCAGACGTAGCCAACAAGAGCAGCCACGCCATGTTCAGATCGATCCAGACCTCCTTCGCCGCCCTCGCCGGAGCCTGTACGCTCGCCATCATCGCGGCCCTGCTGCTCTACGCGATGGTATCCGGCATGCGTACCCAGGAACTGGTCGAGGAGCGTACCCGGGGGCTGATCGAAGGCATGGCCGAACAACGCGTGACCGCCCTGGCGCAATGGCAGGTCAGCCGCCTCCAGGCGCAGCTGCAGGAGCCGCTGCAGATCGCCATCGGCCTCGCCCGGGTCAACGCCCTGCCCGGCATGACCGATGACCAGGGCATGCCCATGGCCAACCTCACCCGCGAGGAACTGATCAATCTGGCACGGGAGACCCTGCTGCAGAACCCGGCGCTGAACAGTACGTTCATCGCCTGGGAACCCAACGGCGTGGACGCCAACGACGTGATGTACCGCGGCGACGCGCCCGGCATGCTCAATGGCCGTTTCGCCAGCTGGCTGTATCGCGACAACGGCGGCAGCGTGGTGCTCGACAGGCTCACCGACATCGAAGACACCACGCTGCTCGAGACCGGCGTACGCGCCGGCGAGTACTACCTGTGCCCGCGCGAGCACCTGAAATCCTGCGTGGGCGATCCGGCTCCCTATGAAATGAATGGTGAAAAGGCGCTGCTGTCCTCGTTCAGCGCCCCGATCATCATCGACGGCAAGTTTCAAGGCATCGTCGGCGCCGACATCCGGGTCGACTTCATCCAGCAGCTGCTCGGCGGCGTCAACGACCAGCTCTACGGCGGTGTCGGCAAGATCGCGCTAATCTCCGGCAACGGCCGCCTGGCCGCCTACAGCCACGACGCCGCCCTGCTCGGCAAACCGGCGGCGCAGATTCTCGCCCCCGAAGCCTTGAAGAGCATCGAGCGATTGCCGGTCGGCCAGGTCCACTATCAGGTCGACGAAACACGCGGCCTGATCGAGGTGTTGCTGCCCTTTTCCTTCACCGACACCGATGCCCGCTGGGTGCTGATGCTGGAACTGCCGCTGGCCGTGGTCATGCAGGACCTGGAACAGCTCATCACCGCCCTGGCCCAGGAAAACCACAGCAGCCTCGCTGCCATGCTGCTGATCGGCCTGCTGATCGCGATGATCGGGCTCGCCGCCCTCTGGCTGATCAGCCGGCGCATCACCCGGCCCCTGCGGGACATGGTGGCCATGCTCGACGACATCGGCCAGGGCGAAGGCGACCTCACCCAGCGCCTGAACATCGACAGCCGCAATGAACTGGGGCAGATCGCCGCCGGCTTCAACGCGTTCCTCGCGCGCCTGCAGGGCATGATCGGCGAGGTGGTCGGCTCGGTGCAGCAGGTCAGCGATGCCTCGGAACACACCGCCGACATCGCCATCCGCACCGACAAGGGCGTGCAGACCCAGCTGGCCGAGATCGAGCAGGTCGCCACCGCGGTGCACCAGATGACCGCCACCGCGCAGGATGTGGCACGTAACGCCAGCCAGGCCGCCGAGGCGGCGAGCAACGCCGACCGCGCCGCCAACCAGGGTCGTCATATCGTCCAGGACACCGGCTCGACCATCACCGAACTGGCCGGCGAGATCGGCCGCGCGGTGGACGTGGTGCAGGCCCTGGCACGAGACAGCGAAAACATCGACGCCATCCTGGTGACCATCCGCAGCATCGCCGAACAGACCAACCTGCTCGCCCTCAACGCGGCGATCGAGGCCGCCCGCGCCGGCGAGCAGGGCCGCGGATTCGCCGTGGTGGCCGACGAGGTGCGCAACCTGGCGCAGAAGACCCAGCAGGCCACCGGCGAGATCCAGCAGATGATCCAGCAGTTGCAGAACGGCACGCGGGACGTCGTCGCCGTGATGGAACAGAGCCAGAGCCGCACGTTGCACAGCGTCGAGCAGGCCAGCGCCGCCGCCGAAGCGCTGCTGGCGATCACCCAGGCGGTCTCGCTGATCAACGACATGAACAACCAGATCGCCAGCGCCGCCGAAGAGCAAAGCGCCGTCGCCGAGGACATCAACCGCAACGTCAACAATATCGGCGAAGTGGCCCAGCAGGTCGCCGGCGGTGCCGAGGAGGCCAGCCAGGCCAGTGCCGGCCTGACACGCCTGGCCGAGCAACAGCGCCGGCTGATCAACCAGTTCAGGGTCTGAAAGGGCCCGCAAGGCGCCGGCTTATGCAGGCTGGGTGGAGCCGCCGAGGCTGAGCCAAGCCCAACGAGCAAGGCGTCAACCATCACTTCGGCGTGGTGTTGGGCTTCGGCGCTACGCGCCTCAACCGCAACCTACGGCGTGCACTCCGTGCATATGGGCGGAGCAGCCGTAGGTTGGGTCGGGGCGCGCAGCCTGAGCGAAGCGAAGCCCAACGGGCGATGCAACAGGCGGCACATCGATGAGCGTTGGGTTGCGCCGCCGCACACCTCGGCAGAGCGCCGCCCGCCCCAGGCTACGCCGGTGTCAGGCACTCCGGCGCATCGAGCTTCGGATCGTTCACCAGCGTCGCCAGCGGGCGCTCGCGCAGCGCCGGTTGCGACTGGCCGAGCAGCGCCTGCAAGACGTCCAGCGGGGTCGTCGGATCGAGCCAGGCGGAGCGCCCCGCCTCGTCGAGCATCAGCGGCCGGCGCAGGTTCGCCGCCGGCAGGGTCACCACCGCGGCGCTCAGGTAGGTATGCCCTTCGACCGGATAGGCCTCCCACAAGGCCGCGAACCAATTCAGCGAGCCTTCGCCGGTCATCCAGTAGGGCCGCTTGCGAGCGCTACCACGCCACTCATAGAAGCCGTTGGCCGGCAGCAGGCCGCGCCGCAGGCGGAAGGCCTCACGAAACATCGGCTGCTCGGCCAGGGTTTCGGCGCGCGCCTGCGCAGGCGTGCGGGTCAGGTCGGTGAGCCAGGCGGGCGTCAACCCCCAACGCACCCGGCTCAGTTGCAACTGCTCGTCGACCTGGCGCAGCAACAGCACCGAGGCGCCAGGCGCCAGGCTCCAGTGCGGCTGCTGGTCAGCGGGGAAACCGGGCAAGGCGGCAAAATCCTGGCTCCAGCGAAAAAGGGCGTAGCGGCCACACATAGAAAGACTCGTCAGCAGATCAATTCGCCGGGGTAACTCTCCGGTTCATCGCCCGGCAACGGCTCGGCGCCATTGTACGCGGCGATCAGCTGGCGTGCCCGCTCGGCATCCTCGTCAGCCACCATCAGCCCCAGCAGCCCCGCCGCCGGCAACTCACCCATGGCGCCCAGCAGATGGCTGCCGGCCAGAAAGGCATCGATGCCCTCGCCCATCAGCATGCCGCTGAGCATCTGCGCCTCCAGCAGGTCGCGCGGTTCGTAGATACGCTGCATCACTCGTCCTCCCTGAAGGTCCCGAGTTGCCAGTGGACACCGTCGGTGCGCAGATCGAACACGATCGGCCGGCAGCACACCGGGCAATCCTCGATGTACTGCTGATCGCCACCACTGAGATCGAGCAGGGCCTCGACCGGCTCGCCACAGTACGGGCATTGATAGAGCTGTGCTTCCAGCATCGGTCCTCCACGTGACTTGTCGCTATAATCGCCGTCTCTGAGGTCCCGGTTTCTCATCGCAAGCGCGCCGAAAACCGGCAAACCCAAGAACTGACCAAGGTGCGCCTCGCAGGAGGTGCGCCGGCCGCATGCCGAAACATGGCGGGCGATCAGGCAGAGAAAGCGGTCGCTGTGCTCCGAGTATGGGCCAGACGCCCCGCCTGTTCAGCAAATTACCCGCTGTGTTCACCGCACGAGCCCGTTTCTCGCCGTTTCCTTTACAGAGAGCATGATGGACGAATTCGAAGCCATCCGACCCTATGCCGACACCGAAGTCCCGGTCGTCATGGCCCGCCTGTTCGCCGATCGGGAATTTCTCGATATCCTGGCGCACTTCCGCTTCCCACGCCTGGCCGACACCCTGGGCTGGCTGATCAAACCCATCATCGCCCGCAGGCTGCGCCGCGAGTTCGCCAGTATTCATACGGTGGACGCGTTGCAGAACAAGATCGAAGCCTATGTCGACCGCACCATCGAACGCGCCACCGACGGGGTGACCTATTCGGGCCTGGAGCAGCTGCAGCAGGGCCGCGCCTACCTGTTCCTGGCCAACCACCGGGACATCGTGATGGACCCCGCCTTCGTCAACTACGCGGTCTATCAGGCGGGCATCCGCACGCCGCGCATCGCCATCGGCGACAACCTGCTGCAGCGGCCGTTCGTCAGCGACCTGATGCGCCTGAACAAGAGCTTCATCGTCCGCCGCTCGATCACCGGGCGCCGCGAGAAACTGGCGGCCTACCAGGTGCTCTCGGCCTACATCAACCATTCGATCCGTAACGACGGCGAATCGGTGTGGATCGCCCAGGCCGAAGGCCGCGCCAAGGACGGCGACGACCGTACCGATTCGGCGATCCTCAAGATGCTGCACATGAGTCGCAAGGACGAGTCGTTCGCCGACGCGCTCGCCGCGCTGCGGCCGATTCCGGTGGCGATCAGCTACGAATACGACCCCTGCGACCAGGCCAAGGCGCGCGAGCTGTACATCCGTGCCACCACCGGCAGCTATTGCAAGGCGCCGGGCGAGGACGACGCCAGCATCGCGCTGGGCATCACCGGTTACAAGGGACGGGTCCACGTGGCCTTCGGCACGCCGATGGACAACGTCCCCGAGGACGCCAAGCAGATGGCCGCGGCCGTCGACCGCCAGATCCTCTGCGGCTACCGCCTGTTTCCCGTGCACTACCTGGCCTATCGCCTGTGGGATGGCCGTGACCCGGAGATCGAGGTGCCCAGCGCCGCCGAACTGTTCAGCCGCGAGGAAGTGGAGCGCGCCGAGGCCGAATGGGCCAAGCGCCTGGCCGCCTGCCCCAGCGTGCAGCAGCCGTACCTGATCCAGCAGTACGCCATGCCGGTACGCAATCAGTACCGACTCAATGCCGGGTTGGAGCTCTAAGAACCGCGCCCTGCCGCCGCTCGAACAGCGGCGGCGGCCGTCAGAGCAGTTGGCCGCCCCAGGAAAATGCCAGGGCCAGCGCCAGCCCGGCTAAACCGGCCCGATAGAACAGCCGATTGAGGCGAATCGCCGCCGCGTGGCCGACCTCCGCCGCCCCGGCAGCGGAATCGCCAGCCGCCAGCAAGCGCGTTGCCGCGCGCTGCTCGCGCCAGCGGGTGGCCAGCAGCAACCAGCTGCCGCACAGGGCGCAGAGCAGCGCCATGCAGTCGAGAAGAAAAACCGGGCTCATGACCAGGGGCGCCTGCAGCGACATCCAGACCTCCGCTCAGGTGTGATCGAATGTTCGACGCATCGCCGAACGCGGCCGCGCAGTCTAGCAAGCGAAACGCCACACCTGGATTTTTCCGACGGAGCGGCGGCTCGGCCCCACCATTATCAGGCTGGCTTATGGCGCCATGTTCATCGTTCAATCTTGACTTATAGTCCTCCCGACCTTCACCCTCGCCATACCTCGAAGCGGCAAGCTAGAGCGCGTGCGGGCCGACAGCCAGGCGGGGCTGCGGCATGCATCGGCTCTACGGATACGCCGATCGACGCCCGCTCGCCGCAAGCGCCGCGGGGGAACAGCTATTCAGGAGCACAGGACCAGATAATGAAAAAAACAATACTCACAATGGGGGCCCTTACGCTGTCATTCCTGGCCAGCAGTGCCATGGCAGCCGTATCCGAATCCGAGGCGGCCAGGCTCGGCAACGCGCTGACACCGGTCGGCGCCGAAATGGCCGGCAACGCCGCCGGCACCATCCCGGCCTGGACCGGCGGCCTGCCGCAGGATGCCGCCCCGATCAGCGCCGACGGCTTCGTCGGCGACCCGTTCGGCGCTGACAAGCCGAAATTCACCATCACCGCGCAGAACTACGAGCAATACAAGGACAACCTGAGCCCCGGGCAGATTGCCATGCTCAAGCGTTATCCACAGACCTATCGCCTGCCGGTCTTCGAAACCCGCCGCAGTGCCGCCATGCCGCAGCACATCTACGATGCCGCCGCGCACAACGCGCGCCAGGCCAACCTGGTCCGTGGCGGCAACGGCCTGGAGAATTTCCAGACCGCCGTCGCCTTCCCGATCCCCAAGGATGGCCTGGAAGTCATCTGGAACCACATCACCCGTTACCGCGGTAGCTCGGCCCGGCGCCTCGTCGCCCAGGCCACGCCACAGGTCAACGGCAGCTACAGCCTGGTCAAGTTCATCGACGAGGTGGTCTACACCGACACCCTTACCGACTACAACCCGGAGAAGCACGGCAACATCCTGTTCTACTTCAAGCAGCAGGTGACCGAGCCGTCGCGCCTGGCGGGCAACGTGCTGCTGGTGCACGAAACCCTGGACCAGGTGAAGGAGCCGCGCATGGCGTGGATCTACAACGCCGGCCAGCGCCGCGTGCGCCGCGCGCCCCAGGTCGCCTATGACGGCCCGGGTACCGCCGCCGACGGCCTGCGCACCTCCGACAACCTGGACATGTTCAACGGTGCACCGGATCGCTACGACTGGAAACTGGTGGGCAAGAAGGAACTGTACATCCCCTACAACGCCTACCGCCTGGATTCGCCCGAACATAAGTACGGTGACATCCTCAAGGCCGGCCACATCAACCAGGACCTGACCCGCTACGAGCTGCACCGCGTCTGGGAAGTCGAGGCGACGCTGAAAACGGGCGAGCGCCATATCTACGCCAAGCGCCACTTCTTCATCGACGAGGACACCTGGCAGGCCGCGATCATCGACCACTACGACGGTCGCAACCAGCTCTGGCGCGTGGCCGAGGCGCACAGCACCTACATCTACAACGTGCAGGTCCCGCTGTATGCGATGGAGACGCTCTACGACCTCGTCTCCGGCCGCTACCTGGTCATGGGCATGAAGAACGAAGAGAAGAACCCCTACACCTACAACTACAAGGCCAACTCCAACCAGTACACCCCGGCGGCCTTGCGCAACTCCGGCGTACGCTGAGCCCGGCCTCACTACACCGCCAGAAGCCCCGCCCCGCGCGGGGCTTCTGCATTTCAACAGGCGATAAGCACCAGCAGTTGCTCATAAAAGGCTACGCCCCTTACGTGTCGCAGGGCCTTGCTGGACATATTCGGCCGAAGCCTTGCAACAGCCGCTGATCGGGCGCTCGCGGGTAGGTGGCGCTGAGCGCCGCGAAGCCCAACAGGCTGGCATGGGCACGAATACGTTGGGCTTCGCCGCTATGCGCCTCAACCCAACCTACAGGCCCGAGCCAACCTGCGCCCGACGTTCGACGCACATGCGATGCGCGAGCGGGACATGGTCATAAAAAACCCGTCTCGATGAGACGGGTTCATGGTGACGTCCGGGGAGCGGGGCGGCGCTATTCGGCCAGCAGGCGACCGATGCTCTCGTCGCGGAATACGCGGGTCAGCGCATCGCTCAGGACATCGCTAACCAGCTTGGTGTTGGTCTGCTCGTTGGGCGCCATGCCGAAGCGCTGGTTCAACGAAGCACCATAGCGACCGTTGTAGCGCTTGCCGGAATTCTGTACCTCGACCCGCAGGGTGGCGCCGATGTTGGCTTCGGTCACATACAGGCCTTCCTTGGGCGACTGGTACTTCAGTTCGGCCAGCGTCAGGGTCAGCTGCGGGGCGTTGTAGGCATTCGGTGATGGCGTGAAACCCAGCAGCCGAACGGCCGCTTCGGTCTGCGCCTGCAGTTTGGGAATGATCTTCTCGCTGGGCACGATCACCGCGCTGGTTTCCGGATACAACCCGCCGCGGGTGCCCAGCGTCGGCGAGGCACGACCGTCGACGACCCGCACCACCACGGGCTGTCCCTGGCCGACAGGATTGATGGTACCGCCGAGTTTGGGACTGGGATCGAGCTGCTGGGGGCTATGGGCACAGCCGACCAGGCTCACTCCAAGGACAGTGACAAGACCGAACAACAGGCGCCGCAGCATGCTGTTTTCTCCAAGGTTAGGGAACGACGAACGCCGGGCAGTATACCCAGCGGCGCAGCCAGCCGACAGTGATGCGATTCAGACCGGCTGCGACACCGGCACGTTCCTTCATCCGCCTGTCACGGATGTCTGCGATAAAGGCGGCGATGTCACAGCCATGAGCGCCACTCCATGCGATTGCTTCCCGCCCTGCTGCGCCGCCGCGCACTCCGTCACTATGCCCTGCTCGATGAGCAGGGCTGCTGTCGCATGCTGTTCAGCAGCGCCGCCAGACCGCAGGGGCCACGCTGGGTCGAGGTGGTGGAGGTGCGGCTGGGTTGGATCGGCCGGCAGTTGCCGGCCGACGCTACGCGCGCGGCTTGATCGGCATGTGAGGTTCTCTGCAGATTATCGTGAGCAGAGACAGCTGATACCGGACTGGCAAGATTGGGTGTGTTGAATGAAAGTTTTGCTTTCACTGGCGTTTAGCGAGTTGCTTGAGAGATTGGTTTCGCCCTGCTGGGCGACTCACTTTTTTCAGTCGCGAAAAAAGTAAGCAAAAACGCTTGCCCCTGCATCCGGCCCTGCGCTTCGCTCCGGGTCCGTTACTCGCTTCGCTCGCCCTCCGGGCCAGCCTGCGGCTGTTACTCCGCTACGCTCCGTTTCGCTCCATCGCCGCTCCAGGGGCACGCCGCGAAGGGACGTCCCTGTCCCTTCGCGTCTCTCGCGGCGTCCATGCCGCTCAACCCCCTACGCAACGATTCCGCTCACCCTCCTGAAGGGGCCTTTGGCGTCGCCTGATAGTTCGTGCATCGAGCAAAAAGCAATAATTCTCGATCTTCCAGGCGACTCGGGCGAAACCAGAAGTGTCAGCACACTCGGTAAGCGCCTTGATCGCCGAGGTTCAAGCCCAAACCAAATGGCAGTAACACCCAAACTTGCCAGTCCGGTATCAGCACCTAACATCCATAAAAAAGCCCCGCACCATTCAATGCAGGGCTTTTCCATTCAACCGGAACGATCAGGCTCAGTCGACCAGGCCCAGGCGCTTATCCGCCATTGCACTGATCTCACGGTACGCCACCGCATCATTCTGCAGCGTGGTCTCGCGAGCCGGGAAAATCTCGCCCAGCTTGCTCGCCCAGGCCTGCGAGCGATACTGCTCGGGGAAGCAGCGCTCGATCAGATCCAGCATGATCGACACGGTGACCGAAGCGCCCGGCGAAGCGCCGAGCAGCGCGGCGATGGTGCCGTCCTTCGCCGCCACCAGTTCGGTGCCGAACTGCAGGATGCCGCCCTTCTTCGGGTCCTTCTTGATGATCTGCACCCGCTGGCCGGCCACTTCCAGGCGCCAGTCCTCGGCCTTGGCCTCGGGGTAGAAACCGCGCAGGGTTTCCAGGCGATCGTCCATGGACTGCATCACTTCCTTGATCAGGTAGCGGGTCAGGTCCATGTTGTCGCGAGCCACCGCCATCATCGGGCCGATGTTGCTCGGGCGGATCGACAGCGGCAGATCCATGAACGACCCGCGCTTGAGGAACTTGGTGGTGAAACCGGCGTAGGGCCCGAACAGCAGGGACTTCTGGCCATCGACCACACGGGTGTCCAGGTGCGGCACCGACATCGGCGGCGCGCCGACCGCGGCCAGGCTGTAGACCTTGGCCTGGTGCTGCTTGACGATTTCCGGATTGTCGCAGCGCAACCACTGGCCGCTGACCGGGAAGCCACCGAAGCCCTTGCCTTCCTCGATGCCGGACATCTGCAGCAGCGGCAGTGCCGCGCCGCCGGCGCCGAGGAAGACGAAGCCAGCCTGCACTTCGCGCGAATCGCCAGTGCGGGTGTTCTTGATGTCGACCTTCCAGCCGCTAGCGGTGCGGTCGAGGCCAGTGACCTTCTGGTTGTAGGACACCTTGACGCCGGTGTTGCGCGACAGGTAGCTGAGCAGCTGGCTGGTCACCGCGCCGAAGTTGACGTCGGTGCCATTCATGGCGCGGGTCGCGGCGATCGGCTCGTCGGCGGCACGGCCCGGCATCATCAGCGGCATCCACTCGGCCAGGGTCGCGCGGTCCTCGCTGTATTCCATGTCGGCGAAGGCATGGTGGGTCTTCAGCGCGTCGAAGCGGCGCTTGAGGTAATCGATGTTCTTGCTGCCGCGCACGAAGCTCAGGTGCGGCACGGAATTGATGAAGTCGCGGGGAGAGCCGAAGCCCTCGCGGTCGGCCAGGTAAGCCCAGAACTGCTTCGAGACTTCGAACTGGGTATTGATGAGCACGGCCTTCTTGATGTCGATCGTGCCGTCTTTGCTGTCCGGGGTGTAGTTCAGCTCGCACAGCCCCGCATGGCCAGTACCGGCATTGTTCCATGGATTGGAACTCTCGATGGCCCCGGACTCCTGCAGCTCGACGATTTCCAGCTTGATATTGGGATCGAGTTCCTTGAGCAGTACCGCCAGGGTCGCACTCATGATGCCGGCTCCCACCAGCACCATGTCCACTGCTTCACTATCGTGTTGCGTCATCAACGCGTTCTCCAGAATCACAGCATTAAACTGTCGTGACCGCAGTACGCGGCCGCGTAAAACCCACCAGCCAGACGGTCGGGAACGGAGCATGGTTCCCATACCGCTGCTCGGGAGCATGTGCCCGAGAACAGGCGTCGAACATCACCTGCCAGCTGTCGGAAGGGCGGCTTTTGGCCTCCTTCCCCTCGCTGCGATCCATCCGGAGCGGGCCTTGCCCAGTGCTCTACGGCGACGCGGCGAGAAAAACGATTGTGAATCCTGCTTGCGAGCCCGGCCGCTGCGCGCGGCTCGCAGTCCGCGCGCTGGCGACTATGCTCGATACTTCGATACGAAGCGGCGCCCCTTCGGATCAGCCGCGCATGGCCTCGACCAATTCGATGTAGGGCCTGGCGTGACGCTGGTCGGCGACCAGGTCGATGAAGTCCTGCCCCTTGGCATTCCGGGCGCCGAGGTCGTAGCCGGCCGCCACGAAGAAACCGAGAAAGCGCTCGAAGTCATCGAGGCGCAGGCCACGATAGGCCTTGACCAGCTTGTGCAGCGAAGGGGGCGTGTCGTCAGCCGGCTCAGGCTGCAGAAACAGCTTGATCGACTCGTCCGCGATCTCGTCGCCAATCACCTGTTTCTTGTCTTTACGCATGTCGCCTCCGCTCCACGGGGTATCACGGGGGCGGCAGTTTACTCCTCGAAGGCGGCTCACTCAACGCGCCAGGGCCGCTTGCGACCAAGGTCGTACATCGCCGCCCTCGCCGGCCGAGCGATCTTTCAGGGGACACAAAAAGCAGCTTGCTTCCGCGCCTATAATGGCGCTTTGCGCACAAGGAGCGTCCCCGGCATGAAGTTCCCCCCCCTCTTCGCCGCTTGGCGCCAGGCGCTACGCCTGGGATACGGAGCCCGCGCCCTGCGCGGCGATATCAGCGCGGGCCTGACCGTTGGCATCATCGCCATCCCGCTGGCCATGGCGCTGGCGATCGCCGTCGGCGTGGCGCCGCAGCATGGTCTGTATACCGTGCTGATCGCCGCTCCGCTGATCGCCCTGACCGGGGGGTCGCGCTTCAACGTCTCGGGGCCGACCGCCGCCTTCGTGGTGATCCTGCTGCCGATCACCCAGCAGTTCGGGCTTGGCGGGCTGCTGCTGTGCACCATGCTGGCCGGCCTCATCCTGATCACCCTCGGCCTGCTGCGCGCGGGGCGCCTGATCGCCTTCATTCCCTATCCCGTCACCCTCGGTTTCACCGCGGGCATCGGCATCGTCATCGCCACGCTGCAGATCAAGGACCTGTTCGGGCTGATGCTGCTGGAACAGCCGCAACACTATGTCGAGCAGGTCGCCCTGCTGGTGCGCTCGCTGCCCGGGGCCCGGCTTGGCGACACCCTGGTGGCGGCGATCTGCCTGGCGATCCTGATCATCTGGCCGCGCTGGGTACCCAAGGTTCCCGGACACCTGGTAGCGCTGACCGTCGGCGCGCTGGTGGGGCTGGCCCTGGAGTCCTCCGGGCTGCCGGTCGCCACGCTGGGAGAACGCTTCAGCTATACCCTCGACGGCGTTAGCCACCCGGGTATCCCGCCGTTCCTGCCGGACTTCGCCTGGCCATGGCTGCTGCCCGGGCCGGATGGCCAGCCGCTGCAGCTGAACTACGATCTGTTCCATCAGCTGCTGGCGCCGGCCTTTGCCATCGCCATGCTCGGCGCCATCGAGTCGCTGCTCTGCGCGGTGGTGGCCGATGGCATGACCGGCAGCAACCACGAGCCGAATGGCGAACTGATCGGCCAGGGCCTGGGCAACCTGATCGCCCCGTTGTTCGGCGGCATCACCGCTACCGCCGCGATAGCCCGCAGCGCCACCAACGTGCGGGCCGGGGCGTTTTCACCGCTGGCGGCGATCATCCACGCCGGCGTGGTGCTGGTGGCGATCCTCTGGCTGGCGCCGCTGTTCAGCTACTTGCCGATGGCCGCGCTGGCGGCGTTGCTGGTGATCGTGGCCTGGAACATGAGCGAAGCGCCGCATGTGCTGCACGTGCTGCGCATCGCGCCGCGCAGCGACGTGCTGGTGCTGCTGACCTGCCTGGTGCTGACCGTGCTGTTCGACATGGTGCTGGCGGTGGGCGTCGGCCTGCTGCTGGCCGCCGGCCTGTTCATCAAGCGCATGAGCGAGCTGACCGACACCACGGTGCTTTCGCGCGATCAACGCAAGCTTCTCCAGGATATGCCCGAGCACGTCGCCACCTATGCCATCCGTGGCCCGCTGTTCTTCGGCGCGGCGGAAAAGGCGCTCGGCGCGTTGCGCCGCTTCAACCCCGAGGTCAAGGTCGTCATCGTCGACGTCAGCGCGGTACCGATGCTGGACATGACTGCCCTGGCGGCGCTGGAAAACGTGCTGGTGGATTACCGCAAGCTGGGCGTCACCCTCATTCTCAGCGGCAGCAACGCGCGGGTGCGCCTGAAATTGCGCCGCGCCGGCATCCACCGGCTGGAGGGGCGGCTGCTGTACGTGCGCGACCTGAGCCAGGCCCGCGAAAAGGCGATGCGCCTGCTGCAGCCGGACGCGCTGACGGCGCCGGCCTGACCCTGCGCCGGTGCCTCCCCGCCCAACGGAAGGCGCCGGCCGCCACCATGCCTCAGCCGGCGTGCTGCTGCAGGTTGGCCATCATTTCCCGGAGCGCCTCGATGTTGTCCGCCGGGTGTGCGGCATTCTCGAAGTCGCAAATCCGTTGCCAGTGTGCGGCGACATCTTCGGCATCGAAGCCGGCCCGCGGATCGAAGCCCATGCCCAGGCTGCGCTCCCAGCGCACCTTGCCCATCCAGCCGCCACCGACCTCGAACAGCCCGGCGGTGTCCTGGCAGCGCTCGCTGGCCAGGTACACCACCAGCGGGCTGACCAGCTCCGGCTTGAGCTGCTCGAATACCTGCGGCGGGATCAGCCCTTCGGTCATGCGCGTCGCGCCGGTGGGCGCGATGGCATTGACCAGGATATTGCTCTTGCGCCCTTCCAGCGCCAGGGTGCGGGTCAGCCCGTAGAGGCCGAGCTTGGCCATGCCGTAGTTGGACTGGCCGAAGTTGCCGTAGATGCCGGACGTCGAGGCGGTGAAGATCACCCGGCCATAGCCTTGCTCGCGCATGTGCGGCCATGCGGCCCGGGTGACCTTGTAGGCGCCTTCGACATGTACGCGATAGACCAGGTCCCAATCGGCATCCTCCATCTTGTGGAAGGTCTTGTCGCGCAGGATGCCGGCATTGTTGACCACCACATCGACACGGCCGAAGGTATCCAGCGCCTGCTGCACGATCCTGCCGCCATCGGTCACCGAGTCGTGGTTGGCCACTGCGCTGCCGCCAGCCTGGCGAATCTCCTCTACCACGCGATCGGCGGCGGAACTGCTGGCCCCCTCGCCCTGGGCGCTGCCGCCCAGATCGTTGACCACGACCCTGGCGCCATGACGGGCGAACAGCAGCGCATGTGCGCGGCCAAGCCCGCCACCGGCACCGGTGACGATCACAACCTTGTCTTCGAAGCGGATGGCTTCAGTCATTCGGGGCTCCTTCAGCGGATTTTTCATGGGACGGTTTCGTCGACCGGGCGAGTGTCGGCGAGGGCCCAGGCACCCACAACCAACTGGCCGCGAATGAATGCCGGAGCATAAGACAGCGGGATGATGCGATGGACGATGGCAGCCACGTCCACCGTCATGAGCATTTTTCATTCAATCCGGCTCAACCCCCGTCAAAACGGCTCCACAGGCATCTTTACCCAAACAAACCACAGAGTTTTCCACAGCTTCCGGGGATAACCTCGGCCATTGCATGTCGCCCTTTTGATAGCTTCCCACTGTTCGTCAACATGACGACAACCCCCCTGTAGCGCGGCATCCAGCCGCATCCCCAGTTATCTGGGCAAAAAATGTACGCACCACGCCAGCCCCGATGAGCACTCGCTCGCAGCGGCTCTTCCCAAGCTTATCCACAGATTGCTGCACAGAGTTCGGGGATAAACCCAAGCAGTCACGATAGCCATCGTCCTATCGCGACGATGTTCAGAATCAACGGGCCGGCTAGCCGGAGCGCCCATACCATGGGCTCATCAACCGCGGAGGAGCCTGACCATGTTCAGCCACAACCTGTTCGAATGCCTGTTCGCCGATTACGCCTCGGCGGTCAGCGGTGCCTGGGTCGATCGATGATCTCGCCGGGGGCACCGCTTGGCCCCGGTCGCCGCGCGGCGTAACCTGCGGGCAGTCCCTGCAACGGAGTCAACGATGTCCCTGCGTTCCATTTGCGTTTTTTGCGGCGCCAGCACGGGCGCCAACCCGATCTATGAACAGGCCGCCCGCGAACTCGGCCGCACCCTGGCAGCCAATGGCATCACGCTGATCTATGGCGGCGGCGCCGTGGGCCTGATGGGGGTGGTGGCCAACGCCACCATGGAGGCCGGCGGCGAAGTCGTCGGCATCATCCCCCAGAGCCTGAAGGATGCCGAAGTCGGCCATACCGGACTCACGCGCCTGGAAGTGGTCGACGGCATGCACGCACGCAAGGCCCGGATGGCCGAGCTGTCGGACGCCTTCATCGCTCTGCCCGGCGGCCTGGGGACGCTGGAAGAGCTGTTCGAAGTCTGGACCTGGGGCCAACTCGGCTATCACAACAAGCCGCTCGGCCTGTTCGACGTCAACCACTTCTACAGCAAGCTCAGCCACTTCCTCGACCATCTCGTCGAGGAACGTTTCGTGCGCGGCGCCCATCGCGACATGCTGCAGCGCAGCGATTCGGCGCAAACGCTGCTGCGCCTGCTCGAGGATTGGCAGCCGACCGTGCACGCCAGGTGGGAAAAAACCGCGCCGGCATGATCGACCGCGCCGCGGTGCAGGAATGCCCGTGCAACGGGCATTCCGTCGAGCTGAGCAAAATTCAGCCAGTGACGCCAAGGCGGCAAAGATATGGGGCTTCGCGACGTCTTTGCCCGCTTTATCCACAATGACGTCCACAATAACCGGGGATAACCCATCGCCAATGGCGAGGACGCCTGCGGTTCTTTCCCTTCTCATGCCGGCTGGAGCTTTTTCCTTCGACAAACAAGGCATTGAGCGAAATTTGAGCAGATTCTTCAAGACCTAGTGCTGCAAGGTCCAGCGCCTTCATTCCCATGCTTATCCACAGAAAGCTGCACAGCTGTAGTGGATAACGGAGGAAACCATTTCCGCGCTCTGCACTCCACCATGGTAGACAACCAGACAGGAGGCCGCATGAACGATCGCGCCATTGAGTCCGCACGCAGGCTGGTGCCGCCGGCAGGACGAGGCCGCCCCGGATGAGCTGGCTCGCCTTGACGCTGGTGGCCTTCGTCTGCTTCGTGCTGGTGTTCTTCATCAAGAACCGGCAGCTCAACCATCCGGCATTGCAGTTTCCCTATCGCCTCAAGGAGCCCCTGTTCGCCCCGGCCGAGCGTGAACTGCTGGCGACGCTGCAACGCAGCGCCGGCGACGACTACCTGATCCTCGCCAAGGTAGGCGTCGCCGATGTCGTCGAGGTCACCGCCCTCGCGCGCAGGGCGTACTGGTACCGGGCGACCAACCGGATCGCCGCGCAGCGCTTCGATTTCCTCCTGTGCCGCAAGCGCGACCTGGCCGCCGTCTGCGCGCTCAAGCTGGACGAGCCACAGGCCGCGGACGATTTCCTCGACCAGCTGTGCCGGACCGTCGATCTGCCGCTGATTCGCCTCTCGCCCGAGGCCGCCGGCTCCTTCCGTGAGGTCCGCGAAGCGCTGGACCGGGCAATGCTTCATTAGGGGATGGAATGTCGACAGGCCTGGGCGGTCACAGTCATGCGCGAAGGCGCAGAACCGCAGCGGCTCCTGTTCCGCAATCGACCCCTCCACCTCGAGTAATGCAATGAAATACGCACTACCCCTGCTCTTGCTTTCCCTGTCCCCCATCGCCGCACAGGCCGAAGATCGAGCCTGCCATACCATCGACGAGCAGCAGGTCGCCGCTCTCTTCGACCGCTGGAACGACGACGTGCAGTCGGGCGATCCGCAGCGCGTGGTCGACAACTATGCCCCCGGGTCGTTGCTGCTGCCGACGGTATCCAACACCCCGCGCCCGACTGCAGCAGGCAAGCTCGACTATTTCAGGCATTTCCTCGCCTTGCAGCCGACCGGCGAGGTCGTCTCGCGGATGATCCAGATCGACTGCAACAGCGCGCTGGACACCGGCCTCTACGATTTCCACCTCGGCGATGGCAGCACCGTCCGCGCACGCTATACCTTCACCTACAAATGGCACGACCCCGCCGGGCAGTGGCTGATCACCAGCCATCACTCCTCGGCGCTACCGCAGCCAGCGGAGCGGGTTCACGAGGACGGCGAAGCTTCGCCGAACTGATCCGTTTCCACCGTGCCGGCGCCGCCGCGGGACGGCGCACGCGCGGAAAATGACGAAAACCTCATCGCTCGGCACACGACTCGGTCGCGGCCGGGGCACAATGGCAGGCGAGCGGCGCCCAGCACATTTGCACCGCCCCTGCCGTACCCGATACTGGTAACAAGCCTCTACCCGGAACGCCGCTTCATGCAGTTCAAGCCTTTGCTGTCACGCCTGTTCGAACTGGCCAGCCGCCTGATCCGCCGCTATCCGGGGACCATCGCGCTGTTCGGTTTCTGTTCCGGCGTGGCCAGCTTCCTGCTGGTCGAACGGCATGCCGGCCTGGCCAAGGTGGTGGCGCTGGTCATGCTGGTCAGCTGGCTCTGGCTGGTGCTCGAATCCAGCCTGCGCCGCAGCCTGCAGCGCAGGTTCGGCTGGCAGGTGCCGCCACCATTGCTGCGTTACGCGACGCAAATGGTGCACCAGGAAAGCCTGTTCTTCATCATTCCGTTCTTCGTCATCACCACCACCTGGAACAGCGGTCAGGCCTTGTTCACCGGGCTGCTCGGCGTGGCGGCGCTGATCTCGCTGATCGACCCGCTGTACTACAGGTGGCTGGCACCGAGGCGCTGGCTCTACCTCGGCTTCCATACCCTGACACTGTTCGCGGTGCTGCTTACCGCCTTGCCGATCATCCTCCATCTCTCCACGCCGCAGAGCTACCAGCTGGCACTGGCGGTCGCCGTGCTACTGGCGCTGCCGAGCCTCAGCGGCCTGTTCCCGCGCTGGAGCTGGCGCAACGTGCCGGGCATCGTGCTGCTGGCCGTGGCGCTCGGCGGCGCGGGCTGGCTGGGGCGCACCTGGGTGCCGCCGGCTACGCTCTGGCTCACCGATGTCGCGGTGACCATGAGCCTCGATGACCGCCAGCGCAAACCGGGCCAGGGCCTGCGCCAGCTGAACAGCGCCGAGCTGAAGGCCAACGGGCTGTATGCCTATACCGCGATCAATGCGCCGCGTGGCCTGAAGGAACGCATCTACCACGAATGGCTGCACAATGGCCGGCAAGTCGACCGCATCGCCCTGGACATCAGCGGCGGTCGCGAGGCGGGCTATCGGGCCTGGACCCACAAACGCAATTTCCCTGCCGCACCGGCAGGCCGCTGGCGGGTACGGGTGGTCACCGAGGCCGGGCAGATGATCGGCATGTTGCGTTTCCAGGTGACCGATCAGGGGCCTGCGCGGCCAGCGGGATCAACCCAGGTACGAATGGGACAAGCCCCCGGCGAGGCCCCATGACTGCCGCACGCGACTGACCGAACCCACTGCGCTCCCACGACTCAATACAGTCAGACCCCAGCGCACTGGAGACGAACATGGAGTGGTGGTCGATCATCAGCAGCACCATCGCTTCGGAGTTTTCCGACATTCCCGACCTGGAGCAGGCGACACGGATCGGCTGTCGCCTGCTGATCGCCTCGATCCTGGGCGGACTGCTCGGCTACGAACGCGAGCGCCGGCGCAAGGCGGCCGGGCTGCGCACCCACATGCTGGTGGCATTGGGCGCGGCCCTGTTCGTGCTAGTGCCGGTGCAAGCCGGCATGGGCGGCGACGACATCTCGCGGGTGATCCAGGGCATCGTCACCGGCATCGGCTTTCTCGGTGCCGGGACTATCCTCAAAGGTAGCTCGATCGAGGATGTCAAAGGGCTGACCACCGCTGCGGGCATCTGGCTCACCGCGGCCATCGGCATCGCCGTCGGCATGGGCCACGAGGCCACCGCCGTGCTCAGCACGCTGCTGGCGCTGGCGATCTTCGTGCTGATGCCGCGGCTGGAGCGGCACGCCGCGCTGCACGCCCACAAGCGTCGGAAAGGCAACGAAGGAAGCAGCTCGCGCGGGCCGAACGATGGCGGCCCGCCCCCACCACCAGCCTGAGGAATTCCCATGCACGATTCCCGCCTTGTCCTGCTGATCGGTGCCGGCCTGCTGGCCCTCGGCGGTTGCAGCGAAACGGCCACGCTGCCGGTCGAATCCGGCTATGGCCCCAACCCGCCCCTGCCGGAACCGCACAAGACCTTGCTGCCGACGGTGAACATCGCCCCCGCCACAGGCTGGCCGGACGGCGCCAAGCCCCAGGCTGCAGCGGGCCTGCGAGTCGAGGCATTCGCCCGCGACCTCGATCATCCACGCTGGCTTCATGTGCTGCCCAACGGCGACGTCCTGGTCGCCGAAAGCGATGCACCGCCCAAGGAGGGCAAGCAGGGCATTCGCGGCTGGATCATGAAGAAGGTCATGGCCCGCGCCGGCTCCGGCAATCCCAGCGCCAACCGCATCACCTTGCTGCGCGACAGCGATGGCGACGGCGTGCCCGAGCGGCGCACGGTGTTCCTGGAAAACCTCCACTCGCCGTTCGGCATGGCGCTGGTGGGCAGCGATTTCTACGTAGCCAATACCGACGCGCTGCTGCGCTTCTCCTATGAGGAGGGCATGACCCGTATCGCTGCCGAAGGCGAGAAGGTGGTGGACCTGCCGGCCGGGCCGATCAACCATCACTGGACCAAGAACGTCATCGCCAGCCCGGACGGCAAGCACCTGTACGTCACCAGCGGATCGAACAGCAACGTGGCCGAGAACGGCATGGAAGCCGAGGAAAACCGTGCCGCGATCCTTGAGGTGGATCCCCGGACCAGGACCTTGCGGCTGTTCGCCTCGGGCCTGCGCAACCCCAACGGGTTGGCCTGGCAGCCCGACAGCGGCGCGCTCTGGACCGCCGTCAACGAACGCGACGAAATCGGCAGCGACCTGGTGCCGGACTACATGACCTCGGTGCAGGACGGCGGCTTCTATGGCTGGCCCTACAGCTACTACGGCCAGCACGTCGACGTGCGGGTCAAGCCGCAGCGGCCGGAGCTGGTGGCGCGCGCCATCGTCCCGGACTATGCCCTGGGCGCGCACACCGCCTCGCTCGGCCTGGCCTTCTACGAAGGGACACTGCTGCCGCAGCGCTATGCCAAGGGTGCCTTCGTCGGCCAGCACGGTTCCTGGAACCGCAAGCCGCGCAGCGGCTACAAGGTCGTGTTCATTCCCTTCCGCGAAGGCATGCCGGCCGGGGCGCCCGAGGACGTGCTCAGCGGTTTCGTCAACGACAAGGGCGAGGCCATGGGGCGTCCGGTCGGTGTCGCGGTAGACAAGAGCGGTGCCCTGCTGGTGGCCGATGACGTCGGCAACGTCATCTGGCGCGTCACGCCAGGCGGCGATTGAGAGGCCTCGCCACAGGCGTGAAACGGCGCTGCGCTGAAACTCCCGGAGCGCTCAGGGGCCAAAAGAGAACCCTACCCAGCGAGGACTTCCCATGTTCAAGCGCGCGCTCTACCCCCTTGCGGCCGTACTGCTGCTCGCCGGCTGCGCCAGCAACGTGCAGAACCCCGTCGACCGGATCACTTATCGCGATGAGCCCCTGGTCCGTGACGTCGAAGAGGGAATGACCCAGGAGCGGGTACTGGCAATCGGCGGCGAACCATCCAGCGCCGGCGCCCGTACCGCCGCTCCGGGCCTCTGCCACGACTACATCCTCAGCCGGGACGGTAAGCAGCAGCCCTACTACGTCAGCTTCGACGCCTCTGGACGCGTGGACGGCAAAGGCTTCCTGACTTGCCGGCAACTCGAGGAGAACCAGCGCAATCAGCGCCGTTGAGACGCATCGGCGGCGTAGCGGCACCCGCTGCGCCGCCTATTTCCACGACCAAGGAGGCCCGCCATGCCCCGTGGAGACAAATCCAAATACAGCGAAAAGCAGCAGCGCAAGGCCGAGCATATCGAGCAGAGCTACGAAGAACGTGGCGTTTCCGAGAAGGAGGCCGAGGCGCGAGCCTGGGCGACGGTCAACAAGCAATCCGGCGGCGGCGAACGCAAAGGCGGCTCGGGCAGGACGAAAAGCGAAACCGCCAAGCGCGCCGAACGCAAGGACTCCGCCCACCGGGCAGCGCAGACGCGCAAAGGCGATTCGCCGAACAAGGGCTCGGCCCGCCGCTCGAAATCCGCTAGCACGGCGCTGGCCGACATGACCCGCGACCAACTGATGGACAAGGCACGCGAGCGCGATATCCGCGGCCGCTCGAAGATGCGCAAGGACGAGCTGCTGCGCGCCCTGAGCTGAGCGAGACGCCATGCAACGCCCAGAGCCGGACAGCGACCCGCCGATGCCGGAGCGCAATCCCAAGCGCGAGGAGCCAGGCGATCCGCTGCCGATCGACGAGCCAGGCCGGCCGCCACGCGAGCCGGAGCCGGATGGAAGCCAGCTCACAAAACTTTCCGTCCCGGCTCCGATCTCAATTGGCGAACCGTGAATTCGCCGCGACATCCTCGCGGCGAGACAAAGCCGACGAGGACACCGTGATGAGTTACGTACAACTGAGCGACAAGCAAAGCCTGCGTCAGCGGGCCCGCCAACATGTCGAGAACGGAGCCGTAACCGAAAGCTATTCCGCCGACCGCGAGGTGGTGGTCAACCTGCTCAACGAAGCCCTGGCCACGGAGCTGGTCTGCTATCTGCGCTACAAGCGCCACTACTACATGGCCACCGGGCTCAAATCCACCCTGGCTGCGGACGAATTCCTCGAGCACGCCAACGAGGAACAGCAGCATGCCGATCGCCTCGCCGAGCGTATCGTGCAGTTGGGCGGCGAACCGGACTTCAACCCCGACAGCCTGACCGAACGCGCCCACGCCCAGTACGTCGAGGGCAACGGGCTGCGCGACATGGTCTTCGAGAACCTGGTGGCCGAGCGTATCGCCATCGACAGTTATCGGGAGATCATCCAGTACATCGGCGACAAGGACCCCACCACCCGGCGCATCTTCGAAGACATCCTCGCCCAGGAAGAGGAACACGCCGACGACATGGCGGGGCTGCTGGACGGCATGAATTGAAGCGACAAGCTCCAAAAGCTAGCGCCCCGAGGTCGGGCCTCCCACAAAAAGCGGCCGGTACACCCCTGTAGGAGGCGCGCCCTCGCGGCGATGCGGGCCAAAGGACCGCCTGTAGCTCGAAGCTCAGGCCCGACCTTCCATGCCATTCACTTGCCTGGGCAGCGAAATAAAAAAAGCCACCCGAAGGTGGCTCAATCAGGAAGAGAGGTACTGCTTAACCGGCTGCCACCGGACGCATGTAGGAGATCGGTGCGGTCTGCGGGTCATCGAAGGTCACCAGTTCCCACGCATCCTTTTGGGCCATCAGGGTGCGCAGCAAGCGGTTGTTCAACGCGTGACCGGATTTATAGCCGCGGAATTCGCCGATCAGGCTGGTTCCCAGCAAGTAGAGATCACCGATGGCATCGAGAATCTTGTGCTTGACGAACTCGTCCTCGTAACGCAGGCCGTCTTCGTTGAGCACACGGTTTTCGTCCACCACGATGGCGTTTTCGACGCTGCCGCCCAGTGCCAGGTTGTGCGAGCGCAGGAATTCGATGTCGCGCATGAAACCGAAGGTTCGTGCACGGCTGACTTCCTTGACGAAGGAAGTGCTGGAGAAATCCACGCTGGCGGTCTGGGTACGGCCCTTGAAAACCGGGTGGTCGAAGTCGATCTCGAAGCTCACCTTGAAGCCATCGAACGGCAGGAAGGTGGCGCGCTTGTCACCCTCCTCGACAGTCACTTCACGGGTGATGCGGATGAACTTCTTGTGGGCGTCCTGCTCCTGCAGGCCGGCGGATTGAATCAGGAATACGAAAGGCCCGGCGCTGCCATCCATGATCGGCACTTCCGACGCGGAAAGTTCGACGTAGGCGTTGTCGATTCCCAGGCCGGCCATGGCCGAAAGCAGATGCTCCACGGTGTCGACCTTGACGTCCCCATTGACCAGCGTCGTGGACATGGTGGTTTCGCCCACGTTCTCGGCCCGCGCGGGAATCTCCACGGGCGGGTTGAGGTCGGTGCGACAGAACACGATTCCGGTGTCTACCGGTGCCGGTTTCAGGGTCAGGTAAACCTTCTCTCCCGAATGCAAGCCGACGCCGGTAGCGCGAATGATGTTCTTCAGGGTGCGTTGTCTGATCATGGCCTTTTGCTTCGCTATAGCACTAGTTGCGAATTGTTTTCAACAATTGCCGGCGATAATAGCAGATGCCAACTTTGCTGAATACCAATCACAACAATACTCCTGATAACTTCAATCAATCGGCCTGACGACGCAGAAACGCAGGAATATCCAGGTAATCCAGGTCCTCTTGCGGGTTCAGTTTGGCTGCGGTGGCGGCCGCATGCGCTTGGTTGCGCATCACGGTCGGACGCTCCAGGTCACGGTAGTTGACCGCCGCCTGTTCCTGGCGCGGAGCCTGTGCCGGCGCTGCGGCAACGGTGGCCTGCACGGTGTTGTCGACGACCTTGACCGGCTTCTCGTTGCGCGCGCCCAGGCCGGTGGCCACGACGGTGACGTGCAGTTCGTCGGCCATCTCCGGGTCGATCACGGCGCCGACCTTGACGGTGGCTTCGTCGGAGGCGAAGGCCTCGATGATCTCGCCCACCGCGGCGTACTCGCCGAGGGACAGGTCCAGGCCGGCGGTGATGTTCACCAGGATGCCGCGCGCGCCCTGCAGGTTGACGTCTTCCAGCAGCGGGTTGCGGATGGCCGCCTCGGTCGCTTCACGCGCGCGGTTCGGGCCGGTGGAGCTGCCGGTGCCCATCATCGCCATGCCCATCTCGCCCATGACGGTCTTGACGTCGGCGAAGTCGACGTTCATCAGGCCCGGGCGCTGCATGATGTCGGAAATGCCGCGCACCGCACCGGTCAGCACGTCGTCGGCCTTGGCGAACGCGGCCAACAGGCTGGCGTCCTTGCCGAGGATGGTCAGCAGCTTCTCGTTGGGAATGGTGATCAGCGAGTCGACGCACTCGGACAGCGCACGGATGCCTTCGTCGGCGACCTGCATGCGGCGGCGGCCCTCGAAGGGGAACGGACGGGTGACCACGGCGACGGTGAGGATGCCCATTTCCTTGGCCACCGAAGCGATGATCGGTGCGGCACCGGTACCGGTACCGCCGCCCATGCCGGTGGTGATGAACACCATGTCGGCACCCTCGAGCACTTCGGCGATGCGCTCACGGTCTTCCATCGCCGCCTGGCGGCCGATGTCGGGATTGGTGCCGGCGCCCAGCCCCTTGGTGATGGCCGAACCGAGTTGCAGCACGGTACGCGCTTCGATCTTCTTCAGCGCTTGTGCATCGGTGTTGGCACAGATGAATTCGACGCCCTCGACGTTGTTGCGGACCATGTGATTGACGGCATTGCCGCCCCCACCGCCGACGCCGATGACCTTGATGACTGCACTTTGCGGGGTATGATCTACGAGTTCGAACATTTCCCTCTCTCCTTCCAGCTTTCTATTTTTGGTGTTACACGCACTGCTCAGAAATTGCCCTGGATCCAGCCCTTGAGCCGGTCCAGGACAGATGTCTTGTTGTCTTCGGTGAAATTACCGAGGCCGGACATGGGGATGCCGTCGGCCTGCTTGCGCAGTCCGTACAGCAACAGGCCCACGCCCGTTGAATAGATGGGGTTGCGTACTACGTCGGTCAGTCCCTTGACGCTGTGCGGCACGCCCAGGCGCACCGGCATGTGAAAGATTTCCTCGGCCAGGTCGACGGCTCCTTCCATCTTCGCTGTACCGCCTGTGAGGACGATCCCGGCGGGGACCAGATCCTCGTAGCCGCTGCGTCGCAGTTCGGCCTGGATCAGGGTGAAAAGCTCGTCGTAACGCGGCTCCACCACTTCGGCCAGCGCCTGCCGGGAGAGTTCCCGCGGCGGGCGATCGCCGACGCTGGGGACCTTGATGGTCTCGCCGGCGCCGGCCAGTTTGGCCAGCGCGCAAGCATAGCGAATCTTGATCTCCTCGGCATACTGGGTCGGCGTGCGCAGAGCCATGGCGATGTCGTTGGTGACCTGGTCGCCAGCGATCGGGATGACCGCGGTGTGGCGGATCGCGCCCTCGGTGAAGATACAGATGTCGGTGGTACCGCCGCCGATGTCCACCAGGCACACGCCCAGCTCCTTCTCGTCGTCGGTGAGCACGGCGTGGGCCGAGGCCAGTTGTTCGAGGATGATGTCGTCCACTTCCAGGCCGCAGCGGCGCACGCACTTCTCGACGTTCTGCGCCGCGTTCACCGCACAGGTGACCACGTGCACCTTGGCTTCCAGGCGCACGCCGGACATGCCCAGCGGCTCGCGCACGCCTTCCTGGTTGTCGATCACGTAGTCCTGCGGCAGGGTGTGCAGCACGCGCTGGTCCGCCGGAATCGCCACGGCCTGAGCGGCGTCGAGCACGCGCTCGAGGTCCGCCGTGCTGACCTCGCGATCGCGGATCGCCACGATGCCATGGGAGTTCAGGCTACGGATGTGGTTGCCGGCCAGGCCGACGAAGGCCGAATGGATGCGGCAGCCGGCCATCAGCTGGGCTTCCTCGATGGCGCGCTGGATCGACTGCACGGTGGATTCGATGTTGACCACCACGCCTTTCTTCAGCCCACGCGAGGGGTGGGTACCGATACCGACGATTTCCAGCTCGCCATCGGCGGTCACCTCGCCCACCAGCGCCACCACCTTGGAGGTGCCGATGTCCAGGCCGACGATCATCTTGCCGCTTTGCACGCTAGACATGTATTTCATTCCTCAATTCTTCGCGGCGACGGTGGTATCCGTCGCGGTCGGGATCGGCTGCCAGGCAACGGCCAGGCCGTTGGCGTAGCGCAGGTCGATCCGCGCAATTTTCTCGCTTTCCTGCTCCAGCGCCTGTTGGTAGATGGCGGTGAAACGACGCATTTTCTCGACGACCTGGTCCCGCCCCAGCAGCAGTTCGATGCCCTGGTTGGTGGTCAGGAACCAGCTTCCCCGTTCACGCAGCTCCAGGCGGGCGATGGAGAATCCCAGCGGGCGCAGCATCTGGCTGAGCATCTGGTATTGCTGCATGACCCGCTGTTGGGCCCGCTTCGGACCATACAAGTGCGGCAAGTGTTCATAACGGCTCAGGTCATCCGGCGCAAAAGCCTGGCCTTTGTTGTTGAGCAATGCTTCGCCCCCCCAGCGGGCAATCGGCAATTGCTCGTCCAGGCGCACCAGCACCTCGTCCGGCCAGACGCGGCGGACTTCGACGTGGGCGATCCATGGCATTTCTTCGAGTTGGTGCCGCAGGCCGTTCAGATCAACCTTGAAGAAGCTCTGCTCGACGAAAGGCGCGATGCGCTGCTGCACCGCCTCGCGGCTGACATAGCCCAGCTCGCCCTGCACGCTCACCTTGGCGATCGGCCGGTCGGCATAGGGCAGCAGACGCTGGCCGAGTTCGTACAGGCCAACCACCAGCCCGATCAGCAGCACCGGCCAGACGACGCGCTTGAGCCCGGCCAGACTCGGCTTGGGCAGGCGCGCCGACAGCGGCTGCGGTTTCACCAGGCGACTCGCACCACGCGGCACCGGCTTGCGCGAGGCGCGGCCGCTTGCGGGTTGCGAATGGCGCAGCGTGGCGATCATGGCTCAGTTCCCCGCCTCGAGGCTGTCATCGAGAATGCTCAGCACCAACTGCTGGAAATCCAGGCCGGCGGCGCGCGCGGCCATCGGCACCAGGCTGTGGTCGGTCATGCCCGGCACGGTGTTCACCTCCAGCAGCCAGAAGTTACCCGCGGCATCCTGCATCACGTCGACCCGGCCCCAGCCGCGGATGCCGACCGCCTCGCAGGCCCGCGCGGAGAGCTGCTTCAACGCCTGCTCCCTGGCCGTATCGAGACCGCATGGGATGCGGTACTGGGTATCGGAGGCCAGGTACTTGGCGTCGTAGTCGTAGAAGCTGTGCGGCGTGCCCAGGCCGATCGGCGGCAGCACCTGGCCGCGCAGCACGGCGATGGTGAACTCGGGGCCCTGGATCCATTGCTCGACCAGCACCTGCGAGTCGTAGGCGCTGGCCGCGCGCCAGGCGGCGACCAGCTCGGCGACGCCCTCGACCTTGGCCATGCCGATGCTCGAGCCTTCGTGGGCCGGCTTGACGATCAGCGGGAAACCCAGCGCGTCGGCGGCGGCCTGGCAATCCTGCTCGCTGGCCAGCACCGCATGTTGCGGCGTCGGCAGGCCGAGGCTCTGCCAGACCTGCTTGGTGCGCAGCTTGTCCATGGCCAGGGCCGAGGCGAGGATGCCGCTGCCGGTGTAGGGAATGCCGGCGCACTCCAGCAGGCCCTGCATGCTGCCATCCTCGCCGCCGCGGCCGTGCAGGACGATGAAGGCGCGGTCGATCTTCTCGCTGCCCAGGCGCTGCAGCAGGTCGTCGCCGACATCGATGCCGAAGGCGTCGACACCCGCCGCCTGCAGCGCGGCCAGCACCGCCGCGCCCGACTTCAGGGAGACCTCGCGCTCGGCGCTCTTGCCGCCGAAGAGCACGGCGACGCGGCCGAAGGCCTTGGGATCGCGGGTCGAATGCAGGGCTGTCATTTGCTTTTCCTCGCGGCGCTCGCGGCACCGTCGAACAGGGGACTCTTGAGCAATTGCGGGGCCACCCCGCCGATATCGCCGGCGCCCTGGCAGAGCAGGATGTCGCCGGCGCGCAGCAGCGGCTTGACCAGCGGCGCGAGGTCGACGCCACGCTCGACGTAGATCGGGTCGAGCTGGCCACGCTGGCGGATGCTGTGGCACAGCTGGCGGCTGTCGGCGCCGGGAATCGGCTCCTCGCCGGCCGGGTAGACTTCCATCAGCAACAGCACGTTGGATTCGCCGAGGACCTGGACGAAGTCGTCGTACAGGTCGCGGGTGCGGCTGTAGCGATGCGGCTGGTAGACCATCACCAGCCGGCGCTCCGGCCAGCCGCCGCGCACCGCCTTGATCACCGCCGCGACTTCGCGCGGATGGTGGCCGTAGTCGTCGACCAGCATCACGCTGCCGCCTTCGACCGGCAGTTCGCCGTAGACCTGGAAGCGCCGGCCGACACCGGCGAACTCCGCCAGCCCCTGGACGATGGCCTCGTCGTCGATGCCTTCGTCGGTGGCGATGGCGATGGTCGCCAGCGCATTGAGCACGTTGTGGTTGCCGGGCATGTTCACCGACACGTCCAGCGGCTCGCAGCCATCGCGCAGCACGGTGAAGTAGGTGCGCATGCCGTGCTGGCGAATGTTGATGGCGCGCACGTCGGCATCCTCGCTGGCGCCATAGGTGGTCGTCGGCCGGCCGATCTGCGGAATGATCTCGCGCACCACCGGATCGTCGACGCAAAGCACCGCCAGGCCATAGAACGGCAGGTTGTGCAGGAACTCGACGAAGGTCTTCTTCAACTTGCCGAAATCGCCGCCGTAGGTGCTCATGTGGTCGGCATCGATGTTGGTGACCACCGCGACCATCGGCTGCAGGTGCAGGAAGCTGGCGTCGCTCTCGTCGGCCTCGGCGATCAGGTAGCGGCTGCTGCCCAGCTGCGCGTTGGTACCGGCGGCGGTCAGGCGACCGCCGATGACGAAGGTCGGGTCCAGCCCGCCGGCGGCGAATACCGAGGCCAGCAGGCTGGTGGTGGTGGTCTTGCCATGGGTGCCGGCGACGGCGATGCCGTGGCGATAGCGCATCAGTTCGGCGAGCATCTCGGCACGCGGCACCACCGGAATCCGCTGCTCCAGCGCCAGCGCGATCTCCGGGTTGGCGGCGTTGATCGCACTGGATACCACCAGCACGTCGGCCCCGGCGACGTTGCCGGCCTGGTGGCCGATGAAGATCTGCGCGCCGAAGCTCTGCAGCCGCTCGGTGCTGGCCGACTCCTTGAGATCGGAACCCGAGACCTCGTAGCCGAGGTTGAGCAGCACCTCGGCGATGCCGCACATGCCGACCCCGCCGATCCCGACGAAGTGGATGCGGCGGATGCGCCGCATGCGGCGGACTTCGGCTTTTACCGCGGCAGGAGACTTAGCCATGGGCCACCTCCAGGCAGATATCGACCACGCTGCGGGTGGCGTCGGGCCGGGCCAGCCGGCGCGCGGTGGCCCCCATGGCCTTGAGTTTTTCCGGCTGCATCATTACCTCGGTCAGCTGCGCGGCGAGCGTGGCCGCGTCAGTCTTGGCTTGCGGCAGAAGGACGGCGGCGCCCTCCTTCGCCAGATATTCGGCATTGCGGGTCTGGTGATCGTCGATCGCGTGCGGCAGCGGCACCAGGAACGACGGCAGCCCGGCGGCGGCCAGCTCGCAGACGGTCAGCGCCCCGGCGCGGCAGATCACCAGGTCGGCCCAGGCGTAGGCCCGCGCCATGTCCTTGATGAACGGCGCCACCTCGGCGACCACGCCGGCCTCGGCGTAGCGCTGCGTGGTGAGCTCGGCGTGCTGCTTGCCGGCCTGGTGGAAGACCTCGGGGCGCAGCTCCACCGGCAGCTGCGCCAACGCGGCGGGCAACAGCTTGTTCAGCGGCTCGGCACCGAGGCTGCCACCCAGTACCAGCAGGCGCGGCCGGCGACCGACCAGGGTGTCGCGCGGAGTTTCCAGGAACAGTTCCTCGCGCACCGGATTGCCGGTGGTGCGGCGCTTGTCGCTCGCCGCGAAGGTGTCCGGGAAGGCTTCGCAGACACGCCGCGACAGCGGCGCGAGGCTGCGATTGGCGGTTCCGGCCACGGCGTTCTGCTCGTGGATCACCAGCGGCACGCCAGCCAGTTTCGCCGCCAGCCCGCCCGGACCGGTGACGTAGCCGCCCAGGCCGAGCACGCACACCGGGCGCAGCTCACGGATGATGCGGCGCGCCTGGAACAGCGAGCGAATCAGCTGCAGCGGCGCCTTGAGCAACGACACCAGGCCCTTGCCGCGCAGCCCGCTGACCTGGATCAGGTGCAGCGGCAGCCCGGCGGCCGGCACCAGCTCGTTCTCGATGCCGCGCGGCGTCCCCAGCCAGTGCACCGCGTAGCCGCGCGCCTGGAATTCGCGCGCGCAGGCCAGCGCTGGGAATACGTGCCCACCGGTACCGCCGGCCATGATCAGGACATTAGCGGCCATGAGCGACCTCCTTGGCCGAGGGCTCGGCAAAGTCGGACTCGTCGAACTCGGCATCCTCGCTGCCCAGCACGGTGCGGCTTTCCCACTCGATGCGCAGCAGCAGGGCCATGCTCGCGCAGGTCACCACCAGCGAGCTGCCGCCATAGCTGAGGAACGGCAGGGTCAAGCCCTTGGTCGGCAGCAGGCCGACATTCACCCCGACGTTGATCAGGAACTGCCCCAGCCAGAGGGACGCCAGGCCCCAGGCGACATAAGCGGCGAAGAACTGCCGGGCCTTCTCCGCCCAAAGGCCGATGTAGAGGGCACGCACGCCGACGAAGGCAAACAGGGCGATGGTCGCCAGCGCGCCGACCATGCCCAGCTCCTCGGCGAGCACCGAAAAGACGAAGTCGGTATGCGCCTCGGGCAGGTAGAACTGCTTCTGCACGCTGTTGCCCAAGCCGACGCCGAACCATTCGCCGCGCCCGAAGGCGATCAGCGCCTGGGTCAGCTGGTAGCCGGCGCCATACTGGTCGGCCCAGGGATCGGTGAAGGTGATCAGGCGCTGCAGGCGATATTCCTGGGTCTGTACCAGGATCACCACCGCACCGACCGCGGCCACCACCAGCAGGCTGAAGCGGATCATGCCCACGCCGCCGAGGAACAGCATCGCCACGGCGGCGCCCATCATCACCACGGTGGCGCCGAAGTCGGGCTCCAGCAGCAGCAGGAAGGCCATCGGCAGCAACACCAGGAACGGCTTGGCGAAGCCCCACAGGCTTTCGCGCACTTCCTCCTGGCGGCGCACCAGATAGCCGGCCAGGTAGATCACCACGAACACCTTGGCCAGCTCGGACGGCTGCAGGTTGAAGGCGCCGAAACCGATCCAGCGCATCGAACCGTTGACTTCGCGGCCGATGCCCGGCAGCAGCACCAGGATCAGCAAGCCGAAAGCCGCCAGCAGCAGCATCCAGTCGAGCCGCTGCCAGGCCGACAGCGGAATCAGCAGCATCATGGCCGCGGCACCAAGGCCCAGCGCCACGTAAACCAGGTGCCGGATCATGTGATACAGCGCATTGCCGGAGCTCACCGCGGCGACCTCGGAGGACGCCGAGGTGATCATCACCAGGCCCAGGCCGAGCAGCGCCAGACAGCCGGCCAGCATCGGGAAGTCCAGGTCCAGACCACGGCGGCCGAACAGCGGCGAAGGGGCATGGCGCAGGAAGGCGAGCATCAGTCGAGCGCCTCCACCGCAGCGGCGAACAGACGGCCGCGCTCTTCGAAGTTCTTGAACATGTCCAGGCTGGCGCAGGCCGGCGACAGCAGCACCGCGTCGCCCGCCTCGGCGCAGGCGGCGGCACGCTGCACCGCCTCGTCCAGGGTCGCCACGCGCAGCAGCGTGGTGGCGCCGGCGAGCGCCTGTTCCAGGCGTTCGGCATCGCGGCCGAGCAGCACCACGGCACGGCAGAAGCGCGCGACGGGCGCGTGCAGGCCGGAGAAGTCGGCCCCCTTGCCGTCACCGCCGGCGATCAGCACCAGCTTGCCGTCGATATCGGCCCCCAGCCCTTCGATGGCTGCCAGTGCGGCACCGACGTTGGTGGCCTTGGAGTCGTCGTAATAATTGACCTCGCCGCGCTGGCCGACCCACTGGCAGCGATGCGGCAGACCGGCGAAGTGGCGCAGGGTCTCCAGCATCGGCTCGAACGGCAGCCCCACCGCATGCCCCAGCGCCAGCGCGGCCAGCGCGTTGGACTGGTTGTGCGCGCCACGCATCTTCAGCTCACGCACCGGCATCAGCGCCTCGAACTGGAACGCCAGGTACTTCTCGCCGTTCTCCTCGAACAGACCGAAACCCTTGAAGTCAGGCTTGCCCAGGCCGAAGGACCAGGCCGGTACATCCTCGCCGATCAGCGGCCGGCTGAGGCGGTCGTCACGGTTGATCACCGCCTGGCGTGCACCGCGGAAGATCCGGTGCTTGGCCTGGTGGTAGGCAGGCAGGCCGCTGTAGCGGTCCATGTGGTCTTCGCTGATGTTCAGGCAGGTCGCCACCTCGGCGTCGAGCCGCTCGGTGGTTTCCAGCTGGAAGCTGGACAGTTCCAGCACATAGAGCTCGACGTCGTCGGCCAGCAGGTCCAGCGCCGGGGTACCGAGGTTGCCGCCGACCGCCACCTTGCGCCCGGCCGCCTGGGCCATCTCGCCGACCAGGGTGGTAACGGTGCTCTTGGCATTGGAGCCGGTGATCGCGACGATCGGCGCCTTGGCTTCACGGGCAAACAGCTCGATATCGCCGGACAGCTTGACGCCGCGCGCCGCCGCTTCCTGAAGAGCCGGCGTGCTGACCGCCAGTCCCGGGCTCACCAGCAGCTCGCCGGCACGGCAGAGGAACTCGACGTCCAGCTCGCCACAACGCACCTCGATGCCCGGGTACTGCGCCTGGAGAGTGGCCAGCTCCGGCGGGTTCGCGCGGGTGTCGACGACCGCGAACGGCAGGCCGCGGCGCGCCAGATGGCGAACCACGGACATGCCGCTCTTGCCGAGGCCGACGACGATGCGGAACTGGTCGGAAGCGATGAGCACTCTGGTTACCTCAGTTTCAGGGTGGCGAGGCCGACGAGCACGAGGATCACCGTGATGATCCAGAAGCGCACGATTACCCGAGGTTCGGGCCAGCCCTTGAGTTCGAAATGGTGGTGGATCGGCGCCATGCGGAACACGCGCTTGCCGGTCAGCTTGAACGAGGCGACCTGGATCATCACCGACAGCGTTTCCATCACGAACACGCCGCCCATGATGAACAGCACCACCTCCTGGCGGACGATCACTGCGATGGTGCCCAGCGCCGCGCCCAGCGCCAGCGCGCCGACGTCGCCCATGAAGACCTGCGCCGGATAGGTGTTGAACCAGAGAAAGCCGAGACCGGCGCCGATCAACGCGCCGCAGAACACGATCAGTTCGCCCGCACCCGGGATGTAGGGGATCAGCAGGTATTCGGCGAAGTTCATGTTGCCGGACAGGTAGCAGAAGATGCCCAGGCCGCCGCCGACCATCACCGTCGGCATGATCGCCAGGCCGTCGAGGCCGTCGGTGAGGTTGACCGCGTTGCTCGAGCCGACGATGACGAAGTAGGTCAGCACCACGAAGCCGATCCCCAGCGGGATCTCGATGTTCTTCAGCAGCGGCAGGATCAGCGTGGTCTCCACCGGCGTCTGCGCGGTCATATAAAGGAAGACCGCCGCGCCGAGGCCGAACACCGACTGCCAGAAATACTTCCAGCGACTCGGCAGGCCGCGGGAGTTCTTCTCGATCACCTTGCGGTAGTCGTCGACCCAGCCGATCGCGCCGAACAGCAGGGTCACGGCCAGCACCACCCAGACATAGCGGTTGGACAGGTCGGCCCAGAGCAGGGTGCTGATGCCGATGGCGCTGAGGATCAGCGCGCCGCCCATGGTCGGCGTGCCGGATTTCGACAGGTGCGACTGTGGCCCGTCGGTGCGCACCGCCTGGCCGATCTGGCGCAGCTGCAGGGTGCGGATCAGCCACGGGCCCATCCACAGCGAAAGCACCAGGGCGGTGAGCACGCCGAGAATTCCACGCAGGGACAGGTACTGGAAGACCGCGAAGCCCTTGTGGAACTGTTGCAGATACTCGGCGATCAGCAGCAGCATCAGTGTTTCTCCATGGTTGGCCCGGCAAGCGCATCGACGACCTTGTCCATCGCCGCGCTGCGTGAGCCCTTGATCAGAATGGTGGTGGCGCTGCCCTGTTCGGCACGCAGGGTTTCGATCAGGCTGTGCTGGTCGGCGAAGTGCCGGGCACCGGCGCCGAAGGCCGTGACCGCATGCGCCATCAGCGGCCCGACCGCATAGAGCGCATCGACCTTGCCGGCGGCATAGGCCCCTACCTCGCGGTGCCCTTGCTCCGCCCACTCGCCGAGTTCGCCCATGTCGCCGAGCACGAGGACGGTGCGGCCGGCAAAACCGGCCAGCACATCCACCGCGGCACATATGGACGCCGGATTGGCGTTGTAGCTGTCGTCGATCAGCCGCACGCCGTTGGCCAGCATCTGTGCCACACCGCGGCCCTTGACCGGCTGCAGGCTTTCCAGGCCCGCGACGATGGCCTCGCACGGCACACTCAGGGCATGCGCGGCGGCGGCAGCGGCCAGGGCATTGGCGACGTTATGCCGCCCCAGCAGATTCAACTGCACACGGGCCGTCCCGCAGGGACCGGTGAGCACGAAATTCGGACAGCCGCGCCGGTCATAGGCGATCGAGCCGGGATAGAAGTCGGCCAGCGGGCTTTCCAGGCCGAAGCTGACGATACGTTTGCCCCCAACCCGTTCGGTCCAGATCGGATACGCCTTGTCGTCGCGATTGAGCACGGCGATACCGGCCGCGCCCAGCCCGTCGAGAATCTCGCCCTTGGCTTCGACGATCTTCTGCGGACCGCCGAATTCACCGACGTGGGCGGTGCCGGCATTGGTAATCAGGCTGACATCCGGACGCACCAGACTCACCGTGTAGGCAATCTCGCCGGGACGCGAGGCGCCCAGCTCGATGACGGCGCTACGGTGCTGCGGGTCGAGTTCCAGCAGGGTCAGAGGCGCGCCCAGGTCGTTGTTCAGGTTGCCACGGGTAGCCAGTACCGCATCCTGGCCATGGGCCGCGCGCAGGATGCTGGCCAGCAGCTCCTTGACGCTGGTCTTGCCGCTGGAGCCGGTAATCGCGGCTACCGGTCCGTTGAAGCCGGCGCGATTCAAGGCGCCCAGCCGGCCCAGCGCCAGCCGGGTATCGGCCACCACCAGCTGCGGCAGCGGCGCATTGGCGATTTCGCGCTCGACCAGCGCTGCGACGGCGCCGCGCGAGGCAACGTCCGCCAGGTAGGCATGGCCGTCGAAGCGCGGACCGGTCAGGGCGATGAACAACTGGCCCGGCTGGATCGCGCGGCTGTCGGTACACACTGCGGTGAAGCTGGCGTCGGCACCGACCAGGCGGCCGTCCAACGGCTCCTGCAGGCGACTCAGGCTCATGGCTTCAAGCATCGGGCGCCTCCCAGGTGGCCAGGGCCGTGCTGGCCTCTTCCAGATCGGAGAACGGCTGCCGTTCGCCGCGAATTTCCTGATAGTCCTCGTGGCCCTTGCCCGCCAGCAGCACCACATCCTCCGCCCGGCTGGCGGCGATAAGCGAGGCGATTGCCTGGCCGCGGCCGTGCAGGAAGGTGACGTGCTCGGGATGGGCGAAGCCCGTGCGGATGTCCGCGAGAATCTGCTCGGGCGCCTCGTTGCGCGGGTTGTCGTCGGTGACCAGCACCTCGTCGGCCAGCCGCTCGGCCACTTCGGCCATCAGTGGGCGCTTGCCGCGATCGCGATCGCCGCCGCAACCGAACAGGCAAAGCAGCTTGCCGCGCGCGTGTGGGCGCAGGGCGCTGAGCACCTTTTCCAGAGCGTCCGGGGTGTGCGCGTAATCGACCACCACCAGCGGCCGCTCGCCGCCGCCGAGGCGCTGCATGCGCCCAGCCGGGCCTTCGAGTTCGGGCAACACCGCGAGGATTTCGTCCAGCGGGTAGTCCATACCGAGCAGCGCACCAACCGCCGCCAGCACGTTGCTGACGTTGAAACGCCCCAGCAACGGACTGCGCAGCGAGCGTTCACCCTGCGGCGTGATCAACCGGGCATGGATGCCGTCGTCGTCCAGCCGGGCGTCGGCGCAGTAGAGATAAGCGGACGGGTCTTCCAGGCTGTAGCCGATCAGGCGGGACTCGGCGGCTTCGCCGGCGAGCGCACGACCGAAGCCGTCATCCAGGTTGACCACCCGACAGCTCAAGCCCGGCACGTCGAACAGGCGCGCCTTGGCCGCACCGTAGGCTTCCATGCTGCCGTGGTAGTCCAGGTGGTCGCGGGACAGGTTGGTGAACACCGCCACGTCGAACTCCAGCGCGGCGACGCGCCCCTGCTCCAGGCCATGCGAGGAAACCTCCATCGCCACCGCCCGCGCGCCCTGCTGCTTCAGGCTGGCCAGGGTCGCCTGCACGCCGATGGCATCCGGCGTGGTGTGCCGGCCCAGCTCCAGTTGCCCATGGAAGCCGGTACCCAGGGTGCCGATGATTCCGCAGGGCTCGCCGAGCCGATCCAGCGCCTGGGCGATGAGCTGGCTGACACTGGTCTTGCCGTTGGTGCCGGTGACGCCGACCAGCCGCAGGCTGCGACTGGGTTCGCCATAAAAGCGCCCGGCGATGGCGGAGAGCTGCCCGGAAAGCTGGCGCACCGGCAGCATCACCGCCTGCGCCGAAAGCAGCTGGCCCGCGCCTTCGGCCTCGTAGGCCACCGCTGCGGCGCCCCGGGCGATGGCATCGTCGATATGGTCGCGACCGTCCTGCTGCAAGCCCGGCACGGCGAGGAACAGATCGCCGCCGCGCACCTTGCGGCTGTCGAGGGTCAGCTCGCGGATCAGCACGTCGCTGCCGGCCTGCGGCAATAGATGATTCAATGGCATCGGCATCAGCTGCGCCCTCCCTTGCCTTTCGTCGCTTCGGCCGTTTGCAGTTCCGCCGGCGGCGGCAGGTTGTCCGGGGCGACATTCATCAGCCGCAGCGCGCGCGCCATGACCTTGCCGAATACCGGTGCGGCCACCAGGCCACCGTAGTACTGGCCCGTGCTGGGCTCGTCCACCACCACCACGGCGGCGATCCGCGGATTGGACAACGGCGCGACGCCGGCGAAGAAGGAGCGGTAGGCGTCCTTGGTATAACCGCCGGTGCCGGAAATCTTCTTCGCGGTGCCGCTCTTGCCGCCGACGTGATAGCCCGGCACCTTGGCGCGGGCACCGCCACCACCGTCCTCTTCGACGACGGCCCGCAGCATCTGCAGCACGGTACCGGCGATCTGCTTGTCGATGACCTGCACGCCGTCCTGGGTGCGGTCCAGGCGCAGCAGCGACAGCGGCACGTTGACCCCGGCATTGCCCAGCACCGCATAGGCATGCGCCAGTTGCACCGCCGTCACCGAGAGACCGTAGCCGTAGGCCAGCGATGCGGTTTCGGCATCGCGCCACTTGCGATGGTTGGGCAGGTTGCCGACGCGCTCGCCGGGGAAACCGAGCCCGGTATCCTGGCCGAAACCGGCCTGCTGCATCACCGCGTAGACCGGCTCGGCACCGATATCCAGGGCAATCTTGCTGATGCCGACGTTGCTCGACTTCATCAGGATGCCGGTCAGCGACAGCATGCCTCCGCGCGAGACGTCGCGGATGGTGTAGCGGCCGATACGCATCCAGCCCGGCAGGGTATTGACGACCGAATCCGGCTGATACTTGCCGGTGCCCAGCGCCGCGGCGATGCTGAACGGCTTGACCGTCGATCCCGGCTCGAACACGTCGATCATGGCCCGGTTGCGCATGGCGGCCGGCTGCAGGTTGCGGCGATTGTTGGGGTTGTAGGTCGGCTGGTTGGCCATGGCGAGGATCTCGCCGGTCTTCACGTCGATCATCACCAGGCTCGCCGCCTTGGCGCCGTATTCCTGCACCACGTTGCGCAACTCGCTGTGGGCCAGATACTGCAGGCGCAGGTCGATCGACAGCGCCATGGCCTTGCCGGCCTTGGCGTTCTTCACTACTTGCACATCCTTGATCAGGCGGCCACGGCGATCCTTGAGCACCTGGCGCTTGCCGGGAACGCCGGCGAGCCATTCGTCATAGGCCAACTCCATGCCTTCGCGGCCACGGTCGTCGATGTCGGTGAACCCCACCACATGGGCTGCCACCTCGCCGGCCGGATAGAAGCGGCGGAATTCCTCCTGGGCGTAGACGCCGGGAATCTTCAGGTCGAGCACGCTCTGCCCCTGCTCCGGGGTCAGGCCGCGCACCAGATAGATGAATTCGCGCGAGGCCTGCTGTTGCAGGCGCTCGGTCAAGGCAGCGGCGTCCTGGCCAAGTGCCTTGGCCAGTTCCGGCCAGCGCGCACGTGCGGCCTGCAGTTCCCGCGGGTTGCCCCACAGCGTGGTGACCGGGGTGCTCACGGCGAGCGGCTCGCCATTGCGGTCGGTGATCAGGCCACGGTGCGCGGGAATCGGAATATGGCGAACGCTGCGGGCATCGCCCTGCTCCTTGAGGAAGCCCTGGTTCATGACCTGCAGGTCGACGATGCGCCAGGCGATCGTCCCCACGAGCAACGCCAGCAGCGCCAGCACGATGCGAAAGCGCCAGGGATAGAGCGCGCCCTGGATCTTCATGGCTTCACCAACCGCACATCAGCGGCCGCCGGGATGTGCATGCGCAGCTGCTCGCTCGCGAGAATCTCGATGCGGCTGTGGGCGGTCCAGGTGCTCTGCTCGAGGATCAGCCGGCCCCATTCGGCCTGGGCCTTGTCGCGCACGCTCAGCTCGCCGTAGAGCTCGTTGAGCAACTGGCGGTTCCAGTGCGCGCTGTAGGCCACGGCGATCGCCGACAACAGGACGCCGGCGAACAGCACCAGCATCAGCAGGCTGCCGCTGGGCATGGAACGCAGCATCCGGCTCACCGCACTTTCTCCGCCACGCGCATGACGGCGCTGCGCGAACGCGGGTTGGCCCGGACCTCCGCCTCGGAGGCGTATTGCGGCTTGCCGATCAGTTTCAAGCGGGGCTCGAAGGCCTTGGGGATGATCGGCAGATCGCGCGGTAGCTTGTCTGCCTCGCCCTTGGCATGCCGCCGCATGAATTGCTTGACGATACGGTCCTCCAGCGAATGGAAGCTGATGACCACCAGCCGCCCGCCGACTTCGAGCGCTTCCAGCGCGGCGTCTAGGCCCTTTTCCAGATCGCCGAGTTCGTTGTTGACGTGGATACGCAGCCCCTGGAAGGCACGGGTCGCGGGGTTCTTGCCCTTTTCCCAGGCCGGATTGGCATCGGTCAGCACCTTGGCCAGGTCCGCGGTGCGCTCGAAGGGTTTTTCCGCGCGGCGCTGCACCACGGCACGCGCCATGCGCTTGGCGAAGCGCTCCTCGCCATACTCCTTGAACACCCGGGCAATCTCGTCTTCGCCGGCCTGGGCGATCCACTCCGCCGCGCTGACGCCCCGGCTGGGGTCCATGCGCATGTCCAGCGGGCCGTCGCTGAGAAAGCTGAAACCGCGCTCGGGGTCATCCAGCTGCGGCGAGGAAACCCCCAGGTCGAGCAGAACACCGCTCAGCGTCCCGGTCCAGCCACGCTGCGCCACTTCCTCGCCGAGTTCGGCAAAGCTTCTCTGCACAACGACAAAGCGGCCGTCCTCGGCCGCCAGTGCTTGCCCCGTAGCGATGGCTAAGGGATCCTTGTCGAACCCCAGCAAATGGCCATCAGGCCCGAGCTGCTCCAACAGTAGCCGGCTATGCCCGCCGCGGCCGAAGGTGCCATCCAGATAGCGACCGTCCGGGCGCACGGCCAGCGCCGCGACGGCTTCGTCGAGCAACACGGTGATATGTCGCAGGCTGCTGATCTGGCTCACAGGATAAGGTCACGTAGTTCTTCCGGCAGACCGCCGGGTTGCTTGATGGCCGCCAGGTCCGCGTCGGATATCGCGTTCCAGTCGTCCTCGTTCCACAGTTGAAACTTGTTGAGCTGCCCCACCAGCATTGCGCGCTTGTCGAGCCGGGCGTACTCGCGCAGGCGCGGCGGCACCAGCACACGGCCGCTTCCGTCCATCTCCAGATCCACCGCATTGCCGATCAGCAGACGCTGCAGACGGCGGGCTTCCTCGCGCAACGAAGGCAGGTCGCGCAACTTGGCTTCGATCAATTCCCACTCGGGCAAGGGATAGATGCACAGGCAACGATCCACGGCATCGATCGTGATGATCAACTGGCCATCGCCACGCGAATTCAGCTCGTCGCGATACCGGCTGGGCATGGCAAGCCGGCCTTTGGCGTCGAGACTGATGGCGTTGGCTCCGCGAAACACGGCTGCGCTTCCCCTGAATTAGCTATCCATGCCCATATTTACCCACTTCATGCCACTTCTTACCACTTGTGCGCACTATAGAAACGCACCCGCCCCACCGTCAAGGCGAGCCCGACGGGAAAAAGCCTTACGGAGCGGCAATTTAGCGAGCCCGAGCGGAGGAAACGGCTGAAGAAGACAAAAAGCGGTTACCAGGAGGGAAAAGGCACAAGCACTTACCCAACAAAGTTAATGTGCTTTGTTAAGTGCAAGAATCTTTCGGAATTAAAAACGGGCGAAACGGAAGGAATAAAAGTTGGAGAGTCGATCTGTAAGCCGGGTTCTGTCGAGGACAGCCATTCCTCTACGACAGCCATCGCTGACTGCCTCTAGCAACCTACCCGGACCCAGCGCGGGCCACGCCAGAGGGTCCCTATTTGGTCTTGCTCCCAGTGGGGTTTACCTAGCCACGGACTGTTACCAGCCGTGCGGTGCGCTCTTACCGCACCTTTTCACCCTTACCGGCACCGAAGCGCTTAGGCGGTTGTTTTCTGTGGCACTTTCCGTAGGCTCGCGCCTCCCAGGCGTTACCTGGCACTTTGCCCTATGGAGCCCGGACTTTCCTCCCTCCCTTCTTGCCGGAACAAAAAGAGACAGCGACTGTCCGATCGACTCTCCGCCGACAAGGGTAACGACCCAAGCTGCAAGCTGCAAGCCAGCGGCTCACACCGGCCAAGCTTTTTCTTCCAGCTTCAAGCTTATGACTTCAAGCTGCTTTACCCCTGCCTTGCCAATGCCGCCTGGTACAACAGGTTCTTGCGCACCCCGGTGATTTCGGCCGCCAGCGCGGCGGCACGCTTGAGCGGCATCTCCGCCAGCAGCAGATCGAGCACCCGCAGCGCCTCGGCACTCACCGCATCTTCACCTTCCGGAGCCTGCCAGCCGCCGACCACCAGCACGCACTCGCCACGCTGTTGATTGGCGTCGGCCTCGACCCAGGCGCGCAGCTCGCTCAGCGGCATACCCTGCAAGGTCTCGAAGGTCTTGGTCAGCTCACGCCCCAGCACTACCGCGCGCTCGCCACCGAACACCTCCTGCAGATCACCCAGGCACTCCAGAATGCGATGCGGCGCCTCATAGAATATGAGGGTACGCGGCTCGTCCTTCAGTTGCTCGAGACGCGTGCGACGTCCAGCAGCCTTGGCCGGCAGGAACCCCTCGAAAATGAAACGATCCGACGGCAACCCCGCCGCCGACAATGCCGCAACCAAGGCACAGGCCCCCGGCACCGGCACCACACGGATGCCTGCCGCCCGCGCCTGGCGGACCAAGTGATAGCCGGGATCGGAGATGAGCGGGGTACCGGCATCGGAAATCAGCGCGACATCGTCGCCTGCCAACAGACGCCCGAGGAAGCGCCCACCCTCGTCGCGCTCATTGTGCTCATGGCAGGCAGCCAGAGGCGTCTGGATACCGAAGTGCGCCAGCAGCCGGGAGGAGTGACGAGTGTCCTCCGCGGCGATCAGCGCCACCTCACGCAGCACCCGCAAGGCGCGGGCACTGATGTCCTCCAGGTTGCCGATGGGCGTGGCGACCACATAAAGCGTACCCGCGCCGGAATTCGCAACACCGCTGGCAGTCACAGGGCTTACCTCAATCACGGAAATGCGCATTGTAGCCCGATTCAGTGCCGCGACATCGCGGCTGCGTCGGGGCTTGGGTACAATCCGTGCACACTCGCCAGTGCTTTCAGGAACGATTACATGATGGTCCGCCTTCGCCCACTTCTCTTCATCTGCCTAGCTGCCATGCTTTCGGCTTGCGCCAGCTCGCCCTCTTCCACGCTGGGCGAACTGCCGCGCACCCCGCAAGCCACGACGCAGCAATTGCTGCAGCAGGCCGATAGCAGCGATCCGGAGCAGGCCGCACAACT
The DNA here is from genome assembly GCF_002890915.1 of Stutzerimonas stutzeri. Taxonomy (GTDB): domain Bacteria; phylum Pseudomonadota; class Gammaproteobacteria; order Pseudomonadales; family Pseudomonadaceae; genus Stutzerimonas; species Stutzerimonas stutzeri_AF. The sequence continues at coordinate 209,013 of NZ_POUT01000006.1, read as the reverse complement.
GCGCCTGGCCGCGGCCGACCAGAGCATGCGCCAGGGCAATCCGGCACAGGCCCGCAGCATTCTCGGACAAGTTCAGCTGGATGCCCTGAAGCCAGCCCAGCAAATCTTCGCGCGCACCCTTCAAGCCGAACTCGCACTGGCCGACGATCAACCACGCCAGGCCGAGCAAGCCCTGCAGCACCCGGCATTCGAACGCCTCGGCGAGCTTCCCGTGGAACAACAGATCCGCACCCAACTGGTTCGCGCCCAGATGTTCGAGGCCACCAGCCAGCCACTCGCCGCCGCCCGCGAACGGGTATTCACCGCCCCCCTGCTGAGTGGCCAGCAGGCCAAGGATAATCACGAGGCCATCTGGAAGCTGATCTCCGCCCTGCCGGCGGAACAGCTGCACGGCGCCACCGAACCGGACCTGGCCGGCTGGCAGGCGCTCGCCGCCACCCTCAAGCAAGCCGGCACCGTTGCCCAGCAGCAGCGCGCCATCGACGACTGGATCGCCCAGAACCCGCAGCATCCCGCCGCACAGCAGCTCCCGGAACCACTGCTGAAGCTTCGCGAACTCGCCGACCAGCCATTGACCAATATCGCCTTGCTGCTCCCCATGGAAGGTCAACTGGCCAACGTCGCCCGCGCCCTGCGTGATGGCTTCCTCGCTGCCCACCTGCAGGAACAACAAAGCGGGCAGGCGTTGCGGATCGAACTGTATGACAGCACCCGCCTGACCTCCATCGACGACTTCTATCGTCAGGCCGGAGCCGCCGGTGTCCAGTTGGTGGTCGGCCCGCTGGAAAAGGATCTCGTACGACAACTCGGCGAACGCGACCAACTACCGATCACCACCCTGGCGCTGAACTACAGCGATGCCGGCCAGCGAACGCCCCCGCAACTCTTCCAGTTCGGACTCGCCGCCGAAGATGAAGCCCGCGAGGTTGCCCGCCGCGCCTGGGCCGATGGCCATCGCCGAGCCATTGCCCTGGTCCCTCGCGGCGACTGGGGCGCCCGCATTCTCGAGGCGTTCCGCCAGAGCTGGCAGGAGGCCGGCGGCACTCTCGTCGCCGCCGAGCCACTGGCCGAGCCGGTCGAGCTGGCCAACCAGATCGCCGACCTGCTGCAATTGCGCCACAGCGAGAGCCGTGCGCAGCAACTGCGCAGCACCATAGATACCGCCACCACCTCGCAACCCACGCGCCGCCAGGATGTCGATTTCATCTTCCTCGCAGCCACCCCGCAGCAGGCGCAACAGGTCAAGCCGACCCTGATCTTCCAATACGCCGGCGACCTGCCGGTATATGCCACCTCGCACCTGCACGCGGCCAATCATGACCGGACACAGTACCTGGACCTCGAAGGCATCCGCTTCGCCGAGACGCCATGGCTGCTGGACAATCAACTGCCGCTGCGCCAGGAAGTCGAGCGCAAGTGGCCGCAGGCGGGGGGCAGCCTGGGCCGGCTGTACGCCATGGGGGCCGATGCCTATCTGCTCGCCCCGCGCCTGAACCAGCTGCTGGCATTGCCGGGCACAAGGCTCGAAGGGCTTTCGGGAACCCTCAGCCTCAATCCGCAACAGCGCATCGAGCGCCAGCTGCCATGGGCCGAGTTCCATGGCGGCGAGGTCGAGCGGATGCCGGACAACCCGCTCCAATGAGCGACAGCCAGAGCAGCGGACGCTCTGCCGAAGCGCTAGCCCTGAACCACCTCGCACGGCAGGGGCTGCGCCTGCTCGAGCGCAACTGGTCCTGCCGCAGCGGCGAGCTTGATCTGGTCATGCTCGACGGCGATACAGTAGTATTCGTCGAGGTCCGCTACAGGCGGCACGCCGCCTGGGGCGGCGCACTGGAGAGCGTCGACGCGCGCAAGCAGCAGAAGCTGATCAAGGCGGCCCAGCTATTCCTGCAGAAGGAAAGCCGCTGGGCCAGCAGCCCCTGCCGTTTCGATGTCGTCGCCATTGCCGCACACGGACAGAGCCAGAACCTGAACTGGATCCGCAACGCCTTTGATAGCTGAACGATCCATCCCGGCAGTCGCTGTACGATGCCCCCAGCCCTAGTGAACCGCGAGCGAATCGCCCGAGCGGCACTCGGGCACGCCCGCCACCTTGAAGGTCAATCACCGATGGACATGCAAACCCGTATCCGCCAGCTTTTCCAGGCCAGCATCGAAACCAAGCAGCAGGCCATGGAAGTCCTGGCCCCGAGCATCGAGCAAGCCGGGCAGGCCATGGTCAATGCCCTGCTGAGCGAAGGCAAGATTCTCACCTGTGGCAACGGCGGCTCGGCCGGCGATGCCCAGCATTTCTCCTCCGAGCTGCTCAACCGCTTCGAGCGCGAGCGTCCCAGCCTGCCGGCAATCGCGCTGACCACCGACAGCTCGACGCTTACCTCGATCGCCAATGACTACAGCTACAACGAAGTCTTCTCCAAGCAGATCCGCGCCCTGGGCCAGCCCGGCGACGTGCTGCTGGCCATCTCGACCAGCGGCAACTCCGCCAACGTGATCCAGGCCATCCAGGCTGCACACGACCGGGAGATGCTGGTCGTGGCCCTGACCGGCCGCGACGGCGGCGGCATGGCCTCCCTGCTGCTGCCCGAAGACGTCGAGATCCGCGTGCCGGCCAAGGTCACGGCGCGCATCCAGGAAGTCCATCTGCTGGCCATCCATTGCCTGTGCGACCTGATCGACAACCAACTGTTCGGGAGTGAGGAATGAAGCTGCCCCGCCTACCCACGATCGCCCTCGGCCTCTGCCTCGCCGTTAGCGGTTGCAGTTCGGTACTGACCGCCACCCGCGACGAGCCGATTGCCGACGACCGCGGCACCCGCACCATCGGCAGCAAGATCGACGACTCACTGATCGAGACCAAGGCCGCCGTGAACATCGCCAAGGCCCACCCCGACCTCGACAACGCCTCGCATATCGTCGTGGCCAGCTACAACGGCGTCGTGCTGCTCGCCGGCCAGACGCCGCGCGCCGAGCTCAAGGAACTGGCCGAACGGGCCGCAAGCTCGGTGCAACGGGTCAAGCGCGTCCACAACGAACTGCAGATCCTGCAGCCCTCTTCCGCCCTGGCGCGCAGCAATGACTCCTGGCTGACCACCAAGATCAAGACCCAGATGCTGACGGACAACAACGTGCCGGGCTCGCGCATCAAGGTCATCACCGAAAACGGTATCGTCTACCTGCTCGGCCTCGTAACCCGCCAGGAAGGCAATCGCGCCACCAGCCTGGTGCAGGGCGTATCCGGCGTACAACGCATCGTCAAGCTATTCGAGTATATCGACTGAGGACAGCGGCACGCGGCAAGCGAAAACGGGCGCCAATGGCGCCCGTTTTTCGTGACGGCTCACCGCCGCCCTGGCTTGTCGCTAACGCTATTTGACGACCTTCAGACTCGGGCGGCCACCCGGGCGCGGAGCGCCACCGTCACCGTCATCGCTCGACCCGTCATCATCCGGCGGGGTGGGCTCGATCTCGAACACCATGCCCTGACCGTTTTCCCTGGCATAGATCGCCATCACCGCCGCAGAGGGGACGTTGAGCGAATGGGCGATACCGCCGAAACGGCCTTCGAAACTGATCGCCTCGTTATCCATGTGCAGATGGCGCACGGCGCTGGGGGCCACGTTCAGTACGATCTGGCCATCACTGGCGAATCCGGCGGGCACCTGTACGCCCGGATACTCGGCATTGACCAGCAGGTGCGGCGTGCAATCGTTGTCGACGATCCACTCATAGAGCGCTCTTACCAGATAAGGGCGGCTTGAATTCATGACGACGTCCTCTTTTAGCGCATGTCGCGCTCGACGGCGGAAAGACCGGCCTGGAAGGCCTCGCGGGCGAAGTTGCGCTCCATGTAGTCGAGCAACGGCCTGGCCGCTCGCGGCAACTCGATACCGAGTCTGGGCAAACGCCAGAGGATAGGCAACAGGCAACAGTCGACGAGACTCAGCTCGTCGCTCATGAAATAGGGCTTTTCACCGAATATCGGCGATACGCCGGTCAGGCTTTCACGCAACTCCTTGCGCGCCTGCGCACGCTGCGGCTCGGCAACGCGCTGATCCAATATGTGATCGGCCAGTGAGCACCAGTCACGCTGGATACGATGCGCCAGTAGCCGCGTATTGGCGCGAGCCACCGGGTATACCGGCAGCAGCGGCGGATGCGGATAGCGCTCTTCCAGATATTCCAGGATCACACCCGGCTCATACAGCGCTAGGTCGCGATCCACCAGCGTCGGCACGCTGGCATAGGGGTTCACCTCTGCCAACCTGGCCGGGCATTGCCCCGCCTCGACATCGATGACCTCGACAGCGACCCCCTTCTCCGCGAGCACGAGGCGGACACGGTGGGAATAGTGGTCGGCGGGATCGGAATAGCAGACCAGGCGGTTGGCTGCAGCCATAGGCCCCTCACTCTCTTATTTGGAGGCAGAAAAAACACGCGCGCCCATTGGGCGCGCGCAAGGTACAGCTTGAACAGCTAGAGCACTTAGTGAACGTCTTTCCAGTACTCGCGCTTGAGCAGGTAGGCGAACACGAAGAAGACGGCCAGGAACAGCAATACATAGGTACCGATGCGTTGGCTCTCCAGCTTGACCGGGTTGGCCGAGTAGGCCAGGAAGGTCACCAGGTTCTTGATCTTCTCGTCGTATTCGGCTTCGGTCAGCTCACCGGTGCCAGGCTCTACGACCATCTGATCACAGGCTTCCTTGGTGATCGGCGTGCCGGTCAGCGGATCGAACTGCTTGCGGCCATCCTCGACCACCTGGACCTGCTTGCAACCGACGACCCGGCGCCCCTGCAGCGGAGCCAGCACATGCGGCATGCCCACGTTCGGGAATACCGTGTTGTTGACGCCATAGGGACGCGCAGGATCTTCGTAGAAGCTGCGCATGTACGAATACAGCCAGTCGTTGCCACGAACCCGCGCGACGAGCGTGAGATCCGGCGGTGCAGCACCGAACCAGACCTTCGCATCGTCAGGCTTCATGCCACTCTTCATGTGGTCGCCGTACTTGGCATCGGTGAAGACGATGTTGTCCATCATGACTTCTTCCGGAATACCGAGGTCGGTAGCCACTCGCTCATAGCGCTGGTACTGCGCGCTGTGGCAGCCCATGCAGTAGTTGGCGAAGGTCTTCAGACCGTCCTGCATGGCCGCCTTGTCGGTCAGGTCGATATCGACCTTGTCCAAGTGGGCCTCGGTGCCGGCAGCAAAGGCAAAGGCCGGCAGAATTGCAAGAATCAGTGCAGCAAATTGCTTTTTCATCAGCCATCCACCCTTTGCGGAACCACTTTGGTCTTCTCGAGCTTGGTGTAGAACGGCATCAGGATGAAGTACGCGAAGTAGATGACGGTACAGATCCGAGCCAACAAAGTGCGCTCAGGGGTCGGAGACAATACGCCCAGCACGCCGAGAATGATGAAGGAGACGCAGAACGCCAGCAGCGCAAGCTTGCTCATCCAGCCCTTGTACTTCATGGACTTGACCGGACTGCGGTCGAGCCAGGGCAGGACGAACAGCACGGCAATGGCAGCGCCCATCGCAATGACGCCGAGCAGCTTGTCCGGTACAGCGCGCAGAATCGCGTAGAACGGCGTGAAGTACCAAACTGGAGCAATGTGTGCCGGCGTCTTGAAGGCATTCGCCACTTCGAAGTTCGGTTTCTCGAGGAAGTAACCGCCCATCTCGGGGAAGAAGAACACGATCGCACAGAACACGAACAGGAACACCACTACGCCGACGATGTCTTTGACGGTGTAGTACGGGTGGAACGGGATGCCGTCGAGCGGCACACCGGCCTCATCCTTGGTCTTCTTGATGTCGACGCCCAGCGGGTTGTTGGAGCCGACTTCATGCAGCGCCAGGATGTGCAGCACCACCAGACCGAGGATGACGATCGGCAGGGCAATCACATGCAGGGCGAAGAAGCGGTTGAGGGTGATACCGGAAATCAGGTAGTCACCGCGGATCCACTGGGTCAGATCACCACCGATGACCGGAATGGCACCGAACAGCGAAATGATCACCTGGGCACCCCAGTAGGACATCTGCCCCCAGGGCAGCAGGTAGCCCATGAAGGCCTCGGCCATCAGCGCCAGGTAGATCATCATGCCGAAGATCCACACCAGCTCGCGGGGCTTCTGGTAGGAGCCGTAGAGCAGGCCACGGAACATGTGCAGATAGACCACCACGAAGAACGCCGAAGCGCCAGTGGAGTGCAGGTAGCGGATGATCCAGCCGTACTCCACATCGCGCATGATGTATTCGACGGAAGCGAAGGCACCCTCAGCGGAGGGCTCGAAGCTCATGGTCAGCCAGATACCGGTAAGGATCTGGTTGACCAGCACCAGCAACGCCAGCGAACCGAAGAAGTACAGGACGTTGAAGTTCTTGGGGGCGTAATACTTGGCAAGGTGATCTTCCCACATCTTGGTAGCGGGGAAGCGGGCGTCGACCCATTCCATGAACTTGCTCATCAGGCGTTCTCCTGGTCCACACCGATGATGATGACATTATCGGTCTCGTACGAGTGCGGGGGCACCGGCAGGTTCAAGGGAGCGGGCTGCGCCTTGTAGACGCGACCAGCCATATCGTATTTGGAACCGTGGCACGGACAGAAATAGCCACCCAGCCAGTCGGCGCCGAGATCGGCCGCAGCCACTTCGGGGCGGAAGGACGGGGCGCAACCCAGGTGGGTGCAAAGACCAACCACCACCAGGATCTCCGGCTTGATCGACCGGTTCTTCGGATCGACATAAGCCGGCTGTTCCGAGGCCTTGGACTCCGGATCCGCCACCTGCACGGCGACCTTCTCCAGATTCCCGAGAATCTCCTCGGTGCGGCGCACGATAAATACCGGCTGACCGCGCCATTCGGCGACCATCTGCTGCCCCGGCTCGATCTTGCCGATATTCACCCTTACCGGCGCACCGGCAGCCTTGGCCTTGGCACTCGGGAACCACGATCCCACGAACGGGACCGCGGCACCCACCGCTCCTGCAGCACCCACCACCGAAGTGGCGGCTACGAGGAAGCGACGCCGGCCAGCATTCACGCCGTCATTGCTCATTCAGTCGTCTCCCATCAGCTTCTTATGACCCGCTCTAGGGCAGGCATGTACTACGTAAAATTGAGCCGCGAAAAATTCGCCAAATGGTAAAGAAAAGGCCCTCTTCTGACAAGGTAATAGCCTGTCACAAAACACCTGCAGCCCCGTAAAACGGGACCTCCCGGCACGTGACACGCTGTCGCACCAGAAATCCGACCCATAAAAAAACGCCCAGCTCCGAATGAAACTGGGCGTTTCTTGTAAAGCGCGAATTAGCGCTTGGAGTACTGCGGACGCTTGCGCGCTTTGCGCAGACCGACCTTCTTGCGCTCCACTTCGCGAGCATCGCGAGTGACGAAACCGGCCTTGCGCAGCGGGCTACGCAGGGTCTCGTCGTACTCGATCAGAGCGCGAGTGATACCGTGACGAATGGCGCCAGCCTGACCACTGACACCGCCACCCAGAACGGTGACATAGATATCGAACTTCTCGACGGTCTCGGTCAGCTCGAGCGGCTGACGAACCACCATGCGGGCGGTTTCACGACCGAAGAAGTTGTCCAGCTCACGGTTGTTGATGGAAATCTTGCCAGTACCCGGGCGCAGGAAGACGCGCGCGGTTGCAGTCTTGCGACGGCCAGTGCCGTAATTTTGAGTCGCCGACATAATGAACTATTCCGTTAAATCTTCAGTTCTTGGGGCTGCTGAGCGGTGTGCGGGTGGCTGGCACCCTTGTAGACCTTCAGCTTACGATACATGTCGCGACCCAGCGGATTCTTCGGCAGCATGCCTTTGACCGCGGTCTCGATCACACGCTCGGGCGCCTTGGCGATCAGCTTCTCGAAGTTGATCGACTTGATGCCACCCGGGAAACCGGAGTGAGAGTAGTACATCTTGTCGGTGGTCTTGGCACCGGTAACACGTACCTGCTCGGCATTGATCACGACGATGTAATCGCCGGTATCGACGTGAGGCGTGTATTCCGGCTTGTGCTTGCCACGCAGGCGGCTAGCGATTTCGGTTGCCAGACGACCCAGGGTCTGGCCGGCAGCGTCGACGACGAACCAGTCGCGCTTGACGGTTTCCGGTTTAGCAGTAAATGTCTTCATTCGTTATAGCCTCAGGGGCCGCCCTGAAAATAAGACGGCGAATCTTACTGAATAGTGCTCGCCCTGGCAAGGTCAGGGCAGCCGGAAACAGACGCTATCGGGGGCTCGGGTCAGCGCGTCCGCCACGGCGGTGGTTCGGTAGGCTAGGCATCCCCTACCTTTGGCTTGCGTCGACAGGCTAGGCATCCCCGCCGACAGGCTGCGGAATTATCCTGATTACCAGGAAAATAGCAATCGACTTTTGGCATCGACCGAACAACACGACCACGATGGCATCAAAACCGATGCACGCGGCCCGTCGGCAGGCCGCCCCATGCCGACGAGCACGAGCGACGCCATCTTCGTTAAGCTTCCAGACATCAGTTTTCAACCCGAGGAATACCCATGGAATTTCGTCGACTAGGCCGCTCCGAACTTGAAGTGAGCTCGCTCTGCCTGGGCACCATGACCTGGGGCGAACAGAACAGCGAAGCCGACGCTTTCGCCCAGATCGACAGAGCAAAGGCAGCCGGCATCAACTTCATCGATACCGCGGAGATGTATCCGGTACCGCCGCGAGCGGAAACCTACGCCACCACCGAGCAATACATAGGCAGTTACTTCAAGGCACGCGGCGATCGCGCCGACTGGATCCTGGCGACCAAGATCGCCGGCCCAGGCAATGGCATCACCCACATTCGCGACGGGCACCCACGATTCGACCGCCAGCAAATCCGCACCGCCATCGATGCCAGCCTCCGGCGCCTGCAGACCGATTGGATAGACCTTTACCAGCTGCACTGGCCCGAGCGCAGCACCAATTTCTTCGGGCAATTGGACTATCGGCACCAGGAAAGCGACTTCACCCCTCTCGAAGAGACCCTGGAAGCGCTGGACGAAGAGGTGCGGGGCGGCAGGATACGGTGCATCGGCCTCTCCAACGAAACGCCCTGGGGCACCATGAAATATTTGCAACTGGCCGAAAGCCGCGGCTGGCCACGCGCGGTCTCGATCCAGAACCCGTACAACCTGCTCAACCGCAGCTTCGAGGTCGGGCTGGCGGAAATCGCCATCCGCGAACAATGCGGACTGCTCGCCTACTCGCCCCTAGCATTCGGCATGTTGAGCGGCAAGTACGAAAATGGGGCACGGCCAGCCAACGCACGCATCACCCTGTTCCAGCGCTTCGCACGCTATACCAACCCACAGGCAAAAGCCGCCTGTTCGAGATACGTGACCCTCGCCCGCGAGCACGGTCTCGATCCCGCCCAGATGGCACTTGCCTACGTCACCGCACAGCCCTTCGTTACCAGCAACATCATCGGCGCCACCACCATCGAGCAGCTCGCGGCCAACCTCGCCAGTGCCGACCTGAAACTGTCGGCCGAGGTTCTTGCGGGGATCGAGGCGATTCACACCGAACAGCCGAACCCAGCCCCTTGAACACCGACAGCGATCAAGCAACGCCCCCCCCCGGAAGCAGCACACCAAGGAGCCACGGGAATGATCTCCGCCCACCTACTTGCCCCATCCAGCATACTTGCGGGCTGGCTGGTCTATACGCTCGCCTTGCTCTGGGCAGCGTGGCGCGCGCCATGGGTCGAGCTGTTCAGCGATACGCGGCGCCAACACCTGCTGTTTGGTGCGATGCTGGCCATTTTCCTGCTCTGGCTGGTTCGGCGCGATTTCGACTCGGGACTGTCCTTCCACTTCATTGGCCTGACGGCCGTTACCCTTTTGCTGGATTGGCCACTGGCCATCCTGGCCGCCTTCAGCGCACAACTCGGCCTGACGCTGACAGGTCACCAGCAGCTGACGGCATTGGGGTTGAACGGCGTCCTGCTGGTACTGATTCCGGTACTGGTCACCGTCATTTGCGCCCGCCTGGTCGAGCGCGCTCAGCCCCGCAACCTCTTCGTCTTCATTTTCTTTTCCGGCTTCTTCCCGGCCGCCCTGGCCGCGTTGCTTTGCGTGCTGGCTTCGCTGGGAGTCCTGCTGATCGATGGACGCTTCCCGATGCCGCCTTGGCTGGAGGACTTCGCAGGCTATATCTGGCTGGTGATGTTTCCAGAGGCATTCATCAACGGCACCGCCATCACAGCACTGGTGGTGTTCTACCCGGACTGGCTGGAAAGCTTCAACCAGAGCCGCTACCTGCAGGCACCCTGGAAGGATGATGAGCGATAGACGGGTTTCTCCCGCCCTACAAGCCTGCATAGTGCTCCGCCCGTCGTAGGCGGGTTGCAACCCGCCGAACGGAGTTCACCCCACAGCGGGACAAAGTCAGAACGGGGCACTCGATGCTTTCGCGGGGCCAGGTTCGCGAGCATGGCTCGCTCCTACGGGAGGGCGCGAAGGCAAAGATGGCTTATGACCCTGATGGCATCGCAGAGTTGCCACGTCCACCAGTAGCAGCCAAACTGCATCGCAAATGCAACGCAAACCAACGTAACGCAGGCTATTCCATGAAAACCGCAACCCTGCCCTCGATTCGTGTCCAGCCCGAACTCCGACAGGCCGCCGAAGCCGTACTCAAGCCCGGAGAAACTCTGTCTTCGCTCATGGAACAAGCTCTGAGGCAGAGTATCGCCGCCCGACAGGATCAGGAAGACTTCATTAAGCGCGGACTCGCCTCCGCGTCGCGTGCCAGATCGACTGGCCGCTACCTACCAGCAGGCGACGTACTCGCGACCCTTGAGGAACGCTTGCAGCAAGCCCGAACCAGTAAGCGCCGATGACATACCAGATACGCTTCACAGAAGAAGCGCAGGCGGACCTGCTCAGGCTTTACGATTTCCTGCTTGAGCGCGACCTCGACCTGGCTGAGCGCGCACTCTCCACCATCCGCCAGGCTCTCGCCCTGCTAGAAAGCTTCCCCCTCTCCTGCCGCAAGCCTCTGGCCGACACCCCACGCTTTCGTGAATTACTGATTCCGTTCGGCCGGGAAGGCTATGTGGCGCTCTTCGAGATCGACAGCGCCACGACGGTCACTATCCTTGCGCTCAGACACCAGCGTGAAGACGATTATCAGTGACTGATTCAGGGCGTATCACGCGGGCATCCGCTTTATGCGATGCAGAAACCGGGAGGAGACGCTGAGGCCATGCCCGCGATGCTTTGCATGGCCGGGTTCGCGAGCATGGCTCCTACAGAGATTGCGCCTAGTGCTGGCGAGGCGGCATATCACCGGAGAACAGCTCATCCTCCAGTTCGTTACCCGGAATGGCGTGCTCCTCCGAAGCCCACGCCCCCAAATCGATCAACTTGCAGCGATCCGAGCAGAACGGCCGGTGCGGGCTCTGCACTCCCCACTCTACCGGCGCCCCACATGTGGGGCACTCAACGATGGTCGCGGTCATTGCCGGCCTCCCCGCAGTGTCAGATAAAAACGATGCAAACGCTCCACCTCGGACTTCAGCCAGGACAAATCACGGTCGTTCAGCAGCACATCGTCAGCATGCCGTAGACGCTCCTCGCGCCCCGCCTGGACCTTGAGAATCGCACGCACCTGCTCCTCACTGGCCTGGTCCCGACCAATGGTGCGCTGTATCTGTAGCGCCTCCGGCACATCCACCACTAGCACACGATCGACTTGCCGGTACTGTCCCGACTCGACCAGCAGCGGCGAGACCATGATCGCGTAGGGTGATTCGGCAAGCGCAAGATGCCGGGCAATCTCCGCCCGGATCAGCGGATGCAATAGCTGCTCAAGCCATTTCCGCTCCTCAGGACGACGAAATACCCGCTCGCGCAGCGCGGCACGATCCAACTCTCCATTCGGCAGAAGGATACCTTCACCGAAGTGCTCGGCAATCTGCCGCAGGGCGGGACGGCCAGGCTCGACCACCCAGCGCGCGGCCTGGTCGGCATCCACGACATGCACGCCCAGGCTGGCGAAATGATCGGCCACGGCGGTTTTGCCACTACCGATGCCGCCGGTCAATCCAAGAATCCAGGGTTTCATCAGGCAAACACACCAGCTGTGAATCAGGACGCGCAGTAGTAACCACTCGACTCACGAAGCGCAAGCCCCGGCCGACAGTGAGGTGAATGAGACAAGCCCTATGGAAGGCGCGCCCCGCAAGGATTGGCGGCAGGACAGCCAAAAGCTTGACAAGCATCGCCCCGAGGTCGGGCCTCCCACAAAAGCGGCATGCGTCCACCGGACCCGGCGGGAGGCGCGCCCTCGCGGCGATTACAGGCCGAAGGTCTGCCCGAACGGCTGACCCCACCTAACCTGGATGGCAAGCCTCTCCGACGCCGGCGGCCCCACCTATCGCCCAGGATAAAGCTGAAGACTTTCCGCAACCCTAGAAACGCGCGAACTGCAGATAGCTTTGTGTGATCCAGTCACCCCAAAGCAGAGCGACCCACCCCGCAATCGCCAGGTACGGCCCGAAGGGGATAGGCGTATTGCTCTCGGCATTCTGGACCCGCAGCAGAATGCTTCCAAGCACAGCCCCTACCACCGACGACAGCAGAATGGTGAGCGGCAACACCTGCCAACCGCCCCATGCGCCCAGCATCGCGAGCAGCTTGAAATCGCCATAGCCCATACCTTCCTTGCCGGTCAGCAGCTTGAATAGCCAGTACACGGACCACAGGCTCAGGTACCCCGCCACCGTCCCCCACAGCGCGCTCTCGAGGGAGACGAACAAACCGAAGTCATTGAGGATGAGCCCCAACCAAAGCAGCGGCAGCACCAGCGCATCGGGCAACAATTGATGATCGACATCGATCATGCTCATCGCCAGCAACCCCCAGGTCAGCAGCAGCATGGCACCCGCCTGCCAGGAGAAGCCGAAATGCCAGGCAACGTAGCCCGACAGCAGCCCGCACGCGAGTTCCACCAGCGGGTAGCGAGCACTGATCGGCGCCTTGCAGGACGAGCATTTGCCCCGCAACGCCAGCCAACTGAGCAGAGGAATGTTCTCCCACGAGCGAATCTCATGGCCGCAGCGCGGACAATGCGAGCCCGGCAGCAGAAGATTGAAGCGCTCGCCAGCCGGCTCCGGCGGGTATTCCAGATACTCCCGCGCCTGCATGCGCCAATCGCGCCGCATCATGACCGGCAAACGATGAATCACCACATTGAGAAAGCTGCCCACCAGCAATCCCACCAGGGCAGCGGACAAAACAAAGGCCAGCGCATGGCTGGCCAGATAGTCGACGAGAATCATGCTTAAACCACAGAGCCCAGCTGGAAAATCGGCAGATACATGGCAATGATCAGGCCACCGACCAGAACCCCCAGCACCGCCATGATCATCGGCTCCATCAGACTGGTCAGGCCATCGACCATGTTGTCGACCTCATCCTCATAGAAGGTGGCAACCTTGCCCAGCATCTCGTCCAGCGAGCCGGACTCCTCGCCAATCGCCGTCATCTGCACCGCCATCGTCGGGAAAGTGCCGGTGGTGCGCATGGAGAAGTTCAGCTGCATACCAGTGGACACGTCATTCTTGACCTTCTGGGTGGCGCTACGAAATACCACGTTACCCGTAGCCCCCGCCACCGAATCCAGCGCATCCACCAGCGGCACACCCGCAGCGAAAGTCGTCGACAGAGTGCGGGCGAAACGGGCAACCGATGACTTGTAGAGAATCTCACCAACGATTGGTACCTTCAGCAACAAACGGTCGAACCAGTTGCGGAATTTTTCGGAGCGCTTGTGCGCCTCCTTGAAAGCAAAGCCCCCCCCGATCAACCCCGCCAGAACAACGAACCACCACTCCTGCAGCGCCTCCGACAAGCCAATCACCATCAAGGTAAAAGCCGGCAACTCGGCGCCGAAATTGGCGAAGACTTCCTGGAACTGTGGCACCACCTTGATCAACAGAATGGCCGATACGATGATCGCCACCACCACCACCGCAATAGGGTAGTTCATCGCCTTCTTGATCTTGGCCTTCAGCGCCTCGGTCTTCTCCTTATAGGTCGCCACGCGATCGAGCAGGGTTTCCAAGGCGCCGGATTGCTCGCCTGAATCGACCAGGTTGCAATACAGGTCGTCGAAGTACTGCGGCTTCTTGCGCAAAGCCGTCGCAAAGCTGTTACCTGCCGCAACCTCCTGCTTCAAGTCATCCACCAGCTTGCGCATGTTCGGGTTATCGAAACCCTCGCCGATGATGTCGAAAGATTGCAGCAGCGGCACACCGGCTTTCATCATGGTCGCCATCTGTCGGGTGAACAGCGCGATATCCATCGGCTTGATCTTCTTGCCCGCCCCGAACAACGAGGCGGACTTCTTGCGCACCTTCTGCGGATTGATGCCCTGCTTGCGCAGTTGCGCTTTCACCAATGCTGGGCTCGTCCCACTCAGCTCGCCACTGACCTTGCTGCCCTTGCGGTCGGTTCCCTCCCAGGTGAACACACTGGTCCTGATCGCTTTCTGCGCCATGCTTAATCCTTGGTGACCCGGTTGACTTCTTCGAGGCTGGTCACGCCCTGCATGGCTTTCAGCAGTGCCGAGGTTCGCAGGTCGTTATAGCCGTCTTTGCGCATCTGGGTGGAGATATCAATGGAATTGCCGTCTTCCATGATAATCCGCTGCAATGAAGGCGTGTTTTTAACCACTTCATAAATACCGACACGCCCCTTGTAACCACCCTTGCAGTTATCGCAGCCAACCGGCCCGTAAATCTTGAAGGTTCCTATCTTTTCTTCCGGGAACCCTTCTCGCAACAAGGTCTCGCGCGGCACCTCGATTTCCTTCTTGCAACTGCTGCACAGCTTGCGCGCCAGGCGTTGAGCGATGATCAGATTCACCGAGGTGGCGATATTGAAGGCTGGCACGCCCATGTTGCGCAGGCGGGTCAGCGTTTCGGCAGCGCTATTGGTGTGCAGCGTCGACATCACCATATGCCCGGTCTGTGCCGCCTTGATGGCGATCTCGGCGGTTTCCAGGTCGCGAATCTCACCGACCATGATGATATCCGGATCCTGGCGGAGGAAAGCGCGCAATGCCTGAGCGAAATCCATACCCTGACGCGGATTGACGTTGACCTGATTGATGCCTTCCAGGTTGATCTCCACCGGATCTTCGGCCGTGGAAATGTTTACATCCACCGTATTGAGAATATTCAGGCCGGTATACAGCGAAACCGTCTTGCCGGAACCAGTCGGCCCGGTTACCAGAATCATGCCTTGCGGTTGGCGCAGCGCATTCATGTAAAGCTCTTTCTGCTCCTCTTCGTAGCCCAGCGCATCGATGCCCATCTGGGCGCTGGACGGATCGAGGATACGCATCACGATCTTTTCGCCCCACAGGGTGGGCAGCGTATTGACACGAAAATCGATGGCCTTGGTCTTGGAGATCTTCATCTTGATCCGACCATCCTGCGGCTTGCGGCGCTCAGAAATATCCAGCCCGGCCATTACCTTCAGGCGCGCGGAGATACGCGGCGCCAGCTGTATCGGAGGACGAGCCACCTCATGCAGGATGCCGTCGGTACGCAGCCGAACACGGTAGGCCTTTTCATAGGGCTCGAAATGGAGGTCGGACGAACCGCCACGAATAGCATCGAGCAGCATCTTGTTGACGAAGCGTACGACCGGCGCATCGTCTGCCTCTCCACCCGCCTCATCGCCTTTCGCATCATCCGACACACTTTCGACATCGACACCATCCAGGTCGACATCCCCCAGATCCTCCAACCCTGTCGAATCACTCTCGTAAAGCTTGTCGATAGCCTGACCGAGCTTGTCATCTTCTACCAGAATGGCTTCCGTATTCAGCCCGGTACTGAACTGGACATCGGAAACGGCCTGATGGTTGGCCGGGTCTGAAACCGCTACGAAGAGCTTGTTGCCACGCTTTGCAAGCGGCAGTACCCGGTGCTGGCGGGCCAATTTCTCGCTGACGATATCCTTGAGGAAGGACTCCTTATCCAGTGCCGACAAATCCAGCAGCGCAACACCGAACTGCTCGGAGGCAAGCTCGGCAACTACACGACCTTTCGCCAGCTTGTTCTGCACGAGATAAGTAACAAGAGGCGACTTGTTGCGCAGTGCCTGCACCTGCGCCTGTTGCGCCGTTTTTTCATCCAGCACCCCGGCCAGCACCATCTGCCGGGCCAGCCCGGAAAGGGAAATGTGTTCGCTCATGGCGGTCTCGCTTTGGTCAGTGCCAGCCTTATAGCGCAGTTGTTGGGAGCTGCAAACAAGAGCGGTGCCAAGTGACGTTCTAGGTCACATATCGCCGCCCAGAGCCTGTTTGCACGAAAAACATAAAAGCAGCCGGACCTGCCAAGCTGGTTTATACACACAAAGTGCCATCATCCAGAATGATTACCTCACTCCCTCCACGACCCCAAACAGGACGCACATCACAATATTGAGCAAGGAGCGAAACCTGAACATAAGCTGGCATGCAAACTGCTTTATCTGCGGCAGGCTCAATGCCTTAACACTCAAGGAGACTCAAATGAAAGCTCAGATGCAGAAGGGTTTTACCCTTATTGAATTGATGATTGTTGTGGCGATCATCGGGATTTTGGCGGCCATCGCCATTCCGCAATACCAAAACTACATCGGTCGTTCCCAGTTTTCTGAAGCGCACGCACTTTTGTCCGGTGCAAAAGTTGCTGTTCAGGAAAAAATTGATCAAGGTGAAGCCATTATCGGCACGGATTTGGAGTTGCAATTAGCAGGGACTTATGGGGATATCACAGATCCTGCAGATGCCGCCGCCGGTGCAACTACTTACTCCCTCGTTTATATCTTTGACAATGCAAATCCGAGCCTGAATGGCAGCAGAGTAACTTACGCTTACGATCAGGCTACCGGTAAGTGGACTTGCACTACAGATGCTGATGCAAAGTTCGTAACCAAGTGCAGTGCCTCCTAAACATAGGTTAATCCTATAGAGCGGGTGAAAACCGCGCGGTTACGCACCATCTGACAACACGAAACCCTGCCATCTCCGGCGGGGTTTCGTGTTTTATGAGTGCCCCGGACGATGGCGCTGTTCGGCGAATTGCTGCTGCGTTCGGCAATCGTTCCACGTAGCGCCAAACGATTATCGGTGAATTTCACCAGCCCTACTGTTCTGCGCCGTATAACTGCGCGGTTATACGCATCACCTAACCAAAATGAAACCATGCCCTCTCCGGCGGGGTTTCATTTTTTGTATGGCTTGCCGCATGGCGTCACCACCACCGACCCTAAGCCTGTTTGCGTGGCTCACTTATTGCCTAATGTGCGTTAACTTTTTGAAAAAGCTTTACCAAAAATGAAAAGGCTCTCTGCAATAACCTACACACTGCTTGCGTTGATCTTTACCTCCTTCTGCTTATCCGCCACAGAGACCTGGCACCTTGGGTATAGCTGGCATGATCAGCAACGCATCTACCAATTGGGTCTGCTTTGCGCTGGCGCCCCGCTGGCTGTGTTGTTACCCCAAACAGCCTTGCCGCGACCTGCTCTGTTGCTTTTGGCTGGCCTGCTTCTTCTGGGCCTGTGCTCGTCCGCGCTTGCCGTCTGGCCGGACTGGGCGCTGAAGGAATGGAGTCGCTATGGCGGGCTGCTTCTGCTGGCGTTGCTTATCAGCGGCTTGAAAACACGCCCAACCTGGCAAAACTCCATACTCTGGGCAATGGCCGCTATCGGCTTTACTCATGCGTTCCAGTTTCTCGTTTACTACATGACGGCTTTTGTCTCCGGCATGTGGATGCTCGATGCCGATCTTCTGTTCAACGGCTTTTCCAATCCCCGCTTTTTCGGCCAGTTCCAGGTCATGCTGATGCCCGTGATGGCGCTGTTGGTGGAGCGTTGCCGTCAACAGCTGCGCTGGGCACTCGCCGCATTGCTGACGCTGGCGCTCGTGAGCCAATGGTGCATCGCCTTTACCCTTGGCGGGCGGGGCCTGTGGCTGGGGCTGCTGGTAAGCCATCTTGCGCTGCTGCTGATCAACCGAAAGCTATGGCGCATTTTGGCCTTGCAGGCAGCCGCCGCATTGTTCGGCTTTCTGCTATTTGTGCTGCTGTTCAAACTGATCCCTCTCTGGCTGGGCCTTGATCCCGCGCTGCGTGACAACTTGCGCACCAGCCTTTCGGGCCGTGAACGCATCTGGCAATGGGCATGGGAAATGGCCCTGGCCAACCCTTGGCTAGGCGCCGGCCCCATGCACTACTCGGCAACCTATAACCCCATCGCCGCCCATCCTCATCAGGTTGTTCTGCAATGGCTGGCTGAGTGGGGCTTTGCCGCAACCCTTATCGCCCTCGCCCTAGGCGCCTGGGGGCTGCTGCACGGCGCCCGCCACCTGCGCCAAGCGTCCGCCAACGAACTGGACGCCGGGCTATGGGGGGCAATCGTCGGCGCATTGGTACTGGCGCAGGTCGATGGCGTTTTCGTCATGCCCTATACGGAAACCTGGCTGGCATTGCTGATTGGCCTAGCGTTGGCTCGCTGGTCCAGAACTGCAACACCCTCCCGCACCCAACGCCTCGCCTGTGCCATCATCGCAATACCAGTGCTGCTGGTGCTGGGGAACGTCCTCATAAGAGAAGTCTCCATTCTGCCCCAAAACATAGAAGCCTACATGATTGAACATCACACCGGCTGGACTCCGCGCTTTTGGTCACAAGGCTGGATACCCATGTAAGCCCAGTGGACACGTGGTTGCGCACTGCCTACCCTTGTAGGGCGGGTGAAACCCGCGCGGTTATACATCGCCTGATCGGCCACACAAAACCCCGTCCTTACCCAGACTGTGTGAAAACCCAACTAGCAGTCCGCGGCTGAGCTGAAGACAATGCCCGTATCGACCGATACGGGCATTGTCGTTTATGGGCTATATCCAAGGAGAAGGCCGCCAGCAGAGCAGCCTGTTTCCGCCGACGCTGGAAGAACTGGTTCTCCAAGATCACCTGGTACGGGTGATCGAGGCTTACGTGGCTCGGTTGGATCTTCAGGCGCTGGGCTTTGGCAAGGCACAGCCGAGCCGTACGGGGCGGCCGGCCTACGATCCGGCGGACCTGCTCAAACTGTATCTGTATGGCTACTTTCAACGCATCCGCTCCTCGCGTCGGCTGCAAGCCGAGTGTCAGCGCAACATCGAGGTGATGTGGCTGCTGGGCCGCTTGGCGCCGGACTTCAAGACCATTGCTGATTTTCGCAAGGACAACGGCCAGGCCTTCAGTGCCACCTGCCGGGCATTCGTGCAATTCTGCCGCCGGGTCGGGCTGATAACCGGCGAGCTGGTCGCCATCGACGGCAGCAAGTTTCAGGCGGTCGCCTCGGCGCGCAAGCACCTGAGTCTCAAGCAGCTCAAGCGCCAACAGCAGCGACTGGAACAGCGTATCGCCGATTACCTGGCACAACTGGAGGCGGCCGATCAGGCCGAAGCTGGGGAGTCGATCGATCGCGCGGCGGTCAAGGTTGCCTTGCAGCAGTTGCAGGGCAAGCATGCCGACAACCAGACCTTGCTGGAGGCGCAGGGACTGGAGCAGTTCGTGGTCGGCGAAGCGGATGCCAGGAAGATGCGCACCCATCTGGGCTCGCGGGTGGCTTACAACGTGCAGAGCGCGGTGGATGCCGAGCACTGCCTGATCCTGCACCACGAGGTGACGCAGGACGGCACCGATAACCAGCAGCTGGAACCGATGGCCAAGGCCAGCCAAACCGTGCTGCGGCAGGGCCGGCTGGATGTGGTCGCAGATGCTGGCTACTCCAACGGCGCCCAGTTCCAGGCCTGCGAAGAGGCTGAAATCACCGCCTACGTGCCGCCCAATCGCGCGATCAACAACCAGGGCGATGGCCAGCATTTCGATCGCAGTGCGTTCGTTTACGACGCGCAGCAGGATCATTACCTGTGCCCGGCCGGGCATGTACTGAAGCTCAAGCAGCTCAATCGAGGGCACCGACTCTACACCGCTCATGCCGATGATTGCGCGAGTTGTCCACTGAAGACACAGTGCACCCAGGCCAGGCAGCGCTACCTGAGGCGTCATGCCCATGAGGATGCGTTCGAGCGCATGGAGCAGCGACTCGAAACCCGCCCGGAGATGATGAACAGGCGCCGTTCGATCGTCGAACACCCCTTCGGCAACCTCAAGCAATGGCTGTTGGGCAACGGCCGCTTCTTATTGCGGCAGTTGGGCGGGACGCGAACGGAAATGGCTCTGGCGGTGCAGGCCTACAACCTCAAGCGCGCAATCAACGTGCTCGGTGCTCGCCGCATGATCGAACTGCTGGTCTGAAAGCCGGCGTTTCTCCGCTTTGCTTTTGCGCAAAAGCAAACGCCCCAACAGGTGTTGGGGCGTTTGTCGTTACCGCTGCCTATGCAGGCTGGTTTTCACACAGTCTGTTACCGGCGGGGTTTTGTTTTTACGGGTATGCCCAACGCCAACCGTGGAATGGATGCGCACCGCGCTCGGCGGGTTTCACCCGCCCTACGTCACTCGACACCACGGATGATGCCGTTCCCCCCGTCCTTGGCGCCGGCCCAATCGCCGGGATATACCCCGCGCCTGACCCACCGGTGAAATGACGACCATGGCCAATCGACAACGGCGCTTACAAGCCCATGCTTCAATGGATTGGCGTGCAAGTAATCCATATGCTGCCGAAAGTCACGCTCATCCCTTATGAGATGCTCCCAGAACCGGTGCTGCCATAGCGTTCCGTATTGCTTGCCAGAGCGCCGCTGCGTCAGGAGCTCGGGACGGAGATAATCAGAACCGCAGACGCGTGTGACGTGTCGCTTGATCAAACGCCAGCGATTGGAAAAATCCGCATCACCCTCGGGAAGGGTCCATATCGCATGTAGATGATCGGGAAGCAGAACCCAGCCGTCGATACGAAAAGGCAGCGTTTGACGAACCAAAACGATGGCTTCGCGCAGAGCTGATTGAACAGCAAGATCGGTCAAGTTGGCTGGCGCCGCTCCGTCACGACGGTGAAAAAGTAAGAGGCCCCAGGCACAGCAGCACGGCGGTAGCGAGACATTCAATAACATCCATGTTTATTGGCGCACAGCGTAAGGTGGAAGCCGCCGCCCTGCCATTACCCGTTAACGCATCTTTCACGGAGACGATATGAAAGGAGTGCTTGGCATCATAGGCATCGGCACCCTGGCATTGCTGGCCATGGGCGGGGTGGCCGCCGGTTATTTCCTGCTGGCGGATGTTTGGCCCGCTATGGCCAATATCAACGGACTCACGGGCTTCGGCACCTTCTTCGGTGGTGTGGCGAGCCCCATCCTTGGTCTGTTCACCTTCTTCGGCGTGATCCTCACCCTCGCGCTGCAAGGTGCTCAGCTCAAACTATTACAGGACGCTCGTATTGCCGATCAGCATATCCGCGCCCTGAACACTCTCCTCGATGATTTGCAGGCATTGGAGCAGCAACACTACGCCCCCCTAGCTGAACACCTCGGCGGCTGGAATCTCATTGTCTTGGGCATTATCGAAAAACATCTCTCAGGCACCTTGACCAAGAGCCATTGAAATCGTGGCCGGGTGAAACCCGCGCGGCTTGCGGGGTGTCGATTTCCGCTTCAATGAGCCGGGCATCGGTGCCGTCGCCTAGCACGCTCGACGGGTTGCAATCCCGCCCTACGCCGGATCGAGACATTCCACCAGCCGTAGGGCGGGTGAAACCCGCGCGGCTTGCATGGCGCCGACACAACCAATGCGCAATCAGATCGCCCCGCGCTCACGCAGCAACTGAATCACCTGCCTTACCCCCTCCTCCAGCGTCGACGTTTCGGTATCGACCACCAGATCCGCATTCAGCGGCACATCGTAGGGGAAGGACTCACCCGGAATGTTGTCACCACCTGCGGCGTACAGCCCCTGCGGATCGCGCCCGCGGCAGGCCTGCGGCGAAGCCTGGGTATAGATGGTGATCAGCCGATCGTCGCCGATCAGCGCCCTGGCCTGTTCGCGGCCTTCGGCATCCGGGGCGACGAAAGCCGCCAGGGTGATCAGGCCGGCCTCGTTGAACTGCCGTGCCACATGGGCAGCGCGGCGCCAGTTCTCGGTGCGACCGGCACGATCCTGCTGCAGGCCCTTGTTCAGGTCGTGGCGCAGGTTCTGGCCATCCAGGACGTAGACCGCACGCCCCATGTCGAACAGCTTGCGTTCCACCGCATAGGCCAAGGTGCTCTTGCCGGCACCGGACAGGCCGGTGAACAGCACGGTAGCCGGCTGCTGGCCGAAGCGTGTGGCGCGCTCTTCAGTGGAGACATGCGCCAGCGCACCGTGATGTCCGCCGGTACCATGGGCGACCGGCTCGGCGATGATCATGCCGGCGCCGACGGTGCCGTTGGTAAGGCGATCGATGACGATGAAAGCACCGGTGGTGCGGTTCTGCACGTAGCCGTCCAGAGCGATCGGCGCGTCCAGACTGACCTTGACCTTGCCGATCTCGTTGAGCTGCAGACTGCTCGCCGCGCCCTGCTCCAGCGTGTTCACATCCACCTTGTGAGTGATGCTGGCAATCGAGCCTGGCACGTAGCTGGTGGCACGCTTGATGTCGTACTTCTTGCCCGGCAGCATCGGCTCTTCACCCATCCATACCAGCATGGCCTCGAAGCTGTCGGCGATGCGCGGGCGGTTGTCGGCATGCACCAGCATGTCGCCGCGGGAGACGTCGATCTCGTCTTCCAGGGTCAGGGTGATGGCCTCGCCCGGCGTGGCCTGCTCCAGTTCGCCGTCGAAGGTGACGATGGATTTCACCCGGCTGGTCTTGCCGGACGGCAACACCGCGATCTCGTCACCCTTGCGCACGATGCCGCTGGCCAGGGTGCCGGCAAAGCCACGGAAATTGAGGTTGGGCCGATTGACGTACTGCACCGGGAAGCGCAGGTCGTCGAAGTTGCGATCGCCAGCGATCTCGACGCTTTCCAGGATTTCCATCAGCGACTGGCCATCGTACCAGGGCGCGCGCTCGCTCCGATTGACCACGTTGTCGCCCTTGAGCGCGGACATCGGCACGAAGTGCAGCGAGGACGGTTTCAACTCGATACGCTCGGCGAAGGCGAGGTAGTCGGCCTTGATCTTCTCGAAGACGTCCTGATTGAAGTTCATCAGGTCCATCTTGTTGACGGCGACGACGATGTGCTTGATGCCCAGCAGCGAGGTGATGAAGCTGTGGCGCTTGGTCTGGGTCTGCACACCGTAGCGGGCGTCGACCAGGATGATCGCCAGGTCGCAGGTGGATGCGCCGGTGGCCATGTTGCGCGTGTACTGCTCGTGGCCGGGCGTGTCGGCGATGATGAACTTGCGCTTGGCGGTGGAGAAATAGCGGTACGCGACATCGATGGTGATGCCCTGTTCGCGCTCGGCCTGCAGGCCGTCGACCAGCAGCGCCAGATCGACATCCTCACCGGTGGTGCCGACCTTCTTCGAATCACGGGTGATGGCCTCGAGATGGTCCTCGTAGATCATCTTGGAATCGTGCAGCAGACGCCCGATCAGGGTGCTCTTGCCGTCATCGACGTTGCCGCAGGTGAGGAAACGCAGCAGTTCCTTGCGCTCATGCTGCGCCAGGTAGGCGAGGATGTCGGCGGAAATCAGGTCGGATTGGTGGGACATTGGCTTCTCCAAGCTGGAAGCTGGAAGCTGGAAGCTGGAAGTAACAGCCACAGCGTCGACAGCTTGCGCTCTGCTATAGATCTATGAATCGTGACGAATGGTCTGAATCAGGCTGGACAGCATGGCGGCGATTTCACGAGTTTCCTGAATGCTCGGCCTTGCGAACTCCTCAGCTACGAAGCCTGCCTCACGACCTATATAAAGTTGCGTTCGCAATTCTGCATAGGAGCCGTTGGCAATCAGCAGGAACCGCACCTTCCCCCTAATACCCTCCCTGCTCATGCCTTCGGCAATATTGCTGGGAATCGATAATCCCGAGCGGGTGACTTGATCCTTAAAACCCAACTCACGGGAGTTTCTCAGGTGCTGATAAAGCGCTACCGACAATCTCGCTGAGCGTTTCCATACGTCCAGTTTCTCGAAATCCACGCAGCACTCCTGCTCTTTTGGCTTCAAGCTTCCAGCTTAAAGCTCTCGGCTTCCGGCTGTTGTTAAAAGTATCCCTGCCGCTTCTTCTCCTCCATCGACCCGGCGGCATCGTGGTCGATGACGCGGCCCTGGCGCTCGGAGGTGCGGGTCAGGAGCATTTCCTGGATGATCTCCGGCAGGCTGGTGGCGGTGGACTCCACCGCGCCGGTCAGCGGGTAGCAGCCGAGGGTGCGGAAGCGCACCATGCGTTTTTCGATACGGGACTTTTCCTCGTCGGAAAGATGCTCGAGGATCCGCTCGTCGTCGATCATGATCAGCGTGCCGTTCTTCTCGATGACTTCGCGCTCGGCGGCGAAATACAGCGGCACGATCGGGATCTGCTCAAGATAGATGTATTGCCAGATGTCCAGCTCGGTCCAGTTGGACAGCGGGAAGACGCGAATCGACTCGCCCTTCTTCACCTTGCCGTTGTAGAGATTCCACAGCTCGGGACGCTGATTCTTCGGGTCCCAGCGATGCTTGCTGTCGCGGAAGGAATACACGCGCTCCTTGGCCCGGGACTTCTCCTCATCGCGGCGGGCACCGCCGAACGCGGCATCGAAGCCGTATTTGTCCAGCGCCTGCTTGAGCCCCTCGGTCTTCATCACGTCGGTGTGCTTGGCACTGCCGTAGGTGAAGGGGTTCATGTCCTGGGCCACGCCGTCCGGATTGACGTGGGTGATGAGATCGAGCCCCATCTCCGCGACCATCTTGTCGCGGAAGCGATACATTTCCTGGAATTTCCAGCGGGTATCGACGTGCATCACCGGGAAGGGCAGCTTGCCCGGAAAGAAGGCCTTGCGGGCCAGGTGCAACATCACGGCCGAATCCTTGCCGATGGAGTAGAGCATCACCGGGTTGTCGAACTCCGCGGCGACCTCGCGGATGATATGGATGCTTTCCGCCTCCAGCTGTTTCAGATGCGTCAGTTTATCGACCATGACTACTCACGAATTGGCAAGTGGGACGGCCGGCCGGCCGCTCGAAGTGGCGCAAACTCTAACACGGCTTTAGATTCTAATCAGGCCAGCTGTTAGACCTAAAACTTCTAGATTTATACCGATGCTGCTGATCGGCGCCCGACCTTCCGAATCCGAGGCGCCATGGCGCCTGCCAGAGCTCAAGCCGGATTCGGACAGTCGATGAACAGGTGTTCGATGGCAAACCGATGCGCAAGGTAGTCGCCCAGGGCACGAACGCCATAACGCTCGGTGGCATGGTGGCCGGCCGCAAAGAAGCTCAGACCATTTTCCCGGGCGATATGCGCCGTGGGCTCGGAGATTTCCCCCGTGAGGTAGGCATCCACTCCTGCCGCAACCGCCTGCTCGATATAGCCCTGGGCTCCGCCGGTACACCAGGCGATGCGCCGGATCGGGCCTTCGCCCTCGATCATCAACGGCTCGCGACCGAGCGCTTCGTGCACCCGGCGCAAGAAGTCCACCGGCGCCAGGGGCGTTTCCAGCGAGCCGACCAGGCCCACCGAGCGCGGATTGTCCGGTTCCAGCGGCCCTTCGATGGTAAGCCCGAGCAATTCAGCCAGCTGGACGTTGTTGCCGACCTCGGGATGGACGTCGAGTGGCAGATGGTAGGCCAGCAAGCTGATATCGTTGGCCAGCAACGTCTTCAAGCGCCGCTGCTTCATGCCGACGATGCGTGCGTCCTCGTTCTTCCAGAAATAGCCGTGATGGACCAGCACCACGTCGGCCTGCGCCTCGACGGCGGCATCCAGCAGCGCCTGACTGGCCGTCACACCGCTGACGATCCGCCGTACCTGGGGGCGCCCCTCGACCTGCAGACCATTGGGACAGTAATCGGCGATTCTGGCGGCATTCAGGTAGCGGTCCGCTTCTTCGACCAGGGTGGTCAGCGCAATGGCCATGAAAAAAAACCTCTTGGGTGATGCCGCGGTGCCCGCGGCGCAACGTGCGGCCCACGAGCGGGTGCGACAAATCTGCACGCACGAAGCTGCAATTCAGCTTCAGCTTCGTATAATGCCGCCACCTTAAGGGGCGCTCCCTGCGCTCGCAACTCTGTCCGGACCCCCAAGCGATGTTCAATGCCCTGCGTTTCCTTGGCTGGCCGTTGCTGGTCGGCGTACTCGTAGCCCTGCTGATCATCCAGCGCTATCCGCATCTGGTGGGCATCCAGGAGCAGAGCATCGGGCTGCAGCAGGCACCGTTGAAAGCCACGGCCCCGCAACAAGGCCCCTATTCGTACGCCAACGCGGTATCGGACGCCGCCCCGGCGGTGGCCAATCTCTATACCACCAAGGTGATCGAAAAGACCGAACGGCAGCCCCTGGCCAAGGACCCGCTCTTCCAGCGCTTCTTCAGCGACAACCTGCCGAGGCAGCAACGCATGGAGTCCAGCCTGGGCTCTGCGGTGATCATGAGCTCGGAAGGCTACCTGCTGACCAACAACCACGTGACCTCCAATGCCGAGCAGATCGTGGTGGCGCTCAAGGATGGCCGCGAGACACTGGCACGGGTGATCGGCAGCGATCCCGAGACGGACCTTGCGGTATTGAAGATCGATCTTGCCAACCTGCCGGTGATCACCCTCGGTCATTCGGACCGGATTCGCGTCGGCGACGTCACCCTGGCCATCGGCAATCCGTTCGGCGTCGGCCAGACGGTGACCATGGGCATCATCAGCGCAACGGGACGCAACCAGCTGGGCCTCAATACCTACGAGGATTTCATCCAGACCGATGCGGCGATCAACCGGGGCAACTCCGGCGGCGCGCTGGTGGACACCGGCGGCAACCTGATCGGCATCAACACGGCGATCATCTCCGAGTCCGGCGGTTCCCAGGGTATCGGTTTCGCCATCCCGGTGAAGCTCGCGCTGGAAGTGATGAAATCGATCATCGAGCACGGCCAGGTGATCCGCGGCTGGCTGGGGGTCGAGGTGCAGTCGCTGACCCAGGAACTCGCCGAATCCTTCGGCCAGGAGGGGCGCCCCGGCATCGTGGTGGCCGGCGTTTACCGGGACGGCCCGGCCGAACGCGCTGGCCTGCAGCCGGGTGACCTGATCCTCAGCATCGACGGCGTGCAATCGGCCGACGGACGCAGCTCGATGAACCAGGTCGCCCGAACCCGCCCGGGCGACAAGATCGACATCGATATCCTGCGCAACGGCAAGCCGCTGACGCTGACGGCCGAAGTGGGCATACGTCCGCCGGTGAACACCGCGCCGAAGTAGGCGCCAAAAGCCGAAGCTTGAAGCTTCAAGCTTGAAGCTTGAAGCTTGAAGCTCAAAAAGCATCGCCCCGAGGGCGGGCCTCCCACAAAAGCAGCGAGCCACCACCAAAGCAGCAAGTGCACACCGCCCCTCTGTGGGAGGCGCGACCTCGCGGCGATGCAGGCCGCAGGCCTGCCCGATGCCCCGCTACAGCAAGCAGCTCATGCTAGCCGAGCGCGTCCAGCAGCGCCTGGTTCTGTTCCGGCGTACCGATGGTGATGCGCAGGAACTGTTCGATGCGCGGATGCCTGAAGTGGCGGACGATAACGCCCTGCTCGCGCAGGCTGGCGGCGATCCCGGCGGCATCGCGCTGCGGGTGGCGGGCGAAGATGAAGTTCGCCGCCGAAGGCAGCACCTCGAATCCTTTCCCCTGCATGGCCGCCACCACCGCCTCGCGGCTGGCGATCACCTGCCGGCAGGTCTGCTGGAAATATGCCCGGTCCTCGAAGGCCGCGGCCGCGCCGGCGATGGCGATACGGTCCAGCGGATAGGAATTGAAACTGTTCTTGATCCGCTCCAGCGCCTCGATCAGATCCGGATGACCGACCGCCAGGCCGACGCGCAGCCCGGCCAGCGAACGGGACTTGGACAGCGTCTGCGTCACCAGCAGGTTCGGATAGCGATCGACCAGCGCGATGGCCGATTCGCCGCCGAAATCGACATAGGCCTCGTCCACCAGCACCACGGAATCGGTATTGGCCTGCAGCAGCCGCTCGATGGCCTCCAGCGCCAGCAGGCAACCGGTCGGCGCATTCGGGTTGGGGAAGATGATGCCGCCGTTCGGACGCTGATAATCGGCCACATCGATCTGGAACTGCTCGTTCAGCGCGATGGTTTCGTAGTCGATGCCGTAGAGCCCGCAATAGACCGGATAGAAACTGTAGGTCACGTCGGGGAACAGCAGCGGACGGCCATGCTGGAACAAGCCGTGGAAGGCATGCGCAAGCACCTCGTCGGAACCGTTGCCGACGAACACCTGGGCCGGCCGCACGCCGTAGTAATCGGCCACCGCCTGCTTGAGGCGCTCGCCGTTGGGGTCCGGATACAGCCGCAGGTTGTCGTTGAGCTCCGCCTGCATCGCCGCGATCGCCCTGGGCGACGGGCCGTAGGGATTCTCGTTGGTATTGAGCTTGACCAGCTTGCTCAGCTTAGGCTGCTCACCCGGCACGTAGGGCACCAGGTCCTTGACGAAGGGGCTCCAGAACTTGCTCATCCGCCCTTCTCTCCTCGAATGTGGTCGGTTTGCCGTAGGGTGGAAAACCGCGAAATGTTTTCCACCCAGTGACGTCAGGTGGAAAAGGCCTGCGGCCGTTTTCCACCCTACGACTTACTTGATCCGGTACTCGGCGCTGCGGGCGTGGGCGGTCAGCGATTCGCCGCGCGCCAGCACCGAGGCGACCTTGCCCAGGTTCGACGCACCTTCGGCCGAGCAGTTGATGATCGACGAGCGCTTCTGGAAGTCGTACACGCCCAACGGCGACGAGAAACGCGCGGTGCCCGAGGTCGGCAGCACGTGGTTGGGCCCGGCGCAGTAGTCGCCGAGCGCCTCGGCGGTGTAGCGGCCCATGAAGATCGCGCCGGCATGGCGGATCTGCGGCAACCACTGCTCCGGCTCGGCGACCGACAGCTCCAAGTGCTCCGGGGCGATGCGGTTGGCCACCTCGATGGCCTGCTGCATGTCGGCGACCTGGATCAGCGCGCCACGCCCCTCGATAGAGATGCGCGCGATATCGGCGCGCTCCAGGGTCGGCAGCAGGCGCGCGATGCTCTCGGCGACCTTGTCGAGGAACGCCGCGTCCGGGCTGACCAGAATCGATTGCGCATCCTCGTCGTGCTCGGCCTGGGAGAACAGGTCCATGGCGATCCAGTCCGGATCGGTCTGGCCGTCGCAGACCACGAGGATCTCCGAAGGCCCGGCGATCATGTCGATGCCGACCTTGCCGAACACGTGGCGCTTGGCGGTGGCGACGTAGATGTTGCCCGGGCCGACGATCTTGTCCACCGGCGGCACGCTCTCGGTGCCGTAGGCCAGGGCAGCGACGGCCTGGGCCCCGCCGATGGTGAACACCCGGTCGACGCCGGCCAGGGCAGCGGCGGCGAGCACCAGCTCGTTGATCTCGCCACGCGGGGTCGGCACCACCATGACCACTTCCGGCACCCCGGCGACCTTGGCCGGAATCGCGTTCATCAGCACCGACGAGGGATAGGAGGCCTTGCCGCCCGGCACGTAGAGCCCGGCGCGATCCAGCGGAGTGACCTTCTGCCCGAGCACGGTGCCGTCGGCCTCGGTGTAGGTCCAGGAATCCTGCTTCTGCTTCTCGTGGTAGCTGCGCACCCGCTCGGCGGCGACTTCCAGGGCCTGGCGCTGCGCCGGGGTGATGCGCTCGAGCGCCTGCTCGAGGCGCGCACGCGGCAGGATCAGGTCGGCCATCGCGGCGACTTCCAGCCCGTCGAAGCGCTGGGTCAGCTCGACCAGCGCCGCATCGCCACGCTCGCGCACGGCCTGGATGATCTCCAGCACCCGCTGATTGACGCCGTCGTCGGACACGCTTTCCCAGCTCAGCAGATGATCCAGATGCCGGGCGAAATCGGCATCGGCAGCGTTGAGTCGGCGAATGGCGGTGGGAGCGGTCATAGCGGGCCTCATGGTTGGCTAAGCATCGAAAACTGCATACGACGAATCGGAAGGCAGGCTCTCAGGCGCCGCTAGAATATCAAGCCCACCGTGCGGGCACCCGAGAATTTCGGCTATGACACGGATAGGCAGGCGCGGTGGCAACCGCGAAGCGTATCAATGCCGATGCTGCTCGACAGCGGCCTGCAGCGTATCGATCAGCGCCTGGATGCGCGCGTGCTGCATCTTCATCGAGGCCTTGTTCACCACCAGCCGCGAGCTGATGGTGGCGATCAGTTCCTGCGGCTCCAGGCCGTTGGCGCGCAGCGTATTGCCGGTATCGACCACGTCGATGATCTTGTCGGCCAGGCCCACCAGCGGCGCCAGCTCCATCGAGCCGTAGAGCTTGATGATGTCGACCTGGCGGCCCTGCTCGGCGTAGTAGCGCTTGGCGACGTTGACGAACTTGGTCGCCACCCGCAGCCGGCCCTTGGGCTCCGGCGCACCGACCCGGCCTGCGGTCATCAGCTTGCAGTTGGCGATCTGCAGGTCCAGCGGTTCGTAGAGGCCCTGGCCGCCGTACTCCATCAGCACGTCCTTGCCGGCGACGCCGAGGTCGGCCGCGCCGTGCTCGACATAGGTGGGCACGTCGGTGGCTCTGACGATCAGCAGGCGCACGTCATCCTGGGTGGTCGGGATGATCAGCTTGCGGCTCTTGTCCGGATTCTCGGTCGGCACGATGCCGGCGGCCGCCAGCAATGGCAGGGTGTCATCGAGGATGCGGCCTTTCGACAGGGCGATGGTGAGCATTGCGTTAATCCTTTGGGTTGCGCGCGTTCGGCGGTCAAAAGCTGGCTCTTATGGAAAAGGACATATTATCCGTAACCTTTTCCTGTAGGAGCAGGCCATGCCTGCGAACAATCCCGCACACAAGCGCGGCGGCCTTTCGCGGGCATGGCCCGCTCCTACGGAGACCGGTCATCACAGTACGTTCTCTGCTCCTAGCCCGGCACGCGGCGAATCTTCGCGCCCAGCAGCTGCAGCTTCTCCTCGATGCATTCGTAGCCACGGTCGATGTGGTAGATGCGATCGATCAGCGTATCGCCCTCGGCCACCAGGCCGGCGATCACCAGGCTGGCGGAAGCGCGCAGGTCGGTGGCCATGACCGGGGCGCCCTTGAGCCGCTCGACGCCGGTGACGACGGCGGTGTTGCCCTCGACCAGGATCTGCGCGCCCATGCGGTTCATTTCGTAGACGTGCATGAAGCGATTTTCGAAAACCGTTTCGATCACCGTGCCGGTGCCTTCGGCGATGGCGTTGAGGGCGATGAACTGCGCCTGCATGTCGGTGGGGAATGCCGGGTACGGCGCGGTGCGCACGTTCACGGCCTTGGGCCGCTTGCCCTTCATGTCCAGCTCGATCCAGTTGCTGCCGGCATCGATATGCGCGCCCGCCTCGACCAGCTTGTGCAGCACGGCTTCGAGCAGGGTCGCATCGGTGTCCTTCAGGCGCACCCGCCCGCCGGTCGCCGCAGCGGCCACCAGATAGGTGCCAGTCTCGATGCGGTCGGGCATGACGCTGTAGCGGCCGCCGCCGAGGCGCTTGACGCCGTCGATGACGATGGTATCGGTGCCGGCGCCGCTGATCTTCGCACCCATCG
Source organism: Stutzerimonas stutzeri (assembly GCF_002890915.1). Classification (GTDB taxonomy): domain Bacteria; phylum Pseudomonadota; class Gammaproteobacteria; order Pseudomonadales; family Pseudomonadaceae; genus Stutzerimonas; species Stutzerimonas stutzeri_AF. Next base: position 177,354 of record NZ_POUT01000006.1, on the reverse strand, counting down.
CGTTGAGGAAGTTGGCCAGGTCGACCACTTCCGGCTCGCGCGCGGCGTTTTCCAGCACGCTGCGGCCATTGGCCAGGGCGGCGGCCATCATGATGTTCTCGGTACCGGTCACGCTCACGGTATCGAAGAAGAAGTGCGCACCGCGCAGGCCGCCGGCCGGCGCCTTGGCCTTGATGTAGCCGCCTTCCACTTCGATCTGCGCGCCCATGGCCTCGAGACCGCGGATGTGCAGGTCGACCGGACGCGAGCCGATGGCGCAGCCGCCCGGCAACGCTACTTCGGCCTCGCCGAAACGCGCCACCATCGGGCCGAGCACCAGGATAGAGGCGCGCATGGTCTTCACCAGCTCATAGGGCGCGACCAGGGTCTTGATGCTGCTGGCATCGACCTCGACGCTGAGCTTCTCGTCGATGATCGGCTGCACGCCCATGCGGCCGAACAGCTCGATCATGGTGGTGATGTCGTGCAGGTGCGGCAGGTTGCAGACGGTAACCGGGGTGTCGGCCAGCAGGGTGGCGGCCAGGATCGGCAGGGCAGAGTTCTTCGCGCCGGAGATGCGAATCTCGCCATCGAGGCGAATGCCGCCGGTAATGATCAGTTTGTCCATGGATGTTCCCGTAACCCGCAGGCCGGAAGGCCTGTCGAAGGGGCGGCGCAGTCGCTGGCGACGCGCTCGGCCTTGGTATGAATGGATGTCGCCGGCTGGCGCTCGGTCAGGCGCGCCCGGCCCAGTCGATACGACTGAAGAATTTCATGGTGACGGCGTGAATGCTGCCGTCGGCGATCCAGGGATTGAGATGAGCATAGATCTGCTGCTGGCGCTTGACCGGGCTCAGGCCGGCCAGCTCGTCGCTGATCACGTTGAGCTGGAAGTTGCAGCCTTCGCCTTCCACTTCCACCTGGGCTCCCGGAAGCTTCTCTTCCAGGAAATTCTTCACTTCTAGGGCCTGCATGTTCAACCTCGATCGGCGCAGGACGCGCACGGGCCGGCCATCATACAAAAAAGCCCGAAGGCTGCGAACCCCGATCCGCGCCGAACCGACGCAAGCGTCTCAATCCAGCGTCTCGGCGGCCGGCTCACTGCGCTCGCGCGGCGGCCGGGCACTGTCGCCCTGCACGGCCGGAAAGCGCGAGGAGGCGAAGCGCACCACCAGGATCGCCAGCGCCAGCAGCAGGATCGCACCGGAGACGTAGACCACGCCCATGTCGGGACGATGATGATGCGAGACGTCGGAAATCAGCAGGCGGGTCAGTGCGGTGATCGCCACGTAGATGAGGAAGCGCACCGGCATGTGGTTGGTCTTGAAATAGATGCCAACCATGGCGCCCAGCTCGAGGTAGATGAACAGCAGGAGGATGTCATCGACCGTGATGTGGCCCTTCTCGACCATGCCGAGGAACGCCATGACGGCCGCCCAGGCCGTCACGCCGCCGATGGCGAACAGCGCCAGGTAGTGGAAGCTCTCGACCAGCAGGTTGCCCAGCGCTTCGGCGAGCGCATGGACGCCTTCGCGCAGATTCTCGGCCCAGCGCATCTTCATTCGGCAGTTCCTTCGAGCGAAGCGCTGCCCAGCGGCAGGATATCCAGCAGGCCGGACACGCCGGCGATCTTCTGCATGTCTTCGGGCAGGCCGCTGATGTGCAGCGCGATGCCTGCAGCGCGGGCATCGCGCATGAAGGCCAGCAGCAGCGACAAGCCGACACTGCTGGACTTCTCGACCGCCGAGCAATCCAGCGTCAGCGAATCTCGAGCGTCGCCGATCAGCGCCCGGCCGGCCTCGCGTAGCGCCGGGCCACTGCGATAGTCCAGCACGCCAGCCAGGCGCAGCACGCCGTCCGCGCCCCGCTCGATACTGCCGTCAGTCATTGCCAGCAGCCTGCTGACCGGCCTCGGTGTCCTTGGCCCGCGCCACCACCTCGGCCCAGCCGTCGATGGTCTTGTCCAGATCGCCACCGTTGCGCTGCATGGAATCGGCGAACTGGTCACGGAACAGCTTGCCGATGTTGATGCCGTTGATGATCACGTTGCGCACGCGCCACTCGCCATCGTTGACCATGGTGTAGGACACCGGATAGACCTCGCCCTGGCGCCCGACCACTTCCATGCCGACGCTGGTGCGCTTGGGATCCTGCTTGCCGCTGGGCGGCAGCACGCGAATCTGCTGGTTGTTGTACTCCAGCAGGGCATTGCCGTAGAACTGCATCAGGCTGCGCTTGAAGTTCTCCTGGAAGCGCGTCATCTGCTCGGGCGTGGCGTTGCGCGAATATCTCACCGTCATGATGCTGCGCGAGATGCCGTCGGCGTCGACCACCGGGCCGAGGATCTCGTTCAGCGAATCGTAGAAGGCCGCCGGATCGCTGCGGTATTGCTCCTTGTTGGCCTTGAGGTCGGCCAGCAGTTCATCGGTGGTCCGCTGGATCACCTGGTGGGCGCTCAGGGCCGCATGGGAGACCAGAGGCAGTACGGCCAGCAGCACCAGCAGGCCGCGACGCAGGGCAGTCATCATGGAAAGTTACTCCTTGTTAACCGAATTGAGCAGGAACTTGCCGATCAGGTCCTCGAGCACCAGCGAGGACTGGGTGTCCTGGATGGTGTCGCCGTCCTTGAGCAGCTCGTCGTCGCCGCCGACACTGATGCCGATGTACTTCTCGCCCAGCAGGCCGGCGGTCAGGATCGATGCCGTGGAGTCGGCCGGCAGGATGTCCACGTCCTGCTGGATTTCCAGGGTCACGCGACCGGTGTAGCTGTCGCGGTCCAGATCGATCGCCGTGACCTTGCCGATCGTCACGCCGGCCATGGTCACTTTGGATCGGACCGTCAAACCGGCGATATTGTCGAAATAGGCATACAGTTTATAAGTATCGGCGTTGCCGACGCTCAGCCCGCTGACACGCAGCGACAGCAGCAACAGGGCCAGCAGGCCGGCGAGCAGGAACAGGCCGACACCCATTTCCAGTGTGCGGATACGCATCAGAAATCTCCAAACATCAATGCGGTCAGAATGAAATCGAGGCCGAGCACCGCCAGCGAGGCGTATACCACGGTGCGGGTCGTGGCCCGGCTGATACCCTCGGACGTCGGCTCGCAGTCGTAGCCCTGGAACACCGCGATCCAGGTGACCACCAGCGCGAACACCAGGCTCTTGGTCACGCCATTGAGCACGTCCGAATGGAAGTCGACGCTGTTCTGCATATTGGCCCAGAACGAGCCCTCGTAGACGCCGAGCCAGTCCACGGCGACCATCGCCCCGCCCCAGATGCCAACCACGTTGAAGATCAGCGTCAGCAACGGCAGCGAGATGAAGCCCGCCCACAGACGTGGGGCGATGATGTACTTGAGCGGATCGACACCGATCATCTCCAGGCTCGAGAGCTGCTCGGTGGACTTCATGTTGCCGATCTCGGCCGCCAGCGCGGAGCCGGCGCGCCCGGCGAACAGCAAGGCCGTCACCACCGGCCCGAGCTCACGCAGCAGGGTCAGCGCCACCATCTGCCCGACCGCCTGTTCCGAGCCGTAGCTGCTGAGGATGTTGTAGCCCTGCAGCGCCAGCACCATGCCGATGAAGATGCCGGAAACCACGACGATCGCCAGCGACAGCACGCCGACCGAATAGAGCTGCTTGACCAGCAGGGCCAGGCCATTGTGCAGCCCGCTGCGGCCGAACAGCGCGTGCACGAGGAAGATCGTCGAGCGCCCCAGTGCCGCCAGCACGTCCAGGCCGGCACGCCCGAGCAGGACAATCCGGTCCAACAGCGAACGCTTACGCATCGGTGCCTCCCAGCAGGTCGTCGGCATAGGCCGGGGCAGGAAAATGGAACGGCACCGGACCGTCGGCCGAGCCCTTCATGAATTGCCGGATGCGCGGATTGTCCGACTCCATCAGCTCCGCCGGCGCCCCCTGGCCGAGCACCTGGCCGTCGCCCACCACGTAGATGTAGTCGGCGATGGAAGCGGTTTCGGCCAGATCGTGGGAGACCACGATACTGGTGATCCCCAGAGCGTCGTTGAGCAGGCGAATCAGGCGCACCAGGACACCCATGGCGATGGGGTCCTGGCCGGCGAACGGTTCGTCGTACATGAGGATCTGCGGATCCAGGGCAATCGCCCGGGCCAGTGCGACGCGGCGCTTCATGCCACCGGAGAGCTCGTCGGGCATCAGCTCGACGGCACCGCGCAGCCCCACCGCCTGCAGCTTCATCAATACGATGTCGCGGATCATCTCCTCGGGCAGGCGGGTATGCACGCGCAGCGGGAACGCGACGTTCTCGAACACGTCGAGATCGGTGAACAGCGCGCCGCTCTGGAACAACACGCCCATCTGCTTGCGCATGTCGAACAGCTCGCTGCGCGAGAGGCTCGGCAGGTTGTTCCCGGCCACCCAGACCTCGCCCCGGGCGGGCATCAACTGGGCGGCGATCAGGCGCAGCAAGGTCGTCTTGCCACAGCCGGACGGCCCCATGATGGCCGTGACCTTGCCTCGCGGAATGGCGATATCGACGTTATCGAAGATACTCCGCTCCCCGCGCTTGAAGGTCACTCCCTTCAGCTCGACGGCGTAGTCGTTGCTGGCGCTCATCTGGTCTCCTTGCATGCAGTCTGCGAAACAGACGGCTCCCGGCCGCGCCAGGATACGTTCCGGCATGACCGTTTACGGCGGCGCACTATAGCACCGCGTCGATAGCCGCCCAACCGACGACCATTTCAGCAGATGACCGACCGCCTCCCCGTTCAGCTCCGATTCAGCTTGCGCAACGATGATCGACCGGCGCAACGGACAGCCGCGCCCTGCTACTTTTTCGATGAGCCACGCCCCGTTTCCCGCTATAATCGCCGCCTTTTAATCGGACGACCTCGCCAACGATGAGCCAGAGCAGCCAACTGATCGAGACCGCACAACGCACCATCCACCTGGAAATCGAAGCCGTGGAGCAGCTCAAGGCGCGCATCGACGAGCGCTTCGTCCAGGCTTGCGAACTGATCCTGAACTGCAAGGGGCGGGTCGTCGTGGTCGGCATGGGCAAGTCCGGGCACATCGGCCGCAAGATCGCTGCCACCCTGGCCAGCACCGGCACCGCCGCGTTCTTCGTCCACCCCGCCGAAGCCAGCCATGGCGACATGGGCATGATCACCCCGGACGACGTGGTACTGGCGCTGTCCAACTCCGGCACCACCAGCGAAATCGTCACCCTGCTGCCGCTGATCAAACGCCTGGGCATCACCCTCGTCAGCATGACCGGCAACCCCGAGTCCGTGCTGGCCAAGGCCGCCGCGGTCAACCTGGACGCCAGCGTCGCCATCGAAGCCTGCCCGTTGAACCTCGCGCCGACCTCGTCGACCACCGCCAGCCTGGTGCTCGGCGACGCCCTGGCCATTGCCCTGCTCGAGGCGCGCGGCTTCACCGCCGAGGATTTCGCCTTCTCCCATCCCGGCGGTGCGCTGGGCCGGCGCCTGCTGCTCAAGGTCGAACACGTCATGCACACCGGCGAGCGCCTGCCGAAGGTCCCGCGCGGCACTTCGCTGCGCGATGCGCTGCTGGAAATGACCCAGAAAGGCCTGGGCATGACCGTGATCGTCGAGGCCGACGGCCGCCTGGCCGGGATCTTCACCGACGGCGACCTGCGCCGTGCGCTGGACAAGGGCGTCGACGTGCGCCAGACCCGCATCGACGAGGTGATGACCGTCCACGGCAAGACCGCCAATGCCGAGATGCTCGCCGCCGAAGCGCTGAAGATCATGGAAGACCACAAGATCAGCGCGCTGGTGGTCATCGACGAGCAGGAACTGCCGATCGGTGCGCTGAACATGCACGACCTGCTGCGCGCGGGGGTCATGTAATGCACGAACAGCTCCTGCAGCGCGCCCGCGACATCCGCCTGGCGATCTTCGACGTCGACGGCGTGCTCACCGACGGTCGGCTGTACTTCCTCACCGACGGCAGCGAGTTCAAGACCTTCAACACCCTCGACGGCCACGGCATCAAGATGCTGATCAACTCCGGCGTGCGCACCGCGATCATCAGCGGCCGCAAGACCCCGGTGGTCGAGCGCCGCGCGCAGAACCTCGGCATCCAGCACCTCTATCAGGGGCGCGAGGACAAACTGGTGGTGCTCGACGAGCTGCTGGCCGAACTGCGCTTGAACTACTCTGAGGTGGCCTACCTCGGTGATGACCTGCCGGACCTGCCGGTGATTCGCCGGGTCGGCCTGGGCATGGCCGTGGCCAGCGCCGACGCGTTCGTCCGCGAGCACGCCCATGGCGTAACCCAGGCGCGCGGCGGCGAGGGTGCGGCGCGCGAATTCTGCGAATTGATCATGCGCGCCCAGGGCACCCTGGCTGCCGCTCAAACCGCTTATCTGTAGGGGCCTCGATGTTTCGCAAACTGCGCTTCGCTGCCGTTCTCGCCCTGATCGCCGCCCTGCTGGTGGCGATCGGCTACTGGAACATCCGCCCGGAAAGCTTCATGCAGCAGCCAGCCACCGTCAGCGGCGAGGAGCCGGAAATCGACTTCTACGCGATCAACTCGCGCACCGTGCAGTATCAGCCCGACGGCAAGCGCCACTATGAAATGACCGCGGACAAGGTCGAGCACCTGCGGGCCAGCGAAGTCAGCCTGCTCACCCGCCCCGACCTGCTGGCCTATCGCGGCACCGAACTACCCTGGCATGCGCGCAGCGAGCGCGGCGAAGTGTCCGCCGACGGCAGCGAGGTGGAGCTGATCGACCAGGTGCGCATCGAACGCACCGACGCCAAGGGACGACCGACGATCCTCACCACCAGCCGGCTGACCGTGCTGCCGGAGAAGGATTATGCCGAGACAAGCCAAGCCGTTAGAATCGAGGCCGCCAATGGCGTGACCACGGCAACCGGCATGAAAGCGTATCTGGATGACGGCAGGATGCACCTGCTGTCCAACGTAAGAGGCCAGCATGAGCTGCGTTAAGACCTTCCCCCTCCTGCTCGGTTTGAGCGCATTCCTGCTTGGCGCCACTGCCTGGGCGCTTCCCGAAGACCGCGACCAGCCGATCCGCGTGCAAGCCGATTCCGCCGAACTGGACGACAAGCAGGGCGTCGCGGTGTACCGCGGCGACGTGGTGATCACCCAGGGCACCATGAAGATCACTGGCGACACGGTGACCATCACCCAGGACAGCAACGGCGATGTCGAGGTCTTCACCTCCATCGGCAAGCCCGCCTACTACGAGCAGAAGCCGGCGGTGGACAAGGAAATCGTCAAGGCCTACGGCCTGACCATCCAGTATTTCGCCGCCAACGAACGCATCGTCCTGATCGACCAGGCCAAGGTGGTCCAGGAAGGCAACACCTTCGAAGGCGAGAAGATCGTCTATGACACCCGCCGCCAGATCGTCAACGCCGGTCGCGCGACCAACACCGACGTGACCACACCGCGCCCGCGGGTGGACATGGTCATCCAGCCGCGCAAGAAGGAAGCGGCAGCGGAGCAACCCCAGTAATGGCCGTCCTCAAAGCCCAGCATCTGGCCAAGAGCTACAAGAGCCGCCAGGTCGTGCGCGACGTCAGCCTGTCCATCGAGAGCGGCCAGATCGTCGGCCTGCTCGGCCCGAACGGCGCCGGCAAGACCACCTGCTTCTACATGATCGTCGGCCTGGTCAACGCCGACCAGGGCCGCGTGCTGATCGACCAGCACGACGTCACCCATCTGCCGATGCATGGCCGCGCCCGCGCCGGCATCGGCTACCTGCCGCAGGAAGCCTCGATCTTCCGCAAGCTGTCGGTGGCCGACAACATCATGGCGATCCTCGAGACCCGCAAGGACCTGGACCGCAGCGGCCGCCAGCAGGCCCTGGAAGGCCTGCTGCAGGAATTCCACATCAACCATATCCGCGACAGCCTCGGCATGAGCCTGTCCGGCGGCGAGCGGCGGCGGGTGGAAATCGCCCGCGCCCTGGCCACCGCGCCCAAGTTCATCCTGCTGGACGAGCCCTTCGCCGGCGTCGACCCGATCTCGGTGGGCGACATCAAGCAGATCATCCACCATCTCAAGGCCAAGGGCATCGGCGTATTGATCACCGATCACAACGTGCGCGAGACCCTGGACATCTGCGAGACCGCCTATATCGTCAACGACGGCCAGCTCATCGCCGAAGGCGATGCGCAGACCATTCTCGACAACCAGCTGGTCAAGGAAGTCTATCTGGGCCACGAATTCCGCCTGTAGAGCGGTTTTTTTGCTCGGCTCGGCCAATCGGCCCTAGGCAAAGGCTTCGCCAGCAGGCATATAATTTGCTTTCTGTCGGCGCCCAGCGCGTCACATGTCGGAACAGGCGCGGTTGCGCCGGCATAAAAGGTTCGAAGTCCTCTGCCATGAAACCATCGCTAGTCCTCAAGATGGGCCAGCAGCTGACGATGACGCCGCAGCTGCAACAGGCCATACGCTTACTCCAGCTTTCGACGCTCGACCTGCAGCAGGAGATCCAGGAAGCGCTGGACTCCAATCCCATGCTCGAGCGTGAGGAAGACGGCGACGATTACGACGGCGGCGACCCGATGGCCGAGACCGCCGATACGCTCGGCGACGGCGCCTCGCAGACCAGCGCCAGCCAGGACAGCCAGTACCAGGAACCCACGCATAGCGCGGAAAACCTCGACGACACGGAATGGGGCGAGCGCATTCCCAACGAGCTGCCGGTGGACACGGCCTGGGAAGACATCTACCAGACCAGCGCCAGCAACCTGCCCAGCAATGACGACGACGAGTGGGACTTCACCAGCCGCACCTCCAGCGGCGTGAGCCTGCAGAGCCATCTGCTGTGGCAGCTCAACCTGGCGCCCATGAGCGATACCGACCGTCTCATCGCCACCACCCTGATCGACTGCATCAACGACCAGGGCTACCTCGAGGAGTCGCTCGAGGAGATCGTCGACTCCTTCGATCCCGAACTGGAGATCGAGCTCGACGAAGTCGAAGTCGTGCTGCGCCGCATCCAGCAATTCGAACCAGCCGGCATCGGCGCCCGCGACCTGCGCGAGTGCCTGCTGCTGCAACTGCGCCAGCTGCCCGAGCGGACCCCGTGGCTGAGCGAGGCCCAGCAGCTGGTCGGCGACTACCTCGACATCCTCGGCAGCCGCGACTACAGCCTGCTGATGCGCCGGCTCAAGCTCAAGGAAGACGAGCTGCGCCAGGTCATCGAGCTGATCCAGAGCCTCAATCCGCGCCCGGGCTCGCAGATCGAGGCGAGCGAGCCGGAATACGTGGTGCCCGACGTCATCGTGCGCAAGCACAACGACCGCTGGCTGGTCGAGCTCAACCAGGAAGCCATGCCGCGCCTGCGCGTCAATGCCCAGTACGCCGGCTTCGTCAAACGCGCCGACTCCAGCGCCGACAACACCTTCATGCGCAACCAGCTGCAGGAAGCCCGCTGGTTCATCAAGAGCCTGCTCAGCCGCAACGAGACGCTGATGAAGGTCGCCACGCAGATCGTAGAGCACCAGCGCGCCTTCCTCGAGCACGGCGACGAGGCGATGAAGCCCTTGGTACTGCACGACATCGCCGAGGCGGTGGGCATGCACGAGTCGACCATTTCCCGCGTGACCACGCAGAAATACATGCACACGCCGCGCGGTATCTACGAACTCAAGTACTTCTTCTCCAGCCATGTCAGCACCGCCGAAGGCGGCGAATGCTCGTCCACCGCGATCCGCGCGATCATCAAGAAGCTGGTCGCCGCGGAAAACCAGAAAAAGCCGTTGAGCGACAGCAAGATCGCTGGTTTACTGGAGGCGCAGGGCATCCAAGTGGCCCGCCGCACGGTCGCCAAGTACCGGGAGTCCCTCGGCATCGCACCGTCCAGCGAGCGCAAACGATTGCTGTGACCGGCCATCGATCGAACCGTTCCAGGTCGGCCGGTCCGCCAGCCTGCTCTTCGCACAAGGCAAAGGAGATAGCAGTATGCAAGTCAACATCAGCGGTGTTCATCTGGAAGTAACCGGCGCCCTGCGTGACTACATCGAGGAGAAATTCGACCGGCTCGCCCGGCATTTCGACCGCATCATCAACATCCAGGTGGTCCTGCAGGTCGAGAAACTCAAGCAGAAAGCCGAAGCGACCCTGCACGTCGCGGGCCGCGAAGTGGTGGCCAATGCCGAGCACGAGGACATGTACGCCGCCGTCGACCAACTGGTCGACAAGCTCGATCGCCAGCTGATCAAGCACAAGGAAAAACAGCTCGACCATACTCAGGGCACCGTCACCCGCTGACCCCTCCTATGATCCGACTCGAAAACATCCTGACCCCCGGACGTTCCCTGGTGAACGTCCCGGGCGGTAGCAAGAAGCGTGTCCTGGAACAGATCGCCAAGGTGATCGCCCAGGACCTGACCGATCTCGATGCCCAGACCATCTTCGAAAGCCTGATCGCCCGCGAGAAGCTGGGCTCCACCGGCTTCGGCAACGGCATCGCCATCCCGCACTGCCGGATGGTCGGCTGCAATGCGCCGCTGAGCGCGATACTGCGGCTGGAAACCCCGGTGGATTTCGACGCCATCGACGGCGTTCCCGTGGACCTGCTGTTCGTCCTGCTGGTACCGGAGGCGGCCACCGACGAGCACCTCGAACTGCTGCGCCAGATCGCCAGCATGCTCGACCGCGAGGACGTACGCCAGCGCCTGCGCCAGGCGCCCACCAACCAGAGCCTCTACCAGGTAGTGGTCGATGTGCAGAACGGCGCTTAGCGGAATGACCAGATGCGGCTGATCATCGTCAGTGGGCGCTCGGGCTCGGGCAAAAGCACCGCGCTGGACGTGCTCGAGGACAACGGCTTCTACTGCATCGACAACCTGCCGGCCGGGCTGCTGCCCGAGCTCGCCGAACGCGCGCTGCTGCATACCGAGCTGCTGCATCCGCAGGTCGCCGTGTCGATCGATGCGCGCAACCTGCCCAGCCAGCTCAAGCGCTTCCCCGAGTTGCTCGAGGAAGTTCGCGCACGGCACATCCAGTGCGACGTCATCTACCTGGATGCGGACGACGAGACGCTGCTCAAGCGCTTTTCGGAAACCCGCCGGCGCCACCCGCTGACCAACGAAAGCCGCTCGCTGGCCGAAGCCATTCACGACGAGGAGCAGCTGCTGGCAGCGATCGTCGATCATGCCGATCTGAAGATCGATACCACGCACCTGAACCTCTATCAGCTGCGCGATACGCTCAAGCTGCGCCTGCTCAACAAGCCCGAGCCCGGCACCGCCTTTCTCGTCGAATCGTTCGGCTTCAAACGGGGCATGCCGGTCGATGCCGACCTGGTGTTCGACGTGCGCTGCCTGCCCAATCCCTACTGGAAGGCGGAACTGCGCGACTTCTCCGGCCTCGACCAACCCGTCATCGATTACCTCGCGGCACAGCCCGACGTCGACGAGATGTTCCAGGACATCCACGCCTACCTGAGCAAATGGCTGCCGCGCTTCGCCGCCAGCAACCGCGCCTACGTGACCGTTGCCATCGGCTGCACCGGCGGCCATCACCGTTCGGTCTATCTGGCCGAGCGCCTGGGCCAGGCACTCAAGGGGCCGCTGAAGAATCTGCAAGTCCGCCATCGGGACCTTGCCTAGGAATACCTGCCGCCATGCCCGCCCGCGAAATCACCATCATCAACAAACTCGGCCTGCATGCACGCGCAGCAGCCAAATTCGTCGGTGTCGCCAACCGCTATCCCTGCGACATCCGCATCGGCCGCTGCCCCGCCAGCCTGGTGGATGGCAAGAGCATCATGGCCGTCATGATGCTGGCCGCCAGCAAGGGCACCACCTTGCATCTGCATACCGAAGGCGAGCAGGAAGAAGATGCGCTCGAAGCCTTGATCGGCTTGATCGAAGACTATTTCGAGGAAGGCGAATAGCAGGCTGTTGAAAAACGTAGGCGAGGCAGCCAGCGCAAGGCGCAACGACCAACGGGAGTAACAGCCGAAGGCTGGCCCGAAGGGTGAGCGTCAGCGAATCAAACAGGCGAAAAAGCGCAGTTTACGAGTGGTAAATGAGCATTTTGATCGGACTCGCGCACGAGCCTGTTTTTAACGCCGCGATGGCAACGCAGGTCGTTTTTCAACAGCCTGATAGAGATTCGCTCGTTGGGCTTCGCTGCGCTCAACCCAACCTGCGTGGCTACACCTCAGTTGGGTCGGGCGGCGTTCCGCTGAAGCGCAAAGCGCCGAAGCCCGACCCGACATTCCCCTATTTCCCGGCCACCGTCATGCGCTCGATCAGCACCGAGCCGGTACGCACGTTGCCGCGCGTCTCGACATCGCAGCCGACCGCGACGATCTGGCGGAACATGTCGCGCAGGTTGCCGGCGATGGTCACTTCCTGCACCGGGAACTGGATTTCGCCGTTCTCCACCCAGTAACCACCGGCGCCCCGGGAATAATCGCCGGTAACCAGGTTGAGCCCCTGCCCCATCAGCTCGGTCACCAGCAGGCCGCGGCCCATGCGGCGGATCAGCGCGGTCTGGTCTTCGTCGCCATGGCTGACGAACAGGTTGTGCACGCCACCGGCATTGGCCGTGCTCGGCATGCCCAGCTTGCGCCCGGAGTAGGTCGACAGCACATAGGACAACAACCGGCCGTTCTCGACGAACGGCTTGGCGTAGGTGGCCAGGCCGTCGCCGTCGTAGCTGGCGCTGCCCAGGGCCCGCGGAATGTGCGGGCGCTCGTCGAGGCTCAGCCACTCGGGGAACAGCATCTGGCCGAGGGCATCTTCCAGGTACGACGCCTTGCGGTAGAGGTTGCCGCCGGAAATCGCCGCGACGAAGTGGCCGAACAGGCCGGTCGCCAGTTCGGAGGAGAACAGCACGGGCACTTCGCAGGTGGGAATCGGCCGTGCGCCCAGGCGGCGTACCGCACGCTCGGCGGCGCGCCGGCCGATGCTCAGCGGATCGGCCAGGGCCTCGCCCAGGCGGTTGACGTCGTAGTAGTAATCGCGCTGCATCTGCCCGTCGCTCTCGGCGATCATCACGCAGCTCAGGCTGTGCCGGGTGCTGCAGTAACCGCCGATGAAGCCGTTGCTGTTGCCGTAGGCGCGGCAGCCCTGGTGGGTATTGAGGCTGGTGCCGTCGGCGTTGCGGATGCGCCGGTCGAAGGCGAAGGCCGCACCCTCGCAACTCAGCGCCTGCTCGATGGCCTGCTCGGGCGAGATCTCCCAGGGGTGGAACAGATCCAGGTCGGGCAGCTCGCGAGCCATCAATGCGGCGTCGGCCAATCCGGAGAACGCGTCTTCCGAGGCGTGCCGGGCGATGGCCAGGGCCGCCGCGACCGTTTCGCGAATGGCCTCCTCACCACTGCCGGTGGTACTCGCCGAGCCCTTGCTCTGCCCCACGTACAGGGTGATGCCGAAGCCCTGGTCACGGTTGAATTCGACGGTTTCCACCTCACCCTGACGCACCGTGGTGGACAACCCCTGCTCCATGGAGACCGACACTTCGCTGGCACTGGCGCCCTGCCGGCGCGCCTCCTCGATGATGCGCTCGACCTTCTCGCGCAAACCGGGCAGCGCGTGCGGACCGATGCCCTCTACTTCGTTCATAAGAACTCCCAAACACTGCATTCGAATCAAGTTGCATCCCCGCGGCGCGCCCTTTGAAGCCTGCCGCCGGGGCTGCTGTTATCATGGCGGCATTTCCTACTGGACCATCCCCATGCCTGAACACTCCGACGTCGAAGATTTCGACGAGAAAAGCAAATCCCAGGTCAAGCGCGAGCTGCATGCCCTGCAGGAACTCGGCGAGCGCCTGACCACGCTCAAGCCCGACCTGATCGCCCGCCTGCCGCTGAGCGACGCCCTGCAGAAGGCCCTGGCCGACGCTCCGAAACACAAGGCGCACATCGCCCGTAAACGCCACATCCAGTACATCGGCAAGCTCATGCGCGACCAAGACGTCGATGCCATCCTGGCGCTGGTCGACCAGCTCGATGCCTCGACCCGCCAGTACAACGAGCGCTTCCATGCCCTGGAGCGCTGGCGCGACCGCCTGGTCGGCGGCAACGACGAGACGCTGGAAGCCTTCGTCGCCGAATACCCCGAAACCGACCGCCAGCACCTGCGCGGGCTGGTCCGTCATGCCCAGCACGAAGCGGCGCGCAACAAACCGCCAGCGGCGAGCCGCAAGATCTTCAAGTACATCCGCGACCTGGACGAAACCAAGCGCGGGCTGAAATAAAGCCACGAGCCGGAAGCTGGAAGCCGCAAGCGGCCCGTACTGCTTCCAGCTTCAAGCTCCCGTGCCCCCCACGGTGATCTCGTCGATCTTCAGCGTCGGCTGGCCGACCCCCACCGGGACCGACTGGCCGTCCTTGCCGCAGGTGCCGACGCCACTGTCCAGCGCCAGGTCGTTACCGACCATCGACACCCGGTTCATCACCTCCGGGCCGTTGCCGATCAGGGTCGCGCCTTTCACCGGCGCGGTCAGCTTGCCGTCCTCGATCAGATAGGCCTCGCTGGTGGAGAAGACGAATTTGCCGCTGGTGATGTCCACCTGGCCGCCACCGAGGCTGGCGCAGTAGATGCCTCTCTTCACCGAGCGGATGATCTCCTGCGGGTCGCTCTCGCCGGCCAGCATGTAGGTATTGGTCATGCGTGGCATCGGCAGGTGCGCATAGGATTCGCGTCGTCCGTTGCCGGTGGGCGCCACGCCCATCAGGCGGGCATTCAGCTTGTCCTGGATGTAGCCCTTGAGCACGCCGTTCTCGATCAGCGTGGTGCACTGGGTCGGCGTGCCCTCGTCGTCGACGCTGAGTGAACCGCGGCGGTCGGCCAGGGTGCCGTCATCGACGATGGTGCACAGTTTCGAGGCCACCTGCTGGCCGATCCGCCCGCTGTAGGCTGAGCTGCCCTTGCGGTTGAAATCGCCTTCCAGGCCATGCCCGACCGCCTCGTGCAGCAGCACGCCGGACCAGCCCGGGCCGAGCACCACCGGCAGGCTGCCCGCCGGTGCCGGCACCGCCTCGAGGTTGACCAGCGCTTGGCGCAGCGCCTCGCGGGCATAGCCCATGGCGCGATCCTCGCTGAGGAAATACTGGTAGCCGGTGCGGCCGCCACCGCCCTGTCCGCCGCGCTCGCGACGGCCGTTCTGCTCGACGATCACGCTGACGTTGAAGCGCACCAGCGGGCGGATGTCGGTCGCCAGGCCGCCATCCATGCCGGCCACCAGAATGTGCTCCCAGACGCCCGCCAGGCTTACCGTGACCTGCTTGATGCGCGGGTCCAGCGCCCGCGTGGCGACGTCGATGCGCTTGAGCAGCTCGACCTTCTCCGCGCGGCTCAGCCCGTCCAGGGGATTTTCGCCGCTGTACAACGCTGCGAAGGCGGCCGTCGACAGCACCTGCACCCGCCCCTGCTGCCCGCTGCGGGCAATCGAGCGGGCGGCCTGCGCCGCCTGGCGCAGCGCATCGGCGGTGATCGCGTTGCTGTAGGCGAAGCCGGTCTTCTCCCCGGACAGCGCCCGCACGCCGACGCCCTGCTCGAGGTGGAAACCGCCTTCCTTGACGATACCATCCTCGAGCACCCAGGATTCGGACACCTGATCCTGAAAGTACAGGTCCGCGGCGTCGACACCCGGGCCAGCCAGCTCGCCCAGCAGATGCGGCAGATCATCGAGCCCCAGGCCGCCGGGCGTCAGCAGCCGCTCGGTGACGGGTAACAGCAGTTCACTCATATTCACTCCAAACTGTCCGTGCCCAGGCACGGTACGGAAAATCGGCGGTGATGCTGCACCGGCATGCGCTGGCGAAGGGCGACCTGCTCGGCCGCATCACGCTCGGCGACCAGTGCCACCTCGCCAGCCGCCTGCTCGCGCAGCAACCGGCCCCATGGGTCAACGATAGACGAATGGCCATGGGTGACGCGACCACCGGGATGCTCGCCACCCTGCGCGGCGGCCAGGACATAGCATTGCGTTTCGATGGCGCGGGCGCGTATCAGTGTCGTCCAGTGCGCCTCGCCGGTTACCGTGGTGAAGGCCGAAGGCGCGCTGATCAGCTCGGCCCCCGCCGCACGCAGCGCACTGTAGAGTTCGGGAAAGCGCAGGTCGTAGCACACGCTCATCCCCAGGCGCCCCACGGGCGTATCGGCCAGCACCAGGCGTTGCCCCGCCGCGTAGTCGTCGGACTCGCGGTAGCGGCGGCGGTTGTCGGCCACGTCCGCGTCGAACAGGTGCAGCTTGTCGTAGCGCGCCACCCGCTGGCCCTGATCGTCGATCAGCAACGAGCAGGCGTTGGGCTTGCCTTGGGGGCGATCGTCCGGCGGCAGCGGCAGCGTGCCGGCGACGATCCATAACCTGAGGTCGCGAGCGGTCTGTTTCAACCAGGGCAGGATCGGCCCGTCGCCGGCCGCCTCGGCGCGGCCCAGCCGCGGCAAGTCGCTGCAACCCATGGCGGCGAAGTTCTCCGGCAGCACGGCCAGGCGCGCGCCTTCGGCGGCGGCCTGTTCCAGCAGGCGCCGCGCGCTGGTCAGATTGCCTGCTACATCGGCCTGGCTGGCCATCTGGATCACGGCGAGAGTCTGGATCATGGCTGAATTGACCACCGCAATGGCCGGCTGCTCAATTGGGTTTCTCGAATGGTTTGTCGTAGCTGATCTTCGGCGACTGCCAGGGACCTTCGACGTCGTACTGCACGCTGGCGAAACGCGCGACCCGGTCGCCGAGCAGCTTGTCGACCACGAACAGTGCGCCGCCGATGGCGGGCGCCCCGACGATCAGCGCCGCCAGCGGCAGATTGTTACTGATCGGCAGGGTCACCAGCAGCTTGGCATCGATCCGGTCCTGGAGCAGATCCAGTCGGCCGTTCAGCTCCAGGTTGCTGGACGGGCCGCTGACGCTGATCGGCTCGCGCGTGTCGAAGACCCCGTCGCTGGCCACCAGCAGACCGCCCACCCGGTCATAGCTCAGGCCCTTGCCGAACAGGTCGGAGAAATCCAGGCGCAGCCGACGACCGATGGCGTTGAAATTCAGCAGGCCGAAGACGCGCAGCGCCTGCGCGCTGCCCTCGACCTCGACGAACTGCCCCTTGCGCAAGCGCGGTTGCATGCTGCCGGAAAAGCGCGCCAGGCCGAACCAGGCCGGCGATCCCGGCCAGCGCCCATCCACCTCCATGCGAAAGGTCTCGCTGGTGACCGAGGGCGCGAAGCCCCAGGCCAGTAGCACGTCGGCCAGGTTGCTGCCTTCCAGGCGCCCCTTGTACCAGGTCTGCGCATCGTGCCAGCCGCCGCTGCCGCCGATCTTCAGCCCCTTGAGATTCAGCTCGATATCGCGGAACTCGACGCCCCCGCTGACCGGTCGCAGCTTCAAGGCCCAGGCTCCCAGCGGATCGTCGCCCAGCGAAACCTGCTTGATGGCAATGTCCATCGGCGGCAGGTTCCGGGGGTCCACGTCCGCCAGCGGATCGGGCCGTGGCGCCTGGCTCTGCCCGGCCTGCGCCGCCGGCAGGCGCAGGTGCTCGAGATTGGCGAGCAGAACGCCGCCAGTGGCATCCGGCAGGCGCACCGTACCGCTGACGATCTGGCTGCGCAGGCCCAGTGTCCAGGCCTCGGTGGCGCGCTGCAGGTCCACGGCGAGATTATCGACACGGGTTCCGAAGCCCTCGAAACGGCCGATATCGACCTGCACCCGCCGCAACAGCGAACCGGCTGTCTGCTGCGGGTCGCCCTGGCCATGGCGCTCGAGCACAGCCTGCCAGGCCTTCCAGTCCAATTCCGACAGCGTGCCACGCACGTTCAAGCCGGCGAGCGTCGGCAGGTTCGCCGCGCCCGGCCCGAGGCGAAGCTCGCCGCGCCCCGCCGTCCAGTTGCCGGCCGGCGCGGCGAAGGCGAGCGTTGCCAGATTGCCGTACTGAACCCCGTAGCGCCGCTCCGTGCCCTGCAGGGTCATGCGCAGCGACGTATCGCGGCGCTCCCCGGTAGCCTTGCCGAACGGGGCCGGCAATTCGATGTTCAGCCCCTGCAGCGAGGAGTCGACCTGCAACCGGCTGTCGCCGCCGGCGAGATTCAGCCTGAGCTGGTAGGGCAGCTCGCCACTGGCCGGCAATGATTGCTGCATACCCAGCCACTCGGTCAGCCGCGCCAGCGCCACGCTACCCTGGGCCTCGATGCGCGTGGCGGGCTTGCCGGGCGAACCGGTCGCCACGGCCTTGCCGCGCACCGTTCGGCCGAAGACCTGGGCGCGGATGTCCTGCGCGCTCAAGCCCGCCTGCGTGTCGTAGCGGAAATTGCCGGCGAGCTGTTCGAAACCGAGTGCCGGCTCGTCGATCCGCAGGGTCGCGCCATGGGTGGCGAAATCGACGGCAACCTGCGGCGTTCCCTTGCCCAGCGGAATCAGCAGATCGAGCGCCCCCTCCAGCGGGCCGCTGCCCTGCCAGCCGGCGAAGAGTTGGCCGGTGCCGATGGGCGCCTCCTGCAGCAGTTTCAGGCCATCGGCCAGGCTGCTGTCGACCTGCCCCCGCAGCGCCAGACGCGGCACCTGGCCCTTGTCGACATGCGGGATGTCCGCCGTCGCCTCATGTACCCGGCTGTCGAGTATCCGCCCCTCGGCGAGCCGTACGCGCACGCCGCTGTCTTCGATCAGTACCTCACCGCGCCCTTCGCGTAGCGCCGGCCAGCCCGGCTGGAACGCCAGTTCGGCATCGCGCACCTTGAAGTACAGGCTCAGGCTGCGGGCACTATCCGCCGCCCCTTTGTTCAGGGCGCCCTGGTACTGGAAATAGCCCTGCTCGATGGCGCCGCCGCGAATCGCCTCCTTGAGCCAGCTCGCCAACGCCGGGTTCAGCGCCGGGGAACGCGTCGGCAGATACTTCTCGGTGTAACGGGCATCGCCCTGGCTGAGCCCGACACGCAGATCCATGTAGTCCTCGGCCTGTGGATCGCGCCGCAGGCGGATCAGGAAATCCCCGGCAATGCGGCCTTCCTCGCCCTCGAGACGCAGATAGGGTGCCGCCAGGGTGAAGGCCTGCTCATCCAGCCGCCAGGTCAGCCGGCCACCACCCTGCCGGTAGCCCCAGGGAGCGGGAAACAGCTGCGCCAGGTGCAGGCTGAAGTTCTCGCTGTCCAGGCGTAGCTCGCCGCCGGCGAGATCGCCCTGGATGCTGCCGCTCAGATTCTCCACTGCCGGAATCCAGTTGTGCGCACCGAAGCCGATGGCATCCAGGTTGGCGGCAAAGCGCAGACGCTCGGGCGAATCCGGCTCATCCCGGTAATCGAGCTGCAGGTTACGCAGCATTCCGCTCGGCGCGAGCGCCGCCAAGGCCTCGCTTCCCGCCGCCGGCAGCGGGGCCAGCCCGTGGACCAGCGTGGCCAGTGGCGCGATCCCCAAGCGGTCGGCCTGCAGGCTCCAGCGCTGCTGCGCCTGGTCCTGTTGCAGGACGATCCGTGCGTCGCCCCAGCGATCGCCAGCGAGGTTGAACGCCAGGCCGTCGAACAGCAGCCGATAGCCCTGCTCGCGATGGTCGAGGTAGGCATTGAGTGCCAGGTCATCGAGTTGCAGCGGCGGGCGATCGGCATAGGCCGCATGCAATTGCGGCACGTTCAGTCGCAACACGGCGCGGTCGAGCCGCTGCCCACGCCAGCTGGCCCAGATCTCGCCACCCGCCTGCAACCGCGGCAGATGCCAGTCGCCGGTCAGGCGTCGAGGCAGCCAGGCCGCCCAGTCGCTTTGCGGCAGACTCAGGTAGAGATCCGCCTCGGCCTGCCGCCAGCGTTGCGGCTGTACCCGGGCCTGCAGCCGCAGCGCCAGCGGCTGGCCATCGGGAAGGACGGTGCGTCCATCCAGACGCAGGCGCTCGCCGTCGATCCGCAGGCCGACATCGGTGTAGGTCAGGGTCAGCGGCGCTTCGCCGAAGGGCTCCAGGGTGAGCTGGCTATCGAGCAATGCCAGGCCACCGATCTTCTGCAGCGCCGCGAGCAGTTGCGGCGGGTCGGGCGACGGCTGCGCCTCGCGCGCCGGCAGCCCGTCGATGCGCCACGTGCCGTCGGCCGTCTCGGCCAGCACCAGATGCACGCCCTCGAACTCCAGCGAAGCCAGGCGCAGTTCGCGCGCCCAGAGGCTGCCCGCCAGGTCGGGGATGATCGCCAGACGGTCCAGGCGCATCGCGCCATCGCCCTCGCCGAGCAGCACGTCATGCGCCAGCAGGCGCGGGGCGAAGCCCTCCCAGCGGCCTTCGAGCCGCCCGAGGGTCACCGGCATGGCGAGCAACTGCTGCGCCCTCTCCTGCACTTGCGCGCGGTACTCGGCCACCAGCGGCACCAGCTGCCGCCCCAGGCTGACGTACAGCGCGGCCAGCACCAGCCCGGCCGCGCCGATCCAGAGCAACTGGCGCGACAAGGTTATGAGGAAGACGGCGAGGCGATTCATGGGGCGGCGCTCCGCTCATCCCGGTCCTGGCTGGCGCTATTCAGAGCAGCACCACATCGTACTGTTCCTGCGAGTACATGCTTTCCACCTGGAACTTGATCGAGCGGCCGATGAACGCCTCGAGATCGGCGACGTTGCCGGACTCTTCGTCGAGCAGGCGGTCGATCACCTTCTGGTTCGCCAGCACCCGGTAGCCTTCGGCCTGATAGGCCCGCGCCTCGCGCAGGATCTCGCGGAAGATCTCGTAGCAGATGGTTTCCGGCGTCTTCAGCTTGCCGCGCCCCTGGCAGCACATGCACGGCTCGCAGAGTACCTGTTCGAGGCTCTCGCGGGTACGCTTGCGGGTCATCTGCACCAGGCCGAGCTCGGTGATACCGATGATGTTGGTCTTGGCGTGGTCGCGCTCGAGTTGCTTCTCCAGGGTGCGCAGGACCTGGCGGCGATGCTCCTCGTCCTCCATATCGATGAAGTCGATGATGATGATGCCGCCCAGGTTGCGCAGGCGCAGCTGCCGCGCAATGGCGGTAGCGGATTCCAGATTGGTCTTGAAGATGGTCTCTTCGAGCGTGCGGTGGCCGACGAAGGCGCCGGTATTGACGTCGATGGTGGTCATCGCCTCGGCCGGATCGATGATCAGGTAGCCGCCGGACTTGAGCATCACCTTGCGTTCCAGGGCCTTCTGGATCTCGTCCTCGACGCCGTAGAGATCGAAGATCGGCCGCTCGCCCGGGTAGTGTTCGAGGCGGTCGCCCAGCTCGGGCATCAGCTCGCCGACGAACTGCCTGACCTTCTGGAAGTTTTCCCGCGAGTCGATGCGGATCTTCTCGATCCGCGGGTTGACCAGGTCGCGCAGCGTGCGCATGGCCAGCGAGAGGTCCTCGTAGATCACCGTGGGCGCCGAGGCGGTCTTGATCTGCCCGGCAATCTGTTCCCAGAGCCGGCGCAGGTAGCGGATGTCCATGAGGATCTCGTCGCGGCCAGCGCCCTCGGCGGCGGTGCGCAGGATGAAGCCGCCGGCCTCCTGGATACCTTCGGCGGCGACACATTCGGCAACGATCTGCTTGAGCCGCTCGCGCTCGGCCTCGTCCTCGATACGCAGGGAAATCCCGACGTGGCTGGTGCGCGGCATGTAGACCAGATAGCGCGAGGGGATCGACAGCTGGGTGGTGAGTCGCGCCCCCTTGGTGCCGATGGGGTCCTTGGTGACCTGCACCACCAGGCTCTGCCCCTCGTGCACCAGCGCATTGATCGGCTCGACGGCGTTGCCTTCACGCGCGGAAATCTCCGACGCATGGATGAAGGCCGCGCGGTCCAGGCCGATGTCGACGAAGGCTGCCTGCATGCCTGGCAGCACGCGCACCACCTTGCCCTTGTAGATATTGCCGACGATGCCGCGGCGCTGGGTGCGCTCGACATGCACCTCCTGCAGGACACCGTTCTCCACCACCGCCACCCGTGATTCCATGGGGGTGATGTTCATCAGGATTTCTTCGCTCATTCTTGTTCTCGGCCGGTGGCTTGATATGCAGCGCTAGCTGATGGTTGCGGTCGATTCTAACCGCCATGCGTGCCGAAGCCACAGGCTCTAGCTTGAGCCTTTGGTCCAACGGGGAAGGCCGAACGCATCGAGAAGCTGCGCGGTTTCACACAGCGGCAGGCCGACCACCGCCGAATAGCTGCCCTGCAACTGGCTGACGAACGCCGCACCCCAGCCTTGAATGGCATAGCCGCCCGCCTTGTCCAGCGGCTCGCCGTTGGCCCAGTAACGCTCCGCCTCGGCTTCGGCGATCGTGCGAAAGGTCACCTCACTGACGACTACGCGCACCTCGCAGGCCGCCCGGCTGGCCAGAGCCACCGCGGTCATGACCCGGTGCGTGCGCCCGGACAGGGCAGCCAGCATGGCCAGGCCATCGGCGCGACTCTCCGGCTTGCCCAGGATGCGCTGGTCGAGCACCACACTGGTATCGGCGCCCAGCACACAACCATCGCGGTCGTTCAGGCGGGCCAGGCCGGCCTGCGCCTTGGCCCGCGCGATGCGTTCGACATAGGCTTCGGGCGATTCGGCCGGCGACGGGGTTTCATCGACCGATACGTCGAGCAGGGAAAAGGGAACGCCGATCTGTGCGAGCAATTCGCGGCGACGGGGAGATGCGGAGGCGAGAAACAGTGCGCCCATGCTGCCTGATCCTTGAAAAATAAGCGGCAGGGTCGCATACCCGGGCGTTACGAGGAAAGCGCAAGGGCCCGGCCTAGCCGAGCCCTTGCGGATCAGAACTTGAAGTTGAGCACCTGGTCGCCCTTGAGCGACAGCGTGCGCTTCTGGGTGATGCCACCGGAGGTGACCTGGATGTCGTAGACGCCACTGTCGAGCACCAGCGAGACCGGCGTCGCGCCGTGCTCCTGGTCATTGATGCGGACCTGGTCGCCATATTTGTTGCTGCGCACGATCAGCGAATAGGTCTTGCTGTCGCACTGCTCGTAAGGCACGTCGAGGATCGCGCAGGGCATCATCTTCTTCGCGCTGACGGTCGCTTCGATGCTCACCTGGGCATTGACGGTGCCGTCCAGGCTCATGCTCGCCTGGGCGAAGTCGCTGCGGGTGCGGTAGCGATACCAGCCGGTATCCAGCGCCAGATCGGCGACCTGATCCTTGAGGTCCTCGGCGAGCACCCGCTGGTAGTTCTCCAGCACCCATTGCGACATCTGGCCGTCGTTGCGATGCTCGGCCAGGCAGTCGGCCAGGCTCTTGCTGGCCGAGCAACGGAAGGACACCGACTGTTCGAAGCGGATCGTCTTGTCCAGCTTGCGGGCGATGGCCTGGATCTTCTTGCTGTTGCGCTCACGGATTTCCGCTGCCAGCTGCGCCTTGAGACGCTCGACGTCACGCGCCGCCAGGGAAAACTTCAGGTGCTGGCTGCCGAGATCCTTCTCGATCGCATCGACACGCCCGCTGACGGTGGCTTCGGCCTCGGTAGTGCGCGCATGTTCGTCGAGCAGTTCGTTGAGCCGCTTGCGGTCTGCGCCCTGACCGAGGAAATCGTCGACCTCCATGCGGATGAGCTTCTTGCTGTTTTCCAGCTGCAGCCGGGCGGCGGCCTGTGCGCTCTTCTCGATGCGCAGGGCATCTTCGAGTTTCTGCTTGTCGAGCAGCAGGGCATCGAGTTCGGCGATCTTGGCCGCCAGCTGCTCCGCGCGGGGCGAGCCGTCCGATGCATCGGCGACTGTGGGCGTGGTGACCGGAACGGGTGTGGAAAGCTTGGCCAGCTGCGGCGCCTTTGGCTCGCCGTCGGCCTGGGAATAGCTGCTGCCGACCAGCAGCGTCAGCATCAGCGCCCCGACTGCACCGCTGCCAGCCATCACCGAACGGGCGCGACGAGAGCCTCCCGGTTTGGAACAAATCGAAACGTCAGCTTCCATACCCACTCGCCCGTGCTGTTGTACTTGTCGTCTGTCTGAAGGCAGAACCGATAATGGCGGAACGCCATAGTGGCGGCATGATTTCAGAAATGCTCTGCAGCTTCAAGGCAAGGGGCTTGCGCGACCACACAAAACCACACGAAAAGAAGGCATCAGGACGGAACGTCCGTGCCCCTCAGTAGACGGCGAAGCGCCGACGCGCCCACTGCAGCGCCACGAAGACCCAGGGCCAGAGCAGCGCGCTGATGGGCACCGGCACCAGGAACAGCAGGGTCGGCGGACGGTTGCCCGTCAAGGTGTTGAGCCAGAGCTGGACCAGTTGCGCCAGGCCGAGGATCACCAGCAATACCATGCTCTGCTGCCACAACGGGAACATGCGCAGGCGCTGCTGCAGACTCAAGACCAGGAAGGCGACCAGGATCAGTGGCAGCCCGCTCTGCCCGAACAGCGTGCCGGCCAGTACATCCTGTGCCAGCCCGAAACAGAACGCGGCCCCCAGCCCACCACGATGCGGCAGGGTCAGCGACCAGTAGGCGATGACCAGCCCCAGCCACAGCGGCCGGCCCAGTTCGGCACTGCCGGGCATCGGCGCCACGCTGAGCAGCAGGGCGAGCGTCAGGCTGAGCCAGATCACCCAGCCGTTGTTGGGGCGCCCGCCGATCATGGCCGCGCCCCCGCATCCGCAGCCGGTTGCCCGGCTTGTTCGGCATCGTTGCCGGCTGGTGGTTGCCGCTCCTGGCCGGTTTCCTCGGAGGCCTGGCGGTCCGCGTCGGCCTGCGCTTCGGCGGCCGCGGCGGCGCGCTCCTCGGGGCTGCGCGAATCGCTGAAGACCAGCATCAGGTAACGGCTACGGTTGAGCATTGCCGTCGGCACCGCGCGCACGATGGCGAACGGCTGGCCGGAGCCATGCACCACTTCGGTCACCTGTGCCACCGGATAACCGCTGGGAAAACGCTGGCCGAGCCCGGAGCTGACCAATAGATCGCCGACCTTGATGTCCGCGCTCTCCGCCACGTGGCGCAGCTCGAGATAGTCCGGGCTGCCGGTGCCCACGGCGATGGCGCGCAGGCCGTTGCGGTTGACCTGCACCGGAATGCTGTGGGTCACGTCGGTGAGCAGCAGGACCCGGGCGGCATAGGGCAGCACCTCGACCACCTGCCCCATCAGGCCGCTGGCGTCGAGCACCGGCTGGCCGAGGAACACGCCGTCCTTGGCGCCCTTGTCGATCAGGATGCGATGGGTGAAGGGGTTCGGGTCGAGGCCGATCAGCTCGGCGACGAGCACCCGGTCGTCGACCAGTGCCGACGAGTTGAGCAGCTCGCGCAGGCGCACGTTCTGCTCGGTGAGCATGGCCAGCTTCTGCAGACGCCGCTGCATCAGCAGCGCTTCGGCCTTGAGCTTCTCGTTCTCGGCCATCAGGCTGCTGCTGCTGGCGATCTGCTCGGTGGCGCCTTTCCAGATGCGCACCGGCATGTCCGCCAGCCAGTAGAACGGCGTCAGCACCAGGCCCATCTGGCTGCGTACCGTTTTCAGCGCGTCGAAGCGTGCATCGACCACCATCAGCGCGACACAAAGCACGACGAGCACCAGCAGGCGCACACCGAGCAAAGGTCCCTTGGCAAATAGCGGCTTGATTGCGACTACCTCACGGCTGATGGTTTCGGAAGACTGAACGCGACAAGCCGAAAGCCGGTGCGAACCGGGCTTTCGGCTTGTCTAGGGGCTGTTGATGTTGCGGCGAAACGCCAACAGCCCCCAGGAGCTTACCGCCTGGAGTTCACTCCGTGGACAGCAGGTCCATGGCGTGACGATCCATCATCTCCAGGGCGCGACCACCGCCACGAGCGACGCAGGTCAGCGGCTCCTCGGCGACGATCACCGGCAGGCCGGTCTCCTGCGCCAGCAGCTTGTCCAGGTCACGCAGCAGCGCGCCACCACCGGTGAGCACCAGGCCACGCTCGGCGATGTCGGAGGCCAGCTCCGGCGGCGATTGTTCGAGCGCGCTCTTGACCGCCTGGACGATGGTCGCCAGCGACTCCTGCAGCGCTTCGAGCACTTCGTTGGAGTTCAGGGTGAAGCTGCGCGGTACGCCTTCGGCCAGATTGCGGCCGCGAACGTCCACTTCGCGAAGCTCGCCACCCGGGAAGGCGGTGCCGATCTCCTGCTTGATGCGCTCGGCGGTCGATTCGCCGATCAGGCTGCCATAGTTGCGCCGTACATAAGTCACGATGGATTCGTCGAAACGATCGCCACCGACCCGCACGGACTCGGCATAGACCACGCCGTTGAGGGAGATCAGCGCGATCTCGGTGGTACCGCCACCGATGTCGACGACCATCGAGCCACGCGCCTCGTCCACCGGCAGGCCGGCGCCGATGGCGGCGGCCATCGGCTCCTCGATCAGGAATACTTCGCGGGCACCGGCACCCAGCGCCGATTCGCGAATGGCGCGGCGCTCGACCTGGGTCGACTTGCACGGCACGCAGATCAGCACGCGCGGGCTAGGCTGCAGGAAGCTGTTCTCGTGAACCTTGTTGATGAAGTACTGCAGCATCTTCTCGCAGACGCTGAAGTCGGCGATCACGCCATCCTTCATCGGGCGGATCGCATTGATGTTGCCCGGGGTACGGCCCAGCATGCGCTTGGCCTCGGTGCCCACGGCCACCACGCTTTTCTGATTGCCGTGGCTACGAATGGCGACCACCGACGGCTCGTCGAGAACGATACCGCGATCGCGCACATAAATAAGGGTATTGGCAGTGCCCAGGTCGATCGACAGATCACTGGAAAACATGCCACGCAGTTTCTTGAACATGGGAAAAGGGCCCTGGGGCAAACGCGTGGGGAAAAAAGTGCCGCAAACTCTAACAATGGTGCGAACTTAGGGCAAGGCGCGAGTCCGTCGAGGACGCTTCAGACGTGAGCCATTGCGCGCTTGGCGGCACTGCGCGGCAGTTCGCCCCATCCCCGGGCACCATGGCCACGCTACCGGGAAACGCCCCGGACATGTAAGATTGACGGCTTTTCCGGGCTCGAACGCCCATTGCCGCGGCTCGACATTGCCGCCCTCGCGCTCCGCTCGACCGACGCAAGGGCCGCCCCGATTCGCTTTCCGCTGGAGATATCCGATGGCGCTTGAACGCACCGAGGTGGAAAAGATCGCTCACCTGGCCCGCCTGGGCCTGGCTGAAGCCGACCTGCCCCGCACCACCGAGACCCTCAACAATATCCTCGGCCTGATCGACCGCATGCAGGCGGTCGACACCAGCGGCATCGAGCCGCTGGCCCACCCACTGGAAACCACCCAGCGCCTGCGCGCCGACGTGGTCACCGAGCGCAACCAGCGCGACGCCTACCAGGCGATCGCCCCGGCCGTGGAAGACGGCCTGTACCTGGTCCCGCGGGTGATCGAGTGATGAAGGACACCGCCATGCACAACCTGACGCTTGCCGAAATCGCCCGCAATCTCGCCGAGAAGCGCTTCTCCGCCGAGGAGCTGACCCACACCCTGCTGGCGCGCATTCAGCAGCTCGATCCGCAGCTCAACAGCTTCATCAGCGTCACCGAGGAACTGGCCCTCACCCAGGCCAGGGCCGCCGACGCCCGCCGCGCCGCCGGCGAGGACGGCGCGCTGCTGGGTGCGCCAATCGGTCACAAGGACCTGTTCTGCACCCAGGGCATCCGCACCAGTTGCGGCTCGCGGATTCTCGACGCCTTCAAGGCGCCCTACGACGCCACCGTCGTGGAACGGCTCGCCGCCGCCGGCACCGTCACCCTCGGCAAGCTGAACATGGACGAGTTCGCCATGGGCTCGGCCAACGAGTCCAGCTACTACGGCCCGGTGAAGAATCCCTGGGACCCGACCCGCGTGCCCGGCGGCTCCTCCGGTGGCTCCGCCGCCGCCATCGCCGCGCGCCTGATCCCGGCTGCCACCGGCACCGACACCGGCGGCTCGATCCGCCAGCCGGCGGCGCTGACCAACCTCACCGGCCTCAAGCCCACCTACGGCCGGGTGTCACGCTGGGGCATGGTCGCCTATGCCTCCAGCCTCGACCAGGGCGGCCCCATGGCGCGCACCGCCGAAGATTGCGCATTGCTGCTGGGCGCCATGGCCGGCTTCGATCCGAAGGACTCCACCAGCGTCGAACAGCCGCTGGACGACTACCTAGCCGCACTGAGCCAGCCACTCGCCGGCCTGCGCATCGGCCTGCCGAAGGAATACTTCGGCGCCGGTCTCGACCCGAAGATCGCCGATGCGGTGATGCAAGTGGTCGAAGAACTGAAGAAGCTCGGCGCCACGGTGAAGGACATCAGCCTGCCGAACATGCAACACGCGATCCCTTCCTACTATGTGATCGCGCCGGCCGAGGCCTCCTCCAACCTCTCGCGTTTCGATGGCGTGCGCTTCGGCTACCGCTGCGAGAACCCCGTGGACCTCACCGACCTCTACAAGCGCTCACGCGCCGAAGGCTTCGGCGACGAGGTCAAGCGGCGCATCATGGTTGGCACCTACGCGCTGTCGGCCGGCTACTACGACGCCTACTACCTCAAGGCACAGAAGATCCGCCGGCTGATCAAGAACGACTTCGTCGGCGCTTTCGAGGACGTCGACCTGATCCTCGGCCCGACCACGCCGAACCTGGCCTGGAAGCTCGGCGAGAAGAACGCCGACCCGGTTTCCGCCTACCTGGAAGACATCTACACCATCACCGCCAACCTCGCCGGCATCCCCGGCCTGTCGATGCCGGCCGGCTTCATCGACGGCCTGCCGGTGGGCGTGCAACTGCTCGCCCCGTATTTCCAGGAGGCGCGCCTGCTCAACGTGGCGCACCAATACCAGCAGGTCAGCGATTGGCACCTGCGCGCCCCGGCCGGATTCTGAGGAGACCGAACAGATGCAATGGGAAACCGTGATCGGGCTGGAAATCCACGCACAGCTCGCCACCCAGTCGAAGATCTTTTCCGGCAGCGCCACCACCTTCGGCGCCGAGCCCAACACCCAGGCCAGCCTGGTCGACCTCGGCATGCCCGGCACCCTGCCGGTGCTCAACGCCGAAGCCGTGCGCATGGCCTGCAAGTTCGGTCTGGCGATCGACGCCGTGATCGCCGGGAAGAACGTCTTCGCGCGCAAGAACTACTTCTACCCGGACCTGCCCAAGGGCTACCAGACCAGCCAGATGGACCACCCCATCGTCGGCAAGGGCCACCTGGACATCACCCTGGAAGACGGCAGCACGCGACGCATCGGCATCACCCGCGCGCACCTGGAAGAGGACGCCGGCAAGAGCCTGCATGAAGACTTCCACGGCATGAGCGGCATCGACCTCAATCGCGCCGGCACGCCGCTGCTGGAAATCGTCTCCGAGCCGGATATCCGCTCGGCCAAGGAGGCGGTCGCCTACGTCAAGGCGATTCACGCGCTGGTGCGCTATCTGGGCATCTGCGATGGCAACATGGCCGAGGGCTCGCTGCGCTGCGACTGCAACGTCTCGGTGCGGCCGAAGGGCCAGGCCGCGTTCGGCACCCGCGCCGAGATCAAGAACGTCAACTCCTTCCGTTTCATCGAGAAGGCGATCAACCACGAGGTGCAGCGCCAGATCGAACTGATCGAGGACGGCGGCACGGTGGTGCAGGAAACCCGCCTGTACGATCCGAACAAGGACGAGACGCGCTCCATGCGCAGCAAGGAAGAAGCCAACGACTACCGCTACTTCCCCTGCCCCGACCTGCTGCCGGTGGTGATCGAGCAGAGCTTCCTCGACGAAGTGCGCGCCAGCCTGCCGGAGCTGCCGGTGCAGAAGCGCGAGCGCTTCGAGCGCGAGTTCGGCCTGTCGGCCTACGACGCCACGGTACTGGCGGCCAGCCGCGAAATGGCCGACTACTTCGAGGCGGTGCAGCAGGTCTGCGGCGATGCCAAGCTGTCCGCCAACTGGGTGATGGGCGAGCTGTCCAGCCTGCTCAACAAGGACAACCTGGACATCGAGCAGTCGCCGGTTTCCGCCGAGCAACTGGGCGGGATGATCCAGCGCATCAAGGACAACACCATCAGCGGCAAGATCGCCAAGATGGTCTTCGAGGCACTGGCCGCCGGCGAAGGCGCGACGGCCGACGAGATCATCGAGAAGAAGGGCCTCAAGCAGGTCACCGACTCCGGCGCGATCGAGGCGATGCTCGACGAGGTACTCGCGGCCAACGCCGAGCAGGTCGAACAATACCGCGCCAGCGACGAAGCCAAGCGCGGCAAGATGTTCGGCTTCTTCGTCGGCCAGGCGATGAAGGCGTCCAAGGGCAAGGCCAACCCCGGCCAGGTGAACCAACTGCTGAAGAAAAAGCTCGAAGGCTAAGAGCCTGGCGCCCGTGCGGTGGAGCACACGCTCTGCCGCGGGCACCATCCCTTGCCGTCCCGTCCGCTCCATCCACCGCTGAGCACATACCCTATTCTCGGGACGCTGCTGCGGGCTTCCTTCGGCCCGTCAACGATTGGTCCAACGGAAGGATTGCCCATGCGTCAAATCCCGCTTCTCGTTCTCCTGCTCCTGGCCCTGCTGGCAGGCGGCTGTGCCGAGCGCCAGCCGGCGCCGCCCGCCGCCACGCCCCCTCCGTCCCGCCAGGAAGGCTTCACCCAGAGCGGCAAGGCCTCCTATTACGCGCGCATGCACCATGGCAAGCGCACCGCCAACGGGGAAACCCATGACCAGAACGCCCTCGTCGCCGCCCACCGCAGCCTGCCGTTCGGCACCCGGGTCCGCGTCACCAACCTGAACAACGGCAAGCAGGTGGTGGTACGCATCAACGATCGCGGCCCGTTCCGCCGGGGCCGCATCATCGACCTCTCGCGCGCCGCCGCCAGGCAACTGGACATGCTGAACGCCGGCGTGGCCCGCGTGCGCATCGAAACCCTCCCATGAGCCTTAGCATGACCTCAGCCGCCACCCTTCCCGCGTCCATGACCGCACCCGTTCCCTCCCAAACCCCGGAAGCCGCCGCATGTCGCTGATGACCTTCGCCTATCTGATCGGCGGCCTGGTGCTGCTGGTGGCCGGTGCCGAAGTGCTGGTACGCGGCGCGGCCGAGCTGGCCGGACGCTTCGGCATCCCGCCGCTGATCATCGGCCTGACCATAGTCGCCTTCGGCACCAGCGCCCCGGAAACGGCGGTCAGCGTGCAGGCTTCCCTGAGCGGCAGCGGCGATATTGCCGTGGGCAACGTGATCGGCAGCAACATCGCCAACATCCTGCTGATTCTCGGGCTCTGCGCGGCGGTCGCGCCGCTGCTGGTGTCGCGCCAGCTGATCCGTCTCGACGTGCCGGTGATGATCGGCGCCGGGCTGCTCTGCTACGCCCTGACCTGGAACGGCCGCATCAGCCGCCTCGACGGCATCCTGCTGCTGGCCTGCCTGATCGGCTATACGGTGTTCCTGATCGTCGCCAGCCTGCGCGAGAAGGCCGTGCCGGTGGCCGACGAGTTCGCCGCCGAGTTCGGCTCGGCTGGCAGCGACAAGCCATTCGCCTGGGTATTCCAGCTGCTGCTGATCCTGCTCGGCCTCGGCCTGCTGGTGGGCGGCTCGAACCTGCTGATCGAAGGTGCCGTGGCGCTGGCCCGCGCGCTGGGCCTGTCGGAGCTGATCATCGGCCTGACGGTCGTGGCCGTCGGCACCTCGCTGCCGGAACTGGCCACCTCGCTGCTGGCGGTGCTCCGGGGCGAGCGCGACATTGCCGTGGGCAATGTGATCGGCAGCTGCATCTTCAACCTGCTGCTGGTACTCGGCGCAGGGGCGGTGGTGGCCAGCGAAGGCCTGTCGATCTCGCCGAATGCGCGCTCGTTCGACTTCCCCATCATGCTCACGGTGTTCGTCGCCTGCCTGCCGATCTTCTTCTCCGGCTACTGCATCCGCCGCTGGGAGGGCCTGCTGTTCTTCGCCTACTACGTGGCCTACACCCTGTACCTGGTGATGTTCGCCACCGGCCTCGGGGCGATCCACCTGCTGCGCGATGCGATGCTCTGGTTCGCCTTCCCCTTGACGGCCATCACGCTTTTGGTGATCTTCCTGCGCGCCTGGCAGCGCCAGCGCTAAGCCCTCTATTTCGTCCCTTCTGGAGCATCGCATCGTGACCCTGATGACTTTCGTCTATCTCCTCGCCGGCCTGGTCCTGCTCGTTGCCGGCGCCGAGGTACTGGTGCGCGGCGCCGCCAGGCTCGCCGCCCAGTTCGGCATCTCGCCGCTGGTCATCGGCCTCACCGTGGTCGCCTTCGGCACCAGCGCTCCGGAAACGGCGGTCAGTGTGCAGGCTTCGTTCAATGGCAGCGGCGACATCGCCATCGGCAACGTGCTGGGCAGCAATATCGCCAACGTCCTGCTGATCCTCGGCATGACCGCCCTGGTCGCGCCGCTGGTGGTGTCGCGCCAGCTGATCCGCCTCGACGTACCGATCATGATCGGCGCCAGCCTGGCCGTGCTCGCGCTGGCCTGGGATGGCCAGCTCAGCCGGCTGGACGGCGCACTGCTGTTCGCCGCCGTGGTGGCCTATACCCTGTTCCTGATCATCAGCAGCCGCCGCGAGAAGGCCGCCGGAGCGGACGACGAGTTCGCCAAGGAGTTCGGCCTGGATCAGCCGGTCAAGCCCCATGCCGGCCTGATCAACGCCGGCCTGGTGATCGTCGGCCTGGTGCTGCTGGTGCTGGGCTCCAACTTCCTGGTCGAGGGGGCCGTGGCGCTGGCCCGTGCACTGGGTCTTTCGGAACTGGTGATCGGCCTGACCGTGATCGCCATCGGCACCTCGCTGCCGGAGCTGGCCACCTCGATCCTCGCCGCCTTCCGTGGCGAACGCGATATCGCCGTCGGCAACATCGTCGGCAGCAACATCTTCAATTTGCTCTGCGTGCTCGGGCTGGCGGCGCTGGTATCGCCCGCGGCGATCGCCGTATCGCCCAATGCACTGGCCTTCGACTTCCCGGTGATGATCGCCGTTGCGCTGGCCTGCCTGCCGATCTTCTTCGCCGGCTACAGCATCAACCGCTGGGAAGGCCTGCTGTTCCTCGCCTACTACCTGGCCTACACCCTGTATCTGGTATTGGCCAGCACTGGCCGGCCGTTCGCCCAGACCTTCGGTGACGCCATGCTCGGCTACGCGTTGCCGTTGACCGCGGTCACCCTGCTGGTGATCAGTGCCCGCGCCTGGAAGAGGCAGCGCTGAAAATCCGGCGGCGCGTCTGTCAGGGGCCGCGCCGGGCAAGGCCGATCGTCCCGGCGCGCGCCTGACTCAGCCCTCGCGGACCTGCGGCCGCGGCAATTCGAAGACCTGTGCGGTCTCCTCCTCATCGCCCATCCGGCTGAGCATGCCATCGACCACGGCGCCGTTCTCCATGCTCAGTTGGCGGTAGCGGATATTGCCGCGCACCCGCGCGTTGGAATGCAGCTCGAGCAGGTGCTCGACCACCAGGTCGCCCACGATGGTGCCGTCGATCAACGCATCGTAGCTGCTGACATTGCCCTCAATCCGCCCCTCGGCGCTCAAGGCCAGGAGGCTGTGGGTTCCCGGCTTGTGGCAGACGTCGCCCTGCACCGCGCCGATGATCTTGAGCCCCTCCTCGAACTGCATGTCGCCAACCAGCGACACATTGCCGGAGATCAGGCTCGAGAACTGTTCGATGGTGACGCGCGATACCTGCTTCTTCTTGCTGAACATCACTACTCCCAAAGGTCGTTAACGGGCTTTCTTCTGTTGCCGGAAGAACGCCAGGTCTGTTTGCAATCGTTCGATTTGCGCGGACAACTGGGCGCTGCGCTTGAGCAGCTGGGCCTGCGTCGCCTCGGCTTCCTGGCGCTGCAACCGGCCCCGCTCGAGTGCGTCCTGAAGCGCCTGGTTCTCGGCGAGCAACCCCGCGACCCGCTGCTCATGCGCGGCGTTTTCATGGTCACGCAGGAACAGCAGCGCGGCGATCAGGCAGAGCAGCACGGCGATGCCCCAGCGCCAGGGCCGGGCCGGGCGAACGGCCAGCAGCCGATGCTCGGCGCGCACCAGCTCGCGGGTCGAAGGTTTCCTAGTCTTCAGCCTGAGCATCGCCCATCCGCTCCAGATCACCCAGGGCGAGGAAGCGCTGCGGATCGACGAACCGCCCCTTGTGCAGCACTTCGAAATGAAGATGCGGACCGGTGGAGCGCCCGGTGGAGCCCACCGCGCCGATCCGCTGCTCGGGCGTGACCACATCCCCGGCCCGCACATGCAGCCGCGACAGATGGGCGTAGCGGGTCACCAGCCGGTTGCCGTGATCGATCTCGACCAGATTGCCGTATGCGCCACGATAGCCGGCGAAGCGAACCCGGCCGCCGGCCGCGGCCAGCACATCCGAGCCGGTTCTCAATGCGAAATCCACCCCCGAATGGAAGGCCAGCTGCTTCCTGAACGGGTCGATGCGGTTGCCGTAGGCCGATCCCAGGCGCGCCTCCCCCACGGGCCGGCGGGAGGGAATCGCCATGAGCGCCGCGTTGCGTTCGGCCACGCGCTGCATCATCTCGTCCAGCACCAAGCGGATGCAGCGTGCCGATGTCACGGTGTGCTGCAGATCGTCCAGCGATACGCTGTCGCCATCCAGCAATTCGCCCGAACAGCCCTGCGGCGCCAGCAGCACGCCGCCCTGCCCCGCGCTGTCACGCGGTGCCGGCACCAGCGATGGCAGCAGGGTCGGGTCGAGGGCAGAGAGTTGCCCGCTCAGGATACGGTGCTCGCTCATCATCTGCTGCAGCGCGAGCACGTCGGACTCCAGCGACTTCAGCCGGCCGACCACCTCGCCGACCCGCGCGATGGCGAAACGCCCTTCGCCGTCCGGTTCCGGCTCGTCGAGAGACGCGGAAACCTGCCGTCCCCCCAGGTCGCGCCCGAGCCAGACGCCGCCGACGAAGGCACCGAGATTCAGGCTCAGCAACAGCGCCAGGCCCGGAACGAGCACGCGCCGCAGGCTGACGACGCGGGCGGTATCGCGCGTCAACGAACGGCTCGAAGGTGAAAAAAACGACATCATCCCAATCCCCAGCAAACAAAGACGGCTACCCCGCTCGTGGCCGAAGCAATTTGACGGGAAACGGGTAATTTTTTCTGAGGCCTATTGAACGATTACGACCATTGCATGGGCTTTCTTAAATCTAAAGCCATCCCAGCCAGCCAAGCAGGAAGAGCCCGGCATTGATGCTCACCGCAGCCATCAATGTCGTGATCACGATGATGGTGGCGGCCAACTGGTGGTTGGCATTCACCGCACGCGCCATGACGAAGCTGGCCGCGGCCGTCGGGCTGGCGAAGTAGAGGAACAGAATGCCCAGCTCCGCGCCCTGGAAGCCGCAGGCCCAAGCCCCCAGCGTGGCGATCGCGGGCAGCCAGACCATTTTCATCAGGCTCGAGCTCAGCGCACTGCCACTGCTCTCGCGCAGCGCCGCCAGCGATAGTGTGGCGCCGATGCAGAT
This sequence comes from Stutzerimonas stutzeri, assembly GCF_002890915.1. Lineage (GTDB taxonomy): Bacteria > Pseudomonadota > Gammaproteobacteria > Pseudomonadales > Pseudomonadaceae > Stutzerimonas > Stutzerimonas stutzeri_AF. The sequence goes on along the minus strand of NZ_POUT01000006.1, from coordinate 142,120 downwards.
CAGCGCCAGCGGCAAGGTCATCTGCGCGAAATACTGGCCGGAGGTCATCAGCCAGCCCGGCAGCGCAATCTGCCAGTACGCGAACGGCATGGCCGTAACCACACCGATGATCAGCGGATTGCGCAGAATGCTCGCGAGGATCGCCGTCGCACTGGTCCGCCCGTCGGGGCTATAGATGGCCAGGATCATGGCCGACAGGCTGTTGTAGACCAGGATCACCACCCCAGCCAGCACACTGCCGAGAGACAGCCCGTAGTCGCCATACAGGCTGCCGGCCAATGCCAGGCCGACGATACCGTTGTTGCCGCGAAAGGCCCCCTGCACGTAGACCCCGCGATCCTCGGGCGGGCAACGCCAGATCGCCCAGCACCAGGCCAGGATGAAGGTTGCGATGGTCGCCAGCACGAAGTAACCGAGCAATGCCGGCTGCAGCGCAGCATCCAGGTCGGCCTTGAGGATCGAGATGAACAGCAGGGTCGGCATGGTGCCCTTGAACACCAGCGCCGAGGCCGTCTGGATGAAGGCCGCATCGATCCAGCCAACGCGCTTGAGCGCCACGCCGAGAAACAGCATGGCGAATACCGGAGCGGTGATGCTCAGGGTCTGCAGGACGACGGAAAGCATGGACGAACCTGGGAATGAAGAGGCCGCCCTATGTTAACCGTAGACAAGCCCTAAGCTGGAAACCGGAGCCAGTCCAGGGCGGCTTTTTATCGCGCTTGCCCCAATTGCAGGTTGCTCGAAGTGTCGATGTCGAGGTGTTCCGAACGCCCGTAGGAGCGGGCCATGCGCGCAAAGCTTTGCGCACAGAAAGATTCGCGGGCATGGCCCGCTCCTACAGGGGTACGTCTCTTCGCAACAGCCAACTCAGACAGAGGCTTTTATCGCCTGACCGGCCGCTTCTGCAGTTTGCGCTGCAAGGTGCGGCGATGCATGCCCAGCGCGCGAGCCGTGGCGGAGATATTGCCGTCGTGCTCGCTCAGCACCCGCTGGATGTGCTCCCACTGCAGCCGATCGACCGACATCGGGTTTTCCGGCACCAGGCTGTCCAGATCGGCGTGCTGGGACAGCAGTGCCGCCAGCACGTCGTCGGCATCGGCGGGCTTGCACAGGTAGTTGCAAGCGCCGCGCTTGATCGCCTCCACCGCGGTGGCGATGCTCGAGTAGCCGGTCAGGATCAGCACCCGCATCTCCGGGTCCAGCTCGAGCAGCTTGGGCAGCAGCACCAGGCCGGAATCACCCTCCATCTTCAGGTCGAGCACCGCATAGTCGGGGATGTCCTGCTTGGCCAGCATCAGCCCTTCTTCGGCCGAACCGGCAATACTGACCTGCAGCCCACGGCGGCTCATGGCGCGCGCCATGACGCGGGTGAACGTCGGGTCGTCATCCACCAACAGCAGATGAGGTTGTTCTTCACCCTCTTGCTGCAATTCGTCGGTCATCTGTGCATTCCTCGCATTGGGTCACGATCAGGATCAGGCGCGAACCGAACCATGCGGCAAGCGCAGTTCGGTCAGTGTGCCACCGTCCTCGTGATTGTAGAGCTTCACTGTGCCGCCGGCGCGCGTCACGCTGGCCTGGCTGAGAAACAGGCCAAGACCGAAGCCTTTGCCCTTGGTGGTGATGAACGGCCTGCCGATTTGCTCGGCGATGGCCAAGGGTACACCGGCGCCATGGTCGCGGATGGTCAACTTGACCCACTGGGCGTCCCAGTCGAGACGGATATCGAGATCCTCGGGGCTGGCGTCGGTGGCGTTGTTCAGCAGGTTGAGCAACGACTGGCTGAGATCCGCCGGCGGCATCAGGCGAGGCGCGCTGCCGCGGCCGATGCACTGGAAGCGATAGGTCGCCTCCGGACGCATCAGGTGCCAGCGCTGCAGCACCGACTCGACCCACTCGCGCGCGGTCTGCTCGACGATCGCCTGGCGACGATCGGCCTCGGCGGCACGCACCAGCTGGCGCAGGCTTTCCTTGCACAGCTGGACCTGCGACTGCAGCAAGCCGAGGTCCTCGTTCAGCTGCGGCTCCTTGTATTCCTGGCGCAACTCCTTGAGCAGCACGCTCATGGTCGCCAGCGGGGTGCCCAGCTCATGGGCCGCACCGGCCGCCTGCGTGGCCACGGCCAGCAGTTGCTGGTCGCGCATGCTTTCCTCGCGCCGCTGCGCCTGCTGTTGTTCCTGGCGGCGCAGTTGCTCGGCCATGCGCGCGACGAAGAAGGTGATCAGCGCCGCCGCCAGGGCGAAGCTCAGCCACATGCCGTAGACCTGCAGCGTGGCGCGCTCGAACGGCGGCAATGTCAGCGGGTCGTACCAGACCAGCATCAGCGTATAGCCCAGCAGCGCCAACCCGGACAGCACGATGGAGTACAGCCACGGCAGGGTCGCGGCGGCGATGGTCAGCGGCACCAGGTAATAGGAGACGAAGGGGTTGGTCGAACCACCGGAGTAATACAGCAGCGCGCTATGGACCAGCAGGTCGCCGGCCAGGTGCACCGCGTATTCCAGCTCGGTGACCGGCCAGGGGCCGCGCAGGCGCAGCGCGGTACCGAGGCAAAGAAGCGCCGACACCGCCAGGGTAACGCCCAGCGCCAGCCACGGCAGCGTCAGCAACTGAGTGGCATAGGCCAGCCCGACAGCACCGGATTGCGCCGCCAGGACGAGGATGCGGATGAGCGTCAGCAGCCGGAGGTTCTGGCGGCTGGCCGAAAGCAGCGGAACGGATGCGTACATGAAGTCTCCAACAATTCGCCGGAGTATAACCAAGCCGCTCCCGGGCCTGCCCGCAATGCGGCAACGCGCCGCACAGGAGGCTGCACACCTTCGCCGGGGAGGGTACAGTCTCGGTTTACGCACCGTCGCCGGTGCTCATGCCAAGGAGCCATCATGCCTCATACCTTCTCCCGCGGCGCCGTCCTGCTGGCCTGCCTCGCAGCCGCCTGCAGCCTCCCCGCTGCAGCCGAACAACAGCACTACAACCAAGTCGCCCTGCGCGCCGAAGTCAGTAGCGAAGTCGCCCACGACCGCATGCACGTCACGCTCTACAGCGAGGCGCAACACAGCGACCCGGCCCAGCTCGCCGCCGAAACCACCCGCACGATCAACCAGGCGCTGCAGCGCGCGCGCCAGGAAAAGGCAGTGATCGTCAGCCAGGGCAGCCGCAGCAGCTATCCGGTCTACGAGGAAAAGGGCCAGAAGATCACCGCCTGGCGCGAGCGCGCCGAGCTGCGTCTGGAAAGCAGCGATTTCGCCAGCCTGTCCAAGCTCACCGCCGAACTGATGCAGAGCCTGAAGATGGGCGGCATGCACTTCACCGTCTCCGATCCGATCCGCAAGCAGAACGAGGACGCCCTGCTCAAGGATGCGGTAACGGCCTTCCGCGCCCGTGCCCAGCTGGCCACCGAGGCCCTTGGCGGCACCGGCTACAAGCTGGTCAGCCTCAATCTCAACAGCGCCGGTTACCAACCGGTGATGCGCGGCGCGGCCATGAAGATGAGCATGATGGATGCCGCGCCGGTACCGGAAATCGAAGCCGGCACCCGGCAGGTGACCGTCAATGCCGATGGCGTGATCGAAGTACAGATGCGCTAGGGTCTGGTGCTCCGAACATCGGGCAGGCCTGCGGCCTGCAATCGCCGCGAGGGCGCGCCTCCCACCGGGTCCGGTGTGCATCGATTGCTTTCGTGGGAGGCCCGACCTCGGGGCGATGCTTTTGAGCGTCGGGCGTGCCGCCAATCTCTCAGCCACGGAAGAAACGATAGAACTGCCGCAGTTCGGCCTGGACCTGCGCCCGCTCGACAGGCCGAAAGCCTAGCCGCTGATGCGCCGGGCACTGCGCCAGGCGCGGCAGGTCCAGTGGGTGCAACCAGCCCAGCAATGGATAGCCGCCCATGGTCTGGCGGTCGGCCATGAGCACGATCGGCTGGCCATCCGGCGGCACCTGGATGCTGCCGCCGACCACGCCTTGCGACCATTGCAGCGCCTCCGCCCGCAAGGGCTCGCCGCACAGCCGGGCGCCCATGCGGTCGGACTGCGTGCTCAACGTCCAACGCTGGTCGATGAAGCGCTGCCGCTCACGCGCGGCCAGGCCGCTCGAATCGAGCATCACCCGCAGGCACGGCTCGCATCGATAATCCGCCACGAACGCGACGGGCACGCTGGCCGCCCCCGGCAAGCGGGCCGGCGGGCACGGCAGCCGGTCCCCCGCCTGCAGCGCGCCGCCATTGCCGGCGAGCCCACCCAGCCCCTCACGCACCTGGGTCGCCACGCTGCCCAGCGTTTTCTCCAGGCGAAAACCGCCGGCCACCGCCAGGTAGGCACGCTGCCCGCTGCGGGCAAAGTCCAGGCGCAGGCGCTGCCCGCTGCGCAGTGCAAAGCGCGACCAGTTCGGCCGCGCCTCGCCATCCACACGGACCGGCATGTCCGCGCCGCAGATCGCCAGCCAGGTATCCACTTCGGCCTCGGCTTCGAAATCGCCCAGCGCGATCTCCAGCAGGGGCGTTCCCCAACGATTGCCCAGCAACCGATTGGCCCAGGCTGCGGCGTGCATATCCAGCGGGCCGCTCGGCGAAACGCCCAGATGCTGCCAGCCAAAGCGGCCGGCATCCTGCAACAGGCTCAGTGGCCCGCTGCGGAGAACGCGCAGGCCCTTCATCTGCTGGCCTCGGCCTGGAACTGCACGGCATCGATGGGCTGGAAGAGCACCCGATCCCCCGGCTGCAGGGGGCACGGCGGTTCCTTCGTGGCGTCGAACAGGCGCCAGGGGCAGCGGCCGAGCAGATGCCAGCCACCCGGCGAGGCCTGCGGATAGATCGCGGTCTGCCGCTCGGCGATCGCCAGCGAGCCCGCCGGAACCGTTGTGCGAGGAGTGGCGCGACGCGGCAGCACGAGGCGTTGATCGAGCTCGCCGAGATAGGCGAACCCCGGCGCGAAACCGATTGCACCGACGCGATACTCCGTCGCGCAATGCACGGCGATAACCTCCTGCTGGCTCAGGCCGCAGGCCCGGGCCACCTCGGCCAGGTCCGCCCCGGCGTACCAGATGGGAATCTCGTGCCGGCGCGGCGGCGATTGCCGTCCGGCCTCGGCAGGCCAGCGGGCCAGCAGCGGCGCCAGGCGCTCGGCAACCTGCGCATGGTCGGTCAGCAACAGATCGTAGTGCAGCAACAAGGTCGTCCAACCCGGCACCAGATCGACGAGCCAGGGACCGAGTTCCCGGCGCGCAGCGTCCGCCAACGTGGCGATCTGCAGCGGTAACTCCGGATAGGGCTGTTCGGCCAGCACCACCAGCAGCGCCTCGGCGCCAATCGGCTGCAGGCGAATCATGCGGCGTCGAGCAAGGCCCGCAGGCGGCGCAATATTGCCAGCGACTCCGGATTGTCGCCGTGCACGCAGAGACTGTCCGCATGCAGCCGCAGCGGCTTGCCGTCCTGATCGGCGAACGGCTCGCCCCGGGCGATCGCCAGCGCCTGGTCGAGAATGCGCTGCGGTTCGCGATGCACGGCGTGCTCCAGCCGGCGTGGCGCCAGCTGGCCGTCGGCCTGGTAGGCCCGGTCGGCGAATCCCTCGAACAGCAATGGCACGCCAGCGGCTTCGGCCAGGGCGATCTCCCGCCGGTTATCCGCCAGCGCCAGCACCATCAGCGGCAGTCCCGGCCGATAGGCCGCGCAGGCCGCGAGCACGGCGGCGAACAGCGCATCGTCGCGCACCAGGTCGTTGTACAGCGCGCCATGCGGCTTGACGTAGGCGAGCCGGGTGCCGGCAGCACGGCAGAACGCATCCAGCGCACCGATCTGGTAGAGCACCAGCGCCTGTATCTCGGGCATGGAGCAGGCCAGATGGCGGCGGCCGAAGCCCGCGAGGTCCGGATAGGCCGGGTGCGCGCCGATGCTCACGCCATGGCGCACCGCCAGCGCAACGCTGCGCTGCATCGTCAGCGGATCGCCGGCATGAAAGCCACAGGCCAGATTGGCCTGGTCGATCAGCGGCATCGCAAGTTCGTCGTTGCCCATCGTCCAGGCGCCGAAGCTCTCGCCCATGTCGCAGTTGAGAAGTATGCGGTTCGTCATGCCGTAGAGCTTCGGCTTTTGCAGGCTTCGTCGCAACAGGGGGAGTCATTCAACGGCAAAAGCAGCCCTAGCAACAAGTTGAAACAATACTGTAAAGCCGCGCCACCCGGGGGTTTGACGTAGTTTTCGCGTGGTTGCTTTCGCCCTGCGATGCAAGCGCCATGTCAATCTGCAATCGCAAATCACTATCATCCGCACCAATCAATAATTATCACGCACAAGGAGATTCGCGGATGCACGCCCCCTACGCCCGCACGGTCCTGGCCGGCGCCATATTGTTCAGCAGCCTGAGCGCGACCGCCCAGACGTCGCCCGTTACCCTGGGCGACACGGTCGTCAGCGCCTCCGGCTTCGAGCAGAAGATCACCCAGGCACCGGCGAGCATCAGTGTGATCAGCCAGCAGGATCTGCAGCAAAAGCGCTACAGCAACCTGGCCCAGGCGCTGGATGACGTCGAGGGCATCGACATTCGCCAGGGTACCGGCAAGACCGGTGGACTGAACATCAGCATCCGCGGCATGCCCAGCGACTACACGCTGATCCTGATCGACGGCAGGCGCCAGAACACGGCCGGCAACGTCACGCCCAACGGCTTCAACGAGACCTCCACCAGCTTCATGCCGCCGATGTCGGCCATCGAGCGGATCGAGGTGATTCGCGGCCCGATGTCGACGCTGTATGGCTCCGATGCCATGGGCGGGGTCGTCAACATCATCACCAAGAAGGTCGCCGGCGAATGGGGTGGCTCGGTAAGCCTGGACCACACGTTCCAGGAAAACCGCGACTATGGTGAAACCAGCAGCACCAGCCTCTACGCCAGCGGGCCGCTGGTCGAGGGCCTGCTCGGGCTCGCGCTGCGCGGCAGCCTCTACGACCGCGGCGAATCGGACCTGTCGTTCGATAACGATAGCCCGGTCAGCAAGCGCGGCGCCTCACCCGTCGAGGGCCGCAACCACACCCTCGGCGCACGGCTGACACTGACCCCCGACGAGGCCCATGACATCTCGCTGGATTTCGAGCGCGGCCGCCAGGTGTATAACAATGACGACTGCCAGCTGGGCAGCCTGGACGGCAAGAACGGCGGCAGCGCCACCGACGGGTGCAGCGCGGACGTACCGAGCAAGGCCAACGGCTATGCCGACGAACTGCGCTTCGAACGCGACCAGTTCGCCCTCAGCCATACCGGCCGCTTCAGCTTCGGCACCCTGGACAGCAGCCTGACGCACAACACCACGGAAACCATCGGCCGCACGATTCCCGGCCAGCCGATCGGCAGCGCCTATACCGGCTACCCCTCCATCATCGTCGGCGACGATCGCGAGCTGAAATCCACCGACCTGGTTTTCGACACCAAGCTGGTCAGCCCGGTAGGCGACGCCCACGTGCTCACCGTCGGTGGTCAGTACTGGGACGCGGAAGTCACCGATGGAATTGCCGACGACGATTTCCAGCAGACCTCCTGGGCCATGTTCGTCGAGGACGAATGGCACCTGCGCCATGACCTCGCCCTGACGCTCGGCGCCCGCTACGAGGATCATGAGGCGTTCGGTGGCCATGTCAGCCCGCGCGCCTATCTGGTCTGGAACACCACCGACAACTGGACCATGAAGGGCGGCGTCAGCCGCGGCTACAAGACACCGACGCTGAATCAGCTGCATGACGGCATCAGCGGGGTCACCGGCCAGGGCACGATCATCACCATCGGCAGCCCTCACCTGGACCCGGAAATCACCACCAATACAGAATTCGGCGTCTACTTCGACAACCTCTCCGGCTTCAGCGCCAATGCCACCCTGTTCCACAACAAGTTCGACGACAAGATCGACGACGGTACGCCGATCGCCAACTGCTTCTCGGCGAGCAATCCGAACCAACCAGGGTGCATCAGCTTCGGAAGCGGCTTCACCCAGGACGCCTTCGCCCAGAGCGTCAACATCGATGAAGCGGTCACCCAGGGCCTGGAACTGGCCGGTCGCTGGGAGTTCGCGCCCGCCTGGGCGCTGGCGCTGAACTACACCTATACGGACAGCGAGCAGAAGAGCGGTGCCAACAAGGGGGCGCCACTGACCAATACGCCGGAACACCTGGCCCATGCGCGCCTCAGCTGGCAGGCTTCCGACCGCCTGAACCTGTGGTTCAAGGGCGAATACCGCTCAGAGCGGGCGCGCTTCACCGATCGCTACGAGAACCTTACCGCCGCGAACCAGGCCCTGTACGACGCGGCCGGGGACCTGAAGGCTTACGAGGTTTTCCACCTTGGCGGCTCGTTCAAGGCATCGCAGAACGTCACACTCAACGCGACCATCTACAACCTGTTCGACAAGGACTTCACCAAAGGCACCTACTACACCACCAATACCGGTTCGACGGGCTGGGCCTCCGATTACATCCAGTCGGCGGCGGCTACCAGCGGCACACTCGAAGAGGGTCGCCGCCTCTGGCTGTCGGCCAACATCAGCTTCTGACCGACCCGCGCCGCAACGAGCCGGGACATTCCCGGCTTCGTTGTTTATGGCCTACGGCCCGGCGATAGACGCGAATGTATGCTGTTTGTAAATCTTTAGCATTCCAGCGAACAAGCGCCCTAGAATCCGCCAATCCCCCGCACGACAAGGACCACCATGCACCTCTGGCTCGGTACCCTGCGCCAATGGCACTGGATCAGCTCCGCGCTGTGCCTGGTTGGCATGCTGCTCTTCTCAGTCACGGGCATCACCCTCAACCACGCCGGCCAGATCGAAAGCAAACCGCAGGTGCAAAGCCGCGCTGCGCAGCTTCCCGACTCGCTGCTCGCCAAACTGCAAACCGAAACGCCCGAGTCGGGTCTGCCCGTCGAACTGCGCGCTTGGCTGGAGCAGACGCTGGACATTCGCCTGGCCGGCCGTGAGGCCGAATGGAGCGATGGCGAACTCTATGTCGCCCTGCCGCGCCCCGGCGGCGATGCCTGGCTGAGCCTGAGTATCGAAACCGGCGAACTGGAATACGAATCGACCGACCGCGGCTGGATCGCCTACTTCAACGACCTGCACAAGGGCCGCCACACCGGTGAGGCCTGGAGCGGGTTCATCGACTTCTTCGCCGTTGCCTGTGTGGTGTTCAGCCTCACCGGCCTGCTGCTCCTGCAACGTCACGCCGGCAACCGACCCAGCACCTGGCCGCTGGTGGGCCTGGGGCTGGTGATACCGCTGCTGCTGGCGCTGCTCTTCATTCATTAAGGACTGCCCATGCGTAAACGCCTGTTGTTGCCCCTCGCCCTGCTCAGCGCCCCGCTGCACGCGGCGGACCTGCAGCTGGACGTGGAAATCCCGCGTCTGGATGTCGCCGAGTACCACCGCCCCTATGTCGCTATCTGGCTCGAGCGACCGGACCAGAGCCATGTCACCAATCTGGCGGTGTGGTACGACACCAAGCTCAAGGACAAGGAAGGCGAGAAGTGGCTCAAGGACCTGCGCCAGTGGTGGAGACGCAGTGGCCGCAGCCTGGAAATGCCGGTCGACGGTGTCAGCGGTGCGACCCGTGCCGTGGGCAGTCACAGGTTGCAGTTCTCCGACCGGCAGGCGCCACTCAACACGCTGGAAGCGGGCGAGTACCGCGTCGTGGTCGAAGCCGCCCGTGAAGTCGGCGGCCGCGAACTGCTGCGCGTTCCGTTCAGCTGGCCACCGCAGCAGAACGCCGAGCACCAAGCCCAGGGTCAGAGCGAACTGGGCGCAATCACCCTCAAGCTGACCCCATGAACAGGAAGCACGCCATGAAACCCGTCATCAAATGGACCGCCCTGGCGCTCGCCGTCTGCCTGCCGCTGTCGGCCCAGGCCCACCGCGCCTGGATGCTGCCCTCGGCCACCGTGCTCTCCGGCGAAGAGCCGTGGATCACCGTCGACGCCGCCGTCTCCAACGACCTGTTCTATTTCGAGCACTTCCCCCTGCGCATCGCCGGCGTAGGCGCGCTCGACCAGGCCCCGGCCGGCGGTCCGCCCGGCATGCGTCCACGGCCGGCCGCGCAACTGTCGATCCAGGCGCCGGACGGCAGCCGTCTGGAACCGCTCAACGGCAGCATCGGCCGCTACCGCAGCACCTTCGATGTACAGCTGAACCAGAAGGGCACCTACAAGCTGGCCATCGCCAACAGCGGGCTGTTCGCCAGTTGGAAGGAGAACGGCCAGGTTCGCCGCTGGATGGGCACCCCGGAGAGTTTCGCCAAGGACGTGCCGGCCAAGGCCGAGGAACTGAAGGTGACGCAGAACAGCAGTCGCATGGAAGTCTTCGTCACCTCCGGCGCGCCGAGCGAAACCGTGCTCGAACCGACCGGCCAGGGCCTGGAGCTGGCGCCGGTCACCCACCCCAACGACCTGTTCGCCGGCGAAGCGGCAGACTTCGTCTTCCTGCTCGACGGCAAGCCGGCCGCCGATGTCGAGATCAGCGTGATTCCCGGCGGCAACCGCTACCGCGACGAGCTCGGCGAGATCAAGGCGAAGACCGACAAGGACGGCAAGCTCAGCATCACCTGGCCGCAGGCCGGCATGTACTGGCTGGAAGCCGAGCTGACCACCGACAAGGGCGTCAGCAAACCGGCCACCGCGCGCCGCGCCAGCTACAGCGCAACCCTGGAAGTGCTGGCGCCCTGACGCGCCGACTTGGCCCGAGCCGTGGTGACGGCTCGGGCCAGCCTGCTTCCCTTGCACCGATGAGCCCTTCGTTGCCCTCGCCCCTCTTCGCACTCCTGCGCGGCTGGCCACTGCTCTGCTGCATCGTCATCGCGACCGGCCTGCTCTGGTGGCAGCCAGCGCGGGAAATCAGCGCGGTAGTGGTCGCCACGCTCTATCTCGCCCTGTCGCTGTACTGCTGGCGTGGGCGGCTGCGCCGGCGGCCGGCGGCTGCTGGTCGGACGCAGATGCTGGTCGCCTATGCCAGCCAGGGCGGCCAGGCACAGGATTTCGCCGAGCGCAGCGCGCAGCAGTTGCGCGCTGCGGGCGTCGAGACGCTGCTGCTGCCGCTCAACGCGCTGGAGCCGAACGACCTGCCGGCCCCGCGCGCCCTGTTCGTCGTCAGCACCTACGGCGAAGGCGAGGCACCGGACAATGCGGCCCGCTTCGAGCGGCGACTCGCCATGGGCGGCGCCCTGAGCCAGCCGCTGGAATACGCTGTGCTGGCCTTCGGTGATCGCCAGTACCGGGATTTCTGCGCCTTCGGCCGCCGCCTCGACGAGCGCCTGCGCCAGCTCGGCGGCATGCCGCTGTTCGACCGCCTGGAGGCCGACCGCGCCGATCCTGGCGTGCTGCGGCACTGGCAACATCAACTCGCCCACCTGAGCGGCGAGAGCAATTTCAGCGACTGGCTGCCGGCGCCCTATCAACCCTGGCGCCTGACCGGCCGCCATTGCCTCAACCCCGGCAGTTCCGGTGCGCCGGTACAACTGCTGACCCTGGCGCCGCCGAGCGAGCAGACATCATGGCGCGCCGGCGATATCGTCGAAGTCGGCCCGCGCCACGCGCCCGCGCGCATCGAAGCCTTGTTGCACGATGTGGGCCTCGATCCTCATGCATTGTTCGATGGCCAGAACCTGGCCGCACAGCTGTCCAGAAGGCACCTGCCCGCCACTGGCGACCTGCACGGCTTCGACGCCGAGGCGCTGCTGGCCTTGCCGCCGCTGCCGCACCGCGAATACTCCATCGCCTCGATACCCGCCGACGGCGCCGTGCAGCTGGTGGTACGCGAAGCCTTCCAGGCCGACGGCACTCCCGGGCTCGGTTCCGGCTGGCTGTGCCGCTACGCGGCCATCGGCGAAGAGATCGAGCTGCGCATCCGCAGCAATCCGTCATTCCACGGCCCGGACGCCGCTACGCCGCTGATCCTGATCGGCAACGGCACGGGCATCGCCGGGCTGCGTGCGCACCTGCGCGAACGTGCCGCAAAAACGGGCTCGCGCAACTGGCTGCTGTTCGGCGAGCGCAACGCGGCGCACGATTTCCTCTTCCAGGATGAGTTGGCGCAGTGGCGTGAAAGCGGCCACCTGCAACGGCTGGACCTGGCGTTTTCCCGTGACCAGACGAACAAGCGCTACGTGCAGCACGCCCTGCGCGATGCGGCGGACGAGTTGCGCCGCTGGGTCGCCCAGGGCGCGGCGATCCATGTCTGCGGCAGCCTGGACGGCATGGGTCAGGAGGTGCAGCAGATACTGCTGGGCCTGCTCGGCCAGGCGCAGCTGGAGCAACTGAGCGAACAGGGTCGCTATCGCCGCGACCTGTATTGATGCGCCATGACGACAAAGGCCACCTCGAAGAGCGCAATGCTGTTCACTTAGCGACTCAAGCTGGATGCTGGATCTGTAGGAGCGGGCCACGCCCGCGATTCGCGCGCCTGGCGCGCTCCTACAGAGTACTCTCCGCGCTTATCCGAACAGCATTAGCCTCGAAGAGCGGCCTTTGTTTTTTCACGCGTGCGGATCAGAAGTGGAAGTTGGTGCTCAGCAAGGCGGTACGACCCGCCGCGACATGGGCATAGTGGCTGCCGTAGACCTGATCGAAGTAGCGCTTGTCGGTCAGGTTCTGCACGTTCAGCTGCAGGTCCAGGTTCTTGCTCACGCGATAGGCCGCCATCGCATCGTAGCGCCAGTACTCCGGCACCTCGATGTTGTTGGCCGCATCGCCGAAGCGCGAGTCGACGTAGGTGGCGCCGCCCCCGATGGTCAGGTCCTGGGTCAGGTTGTAGGTGTTCCAGAAGCTGAAGCTGTGCTTCGGCGTACTGGGCACATCGTTGCCGTCGTACAGACCCTCGACGTAGATCGGGCTGGCCCGCGTGCCGATATTGGCGACACCGGACTTGACCAGTTCGGCATCCAGGTAGGTGTAGCTGGCGAACACCTGCCAGTTGCGGGTGAGCTGGCCGGTGGCGCCCAGTTCCAGGCCATCGACCTGGGTTTCACCGATGCTTTCCTGGAAACCGCTGGCGTTGGTCACCCGCGCGTTGGTCTTCTCGGTGCGGAACAGCGCGGCGGTCAGGCCGAGACGCTCGTCGAAGAAGTCCCACTTGGTGCCGATCTCGTAGTTGCGGTTGCGCTCCGGATCGAGAACCTCGTTGTTCACGCTGAGCGCATCGGCGCCTTCGCCACCGGTCTCGCCGGACGGGTTGCTGGAGGTCGACCAGGCCGCATAGAGGCTGCCATTGGGCAGCGGATTGAAGACCAGGCCCAGCTGGTAGTTCCAGAAGTGGCTCTTGTTTTCCGGACGGGTCACCACACCGGCAGTGGAGACAGCCTTCTGCGTCGTTTCGTAGTCGTCGTAACGCAGGCCCATGTTCAGTGACCATTGCTCGTTGAACTTCAGCGTATCGAAGACGTAGGCCGCCAGCGTTTCGGTGTCGGTATCGGTCGTCGCCGTGCTGCGCGCGATGCTGCCGGTCCAGGCGTCCTTGGGGCTGGGGTTGTACAGGCTGGTGCAGTCACCGGAGGCCAGATGCGCCGGTGTACAGGTGTTGCCGGCAGCGCCCGGGGTTACCACGTAAGGCCGGTTGTGCACACCCACATCGCTGATCTCCACACCCGTGACCAGGGTGTGCTCGATGCTGCCGGTATCGAAGCGCGCGGTCAGGTCGGTCTGGTTGACCCAGCTCTGGGTGTTGGAGTTGCGGCTCTTGGCCGAACGCGAGACCAGGCCGTTGGGTACGTTGCCGCGCGAGTCGTCCGGGTTGGTGACGATGTAGTCCAGGGTGGTGCGCGCCACGCGGGTGGTGTTGGAAACGGTCAGGTTCTCGTTCAGGTCGTGCTCCAAACGGATCGTGCCAGCATCCGTGGTGCTCTCGCGGAAGTCGCGGCTTTCCAGGCCGTAGAAGTTGTCGCGATCGACCTTGGCCGGCTCGCGGTGCGGGTTGCCCGGCGTGGCCACCGTCAGCGGAATGCCGTAATCGGGCATGTCGTCGGTTTCCAGGTGGTAGTACGACAGCGTCGCCCGGGTCGGCGTATCGAAGCCGAAGGTGATGGTCGGCGCCACACCCCAACGGCTGACGTCAACGCCATCGCGGCCGGCGACGTTGGCCTCGTGCTTCATCAGGTTCAGGCGCCCGGCGACGTTGTCGCCCAGCACGCGGTTGACGTCCAGCGTGTAGCGGCGCGTCTGGTCCGAACCGAGGGTGATGCTGGCGTCGCCGAAATCGCGTTGCTTGGCGGTCTTGCTGATCAGGTTGAGGCTGCCGCCGGTGGAGCCGGCGCCGGTGTACGCCGAGCCCGGCCCCTTGCTCACCTCGATGCTTTCGACGTTGAAGATCTCGCGAGTCTGCGAACCCACGTCACGCAGGCCATCGATGAAGGTATCGCTCTCGGCGTTGAAGCCGCGAATGATCGGCCGGTCGCCCGCCGGGTTGCCGCCCTCGCCGGCACCGAAGGTGATGCCGGAGGTGGTGCGCAATGCGTCGACCAAGGTGAGCGAACCGGTGTCGCGGATCACCTGGTCGGTGATCACGGTGACCGACTTGGGCGTCTCGCGCAACGGCGCGGTGTACTTCTTCGAGGCGGAGGTATCGGCCTTGTAGCTTTGCTCCTGCTCGCCGATCACGGTCACTTCGTCGAGCGCGACCGGCGCCTCGCCGCGCGCCGCAGCGGTATCGGGCGTGGACTGGGCGATGGAAGGGACGGAGAAAGCGGTAAGCGCAACACCGATAGCCGAAGCCAACACGCGGGGTGGCTGGGCCAGTTCAACAGACTGACGCGACATGGAATGCAGATCCTCAGGAGTTAATGCAACTGCGAATTACTATTATTAGCGGATGACATTCTGATACATTCTGTCGCATTCTGAAACATCTAAATGCAAACTAATATCATTCGACCTTTCCCTTCTGCCGGTGCCCCATGCTGTTACGCATTGCCAACGTATTTTCCCGCGAAGAAACCGACCGTATCCGCGCTGCGCTGGAACAGGCCGCCTGGCAGGATGGCCGGGTAACGGCCGGCTACCAGTCGGCCAAGGCGAAATACAATCTGCAGCTGGCCGAAGACGACCCGCTCGCCCGTGAAATCGCCGAAGCCATGCTGCAGCGTCTCTGGCAACATCCGCAGTTCATGTCCGCCGCGCTGCCGAGCAAGGTCTTCCCGCCCCTGTTCAACTGCTACACCGCCGGCGGCGAGTTCGGCTATCACATCGACAATGCGGTGCGGCAGGTGCGCAACAGCGCCGAACGCGTGCGCACCGACCTGTCCGCCACACTGTTCTTCAGCGACCCGGAGGAGTACGACGGCGGCGACCTGGTGATCCAGGACACCTACGGCACGCAGCGGGTGAAGTTCGCCGCCGGCGACATGGTGCTCTATCCCAGCACCAGCCTGCACAAGGTCGAGCCGGTGACCCGCGGCGCGCGGCTGGCCTCGTTCTTCTGGATCCAGAGTCTGGTGCGCGAGGATGCCCAGCGCACCCTGCTCTACGAGATGGATCAGGCCATCCAGCAGCTGACCACCGATGTCCCCGAGCATCCGGCGCTGGTGCAGCTCACCGGCACCTACCACAACCTGCTGCGGCGCTGGGTCGAGGTTTGATGCGCCATCTTCTGCGCCGCGAGGAAGCTCTCGACACGGCACAACTGGACGACCTTGCCAAGCAGCCGCAGCGGGCGGCACGACTGGTGCTCGGTGCGGCGGCCGCCGGGGAGATCGAAGCGCAGGCGCTGCTCGGCCAGATCCTGCTGGAAGGCTACGGCATCCAGGCCGACCCGACGCTGGCCCTGACCTGGTTCGACATCGCCGCCGAACGCGGACATGCCATGGCCTGCAACATGGCCGGTCGCTGCCACGAGCACGGCTGGGGTTGCACAGCCGATACGAAGCGCGCCGCCGACTACTACCGGCGCGCCGCCGATCTGGGGCTGGACTGGGGCATGTACAACCTGGCCAACCTGCTGGCCACCGGACGTGGCGTGGTAAAGGACCACACGACCGCCTACCGGCTCTATCGCCAGGCTGCCGAGCTTGGTCATGCCAAGTCGATGAACCTCACCGGCCGCTGCCTCGAAGACGGCTGCGGCGTGGCGCGGGATCTGGCCACGGCACATGCCTGGTATGCACGTTCGGCCGAAGCCGGCGACTTTCGCGGGCAGTTCAGCCATGCCGCCGTGCTAATCGCCGAGCGGCAATGGGACGCCGCCCGGCATTGGCTGAGTCTCGCGCTGGAGCTCGGCCACCTGAAGTTCATCGAAACCGCGCTGGCCAGCCTGCAGGCTGCCGCGCTGCCGCCGATCGCCGATATCGTCGAGGCCTACGCGCGGCGACGCGACGAGCTACGCGCCGGTCCACAGTGAACGAAGCGCGGAAACGAAAACGCCCCGCATGGCGGGGCGTTTCATTCGGCGACTACGGCTTAGATGTAGTAAGCCTTCAGCGGCGGGAAACCGTTGAATTCCACCGCGCTGTAGCTGGTGGTGTAGGCGCCGGTGGACAGCCAGTACAGGCGGTCACCAATGGCCAGGTTCAGCGGCAGGCCGTACTTGTAGTTCTCGTACATGATGTCGGCGCTGTCACAGGTCGGCCCGGCAATCACCACTTCCTCCACTTCGCCCTTCTTCTCGGCGTAGATCGGGAACTTGATGGACTCGTCCATGGTTTCGATCAGACCGCTGAACTTGCCCACATCGACATACACCCAGCGCTCGACCGCGGTACGCGACTTGCGCGCCACCAGCACCACTTCGCTGACCAGGATGCCGGCGTTGGCAATCAGCGAGCGGCCCGGCTCGAGAATGATTTCCGGCAGGTCGTCGCCGAAGTCTTCCTTGAGGAAGCGGATGATTTCCTCGGCATAGGTTTCCAGGCTGTTGGTGCGGGTGATGTAGTTGGCCGGGAAGCCGCCGCCCATGTTGATCATCTTCAGCTCGATGCCGTCCTCATCCTTCAGGCGCTCGAAGATTACCTTGACCTTGGCGATGGCGGCATCCCACACGGAGATGTCGCGCTGCTGCGAGCCGACGTGGAAGGAAATGCCGTAAGGCACCAGGCCCAGCTGGCGAGCGAGAATCAGCAGGTCCATGGCCATGTCGGTCTGGCAGCCGAACTTGCGCGACAGCGGCCAGTCGGCCGTGGTCGAGCCTTCGGTGAGGATGCGCACGTAGACCTTGGAGCCCGGCGCGGCCTTGGCGATGTTGCGCAGGTCGGCTTCGGAGTCGGTGGCGAACATGCGCACGCCCTTCTCGAAGAAGTAGCGGATGTCCTTGGCTTTCTTGATGGTGTTGCCGTAGCTGATGCGCTCCGGGCCGACACCGCGGGCCATGACCTTGTCCAGCTCGTAGATCGAGGCGATGTCGAAGCTCGAGCCCTTGTCGCGCAGCAGGTCGATGATCTCGACCGCCGGGTTGGCCTTGACCGCATAGTACACCTTGGCGAACTCGAAACCGGCGCGCAGGTCGTCGTAGGCCTGGCTGATGGTGTCGGTATCGATGACGACGAAGGGGGTTTCGTGCTGGTCGGCGAAGGCCTTCATCTTCTGGAAGGTGGCGCGGGGGAAATAGTCTTCGATCTTGACCGTCATGCGTGGACTCCAAAAACGGGAAACAAAAGTCGGATGAGGGATGCGGGCCGCCGGCCCGGACATGAACGCCTGATCAGTTTCCCCACTTTGGTTCGCCTACTTCCCAAGGCATGTCGCCGAGCATCACAGGGGATCTCTCGTCGTCAGTACTTGAGCCGGATGGATCGTTGCCAGCATGGACGTTCGGGCGCGAACTTTAGGACCAAGGGGGGCATAGATCAATCAAAAAAACATCCCGAATGCGCATCCGTTTCGCGTTGTTGTCGATTCAAAACAAAGCGTCATGGAAACTGCACAAATCGGCCATTTTCCGCCGCCGTGCGGACCGCAGGAAATCCATTTACCGCTATAATCGCCGCCTTTTTTGACAGACCGACTACTCGTCGACGGGTTCCTTAATTCCGATGACCACTCAGGCCGCCGAAGTCGCGAAGCGCCGTACCTTCGCTATCATCTCGCACCCCGATGCGGGCAAGACCACCATCACCGAAAAGCTGCTGCTGATGGGCAAGGCGATCGCCGTCGCCGGCACGGTGAAGTCGCGCAAATCCGACCGCCACGCAACCTCCGACTGGATGGAGATGGAGAAGCAGCGCGGCATCTCCATCACCACCTCGGTGATGCAGTTCCCCTACCGCGAGCACATGATCAACCTGCTCGACACCCCCGGCCACGAGGACTTCTCCGAAGACACCTACCGCACCCTGACCGCGGTGGACTCGGCGCTGATGGTGCTCGACGGCGGTAAAGGCGTCGAGCCGCGCACCATCGCCCTGATGGACGTGTGCCGCCTGCGCGATACGCCGATCGTCAGCTTCATCAACAAGCTCGACCGCGATATCCGCGACCCCATCGAACTGCTCGACGAGATCGAAGCGGTGCTGAAGATCAAGGCCGCGCCGATCACCTGGCCGATCGGCTGCTACCGCGACTTCAAGGGCGTCTATCACCTGACCGAGGACCGCATCATCGTTTTCGTGCCGGGCCACGGCCATGAGCGAATCGAGACCCAGGTCATCGAGAAGCTGGACTCCGACGAGGCCCGCGCGCACCTGGGCGACATGTACGACGATTTCGTCGAGCAACTGGAACTGGTCCAGGGCGCCTGCCACGAGTTCGACAAGGACGCCTTCCTGCGCGGCGAGATGACTCCGGTGTTCTTCGGCACCGCGCTCGGCAACTTCGGTGTCGACCATGTGCTCGACGCCGTGGTCGACTGGGCGCCGATGCCGCTGGCGCGCGCTGCCAACGAGCGCACCGTGGAGCCGGTCGAGGAGAAGTTCTCGGGCTTCGTGTTCAAGATCCAGGCGAACATGGACCCCAAGCATCGCGACCGCATCGCCTTCATGCGCATCTGCTCGGGCAGGTACGAGAAGGGTATGAAGATGCGCCACGTGCGCATCAAGAAGGACCTGAAGATCGCCGACGCGCTGACCTTCTTCTCCAGCGAACGCGAGATGCTCGAGGAAGCCTGGGCCGGCGACATCATCGGCCTGCACAACCACGGCACCATCCAGATCGGCGATACCTTCAGCGAAGGCGAGGTGCTGGGCTTCACCGGCATCCCGCACTTCGCCCCGGAGCTGTTCCGTCGCGTACGCCTGAAGGACCCGCTGAAGTCCAAGCAGCTGCGCCAGGGCCTGCAGGAACTGGCCGAGGAAGGCGCCACCCAGGTGTTCTTCCCCGAGCGCAACAACGACATCATCCTCGGCGCGGTGGGCGTGCTGCAGTTCGACGTGGTCGCCAGCCGCCTGAAGGAGGAATACAAGGTGGAATGCGCCTACGAGGCGATCAACGTCTGGTCGGCGCGCTGGATCGAGTGCGATGACAAGAAGAAACTCGAGGACTTCAAGAACAAGGCCTTCGAGAACCTCGCCATCGACGGCGGCGGCCACCTCACCTACCTGGCGCCGACCCGGGTCAACCTGGCGCTGATGGAGGAACGCTGGCCCGAAGTGAAATTCCGCGCCACTCGCGAGCACCACTGACGGCACAAACATGTAGCCAGCTTGCGGGCGATCAGGGCTTGCACCCCTTGCGGGAGGCGGCACGCTGAAGGAAGCTAGCCGCCTTCCCGCACACCGTAGCCACCATGAATATCCAAGCCATCACCCAGCGCCTGCACACCATCCGCGACCAGAACCACTGGCAGCGTTTCCACAGCCCGAAGAACCTGGCCATGGCCGCCAGCGTGGAGATGGCCGAGCTGCTGGAGATATTCCAGTGGCTGAGCGAGGACGAGTCCCGCGCGCTGCCCGCCGACAAGCGCGAGCATGCCGGCCAGGAAGTTGGCGACATCCTCATGTACCTGTTGCTGATGTGCAGCGAACTGGGCATCGACATGGAACAGGCGCTGCTGGCCAAGCTGGCCGACAACGAAAGGCGCTTCGCCCGATGAGCGACCGGCACTTCGACGAACTGGCGGCGCGCTTCGCCGAGAAGATCTACGGCGGCGCCAAGGGTGCGATCCGCCTCGCGGTGCTGCAGGCCGACCTGGCCGAGGTCTTGCCGCAACGCCCGCTGCGGGTACTGGACATCGGTGCCGGCCTTGGCCACATGAGCCTGTGGCTGGCGCAACAGGGGCACGAGGTGACGCTGGCCGAACCGGCGGCACCGATGCTGGAGGGCGCGCGCGCGCGCTTCGCCGCGGCGGGCCAGCCGGCGCGCTTCATCCAGGCGCCCTGGCAGCAGGTGCAGGAGCACGTCGAGGGCCGCTTCGACCTGCTGATCTGCCACGCCGTGCTGGAGTGGCTGGCCGAACCGGCGGCGATCCTGCCGGTCCTGCAACGCCTGACGACACACGATGGCTGGCTGTCGCTGGCCTTCTACAACCGCGATGCGCTGATCTACCGCAACCTGCTCAAGGGCCATTTCAAGAAGCTGCGCACACAATCCTTCGCCGGCGAGCGTCAGAGCCTGACGCCACAGCAGCCGCTGGACCCACGCGAGCTGGCAGCGCAACTCGACCCGCTGTGGAAGGTCGAACGTACCAGTGGCGTTCGGGTATTCCACGACTACATGCCACCCGAATTCCAGGCGCGCACCGAACCCGCCGAGTTGCTGGAAATGGAACTGGCCTACCGCCGCCATCCGACCTTCGCCGGGCTCGGGCGCTATCTGCACTGGTTGTGCCGGCCGCGCTGAACGGCCAGGAGGATCGCATGCCGCCCCGCCTCGCTATCTGCCTGCTGGCACTGGCTGTCGCCGCCTGCCAGAGCCACAACCCCTATACGGCCGAATCGGTCCCCCTGCCAGCGGCGCCGTCGGCCTCGGAGCCAGGCGAAGTGCGCGGTGCCTATCCGGCCGCACCGCTGGATTTCTCCCGCTATCGCTCCTGGAGCTGGCGCGGCCTGCCGGCAGGCACCGGCTCGCTCGCCCCTGAAGAGCTGCAGGAAATCGTCGCCGATGCGCTGGAACAGCGCGGGCTGCGCCCTGCGGCGGATGCCACTCCGGCGGCGCTGCAGGTCAGTGCGGCAGCACGCACCGAAACCCGCGAGCGCCAGGTCTACGACGACTATGGCAGCTACTACGGACATGGCCGCTATGGCCACGACTATGGCCTATGGGGCAGCCGGCCACTGGTACGCACCTATCGCGAGGACGTCGTGGTGGTGCGCATTGAGCTGTTCGACGGCGCCAGTGGCAATGTGGTGTGGAGCAACCAGGCCGAAGCACGCAGCGCAGGCAGCCGGGCCGAGCGCAAGGATGCGGTAAGAACGGCGGTACAGCGGGCACTGGACGACTACCCGCCGCGATGATCCAGTGCGGCGATGGCGACGGCAGTCAAGCGCATGGCCCAGGCGTAGACTGAGCATGCACATCAACCGCGGAGAACGATCATGTTCCAGCGACTGCTAGCGATCTCTTTCATCCTGCTGCTGACGGCCTGCCAGAGCACGCAGCTGCAGCGTGATTTCGACCCCACCCGGGATTTTTCCGCCTACCGCAGCTGGAGCTGGAAAGAGCCCGCCTTGCAATACCGCCCGGACGATCCCCGCATCCAGAGCGACCTCACCGAGCAGCGTATCCGCGCGGCGATCGCCGAACAGCTCGACCAGCGCGGCCTGCGCCCGGCGGCAGCCGGCAGGCCGGCGGACGTCCAGGTCCAGGCCTGGTACATCGTCGACAAACGCACCCAGCAGTACACCACCACGTCCGGCGGCTGGGGCTATCCCTGGTACGGCTACTGGGGCGGGCCGGTCTATACCGATACGCGCACCGTCGACTATCAGGTCGGCACCCTGCAGATCGACCTCTACGACAGCGCCGACGGCAAGCTGGTCTGGCGCGGCAGTGCCGAGCAGGTTCTGCGCAGCCGCTCAGGTACGCCCGACGAACGCGCCGGGGCAGTCCGCGAGATCGTGACCCGGGTGCTTTCGCAGTACCCGCCGAGCTGAGCGTGCAGTTCAGCGCTGGCAAGGTAGGGCGGGGCTCGCCATACTGTCGCGCTCCCTGATTCCGGAGTCCGCATATGCCTGCCGTCGCCTGGTGGTTGCTCACCCTGCCCTTCATCGCCGGTGCCATGCTGCCCTTGCAGGCCGGCATCAACGGCCAGGTGGCCCGCCACCTGGGCAACGTGCTGGGTGCGGCACTGTTGTCCTTCGCGGTCGGCACCCTGGCGCTGTTCTGCATCGTCCTGATCCAGCGGGACCTGCCCGCGCTGCAGACGCTCAAGGGCCTCAACTGGTGGCACTGGAGCGGCGGCCTGCTGGGCGCGTTCTTCATCGCCACGGCCGCCTTTGCCGCACCGCGCACGGGCGCCCTGCTGTTCATGGCGCTGGTGCTGGCCGGACAGTTGTTCATGGCGTTGATGCTGGATCACTTCGGCTGGGCCGGCTTTCGCCCGTCGGCGATCAGCCTGGGCAAGGTGGCCGGCCTGCTGCTGATCTTCGCCGGCGTCTGGTTGATTCAGCGCGGCTGACAGATATCGCTTTCGCGCGCACGACGAAGAAAATGCCCGCTCACTAATGCTCGAAGGAGTAGAACAGATTGGGCTCGCTGACCAGATAGAGATTGCCCTGCCCGTCGAAGGTCATGCCTTCGGCCTGCGGCACGCTGCGTTCGAGCCCGGCGAAACCGCCCCAGAGCGAACGGAAGCTGACCATTTCGCCCTGCCCGTCGAGTTCCAGCATCATCCTCGCCTCGTCGCTCAGCAGTACCAGGTGGCCGGTACGCTCGTCGAAGTGCACCGAGGCCAGATCGCTGGCCATGCCCTTGTCCTCGATCCAGGCATTGCGGTCGATGACGCTCAGGTCCAACCGGCCATCCAGCGTGCGCTTGAGGCCCTGGATCTCGTAGAGCTTGCGTGGCGAGTGTTCCTTGACCACGAACAGCCGGTCGCCCTTGCGATCGTAGCCGATGCCTTCGAAGCCGGCGTTCTCGGCCACGTGCAGGTTGAGGGTCACCGACTGGTAGTCAGCGCGGTTCAGCGGGCCGACGGTCTCGGGAATCCGCACGATCACCAGCGATTGCTTGCGCTCCTCGGTCAACACCAGCAGGTCGTCGCCGAGATAGGTCACGCCCTCGACATCCTCGAAGCCGCGTAGCGGATAACGTGCAATGAGGCGGCCGTCCTTGCCCAGCGCCAGCAATTCCTCCGGGTTGTTCAGCACCGCCCACAGCTGGTCGCGTTGGTCATCGTAGGTCAGCCCGGACAGGTTGTCCTTCACCGAGGCCACCGGCAGCGCATCGATCACCGCGCGATATTCGGGCAGCCAGAGGCTGCGCTGCTCCCAGCGGCTCTCATGCCAGGTGGTCTTCAGGCTGTAGAACACACGTTCCCCGAGGTGCATCGAGAAAGCGGCATACGCCAGACTTGCCAGCAGGACGGCAAGCAGCCAGAAGCGGCGATTCGAGGTCAGAATGGCTGCAACCGTTTTCGAAGAGGATATGGGATCGTTCCTGAGGCAGTCGGCGCCATCATGACGCGCTCCATCCTGCCGGAGCAGCACTGTATAACAGGAATCATTAACGAAACATGAATGAAACATCCGCTCATAAGGGCGTTGAACTCCGGGCCGCGGGAAACGGCCCAAATACATGGCGTCATGCGCCGCATCACAGGAGCCTCTGGAGAATGGCATGCGGGTTGAAGGATTTTTCGAATGGCTGGGCCAGGCGCTCGGCACCGTGATTCGCTACATCGTCGAAGGCCTCAGCGATTTCTTCGGCCTGTTCGCCCGGGCCGGGCACAATTTCCTCGAAGGCCTGTCGCGTACCCTGGGCATGGATCGCTCGCTGCTCAGCCTGGCGGCCCTGGTGGTCGGCCTGCTACTGCTGGTCGCGGCGGTGCGGGCGTTCTTCCGTGGTGCGGTCATCAGCGGCCTGATCTGGTTGCTTCTCGGCCTGTGGCTGCTGAGCTGGTTGATTCATTGATTCTCGCCACGTCGCGCCACACGCCCTGTCGCAGGATGTGCGGTGCGCTGTGAGCCCGTTGCCGCGGCTTTTCCCCCGCCTTGTGCGCCGCGTATAGTGCCGGGTCGTCCCGGAGGCCCGAGAATGTTCCGCCTGCTTGCCGCCTGGCGCCATGTACCCACCCACCGCAAGGTCTGGGCGCTGGCCGCGCCGATGATCCTGTCGAATCTCTCCGTCCCGCTGGTAGCGCTGGTGGACAGCAGCGTGATCGGCCATCTGCCGCATGCGCATCAGCTGGCGGCAGTCGCGGTCGGCGGCAGCCTGTACACCATGCTGGTCTGGGTGATGGGCTTCCTGCGCATGGGCACGACCGGCTTCGCCGCCCAGGCCGCCGGACGCGACGATGGCGGCGCGCTGCGCCAGATCCTGCTGCAGGGCCTGGTCCTGGCGCTGGGGTTCGCGTTGTTGCTGGGGGTGCTGGCCCTCGCGCTCAAGGGCCCGGCGTTGCACCTGATGCAGCCGTCGGCCGAACTCGACGCACTGACTCGCGATTACCTCCATACCCGCCTGCTCGGCCTGCCGGCCGCGCTGGCCAGCTATGCGCTGATCGGCTGGTTTCTCGGCACCCAGAATGCCCGCGCACCGCTGGCCATCCTGCTCACCACCAATCTGGCCAATGTCGGGCTGGACCTCTGGTTCGTGCTCGGCCTCGAGTGGGGCGTCGCCGGCGCGGCGCGGGCCTCGGTGATCGCCGAATGGAGCGGTGCGCTGCTCGGTCTGGCGTTGACCCGCAACGCCCTGGTTCGCTACCCGGGACGGCTCGACACCGATGCCTTGCGCCGCTGGCTGAACTGGCGCCCACTGATGGCCGTCAACCGCGACATATTCCTGCGCTCGCTGGCGCTGCAGCTGGTGTTCTTCCTGGTCACGGTGCAGGGCACGCGCCTGGGCGACACGACCGTCGCCGCCAATGCCCTGCTGCTCAACGGCCTGCTGCTGACCGCGCATGCCCTGGACGGCCTGGCCCACGCCGTGGAAGCCCTGAGCGGGCACGCCATCGGTGCGGGCGATCGCACCGCACTGCGCCGGGTGATGATCGTCGCCGGCGGCTGGTCGCTGCTGGCCAGCCTGGTCTTCGGGCTGTTCTTTCTCTATGGCGGCCCGTTGTTCATTCACATGCAGACCGACATTCCCGAAGTGCGCCGGATGGCCCAGCGTTACCTGCCCTACCTGGCCGCGCTGCCGCTGGTCGCGGTCTGGAGCTACCTGCTCGACGGCCTGTTCATCGGCGCCACCCGCGCGCGGGAAATGCGCGACAGCATGCTGCTGGCGGTGGCCCTGGCGCTCCCGCTGGGCTGGTTGCTGCAGGGGCTGGGCAATCATGGCCTGTGGCTGGCCTTCCTGGGCTTCATGCTGCTGCGTGGAATCTGCCTGGGCATCCTCGCCCATGGTCTGCAGAGCCGCGGAGCGTGGTTTATCCTTGCCCAGCGGACCACCGGACATTCAGCCAAGGGAATCTGAACATGGCCTATGCCATCGCCGCCTACCTGCACTTCCTGGCGATCTTCCTGCTCTTCGCCCTGCTGTTGCTGGAACATCAACTGTTCCGCCAACCCGTGACGCTGGAACGGGCACGCAGCCTGTTTCACACCGACATCGCCTTTGGCATCGCAGCCGCCGTGGTGCTGGCCACCGGCATTGCACGCGCCCTGCTGTACGGCAAGGGCCTGGACTATTACCTCGACAACAGCCTGTTCCATGCCAAGGTCGGCCTGTTCGTGGCAGTGGCCGTCCTGTCCCTCTACCCGACCCTGACTTTTCTGCGCTGGCGCCCGGCCTTGAAGGACGGCCAGGTACCACAATTGACCTGCAAGACCGCCAGATGGGTTACGCTGGCGATCCGCCTGGAACTGGCGTTGCTCGTGCTGATCCCATTATTGGCGGTCTTGATGGCGCGCGGCTTCGGTGTAATTACCGGCTGATCGCCCCGTTTCGCCGCAGAGCCGGCGCATTCGATCCACCGACATAGCAGAATCGTCCCCGACCGAGAACCTCCATGTCCGACAATCCCGCGTTCCAGCTTTCCAGCGAGAACTACGAAGTTCTGGTGAATGCCATCGTCGACTACGCCATCTACATGCTCGACC
The DNA here is from genome assembly GCF_002890915.1 of Stutzerimonas stutzeri. Classification (GTDB taxonomy): domain Bacteria; phylum Pseudomonadota; class Gammaproteobacteria; order Pseudomonadales; family Pseudomonadaceae; genus Stutzerimonas; species Stutzerimonas stutzeri_AF. The sequence goes on along the minus strand of NZ_POUT01000006.1, from coordinate 116,052 downwards.
TGAACGGGCGGGTGATCAGTTGGAATGCCGGCGCCGAACGCATCAAGGGATACCGTCGCGACGAAATCCTCGGCCAGCATTTTTCCTGCTTCTTCACCGAGGAGGACCGCCTTGGCGGCAAGCCCGGGGAAGCCCTGAAGACGGCGAAAAATGATGGGCGTTTCCAGGACGAAGGCTGGCGCCTGCGCAAGGACGGTACCCGTTTCTGGGCACTCACCGTGCTCGAAGCGATCTACGACAAGCAGGGCACGCTGATCGGCCTGGCCAAGATCACCCGCGACATCACCGAGCGCCATGAGGCCCAGCAACGGCTGGCCGAAGCGCGTGAGCAACTGCTGCAGGCACAGAAGCTCGAGGCTCTCGGCCAGCTTACCGGCGGCCTCGCTCACGATTTCAACAACCTGCTGACCATCATTCGCGGCGCTGCCGACCTGGGGTCGCGGCAGACCACCGACAAGAACCTGCTGCGCCAGCTCGAGACCATCAGGAACGCAGCGGACCATGGTGGCAACATCACCCGCCAATTACTGGACTTCGCCCGTCGCGAGCCACTGCGGACCCAGATCATCGACCCCAGCGAGACCCTGTGCAACACCCTGCAACTGCTCAAGCAATCGCTGCGCAGCGAATTGCGGCTGACCAGCGATATCCCCTCAGGCCTGCCCAGCATCGAGGTGGATCCGAGCCAGTTGGAGCTGAGCCTGCTCAACCTCGTGGTCAATGCGCGCGATGCCATCAGCGGTAGCGGCTCCATCCACCTGGAAGCCTCCAGCTGCGACCTGCAGGAAGAATTCGATGGCCTGCGGGGACGCTTCGTCGCCATCAGCCTGAGCGACAACGGCTGCGGCATATCGCCGGAGACCGCCCAACGGGTATTCGAACCCTTCTTCACCACCAAGCGATTCGGCCAGGGCACCGGCCTGGGCCTGAGCCAGGTTTATGGCTTCGCCAAGCAGTCCGGCGGCGGTGTGCGCTTGCAATCCACGCTCGGCAAAGGCACGACCATCACGCTGTATCTTCCGGCCCGTAGCCAGCTTGGCGCCACAGACCCGACCCGCCCGGCCGCCAAGCACATATTGCTGGTGGAGGACGACGTCAACCTGGCCCAGGTCTGCAAGGACATGCTGGAGATGATGGGCTTCCAGGTGACCCTCGCCCATGATGCCACGAGCGCCATGCAGTCGCTCAATCAACTGCTGCACGTGGACCTGCTGTTCAGCGACATCCGCATGCCGGGCGGCACCAGCGGCCTGGAGCTGGCCAACCGGGCACGCCAGCGGCTGCCGGAACTGCCGGTACTGCTCACCACCGGCTTCAGCGAAGCGCAGCGCCGCGAGGCGCTGATCTATCCATTGCTGAACAAGCCATATACCTACGAGAGCCTTTCCCGCGCACTGCAGGAGTTGTTGTAAGGCGAGACTGTTCGGGTCATATAACGCGATTCCGCCTGGCGTAGGGCGGGTTACAACCCGCCGAACGGAGCACAGGCCAACGCCCATCGGCGGGTTGCACCCGCCCTATGATGCTTCTTCAAGGCGTCAGGTACGAGGAGCGGGTCAGCCCCAGGCGCAGCGCATCGATGTACTGGGTCCGCTCCTTGGCGCTCAATCGGGCGCTGGCGACCTTGTCGCGGTAATAGGTCATCAGCTCCTCGGGCGACAGGTGCACGTAGCGCAGCATGTCCTCGATGGTGTCGTGGGTCTCGATGCCGGCGTGGTAGTAGCTGCCATCCTCGCGCTGGTAGACGTTCACCGAATCGGTGTCGCCGAACAGGTTGTGCATGTCACCGAGGATTTCCTGGTAGGCGCCGACCAGGAACACGCCGAGGAAATACTCCTCGCCGGATGCGATCTCATGCACCGGCATGCTGCTCTCGATGCTCTGCTCGTCGACGTACTGCTTGATCTTGCCATCCGAGTCGCAGGTCAGGTCCTGCAGCACGGCGCGGCGCACCGGCTCCTCGCTCAGCCGCTGCAGCGGCACGATCGGCAGGATCTGGTCGATCGCCCAGGTATCCGGCAGGCTCTGGAACACCGAGAAGTTGCAGATGTACTTGTCCGCCAGCTTGTCGTTGAGCTCGTCGAGCACCGCCCGGTGCGAGCGCTGGCGCGCCTTGAGCTGGTTGTACAGGCGGCGGCAGATGGCGAAGTAGCTCTGCTCGGCCAGCGCCTTCTGCGCCAGGCTCAGCTTGCCGGAGGCGTACTGCGCGCCGGACTCGCTCATGTAGTGGGTGGCGCGCCAGTAGGTCTCGGTGACCATTTCCGGATCGGTCGGCCCGAGCAGGTCGGCCAGCGACTGGACGATGTCCGGCAGCTCGTCGTAGTTGTCGATCTGCGGCACCTCGTCGTTGTGCCGCTCGATGTCGGTGACCTGCATGACCAGCACCGCATGGTGCGCGGTCATCGCCCGGCCGCTCTCGGAGAAGATGTGCGGGTGCGGCAGCTCCTGGCGGTCGCAGAACTCCTTGAGCATGCCGACCACGGTGCCGGCGTACTCGTCCATGTCGTAGTTGATCGAGCTGGCGTTGCGCGAATGGGTACCGTCATAGTCGACCCCCAGCCCGCCGCCGACATCGATGTACTCCACCGGCAGGCCCAGCGCACGTAGCTCGGCGTAGTAGCGGATCGCTTCCCGGAAGCCCTGACGGTAGTCGGCCAGATTGGCGATCTGCGAGCCCATGTGGAAGTGCAGCAGACGGATGCCCTGATCGATGCCCGCCGCGCGGAAGCGCTCGATCACCGACAGCAGTTGCGCCGCCGACAGGCCGAACTTGGAGCGCTCGCCGCCGGTATCCGCCCATTTCGACGAGGCCAGCGAGGACAACCGCACGCGCAGGCCCACCTGCGGCGTCAGCTTGAGCTCGTTGGCCTCCTCGATCACCAGCCCGACTTCGGACTCCTTCTCGATGACGATGAACACGTTGTGGCCGAGCTTCTGCCCCATCAGCGCCAGGCGGATGAATTCGCGGTCCTTGTAGCCATTGCAGACGATGGTGCCGCCCTTCGGCGCCAGCGCCAGCACGGCCATCAGCTCCGGCTTGGAACCGGCCTCCAGGCCGATGGAGACGTTCTGCGTAGCGATGATGTTCTCCACCACCGCTTCCTGCTGGTTGACCTTGATCGGATACAGTGCGGTGTACTTGCCGGCGTACTCCATGCGCTCGATATTGGCGTCGAAGGCACCGGTCAGACGCCGCACGCGGTCCTGCAGGATGCCGGGGAAGCGCACCAGCAACGGCAGCGACAGGCCGGCCTCGCGCAACTGCTCGATCAGCCCGCCGAACTCGATCGGCACGCCGTCCGGCCCTTGCGGGCGGACCTCGACCTTGCCCTGATCGTTGATCGCGAAATAACCCGCCCCCCAATGGCGGATGCCATAGATGCTGCGGCTGTCGGCTGCAGTCCATTGGCTGCCGTCGTCTTTACGTGTACGTCGTACGGGCATCGAGGCCTCCGGAAGAAAATGACTGTTTCGCATCGGACATGAATCGCCATGCGAAGGCTATCCGGCTTCGACAGCCGATAGGCAAAGAAATAGCGGAAAACACCGGAACAGCGAGAAGAAGGCTATCAGCCGCCGGACCGCTTCGCCTTGAAGCCACGTTTGATCAGCTCGTCCATGAGCAGTTGGACATGCTCACCCTGGATTTCGATCACCCCGTCCTTGAGCGCACCGCCGGTACCGCAACGGCGCTTCAACGCGCTGGCCAACTCCTTGAGCTCGGCTTCGGCCAGCGGCACGCCGGTGATGGTAGTGACGGTCTTGCCGCCTCGGCCCTTGCTTTCGCGACGCACCCGGGCGATGCCATCGCCTTCGGGAATGATCGTCTGTTTGCAGATACAGGCATCGACCGGCTTGCTGCAATCGGGGCAATGGCGCCCTGAGTCGGTGGAATAGACCAGCCCGCCCAGGCCGGCGAGTGAGGTGGTTTTCTTCGCCACCGGACACCTCTCGATCAAACGGATGGAAGCCGCGCCAGCAGGCGGCGGAAAAGCGCGCAATTTAACAGACCGGGGCGAATGAATCCGCCATCGCTCGACAAAACTTTCCGCCGTATTCCGGCGCTTCGGTTGCCGAGAATCGACCATTCGAGAAGACCATGCCCCGTTACGTGTTGCTCGAAGCGCGGAGGCGTTCTGTAGGAGCGGGCCATGCCCGCGAACTCAGCCCGTAGGGTGCGCTTCGCGCACCAATAGCTTTGCTGCCTGAGCTCATGGTGCGCGAAGCGCACCCTACAGGAGGCGTGCCTTACGCGTCTCTGGCGAACCGTTGCAGTTGCGGATAGAAGCTGCGGAAATCGTCGAGAAGCGGAGCGTACAGTCGCTCCAGCCCGTAGGGCGGGTGAAACCCGCCGATAGGAGCTGGCGCCCGCTCCGCTCGGCGGATTGCCCTCCTACACGATGCGCCCCGCCGGCGCATAGGGCGCCGGATTGACGACCGGCTCACGTCCGAGCATCAGGTCGGTCAGCAACTGGCAGGAGGCGGGCGCCAGCACCAGGCCATTGCGGAAATGCCCGCAGTTGAGCCAGAGCCCTTCGAAGCCATTCACCGGCCCGATATAGGGCACCCCGTCCGGCGAGCCGGGACGCAGCCCCGCCCAATGCCTGACCACCTGCGCATCGGCCAGCGCCGGCAGCAGCTCGATCGCGGTCGCCTTGAGGCTTTCCAGCGCCTCCTCGGAAGGGGTCTTGTCGAAGCCGACATCCTCCAGCGTACTGCCGACCAGGATATGGCCATCGCGGCGGGGAATCGCGTAGCGCCGCTTGGCCAGCACCATGCTGGGCAGGAAGTCTTCGGCGCACTTGAAGAGGATCATCTGCCCCTTCATCGGCTTCACCGGCACCTCCAGCCCCAGCGTCGCCAGCAGTTCCCCGCTCCAGGCGCCCGCCGCCACGACCACCTGCCCGGCGCGCATCTCGCCCTGCGCCGTCTGCACACCGACGATCCGCTCGCCGTCGCGCACGAAAGCCGTCGCCGGGCAATGCTCGACCACGCGCACGTTCGGCAACCGCCGCAGCGCCTCGCGCAGTGCACGCAGCAGCCGCGGGTTACGCACGTTGGCCACGCCCGACATATACAGCGCACGGGAATACCCGCCACCCAGCGACGGCACCGCCTCGTGTACCTCGCCCATCGGCACCGAACGCAAGGGCCGCCCATGTCGTTCGGCCCACGCCAGCGCCTCGGCCTCGTCAGCCAGATCCAGCCAGTACAGACCGGTCACATGCAGCTCGGGGTCGACGCCGGTCTCCGCCAGCAGCTTCTCGCCCAGCTGCGGATAGAAATCCTGCGACCAATGCGCCAGCGCGGTGACCGCCGGGCTGTAGCGCCACGGATACAGCGGCGAAACGATCCCGCCACCGGCCCAAGAGGCTTCGCTGCCAACGGCGGCGGACTCCAGCAACAACACCGACTTGCCGGCCTGCGCCAGCCGGTAGGCAGACAGCAGGCCGATTATCCCGCCGCCGACAATGATCACATCTTGATCCACTTTCCTCTCCAACATCTGGTTCACATTTCTGCCCGTCCCGACTTGACTGACGGGCAGGCTGCTTTAAAAGAACTACTGTGAATGCCACCGCGCGCCACAGCAGCCAGGACGGCTGAACATCATACGTGCAAAGGAACTGCACCATGCCGAACCGAAATCAAGGCTTCACGCTCATCGAACTGATTAGCACACTATCGATACTGGCCATCGTCATCTCGATAGCCGTGCCGGCATTCAACGAACTGATCGAGAGGAATCGTCAGCAGGCGCTCATGCACGAGATCCAGAGTGTCCTGCACAATGCCCGCGCCCAGGCGGTCATGCAGCGTCGCACCATCGAGATCTGCGGCAGCGACGACGGCCAGGACTGCTCGGCGAGCTGGGCCGACGGCTGGCTCGTGCGCACCGCGAGCGGCCAGATTCTGCAGCTCACCCAGCTTCCCTCGCGTGATGCGCTGCGCTGGTACGGTTTCGGCCAGAGCATTCGATTTCACGACAACGGCACCAGCCCCACCGGCAATGGGCGGTTCTACCAATGCCACAAGGGCCAGGTAGCCTGGCAGCTGGTGCTCAGCCGTCAAGGACGACTGCGCCAGGGAACGCCAACGGAGAACGCAAGCAAAGCCAGCCTGTGCAATTGATGGCCTCGCACCGAAGCGCCGCGCAAAGCTTGACGCGGCTCACACAGCCTGGATCGGGCAAATCGATGACCCGACCGCCCGTCCACATAAACGCGCCAACCATCTTTCCCGCAGGGACAAGACAACGGCGCATTTGCATCATCCGCTCACGATTGTCCTGGAGCACACCATGTCACGCCGAACCGACATGCACGGATTCACCCTGGTCGAGCTGATGATCACCATCGCCGTATTGGCCATATTCATATCCATCGCGGTGCCGTCGTTCGGCCGCCTGATCGAAAACAATCGAGTTACAGCCACAGCCAATGAATTTCATGCACTGCTGAACTCTGCCCGCAGCGACGCCGTGACCAAGCGCACCAGCATCACTGTAACCCAGAGCGGCGCGGTCTGGAGCAGCGGCGACCGCAGCATGGAAGTTCCCCCCAGCGTGACCGTCACCCCCAGCGTAACCAGCATCGCCTTTCATCCGAACGGCACGGCCACGGCATCCAGCACCACATTCAAAAACAGCGACGACAGCCTCTCCCTCACCATCTCGACCCAGACGGTCGGCTTCGTCAGGAAAGTTCAGGACTGAACATGAACAGAGCGCACGACATTCGCGGCTTCAGCATGATCGAAGTCCTCGTCACCATCCTGCTGATCTGCATCGGCGTTCTGGGCCTCGTCGCCCTGCAAGGGCGCACCATCGCCTACACCCAGGACTCAGCCCTGCGCAACGCCGCCGCCATGCTCGCCGACGACCTGCAGGAAATGATGCGAGCCGACCTCGACAAGGTGATCGCCAACGGCCTGCCACGGAATTCGTCCGACTACTACAAGGCCAAGAATGCCGATTTCCCCGATCCAGCGGACGACTGCACCTCCCTGGCCAACGCCAGCGCCTCGCAACGTCTTGGCTGTTGGGCGGAAAAAGTCAAGGCGAACCTGCCAGGCGCGGAAGACCTTATGAACGGCGAATTTCACATCTGCCGGACCAAGACTTCCGGATCCTGCACAGGAGACGGCTCCACCATAGAGATCCAGCTCGCCTGGGCCGTCAAGGGCGGAGAATGCCTGGCCAGCAGCGAAGACGATGACGAAAACGACTATTGCACCTACTCGGTGCGCGCGGAGTTTTGAGCATGTTCCCGACACTTTCCCGAAACCAGCGCGGCCTGTCTCTGGTCGAGCTGCTGGTGGCCATGGCCCTCAGCAGCTTTCTGATCCTAGGCGTTACCCAGATATACCTCGACAACAAGCGCAACTACCTCTACCAGCAAGGTCAGGGCGAGAATCTGGAAAACGGCCGCTTCGCCCTGATGCTGATCAATGAGCGCCTGTCCAAGGCGGGCTATCGGCGCAACCCCGCCCTCGCCATGGACGTAGCCTTTCCCTCCCGAACTGTTGACGGTTGCGCCTTCGCGGCCGGGCAAGCCGTCGTTCGAGTAAATGACTCCACCCTGTGCCTGCGCTACCAACCCAGGGATGAAAACGAGACCAACTGCCTGGGCAACACCTTCAGCGGCAGCAGCGATCTCAGCACCCCTTATGACAGCGACACCACTCTGTCTCACTTCAACACCGACGACATCATGGTCGAGAAAATCGTTCTGGAAGACGGCGCTCTCAAATGCAATAGCCAAGAGCTGGTCAGCAACATCGAGGATCTGTACTTCGATTACGGCGTCAACGACGACCTCTATACGCTGAAGGTCGACTCCTACACCGCCAGCCCCGATGCCGGCGACATCATCCGCGCCCTGCGCTACTCCGTGCTGCTGGCCGCCACGCCAGGCAACCTGACCCAGGGTGTCGAAAGCAAGGTCTGCAGCAACCCGAACAACGATGACGAAATCGGCGACTGGGAAAACCTCACCGGCCACTCGCTCACCTGTGAATCCGGCAGGCTCTATCAAATGGTAAGCGGCAGTTCGACCCTGAGGAACCTGATGCCATGACTGTTTTTCCCCAACACCGCCAACACGGCGCCGTACTGGTCATCGCTCTGGTCATGCTGCTGATCATCACCCTGCTGGGCGTGGGCAGCATGCGTGAAGTCGTGCTGGAAAGCCGCATCACCGGCAACCTGATCGAGCAGAAGAGGTTGCGCAACGCCGCGGAGTCGGCCCAGCGCGAGGCAGAAAGGCGCATAGGCAGGGCAGCGATCATCGAAGACTGCTCCCAGGTTAGCGACATCCCGTGCTACCACGGCAAGGCTGATGACTACGACTATGACTTCTCTGCCGCAGAGAACTACAGCGGCCTCGATGAAGCCACCACGCTGGAGCGCGATGCCCGCTGGTACATCCGTTTTATTGGCGGCCCCTACAACGCAGGGGGCGGCGGCACCAATGACGCCGGCAACACCGGCGGCGCCCTGGCCGGCATAGACACTGCGGAATCGGGAAGCAGCTTCTTCTACGAAGTCAACGCCCAGGCCTACAAGAACGGCGACGAGGACGACTCCTGCACTGCCGCCACCCTCTGCCTGACTTCGACCACTTTGCTCATCAAGAAATGAGTCGCCAGGAGACTTTCATGTTCCAGCGGATAACGTCCTTCGCCTTCTGCTCCCTGTTCGGCATGACCATCGACCTGCCCGTGGCCTGGGCCGATAGCAACTCAATTTCGCAGACCCCTCTATTCGTCAGCCAGTCGGTTCCCCCACTGAACATGCTGGTCATGGGCCGAGACCACAAACTCTATTACGAAGCCTATAACGACGCCTCCGACCTGGATGGCGACAGCGTGATCGATGTTGGTTACAAGCCCACCATTGACTATTACGGCTATTTCGATTCGAACCGCTGCTATACATACAGCAGCAACAGATTCAATCCTGCCGAACCGGCCAGCAATAAGAAATGTTCCGGGCAGTGGAGCGGCGATTACCTTAACTATCTGACTACTTCGCGGATGGACGCCCTGCGCAAAGTGCTCTACGGCGGCTATCGTTCCACCGACAGCACCACGGAAACCGTGCTCGAGCGCGCATACATTCCGCAGGATGCCCATAGCTGGGGGAAGGAATATCTTTCCGAGGCCCATGACGGCTATCGGATCAGCGACTACACGCCGCTGTCCCAACCGAACGCCGGAAGACGTCATCTCTTCGCCAATACGACCCTGCGCGCTGACAATAATGAGCATCCCCTGCTGCGCTATATCCAAAACAGCACCTTCCGTATCTGGGAGTGGGTATCGATCGAGCAACCAGTCGCAGGATCGGACTGCGTCCGCGGCAGTGATAACTCTCGACGATCTTGTGGAACCATTACGGATCACCGCGTAAGGGTTGCTGTCTGCGTCGACGGTAAGCTCGAAGACAATTGCAAGACCTACTCGAATGGAAAAAGCAAGCCGACCGGTATCCTGCATGACTTCGGCGAAGCCGATCGTATGTACTTCGGCCTGCTTACTGGCTCCTACGCCAAGAACACTGCTGGCGGCACCCTGCGTAGCAATATGGCCAGCTTTTCGCAGGAAATCGACGGGAATGGTCGATTCATAAAAAGCGATGGCATCGTTGCCACCATCAACAACCTCAGGACCATCGAATTCAGTACCGGCAGACAATACAACGTCAACTGTGGCTGGATTACCGACGGCCCGATCAGCGATGGTCAGTGCTCGATGTGGGGCAACCCCATTGGTGAAATGATGTACGAAACCATGCGCTATTTCGCCGGAGCGTCCGCTCCACACAGCGCTTACGACATCGGCAGCAACGCCAAGGACCACACCCTTCTTTCACTACCAAAGCCGAACTGGATATCGCCTTACAAGAGCGCGGCTCAGGGTGGCGGTGACTACCCTGCATGCGCTATCCCGGTAATGACCGTCATCAGTGATATCAACCCCTCCTACGACTTCAAGCTGCCTGGAAGCCAATGGAGCAACCTGAGTGCATCAGGCACCCCTTCCATAGCCAGCCTCAACGTTTCAAGTGAGGTCGACGCCATCTGGGACAGCGAAGGAGGCGGCAGCCGAAACGTCTTCATTGGCGAATCCAACGGTACAGCCGATAGCGCACCCACGGCTAAAACAGTATCCAACCTATCCACCGTTCGCGGACTTTCTCCGGAAGAGCCCAGCAAGCAAGGGACGTATTATTCGGCAGGTGTAGCCCGCTTCGGCGCCAACAACACCATCGGTGGCGACCAGAAAATGATGACCTACTCGGTCGCCCTGGCCTCGCCATTACCGAAAATCGAATTCCCGGTCGGTAGCAACACCGTCACCGTGGTGCCTTTCGCCAAGTCAGTGGGAGGCAGCGGCATAAGCGCCACCAGCAACTTCCAGCCTACCAACCAGATCGTCGACTACTATGTGGCACAGATTGCCAACACCGCCAAAGATGGTAGTGACCATGACGCCTCTATCAATGGCGGACGCCCTTATGCCGAGTTTCGTATTAACTACGAGGACGTGGAACAAGGCGCCGACCATGATATGGACGCAATCGCACTATATACTCTTGCAGTCAATCCCACTGGCGGACTCGACATCAAACTTAAGTCCGAATACGCCGCTGGTGGTATCCACCAATATATGGGTTATGCAATTTCAGGAACAACCAAGGATGGGGTCTACCTGGAGATATGCGACCTAAAAGACAATGCCACCAACAATGGCACTCAAGACAAGAACGATTGTGCTGCCAGCGTTCGTTACAAGCTCAATACACCACCGGGTCGTGATCCAGGTTGGTGTACCTCCGCAGGCCTTACCAGTAACGAGTGCGTTGGTTTGCCATCCAATGCCAGCCGCACTTTCAGCCCCTCCAACACATCCGGCGCTACTCTGCTCAACAATCCGCTGTGGTACGCAGCCAAGTACGGCATGCCCAAGCGTACCCCGGCTGAAGTAAAGGGTGACCCCGACAACTACTTCCTGGTTACCAACGCGCTGACCCTGAAGGATCAGTTGACCAAGGCCTTCGACGACATCATGCAGCGCAACAGCAGCGTCACCTCACCCACGATCAGCACGGAAGGCAGCAGTACAGCTGATGGCACCTTTGCCTATACCACCAGCTTCGATGTGGATCCCTGGAGTGGCACGCTGAAAAAGGTCAACACCAGGATTCCTGGACAGGGCGACGGGGAATGGACTACCGACACAACGCTGTCCAGCACCGGCCGGAATATCAAATTCGCCCGGAATGGCACGTTGGCGTCGTTCAGCTGGAGCAATCTGAGCGAAGCTCAGCAAGCACTGCTCAACACCGCCCCGAACGGCACGACCGATAGCCTGGGTCAGACCCGCGTGGGGCAGATCCGTGGCAGCAAGCTAGGCGACATCGTCAACTCCTCCCCACTGCTGGTCGCTGGCGCCAACTACGCCATCAGCAATGCCAACTATCTGGAAGGCAGCGACAGCTACGCCGCCTACAGGAGCGGGCAGGCAGGTCACTCCACGATCTACGTCGGCGCCAATGATGGCATGCTGCATGCCTTCGATGCCAAAACCGGCGAGGAGCGCTTTGCCTTCATTCCCAGTGCGGTGATCAAGAACCTGCCAGTACTCACGACCGAGGACTATGGCCAGGAAGGTGGCACTCCGCACAGATACTTTGTCGATGGTTCTCCTGTAGCTCGAGACGTCTACTACAACGGTCAGTGGCACAAGGTGCTGCTCGGCAGTCTCGGCGCCGGCGGGCGCTCCGTCTTCGCCTTGGACGTCACGGATCCGGACAGTCCCGAATTGCTCTGGGAGTTCAGCAACGAGGACGACAGCGACATGGGCTACAGCGTCCCTACCCCAGGTATCTTCCGCCTGCACAATGGCGACTGGGCTGCGCTGGTTCCCAATGGTTACGACAGTGGTGGCAATGCTGCCGTGCTGTTCGTGCTCAAGATCGAGACTGGCGAGGTCATCACGAAGCTGACCGCAACGCCGGTACTGGAGGACGGCGAGAGCGTGGATAGCCTGGCCAATGGACTTTCTCGCCTGATGGGTTTCGATATCAACAACGACGGTATCGTTGATTACGCCTATGCCGGCGACCTGCTCGGCAACCTGTGGCGTTTCGACCTGATCGACACAGGCGCGGACAATCCATTCATCGACAGTGCGACCGCAGCGGACTTCAAGGTCTCCTTTGGTGGTGCTCCGCTCTACGTGACCCGTAACGAGGCTGGTGAGCGCCAGCCAATCACCGCGGCGCCACTGCTGACCAGACATCCGAGCGGCCTGGGCTACATCGTGACCTTCGGCACCGGACGCTACCTGACCGCCCTCGACAAGAGCAATACCGATCAGCAAAGCCTATACGGCATCTGGGATCGCAAGACCGCTGGGCAAGCAACCAGCAGTTCGCTGAGCGACAGCAAAAGCCGCAGCAATCTCGTTGAACAGATGTTCACCGAAACGACCTTCAATGGCAGGAAGGCATACAGCCTCAGCCGGAACACAATTGACTGGTACGATGGCGGGGGCACGGCCGATAGCAATGTCGATAAGTGGGGCTGGTATATCGACTTCCCCGAGGACGGCGAGCGCCTGGTCTACAACATGCGCATGCTGGGCAACACTCAGCTGCTGACCACCATCACCCCGAGCGAAGACCCTTGCGAGGCAGGGCTGACCGGTACCGCCTATGGAATCAATTCGACGACCGGCGGCGCCACCCTCTACTCAACCTTCGATCTGGATGGCGATGGTGCGTATGACGAAGGAATTTCCGGTTTCATCTTCGACGGCGGCGACTTCAGCATCTCCAGCGGCAGCATCTATGTGAACGAAGGTGACGGCCCCAGTGGTGTCGAGGATTACGCCGTGAATGCCGGCCTAACAGAAGGTCGCCAAACCTGGCGGCAACTGCCTACCGAGGAATGATCCAGTGCTCAACAGTCCCTACCGCCGCCAGAACGGCTTTACGCTGATCGAACTGATGGTCACCGTGGTCATCATCGGCATCCTGGCCTCGATTGCCTTTCCGAGCTATCAGGAGTTCGTCAAGCGTGGCAACCGCACTGAAGGCCAGGCGTTCCTCAGCGAGGTTGCTGCCCGCCAGGAGCGTTACTTCTCGCAAAACAACGAGTACACCGATGACGTGGACAAGCTCAAGCTGAAGAATGGCAGCACATCGGAGACTGGAAAATACGAGCTGTCTATCGACGTAGTCGCCGGCGACGGCGGCTACACCCTCACCGCAGAGCAGCAGTTCAACGACACTGCCTGCGGCAACCTGACCCTGACCGCAACAGGCGTAAAAGGCGTTAGCGGCAGCAAGGCGGCAGCAGACTGCTGGAAGTAAATCCACCCCAGCCTAAACTGAAAAGCCCGATCCATGGATCGGGCTTTTCAGTCCTGTAGGGCGAGTGCACCCCGCCTGGTCTTACCCTGTCTGGCGGGTTTCAGAATGGCTATGAAGACTATGTATGCGTTAACCCGTAGGGTGGGCCGGGCGGCGCTCCGCTTCAGCCCACCAACAGCGCCCAGCGTGGGCTAAAGCCCACCCTTGTATCTCGACTTGAGGCTCTTCGGAGGCGAGAGTCCCCGACTGATCATCGGGGGAGGAAGTGTAGGTCGCGCCCACCCTAAAGCTTCGAGCTTGTAACGTAGATTGCGCTGCACTCCTGCGCACTCATCCAGTAAGTCCGAACGGTATCCAGAGCCACGAGCTCGCATCGACAAGGTAGGGCGGATGCAGTGACGATCAGCCACTTACAGGAGGACATGATGACTAGGGTTGTCGGCATCGACATAGCTAAGCACACCTTCGACATTGCCGCCCTGCAGGCCAATGGCAAGTTCCGCACCAAGGCCAAGTTGGCCAACACCCAAAGCGGATTCGAGCTCTTGCAGCAGTGGTTGAGCACGCACGCCGAGCCCAAGGCTTGGGTCGTGATGGAGGCAACGGGCATTTACCACGAAGCCCTTGCTCAGTGGCTGCACAAGCCGTGGTTACAAGGTCTGCGTGTTGAACCCGGCCCAGACTGCGCGTTATGCCGGTAGCCAGTTGCAGCGCGTGAAGACCGACAAGGTCGATGCCAAGCTGATTGCCGATTATGGCCTCAGGCATCTGGACAAGCTGCGCACCTGGGAGCCTGAGAAGCCTGAAATTCGTCGTCTCAGAGCCCTCGTGAAACGTCTCAGGGATCTTCAGGAGCTGGAGCAGATAGAACAGAACCGCCTGGATGTCACCCATGATGCCAAAGCTGTCGCGTTGATCGAATCGATGCTCAAGCACATACGCCAACAGATCCAGGACACGCTGGATGCGATCAAAAAACACTTCGATGACAACGATGACCTCAAAGGGCAGCGAGATTTGCTTACCAGCATCGATGGTATTGCCGACAAAACGGCAGCACTGTTGCTAGCCGAGCTGGGCGATATCCAGCGCTTCAAAAGCACTCGAAGCGTTACGGCATTTGCAGGCTTGAATCCCAAGCTGCAGGAGTCAGGGAAGCTCAAGGGCCATGTCTGCATATCGCGAATGGGGTCAGCTTCGCTGCGTGCAGGGCTCTACCTGCCAGCTGTCGTATCCATGACGCACAACGCGGCTATCCGGGCGATGGCCGACCATATGCGCGCCAAGGGCAAGGCCGGCAAACAGATCGTTTGCGCGGCCATGCGCAAGTTGCTGTGCATCGCTTACGGCGTACTCAAATCCGGCCTGCCATTTGACTCCAGATTGGCCATTGCGAACTGAGATTCAAGACGGTATCTACAAGGCTGGCGGGCTTAGCCCGTCAGGTGCGAATATCACCCAGGGGAATGCTGCGACTTACAGCGCCTTCACCCGCAACTCCTTCGGCATCGAGAAGGTCACGTTCTCCGGCCGGCCCTGCAGTTCGTCCGTGCCGCTGGCGCCCCACTCTTTCAGCTTTTCGATCACGCCACGCACCAGCACTTCCGGCGCCGAGGCGCCGGCGGTGATGCCAACGCGCTGGATATTCTCGAACCATTCGGGCTCGAGGTCTTCGGCGCCGTCGATCAGGTAGGCCGGGGTGTTCATGCGTTCGGCGAGCTCACGCAGGCGGTTGGAGTTGGAGCTGTTGGGGCTGCCGACCACCAGCACCACGTCGCACTCGTCGGCCAGTTGCTTGACCGCATCCTGGCGATTCTGGGTGGCGTAGCAGATATCGTCCTTGCGCGGCCCGCCGATGCCGGGAAAGCGGCTGCGCAGCGCATCGATGACCCGGCTGGTGTCGTCCATCGAAAGCGTCGTCTGGGTGACGAAGGCCAGCGCTTCGGGGTTGCGCACCTGCAGCCGCGCCACGTCCTCCTCGTCCTCCACCAGATAGATCGAGCCACCATTGCACGTGTCGTATTGCCCCATGGTGCCTTCCACTTCCGGATGGCCCTGGTGGCCGATGAGGATGCATTCGCGCCCTTCGCGGCTGTACTTGGCGACTTCCAGGTGCACCTTGGTCACCAGCGGGCAGGTGGCGTCGAACACTTTCAGGCCGCGTTTTTCCGCCTCCTGGCGCACCGCCTGGGAGACGCCGTGGGCACTGAAGATGACGATGACGTCGTCCGGTACCTGGTCCAGTTCCTCGACGAAGATCGCGCCGCGTGCGCGCAGGTCTTCCACCACGAACTTGTTATGCACGACTTCATGCCGCACGTAGATCGGCGGGCCGAAGACCTCCAGGGCGCGATTGACGATCTCGATGGCGCGGTCGACACCCGCGCAGAAGCCGCGGGGATTGGCGAGTTTGATTTGCATGGTGGAGTCTCGGCACGCGGAGCTTGAAAACGGGGGAGAGTGTAGCGCGATACGCTGCAGGGCGTTCTTCGACGCCCGTGCGTGTGCTGCCAGGCCGATCGCCAGCACGCTGGCGCCTACATCTATCGGCCCTGACCCGACGGGGCCTAGACCGGCTTGACTTCGATGATCTCGACTTCGAAGGACAGCGTCTTGCCGGCCAGCGGATGGTTGAAATCGACGGTGACCTGGTTGCCGTCGAACGCCTTGACCACCCCCGGCAATTCAGTGCGGGCGGCATCCTGGAAGCTCACCATCAGGCCCTCGGACAGCTCCATGCCCTCGAACTGGCTACGCGGCATCACCTGCACGTTCTGCGGGTTGACCTGGCCGAAGCCTTGCTCCGGCGCGATCTGCAGGGTGCGCTTGTCGCCGGCCTTGAGGCCGTACAGTTGCTGCTCGAAGCCCGGCAGCAGGTTGCCGTCACCCACCTTGAAGGTGGCGGGTTTCTTGTCGAACGTGCTGTCGACCAGCTCGCCCGTTTCCAGGCCAAGCGCGAAATGCAGGGTGACTTCCTTGTCCGGCCCAATGCGCTGTTCAGTCATGTGCGGATTCTCCGGTCTTGTTGCCCTTGAACATATCCAGCGCCAGCATCACGGCGCCCACGGTAATGGCGCTGTCGGCAATGTTGAACGCCGGGAAATACCAGCGATTCTGCCAATGCACCAGGATGAAGTCGACCACATGGCCCAGCACGATGCGGTCGTAGAGATTGCCCAGCGCGCCGCCCAGCACCAGCGCCAGCGCCACGGCCAGCCAGGTCTCGTCGGCCTTCAGCCGCTTGAGCCAGACCACCAGCACGGCGCTCACGCCAATGGCGATCAGCGCGAACAGCCAGCGCTGCCAGCCGCTGTGATCGGCGAGGAAGCTGAAGGCCGCGCCGGTGTTGTAGGCCAGCGTCCAGGCGAAGTAGCCGGGAATGACCTCGACCTTCTGGTACAGGCTGAAATTGGCCTCGAACCAGTGCTTGCTCACCTGATCGAAGGCGATCACCAGCACGCTGAGCCATAGCCAGGTGAGCTTGCCGAAGCGTGCGCTCATCGCCTGGCTCCAGTGCCGCTTGCGCCGATGGCGAGGCCGTCACGCATAGTGACGCACCTCGCCGGCACCTTCGATGTTTTCCACGCAGCGCCCGCAGATTTCCGGGTGCTCGGCGTGGCTACCGACATCCGGCAGGTGGTGCCAGCAGCGACCGCACTTGGCGTGCTCGGTCTTCTTCACCAACAGCTTGAGGCCGGCCAACTCGCTCTCCACCGCCGCGGCAGGCGCCTGCGCCAGCGGCGCGACCGCGACGGCCGAAGTGATCAGCACGAAGCGCAGCTCGTTGCCCAGCTTGGCCAGTTCGGTAACCAGGGCGTCCTCGGCATACAGGGTGACTTCGGCCTGCAGGTTGCCGCCGATGGCCTTGGCGTTGCGCTGGTTCTCCAGCTCCTTGTTCACCGCGGCCTTGACCGCCATCACCTTGTCCCAGAAGACGCGATCCAGCGCGGCATCCTGCGGCAGCTCGGCGAGGCCCTCGTACCAGGTATTGAGCATCACCGACTCGTTGCGCTCGCCCGGCAGGTATTGCCAGATCTCCTCGGCGGTGAACGCCAGGATCGGCGCGATCCAGCGCACCAGCGCCTCGGCGATGTGGTACAGCGCGGTCTGGCAGGAGCGCCGCGGCAGGCTGTCGGCACCGGTGGTGTACTGGCGGTCCTTGATGATGTCGAGGTAGAAGCCGCCCAGCTCCTGCACGCAGAAATTGTGCACCTTCTGGTAGACGTTCCAGAAGCGGTAGGTGGTGTAGGCCTCCTCGATCTCGCGCTGCAGCAGCAGGGCTCGGTCGATGGCCCAGCGATCCAGCGCAATCAGCTGATCATTCGGCACCATGTGCTGCGCCGGGTCGAAACCGTCGAGATTCGAGAGCAGGAAGCGCGCGGTGTTGCGGATGCGTCGATAGGCATCGGCGCTGCGCTGCAGGATCTGCTTGGACACCGCCATCTCGCCGGAATAGTCGGTGGCCGAAACCCACAGGCGCAGGATGTCGGCGCCCATGCTGTCGGTGATTTCCTGCGGCGCGATGACGTTGCCGAGGGACTTGGACATCTTGCGGCCGTTCTCGTCCACGGTGAAACCGTGGGTGAGCAGGCCCTTGTACGGTGCATGGCCGTCGATGGCCGCGCCGGTCAGCAGCGAGGAATGGAACCAGCCGCGGTGCTGGTCGGAGCCTTCCAGATAGAGGTCGGCGCGCGGGCCCTGCTCATGGCCCATGGGGTGCGAACCACGCATCACGTGCCAATGGGTAGTGCCGGAATCGAACCAGACGTCCAGGGTATCGTTGGTCTTCTCGTACTGCGCGGCCTCGTCGCCGAGCAGTTCGGCCGGGTCGAGCTTGAACCAGGCCTCGATGCCTTCGCGCTCCACGCGCTGGGCGACCAGCTCCATCAGCTCGACGGTGCGCGGATGCAGCTCGCCGCTTTCCTTGTGCAGGAAGAACGGAATCGGCACGCCCCAGTTGCGCTGGCGCGAGATGCACCAGTCCGGACGGCCGGCGATCATCCCGTGCAGGCGCGCCTGGCCCCAGGCCGGGACGAACTCGGTCTGCTCGATGGCATCCAGCGCGCGGCGGCGCAGCGAGCTGCCGTCGTGGGCGACCTTGTCCATGCCGACGAACCACTGCGCGGTGGCGCGGTAGATCAGCGGCGTCTTGTGCCGCCAGCAGTGCATGTAGCTGTGCTGGATCGACTCGTGCTTGAGCAGCGCGCCGACCTCGGCGAGCTTGGCGACGATGTTCGGGTTGGCCTTCCAGATGAACTGGCCGCCGAAGAACGGCAGGTCCGGCACGTAGACGCCATTGCTCTGCACCGGGCCGAGAATGTCGTCGTTCTCCATGCCGTAGTGCTTGCAGGAACGGAAGTCGTCCTCGCCATAGGCCGGCGCCGAGTGGACGATACCGGTGCCGGCGCCGGTTTCCACGTACTCGGCCAGGTAGACCGGGGCGAAGCGCTCGTAGAACGGATGGCGGAAGCGGATCAGTTCCAGCGCCTTGCCTTCGCAGCGGGCGACGATCTCACCGGCCAGGCCATAGCGTTGCAGGCAGGATTCGACCAGCTCCTCGGCCAGCACCAGCAGGCGCTCGCCGGTGTCGACCAGCGCGTAGATGAATTCAGGGTGTACGTTGAGCGCCTGGTTGGCCGGGATGGTCCAGGGGGTGGTGGTCCAGATGACGATACTGGTCGGTTTGGCCAGGCTGGCGAGGCCGAAGGCGGCGGTCAGCTTGTCGGCGTCCTCGACGGCGAAGGCGACGTCGATGGCATCGGATTTCTTGTCCTGGTATTCGACCTCCGCCTCGGCCAGCGCCGAGCCGCAGTCGAAGCACCAGTTCACCGGCTTCAGGCCCTTGAAGACGAAGCCGCCCTCGACCAGCTTCGCCAGGGCACGGATTTCACCGGCTTCGTTGACGAAGTCCATGGTCTTGTAGGGGTTGTCCCAGTCGCCGAGCACGCCGAGGCGGATGAAGTCGGCCTTCTGCCCTTCGATCTGCTCGGCGGCGTAGGCGCGGCAGCGCTCGCGGGTCAGGTCCGCCGGCTGGTTCTTGCCGAAGGTGGTCTCGACCTTGTGTTCGATCGGCAGACCGTGGCAGTCCCAGCCCGGCACGTAGGGCGCGTCGAAACCGGCCAGGGTGCGCGAGCGGACGATCATGTCCTTGATCACCTTGTTCACCGCATGGCCGATGTGGATGTTGCCGTTGGCGTAGGGCGGGCCATCGTGCAGGACGAATTTCGGGCGACCTTCGCCGATCTGCCGCAGCTTCCGGTACAGGTCAATGCTATTCCAGCGCTGCAGAATCTCCGGCTCGCGCTGTGGCAGACCGGCCTTCATCGGAAACGCCGTGGACGGCAGATTGAGGGTCGCTTTGTAATCGGTCATTTCAGTCCTGACTCGTGGTGAAGGGTGAAGCCCGCCAGTAGTCGCGGGCGGCGGCGATGTCCGCGTCGATCGCCGTCTTGAGTGCCTCCAGCGAGGCGAAACGCTGCTCGTCGCGCAGCTTGCGCAGGAAGGTCACCTGCACCAGGCGGCCGTAAAGGTCGCCCCGGTAATCGAGCAGATGCACTTCCAGGTGTGGCCGGCCGTCGCTTTCGACCGTAGGCCGCATACCGATGTTGGCCACGCCAGCCAGCGGCTTGCCATCCAGTTCGAGGCTGACCACGAACACCCCGCTGAGCGGCGTATTGCGGCGCTTGAGCTGAACGTTGGCGGTCGGTGCGCCCAGCTGGCGACCGAGCTTCTGCCCATGCATGACCCGACCGGTGATGCCGAACGGCCTGCCGAGCAACGCTTCGGCCTGTAGCAGATCGCCTGCCGCCAGCACCTGGCGCAGACGTGTGCTGCTGACCCGCTCGCCATCCACCTCGATGGTGGTGGCGGCCTCGACGGTGAAGCCTTCGGCGGCACCGGCCTTGAGCAGGAAGTTGAAGTCGCCGGCACGGTCGCAGCCGAAACGGAAATCGTCGCCGACCTCCAGATGCCGCACCCCCAGCCCCTCCACCAGCGTGGCATGAACGAATTCGGCCGCGCTCAGCTCCCGCAGTCGCCGATTGAAGGCCAGGCACAGCACCAGGTCGACGCCCTGCTCGCTCAACAACTGCAGCTTCTCACGCAGCCGGGTCAGGCGTGCAGGCGCCCTTTCCGGCGAGAAGAATTCGCGCGGCTGCGGCTCGAAAATCACCACGCAACTGGGCAGCCCCAGTTCGGCCGCACGTTCGCGCAGGCGCGCCAGGATGGCCTGATGCCCCCGGTGCACTCCGTCGAAGTTGCCGATGGTGGCGACACAGCCCCGGTGCCGGGGGCGTAGGTTGTGAAGACCTCGAACCAGCTGCATACCGCACTTCTTGCTTGAAAAGTGGCCGATTATACGCATGTGGCGAGTCTTCCGGACAGGTTTGCCGCCGTCCGGCACTGTCGATCAGTGCCGCAAATGCCGAGGCCGCAGCCCCAGCAGCAACAGCCCGCCGGCAAACGCGGCCAGGCCGGCGCAAACCAGCAGCGCCAGACGCAACGCGCGTTGCTGCCAGCCCCAGGCGAACCACTCCGGCGCCGGCACGTTGAGCCACCAGACCACCGCCACCATCGCCGCGCAGGCGCCAGCCAGACGCAGCGCGAACAGCCACCAGCCAGGCGCCGGACGGTATACACCGATCTTGTAGAGCCCCCAGAACAGCAGGAAGGCATTGAGCATCGACGACAGCGACGTCGCCAGCGCCAGCCCGACATGCTTGAGCGGCCAGATCAGGATCAGGTTCATCACCATGTTGGCGACCATGCAGATGACCGCCACGCGCACCGGCGTCTTCAGGTCCTGGCGCGCGAAGAAGCCGGGCGCCAGCACCTTGATCAGCATGAACGCCAGCACGCCCAGCGAATAGGCCTGCAGCGCCCTGGCCGACTGCACCACCGCCTCTTCGCTCATGGCGCCGTAGTAGAACAGGCTGGCGATCATCGGC
Organism: Stutzerimonas stutzeri; assembly: GCF_002890915.1. Taxonomy (GTDB): domain Bacteria; phylum Pseudomonadota; class Gammaproteobacteria; order Pseudomonadales; family Pseudomonadaceae; genus Stutzerimonas; species Stutzerimonas stutzeri_AF. The sequence continues at coordinate 94,725 of NZ_POUT01000006.1, read as the reverse complement.
TCGGCGAGGATACCCAGCGCCAGCGCAGCGGGCACGCCCACCAGCAGGACCATCCGCAGCGCCCAGTCCAGCGTCGACGAAAAGGCCTTGGGATCGTCGCTGGCATGCTGGCGCGACAGGCTCGGCAGGATCACCGTGCCGATGGCGATGCCGAACGCCCCCAGCGGCAACTCGGACAGCCGATCGGCGTAGTACAGCCAGGACACGCTGCCGGTCTGCAGGAAGGACGCCAGCACGGTATCGAGCAACAGGTTGATCTGACTGACCGAGACCCCGAACAACGCCGGCACCATCAGCAGCATGATGCGCCGCACACCCGCATCGCCGACCTTGACCCGCGGCCTGGGCAGCAGCCCCAGCCGGGCGACGTAGGGCAGCTGGAACGCCAGCTGGGCGAAGCCGGCAATGAACACGCCCCAGGCCAGCGCCATGATCGACTGGTTGAAGTACGGCGTGAGGAATATCGCCGAAGCGATCATGCAGACGTTGAGCAGTACCGGCGTGAAGCCCGGCACGGCGAAGTAGCCGTAGCTGTTGAGCACGCCCGAGGTGAAGGCCGTCAGCGAGATCAGCATCAGGTAGGGGAAGGTGATGCGCAGCAGTTCGCCGGCCAGCTGCATCTTCGCCGGGTCGTCATGGAAGCCCGGCGCGAACAGCATCACCACATAGGGTGCGAACAGCACGCCCAACGCGGTCAGCCCCGCGAGGATCAGGCCCAACATGCCGGCGGTGCGATCCACCAGCAGCTTGACGTCGGCCAGCGTGCGCTTGGCGCGGTACTCCGACAGCACCGGAACGAACGCCTGGGCGAAGGCGCCCTCGGCGAACAGCCGGCGCAGGAAGTTGGGGATCTTGAAGGCGATGAAGAAGGCGTCCGCCGCCGCCCCGGAGCCGAAATAGCTGGCAACCACCATATCGCGTACCATGCCCAGCACGCGCGACAACAGGGTCATGACACTGACCACCGCGCTGGAACGCAACAACCCGCCCTTGCCGGTTTTTTCGGACATTTTGTCTTTCCTGGAATTGCAGCGAGATGGATCGGCCGGACAGCACCACTGCCGACTGGATCGATGGCCAGTTAGGACACGAAACGAGGCGGCGAGTTTAGCCGCAGCCCATCTGTCCGACCAGCATCGCGAGCCATTCGAGCGGGCTTGACAAGCGCCCGCCGCGTCGGCATGATTCGCGGCCTTATTTGCTTTGCAATCCCCCACGTTTTCGAGGAGTTCGACGGTGGCCAACAGCCCTTCCGCCAAAAAACGCGCAATTCAGGCTGAGAAGCGTCGCAGCCACAACGCCAGCTTGCGCTCCATGGTTCGCACCTACATCAAGAATGTGGTCAAGGCCATCGATGCCAAGGACCTGGACAAGGCCCGCGCAGCCTACACCGCCGCTGTGCCGGTCATCGACCGCATGGCCGACAAAGGCATCATCCACAAGAACAAAGCCGCTCGTCACAAGAGCCGCCTGAACGGCCACATCAAGGCCCTCGGCGAAGCTGCTGCAGCCTGAGCTGCCCGTTCTTGAAAAAACCGGCCTCGCGCCGGTTTTTTTATGCCTGCAGCTCCTGGCAGCTTCGCAGGCTGGGTTGAGGAGCGCAGCGACGAAGCCCAACACGCTCAAGCACCGCCCGACATCCTGCCCGTTGGGCTTCGCTGCGCTCAACCCAACCTACGGCCAGGGCAGGATCGGGATCGCCGTCACCGCATTCTGCGGACTGCCTTCGATGATCCGGTCGCTATAGACGAGATAGATCAGCGCATTGCGCTTCTCGTCGAAGAAGCGCACCACCTGCATGCTCTTGAACACCAGCGACGTGCGCTCCTTGAACACCACCTCGCCATCCTTCAGTCCATCATTGACCCGGATGGGCCCGACCTGCCGGCAGGCAATCGACGCCTCGGCCCGATCCTCCGCAAGCCCCAGGCCACCCTTGATGCCGCCGGTCTTGGCTCGCGAAAGGTAACAGGTCACACCGTCGACCTTGGGATCATCGAACGCCTCGATCACGATCTTGTGGTTCGGCCCGAGCCACTTGAACACCGTATCGACTTCGCCAATCTGTTCAGCGAACGCGAATTGCGGCATCGCCAGCCCCAGCAGCAACGCCATGACAGCCCGGGACATGATCACCTCAGACCAGAATCATGTTGTCGCGATGGATCAGCTCCGGCTCGTCGACGTAGCCGAGCAGCTTCTCGATCTCGTCGGACGGGCGACCGAGAATCCGCTGTGCCTCGGCCGCACTGTAATTCACCAACCCCCGCGCCACCTCTTCCCCTTGCGGGCCGACGCAGACCACCATTTCACCCCGGCGGAATCCACCCCGCACCGCCTTCACGCCAACCGGCAACAGGCTGCGATGCCCCTGGCGCAAGGCATGCACGGCACCGGCATCCAACGTCAGCGTGCCACGGGTCTGCAAGTGCCCGGCCAGCCACTGCTTGCGCGCCGCATGCCGGCTGCGCTCGGGCGCCAGCAACGTACCCAGGCGCTCGCCGGCCTTGAGCCGCGCCAGCACCTGCTCGATACGCCCACCGACGATCACCGTATGCGCACCGGAACGCGCAGCCAGACGCGCCGCGCGCAGCTTGGTCTGCATGCCGCCGCGTCCCAGCGCACCACCAGTGCCACCCGCCACGGCATCCAGCGCCGGGTCGTCGGCACGTGCCTCGCTGATGAGATTGGCCCGGGGATTGAGACGAGGGTCGGCATCGAACATGCCGTCGCGATCGGTGAGAATGACCAGCAGATCGGCCTCGACCAGGTTGGCCACCAGCGCACCGAGAGTATCGTTGTCGCCGAAGCGGATCTCGTCGGTGACCACGGTGTCGTTCTCGTTGATGACCGGCACTACACCGAGATCGACGAGCGTGCGCAGGGTGCTACGCGCATTGAGGTAGCGCTTGCGGTCGGAAAGGTCGTCATGGGTGACCAGGATCTGCGCGGTCTGCTGATCGCGGCGGGCAAAGCTCGACTCCCAGGCCCGGATCAATCCCATCTGCCCCACTGCCGCAGCGGCCTGCAGCTCATGCACTGCCTTCGGCCGTGCCGCCCAACCCAGGCGGCTCATGCCGGCGGCGACCGCGCCAGACGACACCAGCACCAACTCCACGCCCGCCTCGCGCAGGGCCACCATCTGATCCACCCAGACCGCCATCGCCGCCTGGTCCAGGCCGCGCCCGTCGGCGGTCAGCAGCGCACTGCCGATCTTCACCACCCAGCGCCGCGCACCGCTCACCTTGTCCCGCATCGTTCCCGCCTTCTCTCCGGCCAAAACACCTCTGGATCGGGCTGCGCACGAGCCAGCCCGCCGACCACTCGCATGAAGCAGGTCGCCAAGCGACCCGAACCCGACTCAGCGGACGTAGATGATCTCGGCGCCGCCCTCGTCATCGTCATCGTCGTCGAAGTCGTCATCATCGACCTCATCCGCCGCCTTGACCCCGGCACGCCGCAGCGCACGCTGGTCATCGAGCGCCTGCAACCGCGCACGCGCCTCGTCCTCGATCTGTCGGTCCAGCTCGGCCAGCGCCTCGGCATAATCCGGCTCCTCGGCGATACGCAGCGTACGCTCGTCGAGATAACGCATGATGGCCTGGCTCAGCGCCTCGGTGCCCTCGCCCTCCAGCGCGGAGATGACGAATACCGGCCCTTCCCACTCCAGGCGCTCGACCACCTGGCGCATACGCTCCTCGCGCTCGTCATCGAGCAACTGGTCGGCCTTGTTCAGCACCAGCCAGCGGTCGCGCTGCATCAGGGCCGGGCTGAATTTTTCCAGCTCGCGCAGGATCACTTCGGCCGCATCGGCCGGGTCGCTGCCGTCCAGCGGCGCCATGTCGACCAGATGCAACAACAGGCGGGTGCGCGCCAGGTGCTTGAGGAACCGAATGCCCAGCCCGGCGCCCTCGGCCGCACCCTCGATCAGCCCCGGGATATCGGCGATCACGAAGCTCTTGTAACGACCCACGCTGACCACACCGAGGTTCGGCACCAGCGTGGTGAAGGGATAGTCGGCCACCTTCGGCTTGGCGGCGGAAACCGAGCGAATGAAGGTGCTCTTGCCGGCATTCGGCAGCCCCAGCAGGCCGACGTCGGCCAGCACCTTCAGCTCCAGCTTGAGGTCGCGCGCATCGCCCGGCTTGCCCGGCGTGGTCTGCCGCGGCGCACGGTTGGTGCTGGACTTGAAGCGCGTATTGCCCAAGCCGTGCCAGCCACCCTGGGCCACCAGCAGGCGCTGGCCGGCCTTGGTCAGGTCACCCATGATTTCCTGGGTCGCAGCATCGATGACGGTGGTGCCCACCGGCACCGGCAGGACCAGATCCTCGCCCTTGGCGCCGGTACAGTCGGTGCTGCCGCCCTTCTGCCCGTTCTGCGCATGGAAGCGGCGGGTGTAGCGGTAGTCCACCAGGGTATTGAGGTTCTCGTCGGCCTCCAGGTACACCGAGCCGCCGTCACCACCATCGCCGCCGTTGGGACCGCCCTTCTCGATGAACTTCTCGCGACGGAAGCTCATCATGCCGTTGCCACCGTCGCCGGCCTTTACAAAAATCGATACTTCATCGACGAATTTCATGGGAACGCCTCCCGCCGCAGGACGGGCCTAAGAAACAAGAAACCTAAGGGTCTTGCAAAAAACCCGGCAAGAGCCGAATGCGCAGCGCACCGCTCTTTGCAAGAGCCTCACAAGGATACAGAAACAAAAAAGCCCCGTCGCATGACAGGGCTTTTCCAGCAACGTCGCGGTTAGGCTGCGACGACGCTCACGTAGCGACGACCAAAAGCGCCCTTCACCTCGAACTTGACCACACCCTCGACCTTGGCGAAGAGGGTGTGATCCTTGCCCATGCCCACGCCATAACCGGCATGGAACTGGGTGCCGCGCTGACGCACGATGATGTTGCCGGCCTTGATGGCCTGGCCGCCGTACATCTTCACGCCAAGGCGTTTGGCTTCTGAGTCGCGACCGTTGCGGGTAGAACCGCCAGCTTTTTTGTGTGCCATGAGTTCAATACTCCTATAAGGGGATTCAGGCCCGATTAGCCCTGAATACCGGTGATTTTGACCTCAGTGAACCACTGACGGTGGCCCTGACGCTTCATGTGGTGCTTACGACGGCGGAACTTGATGATGGTCACTTTGTCGTGGCGGCCCTGGGCAACCACTTCAGCGGTGACTTTGGCACCATCGACCACCGGAGCGCCGATTTTCACATCTTCGCCGTTGCCGATCAGCAGAACGCGGTCGAAAGTGACAGCTTCGCCAGTCGGAACTTCGAGTTTCTCGATCTTGAGGTATTCGCCTTCGGCAACCTTGTACTGCTTGCCGCCGGTAACGATAACTGCGTACATCTATGTATCTCCGTTGATCCTGCTCACCCAGCGCTTTGAAAGAATGGTTGGTGGCTGGCATGGCTGCATGGGGCCGGAAGTGACGCCCGTGCAATTGCGTAAGGCAGGGAAATGCCCAGGGGGAAGTTCAGGGTCCGCGATTGTACGCATGCGCCACCCCCTGCGCAATAGCCAGCTGGCGCTGCCTTGACAGTGCCGGACCCGCCCCCTAGCATGCCGCGCAATCTGCGAGGAGTCCCCGATGCAACCCCAGCCTTTCTACCAAGTTGTGGCGGACGATTTTGCCGCTGTCGATGGCATCATCCGCAAGCAACTGACTTCGCGCGTTCCGCTGGTGGAAAAGATCGGGGACTACATCACCTCGGCCGGCGGCAAGCGCCTGCGCCCGCTGCTGGTGCTGCTCAGCGGCAGCGCGCTGGGCCACCAGGGCGACCAGCTGCGCCTGCTGGCGGCGATCATCGAATTCCTGCACACCTCCACCCTGCTGCACGACGACGTCGTCGACATGTCCGGCATGCGCCGTGGCCGCTCGACCGCCAACGCGCTGTGGGGCAATGCGCCGAGCGTGCTGGTGGGCGACTTCCTCTATGCGCGCTCCTTCGAAATGATGGTCGAGCTCGACTCCATGCCGGTCATGCGCATCATTTCCCAGGCGACCCGGGTCATCGCCGAAGGCGAGGTGCTGCAGCTGTCCAAGGTTCGCGACGCCAGTACCACCGAAGAGATCTACATGGAGGTCATCCGCGCCAAGACCGCCATGCTCTTCGAGGCCTCCACCCATAGCGCCGCCACCCTGGCCGGCGCCAGCGAGGCCCAGCGCGAAGCCCTGCGCGCCTTCGGTGACTACCTCGGCATCGCCTTCCAGTTGGTCGACGACCTGCTCGACTATCAGGGCGATGCCGAAACCCTCGGCAAGAACGTCGGCGACGATCTCGCCGAAGGCAAACCCACGCTGCCACTGATCTACACCATGCGCGAAGGCACGGCCGAACAGGCGGCCCTGGTGCGCAAGGCGATCCAGAAAGGCGGCCTGGAAGATCTGGAAAGCATCCGCGCTGCCGTGGAGGCCTCCGGCGCCCTAGACTACACCGCCAGGCTGGCCCGCGATTACGCCGAGCGCGCCATCGCCTGCCTCGAAGTCGTTCCCGCCAACCGCTACCGCGACGCCCTGGCGGAGCTTTGCCGTTTCGCCGTAGCCCGCACGCACTGAGCACGTCCTTCCGACGCTGCGCCGCATGGCGCAGCCGTCAGCCTCTCCTCTCTTGACTGACACCCGCTGTAGCCTGCACAGGCCATCGATCATCTGCGCTTGCAGTTTTGCAAATAACAATTATTCTCATTAAGCAAATCAACTGGAGGTGCAGCATGACTTATCTGATAGATGCCTGGCTGGATCGGCCACAGCCTTACCTGCGGATACTCGATCGCAACACCGGCGCGGTATGCGTTTCGCTTGAAGGAGAGGCGCTCGAGGAGTTGCGCGAGCAGGGCGACCTGGACCTGCAGGATTTGAGCACCAGCGAGCCCTGCGTGCTCAAGGAACAGGTCCGCAACCTGTTCCTGTTCAGCTATGCCCGGGCGTTGCGCCCTTGAGAAACGGTGTCGGGCGAAAAGCGACGAAAGCGCTCAGACCTGTGGGAGGCGCGCCCTCGCGGCGATTGCAGGCCAACGGCCTGGCAACAGCTAAAAGCATCGCCCCGAGGTCGGGCCGCCCACAAAAACAGTCCGCGCTCGCGAAGCGAGCCGCCTTTTAAAGCACGTCCAGCAGTTCGACGTCGAACACCAGCGCGCTGTGCGGCGGGATGCTGCCGACGCCCTGGGCACCGTAGGCCAGTTCGCTCGGTACGTAGAGACGCCATTTGCTGCCTGCGTTCATCAGTTGCAGGGCTTCGGTCCAGCCGGCGATCACGCCGCCGACCGGAAACTCGGCGGGCTGGCCGCGCTGATAGGAACTGTCGAACACGCTGCCGTCGATCAGGGTGCCGTGATAGTGGGTGCGCACGCTGTCCTCGCGGGTCGGCCGCGGACCTTCGCCGCTGCTCAGCACCTCGTACTGCAGCCCCGACTCCAGCACGACCACGCCTTCGCGCTGGGCATTCTCGGCGAGGAAGGCGCGGCCTTCGGCAGCCGCGGCCTCGGCCTTCTTCTGCGCCTCGGCCTGCATACGCTCGCGAATCACGGCGAAGCTGGCATTCAGCGCCTCCGGGCTGACCTGGCTGGCAACGCCGGCGAAGGCGTCGCGGATGCCGGCGATCACCGCATCCAGGCTGACGCCCGGCGGTGGATTGTCGCGCAGCTGATCCCCCAGCTGGCGGCCAATGCCGTAGCTCACGCGGGTTTCGTCGGTGGAGAGGTTGAGATCGGTCATGCTCGGGCTCCGATGGGATAAAAGGTCGGCCAGCCTAGCACAGCTGGGCGAACCCTTGCCGAGCGACGCGAATCAGTGCTTGGTGATCTTGTCCATGTAGCCCATGGCGAATGCCGACAGCACGAACGTCAGGTGGATGATCACGTACCACATCAATTTCTCGCTCTCGATCTGCTGCACGTTCATGAACATGCGCAGCAGGTGGATCGAAGAAATCGCCACGATCGAGGCGGCGACCTTCAGTTTCAGCGAACCGGAGTCCATCTTGCCGAGCCAGTCGAGCTTTTCCTTTCCCTCGTCCACGTCCAGCTGGGAAACGAAGTTCTCGTAGCCGGAGATCATCACCATCACCAGCAGCCCGCCGACCAGGGCCATGTCGATCAGCGACAGCAACGTCAACACCAGATCGGCTTCGCTGATGGACAGAATCATCGGCAGGATATGGAAGATCTCCTGGAAGAACTTGATCGCCAGCGCCAGCAGCGCGAATGCCAGGCCGAAATAGATGGGGGCCAACAGCCAGCGCGCGGCGTACATGGCATTTTCGAGAATGCGCTCCATGGGGTCTCACAAATGGAAATAACGGAACGGCGAGTATACGCAGCGAGGCCGGGCACACAAGGCAAGCCCAGGCGCCGTATGTGCGTGTGGATAAAAACGCCGCGGCGGTGGCGTCACCCCGAAAAAACCGCCCGCTACCCACCGGCTCGAATCGGCTCAGCCCTAGGGGCGCGACTCCCAGCCACCGAGAAAGCGTGCCTGATTGGCATTCACCCGGCGCAGTTCGGCCTGCATGTGCAGCTGCCAGATCGACGGGGCGTCGGATTCGCGATAACCCTGCCCCAGCAGGTTGTCGGCGATCGCCGCAAGCACCGACTCGGCCATCGCCGGCCCGTGAAACGGGCCCTGCACCTTGATGGCGGTGGGTTGTCCATCGGCCAGCCCGGCGGCGCAGAGCAACGTCCATAGGCCGTTGCCGCCCGCCAGCGGACGAATGATGCATTCGATTCGGGTAACCAGTCCCAGGCACTGGCGATTGAGACAAAGGCTATGCGACATGGCAGCGATCCTCGCGTCGGGCTGACGCGGGACACTCCTGACGAATGAGCGCGCAAGCCGGTTTATCCCCTGAAGCTGTGGATAACCTTGTGGATGGCGGGTGGATGCCCTCCTCCACTGCAGACCTGTCGCGCGCGCTATCGTTCCGTTCGAAATCCGCTCAGGGTTTACTTCCTTCCGGCAGCGCCGGCGACTGCGGCGATTCGCCCTTGCCCTCGTCCTCCAGCTCGATCTCGGCGATGTCGCGCAAGCGCTCCACCACGCGGGCATTGACGCTGCCCTTGGGGAAATGTCCCTGTGCGTTGGCCGCGCCGACGTCCTCGCCCACCAGTAGCGACAACGCCTCGTCCACCTGCCGCACCGCGTAGACGTGGAAGCGCTGCTGGCGCACGGCCTCCAGCACGCGCTCGTCGAGCATCAGCGTGGTGACGTTGGCGAACGGGACGATCACGCCCTGCTCGCCGGTCAGCCCGCGCGCCTCGCAGAGCCGGAAGAAGCCTTCGATCTTCTCGTTGACCCCACCGACCGCCTGCACCTCGCCGAACTGGTTGATCGAACCGGTGATGGCGAAGCACTGCTTGAGCGGCGTGCGCGACAGCGCCGAGATCAGCGCGCAGCACTCGCCCAGCGAAGCGCTGTCGCCATCGACGTAGCCGTAGGACTGCTCCAGCGCGATGCTCGCCGAAATCTCCAGCGGAAACTCCTGGGCGTAGCGGCTGCCGAGGTAGCCGGTGAGGATCATCACGCCCTTGGAATGGATCGGCTGGCCGAGATTGACCTCGCGCTCGATGTCGACGATCCCCGAGCCGCCCGGATAGACCGTGGCGGAGATGCGCGCCGGCATGCCGAAGGCCGAGTCGCCGACTTCCAGCACGGTCAGGCCGTTGCACTTGCCGATCGCCGCGCCTTCGCTGTCGATCAGGATCACCCCGGCGAGGATGTCCTCGAGAATCCGCGCCGAAACCCGGCCGGTGCGGGTGGCCTTGGCCTTCAGCGCGCGCTCGATGTGGCCGACGTCGGTCACCTCGTCCTTGGCCAGCTGGCGGATGAAATCGGCCTCGCTGACCAGTTGGAAGAGGTCGCCGATCCGCGCCGACAGGCGTCCCTGGTGTTCGGCCAGCCGCGCGCTGTAGGTCGCCAGACGCGCCACCGCGGCGGCGCTGAGCGGCGCCATGCCTTCCTCCGAGGTGCGGGTCTTCATCAGCTGGGCGAACTGCTCGAGGCTGTCCTCGGCCAGCGGGATGTCCTCGTCGAAGTCCACCAGCACGCGGAACATCTCCTGGAAGTCCGGATCCAGGTCCTGCAGCGTGTAGTAGAGCTGCCGCGAGCCGATGATGATCACCTTGACGTTGAGCGGGATGACCTGCGGCGTCAGCGTCACCGTGGCCAGCCGGCCGAGTTCGGCCAGCGGCGACTCCATCTTCAGCTTGCGCGACTGCAGGGCGCGCTTGAGCGCCTCCCAGACGAAGGGCTCGCCCAGCAGCTTTTCCGCCTCGAGCATGAGGAAGCCGCCGTTGGCACGGTGCAGCGCACCCGGGCGCAGCTGGCGATAGCTGGTGTAGAGCGCGCCCTGGTCGGTGTTGTATTCGATGCGGCCGAACAGGTTGTCGTAGGTCGGGTGCGGCTCGAACACCACCGGCGCACCACCGTCGACCGGGTGGCCGACCACCAGGCTCGGGCTGTATTGCTCCTCGAGCAGCAGGCGGTTCTGCGCTTCCGGGCGGTTCTCGTCCACCAGTTGCTCGACCACGGTCTTCAGCAGGTTGACCTGTACCGCCTGCAGGTAGGCCTCGATGCCGGCGTTTTCCCCGTATTTTTCCGACAGCGGCTCCAGCAGCGGTTGCAGCGCCTGGCTGATGGTCTCGTCATTGAGCTGGCGCAGCTGGTTGGTCGACTCGCGCTTCCACTGCGGCAGGCTCGCCAGCTCCTCGTTCAGGCGCACTTCCAGTGCGGAAATGTCCTCGTGGTAGCGCTCGCGCTCGGCCTCCGGCAGTTGGGCGAACTCGGTCTCGTCCATCGCCTTGCCGTCCTTCATCGGGGTGAAGGCGATATTGCTGCTGTCGCGATAGAGCGCGATTTCCTTCTCCAGCGCCGCCTTCTCGATCACATCCAGCGCCTTGTCGTAACGCTGGTTGAAGGCGCGATCGATGGCGCTCTTCTTCTGCTGGAAGCTGGGGTGCTCGAACACCGCCGGGAAGGTCGCCAGCAGGTTGTCGATCAGCTGCGTGATGTCGGCGATGAACGCCGCGGCGCCGCCGTGCGGCAGCTCCAGCACCCGCGGCTCGCGCGGCTCGTCGAAGTTGTTCACGTAGACCCAGTCCGACGGCGTGTCCAGCCGCTTGCCCTCGGCCTTCAGGTAGCGGCGCACGAAGGAGAAACGCCCGGTGCCCGGCTCGCCCATGACGTACACATTGTAGCCGGGACGCGGCATCGCCACGCCGAACTGCAGCGCCTCGACCGCCCGCTCCTGGCCGAGCACGCCGAGAAACGGCTCGAGCTCGGCGGTGGTCTTGAAGTTGAATTGGCTGGGCTCGAAGGGACGGGTCAGCGCATCGGGTGCCAGGCGCAGGCCGGCAGCGACAGTTTCAGGCATCGGGAATCCTTGCTGGAGTGGCGCACGCGGCCACGATAGATGCCGTCATTCTGGCGTTGCCTCCGCCGCGCCGCAAGGCTGGCGCCCGCGGGTTCCTGCCGGCGCCGCCCGAGCGGCTCCGATCGCCCGACCGACAGGGCGCCGCCAGCGGAATCCCTGCCGATGACGGCGTTTTTCCGAGACGCCTGCCAAAAGCAGCGGCGCCGTCATACCCGGACACAATTCACCGCCCCTGCTTTGCTCATCCGGCTTGATGCAGATCAAGCATCGACTTGACCAAAAGAGGCCTCCTAGGGCTAGCCAACACAAAAGGAGTTTCCGTGATGCGCCCGTCCCTTCCTTTATTGCTTAGCAGCCTACTGTTCGCCGGCGTAGCGAATGCCGATGACCTGCGCGAGCGCGCCAGCGCCATCTTCAAGCCGGTACCGGACAAGGTCACCGAGGTTCGCGGCCAGACAGTCAGCGACGACCAGGCGATGCTCGGCCACAAGCTCTGGTTCGACCCGCGCCTGTCCAGCAGCCACGTGATCAGCTGCAACACCTGCCACAACCTGAGCATCGGCGGCAGCGACAACGTACCGACCTCCATCGGCCACGGCTGGCAGAAAGGTCCGCGCAACTCGCCGACCGTGCTGAACGCCGTGTTCAACGCCGCACAGTTCTGGGATGGCCGTGCCAAGGACCTGCAGGAGCAGGCCAAGGGCCCGGTACAGGCCAGCGTCGAGATGAACAGCACGCCCGAGCGGGTCGTGGCGACGCTCAAGAGCATTCCGGAGTACGCCGCCGAGTTCAAGAAAGCCTTCCCCAACGACAAGGACCCGGTCAGCTTCGACAACATGGCCTACGCCCTGGAAGCCTTCGAAGTCAGCCTGACCACGCCGAATTCGCCGTTCGACCGCTTCCTCAAGGGTGAGGACAAGGCACTGGACGACAAGCAGAAGAAAGGCCTCGCGCTGTTCATGGACGTCGGCTGCATCGCCTGCCACAACGGCGTCAACGTCGGCGGCCAGAGCTACTTCCCGTTCGGCGTGATCAAGAAGCCGGGCGCCGACATCCTGCCGGCCGGTGACAAGGGCCGCTTCACGGTCACCAACACCGCCGACGACGAGTACGTGTTCCGCGCCGCACCGCTGCGCAACATCGCCCTGACGCCGCCGTACTTCCACAGCGGTGAAGTCTGGGAGCTGGAACAGGCCGTGGCGATCATGGGTGACAGCCAGCTCGGCCGTCAGCTCAACGATGACGAAGTCAGCGCCATCACCGCGTTCCTCCACAGCCTCACCGGCGAGCAACCGCAGGTGGCCTACCCGACCCTGCCGGCCAGCACGGCGACCACGCCGAAGCCGGAATAACCACCCGGTCCTTCCCGGCGCCTCGCGCCGGGAAGGTTTTTTGCGTCTGAGCGGCACGCCCCTTACACGCGCGCCCCAAATTGGACCACCCCCAACACCTCGTCTACGCTCAAGACCAAGCAACAACGGCGGAACAGCCATGGCCTTGAAGCACGCGCAATCGGGCGAAGTGGTCGACCTGCTTTGCGCAGGGCAGTTGCCCACCCTCAAGTCTCAAGCGATCGTCAGCGCCCCCCGCATCGAGGTCATGCGCCTGGTACTAAGCGCCGGCCATGTCGTTCCCGGCCATGCCGTGCCGGGTCCCATCACCATCCATTGCCTGCAGGGCGCGATCGAGGTCCAGGTCGACGACGACTGGCGGCCGTTGCGCGCCAACGAGCTGATCTACCTGGCCGAGCAGACCAGGCATGCCCTGCGCTTGCTGGCGGACTCGATCGTACTGGTCACGCTGGTACGCCTGCCGCCCGGTGGCTAGCGCCACCGCCGCCAACGACTCGGCAGAAGGAGAACAGCTTGGAAAAGGCCCTGAGGATTCTCAGCTTCGTGGTTCTTGCGCTGATGCTCGCCGCCGCGCTCTATGCCGGCGCTATCGGCATCATTCACTGGTCAGGCATCGGCGTTTGATCCGCCGTTGAGGCGCTCCCAATGAACAAGCGACAAACGCGTTTCTTCGCCATCATTTCCACCCTCGTCGCCACGGCGGTCTTTCTCGGGCTCACGGTGGACAGTCACCGGCAGTTTCCCGCCCTGACCAATGCCGAGGCCATCACCCCCGAAGTCACCCGCGGCAAGGATGTCTGGCACGCGAAAAACTGCATCAACTGCCATACGCTCTTCGGCGAGGGGGCCTACTACGCCCCGGACCTGACGAAAATCTCCCAGCACCGCGGCGCGCCCTACCTCACCGCCTTTCTCAAGGACCCGGCGAAGTTCTACGACGAGCAGCGCCACCGCCGGCTGATGCCGGACCAGGACCTGAGCGACGAGGAGATCGCCGCGCTGATCGCCTTCTTCGACTGGGTCGCCAGTGTCGACAACCAGGGCTGGCCGCCACGCCCGATCCTGGTGACCGGCTCGTCGATCCCCGGCACCGACCTGACCCTGGCGCAGCAGGACGCCTCCGGCCCCGGCCACGCACCCGAACAGATGCCGCCCGGCGCACGACCGGTCAGCGGCGGCGAAGCCCCCATCGCCCAGGGCGAAGCCCTGTTCCGCACGGTGACGCCGGCCTGCAATGCCTGCCACTCCATCGCCCCCGGGGTCAACCTGGCGGGGCCGACGCTGGCCGGCATCGCCACGCGGGCCGAACGGACCATCGCCTCGGCGGACTACCAGGGCGGCGCCGAGAGCGTCGAGGCGTACATCCGCGAATCCATCGTCACGCCCAGCGCCTACCTGCATCCTGGCGAGATGTATTCGGCGGGCGGCACCTCGTTCATGCCGAACACCTATGCCCAGTCGCTGAGCGACGAACAGCTCGACCAACTGGTCGCGTACCTCGCGACATTCAAATAACAGCGACCCCGCCGCGCTCTCGGGGCGCCGGGAAGACACTTGCAGAGGTCAGGCCATGCGCTACCAATCACAGTCCGTCGCTTACTGGTACTTCGCCGTCGCCATGGTGCTGTTCGGCCTGCAACTGGTGTTCGGCCTGCTCTCGGCGGCGAAGTACCTGGGCCCCGATCCATTGCTGTCCATCCTGCCGTTCGACGTCACCAAGGTGATCCACACCAACCTGCTGATCGTCTGGGTGCTCACCGGCTTCATGGGCGCCACCTACTGGATGGTGCCCGACGAGTCGCGCACCGAGCTGCACAGCACCAGGCTCGCCTACCTCCAGCTCGGCCTGTGGACCGCCATGGGCGTCACCGCGATCATCGGCTACCTGTTCCGCTACGGCACCGGCAACAAGCTGCTGGAACAACCGCTGCCGCACAAGCTGGTCATCGTCGTCTGCATGCTGATCTTTCTCTACAACATCGGCATGACCATCCGGAAATCCGGGCGCTTCACCACCACCGAAGGCGTGCTGCTGCTCGGCCTGCTCAGCAGCGCCGTGCTGTTCCTCCCCGCGCTGCTGCATTACGAGAACTACACGGTATCCATCTTCTACCGCTGGTGGACCATCCATCTCTGGGTCGAAGGCGTGTGGATGATGATCATGGGCGCCTTCCTCGCCTACCTGCTGATCCGCCTGTCCGGCGCGGACCGCGAAGTGCTGGAGAAGTGGCTGTACGTGATCGTCGGCCTGGTGTTCATCGCCGGCATCCTCGGCACCGCGCACCACTACTACTGGGTCGGCGTGCCCTACTACTGGCTGCCGATCGGCGGCTTCTTCAGCGCGCTGGAACCGCTGGCGATCGTCGGCATGGCCATGTACGCCTACGGCGCCATGCGCCGCTCGGGGCTGCGCCATCCCAACGTGCTGGCGCTGCACTGGACGTTGGGCAGCACCGTGTTCACCCTGTTCGGCGCCGGCCTGCTGGGCCTGGCCCATACCTGGCCGAGCATCAACAAGTGGACCCACGGCACCCTGGTCACCGCCATGCACGGCCATGCCGCCTTCTACGGCGCCTACGCCATGATCGTGCTGGCGATGATCAGCTACGCGCTGCCCTCGCTCACCCACAAGCGTCCGGACGAGGGCACCGCCATCGGCTACTGGGCCTTCTGGCTGCAGCTGGCCGGCATGTTCGGCATGACCATCTCCTTCGCCACCGCCGGCATCGGCCAGGTGTACCTGGAGCGGATCATGGGCGTGGGCTATCTGGATGCGCAGCTCAAGATCCAGATCCACTTCGTGATGCTGATCGCCACCGCCAGCGTCTTCGCCACCGGCGTGGGGCTGTATATCTACGACTTCTTCCGCTACCGACCGCGCTTCGAAGCACTGAGCGAAGAGCCGGCGCCGAACGGCGGCCTCGCTGTCGACCGGACCACCTGAGGTGGGCATGGATCGCGCACTGCGCAGCCTGTCCGCGCGCCAGCTGGCGGAGGAGCCCTGGTACCGGCCGGCCGGCAACGAGATCGCCCTGTTCGAGCAGTGCCATGCCCGGGGCCTGGCGGTCATGCTCAAGGGCCCGACCGGCTGCGGCAAGACCCGCTTCGTCGAACACATGGCCTGGCGGCTCGGCCGGCCGCTGGTGACCATTCCCTGCCACGACGACCTGGCGGCCAGCGACCTGATCGGCCGCTACCTGATCCGCCATGACGGCACCGTCTGGCAGGACGGGCCGCTGACCCGCGCCGTGCGCGAAGGCGCCATCTGCTACCTGGACGAGGTCGTCGAGGCGCGACAGGACACCGTGGTGGTGCTGCACGCGCTGACCGATTACCGGCGCATGCTGCCGATCGACAAGACCGGCGAGACCATCGAGGCGGCGCCCGGCTTTCAACTGGTGGTGTCCTACAACCCCGGCTACCAGCGCATGCTCAAGGACCTGAAACCCAGCACCCGCCAGCGCTTCGTCGCCATGGACCTGGACTTCCCCGCGCCCGAACAGGAGGCGCTGATCGTGCAGCACGAGAGCGGCGCCGACCCGGCCATCGCCAGGGGCCTGGTCAGCCTGGCCGGGCGCATCCGCCAGCTGCGCGACCGCGGCCTGGCGGAAGTGCCGAGCACGCGGCTGCTGATCGCCGCCGCCACCCTGACCAGCTGCGGTATCCCGGTGCGCGAAGCCTGCCATGCGGCCATCGTCTCGCCGCTGTCCGACGAGTCGTCGATGGTCAGCGCCCTGCGCGATCTGGTCGACGGCACCTTCGTCTAGCGGGCCCGACGACGATGGCCGAAGCCGAGGAGCTGGTCAGCGATGCCGCGCGCCATGCGACCATCCAGGCGCAGAAGCTGTGGCGGCGTTACCGGCCACCGGCGAAAGGGCCGCCGACCGCCACCCTTGCCGATGTCGCGCCCCGTCTGGACCTGCTGGTCACCGCGGTAACCGGCGCCAGCTACCCGCTCCGGATCGCCCAGCCGCCCGCCCGGCCCACCTTGCTGGTGCGGTTGTTCCGCCGCGCTCAATACCCCTGGCAGCAACAGCCCGTCCCGGCTACCGATGGTCGGCGCCTGTGGTTGCCGGCGGACTCCGGCATGGCGGATATCGAGTTCGGCAGCGAAGCCTACCGGGTCATGGCCCTGCAGCAGGCGCTGCGCGCCCAGCGCGGCAGCGCCGAACTGTTCGATCCCACCCACCCCCCGCTGCTGGCGGACGCCTGCCTGCTGCTCGAAGCCTGGGCGGCGGACGAGCGGCTGGTGCAAGTACTGCCCGGCATGGCGCCTGCGCTCGAACGATTGCGCCAAACGGCCCTGCAACGACGCCCGCCGCTCTCGAGCTTTTCCCGCTCGCGCCAGCCGCTCGAGGCGCTGCTCAGGCAATTGCTCGCCAGCCCCTGCGGGCATGCGCCGCCAGGCTTCCCGCTCAGCGAATCGCCGGCGCACTCGTTGCAACTGGCCGAAGCGCTGCTGGCCCGCCTGGGTCTTTCGCCCGACGATCGCTCCGGCGGCGACGCCCCGTTGCTCAGGGACTGGTGGACCGGGACCCTGCATGCGCCCGCGCCCGAGCCAGTCATGATGTCGGCGCAGGAAACGTCTACAGCCGATCACGGAAGCGCAGCGCCGCCACGCAGCGCCAGCCTGCCGCGCCGCCCGGACGTCCGCCAGGCGGCCGAAGACGAGGACGACGACAGCGACGGCATCTTCATGGTGCAGGCCGACGAGCCGCACCAGCATGCCGAAGACCCCTTCGGGCTGAACCGCCCGGTCGACCGCGACGAGGACATCAGCGCCGACGAATACGGCGACATGCTCTCGGAGCTGCCGGAGGCACGGCTGGTCGCGACGCCGGGCAGGCCCAGGGAGGTGCTGGTTTCCGACGATCCGCCGGACGGCAATACGCTCATGCAGCTGAAGCGCGCCAGGACCGAAGGCCAGGGCCTGCACTACCCGGAATGGGATTACCGCGCCCAGCACTACCGCCAGCCCGGCGCCATCGTCAGGGAGCTGCCGAACCTGCCGGGCTCCCAGCGCTGGGTGGACGACACACTGAACGAGCACCGCGCGCTGCTCGGACAGATCAGGCGGCACTTCGAAATGCTCAGTGCGCGCCGCGTCACCCGCCGGCGGCAACTGGACGGGGACGAGGTCGACCTGGGCGCCTACATCGACAGCTACGCCGACTTCCGTGCCGGCGGCTCGCTGTCCGAGAAGTTGTACCAGACCCGTCGCACGATGGAACGGGACCTGGCCATCACCCTGCTGATCGATATCAGCGGCTCCACCGACGGCTGGATATCGGCCAACCGCCGCATCATCGACGTGGAGCGCGAAGCCCTGCTGCTGGTCTGCATCGCCCTCGAAGGCATGGGCGAGCCCTACGCCGTGCAGGCATTTTCCGGCGAGGGCCCCGACGCGGTGATCGTGCGGCAGCTCAAGGCCTTCGACGAAGGCTTCGGCAACGACGTGGCGCTGCGCATCAGCGCGCTGGAGCCGGAGCACTACACCCGCGCCGGCGCCGCCATCCGCCACGCCAGCAGCGGCCTGCTGCGACAGGGCGCCAGCCATCGCCTGCTGCTGCTGTTGTCCGACGGCAAGCCGAACGACAAGGATGAATACGAAGGCCGCTACGGCGTGGAAGACATGCGCCAGGCGGTCACCGAAGCCACCCTGCAGGGCATCTCGACGTTCTGCCTGACCATCGACCGCCAGGCCGCCAACTACCTGCCCGGCGTCTTCGGCACCGGGCAATACGCCCTGCTGCCCCGTCCCGAGCTGTTGCCCGGCGTGCTGCTGGACTGGCTTCGGCGGCTGGTGGTGCGTTGAGGCAACGCCTCAGGGGCGCCCGCTGCGCTCCTTGAGCAGGTCGCGGATCTCGGTCAGCAGGAGTTCTTCCTTGGTCGGCGCCGGCGGCGCGGACGGAGCCTCGGCCTCCTTGCGCTTGAGGTGGTTGAGTGCCTTGATCGCGATGAAGATGGCAAAGGCGATGATCAGGAAGTCCACCACGGTCTGGATGAAGGCCCCGTAGCGCAGCAGCACCGCCGGCGCATCCCCCACGGCCTCCTTGAGCACGATGGCCAGATCGGAGAAATCCACCCCGCCGATCAACAGGCCTAACGGCGGCATGACCACCCCGTCGACGAACGACGAGACGATCTTGCCGAACGCCGCGCCGATGATGATACCCACGGCCATGTCGACCACGTTGCCCCTGACGGCAAACGCCTTGAATTCGCTGATCAGACTCATATCGAAAAATCCTGTATCGCTGATGGGCTTGCCTCTGCGCGGTCACCACCCAGGTGGCGCGGGCCGTTCTAGAGCATAGGCGGCCTTCGGAGCGCAGGCCAGAGGAGCCTCGCTCGTCGGCGAAATCGCGCGGATGACGTTCGCTTGATCGCCGTCAACCGGATAACGCGGGCGCCAGACTAAGGTATGGCTTTCCCGATAACCCCCGGAGCAGCCTCCATGCATGTCGAACACCATCCATTGATCAACGATTTCCCTGAAAAGCGCGAGCAACTGCAGAAACTGCGCCAGGAAGATCCGGCCTTCGCACGCAAGGCTGAAGAGTATGAAGCCCTGGACAAGCGCATCTGCCGCGTGGAAGACGGCGTCGAGACTCTGGATGACGCGGCACTGAACGCGCTCAAGCAGGAGCGCGTGAACATGAAGGACGACATCGCCCGCGACCTCAAGCGCGCCTCGGGCAGCTGCTGCGGCGGTTGCTGCGGCTGAGCCGGTAGACACTCCCGCGAAGCCCGCCGCCATGGCGGGCTTTTTCGTTGCTCCGT
Source organism: Stutzerimonas stutzeri (assembly GCF_002890915.1). GTDB lineage: Bacteria > Pseudomonadota > Gammaproteobacteria > Pseudomonadales > Pseudomonadaceae > Stutzerimonas > Stutzerimonas stutzeri_AF. The sequence continues at coordinate 75,216 of NZ_POUT01000006.1, read as the reverse complement.
GGTCTTGGCCCTGGAGAACGTAGGTTGGGTTGAGGAGCGAAGCGACGAAGCCCAACATGTTCGTGCCCCCCTGTTGGGCTTCGCTGCGCTCAGCGCCAACCTACCCGCATGTGCCCGTTCGGCAGCGGCTCGCGAATGGCATAGGCAGCGTGGTGATCTAGAACACCCCACCGAACCTGAACCCCGCCCCGACCCAGACGAATGCCACCGCCGTCAGGGTGATCAGCACGATATGCAGCCCCAGCTGCGGCAGCCGCCGGGCATCGAGCCTGGGGATCAATGCCAGCCGCGCATGCACCCCGAGCAGGGCGGTGAAGCCCAGCAGCGCCAGCTTGGCCTGCACCAGATGGGCGATGGGTGAATCGCCGAACCACTGCGCATGGGGCAGCCACAAGCTCGCCATCCACAGACCGGTGACGATCTGCAGCAGCAGCGCCGGGATACCGATGCGCTCGTAGATCTGCTCGAAACCGCGTACCGGCTGCGGATCGCGCCGGCGTAGCGCGCCGGGCAGGACACCCAGCAGCAGCACCAGATGACCACCGACCCAGACACAGGCGCCCAGCAGATGAAGAAACAGCAGATAGCGCATGGCTCTCGCTCCCGTCCCATTTGTTCACAGTCTGACGACTCGTACGCCACTTGTGGCTGATGGCAATCAAGTCAGCCGTTATCATGCGACTCCATTCCCCCGACCCGGAGTTTCCCATGGCCAAGGCCAAGCGCATGTATGGCTGCACCGAATGCGGCTCGACCTTTCCCAAGTGGGCCGGCCAGTGCGGCGACTGCGGTGCCTGGAATACCCTGGTGGAAACCCTCGTCGACAGCGCCGCACCGTCCTCGGGGCGCGCCGGCTGGGCCGGCGACCAGGCCAATATCAAGACCCTCGCCGAAGTCAGCGTCGAGGAGGTGCCGCGTTTCTCCACCGCCTCCGGCGAGCTGGACCGCGTGCTCGGTGGCGGCCTGGTCGATGGCTCGGTGGTGCTGATCGGCGGCGACCCGGGCATCGGCAAGTCCACCATCCTGCTGCAGACGCTGTGCGCCATCGCCCAGCGCTTCCCGGCGCTGTACGTCACCGGCGAGGAATCGCAGCAGCAGGTGGCCATGCGCGCGCGGCGGCTGGACCTGCCGCAGGACCGGCTCAAGGTGATGACCGAGACCTGCATCGAATCGATCATCGCCACCGCGCGCCTGGAAAAGCCCAAGGTGATGGTGATCGACTCGATCCAGACCATCTTCACCGAGCAACTGCAGTCCGCCCCCGGCGGCGTCGCCCAGGTACGCGAGAGCGCCGCGCTGCTGGTGCGCTACGCCAAGCAGAGCGGCACGGCGATCTTCCTGGTCGGCCACGTCACCAAGGAAGGCGCGCTGGCCGGTCCACGGGTGCTCGAACACATGGTCGACACCGTGCTGTATTTCGAGGGTGAATCCGACGGCCGCCTGCGGCTGCTGCGCGCGGTGAAGAACCGCTTCGGCGCGATCAACGAGCTGGGCGTGTTCGGCATGACCGACAAGGGCCTGAAGGAAGTCACCAACCCCTCGGCGATCTTCCTCACCCGCGCCCAGGAAGCGGTGCCCGGCAGCGTGGTCATGGCCACCTGGGAAGGCACCCGGCCGATGCTGGTGGAAGTGCAGGCGCTGGTCGACACCAGCCACCTGGCCAACCCGCGCCGCGTCACCCTCGGCCTCGACCAGAACCGCCTGGCCATGCTGCTGGCCGTGCTGCACCGCCACGGCAGCATCCCCACCTACGACCAGGACGTGTTCATCAACGTGGTGGGCGGCGTGAAGGTGCTGGAGACGGCGGCGGACCTGGCGCTGATGGCGGCGGTGATTTCCAGCCTGCGCAATCGGCCGCTGGATACCGACCTGCTGGTGTTCGGCGAGGTCGGCCTGTCCGGCGAAATCCGCCCGGTGCCGAGCGGCCAGGAACGCCTGAAGGAAGCCGCCAAGCACGGTTTCAAGCGTGCCATCGTGCCCCGGGGCAACGCGCCGAAGGAAGCGCCGGCCGGTCTGCAGATCATTGCCGTGACGCGCCTGGAACAGGCACTGGACGCGTTGTTCGAATAAGGTCGCCTCATTGGCGTGCGCAACGCTTGGTGCGGGGCGCGATCCAGGGTTCGGTCGCTTTGAGGGAGATGCCGCCCCGGGGCGATGCTCTGAGCCCCGGGCAGGCCTGGCGGCCTGCATCGCCGCGAGGGCGCGCCTCCCACTGGGTTCGGCGTGGGGCTCGCAGCTTTTGTGGGTGGCCCGACCTCGGGGCGATGCTTTTTAGAGTGGGTTCAGCTGCCGCCCAACGCCGCCAGCTCGCGGTCCAGCAGCTGCTCGTCGCCCAGATTGAGCTCGACCAGGCGCCGCAGATGGGCGATCGAATCGAGGTCGATGTGCCGACAGACGAAACCGATCAGTTCGCCCACCTCGTGGGTCATCGCCACCTGCATGCACACCTCGGCGTCGTCGGCCAGGCGCACCCGCGCCTCGAACAGCTGCGTCGAATCGGCATCCCACTGCGCGGGCCGGCGGACCAGCAGTCCCTTGAGCGACAGGTCGTGCAGTTCGACCGGCCAGCGGCGTTCGCCCTGGACCAGCTCGGTGGCGGCGTCGAATTCGATGCGCTGGAAGCGCCGGCGCTCGCTGGGGGTATTGCTCATCGGGAATCACTCCGCAGGGGCTGGGTCTGCTGACCCTAGCTTCACTATAGACAACGGTGTCAGGTCGCCCGCGGTCACAACCAGCGGCGCACGCGCCGGCAATAGTCGCGATAGTCGTCGCCGAACAGCCGGGTGAGGAGACGCTCTTCGTGCACGATCACGCCACGCTGCATGGCATAGATCACGGCGGGCAGCAGCAGCCACGGCCAGGGACTGCCCCATAGCAGCGCGATGCCGCAGTAGATCAGGCTGTCGGCCAGGTAGATCGGATTGCGCGAGAAGCGGAATGGGCCTTCCTCCAGCAGCCTGGCCGGCTCGCCGTAAGGGTTGACCGTGGTCTTGCGCCAGAGCATCAGCAACCCGGCCCAGAGCATCAGCAGCACCCCGGCATCGATCAGCCCCCAACCGAGGTAGTGCGTCCAGAGGTTGCGCGGCAGCGCAATCGGCAGCAGCGCATCGAGCGCCCAGGCCGCAGCGAGGAACAGCAGGTAGATGACCGGTGGCGGCAGGATCACGCCAGTGGCGCGCTTGAGCATGAAAGGACTCCGAACGGGCGGGTTATCGGAGTCTACCGCGTACCGCCATCGATGCGACGACCATGATCAAGGTGGCGGGAGCAGACAGCAGAAAGCCCGCTTGCGCGGGCTTTCCGTTTGCAACGTCCGGACGCTTAGTTGCCGTACACCGGGAACTTGGCGCAGACGGCCTGGACCTTGGCGCGCACCGCGTCGATCACCGACTCGTCGCCCATCTTGTCGAGGATGTCGCAGATCCAGCCGGCCAGTTCGCGGCACTCGGCTTCCTGGAAGCCGCGGGTGGTGACCGCCGGGGTGCCGATACGCAGGCCGGAGGTAACGAACGGCGAGCGCGGGTCGTTCGGCACGCTGTTCTTGTTGACGGTGATGAAGGCGCGGCCGAGGGCGGCGTCTGCGTCCTTGCCGGTGATGTCCTGCTTGATCAGGCTGAGCAGGAACAGGTGGTTCTGCGTGCCGCCGGAGACCACGTCGAAGCCGCGCTGGATGAACACCTCGGCCATGGCCTGGGCGTTCTTCACCACCTGCTGCTGGTAGGCCTTGAATTCGGGCTGCAGGGCTTCCTTGAAGCACACCGCCTTGGCCGCGATGACGTGCTCCAGCGGGCCGCCCTGGGCACCGGGGAAGACCGCGGAGTTGAGCTTCTTCTCGATCTCCTCGTTCTTCTTGGCCAGGATCAGGCCGCCGCGCGGGCCGCGCAGGGTCTTGTGGGTGGTGGTGGTGACCACGTCGGCGAACGGCACCGGGTTCGGGTACACACCCGCGGCCACCAGGCCTGCGACGTGGGCCATGTCGACGAACAGGTAGGCACCGACCTTGTCGGCGATGGCGCGGAAACGGGCGAAGTCCAGCTTCTGCGAGTAGGCGGAGAAGCCGGCGACGATCATCTTCGGCTTGTGCTCGACGGCCAGGCGCTCGACTTCGTCGTAGTCGATCAGGCCTTGGTCGTTGATGCCGTACTGCACGGCGTTGTACAGCTTGCCGGAAGAGGACACGCTGGCGCCATGGGTCAGGTGACCGCCGTGGGCCAGGCTCATGCCGAGGATGGTGTCACCGGCGTTGAGCAGCGCCAGGTAGACGGCGCTGTTGGCCTGCGAGCCGGCATGCGGCTGGACGTTGGCGTAGTCGGCGCCGAACAGCTCCTTGGCGCGGTCGATGGCCAGCTGCTCGACCACGTCGACGTGCTCGCAGCCACCGTAGTAGCGCTTGCCCGGGTAGCCTTCGGCGTACTTGTTGGTCAGCACGCTGCCCTGGGCTTCCATCACCGCCGGGCTGGTGTAGTTCTCCGAGGCGATCAGCTCGATGTGGTCTTCCTGACGCTTGGCTTCCTGCTGCATGGCAGCGAAGAGTTCGGCGTCGAAGCGTTCGATGGTCAAGTCACGGCTGAACATGGCAGTCCTCTGAGATCAGCTGGCGGTATAAAAGAGAGGCGCGGATTCTACCTCATCCGCCCGCCTGCGGGTATGAGCGATGGTCATGCACAAGATGAACAGTCACTCGCCTGCGCATCCCGGCCCCGGGCGCCGCCGTGGTTTGCCCTGGCCGGAGCATTCGGGTAGCTTTGCGCCCTTTACATGCCGCCCGTTTTCCCCGGCTTTGCCGCCCAGGGCCAGGCATTTTCCACCACTGTCACGGGCATTCGTTTCCATGGCTCAATACGTCTACACCATGCATCGGCTGAGCAAGGTCGTTCCGCCGAAACGCGAGATTCTCAAGAACATCTCCCTGTCGTTCTTCCCCGGCGCCAAGATCGGCGTGCTCGGCCTGAACGGCGCGGGCAAGTCCACCCTGCTGCGCATCATGGCCGGCGTCGACACCGAGTTCGACGGCGAGGCCCGCGCCATGCCGGGCATCAACGTCGGCTACCTGCCGCAGGAGCCGCAGCTCGATCCCGAGAAGAGCGTGCGCGAAGTGGTCGAGGAAGCGGTCGGCGCCATCAAGGAAGCCCAGGAGCGCCTGGACGCGGTCTACGCCGCCTATGCCGAGCCGGATGCCGACTTCGACGCCCTGGCCGCCGAGCAGGCGCGCCTGGAAGCCATCCTGCAGGCCGCCGACGGGCACAACCTGGAGCGCCAGCTGGAAGTCGCCGCCGACGCCCTGCGCCTGCCGGCCTGGGAGGCCAAGGTCGGCCACCTGTCCGGTGGCGAGAAGCGTCGCGTCGCACTGTGCCGCCTGCTGCTGTCGGCCCCCGACATGCTACTGCTGGACGAACCGACCAACCACCTCGACGCCGACTCGGTGGCCTGGCTGGAGCACTTCCTGCACGACTTCCCCGGCACCGTGGTGGCGATCACCCACGACCGCTACTTCCTCGACAACGTCGCCGGCTGGATTCTCGAACTCGACCGCGGCCAGGGCATCCCCTTCGAGGGCAACTACTCGCAGTGGCTGGAGGCCAAGGCCGCGCGCCTGGAGCAGGAAGCCAAGCAGGAATCGGCGCACAAGAAGGCCATGAAGGCCGAGCTGGAATGGGTGCGCCAGGGCGCCAAGGCGCGCCAGTCCAAGTCCAAGGCCCGCCTGGCGCGCTTCGAGGAAATGCAGTCGCAGGAATTCCAGAAGCGCAGCGAGACCAACGAGATCTACATCCCGGCCGGCCAGCGCCTGGGCGACAAGGTCATCGAACTGAAGAACGTGCGCAAGGGCTACGGCGACCGCGTGCTGATCGACGACCTGTCCTTCAGCGTGCCCAAGGGCGCCATCGTCGGCGTGATCGGCGGCAACGGCGCGGGCAAGTCGACGCTGTTCCGCATGCTGATGGGCAAGGAGCAGCCGGATGCCGGCAGCATCGAGATCGGCGAAACCGTGCAACTGGCCTGCGTCGACCAGAGCCGCGACGACCTGGAAGGCAACAAGACCGTCTGGGAAATGGTCTCCGACGGGCTCGACCAGATCCGCATCGGCAACTACGAGGTGCCGTCGCGCAGCTACGTCGGCCGCTTCAACTTCAAGGGCGCCGACCAGCAGAAGTTCGTCAAGGACCTCTCCGGCGGTGAGCGCGGCCGCCTGCACCTGGCGCTGACCCTCAAGCAGGGCGCCAACGTGCTGCTGCTCGACGAACCGTCCAACGACCTCGACGTCGAGACCCTGCGTTCGCTGGAAGAGGCGCTGCTGGACTTCCCCGGCTCGGCCATCGTGATCTCCCACGACCGCTGGTTCCTCGACCGTGTCGCCACCCACATCCTCTCCTACGAGGACGACGGCGGCGTGGTGTTCTTCGAGGGCAACTACAGCGAGTACGAGGCCGATCGCAAGAAGCGCCTCGGCGATGCGGCTGCCCAGCCGCACCGGGTCAAGTACAAGAAGCTGGCCCAGTAATCCAGTACCTGACGGAGCCGAAAGGCTCCGTCTTCGTTTGCTGGAACCTTTTGTCGCTGGTGGCATAGCGCCTTATGCCGGATAATCGCCGCCCCCGATAACACCACCGGTATCTCGCGCCGGACCGGCGACGATGAACAGAGAGCGGAACTCGACATGGCTGCATTAGGATTGCGCGGCAAATCCTTGCTGGCACTGCTGCTGACCAGCCTGCTGGCGTTCGCGCTGGCCTGGGCGATCGGTCGGGAAATCCTCCAGGACATACAGGACCGCTACGGCGAAGCCTTTGCGCAGAACCTCGTGCAGCTCAACCGCGAGCGCCTGTCCGCGCCGGTCAGCCGAGAGCTGGCGCTGACCCAGCGCCTGGCCGAATCGCAGATCACCCGCGCCTGGCTGAGCGACGAGAGCGATCCGAAAAAACGTGCGGCGTTCTTCCAGGAAGCCGCCGGCTATCAACGCGTCTTCGATGGCCGCCTCTACTTCGTCGCCGCGGCGCAGAGCAACGGCTACTATTCCAACCGTCGCGGCGAGGCCTACAGCGACGCACCGCGCTATCTACTCGATCCCCAGGCGGCCCGTGACCAGTGGTTCTTCCAGACCCTGGCCACCGACGCGCCCTACCATCTCAACATCGACCGCGCCGTGCTCACCCACGACCTCAAGCTGTGGATCAACATGCTGGTGCGCGACGCGGACCAGCGAGCGCTGGGCATCGTCGGCACCGGCATCAACCTCAATGCCTTCCTCGAGCAGTTCATCGGCACCGACAAGGTCGGCGTCGAATCCATGGTGCTCGACGTCTATGGCTCGATCCTGGTGCATCCGAACCAGAACCTGATCACGCTCAACGCCGACTCGCCCCAGGGCCGCTCGCTGGCCACCAACATCCTCGGCCTGCTCGACGACATCGACGCCGCCACCACGCTGCGCCAGACCCTGGCGGCCAGCCGTGACGACCCGTCGAGCGTCTACACCCTCAAGCTCAGGTTGGACGGCGAACCCCGCCTGCTGGCGCTGGCCTGGATTCCCGAACTGCAGTGGTTCGTCGCCAGCACGGTCGACCTGAACACCGCGCAGGTCCTCGAACTCAAGCCACTGCTTCCAGCGCTGGGCCTGTTCCTGGTGCTGTTCCTGGCGCTGATCGCGACAGGTGCCTGGCTGGTGGAAAAGCGCCTGCTGAAGCCGCTGCGTCACCTGCGCAGCAGCGCCCAGGCGATGGCCGCCGGGCAGTACGACGCACCGCTGCCGCTCAACCGCGACGACGAGATCGGCGAGCTCAGCGCCGCCTTCGGCGCCATGGCACAGAAGGTGCGCAACCACACCAGCGAGCTGGAAAGCCACGTGCGCGAGCGCACCCGTGAACTGGAACAGGCCAACCGCGAGATGGCCGCCGCGCACAAGAAGATCGACGACTCCATCGACTACGCCAGCCTGATCCAGCGGGCGATCCTGCCGCATCGGCAACTGGTCAGCGCCATGGGCGAGCGCCACGCCGTGCTCTGGCGCCCACGCGACGTGGTCGGCGGCGACTTCTACATCTACCGCGCTGGCGAGCGCGGCTGCCTGTTCGGCGTGGTGGATTGCGCCGGCCACGGCGTACCCGGCGCCCTGATGACGATGCTCGCGCACGCCGCCCTCGACCAGGCCATCGCCGATGCCGGCCTGAGCGACCCGGCCGGCATCCTCGCCCGCAGCGATCGCTTCGTGCGTGGCACGCTGTGCGACGAAACCGCGCAGCTGGCGACCAACATGGACGTCGGCCTGGCCTACGTGGACTTCGAACACCGCGAAGTGACCTTCGCCGGCGCCAAGATCGCGCTGTACTACTGCGACGGCGAAACGGTCGAGGAACTGCCCGCGGCGCGCCGCGCCATCGGCGACAAGCGCATCGGCGAATACCACAATGCCAGGCTGCAGCTGCGCCCCGGCCGTACCTTCTACCTGACCACCGACGGCTTCCTCGACCAGGCCGGCGGCGAATTGGGTTTCGGCTTCGGCAACAGCCGCTTTGCCGATATGATCAGACGCCATGCGCGCCTGCCGCTGGCCGAGCAAGGCGAAGCCTTCAGCGAAGCCCTGGCGCAGTACCAAGGCGGCTACCCCCAGCGCGACGATATTACGATGCTATGTTTCCGCTTCGACTGAACAGGGTCCACCCCGGAGTTGCCCATGGAATCACTTGACCTGTTTGCCATGCGCGAGCGCTACAACCGTCAGCAGATCATGCTCTGCTTCAACGGTCCGATCTCGCGCAGCCTGATCGAGGAAATCGGGAATGCCCTGCGCAACTACCTGGCCGCCGAGCATGCCCATCCCTCGTCCGCGATGGACGTGTTCGCCGTCTATATCGAGATGACGCAGAACATCCGCCACTACACCCGGCAGAAGAACTGGTCCGATCAGGAGGCCGCCGCGACCGTGGTCGTGGCCCGCGACGAGCGCGGCCGCTACGTGGTTTCCGCCGGCAACCTGATCGAGACCGCCGACGGCGAGACGCTGCTCAGCGCCATCCACGACCTGGCCGACCTGGACAAGACCCAGCTCAAGGCGATGTACAAGGAGCAACTGCGCAAGCCGCGCGACGGGCAGACGATATCCGGTGCCGGCCTGGGGCTGATCGACATCGCCAGAAAATCCAGCGAGCCGCTGCAGGCCTCCTTGCAGCCCGTCGCCAACGGGCTGTCCTTCATCAGCCTGAGCGCCGTCATCTGACATTCAAGAGCAACGTACATGAACGACTTTACGATTCCCGGCAGCCAGTCATCCCCCACCATCCAGTCCGACTGGGAGCGTGGCGTGCTGTCCATGCAGGGCGATTCCTACCCGGAAAACTCCTACGAGCTGTTCCACCAGGTGTTCGAATGGATCGAGCGCTTCCTCGGCGAGGCCGCGCGCCCGCTCAACCTGGAACTGCGCCTGCTCTACCTCAACACCAGCAGCATCAAGGCGATGATGGACATCTTCGACCTGCTCGAAGCCGCCTACCGCGATGGCAAGAACGTCGCCGTGAACTGGTATTACGACCGGCGTAACGAGCGCGTGGTAGAGCTGGCCGAGGAATTCAAGGAAGACTGCAGCTTTCCCTTTTCCATCCTCAGTCACGACTAGAAGGTCGATATGCGTGGGCCAACTCCGCTCGAGCAACAGGTCATCATCCTTCTCGACGATCCGCAGCACGAGGGCAATCCACTCAGGGAGGCGCTCGACCAGCTGTGGGACGCCCACAATGACCTGATCGGCCGGATCGAGCGGATCGCCCGGGTGTCCGACGGCTACCAGAGCATCGCGCGCGAGCGCGAGCTGAGCCTGTCCGCACGCCTGGACAAGCAGCTGCGCCAGCTGGAGAAGATCGCGCGCATCTCCGACCGCTACCAGATGATGCTGCGCGACCTGAACATCTCGCTGCACGAGGCCTCCACCCTGGACTCGCTGACCGGCATCGCCAATCGCCGCCTGCTCACCGAGCGGCTGCGCGAGGAAAGCGAGCGGGCCAAGCGCTATGGCCGTCCGATGTGCGTGGTGATGCTGGACATCGACCGCTTCAAGCTGATCAACGACGAGTACGGCCATGAGGTCGGCGACCGCGTGCTGATCGAGGTGGTGCGGGTAATGGAAGCCGAGACCCGCGAACAGGACCTGTGCGGGCGCTGGGGCGGCGAGGAGTTCCTGATCCTCATGCCGGAGAGCAGCGCCGAGGAGGCCGAGGTGGTCATGCAGCGCCTGCGCGACAGCATCGCCGCCCTGGCCGTGCGGGTGAACAACGACCTGCTGAGCGTGACCGCCAGCATGGGCGTGGCCGAGCTGCGCCCCGACGAAACCTACTCCAGCACCATCAACCGCGCTGACGTCGCCCTGCTGCGGGCCAAGCGCAGCGGGCGCAACCGCTGCGAACGGGCCGATTAGCACCCCTGCGAATACGCTCGCCCGGATCATCTCCCGCCTGCCAGCCCGTAGGTTGGGTTGAGCGAAGCGAAGCCCAACGCGCGAAGCCTGAAGCCCGCCGCCGATCCGCGGCATTTTCGCGCAGCCGGTCACGGGCGCGACGCTTGAGCGCCGAGCAGGCGAAGACGCGGCGCCAGCGCCCCGCCGCTACGGGTCTTGCCCCTGCCGCAAACCCCATCACAAGCACGATCACCACACCCCGCTGCGGCGGGCCGAGCGCCCGTGACATGCTCGCGCTTTCCCGCCCGGTCTCATCCGGGCCGTCCATTCGGCACGGATATGGCGCACTAAAAACGAACATAACGCCATAAATCGCACTTTCATGGTGCAAAACAGGTTTGTTACAGTCGCCCGCCAAACTTATTACTGACTGCCGCAGCGCGGTCGCCGAGGGCCTTTAAATGATCGAAACCGTTGATGCCTTTCTCGCCCGACTGAAACAGCGCGACCCTCATCAGCCCGAATTCCACCAGGCCGTGGAAGAAGTCGTGCGCAGCCTCTGGTCGTTCCTCGCGGCCAACCCGCGCTATATGCAGGCCGGCATTCTCGAACGCATGGTCGAGCCGGAGCGGGCCATCCTGTTCCGGGTGCCTTGGGTCGACGATCAGGGCCGGGTCCAGGTCAATCGCGGTTTCCGCATCCAGATGAACAGCGCCATCGGCCCGTACAAGGGCGGCCTGCGCTTCCACCCGTCGGTGAACATCGGCGTACTCAAGTTCCTCGCCTTCGAACAGGTCTTCAAGAACTCCCTCACCTCGCTGCCCATGGGCGGCGGCAAGGGCGGCTCGGACTTCAACCCCAAGGGCAAGAGCGACAACGAGGTGATGCGCTTCTGCCAGTCGTTCATGACCGAGCTGTACCGCCACATCGGTGCCGACCTCGACGTGCCAGCCGGTGACATCGGCGTCGGCGGCCGCGAGATCGGCTTCCTCTTCGGCCAGTACAAGCGCCTGTCCAACCAGTTCACCTCGGTGCTGACCGGCAAGGGCCTGGCCTATGGCGGCAGCCTGATCCGCCCGGAGGCCACCGGCTACGGCTGCGTGTACTTTGCCGAGGAGATGCTCAAGAGCATCCACAGCGGCTTCGAAGGCAAGCGCGTCGCCATCTCCGGCTCCGGCAACGTCGCGCAGTACGCCGCGCAGAAGGTCATGGAACTGGGTGGTCGGGTCATCTCGCTGTCCGACTCCAGCGGCACCCTGCATATCCCCGACGGCCTGAGCGAGGAGCAGTGGGACTACCTGATGGAACTGAAGAACGTCCGTCGCGGCCGTCTCGAGGAAATGGCCGGGCACTTCGGCATGAACTACCTGGCCGACCAGCGCCCGTGGGGCCTGTCCTGCGACATCGCCCTGCCCTGCGCCACGCAGAACGAGCTGGACGGCGCAGACGCCCGCACCCTGCTGAACAACGGCTGCATCTGCGTCGCCGAAGGCGCCAACATGCCGTCGACCCTGGAAGCCGTGGACCTGTTCCTCGAGGCCGGCATCCTCTACGCGCCGGGCAAGGCCTCCAACGCCGGCGGCGTGGCCTGTAGCGGCCTGGAGATGAGCCAGAACGCCATGCGCCTGCACTGGACCGCCGGCGAAGTGGACAGCAAGCTGCACGGCATCATGCAATCGATCCACCACGCCTGCGTCGCCCACGGCGAGGAGAACGGCCGGATCAACTACGTCAAGGGCGCCAATATCGCCGGCTTCGTCAAGGTCGCCGACGCCATGCTGGCGCAGGGCGTGGTCTAGGTTAGCCGCAAGCTCCAAGCTGCAAGCCGCAAGAAAGAGCCCCCGCCGGATCGTCCGCTGGGGGCTTTTCGTTTGGAAAAGCCCGTTCGATCCGTAGGGTGGAAAACGCGCGCAGCGCTTTTCCACGCGGGGACTCGCGCGTGGATGGCTGCGGCCATCCACCCTACGGCCCTGAAGCAGCGGCAAGCCTCGAGCTGCACGCTACAAGCGAAAGCCCCGCCGGATCGCCCGATGGCGACTTTCGCTTTTACTTTTCACTTGCAGCTTGAAGCTTGCAGCCGTCCTTACCAGTAGTTCTCCACCGCCACCTGCCCCGGCCTGCGGGTCAGGCTGAGGTTGAGATCGCGCGCCTTGAGTATGGCGCGGGTGTCCTCGATCATCTGTGGATTGCCGCAGAGCATGATCCGCGAGTGCTGCGGCTCGAAGCGCAGGTCGGCGGCGCGCTCCAGCTCGCCGTTCTCGATCAGCCGGGTGATGCGCCCGTGCAGCATCCCCGGTACCTGCTCGCGGGTCACCACCGGCAGGTAGGTCAGCTTGTCGCCCAGTCCTTCCAGGTAGTCGCGCTGCGGCAGCGCGTGGATCAGCTGCTGGTAGGCCAGCTCGCGGGCCTCGCGCACGCTGTAGACCAGTACGATGCGCTCGAAGCGCTGCCAGGCCTCGAAGTCCTGCAGGATCGAGAGGAACGGCGCGAGGCCGGTGCCAGTGGCCAGCAGCCAGAGATCGCGGCCGTCCGGGAAGCGGTCGAGGGTCAGGTAACCGAAGGCCTGCTTGTCCACCAACAGCTCGTCGCCGGCCTGCAGGCGGCTCAGCTCGCTGGTGAATTCGCCGTCCGGCACCACGATGGAGAAGAAATCGAGAAACTCGTCGTGCGGCGCCGAGACCATCGAATAGGCGCGCCAGACGATGCAGCCGCTGGGCTTGCGCACGCCGAGGCGGGCGAACTGCCCGGCGCTGAAGCGGAAGCCGGGGTCGCGGCTGGTACGCAGGGTGAACAGGTTGGGGGTCAGCGTCTGCACCTCGAGCAGGCGCTGGCGGGTGAACTTCTCTTCGCTGGCGGTCATACTTCGCTCCCTCCGAGCCTCTGCCGGGTCTGCCGCGCGCAGCGCCCGTGAACTCTTGATACTCCTTTCCGACGTCGACAAACACCGCCAGTTCTCATGCCTATTCTCGACACTCCATACGCCAGCCTCGATCTGATCCGCCAGCCGGAGCAGGCCAACGAGCCGTTGCAGGCCTTCGACGCCGCCGACGAGTACCTGCTCGCCACGCTGCACGAACAGCGATTGCCGGCTGCCGCACGGGTGCTGATCCTCAACGACAGCTTCGGCGCGCTGGCCTGCGCGCTCGCCGTTCATGTCGAGGTGACCAGCAGCGGCGACTCGCACCTGGCGTACCTAGCCTTGCAGAAGAACCTGGCGCGCAACGGCCTGGCCGCGGACAGCGTGGCCTTCATCCCGGCCAGCGAAGTGGCGCAGGGGCCGTTCGACCATGTGCTGATCCGCATCCCCAAGACCCTGGCGCTGCTGGAGGAACAGCTGATCCGCCTGCACGGCCAGCTCGCCCCCGGCGCCCGGGTGATCGCCGCGGCGATGGTCAAGCACCTGCCACGCGCCGCTGGCGACCTGCTGGAGAAGTACGTCGGCCCGGTACAGGCTTCACTGGCGGTGAAGAAGGCGCGCCTGCTGTTCGCCACGCCAACGGAGCGGCCGGCGCCAGTCTCGCCCTACCCGACCCGCTATCGCCTGGACGCACCGTCGCTGGAACTGCTCAACCATGCCAACCTGTTCTGCCGCGAGGGCCTGGACATCGGCACCCGCGCCTTCCTGCCGCACCTGCCCAAGGCGCTCGGCGACCTGCGCGTGGCCGACCTCGGCTGCGGCAACGGCGTGCTCGGCATCGTCTATGCGCAGGGCAATCCGCAGGCACGGCTGACCCTGGTGGACGAGAGCTACATGGCGGTGCAGTCGGCGCGGGAGAACTGGCAGGCGCTCCTCGGCGAGCGCCCGGCAGACATCCGCGCCGGCGACGGCCTGGCCGAACAGCCGCCGGCCTCGCTGGACCTGGTGCTGTGCAACCCGCCGTTCCACCAGCAGCAGGTGGTCGGCGACTTCCTCGCCTGGCGCATGTTCAGCCAGGCCAGGACGGCCCTGGCCAAGGGCGGCGAACTGTGGATCATCGGCAACCGCCACCTCGGCTACCACCTCAAGCTCAAGCGCCTGTTCGGCAAGGTCGAGCAGGTCGCGGCGACACCCAAGTTCGTGATCCTGCGGGCGATCAAGGCCTGAGCCTTTCTTCGCCGTGCAACCGGCTACAACAGCTTGTCCAGGGTGATCGGCAGATCCCGCACCCGCTTGCCAGTCGCGTTGTAGATCGCATTGGCCACCGCCGCCGCGACGCCGACGATGCCGATCTCGCCGACGCCCTTTGAGCCGAGGTCGTTGACCACCTCGTCGTGCTCCTCGACGAAGATCACCTCGATCTCGGGAATGTCCGCGTTCACCGGAATGTGGTACTCGGCGAGGTTGTGGTTCATGTAGCGGCCCAGCCGGTGGTCGATCAGCGTCTCTTCCTGCAGGGCCTGGCCGATGCCCCACACCACGCCGCCAACGATCTGGTTGCCGGCCGTCTTCGGGTTGACGATGCGTCCCGCCGCAATCGCGCTGACCACCCGGCTGACCTTGATCGTGCCGAGGTCCTCGTCGACCCGCACCTCGACGAACACCGCCGAATGGGTCGCGGTCGCCCACTGCTTGCGCTGCGCGCCAGGCTCGACGTGCGCCTCGGCCGCCAGCGCGCCGCTGCCCTTGACGATCTCGGCAAGATCGACCGCATGCCCAGTCCCCCTCAGGCGCATCCGCCCGCCGGCGAATGCCACCTCGCGCAGGCTGGCGCCGGTGAACGGCGAGGCCGGCGACTGCTGCGCGGCGTCCAGCAGCTTCTGCTGCAGCGCTGCGCAGGCCTGCTGGACCGCGCTGCCCACCGAGGAGACGGTGGCCGAACCACCCTCCAGCGGTGCCTGCGGCAGGCTGGAATCGCCCAGGCGGAACTCCACGACGGCCATCGGCAGGCCCATCGCCGCGGCGGCGATCTGCGTCATGGCGGTGTAGGTGCCGGTGCCGATGTCGGCGGTGGCGCTGGTTACCAGCAGCCGGCCCTCCGAATCGAGGCAGGCACGGGCGCTGGCCGGCATCTGTATCGCCTCCCAGACGCCGGTGGCCATGCCCATGCCGATCAGCTCGTGACCGTCGCGCAGGCTGCGCGGCTGCTGCGGCCGACGCAACCAGCCGAAGCGCTCGGCCCCCTGTTGGTAGCAGGCACGCAGCGCCTTGCTGGAATAGCGCTTGCCCTGGTTACCGTTGATCTCGCTGTAGTTGCGCAGGCGCAGCTCCAGCGGGTCGATACCCACGGCATGGGCCAACTCGTCCATCGCGCACTCCAGCGCGTAGACGCCGATGGCCGCGCCGGGCGCACGCATGTCCAGCGGGGTATGCACGTCCAGCGGCGCCAGGCGGTAGCCCAGGCGCAGGTTGTCGCAGGCATAGAGCATCCCCGACCACTCCACTTCGTGTTCGGTGAAGCCCTCGAAGCGCGAGGTCTGGCCGATGGCCAGGTGTTCGATGGCCTGCAGCCGCCCTTCGCCATCGGCGGCCAGCTTCAGCTGCTGGATGCTGCGTGGTCGGTAGCCGAAGCTGAACATCTGCTGGCGGGTCAGCTCGACGCGCACCGCGGCCTTGAGCGCGAGCGCGGCCATCACCGCCAGCGGCAACTGGTACTGCGGGCGCAGGCCGGAGCCGAAGGCGCCGCCGACGAAGGGCGACAGCACGCGGACCCGGCCCTGCAGGCCGAACACCCGCTCCAGGTAGCGCTGGCAGTTCTGCACGCCCTGGGTCTTGTCGTGGACCAGCAACTCGCCGCCCGGCAGGTACTGGACGATGGAGGCGTGCGGCTCCATGGGGTTGTGATGCTCGACCGGCGTGCCGTATTCGACCTCGAGCCGGTGCGCCGCCGCGGCGAACGCCGCCGCGAAATCGCCGCGCGGCGACGGCACCTCGGCCGGCGCCGGATGGGCCTGCTCGCGTACCGCCTGCAGGTCGGTCTGGTGCGGCTCGACCTCGTATTCGATCCGCACCAGGCTCGCCGCGTGCCGCGCCAGCACCTGCGTCTCGGCGACCACCAGTGCCAGCGGCTGGCCGCTGTAGAGCACGCGGTCGTTGTACAGCGGGCGGAACGGCGAGCCTTCGGCGGCATCGGCGTCTTCGTAGGCTTCGTCGTAACCGGCCAGCGGCGGGCGGTTCAGGTGGCTCAGGACCAGCCGCACGCCAGGCAACGCCTCGGCAGCGACGCTGTCGATCAGGCGCACCCGGCCACGGGCGATGGCGCTGGAGACCACCGCGCCGTAGAGCAGCCCGGGCACCTCGAACTCGGCGGCATAGCGCGCCTGGCCCTGCACCTTGAGCGGACCGTCGACACGCTCCAGTGGCTGCCCCAAGGGCCAATCGACCTGGCTCATCGGATGCTCCCCTCGGCGGCTTCGCTCAGCGCCCGCACGATCGCGCGGCGGGCCAGTTCGATCTTGAAGGCATTGTCGGCCAGCGGCTGCGCGCCTTCGAGCAAGCGATCGGCGGCGGCCGCAAAACAGTCCTGGCCGACGCGCTTGCCGTGCAGCAACGCCTCGGCGGCCTCGACCCGCCAGGGCTTGTGCGCCACGCCGCCGAGGGCGATGCGCGCCTGGCGGATCACTTCGCCGTCCAGCTCCAGCGCGGCGGCCACCGACACCAGTGCGAAAGCGTAGGAGGCACGGTCGCGCAGCTTGAGATAGGCATAGTGGCAAGCGAAGCCCTCGCCCGGCAGCTCCACCGCGACGATCAGCTCGCCCTCGGTGAGGTTGTTGTCCTGCTCGGGCCGCTCGCCGGGCAACCGGTGGAAATCCGCCATGGCGATCCGCCGCCGGCCGTGCGGGCCCTTGACGTGCACCTGGGCCTCCAGCGCGGCGAGCGCCACGCACATGTCCGACGGGTGCACCGCCACGCAGGCCGCGCTGGCACCGAGAATCGCGTGGATGCGGTTGCGCCCTTCGCGCGCCGCGCAGCCGGCGCCGGGCGTGCGCTTGTTGCACGGCGTGGCAGTGTCGTAGAAGTAGTGGCAGCGGGTACGCTGCAGCAGGTTGCCGCCGGTGCTGGCCATGTTGCGCAGTTGCGGCGAGGCGCCGGCGAGGATCGCCTTGGCCAGCAACGGGTAGCGCTGTGCGACCTGCGGATGCCAGGCCAGCTCGGCATTGCTCACCAGCGCGCCGATCATCAAGCCATTGCCCGGGGTCTGCTCGATGTCGCGCAGCGGCAGGCCGTTGATGTCGATCAGCCGCCGCGGCCGCAGTACGTCTTCCTTCATCAGGTCGAGCAGGTTGGTGCCGCCGGCGATGTAGCGGCTGTCCGGCCCGGCGAGGGCGATGGCCTGGTCGATGCGCTCGGGGCGCTGGTAGCTGAACGGCGTCATCGGGCATCGTCCTCGCACTGTGCGCGGACCAGCGGCAGCGCTTCCTCGATGGCAGCGAGGATGTTCGGATAGGCGCCGCAGCGGCAGAGGTTGCCGCTCATCTGCTCGCGGATTTCGTCGCGGCTGCCGGCGCGCCGTTCCATGGCGAGCCCGAGCGCCGAGCAGATCTGCCCGGGCGTGCAGTAGCCGCACTGGAAGGCATCGTGCCGGACGAAGGCAACCTGCAGCGGATGCAGCTCATCGTCCCGGGCCAGCCCCTCGATGGTGGTCAGCTCCGCGTCGTCGTGCATCACCGCCAGGGTCAGGCAGCTGTTGATCCGCCGGCCATTCAACAGCACCGTGCAGGCGCCGCACTGGCCGTGATCGCAGCCCTTCTTGGTGCCGCTCAGGCCGAGCTGGTCGCGCAGCAGATCGAGCAGGGTGGTCCAGGGATGCACCTCGAGCCGGCGGCGTTCGCCATTCAGCACGAGGGTCAGGGAGCAGGTGCCGATGGCATCCGCCGCGGAAGGATTGTCGCTCATGGCAGCCTCACGGTTGGGCGTTGGGATGCGCTGTCCGTGCGTCTCTGGGTACGACTGGCACGATGTTGAAAACGTTCAGTCCATGGCGAGGGATGGAAGGGCCTGGAGCCTCGGACAGGCCTGCGCGCCGCGGGGCGCGCCTCCCACCGGGTTCGGTGTGCACAGGCCGCTTCCGTGGGAGGCCCGACCTCGGGGCGATGCTCTTGAGCTTCAAGCTCGTTCCACGCACCGGTGCCGAGCACAAGCCTGGCAGGCCTGCGGCCTGCATCGCCGCGGGGCGCGCCTCCCACCGGGTTCGGTGTGCACAGGCTGCTTCCGTGGGAGGCCCGACCTCGGGGCGATGCTCTTGAGCTTCAAGCTCGTTCCACGCACCGGTGCCGATGCTCAAGCCTGGCAGGCCTGCGGCCTGCATCACCGCGATGGCGCGCCCACAGGATTCGGTGTGCACAGGCTGCTTCCGTGGGAGGCCCGACCTCGGGGCGATGCTCTTGAGCTTCAAGCTCGTTCCACGCACCGGTGCCGATGCACAAGCCTGGCAGGCCTGCAGCCTGCATCGCCGCGAAGGCGCGCCCACAGGGTTCGGTGTGCACAGGCTGCTTCCGTGGGAGGCCCGACCTCGGGGCGATGCTCTTGAGCTTCAAGCTCGTTCCACGCACCGGTGCCGAGCACAAGCCTGGCAGGCCTGCGGCCTGCATCGCCGCGAAGGCGCGCCTCCCACCGGGCTCGGTGTGCACAGGCTGCTTCTGTGGGAGGCCCGACCTCGGGGCGATGCTTTTCGAGCGTCAGGCTTCAGGTTTCAGGCGGTCATCCGGGCGGTCGATATCCTGCAGCACGCCGGGATCGTCCACCGCGAGTTCCAGCACCGGCCGCCCGGTGAACAGCGCCTGCGCGCCGCGGTCGCCGTCGAGCACCAGCAGCGCGGCGCGATAGGCGCAACCGATGCCGCGCGGATGGCCGCGGCGGCCCTGATGGAGCGGCACCACCAGCGTGTCCGCGGCGATGGCGGCGGCGATGCGTCGCAGCGTCTGTGGCCGCACGTAGGGCATGTCGCCCAGCACCACCAGCCAGCCGCGTGCAGCGGGGCAGCGCTCGACGGCCTGGGCCAGGCTATGGCCGAGACCGCGGGTCTGTACGGTGAGAACCTCGAACGGCCCGGCATGCGCCTGCAGCCAGCGGCGCAGATCGTGATTGTCCTCGCGCACCACGATCACCATCCGCTCGGCCACGCCCTGCAGGGCGTCCAGCGTGGCCCGCAGCACCGGCGACGAAGGTGCATCGGCGCGGCTGGGCGCCAGCAGCTTGTCCTCGCCGCCGGCCTGGCGATAGCGGCTGCCCTGCCCCGCCGCCAGGACGATGGCGCAGACGCCCGCTGCCGGCTCAGGCACCGCAGCGCTCCGGCGCCGCCAACCCGCCCCTCGGGCGCACCGTCAAACGGGCACCAGCATGTCGGCCGCGACCTGGCGGCGCTTGCCCTTGCCGGCGAGCTGTTCGACCAGGGTCAGGGCGAACTCCAGCGCGGTGGCCGGGCCCTGGCTGGTGATGCAGTTGCCGTCCACCACCACCGGCTGGTCGACGAAGGTGGCGCTGCCCAGATGCTCGCTCATGCTCGGATAGCAGGTGACCCGGCGCCCCTTGAGTACGCCGTAGGCATGCAGGGCCATCGGCGGCGCGGCGCAGATGGCGGCGAACGCATGCCCGCCGGCGGCCTGCCGGCGCAGCCGCTCGGCCAGCGGCTCCAGCTCGCCGAGGGTCTTCGCCCCCGGCATGCCGCCGGGCAGCACGATCAGGTCGAACTCCTGCGCCAGCACGTCGAGCAGCATGGCGTCGGCGGTGACCCGCGTGCCACGCGCGCAGGTCAGCATGCGCCGCTCTTCGGCGCTGGCGACCACCACATCGAATTCGGCGCGGCGCAGCACGTCGATCAGGGTCACCGTCTCCAGGTCTTCGGAGCCGTCGGCGACCGGAATCAGGACACGTTTGCTCATGGGGCTTCTCCTGCTCAATGGAAATTCAACCGAACCGCCGGCCAGTGTAAGATGCGCGG
Source organism: Stutzerimonas stutzeri (assembly GCF_002890915.1). Lineage (GTDB taxonomy): Bacteria > Pseudomonadota > Gammaproteobacteria > Pseudomonadales > Pseudomonadaceae > Stutzerimonas > Stutzerimonas stutzeri_AF. Next base: position 54,978 of record NZ_POUT01000006.1, on the reverse strand, counting down.
TTTTTGCGGCCGCCCACCTTATGGGCTTTGCTGTAGCGAGTCGCCCGGCAGAGGCGGCAGCCACCAACACACTCCTGACCGGCACGAGAGGATTGACCATGCTGGAAAAGCTGTTCCAACTCAAGGCGCACAACACCACGCTGCGCACCGAGATCCTGGCCGGTATCACCACCTTCCTGGCGATGGCCTACATCCTCTTCGTCAACCCGAGCATCCTTGCCGAGACCGGCATGGACCACGGCGCGGTATTCGTCGCCACCTGCCTGGCCGCGGCCATCGGCTCGGCGATCATGGGCCTGGTCGCCAACTACCCGATCGCCCTGGCGCCGGGCATGGGCCTGAACGCCTTCTTCACCTACACCGTGGTGCTGACCATGGGCTACACCTGGCAGACCGCGCTGGGTGCGGTGTTCCTCTCCGGCGCGATCTTCTTCGCCCTGTCGATCTTCAAGATCCGCGAATGGATCATCCACAGCATCCCGCTGGCCCTGCGCGCCGGCATCGCCGCGGGCATCGGCCTGTTCCTGGCGATCATCGCGCTGAAGAACGCCGGCATCGTGGTCGACAACCCGGCGACCCTGGTCGGTCTCGGCGATCTCACCGCCGGCGGCCCGCTGCTGGCCTGCCTGGGCTTCTTCCTGATCGCCGCGCTGGCCTACCGCCGCGTCACCGGCGCGGTGATGATCGGCATCCTGGTGGTCACCGGGCTGTCGATCCTGCTCGGCCTGTCCGAGCTGGGCGCGGTGGTCTCGATGCCGCCGTCGCTGGCACCGACCTTCCTCGAACTGGACATCGCCGGCGCCCTGGACATCGGCCTGCTCAGCGTGATCTTCGCCTTCCTCTTCGTCGACCTGTTCGACACCTCCGGCACCCTCATCGGCGTGGCACAGAAGGCCGACCTGCTGGACAAGGACGGCCGCATGCCGCGCCTGGGCCGCGCCCTGCTCGCCGACAGCACCGCCACCATGGCCGGCGCCGCGCTCGGCACCTCGACCACCACCAGCTACATCGAGTCGGCCGCGGGCATCAGCGCCGGCGGGCGCACCGGGCTGACCGCCTGCGTGGTCGCGCTGCTGTTCCTGCTCAGCCTGTTCTTCGCGCCGCTGGCCGGCGCCGTGCCGGCCTATGCCACCGCGCCGGCGCTGCTGTTCGTCGCCGTGCTGATGATGAGCAGCCTGGCCGGCATCGACTGGGACGACCTGACCGTCGCCGCGCCGGTGGCGGTCGCCGCGCTGGCCATGCCGCTGACCTTCTCCATCGCCAACGGCATCGCCTTCGGCTTCATCGCCTGGACCGCGATCAAGCTGCTGGCCGGCCGCTGGCGCGAGCTGAGCCCGGCGATGTGGGTGCTCTCGGCACTGTTCGTCATCAAACTGGGCTGGTTTACGGGCTGAAAGCAGCTCACAAGCTCCAAGCGGCGAAAAGCAAGCAGCCCTTCGGCTGCATCGCCGCGAGGGCGCGCCTCCTACGGGGTGTCGCTTGCGGCTTTTGTAGGAGGCCCGACCTCGGGGCGGGCCGTTAAAACTTCGACCCTGCAACCGGAAGCTGGATTCGAGCGGGTTCCGGTGGATGAAGAGCCCCGCCCTACGCACATTTCCAAATCAAAGAGTCTTCATGAGCGCTCCACAATTCGACCCTGCTACCTACGACAGCCAACTTGCCGACAAGGCTGCTCGCCTGCGCGAGCTGCTGGCGCCCTTCGACGCGCCGGCAGCGGAGGTCTTCGACTCGCCGCGCGAGCACTACCGCCTGCGCGCCGAGTTCCGCCTGTGGCGCGAGGACGGCCAGCGCCACTACGCGATGTTCGAGCCGGGCGACAAGCACCAGGCGATCCTGATCGACGACTTCCCCATCGCCAGCCGCCGCATCAATGAACTGATGCCGCGGCTCAAGGCCGCCTGGCAGGCATCCGAGACGCTTTCCTTCAAGCTGTTCCAGGTGGAATTCCTCACCACCCTGGCCGGCGACGCGCTGGTCACTCTGGCCTACCACCGACCGCTGGACGAGGCCTGGCAGGCCGAAGCCGAACGGCTCGCGACCGACCTGGGCGTGAGCATCGTCGGCCGCTCCAAGGGCCGGCGCATCGTCATCGGCCGCGACTACGTGGAAGAAGAACTGATCGTCGCCGGCCGCAGCTTCCGCTATCGCCAGCCGGAAGGCGCCTTCACCCAGCCCAACGGCGAGGTCTGCCGGAAGATGCTGAACTGGGCCTTCGACGCGCTCGGCGAGCGTGACGACGACCTGCTCGAGCTGTATTGCGGCAACGGCAACTTCACCCTGCCGCTGGCCACCCGCGTGCGCCGGGTGCTGGCCACCGAGATCAGCAAGACCTCGGTGAATGCCGCGCTGGCCAACATCGCCGACAACGGCATCGACAACATCACCCTGGTGCGCCTGTCCGCCGAGGAACTGACCCAGGCGCTCAACGAGGTACGGCCGTTCCGCCGGCTGGCCGGCATCGACCTCAAGGGCTACCAGTTCGGCAGCGTATTCGTCGACCCGCCACGCGCCGGCATGGACCCGGACACCTGCGAGCTGACCCGCCGCTTCGAGCGCATCCTCTACATCTCCTGCAACCCCGAGACCCTGGCGGCCAACATCGCCCAGCTGGCCGACAGCCACCGCATCGAGCGCTGCGCGCTGTTCGACCAGTTTCCCTATACCCACCACATGGAAGCCGGGGTGCTGCTGGTCCGCCGCTGAGCGGCACCTGCGGCGCGGCGGATAAGCCGGCGCCGTCATCTCCGTCTCAATACTCCACCTGCAGCTCGGCGCTGCTCGGCTCGGCCTGACAGGCCAGCACCCAGCCCTGGCGCACTTCTCCTGCGCTCAGCACCTGGTTGCTGCGCATGCTCGCGCTGCCTTTCAGCACCCGGCACTTGCATGCGGCGCAGACACCCGAGCGGCAAGCGCTCGGCGGTTGCAGGCCGGCCCGCTCCATCGCCTCCAGCAGCACCTCGCCGCGCGGCACATCCAGTTCATGGCGACGGCCGTCGAGCGCGACCCGCAGGCGGCTGCGACGGCCGCTCGGCGCGGCGGCCGGCACAGCGGCGCCGAAGCGCTCCAGATGGATGCGCGCGGCAGCCAGGCCCCGCTCGCCCAGCGCGGCGCAGGCGCCGTCCATGAACGCCTGCGGCCCGCAGACGAAGGCCTCGGCGGCGGGCCAGTCGGCGATCTTCGCGGCAATCGCCTGGCGGCTCGGCACGCCCTGCTCGGCGTCGAGCCAGATGCGCAGTTGCAGCCGCTCGGGGTAGCGCCGGGAGAACTCGGCCAGCTCCTCGGCGAAGATCAGCGAGCCGGCATCGCGGCTGGCATAGAACAGGAAGACCCGCCCCCGCCCCTGGCGAAGCACCGCCTCGAGGATCGAGCGCAGCGGGGTGATGCCGCTGCCGGCGCCGAGCAGCAACAGGTCGGCGTCCAGATCCTGCGGCACGAACGCTCCCGCCGGCGGCAACGCCTCGATACGGTCACCGGGCTGCAGTCGATCGAGCAGCCAGTTCGAGGCACGGCCGCCGGCGACACGCTTGACCGTGATGCGCAGCAACTGCCCGTCCGACGGCTGCGACAGCGAATAGCAGCGCAGCAGCGGCGGCTCGGCGCAGGGCACCCTGAGCGTGAGAAACTGCCCCGGCTGCGCGGTGAAACGCTCGCGCAGCGCGTCCGGCAGGCGCAGGCTGAACGAGCCCGTATCGGCCGTCTCGACCTGGCGCCCGACCACCTCCAGCGCGGCGAAGGCCGGCGCCCCGGGCGCGCTCGACAGCAGCGCGGCAGGCCCGGGCGGCTGGCGCAGACCGCGCAGCATCGACCAGGCGGCGGGCCGGCGAAACAGCAGCACATAGCCGACGTGCAGGCCGACCAGGCCCAGCGCCAGGTTGGCGAAGAACTCGTGCACCTCCTCGGCATCGCCCATCCAGCCAACGAAGTCGATGTCGCTGGCCGCGCCGAACAGCTCCGGCCCAACGCCCGGCAAGGCGGCCAGTACATCCCCGTTGTCGACCATGCCCAGGCCGATCAGGCTGGCCAGGGCCAGGCTCGCCAGCGTCGCGAAGGTCAGCCAGGTGCCGAACGCGGTCAGGCCCGGCTTGCGTCGCTGCCCCTTCGGCGGCAGCAACCGCGGGAAGCCGCGCAGGCGCAACGGCGCGATCAGCAGGCGCACCAGCAGCAGCCCGACCAGACCATAGCCCAGCCAGACGTGCAGCAGCTCGGCGCCATCGCCGCTCAGGTAGGCCGCGAGAAAGAAACCGGCCAACAGCCAGTGGAACAGGCGCAAACGGGTGAAAACGGCCACGACGGCGATCCTCTGTGAATGGATGCCGCTCCTTGTAGACCCGCGAGCTGAAGCGAAGCTGAACGCCCCCGGAACAGAGCATTCAGCTTCGTTTAAGAAGCACTGGGTAGGGTCTGCGTCCACCCACCTGGAGAACGCTCATGAAAACCCACTGGATCGCCCTGGCCTGCTGCCTGAGCCTGCCGGCCCTGGCCGAGACCGAACACCCGCTGCTGCCCGGCTACACCGCCCAGGCCCGCCAGGAAAACCCGGCCTTCGCCGGTTTTTCCGCCGAGCGCGGTCGCGCGCTGTACTTCGTCGAGGCACAGCGCAACGGCAAGCCCATGAGCTGCACCACCTGCCACACCGCCGACCCGCGTCAGGTCGGCAAGACGCCCGCCCACCGCAAGGTCGAGCCGCTGGCGCCCGTGGCCAATCCCGAGCGCTTCAGCGACCCGAAGAAGGTGGAGAAATGGTTTCGCCGCAACTGCGACGACGTCTTCGCCCGCGAATGCACGGCGCAGGAAAAGGGCGACTTCATCACCTGGATCAATGGCCTGAAGTAGGAGCAAGTCCATGAAACGCATCGCCGCGCTTTCCACCGTCGCCGGGCTGGCCCTGGCACTGGCGCTGGCCGGTTTCAGCCTGGCCGACGACGACGAGCATCACGACCGCCAGCGCTACAAGCGCCCCAAGCGGTTGGCCGTACCGCGCGACGCGCCGATGGTATGGCAGGAGGAATGCGCCGCCTGCCACATGCTCTACGCGCCGGGGCTGTTGCCGGCCGAGGCCTGGCGCCAGCAGATGCGCACCCTCGGCGAGCACTACGGCAGCAACGCCAGCCTGGACCCGGTGCAGGAAAAGGCAATCCTCGACTTCCTGGTTCGCGCCTCGGCGGGCAACCGGCTGCCGCTGGAGCCTTCGCCCCGCGCCGGCGAGCCGCCGCGCATCAGCCAGACCCGCTGGTTCGAGCGCAAGCACGACGAAGTCAGCGACGCCAAGTTCGCCCGCGAGTCGGTCGGCGGCCGCTTCAACTGCGTGGCCTGCCACCGCGACGCCGAACGCGGCGATTTCGACGACGACCGGGTGAAGATTCCGCGCTGACCATTGCCCCCGGCAGGGGCCCCCCTGCCGCCCCGTCCGGGGCGGCCTCAGCTCTCGGCGGGCTGCTTGTGCCGATGCACCGGCACAGGCACTGCGCTGCGCTCGGCGGTGCGAGCCAGCGGAGCGGCGTCATCCTGCTCACGCGCGCGATCGCCGGTGGTATTGGCCAGCAAGCTGCCGGTAGCGACCTGCAGGTAGGCCTGCAACTGACGCAGCAACGCAGCCGAGCCGTCCCCATCCTCGATCCGCTGGGCCCGGGCGCCGGCGCCCAGCTCATAGCGATACAGGCGCGGCTCCTGATCCTTGGGCTGGACCAGGATTCGGTCGCCACGGATCATCGCCACGGTCTGGTCGCTGCCCGAGGGCTTGATGATGCCGAAGCCGGGGTCGCGCGCATCCAGCGCCAGCAGGTCGCGGCCCCAGCACTGATGGCGCACCTCGCCGCCGAGCCGGCCCATGATGGTCGGCACCACGTCGACCTGGGTGCCGACCACCGCCCGGCGAGCGCCGAAGCGCTCGGTGATGCCCGGCGCGATCAACAGCAGTGGCACGTGGAAGCGGAACAGGTCCATCTCGGTCAGCTGTTCCGGCGCGCCGAAGCCATGGTCGCCGACCACCACGAACAGGGTGTCCTTGTACCAGCTCTGGCGCCTGGCCTGCTCGAAGAAGCGTCCCAGTGCCCAGTCGGAGTAACGCATGGCGGTCAGGTGCGCATCCAGCGAGCCATGGCCGCTGACCGGCGGCACCGGCAGCGGCTCGGGCAACGCATAGGGCGTGTGGTTGGACAGCGTCTGCAGCAGCGCGTAGAACGGCTCGCCCGTGGCCAGGCCGTCGAGCTCCTGCACGGCGCGGTCGAACATGTCCTGGTCGGAGACGCCCCAGGTCGGGTCGGCAACCACCGGGTCGCGGTAGTCGTTGCGCCCGACGAAGCGGGTCATGCCCTGGTTGCCGAAGAAGCCCAGCTGGTTGTCCCAGGCGAAATCGCCGTTGTAGACATAGACGTCGTTGAACGCACGGCTGCCGAGCAGCTGTGGCAGGCCGGAGAAGCGGTGGCTGCCCTCCGGCGACTGCATCAGGTATTCGAACCCTGGCAGGTTGGGAAAACAGGCCATGCTGGCGAACATGCCCTGGTGGGTGTGGGTACCGTTGGCGAAGAAGCGCTCGAACAGCAGGCCCTCGCCGGCCAGGCGATCGAAGTTCGGGGTGATGCCATCTTTGCTGCCCAGCGCGCCGACATAGCGCCCGGCGAAACTCTCCATGAGGATCACCACCACGTTGCGCACCGGCAGACGGCCCGCCTCGGGCGCGCGATAGTCGCGGCGCAGGGCGGCCAGCCCGCCGTCGACCAGTTGGTCGTTGCCGGTCAGCAGCAGCTCGCGGGTGATCGCCAGGGCCTGCTCTTCGGGCAGCGTGGCCTTCCAGACATTGTCGCGATGGTCGGAATAGCGATTCTTCGCCGCCTCGTAGAGGGTCAGCGCCGGGTTCAGGCCGAGCTGGTTGACGAACACCGAGTCGCTGGTGAAGGCATCGCCCCAGCGCAGCGGCGGGCCCTGGCGCAGGGTGCCGCGGGCGGCCACCACGCTGATCAGCACCAATGTCACGAGTGTTGCACTGCGCCAGTGCCAGCCAGGCTTCGTGCGCGGCGCCGGGCGGCCCGCCAGTGCGCCAGCGTGCGGCCGGCAGCGACGGTCGAGCCAGCCGAACAGCAGCGCCCAGGCCAGCGTCAGCCCGCCCCAGACGCTCAGCAGCTTCACCACCGGAAAACCATGCCAGAGCATGCTCAGCACCGTGGCCGGATCTTCGGACAGGTACTGGAACACCAGGCTGTTCAGCCGCTGGTGGAATTCCTGATAGAAGTTCAGCTCGACCATGCCGAGCAGGATCGCCAGGCTGGCGCAGCCGCTCAGCCAGATCCGCTGCAGGCCGCGCGCGGCCATCGCCCGGCGGCTGAGCACCGCCAGCGACAGCGGCAGCAGGATGTAGACCAGCAGGCGCAGGTCGAAGCGCAGGCCGTTGCCGAAGCCTTCGAGCACCGTCGCCGGCGAGGCGCCGCCGATCAGCTCGCGATTGAACAGCAGCAGCGCCAGGCGCAGCAGGGAAAACAGGACCAGCAGCGCAAGGGCGCTGCCGGCCATGAACAGCAGGTGGTGACGCAGCCCCGGCCGGGCCGTGGCCTTGCCCGGATCACGGGTGGCTCCATGGGTCATGACAGGTTCCTTGGAAGAGGTGCTCAGAGCAGGATCACCGCCCAGACCAGGGCGATCAGCGTCATGGTCAGCAGCTGCGCGGCACTGCCCATGTCCTTGGCGCGCTTGGACAGCGGGTGCAGCTCCAGGGAGATGCGGTCGACGGTGGCCTCGATGGCCGAATTGAGCAGCTCGACGATCGGCGCCAGCAGCACCACGGCGATCAGCACGGCGCGTTCGACGCGACTGACATCGAGCAGCAACGCCAGCGGGATCAGCAGCAGGTTGAGCAGCAGCACCTGGCGGAAGGCCGCCTCGCCCTGAAACGCCGCGCGCAGCCCGGCCAGCGAATAGCCGCCGGCCTGCAGGATGCGCCGCAGCCCCTGGCGGCCCTTGAGGCTCTGCGCGTCGAGGGCGGCGGCCAGCGGTTCAGAATCCATCGGCGCTCTCCCGCACGGCGGCCAGCGCCTGGCGATATTCGGCCTCGAGCCGGAACCAGTCGGCGTCCGGCATGGGCTCGGCGTGGCGGCGCAACTGCGCCATGTCCCGCCGCGAAGCGCGACGGCAAGACAGCCGGCGGCGGCACTTCTCCAGATCGAGCAGGGCGACCTCGACCTGGGCGCGGTCACCCTCGCCTTCGACCCGCACGAAGATGTGCTTGGGGTACAGGCAGCCATGCTGCCAGCCGGCGCGGTGCAGGCGTGCCAGCATCTCGGCCAGGCGCCGGAGCACCTGACGCCGAACCTCCTCGCCGACGCTTCGGGCCGCGCCGTGGTACCACTGCGCGAGGCTGACGAAGCCGCTGAGTTCCTCGGTGACCAGCAGCGCCCGCCATTGCCCTTGTGGGCGCTGCGCGGCGCAATAGACCACCCGCGGCACGCGGATGCCGAGCCGCTCCAGCGCCCGCAGCGCATGGTATTCGCGCAGTGCGGTGGGGCGGCCGAACGGGTGGCCCAGCGAGCGATACAGGTGCCCGGTCTGGCGCTTGCAATACAGCAGCGGCAGGCGCGAATCACCCAGGCGCAGGCGCTTGACGCCGCTTTCGCCGGCGCGCCGCAGGTTGGGCTCCTCGACCCACTCGCCCTGTGCGTTCCACCAGCGCTCGAAGGTGCTGGCCCGTGCCTGCGGGCCGGGTAATACGAGTTGCAGGCCCATGCTCAACCCCTCTTGCGCAGCACGTAGACGCGCCACATGGCGTAGCCGGGAAGGAAGTCGCTGCGATCCAGGATGTCGAAGCCGGCCTGATCGAACTCCGCCTCGATCAGCGAACGGGCGACGACGAAGCGGTTCTGGTTGTCCTTGGCCGGGCGGCGGCGCTCCAGGCGCTTGCGCTTCCAGGCCTTGTAGTTGCCATCCACCCACAGCGAGACGACCAGCGTGTCGCGGGTGACGCGGTGGAATTCGCGCAGCATCGCCAGGCGGTGCGCCGGATCGGCGATGTGGTGCAGCAGGCGCATGCAGAAGATGCTGTCCACCGCGTTGTCGCCCATGTCGATGGCGAACGCCGAGGTCTGGAACGTCTCCACCCGCTTGAGCACCTCCAGCGGCTGCGCGGCCTCGGCGATGGCCAGCATGTCGGGCGAATTGTCCGCGGCGAAGATCATGCGCGTCGGGTGTTCGGCCAGCAGGGGCCAGAAGCGCCCGGCGCCGCAGGGCAGGTCGAGGACCAGGTCGGGGTCGCCGGCGACTTTCAGCGCGCGGCGGGCCAGTTGCTCGTCACGCCAGTGCGACAGGCGCCGGGCCAGGCCGTCCTGGTGCTTGAGCAGGTATTCGTGGGCGTGCTCGCGATCGTACTTGCGCGAGAACTCCAGTTCGATGGGGCTCGATCTCGTCATGGCGGGCGTTCCGGTAATGAGCAGAACGCCAAACTAACGAGGCCGGCATCAAGGCCCTGTCAAAAGGATGTGAAAAAAACGTCAAGCGTCGCCCGCGTTCAACCGCACCCGAAAGCAGCTGCCCTGCGGTTCGCACGGCTGCACGCCGACTTCCCAGCCCTGGTGCGCGCAGATCCGCTTGACCAGCGACAGCCCCAGCCCGAGCCCTTCGCCGCGCGCCTCGGCGCCCCGCACGAACGGCTGGAACATGCGCTCCTGCTGCTCCAGCGGGATGCCCACGCCGCTGTCCTCGACGCGAAAGCCGCCGCTGGCGAGAACCAGCCGCACCGCGCCGCGCTCGGTATAGTGCAGCGCATTGCGCAGCAGATTGGACATCACCGTGCTGAGCAGCGTGTGGTTGTAGGCACCGTCGTCCCGTTCCTCCTCGACCAGCTCGAAGGCCAGGCCTTTTTCCGCCAGCAACGGCCCCCAGCGCTCGCTCTGCTCGGCCGCCACGCTCTGCAGGCTGGCGGCACCGCCGAAGGAGGCCTGCTCCGGCCGCGCCCGGGCCAGCAGCAGGAAGGTGTCCACCAGCGCGTGCATCTCCTGCGCGGCGCGGCGGATGCGGGCCACCGGCCGTTGCGCGCGATCCGGCAGCTCGGCCTGCTCGAGCAGTTCGCAGGCACCGAGCACCACCATCAGCGGCGTACGCAGCTCGTGGCTGACGTCGGCGGTGAACAGCCGCTCGCGCTCCAGGGTCTGGCGCAGCTGGCTGAGGGTACTGTCGAAGGCGGCCGCCAGGTGCCCCACCTCGTCGTCCGGGTACTGCAAGGCCAGGGGCGGTGCCAGCGGATGCAGCTGGTCGCGGTGGCGCACCTGGTTGGCCAGCCGGCTCACCGGCGCCATCACCCGGTTCGCCATCAACCGGCCCAGCCCCCAGGCGCCCAGCACGCTGAGCAGGAAGCCGGCCAGCACCACGTTGAACAGCGCATTCTCGCGGGCCTCGAATTCGTGCTGCTCCTGCACCAGCAGATACTTCTCGCCCCCGATCCCGCGCTGGTAGACGTAAAACGCATCCTCGTCGCGCACGACCTCGGTGAAGCCGTCGGCAAGCCCCTGGAATGCCCTCGGAATGGCGCGCTCCGGCAGGTTCGAGGCGAAGAAGCGGGTCGCCGAGTCGAGGCGCGGCGCGGCGCGCTGGACCAGCACGTCGTTCAACACGGTGTCCAGTTCGCGCCCCAGTTCCTCGGTGACCAGATGCTCCTCGATGAAATGCACCACGCCGACGATACCGAGGGCGAAGGTGCCGCTGACCACCAGTGTCATCAGGGTGAAGGCGATGACGATTCGTCGCGCGAGCGGCTGCTTAGCGAGCATCGGCGTCCTCCGCCAGGCGGAAGCCCACTCCATGCACGGTATGCAGCAGCGGCCTGCCGAAAGGCTTGTCCAGCACCTGGCGCAGCTGATGGATATGGCTGCGCAGGCTGTCGCTGTCGGGAACGTCCTCGCCCCAGAGCGCTTCTTCGAGCTGCTCGCGGCGCACCACCGCCGGGCTCTTCTGCATCAGGATCGCCAGCAGCTTGTGGCCGATGGGATTGAGCCGCAGCGGCTGGCCGGCGCGCACCGCCTGCAGGGTATCGAGGTCGTAGCACAGGTCGCCGACCTGCAGCTGGCGCTTGCGCGAGCCCTGGCTGCGCCTGAGGATCGCCTCGATGCGCGCCACCAGTTCCGACAGGGCGAAGGGCTTGATCAGGTAGTCGTCGGCCCCGGCGCCGAGCCCCTGCAGCCGGTCGGGCAGCGCGTCGCGGGCGGTGAGCATGATGATCGGCGTGTCGCGCCCGGCGTCCTCGCGCAGGCGCTTGCAGACCTGATAGCCGTCGATGCCCGGCAGCATGATGTCCAGCACGATGAGGTCGTAGTCCTGGGTGGCCGCCAGGTGCAGGCCGCTGAGCCCGTCCTGGGCGCAGTCGACCACGTAGCCCTTGAGCTCCAGATAGTCCAGCACGTTGGCCAGGATGTCCCGGTTGTCTTCTATGACGAGGATGCGCATATCGCCTCGCGGGTGGGGTCGATGATGAAATTTTCACGCCTTCTTTACGAAGGGCTCACGGGCACGAACGCAGACTGCGGCGCATTCAACCCGCTCCGTGGATCATACGATGCCTCTCCTCCGTCATGCTCAGCTTCGTTACCTCTGCCTGCTCCTCGGTCTCTGGCTCGGGGTGTTCCTGCTCACCCGCTCGGCGCTGCTGGCCGCGCACTGGCAGGAGGCGGCCGCCGCGCCGCTCGACCTGCTGCGGATCTATGCCGAAGGCACGCTCTACGACCTGGCCTACCTGGCCTTCGCCGCCGTGCCGCTGGCGCTGTACCTCGCGCTCTGCCCGCCGCGGATCTGGGCCAGCCGCTGGCATCGCCTCGGCCTGCGCATGCTGGTGGTGCCGAGTCTCTTCGCAATGCTGTTCACCGCGGTGGCCGAATGGCTGTTCTGGGACGAGTTCGGCGTGCGCTTCAACTTCATCGCCGTGGATTACCTGGTGTATTCCGACGAGGTGATCCGCAACATCATGGAGTCCTACCCGATCCATACGCTGCTGAGCCTGCTGGCCGGGCTGTCGCTGGTGCTGGGCCTGGCCCTGCAGCGGCTGGTCGGCCGCGCGCTGGACGCACCGGGCCTGACCTGGCGCGGTGGCGTCGGCATGCTGGCAGGCGTGGCCGGCATGGCGCTGGCCGGCGCCGCGGTCATCGGCCAGGACTTCCCGCGCAGTGCGGCCGGCAACCCCTACCAGCGCGAACTGGCGAGCAACGGCCCGTACCAGTTCTTCGCCGCCTTCCGCAACAACGAGCTGGACTACCCGCAGTTCTACGCCACCCTGCCCGAACAGAATGTCGCCAGCCAGCTGCGCGCCGAGGTCAGCGCGCCGAACGCGCGCTTCATCGGCAGCGACCCGCTGGACATCCGCCGGATGATCGACAACCCGGGCAGCCCACGCCAGCTGAACATCGTACTGGTCACCATCGAGAGCCTCAGCGCCAAGTACCTGGGCAGCTTCGGTGACCCGCGCGGGCTGACGCCCAACCTCGACGCCCTGCGCCAGCAGAGCCTGTTCTTCAATCACTTCTACGCCACCGGCACCCGCACCGACCGCGGCCTGGAGGCGATCACCCTGTCGGTGCCGCCGACCCCGGGCCGCTCGATCGTCAAGCGCATCGGCCGCGAGAGCGGTTTCGCCAGCCTCGGCCAACAGCTGCGCGCCCAGGGCTACGACAGCGTGTTCCTCTATGGCGGGCGTGGCTACTTCGACAACATGAGCGCCTTCTTCGGCGGCAACGGCTACCGCGTGGTCGACCAGAGCAGCGCGAACGAGGCGGACATCCATTTCAAGAACGCCTGGGGCATGGCCGACGAGGACCTCTACACGCTGGCGCTGCGCGAAGCGGACGCCGACCATGCCGTCGGCAAGCCCTTCCTGCTGCAACTGATGACCACCTCCAATCACCGCCCCTACACCTATCCCGACGGGCGCATCGATATTGCGTCCGGTGCCGGCCGCGAAGGCGCGGTGAAATACACCGACTACGCCATCGGCAAGTTCCTCGAGCAGGCACGCGGCAGGCCCTGGTTCGCCAACACGCTGTTCGTCTTCGTCGCCGACCATACCGCAGGCAGCGCCGGCTCCCAGGACCTGCCGGTAGCCAGCTACCACATCCCGCTGTTCGTCTACGCACCCGGGCTGGTCGAACCGCGCGAGGTGGACGGCGTCGCCAGCCAGATCGACCTCGCCCCCACCCTGCTCGGCCTGCTGAACATGGATTACGTCTCGACCTTCTTCGGCCGCGACCTGCTGCACGACGCGACCCGGCCGGGCCGGGCACTGATCGGCAACTACCAGCACCTGGGCCTGTTCGACGGCAAGGACCTGGCGATTCTCAGCCCACGGCGCGGCATACGCCGGCACGACGATGCGCTGCACTCGAGCCGCGAGTCCCAGGCGCCGCTGGAGGACCCGCTGGTGCAGCGCGACGTCGCCTACTACCAGGGCGCCAGCTACGACTACCGGCATGCCCTGCTGGGCTGGCAGAACGTACCGGCCAACGCCAACCAACTCAGCCAGCGCTGAACCTGCCGGCGCCGCCTGCGGCGCCTCTGGAGCATCGATGCCCCCCCATTCCAATGCCGGCAACACGAGCCGGCCATTCAACTTCGCGCTGGGCTTCGGCGTGTCTGCCGCGGCGATGGCAGCGCTGTTGTTCGGCGACCCGACACGACTGGATTTCGCCCTGTCGCGACTGTTCTACGAGCCGGGCGTGGGCTTCGTCGGCCGGCACAGCTGGCTGCTCGAGGACTTCCTGCATGATCGGGTCAAGCAGCTGGTGATCGTCATCGGCGTGCTGGCCATCGCCGGTTTCCTGCTCAGCCTGTTGCCGACCCGCCTGGCCCGCTGGCGCCGCCCGCTGGGTTACCTGGTGCTGGCGCTCGGGCTGTCGACCAGCATCGTCACCCCGCTCAAGACCCTCACCGGCGTGCATTGCCCCTGGAGCCTCAGTGAATTCGGCGGCAGCGAGACCTTCACCCCGCTACTGTCCGCGCGTGCGCCGACCCTCAAGCCGGGGCGCTGCTGGCCCGGCGGCCACGCCTCGGCGGGCTTTTCGCTGCTGGCGCTGTTCTTCGTGCTGCGCGACAGGCATCCGCGGCTGGCGCGCTCTGCCCTGGGGTTGGCGCTGGGCCTGGGCCTGGTGCTGTCGCTCGGGCGCATCATGCAGGGCGCGCATTTCCTCTCGCACAACCTCTGGACGCTGCTGTTCGACTGGACCATCTGCCTGGCCTGCTACCGGCTGGTGCTCTATCGGCCGGCGCCCGCCATGCAGCCGGCCGCGGCGGTCGAGCCGGCGATCTAGACGTGCCCCTGTAGGAGCGGGCCATACCCGCGCCTACAAGGGCACTTCAGGCAATACGCAATCGGGACAGAGCCTTCATGCATGGGTGCCGGCCGGCCCTGGCGCGGCCCTCGTGCTCAGCGGCGCAAGGCCTGGGCCTTGGCCTGGTCCACATGGTGGCGCCAGTCGCGGTCGCGCTCGCGCTCCAGGGCATTGCTCCGCCAGGCGGCCAGCCCGCCGCTGCTCGCCTGCAGGGCCTGGCATTGCCGGAAGCCATCGTCCCAGCCCTCGGCATACAGCGGCTGGCTCATGTAGTGCGGTACATCCTTGCGAAACTGCGCCAGTGCGCCGGCGGCGCGGAACCCCTCGGCATATTCCGGCGGATAGTCGTCACCGGCCAATTGCCCGGGAACACCCTGGCAACCGGCCAGCGAGAGCCCGGCAAGCATCGCCGCCAGCAATGCCCGGCGGTTGCGCGGTGACTGGCGCCGCCGCTTGGCGGCGCGTTGGGGATACGAAAGGCGCGAGGACATCGGGTTCACCCCTGCGAAAGACAACGAAGCCCGCGGCCATGCAGCGCACGCCGCGGTGACGCTGAGCAGTCTGGGCGCCGCATCGTCAGGGTTTCGTCAAGGCGATGTGAACAAGGCGTGAAGGCGCCGGCAGGAACGCGCCCTACCCTTCCCCACGCCGGAAGCTGTAGAACAGGTTGGGCTCGCTGACGACGTAGAGCGTACCGTCGTTGTCGATCGTCACACCCTCGGGCTGCGGCGCGGAACGCTGCAGGTCGCTGAGCAGGCCGTTGAGGCTGCGGTAGCTGAGCATGCGGCCGTCGTCGCTGAGTTCCATCACCAGGCGGGACTCGTCGCTGAGCAGGATCAGGTGGCCGGTGGCGGCATCGAAGTGAATGTCCGACAGATCGGTGGCGAACACCTGGCTGGTGATCCAATCGGTGCGGTCACGGACCGCCAGTTGCAAATGCCCGTCGAGGCTGGCGGCGACACCGTCGACCTCGTACAACTGGCGCGGGTCGCGCTCCTTGACGATGAACATGCGATCGCCGGCGGCATCGTAGGTCACCCCCTCGAAGCCCTTGTTGCCGTTGAGGGCGATGCCCAGCGAAAAGAACTTCGCTTCGGAAATATCGATGGTTCGCGGCAAGGCCGGCAGCTGGAAGATGCTCACCTGCTGGGTGCGCTCGTCCGACACCGCGACCCGGCCGCCGCCCATGTAGGTCAGCCCCTCGATGTCGCCGAAGCCCTCCAGCGGATAGCGCTCGAGCAGTTCGCCGGTCTTGCTCAGCGCGACGATTTGCGTCGGCCCGCCATTGATCACGCCCAACAGGCGGTCGAGATCGGCATCATAGGTAATGGCCGAGAGGTTGCGGGCGATGCCTTCGACCGGCTTGGCGTCGATGGCGACCCGGTAGGCCGGCAGCCAGCGGTTGGCCAGGTCCTGGCCGGTGACATGCATCTGCCGGGTCAGGTAAAAGTACAGGCGTTCGTCCCAATGCAGCACAACGCTGACGGCCAGGCCGAGCAGCAACGCGGCCAGGCCGAACAGCCGGCGCCGCCGGCCGAAGCGAAGGCCCATGCGGGGCCCGGTGTACAGGGAGCTTTGCGTCATCGTGACACATCCTCAGCGCTGGCGCCGCCAGTTCGTCTGCTCATAGAAGGAGCGCCCGGTGTCCGGACAGCCCCCGTTCATGGCCCGCCTGCAAGGCTGGGCCCGTACCCTCAAACGTGACGTGATGGCGCTCTGGTTCTGCACCCGCCACCCGGATACGCCCTGGTGGCTGCGCGTGCTGACCGTGGCCATCGTGGCCTACGCCCTCAGCCCGATCGACCTGATTCCCGACTTCATTCCGCTGCTCGGCTATCTCGACGACCTGCTCCTGCTGCCGCTGGGCATCTGGCTGGTGCTGCGCCTGATGCCGCCGGGCGTCCTTGCCGAATGCCGCAGCCGGGCCCTGGCCTGGGAAGCGCAGCGGGCGGCACGGCCGGTCAGCCGCGCCGGTGCCGTGGTGATCCTGCTGCTCTGGCTGATCGGCGCCGCGCTGGTCGGCTACTGGCTGATCGGGCGTGGCCGAACATAACCAAACGAATGTGAAAAAAACGTAGCGGCCCAAGCGGCACCAGGACCGCGCTCGCGCCTTAAGACTGCCTTAAGTTTGCCGACCAACAATCCGGCCCAGGCTCATAACCGAGGTTCCCCGATGGAACTGCCCTGGGTTGATCACACCGACGCACTGGCGCGTATCGGCCGCGAACCGCCACTGACCCTGCAACTGGCACACGCCAGCCAAGGGGCGCGACGCGCGGCGCTGGAAGACTTCATCCGCCGGCGTTTCGCCGAGCACTATCAGGCACGGGTGCGGCATTTCATGCCCTGCCTGCTTGGCCTGCACAGCGCGAACGGCGAGGTACAGGGCGCGGTCGGTCTGCGCAGCGCCCAGCGTCGCCCGCTGTTTCTCGAACGCTACCTGGACCTGCCGATCGAGCAGGCCGTCAGCCAGCGCTGCGGCCGCGAGGTGGCCCGCGCGGAGATCGTCGAGGTGGGCAACCTGGCCGCCTTCGGCAATGCCTCGGCGCGCCTGCTGATCGTCGCGCTGACCGATCTGCTGGTCGCCCAGGGCTTTCGCTGGGTGGTGTTCACCGGCACGCCGGCGCTGCTCAACAGCTTTCAGCGCCTGGCACTCAACCCGTTGCCGCTGGGCCTGGCCGACCCGGCGCGGATGGGTGAAGAACTCCCCGACTGGGGCAGCTACTACGCCAGCCGGCCCCAGGTGATGGCCGGCGAGATCCTGCCGGGCCATCAGCACCTGCTGCAGCTCGGCGTCTATGCGCGGCTCGGCTACCAGCCCCTGTTCATCGCCGGCGAGGTGCCCCATGCAGCCTGCAGCTGAACGCTTCTGGGCCGCGCTCGAACGGCACGCCGGCATCGCGCTGAGCGAAGGCGCGCGCCAGCTGAGCTACGCCGAACTGCGCCATGAGATCGCCACCCGTGCCAGCCGGCTCGAAACGCTCGGCGTGCAGCGCGTCGCCCTGGCGCTGGACAACGGCCTGGACTGGGCGCTGTGGGATCTGGCCCTGCTGCGCGCCGGGCTGGTCTGCGTCCCGCTGCCCGGCTTCTTCTCGCCCGCCCAGCAGGCGCACGTGTTGCAGCATGCCGGCATCGACTGCCTGATCGGCGCGGCCAGCACGCTGACCGCGCGCGCCGGTTTCGCGCAGCACGAGCCGGGCCTGCTGCTGCGTTCGCACACCGCCGCCACGCCGGTACCGGCCGGCACGCGGAAGATCACCTACACCTCCGGCACCACCGGCCAGCCCAAGGGCGTCTGCCTGGACGCCGCGGCGCAGCTGGCGGTGGCCGAAAGCCTGTGGCAGGCCAGCGGCCCGTGCGACATCCGCCATCACCTGTGCGTGCTGCCGCTGGCCACCCTGCTGGAGAACATCGCCGGGCTCTATGCGCCGCTGCTGGCCGGTGCCCGGATCGAGTTGCGGCCGCTGACGCAGATCGGCTTCTCCGGCAGTGCCGGCTTCGACCTGCCGCGCTTTCTCGCCACGCTGAATGAAAGCCGGCCGCACAGCCTGATCCTGCTGCCGCAGCTGCTGCTGGCGCTGGTCAGCGCCGCCGAGCAGGGCCTGCCGCTGCCGGCCTCGCTGCGCTTCGTCGCGGTCGGTGGCGGGCGGGTGGCACCGCAGCTGCTCGAACGCGCCGAGCGGCTCGGCCTGCCGGTGTACGAGGGCTATGGCTTGTCCGAGTGCGCCTCGGTGGTCTGCCTGAACACACCCGAAGCGCGGCGCATCGGCAGCGTCGGCCGGCCGCTGCCACACCTGGCGCTGCGCCTGGCCGATGACGGCGAGGTGCTGGTCCGGGGGCCGCGCATGCTCGGCTATCTCGGCGAGCCGGCGCTCGACGGTGAGTGGCTGGCGAGCGGCGACCTGGGGCATTTCGAGGACGGCTTCCTCATCCTCCACGGGCGCAAGAAGCACCAGTTCGTCACCGCCTACGGGCGCAACGTCAACCCCGAATGGGTGGAGGCCGAGCTGGTCCAGCAGGCGCCGATCGCCCAGGCCTGGCTGCACGGCGAAGCGCTGGCGCAGAACGTCGCCGTGCTGGTGCCACGACGCGCCGACTGCAGCGATGCCGAACTGGCCCGGGCGGTCGAGCGGGTGAATGCCGGCCTGCCGGACTACGCCCGCGCACACCACTGGCTGCGCGCAGCCGAACCCTTTTGCAGCGACAACGGCCTGGCCACCGCCAACGGCCGGCTGCGCCGCCCGGCCCTGCTGGAACGCTACCTGGCGGCGATCGACGCCCTTCAATCCCGATGAGGTACACCATGGAATTCTTCGACCAGTTGCAACACCAGACCAGCGCCGAACGCGAATACCTGCTGGCCTCGCCGATCATCCATGCCGCGCTGGCCGGCACCGCCAGCCACGCGCAGTACATCGCCTTCCTCACCCAGGCCTATCACCACGTCAAGCACACCGTGCCGCTCTTGATGGCCTGCGGCGCGCGCCTGCCGGAGCGGCTGGAATGGCTGCGCGAGGCCATCGCCGAATACATCGAGGAAGAGATCGGCCACCAGGAGTGGATCCTCAACGACATCCGCGCCTGTGGCGGCGATGCCGAGGCGGTGCGCCACGGCCAGCCGGCGCTGCCCACCGAGCTGATGGTCGCCTATGTCTACGACCGCATCGCCCGGCACAACCCGGCGAGCTTCTTCGGCATGGTCAACGTGCTCGAAGGCACCAGCATCGCCCTGGCCACCCAGGCCGCCGGCGTGCTGCAGGCCAAGCTCGAGCTGCCGGCCAAGGCGTTCAGCTACCTGACCTCCCACGGCAGCCTGGATCTGGAACACATCGAGTTCTTCAAGAAGCTGATGAACCGCCTCGACGACGAGCACGACAAGGCCGCCGTGGTGCATACGGCCCGCGTGGTGTACCGCCTCTACGGCGACATCTTCCGCAGCCTGACGGCCTGAGGGCGCGACCATGCAACTCAATCAATGTCGCGCCCTGCTCACCGGCGCCAGCGGCGGCATCGGCCGGATGCTGGTCGAACGGCTCTGTGCCGGCGGCGCCCGGCTGCTGCTGGTGGGGCGCGACAGCCTCGCCCTGGAAGACCTCGCCCGGCGCTATCCCGGCCAGCTCAGCCTGGTCTGCGCCGACCTCGCCCAGCGCAGCGGCCGGCAGACGGTGCTCGACGCCGCGCGCCGCTTCGGCGGGCTCAACTGCGTGATCAACGCCGCGGGGATCAACCAGTTCACACTGCTCGAACAGCAGGACGAAGACGCCATCGCCCGGCTGATCGGCGTCAACGTCACCGCCACGCTGCAACTCACCCACCTGCTGCTGCCGCTGCTGCGCCAGCAACCGCAGGCACTGCTGGTCAACCTCGGCTCGACCTTCGGCTCGATCGGCTACCCGGGCTTCGCCGCCTACTGCGCCAGCAAGTTCGCCGTGCGCGGTTTCTCCGAGGCGCTGCGCCGCGAGCTGGCCGACAGCCACGTCAAGGTGCTCTACATCGCGCCGCGGGCCACCCGCACGGCGATGAACAGCGCCGACGTGGTGGCGATGAACGACGCACTCAAGGTCGGCATGGACGACCCGCAGGCCGTCGCCCGGCAGATCGTCCGCGCCATCGTCGCCGAGCGCGAGGAGCTCTACCTCGGCTGGCCGGAAAAGCTCTTCGTGCGCCTCAACAGCCTGCTGCCGCGGCTGGTCGACCAGGCGCTGCGCAAGCAGCTGCCGGTGATCAAGCGCTTCGCCCGCAGCGCGCCCCGTCCGACCCCACCTGGAGAACAGCCATGAAATACCTCATCGGTCTCTGCTGCACCCTGCTGGCGCTGGCCAGCCAGCCCTCCTTCGCCCTCAGCCCGGCCAGCGAGACGGCGCTGCGCCAGGTGCAGGCGCGCTGGGCCGAGATCAACTACCGGCTACCACCGGCGCAGCGCGAAGCGGCCTTCGCCAGGCTCGCCACCGAGGCCGAAAGCGCCGTGGCCGGCGAACCGCGGGCCGCCGAGCTGCATATCTGGCACGGCATCGTGCTGAGCACCTGGGCCGGCGCCAAGGGCGGCCTCGGCGCGCTCGGCCTGGTCAAGCAGGCCAAGGCCGAGCTGGAGAAGGCCATCGAGCTCGACCCCAGGGCGCTGGACGGCTCGGCCTACACCAGCCTGGCCAGCCTCTACTACCAGGTGCCCGGCTGGCCGATCGGCTTCGGCGACGACGACAAGGCCGAGGCGCTGTTCAAACAGGCGCTGGCGCAAAACCCGAACGGCATCGACCCGAACTATTTCCATGGCGATTTCCTGCTGCGCCAGAAACGCTACGGCGAAGCCCGCGCGGCGTTGCAGAAGGCCCTCGCCGCGCCGGACCGCCCCGGCCGCGCAGTCGCCGATGCCGGCCGCCGCGACGAGGCCCGCGCCTTGCTCGCCCAAGTCGAGGAAAAGCTGGAATAACCACGCGCTACGGCGTTGAATGCACGGCAACACCGGAGCAAGAGGAACCACATGCGCATTCTGCTGGTGGAAGACGATCGCGCCCTCGGCGAGGGCATCCGCACCGCGCTCAAACCCGAGGGCTACACGGTCGACTGGCTGCAGGACGGCGCCAGCGCGCTGCATGCGCTGAGCCACGAGAGCTTCGAGCTGGCCATCCTCGACCTTGGCCTGCCGCGCCTCGACGGTCTGGACGTGCTCAAGCGCCTGCGCGCCGCGGCCAACCCGGTGCCGGTGCTGGTGCTCACCGCGCGCGATGCCACCAGCGACCGCATCGCCGGGCTGGATGCCGGCGCCGACGACTACCTGGTCAAGCCGTTCGACGTCGCCGAGCTCAAGGCGCGTCTGCGCGCGCTGCTGCGGCGCAGCTTCAATCGCCCGGAGCCGGTGCTGGAGTACCGTGGCATTCTGCTCGATCCGGTCAACCAGCAGGTCAGCTACCAGGGCGCGTCGGTCAACCTGCCGCGCAAGGAGTTCGTCCTGCTCCACGAACTGCTCGCCCAGCCCGGCCGCGTGCTGACCCGCGACCGGCTGCAGCAGGCGCTCTACGGCTGGGACGAGGAGATCGAGAGCAACGCGCTGGAAGTGCACATCCACCACCTGCGCCGCAAGTTCTTCCCCGAGCTGATCCGCACCGTGCGCGGCGTCGGCTACCTGGTGGATAAATGCTGAAGCGCTCGATCCGCCAGCGCACCCTGGCGCTGCTGCTCGGCACCCTGCTGCTGTCGCTGAGCCTGATCTCCTGGCGCAGCTACCGCGACGCCCACCACGAGATCGAAGAGCTGTTCGACGCCCAGCTGGCGCAGAGCGCGCGGCTGGTGCAGGGTCTGATCGTGAGCGAGATGAGCCCGCAGGCACGGCAGGCCCTGCAGACGGCGCTGGACGCGGCGGTGAACGCGCGGCGCGACCAGGGCGTGCCCGGCCACGACTACGAGAGCAAGCTGGGCTTCCAGGTCTTCGCCGCGGACGGCCGCACCGTGCTGCAATCGGCCGGCGCCCCGGATGGCGCGCTGCAGCAACTGCTGGCCAGTACCGGCGCGGCGACGGAGCAGCCCTTCGCCCGGCTGGGCGGCGGTTATCACGACGTCGTGCTCGACGGCCGCGCCTGGCGGCTGTTCCTGCTGCAGGACCACCAGGACGCGTTGTGGATCCTGGTCAGCGAGCGCGGCGACGTGCGCGGCGAGCTGGTCGGCAAGATCGCCCGGCGCAGCCTGCTGCCGGACCTCATCGGCCTGCCGCTGCTGGCCCTGCTGATCTGGCTGGCGGTGGGCTGGGGCCTGCGGCCGCTGGCGCGCATGGCGCAGCTGCTCAAGGCGCGCGATCCGGACAACCTCGCACCACTGCTGCTGGCGCCACTGCCACGGGAGCTGGAGCCGGTCGCCGCCTCGCTGAACCGCCTGCTGCAGCAGCTCAACCAGCTGGTCGAGCGCGAGAAGCGTTTCATTGCCGACGCCGCCCACGAACTGCGCACGCCGCTGGCGGTGCTGCGCATCCACGCGCAGAACGCCCAACAGGCCGCAAGCGAGCGGGAACGCGAAGAAGCGCTCGAACAACTGCTCGCCGGCGTCGACCGCACCACCCGGGTGGTCACCCAGCTGCTCACCCTCGCCCGCCTGGAGCCCAGCGCCCAGCAGTTGCGCCTGGCGCCGCTGGACCTTCGCGCCCTGGTGCGCGAGACGCTCGCCGAGCTGACGCCGCTGGCGCTGGCGCGCGAGCAGGAGCTGACCCTGGAGGCCGACGAACACGCCGACCTGCGCCTGGACGGCGATGCCGCAAGCCTGGCCACCCTGCTGCAGAACCTGGTGGGCAATGCGCTGGAATACACGCCGTGCGGCGGACGCATCGAGGTGCAGCTGCATGGCGACAGCGATCGCTTGACCCTCGAAGTCGCCGACAGCGGCCCGGGCATCGCCGTCGAACTGCGTCCGCAGCTGTTCGAACGCTTCTTCCGTCTCGGCGAAGGCCAGGGCGCCGGGCTCGGCCTGTCGATCGTCGCCCGCATCGCCGAGCTGCACGGCGCCACGGTCGAGCTGCTGGACTCGCCGCTGGGTGGGCTGCGGGTCGTGGTGCGCCTGCCCAGACAGCGGCAGCGCTGACGGCCCCTCCCCGCGCCGTGGGCTGGATAACGGCGCTGCCTTATCCCGCGAACCAGTCCGGCAAATGGACAGCGCTGCCGCGACGGGGCGTGGCGGTGGAAAAGGCCTTTGGCCGTTTTCCACCCTACGGCAGCCAGAACCCGTGCAGTCCGTAGGGTGGATGGCCGAAGCCATCCACCGCCAACCGGCTGCGGCAACACGCCCTACCCCTCGCTAAGCTTCGCTTAAGTTTCGCTACCTAGAATGGCCGCATTACCCATACGCGGAGTAGTGAAATGAACGGTAAAACGGGACCGGCGAGCTACGGGCGGCTGTCCATCGGTTTGCACTGGCTGATGCTGCTGTTGATCGCCGCGGTGTACGCGACCATCGAACTCAAGGGCAATTTCGCCAAGGGCAGCGAGCCGCGCGAGCTGCTCAAGCACTGGCACTTCATGCTCGGCCTGACGGTGTTCGCGCTGGTCTGGCTGCGCCTGCTGGCGCGCTGGCTGCGGCCGGCACCGAACGCCGTGGCGGGTGCCGCCTGGGAACAGGCGCTGGCGAAAGCGATGCACCTGGCGCTGTACGGGCTGATGATCGGCCTGCCGCTGCTGGGCTGGCTGACACTCAGCGCCGCGGACAAGCCGATCCCCTTCTTCGGCCTCGAACTGCCGGCGCTGGTCGCGCCGAATCCCGACCGGGCCGGGCAACTCAAGGAGCTGCATGAAGTGTTGGCGCAGGCCGGCTACTGGCTGATCGGCCTGCACGCGGCGGCCGCGCTGTTCCACCAGTACGTGCGCCGCGACGGCACCCTGCAGCGGATGCTGCCGCACCGGCGCCAGGCCTGAGGCGCGGACGTGAAAACGCCCGGTCGGCTCGCCAGCGACCGGGCGTTCGCCTGTTTCAGCCGAGCAGGTCGCTGAACGGCAGGTACTCCACCGGCTGGCCTTCTTCGAGCGTGCGGTTGCACTCGACGATGGCCAGCCCCTCGGCCCAGCTGGCGGAGGTCAGCATCGCCGAGCCCTGGCGCGGATGCAGGCAGACACGCAGCTCGCCCTCGACCGTCTCCAGCCGCGCGCGCAGGTACTGGCGCCGGCTGTTGAGCTTGCGCCAGGCGAAGCCGGCCGGCAGGCGCAGCGGCTTGGGCAGCACCTCGCTGCAGCCCTGGGCGCGCAACAGGAACGGCCGCGCCACCACCAGCGAGGTGATCAGCGCCGCGGCCGGATTGCCCGGCAGGCCGATCCACGGCTTGCCGCCCACTTCACCGAAAGCCAACGGCTTGCCCGGCTGGATCGCCAGGCGCCACAGGTGCAGCTCGCCGAGTTCGCGGATCGCCTGCTTGAGGTGATCCTCCTCGCCCACCGAGACACCGCCGGAGGTGATCAGCAGGTCCCACTCCGAAGCGGCCAGGGCCAGGGCGTCGCGGCTGGCGGCCAGTTCGTCGGCCAGGATCTCGTAGTCGTGCACCTCCAGGCCGAGGCTGCGCAGCACGCCGAGCAGGCAGTAGCGGTTGGAGTTGTAGATCTGCCCCGGCGCCAGCGGCTGGCCCGGTTCGCGCAACTCGTTGCCGCTGGACAGCAGGCCGACGCGCAGCCGGCGGTAGACCGCGACGCGGGCGACGCCGAAGCTCGCCAGCAGCCCCAGTTCCTGCGGCCGCAGGCGCTTGCCGGCCTGCAGCACCGGCGCCCCGGCCGCCAGCTCCTCGCCTTGGCGGCGTACATGGGCGCCGCGGCTGACCGCCGGCAGGTGCACGCGATCGGCCTCGACTTGGCAATCCTCCTGCGCCACCACGGTGTCGGCCCCCGGTGGCAGCGGTGCGCCGGTGAAGATGCGCACGGCATGCCCGGCCGGCAGTCGCTGCTCGGCCGCGTCGCCGGCGGCGATCCGCCCGGCCAGCGGCAGCCAGCCGCCCTCGGCGGGCAGGTCGGCGGCGCACAAGGCGTAGCCGTCCATCGCGCTGTTGTCCCAGGCCGGCACCGGGAACGGTGCGCTCAACGGCTCGGCCAGCACGCGGCCGAGGGCATCGGACAGCGCCACGTACTCCACCGCGGGCAGGGGCGGGACACGGGCGAGCAGCTCGTCGATCGCCTCGTCAACCGGCCGCAGGCCCTTGCTGTCGCAACCGCAGGCGCTCATGAGCGGCTCCCGCAGCAAACGCGCGGCTGCTCATCCAGCGAGGCTTTCAGGTGGGCGACGAAGTTGCACGGGCCGGTGCGGCTGTCGAGCTGCTCGCCAAGAATCTTCTGCCAGGCAGCGCGGCAGGCATTGGGCGAGCCCGGCAGGCAGCACACCAGGGTGCCGTTGCTGATCCCGGCCAGGGCCCGCGACTGCAGCGCCGAGGTGCCGATCTCGGCCAGCGAGACATGGCGGAACAGCTCGCCGAAGCCGTCGACCTGTTTGTCCAGCAGCGGCTGTACCGCCTGCGGGGTGTTGTCGCGGGCGGTGAAGCCGGTGCCGCCGGTGATCAGTACCACCTGCACCGTCGCATCGGCGATCCAGTTACTGACCCGGGCGCGGATCTGCCAGATGTCGTCGATGACGATGGCGCGCTCGGCCAGCGCATGGCCGGCACCTGCGAGGTGGTCGACCAGCACCTGCCCCGAGGTGTCGTTGGCCAGGGTGCGGGTGTCGCTGACGGTCAGCACCGCGATATTGAGCGGCTGGAATTCATGGGTGGACAGATGAGCCATGGCTCGCAACTCCGTGGAAAAATTTGCTGCAGGCTGAGCCTGCGGTGGGTCGGGGACCATTCCCCGTTGGAGGTATTTCCTCACCCTAGCCGCTCTCTGCCGGGCGCGCCGCCGGCTGCGACCACGCGTCGCAAACGCGTCAGGCGCCGGCCGTTTCAACCGCCGCTGGCATTCATGAAGCGCAGCACCTGGACCTCGCCAGCGTGGGAGAACTCGTGGCGCAGCGGTTTGCGTTGCAACGCGGCGTGAATGGCGTCGATCAGCGGCTGGTCGCTGGTCGGGTGGCGGCGCAGCAGTGCGCGCAGGTCGATGGAATGCTCGTGGCCCAGGCACAGCAGCAGGCGCCCCTCCACGGTCAGCCGCACGCGGTTGCAAGTGGCGCAGAAGTTGTGCGAATGCGGCGAGATGAAGCCGATGCGCGTCTGCGGATGCTCCGGCAGGCGCACATAGCGCGCCGGGCCGCCGCTCTGCTCGGCCGAATCGATCAGCGCGTGACGCGCGGCGATCAGCGCCTTGACCTCGTCGCTGGAGCAGAAGCTCTCGCCGCGCGAACGGCCGACATCGCCCAGCGGCATTTCCTCGATGAAGCTCAAATCCAGCCCGCCGGCGATGGCGAAATCCACCAGGTCGGCGACCTCCTCGGCGTTGCGGCCCTTCATCACCACGGCATTGAGCTTGATCCGCTCGAAGCCGGCGGCGCGCGCCGCATCGATGCCGTCGAGCACCTGCTGCAGCTGGCCGGTGCGGGTAATGGCGTGGAATTTCTCGGCGTCCAGGCTATCCAGGCTGATATTCAGCCGTTTCACGCCAGCCCGCGCCAGTGGCTCGGCAAGCCTGACCAGCTGCGAGCCGTTGGTGGTCATCACCAGTTCGCGCAGCCCGGGCAAGGCCGCGATGCGCTCGCAGAGACCGACGATGCCCTGGCGTACCAGCGGCTCGCCGCCAGTGAGGCGGATCTTCTTCACGCCCAGCCCGACGAAGATGCGCGCGATGCGCTCCAGCTCCTCCAGACCGAGCACCTGCTGGCGCGGCAGGAAGGTCATGTCCTCGGCCATGCAGTAGACGCAGCGGAAATCGCAGCGGTCCGTCACCGACATGCGCAGGTAGTCGATCTGGCGGTCGTGGGCATCGCGTAGTTGAGTCATCGATAACACCTCTGAAGCCTCGTAGGGTGGATGACGCTTTTTTCATCCACCAGGGCCCTGCCCGGTGGATGGGTGAAGCGTCATCCACCCTACGTAGAGCCAAGCCGCGGTTACTGCATCAGCGGGGTTTCCGCGCCCTGCAGGTGGATGCCCTCGATGTTCGCCGCCTCCACCAGGTTCTGCAGGTACTGGCTGACGCCGATCTGCCAGACGCGCTGGTTGAGTTCGGCGCGAATCGCACCGGCGACCGCCTCGTAGGGCAATTGCTCGCCCTCGATACGCTGGTCGACGAACGCCAGGTGGTAGCCGTAGCGGCTTTCCAGCGGCTGCTGGCAGAGGCCGACCGGCAGACGGAACAGCTGGCGCTCGAACTCCGGCACGGTCTGGCCCTTGCTGATCTGCCCCAGCGCCCCGCCCTGCTCCTTGGACGGACAGGCCGAATGCTGCAGCGCGAGCTCGGCGAAGCGTTGCGGCGCCGCCTGCAGTTGCTGCAACAGGCCCAGCGCCTGCTCGCGCGCCAGGCTACGTGCCTCGGCGTCATCCGCCGGACAGGCCAGCAGGATGTGCCGCGCGGCCAGCAGCGGCGCGCTGAAGAAGCGCTGACGATTGCCGTTGTAGTACTGCCGGCAGGTCGCCTCGTCGGCCAGCGGCAGCGGCACTTCCTGTTCGATCAGCGTCCGCGTGGCCGCTTCCTCCTCGCTTTCGCCGGACGCCGCCTGCACCACCAGGCCGAGTTCGGCGATGCGCTGCTGCAACAGCTCGCGCACCACCAGTGCCTGGGTCGCCAGAAAGACCGCCTCGTCGCGGCTCTCGGCGGGGTGATACTGCAATTCCTGGGCGATGGCCTGGGGCGCGATCGCCACCCCGTTGACCCGCACCCGCGGCCATTCCTGTTCGCTGCTGGCGATCAGCAGCGGTTCGCCGGCGGCCTGTTCCCCGACGGGCTCGATTTCTTCTTCATGCGGCAGCTCCTCGAACAGAGGGGCCTCGGCCGGCACTTCGATTTCCGGGCGGGCGCCACCACCGCAGCCGCCGCCTCCCGTGCTTCCACCACATCCACAACCCATGATGACTACCTCGATAAAAACCGTTGAAGGTCGATCCGATCGGCCACGGCGACCGGCGCGCTAAGCACCGGCCGCCGGGACCTCAGGCCGGGGTCTTGCTCTTGGCGGTGGCGTAGCCCGGCACGGCGGCCGGTGCGCTGCCTTCGCGGGCCGGCGCCTCGTAGGTGCGCGGGCGCTGCGGGCGCGGCATGGCCGGCTTGACGCCCTTCTGCCGGACGATCTGGTAGCGCCGCCCCAGGTACCACACCGGCGCGCTGACGATGTGCACCAGGCGGGTGAAGGGGAACAGCACGAACAGGGTCATGCCGAGGAACACGTGCAGCTTGTAGATCACGCTGACCGACTCGATGGCGCCTGCGGCCTTGACCGGCTGCAGGGTGACCAGGCTCTGCGCCCAGGTGCCCAGCAGCACCATCACCGAACCGTCCAGGTGGCCGGTGGAGGCGACGATGGTCAGCAGACCCAGCACCAGCTGCGCCAGCAGCACGAACAGGATCATGATGTCGCTGGTGTTGGAGGTGGCCCGCACGCGCGCGTCGGTCAGCCGGCGCTGGATCAGCATCACCAGGCCGATCAGGCAGAGGATGCCGAAGAAGCCACCGGACACCATCGCCACGATCTGCTTCTGACCGCTGCTGATGAAGTGGTGATACAGCGCCTCGGGCATCAGCAGGCCGACGAAGTGACCGGCCAGGATGAAGATGATGCCGACGTGGAACAGGTTGCTCGCCAGGCGCATGCGGTTGTTCGACAGCATCTGGCTCGAGCCGGCCTTCCAGCTGTACTGCGACAGGTCGAAGCGCGCCCAGCTGCCGATCAGGCAGATGGCCAGGGCGATGTAGGGGTAGACCCCGAACAGCAGGAAATTGAAGTTAGACATTGCGCACCTCCTGGGCGAGCGCGGCGGCCTGCCCGTCATGCTTGAAATCGGTCCAGTGCAGCGGCACCGGGCTTTCCTCGCGGGCCTTGCCCGGCCCGCTCGGCATGGATGGGCAGCGATCCTGCTGCTCGGCCTGGAGGAAGTTCACCTGCTCCTCCTCCCAGACCTTGTCCAGGGCCTCCAGCGAGTCGTCGCGTTCCTCGGCGGCAACCTGCTCCTGCAGGCCGGCCAGGGTTTCCTGCACCGGCTCGCCGGCGATCTGCAGCAGTGCGGTGAAGCACGCGGCATGCGGGCTCTCGCGTTCCTGCAGACGGGCCGCCAGCAAGGCCAGCAGATGGGCGACATCGGCCAGCCCCTCGCGGGCCTCGAGTTCCTCGCGGGTGGCGAGATACTCGAGGTACAGCGGGATGTAGTCCGGCAGCTCGCGCACGCCGATGGCGAAGCCGGCCTCGGTGTACTGCGCCATCAGGTCGACCATGGCCTGGCCGCGATCGCGGGACTCGCCATGCACGTGCTCGAACAGGAGCAGCGACAGCGCGCGGCCGCGGTCGAACAGGTCGGTGTAGCGCTCCTGCACGTCCATCAGGTCGCCTTCGGTCAGCTCGTCGAGCAGGCGGCGCAGCGCGATGCGCTGCTCCGGGCTGATCTCGCGAGCCGAGCCGATGGCCTGGGCCAGTTCGGCATGGCCGTCGCGCAGGTGCTGGTCGGGATAGTCCAGCAGCAGGGAAATCACTTTAAGGATGCGCATGGCTCAGTCCTCCCACAGCTGGACGGTCTTGATGATGTCGCGGCGGTTGGCCTTCCTGGCGCCGAACATATTGGTGTCCGAGGCGCCCGAGCAGCCGCTGCCGAAGCTGAAGCCGCAACCGGAGCGCTCGGCGAAGGCATCGCTCATGGCCTCTTCGCGGTGCGCGGTCGGGATCACGTAGCGGTCCTCGTAGTTGGCGATGGCCAGGTAGCGGTACATGTCCTCCACCTGGGCCACCGACAGACCGACGCTCTCCAGCACCTTGAGGTCCTGCACGCCATCGACCTGCTCGGCGCGCTTGTAGGCACGCATGGCGAGCATGCGCTTGAGCGCCAGCTTGACCGGCTCCTCGTCACCTGCGGTGAGCAGGTTGGCCAGGTAACGCAGCGGGATGCGCAGGCTGTCGACGTCCGGCAGCACGCCGTCCATGCTGACGTGACCGGCGCTGGCGGCGTTCTGGATCGGCGACAGCGGCGGCACGTACCACACCATCGGCAGCGTGCGGTATTCCGGGTGCAGCGGCAGGGCCAGCTTCCAGTCCACCGCCATCTTGTAGACCGGCGACTTCTGCGCGGCTTCGATCACCGACATCGGAACGCCGTCGTTGAGCGCCTGCTCGATGACCTTCGGGTCGAACGGATCGAGGAAGATCTCCAGCTGCTTGGCGTACAGGTCCTGCTCGTTGACGGTGCTGGCCACTTCATGGATGCGGTCGGCGTCGTACAGCAGCACGCCGAGGTAGCGGATGCGGCCCACGCAGGTCTCGGCACAGACGGTCGGCATGCCGGCCTCGATGCGCGGGAAGCAGAAGATGCACTTCTCGGATTTGCCGCTCTTCCAGTTGAAGTAGATCTTCTTGTACGGGCAGCCGCTGATGCACATGCGCCAGCCGCGGCACTTCTCCTGGTCGATGAGGACGATGCCATCCTCCTCGCGCTTGTAGATCGCACCGCTCGGGCAGGACGCGGCGCAGGCCGGGTTCAGGCAGTGCTCGCACAGGCGCGGCAGGTACATCATGAAGGTGTTTTCGTACTGGCCGTAGATGTCGGCCTGCACCTTGTCGAAGTTCTTGTCCTTGCGGCGCTTGGCGAACTCGGTACCGAGGATTTCCTCCCAGTTCGGGCCCCACTCGATCTTCTCCATGCGCTGGCCGGAGACCAGCGAGCGCGGACGTGCCACCGGCTGATGCTCGGAAATCGGCGCGGTGTGCAGGTTCTGGTAGTCGAAGTCGAACGGCTCGTAGTAGTCGTCGATCGTCGGCAGGTCCGGATTGGCGAAGATGTTCGCCAGCACGCGGAACTTGCCGCCGATCTTCGGGTTGATGGTGCCGTCGCCGTTGCGCACCCAGCCGCCCTTCCACTTGTCCTGGTTTTCCCACTCCTTCGGGTAGCCGATGCCGGGCTTGGTCTCGACGTTGTTGAACCAGGCGTATTCCATGCCTTCGCGGCTGGTCCAGACGTTCTTGCAGGTGATCGAGCAGGTGTGGCAGCCGATGCACTTGTCCAGGTTCAGGACCATGCCTACTTGTGAACGAATCTTCATGGCCTTATTCCTCAGATGTCTTGCGGCAGGGGTTGCGGCAGGTCATTGCCGTTCGGGCCGTCGAGCCAGTCGACCTTGGCCATCTTGCGCACCACGACGAACTCGTCACGGTTGCAACCCACGGTGCCGTAGTAGTTGAAGCCGTACGCCTGCTGGGCGTAGCCGCCGATCATGTGGGTGGGCTTGAGCACCACGCGGGTCACCGAGTTGTGGTGGCCGCCGCGGGTCTTGGTGCTCTCGGCGCCCGGCACGTTCACGATGCGTTCCTGGGCGTGGTACATCATCACCATGCCTTCCATCACGCGCTGGCTGACCACCGCGCGGGCGGTCAGAGCGCCATTGGCGTTGAAGCACTCGATCCAGTCGTTGTCCTCGATGCCGGCCTTCTTGGCGTCGACTTCGGACATCCACACGATCGGGCCGCCACGGCTGAGGGTGAGCATGATCAGGTTGTCCGAGTAGGTGCTGTGGATGCCCCACTTCTGGTGCGGGGTGATCCAGTTCAGGACGATCTCGGGGTTGCCGTTGCTCTTCTTGCCCTTCACGTAATCGATGGTGCGGGTGTTGATCGGCGGCCGGTAGCTCATCAGCTGCTCGCCGAAGGCCTGCATCCAGGGGTGATCCTGGAAGAACTGCTGGCGACCGGTGATGGTGCGCCACGGGATGTACTCGTGGACGTTGGTGTAGCCGGCGTTGTACGACACATGCTCGTCTTCCAGGCCTGACCAGGTCGGGCTGGAGATGATCTTGCGCGGCTGCGCCTGGATGTCACGGAAGCGGATCGCCTCGTGCTCCTTGGGCAGCGCCAGGTGGCTGTGGTCGCGGCCGGTGAATTCCGACAGCGCGGCCCAGGCCTTCACGGCAACGTGACCGTTGGTTTCCGGTGCCAGGCTGAGGATGACCTCGGCAGCATCGATGGCCGATTCGATCTGCGGCCGGCCCTGGCTGACGCCCTCCTCGCGCACGGTGTAGTTCAGCTCGCCGAGGAAATCGACCTCGTGCTGGGTGTTCCAGTTGATGCCCTTGCCGCCGTTGCCGAGCTTGTCGAGCAGCGGGCCGAGGGAGGTGAACTTCTTGTAGGTGGCCGGGTAGTCGCGCTCGACCACGGCCATGTTCGGGCAGTTCTTGCCCGGCTGCGGATCGACGCCCGCGGTTTTCCAGTCGCTGCCGCCGAACGGCTGCGCCAGTTCGCCGGGGCTGTCGTGCAGGAGCGGCACGGTGACCAGGTCCTTCTCCACGCCCAGCTGACCTTCGGCCATCTTCGAGAAGGCCTTGGCGATGCCCTTGTAGATCTCCCAGTCGGACTTGGCTTCCCAGGCCGGATCGATGGCCGCCGACAGCGGGTGGATGAAGGGGTGCATGTCCGAGGTGTTCATGTCGTCCTTCTCGTACCAGGTCGCGGTCGGCAGAACGATGTCGGAGTACACGCAGGTCGAGGACATGCGGAAATCGAGGGTGGTGACCAGGTCGAGCTTGCCGATAGCGCCCTCGTCCTGCCATTCGGCTTCGAGCGGCTTGAAGCCGTCGCGCTTGCCGAGGTCCTCGTTCATCACGCCGTTCCTGGTGCCCAACAGGTACTTGAGCATGTACTCGTGGCCCTTGCCCGAACTGCCCAGGAGGTTGGAGCGCCAGACGAACATGTTGCGCGGGAAGTTATCCGGATTGTCCGGCTGTTCGCAGGCGAACTTCAGCGATCCGTCCTTCAGCGACTGGGTAACGTAGTCGACCGGCGACATGCCGGCAGCCTCGGCGTCACGGCAGATCTGCAGCGGGTTGCGGTTGAGCTGCGGTGCGCTCGGCAGCCAGCCGGCGCGTTCGGCGCGGATGTTGTAGTCGAGCATGTGCTCGGGGAACTGCGACTTGTCGGCCAGCGGCGAGAGCACCTCGTGGATGCTCATCTTCTCGTGGCGCCACTGCGAGCTGTGGTTGTAGAAGAAGCTGGTGCCGTTCATCTGCCGCGGCGGACGGCTCCAGTCGAGGCCGAAGGCCAGCGGCAGCCAGCCGCACTGCGGACGCAGCTTTTCCTGACCCACGTAGTGCGCCCAGCCGCCACCGGTCTGGCCCACGCAACCGCACAACATCAGCATGTTGATCAGGCCGCGGTAGTTCATGTCCATGTGGTACCAGTGGTTCATCGCCGCACCGACGATGATCATGGAACGGCCATGGGTCTTGTCGGCGTTGTCGGCGAACTCACGGGCGATCTGGATGGCCTTCTCGCGCGAGACGCCGGTGATCTTTTCCTGCCAGGCCGGGGTGCCCGGCACGCTGGCATCGTCGTAGCTGGACGCGACATTGGCGCCGCCCAGGCCACGGTCGATACCCAGGTTGGCGGCCATCAGGTCGAACACGGTGGCGACCTTGGTGGTGCTGCCGTCGGCCAGGGTGATGGTACGGACCGGCACGCGGCGCAGCTGGATGCTTTCGCCTTCGGCGTGCTGGAAGTGCTCGTGCTGGATGCCGCCGAAGTACGGGAAGGCGACCTCGGCGGTCTCGCCGCCCTCGATCTGGCTCAGGCGCAGGTCGACGTCACGGCCTTCCTGGCCTTCGCGGGCCTCGATGTTCCACTTGCCCTTCTCGCCCCAGCGGTAGCCGATCGACCCCAGCGGCGAGACCAGCACGCCGGTCTTGTCGTCGACGGCGATGGTCTTCCACTCGGGGTTGTTCTCCTGGCCGAGGTTATCGGCGAGGTCCGAGGCGCGCAGGAAGCGATCGGCCACAAAGCTACCGTCCTTCTCGTTCAGGCGCACCAGCACCGGCAGGTCGGTGTAGCGCTTGGCGTAGTCGCGGAAGTACGCGCTCGGCTTTTGGAGGTGGAATTCCTTGAAGATGACGTGGGCGAAGGCCTGGGCCAGCGCGGCGTCGGTGCCCTGCTTCGGATTGAGCCAGAGGTCGGTGAGCTTGGCGACTTCGGCGTAGTCCGGGGTGATGGCGACGGTCTTGGTGCCCTTGTAGCGGACCTCGGTGAAGAAGTGCGCATCCGGCGTACGCGTCTGCGGGACGTTGGAGCCCCAGGCGATGATGTAGTTGGAGTTGTACCAGTCGGCC
This sequence comes from Stutzerimonas stutzeri, assembly GCF_002890915.1. Taxonomy (GTDB): domain Bacteria; phylum Pseudomonadota; class Gammaproteobacteria; order Pseudomonadales; family Pseudomonadaceae; genus Stutzerimonas; species Stutzerimonas stutzeri_AF. The sequence continues at coordinate 21,029 of NZ_POUT01000006.1, read as the reverse complement.
GACTCCGGCACGTCGGTCTGCTCGCCCCAGATCTGCGGCGAGGCCGGCGGCAGGTCGCAGTACCAGTCGTAGAACGACAGGCACACGCCACCGATCAGCGACAGGTAACGGGAACCTGCGGCGTAGGAAACCATGGACATCGCCGGGATCGGCGAGAAGCCGATGACGCGGTCCGGGCCGTACTGCTTGACGGTGTAGACGTTGGCCGCGGCGATGATCTCGTTGACTTCGTCCCAGCTGGAGCGGATGAAGCCGCCCATGCCGCGCTTGCTCTTGTAGGACTCGGCCTTGGCCTTGTCCTCGACGATGCTGGCCCAGGCGTCCACCGGGGTCATGTTGCGCCGCGCCTCGCGCCACAGTTTCAGCAGCGGCTTGCGCACCTTCGGATACTTCAGGCGGTTGGCGCTGTAGATGTACCAGCTGTAGCTGGCCCCGCGCGGACAGCCGCGCGGCTCGTGGTTGGGCAGGTCGTTGCGGGTGCGCGGGTAGTCGGTCTGCTGGGTTTCCCAGGTGATCAGGCCGTTCTTCACGTAGATCTTCCAGGAGCACGACCCGGTGCAGTTCACCCCGTGGGTGGAACGCACGATCTTGTCGTACTGCCAGCGCGAGCGGTAGACGTTCTCCCAGTCGCGGGATTCGATGCGGGTTTCACCATGACCATCGGCGAACTCGCCCTGCTTCCTGTTGAAGAAGCGCAGTTGATCGAGCAAGTGGCTCATCGTTTTCTCTCCTCACTCCGGTTGCGAACCACTGGCCCGACCGGTCGGCTTATCGATCTCGGCTGGCGCCGGCCATGTGGCCGGCGCGTTTCGTTGAAATTGTCAGGACGCGAGCTTGTGGCGGGCCTCCAGTTCGCGGTCGACGCTGGAGACGTAGTACTCGTCGGAGAACGCGCCCTCGGGTTCCTTCAGCCAGAGCAGGCAGAGCCCGAAGCTGAGGAACGCACCGGCGGCGATCACCATGAAGAACTGCGAGGGGTTCACGAAGGTGAACAGGGTCAGGTAGCAGACGGCACCGACGTTGCCGTAGGCCCCGGCCATGCCGGAGATCTGCCCGGTGACGCGGCGCTTGATCGACGGGATGATCCCGAAGGTCGCGCCCTCGGCGCCCTGGACGAATACCGAGCAGAGCACGGTGATCGCCACGGCCACGATCAGCGGCCACTTGGCGTTCATCAGGCCCATCAGCAGGAAGCCGATGGCGATGCCCAGCATGTACGCCAGCATGACGAAGCGGCGGTTGCCGAAGCGGTCGGAGACCAGGCCGCCCATGGGCCGCGCCACCAGGTTCACGAAAGCGAAGGAGGCGGCGATGATGCCGGCGGTGGTCGGCGTCAGCCCCCAGGTCTGCTCGAAGAACATCGGCAGCATCGACACCACCGCCAGCTCCGCGCCGAAGTTGGCGAAGTAGGTGGAGTTCAGCGCGGCCACGGTGTTGAAGGGGTACTTGTCGTCCTCCGGCACGCCCTTCTTCAGGATCGGTACGTTGACCCGCAGGATCTGCACGACCTGGAAGATCACCACCAGGGCGATCACCGCGTAGCAGATCATGGCGCCGGTGGCGCCCAGGTAGCCCATGTTCTCGATGCGCCAGACCAGGATGCCGAGCACGCCGACCATGGGGATGGTCCAGACGATCAGCTTGATCATGTCCGCCCAGGTGCTGACTTCCAGCGCGCTGGCCTTGTGCGGCTTGCGGTGCACGGTACCGGCCGGGCCGTCGGTGAGGGCGAACCAGTAGTACACGCCGTAGATGGCCATGATGATCGCCGAGCTGGCAATCGCCCAGCGCCAGCCTTCCGGCCCGCCGAAGGCGTGGATGGCGATGGCCGGCAGGCTCATGGCGGCGGCGGCGGAACCGAAGTTGCCCCAGCCGGCATAGAAGCCTTCGGCGAAACCGATGTCCCTGGGCTTGAACCACATGGCGGTCATGTGGATGCCGACCACGAAGCTGGCGCCGATGGAGCTGAGGATCAGCCGCGAGACCAGCAATTGGACGCGGCTGTCACCGAAGGCGAAGAACAGCGCCGGGATCGCCATCACCACCAGCAGCACCGAAAACACCCGGCGCGGGCCCCAGTGGTCCAGCGCCATGCCGACCAGGATGCGCGCCGGGATGGTCAGCGCCACGTTGGCGATGGCGAACAGCTTGAGGTCTTCGGGCGTCAGCCAGTTCACGCTTTTCAGCATGCTCGAGGCCAGCGGCGCCATGCCGAACCAGACGAAGAAGCAGATGTAGAAGGCGATCCAGGTCAGGTGCAGGGCCCGGATCTCGGGGCGCTTCCATTCGAACAGCGTAGAAACTCTCATGATGAGCTCCTCACTCAGGGACAGGCTTGGATCAGGACCGGGCACGGTGCCCGGCGGGCCAGGAAGGCGCTGACGCTGCCGAAGGTCATGTAGTCGAGCTCGTCGACCAACAGATTCAGCGAGCGGGAGATGAAGCCGCCGTCCGGCTCGTTGGAATGCCGCGCGATGACCAGCAGGTCGGGCTTCTTGTGCTCGGCGGCCTTGAGGATCATCTTGCGGGCGTCGCCCTCGGCGAGGATCACGTCGGCGTCCAGGCCGAAGGCGCTGACGCGGTCGGCGGCCTCGTGCAGGAAGGCCTGGAACTCGCCGCGATCGCGCTCGTAGAGCTCGACGGCCGAGTCGCTGGTGTCGCGGCTTTCTTCCACCACGCCGATGAGGATGATCAGTGGCTTGAGCGGGCCGAACATGTCGAGGGTGGCGTCCAGGGCCTTCCTGGCGTTACGCGAGTTGTCGTAGGCAATCATGATTTTCATGGCGGCACTCCGGACTCAGGGGTTCTTCACGTAGGCGTTGGGGCGCAGGTAGAACCACCAGTTGAGGATCAGGCACAGCGCGTAGAACACCGCGAAGCCGTACATCGCCACCTCGGGGGTGCCGGCCTTGACCTGCTCGCCGATCACGATGGGCGCGACGAAGGAGCCGTAGGCGGCCACCGCCGAGGTCCAGCCGAGTACCGGGCCGGCCTTCTCGCGGTCGTAGATCACGCCGATGGTGCGGAAGGTGGAGCCGTTGCCGATGCCGCTGGCGGCGAACAGCACCAGGAACAGCAGCAGGAAGACGAAGAAGTACTGCTCCGGCTGGCTGGAGCCATAGGCCTGGTGCATCACGTAGCCGGCCGCGACCGAGGCGATGACCATCACCACCGAGATCACCTGGGTGACGATGGAGCCACCGACCTTGTCGGAGATCCAGCCGCCCAGCGGACGGATCAGCGCGCCGATGAAGGGGCCGATCCAGGCGTAGGTCAGTGCGCTCGGCGCGTTGGGGTTGGCGATGCGGGTGACGGTGCCGTCGGCGGCCACGTCGTTCATGAAGCCGAAGATCACCGTGATCGACAGCGGCAGCGCCATGGAGAAGCCGATGAACGAGCCGAAGGTCAGGATGTAGAGGATGCTCATCGACCAGGTGTGCTTGTCGCGGAAGATGGTGAACTGGCGCTTGATGTTCGGCTGGATGCTGCCCGGCAGCAGGCGCAGCAGGCCGAGGGTCAGGCCGATGGTCAGCAGCATCACGGCCCACATGTTCAGCACGCCGAGCCCGGTGGGCGCCGGCAGGTAGAGGTACAGGCCGATGGCGGCGGCGACGAAGGCCACGGCGTAGAGGCCGAGGATCTTGCCGAAGGCGTGCACCGGGTAGCCGGGGGTAGGCGAGATCACCAGCAGGTTGTTCATGCCGAACCAGCCGGCGAAGGCCAGCGGGATCAGGAACACCAGCCAGACCCAGCCACCGTTCTGGATCCAGGTCTCGGTGCCGGCGGGGATCTTGCCGATCAGCGTGCCGCTGTCCTTGACCAGCTCCATCGGCGCACCGGCCAGCGCGCCGAACACGCCGGCGGTCATCACCAGCGGAATGAGGATCTGCATGGTGGTCACGCCGAAGTTGCCGAGGCCGGCGTTCAGGCCCAGGGCCAGGCCCTGCTGGCTCTTCGGGAAGAAGCCGCTGATGTTGCTCATCGAGCAGGCGAAGTTGCCGCCGCCGATGCCGGAGAGGAAGGCCAGCAGCTGGAACACCCACAGCGGCGTGTCCTGGCTCTGCAGGGCGATGCCGGCGCCGGCCGCCGGAATCATCAGCAGGGCGGTGGTGAGGAAGATGGTGTTGCGCCCGCCGGCGATGCGGATCATGAACGACGCCGGGATGCGCAGGGTGGCGCCGGTCAGGCCGGAGATGGCGGTGAGGGTGAACAGCTCGGCGGGCTCGAAGGGAAAGCCCAGGTTGAGCATCTGCACCGTGACGATGCCCCACATCAGCCAGATGGCGAAGCCCATCAGCAGGCTTGGAATGGAGATCCACAGATTGCGGTTGGCTACGCGCTTGCCAGTGGTATCCCAGAAGGTCTGGTCCTCCACGTCCCACTTTTCGATATTGCTCATGGTCGATCCTCTTGGCGCCGAGACCCTGCTGCTAACGCAACGGGGGTCAGGAATGGCCCGCACGCTAAGGGCCGGGGATCGATCCACAGTTGATTCAAATCAACACGCAGGGCGCGACAATTTGCTTACCCGGGCTTTTCTACCTCTTTCGGGTTACTCCCACCCATCGAAATAAAATCCTTTTAAATCAAATAGCTATAAGAAGGACTAAGTCGCCCCAGAGCGTACCGTTCGTCGCCGAAAAGCGTTGGAGGTATAGCCAGCGCCATGGTCAAGCCGCCTTTACAGAGCGCAGAATGACGTCCTCGATGCCCCTGTGAGCCCGCCATGTATTCCTCCGAAAGCGAGCAGCTCTCCACCCGCCACTCGATCGTGTTCAACACGCTCGTGGCGTTCGTGGTGATCATCGGTTTCTCGCTCATGAGCCTGCTCGGCAGCCTGTATCTGGCCGATGCCCTGGAAGGCGACGCCGAGGCGATCAACCATGCCGGCAGCCTGCGCATGCAGACCTACCGGCTGGCCTTCGTCGCCGAACAGGGATCGCCGCAGGCGCTCGCGGAACACATCGCCGCGCTGGAAAACACCCTGGAGTCGTCTTCGCTGCGCTCGGCCCTGCACCGCCATCGCAACAGCGACCTGCCGGCCCTGCATGCCACCGTCCTGCGGCACTGGCAGCAACGCATGCGCCCGCTGCTGGACGGCCCGAACGCGCGGCTGGCCGAGTACCGCCAGGAAGCACACACCTTCGTCAGCGAACTGGACGTCTTCGTGCACACGCTGCAGGAGGCGTCGGAAGGCAAGCTGGGCGTCATCCGCGCCCTGCAGGCCGGCACCCTGTTCGTCATCGTGGCGATCGCCTTCGTGCTGGTCTACGGCCTGCACAACAACCTGGCGACGCCGCTGCGCAGCCTGACCAAGATGGCGCGCGACATCGGCCAGGGCGACTTCAGCGGCCAGGTGCGGATTCCCGGCGAGACCGAGCTGAGCCTGCTGGCGCGCACGCTCAACCAGATGAGCCAGGAACTGGCCAGCCTGTATGCGCAGATGGAACAGAAGGTGGACGAGAAGACCGCCGCCCTGACCCGCAGCAACGCCACCCTGCAGCTGCTGTTCAACAGCGCGCAGATGCTCTACAGCCAGCCCGAAGACCCGTCGCAGATGATGGGCTCGCTGCTGGGCAAGGTGCAGCAGGTGCTCGGCACCGGGCAGATCTCGCTGTGCCTGAACTACGCCTCCGAGGCCGGCAGCCACACGGCGATGACCTCGCGGGACCAGCGCCCCCCGGAGTACTGCCAGTTGCCCGACTGCGCACAGTGCCCGGTGAACCGCTGCGGCGTGTTGCCGAGCGGGGAAAAGCTGGCCAGCTTCGAGCTGCGCTCCGGCCAGGACGAGCTGGGCCTGCTGAGGGTCGCGCACGCCGAGAGCGAGCTCCTGGAGCCCTGGCAGACGCTGCTGCTGACCACCCTGGCGGACCTCTTCGCCGCCTCCCTCAGCCTGGCGCAGCTGGGCCAGAAACAGGCGCGCCTGGCACTGATGGAAGAACGCGCGGTGATCGCCCGCGAGCTGCACGACTCCCTGGCCCAGGCGCTGTCGGCGCAGAAGCTGCAGCTGGCACGGCTCAAGCGCCTGATGCACAAGGACAGCGGCAAGGCCCAGCTGGACGACAGCGTCGAACAGATCGACCGCGGGCTGAACTCGGCCTACCGCCAGTTGCGCGAACTGCTGACCACCTTCCGCATCAAGGTCGACGAGCCGGGGCTCAAGCCGGCCGTGCAGGCGACCATCGACGAGTTCAGCGCCAACTCCGGGCTGCAGATCGCGCTCGACTTCCAGCTCGACCACTGCCCGCTGACCCCCAACGAAGAAGTGCATTGCCTGCAGATCGTCCGCGAGGCGCTGAGCAACGTCGTCAAGCATGCCGAGGCCAGCCATTGCTGGCTGAGCCTGACCCAGGAGCCGAATGGCGCCATTCGCGTCAGGATCGATGACGATGGCATCGGAATCTCCACCGAAGACAGCCGTGCCGGTCACTACGGGCTGATCATCCTGCGCGAGCGCGCCAGCAGCCTGAACGGCACGATCACCATTGGCCCACGCCCCGAGGGCGGCACGCGGGTGCACCTGCACTTCCCGCCCGCCTATCGCCACATTCCCCTGCAACAGGAGTCTGTCACGCATGAACGAAGGAACGACGACCACCACCCGCATCCTGCTCGTGGACGATCACCCGATGATGCGTCGCGGCCTGCGTGACCTGCTGGACCTGGAAGACGACCTGGAAACGGTCGGCGAGGCGGGCAACGGCGAGGACGCCATCAGGCTGGCCGTGCAGTTGGAGCCGGACCTGATCCTGCTGGACCTGAACATGCCCGGCATGGACGGCCTGGAGACCGCCCGCCGCATGCGCGACGCCGACGTCGACGCGCATATCATCATGTTCACCGTCTCCGACGAGCAGAGCCACGTGCTCGAAGCCCTGCGCAACGGCGCCGACGGCTACCTGCTCAAGGACATGGACGCCGAGCAGCTGGTCGAACAGATCCGCACGGCGGCCACCGGCAAGATGGTGCTCAGCCCGGAGCTGACCCAGGTGCTGGCCGAGGCCATCCGGGTCCGCCCCAAGCCGTCCGGCCAGGTGCAGTTCTCCAGCCTGACCAAGCGCGAGAAGGAAGTGCTGCGGCTGATCGCCAAGGGCCAGAGCAACAAGATGATCGCCCGCAAGCTGGGCATCACCGAGGGCACCGTCAAGGTCCATGTGAAGAACCTGCTGCACAAGCTGGGGCTGCGTTCGCGGGTCGAAGCCGCGGTCTGGACCTTGGAAAACCAGCAGATGCGCGCCTGATCCCCCTTCCACCGCAGGCCGGCGAAAACCTGCGCCGGCCGCCCTTCCGCTCGCATGGCAAAAATGCCATCCACACCCTCAATACTTTATGAAAGCCACGCCAACTGTGGCTTTTAGCACAAAATACATTGGCGTTTTTGCCATCTTGACGGCAATCAATTGCAAAGATGGCAAGCAGCCTATCGTTTGCTCCGAAGCCAATCAGGAGCACACCATGAGCAGCATCCAGCCATCCCGCCTGACCCTCGCCCTGCTCGCCGCGGGCCTCGCCTGCAGCGCCACCGCCAGCGCGGAGGAAAACTTCAGCAACCTGTTCAGCGAAGCGAAGCCGATCTTCGACCTGCGCTACCGCTACGAGCACGTCGACCAGGACAACGCGCTCGAGCATGCCAACGCGCAGACCCTGCGTACCCGCGTCGGCGTGCAGAGCGGTAAGTGGTACGGTCTCTCGGCACTGATCGAAGCGGACAACGTCAGTCGCCTGGGCAAAGCGGCCTACAACGACACCCGCAACGGCCAGAGCGACTATTCGGCGGTGCCCGATCCGGACGGCAGCGAGATCAACCAGGCGCTGCTGCGCTACGACCACGCCCTGGGCAGCGCCGTGGTCGGCCGCCAGCGCATCAACCTGGACAACCAGCGCTTCGTCGGCGGCGTCGGCTGGCGGCAGAACGAGCAGACCTACGACGGCGCGCTCGGCCAGCTGAAGCCGCTCGACGGGATGACCCTGACCTACGCCTACATCGACAACATCAACAGCATCTTCGGCCCCGAGGACAACCGCTTCGACAACCGCAGCAACCCGGCCAACATCGAAGGCCACAGCCACCTGCTCAACGCCCAGTACCAGTTCGGCCCCGAACTGACCGTGACCGCCTACGGCTACCTGCTGGGCCTGGACAACCTCGCCGCCAGCGCGGCCGCCGACTACGGCACGCTGTCCAGCAAGACCACCGGCGTACGCCTGAACGGCACCCTTGCCGGCGTCGGCTATGCCCTGGAATACGCCCGGCAGAAGGACTACGCCGACAATCCGCTGGACCTCGACAGCGAGTACTACCTGGCCGAGCTGGGCTACACGCTCAAGGGCGTGGCGCTCAAGGCCGGCATGGAAGTGCTCGGCGGCGACTCGACGCCGGGCAACCGCGCCTTCCAGACCCCGCTGGCCACCAAGCACATGTTCCAGGGCTGGGCCGACAGCTTCCTGCTGACCCCCGAGGACGGCGTGCAGGACGTCTACCTCGGCGGCAGCCTGCCGCTGTTCGGCGGCACCCTGCAGGCCTGGTACCACGACTTCCGCGCCGAACGCGGCAGCCGGCAGTACGGCGAGGAGATCGACATCGCCTACAGCCACGCCATCCCGCTGCTCAAGGGGCTGGTCGCCACCGTCAAGTACGCCGGCTACGACGCGGACGACTATTCGGTCGACACGGAAAAACTCTGGGCGCAGCTGCAGTACAGCTACTGACCGACCAGCCGGGCCGCCCGCGCAACGGCGGCCCGGCATGCAGCCCTACGACCAAGGATTCTCACCCATGCTCCAACACCTTTTGCGGCTCGCGCTGCTGGCGGCCCTGCTGCTCGCCGGCCTCCCCGGCCACGCCGCCATCAGCGATGCCGAGGCGGTCAACCGCGCCGGCATGCAGCGCATGCTCAGCCAGCGCATCGCCAAGAGCTACCTGATGATCGCCACCGAAACCCGCGCCGACCTGGCGGCCAGCCAGCTGGACGCGAGCATCGCCAGCGTCGAGGAAAACACCCTGGCCCTGGACGATTACGCCTCCAGCAGCAGCGTGCGCAAGGCGCTCGACCAAGCCGTCGAGACCTGGCAGCAGTACCGGCAACTGGCGCTGACCCGCCCGGACCGCCAGCAATCGGCCGAACTGCTGCGCCTCGCCGACCGCTTCCTCACCCAGAGCGAAGCGCTGGTACTGGAAATCGAGCGGCAGAGCGGCAACCAGGCGGCACGGCTGGTCAATCGCAGCGGCCGCCAGCGCATGCTCAGCCAGCGCATCGCCATGCTCTACCTGGCCATGAGCTGGAAACTGCCGGACAACCGCCTGCGCGACGACTTCGAGACCGCCGTGGCCGAATTCGACCGCGGCCTGCAGGAACTGCGCGCCGCGCCGCAGAACAGCGAACGGATCAACCGCCAGCTCGAGCAGGTCGGCACCCAGTGGCGCTTCGCCCAGGCCGGCTTCAGCCTGGCGGACGACTCGCGCTTCGTGCCGACGGTCATCGTCACCACCAGCGAATCGCTGCTACGCAAGATGGAAGACCTGACCCGCGAATACGAGCGCCTGGCCGGCAGCACCCGCTAGACCGAAGCGCAGCGGCGGCTACGGGCCGGGGTCGCCACGGCGAAAGGGTTGCGGCACGTCCCTGTCGGCGGGCTCGGGCGGCTCCGGCGCATCGCCGCGCTTGAACGGCTGCGGCGGCTCGCCGGCCAGCTGCCGGGTCGGGGGCTCGATGCGTTCCGAAGCCGGTTCGGGGCGCTCGCGGATCGCCAGCCAGGCGGCGCCAGCCAGCGCGGCGGCCAGCACCCGGTAGACCAGCGAGGCCAGGTCGAAGCCGACCAGTTCGCCGCCATCCAGCCAGAGCGACACCAACCGCCCGAGCACCAGTGCCGTCATGGTGATCATCAGCATCACCAACGCCGGCCGGGCCCGCTCGGGCGCCCGCGTCGCCCATAGCAGAAACAGCGCCAGCCCCAGCTGCAAGCCTCCGTAGTAGACACGCATGTGGCTGACCGAGGCGCCCTCCATGAGCAACATGCCGTTCAGGTTCGCCATCTCGTAGGGGCGCAGCCAATAAGCCAGGCTGAAGCTGACCATTACCAGCGCCTGCACAAGCAACACGCAACGGGCAAAACGCATCGAAAACTCTCCTGATGTGCGACTCGGCATCCCGATAGGCATCGGACTGCTCCGAGCGGCGGTTGGTTCGCCTGCGCCGGCCGTCGGAAGCCTCCTGGCATGTGACAAACACTCACAGATCAGCCCTTGGGTTGGCCGCTGGGCGGGCGTTATCCTGCCCACCTCGCTTGTCGGAGTAGCCCTTATGCGCCGTTTCCTGCTTCTGCCCACCCTGCTCGCCGGCCTCGCCCAGGCGGCCGAGCCGATCGCCATCGATGTCTACCGCGACCCCAACTGTGGCTGCTGCAGCGCCTGGATCGATCACCTCGAGCAAAACGGCTTCGCCGTCGCCGACCACGTGGTCAACGACATGGCCGCGGTGAAGTTGGAACATGGCGTGCCGCATCGCCTGGGCTCCTGCCATACCGGCGTGATCGACGGCAAGTTCGTCGAAGGCCACGTGCCGGCTGCCGACATCCTCAAGCTGCGCGCCCAGCCCGACCTGATCGGTGCCGCGGTGCCCGGCATGCCGCTCGGCTCGCCGGGCATGGAAATGGGCGAGCGCAAGGATGCCTACCAGGTGATCGGCGTCAGCGGGCAGGGCCAGGAGCGCGTGATCGCCGAGTACCCGGGCAACTGATCGATCCAGCGCCTGTCACGACTGCAGCTTTTTCGCGCCGAACGGGTCTGAGTGGAAAACAGCGGCCGCTTCGCTACGGCCGCGCGCTCCCGCCAACCGTTTCAGAGGGATAACTCATGCGCTGGAATCGAGCCCGACGCAGCGACAACGTGGTGGACGCCAGGGGCCGCAGCGGCATGCGCCTGGGCGGTGGACTGGGCCTGGGCGGCATCGCCATCGTCGTGGTGATCGGCCTGCTCTCCGGCCAGGACCCGCTGCAGATTCTCGACCAGTTGGCCAACCAGACCGGCACCAGCGTCTCCCCGCAGGGCCAGCGGCCCAGCGGCGACGATCCGCAGGTGGAATTCGTCCGCGCCGTGCTCGGCGACACCGAAGACACCTGGCGCGCCCTGTTCCAGCAGGGCGGCGCGCAGTATCGCGATCCGACCCTGGTGCTGTTTCGCGGCGGTGTGAACTCGGCCTGCGGTTTCGCCAGCTCGGCCGTCGGCCCCTTCTACTGCCCGGGCGACCAGCAGGTGTACCTCGACCTGCAGTTCTTCGACGACATGGCCCGGCGCTTCTCCGCCGCCGGCGACTTCGCCCAGGCCTACGTGATCGCCCACGAGGTCGGCCACCACGTGCAGACCCTGCTCGGCGTCTCGCGGCAGATGCAGGCCGCCCGCCAGCGCGGCGCACGCATGGAGGGCGACAACGGCCTGCTGGTGCGCCAGGAGCTGCAGGCCGACTGCTTCGCCGGCGTCTGGGCCTACCACGCGCAGCAGCGCCATGACTGGCTGGAGGAAGGCGACCTGGAAGAAGCGCTGAACGCCGCCAACGCCATCGGCGACGACCGCCTGCAGCAACAGAGCCAGGGCCGCGTGGTCCCCGACGCCTTCACCCACGGCACCTCGGCGCAGCGCGTACGCTGGTTCCGCGACGGCTTCGAGCACGGCGACCCCGGCCGCTGCGATACCTTCGGCGTGGCACGGCTTTAGCGTCCCGGCCCACTGCCACAGGGGTTCGGTGTTAACGGACTTTTGTGAAGGCCCCGACCGGGGCGACGCTTTTTCAGCCCCTGGCAGGCCTGCGGGGCCTGCATCGCCGCGCGGGCGCGCCCACACTGGGACCGGCGTGCAGCGGCTGCTTTTGTGGGAGGGCCGCCCCCGGAGCGATGCTCTTGGGCTTCTAGCAGGCCTGCGGCCCGCATCGCCGCGAGGGCGCGCCCCTACAAGTTCGCGGGGCGCTCGCTGTTCTGGTAGGAGGCCCGACCCCGGGGCGATGCTCTTGGGCTTCTAGCAGGCCTGCGGCCCGCATCGCCGCGAGGGCGCGCCGCCTACAGGTTCGCGGGGCGCTCGCTGCCCTGGTGGGAGGCCCGAGCCGGGGCGATGCCTTTGCGCTTCTGGCAGGCCTGCGGCCCGCATCGCCGCGAGGGCGCGCCTCCTACAGGTTCGCGGGGCGCTCGCTGTTCTGGTAGGAGGCCCGACCCCGGGGCGATGCTCTTGGGCTTCTAGCAGGCCTGCGGCCCGCATCGCCGCGAGGGCGCGCCGCCTACAGGTTCGCGGGGCGTTCGCTGCCCTGGTGGGAGGCCCGACCCGGGGCGATGGTTTTTAGGCCTCAGGTCCCGAACAACCCACCACGCAGCGCATGACAATCACGCGCATACAGGTCGCACAGCTCCGGCCACGGGTTCTCCGGCACGTTGACCAGCACGCCATGGGCGCCGGCGGCGCGGGCGCATTCCAGGTCGAAGCGGTAGTCGCCGACCATCGCCATTTCCCGCGGATCGACGCCCCAGCGCTCGGCCAGCTGCAGCAGGCCGCCCGGGTGCGGCTTGGGTGGCGCCTCGTCGCGGCCGAGAATGTCCTCGGGCAGGAAACAGTCGCCCAGACCCACCGCCTGCAGGGTCACCAGCGCCAGCTCGTGGGCGTTGCGGGTGAGCACGCCGAGGCGGCAATCGCGCTCGCGCAACAGCTGCAGCAGCTCGCGGGCACCGGCCGCCGGCCGGGCCGCATAGGCCAACTCGCGCTCATGCTCCAGCAGCCAGGCGCGCTTGGCCGCCGCCTCGTCGGCGGGGAGTGCGGCCAAGTGGTGGAGGATGTCGTCTTCCGGCGGAATGTCCAGGGCGCGGCGGATCGCGGCGAAGTCATGCACGGCGATGGTCAGCGTGCCATCCATGTCGAACACCCAGTGCCGCACCTCGGCAATCTTCACATCCAGTCCTCGCGCACGCGGATCAACCCTTCCTGGGCCACCGAGGCCACCAGCTGGCCCTCGCGGTTGAAGATGTTGCCACGGGCGAAGCCGCGGGCATTGCCGGCCCAGGGGCTGTCCATGGCGTAGAGCAGCCAGTCGTCGACCGGCGACTCGCGGTGGAACCAGATCGCATGATCCAGGCTCGCCAGCTGGATGAACTTGCTCCAGGAACTGACTCCGTGGGGCTGCAGCGCGGTACCGATGAAGTTGAAGTCCGAGGCATAGGCCAGCAGGTACTTGTGCAGCGCCGGGCTGTCCGGCAGCGTGCCGTCGGCACGGAACCAGATATACCGCACCGGCTCCATGGGCTGCGGGTTGGCCGGGTCCGCCAGCGTGACGGGACGGATCTCGATGGGCTTGGGCCGGCGCAGCTTCTCCATCACCCGCTCCGGCACCATCGGCGACAGCTTGTCCAGCAGCTCCCACTCGCTGGGCAGGTCGTCGGGGCCGATCACGTCGGGCATCGGCAGCTGGTGTTCGTAGCCGCTCTCCTGGGCCTGGAACGAGGCGATGCAGGTGAAGATGGTCTGGCCTTTCTGGATCGCACTGACCCGGCGCGTGGTGAAGCTGCCGCCATCGCGTACGCGGTCGACGTCATACACCACCGGCTGGTGCGAATCACCCGGGCGCAGGAAGTAGCCGTGCAGCGAATGCACATGGCGCTCAGGGACGACCGTCTGGCTCGCGGCGGAAATCGCCTGGCCGAGCACCTGCCCGCCGAATAGCTGGGGAAAACCGAGGTCCTGGCTGGTGCCGCGGAAGAGATTTTCCTCGATGCGTTCCAGCGTCAGCAGATGGACCAGGGCGTCGAGTATCTGGGTCATTTGCAGCTTCCTTGAATAAGGGGACGGAGCAGGCGCGCAATGTTACGGGCTTCGCCTGCGCGGGTCAGCCTCCACGCCAATCGCTGCGGCGCTGTCGATAAAATAGCTGGCGCCGCAAGGGATGTCCTGGTGGCAAGCCGGGATGGTCGAAATCGCCCGCTGTATCGGCCTGCATGCCGAGCGCCTCGAGCAGCTGGCGGGAGGGTTCGTTGAGCTGCGCGGTATAGGCGATCACCTCCGGCAACTTGAGGCGCTCGAAGGCACAGGCCAGCACTGCCCCGGCCGCCTCGTAGGCCAGGCCCTGCCCCCAATGCGCGCACGCCAGCCGCCAGGCGAGTTCCACCGCCGGCGCGAACGGCAGCTGCGGCGCACTCCAGGCCAGCCCGCAAAAGCCGATGAGCGCCCCGCTATCCTTGCGCTCCATCACCCACAGGCCGAAACCGTAGCGCAGGAAGTGCAGCCGGCAGTGCACCAGCAACGCCGCGCTCTCGTCGCGCGACAGGGGAGCCGGCAGGTAGCGCATCACCTCCGGATCGGCACAAATCTGCGCCAGCGGGTCGAGGTCCTCGTCATGCCAGCGGCGCAAACGCAGGCGCGGCGTTTCCAGCTCGATCCGCTTCTCCGCCACCCCCGCTCCTTGAGCGTGCCGACAGCCTGCCGGCATACTCCGGCGCATTACCCGCCTCGTCGAACTCGCATCGCTCATGTCGCTGCCCCTGGTGTATCACGACGACTACAGTCCGCCCCTGCCATCAGGCCATCGCTTCCCCATGGAGAAATTCCGCCTGCTGCGCGACCACCTGGTCGCCAGTGGTTTGACCACGGACGCGGCACTATTGCGCCCCGAAACGTGCAGCCGCGAGGTCCTCGCCCTCGCCCACGATGCCGATTACGTCGAGCGCTACTGCAGCGGCGACATGAGCCGCGAGCAATTGCGCCGCCTCGGCCTGCCCTGGAGCCCGCAGCTGGCGCAGCGCACGGTGCGCGCCGTGGGTGGCTCGCTGCTCGCCGCCGAACAGGCACTGCAGCACGGCCTGGCCTGCCACCTGGCCGGCGGCACCCACCATGCTCATCGCGACCATGCCTCGGGCTTCTGCATCTTCAACGACCTGGCGGTGATCGCCCTCTACCTGCTGGAAAGCGGGCGCGCCAGCCGCGTGCTGATCTTCGACTGCGACGTGCACCAGGGCGACGGTACCGCGCGCATCCTGGAAAACGTGCCCGACGCGGTCACCGTCTCGCTGCACTGCGAGAAGAACTTCCCGGCCCGCAAGGCCCAGAGCGACTGGGACATCCCGCTGCCGCCGGGCATGGGCGATGCGGCCTACCTCAAGACGGTGCACGACACGCTGAACTACCTGCTGCCGATCTACCAGCCGGACCTGGTGCTCTACGACGCCGGCGTCGACGTGCACCGCGACGACGCCCTGGGCCTGCTCGCACTCAGCGACGCCGGCCTGGCCGCGCGCGACAGCGCCGTGCTCGAGCACTGCCTGGGCCGCGACATCCCGGTGGTCGGGCTGATCGGCGGCGGCTACGACAAGGACCGCGCTCTGCTCGCCCGCCGCCACGCCCAGCTGCATTTCAGCGCCGCCGCGGCCTGGCGGCGCTACGGGCTGGGCTGAACAGCCGCTACAATGCCCGCCCCGCCCCACACCGCCAGGCCAGAACCATGCTCCCGACCGCCACGCCTTCCCGTATCGCCATCATCGGCGGCGGCCCCTCCGGCCTGATGGCCGCCGAAGTGCTGAGCCAGGCCGGCGTAACGGTGGACCTGTACGAC
The DNA here is from genome assembly GCF_002890915.1 of Stutzerimonas stutzeri. Lineage (GTDB taxonomy): Bacteria > Pseudomonadota > Gammaproteobacteria > Pseudomonadales > Pseudomonadaceae > Stutzerimonas > Stutzerimonas stutzeri_AF. Next base: position 5,454 of record NZ_POUT01000006.1, on the reverse strand, counting down.
GCCATGCCCTCGGTGGGCCGCAAGTTCCTGCTGGCCGGCGTCGGCGGCATGAACATCACCCATGCCGAGAACTTCGCCGCCTTCATCGAGCGCTACCGCGAACGGGCCGGCGAACTGCGCCCGCTGTTGGAAGCCTTTACACCGAATGCGCTACGCGAGTGGATTCATGGCCTGGGCATCGACACCTTCGTCGGCAGCTCCGGCCGCGTCTTCCCCACCGACATGAAGGCCGCGCCGCTGCTGCGCGCCTGGCTCAAGCGCCTGCGCGACAGAGGCGTACAGATCCATACCCGCCGGCGCTGGCTGGGCTGGGACGAGCACGGCGCGCTGCGTATCGCCGGCCCGGAAGGCGAAAGCCTGCTCGCCCCGGACGCCACCCTGCTCGCCCTGGGCGGCGGCAGTTGGGCACGACTGGGCTCCGACGGCGCCTGGGTGCCGCTGCTGCAGGCCCGCGGCATCGCCATCGCACCGCTGCGGCCAGCCAACTGCGGCTTCGAAGTGGCCGGCTGGAGCGCCCACCTGCGCGAACGCTTCGCCGGCACCCCGCTCAAGACCGTCACCCTCGCGCTGCCCGGCGATACCCCGCGCAAGGGCGAATTCGTCCTGACCGCCACGGGCATCGAAGGCAGCCTGGTCTATGCGCTGTCAGCGCCGATTCGCGAGCGCATCGAGCAACAGGGCTCGGCCACCGTGCTGCTCGACCTGCTGCCGGACCGCTCGCAACAGCAGATCGCCACTGCCCTGGCCAAACCGCGCGGCTCGCACTCCATGGCCAAGCACCTGCACCGCCACCTGCGCCTGGATGGCGCCAAGGCCGCCCTGCTGCGCGAGCTCACCGACGCCGACACCTTCCACGACCCGCAAGCCCTGGCCACCGCGATCAAGGCCCTGCCCATCCCCCTGCTCCGCCCGCGCCCATTGGACGAAGCCATCAGCAGCGCCGGCGGCGTACCGTTCGAGGCACTGGACACCAACCTGATGCTGCGCCAGCTCCCCGGCGTGTTCTGCGCCGGCGAAATGCTCGATTGGGAGGCGCCGACCGGGGGTTATCTGCTTACTGCGTGTTTCGCTACGGGGAAGGCAGCGGCCGAGGGGGTGTTGCGGTGGTTGGAGGGGCGGTAAGCGAATTGATGTTGTCCGATACAGTACCGGACATAGCTGAACGCAAGAACCTAAAAATAGATTTGCCTCAGAGGGCCGATGGTGAGCGGCAGAAAACGGCCATTTGCCAAAAACCAAAACCGGCCCAGAAGCGAGCATCTGGTGCCTACCAAGTCGGGTTAATCGATTCGGCTCATACCGAAATGATGAAAAGGCCTTCGCTGTTCGTTGAGGCGCGAGCAGGTTTGTTCGGCTGCAAAACCAAGATGCTTGTGTCGTCCTCTACTTCTTGCAGAGCAACACCCAATTGCTGGTGTTCGTACCAGTAGCCATCGCTGCAAAGGACCAGACTGGCATCCACGGGGAAAGGGATGTTCTGACATTCCGGGACGTAGAAGCGCTTTGCATTCAAAGAGCGGGTCAGCATATGGCGGTACTGCGAAGCTTCCACGTATGAGGCCGGCCAGATGGGTTGCTGGCTCAGATCATGCGGACGGGTCAGCCAGTCGATATGACCGCTGCTCTGGCGGATGCCGGCCCGGCAATCTCCCACGTGCAGGAGATGCAGTTGCTGCAGCCGCAGGTCGACAAGCGCGCAGCAGTAGCTGGCGACGGCATGCAGGTGTTGATGGCGCAGCTTATGCTGTTCGACGCGCATCACATCGACCAGGCTAGCCGTATTCGGCGGCTCGTTGGCGGCAAGTGCATTTTTGACAATGATTTGGGCCCAGTGTCGCGCCAAGGCGTGACCATCACCTTTCTCGGCTGCATCCACCAGCATTGCCAGCAGGTAGTGACCTTTGTGGCCGACAGCGGCGGCATCATTGTTGCTTCGTGTCCGCCGTCCTTGGCGACTGCTCCAGTCAATTTGCATCAAGGGCGGACTCCGGCCAGTGACTCCAGCCGTTCGAACAACAGATTTTCGCGATCTGAATCGCCTCTAGACTGAGCGCTTACGGCATACTCGAAATTGTTATCGTCCAGTAGCTTGGCGACTTCGTGGCTTATGTAAGTGCTGACCTCAACCTTGGCGCTCTGAATTTCGCCCAGCAACTCGGGACGCCCGTCGACCAAGTGGAGAATGTCCTCAATGTCTCGACTGGTTAGCGCATCGCCACGGCCACGGCCTTTCCACGCCTCCAGTTTGGTGGCGACAAAGTAGACGGGGCTGACGAGATTGATGGTGGTTTCCGCATCCAACTCATATGGCGTTGCAGTGGCCATGGCGTCTTTGTACCAACGATTACTGAATCCGAGGGTATCGTCGTCCGGCATGAAGTCGACGCGCAACTCGCCCAACTTCATAGCGCAGATCGGTAGATCATCCCCCTCGTCGTTCGGGCTGAGCCGAAAGCCTCGCTGGGAAAGCTGTTCTTGTAGGCGGACGAAGCCTATTGCCCCCATGACATGCACGATCAGATCGACATCTTCCGTACTTCGGACCTGCTCGCGGGTGAAGTCATCGGTCAGCAGCAGACCGGTGGTACAACCACCAACGAAGGTCATCTGCTGGCACATATCGGGCCCAAGTGCCTTGGCAACCTCTTTGAGCATGTCTTGCAGGACATTGAATACACTCATCGAAACTCCAAGCGCTCTTGCAGGTTTTTTGCTGCCAGGTTGCTTTCGCGTGGCTGGCCGAGGCGTATTGCATCGACCAAGGCGAGTAGCGCGTACATTTCCGGATCCCTTCTCGCCGCATCGGGCGCTGTCTTGAACAGCGGTTCTACCTTCATGCCCATGGTGTTGCCGCGTGCGTATGACCAAACCAGCGGGTGCTCTCCAGCACTGAGAAGCTGATTGGCCAGCACAGGGGCGGCAAAGCTGGTCGAAATGCCACGAGTCAGTTCGCCTGGTCGAACAGGGAAAACGTATTTCAAACCGTAAACGATGAACTCCATCAGCGCCTTGGTATTGGCCCTAGGAACATTTAGCTTGCGGTCGTTCCTAGCCAGACCAATGTCCATGCAGTGTTTGAGCGAGCGGTTTATCTGTGTCTTGCTGATGCCAGTCTGCATCTCCAGAGAGCGGGCCGTATAGCGTGAAAGGCTGATGATTCCGACATCCGGGTCCAGCTCTTCCGCAGTTGCTCCCAATGGATCCTCTTCAAGGCTCTGCCAGTCTTTCCAGTCATGCGGCCAGGTAGCCACAGCCTTTCCGTGAGATTCGTGTCGCTGCAGACAAACCAGTTTGAGGAGTACGCCGATGTCTTGACCTTTCATGTTTCCCTCGACCCATCTGTCCCTGATCCCGGGACTTGGGACAATTAGCCCATGCATTCATCCTGGAAGCAAGATCTTTTCGGGAAATAATGCAGCTCATGCCTACCTACGACCTGATCTCCGGCGCTACCTGGCCAACTACATGTTCAACAAGGTGAACAAAGCCTATCAGTTCGGCCTCAAGGCCAAGACCTCGGACTTTACGCCGGCAGCGCTGCGTACGCTCGGCATCCGCTGACGTCCGCCGGCGCCAAACCTGTTTCCAGCGCGCCTGTTGGTTGGCCGCCCATCCGGGCGGCTTTTTTTCGGTAGGCCCTGCCCCGATCCCGTGGTCCATGCCGACGGTCGTTGAACGCCATCTGGATCAGCAGACCGTGGTCTACTGACACACTGGTGCGACATACACGTGGCGAGAAGGCCGGCGTGCACCGCCGCATTCCGCTGCACAAATATTCCAGAATCCCCGCTCGCCTTGGTCGAAAATGAAGTCGAATGCGCTTTACCTTCCCAAGCACGCCGCGCGTTTCCGGAGCCGCCATGGGTACGCATGACTGGATCGATCTGAAGAAGGATGCCGAGACCGGCATCGAGACGATCCGTGCCCATTTCGAAGGCCACGCCTACGACCCGCACTTTCACGAAAGCTACCTGATCGGCTTCACCGAGCAAGGCATCCAGCAGTTCCACTGCCGCCGGGAACTGCACAGCAGCACGCCGGGGCAGGTGTTCCTGCTCGAGCCCGGCGAGATTCATGACGGCCACGCCCCGGCCCAGGGCGGCTTCACCTATTCGATGCTGTATCTGGACCCGCAGTGGATCGAGCGCGAGCTGCGGGCCTTGTTCGAGGATGCGCCGAACCAGTGCCAACCGGCGTTCGCCAAGACGCTGGCGAGCGAGCCGGCACTGGTGGCGGTCATCGCCGATGCCTTTCAGGCGTTGCAGGGCAGGGAGCTGCGCATCGTGCGGCAAGCGGCGCTGGATGCACTGCTGGGCACGCTGGCGCGGCATCTGTCCTGGCGCCCCCGCGACGTATCCGATCCCCGGTTGCCGATGGTGGCGCTGCGGGCGCGGGATTACCTGCATGCGCATGCGGATCAGGACCTGGGGCTGGACGATCTGGCAGCGGTGACCGGCGTAGACCGCTTTCGCTTGTCACGGGCCTTCAAGGCGGCCTTCGGCCTCGCGCCGCATGCCTACCTGGTCCAGCTTCGCCTGGCCAAGGCCCGGCAACTGCTGGCAGCCGGACAGCCGCCGGCACAGGTCGCCATGACGCTCGGCTTCGCCGACCAGAGCCATCTGGGCCGCTGGTTCCGGCGCGCCTACGGGCTGACGCCGGCGCATTACCGCAGGCGCTGCTCGAATCTTCCAGACGCTTGAAAGGAGCCAGGGCAACAATCGCTCGTCAGCCACGAACGAGTCCTGCCCATGCCCAGCACCACCACCGCAACCCCTCTCGATCAGCCCTTCGCCCCGCACACCACGACGAGGAGTGCACAATGAGCCAGTGGCTGCCATTCGCACTGTTCGCCTTCGTCGCGTCCATCACACCGGGGCCGACCAATATCCTGGTGCTGAGCAACAGCTCGCGCTTCGGGGTGATCGCCGCCGTGCCGATCATCCTCGGCGCGGGCTCGGCCGCAGCCGCCATCGTGCTGCTGGTGGGCCTCGGCGCCGGCGAATGGCTGCTGCGCCATCCGCAACTGCAACAGTCGATGACCTGGCTCGGCCTGGGCTGGCTGCTCTACCTGGCCTGGCAGATCGCGACCAGCCCGGCCGACCCACTCCTGGCACCCGCGACCAGCCGACGACTCGGCGCACTCGGCGCCGCCGGCCTGCAACTGGTCAACCCGAAAACCTGGATGATGGCGTTCGCGGTAGTCAGCGTGTTCGCGGGCGCCAATGCGGATGCCGGCCGCTACCTGCTCCATGCCCTGCTGTTCTTCCTGATCGCCCTACCCTGCCTGACCACCTGGGCAGTGCTCGGGCTGGGCGCGGCTAAGCTGCGTAACCGTCCGCCGAACCCATCTCCCCGCTTCTTCCAGATAACGGCATGGTGTCCACCTATTTTTGGTGGACACCATTTCAAGCCACTTTCTGGAGGGTTTCGTGTCTCGACAGCGCCGTACATTTC
>NZ_POUT01000005.1 GCF_002890915.1 Stutzerimonas stutzeri | reverse complement strand
CCGTAATAGTCTCGCACTGATTTTTATGCGTGCAGCGTGTGATACAGAGTAGGCGTGCAGCATGTGATACAGCCTACCCGTGCACCATGTGATACAGCTTCGGAAGATGACTTGGCTGGACGCTTACGTTGCGCCAGCAGCGCGGGCAAATCGTCCTGCTCGCCAAGCTCCAGCAGCTTGCGGATGAACTGCGGCCCCGCGTGCCCGTAGTGCGTCACGCTGGCGCGCTGGATCGCGTCGGAGAACTCCCGGCCCCCGGTCATGCCGTGCAAGTTGTCCCAGGCGCCGAAAGCGCGGCGGGCGGGTATATCCAGCAGGCGGATTTCCTGCCCGGCCCGGCTGCGCTTGCCGCCTTCAGCCATCAGCGCCGATAGCCCCAGCTCGCCGGATGAAAACAGCATGACGCGCCAGCGCTTCGCAGCCCGTGCCGAACCGTTGCGGGTGGCTCTGGCCTTGCCGGTGCCGTTCGCCATTGCATAGACCACAGCGCCGATTTCCCGTGGGTCGGCCTCGCTCTCATCCAGCGCCAGCAGCGTGTCATTGCGTTGGCTGGCGATGCCTTCCAGCCCGTTGCCAGTAGCGCGCCAAGTACGCTTGAAGTCCTCACCGTGCCCCCATACCGATGCCCCGGCCAGAATGGCGGAACTCTTGCCCGTGCTGGAATCACCGACGATATGAAAGCCCCCGCCTTGCCGTTGGACGTGGTATAGCAGCGGCCCGGCAAGCGATGCGCACACGCTCAGCACTAGCAGCGGGTTGCCCTCGCACTTGGCGCCGATGCTGTCTTGCCAGCCTTCCAGCGTTCCGCCTTGGCGGTAGTCGTCACCGTTGGCGGCTTCGCTCTGGAATATCGCTTTACCCTTGCCGATGTTCTGGCGCGGCATGATGAAAAGCTCGCGGGTGTGCCAGCCGGTAGACGTGGCCGCTATCACGCGGTCTTTCGGGTATTGCGCGGCGATGTACTGGCAGACCTTGGCGCGGCGCTGGTAATCAATGTCCAGGCCCATGCCCAGCAGAACGGACAGGATCGAATCGGGCTTGCCCGCCAATAGCTCGTTGGGCATTGCCCAGGTCAGTTCGCGGCGGTCGGCGTTGCGGAATCGCAGCAGGCGCCCGTAATCGCCGTCCTGGCCTTCGTTGCGGGTGACGGCTTCGACATGCAAAGGCCCGCACAGCCATTCATCGAACGGCAGATACTCGCCGCTTTGCTTGTCCAGGCTTTGCCCGTGATACCAGACGCCGGGGCGCAGCTTCACGCCGTCCAGTGTGATGGTGTGTTCATACACTCGGTAACAGGGGCGCTCGATGGCTGGCGCGACGGCTTCCGGCACAATCGGGGTGACGATGGCTGCGCTCATTGTGCGGCCCTCCAGTTGGCTAGATCGTTGAAGTCCGATAGATCAATCGGCGCATCAGCGGGAAATGGTGGCAGCACCAGCCCACAGCCCAGCACGGCGGCGGCTTGGGTGGCTGCGGCGCGTCCGGGGTTGCCTTCGGTCTGGCGGTCGTCGTCACCCGCGATAATCAGCGGGTTGTCGGGGTAGTGCCGTCGGAGCTGGCGCCCGACTTCCAGCAGGTTGCCCGCATTCATGGCGCAGGCCACGGCGGCGCCGGTTTCGGCATGGATGGTTGCCCCGGTTGCCCAGCCTTCGCAGACGTACAGCGGCTGGCCTGGCTCCAGTGTGCCGATGGGCGAATAGGCACCCTTTACCCGGCCTCCAGATAGGAAACGCTTACTGCCGTCCGCTGCGATGCGTTGCAGGTTGCACAGGTAGCCATCGGCGTACAGCGGCACCAGCAGAACGTCACGGCGTTGGCGCAAGCGATGCGGGGCAATGCGCTTGCGGGTCAGGTAGGGGTGTTCAGGGGCAGCGTTGCGATGATTTGCTCGGTGCTCTTGCGCTCACTGGGATGAAGCGGTTTTCTTGTTTGGCTGTCATCTTCGTTCAACGCTGCCATAGCGAATGGAGTCAGAGAAAATTCGCCGCTCTCTGTTTGCAAGCCGCAAAGCCTATCTGCTATCGGCCAGCTAAATCGGGGGCTCGGTGAAAAATTCACCTGCAATGGGCGAAAGATCTGCGCCGGAGGCGGAAGTGCATCGTTATTCGCCAAGTCTGCAAGGCGGCGGACCTCTTCATATGCGTAGAAGTACGTTTCAATATCGTCTGTCGCTATTGATTTGAGATCTTCAAGTTCGAACTCTAGCTTTATCGACTCGGACTCAATCTCTGAGGGGCGCTCAATGAAGAAGAACAGCTCCTCTCCATTTGTTCCGTCCACCAAGCAAGCTTCCACGCCATCAAAAATAGAGTACCGACCGGACAAGATGCCGATTCGGCTTTCAGCCTGTGGTGATGCTTTTCCGTTCGAAAAAAGGCATTTGACCGACTCTAGGTCAAAGCCAACCACTCGGGTGCCGTGGCACAGAATCGGCGTAAGGTAGCAGCGCTCCCAAAGCTCACGAACCGTGCCTGCGCTCACTGCTTCGCCTGTCAGGCGGGTTAGCAGGGTTGATGTTTCCTCGGTCGTTAGGACGGGTTTGAATTTTGCGAACTTGCTCACCGTGACACCCTCCCAGGCGCCCCACTTCCTGAATAAATCGGCTGGTCAGGCGGGTGGGAAGTCCGCTTTTCGCTCCGTCGAGCTAGGCCAGCCAAACCGTTAAGCCTTGCGCTTGATGCTCACCACGTTGGCGCCGCCGCATTGCGCGTCTATCGAATCAGCCCAGGCTTGCATCATTTCCCGGCGCTGCTCCAGGTAGGTGGCGTGGTTGTAGGTATCGCGGATTTCGTCGTTGTCGCCGTGGGCTAGCTGGCGCTCGATCCAGTCGCGGTTATAGCCGCGCCCGTTGAGTTCGGTGCTCAGCAGGTGGCGGAAGCCGTGGCCGGTCTGGCGGCCTTCGTAGCCCATCAGGCGCAGCGCCTTGTTTATCGTGTTCTCCGACATTGGCCGGTCTGGGTTCTGCTGCCCGGCAAACACTAGCGGGTAATCGCCCGTGATTTCCTTGAGCTGGCGCAGGATGGCGACGGCTTGGCGGGGCAAGGGCACCACATGCGGGCGGCGGGCTTTCATACGCGCTTTCGGAATGGTCCAGGTCGCGCCGTCTAGATCGAACTCCGACCACGGCGCCTGGCGCAGCTCACCAGGGCGAACGGCGGTCAGCACCAGCAAGCGGATGGCGCAGCGGGTCAGCGTGTTGAGCGTGGTCGATTCGATCTTGCCCAGCAGCTCGGGCAGTTCGGCAAACGCAACGTGCGGATGGTGGCGGGTGGCTTTCGGCGGTGCGGCTACCACGTCCAGATCGGTGGCCGGGTTGGCTTCGACTACGCCTTTCGCCAGCCCGAAGCGGAATATCTGGTGTAGCCATTGGCGGATTTTGCCGGCGGCATTCAGCGTGCCCCGCGCTTCGACCTTGCGCACCAGCTCCACCAGTTCGGGGCGGGTGATCGCCTTTACCGGACGGCTACCGATGCCGGGTATCAGGTCGTTTTCCATGTACAGCTTCGCCTTGTAGGCGGTGCTTTCGGCCCAGCGTGGCGAGTTGTAGGCGTACCACTCCCGCGCCAGCGTCTCGAATGTCACGCCATCGGCCCGTTGCGCTTGTTTAGCGGCCTTTTTCTCTGCGCCGGGGTCAACCCCTTGGGCTAGCAGCTCGCGTGCGTCTGTGCGCTTCTGGCGGGCCTTCACCAATGTCAGGGCGGGATAGGGGCCAAACGACAACGGGGTCATCTCTTTTCCGTTGAAACGGTATTTGAAGCGCCACAGCTTTGAGCCGGTCGGCTTCACGTCCAGGTACAGCCCCTGGCCGTCAGTCAGCTTGAAAGTCTTTTCTTTCGGCTTTGCTGCCTTGATCGCTGAATCAGTCAGCGGCGTGACTTTGCGGGGCATAGGGCACCTTCGTAGGGACGTCGCAGTGACCGAACTGGCGACGTCCCAAAGAATGCCCCTAAAGATTCGGGCTTACAAGGGAAGGGTAGGGAATTACAGACAACAAAAAACCCGCACGGGGCGGGCTTCTTGTGGGCTTTCGGGTGGTTTTGGCACCACCTGAAAACGAAAGGTGGTGCCCAGGGACGGAATCGAACCGCCGACACGGGGATTTTCAATCCCCTGCTCTACCGACTGAGCTACCTGGGCAACGGGGCGCTATTAGACGGATTTGGCTTTTGCCTGTCAAGCGCGCTCCGGAAAAATATTTAATCCGGACGGGCGCTTAGCGTTCCAGGCGTGTCTCGATGGCTCATTCGCTCGGTGGCACGTAACCCTCGGCCTGGGCGTATTCCTCGCCGGAGAAGAACTTGTCCATCTCGCCCTGGAGGAACTTGCGGTCCTCGGCGTTCATCATGTTCAGTCGGCGCTCGTTGATCAGCATGGTCTGGTGCTTCTGCCAGTCTTCCCAGGCCTTTCTGGAGACGTTGTTGTAGATGTCCTCGCCCTTCGGGCCGGGGTAGGGCGGGCGGTCGAGGCCGGGGAGTTCTTCGTTGTACTTGCGGCAATGCACGGTGCGGGTCATGGGGTTTCTCCTGCATGCAATTCAGCGGCGGCGCGCTTGAGCAGTTTCTTCACCGGCGCGGCGAGGCCGAGGCGCGGTGGGGTGGCGAGGTTATACCAGAGCCAGTCGGCCTCGGCCACGCTGCCTGGCGCGGACGTGACCCTGATCAGCCAGGGTTCGATGGCCAACTGGAAATGGCTGAAGGTATGGACCAGGCCGGGAAGTTCGCGGCGCTCCTCGAGCTGCAGGGCGTGGCGCTCGGCCAGCGGGTCGAGGGCGGCCAGGTCGTCCAGTTCCGGCAGGCTCCAGAGCCCGCCCCAGAGGCCGCTGGACGGCCGCCGGTAGAGCAGGATGTCGCCTTCGCGGTTGGCCAGCAGCGGCATCAGGGTGCGCTTCTGCGGCAGCGCCTTGCGCGGCTTGGGGTGCGGGAAATCGGTCTCGCGGCCGAGCAGGTGGGCGCGGCAGCCTTCCTTCAGCGGGCAGAGCAGGCAGCTCGGCTTGCTGCGGGTGCAGAGCGTGGCGCCGAGGTCCATCATCGCTTGGGTGTAGTGGTTGACCCGTTCCTGCGGGGTGAAGCGTTCGGCGATTTCCCACAGCTGGCGGGCCACCTTCGGCTCGCCGGGATAGCCGGCCTGGGCGACGTAGCGCGCCAGCACGCGCTTGACGTTGCCGTCGAGGATCGGCGCGCGCAGGCCCATGCTCAGGCTGGCGATGGCGCCGGCGGTGGAGCGGCCGATGCCGGGCAATTCGGCGAGTTTTTCCACATCCTGCGGGAATACGCCGCCATGTTCGGCGACGATCAGCCGGGCGGTCTTGTGCAGGTTACGCGCCCGGCTGTAGTAGCCGAGGCCGGTCCACAGGTGCAGCACTTCGTCTTCCGCGGCGGCGGCCAGCGCCTCGACGTCGGGCAGCGCGGCCATGAAACGGTCGAAATAGCCGAGCACGGTGCCGACCTGGGTCTGCTGCAGCATGATCTCCGAGACCCAGACCCGGTAGGGTGTGATGCCCTGCTGCCAAGGCAGGTCCTTGCGGCCGTGGCGGTCGTACCAGGTGAGGACCGCCGTGCCGAACTGCTCCGGGCTCATCGCTTGAACAGGCCCTTGAGGGCGTCCTTGAGGTCAGGGCTGACCTTGTCGCCGAGCTTCTCCTCGATCTTCTCGCTGAGCTTCTCGCCGGCCAGCCTGGCCGCGACCTTGCCCAGTGCGTCGTTGTCGAAGCGGCAGGCCTTGGCGCCCAGCTCCAGCGGGCCGCGGCAGCGCAGCGGCCATTCGATGCCGACGTAGCGCTCGTTGACCTGACAGGCCGGGTCCGGCATGGCGCCCTTGTCGCCTTCGATGACGATGCCGACGCGATAGTCCATGCCCAGCACGCGCAGGTCGACATCGCCGTTGCCGTTGACCGTCAACCCGGGGATGCTGGCCTTGAGGTCGGGGTTGCTGGCCACGCCGTTGCGCAGGGTGAGGTTGCCCTTGAGCTCGCGGAACGGCGTGTCCTTGCTGCGTGGCTCGCTGGACAGCGGCTTGCGGTTGAGCGTGGCGATGGCGCGGCAGAGCTGCTGCTCGAGGTTGGCGTCGACCAGCACGCCGTTGTCGACGATGAAGCCGACCTTGCCGTTGAGGTTGTCGACCCAGGCCTTCTGGCTGTTGCCCTGGGTGCGCAGGTCGCCGTCCAGGTTGAGCAGGCCCTTGACCACCACTTCCTCGCCCTGGCTCTCCAGCAGGCGTTCGGCCGGCACGCCGGTGAGGCGGTTCTGCACGCTGAGCTGCGCTAGCGCCGGACGTGCGTCGAGGCTGGCGGAGGTATCCAGGCGGCCGCCGTACAGACCGCCACGCAGCTCCTGCAGGCTGAGCAGGCCATCGCGGGCGCGGGCCTTGAGGTTGAAGCCATCGAACGGCAGTTTCATCGCGGTCAGGCTGCCGACGGCGAGGCCGATCTCGGCGTCGAGCGTGCGCAGGCGGTCCAGCGGCAGCACGGGGGCATCGCTCCAGGCCTGCTGGGTCGGGCTGCTCGGCAGCGGCGTGGTGCCGCTGCCAACGGCGCTGGCCTGGGTGCTCTTGACCTCGCTCTTGCGCGCTGCACCGGCGGCTTCGTCCTTGGCCGGCGGCGGCAGGTAGCGGTCGAGGTCGAGGCGGTCGCCCTTGAGGTTGACGCGCAGTGCCTGGCGGGTGAAGTCGCTGACGGCGATCTGCCCGGTAAAGGTGCTGTCGTCGAGCTTCAGCGTCAGTTCTTCCAGCGCCAGGCTGTTCTGCGTGCCGCTCAGGCGGCTGACCAGCTCGGCCTTGCCCAGCGCGTTGCCGTCGGCCATCGCCGGCAGCTCCTGGCCGGCGCTCTGGAGGAATTCGCGCAGGTTGAACTGTGCCACGGTCAGCGCACCGCTGAGCTTGGGTTCGCTGTCGAGGTCGCGTGCCTTCAGTTCGCCGAGGCCGCGCAACTGGTTGGCGGTGAACTTGAGGCTGTTCCACTCGGCGATCTGCGCGGCGAGGTCGACCAGCAGCTGGCCCTGGGCGCTGAAGCTCAGGGTCTTGCCCTGCAGCGGCTCGCCCGAGGCTTCGCCGGACAGGCGCATGTCCTCGAACTGGTAGCGCTTGAGCTGGTTGTCGAAACGCAGCGCGCCCTGCAGTTCGGTACGCGCGCGCATCACCGGCTGGTTGCTGCCGAAGAAGGCGCTGAGCTTGAGCGGGATGGCGCTGCCTTCGCGGATCGCGCCGGTGCTCAGCTCGATGCCTTCGGCGCTGAATTGCTGGCCGCTCTGGGCGTCCTGGTAGGTCACCCGGGCATCGCTGACGGTGAGGCTGTCGATGTCCAGCTTGAGCGGCCGGCCGCGTGATGCCGGCGCCCGTGCGCCTTCGTCGGCCTGCGATTCGGCCGGCGCCTGCGGGGCTTCGGCGGGCTGCCCGGCGGGGCTGGTCGGCTGGCCGACGCCTTCCCAGTTGCCGCGGCCCTGCTCATTGCGGCTCAGGGTCAGGTTGAGGCCGTTGACGGTGATGTCGCTCATCTGCACTTCGCGGTGCAGCAGCGGCATCACCCGCACGGAGAGGCCGAGCATGCGCAGGTCGGCGAACGGCTGGTCCGGCGTCTGCACGCTGGCCAGGGTGGTTTCGTGCAGTTCCAGGCCGAGCCAGGGGAACAGGCTCCAGCCGATGTCGCCGCCGATGTTCAGTTCGAGACCGGCCTTGCTGCGGGCGAGGTCGCGGATCTCGTCCTTGTAGTCGTTGGGATCGAAGAGGTGGGTCAGGGCGAAGCCCGCTGCCACGACGATCAGCAACAGCCCGAGAATGACCAGACCCAGGATTTTGCCGAGCGATTTCATGGACGAATCCTTGTAGATGAGCGATCTGAAAAGTGCCGAGTATAGCCCTGTGCCATTGGCATGTTCGATGGACGGTCGGCTTTGGAGTGGCGGCGTGGGTGCCGGTTCCGCAAGCGCGGCCGCCGGGGCGACGGGCTGGCGGGCTCAGAGCGGGTCGAGCGGCAGGTGCGTGCGCGCGGCCAGGGCACGGGCTTCCAGATGGTCCGGCGGCGCGGCCAGGTGCAACGGCTTGCCGGCCGCGCCCGCCAGGCGCTGGCTTTCCTCCAGCAGGCGGCGGCCGACGCCGCGCTTGCGGGTGAGCTTGCGCACGCACAGGTGCGACAGATGCCAGGTGCCGTCGCCGCGCCGCAGCAGGGCGGCGCCGAGCAGGCGGTCGTTGAAGCGTCCGGCGATCAGGCTGCCATCGGTCAGCGCCGCTTCGATCAGCGCCTCGGCACTGGCATGGGGTTCCAGCAGCCAGGCGGGGGCATCGGCGTAGATCTTCGCCAGGTCGCTGCGATCCTGCGCACTGGGCTGGGTGATGGATTCGACGTAGACGGGCATGGTGACCTTGCGGCGGCTGGGCGGAATGCCGCAAGGATACCCGCGAACATCCGCCGCCGCACGGGGGCGATGGCGGGGCCCGGCCGTTCACTGCAGGCGATGACGCTCGTGGAGGAAGCTCAGCACCGCGCGGCGGTAGTGGTTGTACTTCGGGTCGTCGGCCAGGGCGATGCGCTCGCGCGGGCGCGGCAGTTTCACGTCGAGAATCTCGCCGATGGTCGCCGAGGGGCCATTGGTCATCATCACGATGCGGTCGGAGAGCAGCACCGCTTCGTCGACGTCGTGGGTGATCATCATCATGGTGTTGCCCAGCTCCTTCTGGATCTTCATCACCTCGTCCTGCAGGTGCGCGCGGGTCAGCGCATCCAGCGCGCCGAACGGCTCGTCGAGCAGCAGCACCTTGGGCTTCATCGCCAGCGCGCGGGCGATGCCGACGCGCTGCTTCATGCCGCCGGAGATTTCCTGCGGGTACTTGTTCAGCGCATGGCCCATGTTCACCAGGCCGAGGTTGTGCTCGATCCACTCGCGGCGCTCGGTGCGGTTCATGCTGCGCTTGAACAGCTTGTTCACCGCCACCTCGACGTTCTCGTAGACGGTCAGCCAGGGCAGCAGCGAATGGTTCTGGAACACCATGCTGCGGTCCGGGCCCGGCCCGCGCACTTCCTTGCCGTCGAGAATCACCCCGCCGAGGCTGGGCTCCAGCAGCCCGGCGATGATGTTCAGCACCGTCGACTTGCCACAGCCGGAGTGGCCGATGATGGAGATGAACTCGCCCTTGGCGATGTTCAGGTTGATGTCCTTGAGCACCTGCGAGGCGAGGTTGCCGCGCACGAAACTCTTGTCCAGGTGTTCGATGGAGAGATAGCTCATGGCGTTGCTCCTCAGTTGGCCGGAATGCCGCGAGTGATGCGCTGGCCGACGAAGGCCACCAGGCGATCGAGCACGAAGCCGACCACGCCGATGTAGACGAGCGCGAGGATGATGTCGCTGATGCGCGAGGCGTTCCACGCATCCCAGATGAAGAAGCCGATGCCGACGCCGCCGATGAGCATCTCCGCGGCAATGATCGCCAGCCACGACAGCCCGACGCCGATGCGCAGGCCCGTGAAGATGTAGGGTGCGGCAGCCGGCAGCATGATGGTCTTGAAGTATTCGAAGCCATTGAGCTGCAGCACCTGGGCGACGTTGCGGTAGTCCTGCGGGATGTTGCGGATGCCCACCGCGGTATTGATGATGATCGGCCAGATCGCAGTGATGAAGATGACGAACAGCGCCGAGGGATGGCTGTCCTGGAAGCCCGCCAGCGACAGCGGCAGCCAGGCCAGTGGCGGCACCGTGCGCAGCACCTGGAAGATCGGATCGAGGCCGCGCATGGCCCAGTCCGACTGGCCGATCAGCACGCCGAGGCCGACCCCGGCGACCACCGCCAGCAGATAGCCGACCGCGACCCGCTCGAGGCTGGCCAGCAGTTGCCAGGCCAGGCCCACGTCATTGCCACCGTTGTCGTAGAACGGATCGACGATCAGCTCCCAGGTTTCCGCGATCACCTGCGAAGGCGGTGGCAGCGCGGCATCGGCACCGGAGCAGAGCATCTCCCAGATCACCCCGAGCACCAGCAGGATGACCAGGGATGGCACCAGCTGCTGCACCGCGTAGCGGCCGCTACGCTGCATCAGTGCAGCGGCTCTGGATGGGCGGACAATGGACACCGGCTCGGTGCTGGCGGGCTGCAGTTTGACGTTGGCATTCATGGGCTTTTCCTCGCGGGTTGCGGCTATCAGGCCATGGCCTTGATGGTCAGGCTGTCCAGGTAGGCTTGCGGGTTCTCGGGGTCGAACAGCTTGCCGTCGAAGAACTTCTCCACGCCGCGGGAGGTGGAGGTCGGGATCAGCTCGGCGGGCAGGTTCAGCTCGCCGGCGGCGGCGCGCCAGATGTCCTCGCGGTTGACCTTGGCGATCAGCGCCTGGCTGTCGAAGTCGGCCGGCAGGTAGCCCCAGCGCTTGTTCTCGGTGAGGAACCAGAGGTCGTGGCTCTGGAATGGATAGGAGGCGTGGTCGTCCCAGTAGCGCATCTGCTCGGGATGGTTCTCGATGACCTTGCCGGTGCCGTAGGCGAAGTTGCCCTTCATGCGGTCGACGATGTCCTTGTAGGGCGCGCCGATCCACTTGCGTTGCGAGCAGATCTTCGCCACTTCTTCCTTGTTCTCGGCCCTCTCGCAGAACTGTTGGGCTTCCATGATCGCCATGGTCAGCGCCTTGGCCGCGTTGGGGTTGGCCGCCACGTAGTCGCTGCGCAGGGCGAAGGCCTTCTCCGGATGGTTGTGCCACAGCTCGCCGGTGGTGTTGGCGGTGTAGCCGATCTTCTGGTTGATCAGCTGGGCGTTCCACGGCTCGCAGACGCAGAAGGTGTCCATGCTGCCGACCTTCATGTTGGCGACCATCTGCGCCGGCGGCACGACGATGGTGTTGATGTCGGCGTTCGGGTCGATGCCTCCGGCGGCCAGCCAGTAGCGCATCCACAGGTCATGGGTGCCGCCGGGGAAGGTCATCGCTGCGCTGACCTTCTTGCCGCTGGCCTTCTTCGCTTCCAGCGCGGCCTTGAACGGCGTGCTGTCGAGGCCGATCTTCAGGTCGCGATACTCCTCGCCGACCGAGATGCACTGGCCGGCCAGGTTCAGCCGCGCGAGGATCGACATGGCCACCGGCTGGTTGTTCGGCGTGACGGTGCCGGCACTGATCAGGTAGGGCATGGGCGTGAGGATGTGCGCACCGTCGATGCCATTCTTCGCCGCGCCGAGCACCAGGTTGTCGCGGGTGGTGCCCCAGGAAGACTGCTTGAGCACCTCGACCTCGGTCATCCCGTACTTGGCGAAGAAGCCTTTCTCGGCGGCGACGAACAGCGGTGCGGCGTCGGTGAGGGCGATGAAGCCGAGCTTGGCCCTGGTGGTTTCCACGTCACCGCCGGCGGCCCAGGCGGCCGAGCGCATACCCAGGGACATGCCGCCGAACAGGGCGACGCCGCTGGCGGCGAGGATCGAGTGCTTGAGGAAGTTGCGGCGCGAGGCCAGCAGTGGGCTGTTTTGCGCGTCGTTGCTCGGCTTGTCGGTCATGATCGGTTTCCTTGAGGCGAAAAAAAACGGTGTCACGCCGACCGGCTGAGCCGGCAGGCGTGGACACCGTTGTCCTGATGAGGAGTTGTGGAGACCGGCAGAACCAGTCCTGATCAGGCATTAGCGAAAGCTGTGCCAGGATGCCCCGCCCGCTTCGGGCGATTCGCCGCTGGCCGCCGCCCGGAGCGGTCGAGCCCTGAGGAATCAATGACTTGCCCGCGCACCCGGATGGCCTTGCCGCAACGTCACGACAAGGCAGCGGAATGCTTCGCAAGCCTCGCGCAGGGACGGCGGCGGTAGGTGCGATGCACATCCGCGGGGCAGGCGCTGCGCAATAACGGCTGGCGTGCCTGTTTTCAGTGCTTGCTTCGGGGGCGGCGGGGCGCCGGGCTGCCGGGCTGCGCGCTGTCGAGCGCCAGCAGGCGCTGGGCGACCTCTTCCAGGCGCAGGCCCTGGTTCATCGCCGCCTGGCGCAACCAGGCGTAGGCCTCGCTTTCGGTGAAACCCTGCTGGCGCATCAGCTGCTGCTTGGCGCGCTCCACCAGCCGGCGCTCCTCCAGGGCCTGCCGCGCTTCCTGCAGTTCCTCGTGCAGGCCCTGCAGGCGCAAGGTCTGGGTCTGCAGCAGCTCGAGGATGGAGCGCGTGACCATGGCGGTCATGCCGTCCTGCGGTGGTGCGTCGAGGTCGCTGGCCTGCACGCTGAACAGCTTCGCCTGTTCGGCCGCGGCGTGCATGTCGGCGATGCCGTCGAGCAGCCGGCGGTGGCTGTGCAGGTCGCTGCGAATGCGCTCGATGCTCTGCCGGCAGCACTGCAGCAGGTCCTGTTCGAGGCGCGTCTCGACCTCCTTCATCGCGTCGATGCGGCGGGTGTGCAGCTCGAACCAGAGCTCGCCCAGCTGCGGATCGACCCCGGCATCCTCCCGGGTCCGCCGGGCGACATCGCGTAGGCGGCAGGCCTGGGCATCGATGTCGCTGCCGCGCAGCGCCAGCCAGAGCGCCTGCGCCGCCGGGCTGGCGAAGCGCTCGAAGGTGGCGAAGCAGCGCTGCTGGCCTTCGAGCAACTGCTCCAGGCGTTCGAGCATGTCGTCGCGAAAATAGCCGCTGGCGAACCCGGCGACGCCTAGCGCGCGCTCCTGGCCGGCCAGTTCCTTGCCCTGCATGAAGTTGAACAGCGCCACCAGGCAGCGGGTGATGTCCGGGTCGGCGGCGGTATCGGCGGCCTCGAATACCACGGCCAGCAGCCCGCCGATCAGGCGTACCAGGGTGGCGGTGGCGTCCTGCATGCCGATGGCGTGCTCGCGGATACGCCGACGCAGGGCCGGCAGTTCGTCCAGGCTGTGCAGGGCATAGGCGATGCGGGTGAACAGCCGGGTCCTGTCCGCCGAGCCGACGGCCTCCAGGTCGATGCGTTCGAGGTCCTGGCGCACCTCGCGTTCCAGCGCCTGGGCCTCCAGCGTCAGGCGGTCGAGCTGCTGGCGCTGGTGCGCGGCGTTGCCGCCCAGGTAGATGTTCGAATAGCCGCGTTCCTTCTGCAGCGCGTGCACCAGCTGGCTGATGCGGGTGACCAGCTCGCAGGTGCGCGCCAGGTCTTCCAGGCCCAGCAGTTCGCTGCGCCGGGCCGCCAGCATGAAGCGCAGGGTGGCGGGCATCTTTCGTCCGGGCATGCGCTGCACCTTGGTTGGCAAATGCGAGGGCGCCTGCAAGATGCAGTCCAGCCGTCCGGCGCGTATCCCCGCTGCGGCGTTTGCGCCTATAATGAGCCCCTTTTCGCCCCACGATAAGCGGAGCTGTTGATGTCCGAACGTACGGCTTGCGTAGAGCGCAACACCCTGGAAACCCAGGTCAAGGCCACCATCAATCTGGATGGCACCGGCAAGGCGCGCTTCGCCATCGGCGTGCCCTTCCTCGAGCACATGCTCGACCAGATCGCCCGCCACGGCCTGATCGACCTGGATATCGAGTGCAACGGCGACCTGCACATCGACGACCACCACACCGTCGAGGACGTCGGCATCACCCTCGGCCAGGCCTTCGCCAAGGCCCTGGGCGACAAGAAGGGCATCGTCCGCTACGGCCACTCCTACGTGCCGCTGGACGAGGCGCTGTCGCGTGTGGTGATCGACTTCTCCGGGCGTCCCGGGCTGACCATGAACGTGCCCTACACCCGCGCGGTGGTCGGCAAGTTCGACGTCGACCTGTTCCAGGAATTCTTCCAGGGCTTCGTCAACCACGCGCTGGTGACCCTGCACATCGACAACCTGCGCGGCATCAACACCCACCACCAGATCGAGACGGTGTTCAAGGCCTTCGGCCGCGCGCTGCGCATGGCGGTCGAGCGCGACCCGCGCATGGCCGGGCAGATGCCGTCGACCAAAGGGTGCCTGTGATGCAGACCGTCGCCGTCATCGACTACGGCATGGGCAACCTGCACTCGGTGGCCAAGGCCCTCGAGCACGTCGGCGCCGGCAGGGTGCTGGTGACCAGCGATGCCCAGGTCATCCGCGAGGCCGACCGGGTGGTGTTTCCCGGCGTCGGCGCGATCCGCGACTGCATGGCCGAGATCCGCCGGCTGGGCTTCGACGAGCTGGTCCGCGAGGTCAGCGTCGACCGGCCGTTCCTCGGCATCTGCGTCGGCATGCAGGCGCTGCTGGAGCGCAGCGAGGAGAACGACGGCGTCGACTGCATCGGCCTGTTCCCCGGCCAGGTGCGTTTCTTCGGCAAGGACCTGGTTGAGGACGGCGAGCACCTCAAGGTGCCGCACATGGGCTGGAACGAGGTCAGGCAGGCGGTGGACCATCCGCTCTGGCACGCCATCCCGGACAACGGCCGTTTCTACTTCGTGCACAGCTACTACGTCGAGGCCGGCAACCCGCGCCACGTCGTCGGACGCGGCCACTACGGCAAGGACTTCGCCGCGGCGCTGGCCGACGGTTCGCGCTTCGCCGTGCAGTTCCACCCGGAGAAGAGCCATACCCACGGCCTGCAGTTGCTGCAGAACTTCGCCGCCTGGGATGGGCGCTGGTAAGAAATCCCACGGTGGAAAACGCTGCGCGGTTTTCCACCCTACGCTGAATTCGCCTGTGCCTGCTGCCGTCAGCGGGCCGGGCCAGAGGAAGTCTCAAGATGCTGATCATCCCCGCTATCGATCTCAAGGACGGCGCCTGCGTGCGTCTGCGCCAAGGCCTGATGGACGACGCCACGGTATTCTCCGACGACCCGGTGGCGATGGCCGCCAAATGGGTCCAGGCCGGCTGCCGCCGCCTGCATCTGGTCGACCTCAACGGGGCCTTCGAAGGCCAGCCGGTCAACGGCGAAGTGGTCACCGCCATTGCCAAGCGTTACCCGGACCTGCCGATCCAGATCGGCGGCGGTATCCGCTCGCTGGAGACCATCGAGCACTACGTGCGCGCCGGGGTCAGCTACGTGATCATCGGCACCAAGGCGGTCAAGCAGCCGGAATTCGTCGCCGAGGCCTGCCGCGCCTTCCCCGGCAAGGTGATCGTCGGCCTGGACGCCAAGGACGGCTTCGTCGCCACCGACGGCTGGGCCGAGGTCAGCAGCGTGCAGGCGACCGACCTGGCACGCCGCTTCGAGGCCGACGGCGTCTCGGCGATCGTCTATACCGACATCGCCAAGGACGGCATGATGCAGGGCTGCAACGTCGAGGCCACCGTGGCTCTGGCCAACGCCAGCCGCATCCCGGTGATCGCCTCCGGCGGCATCCACAACATCGGCGACATCCAGAAGCTGCTGGATACCAATAATCCCGGCATCATCGGCGCCATCACCGGCCGCGCGATCTACGAAGGCACGCTGGACGTGGCCGAGGCGCAGGCGCTCTGCGACCTGAAGCTGAAAGAGGAATAAGCCGTAGGGTGGACAACGCTTCGCTTGTCCACCATGCGTCCGGTGACCCGGTGGACAACGCTGCGCGGTTGTCCACCCTACGAGAGAGATCGACCATGGCCCTGGCCAAACGCATCATTCCCTGCCTCGACGTGGACAACGGCCGCGTGGTCAAGGGCGTCCAGTTCGAAAACATCCGCGACGCCGGCGACCCGGTGGAGATCGCCCGTCGCTACGACGAGCAGGGTGCCGACGAGATCACCTTCCTCGACATCACCGCCAGCGTCGACGACCGCGCCACCACGTTGCATACCGTCGAACGCATGGCCAGCCAGGTGTTCATCCCGCTGACGGTGGGTGGGGGCGTGAGGACCGTGCAGGATATCCGCAACCTGCTCAACGCCGGCGCCGACAAGGTCTCGATCAACACCGCCGCGGTGTTCAACCCGGAATTCGTCGGCGAGGCCGCGCAGCGCTTCGGCTCGCAGTGCATCGTCGTCGCCATCGACGCCAAGAAGGTGTCCGCGCCGGGCGAGACGCCGCGCTGGGAAATCTTCACCCACGGCGGGCGCAAGCCCACCGGGCTGGATGCGGTGGCCTGGGCGCAGAAGATGGAGGCGCTCGGCGCTGGCGAGATCCTGCTCACCAGCATGGACCAGGACGGTGTCAAGAGCGGCTACGACCTGGGCGTCACCCGTGCCATCAGCGAGTCGGTGGGCATCCCGGTGATCGCCTCCGGCGGTGTCGGCAACCTGCAGCACCTGGCCGACGGCATCATCGAAGGCAAGGCCGACGCGGTGCTCGCGGCGAGCATCTTCCACTTCGGCGAGTACACCGTGCCCGAGGCCAAGGCCTACCTGGCCGCACGCGGTATCGTGATGCGCTGAGAACCGGTTCACGTTCTGCGGCGTGGCGACCCTGCTACGCCGATAACCGGCAGTAAACTCCATATCCTCACCTGCGCGATCCGCTAGCGCCCGGCTCTCGAGCGCCGGCGCGGCGCGATGCTGATCGGAAGGAATTCGATCGCTACCCATGGACACATCCGCCGGACCCAGCGGATGCGGCTTTACGAGGATCAATCATGTCCAGAATCCCGACCTTCATCTTGGCGGCGGCGCTGCTGCTCGGCGGCGCCCTGGCGCATGCCCAGGCACCGGCGAAGATCGACCTGCTGACGGAGAACTTCCCGCCCTACAACATGGCGCTGGACGGCAAGAACTTCGCCCGTGACGAGAATATCGGCGGCATCGCGGCGGATATCGTGCGCGAGATGTTCGCGCGCGCCGGCGTGGACTACAGCCTGACGCTGCGCTTCCCCTGGGAACGCATCTACGGCATGGCGCTGGAGAATCCGGGCTACGGTGTTTTCGTCACCGCCCGGCTGCCCGAGCGCGAGGCGCTGTTCAAGTGGGTCGGCCCCATCGGCCCGGACGACTGGGTGCTGCTGGCCCGCGGCGACAGCCCTATCAGCCTGACCAGCCTGGAACAGGCCCGCCAGTACAGTATCGGCGCCTACAAGGGCGATGCCATCGCCGAACACCTGGCCGGCCAGGGGCTGCAGCCGGTGCTGGCGCTGCGCGACCAGGAGAACGCGAAGAAGCTGATCGACGGCAGGATCGATCTCTGGGCCACCGGCGATCCCGCCGGGCGCTACCTGGCGCGCCAGGAAGGCGTGACCGGGCTCAAGCGCGTGCTGCGCTTCGACAGCGCCGAGCTCTATCTGGCACTGAACCGGCAGGTCGCCGACGAGACGGTGCACAAGCTGCAGCAGGCGCTGGAGCAGATGCGCGCTGACGGCACGGTCGAGGCGATCAACGCGCGCTACCTGTAGCGCCGCGGGCTGTAGGGGCCGGCGTGCCGGCGATTCGTCTCGACGCCGATGATCGCCGGCAAGGACTCGGCGTTCCCCGGGCTCCTACAGACTGTAGGGTGGATAACGCGCAGCTTATCCACCCTGGTCCCATGCAATGGAGCGGTGACGACCTCGAGCAGGCGTTGCGCCGCGCGTGGAAAACGCTTCGCGGTTTTCCACCCTACGGTACCCGCACGGGAACTGCGCAGTGCGGCCGCTCGCGAGCAAGCCCGCTCCTGCAGGCGCCGCGTCGGGCGCTAGCGGTACATGCCGCCCTTGCCATGGGCGGCCATCGCCCGGTTGCCGCGGGTGGCGATCATCTGGTCGATGCCGATCCATTCGATGCCTTGCTCGGCCAGCCGCGGCAGTTCGCGTTCCAGCAGCGCCAGCGTGCTGTCGTGGGGGTGGCCGATGACGACCACCGAGCCCTGCTTGCGCGCCAGGGCGATGGCCGCGCGCAGGCGTTCGGCCACGGCCGCCGGGCTGGGGTCGTTATCCAGGAAGACGTCCCGCGACAGGCTCGCCAGGGCGACGCGCTGGGCGCTGGCGGCGGCGACCGTGCGCGGGCTGGTGCGGCTGTCGAGGAAGAACAGGTGGCGCCGCTGCAGTTCGCCCATCAGCCAGGCCATGGCCTGCGGCTGTTCGGTCATCGCGCTGCCCATGTGGTTGTTCACCCCGCTGACGTGCGGCACCGCCGCCAGCGCGGCGTCCAGGCGGCGTTCGAGTTCGTCGTGGGCCAGTTGCGGGTGCCAGGCGAAGCGCCCGCCTGCCGGCGCCATGGGCATGTGCAGCATCACCGTCTTGCCGGCGCGGTGGGCCTGTTCGGCGAGCGCGGCGGCGTGGCGGGTATCGGGCAGGATCGCCAGCGCCACCGGTCCCGGCAGCGCCAGCACGCGGCGGTCGCGCGCCGGATTCTGCCCGAGGTCGTCGATGACCAGTGCCAGCCGCGGCATGCGTGCCGGCTGCGCCGTGTCGGGCGGCGCTTCGTTGGCCAGCGCCTGCCCGATCAGCGCACCGCACAGCAGCAGCGGCGCGACCCAGCGGCGCACGCTCATTGCCCGCGGGTGAGGTTCAGCCCCTTGAGCAGATTGAGTGCCTGGCCGAGTTGGTAGTCATCGTCCTGCGGGCGCGGTGAGTCGCTGGCGATCTGGGTGCTGGTGGGGCGATCCGGGCCACCGTTGCCGTTGCCCAGGTGGCCGGCCAGATCGGCTTCGCGAAGGCCCTCGCCGGCCTGTTCGCGGGTCAGCCTGGCGCGCTCCACCTGGATGTCCGGTTCGATGCCCTGGGCCTGGATCGAGCGACCGTTGGGGGTGTAGTAGAGCGCGGTGGTGAGTTTCAGCGCGCGATCGTTGTTCAGTGGCAGCACGGTCTGTACCGAGCCCTTGCCGAAGCTGTCGGTGCCCATCACCACGCCGCGCTTGTGGTCCTGCAGGGCGCCGGCGACGATTTCCGAGGCCGAGGCGCTGCCGCCGTTGATCAGTACCACCAGCGGTACCCCTTCGCTGGCATCGGCCGCATCGGCGCTGAAGCGCAGCTCGGAATTGGCGATGCGGCCCTTGGTGTAGACGATCAGGCCCTTGGTGAGGAAGTGGTCGGAAATCTCCACCGCCGCCTGCAATACGCCGCCGGGATTGTTGCGCAGATCGAGCACCAGGCCGTTGAGCTTCTTGCCGCCGTTGTCCTTCTTCAGCTTGGCCAGGGCCTTGCCGACTTCCTCGCCGGAGTTGACCTGGAACTGGGTGACGCGCAGGTAGCCATAGCCGGGCTCGAGCAGCTGGCTCTTGACGCTGCGCACCTTGATGACCGCACGGGTCAACTTGACGTCGAACGGCTGGCCGCCTTCGCGCACCAGGGTCAGGCTGATGCTGCTGCCGGGCTTGCCGCGCATCTTGGCGACGGCATCCATCATCGACATGCCCTTGGTCGGCTGACCGTCGATCTTGACGATGAGGTCGCCGGCCTCGATGCCGGCCTTGGACGCGGGGGTGTCGTCGATCGGCGACACCACCTTGATGAAGCCGTCCTCGATGCCGACCTCGATACCCAGCCCGCCGAACTCGCCGCTGGTGCTTTCCTGCAGCTCGGCGAAGGCGTCCGGTTCGAGGTAGGCCGAATGCGGGTCGAGATTGCTGAGCATGCCCTTGATGGCGTTTTCCAGCAGGGTCTTGTCATCCACCGGCTCGACGTAGGCGGCCTTGATGCGGTCCAGCACCTCGGCGAAGGTACGCAGCTCTTCGAGCGGCAGGGGGGCCTTGCTGGCAGGTGCGCCCAGTTCGGCCGGTGCCAGTTCCGTCGGGGATTGCTGGGCCCAGGCGGCGCCCTGCATGCCCAGCAGGATGGCCAGGGCGAGCGTGGACGGGTGGGCGAAACGGCGCAGCTGCAACATGTCGAACTCCAGTTGTGAGAGGGCGTGCTTGGCGTGCTTGCGGGCAGCCCGGCGGAGCCGGGGTGGGCATCAGCCTTGCGCGCGGCACCACTGTGCGGGGTCGCTGGGGCGGCCCTGCTGACGAATGGCGAAATACAGTGCGGCGGTTTCCTGGCCGCCGCTGGTGCCTACCGTGGCGATCGGGTCGCCGGCCTTGACGATGTCGCCGGCGTCGCGCAACAGGCTCTGGTTGTGGCCGTACAGGCTCAGGTAGCCGTTGCCGTGGTCGAGAATCACCAGCAGCCCGGCGCCCCGCAGCCAGTCGGCGAATACTACCCGGCCGCCATGCACGGCGCGCACCTGGGTGCCGGCGCTGGCGCCGATCAGCACGCCATCCCACTTGGTTCGAGCGTCGCCGCCGCGCGGAGTGCCGTAGCGGGCGACCAAGCGCCCGTCGACCGGCCAGGGCAGTTTGCCCTTGGCCTGGGCGAAGGGGCCGCCGAAACTGCCGCCGGCGCTGGAAACCATGGGGCCGGACGCCCCTCCTGACGAGGCGTTCTGCCGTTCACGCTCGGCGAGCAGCGCGCGCTGGCGCTCCTGCTCGGCCTCGTGCGCCTGGCGGGCGAGGGTTTCCTCGATGGTCTTGAGTACGCGTTCGAACTGTGCCTGTTCCTGGCGGCGGGCCTGCAGCTTCTGCTCGCGGCTGGAGTGGTCGCTGTCGAGCTTGGCCAGCGCCTGCTGGCGCTCCTTGCGAACCTCGGCGAGCTGGCGACGACGTTCGAGCAGGCCGTCCTTCTGCTCGGCCAGCTTGTGCTGCTGCGTTGCGATATCGTGCTCGACGCTGGCCAGTTGGCCGAGCGTCCGATTGAAACTGTCGACCTGCTCGAAGCGCGCCTTGTTCAGGTAGTCGTAGTAGGTGAGGGTGCGGCTGAACTTTTCCGGATTCTGCTGGTTGAGCAGCAGCTTGAGGTATTCCTGGCGGCCGCTCTGGTAGGCGGCGCGGGCTTGCAGGCCGATCAGTCGCTGCTGTTCGAGACGGGCGCCTTCGAGGGTGGTCTTTTCCTCGTTGAGACGCTCCAGCTCGGCCTCGCTGCGATCGATTTCCTGCTGCAGATCGTCGACCTGTCTTTCCAGCTGGCCCATCTCGCTTTCGGTGGTCTGCAGCTGCTTCTGCACGCTGGACTTTTCCTGCTCGATCTTCTTCAGCAGTTTCTGCAGTTCGGCGATGTCCTGGCGGGCAGCTTCGATCTGCTGGCGCGTAGCAGCGCGCTCGTCCGCCACGGCCGGGCCGAGCAGGCAGAGGAGTGCAAGGGCGAGGAGGGTACGGGACATGGGAGGGCGTCAACCGAGCGTTATGACCGGCGTAGTATGCCTAAAAAGCGAGCAGGAAGCTGTAGGGCGGGTTACAACCCGCCGCCCCGTGTGTGACAGCAACACCGAATTGGCGGGTTTCACCCGCCCTACTGATATTCAGCCTTCAGCCTTTCAGTTCGAGAATCGAGCGGCCGGTCATTTCCGCCGGCACCGGCATGCCCAGCAGCGTCAGCATGGTCGGTGCCACGTCGGCCAGCACGCCGCCTTCGCGGACGTGGACGCTGCGCTTGCCGATATAGATGAAGGGCACCGGTTCGCAGGTATGCGCGGTATGCGCCTGGCCGGTGATGGCGTCTTCCATCTGCTCGACGTTGCCGTGGTCGGCGGTGAGCAGCGCCTCGCCGCCGACCTTGTCCAGCGCCGCGACGATGCGCCCGACGCAACTGTCCAGGCATTCCACCGCCTTCACTGCCGCCTCGAACACGCCGGTATGGCCGACCATGTCGCCGTTGGCGTAGTTGACGATGATCACGTCGTAGCGCTGATGCTCGATGGCGTCGACGATGCGGTCGGTGACTTCCGGCGCGCTCATCTCCGGCTTGAGGTCGTAGGTGGCGACCTGCGGCGAGGGGATCAGGATGCGCTCCTCGCCTGCGAACGGTTCCTCGCGGCCGCCGGAGAAGAAGAAGGTGACGTGGGCGTACTTCTCGGTCTCGGCGATGCGCAGCTGGGTCTTGCCGTTGTTGGCCAGGTATTCGCCAAGCACGTTGGTCAGCGCCTCCGGGGCGAAGGCGGCCGGCGCCGGGATGCTCGCGGCGTACTGGGTGAGCATGACGAAGCCGGCCAGCTGCGGCACGCGGGCGCGCGGGAATTCGCTGAAGCCGGGCTCGACGAAGCAACGGGTCAGTTCGCGCGCGCGGTCGGCGCGGAAGTTCATGAACACCACGGCGTCGCCATCTTCCACGCGCACCGGCTCGCCGATGGTGGTGGCCTTGACGAATTCGTCGCTCTCGCCGCGCTCGTAGGCGGCGATCAGGCCGTCCACGGCGTAGTCGGCGCGGTAGTCGGCCTTGCCGTCGACGATCAGCTCGTAGGCCTGCTGCACGCGGTCCCAGCGGTTGTCGCGGTCCATGGCGAAGTAGCGGCCGATCAGGCTGGCGATACGGCCCGTGCCCAGGCGGGTGAAGGTGGCCTGGAGCAGTTCGATGGAGCTTTGCGCGCTCTTCGGCGGGGTATCGCGGCCGTCGAGGAAGGCGTGCAGGTAGATCTTCTCGGCGCCGCGCTGGGCCGCCAGCTCGGCCATGGCGACCAGGTGGTCCTGGTGGCTGTGCACGCCACCGTCGGAGAGCAGGCCGAGGATGTGCACCGCCTTGCCGGCGCCGACGGCCTTGTCCACCGCGGCGCAGATGGTCGGGTTGGCGAAGAATTCGCCGTCGCGGATCGCCTTGGTCACCCGGGTGAAGTCCTGGTACACCACGCGGCCGGCGCCGAGGTTCATGTGGCCCACCTCGGAGTTGCCCATCTGCCCGTCCGGCAGGCCGACATCCATGCCGCTGCCGGAGATCAGCCCGTGTGGCTGGGTGGCGCGCAGGCGGTCGTAGACCGGCGTGCTGGCGGCATGGATGGCGTTGTATTCGGGATTCTCGCTGTGCCCGAAGCCGTCGAGGATCATCAGTACCAGGGGTTTGGGCACGGCAGTAGGCGCGGCAGGCATGCTTTCGGGCTCCTTGGGGGCGGGGAAAGGGCGGCCAGTCTACTGGCTGGCCGGGCCGAGGTCACGATTCGTCAGGGTTCAGCCGGTAGGAGGGGCTGTGTATACTGGCCCGCATTTTATCGCCCGGGTACCCGTTGATGCTCGCTAACCTGATTGAATTTGTCTCTAACCACTATGTACTCAGCAGCCTGTTCGTGGTGCTGCTGATCCTCCTGTTCATCACCGAGACGCGCAAGGGCGGCAAGAGCCTGAGCAATCGCGAGCTGACGGCGCTGGTCAACAGTGGCGAAGGCGTGGTGTTGGACGTGCGCGTCAAGAAGGAGTTCGATGCGGGGCACATCGTCGATGCGTTGAACATTCCCTACGAGAAGCTGGTCAGCCGCACAGGCGAGCTGGAAAAGCACAAGGCCAAGACCATCATCGTGGTCGACGCCATGGGTCAGCATGCCGGAACGGCCTGCCGTGAATTGCAGAAGGCGGGCTTCACTGCCGCCAAGCTGTCGGGAGGGATTTCCAGCTGGCGCGGCGACAATCTGCCAGTGGTCAAGTAATCATGCCCAAGGTCGTCATCTATACCACCGCCTGGTGTCCGTTCTGCATTCGTGCCAAGGCGCTGCTCGAACGCAAGCAGGTCGCCTATGAGGAAATCCCCGTGGATGGCAAGCCCGCCCTGCGTGCCGAAATGGCCAGCAAGGCCGGGCGCACCTCGGTGCCGCAGATCTGGATCGGCGAGCAGCACGTCGGTGGTTGCGACGATCTGCATGCGCTGGAGCGCGCCGGGCGCCTGGACGCATTGCTGCAGGCCTGACGCTACCGCTTGCGCAACAACTCGAACACGACACGCACAACCAGAAGGTTCTTACCCATGAGCGAACAAGCAAACAACGGCGCCGCGGCGCAAACCGAACAGGGCGCGCAGTTCTCCCTGCAGCGCATCTATGTCCGCGACCTGTCGTTCGAGGCGCCGAAGAGCCCGGAAATCTTCCGCCAGGAATGGAATCCGAGTGTCGCGCTGGACCTGAACACCAAGCAGAAGGCGCTGGAAGGCGACTTCCATGAGGTGGTGCTGACCCTGTCGGTGACCGTCAAGACCGGCGAGGAAGTGGCCTTCATCGCCGAAGTGCAGCAGGCCGGCATTTTCCTGATCAAGGGCCTGGAAGCGGCTGCGATGAGCCACACGCTTGGTGCGTTCTGCCCGAACATCCTCTTCCCGTATGCCCGCGAAGCGTTGGACAACCTGGTTACGCGCGGCTCGTTCCCGGCCCTGATGCTGGCGCCGGTGAACTTCGATGCCCTCTACGCCCAGGAAATGGCGCGCATGCAGAACGCCGGCGAAGCGCCCGCTACCGCTCACTGATCCGCTCGGATCGTGCAGGAGGCGCCAGGCGCTTCCTGCATTCCCCACCGGCGCGTTTCAGCGCACCTGCACCACCAGCTTGCCGACCGCCTTGCGCTGGCCCAGCGTGGCGATGGCCTGGCCGGCTTCTGCCAGCGTGAAGCGTTGCGACACCAGCGGTTTGAGCTTGCCCTCGGCATGCCAGGCGAACAGCTGGCGGAAGTTCGCGGCATTGTCCTGCGGCTGGCGCTGGGCGAAGGCGCCCCAGAACACGCCGATCAGCGCTGCACCCTTGAGCAGCGGCAGGTTGGCCGGCAGCGCCGGGATATCGCCGCCGGCGGCAAAGCCGACCACCAGCATGCGACCGTTCCAGGCGATGCTGCGAAACGCCTCTTCGAACAGCGCACCGCCCACCGGGTCGTAGATCACGTCGACGCCCTGGCCACCGGTGAGTTCCTTCAGGCGCTCGCGCAGGCTGCTTTCGCTGTAGTTGATCAGTTCGTCGGCGCCGGCATTCTTCGCCACCTCCAGCTTCTCGGCAGTCGAGGCGGCGGCGATCACCCGCGCGCCCATGGCCTTGCCGATCTCCACGGCCGCCAGGCCGACACCACCGGAGGCGCCCAGCACCAGCAGGGTTTCCCCGGGCTGCAGATTGGCGCGCTGCTTGAGCGCGTGCATCGAGGTGCCGTAGGTCATGCTGAAGGCCGCGGCGGTGGCGAAATCCATGCTCGGCGGAATCGGCAGCGCGTTGCTGCCGGCCACCGCCACCTGTTCGGCGAAGCTGCCCCAGCCGGTCAGCGCCATGACCCGATCGCCAACCTTGAGGTGGCTGACCTTTTCACCGAGCGCGGCGACCACCCCGGCGGCTTCGCCGCCGGGCGAGAATGGGAACGGCGGTTTGAACTG
Organism: Stutzerimonas stutzeri; assembly: GCF_002890915.1. GTDB lineage: Bacteria > Pseudomonadota > Gammaproteobacteria > Pseudomonadales > Pseudomonadaceae > Stutzerimonas > Stutzerimonas stutzeri_AF. The sequence goes on along the minus strand of NZ_POUT01000005.1, from coordinate 262,444 downwards.
GTACCTGCCCTCGATCATCAGGGTATCGGGAAAGTTGACCCCGGCGGCATGCACCTCGAGGAGGATCTCGTTCGGCTTGATCGACGGCGAGGCGATCTCTTCGAGGACCAGGTTTTCGGCCGGGCCGAAGGCTTTGCACAGGACGGCTTTCATCGCTTTTCCTTATTCGACTGGCCGGGAGCACGGGCGACCCGGCGAGAGAGGGCTCGACTGTTCTTGGCTCGTCAAGTCTAGAGGGGCGGGGCCGCGAGGCAATCAGCATCGCCGGCTGTAATGGTGGCGTATAAGCGGCGGGCTTGGGCGGGGCGCCGGCACTGGTTATGCTGACGGCGGATTTTCCTTGGAGCAGTCCCGTGAAGCGCATCATCTCCCTGTTTGTCTGTTTCCTCCTGGCGGGCCCGGCCTTTGCGCAGGACTCGGCCGGCGAGGCCGCCAACCAGACGCTCTATTACGCTCTGACCCCGGCGATGGTCGGCAACTACGGTTCCGGCGAGCGGCTCAAGTACTACAAGGCCGATGTCGCCTTGCGGGTCGCCAGCAAGGAGGCGGAGGAGCGGGTCAAACACCATGAGCCGCTGATCCGCAACCAGCTGGTCATGCTCTTCTCGCAGCAGACCGACGAGACCCTGGGCAGTGTCGAGGCCAAGGAGCAGTTGCGCCAGGAGGCTTTGAAGCAGGTGCGCGAGGTGCTGGAGCAGGAGGAGGGCAAGCCGCTGGTGGATGATCTGCTGTTCAACAACCTGATCATCCAGTAATCCGCCTGCACGGGCTCAGCGCAGCGCCAGGATCGCCGCCCATTCGCCCTCGCTCACCGGCATGACCGACAGGCGGCTGCCCTTCTGCACCAGGGCAAGTTGCTGCAATGCCGGCGCGGCCTTCAGGCGGGCCAGCTGGAGCGGCGTGGCGAAGGCTTCGACGAAGCCGACGTCGACGGCGCTCCAGGGATTCTTTTCGGCGCTGGCTTTGGGGTCGTGATAGGGGCTTTCCGGCTGCAGTGCGCTGGGGTCGGGGTAGGCGGCACGGGTGATGCGGCCGATGCCGGCGATACCGGGTTCGGCACAGCTCGAATGGTAGAAGAAGAACAGGTCGCCCTCGTGCATCTCGCGCAGGAAGTTGCGCGCCTGGTAATTGCGTACGCCATCCCAGCGCCCGCTGCCCTGCTTCTTCAGGTCCTGGATGGAAAATTCGTCCGGTTCGGACTTCATTAGCCAATACGGCATGGACTTTGCCTCCTGCCTCGTCGGTTCGATCAGACCATGATGGCAAAAACTCCGACAATCGGCTGCAATACCTGTTTGCGCAGTGCCGAGGCTTAACGGAAAATGCCGCGGCTGTAAGGTGGCCTATCGAGTCTCTAGAACGATAAATCACACCGACTCGACGGAAAGATTCGCCTGTTAGGGGGAGGCGAGCATATGAAACGCAAGCCAGATATTCTTTGGGTTTTGATCTTCATCTTCGGCCTGGGCGTAGTTACCACGGGCTACACGCAGAGCCTCTGGGAGCGCCACGGCGAGACGGCCGGCACGGCTCCGGTGATTCAGGTGCAGCAAACCCAGCAACACTGATCGCATGCCGCAGGGACGCGGCCGATTCATCTCCCGGCGTACCAGCCGCGGTCCGTAACGGTAGCCTGCAAGGGCACATCCCAGCTTTCCAAGGACAACCGGTCGACTTTCTGGCATTCATGCGCTAGGCCCAAAAGTGTCGGTTTGTGACTTTTTTTGCGCCTCGAACGATACGCCAGGCTGCGGTCATAGAAACCGCCGCCCATTCCCAGCCGCCCGCCGCTTTCATCAAAACCCACCAGGGGCATCAGCAGCAGATCCAGCGCCCATGGCGGGCATTGCCGGGCAGCGCAGAAATGCGGCTCGGGGATGCGGAAGCGGTTCGGCCGCAGCCGCTCGCTGGCGGCGATGCGCTGGAACACCATGCGCGTGCGTGGCCAGGGATTGAGTACCGGCAGGTAGGTGGCCTTGCCACGCCGCTGGGCTGCACGCAGCAGCGGACGGGGATCGATCTCGCCATCGTTGGGCAGGTAGAACGCGATGTGCCGGGCGCGACGGAACAGCGGGTGCTGGGCCAGTTGCCGGTAGAGTCGCCGGGCGGCGAGACGTTGCTGGGCGGGACTGAGCCGGCGGCGTACCTGTCGCAGGGTGCGACGTAGCGCCGGACGCGAGAGGCCTTCGGCCAGAATCATTGGAAGTGGCTCCCCAGCATGCCGCTGCCAGCGTAGGCCCTTGAACCCGAGAGTTCAAGGTGGCGACTACAGAGAACCTTCAGGCTTTCCGTCAGGCGGACATGCACACCGGTCCCACATGTAGCCTCCATGGTGTTGCTTATCGGGAGAGGGTCATCGCCGACTGGCGCACATGCCAGGGAGTTGCGCGGATTATATCGCAATACGCCCGTGGCTGTTCTCGTTTCGTCGGGAGTCGCGTTGCCGGGCCGCTTCCAGCCGAGCATCAGTTGCCGGACGGGTTCGGATCGGTGGCCAGGGCGCTGTCGACGCGCTCCAGCAGCATGCGCACGTGCTCGCGCGCGCTGTTGGCTTCGGCGTCCAGGCGATCATGCTTGTGCAGCAGTTCATGGGTGATGTTCAGCGCGGCCATCACCGCCACGCGGTCGGCGCCGATGACCTTGCCGCTGCTGCGGATCTCGCGCATCTTGCGGTCCAGGTAGCGCGCGGCGCCTTCCAGGTTGCTGCGTTCCTCGGGCGGACAGGCGATGCAGTATTCCTTGTCCATGATGTGCACGGTGACGGTGTTCGGTTGGGTCATGAGTCCTGCTCCAGGGCTTTCAGGCGCGAAATCATCGCTTCGACCTTCAACCGGGCCATTTCGTTCTTTTCGATCAGATGAGCGCGTTCCTCGCGCCATGCCTGCTCGTTGGCCAGCAGCAGGCGATTCTGTGCCTTGAGTTGCTCGATGCGCTGAATCAGCTGTTCCAGCTTGGCGGTCAGCACTTTCAGATCGGCGTCTTCCATGGGATTCCTGTTGCGGCATAGGTGAAGACGGAGGCGATGCCCGGGGGACTTCGATGGTCTTGCCGCCGCCGCCGGTGCTAGGATACGAAGCCTTCATTCTAGTCATTGCGCCCGCGTGCGCCTAGCTGCCATGTCGATTCAGAATTCCCCCTATGCTGCCTTCGCCACACTTCTGGCCGGCGCCCCCCAAGCCGTCTCTCCCGCCGAGCTGCATGGCCTGTTGCTCGGGCGCAGTTGCGCCGGTGCCGGGTTCGATGTCGAGCCCTGGCTGACCGATGCCGCCGACCTGCTCGGCGAAGCGCCCCAGGACAGCATCCGCCAGGCGCTGATCGGCCTGCAGGAGATGGTCAAGGGCGAGCTCGCCGGCGACGATATCGCCATCGTCCTGCTGCTGCCCAGCGACGACACCCCGTTGAGCGAGCGTGCCATCGCGCTGGGCCAGTGGTGCCAGGGCTTCCTCGCCGGTTTCGGTCTCACCGCCGGCGACCGCGCGCTCAGCACCGAGGCCGTGGAGGTGCTGCAGGACCTGTCCGCCATCGCGCAGATCCAGGATTCGCTGGAGGAATCCGAGGACGGCGAGAACGACTATATGGAAGTGATGGAATACCTGCGCGTCGCACCGCTGCTGCTGTTCACCGAATGTGCCAAGCCGGTTGCGCCGGTCGCCAAGCCCTCCCTGCACTGAGGAAGTCGTCCCGCTCATGACTCGCATCCCGAAATCGGAATACGCCCGTCGGCGCAAGGCGCTGATGGTGCAGATGGAACCCAACAGCATCGCCATCCTGCCCGCCGCGCCGATGTACATCCGCAACCGCGATGTCGAGCACGTCTACCGCCAGGACAGCGATTTCCAGTACCTCTCCGGCTTCCCCGAGCCGGAGGCGGTGATCGCCCTGATTCCCGGTCGCGAGCATGGCGAATACGTGCTGTTCTGCCGCGAGCGTGATCCGGAGCGCGAGCTGTGGGACGGGCTGCGCGCTGGCCAGGACGGCGCGATCAGGGACTACGGTGCCGACGACGCCTTCCCCATCGGCGATATCGACGACATCCTCCCCGGCCTGATCGAGGGACGCGCGCGCGTCTACTACGCCATCGGCACCAACGAGGGCTTCGATCACCGGCTGATGGAGTGGATCAAGCTGATCCGCTCCAAGGCGCGCCAGGGCGCGCAGCCGCCCAGCGAGTTCGTCGCCCTCGATCACCTGCTGCACGACATGCGCCTGTACAAGTCGGCCAACGAAGTGAAGGTGATGAGGCATGCCGCGGAGATCTCCGCACGTGCGCACATCCGCGCCATGCAGGCCAGCCGCGCCGGGTTGTGCGAGTACCACCTCGAGGCCGAGCTGGACTACGAATTCCGCAAGGGCGGGGCGAAGATGCCGGCCTACGGCTCGATCGTCGCCGCCGGCCGCAACGCCTGCATCCTGCACTACCGCGAGAACGACGCGCCGCTCAAGGACGGCGACCTGGTGCTGATCGACGCCGGCTGCGAGATCGACTGCTACGCCAGTGACATCACCCGCACCTTCCCGGTCAGCGGCCGGTTCTCGCCCGAGCAGAAGGCCATCTACGAGCTGGTGCTGGCGGCCAACGAGGAGGCCTTCAAGCACATCGCCCCCGGCAGGCACTGGAACGAAGCCCACGAGGCCACCGTGCGGGTGATCACCGCCGGGCTGGTGGAGCTGGGCCTGCTGCAGGGCAGCGTCGACGAGCTGATCGCCGCCGAGGCCTACAAGCCCTTCTACATGCACCGCGCCGGCCACTGGCTGGGCATGGACGTGCACGACGTCGGCGACTACAAGGTCGGCGGCGAATGGCGCGTGCTCGAACCGGGCATGGCGATGACCGTCGAGCCGGGCATCTACATCGCGGCGGACAACCCGAACGTGGCGAAGAAATGGCGCGGCATCGGCGTGCGCATCGAAGACGACGTGGTGGTGACCAGAAGCGGTTGCGAGATTCTCACCAACGGTGTGCCCAAGCGCGTCGCCGAGATCGAGGCGCTGATGGGCGCCGCCGGCGAGCAGGTGGCCTGACTTGAACGGCCTGGCAATCATCGGCGGCGGCCTGGTCGGCGCCAGCCTGGCGGTAGCCCTGCAGCAGGGCGCGCGTGAGCGCGGCTGGCGCATCCATCTGATCGAGCCGTTCGAGCCCGGCCACGAATACCAGCCGAGCTACGACGCGCGCTCCACCGCGCTGTCCTACGGTACCCGGCTGATCTACCAGCGCCTCGGCCTGTGGGAGCGGATCGCCGAGCGCGCCGAGCCGATCCTGCGCATCCATGTCTCCGAACGCGGGCGTTTCGGCGCCGCGCGGCTGGATGCAGGCAGCGAAGGGGTCGAGGCACTGGGCTACGTGGTGGAAAACGCCTGGATCGGCCATTGCCTGTGGCAGGCGCTGGATGACGTGGTGGTGGTGCGCCATTGCCCGGCCGAGGTCGATCGGCTCGTGCCCGCTGCCGACGGCTATCGCCTGACCTTCACCGACGGGCAGCAGCTGGACTGCGCCTTGGCCGTACTGGCCGACGGTGGCCGCTCGGGGCTGCGCGAGCAGCTCGGTATCCAGATCCTGCGCCGGCCTTATGGGCAGACAGCGCTGATTGCCAACGTCACGCCGGGCAAGCCGCACGGCGGGCGGGCCTTCGAACGCTTCACCGCGGACGGGCCGATGGCGCTGCTGCCGCTGCAGGACGACCGCTGCGCGCTGGTCTGGAGCCGTGCCCCGGCCGATGCCGCACGGCTGGCGCAGTTGCACGAGGCGCAGTTTCTCGCCGAGCTGCAGGACGCCTTCGGCTATCGGCTCGGCACCCTGCAGCAGGTCGGGGCGCGGCACCTCTATCCGCTGGCGCTGGTCGAGGCCGAGGAGCAGGTGCGTTCAGGCCTGGTGGTGCTCGGCAACGCCGCGCACAGCCTGCATCCGATCGCCGGCCAGGGCTACAACCTGTCGCTGCGCGACGTCGACGCGCTGAGTGCCGCGCTGCTGCGCAGCACTGCCGGGCTCGGCGACCTGGCAACGCTGCAGGACTATGCCCGCCGCCAGCGTCTCGACCAGCGGCTGACCGTCGGTTTTTCCGATCAGCTCACCCGGCTGTTCGGCGACTCCGCGCCGCTGACCGCCGCCGGGCGCAACCTGGGCCTGATCGGCCTCGACCTGGCGCCGCCGGCCAAGCGCTGGTTCGCCCGTCAGGCGATGGGCTTGGGCACGCGCGCCGGCTGATCGGCGCAACCCTCGGGCCCTCTAACTTCGACTCAAGCCGCAGCCGCGGCAGCCGGGAGACATATGATGCAAGCGGATCTGATCATCGTCGGTGCCGGAATGGTCGGCAGCACCCTGGCCCTGGCGCTGGAAGGCTGCGGGCTGAAGATCGTGGTGGTCGATGCCGGCCCGCTCGAGGTGCTTCCGTTCGACGCCCAGGCCGCCTTCGAGCCGCGGGTCAGCGCACTGTCCGCCGCCAGCCAGCGGATTCTCCAGCGCGTCGGCGCCTGGCCGGGGATCGCCGCGCGGCGGGCCAGCCCCTACACCGACATGCGCGTCTGGGACGGCTCGGGTACCGGGCAGATCCATTTCTCGGCCGAGGCGGTGCATGCCGAGGTGCTCGGCCATATCGTCGAGAACCGGGTGGTGCAGGATGCGCTGCTGGAGGCGTTGCAAGCGCGTGGCTCGGTCGAACTGATCGCCGGCGCGCGGCTCGAGCGGCTGCAACGTGGCGACGAAGGCTGGCTGCTGAGCCTGGCCGACGGCCAGCAATTGCGCACGCCGCTGCTGGTCGCCGCCGACGGCGCCCATTCCGCGGTACGGCGCCTGGCCGGCTGCGAGACGCGCGAGTGGGATTACCTGCACCAGGCCATCGTCACCAGCGTGCGCTGCGCCGAGCCGCACCAGCGCACGGCCTGGCAGCGTTTCACCGATGACGGCCCGCTGGCGTTCCTGCCGCTGGAGCGTGACGGCGACCGCCACTGGTGTTCGATCGTTTGGTCGGTCACCGAGGATGAAGCGCATCGGTTGATGGCGCTGGACGACGAGACGTTCCGCGCCGCACTCGGCCGCACCTTCGAACAGCGCCTGGGCACGGTGCTCGAGGTCGACCCGCGGTTGTGCATTCCGCTGCGCCAGCGCCATGCCAAGCGCTACGTGCAGCCCGGCCTGGCGCTGATCGGCGATGCCGCACACACCATCCACCCCCTGGCGGGGCAGGGCGTCAACCTCGGCCTGCTGGATGCGGCGGTGCTCGCCGAAGTGCTCGAAGCGGCGCTGGCGCGTGGTGAATCGCCGGCCGACCTGCGCGTGCTGAGCCGTTTCGAGCGTCGCCGCATGCCGCACAACCTGGCGATGATGGCGGCGATGGAAGGCTTCGAGCGGCTGTTCCAGGCCGATCCGCTGCCGCTGCGCTGGCTGCGTAACGCCGGGCTGAAAGCCGTGGAGTCGCTGCCCGAGGCGAAAGCCCTGTTCGTGCGCCAGGCGCTGGGCCTGAGCGGCGACCTACCGGAGTTGGCGCGGGCCTGATGGCGAAGCGATGGTTACCAGGCATTACGTGCACACATTGTCGCATTGAGAAGCGAAATAACATTCACTATTATTTGGCCTCTATTCGAATTCATAAAAAAGAGGCTGTTCCATGCAGGCAAGCAAAGGTTTACTCGCCGCTCTGGCGCTCACCGCGCTGTCGAGCGCTGTCCAGGCTGCCGATGAAGTAGTGGTCTATTCCTCGCGGATCGACGAGCTGATCAAGCCCGTCTTCGACGCCTACACCCAGAAAACCGGTGTCGCGGTGAAGTTCATCACCGACAAGGAAGCCCCGCTGATGGCCCGCATCAAGGCCGAAGGCGAGAACACGCCGGCCGACCTGCTGCTGACCGTCGACGGCGGCAACCTCTGGCAGGCCGAGCAGATGGGCATCCTGCAGCCGCTCGACTCGCAAGTAGTGAAGGACAACATCCCGTCGCAATACCGTTCCTCCAGCGACGCCTGGACCGGCCTGTCGCTGCGCGCGCGGACCATCGTCTACTCGCCGGAGCGGGTCAAGGACGGCGAACTGAGCACCTACGAAGCGTTGGCCGACAAGAACTGGGAAGGCCGCCTGTGCCTGCGCACCAGCAAGAAGGTCTACAACCAGTCGCTGACCGCCACCCTGATCGAAACCCACGGTGTCGAGAAGACCGAGCAGATCCTCAAGGGCTGGGTGAACAACCTCGCCACCGACGTGTTCGCCGACGATACCGCCCTGGTCCAGGCCATCGATGCCGGCCAGTGCGACGTCGGCATCGTCAATACCTACTACTTCGGCCGCCTGCATGAACAGAACCCGCAGCTCAAGGCCAAGCTGTTCTGGCCGAACCAGAACGATCGCGGCGTGCACGTCAACCTGTCCGGCATCGGCCTGACCAAGCACGCCCCGCATCCTGAGGCGGCGCGCAAGCTGGTGGAGTGGATGAGCAGCGCCGAGGCGCAGAACATCTTCGCCGACATCAACATGGAGTTCCCGGCCAACCCTAGCGTCAAGCCTTCCGCCGAAGTGGCGGCCTGGGGCGACTTCAAGGCCGACACCATTCCGGTGGAAGTGGCCGGCAAGCGCCAGGCCGAAGCCATCAAGCTGATGGATCGGGTCGGCTGGAACTGATGTCGCTCCAGCGGTGACGTGAGGCGCCAGCCGCCACGTTCGCCGCTGCGGTTATACTCGACGCCCCGGCCTCGTCCGGGGCGTCGTCTTTTATGCTGTCGAGGCTTGAGTGTCCCATCCCATCGAGCGCCGCTGGTACCCCATCTCCTTCGCCGTCGCGGCCCTGGTACTGCTGCCGCTGAGCATTCTGCTGGCCAGCTGGAGCGTCGTCGATACCGAGATCTGGGCGCACCTGTGGGATACCCAGATGCCGCGGCTGCTCGGCAATACCCTGACCCTGGTGCTCGGTGTCGGCACCGGCGTGGTGGTGCTCGGCGTCAGCCTCGCCTGGCTGACCGCCCTGTGCGAGTTCCCCGGGCGCAGCTGGCTGGATTGGGCACTGATGCTGCCCTTCGCGATTCCCGCCTACGTGCTGGCGTTCGTCTTCATCGGCCTGCTGGATTTTTCCGGCCCGGTGCAGAGCCTGGCGCGCGAGTGGTTCGGCAGCGGCATCCGCTTTCCGCGGGTACGCTCCACCGGCGGCGTCGTCGCGGTGCTGGTGCTGGTGTTCTATCCCTACGTCTACCTGCTCGCGCGTTCGGCGTTCCTCGCCCAGGGCAAGGGCCTGATGGAAGCCGCGCGGGTGCTCGGCCAGTCGCCCTGGCAGGCCTTCTGGCGGGTCGCGCTGCCAATGGCGCGGCCGGCCATCGGTGCCGGCCTGGCGCTGGCGCTGATGGAGACGCTGGCGGACTTCGGCGCGGTTTCGGTATTCAACTACGACACCTTCACCACCGCCATCTACAAGACCTGGTACGGCTTCTTCAGCCTGACCAGCGCCACCCAGCTGGCCAGCCTGCTGCTGCTGGCGGTGATGCTGGTGCTCTACGGCGAGCGGCGTGCCCGCGGCGCGGCGCGCCCGGCGAACGATCGGCCGCGCTCCGCGGCGTTGTATCGCCTGACGGGGGCCAAGGCCTTCGCCGCCAGCGCCTGGTGCGGGCTGGTGTTCCTCTGCGCCTTCGTCATCCCGGTGCTGCAGTTGCTGGCCTGGCTCTGGCAGCGCGGGCGCTTCGATCTCGACGAGCGTTATGCCGGGCTGATCCTGCATACCCTCTACCTCGGCGGCATGGCCGCGCTGATCACTGTGACGGTGGCGCTGCTGCTGGCCTTCGCCCGCCGCCAGGCACCGGTGCGCTCGATCCGCAGCGCGGTGAGCCTGGCCAATCTCGGCTACGCTCTGCCCGGTTCGGTGCTGGCGGTGTCGATCATGCTGGCCTTCAGTTATCTGGATCGGCATATGGTGATCCCGCTTTCCAGCTGGCTCGGCGGCGCCGGCAAGCCGATCCTGCTCGGCAGCCTCGGCGCCTTGCTGCTGGCCTACCTGATTCGCTTCATGGCGGTAGCCTTCGGTCCGCTGGAAAGCAGCCTGGCGCGGGTCCGTCCGTCGCTGCCGCAGGCGTCGCGCAGCCTGGGTGTCGGCGGGCCGGCGCTGTTCGTGCGCGTCTATCTGCCGCTGCTGCTGCCGGGCACCCTGAGCGCCGTCTTGCTGGTGTTCGTCGATGTGCTCAAGGAGATGCCGGCCACGCTGCTGATGCGTCCCTTCGGTTGGGACACCCTGGCGGTGCGCATTTTCGAGATGACCAGCGAGGGCGAATGGGCGCGCGCCTCGCTGCCGGCGCTGACGCTGGTGCTGGTGGGATTGCTGCCGGTGATCCTGCTGATCCGGCGTTCGGCCAGGCGGGTGGGATAGCGGCGCACTGGCGCTTCCGCTTGCCGGATGTGCCGTGACCTGCCGCCACCTTGGGGCTACAATGCGCGCCATTCGAAAGTCGCCGGTCCGTGTCCGGGCCGGTTTTTACAGGCTTTTCCAATGCCGATTCGGCGACCTGCCCGGAAGGAGACACCCATGGGTCAGCGTACTCCCCTCTACGATCAGCACCTTGCGCTCGGCGCCAAAATGGTCGATTTCGGTGGCTGGGACATGCCACTGCACTACGGCTCCCAGGTTGAGGAGCATCATCAGGTGCGGCGTGACTGTGGAGTGTTCGACGTCTCGCACATGACCGTGGTCGATGTGTCCGGCGATGGCGCCCAGGCCTATCTGCAGCATCTGCTGGCCAACGACGTGGCGCGTCTGAAGAGCGCCGGCCGGGCGCTCTACAGCGCCATGCTCAACGCGCGTGGCGGCGTGGTCGACGACCTGATCGTCTATCTCAGCGACTGGGGCTACCGCCTGGTGGTCAATGCCAGCACCCGCGACAAGGACCTGGCCTGGATGCAGGCGCAGGCGTCCGCTTTCGCCGTCGAAGTCCGCGAGCGCCCGGAACTGGCCATGCTGGCCATCCAGGGGCCGCAGGCGCGGGCGCGCACCGCCGAGCTGGTCAGCCAGGCCCGCGCCGCGCTGATCCACGAACTCAAGCCGTTCCAGGGGCTGGCCGAAGGCGACTGGTTCATCGGCCGCACCGGTTACACCGGCGAGGACGGGCTGGAGATCATCCTGCCGGCCGAACAGGCACCGGACTTCCTCAGCGAACTGGTCGGCGCCGGCATCCCGCCGATCGGCCTCGGCGCGCGCGACACCCTGCGCCTGGAGGCCGGGCTGAACCTCTATGGCCAGGACATGACCGAGGACGTCTCGCCGCTGGCGGCCAACATGGGCTGGACCATTGCCTGGGAGCCGGCCGAGCGCGACTTCGTCGGCCGCGCGGCGCTGGAGCAGCAGCGTGCCCAGGGCGATCTGCCCAAGCTGGTCGGGCTGGTGCTAGAGGAGCGCGGCGTGCTGCGCGCCCATCAGGTGGTGCGCGTCAATGGCGTTGGCGATGGCGAAATCACCAGCGGCAGTTTTTCGCCTACGCTTGGCAAATCCATCGCGCTGGCGCGCGTGCCGGCCGGCACCGGCGAGCGCGCGGAAGTGGAAATCCGTGGCAAGTGGTACCCGGTACGTGTGGTGCAGCCGACCTTCGTGCGTCACGGCAAGGTACTGGTGTAAATTCGACCGACCGTTTTGCGCGACTGCTGTCAACAGCCTTGAGGACACAACAATGAGCGATATCCCCAGCGATCTGCGTTACGCCGCCAGCCACGAGTGGGCCCGTCTCGAAGCGGACGGCAGCGTCACCGTCGGCATCTCCGATCACGCCCAGGAAGCGCTGGGGGACGTGGTCTACGTCGAACTGCCGGAAGTCGGCCGCCAGCTCGGCGCCGGCCAGGAAGCCGGCGTGGTGGAATCGGTGAAGGCCGCGTCCGACATCTACGCGCCGGTGTCCGGCGAGGTGGTCGCGATCAACGAAGCGCTCGCCGACTCGCCCGAACTGGTCAACAGCGACCCCTACGGCAGCTGGTTCTTCCGCCTGCAGCCGAGCGATCCGGCGCAGCTGGACAAGCTGCTCGACGCCACTGGCTACCAGGCCGCCTGCGACGCCGAAGCCTAAGCATCATCTTCGAAAGCCCCGCTCCGCCGGGGCTTTTGTTTTTTCGAGAGTAGCTGCCATGCCGCATATGCCGAGTCTTTCCCAACTCCAGCAATCCGATGCCTTCCTGCGCCGCCATCTCGGCCCGGACGCGGGCGAACAGCAGGCCATGCTCGACGCGCTGGGCCTGGCCAGTCGCGAACAACTGATCGAGCAGACCGTGCCGCCGGCGATTCGCCTGCAGGGCGAGCTGGCGCTGCCGCCGGCATTGGACGAACAGGCCGCGCTGGCCAAACTGCGTGGCTATGCCGAGCAGAACCAGCTGTGGACCAGCCTGATCGGCATGGGCTACCACGGTACCGTCACCCCGCCGGTGATCCTGCGCAACGTGCTGGAGAACCCGGGCTGGTACACCGCCTACACGCCCTACCAGCCGGAAATCGCCCAGGGCCGCCTGGAAGCGCTGCTCAACTACCAGCAGATGATCATCGACCTCACCGGTCTCGACCTGGCCAACGCCTCGCTGCTCGATGAGGCCACCGCCGCGGCCGAAGCCATGACCCTGGCCCGGCGCATGGCCAAGAGCAAGAGCAACCGTTTCTTCGTCGAGGAGAACTGCCACCCGCAGACGCTCTCGGTGGTGCGCACCCGCGCCGAGGCGTTCGGCTTCGAACTGGTGGTCGGTACGCTCGACGAGCTGGCCGGCCAGGAAGTGTTCGGCGCGCTGCTGCAATACCCCGATACCCATGGCGAGATCCGCGACCTGCGCCCGGCCATCGAGCAACTGCACGCGCAGCAGGCGCTGGCCTGCGTCGCCGCCGACCTGCTCAGCCTGCTGCTGCTGACGCCGCCCGGTGAACTCGGCGCCGACGTGGTGCTCGGCTCGACCCAGCGCTTCGGCGTGCCGATGGGCTACGGCGGCCCGCACGCGGCCTATTTCGCCAGCCGCGACGAGTTCAAGCGCGGCATGCCGGGACGCATCATCGGCGTGTCCAAGGACGCCCGCGGCAACACCGCGCTGCGCATGGCGCTGCAGACCCGCGAACAGCACATCCGCCGCGAGAAGGCCAACTCCAACATCTGTACCGCGCAGGTGCTGCTGGCCAACATCGCCGGTTTCTACGCCGTCTACCACGGCCCGCAGGGCCTCAAGCGCATCGCCCAGCGGGTGCACCGGCTGACCGCCATCCTCGCCGCTGGCCTGGAGCGCAAGGGCATCGTCCGCCTCAACCGGCATTTCTTCGACACCCTGACCCTCGAGGTCGGTGGCGCGCAGACGGCGATCATCGAAAGCGCCGAGGCGGCGCGGATCAACCTGCGCATCCTCGGCCGCGGCCGGCTCGGCGTCAGCCTCGACGAGACCTGCGACGAGCGCACCGTCGAGCAGCTCTTGGCGATCTTCCTCGGCGCCGACCACGGCCTGGAGATCGCCGCGCTGGATGCCGGCGAGTTGCCGGACGGCATTCCCCAGGACCTGCGGCGCGGCAGCGGCTACCTCGAGCATCCGGTGTTCAACGCGCACCACAGCGAAACCGAGATGCTGCGCTACCTCAAGCAGCTGGAGAACAAGGACCTGGCGCTCAACCAGGCGATGATCCCGCTCGGCTCCTGCACCATGAAGCTCAACGCCACCAGCGAGATGATCCCGATCACCTGGGCCGAGTTCGCCGACCTGCACCCCTTCGCCCCGCAGACCCAGGCCCAGGGCTACCGGCTGATGATCGACGAGCTGGAAGCCTGGCTGTGTGCGATCACCGGCTTCGACGCCATCAGCATGCAGCCTAACTCCGGCGCCCAGGGCGAATACGCCGGGCTGCTGGCGATCCGCAACTACCACCAGAGCCGCGGCGAGGCCCAGCGCGACATCTGCCTGATCCCGTCCTCGGCCCACGGCACCAACCCGGCCTCGGCGCAGATGGCGAGCATGCGTGTGGTCATCGTCGACTGCGACAAGGCTGGCAATGTCGATCTGGAAGACCTCCAGCGCAAGGCCGCCGAAGCCGGCGACCGGCTGTCCTGCCTGATGATCACCTATCCCTCGACCCACGGCGTCTACGAGGAGAACGTGCGCGAGATCTGCGCGGCGATCCACGCCCACGGCGGCCAGGTCTACATGGACGGCGCCAACCTCAACGCCCAGGTCGGCCTGGCGCGGCCGGCGGACATCGGCGCCGACGTCTCGCACATGAACCTGCACAAGACCTTCTGCATCCCGCACGGTGGTGGCGGCCCGGGCATGGGCCCGATCGGCGTCAAGGCGCACCTGGCGCCCTTCGTCGCCAACCACCCGGTGATCGAGCTGGACGGGCCGCAGGCCGGCAACGGCGCGGTCAGCGCGGCGCCCTGGGGCAGCGCCAGCATCCTGCCGATCAGCTGGATGTACATCGCCATGATGGGGCCGCAGCTGCGCGAGGCCACCGAGGTCGCGATCCTCGCCGCCAACTACCTGGCCAACCGCCTTGGTGGCGCCTTCCCGGTGCTCTACAGCGGGCGCAACGGCCGCGTGGCGCATGAATGCATCATCGACCTGCGCCCGCTCAAGGCGGCCAGCGGCATCAGTGAGGAAGACGTCGCCAAGCGCCTGATGGACTACGGCTTCCATGCGCCGACCATGTCCTTCCCGGTGCCCGGCACGCTGATGATCGAGCCCACCGAGAGCGAATCGAAGGCCGAGCTGGACCGCTTCGTCGAAGCGATGCTGAGCATCCGCGCGGAGATCGCCAAGGTGCAGGACGGCGAATGGCCGGCGGACAATAACCCGCTGGTGCATGCGCCGCATACCCTGGCCGACGTGACCGGCGAGTGGGCGCGCCCGTACAGCATCGCCGAGGCGGTGACGCCCAGCACCCATGCGCGGATGCACAAGTACTGGCCGGCAGTGAATCGCGTGGACAACGTCTACGGCGACCGCAACCTGTTCTGCGCCTGCGTGCCGGTGGAGGCGTATCGGGAGTGAGGCCGGGCCGAGGCCTGAAAGCAGTGCGGCATGCTGATTTCAGGCTTCAGGCCGGCCTGCATCGCCGCGAGGGCGCGCCTCCCACCGGGTTCGGTGTGCACCGCCCGTTTCCGTGGGAGGCCCGACCTCGGGGCGATGCTTTTCAAGCTTCAAGCCGCGCAGGGTGGATGTCGCTTTTTACATCCACCTTTACCTCCGTCTGGCGGATCGGTGAAGCGTGATCCACCCTACCATCTATTCCGCTTCGAGCATCCCCAGCAGCTCGGCGAGCTTGAGCTGCGCTTCCTCGACACCCTGGCGCTTGGGCGCGGAGAACAGCTGCACGCTGACGTTGTCGCCCCAGTGCTGGCGGATTTCGCGCTGGATGCCCAGCAGGGCGGTCTTGGCGGCGCCGAAGGCGAGCTTGTCGGCCTTGGTCAAGAGGATGTGCAGCGGCATCTGGCTGGCGCTGGACCAGTCCAGCATCATCCGGTCGAACTCGGTCAATGGATGGCGGATGTCCATCATCAGGAATACCCCGGCCAGGCTCTCGCGGCTGCCCAGGTAGGCTTCCAGGTGGCGCTGCCAGTGCTGCTTGAGTGGGATCGGCACCTTGGCATAGCCGTAGCCGGGCAGGTCGACCAGGCGGCGCTCGTCGTCCAGGCGGAAGAAGTTGAGCAGTTGGGTGCGCCCCGGCGTCTTCGAGGTGCGTGCCAGGTTGGCATGGGTCAGGGTATTCAGCGCACTGGACTTGCCCGCATTGGACCGCCCGGCGAAGGCGACTTCCAGACCCTCGTCGGCCGGGCACTGATCGACCTTGGCGGCACTGGTCATGAAGGAGGCCTGTTGGCAGAGGCCGAGAATCGGGTTTTTCGGGAGCATGATGGTTCCGATGTAATGCGCGGGGGTGCGGCAATGGTTCATTTCCGTTTCAAGAACGGAAGTATATAATGCCGCAGATTTTATGTGCGCTTTGGCCTGATCTCTGGCTTCGCACGGCATTCCACGCGGTCCCGCGGGTAGCGATGCCATGCGGGACCGATGTCCAGCATGCCACTATAACGAGCGTCGCCACGGCCAGCCGGCTGTGCGTGACCCGATGAATTCCTTACAAACCCTTAGCCGTAGTTGGATTAGCTGATGAACAAAGTACTCGTGAGTCTGCTGTTGACCCTTGGCATCACCGGTATGGCCCACGCGGCTGGAAACGCCGAAGCTGGTCAGGGCAAAGTTGCTGTGTGTGGCGCCTGCCACGGTACCGATGGCAACAGCCCGGCACCGAACTTCCCGAAACTCGCTGGCCAGGGCGAGCGTTATCTGTTCAAGCAACTGCAAGACATCAAGGCCGGCAGCACGCCGGGCGCCGCGGAAGGCGTCGGCCGCAAGGTGCTGGAAATGACCGGCATGCTCGACCCGCTGAGCGACCAGGACCTCGAGGACATCGCAGCCTACTTCGCCAGCCAGAAGATCGCCGTGGGCTTCGCCGATCCGGCACTGGTGGGCCAGGGCGAGAAACTGTTCCGCGGCGGCAAGCTGGACCAGGGCATGCCCGCCTGTACCGGTTGTCATGCGCCCAACGGTGCCGGCAACGACCTGGCCGGGTTCCCGCAGCTGGGCGGCCAGCATGCCGCTTATACCGCCAAGCAGCTGACCGCTTTCCGTGAAGGTGACCGCACCAACGACGGCGATGCCATGATCATGCGCAGCATTGCCGCCAAGCTGAGCAACAAGGACATCGAAGCGCTGTCCAGCTACATCCAGGGCCTGCACTGACCGCACGGGTCACTGACCAGCCAGCCTGAGCAAAGGGCGTCGGGGCCGTGAGCCGCGACGCCCTTTTTGTTTTACGCCTCGCTACAATTACCCCTTCCACCCGGTGGGCGGACCGCGGAAAAACGCTGGCGAGTCCCGGCGTTTTGCTGCAGCCTGTTGCGCCATCGGTCCGTCGTTAACAGGAGTATTTCATGCGCAATTTCCTACTCACTGCCGTTCTGGCTGCTGTGAGCCTGTTCGGCCTGGTGGCCCAGGCAGCAGAGTTCCAGGCTGGCAAGGAATATGTCGAGCTGAGCAGCCCGGTCCCGGTCGCCGATGCAGGCAAGGTCGAGGTGGTGGAGCTGTTCTGGTACGGCTGCCCGCATTGCTATCAGTTCGAGCCGGTCATCAATCCATGGGTCGCGCAGCTGCCCGAGGACGTGGACTTCAAGCGCATCCCGGCGATGTTCGGCGGCCTGTGGAACGCCCATGGCCAGCTGTTCATCACCCTGGAGGCGATGGGCGTCGAGCAACAGGTGCATGACGCGGTATTCGCAGCCTACCACCAGGAGCGCAAGAAGCTCGCCACGCCCGAGGAGATGGCCGATTTCCTCGCCGGGCAGGGCGTCGACAAGCAGGCGTTCCTCAAGGCCTACAACTCTTTCGGCGTACGCAGCCGGGTGGAGCAGGCCAAGAAGCTCGGCATGGCCTACCAGATCACTGGCGTGCCGGTGATGATCGTCAACGGCAAGTACCGTTTCGATCTCGGCTCGGCTGGCGGCCCCGAGCGTACGCTGGAGGTCGCCGACTTCCTCATCGAAAAAGAACGCGCAGCACGGTAAGCGCCGATGCTGCGCCGCTGGAGCGCGCCGCGCCTCGCCGGGCCCGGCAAGGCGCGGATCAATTCGCACTGTCTGGCCAGCAGCGGGCTGCCGGCCGATGGTCGCCTGCGACTGCTCAGCTTCAACATCCAGGTCGGCATCAGTACCGAGCGCTACCACCACTACCTGACCCGTAGCTGGCAGCACTTGCTGCCGCATCCCGGCCGTGCCGGCAATCTGCAGCGCATCGGCGAGCTGCTCGGCAACTACGATCTGGTCGCGTTGCAGGAGGCCGATGGCGGCAGCCTGCGCTCCGGCTATGTCAATCAGGTCGAGCACCTGGCCCAGCTGGGCGCCTTTCCCTACTGGTATCAGCAGCTCAACCGCAACCTCGGGCGTTTCGCCCAGCACAGTAACGGCGTGCTCAGCCGCCTCGAGCCCCAGAGCCTGGAGGACCACCCACTGCCCGGGCCTTCCGGGCGCGGCGCCATTCTGCTGCGTTTCGGCGAGGGGGCGGATGCCCTGGTGGTGGTGATGATGCACCTGGCGCTGGGCGGCGGAGCGCGGGCGCGCCAGCTGGCCTATATCCGCGAGCTGATCGCCGGCTACCGCCATCAGGTGTTGATGGGCGACATGAACACCCATGCCAACGACCTGCTGGAGAACTCTCCGCTGCGTGACCTCGGCCTGCTGGCGCCACAGGTCGAGGCGACCTTTCCCAGCTGGCGGCCGCAGCGCTGCCTGGACCATATCCTGCTGAGCCCGAGCCTGACCCTGGAGCGCGTCGACGTGCTGGCGCAGCCGATTTCCGATCACCTGCCGGTGGCGGTGGAAATCCGTCTGCCCGATTCGCTGCAGGGCGATACCCTGCCGGTTCAGGCGAGCGAGCCGATATGAGCGACGAAGCCCAGCGCTGGCGGGAAAAATACCTGCAGCTCGTCGAGCAGCAGGAACAGCTGGAGGCCCGCTGGGAGCAGCGCGTCGACCTGCTGCGGCGCAGCCTGGTACGCAGCAGCATCGCCGTCGAGGGTGCCGATGCGGCGGTCGAACGCTGCCTGCAGCAGATGCGGGGAGTCCTGCGCGACGGCGATCTGGATGAGGGCCTGAGCAAGCTGGTACCGCGCCTGGAAAAGGCCGTGCTGGACTCCGAGCGGCACCGCCAGGAGCGGGCGGTGCAGCTCACCGAGGCGCTGCACCGGCTGGCCGCCCAGCTGCAGGCGCTGCCGTTGCCGGCCGAACTGCGCAAGCCCCTCAAGCGTTTCGCCAGGCAACTCGATCAACGTGCGGCGCAACTGCGCGAGATCCCGGCGCTGTTGAGCGAGCTGAGTGTATTGCAGGAACAGGCGCTGAGCCTGCAGGATGATCCGGCCATGCCGCGGGGCGGTTTTCTGCGGCGCCTGTTCGGCGGGGGGGGCGAACCGCTGGCGGAGCCCGCCACCGTGGCGCAGGGCGGTGTGGAAGACGGCGAATGTGCCGTCGCCACCGCACCATCGGCAACCGTTCGGCTGCAGCCGGCGCTGGATGATGACGAGGTCGATCCCGCCGTCGTGGCCGACGCCCTGCCGCTGCCGGAACGACTGCTCGTCGAGCAGCCGGCGCAGGACGAGCCGACAGCCGAGGACGAGGCGCCGCAGGAAACCGTGGCTGACACGGTCGCCGATGCCGAGCATGCCCTGCCGGTATCGCCGGAGCCCGCCTATAGCGTGGTAGCCGAACGGGTCGAAGCCTCGCTCAGCGGGCTGCTCGACGGCCTGCATCTGCCCGAACAGCACCAGCCACGACTGCAGACGCTGCGCGAGCGCATCCAGCGTGGCCTGAACTGGTACGAGCTGGTACCGGTGCTGGACGACCTCGCCATGCTGGTGATCGCGGTCAGCGACCTGGGCCAGCGTGAATTCGAGAACTACCTGCAGACCCTGAACGAACGCCTGGCGGCCATGCAGGACAACCTGCATGCCGCCCACCAGGGCCATACCCAGAACAGCGATGCCGCGCGGGCGCTGGATGCCGAGCTGCGCGAGCAGGTCGGCGGGCTGCAGACCAGCATGCGCCAGGCGACCGACCTGGCGAGCCTCAAGCAGGTGGTGGAGGCGCGCCTGGACGGGCTGCTGAATACGGTGGATACCTACCAGCGCCAGCGCAGCGAGCACGAAGACAAGCTCGGCGAGCGCCTGCAGCAGCTGGTCGGCCGTATCGGCAGCCTAGAGCAGGCCGCGCGTGGCCTGCGCGGGAACCTGGAAATGCAGCGGCAGAAGGCGCTGCAGGATGCCCTGACCGGATTGCCCAACCGCGCCGCCTGGAACGAACGGCTCGACCTCGAGTTCGCGCGCTGGCAGCGCTACGGCGGCGAGCTGCTGCTGGCGGTGCTGGATGTCGACCATTTCAAGCGGGTCAACGACGGCTACGGCCATCTGGCCGGCGACCGGGTGCTGAAGATCATCGGCGGCGAACTGCGCAAGCGGCTGCGCAAGACCGATTTCATCGCCCGCTTCGGGGGCGAGGAATTCGTGATGCTGCTGCCCGGGACGTCATCCGCTGCTGGGCAGCAGTTGCTCGAGGCGCTGCGCCAGGCGATCGCGGCCTGCCCGTTCCACTTCAAGGGCGAACGCATCCAGGTCACCCTGTCGGCTGGGTTCAGCGCCTTCGTCGACGGCGATACGCCGGAGCGTGTCTTCGAGCGCGCCGACCAGGCGCTCTATCGGGCCAAGGACGCCGGGCGCAATCGTATCGAGATGGCCTGACCGGTTCGCCGTCCGCCGGAACCGTGGTTGCCGCTACGGTGCCGAACAGCCTCCGTCGCGGCGGCGCCGAAACGTCGCCTGAAGGCGGGACCCGCCGGGTATAATCTCCGCCCCGTCCGCAGGTCGCGCCGGGCGCCAGTCGAATCCGGCAGCGCAGCGCGGTTCATCTGCGTCATTGCGCTGTCGACACAGAGGTCCCGATGAAAGCCGTAACCATCGCCCTGATGCTCCTGTTGCTGGCCGGCTGCGCCGCCGGTCCGCGGATCGACACCCGCTATACCTCCGCCGGCCAGGACAGCCGCGCCCAGTTCATCGTGCTGCATTACACCTCGAGCGACCTGCCGCGCTCGCTGGAGCTGCTCCTCGGGCGGGACGTCAGCAGCCACTATCTGATCGGCGACTCGCCGGCGACCATCTACCGCCTGGTGGACGAAGACCGCCGTGCCTGGCATGCCGGCGAGAGCCAGTGGAACGGGCGGACCTGGCTGAACGCCAGCTCCATCGGCATCGAGCTGGTCAACCGTGGCTATGTCGAAAGCGCCGACGGACGGCGGCTCTGGTATCCCTATTCCGAGCAGCAGATCGATGCGCTGGTGGTGCTGCTCAAGGACATCATGGCGCGCCATGGGCTCAAGCCCGGGGCGATCGTCGGGCACAGCGATATCGCCCCGCAGCGCAAGGTCGACCCCGGTCCGCTGTTTCCCTGGAAGCGCCTGGCCGATGCCGGTCTGGTGCCCTGGCCGGATGCCGCCGCGGTGGCGGCACAGCGGGCGCACTATGCCGCCAGCGGCCTGCCGGCGATCGACTGGTTCCAGCAGGCGCTGGCGCTGCAGGGCTACCAGGTGCCGCGCCATGGGCAGCTGGACCTGGAAACGCGCAACGTGATCGCCGCGTTCCAGATGAAGTACCGGCCGGCGCGCTTCGACGGCGAGCCGGATGCCGAGACCGCCGCGCTGCTGCAGGTGCTCAACGACGGTCGCTAGGCAACTACGCGGTTCGCAGGGTGCCACGTAGGCTGGGTTGAGGAGCGTAGCGACGAAGCCCAACATGACACACCGACGTCCAGCCATATGTGGCTGCGAGAAGACAATGGCGCAGCCGGTGTGTTGCCCGATGCACCGTATGTTGGGCTTCGCAGGCCAACCCAACCTGCCATCATTACGAGCCGTGGGGTTGGCGGGGGCTCGCCGATCAGATCGGCAGTGCGACGTAGAAGATGGTGCCGTGGCCGATGCGCGAATGCACACCGATGCGCCCGCCATGCAGCTGGGCGATCTCCTTGCACAGGGCCAGGCCCAGGCCGGCGCCACCGCGGCGGCGGCCGATCTGCACGAATGGCTCGAAGATGCGCGCCTGCTGGCTGTAGGGAATGCCCTCGCCGTTGTCCTCGACGCTGAGGATCATCCGCTCGCCATGGTGGCGCGCCAGCAGGCGCACTTCGCCGCCCTTGGGCGTATGCCGCAGCGCGTTGCTCAGCAGGTTGTCCAGCACCCGCTCCATCTGCTGGCGATCGAGCAGCAGGCTCGGCAGGGGCTGCTGCAGTTCCAGCTGCAATTGCACGTCCTGCCCGGCCGCGGCGACCTCGAAGCGCTGGCGGGCTTCCTCGAGCAGCTCGGGGATGTCGCACTGCTCCAGTTCCAGCTTCTGCTGGCCGCTCTGGTAGCGCGAGAAATTCAGCAGGTCGTTGATCAGCCGGACCAGCCGCTGCATCTCCTCGTGGACGGTGTCGAACAGATCGGACTCGCGACTGCCCGGCGGGTAGTGCATGCGCTCGCGTAGCAGACTGAAGGCCATCTGCATGCCGGTGACCGGAGTGCGCAGCTCGTGGGAGGCGCGCAGCACGAACTCATTGCGCACGCGCTCGAAGGTGCGCTGGTCGGTGACGTCGTGCAGCACCATCACGGCGCCGCTGATGCTGCCGTCGTGATGATTGACCGGGCTGATGCGCCAGGCCAGCAGGCGGCGTTCGCCGTCGGCTTCGATGACCAGGTCCTGCGGCGGGCCGGACAGCGGCTTGTCATTCAGCACCTGGCGCGCGGCGTCGTCCAGCTCCGGAGAGCCGAGCGCCTCACCCAGGGTCGCGCCCAGGTGTTCGGTTTCCCAGGCCAGTTGCCGTTGCGCCACCGGGTTGGCATGTTCCAGCCGGCCCTGGCGGTCGATGATCAACAGGCCGTCGTCGATGCTGTCGAGCAGTGCCTGCAGGCGCTGCTGGCCGTTGACCAGCGCCTCCACGTTGGTCTGCTTGAACTGGTGCAAGGCTTGCGCCATCAGGCCGAAACGGCGGCTCAGAGAGGAAAGCTCGGCGATCGGCGGGCGCGGCAGCTCGATGTTGAAGTCGCCGCGACCGATCTGGTCCGCCGCTGCCGACAGCCGTTCGATCGGTTCGCCGAAGCGCCGGGCGAAGCTGTGCGCGGTGATGAAGCCGATCAGCAACACGGCGATGGCGGTGAGCCCGAGCAGGCCGGCCAGGAGCGCCGCGCGGTCGCGGCTGCGCAGCTCGGTGTCGCGGATCCTGTCATAGGAACTGCGTTGCATGTCCGCCATCAGGCCGCGCACCTGATTGAAGGCCTGGCTCAGCGCGTTGTCCTCCAGCAGCGTCCAGCTCTGGTGGCGCGAGGCGTCCAGCTCATCGAGGAAGTTGGCGTAGGCGCTGGCGATGGCCTGGAATGCCTGGCGGTCGCCCTCGTCGGTGGCCTCGGCGATGCCGCGTTCGAGGGCCTGCTCGAACGACTGCCGCACCGAGGCCAGCGCCTCGTCGTTGCGTTGCTGGCCGGCCAGGATGATCAGGTGGTTGCCCAGCGCCTGGCGCAACTGCTGGTTGATCTCGATGATGCCGAAGTTGTTGCGGATCAGTTGTTCCTGGCTCTTGGCCATCTGCATCACGCTGACCAGCGCCAGCACCAGGCCGAGCAGGGCCACCGTCATCAACGCCGAGAACCCGAGGAACAGACGGGTTCTCAGCTTCATCTGGAGTTTCATAGGCCGTACTGCTTGCGCTTTCGGTAGAGGGTCGAGGCGTCGATGCCGAGAATGCGTGCGGCCTGCTCGAGGGTGTCGCTGGTGCTCAGCACGCCGGCGATATGTGCTTTCTCCAGCGCCTCCAGGCTCAGCGGTTCGCCGATCCGGGGCGCATTGCCGACGGCCTGTTCGCCGAGGCCGAGATGGCTGACCTCGATCATCTGCTGTGGGCAGATGATGCTGGCGCGCTCCACCACGTTCCGCAGTTCGCGCACGTTGCCCGGCCAGCGGTAGGCCTTCAGCGCGGCGATCGCGGCATCGCTGAAGCCGCGTGCCGGGCGCCCGTAGTTCTTCACGAAGGAGGCCAGGAAGCGCTCGGCCAGCGTCAGCACGTCCTCGGGGCGCTCGCGCATCGGCGGCAGGTTGAGGGTGATGACGTTGAGGCGGTAGAGCAGATCCTCGCGGAACTTGCCCTCGCGCACCATCTCCTCGAGGTTGAGGTTGGTCGCGGCGAGGATGCGTACGTCGGCGCGGCGGGTCACCGGATCGCCGACGCGTTCGTATTCCTTGTCCTGGATGAAGCGCAGCAGCTTGGGTTGCAGGGCCAGCGGGAAGTCGCCGATCTCGTCGAGGAACAGTGTGCCGCCGTCGGCCTGGTTGACCCGGCCGAGGGTGCTTTCGGTGGCGCCGGTGAAGGCGCCGCGATTATGGCCGAACAGCTCGCTTTCCATCAGGTCGGCCGATAGCGACGGACAGTTGATGGTGACGAAGGCCTTCTTCGAACGCCGGCTCCAGGTGTGGATGGCGCGCGCCAGTTCGCCCTTGCCGGTGCCGGATTCGCCGAGGATGAGGATGTTGGCGTCGGTATCGGCCACCTGGCGGGCGGTCTCGAGTACCGCCATCATCGCCGGGCTGTGCGAGCCGATGGCATCGCTGCGCTGCTGCATCTCGCCTTCCAGCGCCTCCAGGCGCGCGGCCATCTGCCGGACTTCCAGCTGCTTGGCGGCGGACAGGCGCAACTGCTCGGGGCTGCACGGCTTGAGCAGGTAGTCGGCGGCGCCGGCTTGCATGGCGTCCACCGCGGTATCCACCGCCGAATGCGCGGTGACGATCACCACGCGCATCCAGGGCGCCAGCATGCGCATCTGCTGCAGGACGTCGAGGCCGTTGTCCTCGCCCAGGCGCAGGTCGAGAAAGCACAGGTCGAACACTTGGCGTTGCAGGATCGCTTCGGCCTGTGCTGCGCTGGCGGCGGTCATCACCGTGTAGCCGCGATCTTCCAGGCAATAGCGGAATGTGCGCAGGATCGCCGCTTCGTCATCCACCAGAAGGATGCGTCCGCCGTTGTCTGTCGTTTGTTCCATGGATGCTCCCATCAGATAAGGCGAAACAGTTGTGTCGGCAAAACCTTATTGCTTTATGGCGCCGCCAGGCGTCGGCAGGGGGTGCCCGCTGCGCTCTTGGTGCGTGCTTTAGTCTATGAAAAGTCTTGCAAGTTGCACGGTGCGGGAAAGCCTTTCCTGCATGCTGCATACCGGCGGGCGTGACTGCCGTACGCAAGTGCCTGATTTTGCGCAGCGTGCGCGACGGGGCGGCTGGCATGCGGCTTGCGACCCAATGGCTATACGCGCCCCATCGCCGCAGGCGATTCGGGCACCAGTCGCAACCCGTTGTGAGGAGGTCCCATGAACCAAGCCATGAATCAGCTCAACGAGCTCATCGAGGTCACCCGCGATGGCCAGCGTTTCTACCAGCATGCCGCCGAGCAAGTAAAGGATGTCGAGTTGCAGCACCTGTTCCGCGACATGGCCCAGGCCAAGACGCAGGTGATCCAGGCGCTGGCGGTCAAGGTCGCGGCGAGCCACGAGCAACCATCGCAGGGCGGCACGCTGTTCGGGCACATGCGCGAGCTGTATGCCGATACCCGCGCGCATGTCGGCAACCACGATACCGCCTATGTCGATCAGCTGGAGCAGACCGAAGAACGCATCCTCCATGCCTTCGAGGACGCCTTGGAGGATGCCGAGCCCGACGTCCGCGCACTGCTGGCCATCGAATTGCCGCGGCTCAGGACCTGCCACGAGCGCATGCGCAAGGTGAAGCAGAGCCGGCATTGAGTCTCGTGCAAAACGCCCGAAGCGAAAGGGCGGCTCGTGCAAATTAAGTGGAGAGATGATCCGATAAATAGCGTAACTAATTGAAATTAAAGGATAAAAATAAGGATCGTGTCTGGCACGAGGCCTGCAACCACTCCAGCAACGAAGTTCGCCATGCTTAGAAGGAGTTGAGGATGAATCGCCAAGCCCGCTTTTCATTGGCCAGCAAGGGTTTCCTCTCGGCAGCGGTGGTCATGCTGATCATGGGTGCCGAGCGGCCGATGTCGCAACCGCTCAGCCAGGCGCAGCAGCATTCCGCGGAACGAATCCGCATGTATGACGCTCAACCAGTAGAGCTCATGCGGACCGGCCAGCAGCCGCAGGCAAGCGACTACCGCCAGGTGCGGTCTGAGCAGCGCTGGGTGTTCTGAGCAACGAAGGGGACGTACGAGCGAACCAGCACGGATGCGTAACCAATCGATACCGGTCGGCGCGACCCGATCCGTTGAGAACCGTTCCTGAACCGAGAGGAGTCACACCATGCTGAGTTGGGCCATTACCTTCCTGATCATTGCCATCATCGCCGCGGTACTGGGCTTCGGTGGTATCGCAGGCACTGCTACAGGCATCGCCAAGATCCTGTTCGTGGTCTTCCTGGTGCTGTTCGTGGCATCGCTGATCTTCGGCCGGGGCCGTGGACCGCGCATCTGATGCGATCGATAGCCGCCCGTGAAGGGCGGCTGCACTGCGAGGAGCTTCAAGGGCACGGGATGCCAGATTGCCGGATCGTGTTCGCGCCTTGCCGAAGGCGATCCCGAGTCGCGCAGCGTTTTTCGCAGATCGCTCGCGCGCTCAGCCTCCCCGCAACGGGGTGAACCAGGGGGTCGGGTCGCTTTGCCTGGCGAAGTGACCTAGGGGTACAGGGAGTACCTCCGTCAACGGACCGGGTTCGGCAGCGCTGCTGCCGGAGGTGGACACCGCTGCCATCTCCGGCGAGCAGCGTCGATGGTTCGCCCTGCCTACGCAAACGCTACCTGCACCGCTATCATCCCGGTCAGTTTCGACGGGAGAACGACATGCTCAACGGCCTCTGGCTGGGCTTTTTTCTGGTGGCCGCGGTGGCCGCGCTGGGGCGTTGGCTGATCGGTGGCGATCCCGCGGTGTTCGCCGCGCTGGTGGAAAGCCTGTTCGCCATGGCCAAGCTGGCCGTGGAAGTGATGATCGTGCTGTTCGGCACGCTGACGCTGTGGCTGGGCTTCCTGCGGATCGCCGAAAAGGCCGGGCTGATCGAATGGCTGGCGCGCCTGCTCGGCCCGCTGTTCCGCCGCCTGATGCCCGAGGTGCCCGCCGGCCACCCGGCGCTGGGGCTGATCACCCTCAACTTCGCCGCCAATGGCCTGGGCCTGGACAATGCCGCCACCCCCATCGGCCTGAAGGCCATGCGCGCCTTGCAGGAACTCAACCCGCTGCCGGCGGTGGCGAGCAACGCGCAGATTCTCTTTCTGGTGCTCAACACTTCCTCGCTGACGCTGCTGCCGGTGTCGATCTTCATGTACCGCGTGCAGCAGGGCGCCGACGACCCGACGCTGGTATTCCTGCCGATCCTGCTGGCCACCAGCGCCTCGTCGCTGGCCGGATTGCTGGCGGTCGCGCTGGTCCAGCGCCTGCGCCTGTGGGACCCGGTGGTGCTGGCCTATTTCGTGCCCGGCGCGCTGCTGCTGGGGGGCTTCATGGCGTTGCTGGCAGGGTTGTCGGCCACCGCGCTGGCCTCGCTGTCGTCGCTGCTGGGCAACCTGACCCTGTTCGGCCTGATCATCGCCTTCCTGCTGGTGGGCGCCTTGCGCAAGGTGCCGGTGTACGAGGCCTTCGTCGAAGGCGCGAAGGAAGGCTTCGACGTGGCGAGGAACCTGCTGCCCTATCTGATCGCCATGCTCTGTGCCATCGGCGCCCTGCGTGCCTCCGGCGCGCTGGACTTCGGTCTGCAAGGTATCCGCTGGCTGGTCGAGGGGCTGGGCTGGGACACCCGTTTCGTCGAGGCCTTGCCCACGGCGCTGGTCAAGCCGTTCTCCGGCAGCGCGGCCCGGGCGATGCTGATCG
Organism: Stutzerimonas stutzeri; assembly: GCF_002890915.1. Taxonomy (GTDB): domain Bacteria; phylum Pseudomonadota; class Gammaproteobacteria; order Pseudomonadales; family Pseudomonadaceae; genus Stutzerimonas; species Stutzerimonas stutzeri_AF. The sequence goes on along the minus strand of NZ_POUT01000005.1, from coordinate 235,055 downwards.
AGACCATGCAGAGCCACGGCGTGGACAGCTTCCCGGCACTGGTCGCGGCGACGGTGCAGGGCAGCACCGAGACGACCTTCTATGTGCTGGCGGTGTACTTCGGTGCGGTGGGCATCCAGCGCGCGCGGCATGCGGTGGGCTGCGCGCTGCTGGCGGACCTGGCCGGTATCGTTGCGGCGGTCGGGGTGTGCTACTGGTTCTTCGGCTGAAGACCCGCCGGGCGCGTGCTCAGGGCATCTTTCGCTGCCAGAGCCGGAACAGCGGCTCGGCGAGGAACATCACCAGGAACAGGCGAAGCACCTGCAAGGCGGTGACCAGCGCCACCGAGAGCTGCAGCGCATCGGCCGTCAGGCACAGCTCGGTGATGCCGCCGGGCATCATGCCGAGCATCAGCGACACTGCATCCAGCGCCGTCACGCCGCCCAGGCCCTTGGCCAGCGCGGCGGCGACCAGCATCGCCAGCAGGGTGAAAAGCAGGATGCGCAGCAGGAACGCTGGTGCACTGCGGAAGAACGGCCGGTCGAAGTGGCAGGCCAGCGAACAGCCGATCAGCCACTGGCCCAGCGCCCCGGCCCCGGCCGGCAGGCCGATGTGCAGATCGAAGATCACGCTGGCCGCCGCGCAGACGGTCAGCGGGCCGAGCATCCATGGATTGGGTTGGCCGAGTTTGCCCCACAGCAGCGCCAGCAGCACGCCGGCGGGCAGCAGCACGGCCAGCCAGAACCCGTTCACCGCCGCGGGTGGCGGCGGCGCTACCGGCGGCAGGCCCCAGGTGAACAGCGCCGGGACGATCAGCACCACCAGCAGCAGGCGCAGGCTGTGTGCGGCGGCAACCCGGGCCGGTTCGGCATCGTGGCGGCTGGCCAGGTTGACCATCTCGCTGGCGCCGCCCGGCATGCTGGCGAAGAACGCCGTGGCGCGGTCGCTGCCGCTGCGCAGCAGGATGACGATGCCGATCAGGCTCAGCAGCAGGGTGCCGAAGGCCCCGGCGAGGATCACGCCGAAATGGGCGAGCACCTGCTGCATCACCTCGCTGGTGAAGTGCAGGCCGATGGCGCTGGCGACGAGCCACTGGCCGGCCTGCCGGGCATGGGGCACCTCCGTCACCAGCCAGCCGCTGCAGCGTGCCGCGATCACCGCCAGCAGCGAGCCGATCATCCACGGCAGCGGCCAGTGGACCAGGCTCGCCAGCCAGCCGCCGAGCGCGCCGAGCAGCGGTGTCGCCCACCAGCCGGGCAGCCGGCGGCGCATCTCAGGCCTGTGCCTCGAACATGCCGCCGCGGCGGCGCTTGAGCCACCAGCGAATCCCCGGCATGGCCAGCATCAGTGCCGCCAGGGCCCATAGCGCGAGGGTGATCGGGCTGCCCCAGAGGATGCCCAGCTCGCCGTTGGAGATCGACAGCGCGCGGCGCAGGTTGTCTTCCATCATCTCACCGAGGACGAAACCGAGGATCAGTGCCGACAGCGGGAAATCGAGCTTGCGCAGCAGGTAGCCGAACACGCCGAGGCCGACCATCAGCACCAGGTCGAACACCGTGCTATGCACCGAGTACACCCCCACCAGGCTGATCGCGGTGATGGTGGGCACCAGCACCCAGTTGGGCACGCTGAGCATGCGTGAGAATAGGCCAACCAGCGGAATGTTCATCACCAGCAGGATCACGTTGCCGATGAACAGCGAGGCGATCAGGCCCCAGACCACGTCCGGCTGCTGTTCGAACAGCAGCGGGCCGGGGGTGATGTTGTACAGCGTCAGCGCGCCGATCATCACCGCGGTGGTGCCCGAACCCGGCACGCCGAGGGTCAGCATGGGGATCAGCGAACCGCAGGCCGAGGCGTTGTTGGCGGCTTCCGGTGCCGCCAGGCCGCGCAGGTCGCCATCGCCGAAGCGGCCCTTGTCGCCGGCCATGCGCTTCTCGCTTATGTAGGTCATGGCGCTGGCGATGGTCGCCCCGGCGCCCGGCAGGGTGCCGATGACGAAGCCGGCCACGGCACTGCGCACCATGGTCCAGAAGGTCAGGCAGAACTCATTCAGGTTGAACAGCAGCCGACCGCTGGCCTTGACCGCCTGCTGCCCGCTGTGGGTCTTCTCCAGCATCAGCAGGATCTCGCTGACGCTGAAGAAGCCAATCACCACGATGACGAACTGGATGCCGTCGGACAGGCTGACGCTGCCGAAGGTGAAGCGGTAGACGCCGGTGGTCGAGTCGACACCGACGGTGGCCAGGGCCAGGCCCATCAGCGCGGCCATCAGGGTCTTCACCGGCTTGTCGCCGACCATGCCGCCGAGGCAGGCGATGGCGAAGATCATCAGCACGAAGTATTCCGCCGGGCCGAAAGCCACCGCCCACTTGGCCAGCAGCGGGGCGAACAGCACCACGCCGCAGGTGGCGATGATGCTGCCGATGAACGAGCTCACTGCCGACAGCGACAGGGCGATACCGGCCTTGCCCTGGCGCGCCAGCGGGTAGCCGTCGAGGGTGGTCATCACCGCCGCGGCATCGCCCGGCACGTTGAGCAGGATCGCCGAGATACGGCCGCCGTATTCGCAGCCCAGGTACACCGCGGCGAGCAGGATCAGCGCGGTCTCCGGCGGCAGGCCGAGGGCGAAGGCCAGCGGCAGCAGCAGCGCTACGCCGTTGATCGGGCCGAGGCCCGGCAGCAGGCCGACCACGGTGCCGACGAAGGCGCCGAACAGCGCCACCAGCAGGTTGGTCGGCCGGGTGGCGACATCGAAGCCCTGCAGCAAGAAATTCAACGTTTCCATTTCAGTTCTCCAGTACGCGCAGCAGGCCCAGCGGCAGCGGCACGTCCAGCAGGTAATCGAACAGTCCGTAGAGCAGCACGCCGAGCAGCACGCCGCTGATCACGCAGGGCCACAGCCGGCCGTTGAACAGCAGGCCGAGGGCGAAGCCGGCCAGGGCGGTGGTGATGACGAAACCGAGGATTTCGAACAGCAGGGCATAGGCCAGCAGCACCAGCACGCACAGCACGGCCCGGAGGGCCATGGTCCAGTCGAACGCGGGCGTCGGCTCGCCGTGCGGCTTGCACAGCAGCCACGCCGCGCCGCAGCCCATCAGCAACAGCAGCAGCAGCGGGTAGGCGCGCGGGCCGACCGGGTCGTAGGCGAAGGGTGCCTCGAAACCCCAGGCGAGCAGGGCGAGGCCGGCGCAGGCGAGCAGCCACGCCGCGGCGAAGACACGTACGTACATGACGGGATACCTCAGGATGCGACGGCCCGGCCCCAGTGAGGGCCCGGGCCGGGTTCTCGGTTACTTGACCAGGCCGAACTCGCCGGCCAGCGCCTTGTAGTCCTGCACCTGCTTCTCGACGAAGGCCTTGAGCTCATCGCCGGTCATCGACAGCGGGAACAGGTCGCGCTGCTCGCGCAGCTTGGCGAAGTCCTCGTCGGCCAGCAGGCTGTCGAACTGGCTCTTCCACCAGTTGAAGTCCTCGTCGGAGACTTCCGGCCCCATGTAGAAGCCGCGGATCACCGGCCAGCTGATGTCGTAGCCCTGCTCCTTGGCGGTGGGGATGTCGGCCAGCTTGCCCGGCAGGCGCTCGTCGGAGAGCACGGCGAGGATACGGATCTTGCCGGCGTCGAGCTGCGGGGTGACTTCGCCGAGGCCGCTGGAGGTGACCTGCACATGGCCGCCGAGCATGGCGGTGAGCGTCTCGCCGCCGCCCTCGAAGGCGACATAGCGCAGCTTCTGCGGATCGACCCCGGCGGCGCGGGCGATCAGTGCGGTCTGCATCCAGTCCTGCCCACCGATGGTGGCGCCGGCACCGAACACCACGCTGCCCGGGTCCTTCTTCACCGCGGCGATGAGATCGTCGAGGTCCTGGTAGGGCGCATCGGCACGCACCGAGATGGCGCCGTAGTCGGTGCCGACCGCGGCCAGCCAGCGCACCGCGGTTTCGTCGTAGCGACCGAACTTGCCCTGCGCGAGGTTGAGCAGCGAACCGCTGGAGAAGGCGGTGATGGTACCGGCCTCCGCGGCGCGCTGGGCGACCACGGCGTTGTAGGCCACCGCACCGACGCCGCCGGGCATGTAGGTGACGCGCATCGGCGCCTTGAGCAGGCCGCCGTCCTTCAGGCCGCTCTGGGCCAGCTTGCAGGTCAGGTCGAAACCGCCGCCGGGCTTGGCCGGGGCGATGCACTCGGGGCGCTTGGGCTCGGCCAGCAGCTGGCTGGAGAGCAGCAGGCAGGACGACAGCAGGGCGATACGGCTGAGTGTGGTTTTCATCGGGTGTTCCTCGCGTTCTTGTTCTGTTTACCAGATCGGCAGGCTGTAGCTGACGATCAGACGGTTCTCGTCGGCGTCACGGGCGAAGTCGGAGCGGAACATCGCGTTGCGCCAGCGCACCGCCACGTTCTTCAGCGGGCCGCTCTGCACCACGTACTTCAGCTCGATGTCGCGTTCCCATTCGCTGCCGTTGCTGCCGCCCGCGTATTCGGCGTTGTCGCCGGAGATGTAACGGGTCAGGAAGGTCAGCCCGGGGATGCCCATGGCGGCGAAGTTGTAGTCGTAACGGGCCTGCCAGGAGCGCTCGTCGGCGTTGGCGAAGTCGTTGATCTGCACGAAGTTGACCAGGAACGGATCGCTGCCATCGATATAGGCATAGCCGGTATCGCCGCGCATCTGCTGGTAGCCGAGGCTGACCTTGTGCCCGCCGAGGCTGTAGCCGAGCATGCCGTTCCAGGCCTGGTTGTCGATCTTGCCGGCGTTGGCCGCGCCGCTGTCGTCGCTGAACATCACGCGCAGGTCGGCGCTCAGCGCGGAGTTGTCGCTCAGCGGCTTGACCGCCAGCAGGCCGAAGAAATGCTGGTGGTACACGTCATCCAGCTCGCCGTAGTAGTAGCGGCCGGTGAGGTTCTTGTTGAAGGCGTATTCGGCCCCGGCGAAGGTCAGGTGATCGGCCTCGGCGGCACTGGCGAAACGGCTGTTCTTGTTGTTCAGATGCAGGTCCTGGGAGTTGGTCGAAGCGCGGTCGATGACCTTGTCCAGGCGCCCGCCGATCAGCGTCAGCCCTTCGATATCCTTGGAGGTGGCGGTGCCGCCTTCGAACACCTGCGGCAGCGTGCGGCTGTCGCTGGCCTTGACCACCGGCAGCTCCGGGATGTGCGAGCCATAGCGCAGCTCGGTCTCGGCGATCTTCGCCTTGGCGGTCAGGCCCAGGCGGCTGAACTCGTCCGGGGTGCCGCCATCGTCCTGCACCGGCAAGAGGTCGGTGCCGGCGCGACCACCGCCGGCGTCCAGCTTGACGCCGAGCATGCCCAGTGCATCCAGGCCGACGCCGACGGTGCCTTCGGTGAAGCCGGACTGCACGTCGAGGATGAAACCCTGGGTCCACTCTTCGCGCTTGGACTGGGCGGTGCCTTCGCGGAAATCGCGGTTCAGGTAGATATTGTGGGTCTGCAGGGTTGCACTGCTGTCTTCGATGAACGCGGCCTGGGCGAGCGGCGCCAACGAGGCGGCGGCAACGGCGAGCGCGAGACGAGCAGGAGCGGGTGAGCGTCTGACGGCAGTCAGCATCGGGGTATCTCCACTATTGTTTTTGTTGTGACGGCGCATGCGCCGCGCGGGGTGGATCGAGCCACCTGTAAGCGATCCTATGGGGTCAAGCTTTCGCCAGCCTTTCAGTGTCGAAAGCCTGCGGCGACGCTTGCCGTCTGCCGCTACACTGGCGCCCCGTCGCAATGGCAGAGGACAGGCAATGCGGATTCTTCTGGTCGAGGATCACCCCCAGCTGGCCGAGAGCGTGGCGCAGGCGCTGCGTGACGCCGGCTGGACCGTGGACCTGCTGCACGACGGCATCGCCGCCGACCTGGCGCTGGCCAGCGAGGACTACGCGCTGGCGATTCTCGACGTCGGCCTGCCGCGGCTGGATGGCTTTCAGGTGCTGGCGCGCCTGCGCGAGCGCGGCAAGACACTGCCGGTGCTGATGCTCACCGCGCGCGGCGAGGTCAGCGATCGCGTGCACGGCCTCAACCTTGGGGCCGACGACTACCTGGCCAAGCCGTTCGAGCTGTCCGAGCTGGAGGCGCGGGTCAAGGCGCTGCTGCGGCGCAGCGTCGGCGGCGGCGAGCGCCAGCAGCGCTGCGGCGTACTGATCTACGACCTGGACGCGCGGCGCTTCAGCCTGGCCGACGAGCCGCTGGCGCTGACCTCCCGGGAACAGGGCGTGCTCGAGGCACTGATCGCCCGTCCCGGCCGGGTGATGAGCAAGGATCAGCTGGCCGCCCAGGTGTTCGGCCTGGACGAGGACGCCAGCGCCGACGCCATCGAGATCTACATCCACCGCCTGCGCAAGAAGCTCGAGGGCCAGCCGGTGCGCATCGTCACCTTCCGCGGCCTGGGCTACCTGCTCGAGGCGCTCGATGGCTGAGCCGCCAATTGCCGGCAGCCTGCGTGCCCGGCTGCTGCGCCGGCTGGCGATCCTGCTGGCGCTGCTGCTCTTGTTCAGCGGCTGGAGCGCCTACTGGAACGGCCGCGCCGCTGCCGACACCGCCTACGACCGCACCCTGCTGGCCTCGGCCCGGGCCATCGCCGACGGCCTGGTGGCCAATGACGGCAAGCTGCGCGCCAACGTGCCCTACGTGGCGCTCGACACCTTCGCCTATGACAGCGCCGGGCGCATCTACTACCAGGTGCTGGATACCGAGGGGCGGCTGATCAGCGGCTACGAAAACCTGCCGGCGCCTGCCGCCGACACCCCGCGCACTGACGATTACCCGGCCCTGGCGCGCTTCTACGATGGCGAATTCCAGGGTCAGGGCGTGCGCCTGGTGAGCCTGCTGCAGCCGGTCAGCGAACCGGCGCTCAACGGCATCGCCGAGATCCGCGTGGCCGAAACCCTCGGCGCCCGTGAACGCATGGCGCGCAGCCTGCTCACCGATACCCTGTGGCGGGTCGGGCTGATGGCCGTCGCCGCGCTGCTGCTGGTATGGCTGGCGGTGAGTGCCGCGCTGCGGCCGCTGGGCCGGCTCAGCGAGGCGGTGCAGGAGCGCGCACCGGACGATCTGCGGCCGCTGCCACTGGTCAGCGTGCAGCGTGAGCTGCGCCCGCTGGTGGTCGCGCTCAACGGCTTCACCGAGCGCCTGCGCGGCCAGTTCGAACGCCAGGCACGCTTCATCGCCGACGCCTCCCACGAGCTGCGCACGCCGCTGGCGGCACTCAAGGCGCGCATCGAGCTGGGCCTGCGCGACGCCGATCCTCCCGCCTGGCGCAGCACGCTGGAGGACGCCGGGCAGAGCACCGACAAGGTCATCCACCTGGCCAATCAGCTGCTTTCCCTGGCGCGCATCGAGAGCGGCGCGCAGGCCATCGCCGAAGGCGGCGCGCAGCGCCTGGACCTCTCGCAGCTGGCCCGCGAGCTGGGCCTGGCCATGGCCGCGCTGGCGCACCAGCGCGGCGTCGCCCTGGCGCTGGAAGCCGAGCGGCCGGTGTGGGTCAGCGGCGAGCCGACGCTGCTCAGCGAACTGCTCAGCAACCTCGTGGACAATGCCCTGGCGCATACCGCCGCGGGCGGCAACGTGGTGCTGCGGGTGCTCGACGGCGGCGTGCTCGAGGTCGAGGATGACGGCCCGGGCATCCCGCTGGAGGAGCGCGACAGGGTCTTCGCGCGGTTCTACCGGCGCGACCATCGCGGCCAGGGCGCGGGGCTCGGCCTGGCCATCGTCGGCGAGATCAGCCGCGCCCACCGCGCCGCCATCGAGCTTGCGCAGGGCCCGCTCGGCGGGTTGCTGGTGCGGGTGCGCTTTGTGCCGAGCGAGGTCTGAGGGCCGCCCGCTCAGGCCCGGCGGCGTCCCCAGAACTGCTGGACCAGCTCCTGCATGCCATCTGCCAGGCGGGCCATGCCCGAGGCGCTTTCCTGACTCTGCAGGCCGGTTGCCACGTGCTGGTCGGAGCCGCCGCGGATGCTTGCGATGCTCTGGTTGATCTCTTCGCTGACGGCGCTCTGCTGTTCCACCGCGGCGGCGATCTGGCTGCTCATCGCGCTGATTTCGTTGACCCGGCTGTTGATGCCATGCAGCGACTGCTCGGCCTCGCCGGCATGGCCGACGCTGTGCTGCGCCTGGTCGCGGCTGCGCTGCATGACCTGCACCGCCTCCCGCGCGCCGGCCTGCAGCGTGCCGATCATGCTCTGGATATCGGCGGTGGCCGATGAGGTGCGCGAGGCCAGCCCGCGCACCTCGTCGGCGACCACGGCGAAGCCGCGGCCCTGCTCGCCGGCGCGCGCCGCCTCGATGGCGGCGTTGAGCGCCAGCAGGTTGGTCTGCTCGGCGATGCCGTGGATGACGTCGAGCACGCGGCTGATCTCCTGGCTGTGCGCCTCCAGCTGGTGGATGACGTCGGTGGCCTGCTGGATATCGTCCGCCAGGCGCACGATGCTGCTGCCGGTAAGGCCGACGATCTGCCGGCCACTGGCCGTCTCGCCATCGGCCCGCGCCGCCGCCTCGGCGGTGCGCTGGGCATTCAGGGCGACCTCCTGGACGCTGGCTGCCATCTGGTTGATCGCGGTGGCGACCTTGTCGGTTTCCTGCTGCTGGCGCGAGGCGCTCTGCGTGCTGCCCTGCATCGCGGCGAGCAGTTCGCGGGCATGGTTGCTGAGCAGGCCGCTGGAGTCGGCGATGCGCCCGACCATGGCGGCGGCTTCGGTTTCCAGCATCTTCATGGCGAAGGCGATTTCGCCGATCTCGTCGCGCCGGCCGGTGTAGATCCGCTGGCTGACCGGATTGTGCCCGACCTGCCGTGCCTGCCACGCCAGCCGCCGCAACGGGGCGAGCGCCAGGCTGCCCAGGGCGGCGGCGCCGAGGCTGCCGAGCAGGATGCCGGGGGCCGCGGCAAGCAGCGGCACGCCGCCGAACAGGGCGCCCAGGGTGCCGCCGAGCACGACGCCGAGCGCTGCCAGCAGGCCGACACGGGCGCGCATGCCCAGCTGGAGCTTGCTCAGGAACGCGGCGCCCGGCTTGTCGCGCAGCTGGCGGTAATAGGCTTCGGCGGCACGGATCTGCTCGGGCTGTGCCCGGGTGCGCACCGACTGGTATTCCACCACCCGACCGTTGCGGCTGACCGGCGTGACGAACGCGCTGACCCAGTAGTGATCGCCGTTCTTGCAGCGGTTCTTGACCAGCCCCATCCAGGATTGCCCGCCACGCAGGCAGCTCCAGAGATCGGCGAAGGCCTGCGACGGCATGTCCGGATGACGCACGATGCTGTGTGGCTGGCCCCGCAGTTCCTCTTCGCTGAAACCGCTGATAGCGACGAAGTCCGCATTGGCATAGGTGATTTCGCCACCCAGGTTGGTGGTCGAGAGGATGTTGGCGTGGTCGCTGACGTTGATTTCGTGGCCGGTGACCGGCAGGTTCGTGCGCATGTTGGCGTTATCTCCCATGAATAAAAGGGCGGTTAACGCAAGGGAATATCGGCGCTGCATCGTCGGCCCGTCAGCGGACCCGGCAGCGCTCTTGTCTTGGACGCGGTGAGCGTCTGTGTTGTTTCCGTCATGCCGGGATCGTTGTCCGGTTCCGCTCATGCGGGGTCGCTATCGGCCTGCGGCTCCTCCAGTTGCTCGAGCAGGTCCAGCAGGCGCCGCCGAAGCTGCCCGAGTTCCCGCGACTTGAAGGAGTGGCGGGTTCTCTCGAGGACCTGGATGGTTTCTTCCAAGGCTGCCCGCAACTGGGTGGTCTCGTCGCTCGGCATGGGCGTTCACCGCGGCGCAGTACGGTATGCAAGTTTCATGACTGTCTCGTGTCGTCCGTGGCGTTGCGGCGATGTCCGGTGGCAACGAAAAAGGCGCCGGCGATGGCGCATCCGACAGGATGGCCACGGCAGGCGCCTCAGCTATCAGGCCCTTACGTCCTGAGCGGTAAAGCAGCTTTCGTATTACGAAACTAGTGGCAGTCTGCCATTGTCGGGATGATGGAACAAGCCCGCCGGCTGCATGCCCTGCGGCAATCGGTCAGGGCGCTGTTCGTTGTCCGCAACGCTGCTAGACTCCCAACACCGCGCAGACTCACAAGGGATGCCGGGCATTCGAAAACAACCAAAAGGAGTGCATCCATGAAAGGCAAATCCTTGGCATGGATCTTTACCGCTGCACTGGCGGGAACCGGCCTGAGCGGTATGGCGCAGGCGCAAGAGAAGTTCGTCACCATCGGCACCGGTGGCCAGACCGGGGTCTACTACGTGGCGGGGCAATCGATCTGCCGCTTCGTCAACCGCAACGCCGAGAACCTCAAATGCAATGCGCCTGCCAGTGGCGGCGGCGTGGCCAACGTCAACGGCCTGCGCAGTGGCGAGTTCAATTTCGGCATCATGCAGTCCGACCACCAGTACAAGGCGATGGAAGGCGCCGTACCCTTCGAGAAAGAAGGGAAGATGGACGACATCCGTGCGGTGTTCTCCCTGCAGAGTGAAGTCTTCACCGTGCTTGCGCGTCGTGACGCCAACATCAAGGGCCTGGATGACCTCAAGGGCAAGCGCGTCAATATCGGCAACCCCGGCTCCGGCCAGCGCGACACCCTCGAAGAGATCATGAAGGAGAAGGGCTGGAACAAGTCGGTGTTCTCGCTCGCCGCCGAACTGAAGCCGGCCGAACAGGCCAGCGCGCTGGGCGACAACAACATCGATGCCATGACCTACTTCGTCGGCCACCCCAACGGCGCGATCCAGGAAGCGACCACCACCGTGGATGCCGTACTGGTACCGATCACCGGCCCGGAGATCGACAAGCTGCTGGCGGAGAAGAGCTACTACACCAAGGCCGAGATTCCCGGCGGCCTGTACAAGGGCAACGACCAGCCGACCCAGTCCATCGGCGGCAAGGCCGTGCTGTCGACCACCAGCAAGGTCGACGCCGAAGTCGTCTACCAACTGGTCAAGTCGGTGTTCGAGAACATCGAGCGCTTCCAGCGCCTGCATCCGGCATTCAAGGACCTCAAGCCGGAAGAGATGATCAAGGTCGGTCTGAGTGCGCCGCTGCATGAAGGCGCCGAGCGCTACTACAAGGAACGTGGCTGGTTGTAAGGCGCGAGCGGTCGTCCCACCGGGCGGCCTTGCTGGCAATGCCTTAGCCCGAAAACCCGTGCGCCGGCCGGCCACGGGTTTTTGCGGTTTCCGTTACCTGAAAAAACAGGCCTCATTTCATGCAAGACAAACAACTGTCCACCGAGGAACTGATCGCCCAGGATGTCGGTGCGCGCCTGCCCACCGGCGCGATGGCCGCGGTCATCGCCGGGCTCGCGCTGCTCTGGTCGCTGTTCCAGTTGTGGATCGCCTCGCCGCTGCCGTTCGTCCTCGGCTTCGGCGTGCTGAATGACACCGAGACCCGCTCGATTCACCTGGCCTTCGCCCTGCTGCTGGCCTTTCTCGCCTACCCGGCTTCCAAGCGCTCGCCGTGCGACCGGGTACCGCTGCTGGACATCGCCCTCGGGCTGGTCGCCGCGGCCAGTGCCGCCTACCTGTTCATCGCCTACGAACAACTGGCGCAGCGCCCCGGCAACCTGACCACCCTGGATCTGCTCACCGCCTGCGTCGGCATTCCGCTGTTGCTGGAGGCTACCCGTCGCGCGCTCGGCCCGCCGCTGGCGATCATCGCGCTGGTATTTCTCATCTACAGCATCGCCGGCCCCTGGATGCCCGGCCTGCTGGCCCACCGCGGCGTCAGCTTCACCGCGTTGGCCAATCACCAGTGGATCACCACCGAAGGCGTGTTCGGCATCGCCCTCGGCGTTTCCACCAGTTTCGTCTTCCTGTTCGTGCTGTTCGGCGCGTTGCTCGAACGTGCCGGCGCGGGGCATTACTTCATCCAGCTGGCGTTCAGCCTGCTCGGGCATTTCCGCGGCGGTCCGGCCAAGGCGGCCGTGGTGGCTTCCGGCATGACCGGCCTGATCTCCGGCTCCTCGATCGCCAACGTGGTCACCACCGGCACCTTCACCATCCCGATGATGAAGCGCACCGGCTTCTCGGCGGAGAAGGCCGGCGCGGTGGAAGTCGCCTCCTCGGTCAACGGCCAGATCATGCCGCCGGTGATGGGCGCCGCGGCGTTCCTGATGGTCGAATACGTCGGCATTCCCTATGTCGAGGTGATCAAGCATGCCTTCCTGCCGGCGCTGATCTCCTATATCGCGCTGGTCTACATCGTCCATCTGGAATCGCTCAAGCTCGGCCTGCAGGCGCTGCCGCGGGCCAATGTGGCCAAGCCGTGGATGCAGCGGCTGATCGGCTTCGCCTTCGGCGCGGCGTTGATTTCCGGGTTGTCGCTGGGGGTCTACTACGGCCTCGGCTGGCTCAAGCCGGCGCTCGGCGATGCCGCGCTGTGGGTCATCGGCGCGCTGCTGGCGCTGGTCTATCTGGGGCTGCTGAAGATTGCCGCGAGCAACCCGCCGCTGCCCCACGAAGACCCGAACATGCCGCTGGAGAAGCTGCCCGAGACGCGTCCGGTGCTGCTTTCCGGCCTGCATTTCCTGTTGCCGGTGGTGGTGCTGGTGTGGTGCCTGATGATCGAGCGGCTGTCGCCCGGCCTGTCGGCGTTCTGGGGGTCGGTGATGCTGGTGATCATCCTGCTCACCCAGCGCCCGCTGCTGTCGTGGCTGCGCCGTGACGGCAACCACCGCGACGGCACCTTCGTCGATGGCGTGATCGACCTGCGCGAAGGCCTGATCGCCGGTGCGCGCAACATGATCGGCATCGGTATCGCCACCGCGGCTGCCGGCATCATCGTCGGCGCGGTGTCGCAGACCGGCGTCGGCCTGGTGCTGGCCGATCTGGTCGAGCTGCTGTCGATGGGCAACCTGCTGCTGATGCTGCTGCTCACCGCGTTCCTCAGCCTGATCCTCGGCATGGGCCTGCCGACCACCGCCAACTACATCGTGGTGTCCAGCCTGCTGGCGCCGGTGATCGTGGCGCTGGGGCAGCAGAACGGGTTGATCGTGCCGCTGATCGCGGTGCACCTGTTCGTCTTCTACTTCGGCATCATGGCCGACGTCACGCCCCCGGTGGGCCTGGCCTCGTTCGCCGCGGCGGCGGTGTCCAAGGGCGATCCGATCAGGACCGGCATCACCGCCTTCTACTACAGCCTGCGCACCGCGGCGCTGCCGTTCCTGTTCATCTTCAACACCGACCTGCTGCTGATCGGCGTGGATTTCTGGCACGGCGTGCTGATCTTCCTGGTGGCCACGCTGGCGATGCTGATCTTCGCCGCCGGCACCCAGGGCTATTTCCTGGTGCGCAGCCGCTGGTACGAGAGCCTGCTGCTGTTGCTGGTGGCCTTCACCCTGTTCCGCCCGGGGTTCTGGATGGACATGCTCCACGACCCCTACCAGGACATCCCCCCGGCGCAATTGGTCGAGGCCCTGGGCGGGGTGGACGAGGACAGCCAGCTGCGCCTGCGCGTACGCGGCGAGGACGCGGTGGGCGATCCGCGCGAATTCGTCCTGCTGCTGGCGATCCCGGATGGCGCCTCCGGCGAGGAGAAGCTGGAGAAGATCGGCCTGGTGACCTACGAGGACGACGGCAAGCTGCTGGTCGACAGCGTCGCCTTCGGCAGCCCGGCGGCCGAGGCGGGACTGGAATTCGACCAGGAGATCCTCTCGGTACGTGCGCCGACCGACCGCTGGCAGAAAGAGATCATGTGGGTGCCGGGCTTGCTGCTGTTCGGCCTGATCGTCTGGATGCAGCGACGGCGCAAGCAACGCTGATCGCGACCTCCAACCCCGGCCGTGCTCGCGCATCGCCGGGGTTCTTTTTGCTCAAGAGGACGTAGGAGCAGGCCATGCCTGCGAACGAGGTCGATGCACCCGCGTGGCTGCCCTTCGCGGGCATGGCCCGCTCCTACGAGAGCCGACTCCGGGGCGATGCTTTCAAGCAAGCCGTGACATGGATGCGTGCCTCGTTCGGCGGGTTACAACCCGCCCTACGCAGGCTTGCCGGGCAGATGCTGCTCTACCGGCAGCCTGTCGCGGCCCGCCTCGGTGGCGTGGCCCTTGCCGCCCTGGCCCTCCAGCGCCGCATAGGCCGCACTGCAGAACAGCGAATTGAGCCGCTTCATGTCGGCGATCAGTTCCAGGTGCGCGGCACTGGTCTCGATGCTCTCCACCACCTGCTGGTGCAGGCGCTGCACGTGCGAATGGGCCAGCTCGCGCTCCAGCTTGCGAAACTGGCGCTTGTGCTGCAGCAGTTGCCGCGCGCTGTGCGAGTCGCCGGAGAGGAACACCGACAGTCCCAGCCGCAGGTTGGCGCCGAGCAGGGCATGCAACTGGCCGAGCTCCTCCAGGCCGCTGTCGGAGAAGGAGCGGCGCTTGGCGGTCTTGAGGTTCTGCACCTTGCTGGCCATGTGCTCGATGATGTCGCCGGCCTGTTCGAGGTTGATCGCCAGCTCGATGATCTCCGCCCAGCGCCGGCCCTCCTGCTCGGCCAGGTCCTCGCGCGGCATCTGCGCCAGGTAGAGCTTCACGCCGCTGTAGAGCGCGTCGACGTCGTCGTCCAGGCGGCGGATCTCCTCGCCGGGTGCCGCGCGATCCTCCTGCAGCGCCTCGAGCAGGCGCGCCAGCATCATTTCAACCAGGTCGCCGATGCGCAGGGTCTCGCGCACCGCATTGGCCAGCGCCAGGCTCGGCATGTCCAGGGCGGCGGGGTCGAGGTGCCGCGGCTGCGCCACGCCGTTGTCCAGCACGCGTTCCGGCAGCAGGCGTTCGCACAGCCGGCTCATGGGCTGCACGGTGGGCAGCAGGATCAGGCAGCGCAGGCTGTTGTAGAGCAGGTGGAAGCCGATCACCTGGGTCTGTGCGCTGTAGCCGAGGGTATCCATCCAGGCCACCAGCGGCCCGAGGAAGGGCAGTGCCGCCAGCCCCGCCAGCTTGTAGAGCAGGCTGCCCAGCGCCACCCGGCGCGCCGACGCCGGCTGCACGCTGGCGTTGAGCCAGGCGAGCAGGCCGCTGCCGATATTGGCGCCGATCACCAGGCCGAGCGCCACCGGCAGGCTGATCAGGCCGGCGCCGGCCAGCGTCGAGGTCAGCAGTACCGCCGCCAGGCTGGAATAGGAGAGCAGGGCGAACAGCGCGCCGACCAGCGCCGCCAGCAGGGTATCGCCGGCCAGCGAGGAGAACAGCACCTGCATGCCGCGCGCCTCGGTGATCGGCTCGGCGGCATGCACGATCAACTGCAGGGCGAGGATGATCAGCCCCAGGCCGATCAGCACCCGGCCGATCTGGCCGGCACGGCTCTGCTTGCGCGAAAGGAACAGGCTCACCCCGACCAGGGTCAGCAGCGGCGACAGCCAGGACAGGTCCAGCGTCAGCACCCGCGCCATCAGCGCGGTGCCGACGTCCGCGCCGAGCATGATCGCCAGCGCCGTCGGCAGCGCCATCAGGCCCTGGGCGACGAAGGAAATGGTCAACAGCGCCGTGGCGTTGCTGCTCTGCACCAGCGCGGTGACGCCGATGCCGGCACCGAAGGCCAGCGGTGCGTTGGCCATGCTGTGGCCGAGCAGGCGGCGCAGATGGGAGCCATAGACGCGCATGATGCCGGTGCGCACGATGTGCGTACCCCAGACCAGCAGCGCGATGGCGGAAAGCAGGTGCAACAACGTCAGCATCAGGCCCGGCCTCCGGCTGTTCGATGGTCGACGGCCACAACCTGTCGCGCCCAGGGGCGGCACAGAGCTGTGGGGTTATGGACGGTTGACCATCGCCGGGAGCCGGCCGTTCACACAATTGTCATCAGCGGAGCGCCTCGCGGCCGCGCTTGGCGGCTCAGTTGGGCGCGTAGTAGCCCACCCCCAGCAGCACGTCATCGACCCGCTGGATCAGCGAATGCTTCTGCTCCACCGCGTTGGTGGCCGGGTTGCGCCATACATAGTCGACCGTGCCTTCGCCCTGTTCGCGCGCCAGCTCGATCATCTCCTTGAACAGCGGCTTGCCGGCGGCATCGTTCACCGCGCGTACATCGAGCCCCACCAGGTTCGGCGAACTCCCGCTGGCGCGGTAGCGGCCATCCTCCAGGCCGATGGCGAACACGTACTCGTCGTTGATCACGAAGCCGCCCTGCGGATCGTTGAAGCGCTCGAAGGCCCGTTCGGGGCCGAGTTCCCGCGTCAGCGCCACCGCCTTGTCCAGCAGCGCCCTGGCCTGTTCGGCCGTGCCGCGCGGGATGTAGTAGCCGACGCAGAGGATGTGCTCACCCACCCGGCGGAACTGGCTGACCTTGTTTTCCACCTTGTTGGTCGTCGGGTTCAGCCAGTGATAGTCCACCGTCCCGCTGTCGGCGTTCTTCGCCTTGTCGATGAACTCACGCATGAACGGCTTGCCGGCCGCATCCTGCAGGGCGGCCACGTTCAGGCCGACCAGGCTGCGCGAGGCGCCATTGCTGGCCAGCATGCTGCCCTGGGTGTCGAGCACGAAGACATAGTGCTGGCCCATGACGAACGGTCCCTTGCGGTCGTTGAACGCGGCCAGCGCCTGCTCCGCGCCATTGGCCTGCAGGTAGGCGACGGCCTTGTCGAGCAGCTCGGCGGCCTGTTTGGCGTGGCTGCGCTCGACCGAGCCGAGCGGTCTGGCCGCCGTTCCCTCGGCCGCCGACACGGAGAAGGCCAGCGGGGCACTGCCGAGCACCGCGGCCATGGAAAGCGCGAGCAGATTCTTGAGATTCAGATTCATGGATGACTCCTGGCGGGCGGGGCGTTTCGATCACCCCATCGCAACCCATCCTATTGGCCATCGGCAGAATTGATATTGGCCCTCGGAACGAGATGCCTCGGGCAAAAGGCGTAGTTTTTGTAGCCTGCCGTCCCGGGCGGCCATCCTGCGGGCCGTCGCGCGCAGCGTCCGGGCCGCAGGCGCGGCTCGCCCCCGTCGCGGGTGGCCTGTAACCTATCGGCTCCTGTTCTCAGCGGTGCGTCCATGCTCAGCCTCTACCATGCTCCCGACCTGGAAACCCTGGGCGAACTGGCTACCACGCTGCTCGCCCAGCCGCTGGCCGACCCCTTCGCCCCGGCGCGGGTGGTGGTGCCGAGCCAGGGCATGGGCCGCTGGCTGACCCTGGAGCTGGCACGCAAGCAGGGCATCGCCATGCAGCTGGACATCCAGCTGCCGGCCAGCTTCGTCTGGGACCTCAGCCGCGCGGTGCTCGGCAGCCTGCCGGAGCAGTCGGCGTTCACCCCGGCCAGCCTGACCTGGCGCCTCTACGGCTGGCTGTGCGAGCCGGCCAACCTGGCGCTGGCGCCGCGCCTGGCGCAGTACCTGGACGGCGGCGACGAGCGCCGGCGGCTGAGCCTGGCGGCGAAAATCGCCGACACCTTCGACCAGTACCTGCTCTACCGCGACGACTGGCTGGCGGCCTGGGAGCGTGGCGAAACCCTCGACCTCGGTCCCGACGAAGCCTGGCAGGCGCTGCTCTGGCGCGAGCTGACCAAGGATGGCCACCCGCACCGCGCGCGGCTGCTCGGCGACCTGCTGCAGCGCCTGTATCGCGACGAAGCACTCGCCGGGCTGCCCGAGCGGCTGCTGGTGTTCGGCATTAGCAGCCTGCCGCCGCACCACCTGCGGGTGCTCGACGGCCTGGCGCGGCACATCGACGTGGTGGTCTGCGCGCTCAATCCGAGCCGCGAGGCCTGGGGCGAGATCCGCGATGTGCGCGAGCTGGCGAGGCAACCGGAAAGTGCTGCGGACGACTGGTACCTCGACGTCGGCCACCCGCTGCTGGCCAGCCTCGGCAAGCAGGGCCGCGATTTCTTCGATGCGCTGTTCGGCCTCGGCGGCCAGGAGATCGGCCTGTATTCCGAAGACGCGGACCTGCGCGACGACAGCCTGCTGCATGCCCTGCAGCACGACATCCTGCGCCTGCGCACGCGGCTGCCGGACGAGCGCATGACGCTGGCGGACGATGATCGCTCGCTGGAAGTGCACATCGCCCATTCGCCGCTGCGCGAGGTGGAAATCCTCCACGACCAGCTGCTCGCCCGCTTCGCTGCCGACCCGGCGCTGAGCCCGGACCAGGTGGTGGTGCTGACGCCCGACATCGAGCGCTACGCGCCCTTCATCGAAGCGGTGTTCGCCGTGCGCGAGGGCGTGCCGCGTATCCCCTACAGCCTGGCCGACCGCAGCCTGCGCGCCGAGGTGCCGCTGATCGAGGCCTTCCTGCAGTTGCTGCTGCTGGCGCAGAGCCGCTTCGCCGCCGAGGAAGTCCTCGCCTGGCTGGAGCAGCCGGCCATCGCCCGCCGTGCCGGCATCGACAGCGAGGACCTGCCGCTGCTGCGCGACTGGCTGCGCGAGGCAGGTGTGCGCTGGGGCCGCGACGGCCGTCAGCGCGCCGCGCTCGGCCTGCCCGACGAGGCCGCGTTCACCTGGCGCCAGGGCCTCGACCGCCTGCTGCTGGGCTTCGCCGCGCCGCCGCAACTGGCCGGCGATGCCGCGCCGCTGCTCGGCGAGCACTGGCCGCTGGATGCCCTGGAAGGCGCGCGCGGGCAACTGCTCGGGCGCCTGGTGGAATTCGTCGAACGCCTCGGCCAGCTCGCCGAGCAGCTGGCGCGGCCGCGCCCGCTGGCGCAATGGGCCGATGATCTGCAGATGCTGATCGACAGCCTGTTCGACGAGCGCGAGGCCGGCGATACCCTGCTGCAGCTGTCCCAGGCTTGCGCCGCGTTGCGCGAGCAGGCGCAGGCGGCGGGCCTGGAGCGGCCGCTCGACGTGGAGCTGGTGCACCAGCAGCTCAGCGCCGCGCTGCAGCAGGGCGGCGGCGCCTCGGGCTTTCTCACCGGCGCGGTGACCTTCTGCACCATGGTGCCGATGCGCAGCCTGCCGTTCCGCCTGGTCTGCCTGCTCGGCCTCGACGACGGCGCCTTCCCGCGGCGCAATCCGCCGGCCGGCTTCGACCTGATCGCCCGCCATCCGCGCCGCGGCGACCGCGCGCGGCGGCTGGACGACCGCTACCTGCTGCTGGAAACCCTGCTCTCGGCGCGCGAGGCGCTGTACCTGTCCTACGTCGGCCGCGACCCGCGCGACAACGCCGAGCTGCCGCCGTCGGTGCTGCTCAGCGAAGTGCTGGAGGCGGTGGACATGACTGCCGTTTGCAGGAGCGAGCGTGCTCGCGATCCCGCCAGTACCGATGCCTCGCTGCCGAAAGAGCGCAAAGCCAGCATGGCGATCACCGTCGCCCATCCGCTGCAACCCTTCGCCCCGGGCAACTTCGCCGGCCCGCCCCGCGCCGGTTTTTCCGCCCCCTGGTTCCGCGCAGCCCAGCGCCTGGCGGCGACGCCGGAACCAGCGCCGCCGTTCGCCAGCCTGCTCGCCGAGCCGGACGAGGCCTGGCTGACCCTCGAGCCGTCGCAGTTGCTGCAGTGCTTCCGCCATCCCGCACGTTTCCTGCTGGAGCAGCGCCTCGGTCAGCGCCTGGCCGATACCCGGCAGGCGCTGGCCAGCGACGAGCCGTTCGAACTGGAACTGCCGGCCTGGAACGGCCTGCGGCAACTCTCGCTGCAGGCCCTGGAACACGGCTGGAGCGACGCCGACGAGCGGCGCCTGGCCTCGGCCGCCGGCTGGCTGCCGCCCGGCGAGCTGGGCCAGGCGCTGTGGGGCAAGCTGCGCGGGCCGGTGCGCGCCTTCGCCCCGCGGCTGTTCGAACTGCGCCCGCAGGCCGTGCCCGAGCCGCTGGCAGTGGACATCAGCCTGGCCGGCGTACGCGTCCACGGCTGGCTGGATGGGGTGACGCCGAGCGGGCTGTTCGGCTGGAAGCTCGGCCGGCTCGGCGAGTGGGACCTGCCGGCGTTCTGGTTGCGCCACCTGCTGCTCAACCTGTCCGCCACGCCGGGGATCGCGCGCGACAGCCTGCTGCTGTCGCCGGCCGGCGACTGGCGGCTCGGTCCGCTGGCGAACGCCGCGCAGTTGCTCGAACCCTGGCTGGCCGCCTACCGCAGCGCCATCCGCGAGCCGCTGCCGCTGTTGCCGCGCAGCAGCCACGCCTTCGCCCGTGGCTATCGCAACCCGGCACGCGGCAGTGAGCCCGTCGACACCGCCCGCAAGCGCGCCCGCGAGGCCTGGCTCGGCGGCGAGTTCAGCCCCATCGCCGGCGAATGCGAAGACCCCTGGAACGCCCTGGCCTTCCGCGACCGCGATCCGCTCGACGAGCGCTTCGAGGCGCTGGCCGAGGCGCTGATCGGCCCGGCGCTGGATGCCCTGGCCCAGGACGAGGAGCAAGACGCATGAGCCTGGACCTGCTCGATTCGCCCTTCGACGGCCGCTCGCTGATCGAGGCCAGCGCCGGCACCGGCAAGACCTGGACGCTCACCGCGCTGTACGCCCGGCTGCTGCTGGAGCGCCAGCTGTCGGTGGGGCAGATCCTGGTGGTCACCTACACCACCGCCGCCACCGCCGAGCTGCGCGAGCGCATCCGCGCGCGCCTGGCCGAGCTGCTGGCGGTCTACGAGGGCACGCCCAGCGCCGACGGCTTCCTCAACCGGCTGCATGCGCGCTATCCCGACGAGGCCTCGCGGCGGCGCCTGCTGCTCGCGGTGCACGGTTTCGACGAGGCGGCGATCTTCACCATCCACGGCTTCTGCCAGCGCGCCCTGCAGGACGCCGCGTTCGAGGCCGGCGGCGATTTCGACAGCGAACTGACCGCCGACGACCGCGAGATCGTCGACGCGCTGCTTGCTGACGCCTGGCGCAGCGAGCTGGCCGCCGCCGATCCGGCCTGGGCGCGTTTCCTCGCCAAGAACCGGATCACCCCCACGGCGCTACGCCAGCGCCTGCGCAGCCACCTGGGCAAGCCCTACCTGCGCGTCGAGCCGCGCGCGCTGGCGGCGCCGGCCGATCTGTCCGGCGTCGAGGCGGCCTGGCAGCGCGCCGCGCAACTCTGGCAGCAGGCCGGCGGCGCCTGGGTCGAGGAACTGAACGCACACGGCGGACTCAGCCAGAGCACGCACAAGGCGGTGAAGTTCATGCTCTGGCACGGCGAACTGGAGGCCTACTTCGCCGACCCGGCAGCGATGTTCGACGCCCCGGAGGGCCTGCTCAAGCTCGGCGCGCGGGCCCTGGCCAAGGCCTGCAAGAAGGGCTTCGAAGCGCCCCTGTGCGAGCTGGCCGAGGCGCTGGATACGCTCGGCGACCAACTGGCCGAAGCCTTGCCGGCCGGCAAGCAGCGGCTGGTCGCGCTGCAGGTGGCGCTGCTCGAACGGCTCGACCGCGAGCTGCCCGCGCGCAAGGCGGCGCAACGGCTGCTGGCCTTCGACGACCTGCTCAACCGCCTCGACCAGGCGCTGCAGGGGCCCGCGGGCGAGGACCTGGCCGCCTCGCTGCGCGCCAGCTACCCGCTGGCGCTGATCGACGAATTCCAGGATACCGACCCGATCCAGTACGCCATCTTCGACCGCATCTACACCCGCGGCGGCGAGGCCTCGCTGTGCTTCGTCGGCGATCCCAAGCAGGCGATCTACGCCTTCCGCGGCGCCGACCTGGCGACTTATCTCACCGCGCGGCAGCAGGCCGACCGGCCCTACGACCTGCCGACCAACTACCGCTCGACGCCCGAGCTGATCGGGGCGCTGAACCGCCTGTTCGACCATCCGCAGCCCTTCGCCCAGGCCGATCTGCAGTACCCGCCGGTGGCGGCCGCCGAGAAGGCGCGCGCTCGGTTGCGTCTGGTGGAGGAAGAAGAGGCCGCGCCGCTGTCGCTGGTCTGGCTCGGCGACGAGCCGCTGGGCAAGGCCGAAGCCGCGCAACTGGCTGCCGCCGACACCGCCCGGCGCATCGCGCTGCAACTGACCGCGGCGGCGCAGGGGCGTGCCGGCTTCGAGATGAATGGGGAATTCACCGCGCTCAAGGGGGGTGACATCGCCGTGCTGGTGGCCAACCACCGCCAGGCCGCGCTGGTCGCCGAGGAACTGGCTGCGCGCGGCGTGCCCAGCGTGCGCCGCGGGCGCGACAGCGTCTGGCGCAGCGAGGAGGCCAGCGAGCTCGCCGCGGTGCTCGCCGCCTATGCCGAACCGGGCCGCGAAGGCCTGTTGCGCTACGCCCTGGCCACGCGCCTGCTGGGCCGCAGCGCGGCGGACCTGGCGCGCTGCCAGGACGACCAGCAGCAGTGGGACGCCGAACGCGAGGCCGCCGAGCGCTACCACCAGCTCTGGCAGCAGCAGGGCTTCATGCGCGTGTTCCGCGCCTGGCTGGACGAGCAGGCGGTGGCCGAACGGCTGCTGGCGCGGGTCGACGGCGAGCGGCGGCTGACCAACCTGCTGCATCTGGGCGAACTGCTGCAGGCCGAAAGCCTGCTGCGCCCGGGGCTGGAGCCGTTGCTGGCCTGGTTCAACGCCCAGCGCGACAGCGAAAGCGGCGGCGAGGACGCGCTGCTGCGCCTGGAAAGCGATGCCGAGCGCGTGCAGATCGTCACCATTCACACCAGCAAGGGCCTGGAATACCCGCTGGTGTTCTGCCCCTTCCTCTGGGACGGCAAGCTGCTGGGCAAGAACCGCGACAGCGCCCGTTGCCATGACGAAAACGGCCAGCCGCTGCTGGACCTTGGCAGCGACCAGCTCGAGGACAACCTCGAACGGGCGCGGCGGGAAACCTTCGCCGAGCAGTTGCGCCTGGCCTACGTCGCGCTGACCCGCGCCCGCGACCGGCTCTGGCTGCACTGGGGGCCGGTCAGCCTGTGCAAACCGAAGAAGGACGGCAGCCTGGCGGGCGAAGGCCTGCACAGCAGCGCCCTGGCCTGGCTGCTGCACGGCCGCCAGCTGCCCGGCGCGGATGCCCTCGCCGAGCTCGGTCCGCACCTGGCCGGGTTCGACGGCGCCAGCCTGCGCGCGGCGATCGAACGGCTGGTGGCGGGCAGCCACGGCGGCATGGCCTGCCTGCCGCTGGAGGCGCGCGAGGCCAGCGCCGAGGGCAGCCACCGCGCCGCCGCGCCGCAACGGCTGGCGCAGCTCGAACGCAGCCTGCACAGTGCCTGGCGCATCGGCAGCTTCTCCGGTTTGGCCGCTGGCCTGCACATGGAGGCGCCAGATCGCGACGCCCTGGCCATGCCCGATGCCGGCGAGCCGGGCAGCGGCTTCTTCGCCTTTCCGCGTGGCGCGCGCGCCGGGACCTGCCTGCACGCCATCCTCGAAGACTGGGCGCGCGGCAAGGGCGCGCTGGCCGAGCTGGTCGAACCGGCGCTGAAGGCCCACGGCCTGCCGGCGGACTGGAAGAGCGTTGCCAGCGAGCACCTGCAGCGGGTGCTGGACACCGACCTCGACGGCCGCGGCCTGCGCCTGGCCGCGCTGCAATCGGCGCGGCGCCTGCCGGAGCTGGGCTTCACCTTCCCGGTGCGCCAGCTCGATGTGGCGCGCCTGCGCGCGCTGCTCGGCGACCCGGCCCACGGCTTGGCCGCGCCGCTGCGCGAGGCGGCGGCGCGGCTGGAATTCGACAGCCTCAAGGGTTTCCTCAAGGGTTTCATCGACCTGACCTTCGAGCACGACGGGCGCTGGTACATCGCCGACTACAAGTCCAACTGGCTCGGCCCGGACGCCGGCTACTACGGCGGCGAACGCCTGTTGCAGGCCCTCGCTGCCGAGCACTATTACCTGCAGTACCTGATCTACCTGGTGGCGCTGCGGCGCTTCCTGCGCCAGCGCCTGGCGGATTTTCGCGACGAGCAGCTGGGCGGCGCCTTCTATCTGTTCCTGCGCGGCATGCCCGAGGCCGGCGTCTACTTCGCGCGGCCCGCCGATGCGCTGCTCGATGCGTTGGACCGATTGTTCGAGGAGGGCCAGTGATGATGCCCGATCATCGTGTAGGGTGGGCCAAGCGGCGTTCCGCTTCAGCCCAGCGTCACGCGGCGGCCATCGAACCCAGCGCTATTCGCGTAGGAGCCGGCTTGCCGGCGATGCCTGCCATCGAGTCGCCACGGATCGCCAGCAAGCTGGCTCCTGCCTGTAGAAGGACGCGCTCATGAATCTGGCCGATCTGCCCTTTGGCGCCCTGGAGCGCGCCTTCGTCGCCAGCCTGCAACGCCTCGAACCCGAGGCCTCGGAGGCGGTGTTGGTCGCCGGCGCGCTGTGCTGCGAGGCGCTGGGCAAGGGCGACGTCTGCCTGCCGCTGGCGCGCCTGGCCGGCAAGCGGCCGTGGCCGGAGCACGACTTCGCCCTGCCGCCCCTCGACGCCTGGCGCGCTCAACTGCAGGCTTCGTCGCTGGTCGGCGCCCCGGGTGACTACGCGCCGCTGATCCTCGATGGCGAGCGGCTCTATCTCGCCCGTTACCAGGCCTACGAGCAACAACTGGCCGAACGCCTGCTGACCCGCGCCGGCGATACGCCGGAGGTAGACGAGGCGCAACTCGGCGAAAGCCTGGCGCGGCTGTTCGCCTTCAACCGGCAGAGCCCCGACTGGCAGCGGCTGGCCGCGGCGCAGGCGGTGCGCCGGCGGCTGGCGGTGATCTCCGGCGGCCCCGGCACCGGCAAGACCACCACGGTGGTGCGGCTGCTGGCGGCGCTGCTCGAACAGCCCGGCGGCGAGCGCCTGGCCATCGGCCTCGCGGCGCCCACCGGCAAGGCGGCGGCGCGCATGGCCGAGGCGATCCGCAATGCCAAGGCCGAGCTGCCGCTCAGCGACGCGCTGAAGCAGGCGCTGCCGGACGAGGCGCGCACCCTGCACCGCCTGCTCGGCAGCCGCGGCGACAGCCCGAAGGTGCGCCACGACGCGGCCAATCCGCTGCCGCTGGACGTGCTGGTGGTGGACGAGGCGTCGATGGTCGACCTGGCGCTGATGGCCAAGCTGGTCACGGCCCTGCCGCCCAGGGCGCGGCTGATCCTGCTCGGCGACAAGGACCAGCTGGCGGCGGTGGAGGCCGGCGCGGTATTCGCCGAGCTCTGCGAAGGACGCGGTTTCGACGCGCAGGCGGCGGCCGAGCTGCAGCGCCTGACCGGGCAGGCCGTGCCGGTGCAGGCGCCGCGCTCGCGCCTCGGCGACGCGGTGCTGCTGCTGACCCACAGCCACCGTTTCGCCGGCGACAGCGGCATCGGCGAACTGGCGCGGCGGATCAACGGCGGCGACGCCAGGGGCTGCACGAGCCTGCTGCGCGAAGCGCGCGACGACCTCGCCTGGAACGCCGCACCCAGCCCGGCGGCGCTGGTCGAGCGGCTGGAGCAGGGCTATGCGCCCTACCTGCAGGCGGCGCGGCAGGGCGAGCCGGGGGCGGCGTTCGCCGCGTTCAACGGTTTCCGCGCGTTGACGGCGCAGCGCGAAGGCGCCTTCGGCGTCGGCGGCCTCAACGAGGCGCTGGAAGCGCGGCTCAAGCGCCGCCTCGGCGTGCCGGGCCGCGAGCGCTGGTATCCGGGGCGCGCGGTGATGGTACGGCAGAACGACTACGCGCTGGGCCTGTTCAACGGCGATATCGGCCTGTGCCTGCAGACCGGGCAGGGCCTGCGGGTATTCTTCGAGGGCGACGAGGGCTTTCGCGGCTTCGCCCCGGCGCGGCTGCCGAGCCACGACAGCGCCTTCGCCATGACCGTGCACAAGAGCCAGGGCTCGGAATTCGCCGAGGTGCTGCTGGCGCTGCCGGAGCAGCCGAGCCCGCTGCTGACGCGCGCGCTGTTCTACACCGGGATCACTCGCGCCAAGCGCAAGGTGGAGATCTGGGCATTGCCGGAACGCCTGCAGGAGGCTGTGGCCACCCGCGCCGAGCGGGCGGCGGGGTTGGCCGAGCGGCTGGCGTTGGCGGCGACGGAGCGTCCCGCCGACGCGCCGGAGGCAGGCGCCGAGCCGGTGGATCAGCTCAGTCTGTTCTAAGGAATGTGGTTGCTGGCTTGGGACAGGCCTGTGCAGGCAAATCGCTTGCCGAGCGTTCCGATCCCCGTTGGGCGGCCTGCCTCACCGATGTTCGAGCGGTCGGGCGTTCCGGGTAGGTTGGCGCTGAGCGCAGCGAAGCCCAACCGGGATCGGTACGAAGCTGTTGGGCTTCGTCGCTTCGCTCCTCAACCCAACCTACGGCGTCCGTTAGCCGTACACCCCAGGCACCATCATCGAAACGCCGATCGCTTCACCCCGTTTCCGTGAAGCGGTTGAACGTATCGCCCGACGAATTCTGTTCCGATGCGCTTTTGCCGCGAACCGACGGTAAAGGACAGGGAATGAAAAGCATATTCTTCGCGATCTGGGCGCTGCTCAGCCTGCTGCTGGGCGGCGTCGCGATCCTGGCGGCGCTGGCCGAGCCGGGGCTGAGCAGCGGCTTTTTCGTGCTGCTGACAGCCTATTACGCGTTCTGTTTCTTCCAGCTGATCCGCGCCTTCTACCAACCCTGGGGCTTGCTGGGCCCGCGGCGGCGTACCGGTTACTGGTTGTGCCTGCTGCTGCTGCCACTGGCGCTGTTGCCGCTGCACGCCGCCTACGAGATCTGGCAGCAAGGCGCCTATGTCGTCGAGGACACCGGGCGCATGCGCTTCGGCATCGCCGTGGTGCGCCAGGGCCTGGTCTGGCTGCAGGAACTGGTCGGCCATCTGGGCCCGATGCTGGTCATGCTGGCGCTCGGCGTGGCCATCGCCGTCGGCCTGCTGCGGCTGCTCAGGACTCAGGTGGTGCGCTGAAACCACCTCAGGCTCTCAGCCGTTGAGCAACGTCAACAGCAACGGCAGGCTCGCCGCGGCCAGCAGGGTCTGCAGGGTGATGATGCCGGCCATCAGGTGGCTGTCGCCGCCGAGCTGGCGGGTCAGCACGTAGGCGGTCGGCGCCGTGGGCAGGGCGAAGAACAGCACGAGGATGGTGGTCTCCATCTCCGGCAGGCCGAGCAGGCGTGCCACCGCATAGGTCAGCGATGGCACCGCCAGCAGGCGCAGCGCGCTGTTCCAGCCCAGTGCCGGAACTTCCCCGCTCAGCTCTTGCGGTTTCAGCGCCGCGCCCACGCAGAGCAGGCCCAGCGGCAGGCTGGCGGCGGCCAGCAGGCCGAGCAGGCGATCGCTGCCGCCCGGCAGGCCGAGGCCGGAGAAGTTGACCAGCGCGCCGGCCAGGCAGGCCAGGATCAATGGATTCTTCATGATCGGCAGCAGCAGCGAACGCACGCTGACGCCGCGTTCGGCGGTCAGCGCCCAGACCGACATGACGTTCACCGTCGGCACCATCAGCGCCAGCATCAGCGCCGCCAGCGCCAGGCCTTCCTTGCCGAACAGGCTGCCGACCGCGGCCAGCCCCAGGTAGGTATTGAAGCGCAGTGCACCCTGGGTAAGCGCGCCGAAGCGCGCCGCCGGCCAGCCGCGCAGGCGCTTGAGGGCCAGCAGGCCGAGCCACGCCAGGCCCAGCGCCAGCATCACGGCGGCGGCCAGGCGTGGCAGGGCGGGGTTGTCCAGCGGCGCGGTGGCCAGGCTGCTGAACAGCAGGGCAGGGAACAGGATGAAGTAGTTGAGGCGTTCGGCACCGGGCCAGAAGGCGTCGCTGGGAAACTCGCGCAGGCGCAGGAAGTAGCCGGCGACGATCAGGGCGAACAGGGGCCAGAGGGCAAGCAAGAGGGCGGTCACGGATACATCCAGCAATGCATGTGGAGCGAATCTTCGATGCTGGTAACGGCCAGTGCAAGCCTCCGCCCAGCATCCGGCGCCTTTGCCATCGTTACGCCGGTCGGAATGCATTCAATCGAATAATGGCCAGGTGATATCATGCTTTTGCCGAAACAGCGAGCTTCCTCCCGATGCGATATACCAACGAGCACTCTTCCGCAGAGGGGTTTCGCGACACGCCCTATGGCCGCCAGCTGCATGGCGGCTTCCGCCTGCTCAGGTTCACGCCGGCGCTGGAGCAGGAGTTTCGTCGCTATCTCGACCGCCATGCGCGAATCTCGCAACGCCTCGCCGCACTGCTGCTGATCGTCGCCGTCTCGGGCTATCTCTACTGCGAGCGCACGTTCTTCGATATCGCCGACACCGGCTGGCTGGGCACGCTGACCTTGCTGCGCAGCGTGCAGATCGCCCCCGGCGCCATCGTGCTGGTGCTGACGTTCTACAGCCGTGCCTTCCGGGCCCAGGCGAACCGGATCTTTCCGCTGCTGCTGGTGCTGATCGGCATCGTGGCGGCGCTGATCGACGTCCAGTTCGAGGCGCTCGAGTCGGCGTTGAATTTCCGTTACGGCGCCGGGCTGTTGATCGTCAGTTCGTTCTTCTTCCTCGGCGTGACCTTCTGGTGGGCACTGCTGTGCGCGCTGCTGATCGTGCTGGCGGATGTCTTGATGGCCAGTCTGATCCTGTCTTCGGAGCAGATGCCCGAGCACTGGATCGCGGTCAGCTACTACCTGTTGCTGCTGATCATCGGCGGCATCAGCCGTTACGTTCACGAGTATTCCCAGCGCGACCAGTTCCTGATGCGCAAGATGCTGGGCTGGGTCGCCGAGCACGATGCCCTGAGCGGCCTGGCGAACCGGCGCAGCCACGACCTGGCGTTGCGCCAGCGCATCGCCCAGGCGCGCCGGGATCGCCTGCCACTGACCTTGCTGCTGCTCGACCTGGACGACTTCAAGGCCTACAACGATGCCCTCGGCCATCCGGCCGGCGATGCCCTGATCCGCACGTTCGGCGAGCTGCTCGCCGGTTTCGCCCGGCGCCCGCTGGACCAGGCGGCGCGCGTCGGCGGCGAGGAATTCGCGTTGCTGCTCTACGATTGCGACAGCGCGGCGGCGCAACGCATCGCCCGGCAGCTGGTGACGGCGCTGGCGGCGCTCGATATCGCGCATCCGCGCGCCGCCCTGTCACGGGTGGGGGTCAGCATCGGTATCGCCACGCTGCAGGACGACCAGCAGGCCGAACAGCTTTATCACTGCGCCGATACGGCGCTGTACCGGGCCAAGACGACGGGCAAGAACCGCTTCGTCGTCGCCGACCGCCTGGCGTTCGCCTGAGGCGGTCATTCAGCGGCGCGGCAGTACCGGGCGGGTGCGGCCGCTGCCGTCGATGGCGACGAAGACGAACACCGCCTCGGTGACCTTGCGCCATTCGCTGGACAGCGGATCGTCGCTCCAGACCTCGACCAGCATGCGGATCGAGCTGCGGCCGACTTCCAGCGTCTGGGTATAGAAGGAAAGCTGTGCGCCGACCGCCACCGGCACCATGAAGGCCATACGGTCGATGGACACCGTGGCTACCCGTCCGGCGGCCACGCGGCTGGCCATGGCCGTACCGGCCAGGTCCATCTGCGAGACCAGCCAGCCGCCGTAGATGTCGCCGAAACCATTGGTCTCCCGCGGCAACGCGGTGAGCTGCAAGGCCAGGTCGCCCTGGGGGATCGGATCTTCCTGTTCGTATTCTTTCATCGGTCGGACTCGCGGCGATTGTTTTTCTGGCGCGAAAAGCCCGCGCTAGGGCGGGCGAAAGCCGAGTATAACGGCTGCTTGGCGGGGCAGCGACCGGCGCGGTGCCGTTTTGCTCGCCGTCACCAGATTGTCACATGGGTTTCATAGAGTGTTCATACGGCCTGCAGATACTGGCCCCCGTTCCAACACACTCGAGCACACACCTGCTAGGAGCAAGGTATGAAACTGAATCGTTTGATGGCGGCCCTGACCTTCGTTGCCGCTGGCGTGGGCGCTGCAAGCGCGGTGGCCGCGGTAGACCCGGCGCTGCCGAGCTATGAGAAGACGTCCGGTGTTTCCGGCAACCTCTCCAGCGTCGGTTCCGATTCGCTGGCCAACCTGATGACGCTGTGGGCCGAAGAGTTCAAGCGCAGCTATCCGAACGTCAACATCCAGATCCAGGCGGCCGGTTCCTCCACCGCACCGCCGGCGCTGACCGAAGGCACTTCCAACCTGGGCCCGATGAGCCGTCCGATGAAGGATAACGAGATCCAGGCCTTCGAAGAGAAATACGGCTACAAGCCGACCGCCGTACCGGTAGCCATCGACGCCCTGGCGGTGTTCGTGCACAAGGACAACCCGATCAAGTCCCTGGACATCGAGCAGGTCGACGCGATCTTCTCCAGCACCCGCCTGTGCGGTGGCGAGCAGGACATCAAGACCTGGGGCGAGCTGGGCCTGACCGGCGAGTGGGCGAGCAAGCCGATCCAGCTGTTCGGTCGCAACTCGGTATCCGGCACCTACGGCTACTTCAAGGAAGAAGCCCTGTGCAAGGGTGACTTCAAGTCCAACGTCAACGAGCAGCCGGGTTCGGCCTCGGTGGTGCAGTCGATTTCCAGCACCCTGAACGCCATCGGCTACTCGGGTATCGGCTACAAGACCTCCAGCGTCCGCGCCGTACCGCTGTCCAAGGGCGGCGAGGCCTTCGAAGCCAACGAGGAAAACGCCCTGGCTGGCAAGTTCCCGCTGGCGCGCTTCTTCTACGTTTACGTGAACAAGGCGCCGAACAAGCCGCTGAGCCCGATCGACACCGAGTTCCTCAAGCTGGTGCTGTCCAAGCAGGGCCAGGACGTCGTGGTCAAGGACGGCTATATCCCGCTGCCGAAGAAGGTGGTGGATAAGACGCTGCAGGACCTGGGTCTGTAAGAACCTGTCTACGATCTGCTGCGCGTCGGCCCTGCTGCGTTAAAAACAGGCTCGGAATGCTCATTTACACTCGTAAACTCCGCTTCCTCGCCTGTTTTTGCCTTGCAGGGCTCTAGCTCGCGAGATCGTAAATAGGTTCTAAGGTTTGCAGCGGCCGGCGGCACAAGTGCCGGCCTCGCGCAGGGGCCCGCCACGCGATACGCGCTGGCGGGCTTCGGCGCGTCACCTAGCTGTAATTTTTCTGTCACACGGATTCACTAAATTAGGCGTCCCGAAGGGCCGCTCAGGCCCAGGAACCCTGGCATGAACGACATAGAGAACATGACCGCGAATTCCGATGTGCAACGGCTGGACTTCAACACGTCGTCGCTCAAGCGCAAACGCCGTATCCGGGCGCTGAAAGACCACCTGGCACGCTGGTACGTGTCCATCGGTGGGCTGGCCGTGCTGGGTGCCATCACCCTGATCTTCTTCTACCTGGCGCAGGTGGTCCTGCCGATGTTCCAGGGCGCCGAGCTGGAGGCCCGCGCGGCCCAGCAGCCGGCCTGGCTGGCCGAGGCCGGTGCGCCGCTGCTGCTGGCCATCGAGGAGCAGAACCAGGTGGCCCTGCGCCTGGGCGCCGATGGCCAGGCGCGCTTCTTCAGCCTGCGTGAGGGCACCTTGCTGTCGAGCCAGGCCCTGCCGCTGCCGGCCGGCAGCCATATCGTCTCGGTGGGCCAGGACACGCCCGGTACGCGCCGGCTGGTGTTGGGCCTGGACAATGGGCAGGCGCTGGTGGTCGAGCACAACTACAAGGTCAGCTACCCGAACAACCAGAAGACCATCACCCCCGAACTCGCCTATCCGTTCGGCAACGAGCCGCTGCAGCTCGACCCCGAAGGCCGTCCGATCGAGCGGGCGGCCATCAGCCTCAACGGCAAGACCCTGCTGGTCGCCGGTGCCACCGGTACCGCGCTGCACGCGCAGCGCATCAGCAGCAGCGAGAACCTGCTGACCGGCGAAGTGAGCCTGGAGCAGGAGCGCCTGGATCTGCCGCAGCTGGCCGAACCGATCCGCCAGCTACTGATCGATCCCCGCCATGCCTGGCTCTACGCCATCAGCGGCAGGTCCAGCGCGGACGTCTTCGACCTGCGCCGCAAGCAGCTCAACGGCCGCTACAAGCTGGTCGGCGACAGCCGCGAGATCACCAGCACCAGCCCGCTGCTGGGCGGCATCTCGCTGATGATCGGCGATTCCAAGGGCGGCATCGGCCAGTGGTTCATGGTGCGTGGCGCCGACGGCCAGGCCGAGCTGAAGAACGTGCGCAACTTCAAGCTGGGCAGCAGCCCGATCCGCCAGATCCTGCCGGAAGAGCGTCGCAAGGGCTTTCTCGCCCTGGACGATGCCGGCAGCCTGGGCGTCTTCCACAGCACCGCGCACCGCACCCTGGTCCGGGAACAGGTCGCCGAGGGCGCCGCGCTGGCCGCCATGTCGCCGCGGGCGACCCGCCTGCTGGTGGAGTCCCAGCAGGGGCTGCAGCGCTTCGTGATCGACAACCCGCACCCGGAAATCTCCTGGAGCGCGCTGTGGGGCAAGGTCTGGTACGAGAGTTATCCCGAGCCCGACTACGTCTGGCAGTCGACCTCCGCCAACAGCGACTTCGAGCCCAAGCTGAGCCTCGCGCCGCTGGCCTTCGGCACGCTCAAGGCGGCGTTCTACGCGATGCTGCTGGCCGCGCCGCTGGCGATCTGCGCGGCGTTCTATACCGCCTACTTCATGGCACCGTCGCTGCGCAGCAAGGTCAAGCCGGTGATCGAGCTGATGGAGGCGCTGCCGACGGTGATCCTCGGCTTCTTCGCCGGCCTGTTCCTCGCGCCGTTCCTGGAGAACCATTTGCCGGGCATCTTCAGCCTGCTGCTGCTGATGCCGCTGGGCATCCTCTTCGCCGCCTGGACCTGGAGCCGGCTGCCGCAGGGCGTGCGCCTGGCGATCCCGGATGGCTGGGAAGCGGTACTGCTGATTCCGGTGATCCTGCTGATCGGCTTCGGCTCGCTGGAAATCAGCGGCCACCTGGAGAACTGGTTCTTCGGCGGCGACATGCGCCTGTGGCTGTCCAACGAGATGGGCATCCCGTTCGACCAGCGCAACGCCCTGGTGATCGGCCTGGCGATGGGCTTCGCGGTGATCCCGACGATCTACTCGATCGCCGAGGACGCGGTGTTCAGCGTGCCCCGGAGCCTGACCCTCGGCTCGCTGGCGCTGGGTGCCACGCCCTGGCAGACACTGACTCGCGTGGTACTGCTGACCGCCAGCCCGGGCATCTTCTCGGCGCTGATGATCGGCATGGGCCGCGCGGTGGGCGAGACCATGATCGTGCTGATGGCCACCGGCAACACGCCGATCATGGAGGCGAACATCTTCGAGGGCATGCGCACCCTGGCCGCCAACGTCGCGGTGGAAATGCCCGAGTCCGAGGTGGGCAGCAGCCATTACCGCGTGCTGTTCCTCGCCGCCCTGGTGCTGCTGATGTTCACCTTCGTGATGAACACCCTGGCCGAGCTGATCCGCCAGCGCCTGCGCGGCAAATACGCCAGCCTGTAACCCGATTTCGCAAAAAGGTATCGATCCGTGAAAAAGGATTCGTTGAACACCTGGGTCAAGAGCGGCACACCCTGGATCTGGATGAACGCCGGCGCGGTGTCCATCGCGGTGATCATGACCCTGGGCCTGCTGGCGGTGATCGCCGTGCGCGGGCTGGCGCACTTCTGGCCGGCCGATGTGATCGTCGCCGAGTACCAGATGCCCGGCAGCGAGCCGCGTCTGCTGGCCGGCGAAGTGGTGCAGGCCGAGGAAGTGCCGCGCGCGCGGCTGGCGGCCAGCGGCCTGCCGGTGAACGTCGAAGGCGGCGAGTTCATGACCCGCGAGCTGCTCAAGGTCGGCAACCGCGAAGTCTACGGGGCGGATTTCTCCTGGATCGTCGGCGAATGGCTGAGCGATTCGCGCAAGCCCGCCGACCTGATGGTCCTCGAGCGTCGCGAATGGGGCAATTTCTACGGCTACCTGCTGAATGTGAAGGAGGGCGGCCAGCTGGTCGCCGAGGGCGAGGGCGCCTGGGCCGAGCTGCAACGGCGTATCGACCGCGTCGCCGCACTGTACGCGCAGATCTCGCGGGTCGAGAAGACCGACATCGGCCGCATCAACCACGGCCTCGAGCGGCTGCGGCTGAAGACCCGCAAGCTGGAACTTGACGACCGCCTGGACGTCGCGACCCAGGCGGAACTGGATGCCGAGCGTGCCCAGTGGGACGCCGAGTACCGGCTGCTGGAAGAGAAGCTGGTCGCCCTGCAGCAGCAATTCAACCGCGACAGCATCGGCGTGCGTACCGCCGACGGCCGCGAGCAGGAGATCAGCCTGGGCAAGGTGGTGCGCGCCTTCCAGCCCAATGCCATGTCGACCCTGGACAAGCTGGGCTTCTACTTCGCCAAGCTGTGGGAATTCATCAGCGACGACCCGCGCGAGGCCAATACCGAAGGCGGCGTGTTCCCGGCGATCTTCGGCACCGTGCTGATGACCCTGATCATGGCGGTGATCGTCACCCCGTTCGGCGTGATCGCCGCGGTCTACCTGCGCGAGTACGCCAAGCAGGGTCTGCTCACCCGGATCATCCGCATCGCGGTGAACAACCTCGCCGGGGTGCCGTCGATCGTCTACGGGGTGTTCGGCCTGGGCTTCTTCGTCTACGTGCTGGGCGGCTCGCTGGACCGGCTGTTCTATCCCGAAGCCGCGCCGGCGCCGGTATTCGGCACGCCGGGCCTGATGTGGGCCTCGCTGACGCTGGCGATCCTCACCCTGCCGGTGGTCATCGTCGCCACCGAGGAAGGCCTGGCGCGCATCCCGCGGATGATCCGCGAAGGCTCGCTGGCCCTCGGCGCGACCAAGTCCGAGACGCTGTGGAAGGTGGTGCTGCCGATGGCCAGCCCGGCGATGATGACCGGCCTGATCCTCGCCGTGGCCCGCGCCGCCGGCGAAGTGGCGCCGCTGATGCTGGTCGGCGTGGTCAAGCTGGCGCCGAACCTGCCGCTCAACGGCAACTACCCTTATCTGCATCTGGATCAGAAGATCATGCACCTGGGCTTCCATATCTACGACGTCGGCTTCCAGAGCCCCAACGTCGAGGCCGCGCGCCCGCTAGTCTACGCCACCGCGCTGCTGCTGGTACTGGTGATCGCCGCGCTCAATTTCAGCGCGATCTACATCCGCAACCACCTGCGCGAGAAGTACAAGGCGCTGGATCACTAATCGTTAGCTGGAAACTAGAAGCCTGAAGCTGGAAGCAAGAGCGCTTCGACTTCCAGCTTCAGGCTTTCAGCTTCAGGCTCTTCCCGGAGTGAGCACATGCAACCGAACACCCATGCCATCGACATTTCCGCGCTGGGCCGTGACAAGCGCAGCCTGGACCTGGCCACCGAGCAGGTAGCCATCGAGGTGCCCGACCTGAGCCTGTTCTATGGCCAGAAGCAGGCGCTGTACAACGTCAGCATGAACATCCCCCGGCAGCGCGTGACCGCCTTCATCGGCCCCAGCGGCTGCGGCAAGTCGACCCTGCTGCGCTGCTTCAACCGCATGAACGACCTGGTCGATGGCTGCCGCATCGAGGGCGAGATCAACCTCGACGGCCACAACATCTACCGCAAGGGCGAGGACGTCGCCGACCTGCGCCGGCGCGTCGGCATGGTGTTCCAGAAGCCCAACCCGTTCCCCAAGAGCATCTACGAGAACGTCGTCTACGGCCTGCGCATCCAGGGCATCAAGCAGAAGCGCGTGCTCGACGAAACCGTCGAATGGGCGCTCAAGGGCGCGGCGCTGTGGGACGAGGTCAAGGATCGCCTGCACGAGTCGGCCCTCGGCCTCTCCGGCGGCCAGCAGCAGCGCCTGGTGATCGCCCGCACCATCGCCGTGCAGCCGGAAGTGCTGCTGCTCGACGAACCGAGTTCGGCACTCGACCCGATCTCCTCGCTCAAGGTCGAGGAGCTGATCTACGAGCTCAAGGCCAAGTACACCATCGTCATCGTCACCCACAACATGCAGCAGGCGGCGCGGGTGTCGGACTACACCGCGTTCATGTACATGGGCAAGCTGATCGAGTACGGCGATACCGATACGCTGTTCACCAACCCGGCCAAGAAGCAGACGGAAGACTACATCACGGGCCGCTACGGCTAGCCGGCCATGGCAAACCGCGCTGCGCGTTGTCGGCGGCGCTTGCCGTACTCGTTTGTACTGTCTGCGCGCCGCCTCCTAGCGCAGCACGCTTTGCCAAGGGCCGGCTCGTCCGGCGAGAGAACCACAGTTTCGCAAGGGCTCGATGATGATCAACAAAGACAGCCACACCCA
The DNA here is from genome assembly GCF_002890915.1 of Stutzerimonas stutzeri. Taxonomy (GTDB): domain Bacteria; phylum Pseudomonadota; class Gammaproteobacteria; order Pseudomonadales; family Pseudomonadaceae; genus Stutzerimonas; species Stutzerimonas stutzeri_AF. The sequence continues at coordinate 199,242 of NZ_POUT01000005.1, read as the reverse complement.
ACACATCTCCCAGCAGTTCAACGCCGAGCTGGAGGAGGTGCGCAGCCACCTGCTGGCCATGGGCGGGCTGGTGGAGAAGCAGGTCAACGACGCGGTCACCGCGCTGATCGAGGCCGACTCGGGCCTGGCCCAGCAAGTGCGCGAGGTGGATGACCAGATCAACCAGATGGAGCGCAACATCGACGAGGAATGCGTGCGCATCCTCGCCCGCCGCCAGCCGGCGGCCTCCGACCTGCGGCTGATCATCAGCATCTCCAAGTCGGTGATCGACCTCGAGCGCATCGGCGACGAGGCGACCAAGATCGCCCGCCGCGCCATCCAGCTGTGCGAGGAGGGCGAGTCGCCCAAGGGCTACGTCGAGGTGCGCCACATCGGCGACCAGGTGCGCAAGATGGTGCAGGAGTCGCTGGATGCCTTCGCCCGCTTCGATGCCGAGCTGGCGCTGTCGGTGGCGCAGTACGACAAGACCGTCGACCGCGAGTACAAGACCGCCCTGCGCGAGCTGGTCACCTACATGATGGAAGACCCGCGCTCGATCTCCCGCGTGCTCAGCGTGATCTGGGTGCTGCGCTCGCTCGAGCGCATCGGCGACCACGCGCGCAACATCGCCGAGCTGGTGATCTACCTGGTGCGCGGTACCGACGTGCGCCACCTGGGCCTGGCGCGCATGGCCGAGGAGGTCGAGGGCAGCAGGGAGCGCTGAAGTGCGGCTTGTTGCCATTGTACGGGGTGTAGGGTGCTATTTGCGTAGCGCCCTGTACACCTTCCTCAATAGATGTTCCGAAGCCAGATCGCGGAAGTCGCCATCGGCCATCAGACGGGTGAAGATTTCCTCGTTGCCTTCCATGCGGTCGATCACCAGCCCTTCGAAGGCTTTGCGGAACACATAGCCGAAGTCTTCCAGCGAGTTGGCATTGACCGCCTTTTCCAAGTCCTCGTTGGCGATGGCCTCGGCTTCGATCTGATCGAAGAACAGCTGATCCGCCTCGGTGAAGTTGGTGCCGAAGCGCTCGTTCAATGCCTTGACCAGCTCCGACAGTGGCACCTCCTCGTCGCCTGGCCGGCCGGTGCCGACATCGCTCGGGCCCTTTAGCGCGGTGGCTTCGCCTTGCGTCAGGTCGATGCTGCCCTCGCTGATCTTCTGCAGCCGGTAGTACTCCAGGGTGACCTCGTCGTCCACCTGGTAGCCCGGCCCGCTGGCATCGCGCGGCAGCTTGGTCAGCAGGAAGCGCAGGTAGGTGTACAGGCGCTCCAGTTCGGAATCCTGGTAGGGCATTACCTGAGAGAGGAAGCCATACAGGTTGCGGAAGTTGACCAGCAGCCCCTTGCACTCCAACTGCTCCTCCTCGTCGAGCCGCTTGAATCGCTCCACCGCCAGGTCGAGGATGCCGTTCATCCTGGCCTGGTCGTGCACGCTTTCCTTGCGCTTGCCGGCGAAGTACAGCGCGCAGTAGTCGCGTACCTCGTCGGCGTAGATCAGCTGCAGTTCTTCGATCTGATGCTGCAGGCGGTACAGGTGCTGTGGATCGGTCAGCGCCTCATAGGGCGTCTCGCCGTAATAGGGTTTGAACGCCGCGAAGATTTCCTCGGGCTTGTTGCGAAAATCCAGGACGAAGGTGTCTTCCTTGCCCGGCGCCATGCGATTGAGGCGCGACAGGGTCTGCACCGCCTGGATGCCGGAGAGCTTCTTGTCCACGTACATGGTGTGCAGCAGCGGTTGGTCGAATCCGGTTTGGTACTTCTCCGCCACCAGCAGCACTCGGTACTCCTCACCGGCGAAGGTCTCCGGCAGCTCGCGCTCGGAAATGCCGCCGTTCAGGCTCACTTCCGTGTAGGTCTTGTCCTTGAAGTCCGGGTCTTCCACGCTGCCGGAAAAAGCCACCAGGGATTTCACGTCGGTGTAGCCCTTGCTAGAGATATAGGCATCGAAGGCCAGCTTGTAGCGCACCGCGTGCAGGCGCGATTCGGTGACCACCATGGCCTTGGCCCGCTGGCCGATCTTGTGCCGCACATGGGTGCGGAAGTGCTCGACCATCACCTCGGTCTTCTGGTTGATGTTGTGCGGATTCAGGGTCAGGAAGCGCGCCAGGGCCAGCGCCGCCTTCTTGCGCTGCACCTGCGGGTCGTTGGCGGCGGACTGGGTCAGCTTGTAGTAGGTCTGGTAGGTGGTGTAGTGCGCCAGCACGTCGAGGATAAAGCGCTCCTCGATGGCCTGGCGCATGCCGTATTTGTGGAAGGGTGCCAGGCCGTTCGGCCCCGGCTCGTCGAACACATGCTTGGTCTTGTACTTGGGCGTGGCGGTGAAGGCATAGAAGCTGATATTGGCCTGCCGGCCGCGCTTGAGCATCTCACGCAGCACGCCGTCGTTCTCCTCGTCGGGGTTGTCTGCGCGATACTGCGCGGCGGCTTCCTCGATGCCGTGCCGGTTGAGCACGTACTTCATGTCCATCGCCGTTTCGCCGGACTGCGAGCTGTGCGCCTCGTCGATGATCACCGCATAGCGCTTGCCCTGGGTGCTGATCGCCAGGGCGTTGGGGTTGCCCTGCTGGTTGAGCTTCTCCAGGGTCTCGTTGACGAAGGGAAACTTCTGCAGCGTGGTGATGACGATCGGCGTGCCGCCGGCCAGCGCCTGCACCAGCTGCCTGGTGTCTTCGTCGATCTTCTGCACCACGCCCTGCTTGTGTTCGAACTGGTAGATGCAGTCCTGCAGCTGTTGATCCAGCACGCGGCGGTCGGTGATCACCACCACCGAGTCGAACACCTTGCCGTCGCCGGCGTCATGCAAGCTGGACAGGCGATGGGCCAGCCAGGCGATGGAGTTGGACTTGCCCGAGCCCGCCGAGTGCTCCACCAGGTAGTTGTGCCCGCTGCCATGGCTGCGGCTGTGGGTGATCAGCCGGCGTACCGCATCGAGCTGGTGGTAGCGCGGGAAGATCATGGTTTCCTTGCGGATTTTCTTGACCGCCCCATCGACGACGATGCGCTTCTCGTCCTCCTGCAGGTGCATGAACTGGCCGACGATATCCAGCAGGCTGTCGCGTTGCCACACCTCGCGCCACAGATAGCTGGTGCGGTAGCCGCCGTCGGCGGCCGGCGGGTTGCCGGCACCGGTTTCGGTCGAGGTGATCGGGCAGCCCAGGTTGAACGGCAGGAACACCGTCTTGCCGCCGGACAAGCGGGTGGTCATGAAGGCCAGGTCCTGATCCACGGCGAAATGCACCAGGGCGCGCTTCTTGAACTCGAACAGCTTCTCCTGCGGGTCGCGCTGGGTCTTGTACTGCAGCTTGGCGTCTTCGACGGTCTGGCCGGACAGCGCGTGCTTCAACTCGGCGGTAACGATGGGCAGGCCGTTGATGAACAGCACCAGATCCAGCGACTTGTTGTCCTTTTCGGAGAAGTACAGCTGGCGGGTCACCGATACGCGATTCTGCGTATAGAGCGCCAGGGTATCCGGGTTGAGGCCGTTGCTCGGCGCGAAGAAGGCCACCCGCAGTAGCTTGCCGTAACACTTGAAGCCGTGGCGCAGCACCTTGAGCATGCCCTTGGTATCCAACTCCTTGCACAGGCTGTCGAGCACCAGGGCGCTGGCGCCTTCACCTTGGATGGCCTGCAATGCCTGCCATGCCTTGGGCTGAGTGCGTTGAATGAAGTCCAACACCTGGGCCGGCTCCATCGCGCGGGCGGAGTCGAAATCCTGGCTCTGGCCCTGGCTCAGCCCGGCCTCGTGCAGCAGGGAATACTCGATGGCGTCCTCGAATTGCGCTTCGCTGTGCTTCTTGGCCACGGTCGATCCTTCTGTGAGCTTGGTGGGTGCTTTCTTGCATAGCGCATGTGTAAGTCTGGCCGAGTGATCCTTAAATACATAAATACATATGTAAGGTTTTAAGGCGGTTTCTTACATATGGATTTCTGTGTGTAAGCCTGCCTGGGCTTTCAGGCCATAAAAAGGTCGAAGTAGCGCTGGAACAGGTACAGCCGGTTGCGTCCATAGCCAGTGGTTTCCACCAAAATGTCCAGACTTTCGAGTTGTTTCACCAGGGCAGCAGCGCTCGGATGCGTCACGTCGAGTATCTCCGAGACGTCGCCAATGCTGACCATGGGTCGCTGGTACAGGTGCAGCAGCAGTTTCTTGGCGTTTTCCGCTCGTTTGCCCAGGCTGAGGATCTGGTGTTCCACCTCATGGCGCAAGGTCATGATCGCCATGAAGGTGTTCTTGCTGCTGGTGGCCGTTTCCACCACGGCGGTCAGGAAGAAACGCAGCCAGTGCAGCAGGTCGTTGGAGCTGCGCACCACGGTCAGGGCGTCGTAATAGGCCCCGCGGTTGCGCTCGAAGAAGTCCGACAGGTACAGCGCCGGCTTGTGCAACAGGCCCTTGTCCACCAGATACAGGGTGATCAGCAGGCGGCCGATGCGGCCGTTGCCGTCGAGAAAGGGGTGGATGGTCTCGAACTGGTAATGGCTCAGGGCGATGCGGATCAGGTCCGGCACCTGCACCTGCTCGTTGTGCCAGAACTTCTCCAGGTCGCCCATCAGCTCGGGCACCTCGTTCGGATGCGGCGGCACGAACACGGCGTTGTTCAGGTTGCTGCCGCCAATCCAGTTCTGCGAGGTGCGAAATTCCCCCGGCATCTTATGATCGCCGCGCACACCCTGCATCAGTACCGCATGGGTCTGCTTGAGCACGCGGATGGACAACGGCAACTGCTTGAGGTCGTCGACGGCGGTATTGATCGCCTCGATATAGTTCTGCACCTCCTGCCAGTCGTCGCGCTTCTCCGGCGCCACCTGCTCGCGGCGCATCAGCGCCTCGTCCATCTGCGTCTGGGTGCCCTCGATGCGGCTGGAGGTGTTGGCCTCCTTGGCGATATGCATGCGGATGAACAAGTCCACGTCCGGCACCATCAGCGACAGCGCATTCAGCTCCGCCAGCGCCCGCGAGGCGCGCTCCAGCAATGTGTTGAGCTGCGGGTCGAGCCACTGCCATTCGCAGTTGATCGGCGTCGGCGAAAAGCTCTTGTACTGGTACTGCTGCAGCCACTGGCCGGAGCGGAACTGTTCGACTTGCATCAGGCGACTTCCTTGTCTGCTTCGGGTTCTTGTATCGGTTCCGGCGCCTGCCAGTTGCGCACATCGATCTGACCGGTGACTGCGGCGGTGATTAGGGCGGCGCGGTATTCCTGAAGGCGGGTGATGGCTTGTTGGGTTTTCTCAAGCATAGAGTTGAAACCAACAGTCTTAAGATTAAGAAACTGAACTATGGCTTCCTGTTCCACTTTGGGCGGCAGGGGGATTGGAAAACGCCCCAAGACTCCCATCGCCAAGTTTGGTTGCGCAGATTGAACCGCATATAGCCATGTAATTTCTTTAATAAAACTTGATTCCAGCCAGTAACAAAGATAGTGACTGCTCAGTGAAGATTTGGGCCGAATGAAAGCGATTGCTTGATTGATGTTGGCTGGCAGGATTGAGTCATCAATTATCGCAACTTTCCCCAATGTCGCCCCTGCAATCACAAAGAGCAAATCACCTTGTTTGAGGGTTGATCTAGATAATTTTCTATTTGTTTCTTCGCTAATGAATACTTTGGGAGCCTCGCTGATTGCTTGGCTTGCAATGTTTTCGGCTTTTATAAATCTGACGGGGCCATCTTCTAAAGTATCATGCCCCTCGGTTGAAGGGGTTGTGCCTTTTGATATTGTGCTTGAGTACTCTTTTATCCGGCCTAGCTGCCAGTGCTGAGGAATAGAGTTCAGCCATTCAATGCCAGATTTTTTCATCTTTACATTGATGTCTATTCCTTTGGTAACTACGTGGGTTATTGTGGCGATGCGTTGCTCTTGAAGCTTTTCAATCAGCTCTTTCTTTTTCTCGATCAAACGGTCAATTTTTGCAGTTTTATAATCGAGGAAATCTGAAATTATTTCCTGCTCTAGCAGCGAAGGAAGCCCCACCCGAAAGTCTCTAATGAAGTCATCCGTGACTCGCTTCTGCCCACCGGCTCCCAGCATTTGCGATGCACCTATCTCTCTAAACGCATGGCAGACGCTCAGGTAAAAAAGATAGTTGCGATTCATAGAGCTTTCGCAGCGCAGCACATGGAATTCAGTTGTGCCAAAACCAACGCCATTGGTGAGGCCTTTAGCTATAGCCCCTTTGCCATTTTCAAAGCAAGGCGTGATTTTTGCTATCAGTACATCGCCATCTGCAAAATAGCTGTACCCATTCGAAACCTCTGAAATTTCCTTCTCGACATCAAGGCACAGACCACCGAGCTCCCCAACAGCCTCCATAGGTACAAAAGAGACCGATAGGTTTTCGCTCAAATGTTTAATTTCAGATTTTGTGGGGTTAGTCTGAATAGAAAACCTCAAGCGCTCGACGCCCCAGTGGCTAGGCATTTGCTCCAGCCACTCAATTCCCGACTTCTTATATTCCGGATACCTCCGATACCCCATCAAACCACCTCACTCAGCATGGCCATAATCTCGCCTTCCAGCGCCTTGATCTCCGCCTCGATCTCAGCCAACGGGCGCGGGGCTTCGTACTCATAGAAGTGGCGATTGAAGGGAATTTCGTAACCGACCTTGGTCTTGTCGAAGTCGATCCAGGCATCCGGACGGTAGGGCAGCACTTCGCGGGCCAGATAGTCCTGGCAGTGCTGGCGCACCCGCTTGAGCAGCGCGCTCTTGTCCACCTTGCCCTTGTTGGCGTTGCTTTCGTAATCCAACGGCAGGGGCAGGGCGATATCGGTGGGCAGGCTGACATTCTCGGTGTCGCGCAGGTCGGCATCCGGCTCGGGATTGCCTTTGGCGTCCTGGCAAATGTCGGCTTCGGGGTCCTGCTCGCCCAGGGCACCCTTGGCCAGCAAGGCCTTTCTCAGCGGCGCGCTCCAGCCGATATCGCTGCTCTTGAAGGCGGCTTTCAACAGCTTCTCGAACTCGTCGCGGTTACGGATCACTTCGCTTGCGGCGAAGCGCGGTTTGAGCCCTTCGAGAATGGCGAGGATTTTCGCCTGCTGGGCCTTGCCGGCGGCGATTTCCGCGGCGCTGGCGGCCAGGTCCTTGCGCTTCTTGCTGCTGGCCAGGCCGGCAAAGAAGCTGCCTTCCCTGACCTGCTGGATACGCGCATCGGTAATGGCGAAGTTAAGGCGCAGCGGGCGCTCGACGGTGATCTTCAGGTAGCCGAAGTCGCGGTTGTCGAGAATCCTGCTGACCAGCACGCTCTTGTTCGGATCACGCTTCTTCTTGCGGTCCGGCTCGATATTGGTCTGGATCTCATTGATGCGCAGGCGCTGGTCGTGCTGGAACTCGCCATGGATGCGAGTCAGCGCGTCGATATGGTTGGGCTCGAAGCCACCGTTCTCGGTCTCGCCTTCGCCGAGCTTCTTGCGTTTGTCGCCCAGGCTCTTCTTCATCTTCCAGGCGAAGTCGGCGGCATTGATCAACTGCACCTTGCCCTTGCGCTTGGCGCTCTTGCGGTTGCTGACGATCCAGATATAGGTGGAGATGCCGGTGTTGTAGAACAACTGGTCGGGTAGGCCGACCACGGCCTCCAGCCAGTCGTTCTCGATGATCCAGCGGCGAATATTACTCTCGCCGCTGCCGGCGTCGCCGGTGAACAGCGGCGAGCCGTTGAACACCACGGCGATGCGCGAGCCCGCACCCGGTTCGCCGCCTTCGACCTCGCTCGGCACGCGCTTGCTGAGCATATGCTGGAGAAACAGCAGGGCACCGTCGTTGATGCGCGGCAGGCCGGCGCCGAAGCGGCCGTTGAAGCCGAGCTTGTTGTGCTCCTGGGTGACATAGTCCTGCTCGGGCTTCCATTCCACGCCGAAGGGCGGATTGGCCAGCATGTAGTGGAAGGTCTCGTCGGGGTGGCCGTCGCCGTCGACTATGCCTTCGCGGTTACGGCCTGTGCCCAGCGTGTCGCCGAAGACGATGTGGTTGGTGTCTTCGGCCTTGATCATCAGGTCGGAGCCGCAGATGGCGAAGGACTCCGGGTTGTATTCCTGGCCGTAGAGCCTGACGTCCGCTCGCGGGTTTTCGGCGAGGATGTACTTTTCCGACTCCGACAGCATGCCGCCGGTGCCGCAGGTCGGGTCGTAGATGCGCAGGTGCTTGCCTTCGGCGTAGACCTCTTCCTGGCCGTTGAACAGCAGGTTGACCATCAGCTTGATCACTTCGCGGGGGGTGAAGTGGTCCCCCGCTTCCTCGTTGGCCTGTTCGTTGAAGCGCCGCACCAGGTCTTCGAAGATGTAACCCATGGCCATATTGGGTACGCGGCCGGGATGCAGGTCGATGGCGGCGACGGCCTTGATCACTTCGAACAGACGGTTGGCGTCTTCAAGCTTCTCGATCTCGATGCCGAAGTTGAACTTGTCGAGGATCTTGCGCGCCTTGCTGGAGAAGCCGGCGAGGTAGTTGATGAGGTTGCGCGCCAGATTGTTCGGGTCGGCCAGCAGCTTTTTGAAGGTGAATTCGCTGGTGTTGTAGAAGTTCAGGTCGAACTTGCGGCAAATCATCTTCTCGATCAGTTCGTCGCTGAACTTGTCGGTGGTCTTCAGCAGCTTGTATTCCGCCAGAACCTTGTCCTTGCTGGCCTCCAGCACGCAATCCAGGCGTCGCAGCACGGTCAGCGGAATCATCACCCGACGATATTGCGGTGGGCGGTAGGGGCCGCGCAGCAGGTTGGCGATGTCCCAGATGAAGTCGCTGTGTTTCTTGAAGAGTTCCTGGTGTTCCACTGCTGATCCTTGGGGGCCTTAAAGCAAACGATGGAGTTTATGCTGCCGAACGACCTTGTGCACGGGGGCTAGCGCCGGCGTCAGCGCCTCGCTCAGATAATCGATCAGCACCCGCAGCTTCGGCGGCAGGTGGCGGTTCTGCCGCCACAGTAGCCAGGCCGCGCCCTGGTACGAGCCGGTGTAGCGCCACTCGGGCAACACCTCGCGCAGGCGGCCGTCGGCCAGCGCGGCGGCGGCGGTGAAGTGCGGCAGGCAGGTGATACCCAGGTGGGCCAGCGCCACCTGTAGCCGCGCCTCGCTATGGTTGCTGATATAGCGGCCGCGCACCGTCACCACTTCCTGCCGTTCGCCGCGGCGCAGATGCCAGCGGTTGTCGCCGGCGCTTTCTCCCAGATACAGGCAACTATGGCGCAGCAGATCCTGCGGGTGCTGCGGCGCGCCGTGCCGTTGCAGGTAGTCGGGGCTGGCGCAGAGCAGCTGGCGCACCGGTTCGAACGGCTTGCCGGCCAGGCCGGCGGGCGGCTGGTCGGTGACTTGCACCAGCAGGTCGAAACCCTCCTCGATCAGGTCCGGGCTGCGGTCGTCGATCCGCAGCTGCACGTCGACGTCCGGGTAGCGCTGCAGAAACCCCGGCATCAGCGGGCTGACGACGAACTTGCCATAGGCCTTCGGCACGCTGAGGCGCACCAGCCCGCGCGGGCTGCGCATCAGCCGCTCGCCGATGGCCATGGCGGCCTCGGCCGCTTCCAGCATGGCCCGGCAATGCTGATAGAACTGCGCTCCCGCCTCGTTCAGCCGCAGCTGGCGGGTGGTGCGTTCGAGCAGGCGCAGCGCCAGCGCCTGCTCCAGCCTCGCCACCTGCCGGCTCACCGCCGAGGGCGTGCTGCCCAGCAGGCGCGCCGCGGCGGAGAAGCTACCGGCCTCCACCACGCGGACGAAGACCGCCATGTAGGGCAGCAGGGCTGCGTTGTCATTCGTTCCCATGTGGAACAGGTCCTGTGCTGTTTCGCTGGATTATCGATTGAGGCGCCAAGATCGACAATCGGCGCCCGATGGTTGCAACGAGGGTATTGGAATGAAAGGCGCAACGAAGCAAGGCCTGTGGCTGGCCGATGGCATGCTGCTGATGGTGGCGCTGATCTGGGGCAGCAGCTACGCGGTGGCCAAGCAAGCGCTGCTGTTCTACCCGGTGCTGGGCTTCCTGGCGATCCGCTTCGGCCTGACCTTCATCCTGCTGTTGCCGCAGCTGCGCGGAGCCGGTCGCCGGGCGCTGCGCCCCGGCCTGCCGCTGGGGCTGGTGATGCTGGTGATCTTTCTCTGCGAGACCTGGGGCGTGCTGCTGACCAGCGCCAGCAATGCGGCGTTTCTGATCAGCCTGTGCGTGGTGATCACACCGTTCATGGAATGGCTACTGCTGCGCCAGCGGCCGCACAACACGCTGTTCCTCGCCTGCGCGCTGTCGCTGGCGGGCGTCTGGCTGCTGACCGGCGGGCCGCAGCTGTCGCTCAATCTCGGCGATGCGCTGATGCTGGCCGCCGCGTTGCTGCGCGCGGTGCTGGTCTGCCTGACCCGGCGATTGACGGCCGGCCGGGAAATCCCGGCACTGGCGTTGACTGCGGTGCAGAGTGGAGTCGTTGCGGCGGGCTGCATCCTGCTCGCCGTGTCGCTGCCGGGCGGACTGCCGGCGCTGCCGGTGGAGCCAGGCTTCTGGTTCGGCACGCTGTATCTGGTGCTGTTCGCCACGCTGTTCGCCATGTTTGCGCAGAACCGCGCGCTGGGGCGCAGCAGCGCAACGCGGGTGTCGTTGCTGATGGGCTCCGAGCCACTGTTCGGCGCACTCATCGCCGGGCTCTGGCTGGGCGAGCGGCTGGCGCCGATGGGCTGGGCGGGCGGCCTGCTGATCATGCTGGCGACGGCATGGACACTGCACTCCGGCCGGGCGGCGCCGACCAGGCCCGCCGCTGGCATCGACGACGGCGTGGCGACGCGGGCCTGAGCGTAGGTTGGGTTGAGCGAAGCCCAACGAGCAAGGTTCCCGGCGATACAGCCGTTGCGGCGTGACTTTCGGCATAAGCGATGCCTGCGGGTTCGCGGGCATACCGGAGTGTTGGGCTTCGGCGCCATGCACCTCAACCGCAACCTACGGTGATGTGCTCAGCGCCCGCCGAGACCCGCGCGATGGTTCACTCCTGGCGCAGTTCTGCCTGCAATGCATCCAGCGCCGCCTGGCGCTCGGCGTCCTGCAGGCGGGCGGCGGGGTTGAGCGCCGACCACTCGGGGTGGGCGCGGCAGCGTTGCAGGGCTTCCGGCAGGCTGCCTTCGCGCCAGTTGCGGTCCTGCGGCGTGCCCAGGCGGATCGCCTCGACCGCGGCGTGCCCGCGCGTGGCCAGGGTCGCCAGCAGCTGGCGCTGGCGCAGGGCGAGCAGGCGCAGCACGGCGTCGTCGACGCTCAGTTCGCGCTGGCCCTTGAGCTTGCCGAGCAGGCGGTTGCCATAGTGCCGCGCGGTCTGCGCGCCGCCACCGGCGATGGCGCCGAGCAGCGCCGCCGCGCCGAGGGTGATGCCGCCGACCATCAGGTCGACCCCGGCGCCCGCCGCGGCACCGGCGGCCATGCCGCCGCCGATCTTCACGCCGAGCTGTTTCAGGGTTTCCGGATTGAACAGGTCGTCGCCCCAGCGCCCGTCGAGCAGCGGCAGGTCGTGGGTCTCGGCGTCCTCCCGGCGGAAGGCATACAGCCGCAGCAGCGCCTCGACGCAGCGCTGTTCGCGGACGCGCACCGCATCGTGCAGCTCGCCGATGGCGCGGCGCTCCAGCTCCGCCTGCGCGGCGACGCTGCGGCGGCAGGCGGCGACATCCACCAGCAGCTCGGCGATCAGCCGCTGGCCGCTGGCCAGGCGTGCTTCGGCCTGGGCCTCGTGATCCTCGATCAGCCGCTGCAACTTCGGTCGCGCCTGCTCCAGCAGCAGCGCCAGGCTTTCGTACAGCCGCCGCTCGCCGTCCAGCGGCGGCGCCACGCTGTCGAAGCGCACCAGCGCATGCAGGCCGAGCCGCGCCAGGGCCTGGCGCCATTCCTCCTCGCGATGGCCGGGCTGGGCGACGAAGTTGAGCACCGGCAACAGCGGCTTGCCGCAGCCGGCGAGCACCGCCAGCTCGTCCTTGTACTTGGCCAGCACCGGCTCGCGGGCATCGATCACGTAGAGCCCGGCGTCGCTGGCCAAGAGCTGGCGCAGCACCTTGGCCTCCTGCTCGAAGCGCTGGCGCGCCTCGCTGCCGTCGAGAAAGCGCGCGGTGCGCGCCGGGCCGTCGAGGCGCTCGCCGGGGCGCTCCAGGCGTTCGAGGTAGTCGAGCAGGGCGATGGCGTCTTCCAGCCCCGGGGTGTCGTAGAGCTCCAGCAGCGGCTCGCCGTCCACCGACAGCCGCGCGCCTTCGACATGGCGGGTGGTGCTCGGCCGGTGCGAGACCTCGCCGAAGCCGATGTCGCGGGTCAGGGTGCGCAGCAGCGAGGTCTTGCCGACGTTGGTATGGCCGACCACGGCGAGTTTCAGCGCGTCAGTCATGGCCGTGCTCCAGCCAGCCCAGCGGCGCGCAGCTGGAATGCGCCAGGCCCAGGGCATCCAGCGCCTGGTGCCAGTCTTCCAGGCGCGCGCTGTCCAGCGCCTCGCCCGGCGGCGCCTGCAGCAGCCAGACGCGAGTCGCTGCCGCGCAGCGCGACAGTTCGCCGATCAGCGCCAGCGTGCCGCGATCCGGCGAGCGCCGCGGGTCGCAGGCGATGGCCAGGCGTGCCGGCGGAAAACGGGTGAGCTGGTCGAGCAGACGCCGGCGCCCCTCGCGGTCGTCGAGGATGCCGGCATCGGCGACGCCCTTGGGCAACGGCGGCGGCCACGGGCGGCTGCCGTCCAGTTCGATGGCCACCAGCACGGCGCCGGCACTGCCATCGAGCTGGGCGCCGGCGCTGGGAGCGTGCAGTTGGGCGGGTGCTGCATCACTGATGCCGAGTCGCTCGCTGGGCGGCTGCAGGCGTTCGCGCAGCAGGCGGTAGGCCGGCAGGTTCAGATCGAGTCGCAGCGCTGTGCGGCCACGTTGCCAGCGCCACAGGCAGAAACCGGCCAGCAGCAGGCGCGGCAGCAGGCCGTAGACCAGCAGCACGCCGACCAACCAGCCGGCCCAGTGCTGCCGGGCGTTGTCCAGATCGCTGCCCAGCGCGCCGCTGGCGCGGATCTGCTCGACGTCCGGTATGCCGAAGCCGAGCAGCGTCGGCAGCGCGCCGAGGGCCTGGGTAAGGGTGACGAAGGCGTTTTCGCCGAGGATGGTGGTCTCCCAGACGAAGCCGTAGCGGCGCGTCGCCAGCAGGGCCAGCAGCGTGAGCAGGGCGCTGGTCATCGCCAGCAGCCACAGCCCATGCACGCCGATGCCGAGCAGCCAGCGGCCGAGGCGGCGCTGCTGCAGCACGGCGAGCAGCGCCGGCGCTAGCTGCACGGCGCGGGCGTCACGCGCCAGCTTCTCGCTGAGCCAGAGCCACAGCCGCCCCAGCGCGCCGCCGCTGTCGCCGATGAAGAGCAAGCCCAGCAGCCAGCCGAGCAGGGTCAGCAGGTTCAGCCCGAGCAGGCTGCCCAGCGCCCAGAACACGTTGACCGGCCGCTGGCCGTCGCCCAGCGCGGCCCAGGCCAGCCCCGCGCCGGTGCAGACCGCCAGCAACGCCAGGGCCAGGCCGGCCAGGCGCACGCCCTGGCGCCAGTGTTGCCGGGCATCGAGCAGGCCGTCGCGGTGCGCCAGCCAGAGCGCGCGGTGTTCGATCAGCGCCGCCAGGTCGCCGCCCCGGGCGCGAGCCTGGCGAATGGCTTCCTCGTCCTCCAGCGGCCCGGCATGCTCTTCGCGCAGGCGCACGGCTTCGGTCAGCCAGATTCGGTCGAGCGGAGTGAGATCGGGAGAGGGGCGGACGGTCACGCGGCTTCTCGCTGGCGGGTCGAGCCCTGAGGATAACCGCTGCCGCGCGGAACGGGGAAACGGGGAGCCGTTGCGGCTCCCCGCTGTGGCCGTCAGTCGGCGTTGCGCAGGCGCACGGCGATATCCGGCTGGTCGATGAACAGGCCGTCGATGCCGGCGTCGAGAAAGGCGCGGATTTCCGTTTCGATCTCGCCGCGTGCGGTCGGCTGGTCGCTGCTGCGCAGGCCGGTCGGGAGGAAGGCGTTCTCGGCTCGGAAGGTATAGGGGTGCACCTTGAGCCCGGCGGCGTGGGCGTCGGCGACGAAGCGGGTCGGCGCGCCCAGGTTGCCGTTGGCGTCGCGCGGGATGAGATAGCCCTTGTCCGGGCCGACGCCGGCCGCGTAGCGGGCGATCGCCTTCAATCCGGCCGGGGTCGCCATCCGTGCATAGGTCAGTTCGCTGCCGCGCACCTGCTGGTCGTAGGGTTGGCCTGCGCCGAACAGCTGGACCAGGCGCAACTGGGTCAGGCGGCTCAGGGTCTTGAGGTTGTCCACCTCGAAGGACTGGATGTACACCGGTGCCTGCCGGCCGACGTAGCCGTTGCGGGTGAGGATGCGCACCAGCGGCTTTTCCATCGCCAGGCCGAGCTGCTGGAAGTGGGTCGGATGCTTGGTTTCCGGGTACAGGCCGATGCGCCGGCCCTGGCTGAGCTGCAGGGTTTTCACCAGGTCGATGATCTGCTGCAGGGTCGGGATTTCCAGGCTGCCGTCGAGACGGGCGTTGCCCGGGCGGATTTCCGGGATGCGCTCGATGGCGCGCAGGGTCTTCAGCTCGGCGAGGGTGAAGTCCTCGCTGAACCAGCCGGTGAGGGTGACGCCGTCGACCTGCTGGGTGCGTTTGCGGTCGGCGAACTCGGGGTGGCGGGAGACGTCGGTGGTCAGCCCCAGTTCGTTGTCGTGGCGGGCGACGATCTGCCCGTCGCGGGTCATCACCAGATCCGGCTCGATGTAGTCGGCGCCCTGGAACACCGCCAGGGCGTAGGCCGCCAGGGTGTGCTCCGGCACGTAGCCGCTGGCGCCGCGGTGGGCAATCACCAGCGGGGCCGGTTCGGCGTGACGCTGCGCCGTGCTGTCGGCCGGGGCGGCGAAGCCGGCGAGCGGCAGCAGCAGGCTGCAGGCGGCCAGCCAGTGGCGAAGGGAAGCGGTGGTGGTGCGGGCCATGTCGGCATCTCCTCGGATTGGAAATCATAGCCTGGGCCCATTGCATGACCGGGCTCTGACGCCGCGCTGTCGCCGACGTTTCCAGGCGCTGCAGCCGACGAACGGCTGGCGCTGCAGGACGACGCGGCGCTCTGTTATGCTCGCCGCCATGAACCAGACCCGCCTCCCCCTCGCCATGATCGCCGCGCTCGCGGACAACCGCGTGATCGGCCTCGACAACCGCATGCCCTGGCACCTGCCGGCCGACCTCCGGCACTTCAAGGCCATGACCCTCGGCAAGCCGATCATCATGGGTCGCAAGACCTGGGACTCGCTCGGCCGCCCGCTGCCGGGCCGGCTCAACCTGGTGGTCAGCCGCCAGCCGGAGCTGCAGCTCGATGGTGCGGAAGCCTTCACCGGGCTGGACGCGGCGCTGCTGCGCGCCGAGCAGTGGGCGCGCGAGCAGGGCGCCGGCGAGCTGATGCTGATCGGCGGTGCGCAGTTGTACGTGCAGGCGCTGGCGCGGGCGCAGCGGCTGTATCTGACCCGCATCGAGGCCCGCCCCGAGGGCGACGCCTTCTTCCCGGCGTTCGACGAAGCCGAATGGCAATGCGTCGACAGCCAGGCGCAGCCGGCCGAGGGCGAGGCGCCGGCCTATCGTTTCGAAACCTGGGAACGGCGCTGAGCGGCATCGCCGCCACTTGATCGTCGCCAATGCCGCTGCGGGCGGCAGGTTCTATCCTGGCGCGCCGTCGCCGTAACGAGACCACCTTCGATGCAGCCAACCGAATCCGAAGCCGCGGAAGCCGAGCGCGTCGCCGCGATATTCGTCCGTCATCCGCTCTGGGAGGACGCCCTGGCGTTGCTCACCGGCACCGCGCTGGTCGCCCTCGGCATCGCCTTCTACAGCCATGCCGGGCTGTTGACCGGCGGCACCGTGGGCCTGGCCTTCCTGCTCAAGTACCTGGCCGGCTGGTCGTTCGGCCCGGCCTTCTTCCTGCTCAACCTGCCGTTCTACGCGCTGGCGATCTGGCGCATGGGCTGGACCTTCACCCTGCGCACCGTCTGCGCGGTGGGGCTGGTCTCGCTGTTCGCCGAGCTGACCCCGCAATGGGTGCGCTTCACCGAGCTCAACCTGGTCTATGCGGCGGTCTTCGGTGGCTTCGTCATCGGCATCGGCCTGCTGATCCTGTTTCGCCACCGTGCCAGCCTCGGCGGGGTGAACATCCTCGCGCTGTTCCTGCAGGAGCGTTTCGGCCTGCGCGCCGGCACCGTGCAGATGGGCATCGATGCGTCGATCGTGCTGGCGGCGGTATTCATCGTGCCGGCGGACAAGGTTGTCCTGTCCGTACTCGGCGCGGTGGCGCTGAACCTGGTGCTGGCGATCAACCACCGCGCCGGGCGCTACATGGGCGTCAGCTGAGCGTCACCAGTTCGACTTGCGCTTGGCCCTCTTCCAGCTCCAGCAAGGCCAGGCCGATGGGCAGGCTGAAACGCCGCGGCCCGGCGCTGCCGGGGTTGACGTAGAGCACGCCGTCGCGTCGTTCGACCTTCGGCCGATGCGAGTGGCCGGCGATCACCACGTCGATGCCGGCGGCGAGCGGGTCGATGTCCAGCTGCTTGAGGTCGTGCAGCACGTGCAGGGTGAGGCCGCCGATGCGCAGGTCCAGCCGTTCGGGCAGCGCGAGCGCCCAGTCGCCGCTATCGATATTGCCGCGGATGGCTTGCAGCGGGGCGATCGCCCGCAGGCCGTCGAGCACCGCCGGTTTGCCGATGTCGCCGGCATGGATGATCTGCTGGCTCCCCTGCAGGGCCGCCAGCGCCTCGGGGCGGAGCAGGCCGTGGGTGTCGGAGATCAGGCCGATGCGCATGCCGGGTTTTCCTCGAAAAGCTGCAGGATAGGCCATTGGACCCTTGGCCCGCCGCCCTGGTTGCGGCAGGCTTGGCCGGAACGGTTGAGGAGCAAGGCATGGAGCGGGTGGACTGTGTGGTGGTGGGCGCCGGGGTGGTCGGGCTGGCGGTGGCCCGCGCATTGGCGCTGGGCGGGCGCGAGGTGTTGCTGCTGGAGGCCGAGGCGGCCATCGGCACGGCCACCAGTGCGCGCAACAGCGAGGTCATCCATGCCGGCATCTACTACCCGCAGGGCTCGCTCAAGGGGCGCTTGTGCGTGGCCGGGCGCCAGGCGCTGTACGCCTTCTGCGACAGCCACGGCGTGCCCTACCGGCGTTGCGGCAAGCTGATCGTCGCCAGCGATGACGCCCAGCTCGCCGCGCTGGCGCAATTGCAGCAGCATGCGCGGGCCAATGGCGTCGACGACCTGCAGCGACTCACCGGCGCCGAGCTGCTGGCGTTGGAGCCGCAGTTGCGGGCCGTGGCCGGGTTGCGCTCGCCGAGCACCGGGATCGTCGACAGTCACGCGCTGATGCTGGCGCTGCTCGGCGCTGCCGAGAGCCAGGGCGCGCTGCTGGCGCTCAATGCGCCGGTGGCAGGCATCGCGCTGACGGATGCGGGATTGCGCGTCCGGGTCGGTGGCGCCGAGCCGCTGCAGTTGCTGGCGCGAACCCTGGTCAACTGCGCCGGGCATGGCGCGCCGCTGCTGGCGGCCCGCACCGCCGGCCTGCCCGCCGCAGGGCGGCCGCGGCAGTTCTTCGCCAAGGGCAGCTACTTCAGCCTCGCCGGGCGCACGCCGTTCACTCACCTGGTCTATCCGCTGCCGGAGCCGGGCGGGCTGGGTGTGCACCTGACCCTGGATCTCGCCGGCCAGGCGCGCTTCGGCCCGGACGTGGAGTGGGTCGACGGCCTCGATTACCAGGTCGAGCCGCAACGCGCCGAGGGCTTCTACGCGGCGATCCGCCGCTACTGGCCGGGCCTGTCGGACGGTGCGTTGCAGCCGGCCTACAGCGGCATCCGCCCGAAGATCAGCGGGCCGGGCGAGCCGGCGGCGGACTTTCGCATCGACGGCCCGGCGCAGCACGGCGTCCCCGGGTTGGTGAACCTGTTCGGCATCGAGTCGCCGGGGCTGACCGCCTGCCTGGCGATCGCCGATGAGGTGTGCCGGCGCCTCGAAGGCGCCGGCTGACCCAGCCGTTCAGAGCGGCGCGGGCCGGGACGTGGGCGTTTCCGGCAGGAACCAGTTCATCACCAGCGCGCAGATGCCGCCGGTGGCCACGCCGGATTCCAGTACGTTGCGCAGTGCAGCCGGCAGGTGCGCGAGGAATTCCGGCACCTGGGAGAAGCCCAGGCCGAGGGCCAGCGACACCGAGATGATCAGCAGCGCGCGCCGGTCCAGTTGCACCCCCGCGAGGATGTTGATCCCGGCCGCGGCCACGGCGCCGAACATCACCAGGGCGGCGCCGCCGAGCACCGGCTCGGGCACCGCCTGCAGTGCGCCGGCGACAGCCGGGAACAGGCCGAGCACGATCAGCAGCACCGCGACCCACATGCCGACGTAGCGGCTGGCGATGCCGGTCAGCTGGATGATGCCGTTGTTCTGCGCGAACACCGAGCTGGGAAAGGTGTTGAAGATTCCGGCCAGCAGCGAGTTGGCACCGTTGACCAGCACACCGCCCTTGATGCGTTGCATCCACAGCGGGCCCTCGACCGGCTGGCGGGAGATCTTGCTGGTGGCGGTGACGTCGCCGATGGCTTCCAGCGAGGTGACCAGATAGATCACCACCATGGGAATGAACAGGCTCCAGGAGAAGCCCAGGCCGAAGTGCAGCGGCATCGGCACCTGGAACAGCTCGGCTTCGCGCATGCCGGTGAAGTCCAGGCGGCCCAGCCAGGCCGCCAGCGCATAGCCGGTGGCCAGGGCGATGATGATCGCGCAGCTGCGCAGCCAGGCCAGCGGCAGGCGGTTGAGCACGATGATGGCGCCCAGCACCACGCACGACAGCAGCAGGTTCTCGCCGTTGGCGAAGGTGCCGTTGCCCATCGCGGCATAGCCGCCGCCCATGCTGATCAGGCCGACCTTGATCAGCGTCAGGCCGATCATCAGCACGACGATGCCGGTGACCAGCGGGGTGATCAGGCGTTTGACGAACGGCAGGATGCGCGACACGCCCATCTCGATGAAGGAGCCGGCGATGACCACGCCGAAGATCGCCGCCATCACCGCCTCGACCGGCGTGCCCTGCTTGACCATCAGCACGCCACCGGCGATCAGCGGGCCGACGAAGTTGAAGCTGGTGCCCTGGACGATCAGCAACCCGGCGCCGAGCGGGCCGAAACGCTTGCACTGGACGAAGGTGGCGATGCCGGAGATCACCAGCGACATCGAGACGATGACGTTGGTGTCGCGGGGCGAAACGCCGATGGCCTGGCAGATCAGCAGGCCAGGGGTGACGATGGGCACGATGATCGCCAGCAGGTGCTGGAGGGCGGCGAGGAAGGCCAGCCAGGGGCGCGGGCGGTCGTCGAGCCCGTAGAGCAGATCATGCGGGGCGTCGAAGGCGGGGCGATTTTCCAGAGCGCTCATGATGGTGTCCAAAAGGGCGCGATATTACGGCCCCGAACGCCATCGGAACAGTGCGAATCGATGCGCCGCCAGCGGCCGGACGCCGCACGCGGGCTGGCGATAAAGAAGCCCGGCGTCGGGCCGCGATGCTGCGCACTGTCAGTCGAGCATATTTAGTCCCCCCTCTCCCGCTGTGGGAGAGGGGAAACGCATTGCCTGGCGTTTATGTGTACAACATGGCGGCATCAGGCTGGGCTTTTGCCGCGGGCATCAGCCCTCCAGCAGCGCCTTGTTGCGTACCGCACCCTTGTCGGCACTGGTAGCCAGCAGGGCGTAGGCCTTGAGCGCGGTGGTCACCTTGCGCGCGCGCGGAGCGGCGGGTTTCCAGCCCTTCTTGTCCTGTTCGATGCGCCGGTGCGCCAGCTCTTCGTCCGAAACCAGCAGGTTGATGCTGCGGTTGGGGATGTCGATCAGCACCTTGTCGCCGTCGCGTACCAGGCCGATGGCGCCGCCGGCGGCGGCTTCCGGCGAGGCGTGGCCGATGGACAGGCCGCTGGTGCCGCCGGAGAAGCGGCCGTCGGTGAGCAGGGCGCACTGCTTGCCCAGGCCCTTGGACTTGAGGTACGAGGTCGGGTAGAGCATTTCCTGCATGCCCGGGCCGCCCTTCGGACCCTCGTAGCGGATGATCACGATGTCGCCGGCCTTCACCTCGTCGCCGAGGATGCCCTTCACCGCGGCGTCCTGACTTTCGAAGATCTTCGCGCTGCCCTCGAAGACCAGGATCGATTCGTCGACACCGGCGGTCTTCACCACGCAGCCATCGAGGGCGATATTGCCGTAGAGCACCGCCAGGCCGCCTTCCTGCGAGTAGGCGTGCTCGACGCTGCGGATGCAGCCTTCGGCGCGGTCCAGGTCCAGGCTCGGCCAGCGGGTGCTCTGGCTGAACGCGGTCTGGCTGGGGATGCCGGCCGGGCCGGCCTTGAAGAAGGTGTGCACGGCTTCGTCGCGGGTCTGGGTGATGTCCCAGCGGGAGATGGCTTCGGCCATGTTCGGACTGTGCACGGTGGCCACGTCGGTGTGCAGCAGGCCGCCGCGGGCCAGCTCGCCGAGGATGCTGAAGATGCCCCCCGCCCTATGGACGTCTTCCATATGGTACTTCTGGATGTTCGGCGCCACCTTGCACAGTTGCGGCACCTTGCGCGACAGCGCGTCGATGGCGCGCAGGTCGAAGTCGACCTCGGCCTCCTGGGCCGCGGCCAACAGGTGCAGGATGGTGTTGGTCGAGCCGCCCATGGCGATGTCCAGGGTCATGGCGTTCTCGAACGCGCGGCGGTTGGCGATGTTGCGCGGCAGCACGGACTCGTCGCCTTCGCCGTAGTAGCGCTGGCACAGCTCGACGGCGATGCGCCCGGCACGCAGGAACAGTTGCTCACGGTCGGCGTGGGTGGCCAGCGTCGAGCCGTTGCCGGGCAATGCAAGGCCCAGGGCTTCGGCCAGGCAATTCATCGAGTTGGCGGTGAACATGCCCGAGCAGCTGCCGCAGGTGGGACAGGCGCTGCGCTCGTATTCGGCGACGGTCTCGTCGGAGCAGCTGTCATCGGCAGCGGCCACCATGGCGTCCACCAGGTCCAGGCCATGGGCGGCCAGCTTGGTCTTGCCGGCTTCCATCGGGCCACCGGAGACGAACACCACCGGGATGTTCAGGCGCAGCGCGGCCATCAGCATGCCGGGGGTGATCTTGTCGCAGTTGCTGATGCAGACGATGGCGTCGGCGCAGTGGGCGTTGACCATGTACTCCACCGAGTCGGCGATGATCTCGCGGCTGGGCAGCGAATAGAGCATGCCGTCGTGGCCCATGGCGATGCCATCGTCCACGGCGATGGTGTTGAATTCCTTGGCCACGCCGCCGGCTTTCTCGATCTCGCGTGCCACCAGTTGGCCCATGTCCTTGAGGTGCACGTGGCCGGGCACGAACTGGGTGAAGGAGTTGGCGATGGCGATGATCGGCTTCTTGAAGTCTTCGTCCTTCATCCCGGTGGCGCGCCACAGGGCGCGGGCGCCGGCCATGTTGCGGCCGTGGGTGGAGGTTTTCGAGCGGTAATCGGGCATGACGGGTTCCTGCGGCTAGATCAGGTGTCTGGTTATGTGCGTTGCGTGAGCGTCTGTGACCGGTGACGAACGGCAGATGGCCGAAAGTTCGGGGAAGGCACGGTGCGCAGCGGGGGTTACCGCCCGCCCGGCCGGGGCTCACAAGCCCGCCGGAGGATAGTTGGCGAGGAATGCCGCGATTCTACGCCGCTTGGTGCGATAGAGGGAGGGTTGGCTGTCCGGGCGGTCACGGGGCGCACGGGTTTTTCGTCTGCCCCGGTGCGGCAAATGCCAGTCTTGATGATGGGCGTTGCGTATCCGGCATACCAGGCTGAGGACCTCTTCACGATCTCGCGAGCTAGAGCCAGGCAAGACCTGGGGCGGCCCCGCGAAAATGCCCGAGGAAGCGGAGTTTCTGCATTGTAAATGAGCATTCCGAGGGCATTTCCAAGACCGCCTGGCCGACGCGCAGTAGATCGTGGACAGGTTCTCAGAAGTAGCGCACCACCTGCGCCCACACCCGTGGCGAGCGGTCGACGTCGCTCTGCGGGTCGTCGTTGCCGAGCTTCCAGGCCGCCACGGCGTTGATCCGCCAGCCGTGGTCGGCCCAGGTCGCGCCGACGCCGGCAGCCGACAGGCTGCGGTGGTTGTCGCCGTTGCTCCAGCTGTCCTTGTTCAGCCGCACCTGGCCGTGGTCGACGAAGGTGTTGAGCTGCCAGGCCGGCGTCAGCGCATAGCGCAGCTCGAGGTTGGCCAGCCAGCCCTGGTCGCCGCTGGCTTCGCCCTGCGGGTAGGCGCGCACGCCGTAGGCGCCGCCGAGGCTGAGTTTTTCCGAACTGTCCAGGTTGGCGTCGCTCCACTGGCCCTGCACCTGGGCGTACAGGCTGAAGCGGTCGCTCAGGCGCTGCAGGCGCACCAGGCTCGGGTTGAGCTTGTGGAAGCGCCCGCGGGTGCCGGCGCTGAGGTCGTCGATCAGTTGTTCCAGCTCGCCGTCGATGTTCAGGCTGCCCTGGCTCCAGGCCAGGGCGAAGCTGCTGAGGCCGCCGCCCAGCAGGCTGTCGCGCGCGTTGCCGTTGAGCGCGGCGGTGACCACGCGCGAGCGCTTGTCGCTCTTGGACGCGAACAGGTCGATGTCGTCCTTCAGGCGCTTGTCGTCGAACTGCAACTGGGCGAACAGCGAGAAGTCGCGCGAACGGATCAAGGGCTGGATCGCATAGACACTGGCGATGCGCGCGTTGCCGTGGGCATCCAGGTCGCCGAAGTCCTTGGCCAGTTGGTAGTCCATGTCCGAGTAGGCCACGCCCACCTGGGTGGCCCAGGGGCCGATGGGCAACTGGTAGGCGGCGCGGTAGTAGTGCTGATCCTCGTCCGAACCCATGGCGCGCAGGGACAGCCGGTCGCCCAGGCCCAGGGGGCTGTTGAGGTTCAACGTGCCGCCGAGGCGGTATTCGCCGGTGAAGCGGTTGCCGTAGTTGTCGGCATCCACCGAGCCGGAGACCAGCGGGCCGGGCTGCACGTCCACCAGCAGGTCGGTGGCGCCGACCGAGGCGCCGGGCTTGAGGGTGGATTTCACTTCCACGCCGGGGGTGTCCTGCAGGAGCAGCAGGCTGCGCTCCAGCGGCGCGGAGCGCACCGCGTCGCCGGCTTGCAAGGCGCCCAGCGGGGCCAGGGCCGCGCCCTTGAGGCGCGACTGGTTGTCCAGCCGCACCTCGCCGTAACGGCCTTCGAGCACGGCGATGCGCACGATGCCGCCGTCGATCTCCTGGGCCGGCAGGTAGGCGCGGGCCAGGGGATAGCCGCGCTCGCGGTACAGCAGGGTGATGCGGTTGGCGCCGGCCTGCAGTTCGCCGAGGGAAACCGTGCGGCCTTGCAGGTCGGCGAGCAGGGGCAGCAGTTCGTCGCTGGCGATGACACTGTTGCCTTGCAGGGTAAAGCCATTGACTTGCAGGCTGGGCCCGCCGGCCTTGACTTCGCTGGACGGAGCGTCGGGCAGGTTCAGTTCCAGGGTCTGCCGGGGCGGCAATTGCAGCGGGGTCTGTTCGATATCGCGGATCGATTGGCCCGCATCCGGGGCGACTTGCGCCTGGGCGACCGTTATCGAGGTGGAGAGCAGGGTTGCGGACAACAGGCTGGGGGCCACACGCATGGTCAGATTCCTTCCGGTAGTTGAATGCCGCTGGCGACGACCTGGTAGGGCAGCGGGGTGTCGGTGGGCTCGGCGCGGCGCAAGTCTTCGCTGCGCGCGAAGGTCAGCGAGGCGAGGATGTCGCCATAGGCTGGCGGTGCGCTGGGCGGTGGCAGGGTCGGCTCGACAACGGGCTGTCCGCTGATGACGAGCGTGCCGTCGACGTAGCTGATGGCATAGTTGCCGGCGCTCAGGCCGCTGGCCGTGAGACTGTAGCGGCCGGCATTCACGGCACCCTGGGCGCTGCCACCGTAGACCAGCGTGCCGTCGAGCACGGACGCGTCCTCGCCATTGACGAAGCCGCTGTAGCTCACCCCGTTGCCTCTGCTCCAGGCCAGGCCGTCGTAGGTCTTGCTGGCGTCGTTGGCGGTGATGGTCAAGCCGGCCTTGCCGACGGTCAGCGTGCCATCGACATAGGTGATGTCGTAGTTCGACAGGCCCGTGCCGTCGGCGTTGTCCGCGCTGATCGTGTAGCTGCCCACCGTTGCGGTCGCCGCGCTGCCGCTGCTGGACAGGTCGACGCTGCTCACGCTGTCGCCGTTGACCAGGCCATTGGCGGTGTAGGACAGGTTCGCGGTCTGCCCGTAGGTCTTGCTGGCGTCGTTGGCGGTGATGGTCAGCCCGGCCTTGCCGACGGTCAGCGTGCCATCGACATAGGTGATGTCGTAGTTCGACAGGCCCGAGCCGTCGGCGTTGGCCGCGCTGATCGTGTAGCTGCCCACCGTTGCGGTCGCCGCGCTGCCGCTGCTGGACAGATCGACGCGGCTCACGCTGTCGCCGTTGACCAGGCCGTCGATATCGTAGCCGGACAGATTCGCGGTCTGACCGTAGGTCTTGCTGTCGTTGTTGGCGGTGATGGTCAGCGCCGCCGGGTCGATGGTCAGCGCGGTGGCGTTGCTCGAATCCTGTACGAACACGTAGTTGTCCGCGCTCAGCCCGCCGCCGTCGATGGCGTAGCTGCCGACATTGCTCTGGCCGGTTGCGATGGTACCGAAGGCCAGGTTGCCGGTGGTGGCGCTGGCCTGGGTCTCGCCGTTGACGAAGCCGGTCACCGTGCCGGTCAGGCCGGTGGGGAGCTGGCCATAGGTGCTGCTGGCGGCGTTGGCCACGTAGGTCAGCGTGGCCTTGTTGATGACGTAGCTGGCCGTGCCGGCATAGCTGATGTCATAGCCCTGCTGGCCGGAATGCAGGCCGCCCAGGGTCAAGGTGCCATCGGCCAGGGTGTAGTCGTCGGCATTGGCGCCAGTGGTGGCGTAGTCCAGCGTGCCGTCGATCAACCCTGTGTCGGCGCTGCTGCCATCCGCCAGCGACGCGGCGTAGCTACCCAAGCTGCCGCTGGCGGCGCTACCGTCGTAGGTCTTGCTGCC
This sequence comes from Stutzerimonas stutzeri, assembly GCF_002890915.1. Taxonomy (GTDB): domain Bacteria; phylum Pseudomonadota; class Gammaproteobacteria; order Pseudomonadales; family Pseudomonadaceae; genus Stutzerimonas; species Stutzerimonas stutzeri_AF. The sequence continues at coordinate 174,281 of NZ_POUT01000005.1, read as the reverse complement.
CAGGCTGCCGTCCACAGTCACGGTCGCCGCGGTCAGGAAGCTGCGCAGCAGCGGTGTGGTGCTGCTTTCGTAGATGCGCCAGGTCAGGCCGGTGCCGCCTTCGTCGTCGATGCTCCAGCCGGCGTCGGCGAAGGTGGACAGGTTGATCAGCTCGGCATGGGTCTTGGGCGTACCGGCACGCGCGATGTCGTCCTCGCTCAGGCCGGCGGTGATGTCGGCACCGTTGGCGTCGGTGGTGGCATAGAAGCTGGTCTCCACCGTGCCGCCGTTCCAGCCCACCAGACCGCCGACGATGCCGTCACCACTGGCCGTGCCAAGGGCATAGCTGTCCTGCACCCTGCCATCGTTGTTGTAGCCCACCAGGCTGCCGATGTCGCCGCGCCCGCTGACATCGCCGCTGGCGTAGCTGTTGGCCACCGTGCCCCGGTTCTCACCCACCAGACCACCGATCTCGCCATCGACATCGGTGCCACCGGCCACTACGCCGGCGGCGTAGCTGGCACTGATGCTGCCGCTGTTCAGTCCCACCAGTCCGCCGATACGGCCTTCGCCATCGACTGTGCCGGTGGCGTAGCTGTTCTCGATGCTGCCCAGGTTCTGGCCGACCAGGCCGCCCGCATAGCCACCGTCGCTGGTGACGGTGGTGGTGGCGTAGGCGTTGTGGATCACCCCGGTGCTTTCGTTGAGGCCGACCAGGCCGCCGGTCGAGGAACTACCGTAGACGCCGCCGGAATAGACGTGATCGATGCCCAGTACCTGGACGTTCTCGATCAGCCCGCCATTGATGCCGGCCAGGGTACCCACGTTGCCCGTGCCGTAGACGTAGGTGCTGTAGTAGCCTGCATATTCCGGGTACTCCGCCGCGTAGGGGACGGTGGCCACCAGGCCGAGGTCACGGATCACGCTGCCGGCACCGGTGACACCGAACAAGCCGACGGCGCTGCCGTCGTAGCGGTAGATGCTCAGGCCGCGGATGCTGTAACCGTTGCCATCGAGGCTGCCGGTGAAGGGGCTGGCGGCATCGCTGATCGGATCGAACCCGCTCCAGTAAGCGTCGTCGGTGATCCGCGACCAGCCCAGGGTGCCGCTGGCATCGATGTCGTTGGCCAGAGCGAAATGCCCGGCGAGGAAGCCGTCCATGCCCTGCAGGCCGTAGACATCGATCAGTTGCCAGGGGGCGTCGGTCGTGCCTGCGCCGCCGCTGGCGCGAAGGAAGGTGCCGCCGAGCAATTGGAAGTTGCCGGCCTGGAAGCTGCTCAGCGCGCCGACTTCGTACCAGTGGCCGCCCTCGAGCTGGAAGGTGCCGACGTCGATGCCGGCCTCGGGCGTGAAGGTGGTGTCGCTGCCGCCGTTGAGTGCCAGGGCGCCATCGTCCAGGATGATGTTTTCGTCCAAGGCGAAGTCGCTGGCGGCGACATTCAAGCGCCAGCTTCTCAGGGCCTGCAGGGCGTCGGTGAAGCCGGCTGCCTCGATGAGGCTGTCGAGCTGCGAGAATGCCTCGGCATCGGCTCCGGCGTCGATGGTCAGCCAGCCGTAGTTGAGGTCGAGGTCGTCGGTGCCGCCGCTCACATGGTCGCGCAGGCGCGCGGACCAGATGGCGCTGCTATTCGGGGTGGTCTTCTCCATCATGGTCACAGCGCTGTCTTGCAGGCTGTCGGCTGACGCCAGCACGTAGTAGTAACCGTTGGCGCCAATGCCGGAACTGCCCAGCAGAGCGTCGTCGGCGTAGACGCTGATGCTGTGACTGCTGTTGGTGCTGTTGGTGCCGGAAGCGTTGGAGTAGTCGGAGATGCCGGAAAGGGTCACCGGCGTGCTGCCGGCGGCGAACTGCCAGCTCAGATAGGGGTAGCTCTGGCCGGTAACGATGTTCCAGATGGCCGGATCGAAGCCGTCGGGAAGTCCGGCCTGCAATTGCGCCGTGGTCAGGCCGCCGGAAATGCCGGTGGTGTCGCTGTTCCAGTAGCCATTGGTGACGGTGCCAGCATAGCCGACCAGTGCCGAGAGGCCGCCGCCGCCCTGCCAGTTGCGCGTCACCCGGCCTGCGGCATAGACGTTAGTGGCCGTGCCGCCGACGTTGTAGCCGATCAGCCCACCGACGTCCCATTGGCCGTGGACATTGCCCAGGGCATAGCTATCGGTGACGGTGCCGTTGCCGTTGTGACCGACCAGCCCGCCAACGTAGTAGTCGCCGGTGACGCCGCCGCTGGCGTAGGACTGGCTGATGCTGCCGGCGTTCTGTCCGATCAGTCCGCCGGCCCAACCCAATCCTTCCGAGGCGGTGGCATTGACCCAGCCAGTGGCGTAGGCGCGCAGGATGCTGCCGCCGCCGACGTTGGCGCCGACCAGCCCGCCGGTGACGTGGGCGCCGGTCACATCGACGGTGGCGTAGGCGTCCACGATGCTGCCGCCATCGTTGTAACCGACCAGCCCGCCGACGTAGCTGTTGCCGGTCACGCTGCCGCCTTGCAGCCCAACGTCGCGCAGGGTACTGCCGCTGCCGGTGTAGCCGAACAGGCCGACGTAGTCGCTGCCGGAGGCGCTGATGGTCAGGTTTCCGATGGCGTGTCCCAGCCCGGCGAAGGTGCCGGTGAAGGCATTGGCCGCGTCGATGCCCACCAGCGCGCTGGTGTAGGGGCTATCGCTGGCATCTAGATCCTGCGCCAGGGCGTAGTGACCGGAGAGACCGGTGCTGTCGATGGCGTCCAGTTGCTCCATCGAGTGGATCAGGGTGTAGTCGCTGCCATTAATGCTCAGCGTGGCATCAGCGCCGGAGAGGGTGACGGGCGCGTTGACGTTGTAGTCGGTGCCACTGGCGGCTGTGGCGCCGGCGACGCCCTCGGTGCCGCCGTAGTTCAACGCCAGCCCGGCGCTTTCGCCGCTGGCGGTGATGGCCGCGTCGATGTCGATATTGCCCGCCGCGTTCAGGGTCAGCGTGGTATTGGCGTCCCAGCTCACCGCCGAGGCTACGGTGATGTCGCCATTCTGGCTGCCGGCCGTGCCGGTGGAGACGGTGACGTTGGCGTCGGCCAGCAGCCCTTCGAGGGTGTCCGCGCCCAAGGTGGAGTCGTCCGCCGTGGCAGTGGCGCTACCCCCTGTGCCGCTGCTGATGGTGAGGTCGTACGGGTCCAGCAGCAGGTCGCCGAAGGCGCCGTGGGCGGCGGAGAGGTCCACGGTGCCGGTGAAGCCCAGAACCGCCTTGCCGGAGACTTCCGCCTGGCCGCCATCGCCGCCCTGCGCGCCGCCTTTGGCGCTGATATGGCCCTGGTAGCTGGTGTGCTGGTCGGACCAGACGACGACCGTGCCGCCGTCGCCGTTGTGCGTGGCGTCGGCCTTGAGCGTGCTGGCCGCGTCCACCGTGGTGGCCTGCGCGCGGGTCAGGGTGCCGGTGCCCTGCCAGTCGCCGCCGACCTTGACGCTGCCGCCGCCAGTGGCGCCGGAGGCGTCCAGGGTGGCATCGGCCAGGGCGACGTTCGCTCCCGTCACCTCGATGGCACCGCCCTGGCCGGTGGTGGCGCTGGTGTCCAGGGTGCCGGCCACCTGCACGCTGCCCTCGTCGCCGCCGTTCAGCACGACCTTGCCGTTCTTCTCGCCCAGCGTCCGCGCTTCGATGATGCCGTCGTTGTTGACCACGGTCCTGAGCAGCGCGTCCGCCGCCTGGGCGGTCAGCAGCACCTGCCCGCCGTCGGCCTGGATCAGTTGGCGGTTCTCCACCAGGGCATCCTTCGTGGCCTCGTCGACCTGCACGTTGAGCAGCCCGTCGCCGGCGAAGTCCAGGGTCACGGCATTGCCCGCCGCCAGCGCCACCGTGCCGCTATTGGCGACGATCACGCCCTGGTTGCTGACCGTGCCGCCGAGCAGGGCCACGGCGCCGCCGTCACTGGCCATGAGCGTGCCCTGGTTGATGACGGAGGCGTTGGAGCCATCGCCCTTGAATCGGTAATTGCCGGCGGCGAAATCCTCGTTGCTGATGTCCAGCGTCGAGGCCACCAGGGCGCCGACGTTGACCTGCGCGCCGGCGCCGAACAGTACGCCGTTGGGGTTGACCAGGAATACCCGGCCGTTGGCATCGAGCTGGCCCATGATGGTCGAGCCATCCGAACCCAATACGCGGTTCAGCGCGATGGAGTCGCTGCCCGGCTGGTTGAAGGTGACCTTGTGGCCGGCGCCGATATCGAAGCTCTGCCAGTTGATGGCGAGCTTGCCGCTGGCCTGGTCGATGACCATCTGGCTGGCTGAGGGCGTGCCGATTTGCCCGTTGCCGAGGACGACCTGCCCGCCGCTGGGCAGGTCGGCGGCCCATGCCCAGGCCGGGTTGAGCGCGGCGATGCCCAGCGCCAGGGTGCCGCCCGCGCGCCGGGCCGAGGCGCCACGCTTGCCGCGCCGGCTGGCATGTTCGCTGGCGACGTTCCATGCGCCCAACGCGTGGTTCCAGATGACGTTGAAGACTCGGTTCATGCCTCCCCCCTTGTTAGCGCTGCCCGATAGCGGTTGCAGCCGGACAGGGTGCGGAGGGGAGAGGGGCTTTTCTTGATAGAGTTTGCTGTCTTTCGCCTGGCTGTTGCGGGCTGCGAAGGCTCCATGCCGGGCTTGGCGGGAGGGACGGACGCGGAGGCGCCAGTCCATGGGCAATCGATGGGTTGCACCCATCCTATGGCAGGGCGCTTGCGCCGTTATCGGGCCTGTCTTTCAGCCTTCCAGCCTGATGGTCACATCCAGCCATTTCTCGCCGCCGCGGTCCAGCCAGGGTGGTCGCCGGTAGCGCTCCAGGGCGCCCGGCCCGCTGGCGCCGAAGCGCTCGCCGGAACGCGGTCCCCAGACCGAGCCGATGGTGCGGTAGACCGGGAAGATGTGGCTGTAGGGCGCGCGGTGTTCCAGGCAGGCGAAGCGCGCGGCCGGCAGGCTCAGGCGCGAGAGGGCCGGATGCTCGAGGCCGAGGCCGGTATCGATCAGGGCACAGTCGTAGCGCACCAGGTCGTTGGGGGTGATTTCCGGGTTGTCCTGGATGATGCCGATGGCCTGGAGATCGGCCAGGGGGAAACCGGCTTGCTCGAGAATTTCGGCGAAGCGCTGCCAGTTTTCCTCGACCCGCGCATAGCTGCCATAGAAACGCATGGCCAGCACCGGCTGCGACGGAAACGACGCCACCCGCACCTGGCCGACCCGCGGCTCGTCTTCCGGCGCCAGTGGTGTGGAAGCCTGGCGGGCGAACTGGCGGTACTGGGTCGGCACCAGGCCGAACTGGCGGTGGAAGGCGCGGATGAAGGCCTCGTGGCTGGCATAGGCCACCGACAAGGCGATCGACAGTACCGACTGCTGGCTGATGATGAGGAAGATCGCCGCCTGGTCCAGGCGGGTGCGCCGCAGGTATTCGCCGGGGCTTTCGCCCATCACCTCGAGAAAGCGGCGCTGGAAGCGCGACGGGCTCAGGTTGGCGTGGGCGGCGATGCGATCGAGGCTGAGCGGCTGGTCCGCCCGGGCCTCGATCAGGCGCACCGCCTTGATGACCCGCGGGTCTTCCAGCGATCGTGGTGGCAGCCTGTCGCGCTGCTGGGGCTTGCGCGAGCCGGCCGGCGGCTCGTCGAACAGCAGTGCCAGCTCCTGTTCGATCAGGCGGGATTCCAGGTCGACGGAAGACAGGCCGGGTGGTGGTTCCAGGTTTGTCATGGCCTCTCCTTTTCGAGAAGGCGCGATGGCGGCCGCCCCCGGCTGCCTGCGCCAGGGCCGACTATGCATAAGCGCGGCGGGGATGGCTATCTGGCGGCCAGGGCCTCGCTCGTCAAGCGTGACGGCCGTCGCACTCTGACTGATCTGGCGCCAGCCCGAGCTGGCGTGGGCCTACTCGATCAGCTCTATGCCGCGCAGGCGTTCGGCGCGGCGGCGCAGCAGCTCGATGGTCACCAGCAGGGCGATGGAGACCAGGATCAGGAGGGTGGCGATGGCCAGGATGCTCGGGTTGATCTGCTCGCGCAGGCCCGAGAACATCTGCCGCGGGATGGTGCGCTGCTGCGGACCGGCCATGAACAGCACCACCACCACTTCGTCGAACGAGGTGATGAAGGCGAACAGCGCGCCGGAAATCACCCCGGGGCGGATCAGCGGCAGGATCACGTCGAGGAACACCCGCAGTGGCGAGGCGCCGAGGTTCAGCGCGGCGCGTGCCAGCGAGTAGTCGAAGCCGGTCAGCGTCGCGGTGACGGTGATGATCACGAACGGCGTGCCCAGCGCCGCATGGGCGATGATCACCCCCAGGTGGCTGCCGGCGAGGTTCAGGCTGGAGTAGAAGAAGAACATCCCGGCCGCGGTGATGATCAGCGGGACGATCATCGGCGACAGCAGCAGCGCGGTGATGAAGCGTCGCAGCGGCATGTCCTCGCGGGCCAGGCCCACCGCCGCGCAGGTGCCGAGCACGGTCGCCAGCAGGGTGGCGAAGAAGCCGATGACGAAGCTGTTCCTGATCGCCAGCAGCCAGCGCGGGTCATTGAACACCTGCTCGTACCAGCGCAGCGACCAGGCCTCTGGCTGCAGGCGGAGCATGCCTTCGGTGAAGCTGAAGAACGGCTCGGCGTTGAACGACAGCGGCACGATCACCAGGATCGGCAGGATCAGGAACAGCAGCACCAGCCAGGAGAATAGCTTGAGCAGCCGGTTGCCCAGGTGATGCCAGAAGCCGTAATAGGATGGGGTTTTCATTGCATGTCATCCTGAGAAATAGCTGTAAGCCGCAAGCTTCAAGCTTTAAGTAAGAGCAAAGGCGGAGCGGCCCTGGCTTTAAGCTTGTGGCTTGAAGCTTGCCGCTCGATATCATCCGAGTTTGATGCTGCCGGCACCGACGAAACGGTCGTACACCCAGTACAGCAGCAGGATCAGCGCCAGCAGCAGCGAGCCCAGCGCGGCGGCCAGCTCCCAGTTGTTCGACGACTGCATGTGGAAGGCGATGATGTTGCTGATCATCTGCCCGTCGGTGCCGCCGACCAGCGCCGGGGTGATGTAGTAGCCCACCGAGATGATGAACACCAGCAGCGCGCCGGCGCTCAGCCCCGGCAGGGTCATCGGGAAATAGATGCGGGCGAACGCCGGCAGCGGCCGGGCACCGAGCGAGAGGGCGGCGCGCAGGTAGCTGGGATCGATGCCGCGCATCACGCTGTACAGCGGCAGGATCATGAACGGCAGCAGGATGTGGGTCATCGCCAGCACGGTGGCGAACGAGGTGTAGAGCATCTCGAACGGCGCGGCGATGAGGCCGATGCCCTGCAGGAAGCTGTTGATCACGCCGTTGGTCTGCAGCAGTGCGATCCAGGCGGTGGTACGCACCAGCAGCGAGGTCCAGAACGGCAGCAGCACCAGCACCAGCAGCAGGTTGGCGCGGTTGCTCGGCAGGCTGGCCAGGTAGTAGGCCAGCGGATAGCCGAGCAGGGCGCAGAGGGCGGTGATCGCCAGCGCCATCTTCAGCGTCTTGGCGTAGAGCTGACGATAGATTTCGGTGTCGCGGGCCTGGATGCCATGCTCGGGATGCAGCTCCAGGTCCAGCGCGGTCAGGTAGTAGTTGTAGGTATAGACCTGACCGGCGCGTTGGACCGCCAGCCAGGTTTCCGTTCTCGACCAGTTGCGATGGGCGTCGAGCAGGGTTTGCACCCCCTGCTGCTGGAGTTCCTCGGGGCTCAGCCGGCCGACCCGGCGCGCGGTCGACTTGACCATGCTGGACATGCCCGCCTGCGTCCGGTTGAGTTCCTCGGCCAGCTTGCCGGACCGGCGTTCCTTGGCCAACCCGTGCAGTTCTTCGACGAATACCGCCAGGATGGCGGGTTCCGGCGTTCCCGTACCGTCCCACTGGCCGAGCCGTTCCAGGGTGGCGGGAATCAGCTCGGCGACGGTAGGGTGGTAGACGCTGCGCCAGAGCATGCTGGCGATGGGCGCGACGAAGCTCAGCAGGAGAAACAGCAGCAGCGGCACGACGAAAGCGAAGGCCAGCAGGCGCTTCTTGCGCCGGCTGACGCTGGCCTGGCCGGCTTCGGCACGGGTCAGAATGGTCAAGGCGATACTCCGGTGCAGCGCCCCTGCGCCGGAGCGAAGGGGCGCAGGATGATCACTTCAGCAGCCACTCGTTGAAGCGCTCGCCGAGGGATTCACCATGATCGGCCCAGAACTCCGAACCGGCCTGGATGCCCTCGTCCAGGTGCGCGGTCGGCAGGTGCGGCGCGGCGCTCTGGTCCGCCAGCGGCATGGACGACTTGCGCGTCGGACCATAGGCGACGTCGGGCATGCCGGCCAGCGGCTTGGACTGGGTGGCATAGGCGATGAACTTGAAGGCCAGGTCCTTCTTCGGCGTGCCCTTGAGCACGGCCCAGGCATCGAGGTCGTAGACGTGGCCGTCCCAGACGATGACGAAGGGTTTGCCTTCCTGGCGGATCGAGTCGTAGAAGCGTCCGTTGGCCGATTGCACCAGTACCGCGCCGCCGTCGTTGAGCAGTTGCGGCGCCTGCGACCAGGATTCGAACCAGACGATGTCCTTCTTCAGGGTGTCCAGCTTGGCGAAGGCGCGCTGCTGGCCTTCCGGCGTGCCGAGCACCTCGTAGACATCCTCCGGCGCCACGCCGTCGGCCAGCAGCGCCCACTCCATGTTCACCTGCGGGCGTTTGCGCAGGGCGCGCTTGCCGGGAATCTTGGCGGTGTCGAAGAAGTCCGCCAGGGTTTCGGCCTTGGTGCCGCCGATGGTGCGCTCGTTGTAGGCGAACACCACCGACCAGACGATGTTGCCGACCGCGCATTCGCTGGCCAGCGCCTCGGGAATGAAGTCCTCGGCGGCCGGCGTGCCGTCGTCGCCCGGCGGCAGGATGTCGCGCGGCACTTCTTCCAGCAGGCCTTCGGAGCAGGCGCGTTCGAGGTCGATCACTTCGAAGTCGACCACGTCCCACTGGATGTTGCCGGACTCGACCTGCGCCTTCATCTCGGCGATGCCGCCGGAGTAGTCCTCGAACAGCACCCTGACGCCGGTGTCCTTCTGGAACGGGTCGATGACGTGTTTCTGCTGCGCCGCGCCGTAGGCGCCGCCCCAGGACACCACCGTCAGCGATTCCTGGGCGCTGGCGGTGAGGGATGCCGCGGCCAGCGCGGCGCTCAGGGCGAATGCGGAAACGCTGGTAGTCAGTGATCTAGCCATGTGTGTGCTCCGTTGCCTGTTGCAGTGAGGTGATGCGTCGTGGTGCTGCAAGTCATAGCTGCTACACCGGTTTGGGGGCTTCCTGCCCATCCAGGGCCTGGCTGTCCTGCGGCAGCCAGGCCAGGGCAATTTCGTCGCCCGGCGCGAGTGGTGGCGCCGAACTGTCGTTCATGTTCTTCACCACCAGTTCGCTGCCGTTGGCGGTCTCGAAGTGGTAGCGGATGTATTCGCCGACGTAGTGGCTGGTGACGAAACGGGCGCGGACCCGGTTGCCGGCATCGCCCAGGCGTTCGGTGAAGGTGAGCTTCTCCGGGCGGATCGACACCGTGGTCGGCTGGCCCAGGTCGCAGCAGTTGGCTTTCAGGGCGCTGACCAGGCCGCCGTCCTCCAGGCGCACGCGGACGCTGTCGGCCTCGACCGCCTCGATCGCGCCGCGCAGCTTGTTGCTCTCGCCGATGAAATCGGCGACGAACAGGTTGGCCGGGCGTTCGTAGAGCACGTGCGGCGGCGCGCACTGCTGTACCACGCCCTGGTCGAACACGGCGATGCGGTCGGACATGGTCAGCGCCTCGGTCTGGTCATGGGTGACGTAGATCACCGTGAAGCCGAGCTGGTCGTGCAGGCGCTTGATCTCGAACTGCATTTGCTCGCGCAGCTTCTTGTCCAGCGCGCCGAGCGGCTCGTCCATCAGCACGATGTCGGGGTTGAAGATCAATGCGCGTGCCAGGGCCACGCGCTGGCGCTGGCCGCCGGAGAGCTGCGCGGGGTAGCGGCCGCCGAAGTGCTGCAGTTCGATCAGCGCCAGGTATTGCTCGACGCGCCGCTCGATCTCCTCGCGTGTTTGCTTGCGGATTTTCAGCGGGTAGGCGAGGTTCTCGCGGATGGTCATGTGCGGAAACAGCGCGTACTGCTGGAAGACCATGCCGATGTTGCGCCGGTAGGGCGCGATGCTGGTGACCGGGCGGCCGTCGATCAGGATCTCGCCGCTGGTCACGTCCTCGAAGCCGGCGAGCATCATCAGGCAGGTGGTCTTGCCCGAGCCGGAGGGGCCGAGCAGGGTGATGAACTCGCCCTTGGCCACGTCCAGGTTGAAGTCCTTGACCACCAGCGTCTTGTGGTCGTAGGTCTTCTTCACATTGCGAAACTGCAGGAACGGTCGGTCCCCGGCTTGATCGTCCATAACCTTTCCCTATGCCTTGGCAACGGCAGGGCCCATATCCGTTGCGTACAGCAGGCCGTTCACGGTTGTTGTGGTCGTTGTTCGAGTAACGGCGGGAAGCAATAAGCACGCCAGCGCAAAGGCCGGGCGCATCGAAAAGCAGCGTCCCCTGCAGTTCAGCCTAGACCAGACCAGGCGTTGCGCGAGTCGCGCTGGCGCGCGGGGCGCGAATGCACCTGCCGGGCGGATGCACCCGGCAGGTGCGGCTGCTCAGGCGTTGGGCAGGATGCGGCAGGTCAGGCTCTTGATGTAGCGCGTCTCGGCGATTGCCGGGTGCACCGGATGGTCCGGGCCCTGGGCACCGCGTTCGAGCAGCTGGATGTTGCGGTCCAGATGGCGGGCGCTGCCGAGCAGGATGTTCTGCAGGTCGTCCTCGGGCAGGTGCATGGAGCAACTGGCGCTGACCAGAATACCGTCCTTGGTGAGCAGGCGCATGGCGGTTTCATTGAGGCGGCGGTAGGCGGCCTCGCCGTTCTTCAGGTCCTTCTTGCGCTTGATGAAGGCCGGCGGATCGGTGATGACCACATCGAAGCGCTCCTCGGCATTCTTCAGCTCCTTCATCGCCTCGAAGGCATCACCCTCGACGCAGGTCATTTTTTCCGCCACGCCGTTGAGCGCGGCGTTGCGCTCGACGCCATCGAGGGCGAAGGCCGAGGCGTCGACGCAGAACACCTCGCTGGCGCCGAAGGCCGCAGCCTGCACGCCCCAGCCGCCGATGTAGCTGAACAGATCGAGCACGCGCTTGCCCTTGACGTAGGGCGCCAGCCGCGCGCGGTTCATGCGGTGGTCATAGAACCAGCCGGTCTTCTGGCCCTGCAGTACCGGGGCTTCGAACTTCACGCCGTTCTCTTCCAGCGCCACCCATTCGGGCACCACGCCGAAGGCGGTGTCGACGTAGCGTTCCAGGCCTTCGGCATCGCGGGCGCTGGAATCGTTCTTCCACAGCACGCCGCTGGGCTTGAGCACCTGCACCAGCGCTTCGAGCACGGCGTCCCGGTTGCGTTCCATGGTCGCCGAGGCGAGCTGGACCACGAGGATGTCGAAGAAGCGATCGACCACCAGCCCCGGCAGCAGGTCGGAATCGCCGTAGACCAGGCGGTAGCAGGGCTGCTCGAACAGCCGCTCGCGCAGGCTCAGGGCCACCTTGATGCGGTGCACCAGCAGCGACTTGTCCAGGCTGTGCTTGAGGTCGCGTGACAGCAGGCGGGCACAGATCAGGTTGTTCGGCGACACGCCGACGATGCCCAGCGGCTTGCCGCCGGCGGCCTCGAGGATCGCCTGGTCGCCGGCGGCGAAGCCCGACAGCGGCGTCGCCGCGGTGTCCACCTCGTTGCTGTAGACCCACAGATGGCCGGCGCGCAGGCGGCGATCGGCATTGGCTTTGAGGCGCAGGCTGGGCAGGGTCATCGGCGAGGCTCCCGGAAAAAGGCGGGCATTTTAAACGAGAGCGGCAAGCTGCAAGCCACAAGCTGCAAGAAAAAGCTTCGCGAGCTCGGCGCTTGGCGCTTTGTCAGCCCCCCAGCGCTGCGACCAGCGCCTTGCCGAAGGCCGGGATGTCGTCCGGCTTGCGGCTGCTGATCAGCTGGCCGTCGACCACCAGCTGTTCGTCGACCCAGTCGGCGCCGGCGTTCTTCAGATCGTCGGCCAGCGACGGCCAGCTGGTCATGCGCTTGCCGCGTACCAGGTCGGCGGAGATCAGCAGCCAGCCGCCGTGGCAGATCACCGCGATGGTCTTGTCGGTGCGCGCCGCATCGCGCACCAGTTCCTGGGCCATTTCGTCGGTGCGGATGGTATCGGCGTTGACCACGCCGCCGGGCAGCAGCAGCGCGTCGTAGTCCTCCATGCGGATGGCGTCGAAGGTGTGCTCGACGCCGAAGGTGTCGGCCGGGGTGGTGTGGTTCCAGCCGGTGACCTTGCCAGGCCTGGCTGACACGATGTCGACCCGCGCGCCGGCGTGTTCGAGGGCCTGCCTGGGGCCGGTCAGTTCGACCTGCTCGAAGCCGTCGGTCACCAGTGCCGCCACGCGCTTGCCTGTCAGGGGATGAGCCATGAGTGTGCCTCCGTCTATGTTCCCGGGCCCGCGGAATGCGGGTCACTTGAAATCGGACCTGCATCTCGGCCAAAGTTCGCACTTGCGTGCCGCTGGCACTTTGCCTTCTCCGTCCGTTCCGAGCGCCCTTCCCATGGCCGTTGAACTTACCGCCGAACAGATACGCCGGGTGCTGCAGGGCATCAGCGTGCCGCCGCAACCGCAGATCATGGTCGACCTGCAGATGGAGCAGGTCATGCCAGTGCCGGATCTCAAGGCCATTGCCCGGCTGATCAGCCAGGACCCGGGGCTCTCCGGCGCGCTGCTGAAGATCGTCAACTCGCCTTATTTCGGCCTGGCCAACCGCATCGCCTCGATCCAGCAGGCGGTCAACCTGCTGGGCTGCGATTCGGTGATCAACCTGATCAACGCGCAGTCGATCAAGGGCGAGATGAGCGATGAGACCATCGTCACGCTCAGCCGCTTCTGGGACACCGCGCAGGATGTCGCCATGGCCTGCCTGACGCTGGCCAAGCGCATCGGCTACCAGGCGCCGGACGAGGCCTACACCCTGGGGCTGTTCCACAATTGCGGCATCCCGCTGATGCTCAAGCGCTTTCCCGGCTACATGGCGGTGCTGGAGGAGGCCTATGCCAGCACCGGCGCCGGCCAGCGCATCGTCGACGTCGAGAATCGCGTGCTCAGCACCAACCATGCGGTGGTCGGCTACTTCACCGCCAAGTCGTGGAACCTGCCGCTGCACCTGTGCGATGCCATCGCCAGCCATCACAATGCGCTGTCGCTGTTTTCCGACGATTCCGGGCGTGATGCGCAGATCAAGACGCTGCTGGCGATCCTCAAGATGGCCGAGCACATCTGCGCCTGCCACCGGGTGCTGGGCGACCAGGCCGAGGACCACGAATGGGAGAGCATCGCGCAGCTGGTCCTGGAATACGTCGGGCTGTCGGAATACGACTTTCTCTGCCTCAAGGAAAGCATCCGCGAGCTGGGGTAATAAAGCAGCAGAAGCTCAAAAGCATCGCCGCGAGGGCGCGCCCACAAAGCAGCGAGCATCCACCGAACCCTTGTGGGAGGCCCGACCTCGGGGCGATGCAGTCCGCAGGACTGCCAAGTCTGAAGCTCGAAGCCGGGGCAATGTTTGGCTTCCAGCTCATGCTAGGATTTCCCCCCTTTTCGCTCCAGCCTGCCGATTCGCCATGCCCGAACTCCCCGAAGTCGAAACCACCCGCCGCGGTATCGCACCGCATCTCCTCGGCCAGCGCGTCGACCGGGTGATCGTGCGCGACCGACGCCTGCGCTGGCCGATTCCCGAGGATCTGGACGTGCGCCTGTCCGGCCAGCGTATCGAGGCGGTTGAGCGGCGCGCCAAGTACCTGCTGATCCGCTTCCAGGCCGGCACGTTGATCGTCCATCTGGGGATGTCCGGCAGCCTGCGCCTGGTCGATGCCGGTCTGCCGCCGGCCAAGCACGAGCACGTCGACCTGCTGCTCGAATCCGGCCAGGCGCTGCGCTATACCGATCCACGCCGCTTCGGCGCGCTGCTGTGGAGCGACGATCCGCTCAACCACGTACTGCTCGCCAGCCTCGGCCCGGAACCGCTCGGCGAAGCCTTCGATGGCGAACGACTGTTCCGCCTGTCGCGCGGGCGCAGCATGGCGGTCAAGCCGTTCATCATGGACAACGCCGTGGTGGTGGGTGTCGGCAACATCTATGCGAGCGAGGCGCTGTTCGCCGCCGGCATCGACCCGCGCCGGCCCGCCGGCAGCATCTCGCGGGCGCGCTACCTGAAGCTGGCCGAGGCGATCAAACGGATTCTCGCCATGGCCATCGAGCGCGGCGGCACGACACTGCGCGATTTCGTCGGCGGCGACGGCAAGCCGGGTTATTTCCAGCAGGAGCTGTTCGTCTACGGGCGCGGCGGCGAGTTCTGCAAGAGTTGCGGCGCGACCCTGCGCGAGATCCGCCTCGGCCAGCGGGCCAGCGTCTATTGCGGCCATTGCCAGCGCTGAAGCCGGCAACTGCCCGGGCATTGACGGTGTTCACGCTCGGGATGCCCTGGCCGCTGCTATAGTGGCCGCTACAACTAAAATTGCCGCGTTTCGCACAGCTGAAGGACCACACCATGAACCTGTTCCGCTCCACCGCTGTTGTCTTGGCTCTGACCACTGGCCTGCTGGCGCTGCCGGCCCAGGCGGAAACGGTCCAGCAGAATGCCAGTGGCGATCCCCTGTATACCGTCGAGGCGCCGAAGGCCTATTCCATGATCGGCGACCTGATCATCGCCCGCCCGCTGCTGATCGCCGCCACTGTCATCGGCGCCGGTGTGTTCGTCGTCAGCCTGCCGTTCACCGCGCTGGGCGGCAACGTCGGCGAAGCTGGCCAGGCGCTGGTGGTCGAGCCGGGCAAGGCGGCCTTCGTCCGCTGCCTGGGCTGCACTGCCAGCGGCTACGACACCCGCAATTGATCGGCATCATCCGCGCCGCGACCGGCAGGGCCTGAACCTTCCGGTCGCGGTGTCGTTGCAGTAGGCTTCGCCTCCCATTGCGTATTGCGAAGCCCCCGCCTTGAACAGACGCTCCGTCAAGCTCCTCCTGCCCATAGCCGGTGTGCTGGCATTGTCCTGGTCGTTCTGGGCCAGTGGCGGCTGGCTCGAACTCTGCGCCGGGCTGGCGCTGTTCCTGTTCGGCATGCAGTGCCTCGAAGAGGGGCTGCGCGAGCTGGCCGGCAGCAAGCTCGAACAGTTGCTGGCGCGCAGCACCGCGACGCCATTCAAGGGCCTGCTGTTCGGCGTCGGCGGCACCATGCTGCTGCAGTCCAGCACGCTGGTTTCGCTGCTCACCATCGCCTTCATCAGTACCGGCCTGATCCAGCTGGCCGGTGGCGTCGCCATTCTGTTCGGCGCCAATCTCGGCTCGACCACCGGCATCTGGCTGCTGGCGTTGGCCGGGCAGAATGTCAGTCTCAGTCCGCTGGCCTTGCCGTTGCTGGTATTCGGCGTGCTGGCGAGCTTCACCGGCGACAAGGGCAAGGCCGCCGGGCGCATCGTGCTCGGCATTGCCTTCATCTTTCTCGGCATCGACCAGATCAAGAGTGGCTTCTCCGCCTTCAGCGGCGCGGTGGATCTGTCCGCCTACCATGCCGGCGGCCTGGCCGGGCAGCTGCTGTTCGTGGCTATCGGGCTGTTCGCCACTGTGGTGCTGCAGTCCAGCCACGCCACCCTGATGCTGACGCTGACCGCCCTGGCCAGCGGCCAGCTGGATCTGGCCCAGGCCTTGGCGACCGCCATCGGCGCGAATGTCGGGACGAGCGTCACCACCGCCTTCGTCGGCTCGCTCGGCGGCAACCGCAGCGGCCAGCGCCTGGCGCTGGCGCACGTGCTGTTCAATATCACCACCGCCGTGCTGGCCCTGGCCCTGCTGGTGCCGCTGACCTGGCTGGTGCAGTGGCTGGCCGCCCCGCTGGGCCTGGGTGACAACCGGCTGATCCAGCTGGCGCTGTTCCATTCGCTGTTCAATGCCATGGGTGTGCTGCTGTTCTGGCCCTGGCAGACGCAACTGGCCAACCTCTTGCTACGCCTGCTGCCCGAGCGGGCCGAGCCGGCGGTACTGATCACCGAGCTGGCGTCGGCGCTGCCGGAACGGGTGACCCATGCCCGTTATCTCAACGATCGCGCGCTGGATTCCGCGGATGCCGCCGCCAGTGCGGTGGCCCAGGAGCTGCAGCATCTCGCCCGGCTGAGCCTGGAGGTGATCTGCCACGCCATCTACCTGCCGGTCGAACAGCTGCGCCAGCAGGGGCGGATCGACGAGGCGCTGATCCATGCGCGCCCGGAAGCGCAGGCGCTGGATGCCGAGCAGCTCTACCAGCGCCATATCAAGGGCGTCTATGCCGACCTGCTGACCTTCATGGGGCGCCTCGAGCTGCCGCTGGACGAAAGCCACCAGGCGTTCTGGCTGAGTTGCCAGGTCGCCGCCCTGCAACTGGTGGATGCGGTCAAGGATGCCAAGCACCTGCAGAAGAACCTCGGCCACTACCTGCGCCAGGACGAGTCGGCCGCACGCCAGGCCTACGTCGAACTGCGCCGCCACCTGCTCGAGGCGCTGCGCGAGATCCGCACGCTGAACCACTCCGAACTGCCCGACGAACTCTGGCGCGAGCGCCTGAACTGGCTGGACGAGCGCGCTGCGCGGTTCGACGGCGAATTTCGCCAGCGCCTGTTCGAGTCGGTGCGCAGCCAGAAGCTGGACGGCCTGCAGACCAGCTCGCTGATGAACGACCTGGGCTACGCCAGCCGCATCATCCAGAGCCTGCGCAACGCGCTGCTGCTGGGCGAGGGCTACGAGCTGACCCGGCAGTTGCGACAGCTGGGCGAGGACGAGGGGCCGGTCATTCTGCAGGTGTGAGGGCCGGAACCCGCAGCGCCTGGCCGATCCCGCGCGGGTCGCTGGCGGCCTGCACCGTGCCGCTCGGCTTGTGCCAGTAGAGCACCTGCTGGTTGCCGTAGTCGCGTTCGATCAACCGGGGCTGGTGGCCGCGTGCGCGCAGCGCTTCGAGTTGCGCCGGCGTGAAGGCATCGGCCTCGTATTGCAGCACGTCCGGCAGGTACTGGTGGTGGTAGCGCGGCGTGGCCGGCCAGGCCTGCACCGGTTCGCCATCCAGGTAGGACAGGATCGAGAGCAGCACCATGCTCGGGATGCGGCTGCCGCCGGGCGTGCCGAAGGCGGCGAATTCCTCGGCGCTTTCGATGAAGGTTGGGCTCATGCTCGACAGCGGGCGTTTGCCGCCGGCGATCGCATTGGCACTGCTGCCTTTCAGGCCATAGGCATTGCTGCCGTCGATATCGGCGGCGAAGTCGTCCATCTCGTCGTTGAGCAGCACCCCGGTGCCGGGTACGGTGAAGGCGGCGCCGAACATCATGTTCAGCGACAGGGTCGCGGCCACCGCATTGCCTTCGACGTCGATCACCGCGAAGTGGGTGGTGTGCTCGCCCTCGCGCCAGCGCGGCGCCGGCGGCAGCGCGCTGCTCGGGGTGGCGTGTTCGCGGTCGATGCCGGCGACGAGCCGGCCGAGGTAGTCATCGGACAGCAGCCGGGCCAGTGGCGCGGCGACGAAATCCGGGTCGCCCAGCAGCGTGCGGTCGCGGTAGGCGCGGCGCAGGGCCTCGACCACCAGGTGGCTGCGCTGCAGCGGCTCGGCCTCGCGCCAGGACAGCCGCTCGAGCATGCCCAGGCCCTGCGCGAGGATCAGCCCACCGGCCGAGGGCGGTGGTGCGCCGATCAGGGCGCGGCCATCGGCGAGGGCGAAACGCAGCGGTTCGCGCTCGACGGTGCGGTAGTCGGCCAGGTCTGCGAGCGACCAGATGCCGCCGGCGGCACGCACACCCTCGACCAGTTTTTCCGCGACTTCGCCGCGATAGAAGCCATCGTGGCCGTGGGTCGCGAGGCGCTCCAGGGTCGCGGCCAGCTCCGGCTGGCGCAGCCGGTGACCCTCGGCGGGCAGTTCGCCGGCGACGAGGAACAGCCGCGCGCTTTCGGCGTCGTCGCGCAACGCCGCCAGGCGCCAGCCGGCACGCTGGCGGTAGACGGCATCCACGGCGAAGCCGTCGCGCGCCAGGGCGATGGCCGGCGCCAGGCTGGTTTTCAGCGGCAGGCGCCCGCGCGTTTCGGCGAGTTCGACGAGTGCCGCCGGCGTGCCGGGAATCGCCGCGGCGAGCGGGCCGTCGAGGCTCAGCTGGCGCTGGAATTCGCCGTCGCGCAGGTACATGTCCGGCGTGGCGGAACGCGGTGCGCGTTCGCGGGCATCGAGGAAGCGGTGGCGGGCCGGCGCGCCGGCTTCGCGCAGGAGGAAGAAGCCGCCGCCGCCGAGGCCCGAGCCGTAGGGTTCGACCACGGCCAGGGCGGCGCTGATCGCGACGCTGGCGTCGAAGGCATTGCCGCCGGCCTGGAGGATCTGCCGGCCGACGTCGCTGGCCAGCGGGTGAGCGGTGGCGACGGCGCCGTTCTCCAGCGGGCTGGCCTGGACGGTGCAGGCCAACAGCAGCAGGAGGGCGACGGAGGCCTTGAGGCCCTCGCGCAGCCGCGAGAGGCGTCGGGCCTGCCACCCGTGGATCATCAGGCCTTGCCGGTGATGATCAGGTACTTGCGCATCAGCTCGTCCTTGCTCTCGACGTTGTTCTCGTCGAGCGGGATGCAGTCGACCGGGCATACCTGCTGGCACTGCGGCTCGTCATAGTGACCGACGCATTCGGTGCAGAGGTTGGGATCGATGACGTAGATTTCCTCGCCCTGGGAAATGGCGCTGTTCGGGCACTCGGGCTCGCACACATCGCAGTTGATGCAGTCATCGGTAATTTTCAGGGACATCCAGCGAACTCCAGCCGCGACGCGAGCCACGGCATAGCTAAATAACGACCGGCCAATTGTGCCGCATCGGCCGTGCTCGTGCACCCTGGTGCCGAGCAACGGCGGGCGTCAGGCCTGGCCGAAGCGCTCCTTGAGCGCCTGCATCACCGCCGGATGGACGAACTTGGAGACGTCCCCGCCGAGCGAGGCAATCTCGCGCACCAGCGTCGAGGAAATATAGGAGTACTTCTCCGAGGGGGTGAGGAACAGGCTCTCCACATCGGGCGCCAGCTGGCGGTTCATGTTGGCCAGCTGGAATTCGTATTCGAAGTCGGAAACCGCGCGCAGGCCCCGCAGCAGGATGTTGGCGCTCTGCTCCTTGACGAAGTGCGCCAGCAGGGTGGAAAAGCCCATGACCTCGACGTTCGGCAGGTGCTTGGTGACCTCGCGAGCCAGTTCCACGCGTTGCTCCAGCGGGAACAGCGGGTTCTTCTTCGGGTTGGCCGCCACGGCGATGATCACCTGATCGAACAGGCGCGAGGCGCGTTCCACCAGATCGGCGTGGCCCATGGTGATGGGATCGAAGGTTCCCGGATACAACACTCGATTCATCGCGGCGTCCTGACGCATGCGTGGGGGTGTGGATGGTAGCGGCTCGGTATCGGCAGCGTAAAGCCTGAAAGGCTGTGTGGCGATTTGCCTGGATCGCTACGCGATCTCAGGCTTTATGCCAGCGATCGCTCCTGCCGGCAGTGGCTTTCGCGCATCACGCAAGGTGCTCAGGTCAAGCCGAAGGGGCCTGGCTGGAGCCGTACCGAATGGGACGATAACCGATGACGGTTATCTGACGCCTGGTTTGGATAGTGCAAAAAATTTACAGTTACGCGACGAATAGATGGCGAATTGCCATACAAAATGCATTACCATGATGGCGCTTCGATATCTATTCCGTGCCGGGTCGTTCCGCTATGCCATCTTCTGTACCACGCGTTGCCGTGCTGGGTGTTTCCTCGTCTCCGTTCACCGGGATCGAAGTCGAACGGCATCTCGACCTCGCCACTCTCAGTGATGGGGCCACCTACGACGTGGTGCTGCTGGATTTGCCCGGCGCGCGTGCCGGTGAGGCTTTGCGCAGCCTGCGCATGGACAGGCGTTACCGTTTCAGCCTGATCTACTGTTGCCAGGACCAGGACAGCTGGTGCGCTGCGCTGGGTGATGGCGCTCCGCCGCCTGATCTGGGCGCGCTGGCACCGCTGTGGCGGTTGTGGCGTGAACGCTTCGGGGTGTTCAACCACGGCGCGGCGCCCGAGCGTTTCGAGGCGCGGGTATTGGCCTGGTTGTGGCTGCGCCCCCATGGGGCCGTGCGTGCCGTGCGCGACGCCAGTGTCGCGCAGCATTATCGCTATCCCCTGCTCGAAGCGTTGGAGGATGACGAGACGCCGAATGCCTTCGCCTGGCTGCAGCTGATGACCCAGCAGGGCTGGCTGGAGGAAGCCGAATTGCTCGACCGCGTGCGCTTGTGCGTCAGCTGTGGCTCCGGACGGTTGAACTACGTGGATGTCTGCCCTGAGTGCCAGGCGCTGGAGATCGCCCGCCAGCCGTCGCTGCACTGCTTCACCTGTGGCCATGTCGGGCCGCAGGAGCACTTTCTCAAGGATGGCCTGCTGCTCTGCCCGAACTGCCTCAGCCGCCTGCGCCACATCGGCAGCGATTATGACCGGCCGCTGGAAAACTACCGCTGCCGCGGCTGCCAGGCATTCTTCGTCGATGCGGAAGTCGAGGCGCGCTGCCTGGATTGCGGACACGCCCATGCGCCGGACAAGCTGCGGGTGCGCGAAGTGCGCAACTACCGGTTGGCTGAAGCCGGCCGGCTGCGTTGTCGCCAGGGCTATACCGCCAATGCCGTCGATACCGACCGGTTCGGCCAGCTCAACCTGCTCAGCCACAAGTCGTTCCATGATTTGCTCAACTGGCAGTTGCAGCTGGTGCGCCGCTACAAGCAGCCGGCGTTTTCCCTGCTGGGGCTGCGGTTCGTCAACCTGGCGGCGACCATCGGCGAGCTCGGGGAGCTGCGGGGCCATGCGCTGGTGGACAGCCTGGTCGAGCGGCTGCAGGAGGCCGTACGCGATACCGATCGCTGTAGCCGGGTCAGCGAAGAGATTCTCTGGGTGATGATGCCGCATACCGATGCGGCCGGCCTCGCCGTGGTGCGCCAGCGCCTGGCGCAAGGTGCCGAACGACTGGCCAGCGAACAGATCGGACGCCTGCAACTGCGCCAGGTCGGCTTCACCGCGCCGGCCGATCTGCTCGAACAGGAGGATGCAGCGCTACTGCTGGCGCGCCTGAACGGGGAGCTGGGCTGAGCATGGAGGGCTTCTGGCTACAGTGGCTGGGGATTCTCGGCGAAATCGACAAGCCCGACGGGCTGGGCTACCTGCTGGTAATGCTGTTCCCGGCGTTCCTGCTGCTGGAGGTGCCGCTCAGCCTGGTGATTCTGCTCGGCGTGTTGCGCTGGTTCGTGCGCAAGCCGTTCGAGTTGCCCGAGGGCAACAGCTACCAGCCACGGGTCTCCTGCATCATCACCTGCTACAGCGAAGGCCGTGACGTGCAGACCACGTTGCTCAGCCTGTGCGAGCAGACCTATCGTGGCGAGATCGAAATGATTCCGGTGATCGACGGTGCCGCGGCCAATCACTCGACGATGCAGGCGGTGCGCGATTTTCGCGTCGACGCGCGGCTGTATCCGCGTCGTTTTCTGCGGCCGATCGCCAAATGGCAGCGCGGCGGCCGGGTCTCCTCGCTCAACGCCGGCCTGGAATACAGCACCGGCGAGATCGTCATGGCGCTGGACGGCGACACCTCGTTCGACAATGACATGGTGGTCAACATGGTCCGGCATTTCCAGGATCCGGACGTTCCTGCCGTGGCTGGCAGCCTGCGGGTACGCAACGCACGGGCTTCGCTGACCACGGCGATGCAGGCCCTGGAATACCTGCTGTCGATCCAGATGGCCAAGATCGGCCTCAGCGAGTGGAACGTGGTGAACAATGTCTCCGGTGCGTTCGGCGCTTTCCGGCGCAGCTTCCTGCGCACGATCGGCGGCTGGGATACCCACACCGCCGAGGACCTGGACATCACCCTGCGGATCAAGAACTACTTCGGCCGCAGGCCGCTGCGCATCCCCTTCGAGCCTTGTGCCATCGGCCATACCGACGCCCCGGTGACATTCCGCCAGTTTCTGCTGCAGCGCCTGCGCTGGGACGGCGATCTGTTCTTCCTTTACGTGCGCAAGCACCGCCACAGCTTCACGCCACGGCTGCTGGGTTGGCCGAACTTCCTGGTGGTGCTGGTCAGCGGCTTCTTCTTCCAGCTGGTTCTGCCGTTCATCATTCTCGGCTACTTCGTCGTCGGCCTCTATGCGCTGACGCTGTCGACCTTCCTCGTGCTCGCCCTGCTGGTCTACCTGGTTTACCTGGCCAATACCCTGCTGGCCTACGCTGCGCTGCTGGCGATGGTGTCCGAGCGGGTTCGGGATGATCTCCGGCTGTGCTGGGCGGTGCCGCTGTTTCCGTTGTTCATGTTCGTCATGCGCTGCTGGAGCGCCGTGGCGATTCTCAACGAGCTGATCCGGCGTGGTCATGAAGAAACCGCGATGGCGCCCTGGTGGGTACTGCGCAAGGCGAAGAGGTTCTGATGCGGCGCTCGTGGCTTCTCGTCGTACTGCTGTGGGCGGGGACGGTCTGTCGGGCCGATGTACTGCCGTTATCCATTCTGCTCGACAACAGCGGTGCGGCCGCGGCGGTACGCGCCGTCGACGCCGAGTTGTCCGCACTGGATGCGCTGCGCCAGCAGCGTGAGGCCGAGGCCGGATGGCAATGGTTCGCCTCGGCCGGTAGTGGCCGTTACCGCGAGCTGGTGACCGACGATCTGCGCGACGATTACTACGGCCGCGATCTCGCACTGGGCTTGCGCCACCCCCTGCTGGGCAGCTTGCGCCGGCAGCTGGATGCGCTACACAGCGTGGACGCCGAGCGCCGGCAGCAGGAGGCGCGGCGTCATTTGTACCGGGGCGAACAGCGTTTGGCATTGCGCAGTGCCTACGCGGACTGGTGGCGCGCGCAGCAGGAGCAGCGTTGGTGCGAAGGGCTCGCCGGGGGCGCGGAAAAGGCCCGGCAGCGGCTGGCGGAGCGTTTGCGTGGCGGCTGGTTGCTGGCTTCCGAGGCGCGCCTGCTGGATAGCCGCTGGCAAGCCTTGCAGCGGCGCTGTGCCGACGTTCCGCTGCTGCTGGATGAAACCCGCTACAGCCTGCAGACCTTGTCCGGCCAGAGCATCGAGCCCGGGTACCGAGCGCAGGCCGAAACACTGGCTGCTGCGGTGCAGCCCCTGGGGGCCTGGCTGCAGGCGCTCGAGACACACCCGCGTCTGCAGGCTCGGCGCGAGCAGCTGCGGCTGGCCGAGCGTAATCGGCAAAGCCCGTGGTATGCCGGCGTCGACTCGAGCTTCAGCGTCGCGCAGAGCTACGAGGATCGAAACGGCGGCAGCAAGCCGGGTAATGGCCTGGTCGCCAGTATCAGCCTGTCGGCTCCGTTCGACCCGCTGGCCTACGGCCAGGCGCGCGGCGAAGAGGGCGAGGCACGCCATCAGGCGGCGCAGGCACAGCTGGATGCCGAGCGCGAGCAACTGGTGCAGGGCCTGGCCCAGGCGCTGCGGACCCAGCGGCAGGCGGCCGAAGAGCTGCCGCAGGCGCGACAGCAACTGGAGGCGGCGGAGCTGGCCATGCGCGAGCAGCGCCTACGTCGTGACAACCAGGTCGATCAGGCATTCCTCGGCACCCTGTCGGCGGAGCTCGAGCATGGCTACGCCGGGCTGCGCCTGATCGCCGCCTGGCACGGGCTCTGGTTGCAGGAGGCGGCGCTGCGGCTGTTCGTTGACGACGATGGCGCGCATTCTTCGTTGCTGGGGCCGGCGCAACTCGACTGGCAGGCTCAGCTGCCGGTCGAGCGCCGGTTATCGGCGGCTGCCCCCGATGCCTGGCGCCAGGGCGTCTATGTCTGGGACAGCCGGCCGCTGCTCGACGAGCAGACGCGCGATCGTACCCTGCGCGCACTGACGGCGGCCGGTATGCAGCGTATCCACCTTGGACTCAGCGCCGCGCAGGTCGCCGAACCCGAGCGGCTGCGTGGTCAGCTGAGGGTGGCGCTGGCTGAGGCGCGCGAGCATGGGCTGGAGGTGACGCTGCTGCTCGGCGATCCGCAATGGCTGCTGCCGGGGCCCCGCCAAGGCCTGATCGACCTGCTGGCCGAGCTGTCCACGCTGCCGTTTGCTGCCCTGCACCTCGATCTGGAGGTCGAGCAGCTGGGCTGGCCGGTTCCGCAGGCGCGGCTGCAGGACTGGATGGACACGCTGGCGGAGGTGTCCCGGGTCAGCCCCTGGCCGCTGGACGTGTCCAGCCACCCTCGCTGGTTCGCCGAGCCGCGGCCCGGGGAGTACTGCGTGCCCTGTCACCTGCAACAGCGGGGCGTGCGCCAGGTGAGCCTGATGATCTATACGCGCAACCCCGAGCGCAGCACCGAGCTGGCCGAGGGCATCGCCCGGCGCTGGCCGGCGCTGAGGTTCCGCCTGGCACAGAGCGTCGAGCCGCAACTGGCTGCAGAGGAAAGCTGGAGCGGCGTGGCGCGGACGCAGCTGCAAGCCCAGGTCGAGCGCTGGCGTCAACGTTTGCAGACGGCGTCCGTTGGCGGCGTCGACTGGCAGGACTGGTCCTACTACCCCCATTGAGCAGAACCGCATGAAGATCAGATTCTCCAGTGCCAAGGAACAGCAACCGACCCAGGAGCAGGGGCTGCAGGTGCTCTATGCGCCAGGCAAGCGCCTGGCTTTCCGGTTGCGCTGGTACCTCATCCTGCTGGCGGTGGTCAGCCCGTTGCTATGGCTGGTGGGGCGCTGGGCACTCACCCTCTGGCTGATCGAGGCGCCCGCGCAGCTGCACCTGCCTGGCAGTGAGCTGCGGGCACGCGATGGCGCGCAGGTCCGGCAGGTGCTGGTACAACCGGGGCAGCGCGTGAGCGCCGGTGAGCTGCTGGTCCGGCTGGACAACCCGGAATGGCGCGCCCGCCGTTTCCTGCTGGAAGCCGCAGGTGCGACACCGACCGGACAGGACGCAGCGGCACTGGAGCGCGAGCGGGCACTGTTGCAGATCCTGCTCGATCGAGCGCAGGCGCGCGTGGATCAGACGCAGCGGCTGTTCGACGCCGGCGCGGCCACCCGCGGCGAGTTGCTGGCAGCGGCCGACCAGCGCGATGCGCGGTTGCGTGATCTGTACCAACTGGAGCAGCGCCGCCAACCGGCCGTGAGCGCGGATCAGCGTCAGCGCGAGCTTGAGCTCGCCTGGCTGGACAGCCGTCTGCAGGGGCTCGAACTGCGTGCCGAAGAAGATGGCAAGGTGGGTGAGATCATGGTCGCGCCGGGCGAGAACGTCGGTCCGGGGACGCCCTTGCTGCGCCTGGAGCGCGGTGGTGAGGCGCAGGTGTGGATCTATCTGCACCCGAGCCATGCCGCCGATGCCACTGCCGGCAAGCCGCTGACGCTGATTTTCCCGGATGGCAGCAAGCGCCCGGCAATAGTGCTGCAGGCCGTGGATGATGCCGCACCGGTACCGGTGGAGCTACGGCCGCCGTTCAGCGCGCCGACGCGCAGCTTGCGGGTGATCGCACGCGTGGAGGATTTGCCGGACGACTGGCGTATCGATCGGCTTGGTCTCAAGGCGCGCTTTGCGCATGCCTGGCTCCCCTTCGGCGGCTAGCAACCTCTGCGGCTGATCCGGCCTCACCGGTTGGAGGGTCGCATCATCGACTGGCCAGCCACTGCGGAATTCTGCGCTCCAGGTAGTAGCGCGGTCGCCTCGGCGTGCCTTCGATGAAACCGACATGGCCGCCCCTGGCATGCAGTTCGAGCAGGCTGGAGGGCGACAGCTCGGTGGCCTGCGGCAGGCTGTGGCGGAACACGAAGGGGTCGTCGGCGGCCTGGATCAGCAGGGTCGGGATCGCGATGGTAGGAAGGAAATAGCGGCTCGAGGCGCGCCGGTAGTAGTCCTGGGCGTCGCTGAAGCCGTGCAGCGGCGCGGTGATGCGGCCGTCGAAGTCCCAGAAGGTGCGCATGCCCTGCAGCGGGCCGAGGCGCTGCAGGGCGCCGAGGTGCTCGACCAGGCCCTCGCGCTGGAAGCGCTGCTGCTTGTCCTGCACGTAGGCGACCATGGCCTTCATGAAATGCGCCTGGTAGATCCGCGAGAAGCCCAGGCCGATGCGGTCGGCGCACTGGTCCAGGCGGAACGGCACGGACACCGCCACCGCCTTGCGCAACGGGCAGTCGGCGGCGGTCTCGCCCAGGTACTTGAGCAGTACGTTGCCGCCCAGCGAATAGCCCACGGCATGCAGCGGCGCCAGCGGGCGGCAGGCCTGCAGATGGGCGATCACCTCGGCGAGGTCGTCGCTGGCGCCGGAGTGGTAGGCGCGTGGCAGCAGGTTGGGTTCGCCCGAGCAGCCGCGCCAGTTGATCGCCACGCTGGCCCAGTCCTGGGCAGCCAGTTGCTGTTGCAGGCCGAGTACGTAGAGCGAGCTGGACGAACCGGTGAGGCCGTGCAGCACCAGTACCAGCGGCGCCGTGGCGTCGTGCGGGCCGTGCCAGTCGAGGTCGATGAAATCGCCATCGGCCAGCCACAGTCGCTCGCGCCGGCGCGCGAGCCGCGGCGCGGTGCGGAAGAACGGGTTCCACAGGGTCTGCAGGTGCGGCCCGGGGAGCCACCAGGCGGGTTGGAAGGCGTCGGACACGGGATGTTTGTGCGGCTCGTCTGTTTCTCCGGACCCTAGGGTCTGTTGACGTTTCATTGCGAGCCGCGTTGCTGCGTCAAATGGCGCCAGGCAAGGCGCGGGACGCAGGTAATGGTCATTCCCTTGCCAAGTCCCGCAACGCCGCATGGCGCCATTTGCCGCGCAACCCGAAGGGCCGGGCCTGTTTTTGCGCGATGCGGCGTTACTCGTCGCTGATTTGGAATGACCAAACTTCGCTCCTCGTGCCTTGCCTCGCGTAAAAACAGGCTTCGGCGCGGCCGCGAATGAAACATCAACAGACCCTAATGCCATGCGGCCAGGAAGAAAAGCACCATCCAGGGGTTGAATGGTGCCGCCGTCCGGCGGGTGTATGTCTTTGGAGATATGGCCAGCGTCCGCCGGGCAGTGAACAGTGGGCGTCGAATCGCTATCCGGAACCTCGTCCATGACCATCACCCCCTTCGATCGATTGCTGGATGCCGCGCGCCGGCAGCACGAACCCCAGCGGCTGCTGTTCGTCTTCGTCAGCGCCGAGCTGCCCGAGGACGCCACCGAGGCCGAGCGCCGGCGCTTCGAGGAGAATGCCGGCGGCTCGCTCAAGCCGGTGCTCTGCGTCGACAAGCTGCCCGAGGAGCTGAGCGGCTTCGCGGCGCTGCGCGAGGAGTCGGAGCGCACCGGCGTGGCCTGGGACCTGCTGTTCGCCGCCGCATTGCCCGGTCAGGCGGGCATCACGCCCGGCGCGGATGAGGCCGAGCAGCCGCTGAAGATAATGGTCGGTGCCATCGAGACCGGCAATGTCGGCCGCTTCCTGGCCTTCGATCGCGCCGGGCAGCCGGTCGAGTTCTACTGAAAGGACCACTGACTGAGCCCGGTTCTTGTTGCGGCTTGTCGTCTCGGCGATGACTCGACTTCGCTGCTCGCCAGCAAGCTGGCGCCTACGAAAAAGCGCCGCTACCGGGCTTGGCGCTCCCACAGTGCGTAGTGCACCTTGCCGGCCTTCTTCTCGCGGTGCAGTCGCCAGTTGCCCGGCAGGCCGAGGCTGGAAGGCACGGCTTCGCTCTCGGTGTAGATCCAGGCGTGCTCGGCCAGCCAGCCCCTGCTTTCCAGCAGTTCGCAGGCCGGCTGCAACAGGTTCTTGTTGAACGGCGGATCGAGAAAGACCAAGTCGAAGGTCGTCGGCGACTGGGTTTCCAGGTAACGCAGCGCGTCGCTTTGTAGCAGCTGGCCGTGGCCGCACTTGAGTGTGTCCAAGTGCTTGCGCAGGCTGGCGATGGCGTTGGCGTTGACGTCCAGCGCCAGGGCCATGCCGGCGCCGCGCGACAGCGCCTCCAGGTAGAGCGCGCCGCTGCCGGTGAACGGGTCGAACACGCGGGCGCCGGAGAGGTAGAGCGCCAGCCAGTTGAACAGGGTCTCGCGAACCCGGTCCGGCGTCGGCCGCAAGCCCTCGGCATCGGGGAAGCTGAAGCGGCGCGAGCGCCATTCGCCGCCGATGATGCGCAACTGGCCCTGGCCGCCGTGGGCGCTGGGACGAATGGGGGGATTGGCCATCAATGCTCCGGAACCGTGCTGGGCTGTTCGGCTGGTTTGTCGCTGGGTGGCGGCAGCGGTTGCTGCTCGACGCTGGGGCCGGCGGTGACGATGACGAAGGCGTCGGCCTGCAGGTGCTTGTCCATCGCCGTCTTCACCTGTTCGACCGTCAGCGCCTGGATTTCGCCCATGAAATCTTCCAGGTAACTCAGCGGCAGGCCATAGAAGCCGATGCTGCCGAGCTGGCCGACGATGTCGGCGTTGCTCGCGGTGGACAGCGGGAAGCTGCCGGCGATCTCGCGCTTGCTGCGCTCCAGCTCGGCCTCGGTGGGACCTTCGGCGAGGTAGTCGCGCACCAGTCGCTGGACCAGCTCCAGCGCGCCGTCGGTGAGTTCGGCGCGGGTCTGCATGCTGATCATGAACGGCCCTTCGGCGCGCATCGGGCTGAAGCCGGAGTAGATGCCGTAGGTCAGGCCGCGCTTCTCGCGGACTTCCTCCATCAGCCGGGTGCCGAAGCCGCCGCCGCCGAGGATCTGGTTGCCCAGGTAGAGCGCCGCGTAGTCCGGATGGCCGCGCGGGATGCCGAGCTGGGCGAGCATCAGATGGCTCTGGTTGGAGGGGTAGTCGATATGGTGCGTGCCGGCCGTGGGCGCGGCGGGGGCGGGCGTCGGCGGCAGCGCCGGACCCTGCGGCAGCGCGGCGGAAACCTGCGCGGCCAGCGCTTCGGCCTCCTCGCGGGAAAGGTCGCCGACCAGCGCGATCACCGCATTGCCGGCCGCGTAGGCGCGGGCGTGGAAGGCGCGCAGCTGCTCGACGCCGATCGCCGGGATCGACTCCGGCGTGCCTTCGCTGGGATGGGCGTAGGGGTGTTCGCCGTAGAGCTGGGCGAACAGCTCCAGGCTGGCCAGCTTGCCGGGGTTCTGCTTCTGGAATTCGAAGCCGGCCAGCAGCTGGTTCTTGATCCGCTGCAGCGAGTCCTCGGGGAAGCTCGGCTGGCCGACCACCTGGCCGAACAGTTCCAGCGCCGGCTCGCGCTTGTCGGGGGCGCTCAGGCTGCGCAGGCTGGCCACCGCCATGTCGCGGTAGGAGCCGTTGCCGAAGTCCGCGCCGAGGCCTTCGAAGCCACGGGCGATGGCGCTGACGTCCTTGCCTTCGACACCCTCGTTGAGCATGGCGTTGGTCAGCAGCGCCAGCCCGGGTACGTCGCCGTCCTGGCTGCTGCCGGCGGCGAAGGTCAGGCGCAGGTCGAACATCGGCAATTCGCGGGCCTCGACGAACAGCACCTTGGCGCCTTCGGCGGTCTGCCAGCTCTGGATGTCCAGGCTGCGCCGCGCCAGCGGCTGGTCGCCCAGCTCGGCCAGCGACTCCAGGCGCGGCTTCCTGGCCCCTTCGGTCGCTACGGCGGGCTGGCTGGCTTCGCGGGCCACGTCCTGCTCGACCGGCTGGCCGGGCTGCGGCAGGACGCTGGAGCCATCATCGCAGCCCGCCAGGCCGAAACCGATCGCCAGCAACAGGCCGAACAGGCCATGGCGCAGGGCTTTGGATTCACTCATCACGGGCTTCCTCGGGCAGAACATGGGCGACGCTCAGGCGCGTGCGGGTGAAATAGCTGCGGGCGGCCTGCTGGATGTCCTCGGGCGTGACGGCTTCGAGTGCCGCCAGCTCTTCGTCCATCAGCCGCCAGGACAGGCCGACGGTCTCCAGCTTGCCGATGGTGGTGGCCTGCTGGGTGATGGAGTCGCGCTCGTAGACCAGCCCGGCGATGACCTGGGCGCGTACGCGCTCCAGTTCGTCCGCCGAAGGCGGCGCCTGCTTGAGGGCGTCCAGCTCCCGCCAGAGGCCGGCTTCGACCTCCTCCAGGGTGCGGCCCTTCTGTTGGTTCGGCGCGGCGCTCAAGACGAACAGGCTGTCGCCGCGGGCGTAGGCGTCGTACCAGGCCGAGGCGCTGGTCACCAGTTCCTCGCCG
The DNA here is from genome assembly GCF_002890915.1 of Stutzerimonas stutzeri. Taxonomy (GTDB): domain Bacteria; phylum Pseudomonadota; class Gammaproteobacteria; order Pseudomonadales; family Pseudomonadaceae; genus Stutzerimonas; species Stutzerimonas stutzeri_AF. The sequence continues at coordinate 144,195 of NZ_POUT01000005.1, read as the reverse complement.
CGCTCCAGGCGCTCCGGCAGGCGGGCGCTGTAGCCACCGTCGAGCAGCGCGGAGATCAGCCGCAGCGCGTGCACCTGGCGGGCGTTCTCTTCGGTGGCCAGGCTCGGCACGTTGAAGGCCATCAGCAGGGTCGGCAGTTGGGTCTTCACGTGCAGTTCGAGGCGGCGCTCGCCGGGTTCGTCCAGTTCCAGCGGGCGCTTGGCCGTCGGCACGGCGCGTTGTTCGATGCCGCCGAAGAAGCGCTCGGCCAGGCCACGGACTTCATCGAGCGAAACGTCGCCGACTACCACCAGGGTGGCGTTGTTCGGCGCGTACCAGCGCTCGTACCAGGCACGCAGCTCGTCGGCCTGCATGCGGTTGAGGTCGTCCATCCAGCCGATGGTCGGGTTGCGGTAGCCACTGGCGGGGTAGGCGATGGTCTTGAAGCGCTCGTAGGCCAGCGAACTGGGCTTGTCGTCGGTGCGCAGGCGGCGCTCTTCCTTGATCACTTCGATCTCGCGGGCGAACTCGTCTGGCGGCAGCTTGAGGCTGGCCAGGCGATCGGCCTCCAGCTCGAAGGCCACTGCCAGGCGATCGCGCGCCAGCACCTGGTAATAGGCGGTGTAGTCGTCGCTGGTGAAGGCATTCTCCTCGGCGCCGAGCTCGCGCAGGATGCGCGAGGCCTCGCCGGCGTCGAGCTTGCGGCTGCCCTTGAACATCATGTGCTCGAGGGCATGGGACAGGCCGGTCTGGCCCGGCGTCTCGTAGCTGGAACCGACCTTGTACCAGAGTTGGGAAACCACTACGGGCGCGCGATGGTCCTCGCGCACGATGACCTTCAGGCCGTTGTCGAGAAAGAACTCGTGGGTCGGCTGGCTGTCTGCCGCAGCCAGTAGCGGCAGATACAGGGCTCCGAGCAGCAGGGCGGCGGCGCGGCGTAACGTCAGGGGCATAGTCGGGACTCGTCCAGGTTGGTGCCCGCCCCGGCAGGCTGGCAGGGCGGCGACACGGCAGCCATGGTAATGGCCTGCGCGGGTCAGGCAAAGCCGGGGGTATCCGCACGCCCTGCTCGGTCGCAGCGCCGTGCTTAGCGCACCTGCTTGGCGAGGTGCTAGGATAGGGCCCATTTTGAGGTCGGCAGCCTGGCTGTCGGCGTTTCGCACCCTTGAGAATACCTTCTCCATGTTTGGTTCCAACGACGACAAGAAGACGCCGGCCGAGCCCGGCGAGAAGAAAGGCCTGTTCGGCTGGCTGCGCAAGAAGCCGCAGCAACCGGCGGCCGAACAGCCTGCCGCCGAGCCGCAGGAAGACAGCCTGCCGCTCGCCGAACGGTCCGGGGACGAGATCGAGCAGCCCACGGCAGCTACGCCCGGGGCCTTGCCCGAGCGCCCGGTCGATGCTGAACTGACGCCAGAGCCAGAGCCAGAGCCAGAGCCAGAGCCAGAGCCAGAGCCAGAGCCAGAGCCAGAGCCAGAGCCAGAGCCAGAGCCAGAGCCGGTCGCTGTGCCTGTCGTGGCCGAAACGCCGCCAGCGGCTGCCGAGCCGGCCAGGCTGGGCTTCTTCGCCCGCCTGCGCCAGGGCCTGTCCAAGACCAGTGCCAGCATCGGCGAGGGCATGGCCAGCCTGTTCCTCGGCAAGAAGGCCATCGACGACGACTTGCTCGACGAACTGGAGACCCGCCTGCTGACCGCCGACGTCGGCGTCGAGGCGACATCGGCGATCATGCAGAACCTCACCCGGCGCGTCTCGCGCAAGGAACTGGCCGACAGCGGCGCGCTCTACACCGCGCTGCAGGAAGAACTCAGCGGCCTGCTCAAGCCGGTCGAGCAACCGCTGGTGATCGATAGTGGCAAGCGCCCCTACGTGATCCTGGTGGTCGGCGTGAACGGCGTCGGCAAGACCACCACCATCGGCAAGCTGGCCAGGAAGCTGCAGCTCGACGGCAAGAAGGTCATGCTCGCCGCCGGCGACACCTTCCGCGCCGCGGCGGTGGAGCAGCTGCAGGTGTGGGGCGAGCGCAACGGCATCCCGGTGATCGCCCAGCACACCGGCGCCGATTCCGCCTCGGTGATCTTCGATGCGGTGCAGGCGGCCAAGGCGCGCGGCATCGACGTGCTGATCGCCGATACCGCTGGCCGCCTGCACACCAAGGACAACCTGATGGAGGAGCTGAAGAAGGTCCGTCGGGTGATCGGCAAGCTCGACGAGAGCGCGCCGCACGAAGTGCTGCTGGTGCTCGACGCCGGCACCGGGCAGAACGCCATCAACCAGACCCGCCAGTTCAATCAGGCGGTCGAACTCACCGGCCTGGCGCTGACCAAGCTCGACGGCACCGCCAAGGGCGGCGTGATCTTCGCCCTGGCCAAGCAGTTCGGCACGCCGATCCGTTTCATCGGCGTCGGCGAGGGCATCGACGACCTGCGCCCCTTCGAGGCCGATGCCTTCGTCAAGGCGCTGTTCGCCCGGCAGGACGGCGCATGATCCGTTTCGAACAGGTCGGCAAGCGCTACCCCAACGGCCACGTCGGGTTGCACGAGCTGTCCTTCCAGGTCCGGCGCGGCGAGTTCCTCTTCGTCACCGGCCATTCCGGCGCCGGCAAGAGCACGCTGCTGCGCCTGTTGCTGGCGATGGAGCGGCCCACCAGCGGCAAGCTGCTGCTGGCCGGGCAGGACCTGTCGCGCATCACCAATGCGCAGATTCCCTTCCTGCGCCGGCAGATCGGCGTGGTGTTCCAGAACCACCAGTTGCTGTTCGATCGCACCGTGTTCGACAACGTCGCCCTGCCGTTGCAGATCCTCGGCCTGAACAAGCGCGAGATCGGCCAGCGGGTGATGACGGCGCTGGAGCGGGTCAGCCTCAAGGACAAGGCGCTGCAGTATCCGGCGGACCTTTCCACCGGTCAGCAGCAGCGTGTCGGCATCGCCCGCGCCGTGGTGCACCGGCCGGCGCTGCTGCTGGCCGACGAGCCCACCGGCAACCTCGATCCGCGCCTGGCCGCGGAGATCATGGGGGTTTTCGAAGACATCAACCGCCTGGGCACCACCGTGCTGATCGCCAGTCACGACCTGACGCTGATCGCGCGCATGCGCCACCGCATGCTGACCTTGCAGCGTGGCCGCCTGATCGGCGATGGGGAGGCCGGCTGATGAGCGCCGAACGCAAGTCCGATTCGAACAAGAGCACCGCCGAACGCGTTGGCGGTGCGCTGAAGAAGCCCGCGCAGCACGGCGTCGACGAGCCGGAATTCAAGGTGCTGTTCCACGCCTGGCTGGAAAGCCACCGCGCCAGCCTGGTCGACAGCGTCAGCCGGTTGCTCAAGCAGCCGATCGGCAGCTTCTTCACCTGCCTGGTGATGGCCGTCGCGCTGAGCCTGCCGATGGGCCTCGCCCTGCTGCTGGACAACGTTGAACGGCTCGGTGGCTCCTGGCAGCGCGCCGCGCAGATCTCGCTGTTCATGCAGCTGGAGGTGGATGCCGCGGCAGGGGCGAAGCTGCGCGACGAAGTTGCCGCCATGCCCGACGTGGCCGAGGCGCAATGGATCAGCCGCGAGCAGGCGCTGGAGGAGTTCCAACAGCTTTCCGGACTCGGCGAGGCGCTCAAGGAGCTGCCGGAAAACCCGCTGCCCGGGGTGATCCTGGTGACGCCCGAGGAGGTCGACAAGGACAAGCTGGAGGCGCTGCGCCAGCAACTGGCCGGGCTGCCGGGCGTGCAGCAGGCGCAGCTGGACCTGCTCTGGGTCGAGCGGCTGACGGCGATCCTCAAGCTCGGCGACCGCTTCGTCTTCGGCCTCACGCTGTTGCTGGTGGCCACGCTGCTGCTGGTGATCGGCAACACCATCCGCCTGCATATCGAGAACCGCCGCACCGAGATCGAGGTGGTCAAGCTGGTGGGCGGCACCGACGGCTATGTGCGCCGGCCGTTCCTCTACATGGGCGCGCTCTACGGCCTCGGCGCCGGGCTGATCGCCTGGCTGCTGCTGGCCTACGGGCTGGGCTGGCTGAACGAGGCGGTGGTGCGCCTGGCCGGGCTCTACGGCAGCGATTTCGGCCTGGGAGGCGTGCCGGCGGGCGATGGCCTGTCGCTGGTGGTCGGGGCCGTGCTGCTCGGCTACATCGGTGCCTGGCTGGCCGTCGCGAGGCACCTGAGCGAGCTGGCGCCTAGATAAAAATTCTTATAAAACAGTAGCTTGATTATGCTGTAAGGGAACCTTTCCATAGGCTTGCAGTCTGTTGCGGCAATGCTAAACTGCTGCAGCTTCATCACTGGAGGTACTGCATGACTACTACTCTGCAACCTGTTCAAGCACTCGTTCCGGGAGCCAATCTCGAGGCCTACGTGCAGACCGTGAACAGCCTCCCGCTGCTCACCGTCGAGCAGGAGCGCGAGCTGGCCGAGCGCCTCTTCTATCAGCAGGATCTCGAAGCCGCCCGGCAGATGGTGCTGGCGCACCTGCGTTTCGTCGTACACATCGCCCGCAGCTACTCCGGCTACGGGCTGGCCCAGGCCGACCTGATCCAGGAAGGCAACGTCGGCCTGATGAAGGCGGTCAAGCGCTTCAACCCCGAGATGGGCGTGCGCCTGGTGTCCTTCGCGGTGCATTGGATCCGCGCCGAGATCCACGAATTCATCCTGCGCAACTGGCGCATCGTCAAGGTCGCCACCACCAAGGCGCAGCGCAAGCTGTTCTTCAACCTGCGCAGCCAGAAGAAGCGCCTGGCCTGGCTGAACAACGACGAAGTGACCGCCGTGGCCGACAGCCTGGGCGTCGAACCGCACGAAGTGCGCGAGATGGAAAGCCGCCTGACCGGCCACGACATGGCCTTCGATCCGGCCGCCGATGCCGACGACGACAGCGCCTACCAGTCGCCGGCGCACTACCTGGAAGATCATCGCTACGACCCGGCGCGCCAGCTGGAAGACGCCGACTGGAGCGACAGCTCCAGCTCCAGCCTGCACGAGGCGCTGGAAGGCCTGGACGAGCGCAGCCGCGACATCCTGCAGCAGCGCTGGCTGAGCGAGGACAAGGCGACCCTGCACGACCTGGCGGCCAAGTACAACGTCTCGGCCGAGCGGATTCGCCAGCTGGAAAAGAACGCAATGAACAAGCTCAAGGGTTCGATACAGGCCTGAAGCCCGTAGTCGAATCGAGAATCGCGGGATGGCTAGCGCCTCCCGCGATTTTTTTTTGCGGAGCCAGCCATGCCTACGCCCTGACGCCTCGCCAGACACGGGCGGGCTGGGTGGCATTGCGCTTCGATCCATCGGATACCGCCCTGTCACCTTTGGTGGGCTGAGGCCCAGCCTAGCGAGGTCGGCTATCTACCCAAGCCCCGCACGATCTCCTGTAGGAGCGAGCCATGCTCGCGATGCTCCTGCGTGGCCGGTATTCGCGGGCATGGCCCGCTCCTACGGGCTCCGGGCGATTTGCGCGTTGCTTCAGGCGCTGCGCCGGGCGTTCTCCAGCGCCTGGTCGAGCGCCGCCAGCAGTTGCGCGTTGGTGATCGGTTTGTGCAGCCAGATGACTCGCTCCGGGAACAGCGCCTCGTCGAATTGATGAGCGGCGGAGATGACGATGATCGGCAGGCCCTGCATCGCCGGCTTGTCGTGCAGCTCCTCGATCAGCTGGACGCCGCTGCCATCGGGCAGGTGCAGATCCAGCGTCATCGCCTCGTAGTGCCCGCTGGCGAGCTTCTCGCGGGCCTGGTGCAGGCTTTGCACGCGATCCGCGGCATAACCGCCTTCGCGCAGCATCAGGTGCAGCAGGCGGCCGGTGTCCGGTTCGTCTTCCACCACCAGGATGCGCGGCAGTTCCTCGCGGCTTTCCACTTCGCCGGCAGGCGTCTGGACCGGCAGCTCGCACCAGAAGGTAGTGCCCTGGCCCGGCTCGCAGTAGAAGCCGACGCTGCCGCCCATGCGTTCGATCAGTTCCTTGGTGATGGCCAAGCCCAGTCCCGTGCCGGATTTCTGCCGGCTGTCGGAGGCGTCCGCCTGGGCGAATTTCTCGAATACGCGCGCACGGAAGGCTTCCGGAATGCCCGGCCCCTGATCGGTGACACTGATGCGCACCCGCGAGCCGCGCAGGCTGCTGTGCACTTTGATCTCGCCGCCTTCTGGGGTGAACTTGATGGCATTGGAGAGAAAATTGCCGAGTACCTGCTGCAGGCGCAGGCCGTCGACCCAGACCAGCGCGTCCGCCGGATGCTCCAGCGTACAGTGCACGCCGTGCTGTTCGCAGAACCCCTGATTGCTCGCCAGAGCCTCTTCGAGCAGTCGGCCGAGGGAGTGCTCGCGCAGCTCGAAGGTCATCTTGCCGGCGGCGATCTTTTCCATGTCCAGCAGGTCGTTGATCAGGTGGCCCAGGCGTAGGCTGTTGCGATGGGCGATCTCGAGCATCTGCTGCATGGCCGGCGGCGCGGCACCGAGGGCGCCGCCGACGATCAGCCCGAGGGCGCCGCTGATGGAGGTGAGCGGCGTGCGCAGCTCATGGCTGACGGTGGAGACGAAGTCGTTCTTCATCTGCTCGACGCGCTTGCGCTCGGTGAGGTCCATCAACGTGCCGCTGATGCGCAGCGCCATGCCCTGGGCATCGCGCTGGATGTAGCCGCGCACCAGCACCGGCAACACGTGGCCGTCCTTGTGCCGCAGGCGCAGTTCGCTGGTGAAGCGATCGACCTTGGCCAGCATGGTCTGCGCCAGCCGGGCCTTCTGTTGGGCGAGGTCGTCGGCGACCATCAGCCGCTCCCACAGCTTGAGGTCCGTCGGCAGCTCGTTCGGCCGGTAGCCGAGCATGTCCCAGGCGCGGGGCGAGGCATAGGTGGTGCCGGCTTCCAGATCCAGGTCCCAGAGGCCGTCGTTGCTGCCCTTGAGCGCCAGCGACAGGCGCTCCTCGCTCTGGCGCAGGTCATGCTTGCTCTTGTTGATGTGCCGGGTCATTTCCTCGGCCAGCGCTTCGGCGCGGCTGTGGCGCAGCGCCAGCGAGGAGGTGAGGCAGAACAGCAGCAGGCTCAGGCCCAGCCCGAGGCCGACCACCAGCGTTTCGTTGGTATGAAAGCGCGCCTCGAATGCCGGCAGGCTGTCCAGGCGCAGGGTCCAGGTCTGGCCGTAGAGCTTCAGTTGCCGTTCCTGGCTGTATTGGGCGGTACCGGCCTCGGGTATTGCCCCGGTGGCATAGATCAGGTGCTGCGGCTGCTCGTCGGCACTGGCATAGATGCGCAGGGCCAGCGGCAGATTGCTGGCCTGAAAGATGCCGTGCATCAGGTCGTCGACCCGGTAGGGGCTGTAGACGAAGCCGACCAGCGCCTGCAGGCGCTGCTCCGCTGTGGCCAATGGCTGTCCGGCTGCGTATACCGGTACGTAGAGCAGCAGGCCGGCCTGCTCCTGCCCGTGGGTCTCCTGCATCAGCCTGACCTTGGCGGTGATGCTGGTTTCGCCCAGGCGGGCGGCGCGGCGCATCGCCTGGTGCCGGGTCGGCTCGGCGTACATGTCGTAGCCGAAGGCGGCCAGGTTGCGGTCGGCGAAGGGCTCCAGATAGACGATCGAGGTGTAGAGTTCGCGCTGCCCGGCCGGGTGGATGTCGTAGTCGGGATAGCCCTGCGCCCGGACGCTGGCGATGTGCGCGGCACGTTCCCCGGGACGAATGGCCTGGGCGAAGCCGACGCCCTGGATGCCGGGATAGCGATCCGGCAGCCGCAGGCGCTCGACATAGGTGCGCCACTGCTCGCGGCTGACCGGCCCGGCCGCATCGAACAGCCCGGCGCCACCCAGCAGGATCTGCTCATGGTCGACCAGGCGTTTGCGAATCGCCTCGGTGATCTTCTCGCGCAACATGTCGAACTGCTGCTCGGCCGCGCGGTTCTCGTTGGTGTGCAGGTTCTGCAGCACGATCAGCTGGACCAGCAGCGTGAACGTCAGCACCACCCAGGCAATGCTGTTTCGCCAGGTGAAGTACTGTCGCAGGCCCTGTTCCGGGCGGTGGTCTGTCGCGGGGTCGCTCATCATCTTCGCTGCGGTACGCGGTGGTGAAACCGGGTTTGCTTCCTGCCGAGGCGAATGCCCGGTGGCGAGCAGGCCCAGTATGCCGCAATGCGCGGCATCCCAGCGCCCTGCCGGGCGAGTCTGCGACCGGGCGCACGGCCGCCGCCTCGCGCAGGAAAAGCGCTAGCTTACTTGGCGTGATGGCATATTGATATATCTGGTCCGTCAGCGACGCGGCGAATGGCTCTTCTGTCCGTAGTCCAGTTCGCTCGGGCGCCAATCGATGTCCGCTGCCGGAAGGGGCCGGGCGAAGCCGTAGCCCTGGCCGAAGTCGCAGTCGTGCGCCAGCAGGAAGGCCGCCTGGTCGATGGCCTCGATACCTTCGGCGACCACCTGCAGGCCGAGGTTGTGGGCGAGGCTGATGACCGAGCGGGTGATGGCGGCATCGTCGCGATCCTCCGGCAGCCCCCTGACGAAGCCCTGGTCGATCTTCAGCTTGTGCACGTTCATGCGCTTGAGGCGCTGCAGTGACGAATAGCCGGTGCCGAAGTCGTCGATGACCAGGTGCACGCCGAGCGCGCGCAGCCGCTGCAGCAGCTCCAGGGCGGCATCGGGGTCCTGCATCACCGCGCTTTCGGTGATCTCCAGTTCCAGGTAACGGGCGTCCAGGCCGCTGTCGGCGAGCGTGGTGGCGACCTGCAGGTCGAGTTCGCCGAGCCCGAACAGCCGGCTGGAGATGTTCACCGCGATGAAGCCGAGCGGGCGACCCTGCAGCAGCCATTCGCGTGCCTGGCGGCAGGCCTGTTCCATGACCCAGCGGTCGATGGCGCTGATCAGCCCGCTCTCTTCGGCGATGGGGATGAAGGTCGCCGGGGCGATCAGCCCCTTCTCCGGATGCTGCCAGCGCACCAGGGCTTCGAAGCCGGCGATCTCGCCCTGGCGCAGGTCGTAGATCGGCTGGTAATGCAGGCGCAGCTGTCCTTGCTCCAGCGCCTGGCGCAATGCGCTGGCCAGCTCGACACGCTGGCGGGCCTGGCTGGTCAGCTCCTCGGAGTAGAAGGCATAGGTGCAGCGGCCGCTGTTCTTAGCCTTGAACAGCGCCGAGTCGGCGTTTCGCATCAGCTGCTCGACGTTCTCGATGTCGCTCGGATAGGGGAACAGCACGATGCCGATGCTCGCGCCGCTGAACAGCTGCTGATCATCGATCCGGTACGGCTCGTTCAGCCGGTCGAGGATGCGCAGGGCCAGGGCGGTGGCCTTCTCGGCGCCATGCTCTTCGCAGAGCAGGGCGAATTCGTCGCCGCCGAGGCGGCCGAGCGTCATGCCTTCTTCCAGATGCTCGCCCAGGCGTGCGGTGACGGCCTGCAGCAGGGCATCACCCAGGCTGTGGCCGAGGCTCTCGTTGATGTCCTTGAAGTGGTCGAGGTCGATCAGCAGCAGCGCGCCGCTGCGCTTCTGCGAACGGGCGCGCTCGAGTGCCTGCTTGGCGCGTTCGGTGAACAACAGGCGATTCGGCAGGTTCACCAGCGGGTCGTAGTGGGCGAGCTGGTCCATTTCCTCGCGCGAGCGCTTGAGCGCCGAGAGATCGGAAAACACCGCCACGTAATGGCTGAGCTGGCCCTGATCGTCATGGATGCTGCGCAGGTTCTGCCACACCGGATAGATCTCGCCGCTCTTGCGGCGGTTCCAGATCTCGCCGCTCCAGGCGCCTTCGCTGTCCAGGGCCTGCCACATCCGCTGATAGAAGCCGGTGTCGTGCTTGCCGGAGGCGAACAGCCGCGGCGTCTGCCCGAGGACTTCTTCCGCGCTGTAGCCGGTAATGCGGCTGAACGCCGGATTGACATGCACGATGTGCTGTTGCGGATCGGTCACCAGCACGCCTTCCTGGGTCGTGGCGAACACCGCCGCGGCCTGTCGCAGGCTGGCTTCCTGTTGCTTCTGGGTGTTGCGTTGTTCGGCGAGACGGCGGAAATGCTGGCGGCTGAGCAGGTACAGCAGGATGCTGGTGATCGTCACGAACAGCGCGCCCTTGCCCATGTGCCAGGCCTGGCTGCCGCCGCCGGGCAGCTGCTCCAGCAGCGCATCGCCGAGCAGCACCCAGAGCATCGAGAGGACGAAGTAACCCAGGCTCAGCCGAAGGAGGTGCATATTCATTTCTCTTCAAATCCGATCCAGGTACTGCATGAAGAAAACCGCCTGTGCCGTCGGCTGCGGGATTCGCTTGCGGCAGGCGATGCCCCACTAGACGCCGAGCCGGCAGCGGGTGTCACCGCCGTTCATCGCTGCTCAGAGCCAGGCCGGCCACCAGCCCGGGTAGTTCGGCACGATCCGCTGCAGATAATGGCTGCCGCCGAGCTGGCGCATCTGCTGGCGAATCCAGGCGGCGCGGTTGTTCACATAGTTGTTCGGTTGTCCGGCGCTCCATTGCCGCGGGTTCGGTAGCACTGCGGCCAGCAGGCTGCTCTGGCGGGTCGACAGATAGGGCGCGCCCGTGCCGAAGTGATGCCGCGCCGCCGCCTCGGCACCGAAGATGCCATCGGCCCATTCGACGCTGTTGAGGTAGACCTCGAGGATGCGTTGCTTCGGCCACAGCAGTTCGATCAACGCGGTGAACCAGGCTTCCAGTCCCTTGCGCAGCCAGCTGCGGCCGGACCAGAGGAACAGGTTCTTGGCCACCTGCTGGCTCAGCGTGCTGGCTCCGCGCAGCGAACCACCGCTTTCGTTGTGGCTCAGCGCCGCCCGGATCGCGCCGATGTCGAAGCCCCAGTGCTCGGCGAACTTCTGGTCCTCGGCGGCGATCACCGCCATCTTCAGGTCGTCCGGCAGCTCGCGCCACGGCCGCCAGTCGCGCGTCAGGTCGATGGCCTGGCCGCTGCGCCAGGACTCGATCTTGCGCTCGATCATCAGGGCGGTGAAGGGGGGCGGCACCCAGCGAAACAGCAACACCAGCAGCGCCGAGAGCGCGATCAGCCAGAGCAGCAGTTTGGACAGGCGGCGCAGCAGAGGTCGGAGCATGTCGCATGGTCGTGGGCGAAAAGAGCGGGCATTATAACGACCGCATCGAACATTGAACGGAAAAGGGAATGATTCGTCCTTATCTCGTGCTCGCCGCCCTGTTCGGCTTCAGCGGCGTCGCCCTCGGCGCCTTCGCCGCCCACGGACTGAAGAACCGGCTGAGCGTCGACTACCTGGCCATTTTCCAGACCGCTGTGCATTACCAGCTGATCCATGCGCTGGCGCTGTTCGGCGTCGCGCTGCTGGCACTGCAGCTGCCGAGTCGCCTGCTGGCATGGGCGGGCGGGCTGTTCATCCTGGGCACCGTGCTGTTTTCCGGCAGCCTCTACCTGCTGACGCTGACCGGCGTCGGCAAGCTCGGTATCGTCACCCCGTTGGGCGGCACGGCGTTCCTCGCCGGCTGGGCGTGCCTGGCGCTGGCCGGCTGGCGCGCGCGCCGCTGAGCGGGACGAATGGCGGCAGCCTGCGCCTTGGTGCGCTGGGTGGTTCGGGCTAGAATGCCGACCCCTTTCGCAATGGCGGCGAACAGTATGCAGATTCAGTTGAACGGCGAACCCTACGAGCTGCCTGTCGGCCAGACGGTGGCCGAGCTGCTCGCACATCTGGAGCTGACCGGGCGCCGGCTGGCGGTCGAACTCAACCGCGACATCGTGCCGCGCAGCGCGCATGCCTCGACCGAACTCAAGGAAGGCGACCATGTCGAGGTGGTGCACGCCATCGGCGGCGGCTAGCCCGGCCGCACCGGCACCCCTTACCCGAAGCGTCCGCCGCGGTGCGGCGGGCGTTGTGCTGTATCACGTCTGAACGAGGATTTCCCATGCGCCCAGTTCCGAACGACAAGCCTTTTACCCTGGCCGGTCGCACCTATCAATCGCGCCTGCTGGTCGGCACCGGCAAGTACAAGGACCTCGAAGAAACGCGCGCGGCCATCGAGGCCTCGGGCGCGGAAATCGTCACCGTCGCGGTGCGCCGCACCAACATCGGCCAGAACCCCGGCGAGCCGAACCTGCTCGACGTGATCAGCCCCGAGCGCTACACCATCCTGCCGAACACCGCTGGCTGCTTCACCGCCGAGGATGCGGTGCGCACCTGCCGCCTGGCGCGTGAGCTGCTCGACGGTCACAAGCTGGTCAAGCTGGAAGTGCTGGCCGACCAGAAGACCCTGTTCCCCAACGTCATCGAGACCCTCAAGGCCGCCGAAGTGCTGATCGCCGACGGCTTCGACGTGATGGTCTACACCAGCGACGACCCGATCATCGCTCGCCAGCTGGCCGAGATGGGCTGCATCGCGGTGATGCCGCTGGCCGGCCTGATCGGCACCGGGCTGGGCATCTGCAACCCCTACAACCTGCGCATCATCCTCGAGGAGGCGAGCGTGCCGGTGCTGGTGGATGCCGGGGTCGGCACCGCTTCGGACGCCACCATCGCCATGGAGCTGGGCTGCGAGGCGGTGCTGATGAACAGCGCCATCGCCCATGCGCAGAACCCGGTGCTGATGGCCGAGGCGATGAAGTACGCCATCGAGGCCGGGCGCCTGGCCTACCTTGCCGGACGCATGCCGAAGAAACTCTACGCCAGCGCCTCGTCGCCCCTGGACGGGCTGATCCGCTGATCGACTCCCTGGCCGGCCCTGGCGCTAGCGTCGCCGGGGCCGGCTTTTTTATTCCTGCAGGTACCCCATGACAGAGCAGAGCACCGCGTCCGAGCCGCAGCAACCCGAACACCGCCGCACCATCAAGAGCTTCGTGATGCGCGCCGGGCGCATGACCGAGGGGCAGCAGCGTGGCCTCGAACAGGGCTGGCCGAAGTTCGGCCTGGCGCTGGAGGATGGCCTGCGCGATTTCGACCGAGTGTTCGGCCGCCAGGCGCCGAGGACCTTCGAGATCGGCTTCGGCATGGGCCATTCGACGCTGGAAATGGCCGCGGCGGCGCCGGAACAGGACTTCATCGGCGTCGAAGTGCATAAACCGGGCGTCGGCGCGCTGCTCAGCGGACTTCTGTCACAGAACTTGAGCAACGTCCGGGTCTACAGTTGCGACGCGCTGGAGGTGCTGCGCGATTGCGTGGCCGACGCCAGCCTGGACCGGGTCCTGCTGTTCTTCCCCGATCCCTGGCACAAGAGCCGCCATCACAAGCGGCGCATCGTCCAGCCGGCCTTCGCTGAGCTGGTGCGCCGCAAGCTGAAGGTCGGCGGCGTGCTGCACATGGCCACCGACTGGGAAGCCTACGCCGAGCACATGCTCGAGGTGATGAACGCCGCGCCCGGCTACCGCAACCTGGCCGCCGACGGACGTTGCGTCGAGCGCCCGGCGGAGCGGCCGGTGACCAAGTTCGAGCGTCGCGGCGAGCGCCTCGGCCATGGCGTCTGGGACCTGAAGTTCCAGCGTATCGACTGAGCAGAACAACCAGCGGTTGCGCTCGGGCGCGGCCGCAGCCACCAGGCAACCCTGTGCGCGCGCCGCTCGGACGCGGCGCTGCGCCAGGTCGTGCCGTCGTTTTCAAGCACTGAAAAGAGCCGCAGCAGCGGCCACAGGGAATCGAATGCCGGGCCAGGAAGGCCTGCTTGCCCACACCGAACAACAATGCGAAGCCGGCGGCCGTGGTGCAGCGAAGCCGCACCCGTCGTCGCGCGAACAGGGGGGAGTAGAGGATGTACGGAAAGATCGGAGTGCTGGTGCTGGCGGCCTGTGCCGCCCTGCAGGTGCAGGCCAGGGTGGACGATGCACAGGCGGTGCGCCTGGGGCAGGACCTAACCCCGCTGGGGGCGGAGCGCGCCGGCAATGCCGCCGGAACCATTCCCGCCTGGAGCGGAGGCGTCGCGCCACCGGCCGATTACCAGCCAGGCATGCACCACCCGGACCCGTTCGCCACCGACCCGCTGCTCTATCGCGTCGACCAGGGCAACCTCGGCGAATACGCCAGCCTGCTGCCCGAGGGGCTCAAGGCGCTGCTGGAGCGCTATCCCGAGTTCCACCTGCGGGTCTTCCCGAGCCGGCGCAGCGCCGCGGCCCCGCAGCGTATCTATGACGCCACGCGCTTCAACGCCGTCAGCGCCGAGCTGATCGCCAACGGCAACGGCATCCAGGGCGCCGCGGCCGGTATTCCGTTCCCGCTGCCACAGGACGGCATGGAGGTGATCTGGAACCACATCCTGCACTACAAGGGCGACCAGAGCCACATCGTCAACAGCCAGGCGGTGGTGATCGGCGGCAAGCCGACCTACATCAAGCGCGATCGCCACGTCTATTACGTCTACAACCGCGAGGGCATGGCCCAGGCGGATCTCGACAATACGCTGCTGTACTACAAGTACCGCGTGACCGCGCCGGCCAAGCTGGCCGGCACCGCGCTGGTGGTCCAGGACCCGCTGGACCAGGTCCTCACCACCCGCAAGGCCTGGCGCTACAGCCCCGGCGAGCGCCGCGTGCGCCGCCTGCCGTCGCTGGCCTACGATTCGCAGCAGCCGGACACCAGTGGCCTGGCCACCGCCGACGTGGTCGATTCGTTCAACGGCGCGCCCGATCGCTACGAATGGATGCTGCTGGGCAAGCGCGAGATGCTGGTGCCCTACAACAGCTACGCGGTGCACCAGCAGGGCATCGCCTACGACAGCATCGTGCAGGCCCGCACGCTCAACCCGCAGCTGCTGCGCTACGAGCTGCATCGGGTGTGGGTGGTCGAGGCGAAGCTGCGTACCGGCTTCAGCCATGTCTACGACAAGCGTCGTTTCTATATCGACGAGGACAGCTGGCAGATCCTCGCCGTGGATCTGTACGACGCCAGCGGCGAGCTGATCGGCCTGCAGGAAAGCCACCCGATCAGCTATTACGAGGTGCCGATGTTCAACAGCACCCTGGAGACGCTGTACCACCTCAAGGACGGCAACTACTTCGTCGATGGGCTGGACAACAACGAGCCGATGTACGACTTCGAGGTCAAGCTCAGCCCGCGGGACTTCTCGCCCCAGGCGTTGCGGCGTGGTGCCAACTGAGCCGGCCGGAAACTCAAAAGCATCGCCCCGAGGTCGGGCCTCCCACAAAAAACCGTCAGTGCACATGACGTCCCTGTGGGCGGCGCGACCTCGCGGCGATGCAGGCCGTAGGCCTGCCAGAAGCTCAAGGGTATCGCCCTGGGGACGGGCCTTCTGTGAACACCGAACCCTTTCGCTGCGCCGGGTAGGCGCCCCCTAGTTCCGATCGGCAATCACCCCGATGATGAACAGCACCAGCAGCAACACCGGCGCCAGGGTGTAGTTGTTGAAGTGGGCCAGCCCCTTGGCCAGCCAGGGGCTCAGGTAGATGATGCCGAGGCCGTAGACCACGGCGCAGAACAGCACGAACAGCAGCGTGCGCAGGATGAAGTTCAGCCCACCGATGTTCTTCTGCACCCAGGCGTTGAGCGCCGGGCCGAACAGCACGAAGAGAGTGGCCATGATCGCCAGGGAGATATCGGACAGGTGGCTGCGGCTCCAGCGCGACAGGGTGGCGATCAGGTCGAGTAGCAAATCCATGCAGGGTCCTATGGCAGAAAGAGTTGCAGCAGGTCGTTGAGAAATAGCTGGCCCTTGGGCGTGGCGACCAGGCGCTGTGGATCGGGAAGCAGCAATCCGCGCGCTTCGGCCTCGCGGCGGGCCGTGGCCAGCACGCTCAGCGGCAGGCCGGTGCGCTGAGTGAACAACAGCGCGGGCACGCCGTCGGTGAGGCGCAGCACATTCATCAGGAATTCGAAGGGCAGCTCATCCGGCTGCAGCTGCTTGTCGCCGGCGCGGAAGGCCTTGGCCGGGTCGAGGTAGTCCTTCGGCAGGCGGGTCTTCCAGCTGCGCAGGATGCGTCCGTCGGTCTGGCTGAGCTTGGCATGGGCGCCGGCGCCGATGCCGAGGAAGTCGCCGAAGGTCCAGTAGTTCAGGTTGTGCCGCGCCTGCCGCCCGGGCTGGGCATAGGCCGAGGTCTCGTACTGGCGATAGCCTTGCTCGGCCAGCAGCGCCTGGCCGGCTTCCTGGATGTCCCAGAGGATGTCGTCTTCCGGCAGTTGCGGCGGCTGGCTCCAGAACACCGTGTTCGGCTCTAGGGTCAGCTGGTACCAGGACAGGTGCGCCGGCTGCTGGGCGATGGCGGTGCGCAGGTCGCCCAGCGCATCCTCCAGGCTCTGGTTCGGCAGGCCGTGCATGAGGTCGAGGTTGAAGTTGTCGAAGCCGGCGGCGCGGGCCATGTCGGCGGCACGGATGGCCTCGTCGCCATCATGGATGCGCCCCAGCGCCGCGAGCTTGTCGGCCTGGAAGCTCTGCACGCCGATCGACAGCCGGTTGATGCCGAGGCTGCGGTAGTCGCGAAACTTGGCCTGTTCGAAGGTGCCCGGATTGGCCTCCAGGGTGATCTCGATGTCATCGGCGAAGCCGATGCGGCGCTCGATCCCCTCGAGAATGTGTCCCAGCGCGCGCGCCGAGAACAGGCTCGGCGTACCGCCGCCGAAGAAGATCGAGCTGAGCCGACGACCCTGCACCTGCGCGAGATCGCCTTCCAGGTCGGCCAGCAGCGCATCGACATAGGCCTCTTCAGGCAGCGTCGGGCCGGCGGCATGGGAGTTGAAGTCGCAGTACGGGCATTTGCGCACGCACCAGGGAATATGGACATAAGCCGCCAGAGGCGGCAGCTGGAAGCTGGAAGCTGGAAGCTGGAAGTGGGTGATGCGCTTTTCGCTTCCGGCTTCCAGCTTCCGGCTTCCGGCTCCGCTCATGCGATTCCCAGCCGCTGCTTGAGCAGGGCCATGGCGCGGGCGCGGTGGCTGAGCCGGTTCTTTTCGATGGCCGGCAGCTCGGCGCTGGAGCAGTCGCGTTCCGGTACCCAGAACAGCGGGTCGTAGCCGAAGCCGTGCTCGCCACGCGGGGCATGCAGGATGCGCCCGTGCCAGAGGCCTTCGCAGAGGATCGGCAACGGGTCCTCGGCATGCCGCACCAGCGCCAGGGCGCAGACGAACTGCGCGTCGCGTTCGGCGTCCGGCACGTTGGCCAGCACGTCCAGCAGCTTGGCATTGTTCGCCGCGTCGCCCTGGCCATCGGCGTAGCGCGCCGAATAGATGCCCGGCGCGCCGCCAAGGGCGTCGACCGCCAGTCCCGAGTCGTCGGCCAGCGCCGGCAACCCGGAAATCCGTGCCGCATGGCGCGCCTTGAGGATGGCATTCTCGACGAAGGACAGCCCGGTCTCTTCCGGCTCGACGTCGCTGAACTCGGCCACCGAGCGCACGCGTACCGCGTCGCCGAGCATGGCCTGCAGTTCCTTGAGTTTGCCGGCGTTGTGGCTGGCCAGCACCAGTTCGTGGAAAGGCATCATTGATCGGGGAAGAATTCCTGGTTGAAGTCGAAGCTGAACGGCTCGGCGCCGGTCGGCTGCACGGTCAGGCTGAAGCGCAGGGTTTCCTGCGAATCGAAGGGGAACTGGGCCAGGTAGTAGATCGCCTCATCGCCTTCCTTGAGCTGCTTGAAGTTCAACGGGCGATCCTGGCCGAGCAGGTTCTTCACCTGGCCACTGACCTGGGCCGCGACCGGCTTGCCACCCTTGAGCACCGAGATGTTGACCACGCCCTGGGTCTTGCTGCGCACCAGCCCCGCGGCGGCGGCGACGTCGGGCTGCAGGAAGCCGGAGTTGAAGGCGATGTAGTGGATGTCGTACTCGCCGACGCTGTGTTTGCGTTCCGCGAGCGCCGGTAGCGTGAGCAGGGCGGCCAGCAGACAGATCAGGGCACGTTTCATGGTGGTTACCTCCAGCGTTGAAGCCGCTCAGCGGGAAGGTCCCGTGACGCGGTAGATGCCGATTTCCCCAAGCAGGTTCGGCCACAGGCGGCTGGCCCAGCCATGCTTGTGTTCACGGTCGACGGCCAGGCGTTCGAGCACCTTGGCGCCACGTTCCAGACACAACCGCTCGAAATCCTCGAAAGTGCAGAAGTGAATGTTCGGTGTGTTGTACCAAGTGTAGGGGAGGAACTCGGAAACCGGCATGCGACCCTTGCTCGCAAGGTACCAGCGACAGCGCCAGTGGCCGAAGTTGGGGAAGGTGATGATGCACTCGCGGCCGACCCGCAGCATTTCCTTGAGCAGCTTGTCGGGGTAGTGCACGGCCTGCAGCGCCTGGGTCATCACCACCATGTCGAAGCTGTCGCTGGCGAAGTTGCCCAGGCCCAGGTCGAGGTTCTGTTCGATGACGTTGACGCCTTTTTCGATGCAGGCGGTGATGTTGTCGGCGTCGATTTCCAGCCCGTAGCCGCTGACCTGCTTGTGGTCGCGCAGCCAGGCCAGCAGCTCGCCGTTGCCGCAGCCGAGGTCGAGTACTCGGCTGCCGGCCGGAATCCAGTCTTGGATGATGTCCAGGTCGGCGCGCATGTTCGTTCCTTATACGGCGATGCGGTTCATGTAACCGCGGAAGGCTTGCAGGTAGCGGGGGTTCGGAATCAGGAAGGCGTCGTGGCCCTGGGGCGCCTCGATCTCCAGGTAGCAGACGTTCTTGCGCGCGGCGAGCAGGGCATCGACGATTTCCCGCGAGCGCTCCGGCGAGAAGCGCCAGTCGGTGGTGAAGGACATCACGCAGAAATTCGCCTGGGCGACCTCGAAGGTTCGGGCCAGATCGTCGTCGTGGGCCGCGGCCGGGTCGAAGTAGTCCAGTGCCTTGGTCATCAGCAGGTAGGTATTGGCGTCGAAGCGTCCGGAGAACTCCTCGCCCTGGTAGCGCAGGTAGCTCTCGACCTGGAACTCGACGCTGTTGAAGTCGTAGTTGAGCTTCTCGCTCTTCAGCCCGCGGCCGAACTTGGTGCCCATGGCGTCGTCGGACAGGTAGGTGATGTGGCCGACCATGCGCGCCAGCATCAGCCCGCGCTTGGGGATCACGCCCATTTCCTGGAAGTGACCGCCATGGAACTCGGGGTCGGAGAGGATCGCCTGGCGCGCGACTTCGTTGAAGGCGATGTTCTGCGCCGACAGCTTGGGCGCCGAGGCGATGGCCAGGCAGTGGCGCACCCGTTCGGGGTAGCTGATGGTCCATTGCAGGGCCTGCATGCCGCCCAGGCTGCCGCCGACCACGGCAGCCCATTGCTCGATGCCGAGGCGCTCGGCCAGGCGCGCCTGGCTGTGCACCCAGTCTTCCACCGTGACTACCGGAAAGTCCGCCCCATAGGGCTTGCCGCTTGCCGGGTTGGTGCTGCCCGGGCCGGTGGAGCCGTTGCAGCCGCCGAGGTTGTTCAGGCTGACGACGAAGAAACGCTCGGTGTCGATGGGCTTGCCGGGGCCGATGCACGAATCCCACCAGCCGGGCTTGCGGTCGTCCAGGCTGTGGTAGCCGGCCGCGTGATGATGGCCGGAAAGGGCGTGGCAGATCAGCACGGCGTTGCTGCGCGCGGCGTTCAGCTCACCGTAGGTTTCATAGATCAGCTGGTAATCGGCCAGCGTGCGGCCACAGGCGAGTGACAGTGGTTCGGCAAAATGCGCGACCTGCGGACTCACCAGGCCAACGGAATCGGCGGGAATTGCAGTGGGCATCGACCCTGGGCTCTTGCTTGAAGAAGGCGGCAAAGTCTAAAGGTATGCGCGGCGCAATTCATCCTGAATCGCAGCGGCGCCAGGGTTCGTTGCCATTTCCTTCGCGCGCGCGACGAAACGGCAACGGGCTTTACCGGATCTGCGCATTGCTCAGGCTGACCACCTTGCCCTGGCGGCGGATCGGCGCCGGCCGGCGCAGCGCGCGGAGCATTTCCCCGGCCTGTGCCAGCTGCTGCTCCAGTTCGCCGCTGTAGCGGGTCAGCAATTGCCCGCGCTGGCTGTTCTGCTGGTTTTCCTGGGCCAGGGCCTTGAGCTGCAGGATGTGGGTCTCCAGTTGCTGCTTGTGCTCCAGGGAGAACTGCAGCAGTGGCGTCAGGGCATCGCCGGACCATTGTTCGGCCTCCTGGCGCAGGCGCTGGTGCAGGCCGATGACTTCCTGCACCAGGGTGGCGAAGAAGCGCCGGGTCAGCGTGCGCTGCTCGGTGAGCAGGGTCTTGAGCTGCAGGCGGAACTGATCGGCCTTGCCCTGCAGGCTCTTGAGCTCGCGCTGGTAGGGGACCAGCAGGAACTGCGGCGGGTCGATGCCGTGCAGCGGGTTCTCCTCGTTGTGCCGGCGGTAGATGGCCGCGACCATCTTGTTGGCGCGCTCGGCCTCCTGTTCGAGGATGCCCAGGTCCTGCTCCATGGAGCGGAAGAAATGCAGGATGGCGAGATTGATGCCGAGCGTGGTCAGGCTGCCGGTGAGGCTGCGGCGCAGGCGCGCCAGGTGTTCCTCCAGCCGCTCGGCGCGAATCGCCGCACGCAGCAGTTCGCCCTGGCGCTGCAGCAAACGCTGGTTGGTCCTCAGGTCGAGCAGGCGCTTGTGGTGGCGGTTGTGATCGTGCCGCGTGCGGGCGGTGAGCTCGAGCAGCATCTGGCCGCTGCCCTGCTGGTGGCTGGCCAGCAGGTCGCGTTGTTCGATGACCTTTTCCAGGCGCAGCTTGAGTACCTGCTGGCTGTTCTGCACCAGCGCCAGCACCTGGTGCACCACCTGGTCTTCCAGCTGGTGTTCCTTCTGCGCCAGGATGCGCTGGGCGAGCAGTTTTTCCAGGTGTTCCAGCCGGCTGCGCTCGAGCAGCGCCTGATCGCCGCGAATCTTCGCCATCAATGCCTGCTTGGCCGACAGCGGCAGCACGTCGGCGCTGTCGATGCCCAGCTGCTGGGCGGTGCCGGCCTGGATTTCGGCAATGGCGGCGTGCACGAAATCCTCGCCGGCCAGATCGTCCCAGAGCACGTCGATCTTGTTCAGCACGGCGAACAGGCTGCTCTGGGTGTCTTCGTCGAGCTGGCGGATGTGCTGCTGCCAGATCTGCATGTCGCTGGCGGTGACGCCGGTGTCGGCGGACAGCAGGAAGATGATGGCCTGGGCATTGGGCAGCATCGACAGGGTCAGCTCCGGCTCGCTGCCCAGGGCGTTGAGGCCGGGCGTGTCGAGAATGCGCAGGCCCTGGCGCAGCAGCGGGTGGTCGAAGTTGACCACGGCATGTCGCCAGGCCGGCACCAGCACCGCATCCGCGCTGCCGGCGCTCTCCAGCGCGCTCGGATCGAAGCCGAGCTGGATGGCCTGCTCCACCGGCATGGCCTTGGTCAGTGCGACCTGGGTGAAGGCTTCGACCATGCTGTCGGGATCTTGCGGGTCCAGCGGCAGGTTCAGCCAGTGGCGCGGGGTGCGCTTGAGCTGGGCGATGCTGGTGTCTTCCAGGCGTGATTCGATGGGCAGCAGGCGGATGTAGGAGCGCTCCGCGCGCGGATCGAACAGCAGTTCGGTGGGGCACATGGTGGTACGCCCGGCGCGCGACGGCAGGATGCGCTGGCCGTAGGCGGAAAAGAACAGGCTGTTGATCAGTTCGGTCTTGCCGCGCGAATACTCGCCGACGAAGGCCAGGGTGATGTGGTCGGTGCGCAGTACCCGCAGGGCCCGTTCCAGGCGGGCTGCGACGGCTTCGCTGTCGAGCCGGTTGTGCGCCAGCCAGCTGCGGTAGCGGGTGATTTCGCGGATCAGGTCGCGCTTCCAGGCGACGTAGGCGTCCACCTGTCGATCGAGTCGTTCCATGCTCATGCTGCCCCTGGGGGAAGTGGTCGGCGAATTATCGGATTCGCCTTTGCGAGGTCAATCGAGCCGGGGCCGGGAACCGCCGAAAGGGCCGGCAAGGCGCCTGGGCGGTCGTGGCTCGCTCGAAGTCCAGTTGTCCTCGTTCACCTCCTCGCGCATCAGGCGCGAGGCAGGATGGAAACAGCCGAGAAGGGCCGAGTCTACGTGCTATCGGGCGGCAATCCGAGCGGGTGTCTGGTCCCGCCTCGCCGCATGCGCGCAAAGCATGAACGGCGTCTCAGATCAGCATGCGCAGGATGTTCGGCATGTGCGTCATGGTGGCCAGGTTGTTCACTACCAGCATGTCCAGGAGCTTGATCGCGAGGAAGGCGAAGATCGGCGAGATATCCAGCCCGCCGAGGTTCGGCAGCAGGCGGCGGAAGGGCATCAGCAGCGGTTCGCAGAGCTGGTTGACCAGTTGCGCACCGGGGTTGTGGCTGCCCGGTGCGACCCAGGAGAGGATCACGCTGATGATCAGCGCCCAGAAGAAGATATTGAGGAACAGCCCGGTGATGCCGATCAGGCCCCAGATCAGCAGCAGCACCGGATTGCCGGTGGTGCCGTAGGCCACCAGCAGGAGCAGTGCCATCAGCACCATCTGCACGATCAGCGCCAGCAGCAGCGAGGACAGGTCCAGCGTGCCCATGCTCGGGATGACGCGGCGCATCGGTCGCAACAGCGGGTGGGTGGCCTTGACGATGAACTGGCTGAGCGGGTTGTAGAAGTCGGCGCGTACCAGCTGCAGGATGAAGCGCAGCAGCACGATCAACAGGTAGAGGCTGCCCAGGGTCTGGATGACGAGAATCAGGGCTTGCGAGAGTTGGGACATGAATGCTCCTTATTGGCCCAGTTGTTCGGCGAGTTCGGCCGAGCGTCGCGCGGCGGCGTTCAATGCCTGCTGTACCAGCCCTTCGAAGCCGCCGGCCTGGAAGGCTTTGATCGCCGCTTCGGTGGTTCCGTTCGGCGAGGTGACGCGACGGCGCAGTTCGGTGGCGTCGGCGTCGCTCTCGCAGGCCATGCGCGCCGCGCCGAGGGCGGTCTGCAGGGTCAGTTGCGCAGCGGTCTCCCTGGGCAGGCCGAGCTGCTCGCCAGCGGTGGTCATGGCCTCGATGAGCAGGAAGAAGTAGGCCGGCCCGCTGCCGGAGACGGCGGTCACCGCATCGATCAGGCGCTCTTCCTCGAGCCACAGCGCCAGCCCGACGGCGGACAGCAGCCGCTCGGCCTGCTGGCGCTGGGCAGCGCTGACCCGGGCGTTGGCGAACAGCCCGCTGACGCCCTGGCGCAGCAACGCCGGGGTGTTCGGCATGCAGCGCACGATCGCCTGCGGCTGCGGGCCGAGCCAGCCCTGCAGGCTGTCGCAGCTGATGCCGGCGGCGATGGAGACGATCAGCGGCGCATGCCCGAGGTGCTGGGCCAGGTCGCGGCAGACCGCCTGCATCACCTGCGGCTTGACCGCCAGCACCACCACGTCGGCGCCGGCCAGCGCCTGGGCATTCTCGGCGAAGGTCTGGATGCCGTGCTCGGCGGCGATCTTCGCGCGCTGCTCGGCGCCGGGGTCGCTGGCGCGGATGGCGTCGGCGGCGACGCCCTGGGCGCGCAGGCCGCCGATCAGGCTGGCGGCCATGTTGCCGGCGCCGATGAAGGCGATGCGGGGAGTGCTCATGGAGGATTCCTTCAGTGGGGGCGGCCGTAGTCACGGGCGCCGAACAGGGCGGTGCCGATGCGGACCCAGGTCGCGCCCTCGGCGATGGCGGCCTCCAGGTCCTGGCTCATGCCCATGGACAGGGTGTCGAGACCGAGGCCGAGTGCGTCGCGCAAGGCCCGCAGGCGGGCGAAGGCGGCGTGTTGCTCGGCGGGGTCGTCGCTGGGTGCCGGGATGCACATCAGCCCGCGCAAATGCAGGCGCGGCAGGCCGGCGACGGCCTGTGCCAGCGGTTGCAGGTCTTCCGGCGCGCAGCCGGACTTGCTCGCCTCGCCACTGACGTTCACCTGCAGGCAGACGTTCAGTGGCGGCAGCCCCGCGGGGCGCTGATCGGACAGGCGCTGGGCGATCTTCAGCCGGTCCACCGAATGCACCCAGGCGAAATGCTCGGCGATAGGCTTGGTCTTGTTCGACTGGATAGGGCCGATGAAATGCCAGGTCAGCGCCAGGTCGGCCAGCGCGGCCTGCTTGTCCAGCGCTTCCTGCAGGTAGTTCTCGCCGAAATCGCGCAGGCCGGCGGCGAACGCCTCGCGGATGGCGGCGGCCGGCTGGGTCTTGCTCACGGCGAGCAGGCCGACGTCGGCGGGATCGCGCGCCACAGCTTGCGCCGCCTCACGGATGCGCGCTGCGACCTTTGCAATATTCTTCTCTATCGTGGACATTACTTGCGCCCGCCGCCTCAGGGTCTGCGCGGCATTCTACCTGCTTGCTTGTAATTGGGGAGTCCCATGGATATCACAGAACTGCTGGCCTTCAGCGCCAAGCAGGGTGCGTCGGACCTGCACCTTTCCTCCGGCCTGCCGCCGATGATTCGCGTCGACGGCGACGTGCGGCGGATCAATCTGCCGGCCATGGACCACAAGCAGGTGCATGCGCTGATCTACGACATCATGAACGACAAGCAGCGCAAGGATTACGAGGAATTCCTCGAGACCGACTTCTCCTTCGAGGTGCCGGGCGTCGCGCGTTTCCGGGTCAACGCCTTCAACCAGAACCGTGGCGCCGGCGCAGTGTTCCGGACCATTCCCTCCAAGGTGCTGACCATGGAGGACCTCGGCATGGGCGAGGTCTTCCGCAAGATCACCGACGTGCCGCGCGGCCTGGTGCTGGTCACCGGACCGACCGGTTCGGGCAAGTCGACCACCCTGGCGGCGATGCTCGACTACCTGAACAACACCAAGTACCACCATATCCTCACCATCGAGGACCCGATCGAATTCGTCCACGAGTCGAAGAAGTGCCTGGTCAACCAGCGCGAGGTGCACCGCGACACCCTCGGCTTCTCCGAGGCGCTGCGCTCGGCCCTGCGCGAGGACCCGGACATCATCCTGGTCGGCGAGATGCGCGACCTGGAAACCATCCGCCTGGCGCTGACCGCCGCGGAAACCGGGCACCTGGTGTTCGGCACCCTGCACACCACCTCCGCCGCCAAGACCATCGACCGGGTGGTCGACGTGTTCCCGGCCGAGGAGAAATCCATGGTCCGCTCGATGCTCTCCGAATCGTTGCAGGCGGTGATCTCGCAGACCCTGCTGAAGAAGACCGGTGGCGGCCGGGTGGCGGCCCACGAGATCATGATCGGCACCCCGGCGATCCGTAACCTGATCCGCGAGGACAAGGTGGCGCAGATGTATTCCTCGATCCAGACCGGCGGCTCGCTGGGCATGCAGACCCTCGACATGTGCCTCAAGGGGCTGCTGGCCAAGGGCCTGATCAGCCGCGACAGTGCGCGGGAAAAGGCCAAGCAGCCCGAGAATTTCTAACACGCCTGACAACCCCGGACGCCGCCCGGCGCGGCGCTTGCCACGACTGCGAGTACGACGATGGAATTCGAGAAACTTCTGCGCCTGATGGTGGAAAAGGGCGGCTCCGATCTGTTCATCACGGCCGGGGTGCCGCCGTCGATGAAGGTCAACGGCAAGATCATGCCGGTGAGCAAGACCGCGATGTCGCCGGAGATGACCCGCGAGACCGTGCACGGCGTGATGAACGAGCAGCAGCGCCGCGAGTTCGCCGAGAACCACGAGTGCAACTTCGCCATCAGCGCGCGCGGCATCGGCCGCTTCCGCGTCAGCGCCTTCTACCAGCGCAACCTGGCCGGCATGGTGTTGCGGCGTATCGAGACCAACATCCCGACCATCGAGGAACTCAAGCTGCCGGACATCCTCAAGAAGCTGTCGATGACCAAGCGCGGCCTGGTGCTGTTCGTCGGCGCCACCGGCACCGGCAAGTCGACCTCGCTGGCGTCGATGATCGGCTACCGCAACAAGAACTCCAGCGGGCACATCATCTCCATCGAGGACCCGATCGAGTTCATCCACCAGCACCAGAACTGCATCGTCACCCAGCGCGAGGTGGGCATTGACACCAGCTCCTTCGAGGTGGCGCTGAAGAATACCCTGCGCCAGGCGCCGGATGTGATCCTCATCGGCGAGATCCGCACCCGCGAAACCATGGACTACGCCGTGGCGTTCGCCGAGACCGGCCACCTGTGCCTGGCCACCCTGCACGCCAACAACGCCAACCAGGCGCTGGACCGCATCATCAACTTCTTCCCGGCCGACCGGCAGAACCAGGTGTGGATGGACCTGTCGCTCAACCTCAAGGCCATCGTCGCCCAGCAGCTGGTGCCGACGCCCGACGGCAAGGGCCGCCGCGCGGTGATCGAGGTGCTGATCAACACGCCGCTGGCGGCCGACCTGATCCGCAAGGGCGAGGTGCACGAACTCAAGTCGCTGATGAAGCGCTCCACCGAGCAGGGCATGCAGACCTTCGACCAGGCGCTGTACAACCTCTACGTACAGGGCGAGATCACCTACGAGGACGCGCTGCTGCACGCCGACTCGGCCAACGACCTGCGCCTGCTGATCAAGCTGGGTTCGGAAACCGACGGCGAGCACCTGACCAGCGTGTCGCAGGGCCTGAGCCTGGAAGTCAGCGACGAGGACCCGGGGCGGAGCTTCCGCTAGGGACTGTTGATAGCGTTGTAGGAGCGGGCCATGCCCGCGAAAAAAAGCAGCCGTACCGATGTGCGGGCTCTGTTCGCAGGCATGGCCTGCTCCTACAAGGGCGGGCCAGATGCTGCAAGCTCGTATCGGTGCTGGCGGTCGATGCTTCAGATACGCGACAGAGGACTTAGTGCGAAACGTCAATAGCTTCTAGGGGCCGATGTTTCACGGCAAAAATGCGCTAACGTCACCCCATTCATACCGTCGTGGAGGCACGCATGCAGCAGGACACCCATAGCAAAGTCATCGGCTACCTTCTGTGGATCTTCGGTTTCCTCGGCTCGCACCGCTTCTATTACGGCAAGCCGGTGACCGGCACCATCTGGTTCTTCACCCTCGGCCTGTTCTTCATCGGCTGGATCATCGACCTGTTCCTGATCCCGTCGATGGATCGCGAGGCCGACCTGCGCTTCACCGCCGGGCGCATCGACTACAACGTCGCCTGGATCCTGCTGACCTTCCTCGGCGTGTTCGGCGTGCACCGCATGTACCAGGGCAAGTGGATCACCGGGATCATCTACCTGTTCACCGGCGGGCTGTTCTTCCTCGGTGTGCTCTATGACTTCTGGACGCTGAACACGCAAATCTCCATCCGCAACAGCGAACGCGGCTGAGTCCGGCACGGGGCCTGGCGGGTTGTGCCTGGCTTTCCAGCAGTGGACAAGGCTGCGCCGTTATCCACCCTGCGCGCCTGCGCTTGCGTGGGCAGGTGAGGGTGTCGGGTTCATGTCCGCAGTGCGCTCGAACGCTTGCCTGTCCGATGCCCTCAAGCCGTGGTAGCGCGTAGGGTGGATAACGCCACGTGTGGCTTATCCACCGCAGGCACGGGCGGCGGGCCGCCTGAAGCCTTCTTCACGCCTCGTAACTGATCCGCCCGTCGACGAGGGTGTAGCGCACCGCGCCGGGCAGGCAGTGGCCCATGAACGGGCAGTTGCGGCCCTTGGAGAACCAGCGTTCGCCGGCCAGGGTCGAGCCCAGCGGATCGAACAGCACCAGGTCCGCCGGCAGGCCGGCCTGCAGCTGGCCGGTGGGCAGCTGCAGTGCCGCGGCCGGGCCGCTGGAGAGGCGCGCCAGCAGTGTCGGCAGGTCGAGCAGACCGTCCTGGACCAGCGTCAGTGCCAGCGGCAGGAGGATTTCCGCGCTGCTGATACCCGGTTCGGTCTCGCCGAACGGCGCCAGCTTGGCATCGGCCTCGTGGGGCTGGTGATGGCTGGAAATGGCCGAGATCACTCCGCTTTTCACTGCTTCGCGCAGGCCCTCACGGTCGGCGGCGCTGCGCAGTGGCGGCTGCACGTGATAGAGGCTGGAGAAACCATGCAGCGCCTCGTCGGTGAGAATCAGCTGGTACATCGCCACGTCGGCGCTGACCGGCAGGCCGCGGGCCTGGGCCTGGGCGATCATCTCGGCG
Source organism: Stutzerimonas stutzeri (assembly GCF_002890915.1). Lineage (GTDB taxonomy): Bacteria > Pseudomonadota > Gammaproteobacteria > Pseudomonadales > Pseudomonadaceae > Stutzerimonas > Stutzerimonas stutzeri_AF. The sequence continues at coordinate 116,457 of NZ_POUT01000005.1, read as the reverse complement.
CCGCGCGCGCTGCTCAGCTGGCTGAAATGTGCGCGTACGCCGGACTGTTCGACCAGCAGCAGGTTGCGCGCCAGCGCCACGGTTTCCGCGGTTTCGGGAATGCCGGCCAGGCCGAGGAAGCTGGCGGCCGGGCCTTCGTGGGCGAGCCCGCCTTCGGCCAGGCCGCTGTCCTGCGAGTGGAAGATCACGGTGAGATCGAAGCTGGCCGCATATTCCAGCGCGCGGCGCAGGTTGCGGTTGCTGGCGAAGTCGGCCAGGCCGTTGCCGAAGGCGACGCAGCCGGCCTCGCGCAGTGCGACCAGTTCGGAAAGCTGCTCGCCGGCCAGGTTGCGGGTCAGCGCGCCGATCGGGAAGACCTTGGCGTGGCCGGACTCGCGTGCGCGGTCGAGGATCAGCTCGGTGACGGCCGCGGTGTCCAGCACCGGGCGCGTCTGTGGCGGGCAGCACAGGCTGGTGATGCCGCCGGCCGCGGCGGCCAGGGTTTCGCTGGCGATCGTGCCCTTGCGGCTGTAGCCGGGCTCGCGCAGGGCCACGGCCAGGTCCACCAGCCCGGGGGCGGCGACCAGGCCCTGGGCATCGAGGGTGCGCTGGGCATCGAAGCCGGCCGGTGCCTGGCCGATCGCGGCGATCCGGCCGCCTTCCAGGAAGATGTCGGCGATGGCGTCGCGTCCGCTGGCGGGGTCGATAACGCGGGCGCCGAGGATTCGGGTTGCCACCATTATTGCTGCTCCTCGGATACGGATTCGGAATCGATCTGGCGCTGCGCGGCCTGGCCGCTCATCGCCATGGACAGCACCGCCATGCGGATGGCGATGCCGTAGGTGACCTGGTTGAGGATCACCGACTGCGGGCCATCGGCCACCGCCGACTCGATTTCCACGCCGCGGTTGATCGGCCCGGGATGCATGACGATGGCGTCGGGCTTGGCCAGTGCCAGGCGCTGGGTGGTCAGGCCGTAGAGCTTGTAGAACTCGCCCTCGCTGGGCAGCAGCCCGCCCTGCATGCGCTCGCGCTGCAGGCGCAGCATGATCACCACGTCGACGCCGCGCAGGCCTTCGTCCATATCGTTGAACACGCGCACGCCGTATTGCTCGAGGCCTTCGGGCAGCAGGGTCTTCGGCCCGATCACGCGGATGTCCGGACAGCCCAGGGTCTTGAGCGCCAGCATGTTCGAGCGCGCCACCCGCGAATGCAGGATGTCGCCGACGATGGCCACCGCGAGATTCTCGAAGCCGCCCTTGTGGCGACGGATGGTGAGCATGTCGAGCATGCCCTGCGTCGGGTGGGCATGGCGGCCGTCGCCGCCGTTGATCACCGCCACGTCGGGGCAGACGTGCTCGGCGATGAAGTGCGCGGCGCCGGAGTCGGCGTGGCGCACCACGAACATGTCCGCCGCCATGGCTTCGAGGTTGCGCAGGGTATCGGTGAGCGTCTCGCCCTTGCTGGTCGAGGAGGTCGAGACGTTCAGCGTGATGACGTCGGCCGACAGGCGCTGGGCCGCCAGTTCGAAGGTGGTGCGGGTGCGCGTGGAGTTCTCGAAGAACACGTTGCAGACGGTCTTGCCACGCAGCAGCGGGACTTTCTTCACCGCGCGCGCGCCGACTTCGAGGAAGGAGTCGGCGGTGTCGAGGATCTCGGTGAGCAGCTCGCGGGGCAGGCCGTCGAGGGAAAGGAAATGGCGCAGCTGGCCGTTGTCGTTCAGCTGTAGCGGGCGCTTGGCGTCGGTGGGCGTCATCGCAGAATCTCGGTGGCGGGAGATGGACGGGTTGATGGGGCTGGGCTGGGGCTAACCGGCGCCCAGCAGCTGCGGTTCGAGCGCCAGCGGGGCGGGGCCGAGCAATTTAATCCGCTGCTCGGGCGCCAGCGACAGCGTGGCACCGACCACGTCGGGGCGGATCGGCAGTTCGCGGGCGTTGAGGTCGAGCAGGCAGACCAGCGTCACGCTGGCCGGGCGGCCGTAGTCGAAGAGCTCGTTGAGCGCGGCGCGGATGGTGCGGCCGGTCATCAGCACGTCGTCGATCAGGATCAGGTGCTGGCCTTCGATCTCGAACGGCAGCTCCGAGGGTTGGACCTGCGGGTGCAGGCCCTTGCGGGTGAAGTCGTCGCGGTAGAAGGACACGTCGAGGATGCCCAGCGCTTCGTTGCCGCCGCGCGCCGCGAGCAGCGCCTGGGCGACCCAGACACCGCCGGTGCGGATGCCGATGAAGCGCGGTTCCTGGATGTCGCGCTCGCTCAGGTGCTGCTGCAGTGCTGCGGCCATCTCTGGCAACAGCTGCTCGGGATTGGGCAGGTTCATGGGGTCTCCTTCAGGTCCGGATCAGGCTGGCGCGTGGTCGCTCAGCCAGCCCTCCAGTAATAAGGCGGCGGCCAGTGCATCGACCGGGCGTTCGCGATAGCCGCCATGCTGGCCCTGGCGCAGACGCGCGCCCTTGGCCTCGAAGGTGGTCAGGCGTTCGTCGTGGGTATGTACCGGCAGGTTGAAGCGGCCGTTGAGTCGGCGGGCGAATTTTTCCGCGCGGGCGCTCATCTCGCTCGGGCTGCCATCCATGTTCAGTGGCAGTCCGACCACCAGCGCATCGGGTTGCCATTCGCGCAGCAGCGCTTCGACCTGCTGCCAGTCCGGCACGCCATTCTGCGCCTTGAGCACGCACAGCTCGCGGGCCTGGCCGGTGACGACCTGGCCGACGGCCACGCCGATCTGCTTGGTGCCGTAGTCGAAGCCGAGCAGCAGACGAGGCCCACTCATGCGTGGCCGACCTGGGTGCTGAGCAGGCGCAGGTCGATGCCCAGGGATGCGGCGGCGGCATCCAGGCGCTGCTCGTGCGGCAGGTCGAAGAGGATGTCCGGGCGCGCCGGGCAGCTCAGCCAGGTATTGTCGGCCAGTTCGGCTTCGAGCTGGCCGGCTTCCCAGCCGGCGTAGCCGAGTGCGACGAAATAGCGCTCGGGGCCCTGGCCATCGGCGATGGCGAACAGCACGTCCTGAGAGGTGGACATGCCCAGCGGGCCGAGCGAAAGGGTCGCCTGGAACTGCTGGTCGGCCGGGTGCAGGACGAAGCCGCGATCGGTCTGCACCGGGCCGCCGGAGAAGATCGGCAGGCTCTGGCAGGGCGCGGGTACCGGCTCGTCCGGGCGCAACTGCTCGAGGATGTCGGCCAGGCTCAGGCCGCTCGGGCGATTGACGACCAGGCCCATGGCGCCTTCCGGCCCGTGCTCGATCAGGTAGACCAGGGCCTGGGCAAAGTTCGGATCGGCCATCTGTGGCATGGCGATCAGAAAGTGATGCTTGAGGTAGCTGGGCGCGGTGTTTTTCATGCGCGTTAGCTTAAGCGTTGCACTGCTTTCCGGCTACAGCTGCGACGCTTCGTCCGGGGCCCGAATCAGCGGCTCGACAGCCTGTCGCCGCGCTCGAAACGCCAGGTGCGGATGATCTCCACCTGGTCGAACTTCTGCGCCAGCTCGCCGGTGAACGGCGCGAAGGGCGCGGCCAGGCGCACGATGCGCAACGCGGCTTCGTCCAGCACGGCCTGCCCGGAGGATTCGATGACGCGCAGTTCGTGCACCGTGCCGTCGCTCTTGATCGTCACCAGCATGCGCAGGCTACCGTAGATCCGCTGGCGGCGGGCCTCGTCCGGGTAGTTGAGATTGCCGATGCGCTCGACCTTCTTGCGCCATTCGTCGCGGTACCAGGCGCTGATGTCGCGCATGGTGGCGGCGCTGTTCTGCCGGCTGACCCGTGGTCGTTTGGCGTAGCGTTCGACCTCCTGTGCCAGTTCCGCCTCCAGGCTGGCGATCTCGGCGCTCAGCTGCGAACTGTCGAACGCCGGGGCCGGCTGCGGCTTGGGTTGCGGTTGCGCCTGCTGCTTGACCTCGGTCTTGTCCGGCTGCGGGCTGCGCGTGGCAACGGCGGTCTTGGCCGGTTCCGGACGCGTACTGCGCGGCGGCGTGGCGGGCGGGGTGACCTTGCGCACCTCGGTGTCCTGGAACGGCGCCTGCTCGGTGGTCTTCGGCGAGGCCTTGTGCTCGAGGGTGCCGCTGCCCTGCTGGTTGTCCTGGGCGAGGAAGTCGGCTTCCTTCGGCTTTTCCTCGCTCTTGAAGGTCGAGAGGGTGATCTCCAGCGTCTTGCTGACCTGTTTCGGTTCGGCCAGGGTGAAACCCAGGCCGAGGATCAGCGCCAGGTGCAACGCGGCGGCCAGGAACAGGGTGAAGCCGAGCCTGTCCGCCGGGCGGACTCGGGTGATTTCAGGCGCGGGATGGCGGGTAACTGCGTTCATCGCATACAGGGTCGGCTCGGAGTGCCGCGCAGTCTGCCGGCTTTGAGCGCGAAGCCGCAAGCTTGGCGCTCAAAGCTGTTAGCTGGTTCAAGCTTGCAGCTTGGCGGCGATGGCTTCCATCAGTCGCTCGCCGATGCGGGTGTCGAAGGCGTTGTCGATTTCGCGGATGCAAGTCGGGCTGGTGATGTTGATTTCGGTGAGGTAGTCGCCGATCACGTCCAGGCCGACGAACAGCAGGCCGCGCTTGCGCAGCTCGGGGCCGACGATGGCGGCGATCTGGCGATCGCGGTCCGACAGCGGCTGCGCGACCCCGCGGCCGCCGGCGGCCAGGTTGCCGCGGGTTTCGCCGGCCGCCGGAATCCGCGCCAGGCAATAGGGTACCGGCTCGCCGTCGATCATCAGGATGCGCTTGTCGCCATCCTTGATCGCCGGGATGTAGCGCTGCGCCATGATCTGCCGGCTGCCGTGCTCGGTGAGCACCTCGAGGATGACCGAGAGGTTCGGGTCGCCCTCGCGGTGGCGGAAGATCGAGGCGCCGCCCATTTCGTCCAGGGGTTTGAGAATGATGTCACGCTGCTCGCGGGCGAACTCGCGCAGAATGTCTGACCGCCGGCTGACCAGCGTCGGGGGCGTGCACTGCGGAAATTGCGTGGCGAAGAACTTCTCGTTGCAGTCGCGCAGGCTCTGCGGGCGATTGACCACCAGCGTCCCGGCCTTCTCCGCCAGCTCGAGCAGATAGGTCGCGTAGACGTATTCGCTGTTGAAGGGCGGGTCCTTGCGCATGAGGATCACGTCCAGATCGGCGAGGGCGGCGTCGAACTCCTCGTCCGCCTCGAACCAGTGCTGCGGATCGTTGAACACCCTGAGCGGCCGCATGCGGGCGCGGGCCTGGTCGCCGAACTGATAGAGGTCGCGCTGCTCCATGTAGAACAGCGTCCAGCCGCGGGCCTGGGCGGCCAGCAGCATGGCCAGCGAGCTGTCCTTCTTGAAGGCGATCTGCGCGATAGGGTCCATGATGATCCCGACGCGAACGGTCATGAGTTGTTCTCCGCAAGTGGGGCAGCAGAGGCTGCCAAATGGCTGAAATGTCGCTGCAGATTGGCGGCGGTTGTGCACTGGGTCAAGGAAAATCCCGCTGCTTTTGCGGTTGATAGCATGGGCTTGAGGAGTGTGCTAAAAAGGTCCCGCGATTGGGTGCAGCCCATCGATGGCAGGGCCTGCGGCGCACTGACATAACGATAAACTACGACTCACCGAGGCGATGGTAGGGCGAAATGGAACAGCACTCCGAGGGCTTGAAGGTCATGGTGATCGACGACTCGAAAACGATTCGTCGCACCGCTGAAACCCTGCTGAAGAAAGTAGGTTGCGATGTCATCACCGCAGTGGACGGTTTCGATGCGCTCGCCAAGATAGCGGACACTCATCCCCGCATAATCTTCGTCGATATTATGATGCCGAGGCTGGATGGTTATCAGACCTGCGCCCTGATCAAGAACAACAGTTCCTTCAAGTCGACGCCGGTGATCATGCTGTCCTCCAAGGATGGCCTGTTCGACAAGGCGAAAGGGCGTATCGTCGGCTCCGACCAATACCTCACCAAACCGTTCAGCAAAGAAGAGCTGCTCGGTGCGATCAAGGCGCACGTGCCGGATTTCGCACCGGTGGAGCAAGCATCCTGAAGTTCGGCATAGTGTGCCGCTGAAGCCTTCCTATGGAGAAAACATGGCTCGCGTTCTGATTGTTGATGATTCGCCGACCGAAATGTACAAGCTCACCGCCATGCTGGAGAAGCACGGTCACGTGGTGCTCAAGGCCGAGAATGGCGCCGATGGCGTCGCCCTGGCCCGCCAGGAGAAACCGGACGCGGTGCTGATGGATATCGTCATGCCGGGTCTGAATGGCTTCCAGGCCACCCGCCAGCTGACCAAAGATGCGGAAACCAGTCACATTCCGGTGATCATCGTCACCACCAAGGACCAGGAAACCGATAAGGTCTGGGGCAAGCGTCAGGGCGCCAAGGATTACCTGACCAAGCCGGTGGACGAGGCGACGTTGCTGAAAACCCTGAATGCCGTTCTGGCAGGCTGACGCCGGGGTAACCCAAACTCGGACAAAGGGACATGGCCAGCATGGCTGACATGCAAACGCCGTTTCAGCGATTGCTGGAGCTGGACAACCGTTGCCGCGCACTCGCGGCAGGCCTGCCTTCTCGGCAGGAAGCCGTACAGACCTGGGGAGGGATCGGTTTTCGCATGGGGGGGCGGCTGTTCGTCGCGCCGATGGGGGAGGTTGGCGAGATTCTGCACGAGCCTCGCTACACCCTGCTGCCTGGCGTCAAGAGCTGGGTCAAGGGTGTCGCCAACGTGCGTGGCAGGCTGCTGCCGGTGATGGATCTTTGCGGCTATTTCGGCCTGGAGCTGTCGCCGTTGCGCAAGCAGCGGCGGGTGCTGGTGGTCGATCACCAGGAAGTGTTCGCGGGCCTGACCGTCGACGAGGTCTTCGGCATGCAACATTTCCCGGTGGAGACCTTCTCGGAGCAGTTGCCTCCGATCGAGGCGTCGATCCAGCCGTTCATTCATGGTGTGTTCCAGCGCGAGCAACCCTGGCTGGTCTTCAGCCCGCACGCGCTGGCTACGCATCAGGCGTTTCTGGACGTCGCTTTTTGAGTTGTAGGTGGGGTCGACCGAGGTCGGCCTTTTGGTTCTTGGATGGAAGCGCACGGAGGTCCAGGCGGGGGCCGGATAATGAAAAGAATGAATGCAAATGCTTTGTTGAGCGGTGTACGCAGCACGACGCTGACCACCGGTCTGTTCATCGTGCTGATCGTTTCGATCGTGCTGCTGTTCGCGAACTTCGCGTACGTCAACACGCAAGCGGACCACGATAACGAGTACATCGCTCACGCGGGAGAGCTGCGCGTTCTGTCCCAGCAGATCGCCAAGGACGCCGTGGAAGCGGCGGCGGGTACCCAGGAGGCATTCGCCTCGCTGAAGCAGGCCCGCAACGAATTCAACCAGCGCTGGGGTTATCTCGCGCAGGGTAACGAGAGCATCGGCCTGCCGGCCGTGCCCGAGTCGCTGAGCACCGAGGTCAACGCGGTGGAGCAGGACTGGAACACCCTGCGTCGCGACACCGACGCCATTCTCGCCAGCGAGCAGACCGTTCTCTCGCTGCATCAGGTGGCCAGCACCCTGGCCGAAACCATTCCGCAGCTGCAGGTCGAGTACGAGGAAGTCGTCGACATCCTGCTCGAGAGTGGCGCCCCGGCGGCCCAGGTCTCGGTGGCCCAGCGTCAATCGCTGCTGGCCGAACGTATTCTCGGCTCGGTGAACAAGGTGCTGTCCGGCGATCAGGACTCGGTACAGGCCGCGGACATGTTCGGTCGCGATGCCAGCCTGTTCGGCCGCGTATTGAACGCGATGATCGAGGGCAACGTGGCGATGGGCATCACCGCGGTATCCGACGCGGAAGCGCGGGACCGGCTGGCCGAGATCGCCGAGCTGTTCCAGTTCGTCTCCGGCTCGGTGGACGAGATTCTCGAAACGTCGCCGGAGCTGTTCCAGGTCCGCGAATCGGCCAACAGCATCTTCGAGGTTTCGCAGACGCTGCTGGACAAGACCTCCGCCCTGTCGCAAGGCCTGCAGAACCGCGCGGACGCCCGCTATCTCAATACCATCCTCGGCTACGTGCTGGGCGCGCTGGCATTGGCCTCGATCATCCTGATCGGCCTGGTCATGGTTCAGGAGGCGCGTCGCCGCCTGAGCGAGACCGCCGAGAAGAACGAACGCAACCAGGCCGCGATTCTGCGTCTGCTCGACGAAATCGGCGACCTCGCCGACGGTGACCTGACCGTGGCCGCGACGGTGACCGAGGACTTCACCGGTGCGATCGCCGACTCGATCAACTACTCCATCGACCAGCTGCGCGAACTGGTTGCCACCATTAACCAGACCGCCGTCCAGGTATCGGGTGCCGCCCAGGAAACCCAGGCGACCGCCATGCACCTCGCCGAGGCATCCGAGCACCAGGCGCAGGAAATCGCCGGCGCTTCGGCGGCGATCAACGAGATGGCCGTCTCCATTGACCAGGTATCGGCCAACGCCGCGGAATCGTCGGCGGTAGCGGAGCGCTCGGTAGCCATTGCCAACAAGGGCAACGAGGTGGTGCACAACACCATTACCGGCATGGACAACATCCGCGAGCAGATCCAGGACACCTCCAAGCGGATCAAGCGTCTCGGCGAATCGTCCCAGGAGATCGGTGACATCGTCAGCCTGATCAACGACATTGCCGACCAGACCAACATCCTCGCCCTCAACGCGGCGATCCAGGCCTCCATGGCCGGTGACGCGGGTCGCGGCTTCGCGGTGGTAGCGGACGAAGTACAGCGCCTGGCGGAACGTTCCTCGGCGGCGACCAAGCAGATCGAGGCACTGGTCAAGACCATTCAGACCGACACCAACGAGGCGGTGATCTCCATGGAGCAGACCACCTCGGAAGTGGTGCGTGGGGCGCGTCTGGCCCAGGACGCCGGTGTGGCGCTGGAAGAGATCGAGAAGGTATCCAAGACACTCGCGGCGCTGATCCAGAACATCTCCAACGCGGCGCGCCAGCAGGCGTCGTCCGCCGGCCACATCTCCAACACGATGAACGTGATTCAGGAGATCACCTCGCAGACTTCCTCGGGTACCACCGCTACCGCCAAGAGCATCGGTAACCTGGCGAAGATGGCCAACGAGATGCGCCATTCCGTTTCCGGCTTTACCCTGCCGGATGCTCAGGATCAGGCCTGACTTGACGAGCGCGGCAGTCGCTGAAGGCTGCCGCCGATGATCATGCGCGAGGGGCAGGGCATGCAGCCGAGGTTTGACTGGGCATTGGAGCCCTTGGCCGATATGTCGCCGGCGGAATTCCATGACTGGCAGGCGCTTCTCGAAGAGCGCTCCGGCATGGTGGTCAGCGAGCGCAGGCGCACGTTTCTGCAGACCAATCTGAGCGCGCGCATGCGTGAAGTCGGGGTGCGCGATTACGCTAGCTACTATCGTCAGGTTACCTCCGGCCCGCGCGGGGCGGTGGAATGGTCGACGCTGATGGACCGACTGACCGTGCAGGAGACGCGTTTCTACCGCCATCCGGCATCCTTCGAACTGCTCGAAGGCTACCTGCGCCAGCGCCTCGAACAGGGCGCGCTGGAGCGCCCCTGGGCGCTGTGGAGCGTGGGCTGCTCGAGTGGCGAGGAGACCTACTCGCTGGCCATCACCGCCGCCGAGGTGTTGCGCGATGGCGAGGCTGCCGGCCGCTTCGGCGTCACCGGTACCGACATCAGCCTCAGCGCCCTGGAAAAGTCGCGCGCGGCGGTCTATGGCGCGCGCCGGCTGGAACAGGTGGCGACGGGCTTGCGCGAGCGCTATTTCCAGCCGCTGCTGCCCGATCGCTTTCAAGTCTTGCCCAGCCTGGCCGCACGCGTGTGCTTCGCCAGGCTCAACGTGCTGGAGCTGGCGAATGCGCCGCTTTCCGGCATGGACGTCATTTTCTGTCAGAACCTGTTGATCTACTTCCGCCGCTGGCGTCGCCGCGAAATCCTCAACCGCCTGGCCGAGCGCCTGGCGCCGGGAGGTCTGCTGGTGATCGGGGTCGGTGAAGTGGCTGGTTGGCAGCATCCGGAGCTGTTGCCGGTGGCCAACGATCAGGTTCTGGCCTTTACCCGGAAAAGTTTATGAGCGGAGTCGCTATGGGTGATCGGCATGATTATGTCGCCCTGGAGTGGGTGAAAGGCGAGATTGCCGAAACGCTTAAGCAGGCGCGTCAGGCGCTGGAAGCCTTCGTCGAGAATCCGCAGGACTCGACCCGGATGCGCTTCTGCCTGACCTATGTGCATCAGGTCCATGGCACTCTGCAGATGGTCGAGTTCTTCGGTGCGGCACTGCTCGCCGAGGAGATGGAACAGCTGGCACAGGCGCTGCTCGACGAGCGCGTGGCCAACCAGGCCGAGGCGCTCGAGGTGCTGATGCAGGCGATCCTGCAGATGCCGGTCTATCTGGACCGCATCCAGAGCGCGCGCCGCGACCTGCCGATGGTGGTGCTGCCGCTGCTCAACGACCTGCGGGCCGCCCGTGGCGAGAAGCTGCTTTCGGAAACCAGCCTGTTCTCGCCCGACCTGTCCGGGCGCACCCCGGCATTGCCGAGCGAGTCGGTCGAGCGCCTGCGTACCGAGGGCTTGCCGGTGCTGCTGCGCAAGCTGCGGCAGATGCTGCAGGTCGCCCTGGTGGGGGTGATCCGCAACCAGGAGCTGCCGACCAACCTGGGCTACATGGCCCGCGTCTTCGCCCGTCTGGAGATGCTCTGCAAGGACGCGCCGCTGGGCGCCTTGTGGCAGATCGCCTCGGGCATGGTCGAGGGCCTGGCCAGTGGTGGTGTGGCCAACGGCACCTCGGTGCGCACGTTGTTGCGCCAGGTGGACAAGCAGCTCAAGCGACTGGTCGAACAGGGCGCCGATGGCCTCAATCAGGCCGCGCCCGACGAGCTGATCAAGAACCTGCTGTTCTATGTCGCCAAGGCCCCGGGGCAGACGCCGCGCATCCAGGCATTGAAGGCTCACTACCGGCTCGATGACGCGCTGCCCGACAGCGCCGTGGTCGATCAGGAGCGCGCCCAGCTGGCGGGACCCGACCGTGGCGCGATGCGCTCGGTGGTGGCCGCGCTGTGCGAGGAACTGGTTCGGGTCAAGGACAGTCTCGACCTGTTCGTGCGCAGCGATCGCAAGGTCATCACCGATCTGGCCGGCCTGGAAGTGCCGCTCAAGCAGATCGCCGATACCCTGGCGGTGCTCGGCTTCGCGCAACCGCGCAAGATCGTGCTCGACCAGATCGCCCTGGTCCAGGCACTGGCCCAGGGGCGGCGCGAGCCCGACGACGCCGTGCTGATGGATATCGCCGGGGCGCTTTTGTATGTCGAGGCGACGCTGGCCGGCATGGTCGGCGGGCCAGCCGAGGAGCGCAACGAAGACAGCCACCTGCCGACCACCGATGTGGCGCAGATCCACCAGCTGGTGATCCGTGAGGCGCGCACCGCTCTGGAGCAGGCCAAGGACGCGATCATCGAATTCATCGCCTCGCAATGGAATCACGAGCACCTGGCCCGGGTGCCGGAACTGCTCACCCAGGCCCGCGGCGGTCTCGCCATGATCCCGCTGGAGCGTGCTGCGGCATTGCTCGGCGCGTGTAACGGCTACATCCAGGAACAGCTGCTGGCGCACCAGGCCGTGCCCGACTGGCAGAGCCTGGATACGCTCGCCGATGCGATCACCAGCGTCGAGTATTACCTCGAACGCCTGAGCGAGGACTGCGGTACTCAGGGCGACCTGATCCTCGACGTCGCCGAGGAGAGCCTGCAGAACCTCGGCTATTCCCTGCGCGATGCGCAGCTGGCGCCAGCGATGCAGCCCTTGGCCGCTGCCGGGCTCGACGATCCGCTGGAAGAGATCGAGGTATTGCCCGAAGAGCTGGAGCCTGAGCCGAGCGGCGAGGCGTTCGAGTCAGCCGCCGCCAGCGAAGCGGAGCCGGCGTTTTACGCCGAGCCGGAAATGCCGTTCGAAGCGGCGGCTTTTCCGGTCGATGCCCAACCGGCGACTGACCTGGCCGGCGAGTCGTTCGAGGAAGAGATCGTTTTCAGCCTGCCCGAGGAGCCGCAGGCCGAGCGGCCAGGCATCGCCGAAGCTGCCGCGCCGGCTGAGCCCGACGAGCCGGCGCTGGCTGACTGGAGCGAGGCGCAGTTCGCCGAGCTCGAGCTGCCGGAAGTCACCCTGCCAGCCTTCGCCGAGCCGGAGCCCACGCAGCCTGCAGACGCCGAGCCGACGATCAGCCTGGAACAGGTCATGGCCGCCCCGGTTGCGGCGATCAACCCGCCGGCCCAGGACGTCCCGCCGAGCCTGTTGCCGCCGCCTGCCGACGAGGAGCCGGTCGACGAAGACCTGCTGGATGTCTTCATCGAGGAAGCCGCCGAGGTTCTGGAAACCATTGCCGAGCACCTGCCCGCCTGGGTCGCGAACCCCGAGGACAAGGACGCGCTGGGCGAGGTACGCCGCGCCTTCCATACGCTCAAGGGCAGCGGCCGGATGGTGCGGGCACTGATCATCGGCGAGCTGGCCTGGTCCATCGAGAACCTGCTCAACCGCGTGCTGGATCGCAGCATCGAGCCCGCCGAGCCGGTCAAGCAGGTGGTGAAGGATGTCGTCGCGCTGATGCCGGAGCTGGTCGAGGAATTCGCCGCCAAGGCCCAGCGCCAGCGCGATGACGTCGACCGCCTGGCCGCGATGGCACATGCCTTGGCCAAGGGACAGCCGATCCAACCGCCGCCGGCCGGCACAGTGCCGTCCAAACCCGAGCAGCCTGGCGCCGGTGCGGCGGCGTCCGACGAGAATGCGCTGGACCCGCAACTGCTGGAGATCTTTCGCAACGAGGCCGAAGCACACCTGAGCACGCTGGTCAGCTTCCTCGCCGATTGCGCGCAGCGCCTGCCGCAGCCGGTGACCGACGCCCTGCAGCGCGCCCTGCATACGCTCAAGGGTAGCGCGCACATGGCCGGCATCCTGCCGATGGCGGAGATCGCGATGCCGCTGGAGAAGATGGTCAAGGAGTTCAAGACCAACCTGATCCAGATGGACCTGGCCGAAGCCGAGCTGCTGCACGATGCCGAACAACTGCTGCGCCAGGGCCTGGCCAATCTCGAGCATGAGCCGCTGGCGCCGATCGAGGGGGCGGCCGCATTTCTCGAGCGGGTACATGCCCTGCATCAGGCCCGGCTGGCCGAGGCCGGCGCACGCAAGGAAAACGAGACCGGCGAGACGCGCGATCCGAGCATGATCGCCCTGTTCCTCTCCGAGGGAATGGACATCCTGCTGGATGCCGAGAACCTGCTGCGCAGCTGGCGCGAACACCCTGCCGAGCGTCAGGAGCTCTCCGCGTTGCTGCAGGAGCTGACCACGCTCGGCCAGGGCGCGCGAATGGCCGATCTGCCGCAGATGGACGCACTCTGCCAGGTGTTGCTGCGGCTGTATGCGGTGGTCGAGGAGGGGCGCCTGGCGGTCAGCGAGCGCTTCTTCGATGACGTCCAGCAGGGCCATGAGGCGCTGGTCGGCATGATGGACCAGGTGGCCGCGGCGCTGCAGGTCAGCGAGCAGGCGGAACTGGTCGCTCGGCTGGAGGCATTGCTCGATGAGGCGGTCGATCCGCTGGCGCTCGAGCAAGAGACGCTGGAAGAACTGCAACCGGCTGCCGTCGAGGCTCCCTTGCCGATGGCAGGCTCCTTGGCCGAAGCCGAAGCCGAAGCCGAAGCCGAAGCCGAAGCCTGGCCTGCCGCCGATGTCCCCGCTGCCATCGATGACGACGAAGAGGATCTCGACCAGGAAATGGTGGAAATCTTCCTCGACGAGGCCGTCGACCTGATGGAAAGCGCGGGGCATGCACTGGACCGTTGGCTGGCCGATCCGGCCAACCAACTGGCGCTCTCGTCGCTGCTACGCGACCTGCATACCCTCAAGGGTGGCGCGCGGATGGCCGGCATCCGACCGATCGGCGATCTGGCGCACGAGCTGGAGTCGCTCTACGAGGGGCTGTCCGACGGCCGCTATACGCATTCCGCACCGCTGGCTGCGTTGCTGCAGCGCAGTCACGATCATCTGGCGCTGCAGCTCGAACAGTTGCAGCGCCAGCAACCGATGACCAGCGCCGGCGAGTTGATCGCATCGATGCGCGCCTTCCGCCAGGGCGTCATGCCGACGTTCGACACCGTCGACATGGGGCGAGCCGAAGACGCCGCAGTGCCCGAAACCAGCGAGCCGGACGCGGCCGGGATCGCGGATGCTCCGGCCGAAGCCGAAGCCGAAGCCGAAGCCGAAGCCGAACTCGATGAGCCGCTGCCGGAGTTCGACTCCTTTGAACTTTCGGCGATCGATTTCGACGAGGTGGCGCCCGAAAAAAAAACGATGGACGACCAACCGCTGGTGATTGACCTTGCGCCGGCGCCCGCCGAAGCCGAGCCGCCGTCGGCGGATGGCCCGACCGGGCCGCAGGCGGTGCCGGACGAGCGCGATGCCGAACTGGTGGAAATCTTCCTCGAGGAAGGTTTCGACCTCATCGAAAGTGCCGCGGGCGGTTTGCAGCGCTGGATGGCCGATGTCGACAACAGCCTCGAGCTCGAGGCGCTGCAACGCGACCTGCACACCCTCAAGGGTGGTGCGCGCATGGCCGACATCCGCGAGATCGGCGACCTGGCCCATGAACTGGAGTATCTCTACGAAGGGCTGTGCGCCGGCAACTATCGCGCCAGCCCCGAGCTGTTCGGCCTGCTGCAGGCGTGTCAGGATCGCCTGGCCGAAATGCTCGAGGCCGTGCGCGACCAGCGGGCCGTGCCCGCCGGTGATGGCCTGATCGAAACCATCCGGCGCTTTCGCAGCAACCCCGATGAACAGCTGAGCATGCCCAGCAGCGTTTCGCTGAAGGCGGCCCAGGACGACGCCCAGCCGGCTGCCGAGGCGGAGATCCTCGACATCTTCGTCGAGGAGGCGGATGACCTGCTGGAGGAAATGGAGTCGGCCCTCGGGCGCTGGGATGCCGTGCGTGACGATGCCGCGCCGCTGGGTGACATGCTGCGCGTCCTGCATACCCTCAAGGGCGGTGCGCGGCTGGCCGGGCAGAGCGCCCTGGGCAACCTGGCGCACGATCTGGAACAGCGCCTGAGCGAGGCGCAGCTGCAAGGCGCGCCCTGGCCGGACAGCCTGTTCCTCGACATACAGCAGGGTTACGACGCGCTGCTCAAGGACGTCGAACAGCTGCGGGCGAGCCTCGCCGTGGACGGCGCCGATGAACCCGTGCCGGCGCCTGCCGAGCCGGAGCCGGCGCGTCCGAGCGCGCCGCCGGCGCTGCAGCAGCCGATCGTCGCGGTCAGCACCCAGTCCGCGCCGACCAGTACGCCGGCCAAGGTACTGCCGTTCATCCGCCGGGCACAGCAGGCCGCTCAGGAGGCCGCCGCGCGGCGCGCACCGCAGGAACTGGTCAAGGTCCCGGCGGAATTGCTCGAAGGGCTGGTCAACCTCGCCGGCGAGACCTCGATCTTCCGGGGCCGCGTGGAACAACAGGTGAGCGACGTCGGCTTCACCCTCGGCGAGATGGAAGCCACCATCGAGCGTGTACGCGATCAGTTGCGCCGGCTGGATACCGAGACCCAGGCGCAGATCCTCAGCCGCTACCAGGCCGAAGCCGAGCGGGCCGGCTACGACGACTTCGATCCGCTGGAAATGGACCGCCACTCGCAATTGCAGCAGCTGTCGCGGGCGCTGTTCGAGTCGGCTTCCGACTTGCTCGACCTGAAGGAAACCCTGGCGGCGCGCAACCGTGACGCCGAAACCCTGCTGCTGCAGCAGGCTCGGGTCAACACCGAGCTGCAGGAGGGCCTCATGCGCACGCGCATGGTGCCGTTCGAACGGCTGGTGCCGCGGCTGCGGCGGATCGTTCGGCAGGTCGCCGGCGAGCTGGGCAAGCAGGTCGAGTTCCTCGTCGGCAATGCCACCGGCGAGATGGACCGCAGCGTGCTGGAGCGCATCGTCGCGCCGCTGGAGCATATGCTGCGCAACGCGGTGGATCACGGCATCGAGTCGGTGGAGCGCCGCCGCGCCGCCGGCAAGCCCGAACAGGGGCGCATCCGCCTGGATCTGGCGCGCGAGGGTGGCGATATCGTCCTGACCCTGGCCGATGACGGTGCCGGTATCAACTTCGACGCGGTACGCCGCAAGGCGATCGAGCGCGGGCTGATGACCGCCGATAGCGATCTCACCGAGCACGAGATCCTGCAGTTCATCCTCGAGGCCGGCTTCTCCACCGCCGAGCGGGTCACGCAGATCTCCGGCCGTGGCGTCGGCATGGACGTGGTGCACTCGGAGGTCAAGCAGCTCGGCGGCTCGATGAGCATCGAGTCGACGCTGGGCCAGGGCACCCGCTTCCTGATCCGCCTGCCGTTCACCGTGTCGGTCAACCGCGCGCTGATGGTCTATTCCGGCGAGGACCTCTATGCGATCCCGCTGAACACCATCGAAGGCATCGTGCGGGTCTCGCCCTACGAGCTGGAAGCCTACTACCAGCCCGGCGCGCCGCGCTTCGAATATGCCGGGCAGGCCTACGAGCTGCGCTACCTGGGCGAGCTGCTGAACAACGGGCAGAAGCCCAAGCTGGTCGGGCAGAGCCTGCCGCTGCCGGTGATCCTGGTGCGCTCGAAGGAGCACAGCGTCGCGGTGCAGGTCGACAGCCTGGCCGGCTCGCGGGAAATCGTGGTGAAGAGCCTCGGCCCGCAGTTCGCCGGAGTCCACGGCATTTCCGGCGCGACCATCCTCGGTGACGGGCGCGTGGTGGTGATTCTCGACCTGCTGGCGACCATCCGCGTGCTCCATGCGCACCTGCTGACGCAAATGCAGCAGCCGCGCCTGCTCGACCAGGCGCCGGAGGCCGTCGAGGTGGAGAGCGAGCGGCCGACGCTGGTCATGGTGGTGGACGACTCGGTTACCGTACGCAAGGTCACCAGCCGCCTGCTGGAACGCAACGGCATGAACGTGCTGACCGCCAAGGACGGGGTCGACGCCATTACCCAGCTGCAGGAGCGCAAGCCGGACGTCATGCTGCTGGATATCGAGATGCCGCGCATGGACGGCTTCGAAGTGGCCACTCTGGTACGCCACGACGAGCGCCTCAAGGACCTGCCGATCATCATGATCACCTCGCGTACCGGCGAGAAGCACCGCGATCGGGCGCTGGGCATCGGCGTCAACGAATACCTCGGCAAGCCGTACCAGGAGTCGCTGCTGCTCGAGACCATTCAACGGCTGGTCAAGAGCGATGACTGAAGCCATGGCCGCTCGCATCGCGGTCCTCGCCGACACCTCGCTGCAGCGCCATGTGTTGCAGCAGGCGTTGAGCGCCAATGGCTACCAGGTCGTGCTGAACAATGACCCGGGGCGCCTGGAACCGGCGGACCTGGACGGCACCGAGGCCGACCTCTGGCTGGTCGACCTGGCGCAGACCGAGGATTCGCCGCTGGTCGATGCCTTGCTCGAGCGCGACCGCACGCTGGTGCTGTTCGGCGAGGGGCACGCGCCCGAACGCAACTCGGAGCATTATCCGCGCTGGGAGCGGCGCCTGTTCGGCAAGCTCAAGCGGCTGGTCGGCGATTCCACCCATGCGGTGGGGCCCCGTCTCGAAGTGCTGAAGGGCGAGGCACAGCGCCCCGCCCGGCTGGAATTGCCGCGGGCGCTGGCCGGCAGCGAATCGCAAGCCGGTGCGCCCGCGGCCCAGGTCTGGCTGCTGGCCGCCTCGCTGGGGGGGCCGGAAGCGGTCAAGGCTTTTCTCGATGCCTTGCCCGGGGGGCTGCCGCTGGGTTTCATCTATGCCCAGCATATCGAGGCCAGCTTCGAGTCGGCCTTGTCCCAGGCGGTCGGGCGGCACAGCCAGTGGCAGGTCCGGCAGGTGGGTACGGACGAGCCGGTGCGTTGTGGCGAGGTGATCATCGCGCCGATCGGCGAGGAACTCTGTTTCGCCCCCGATGGCAGCCTGCGGCTCAGCGGTCGCTGCTGGCCGGAGCCCTACAGCCCCTCGATCGATCAGATGATGCTCAACCTGGCCCAGCAGTTCGGCGAGCGCTGCGGCGTCATCGCATTCAGCGGCATGGGCAGCGACGGTAGCGCTGCCGCCGCCTACGTCCTGCGCCAGGGCGGACGGGTCTGGACCCAGCGCGCCGATTCCTGCGCCTGTTCCAGCATGCCCGACACCCTGCGCGAAGGGGGCTACAGCTCGTTCAGCGGTAGCCCGCGCGAGCTGGCGCAGGCCCTGGTCATTCATCTCGCGAAGCAGGCCGCTCCGGTCGCCGCGCTCCTCGAACAGGATATTTCATGAGCCAATCGGTTGTTTCCCAGGATAGCCAGAGCAGTCTCACCGGGTTGCTGGTGCCCCTGTCCGATCGCACCCTGCTGCTGCCCAACGTGGCGGTGGCCGAGCTGATTCCCTACCGCGCGCCGCAGGCGGCGCAGGGGGCGCCGGCATGGCTGCTCGGCCAGGTGCAGTGGCGCGACCTGAGCCTGCCGCTGCTGTCCTTCGAGGCGGCTTCCAGCGGTCAGCCGGTGCCGATCGGCAATGGCGCGCGGGTCGCCGTGCTCAACGCGATCGGCGGCCGCGAGCACGTCAAGTTCATCGCTCTGCTGGTACAGGGGATTCCGCATTCGATCAAGGTCGACGATAGCCTGGCGCGGGCGGAGGCCGAGCTTGCGCCGCTGGAGCTGGACGCGGTGAACCTGGGCGATGTGCAGGCACGGATTCCCGACCTGGTCGGGCTCGAGCAGAAACTGGCGGATGCCGGGCTGATCTGAATCCGCCTGTTGGGGTCATGTGGGTCGGTTGGCGCTGGGGGTGGGGACCGACGTGAAGGCGTTGGGCTTCGTCGCTGCGCTCCTCAGCGGAACGCCGCCCGCCCCAACCTACATGCCCGACTTGACCTGCGCTCTGACTCCGCCTGTCGGTGCCACGGGTAGGTTGGCGCTGAGCGCAGCGAAGCCCAACAAGGATTGGCGTGAGGCTGCACGCCCCAAGGTCTGGTGGGCCTCTAGAAATCGCCCCACAACTGCTGCGCCACGCTCAGCGCCACCACCGGTGCCGTCTCGGTACGCAGCACCCGCGGGCCGAGGCGGGCGGGGTGGAAGCCGGCTGCACCGGCGCGTTCGACCTCGACATCGCTCAGGCCGCCCTCGGGGCCGATGAGGAACGCCAGCGTCTGCGGCCTGGCATGACTCGCCAGCGGTGCGGCGACCGGATGCAGCACCAGTTTCAGTTCCGCTTCGACACTCAGCCAGTCGTCGAGGGTGCGTGGCGTATGGATAACCGGTAGTACCGAGCGGCCGCACTGTTCGCAGGCACTGATGGCGATCTGGCGCCAGTGCGCCAGGCGCTTGTCGGCACGCTCATCGTTCAGGCGCACCTCGCAGCGTTCGCTGACGATCGGGGTGATCTGCGCGACGCCCAGTTCGGTCGCCTTCTGGATGGCCCAGTCCATCCGCTCTCCACGCGACAATCCCTGCCCGAGGTGGATTCGCAGCGGTGACTCCGGCTGGCCGGGCAGCTGTTCCTGCAACTCGACGACCACCGACTTCTTGCCGACGTCGGCGAGCACGCCGCGGAATTCGCTGCCGCTGCCGTCGAACAACTGCACCGCGCAACCGGCGGACAGCCGCAGCACCCGGCTGATGTAGTGAGCCGCTGCCTCGGGCAGCGGGTGCTGGCCGAGGGCTAGCGGGGCATCGATGAAGAAGCGAGAGAGGCGCATAAGGGCAGCTGTAAGCGGCAAGTTGGAAGCGGCAAGTCTAAAGCATCAGTGGACTGGCTCGCAGGCGCATTTCTTGAAGCTTGCCGCTGCCGTCAGCCCGGATCCCGAAACCCCGGATACCGGCCGGCCGGTACCGCCACGCTCACCGCCTCGCGGGTCGCGATGTCGATGCCTTCGCTGGCAACCTCGGCGAGGAAATCGATCTGTTCCCCGGTGATGCAGTAGGGCGGCAGGAAATACACCACGCTGCCCAGCGGGCGCAGCAGGGCGCCGCGCTCCAAGGCGTGCTGGTAGACCTTGAGGCCACGTCGCTCCTGCCAGGGGTAGGGGGTGCGGCTGGCCTTGTCCTGGACCATCTCGATGGCCAGCGCCATGCCGGTCTGGCGCACCTCGGCGACCTGCGGGTGCTCGGCCAGGTGCGCGGTGGCGCTGGCCATGCGTGCGGCCAGCGCCTTGTTCGCCTCGATGACGTTGTCCTCGGCGAAGATGTCCAGCGTCGCCAGCGCCGCGGCGCAGGCCAGCGGGTTGCCGGTGTAGGTGTGCGAGTGGAGGAAGGCGCGCAGGGTCGAATAGTCGTCGTAGAAGGCCTGGTACAGCCGGTCGGTGGTGAGTACCGCGGCCATCGGCAGGTAGCCGCCGGTCAGCGCCTTGGACAGGCAGAGGAAATCAGGGGTGATGCCGGCCTGCTCGCAGGCGAACATCGTCCCCGTGCGGCCGAAGCCGACGGCGATCTCGTCATGGATCAGGTGCACCTCGTAGCGGTCGCAGGCTTCGCGCAGCAGCTTGAGGTAGACCGGATGGTACATGCGCATGCCGCCGGCGCCCTGGATCAGCGGCTCGACGATGACCGCGGCGATCTCCCGGTGATGCTCGGCCAGGGTGCGCTCCATGTACGCGAACATGGCGCGCGAGTGCTCTTCCCAGCCCATGCCCTCGGGCCGCAGGTAGCAGTCCGGGCTCGGCACCTTGAAGGTGTCCAGCAGCAGCGGTTTGTAGGTGTCGGTGAAGAGCGCGACGTCGCCCACCGACATCGCTGCGACGGTTTCGCCGTGGTAGCTGTTGCTCAGGGTGACGAAGCGCTGCTTCTCCGGCCGGCCGCTGTTGCGCCAGTAATGGAAGCTCATCTTCAGCGCGACCTCGATGCCGGTCGAGCCGTTGTCGGTATAGAACACCCGTTCCAGTCCGGCCGGCGTCAACGCGACCAGCCGCTCCGACAGCTCCACTACCGGCTGGTGGCTGAAGCCGGCGAGCATCACATGTTCCAGTTGATCGACCTGATCCTTGATGCGCTGGTTGATGCGCGGGTTGGCATGGCCGAAGACGTTCACCCACCAGGAACTGACTGCATCCAGGTAGCGCTTGCCGTCGAAATCCTCCAGCCACACGCCCTCGCCGCGGCGGATGGGGATCAGCGGCAGCTGTTCGTGGTCCTTCATCTGGGTGCAGGGGTGCCAGAGCACGGCGAGGTCGCGTTGCATCCAGCTGTCGTTCAGGCTCATCGTCGCTCCTTTGCAGTGTGTCGGCGCAGCCTAGCAGAAGTGCGCCGCCGCGATTGAGTTGGGTAATTCCTATCGACTAGTTCGATGTTTCAGAGCGAAAAAATGCGCTCTATACCGATATATGACGGGCTAGGCTAGTGGCCTTCGAATTGAAGGAACAGGTCGATGCACTGGCGCAACTCCCCCACCCACTATGGATTGACCAGCATCCTGCTGCACTGGCTGGTCGCCGTCGCGGTATTCGGCCTGTTCGGCCTGGGCTTGTGGATGGTCGGCCTGAACTACTACAGCAGCTGGTATCGCACTGCTCCGGAGCTCCACAAGAGCATCGGCATCGTGCTTTTCGCCGTGATGCTGCTACGGGTGCTGTGGCGCCTTCTCAGCCCCGGCCCGGCCGCGCTGGCCAGTCATGGGGCGCTGACCCGGCTGACGACCAAGCTTGGCCATGGCCTGCTGTATGCCGGGCTGTTCGCCGTGATGATCTCGGGTTACCTGATTTCCACCGCCGACGGCCGGCCCATCGGCGTGTTCGGCTGGTTCGAGGTGCCGGCGCTGATCAGCGGCCTGCCCAGGCAGGAAGATATCGCCGGCCTGGTTCACGAATATCTCGCCTGGGCGCTGGTGATTCTCGCGGGGCTGCATGCCCTGGCAGCGCTCAAACACCATTTCATCGATCACGATACGACGCTCAAACGCATGTTCGGGCGCGTGGATGGTTAATCGAAGTCCGTCAGGAGAACCCATGATGTTGAAGAAAACCCTCGCCGCATTCGCCCTGGGCTCAGCCCTGTTCGCCGGTCAGGCCATGGCCGCCGACTATGTCATCGACAAGCAGGGCCAGCACGCCTTCGTCAACTTCAAGATCAGCCACCTCGGCTACAGCTGGTTGTGGGGGACCTTCAAGGACTTCGACGGCCGCTTCAGTTTCGATGCCGCCCAGCCGGAAGCGAGCAAGGTCAACGTCACCCTGAAGACCGCCAGCGTCGATACCAACCATGCCGAGCGTGACAAGCACCTGCGCAGCGACGATTTCCTCAACGTCGGCAAGCACCCGACCGCGACCTTCGAATCCACCTCGGTGAAATCCACCGGAGAAGGCACCGCCGACATCAGTGGCAACCTCACGCTGAACGGTGTGACCCAGCCGGTGGTGATCGCCGCCCGCTTCATCGGCGAAGGCGACGATCCCTGGGGTGGCTACCGCGCCGGTTTCGAGGGCAGCACCACGCTGACGCTCAAGGACTTCGGTATCAAGATGGACCTCGGCCCGGCGTCGCAGACGGTCGACCTGATCATCTCCGTCGAAGGTGTGCGGCAGTAGGTTGCACGGGATGTGTCATGGACGCCGGCGTATGCCGGCGTTCTGTTTTGTGGCGCAGCGACAGGTGCAGTGATGGACAGTGGACAGAGCCTGTCTGGCTCAGAGGTTTTGCAACATTTAGTCAGCCCTGAACGGTTTACAGACAGTCTTGGATGTAAGTATATTCCCGTAATTCCGCCAGCCGCGTCTGCGCTCGGCCGTCATTCTTTGCGCCTGCAGCTTTTCAAGAGGTTTCCCATGCCAATCAAGCCAGCCAGTGCTGCCCTGATCTCCATTCTTGCCGTGGCTGTTTTCCTTGCAGGCTGCGAGGAGCAGGCGCCGCCGCCTGCCCAGGAGGCGCCGCGGGTCGGCATCGTCACGCTGCAGGCCGAGCCGTTCGCGCTGACCACCGAGTTGCCCGGGCGCACCCGCGCCTACCGCATCGCCGAGGTTCGGCCGCAGGTCAATGGCATCATCCAGAAGCGCCTGTTCACCGAAGGCAGCGACGTGAAGGCCGGCCAGCAGCTGTACCAGATCGACGCGGCGGTATACGACGCGACGCTCAAGAGCGCGCAGGCCAGCCTGGCGTCGAGCAAGTCGCTGGCCGAACGCTATGCCGAGCTGGTCAAGGACCAGGCCGTCAGCCGGCAGGCCTACGACGAGGCGCGTGCCGCCAGCCTGCAGGCCGAGGCGGACGTCGAGCGCGCTCGCATCGACCTGCGCTACACCAAGGTGCTGGCGCCCATTTCCGGGCGCATCGGCCGCTCCGCCGTTACCGAAGGAGCACTGGTCAGCAATGGCCAGGCGCAGGAGCTGGCGACCATCCAGCAGCTGGATCCGATCTACGTCGACGTCACCCAGCCGGCGCGCGAGCTGCTCGCCTTGCGGCGTGACCTGGCCGAGGGCCGTCTGCAGAAGGCCGGCGAGAATGCCGCCAAGGTGACCCTGACGCTGGAAGACGGCAGCGCGTACCCCCATGAAGGCAAGCTCGAATTCAGCGAGGTCACGGTGGATTCCGGCACCGGTTCGGTGACCCTGCGGGCGGTGCTGCCCAACCCCGACAAGGTGCTGCTACCCGGCATGTTCGTGCATGCGCAATTGGTGGCGGGCCTGAAGAGCGAGGCGATCCTGGTGCCGCAGCAGGGCGTGACCCGCAATGCCAGGGGCGAGCCCACGGCAATGGTGGTCAATGCCGAGAACAAGGTCGAGCTGCGCCGGATCAGGACCGAGCGCACGGTCGGCAATCGCTGGCTGGTGGGCGAGGGGCTGCAACCGGGCGATCGGGTGATCACCGAGGGGCTGCAGTTCATCCAGCCGGGCGTCGAGGTCAATGCCGTGCCGGCGACCAATGTCGACAATATCGGGGCGCCTGCCGGGCCCCAAGGCCAAGAAGGCTGAGGGGTTCCTAGTTCATGTCCAGATTCTTTATCGACCGGCCGATCTTCGCCTGGGTGATCGCTCTGGTGATCATGCTGGCCGGTGGCCTGTCCATCCTCAATTTGCCGGTCAACCAGTACCCCAGCATCGCCCCGCCGGCGATCGGCATCCAGGTCAACTATCCGGGCGCCTCGGCACAGACGGTGCAGGACACCGTGGTGCAGGTCATCGAGCAACAGCTCAATGGCATCGACGGGCTGCGCTACATCAGCTCGGCGAGCAACTCCGACGGCAGCATGGAAATCACCGTCACCTTCAACCAGGGCATCAATCCGGATATTGCCCAGGTGCAGGTGCAGAACAAGCTGCAGCTGGCCACGCCGCTGTTGCCGCAGGAGGTCCAGCAGCAGGGCATCCGCGTGACCAAGTCGGTGCGAAACTTCCTCATGGTGGTCGGGGTGGTTTCCAGCGACGGCAGCATGACCCAGAGCGACCTGGCCGACTACATCGTCTCGAATATCCAGGACCCGCTGTCGCGTACCCGTGGCGTCGGCGACTTCCAGGTGTTCGGTTCGCAGTATGCGATGCGCATCTGGCTGGACCCGGCCAAGCTGAACAATTTCCAGCTGACCCCGGTGGACGTGAGCAACGCCATCCGCGAGCAGAACGTGCAGATTTCCTCGGGCCAGTTCGGTGCGTTGCCGGCGGTGCCGGGGCAGCAACTGAGCGCGACCATCATCGGCAAGACCCGCCTGCAGACCCCCGAGCAGTTCCGCGAGATTCTGCTCAAGGTCAACAGCGACGGTTCCCAGGTGCGCCTGAAGGACGTCGGCCAGGTCGAACTCGGTGCCGAGCGCACGGCCATCACCGCCTTGTACAACGGCAAGCCGGCCGCCGGTATCGGTATCAAGCTGGCTACCGGTGCCAATGCGCTGGATACCGCCAAGGCGATACGCCAGACGCTGGCCGAGCTGCAGCCGTTCTTCCCGCCGGGCGTGGAGGTGGTCTATCCCTATGACACCTCGCCGGTAGTGGCGACCTCGATCAACAACGTGGTGCACACGCTGTTCGAGGCCATCGTGCTGGTGTTCCTGGTGATGTACCTGTTCCTGCAGAACTTCCGCGCGACCCTGATTCCGACGCTGGCGGTGCCCGTGGTACTGCTGGGCACCTTCGGCCTGCTGGCCGCCTTCGGTTTCAGCATCAACACCCTGACCATGTTCGCCATGGTCCTGGCCATCGGTCTGCTGGTGGACGATGCCATCGTCGTGGTGGAGAACGTCGAGCGGGTGATGGCCGAGGAAGGCCTGTCGCCGGTGGAGGCCACGCGCAAATCCATGGGGCAGATCCAGGGCGCGCTGGTGGGGATCGGCCTGGTGCTTTCGGCGGTGTTCGTGCCGATGGCCTTCTTCGGCGGCTCGACCGGCATCATCTATCGCCAGTTCTCCATCACCATCGCCTCGGCGATGGGCCTGTCGGTACTGGTGGCACTGATCTTCACGCCGGCGCTGTGCGCCACCATGCTCAAGGCCAGCGACGGCGAGCACCAGCAGAAGCGCGGCTTCTTCGGCTGGTTCAACCGCACCTTCGACCGCGGCGTGCATCGCTACGAGCGGGGCGTGGCCGGGGTGCTGAAGCGCAAGCTGCCGTTCCTGGTGGTCTACCTGGTGATCGTCGCGGCCATGGCGCTACTGTTCACCCGCCTGCCCAGCGCCTTCCTGCCGAACGAGGACCAGGGCGTGCTGTTCGTCCAGGTGCAGACGCCGGCCGGCTCCACCGCCGAGCGGACGCAGAAGACCGTGGACGCCATGCGCGAGTACCTGCTGGAGGAAGAGGGCGATGTGGTCCGCTCGGTGTTCACCGTCACCGGCTTCAACTTCGCCGGGCGCGGGCAGAACTCGGCCATCGCCTTCGTCAGCCTCAAGCCCTGGGGTGAGCGTACCGCAGCCGGCTCCAGCGTCTTCGAGCTGGCGCAACGCGCGCAGCAGCGTTTCTTCCAGTTCCGCGACGCGCAGGTATTCGCCTTCGCCCCGCCGGCGGTCATGGAGCTGGGCAACGCCACCGGCTTCAACTTCTACCTGCAGGACCAGGCGGGCCTCGGCCACGACGCCCTGATGCAGGCGCGCAACCAGTTCCTGCAACTGGCGGCGCAGAGTCCGGTGCTGCAGGCCGTGCGGCCCAACGGGCTGAACGACGAACCGCAGTACCAGCTGCTGATCGATGACGAGAAGGCGCGCGCGCTGGGCGTATCGCTGAGCGACATCAACAACACCCTGGCGGTTGGCTGGGGCTCCAGCTACGTCAACGACTTCATCGACCGTGGCCGGGTGAAGAAGGTCTACGTGCAGGGCGATGCGCCTTCGCGCATGACGCCCGAGGACCTGGACAAGTGGTTCGTGCGCAACGACCAGGGCGAAATGGTGCCGTTCAGTGCCTTCGGCAGTGGCGAATGGATCTACGGCTCGCCGAAGCTCGCGCGCTACAACGGCGTGCCGGGGATGGAAATCCTCGGCGAACCGGCGGCAGGCTACAGCACCGGCGATGCCATGGCCGAGGTGGAGCGGCTGGCACAGCAGCTGCCGTCCGGCGTCGGGGTGTCCTGGACCGGGCTTTCCTTCGAGGAAATCCTCTCCGGCGGCCAGGCGCCGGCGCTCTATGCGCTCTCGCTGCTGGTGGTGTTCCTCTGCCTGGCGGCGCTGTACGAGAGCTGGTCGATCCCCTTCGCGGTGATGCTGGTGGTGCCGCTGGGCGTCATCGGCGCGGTGCTGGCGACCACCGGCCGCGGCCTGACCAACGATGTGTTCTTCCAGGTCGGCCTGCTGACCACCATCGGCCTGACGGCGAAGAACGCCATCCTGATCGTCGAGTTCGCCAAGGACCTGCACCGCGACGGCATGGAACTGTTCGAGGCGACGGTGCAGGCCTGCCGCATGCGTCTGCGCCCGATCATCATGACCTCGCTGGCCTTCACCCTCGGCGTGGTGCCACTGGCCATGGCCAGCGGCGCCGGCGCCGGTAGCTCGCACGCCATCGGTACCGGGGTGATCGGCGGGATGGTCACCGCCACCGCGCTGGTGATCTTCTGGGTGCCGCTGTTCTTCGTGCTGGTGACCTCGATTTCCAGTCGCAAGTCCGAGCAAGGTGAACAAGCGAAGGGGGATGCCCAGTGAACAAGTCCTTATTGAGCCTGGCATTGCTGGCCGCCCTGAGCGGCTGCTCGCTGATCCCCGACTATCAGCGGCCGCAGAGTCCGGTCGCCGATGCCTGGCCCGAGGGGCCGGCCTATGCCGCCAGCGCGGCACAGGCGCAGCGCGAGCTGGGCTGGCGCGAATTCTTCCGCGACCCGACGTTGCAGCAGCTGATCGAAGTGGCGCTGGAGAACAACCGCGACCTGCGCGTGGCGGCGCTCAACGTCGATGCCTACCGTGCGCTGTACCGCGTCCAGCGCGCCGACCTGCTGCCGGCGGTGAGTGCCGATGGCGCGGGCAGCCGCAGCCGCACGCCCGGCGATCTGAACATGACCGGCGAGCCGGCGATCAGCAGCCAGTACAGCGCCACCTTCGGCGTATCCTGGGAGCTCGACCTGTTCGGCCGGCTGCGCAGCCTGCGCGACCAGGCGCTGGAAGAATTCTTCGCCAGCGAGGCCGCGCAGCGCAGTACCCAGATCAGCCTGATCGCCAGTGTCGCCAACGCCTGGCTGACGCTGCAGGCCGACCAGGCACTGCTGCAGGTGACCCGCGACACGCTCAAGACCTACGAGCAAAGCTTCGACTTGACCCAGCGCAGCTTCGATGTCGGCGTCGCCTCGGCGCTGGAGCTGCGCCAGGCGCGCAGCGCCGTCGACACCGCGCGGGTGAGCATCGAACAGTACACTCGCCAGGTGGCACAGGATCGCAACGCCCTGACCCTGCTGCTCGGGCAGAACCTGCCCGCCGGTTTGCCGAGCGAGGGCGGCCTGGAGCGCACCCAGCTGGCGGCCCTGCCGGTCGGCCTGCCCTCCGATCTGCTCTACAAGCGCCCGGACATCCTCCAGGCCGAGCACCAGCTCAGGGCGGTCAATGCCAGCATCGGCGCGGCGCGGGCTGCGTTCTTCCCGCGCATCAGCCTGACCGGTGCGGCGGGTACTGCCAGCAGCGAGCTGTCCGGCCTGTTCGATGGGGGCTCGGGTTACTGGAATTTCGCGCCGAGCATCAGCGTGCCGATCTTCAATGCCGGTCAGCTGCGGGCCAATCTGGATTACGTCCGGATCAGCGAGAACATCCAGGTGGCGCAATACGAACAGGCCATCCAGACCGCGTTCCGCGAGGTCGCCGACGGCCTGGCCGCCCAGGCCACCTACAGCCGCCAGGTCCAGGCGCAGCGCGATCTGCTGGAAACCAGTGAGGCCTACTACAACCTCGCCGAACGTCGTTATCGCACCGGCGTGGACAGCTACCTGACCCTGCTCGACGCCCAGCGCCAGCTGTTCAGCGTGCAGCAGCAGCTGATCGGCGACCGCCTCGCGCAGATGGTCAGCGAGGTCAATCTGTTCAAGGCGCTCGGCGGCGGCTGGCAGGAAAACGGGCAGGCGCAGGCCGGAAACGACTGAGGCGCCATCGGCGGTCACGGGGGGTCGTGACTGGCCGGAGCGCAGACCGGCAAAGCGCACAAACGAAAACGCCGCCCATTCGGGCGGCGTTCTTGTATGCGCTTCGGTTCAGCGATTGCGCGTCAGCAGCGCCGGTTTCTCGCCGCGCGGCCGGCTCGGCAGTTGCTCGAGCTGCTCCAGGCTGGGCAGGCGGTCGATCTTCGACTCCTTGTGGATGATCACCGGCTGCTTCTCGCGCGGCTTGGCCGCTTCCTGGCGCGTCACCGCCGGCTCTTCGATACGGCGGCCCTCGTTCTTGCGCCGCGGCTGGCCGTTGCGCCCCTGGCCCTGGCCACCACGGGCGGCCTGCCCCTGCCCCTGGCGCTTGCCTTTGCCCGAGGCGGCACCCGCGCCGGCAGCATGCGGCTGGGCATTGCCCTGGCGAGCGGAAGCGCCTGGGCGACGGCCGCGGTTCTGTTTGTTCTGGTACGGGCTGACGTAGTCGACGCGATTGCCGAAATTGTCCACGTCGTCGTCGAGAAACTCCTCGGGATCACGATCCGCTGGCAGTTGCGGTGGCCGGGTGATGGCCTGGGCCTCGCCGGTCGCCCCATCGCGTGCGGGCTTGCGGGCCTTGCTCTTGTTGCGGCGGTTGCGTTCCTTCTGTTCGGCGCCTTTCTCGGCCGGCTTGTCGCGCTCGCCGCGGGCCTTGCGTTCGCCGCGCTGCGGCCGGGGCTGGCGCGGTTCGCGGGCTTCGGGCTTTTCCGCCTCGATGCTGCTGGCGTCGAAGCCCATCGGATCGCCATCGGCAATCTTCTGCTTGGTCAGGCGCTCGATGCCCTTGAGCAGCTTCTCCTCGTCCGGCGCGACCAGAGAGATGGCTTCACCGCTGCGCCCGGCACGGCCGGTACGGCCGATGCGGTGCACGTAGTCTTCCTCGACGTTGGGCAGCTCGAAGTTGACCACATGCGGCAACTGGTCGATGTCCAGGCCGCGGGCGGCGATATCGGTCGCCACGAGGATGCGCACCTGGTTGGCCTTGAAGTCGGCCAGGGCCTTGGTCCGGGCGTTCTGGCTCTTGTTGCCGTGGATCGCGGCGGCCGGCAGGCCGTGCTTCTCCAGGTACTCGGCCAGGCGGTTGGCGCCGTGCTTGGTACGGGTGAACACCAGCACCTGTTCCCAGGCGCCCTGGGTGATCAGGTGCGCGAGCAGGGCGCGCTTGTGGCTGGCGGCAACGCGGAACACGCGCTGCTCGATGCGCTCGACGGTGGTGTTCGGCGGGGTGACCTCGATGCGCTCGGGTTCGTGCAGCAGCTTGGCGGCGAGGTCGGTGATGTCCTTGGAGAAGGTGGCCGAGAACAGCAGGTTCTGGCGCTTGGCCGGCAGCTTGGCCAGCACCTTCTTGACGTCGTGGATGAAGCCCATGTCGAGCATGCGATCGGCTTCGTCGAGCACGAGGATTTCCACGTGGGCCAGGTCGATGGCCTTCTGGTTGGCCAGGTCGAGCAGGCGGCCCGGGCAGGCGACCAGCACGTCGAGGCCCTTGGCCACGGCCTGGATCTGCGGATTCATGCCGACGCCGCCGAAGATGCAGGCGCTTTTCAGCGGCAGGTCGCGGGCATAGACCTTGAAGCTGTCATGGACCTGGGCGGCAAGCTCGCGGGTCGGGGTCAGCACCAGTACGCGCGGCTGTTTCGGGCCGTAGCGGTGCTCGCGGTCCGGGTGGCCGCCGGGGAACAGCAGTTCGAGTACCGGCAGGGCGAAGCCGCCTGTCTTGCCGGTTCCGGTCTGGGCGGCGACCATCAGGTCGCGGCCTTGCAACACGGCGGGGATGGCCCGCTGTTGCACGGGAGTAGGCTGGGTATAACCGGCGGCCTCGACGGCACCGGCCAAAGCCTCGGAGAGACCGAGGGAAGCAAAGGACATGAGTAATCCTGTCTTGTTAGGGGCGTGGCCCTTGGGATGATCATGCCTGGCTTGAATCGCGACTGGCGTGCGATCCCGTCCGGTCCTGCCGCGATCTGCTGATGGCGGCATCCGGGCGTAAGCCTGGCGGAAGCGCGGAGTATAACAGAGCCTGTCAACGCCGCATTGCTTTGACAGTGTCGCAGGTCACGGGTTCATTAGCCAGCTCCGTATTGCTACGGAGCCGGGAAATTTCACCGAGGCAGCTTCAGGTTGTTCCAGATCGCCAGGCTCGGCTCGGCCTGGTTCAGCGTGTAGAAGTGCAACCCCGGCGCGCCGCCGGCCAGCAGCTTCTCGCACATCTCGCTGATGACCTGCTCGCCGAAGGCCTGGATGCTGTCGATGTCGTCGCCGTAGGCCTCCAGCTGCTTGCGCACCCAGCGCGGGATCTCGGCGCCGCAGGCATCGGAGAAGCGCGCCAGCTTGCTGTAGTTGGTGATCGGCATGATGCCCGGAACCACCGGGATGTCGACGCCCAGCTTGCGTACGCGCTCGACGAAATAGAAGTAGCAGTCGGCATTGAAGAAGTACTGGGTAATGGCGCTGCTGGCACCGGCCTTGGCCTTGTGCACGAAGTTCGTCAGGTCGTCCTCGAAACTGCGTGCCTGCGGGTGCATCTCCGGGTAGGCGGCGACCTCGATGTGGAAGTGGTCGCCGGTCTCAGCACGGATGAATTCCACCAGGTCGCTGGCGTGGCGCAATTCGCCGTTGGCCAGGCCCATGCCGGATGGCAGGTCGCCGCGCAGGGCGACGATGCGCTTGATGCCGGCGTCGCGGTAGATGTTAAGCAGCTCGCGCAGCTCCTGCTTGCTGTCGCCGACGCAGGACAGGTGCGGCGCGGTCGGCACCTTCACCTCGCTGTCGAGTTGCAGCACGGTGTTCAGGGTGCGATCGCGGGTCGAGCCGCCGGCGCCGTAGGTGCAGGAGAAGAAATCGGGCTGGTAGCCGGCCAGCTGGCGAGCCACATTCAGCAGTTTTTCATGCCCGGCTTCGGTCTTGGTGGGGAAGAACTCGAAGCTGATCGACGGGCGATTCGCAGAAGTCATCAGTAATTCCTTTGACTGCTTCAGGCGCAGGGTGGAAAGCGCGCGCAGCACTTTCCACCGCCTGGGATGGGCAGGTGGAAAAGGCCTGTGGCCGTTTTCCACCCTACGGCTATCAGTAGCGGTAGCTGTCCGGCTTGAACGGGCCTTCGACCGTTACGCCGATGTACTCGGCCTGCTTGGCGGTCAGCTGGGTGACCACGCCACCGAAGCCCTTGACCATTTCCAGCGCCACTTCTTCGTCGAGCTTCTTCGGCAGCACCATGACGGTGACGTTCTTGCTCTTCTCGGCCACCGGCAGGTTGGCGAACTTCTCGTTGTAGAGGTGGATCTGCGCCAGCACCTGGTTGGCGAAGGAACCGTCCATGATCCGGCTCGGGTGGCCGGTGGCGTTGCCCAGGTTCACCAGGCGGCCCTCGGCCAGCAGGATCAGGTAGTCGTCGTTGGCCGGGTCGACGGTCTTGCCGGTGCGGTGGATCTTGTGCACCTGCGGCTTGACCTCTTCCCAGCCCCAGTTGGCGCGCATGAAGGCGGTGTCGATCTCGTTGTCGAAGTGGCCGATGTTGCACACCACGGCGCGCTTCTTCAGCGCCTTGAGCATATTGGCGTCGCAGACGTTGACGTTGCCGGTGGTGGTGACGATCAGGTCGATCCGGCCCAGCAGGGCGCTGTCGACGCAGGTCTCGGAGCCGTCGTTGATGCCGTTCTGGTACGGGGAGACGACTTCGAAGCCGTCCATGCAGGCCTGCATGGCGCAGATCGGATCGACTTCCGAGATCTTGACGATCATGCCTTCCTGGCGCAGCGACTGCGCCGAGCCCTTGCCCACGTCGCCGTAGCCGATGACCAGCGCCTGCTTGCCCGACAGCAGGTGGTCGGTGCCGCGCTTGATGGCGTCGTTGAGACTGTGGCGGCAACCGTACTTGTTGTCGTTCTTGCTCTTGGTGACCGAGTCGTTGACGTTGATCGCCGGCACTTTCAGGGTGCCGCCCTTGAGCATGTCGAGCAGGCGGTGCACGCCGGTGGTGGTTTCCTCGGTGATGCCGTGCACGCGCTCGAGCACCTGCGGGTACTTGTCGTGGAGAACCTGGGTCAGGTCGCCACCGTCGTCCAGCACCATGTTGGCGTCCCATGGCTGGCCGTCCTTGAGGATGGTCTGCTCGATGCACCACTCGTACTCTTGCTCGGTCTCGCCCTTCCAGGCGAACACCGGGATGCCGGCGGCGGCGATGGCGGCGGCGGCCTGGTCCTGGGTGGAGAAGATGTTGCAGCTCGACCAGCGCACCTCTGCCCCCAGCGCGACGAGGGTCTCGATCAGCACCGCGGTCTGGATGGTCATGTGGATGCAGCCGAGGATTTTCGCGCCCGCGAGCGGCTGCTCGGCGGCGTACTTGCGGCGCAGGCCCATCAGCGCCGGCATTTCCGATTCGGCGATGATGATCTCGCGGCGGCCCCAGGCGGCCAGGGAAATGTCGGCGACCTTGAAGTCGGTGAAACCGGCAGGCGTCATGACAGCACTCATCGAAGAGTTCTCCATTCGTAGTATGCGAATGGGCGCCGTTGATGCGTTCGAGGAAACGCCCCATCCGAGCCTGACAGGCGAGAACCGGATTCGACCTTCGCCAGGTTCGAAACGGTTCTCCATCTGCTGCAGCGCCCCTCGGACGGGTGGCGGGCACGGCCGAAGCGGAGTCGACCGGGAAAAGCCCGGCGATTATAGCCGCGCCGGCGGGCAATCCCAAGCCCGGCGCCGGCGAACTCGGCCGTGTGCTCGGGGGTCGTAATTTCAGGTTCGGTGCAAAGGCGCCGGGCGAGATCCAGGAGAACGCCATGAACCTTTTGCTGCGCATTGCGCCCCTGTTCCTGCTCGGCGCCTTCAGCCTGCCGGCCGCTGCCCAGTCCTGCTATGTCCGCAGCGAAGCCTCCGGTGCGGTGCCGTCGCCGGTGGTGACCGAGCACTGTTTCGAGTTCCACAACCTGGATAAGGACGACGCCATGGACTGGCTCTGCCAGGACGACGGGGCGGTCGAAAGCTCGCGACGGGAAATCCGTGCCAGCTGCCCTGCGGGGTACTTCGGCATCTGCACCGCGCCGATGACCCCGGAGACCCTGGCCAACGAGCGCGCCGCCGGCTCCCAGGCGGCCAATGGCACCTGGCCGACCACCGTCGATGACGATGCGCGGATCGTGACCTATCACTACCAGGCCACGAACCGGGCGCAGGCGCGGGCCGAATGCGAAAGCGCGGGCGGCACCTGGTCGCGCTAGGCGCGAACGGCGGTGTCCGCGCAGCCGATGCCCGAGCGATTTGTTCAACCGCGCCGGGGCGGGGATAATCCCGCGCTTTGCATCGATGAGTGGTTGAACCATGAAGCTGAGACTGCTGAGCCTGTCCCTGATCGCCGCCCTGGCCCTGAGCGCTTGCGATCGGGTCGACCCCAACTCACCGCTCGGCAAGCGCAAGGCGATCTACCAGCAGATGCTCGACACCAAGGAGGACCTTGGCGGGATGCTGCGCGGTCGCCTGGCCTTCGATGCGGAGGGGTTCGCTGCCGGCGCGGCCAGGCTCGACGAACTCTCGCGCCAGCCCTGGCAGCACTATCCCGAGGCCAAGGAGAAGCAGAGCGACGCGCGCGACGACGTCTGGCAGCGCCAGGAACGCTTCAACGAGATGGCGCGTGAACTGGAAGGCACCACTGCCGCGCTGGTCGAGGTGACCCGCGCCTCGACGCCGACGCCCGAGGGTGTGGCGCCGGCCTTGCAGCGGGTCGAGGATGCCTGCGAAGCCTGCCACAAGGAATTTCGCGCCTACTGACCGGCATTCACTGCCGCAGGGCGCCGAGCTTGTGCCGGGCCTTGGCCAGCTGGTTCCTGCGCAGTTCGATCAACTGCGCATCGCCGGTACCCAGCGCCTCCCGCAGGAGCGTCTCGCGGCGCTCCACCCGGCGGACGGCCTGTTCGTACTCGACCTGGTGAGGGTGCAGCGCGACCAGCCCCTGGCACCGTTCGGTCAGGCCCTGCAGTTCGCCGTTCAGGTGGGCCTGGCGCAGCTTGTCGCCCCGCAGGCGCGCCTGCTGTAGCTGCTCGCGCAGTGACTGGCGCTGTTCGTTGCAATAGGCGTCGGGTTGCGCCGCCGCCGGCAGCGGACTGGTGGCAGCGCAGGCGAGTAGCAGGGCAAGCGGCAGATGCCTGGCAGTCATGCCTTGCCTCCGTAGTTGTTATTCAGCTTCTATCGACCGCGGCGCCGGGCGAAAGTCCCTCAGAAGCCGGATATCCCGGCGCCATGCAGGCGCTCGCGCAGGGGCTGTAGCTCGTCGGCGCTGAAGAAGGCCTGCAACTGGCGGGCCCGACCCGGCCCGATGCCGGGCTCGGCCTGCCATTGGGCGGTGCTGCGCGCGGCCAGGGTGTTCCAGTCGGTCGTGGCGGCGAGCGATACCTTGGCCGGCAGGCCGAGCGCCCGCAGCCATTGCGGCAAAGACCTGCTGCGTGCCTGGGCGAAGCTGGCGGCCAACGCTTGCGCCCGCGCCGCGCCGATGCCGGGCAGCTGGCGCAGTGCCGCGGCGTCCAGTTCCAGCCAGGCGAGCAGGTCCGGCAGCAGGCCCGCCTCCAGCAACGCCTGCCAACTGCCGATGCCGACGCCGGGAAGGTCGAGGCCCTGCTTGCCGCTCAGCCAGGCCAGGCGGGCGAGGAACTGCTGGCGACAGCCCGGCGTCGGTCGCCAGCAACTGTGGGCGTGATGCAGCGCCGGATCGGGCGCCACCACCACAGCGCGTTCGTGGGTGCGCCAGACCACGGCATCCAGCTGCGGGATGGCCTGGCCGGCGAGCACGATGGAAATCTGGTCGCCCGGGCGCAGGTCCAGCGCCTGCCAGCGTTGCAGCGATCCCAGGCTGAGCCTGCCGATGCGCCGATCGTCCAGTTGCACCGGTTCGAGCTGCAGCAGCGGCGTGATCCGGCCGCTGCGGCCGATGCGAAACTCCACGGCGCGTACCTGCGCCAGCGCCCTGCGCAGCGGGTACTTCCAGGCTGCCGCCCAGTGCGGTTCGGCCTGCCAGCGTTCGGCCGGCGGCCGCTGCCCCTGGCGCAGCACCACGCCGTCGCTGGCGAAGGGCAGCGGCTGGCGATACCAGTGCTGGCGCAGGCGGCTGGCCTGGGCGGCGTCCTGCAGGCGCCGGGTGAAGCGTTGGCTGTCGCCGAAGCCCAGCGCCGCCAGGCGTTCGAGCCGCGTGGGCATGGCCTGCGGACCATTGGGCCAATCCCAGACGAACAGGCCGATCCGCGCGGCGCTGGCGGTTTCGAGCTGGCGGCTCGCCATGGCCCCGGCGACCCGACTGCGTGCGCCCCCGCTACCGGCCACGGCTTGCACATGCCGCTCCAGCCGCCAGTAGAGTTCGCCCTGCAGAATCACCTCGCCCGGCTCCGCCAACTGCTGCGGGATCATCGGCAACTGCCGGGCCCTGGCGGTCCAGTCCTGGCCGCTGCGACCGTCGCCGCGGCTGATGGCCTGCTGCAGGTGGCCGTCGCGATAGACCAGGGTGACGGCTACGCCGTCGACCTTGGGCTGGATCCACAGGTCCGAGCGCTGCGCGATCCATGTGCGAACGGCGTCTTCGTCGGCGAGTTTGGCCAGCCCGGTCTGCCGCACCGGATGCACCAGCGGCCCGCCGGCACTGGTCAGCGGGTCGGTCTGCCGATAGCCGTCCGTGGAAAAGCAGCGCTGCCAGCCGTGCAGGCGGGCGCGGCTCTGGTCGTAGAGTTCGTCGTCCACCAGTGACAGGCCGCGTCGGTGATAGGCCTCGTCCCAGCGGACGAGTTGCTGCTGGAGATGGAGGATTTCCCGTTGTGCCCGCGCGGGAGTCCAGTCCGGGCAGGCGGCGAGGAAAGGCGAGACGAGGCACAGCGATAACGCGATCAGGCGTTGCATGGTGAGCTTCCTTGCTCCGATAGCGGGATACGCCTGCCGTGACGGCAGGCCGAGGCGCCATTGTCGCCGGCTTGCCGCTGGCTGGCCGTGCGTCAGCGCATATTGAACAATTCCTGGTGGAAATCCTTCGGCGGCAGGCCGTGGCGCTGCAGATCCTGGCGCAGATCGTGGCCGAAGCCGGCCGGGCCGCAGAACCACAGGTCGCAGTCCTGCCAGTGCGGCGCCAACTGGCGCAGGCGCTCGGGGGACAGCCGGCCGTTCTCGCTGGCCACCAGCACGTGCAGGCGCACGCGGGCGCGCTCGGCCAACTGTTCGATGCGCTCGATGAAGCCACGGTCCGGCGCGCTGGTGCAGTAGAACAGATCGGTGTTGCCGCCCTGGCCGCTGTCCGCCAGGACCTGCAGCCGGCCGATGAAGGGAGCGATGCCAATGCCGCCGGCCACCCAGATCTGCCCGGGCTTGTCGCCGTGGAAATCGAAGCAGCCGTAGGGCCCCTCGACCGTGACCAGATCGCCCACCTTCAGGGTGTCCGGCAGGGTACGGGTGTAGTCGCCGAGCCCCTTGATGGAGAATGCCAGCCGGCCGTCATTGCGCCAGGCCGACGAGAGGCTGAACGGGTGCGGGCCCTCCCTGGGGTCGAAGGTGACGAAGGCGAACTGCCCGGCCTCGTGGCCCGGCCAGGCGCCGTCGAGCTGGATTTCGACCCGCAGGACGCGGTTATCCTGATGGTGGGTCAGTGCCTCTATGCGGCCGACCACCTGGTGCTTGCGGCCGATGCGACGCAGCAGCGAGATGCACGCGGCCACCGAGCCGGCGGCCAGCATCAGCGCCAGCACCACGCCCAGCGGCGAGCGCCAGTACGCCGCCGGCGTCAGCACCAGCGAATGCAGCACCAGCAGCAGGTAGATCAGCGCCAGCCAGCGGTGCGTCTTGAAGAACCAGCGGTAGGGAAAGCGCTTGACCAGCGCCAGCACGATCAGGATCGCACCGGCGTAGAAGGCCCACTCGCCGAGATCCTCGGCCGGCCCATGGAGGTCGCGCAGGAGGCCGGCGATACCTCCGGCCGCTTGTTCGGCGCCGCGACGTGCCGGCCGCTCCAGCCAGCCGAAGCCGACCAGCCATTTCGGTATCTGCCCCCAGCCCCAGTGGACGGTGGCGATCACCAGGGCGCTGATGCCCAGCCATTTGTGCAACCGGTAGGTCTTGTCCAGGCCGTCGAAGAAGCGTTCGAACCGTTTCGGCCGGGCGGCCAGTACCACCGCGACGCTCATCGCACCGATGGCCAGCACACCGCTGTAATTGACCAGCGCCTTGCGCAGGGGCCAGAACGGGTAGCGCGCCATGATGAAGTCATCGACCAGCAGCCATAGCAGGGTCAGGCCGACGAACAGGGCTGCATAGGTCAGTTTGATCGATCTCATAGGGACAGGTCTCCTCGCTGGCTCGGGACGCCAGCTTTTCCGAGCATGCGCCACATGGGTGCGCGGCCGCCATGATCACGGTCAGTAGTTACCCCCTGGATGTCTGAAAGGGAACGCCCCTGGCCGGGCTTTTTATCTACAATTCGGCCCCTCAATCCCTCGAAGAGAAGCGCCCGTGCCCTCCGTCATCTCCATCGAGCAGCTCACCAAGACCTACGCGTCCGGCCATCCGGCGCTGAAGCGGATCGACCTGCAGATCCGCAAGGGCGAGATCTTCGCCCTGCTCGGCCCCAACGGCGCCGGCAAGACCACGCTGATCAGCATCATCTGCGGCATCGTCAACCCCGGCAGCGGGCAGGTGCGGGTGGATGGCCACGACATCATCCGCGACTACCGCGCCGCGCGCGCGAAGATCGGCCTGGTGCCGCAGGAACTGTACAACGAGGGCTTCGAGAGCGTCTGGGCGACGGTGCGCTTTTCCCGCGGGCTGTTCGGCAAGGCACCGGACGACGCCTATCTGGAGCGGCTGCTGCGCGACCTGTCGCTGTGGGACAAGCGCGATGCGCGCATCCTGGAGCTTTCCGGCGGCATGAAGCGCCGGGTGATGATCGCCAAGGCGCTGTCCCACGAGCCGTCCATCCTGTTCCTCGACGAGCCCACCGCCGGCGTCGACGTCGAGCTGCGCCGCGACATGTGGGAGATGGTCCGCGGCCTGCGCGCGCGCGGGGTGACCATCATCCTCACCACCCACTACATCGAGGAGGCCGAGGAGATGGCCGACCGCATCGGGGTGATCAGCAAGGGCGAGATCATTCTCGTCGAGGACAAGGCCGTGCTGATGCACAAGCTCGGCAAGAAGCAACTGACGCTGCAACTGCAGCGCCCGCTGGCGGCGATCCCGCCCGAGTTCGCCGACTATCCGCTGCAACTGGCGGACGAAGGCAACCAGCTGGTCTACACCTTCGATGCCCAGCACGAGCACACCGGCATCGCCGAGCTGCTCAAGCGCCTCGCCGAGCACGGCATCGACTTCAAGGACCTGCAGTCCAGCCAGAGCTCGCTGGAAGAGATTTTCGTCAGCTTGGTAAAAGGCAGCCGCACATGAATCTTTATGCAATCCGCGCCATCTACCTGTTCGAGCTGGCGCGTACCTGGCGCACCCTGCTGCAGAGCATCGCCACCCCGGTGATCTCCACTTCGCTGTACTTCGTGGTGTTCGGCTCGGCCATCGGCGCGCGGATGGAGGCGATGCACGGCATCCCCTACGGCGCCTTCATCATTCCCGGGCTGATCATGATGGCGCTGCTCACCGAGAGCATCTCCAACGCCTCGTTCGGCATCTACATGCCGCGCTATTCCGGAACCATCTACGAGGTGCTGTCGGCGCCGGTGTCGTACATCGAGATCGTCATCGGCTATGTCGGCGCGGCGGCGACCAAGTCGATGATCCTCGGTGTGATCATCCTGCTCACCGCGCGGTTGTTCGTCGATTACCAGATCCAGCATCCGCTGACGATGGCGCTGTTCCTGGTGCTCACCGCGGTGACCTTCTGCCTGTTCGGTTTCATCATCGGTATCTGGGCCGACGGCTGGGAGAAGCTGCAGATCGTGCCGGCGCTGATCGTCACGCCGCTGGCGTTCCTCGGCGGCAGCTTCTACTCGATCGAGATGCTGCCGCCGCTGTGGCAGAAGATCACCCTGTTCAACCCGGTGGTGTACCTGATCAGCGGCTTCCGCTGGAGCTTCTACGGCGTCTCGGACATCGACGTCGGCGTCAGCCTGGCGATGATCCTCGGCTTTCTCGCCGCCTGCCTGCTGGCGGTATGGTGGATCTTCCGGACCGGCTACCGGCTGAAGAGCTGATACGAGCCGATCTCATTCCCACCCGCATCGCAGGTAGTATGGCGGTGCATCATTCATTTCGAGGCAAGCATGAAATTCGTTCCTTCTCTCGCCGTTCTGGCCGTTCTCAGCCTGGCGGCCGGTTCCGCCGCCGCCTTCAACCTCGGCGAGGCCGCCCGGGCGGTGTCGGGCATCACCGACAACGGCACCACGCAGAGCACGTCGCAGACCCAGGCACTCGGCCTGATCGGCCAACTCGACGAACTGGGTGTCACGCCCACGCAGGCACTGGGCGGCAGCGGTGCGCTGCTGCAATTGGCCAAGCAGCAGCTGAGCAGCACCGACTACGCCCAGCTCGCCAAGTCCGTTCCCGGTATCGACAAGCTCACCGGCGACAGCGGGCTGGAGCAGCTTGGCCAACTGGGTGCACTGACCGGATTGCTGGGCCAGTCGGATACCCGCGTCGATGCACAGACCGCCGCCGCGGTGGACGATGTGCAGAGCCTGGCCGACGTCAACCAGGCGTTTTCCGCGCTGGGCATGGATGCCGGCATGGTCGGCCAGTTCGCGCCGATCCTGCTGCAGTACCTGGGCAACCAGGGAGTGGACGGTTCGCTGCTGCAGAGCCTGGGCGGCATCTGGGGCGTCGGCGGCGCCTGATTCGCACCCGCCAGGATAAAGGAGCCCCGTCCGGCATTGCCGTCGGGGCTTTTTCATTCCGTCGTGCGCGTGCTACCAGGAGCCATAAGGGATGCCGTGCTTTTCGATATAGGCTCTGGAGGTTTCCGAGAGGGGACGGTGGCCTCCGTGGGAGGTTCCTTCATAGGGTCCCTTGGGCTCGATTTCCGCCTGTGCGCGCAGGACTTCGATGGGCCCGCCGCAGGTGCTCATGACCCAGCCCCTGACCACGCCGCCAGGGGCGAGGCCCAGCGCCAGGGCATGGCGGTATTCGCTGGTGCGGCAGGGCGGATCGAGGCGCTCGCTCATCAACTGCCGCGCGCGTTCGGGGATATCGACAATGACCCGGTAGGTCTGGGGCTCGGCCAGGGATTGCCAGCGGACGTAAATGCGTTTGGGCAGGTCGGCGCCGTTGACGTGGCGGCCTGCGCCCCAGCCTAGGCCTCTGCGCCAGCCAGCGGCGTTCCCGCTGCCATCGGACGGTCTGGCGATCGATACCGTGCCCCCGCCCATCCGATAGAAGAGGTTGCCATGTATATCCTCCACATCGGCGGTTTCCACCCAGACTTCCATATAGTCCGGGGCCAGGAAACCCAGGCGCCAGTATTTGTAGGGCAGGCTGCCGGGGTTCCTCTCGGCGCCGGCGCAGCCGCCGAGCAGCAGAAGGAACAGGACAAACAGCGGTGCTCTCATCGCTTTTTCTCCCGGGGCCTGTCGGCATGGCGTATCCGTCCGCGCTCGGCCGGGGCATTGACGAAGACCACATCGAGCACACTGCCGCCACGTCCGGCGGCGGCATTCCAGTTGGCCGACAGATGGACGTAGCGCTGGCGCAGCAGGCGTTCCTCTTCCATATCCAGCGCGCCGCTGCCGCTTCTGGCCCAGGCCAGCAGCTTGTCGCTGATAGGTACAAGCTCTGCGGGTAGAGAGAGTTTACTGTCTTGCTCGTCGATGAAATCGAGCGGGACGCCTGCCTCCACCGCCAGCGCATGCATGACCCGCATATACACCCGCGAAAGATGTCCATAAACCCGGCGCTCCAGATAGGGCGCCGCCAGCACGTATTTCATCTGGTCACTACGCCCGCCGCTGAAGGGTGTGAAGTGTTCCCAGACGTCCGTTTCCAGCCGCGCGGTACGGTCCTGCGGGTCGAGCAGGTCGGCCTGGCGGGCATATTCGGTATCGCGTTGCGCCTGCTGGTAGGCCAGGGTGCTGAATGGGCTGGTCGCCCGGCTGACCCAGTTGCTGCGCGGGCGTATCGGGTAGAGCCGCTCGCTGTCCAGCGGCGGATAGCCGCCGCCCAGGTCCGAATGGGCGCCGGGCAGGACGATTTCCCGGTGCGGCGGGGAGACCTGATTGAGGGCGAAATTGCGCCGGTATTCGTCGCGGGCGACCAGATGCACCACCTGGCGGGCCGCATCGGGCGCCAGATAAAGGTCGATACCGCCGTTGACGTTATCGCTGGGATCGCCCCAGTCGTCCCAGCCGCCGAGGGCGGCCACGGTATCGAACAGGCCGATGAAGTTGATGACGACGTCGTCCCGCCAGTCGAAGCCGGATACCAGGCCGAGCTTGCCCGCGCGGCGCAATGTGCCCAATGGTCCCCGCTCGCGCAGGAGGATCTGATTGGCGAAATGCCGGGCCGCCGCCGCGCCGCGGCTGAAACCGAAGATATCCAGTTCCAGCTTGGCCGGAGTGGAGCCGGGGTTTTCCTCTTCGAAACTGTCCAGGGCTTGTGCGAGAAGCGTCAGGCCTTCGTCGACCTTGGCCAGCACCCCCGTCGCGCCGCGACCGAAGGCCTGGCCGGGAAAGCGGGTGTCCGGCTTGCCGGTGGTCGTACCGACACCCGTGACATAGACGCGGAAAATGCTGGGATTTCCTGCTTCCTTGGGTACCGGTTCGTCGCGGTACAACTCATACAACCGCCAGATATTGCTCACATCGTTGGCATAGCTGCTGTCCGGGTCGAGATGATGCGCTTCGCAGCGCTGGACCATGGCCAGGGCCTCCTGCTCGCCGAGGCCGAGCGCGGGTGCGCGGCACTGGGCGCCGATGGCGCTGTTGGCGGCATTGTTGCCGGTGCCGTCGAAGAACACGCCGATGCGCAGGGTGACGGCCTGGCGGCTGCCCAGCTCTTCCTCCTCGTCTTCCTCTTCCAGCCCGTACGGCGCGGGATCGCCGGGCTCCTGCTGCCAGGCGCGGGCATTGGGCGACGCTGGTCGTTGCGGCAGTTCCGGCGCGGCGGGCGCCCGTGCCACAGGCGCGCCGTCGAGGTTCAGCGGCTCGGGCGGCACGAAGGGCGCCGGGGTGTGCGAGGTGCCGATGATGACGGTGCCCGAGCCGCCGATGACCAGATTGCCATGGTCGCCGAGGCTGCCCTGGACGACGGCGGGTCTGCCATTGATCAGCACGTTGGGGATGATATTGCCCGTCAGGACGCTGCCGCATGCGGTGGTATCGCCGGCACGGGCGGCGGGCAGGCCGTCGAAGAAGACGTCGGGCGAGCCGCTGACGATGGGGTTGTCGCCATGCCCCTTCTTCGGGCAGGAAGTGGCGTCGCCGAGGCGGGCGGCGGGTTTGCCGGTCATGACCAATCTCCTTATCGGTATGCGAGCCGGCACCTTGCCGCACGGGCAATGGCGAACGCAAACGCCGCTCGGTTTTTTATGGACTGGTTCGCGGGTTGCAAGCTGGTTGCGCCAGAACTTGCGCAGTAGCGGAATGCAAAAAGCCCCGTACGACCTTCGCCGGCGGGGCTTTTCTTGCAGCTTGAGGCTTGCAAAAGCAGTGATGAGCTTCAAGCCACAAGCTGCAAAAAGCATGGCCAGCAGCCACACTGGTTCTTCGCTTGCAGCTGTAGGTGGGGTCACGCTTCACCGACCCGACGAGCGTAGGGTGGATGTAAAAGGCGACATCCACCCTACGCTCGCTTGTAGCTTGCAGCTGCTTTACAGTCCCGCTGCCGCGCGCAGGGCGTCGGCCTTGTCGGTGCGTTCCCAGGTGAAGGCGGTGAAGGTGTCGGCACCCACCGTCATCTCGCAGGGGTTGCGGCCGAAGTGGCCGTAGGCCGCGGTGGCGCGGTACATCGGGTGCAGCAGGTCGAGCATGCGGGTGATCGCGTAGGGGCGCAGGTCGAAATGCTCGCGCACCAGGGCGATGATCTTGTCGTCG
This sequence comes from Stutzerimonas stutzeri, assembly GCF_002890915.1. GTDB lineage: Bacteria > Pseudomonadota > Gammaproteobacteria > Pseudomonadales > Pseudomonadaceae > Stutzerimonas > Stutzerimonas stutzeri_AF. Next base: position 73,042 of record NZ_POUT01000005.1, on the reverse strand, counting down.
CCGATCCTGCCGGTGCCGAAGGTGTTCAGCGAGATGGAGGTCGGCTGGGCCACGCCGATGGCGTAGGACACCTGGATCTCGCAACGGTCGGCCAGGCCGGCGGCGACGATGTTCTTGGCCACGTAGCGGCCGGCGTAGGCGGCGCTGCGGTCGACCTTGGACGGGTCCTTGCCGGAGAAGGCGCCGCCGCCGTGGCGGGCCATGCCGCCGTAGGTGTCGACGATGATCTTGCGTCCGGTCAGGCCGCAGTCGCCCACCGGGCCGCCGATGACGAACTGGCCGGTCGGGTTGATGTGGTACTGGGTGTCCTTGTGCAGCAGCTCGGCCGGCAGGCAGTGCTTGATGACCAGCTCCATCACCGCTTCGCGCAGGTCGCTCTGCTTGACGTCCGGGTTGTGCTGGGTGGACAGCACCACGGCGTCGATGCCGGCGACCTGGCCGTTCTCGTAGCGGCAGGTGACCTGGCTCTTGGCGTCCGGGCGCAGCCACGGCAACAGACCGTTCTTGCGCGCTTCGGCCTGGCGCTCGACCAGCGCGTGGGAGAAGCGGATCGGTGCCGGCATCAGCACGTCGGTCTCGTTGCTGGCGTAGCCGAACATCAGGCCCTGGTCACCGGCGCCCTGGTCTTCCGGACGCGAACGGTCGACGCCCTGGGCGATGTCCACCGACTGCTTGCCGATGATGTTGATGATGCCGCAGGTGGCGCCGTCGAAGCCGACGTCCGAGCTGTTGTAGCCGATGTCGACGATGACGTCGCGCACCAGTTGCTCCAGATCGACCCAGGCGGAGGTGGTGACTTCGCCGGCGACGATCGCCACACCGGTCTTGACCAGAGTCTCGCAGGCCACGCGGGCATGCTTGTCCTCGGCGATGATGGCGTCGAGCACCGCATCGGAGATCTGGTCGGCGATCTTGTCCGGATGCCCTTCGGACACGGACTCGGAGGTGAAAATCGAGTATTCGCTCATCTATCGGTTCCTAATTACCGGTGGGTGAGTCGGTCGTCAGGGGCGGGCCGGAAAAAGTGCCGGGCCTGGATCTGAAAACCGTTCTTCAAGCCAATGTAGAGACTCTCGCCGGGCGTGAGCCCCGCGGCATCGGCCCAACGGGCCAGATCGTCCTGTTCGAAGCCCAGCCAGAGATCGCCGCAGGCCTCCCTGGCCCAACTCTGGTTGTGGCTGCACAGCTCGGTGACCAGCAGGCTGCCGCCCACCTTCACCAGCCGTGCCAGTTGTTTCATCGCCTCGCCCGGTGCCGCCAGGTGATGCAGGACCATGTTCAGCACCACGCAATCGGCTGCCGGGCAGTCGTCGTGCAGGGCGTCGGCGAGCTTCAGCTCGACGTTGTCCAGGCCCGCCTGCTCGCAGCGCATGCGCGCCAGCTCGAGCATGGCCGGGCTGTTGTCCAGCGCCACCACGCGGGCGAAGCGCCGCGCCAGCTCCGGCAGGAAGCTACCATCGCCGGGACCGACCTCCAGTGCCGTGGCGCTAGCGTCGAGATTCAGCGTATCGAGCAGGGCCAGTACGCTGTCGCGGTACTGCGGCAGGCCGGCGATCAAATCCTGGCGGGCCTGGAAGCTGCCGGCCATGCGCGCGAAGAAATCCTCGCTGGCGGCGCTGCGCTGGGCGTGCACCGCGGCGATGCGCGCCTCGATCTCGCTCGGCAGCTGCAGCCGGTCGGCCTCCTCGAGCAATGCCGCGTGCAGCTTGCCGCCCAGGCTGTCGGGTTGCGGCAGGCTGCGCCGGTAGAACACCGCGTTGCCTTCGCGGCGGGTGGCGAGCAGGCCGACCTGGGTCAGCACCTTGAGGTGGTGGCTCATGCCCGACTGCCCGGTGGCGAAGATCTGCGCCAGTTCCAGCACGCCGAAGGAGTCGCTGGCCAGCGCCCGCAGCACCTTCAGGCGCAGCGCGTCGCCGCCGGCCTTGCACAGCGCGGCGAGCTGGTCGCTGACATCGAAACGGATCTGGGGAATGCGCAGGCTCATATGGCGCGCAGTCTAGTCGGTCACTTTTCGTACAGCAAGATCAATATCAAAAACTTTTGATATTGCCTCGGCGGCCCGCGTTCACGGCAGCAGGCGCGACAGGCCGAGGGCGCAGGACACCAGGCCGAGGCCCAGCAAAAAGAAGTTGGGCAGGATGTCCAGCAGCCGCTGGAGCCGGCCGGCGCCGCTGAGGCGGCGCGACAGCAGGCTGTAGGCCAGCAGGATGCTCAGGTCGATGGCCGCCCAGATGGCGATCAGCGCCGTCGCCTGCGGCGCGAACGGCTGCGCGGGCAGGATGAAGCCGGGCAGGAAGGCGAGGAAGAACAGGATGTCCTTGGGGTTCGACAGGCCCACGGCCATGGCCCGCCAGAAATAGTGCGATTCGCGCCGGCGCGGTGGCGCGGCTTCGCTGGCGCCGCCGCAGAGCCCGTCGCAGCCCAGCCAGATCAGGTAGAGCCCGCCGAGCACCTGCCCGGCCTCGAGCACCACCGGCTCCAGGTCCAGCGCCAGGTAGATCATCGCCAGCGCGGCGACCATCAGCACCTGGGCGGATACCACGCCGCCGAGAATGGTCCACAGCGGCCAGCGGCGCCGGGCGTCGGCGACCACCAGCGCGACCACCGGGCCGGGGGAGGCGATCAGCAGGGCGACTGCGGCGGCGAAGGCGAGATAGGTGGCGTTCATAGCTCGGTCACCAGTTCGAAGACCCGCGTCTGCTTGCCCAGCCGCTCCGCATAGAAGCGCGGGTTGCAGATGGCGAAGGCGCGCTGCATCCAGCGGTCGCTGCCGTCGAAGCGAGCGTCGAAGCGGCTGCGGGCGTGGGCGGTACGGCGGTTGTCGATGATCAGCAGGTCGCCGCGGGCCAGCCGTATCGGCTCGGCCACCTCCCAGGCGATGCGCCGCAGTTTTTCCAGCAGGCTGCGCGCATGCTCGCTCGGCGCCAGCATGAACTGCGGGTCGAAACGGAAGAAGGGTGCGTCCGGGTCGCCGTAGAGCACGCTCTGGTGGCGGCCGATATCGATCCGCTGGTTCTTTTCCCGTGGGCCGTAGTCGGAGAGGAAGTTGTAGGGCTCGTTGAGCAGAAATGCCTGTTCTTCATAGCTCAGGCGCTCGAGGATCGGTTCGACCGAAGCGACGTAGGTGATCGCTTCGGCCGCCGGGTCCTGGCGCAGGCAGAGCAGCACCAGGTAGTCCGGCAGGATGGCGTGGAAGGCGTTCTCGGTGTGCAGGTCGAGCTCGGTGTCGAAGCTGTCCGAGGTGGCGGCACGCGATTGCGCCTGCTGGGCGAAGAAGTTGTTGACGATGCTGCCGCCGGACTCCTGGACGTAGCCGATCGGCTCGCCGAGCAACGCCGTCGCCTGCAGCAGCAGGCGCTCGCTGCTGTCGTCGTCCTTGCGTATCCGCTCGCGGCACGGCGGGGTGGGTGGAATATCGCCGATGGGCAGGTCTTGCAGCAGCACAAAGCCTTGCCGGTTGCCGAACAACTTGAAGTGAAGGATCTGCGCGATCTGCTCCTGCTGCAGGCCGCCGCTGCGGATGGCGGAGGCCAGGAGATGGTCGAATGGGTCATGAAACATGGCATCCTTCCCTTGAGTTTTAGTTATCGTGGTTGTGACTGGCGTTTTCGCTGTAGGCAGCATCGGGATGCAGTATTGAGAGAGCTTCGGTGCTTTAAAAACGGAAAAAACGAGCAGTAAGGATGAGTTTTAATCATGCTTGAGCAAGACATCCCGGCTCCGCGGATGCCGCCCCTGTATGCGCTGCGCGCTTTCGAAGTGGCGGCCCGTTTCGGCTCCTTCACCCAGGCGGCACAGAGCCTGTACATCACCCAGAGCGCCGTCAGCCGGCATGTGAAGACGCTGGAAGAGCACCTCGGCTGCCAGCTCTTCGAGCGCCGCGGCTCGCGATTGACGCTGACCGATGCCGGGCGGCTGCTGGCGCAGGAGCTGAAGATCGGCTTTCGCACCATCGAAAGCGCCTGCATCGCCGTCACCCGCCAGCGCGGCGCGCTGCGGCTCAAGGCGCCCTCGACCCTGACCATGCGCTGGCTGCTCAAGGCCCTGGACGCCTTCCAGCAGGCACATCCGCACAATCGAGTGCAGCTCACCAGCGCCTGGATGGACCTGGATGCGGTGGACTTCCACAGCGAGCCGTTCGACTGCGCGATCCTGCTCGGCCACGGCGGTTTCCCGGCGGACTGGCAGCGCGTGAAGCTGTTCGACGAATGGCTGGTGCCGGTCTGCGCGCCCGCGCTGCGCGGCGACCGGCCCTGGGATATGCGACAACTGGCCGCTGCCGAGCTGATCCATCCGTCGCGCGACTGCCGCGACTGGCGCCGCTGGCTGCAGCGCACCGGGCTGGCCGACCAGGTCGCCTGGCAGCAGGGCAAGCTCTTCGACACCCTGGAGCTGGGCATCTCCGCCGCGGCGCAGGGGCATGGCGTATCGATCGGCGATCTCGCGCTGGTCGGCGCCGAACTGCAGCGCGGCAGCCTGGCGCTGCCGTTCGGGCAGGCGGTGAAGTCCGGCGACAGCTACTACCTGGTCTGGCCGGCCGGTGGCGACGAGTCGGCCACGCTGATGCGCATGCGCGACTATCTGCTCGAACACCTGCCGGATATTTCCGGCCAGGGTGTCGAGCTGCTCGAGTGATGTCGGTGGCCGGCGGGATGGCCGAGCCATTTCAGTCATTGCCGCGCCCACCCTCGGTAGGGGAAAATGGCGGCCTTTTTCTACGTGCCACCCGCAGGAGATTCAGCGATGCCCAGCCGTCGTGAGCGAGCCAATGCCATCCGCGCCCTCAGCATGGATGCCGTGCAGAAAGCCAACAGCGGCCACCCCGGTGCCCCCATGGGCATGGCGGACATCGCCGAAGTGCTCTGGCGTGACCACCTCAAGCACAGCCCGACCAACCCGCAGTGGGCCGACCGCGACCGCTTCGTGCTGTCCAACGGCCACGGCTCGATGCTGATCTACTCGCTGCTGCACCTGACCGGCTACGACCTGTCGATCGACGACCTGAAGAACTTCCGCCAGCTGCACAGCAAGACCCCGGGCCATCCGGAGTTCGGCTACACCGCCGGCGTTGAGACCACCACCGGCCCGCTCGGCCAGGGCATCGCCAACGCCGTGGGCTTCGCCCTGGCCGAGAAGGTCATGGCCGCGCAGTTCAACCGCCCCGGCCACGAGATCGTCGATCACAACACCTACGTGTTCCTCGGCGACGGCTGCATGATGGAAGGCATCTCCCACGAGGTCTGCTCGCTGGCCGGCACCCTCGGGCTGAACAAGCTGATCGCCTTCTACGACGACAACGGCATCTCCATCGACGGCGAGGTGCATGGCTGGTTCACCGACGACACCCCGCGCCGCTTCGAGGCCTACGGCTGGCAGGTGATCCGCAACGTCGACGGGCATGACGCCGACGAGATCCAGATGTCCATCGAGACCGCGCGCAAGAGCGACCAGCCGACGCTGATCTGCTGCAAGACCATCATCGGCTTCGGCTCGCCGAACAAGCAGGGCAAGGAGGAATCCCACGGCTCGGCGCTGGGCGAGGCCGAGATCGCCCTGACCCGCGAGGCGCTGGGCTGGACGTACGGCCCGTTCGAGATTCCCGCCGAGATCTATGCCGAGTGGGATGCCAAGCAGAAGGGCGCCGAGGCCGAAACCGCCTGGAACCAGCGCTTCGCCGCCTACGAGGCCGAGTTCCCGGCGCTGGCCGCCGAGTTCAAGCGGCGCATGGCCGGCGAGCTGCCCGCCGACTTCGCCGAGAAGGCCAGCGCATTCATCCGCGAAGTGGCCACCAAGGGCGAGACCATCGCCAGCCGCAAGGCCAGCCAGAACTGCCTGAACGCCTTCGGCCCGCTGCTGCCGGAACTGCTCGGCGGCTCGGCCGACCTCGCCGGTTCCAACCTGACCCTGTGGAAGGGCTGCAAGCCGGTGGTGGCCGAGGATGCCTCGGGCAACTACATGTACTACGGCGTGCGCGAATTCGGCATGAGCGCCATCATGAACGGCGTCGCCCTGCATGGCGGCCTGATTCCCTACGGCGCGACCTTCCTGATGTTCATGGAGTACGCGCGCAACGCCGTGCGCATGTCGGCGCTGATGAAGCAGCGCGTGCTCTACGTGTTCACCCACGATTCCATCGGCCTCGGCGAGGACGGCCCGACCCACCAGCCGGTCGAGCAGCTGACCAGCCTGCGCACCACGCCGAACCTGGACACCTGGCGCCCGGCCGACACGGTCGAGTCGGCGGTGGCCTGGAAGCATGCCATCGAACGCAAGGACGGCCCGAGCGCGCTGATCTTCTCGCGGCAGAACCTGCCGTTCCACGTGCGCGACAACGAGACCGAGGCGGCCATCGCCCGCGGCGGCTACATCCTGAAGAACTGCGCCGGCGAGCCGGAACTGATCCTCATCGCCACCGGCTCGGAAGTCAGCCTGGCGGTGCAGGCCGCCGACCAGCTGGCCGAACAGGGCCGCCAGGTGCGCGTCGTCTCCATGCCCTGCACCAGCGTGTTCGACGCCCAGGACGCGGCCTACAAGCAACTGGTGCTGCCGGTGGAAGTCGGTGCGCGCATCGCCATCGAGGCGGCGCATGCGGACTACTGGTACAAGTACGTCGGCCTCGACGGCCGCATCATCGGCATGACCAGCTACGGCGAGTCGGCCCCGGCCGGCCAGCTGTTCGAGGAATTCGGCTTCACCGTCGACAACATCCTCGCGGTGGCCGAGGAGCTGCTGGAAGACTGAACCGAGCCGCGGTGGATGACTGCGGTCATCCACCCTACGTAACTCCACCTTCCGTAGGGTGGAAAACCCGCGCAGCCGGTTTTCCACCGGCAGGACCGACGAAGATCCCATGGCCAACGCCCGTCCCTATCGCGTCGCCCTCAACGGCTACGGCCGCATCGGTCGTTGCGTGCTGCGCGCCTTCTACGAGCGCGGTGCGGCCTTCGACTTCCGGTTCGTCGCGCTCAACGACCTGGCCGACATGGCCAGCCTGGAATACCTCACCCGTTTCGACTCCACCCATGGCCGCTTCCCCGGCGAGGTCGGTGTGCAAGGCGACTGCCTGCACCTCAATGGCGACTGCGTGAAGGTGTTGCGCGAATCCACGCCGGAGGCCGTCGACTGGCGCGCGCTGGGCGTGGATCTGGTGCTGGAGTGTTCCGGCGCCTACCACAGCCGCGCCGACGGCCAGCGCTTCATCGACGCCGGCGTGCCGCGGGTGCTGTTCTCGCAGCCGATGGCCAGCGCTGCGGACGTCGACGCCACCGTGGTGATGGGCATCAACCACGAGCAACTGAGCGGCGCCGAGACGCTGGTTTCCAACGCCTCCTGCACCACCAACTGCGGCGTACCGCTGCTCAAGCTGCTCAATGACGCGGTCGGCCTGGACTACGTGTCCATCACCACCATCCACTCGGCGATGAACGACCAGCCGGTGATCGACGCCTACCACCATGAGGACCTGCGCCGCACGCGCTCGGCCTTCCAGTCGGTGATCCCGGTGTCCACCGGTCTTGCGCGCGGTATCGAACGCCTCTTGCCGGAACTCTCCGGGCGGATACAGGCCAAAGCGGTGCGGGTGCCGACGGTGAACGTGTCCTGCCTGGACATCACCCTGCAGACCAGCCGCGACACCGATGCACGGACGATCAACCGCGTGCTGCGCGAGGCCGCCGAATCCGGCCCGCTGAAAGGCCTGCTCGCCTACACCGAGCTGCCCCACGCCAGCTGCGATTTCAACCACGACCCGCATTCGGCGATCGTCGACGGCAGCCTGACCCGCGCTTCCGGGCCGCGGCTGGTGAACCTGCTGGCCTGGTTCGACAACGAATGGGGGTTCGCCAACCGCATGCTCGATGTCACCGAACACTACCTGCGCGTCGCCCGACGCGGCCGACCCTGACTCATCGCTGCTTCTCGACCTTTAAGGAAGACCAACATGACCGTTTTGAAGATGACCGACCTCGACCTCCAGGGTAAGCGCGTGCTGATCCGCGAGGACCTCAACGTGCCGGTGAAGGATGGCGCGGTGAAGAGCGATGCGCGCATCCTGGCCTCGTTGCCGACCATCAGGCTGGCGCTGGAGAAGGGCGCCGCGGTGCTGGTCTGCTCGCACCTGGGCCGTCCGGAAGAGGGCGCCTACAGCGAGGAAGACAGCCTCAAGCCGGTCGCCGATTACCTGTCCAAGGCCCTCGGCCGTGAGGTGCCGCTGGTCAAGGACTACCTGGGCGGCGTCGAGGTCAAGCCGGGCGAGCTGGTGCTGCTGGAGAACGTGCGCTTCAACAAGGGCGAGAAGAAGAACAGCGACGAGCTGGCGCAACAGTACGCCGCGCTGTGCGACGTCTTCGTCATGGACGCCTTCGGCACCGCGCACCGCGCCCAGGGTTCGACCCATGGCGTGGCCAAGTTCGCCAAGGTCGCCTGCGCCGGCCCGCTGCTGGCCGCCGAGCTGGAGGCGCTGGGCAAGGCGCTGGACAAGCCGGCGCGGCCGATGGTGGCCATCGTCGCCGGCTCCAAGGTCTCGACCAAGCTCGACGTGCTGACTTCGCTGGCCGACATCTGCGACCAGCTGATCGTCGGCGGCGGCATCGCCAACACCTTCCTCGCCGCGGCCGGCTACAAGGTCGGCAAGTCGTTGCACGAGGCCGACCTGCTCGACACCGCCAAGGCCATCGCCGCCAAGGTCGCCGTGCCGCTGCCGGTGGACGTGGTGGTCGCCAAGGCGTTCGCCGAGAGCGCCGAGGCCACGGTCAAGGCCGTCGGCGACGTCGCCGACGACGACATGATCCTCGACATCGGCCCGCAGACCGCCGCGCAGTTCGGCGAGATGCTCAAGGCCTCGCAGACCATCCTCTGGAACGGCCCGGTCGGCGTGTTCGAGTTCGACCAGTTCGGCAACGGCACCCAGGTGCTGGCCCAGGCCATCGCGCAGAGCCCGGCGTTCTCCATCGCCGGTGGCGGCGACACCCTGGCGGCGATCGACAAGTACGGCGTCGCCGAGCAGATCTCCTACATTTCCACCGGTGGTGGTGCTTTCCTCGAATTCGTCGAAGGCAAGGTGCTGCCGGCGGTCGAGGTGCTGGAGCAGCGCGCGGGTTGAGCCCGCCGCTTCGTCGCGCGAGGCGCCAGGGCAACCCCCGTGGCCTGCAGTGGTCCCTGTTCTATCGGGAACGAGGAAAGGGGATGCACCATGCGTTATGCCGTTCTTGCTGTTTGCTGCCTGGGCCTGGCCGCTTGTGCCGGCGGCTCGCCGGACAGTGCCTGCCAGGTGCTCGATCCGCCTGCCGCCATCGGGCCGACCGCCGAGCATGAGCAGCGCGTCGAGATGCAGGCGACCGGCGATCCGACTGCTACCACCCGGGGCGGCCTGCAGGATTGCCCCTGAATGCTGAGGTAAAGCAATGAAAAGCCTGTCGATTGCGCTCGTGGCGCTACTGTCGTTGGCCGGCTGCGGCCACTGGCAGTCCGGGCCCGATGCACCCTTCGTGCGCTGGAAGTGCCAGGGCCAGCAGCACATCGCCTGGCGCTACGCCGATAGCGGACGAACCGCGGTCGACCTGAAGATCGGTAATAGTGCGCAGATTCATACCCTGCGCAAGGAACCTGCCACGCATGGCAGTTTCTATAGCGATGGCGTACTCGCCTTTCACGACAAGGGTAACGAGGCGCTGGTCTACCGTGTGGCCGACGATGAACTGCTGGCCCATGGCTGCAGCGCTTCGCTGATCAACCTGTAGCGCAGCGAGTAACTGCACCCCGCCGCATTGTTGCGGGGCGCCCTATTAAAAGCGGTGGCGGCGCTGGCATTTGCCGCCCCCGCCACTACAATGCCGCGCCCAGCGTGTGGCGCTTGAACGGCGCCGGCCACTGCGGCAGGCTTTACACGATTAACGACCCAGACCGGGAGAAAGGAAAACATGGCACTCATCAGCATGCGCCAGATGCTCGACCACGCCGCCGAGTTCGGCTACGGCGTACCGGCCTTCAACGTCAACAACCTCGAGCAGATGCGCGCCATCATGGAAGCGGCCGACAAGACCGATTCCCCGGTGATCGTCCAGGCTTCCGCCGGTGCGCGCAAATACGCCGGTGCGCCGTTCCTGCGTCATCTGATCCTGGCGGCGATCGAAGAATTCCCGCATATCCCAGTGTGCATGCACCAGGACCACGGCACCAGCCCCGATGTCTGCCAGCGCTCGATCCAGCTGGGCTTCTCCTCGGTGATGATGGACGGCTCGCTGAAGGAAGACGGCAAGACCCCTGCCGACTACGACTACAACGTGCGCGTGACCCAGCAGACCGTGGCCTTCGCCCATGCCTGCGGCGTCTCCGTGGAAGGCGAGCTGGGCTGCCTGGGTAGCCTGGAAACCGGCATGGCCGGCGAGGAAGACGGCGTCGGCGCCGAGGGCGTGCTCGATCACAGCCAACTGCTGACCGACCCGGAAGAGGCCGCCGACTTCGTCGCCAAGACCAAGGTCGACGCCCTGGCGATCGCCATCGGCACCAGCCACGGCGCCTACAAGTTCACCAAGCCGCCGACCGGCGACACCCTGTCGATCCAGCGCATCAAGGAAATCCATGCGCGCATCCCCGACACCCACCTGGTGATGCACGGCTCCTCCTCGGTGCCGCAGGAATGGCTGAAGGTCATCAACGAGTACGGTGGCGAGATCGGCGAGACCTACGGCGTGCCGGTCGAGGAAATCGTCGAGGGCATCAAGTACGGCGTGCGCAAGGTCAACATCGACACCGACCTGCGCCTGGCCTCCACCGGCGCGATCCGCGAGTTCCTGGCGAAGAACCCCAGCGAGTTCGACCCGCGCAAGTACCTGGCCAAGACCGTCGCCGCCATGCGCGACATCTGCATCGCCCGCTACGAGGCCTTCGGTACCGCCGGCAATGCCAGCAAGATCAAGCCGATCTCGCTGGAAGGCATGTTCCAGCGCTACGCCAACGGCGAGCTGGACCCGAAGATCAACTGATCGTTCGGCCATGAAGAAGCCCGCGTTTGCGGGCTTTTTCGTTTCTGCGCCGTATGCGTGCTCAGCTGGCGAGCAGCGCCTGGATCTGGCAGCGCAAGGTGTCCAGCGCGAAAGGCTTGGCCAGGACCGGAGCCGACCGCGCGATGGCGCTGCCGGACTCGTAGATCTCGATGGGATGGCCGCTGATGAAGATCACCTTGAGGTCCGGGCGCAGCTTGAGCGCCGGCTCGGCGATCATCACGCCGGAGACGTTGCCCGGCAGCCGGAAGTCGCTCACCAGCAGATCCAGCTGCGGCTTGCTGGCGAGAATCTCGAAGGCCTCGGCGGCATTGCTCGCCTCCAGTACCCGGTAGCCTTCGCCAACGAGGTAATCGGACAGCAGCGCGAGGACGTGGGGCTCGTCCTCGACGAGCAGCACGATTTTGGTCGAAGGCTGGTTCATAGCGGTGATTCTCGTTCGGTTCTATGAACGTTCCATTGCATGGCGCTGAAACGAGGGCAGGGCTCGAACATTGCTTGGAGCGGCCGTGCCCGTGCAAGTTCAGCAATTGCCGGCCATGAGTCAATCACGACCTTCGGCCCCCGACCTTCGGCTGGGCCGGCTTTCGGCATTGGCAGTGGCCTGGGCGCGGTTTAGGCTTCCGGGAGCCCGCCAGGAATGTTGCCCATGACCGACGAGAAGCAGTTGCACGTCATCGCCGAGCGTACCCTCGATCACTATCGCCATCGTGCCGAGGCCTTCCGCGAGGGGACCCGCGACCACGATGTCAGCCAGAACATCGAGGCCCTGCTGCGTCATATCCAGGCCGAGCCGCCGCTGCGCATCCTCGACCTGGGCTGCGGTCCGGGGCGCGATCTCAAGGCGTTCGCCGCCCGCGGGCATACGGCTGTCGGCCTCGACGGCACCGAGGCGTTCGTGGCCATGGCCCGGGCCGAGAGCGGCTGCGACGTCTGGCATCAGGATCTGTTGCAGTTGGACCTGCCGCGCGAGGCCTTCGATGGCATCTTCGCCAATGCCGTGCTGTTCCATGTCCCCAGCAGCGCCCTGCCCAGGGTGCTGCTGCAACTGCGCGAGACGCTGAAGCCCGGCGGCGTGCTGTTCTGTTCCAACCCCCGCGGACAGGACGAGGAAGGCTGGAGCGGTGAGCGCTATGGCGTCTGGTACAGCTGGCCGACCTGGCGCGAGCGGCTGCTGGCGGCCGGTTTCAGCGAGCTCGAGCACTATTACCGTCCTGTCGGCTTGCCGCGTGCGCAGCAGCCCTGGCTGGCCAGCGTCTGGCGCCGGCCGTGACGGCCGCTCGACATGGACTGCCTGGCCCTGGCATTCGAGTACGACCGGTTCCTGGAACGCCCCGCAGAATGCAAGCCATGCCGGTTGCCGTCATGCGTTTTGCACGGCTTAATCCGTTCGTCGAATATCCATAACTTATTGTTTTTAAACGATAAACAAGTTCTCTGTGTGGTTGGCACGAACGCTGCTCTGTAACGCTCGCTGGAGTCTAATCGGAGTACAGAACAATGACCGCCGCACAACGCTTCCTTACTGCCGCTTTCCCTGAATTCGAAGTGCTGACCGAGCCGCGTCCGGATGGTGGGTTGCTGCTCACCCTGCGCAACGACGACCGCACGCTGGTCAGGCGCGCCCTCTCCAAGGGCCAGACCCAGGCCAGGAGGCAGCTCGAATGGGTCGTCAGCTCGGTTCGTCGCGACCTCGCGCTGGAAGCCGGCATGTCGCCATCCATCGCGCATCTGCAGAGCCAGAGCCGAACGGCGCTGCCGACTTACGAATACGCCTGAGACCGCGGCTGCGGTACCCAAGCCGCAGCCAGCGCGACCGGGCCGTCGAGCCTGGCGCCCATACCGTGAAGCCTGAGGAGGAGTTCCGCATGAACGCCATCGACCTGCTGATCGAGGATCATGAGCGCGTGAAGGACCTGCTGACGCGCCTGAGCGAATCCACCGAGCGCGCCCTGAAGACGCGCGCCGAGCTGCTGCACAAGCTGGACGTGGAGGTGACCATCCATACCCAACTGGAGGAGCAGATTCTCTATCCGGCCTACAAGGAAGCCGGCGGCAAGGAAGAGCTGAAGATGTACCACGAGGCCAAGGAGGAGCACCGCGCCGTCGATTCGCTGGTGCTGCCCGACCTCAAGGCCACCGATCCGGGGAGCGTGCAGTTCTCCGGGCGGGTCAAGGTCTGCAAGGAGTTGCTGGAGCATCACATCGAGGAAGAGGAGTCCGAGATGTTCCCGCATGCCCGCGAATTGCTCGGCGACCAGCGCCTGCAGGAGATGGGCAGGCAAATGGCCGAACTGAAGGCGCGCCTGAAAAAGGAATTCGCCGGCCGGCAGGCGGCCTGAGGCTTGGCTTGCCCTTGCCGGGGCGCTTTGCCCCGGCTCGTTCGACCATGGGCGAAGCGGCCTTTTTCGGCTTTGCTGATCTGCATCAATAACCTGTGCGGGCCCCGCTGAGACCCTAGATGGCTCAATGGCATCACGCATGAGTGGCTCCTGCAACCGATTCCCTGACAGGCGAAAAACACCCGCCCGGCAGCCGGGAGTGACATGCGCAATGGGACAGGGGCGGGCATGGAAGACGAGCTGAAGGCGTTGTTGCAACGGGTCGGGCTGGGGGCGGAGCAGATTCTTACGCGCAAGCGTTTCCTCCAGTGGCAGGCCGCGGATGCGCTGCGCCTGAACCGGGCCGCGGTGGATGTCGATGCGGCGCACCAGCGTTTCATCGACAAACTCTACGGACACCTCGCGGAATTCGACGTACCGGCGGAAATCCTCAACGATCCCGCTGGCGTGGCACGCCTCAAGCACAGCCAGCGGAGCTATTACCAGCGCCTGTGGAATGGTCCCTACGAGCGCGACTACGTGAAGGACCGCCTGCTGGTCGGGCTGGTGCACCAGCGGGTCGGCGTCGATCTGGAATGGTACCTGGGTGCTTATCGGCTGTACCTGTCGGAAATGCTGCGACTGCTGCTGGGCGATGCCGAGCAGCATGCGGTCTACGACAGTCTGCTGAAGATCGTGTTCTTCGACATGATCCTCGCCATCGATACCTACAGCGCGGCCCAGCGACACGCCCTCGAAGATAGCGAGGCGCGGCTGGCACGTGCGCTGCGCGGCTCCGAGGACGGCATCTGGGAATGGGACATCGAGCACGACCGGCTGCACCTCTCCGAGCGCTGGACCGGCATGCTCGGCCTGCCGACGGAGCCGAGCTACTGCAGCCGCAGCTGGTTCGAGCGGGTGCATCCGGATGACCTGCCGGGCCTGCGCGAGGCCATCAGCGCCCACCTGAACGGCCGCAGCCCGACCCTGGCCCACGAGTACCGCATCCGCACCCGCTTCGGCGAATACCTCTGGGTACTGGTGCGCGGTGTGGTCGAACGCTGCGAGCAGGGCGCGCAGCGCATGGCGGGTTCGCAGACCGACATCAGCGCCCGCAAGGCCGCCGAGGAATGCCTGCGGCATGCCGCGCGGCACGACTCGCTGACCGGGCTGGCCAACCGCCTGCATCTGGACGAGCTGCTCCAGCAAGCCCAGCAGCGTGCCCACGGCCGGGCCTCGGCGCTGCTGTTCGTCGACCTGGACCGTTTCAAGCTGATCAACGACAGTCTCGGCCACCGCGTCGGCGACCAGGTGCTGGTGGAAGTCGCGCAACGCCTCGCGCACTGCCTGCGGCCGGGCGATCATCTGGCGCGTTTCGGCGGCGACGAGTTCGTCGCCCTGCTCGGCGACCTGGCCTGCGAGGCCGATGCCGAGCGGGTGGCACAGCGGATGCTCAATGCGCTGCGCCAGCCATTGCAGCTCGGCGAGCGCACCCTCTCGGTCAGCGCCAGCATCGGCATCGCACCGTTGTACCGCAACGGCCAGGCACTGGATGCGCTGCAGGCGGCGGACCTCGCCCTGTACCGCGCGAAAAGCGCCGGCAAGAACCAGTTCGCGCTGTTCTGCGAAAGCCTGCATTCCACGGCGGCGCGCCAGCTGGAGTTGGAAAGCGCGCTGGCGCAGGCGCTGACGCGCAACGAGTTCGTCCTGTACTTCCAGCCGATCTGCCGCATCGACCGCGGGCAACCCTATCTGGTGGGGGTCGAAGCCCTGCTGCGCTGGCGTTACAACGATGCGCTGGTGGCGCCGAACGAATTCATTCCGGTACTGGAGGAGTCCCGGGAGATCGTCCGGGTCGGCGAATGGGTGCTGCGCGAGGCCTGCCGGCAGGTCCGTTGCTGGCAGCAGGCCGGACAGGCGCAGCTGTACTGCACGGTGAACCTGTCGATCCGCCAGCTGCAGGCGCCCGGCTTCACGGCGCTGCTGGCGCGCGTGCTGCGCGAAACCGAGTTGCCGCCCGCCAGCCTGGTGCTGGAGATCACCGAGACCCTGCTCATGCAGGACAGCGAGCTGATGCTGAACAGCCTGCGCGAGATCGCTGCGCTCGGCGTGCGCCTGGCGCTGGACGATTTCGGCACCGGCTATTCCTCGCTCGGCTACCTGAAGCGCTTTCCGCTGCACATCCTCAAGGTCGACCGCAGCTTCATCGCCGCCGCGCCGGAGGACGCCGATTCGGTCGCCATCAGCCGGGCGGTCATCGGCCTCGGCCATAGCCTCGGCCTGGCGGTGATCGCCGAGGGGGTGGAGCGCCCCGAGCAGCTGCAGTTCCTGATCGACGAGGGTTGCCAGAATGCCCAGGGCTTCTGGTTCAGCCGGCCGAGGCCGGCCGCCGAGCTGCAGCGGCTGTTCAACGGCGAGAACTGCTTCGACGGCTTCTGGGGCCTGCTGCCGCAGGCCAGCCTGGCGCCCCTGGGCCTGGAGCGCTGATGCCGGCGCCCCCTGCGCCGCGGCGCGCCAGGGCACTCTTGGCCCTCGCAAGGGTCAACACTCCTGTGGATCTTGATGAATCAAGAACTCGCCGGCCGCCCGCCGGCTCATCCTGAAGGAGGTTAACCATGCGTCTCACCTATTTGCTGCCCCCGGTACTCGGTCTTCTGCTGGTCGGTTGCGGCCCGGACGAAGACCGCGAGCGCGAGCCGACCCCGCCGCCGGCCACCACCGAGCAGCCAGCCGCACCGTCGACCGATACCACCACTCCGCCTGCCGGGACGGGCACGGGTACGGGCACCGCTCCGAGCACCGGCACGTCCGGCGGCATGGCCACTCCGCCCGCCGACAATGGCAGCGACATGGGCACCGAGTCCGATTCGGGCACTGCGCCCGGTACCTCGCAATAAAGGCGGTTTCGCCGAACCTGATCCAGGCACCTCGCGTAGCGCGCGGGTGCCTTCAGCAGGAGACATTCGATGAAGTGGACATTCGCCCCCGCCCTGGCCTTGGCCACGCTGGCCCTGTTGGGCTGCTCCCCCGAGGAGGAGGAGTCGGCGCTGGACAACAACAGCCGCAACCAGCAGGAATATCAGAACACCGCCACCGACCCGGCCGGGCCGCGTGAGCTGTCGCCGCCGTCGAACACGCCCAACGAGTAGCCGCCCGGTGTCTGCGGGTCAGACGAACTGGGCCGCGGCAAAGCCCGAGGCCCAGGCCCACTGGAAGTTGAAACCGCCCAGGTGGCCGCTGACGTCCAGCACCTCGCCGATGAAGTACAGCCCCGGCGATTTCTGCGATTCCAGGGTCTTGGACGAGACTTCGCGGGTATCCACGCCGCCCAGCGTCACTTCGGCGGTGCGATAGCCCTCGGTGCCGGCGGGCACCAGCTGCCAGTCGCTCAGCTGCGCGGCAATCGCCTCCAGCTCCACCCTCGTGTATTGCTTCAGCGCTCTGGAGACGAACCAGTGCTCGCAGAGCAGCCCGGCCATCTTGCGGGTGAAGACTTCGCCGAGCAGGGTCTTCAGCTCTGCATTGGGGCGTTCCTGCTGCTGCGTCGCCAGCCATTCGTCGAGGTTCAGGTGCGGCAGCAGGTCGATATGCAGCACGTCGCCCGGCTGCCAGTAGGAGGATATCTGCAGGATCGCCGGGCCCGACAGGCCGCGGTGGGTGAACAGGATGTTCTCGCGGAAGCTCTGCCCGTTGCAGCTGACCAGGCAGTCCTCCACCGAGGTCCCGGATAGCTCGGCGCACATGGCCTTGAGCGTCGGTTCGGTGATGGTGAAGGGCACCAGTCCGGCGCGGGTCGGCAGCACGTTGTGGCCGAACTGGCGGGCGACCTGGTAGCCGAAGCCGGTGGCGCCCAGAGTCGGGATCGACAGGCCGCCGGTGGCGATCACCAGCGACTGGCAATGCACTGGCCCGATGCCGGTCTGCAGCGCATAGCCCGTGTCGGTCTTCCTCACCGTCTCGACGGCGATGCCGAGGCGCAGGTCGACACCGGCCCGCGTGCATTCGCCGAGCAGCATCTCGAGGATGTCGCTGGACTTGTTGTCGCAGAACAGCTGGCCGAGCTTCTTCTCGTGGTAGGGCACGCCATGGCGGGCGACCAGCTCGAGGAAGTCCCACTGGCTGTAGCGCGCCAGCGCCGACTTGCAGAAATGCGGGTTGCCGGAGAGAAAGTTCGCCGGCTCGGTGTACAGGTTGGTGAAATTGCAGCGCCCGCCGCCGGACATCAGGATCTTCTTGCCGGCCTTGTTGGCGTGATCGAGCAGCAGCACCCGGCGCCCGCGCGACGCCGCGTTGAATGCGCACATCAGGCCGGCGGCGCCGGCGCCGATGATGGTGACTTCTGGGGTTAGCACGGGGTGCCCTCGTTCGCAGAAAAGCCGCGCATCTTACCGTGCCTGTCCGCCAGGCTCGACGGCATCCTGCTTGAGCAGGTGCACGGCCATGCTGCGCAACGGCGCCAGTTGCCGGCAGATCAGCCCGAGCTGGGTCTGCACCAGGCGATGGCCGTCGTCGGTGTCGTCCGGCAGCTGCTCGAGCCGCTGCGCTAGGGCATCTTCCTCTTCACTGTAGATGGCCACCGGACGCTTGTGCAGCAGCGCCGCGGCGAGGTCGTCGAGGCTGGCGGCGAGCTGCTGCGCGGCGCTTTCCAGCAGCGCGTCGCTGGCGTCGTCGGGCAGGCTCTCGCGGTGCGCGCCGAGGCCGGAGAGGTAGTTGAGCAGGGTGTGCGAGAGGATCAGGAAGCGGAAGCCGGTCTCGGCTTCCTTGCGGAAGTGCCCGGGCTCCAGCAGCATGTTCGACAGCGTGGTGGACAGCGCCGCATCGGCGTTGTGCGCGTTGCGCCGGGCCAGCCGATAGGCCAGGTCGTCGTGCTTGCCGCTCTCGTACTGGCGCATGATCTGGCGCAGATAGTCGCTGTTGCAGCTGAGGGTGTTGGCCACCACCTGGTTCAGCCGCCGGCCCTGCCAGTCCGGCAGGATCAGGAACACCGCGGCGGCGGCGATCAGGCTGCCGAGCAGGGTATCGAACAGGCGCGGCCAGATCAGTCCGTAGCCGTCGCCGACCTGGTTGAAGCAGAACAGCACCAGCAGGGTGATCGCCGCCGTGGCCAGGGTGTAGCGCGTGCTGCGGGCGGCGAAGAAGACCACCCCGGCGACCACCGCGAACAGCGCCTGGACCTGCGTATTGGGAAACAGATCGAACAGTGCCCAGCCGGCCAGCAGGCCGAGCACGGTGCCGCTGACCCGCTGCACCAGCTTGATCCGCGTGGCGCCGTAGTTGGGTTGGCAGACGAACACCGTGGTCAGCAGCACCCAGTAGCCCTGCTCGGGATGGATCGCGTGCAGCACCGCATAGCCGCCGACCAGGGCGATGCTCATGCGCAGGGCATGGCGGAACAGCAGCGAGGTCGGCGTCAGTTGCTGGCGCACGCGGTTGAAGGCCTCGCGCAGCGATTGCGGCTGGCGGTCCAGCAGGCTGCTGTCCTGCTCGCCCTGCAGCGCGTCGGGGTCGCTGGCGCTGGCGAGCTGGCGCTGCACAGTGGCGAGGTTGCCGGCCAGGGCGCGCAGCGAGCGCAGCAGGCCGCGCCAGGCCGGGTTGCTCTGCAGGCGCAGGTGCTCCAGCGAGGCCTCCAGGTCGGCCATCGCCTGGGCGTTGGCCTCGCTGTAGCGGAACGCCTGGCGCAGCTGCACCGCCTCGGCCAGCTCGCCGCAGGCGCTGGCCTGCAGGCGCAGCAGGCGCTGGCAGCGGAACAGCACGTCGCTGTGGAAGAAGGCCTCGGCCAGTGCCTGGTAGGGATAATGCGAGGAGCTGACGCGTTCGTGCAGGTCCTGGGCGAGGAAGTAGAGCTTGAGGTAGCGGTTGATCTTCACCCCGGGCCGCCCCTGGCCGAGGCGGTTGAGCAGGGTCTCCTTGGCCGCATTCAAGGCATTGACCACCCGGCCGTTCTGCTGCGCCAGTTGCAGGCGGCGCTCCTCGACGTCGAGCTGGCGCACCGGTTCGAACAGCGCGGCCTTGAGGCGGAAATAATGGCCCAGTTCGCGATACAGCCGGGCCAGGCTCTGCTGCACCGGCTGGTGGGTGAACAGGGCGTTCCACAGCACCGAGAGCAGGCCGTACCAGGCCGCGCCGGCGAGCAGCAGCAGCGGGTCGCGCCAGAACTGCAGCGCCGCCGCCTCACCACGCTGATCGGCGGCGATCATGCTGTAGATCGCGAGGATCAGCGTCGCCTGGGCGATGGTCGCGTAGCGTTCGCCGAGCGCGCCGAGCATCACCAGGGCGAAGGTCGAGGCGGCCAGGCCGAGGACGAACAGCAGCGGGTAGGGGAACAGCAGTTCCACCGAGACCGAGGCGACGCTGAAACACAGCAGCGTCACCAGCAGCGCGCTGAGCCGGCCGAGCCAGCTGTCGTCGGTTTCCGCCAGGGCGCTGGCGATGATGCCGAGGAACAGCGGAATCACCAGTGCCGGTTGTCCGAGCTGCCAGCTCAGCCCCATGCTGCCGGCCAGCGCGATGAACACCCGCAGGCTGTAGCCGAACTTCTCCAGCGCCCAGAGGCGCCGCAGGGACTGGCGGAACGAGGGTGTCGGCATGGGCGGGCGGACCTGGCGGCGGGAAAGGTTCTATTGGACGCCGTCAGCACAACGCTGTCACGGGCTGCGGCGAATTTTCCCGCATGGTAACGACCGCGCGCGCGGCAGTAGGGTGGAAAACTCGCGAAGCGATTTTCCACGCGGGGCGTGCAGCGATACGCCTCGTGAGCCCTGCACCCTATCCGCGTGGATGGCTTCGGCCATCCACCCTACAGCGCGCGGACCTTCAGCGAGCGGCCCTTGATCTTGCCGGCATTGAGGCGCTTCAGTGCCGGCCCGGCGACGTCACGTTCCACCGCGACGTAGGCCTGGAAGTCGAAGATCGCGATCTTGCCGACCTTGCTTCCGGGAATGCCGGCATCGCCGGTCAGGGCGCCGAGAATGTCGCCGGGGCGCAGCTTGTCCTTGCGGCCGGCGGCGATGCACAGCGTCTGCATGGGTGCCTGCAGCGGTTCGCCGCTGTGCGCCGCGAGGCTCTCCAGCGGCTGCCAGTTCAGCGGCGCCCGCTGCAGTTCCTCGATGGCCCGGGCGCGGTGCGCCTCCGCCGGGGCCACCAGGCTGACGGCGATGCCCCTGTTGCCGGCACGGCCGGTGCGGCCGACGCGGTGCACATGGACCTGGGCGTCGCGCGCCAGCTCGACGTTGATCACCAGGTCCAGCGCGTCGATGTCCAGCCCGCGCGCGGCCACGTCGGTGGCCACCAGCACCGACAGGCTGCGGTTGGCGAACATCGCCAGCACTTGGTCGCGCTCGCGTTGCTCGAGGTCGCCATGCAGTGCCATCGCCGAGATGCCGCTGGCATTCAACTGCTCGACCAGGTCCTGGCACTGCTGCTTGGTGAAGCAGAACGCCACGCAGCTCTGCGGGCGGAAACTGGCCAGTACCCGCACCACTGCCGGCAGCCGTTCGCCGGCGTCGATCTCATAGAAGCGCTGCTCGATCTGGGTGTCGTCGTGCAGGGCCTCGACCTTTACCTGCTGCGGCGTGCGCATGAAGGCCGCCGCGAGCTGCGCGATGCCGCTCGGGTAGGTGGCGGAGAACAGCAGGGTCTGCCGCTTGGCCGGGGTCCGCCCGATGATCGCGGCGATGGCGTCGTAGAAGCCCATGTCGAGCATGCGGTCGGCCTCGTCGAGCACCAGCGTATTGAGCCCGTCGAGTTGCAGCGTGCCTTTGTCCAGGTGCTCCTGGATGCGCCCCGGGGTACCGACGATGACGTGCGCGCCATGTTCCAGCGAGCCGATCTGCGGACCGATGGGAACCCCGCCGCAGAGGGTGAGGATCTTGATGTTGTCCGCTGCGCGTGCCAGCCGGCGCAGCTCCTTGGCGACCTGGTCGGCGAGCTCGCGGGTCGGGCACAGCACCAGCGCCTGGCAGCCGAAGTAGCGCGGGTTCAGTGGGGCGAGCAGGGCGATGCCGAAGGCGGCGGTCTTGCCGCTGCCGGTCTTGGCCTGGGCGATCAGGTCCTGGCCCTCGAGCATCGCCGGCAGGCTCTGCGCCTGGATCGGAGTCATCGCCGTGTAGCCGAGGGCGTCGAGGTTGGCCAGCATGGCGGCGGAAAGCGGCAGGGTGGCAAAGGCGGAATTGGGCACGGGCGGGGTCTTCGGCGGCGGAATCGGCGTGCAGTCTAACAGGGCCGCCCGGGCCTGCGCGGCGAACGGCCGGACGGTGGGAATGAAATGTTTTGTATGGTGGCCAGGCGGAACCCCGAGGCGGTGCGCCGATCGAAAATGGCCCACTCGTCACCCTCAGGAGGTCGTTTTGTCACGCGCGTTTTTCCTCGCCGGATTGCTGGCATTCCCCGCATTCGCGGCGCAGCCCACCCTCTATGGCCGTTACGAACACATCAAGATCGAAGAAATCGGCAAGACCCTGCCCGCCAAGATGGACACCGGCGCCATGACCGCCTCGCTGTCGGCGCGCGACATCGAGCAGTTCCGCCGCGATGGCGAAGACTGGGTACGCTTCCGCCTGGCCGTCGCTGGCGCCGATGACACGCTCTACGAGCAGCCCCTGCTCGGCATCAGCCGCATCAAGACACGTGCCGAAGAGGCCGGCGGCAGCGCATCGCGCAGCGAGCCGCCGCGGGCCGAGCGGCCCATCATCGGCATGCAACTGTGCATTGGCGACCAGTTGCGCGAAGTGGAGGTCAACCTGACCGATCGCACCCATTTCAGCTATCCGTTGCTGATCGGCGCCGAGACCATCCGCGACCTGGATGCGGCGATCTACCCCACTGAGAAGTACACCGCAGGCCAACCGGCCTGCTGAAGCAGGCCGCTCCTGCACGTTTGTGCCGTCCGGCTTCGGTCGAGGCCTGCTTCGCTTATTGCAATCAAGTCGAAATAAAGGATGTTCATTATTTCGACTTGTTATTTTTGTTTTAAACTTTAGTTCATAGGTCGTTAGTTTGAAACTTATATGGGTTCGTTCGGGCTTGTTAATGAGTGGTAATTAAATTGGAATATGATTTGGTGCGAATAGTCATATGCCGCTGTTAATTATCACGTGACCGGCCGGTCGTGTTTCGGGGTGGCTGGTCGATTGCCCTCGGCCTGCGACCGGTCCGCCTGCAGGGTGACGGCCGGCTGTCTGGGGCGACGGTTACGGTGCGATTGAGCGCAACAGGGCGTGCAGCTGGAGGGCTCTGTTTGGCACCTGCCCGCCTTTTTCGCTTGTTTGTCAGACTAAAGTCGGGGCTTTCATTCTATAAGGCACCTTTGTTAGATTCAGTATGTGGTTCTTTCTTGCAATAACAATAAGGCGGAGAACGTCAATGGCCGACAACGATAAACAAAATGCTGCTGCGTACTGGAAGGCGAATGTTCGCCTTATCACTTGGAGCTTAGTGGTCTGGGCTCTTGTCTCATACGGTTTCGGTATCCTCCTGCGCCCGCTGGTGTCCGGTATCCCTGTAGGGGGAACGGATCTTGGCTTCTGGTTCGCTCAACAGGGTTCCATCATCACGTTCATTGCGATCATCTTCCACTACGCGTGGCGGCTGAACAAACTGGACAAGGAATTCGGGGTTGAGGAGTAACCACTATGAGCCAATATTGGATCAACATGATGTTCGTGGGCGCCTCGTTCCTGCTCTATATCGGGATCGCGGTCTGGGCCCGTGCCGGGTCGACTAAGGAGTTCTACGTCGCCGGTGGTGGCGTTCATCCTGTCACCAACGGCATGGCAACGGCGGCGGACTGGATGTCCGCGGCATCCTTCATCTCCATGGCCGGTATCATCGCCTCCGGCGGTTATGCCACCTCCGTCTACCTGATGGGCTGGACCGGCGGCTACGTGCTGCTGGCGATGCTGCTTGCGCCCTACCTGCGCAAGTTCGGCAAGTTCACCGTGCCGGACTTCATCGGTGACCGTTTCTACAGCCGCGGCGCGCGCCTGGTTGCAGTTATCTGTCTGATTCTGATTTCCGTGACCTACGTAATCGGTCAGATGGCCGGTGCCGGTGTGGCGTTCTCCCGCTTCCTGGAAGTAAGCAACTCCGCCGGTATCTGGATCGCGGCCGCGATCGTGTTCGCCTACGCGGTGTTCGGTGGGATGAAGGGCATCACCTACACCCAGGTGGCGCAGTACGTGGTGCTGATCATTGCCTACACCATCCCGGCGGTGTTCATCGCCATGCAGCTGACCGGCAACCCGATCCCGATGTTCGGCATGTTCGGTACCCACGTCGATTCCGGCGTGCCGCTGCTGGACAAGCTGGATCAGGTCGTCACCGACCTGGGCTTCGCTGCCTACACCGCAGACATCGACAACAAGCTGAACATGTTCCTGTTCACCCTGTCGCTGATGATCGGTACCGCCGGTCTGCCGCACGTGATCATCCGCTTCTTCACCGTACCGCGGGTGGCCGATGCTCGCTGGTCCGCCGGCTGGACGCTGGTCTTCATCGCCCTGCTGTACCTGACCGCACCGGCCGTTGCCTCCATGGCGCGCCTGAACCTGGTACAGACCATCTATCCGGAAGGTCCGCAGGCCGAAGCGATCCGTTACGAAGATCGTCCGGAGTGGGTGCAGACCTGGGAACATACCGGTCTGATCAAGTGGGAAGACAAGAACAGCGATGGCCGTGTGCAGATGTACAACGACGCCAACGCCACCTTCGCCCCGACCGCCCAGGAGCGCGGCTGGAACGGTAACGAGCTGACCGTCAACAACGACATCATCGTGCTGGCCAACCCGGAAATCGCCAACCTGCCGAGCTGGGTCATCGGTCTGATCGCCGCGGGTGCCATTGCCGCTGCACTGTCGACCGCTGCCGGCCTGCTGCTGGCGATCTCCTCGGCGATCAGCCACGACCTGATCAAGACCCTGATCAATCCGAAGATCAGCGAGAAGAGCGAGATGAGGGCTGCCCGTATCTCCATGACGGCAGCCATCCTCCTGGCGACCTATCTGGGTCTGAACCCTCCGGGCTTTGCGGCCCAGGTGGTGGCCCTGGCGTTCGGTCTCGCGGCAGCGAGCCTGTTCCCGGCGCTGATGATGGGTATCTTCTCCAAGCGTGTGAACAGCGCGGGTGCCGTGGCCGGTATGCTGGTGGGTGTGGTGAGCACCGCCGTGTACATCTTCCTGTACCTGGGCTGGTTCTTCATCCCGGGCACCGCGACCCTGGCCAACACGCCTGACCAGTGGTGGATGGGGATTTCCCCGCAGGCCTTCGGTGCCGTAGGTGCCATCCTGAACTTCGCCGTGGCCTACGCGGTGTCGATGGCCACCCAGGCACCGCCGCAGGAGATCCAGGACCTGGTCGAGAGCGTGCGTACCCCGAAAGGTGCTGGCGCTGCGCTTGATCACTAACTGATAATGCAACCGGACGTCAGACCTGGTCTGGCACGAGGTTGAGGTACAAGTCGGGCTTCCATCTGGAAGCCCGATTTTTTTAGGGGGACTCGTATATGTTCTGGCATCTAATCGCGGCGGCAGCCGCCGCCGCTGCCGCTGCGGGGATCGCACTGCTGTTGCGTTCCTTGACGCGCAAGCGGCTGCCGAAGTGGATCGTTCCGGTATTTGCCGGCTTGGGCATGCTGGCATATGCCATTCACTACGAATACACCTGGTTCGCCAGCACCCAGGCGCGCCTGCCGGAAGGCTCCCTGGTGGTGTCGAGCGAAAAGGGCGGCATGCTCTGGCGGCCCTGGACGATGATGTATCCCATGCCGCTGGCCTATACGGTGCTGGATGACGCGAATGCGCAGGTCCAGGACACCGAGCAAGGGCGTGTTGCCCGCTTCGTGCTGTATCGCTTCGAGAAGAGCAGCCTGATGTCCACCGTGCGAAGTGCTCGCTATCAGCTGCTGTGCAGCGAGAAGGCGATGTTCAGGCTCAACGAGGCCGGCGAGGCGAAGGCCGAGACACTGACTCGACTGGAGCCGGCTTCACCGCTCTATCAGGCCATCTGCGAGCGCGCTCGGTAAGCGCTCGCCTCGACGTATGGCGGCCGCGCATCAGCACCGTCCGATGCGCGCTCCGGGATGACGCGGGGGACAGGCGGTCGCCTCCTGCAGCGCGCAGGTCGCTGGAGCATCGGCTCAGATCGAATTGAATGCGGCTTTGCGCGCGCGCTGCCAGCACCTGAGCCGCTGGGCCAGCTCGTCGAAGCGCTGCAGTCCCGTGCGCTGGGCGCGATTGAGCAGTATCAGGGCGATTTCCGCCGTGGCCATGGCATCGGCTGCCGCGTTGTGGCGCTGCGGAATGTGGATGTTGAACTGGTCGAGCCAGTGATCCAGGCCGCCGCGATGGATCATCGCTTCCGGAAACAGCATGGGCGCCAGATCCGCTACGTCGAGGAAGGTGTGCTCCAGGTTGTAACCCAGTTCGTTTTTCAGTGCGCGGGCCAGCATGCGCTGATCGAAGGGCGCGTGAAAGGCCAGTATGACGCTGTCGGCGGCGAACTCCATGAAACTGAGCAGTGCTTCGGCCGGCGGCAGCCCGCTGGCCAGCTCGCTGGGGGCGATGCCGTGTATCAGCACGCTCTCGGTGAGCTTGACCTGGCGACACAGGGTGCATTCGAACTGTTGGGAATAGTCGATGGCACCGTCTTCGATGACCACCGCGCCGATGGCGATGACCAGGTCGCGCTTGAGGTGCAGCCCGGTGGTTTCCAGGTCGAGCACCACCAGCCGCTGTTCACGCAGGGGGACGGCCTTGGGAAGCGCCGGCCGTGGCAGCTCGGCGATGCGCCGCTGCTGCTCGTGGGGGAGCTTCGGCCCGCGTGAGTTGAACCAGAACATACTCATAACTGATAGCGCACCGCGAGACTGGCCTGTAGACGCTGGGCCTGGCGGAAGGATTCGCGCAGGATTCGGCGGTCGAGCACATTGAGCGTATCCGGATCCAGGCGGTTGGAATAGGGCAATCCGTCGCGTGCCTGCTGTTGATGGTGCTGCATGCGCGTCTGCTGGATGAAATGGTAGGCCTCTTCGTAGGCCGCGCCGTCCTTGTCCTCGATGACGCCTTTTTCCACCAGCTTGCGCAGCCGCTCGAGCGTGTTGCAGCTGCCGATGCCATTGCTCAACGCCAGCAGGCGGGCACCGTCGACGAAGGGCGTCAGGCCTTGCACCTTGAGGTCCAGGGTGTCCTTGGTTTCGCCCTTGCGGGCCACGACGAAATCGCGAAAGCGGCCGACCGGTGGCCGATGGCGCAGGGCGTTGTCGGCCATCATGCGCTGGAACAGGCTATTGTCGGCGATTTCCTCGAGCAGGTTCTGGCGCAGCTGCTCGCAGCCTTCGGGCGAGCCCCAGATGGCGCGCAGGTCGAAATAGATGGTGCTGCTGAGCAGGTTTTCCGGCGTCGCCTCGCGGATGAACGAGCTGAAGCGGCGGCTCCATTCCTGGCGCGACAGGCACAGCTGCGGATTGCTGGCCATGATGTTGCCCTTGCACAGGGTAAAGCCGCAGGTATCGAGGTCGCGGTTGATGCGTTCGGCCAGCGGCAGCAGGCGCCCGCGGATGTGCGCGGCTTCGGCGGCGTCGGCGGCCTCGAAGAGCATGCCGTTGTCCTGGTCGGTGTGCAGGGTCTGTTCCTGGCGGCCTTCGCTGCCGAAGCACAGCCAGGTGAACGGAATGCCGGGATCGCCCATATTGGCGATGGCCAGCTCGATCACCCGGCAGACGGTGTGGTCGTTGAGCAGGGTGACGATGTGGGTGATCTGCGCCGAGGAGGCGCCGTGGGCCAGCATGTTGTCGACCAACTGCCGGATGCGGCTGCGAATGACCACCAGCGCATCGACGCTGTCCGCATGGCGGATGGTTTGCGCCAGGTGCACCAGGTCCACGCGCTGCAGGGAGAACAGGTCGCGCTCGGATATCACCCCGCACAGCAGGCCGTCCTCCACCACACAGACATGCGCGATGTGCCGCTCGGTCATGGCGATCGCCGCGTCGAAGGCGGTGGCGTCCGGCGGCAGGTAGAACGGATCGTGCGTCATGAACTGCGCGATCGGCTGGCCCAGATCGGTGGTGCCGCTGCCGATGACCCGGCGCAGGTCGCGCAGGGTGAAGATGCCCTGCGGATGGAGGGCTTCATCGACGATGACGATGCTGCCGACGTTCTCCTCCTGCATCAGCGCCACCGCCTCGTTCAGCGGCCGGCTGGGCAGGCAGGACACCGGATGGTGCAGCGCCAGGTCGCCGATGCTGGTTTCCAGCGAGAAGTTCTCGCCGAGGCTTTCCACGGCGCGCATCTGCGCCTGCTGGTTGACCAGGTCGAGCAGGCTGCTCACGCCACGTATGGCGAAGTCGCGAAACACGTCGGAACTGGACACCAGTTTGACGAAGGCCGGTTTGTTCAGCAGGAAGCAGAAGGTGTCTTCGGCCGCCAGGTGCGCGGTGCGGGTGGCGCGCTCGCCCATGAGGGCGGCCATCGGGAAGCACTCGCCGACGATGACCTCGAAGGTGGTGTCGGTGCCGCGCTTGGCGGTATGGGGGCGCTGGCCGTGGACGCGGCCCTGCTTGACGATGAAGAAGTGCTGCACCACGCCATCGTCCGGTGAAATGATGCAGTCGCCTTCGGCATAGAAGCGCAGCTCGCAATTCTCGACGAGATAGGCGAGGTGCGCCGGCTCCATCTGGTTGAACGGGGCGTACTTGCGCAGGAACTCCATGGTGCCGTGGATGTTCTGCAGTACAGCCGTCTTCCCTGCCTGGGCGAAGGCGTCAGGTGTGCTCATGGGTGATTTCCATTTTTTGTCCATGGTGGGCCGTGGGCCGGTTCGGCCCAATTGGACGTAAGTCTAGTCAGCGCGGGTATCCCGGAAGCTGATCGGGGTCAGCCCGGCGTTTCAGGGTGTTGCGGCGGGGCGGGAGACAAAAAAACCGCCCCGAGGGGCGGTTTTTCTGGTGCGGGACGAGGTTACAGGCCGTTCTTGGCCTTGAACTCGCGGCGGCGGCGGTGCAATACCGGCTCGGTGTAGCCGTTGGGCTGCTTGGTGCCTTCGAGGACCAGCTCCAGCGCAGCCTGGAAGGCCACGCTGTTGTCGAAGTCAGGTGCCATCGGGCGGTACAGCGGGTCGCCCTCGTTCTGGCGATCGACCACGGCGGCCATGCGCTTGAGGCTTTCGATCACCTGATCCTTGGTCACTACACCGTGGCGCATCCAGTTGGCGACGTGCTGGCTGGAGATACGCAGCGTGGCGCGGTCTTCCATCAGCGCGACGTCGTTGATGTCCGGCACCTTGGAGCAGCCGACGCCTTGTTCGACCCAGCGGACCATGTAGCCGAGGATGCCCTGGGCGTTGTTGTCCAGCTCGTTGCGCTTCTCTTCCTCGCTCCAGTTGGTGTCCTGTGCCAGCGGGAGGGTGAGGATGTCGTCGATGGACGCTTTCTCGCGCTTGGCCAGCTCGGCCTGACGTGCCTGCACGTCGACCTTGTGGTAGTGCATGGCGTGCAGCGTGGCGGCAGTCGGCGACGGGACCCAGGCGGTGTTGGCGCCGGCCAGCGGGTGGCCGACCTTCTGCTCGAGCATGGCGGCCATCAGGTCCGGCATGGCCCACATGCCCTTGCCGATCTGCGCCTTGCCCTGCAGGCCACAGGCGAGGCCCACGTCGACGTTGTTGTTCTCGTAGGCGTTGATCCACTTCTCGGCCTTCATGGCGGCCTTGCGCACCATCGGGCCGGCTTCCATGGAGGTGTGGATCTCGTCGCCGGTGCGGTCGAGGAAGCCGGTGTTGATGAACACCACGCGCTCGCGCGCTTCCTTGATGCAGGCCTTGAGGTTGATCGTGGTGCGACGCTCCTCGTCCATGATGCCGACCTTGAGGGTGTTGCGCGCAAGGCCGAGGACGTCCTCGACGCGGCCGAACAGTTCGCTGGCGAAGGCCACTTCTTCCGGGCCGTGCATCTTCGGCTTGACGATGTACATCGAGCCGGTGCGGGTGTTCTTGCGGCTGGTGTTGCCGTTGAGGTTGTGGATGGCGATCAGGCTGGTGAACAGGCCGTCCATGATGCCTTCCGGCACTTCGTTGCCGTCCTTATCGAGGATGGCGTCGTTGGTCATCAGGTGGCCGACGTTGCGGATGAACAGCAGCGAGCGGCCGTGCAGGGTCAGCTCGCCGTTGCCGGCGGCCTGGGTGTAGACGCGGTCCGGGTTCATCGCGCGGGTGATGCGCTTGCCGCCCTTCTCCAGCTCCTCGACCAGATCGCCCTTCATCAGGCCGAGCCAGTTGCGGTAGACGATGGTCTTGTCGTCGGCGTCGACGGCGGCGATGGAGTCCTCGCAGTCCATGATGGTGGTCAGCGCCGCTTCCATCAGGATGTCCTTCACGCCGGCGGCATCGGTCTGGCCGATCGGACTGGCCGGGTCGATCTGGATCTCGAAGTGGATGCCGTTGTTCTTCAGCAGTACGGCGATCGGTGCGCCGGCTTCGCCCTGGAAGCCCTGCAGCTGGGCCGGGTTCTTCAGGCCGGTGGTGCTGCCGTTGTTCAGCGCGACGACCAGCTTGCCGCCGTCGATGCGGTAGCCCGTGGAATCGGCATGCGAGCCGGTTTCCAGCGGGGCGGCCTGGTCGAGGAAGTCACGCGCGTAGGCGATGACCTTGTTGCCGCGGACTTCGTTGTAGCCCGGGCCCTTCTGCGCACCGCCTTCCTCGGAGATGGCGTCGGTGCCGTACAGCGCGTCGTACAGCGAGCCCCAGCGGGCGTTGGCGGCGTTCAGGGCGAAGCGCGCGTTCATGATCGGCACCACCAGCTGCGGGCCGGCCATGTGGGCGATCTCTTCGTCGACGTTCTCGGTGGTGGCCTGGAAGTCTTCGGCTTCCGGCAGCAGGTAGCCGATTTCCTGCAGGAAGGCCTTGTAGGCCACGGCGTCGTGGGCCTGACCGGCGCGGGCCTGGTGCCAGGCGTCGATCTGCGCCTGCAGCGCGTCGCGCTTGGCCAGCAGGGCGCGGTTCTTCGGCGCCAGGTCGTGGATGACGCTGTCGGCGCCGGCCCAGAAGGCCGCGGCATCGACGCCAGTGCCAGGAATCGCCTCGTTGTTCACGAAGTCGTACAGGACTTTGGCGACCTGCAGGCCACCGACTTGAACGCGCTCAGTCATTACTCGCCTCACTTGGTTCTTCTCATTCGCCGGACGGATTCGTTTCTTGTAGTCCGAGTCGCCGGATACTACATGAAGCCGTGGGGAAAATCAGTCCGCTGTCGGTCGCGTGCCGTTGGGGCATTGCGCGGCGGTCCTGCCGGCCTTGGCCTGCTATACCTATTGGGCCCTGTCCGCGCTGGACGCAGCGGCGCATCGCGCGGGCGGCTCACCCATTTTCAGCCAAGGAGCATCCCATGGAGCACCTCGTACTCACGGTCATCGCCGAGGATCAGCCGGGGCTGGTCGAGCGGCTGGCCCAATGCATCGCCGACCACGGCGGCAACTGGCTGGAGAGCCGCATGTCGCGCATGGCCGGGCAGTTCGCCGGCATCCTGCGGGTAGCCGTGCCGGCGCCGGCCCACGCCGAACTCAGCGCCGCGCTGCAAGGGCTGCAGGCCCAGGGCATTCGCGTCCTGCTGGCGCACAGCGGCGCGGAGCCGGAGACGAACTGGCAGGAGATCCAGCTGGAACTGGTGGGCAACGACCGCCCGGGCATCGTGCGCGACATCACCCGGCTGCTGGCCGAGCACGGCATCAACCTGGAAAGCCTGGACACCGACGTGCTGCCGGCGCCGATGAGCAGCGAACCGCTGTTCCGCGCCGAGGCGCGCCTGGCGGTGCCCAGCGAGCTGTCGCTGGAACTGCTGCAGCAGCGTCTGGAAACCCTGGCCGATGACCTGATGGTGGAACTCAGGCTGCAGCCGGCGGAGCAGGCGTAGGTGCTCAGCCGGCGCTTTTGCGCATCAGGCGCCAGGCGTCCAGGCTGTACACCGCAAGGCCGGCCCAGATGCAGAAGAACGCCAGCTGCCTGTCCACCGGGAAGGGCTCGCCGAACACCTGCACGGCGAGGATCAGCAGCAGCGTCGGCGTCAGGTACTGCAAGAAGCCCAGGGTCGAGTAGGGCAGGTGGCGCGCGGCGGCGTTGAAGCCCAGCAGCGGGACCAGCGTCACCGGCCCGGCGGCCATCAGCCAGAGCGCCTCGGGGGTGGTCCAGAAGGCCGGCTCGGTGCTCGCGCCGCTGCCGAAGAACAGCAGCCAGGCCGCGGCGACCGGCAACAGCAGCCAGGTTTCCACCACCAGCCCCGGCAGGGCGGCCACCGGCGCCTGCTTGCGCAGCAGGCCGTAGGTGCCGAAGCTCAGCGCCAGCACGATGGAGATCCAGGGAAACTCGCCAAGCGTCAGCAACTGCAGGCTGACCCCCACTGCCGCCATCGCCACGGCCAGCCATTGCAAGGGCCGCAGGCGCTCGCGCAGCACCACCAGCCCGAGCAGCACGTTGACCAGCGGGTTGATGTAGTAGCCGAGGCTGGCCTCGACCATGCGGTCATGGTTCACCGCCCAGACGTAGATCAGCCAGTTGGCCGCGATCAGCACGCTGGAAATGGCCAGCACGCCGAGGCGCCGCGGATGCGTCAGCAGCTCGCGCCACCAGCCCGGATGGCGCCAGAGCAGCAGCACCAGGGTGCCGAACACCGCCGACCAGATGACGCGCTGGGTGACGATCTCGAGCGCGGCGAATTGCTCGAGGGACTTGAAGTAGAGCGGAAACATGCCCCAGATGCTGAAGGTCGCCAGCCCCAGCAGGTAACCTTTGCGCAGATCGGCAGTAGCCATGGAGTCCTTAGATGGCAACGGGAGGCCGGCCATTGTGCGCCGCAATGTCGCACTTGTCTGCTGGTATCACTCTCTGCAATGCGTCGATGGGGAACACGGCCCGGCTGGTCCCGTCAGAGTTCGAAACGGCAGTCCATTGGAGGCAGCATGAAACTTCGCACCCAGGTGGCCCTGGTCACCGGCAGCACCCACGGTATCGGCCGTGGTATTGCCAGTGAGACTGGCGCAGGAAGGCGCCGATGTGGTGCTCAACGGCCGCGAGGACGATGCCGAGGCGCGCGAGAGCGTCGAACAGGTGCGGCGTTGCGGGCGCCGCGCCTGCTTCATCGCCGCCGACGTCGGCCGGGTCGAGGAGTGCCGGCGGCTGGTGCGCGAGAGCGTCGAGCGCATGGGCCGGCTGGATATCCTGGTCAACAATGCCGGCGTGCAGACGCATGCGGCATTCCTCGATGCCCGCGAGGACGACTACGATCGGGTACTGGACGTCAACCTGCGCGGGCCGTTCTTCCTCGCCCAGGCCTTCGCCCGCTATCTGCGCGAGCAGGGCCGCGGCGGGCGCATCATCAACAACAGCTCGGTGCATGAAGAACTGCCGCACCCCAACTTCACCGCCTACTGCGCGAGCAAGGGCGGCCTGAAGATGCTGATGCGCAACATCGCCATCGAGCTCGCCCCGCTCGGCATCACGGTGAACAACGTGGCCCCGGGAGCCGTGGAGACGCCGATCAACCGCGAGCTGATGAGCCAGCCGGACAAGCTCGCCAGCCTGCTGCAGAACATTCCCGCAGGGCGCCTCGGCCGGCCACACGACGTGGCTGGCGTGGTCGCCTTCCTGGCCTCGGCGGACGCCGAGTACATCACCGGAGCTACACTGGTAGTCGATGGTGGCCTGTAGGGTCTGTTGACGTTTCGGACGCGGCCGCGACGGAGCCGGTTTTTACGCGAGGCAAGGCGCGAGCCGTGAAGTCTGGTGGTCCCAAACGAACGGCGAGCAACGCAGCATCGCGTAAAAACCGGCCCGTCCCTTCGGGTTGCGCGGCAAATGACGCCATGCGGCGTTGCGGGACTTGACAAGGGAATGGCCATTGCCTGCGTCCCGCGCCTTGCCTGGCGTCATTTGGCGCAGCAACGCGGCGTGCGGCGAAACGTCAACAGACCCTATGGGAACTACAGCGAGCAGTGAATGACCGATACCCAGACGCATCCCCCGTTCGACTACGACACCAGCGCCGTCTCCGCGGCCGACACCCTGACCCCGGCCGACCGCTATCAGGAGCTGTTCGTCGCGGTGCAGATGCAAGGGGTGTTCGCCGACAGCAAGACCTTCGTCGACTGCGCGCCGCTGCATCACCCGGAGCTGATCCTCGAGCGCTACCGGACCCGCTGCGGCGATCCCGGGTTCGACCTGAAGGCCTTCGTCGCCGAGCACTTCAGCCACTACCGGCTGCCTGCCAAGGAATTCGTCGCCAACCCCGACGACAGCCTGGCCGAGCACATCGACCGGCTCTGGCCGGTGCTCACCCGGCATCCGCAGGAACACCCCGCGTACTCCTCGCTGCTGCCGCTGCCGCACGACTACGTGGTGCCGGGCGGACGCTTCACCGAGCTGTACTACTGGGATTCCTACTTCACCATGCTCGGCCTCGACGAGAGCGGGCGCTGCGACCTGCTGCGCTCGATGGCCGACAACTTCGCCTACCTGATCGACACCTACGGGCATGTGCCCAACGGCAACCGCACCTATTACCTGGGGCGCTCGCAGCCGCCGGTGTTCGCCCTGATGACCGAGCTGTTCGAGGAAACCGGCGTGCATCGGGCCAGTGATTACCTGCCGCAGCTGCGCAAGGAATACGCCTTCTGGATGGATGGCAGCGACTCGCTGCGCCCGGGCGAGTCGCACCGGCGCTGCGTCTGCCTGGCCGACGGGGTGGTGCTCAACCGCTACTGGGACGAGCGCGACACCCCGCGCGAGGAATCCTATCGCGAGGATGTCGAGACGGCGCGTGCCAGCGGCCGGCCGCGCCACGAGGTCTATCGCGACCTGCGCGCCGGCGCCGAATCGGGCTGGGACTTCAGCTCGCGCTGGCTGGACGATGCGCACCGCCTGAGCACCATCCGCACCACCGGTATCCTGCCGGTGGACCTCAACAGCCTGCTCTACCGGCTGGAGCGGCAGATCGCCGAACTCTCCGCAGTGAAGGGCCAGTCGGCCTGCGCAGCCGAATTCCGCCAGCGTGCCGCGACGCGGCTGGCGGCGATCGATCGCTACCTATGGAACCCGCAGGTTGGCGCCTACTTCGATTACGACTGGCAGGGCCGGCGCCAGCGCGACAACCTCACCGCTGCCACCCTGGCGCCGTTATTCGTGCAACTGGCCAGCGCCGAGCAGGCCGCCGCGGTCGCCGGCATCGTGCGCACGCGCCTCCTGGCCCCCGGCGGGTTGTCGACCACCGAGATCGCCGGCAGCGGCGAGCAATGGGATCGGCCCAACGGCTGGGCGCCGTTGCAGTGGATCGGCATTCGCGGATTGCAGCACTACGGGCACGACGCGCTGGCGCTGGACATCGAGGCGCGTTGGCTGAGCATCGTCGGCCACCTGTTCGAACGCGAAAGCAAGCTGGTCGAGAAGTACGTATTGCGGCCCTGTACCGAACACGCCGGCGGCGGTGAGTATCCGCTGCAGGATGGTTTCGGCTGGACCAATGGCGTTACCCGCAAACTGATGCAGGAAGACCCCAGCCACCAGGCCAACCGCTGCCGTGCCGGGCATTGCCGCGCGCAATGGGCCGATGCGCGCGAGCACAGCAGGCAAAGGGCGCCCTGATGGCCGGACGGCCGCTCACGGGCGGCGGTAGGTCAGCAGCACGATGCCGGTGACGACGATCAGCCCGCCGACGATCTGCCCCGGATTGAGCAACTGATCGAGCACCAGCCAGCCCAGCAGCAGGCTGGCCAGCGGCTCGACGTTCATCACCGGCGCGTTGCGCGGCATGTCCAGCCGCGGCACCGAGACGAACAGGGTGATGAAGCCCGTGCCGTAGAGCGCCACCAGCGCCGCCAGCGCCAGCCAGCCGGTGCTGCTGGCCGGCAGGGCGAGCCCGCCGGGCAGGACGCCGCTGAATCCGGCGAGATTGGCGCTGGCGAACACGATCAGCATGGTCAGCATGCTGCGCACCGAACCGCGCAGCGTCGACAGCTTGTGATCGGTGACCCACAGCGCGCAGGCGAAGGCCGTGGCGGCGCAGAACGCCAGCGTCACGCCCAGCGCCCACTGCGGGCCGCCGGCTGTGTCGCTGGCCAGCCGCGCGGGCACGTCCAGCACCAGCGCCAGACCGACGAGGATCACCCCCATCAGTGCCGCGGTACGTGCCGTCGGCCGGGGGCCGCCCAGCGCCCAGGTCAGCAGGGCCAGGAGGATCGGAAACAGATTCGCCACCAGCAAGGCGATGGCCACGGGAATGCGTGCCACCGCCGAATACAGGCACAGGCTCTGTATCGCGATCAGCAGGCCGAGCAGCAGCTGCCAGCGCCAGGTGGCGGCGCCCAGGCGGACGGGCTGGCGCTGCCAGGCCACCAGGGCGGCGAGCGCCAGCAGGGTGCCGCCGGAGCGCATCAGGATCGCCAGCAGCACGCCGGCGCCGTCGTCGAAGGCGATCCGCGCCGCGATGTGGTTGCCGGCGAAGGCGCAACCGAGGCAGAGCAGCAGGAGCACGGCGATGTGGCGCGCAAAGGGTGTCGCTGCGAAAACAGCGGGGGGCGTGGACATGGACTTCTCTTGTCAGGGGTTGCCGTTTCGCCGTAAGCCGCGCCGCTGCGAGAGCTCCATCGTAGGAGCGGGCCATGCCCGCGAAGTTTTGCAGCGGGCCAGTTCGCGAGCATGGCTCGCTCCTGCAAGGCGCGAAAGGCCGAATGATCGCCGGCCCGCATGGTGACAGCAAGCCACGTCAGGGGCGGCGATAGGGATTCGCCGTCACCGGGGACAGGTCGAAGGTGCCTCTCTCGACGAAGCGCTGGGTGCCGAACAGGCCGCCGGCGAGCTTGCCGCGCAGCACATAGGGCACTTCCTGCATGTCGATGTTTTCGGCAAGGCCCAGCGCCTGGCGTGCCGCGGAGAAGGCCGAGATGGTCACCGGCACGCTGAGCACCGTTTCGCCGAAACGTGGCACCGTGCCGCGCTGGTCGCTGACGCCGCTGGCCAGCCGCCGGCCGTTGACCTCCAGGTCCAGCGCGACGCCGTTGTAGTCGATGGCGCCGTCGTTGGGATTCTGCAGGCGCAGCCGGACCAGGAAGCGCAGCTCCAGGCCTTCGCCCTGCAACGGCTGGATGCCGGCGACCTGGACGTTGAGCGGATCGCGCGGCGCAAGGGCGGCGCAGGCGCCCAGGGCCAGTGCGAGCAAGGCCACCAGCAGCAGGCGCAGGGTTCGCGCCGGGGAATGGCGCTCGTGGAATGTGTGCACTCAGGCTTTCCTGTCCAGGTTCTTGATGCCTTGCAGCAGCTCGATGGGCAGCGGGAAGACGATGGTCGAGTTCTTGTCGCCGGCGATGTTGCTCAGCGTCTGCATGTAGCGCAACTGCATGGCGCCCGTCTGGCGGCCGAGCATCTCGGCGGCCTGCATGAGCTTCTCCGAGGCCTGCAACTCGCCCTCGGCATGAATGACCTTGGCCCGTCGCTCGCGTTCCGCCTCGGCCTGGCGGGCGATGGCGCGGATCATGGATTCGTCGAGGTCGACGTGCTTGATCTCGACGTTGGACACCTTGATCCCCCAGGCATCGGTCTGCGCGTCCAGCACCTGCTGGATGTCGTTGTTGAGCTGCTCGCGCTCGGCGAGCATGTCGTCCAGATCGTGCTTGCCGAGCACCGCGCGCAGCGTGGTCTGCGCCAGCTGGCTGGTGGCCGAGTGGTAGTCCTCGACCTGGATGATCGCCTTCTCCGCGTCCAGCACGCGATAGTAGACCACCGCGTTGACCTTCACCGAGACGTTGTCGCGGGAAATCACGTCCTGGGTCGGTACGTCCAGCACCAGGGTACGCAGGTCGACCCGGACCATCTGCTGCAGGCCGGGAATCACCAGGATCAGCCCCGGCCCCTTGACCTTCCAGAAGCGCCCGAGCTGGAACACCACGCCGCGCTGGTACTCGCGCAGGATGCGGAACGCCGAGGCGACCAGGCCTGCCAGCAGCACCAGCAGGACGATGAAACTCATTTCATAACCCATGATTCAGCTCCTCTTTCATAGGGGCGACCTCCAGTTGCAGGCCGTGCCGGGCGACTACGCGCACCTGCTGCCCGGCCTGCAGCGGCGTGGCGCTGCGGATCTGCCAGTTCTCGCCCTGCAGGTGGGCCCAGCCGTTCGACGGCGCTTGCGGCTGCACCGCGCTGACCACCGCCAGGCTGCCGATCAGTTCGCTGTCGCCGCCGACCAGTTGCCGGCGCCGCGCTCGCAACGCCATGGCGACGATGGCGAATACCAGCAGCGCGCTGGCCAGGCCCAGCGGCACGATCAGCCACAGCGGAATGCCGTAGCCGGGCACCTCGGTGTCGATGAGGATCACCGCGCCGACGACGAACGCGGCGACGCCGCCGATGCCCAGCACGCCGAAACTCGGCAGGAACGCCTCGGCCACCATGAAGGCGATACCGAGCAGGATCAGCGCCACCCCGGCGTAGTTCACCGGCAGCAGTTGCAGCGCGTAGAGCGCGAGGATCAGGCAGATGCCACCGAGCACGCCGCCGGCACCGATACCGGGGTTGGAGAACTCCAGGATCAGCCCGTAGATGCCGATCATCATCAGGATCAGCGCCACGCTGGGGTTGGTGATCACCGCCAGCAGGCGCACCCGCCAGTCCGGCGCGTGCTCGATCAGCTCGGCGCCGGCGGTCTGCAGTTGCACCTCGGCGGAAACGGTCCGCAGCGTCTTGCCGTCGAGCTGCGCCAGGAGGTCGGCGAGATCGCTGGCCAGGTAGTCGATCACCTTGAGCTCCAGCGCCTCCGACGCGGACAGGCTGACCGCCTCGCGCACGGCCTGTTCGGCCCACTCGGCATTGCGCTCGCGCAGCTGGGCGAGGCCGCGGATATAGGCGGAGGCGTCGTTGATCTGCTTGCGGCTCATGGCATCGCCGGGCGCCTGCGGGGCTTGCTCCTCGTCGGCATCCGGTTGCTGTGGCGGGGCGCCGGGCATGCCGCCACCGATCTGCACCGGCGTCGCCGCGCCGAGATTGGTGCCGGGGGCCATCGCCGCGACATGGCTGGCATAGAGCATGTAGGTGCCGGCGCTCGCCGCGCGCGCGCCGCTGGGCGTCACGTAGGTGGCGACCGGCACCGGGCTGGCGAGGATTTCCTTGATGATCGCGCGCATCGAACTGTCGAGGCCGCCGGGAGTGTCCAGCTGCAGCACGAGCAGCTGGGCGGCTTCGTCCCGCGCATGCTGCAGCCCGCGGATGATGTAGTCGGCGCTGGCCGGACCGATCGCGCCCTCCACGCGCAGCACCGTCACCGGTGCCGCGGCCGCTGCCGAACCGGCCAGCGCGAACAGCAGGAGCAGCAGCCAGCCCAGGCGCAGGGGCAGGTGGCGAGACATGGGTTATCCTCCGCAGGCAGCTCGGCGATCGGCCCGGTATCTGTTCAGCGTAGACGACCGGGGGCGGGGCACCCGTGGCTGCGCCGGTTCGCCGCTGCCGGCGTCCGGCCGAACCCGTGCCCGGTAACCGCCACAGCCCCCTGGCGGGTGCCGACAGCAGAAGGAGCCGACCATGCGCGCCCACCATCCTGACCACGGCCATGCCGGAGAAGCAGGGCCGTTCTGCCCGCCGATGCGGGCGAGGTGGCGGTGATGCCGGCGCCCCGCAACAAGACCGTCGAGGCGTTGATGCGCGCCGTACGCTGGGTCGGGTTGGTGGCCTGTACGCTGGCCGCGTTCGGCTACCTGGCCATCGGCAACTACAACATGGCCGGGCTGATGCTGGCGCTGGCCGTGCTGTCCTGGATCAATATCCGCCGCAAGCGCGCAGCGGAGCCGCCGCGACGCTGAGCACCTCAGCGCCCGCGCCGGCCGAGGACCAGGCCGATGCCCAGCGCCAGCAGCGCGCCGGCGCCCAGCGCCAGTCGGCCGGGCGTCGACGAGTCGAGTGCGAGCGCCTGCTGGCGGGCCTGGTCGCCGAAGCGGCCGTCGATGCGATGCAGGCCTTCGACCGGCTGGAAGAGGTTGTCCGGGCGCCCGTCCGCTTCCGCCTCGGCGCTCATCTGGCCGTCCCAGGCCCGCCTGGCCAGCAGCCGGTCGAGCAGGCCGGGCATCAACAGCGTGCCGATGATCGCCTTCAGGCTCGCGCTGCCGACCCAGAGTTCGCGCGGCGCCTCGCGGGCGGCGCGCAGGATGGCCCGCGCGGCGACTTCCGGCGTGTGGATCGGCGGCACCGGCTGCACGCGCCGGCCCAGCTTGTTGCGGGCCCAGTCGAACTGCGGCGTGTCGTGCGCCGGCAGCTGGACCATGGTCAGGCGGATGGCGCTGGCGTCATGGAGCAGCTCGCAGCGCAGCGCGTCGGTGAAACCGCGCACGGCGAACTTGGCCCCGCAATAGGCCGATTGCAGCGGGATGGCGCGGTAGGCCAGCGCCGAGCCGACCTGGACGATGGTGCCGCGGTTGCGCGGGCGCATGCAGCGCAGGGCGGCGAGGGTGCCGTGCACGCAGCCCAGGTAGGTCACCTCGGTGACGCGGCGGATTTCCTCGGCGCTCAATGCGCTGGCCGGGGCGAACACCGTGGCCATCGCCGCATTGACCCAGATCTCGATCGGCCCCAGTTCCGCCTCGATGCGCGTCGCCGCGGCGTCCAGCGCGGCAGCGTCGGCGACGTCGAGCGGGATCGCCAATACCTGTGCCCCCATCGCCTGCAACTGCCTGGCAGTCTCCTGCAGGCCCTGTTCGCCGCGCGCGATCACGGCGACCCGGTAGCCGGCCCCGGCAAAGCCGCGGGCGGCGGCGCGGCCGACGCCGGCGGTTGCACCACAGATCACCACGGTCGCGTCGCTCATCGCTGGATCCCCTCCGTTGCACTGGCCAATGGCGCGGCGCGCCTGTGTAGAGACGACCCGGGCAGCGCCCGGCGAGTTCCGGCGCGCTCCGCTGGCATGCCCGAGCGGGGAACTCGGCTATCGACCTTCGGCCAATGGCGGCGATGGCGCGGCTCTGTAATAGTTAGCAGGCTAAGAGACGAAGCTTGGCAACGCCCTTGGCTCAAAAGGCGAAGCGGCGTGACGCATCGGGCGCGCCCGCATACGAGCCGGCCGCTCGCGTCCATCCCCTCCCGTGCCTGTCAGGCACCCTCGGCGGCTTATCCAGTCGCCACGGTTTTCCGGTCGCTGCCGCTGGCGGCGATCCGCTGTTCCTTCCCCGCGGCAGGCATGGCCGGCGATAAGGAACCTCGCCGGGCCGGTCAGGTCGATTCCTGAGCAGGCCCCTCGGGCCCAATCCGACCGACGGAGACCATGATGGATCTTGTCCGCATCATTTGTGCGATTCTGCTGCCGCCGCTGGGAGTGTTCCTGCAAGTGGGTTTCGGCGGCGCCTTCTGGCTGAACATCCTGCTGACCCTGCTCGGCTACATTCCCGGCATCATCCACGCCGTCTGGATCATCGCCCGGCGCTGAGCGGGCCTGCCGGTTCCGCCTGTCATCGGCCTTTTGTGCTCGACGGGCTTGCCGTGTAGAGTCGCGTGACGCGGGCGCAACGGAACCTATCGCGCGCCAAACACTCAAGAACACGCCAGCATCGGAGCATGACCGCCGAGGACGCATGCGCCGCGCATGTGCTCGACAGTCGGGCGGCGCAAAGGGAGCCAGATGAGCGAGTCCTTCATCGACCAGAACAATTTCAGGCGCATCCTCAATCGCAATGTCGCCGTGCCGCTGGGCTTCGGTTTTCTCAGTGCGTTCTTCTTCAGCGCCATCGTCTATTACCTGCTCAGCGTCAGCCACGCGGTCGACCGTTCGGTGCGGGGCGTGGCCCATGCCCACGAGGCGCTGCGGCTGGTGGCCGAACTGGAAACCGGCATGCGCGGCTATCTGATCGCCGGCGAGGATGCCTTCCTCGAGCCCTATCACGAGGGGCTGGCGGCGATCGGTCGCGAACTGGAGCGGCTCAAGGATTACTCGCGGGACGATCCGCTGCAGCTGGGCCGTATCGAGAAAATCGAGGCGTTGCATCGGCGCTGGCTCGGCTTCGCCGAGCAGGCCATCGAGCGCCGCGAGGATGGTCGTTCGATCATCGCCTATGTCCGTACCGGGCGTGGTCTCGGCCTGACCACCCAGCGGCGCGCGCTGTTGAATGAATTCATTGCCACCGAGCGACAGAAGCGTACCGACCTCACCGGCCGCTCGGAGGTGATCACCACCGCGCTGATCGGCGGTTTCCTGCTGTTCAGCCTGCTCTTCAGCGGTTTGCTGGTGTTCCTCGGCCGGCGCGACCTGACGGCGCTGTCGGCGAGTTATTCCTCGTCGCTGAGCCGGCAGCGGGCCCACGCCGAGGCGCTGGAGAAGCAGGCCTGGTACCGCACCGGGCAGACGCAGCTGGGCGAGGCGATCATCGGTGAACTGACCCTGCCGGCGCTGGGCCAGGGCGTGCTGGGCTTCCTTGCGCATTACCTCGACGTGGCCGTCGGCGCGCTGTTCGTGGTGCAGGACGGCAAGCTGCAGCGGGTCGCCGAGTACGCCTACGATTCCGCTCATCTGCAGGGCGGCCGGACCCTGGAGTTCGGCTCCGGTCTGGTTGGTCAGGTTGCCCTGGAGCGCCGCCTGCTGGCGCTGGAGAACCTGCCGGCCGATTACCTGAAGGTGACCTCGGAGCTGGGCGAGGCCACGCCGCGTTCGGTGCTGTTGGTGCCGCTGGAGGACAGCGGCATGCTCAACGGCGTGATCGAGCTGGGCTTCCTGCGCCCGCTGCGCGAGGAGGACAGCGAGTTGCTGCGGCGCATCGGCGCCACCATCGGCTCGGCCATCGAGGCGGCGCGCTATCGCCAGCGGCTGCAGAAGGTGCTCGCCGAGACCCAGCAACTCAACGAGGAACTGCAGGTGCAGCAGGAAGAGCTGCGCGCCGCCAACGAGGAGCTGGAGGAGCAGTCCAGTGCCCTGCGCGAGTCGCAGACGCACCTGGAAGAGCAGCAGGCCGAACTGGAGCAGACCAACGAGCAACTGGCCGAGCAGGCCGATATCCTGGCCCGCCAGCGCGACGAGATGGACGAGAAGAACCGGCGCCTGCACGACGCCCGGCTGATGCTCGAAGCGCGCGCCGACGAGCTGCAGCGCGCCAGCCGCTACAAGTCCGAATTCCTCGCCAACATGTCCCACGAGTTGCGCACGCCGCTGAACAGCTCGCTGATCCTGGCCAAGCTGCTGGCGGACAATCCCGAAGGCAACCTCAGCGAGGACCAGGTGCAGTTCGCCCGCTCGATCTATTCGGCCGGCAACGATCTGCTCACCTTGATCAACGACATCCTCGACATCTCCAAGGTCGAAGCCGGCAAGCTCGAGGTGCATCCCGAGCTGACGATCCTCTCCCGCCTGGTCGACGGCCTGAAGAACCTGTTCCTGCCCCTGGCCAGGGAGAAATCGCTCGCCTTCGAGGTGGTGCTGGGCGACGACCTGCCGTCGACGCTGTTCAGCGACCGTCATCGCTTGGAGCAGATTCTCAAGAACCTGCTGGCCAATGCCTTCAAGTTCACCGAGAAGGGCACGGTGACCCTGCGCGTCGAGCGGCACGCCGGTGGCCAGCTGGCCTTTGCCGTCAGCGATACCGGCATCGGCATCTCGGTCGAACAGCAGGCGGCGATCTTCGAGGCCTTCCGCCAAGCCGACGGCACCACCAATCGCCGTTATGGCGGCACCGGCCTGGGCTTGTCGATTTCCCGCGAACTGGCGCAACTGCTCGGCGGACAGATCAGCGTGCAGAGCGCGCCCGGCGCCGGCAGCACTTTCACCCTGCTGGTGCCGGAGAATTACAGCGCGGCACCGCTCGCCGAGCCGGTTGCGCCGCCGCCGGTGGCTGCCGAGCCGGTCGACGCCGCTCCGCATGGCGAGGCGCCGGCGGCGGCGGCGCGCACCGTGCCCGCGGTCGCGCGCTTGCCCGACGATCGCGACGACCTGCCGTTCAAGGAGCGCTGCGTGCTGGTGATCGAGGACGAGCCGCAGTTCGCCAGGATCCTGCGCGATCTCGCCCATGAGCTGCGGTTCAGCTGCCTGATCGCGCAGAACGCCGACGACGGCTTCGACACCGCGGCCCAGTACAAGCCCGACGCGATCCTGCTCGACATGCGCCTGCCCGACCATTCCGGCCTGACCGTGCTCGAGCGCCTCAAGGAAAATCCGACGACCCGGCACATACCGGTGCACGTGGTGTCCGTCGAGGACCGCAGGGAGGCCGCGCTGCAGATGGGCGCGGTGGGCTACGCCATGAAGCCGGCGACCCGCGACGAACTCAAGGCGGTGTTCGGCCGCCTGGAGGCCAAGCTGGTGCAGAAGGTCAAGCGCATCCTGCTGGTGGAAGACGACGCTCGCCAGCGCGAGAGCATGTCGCGGCTGATCGAGGACGTCGACATCGAGATCACTGCCGTGGAGTTCGGCGAGCAGGCGCTCGAGCTGCTGCGCAGCACCGTGTTCGACTGCATGATCATCGACCTCAAGCTGCCGGACATGGACGGCAGCGAACTGCTCGAGCGCATGGCCAAGGAGGACATCTGCTCGTTCCCGCCGGTGATCGTCTACACCGGGCGCAACCTCACCCGCGACGAGGAGGCGGCGCTGCTCAAGTATTCGCGCTCGATCATCATCAAGGGCGCGCGCTCGCCGGAGCGCCTGCTCGACGAGGTCACGCTGTTCCTGCACAAGGTCGAATCGGACATGCCGCCGGAGCGGCAGAAGATGTTGAAGAGCGCGCGCAGCCGCGAGAAGGCCTTCGAGGGACGCAGGATCCTGGTGGTCGACGACGACGTGCGCAACGTCTTCGCCCTGACCAGCGCGCTGGAGCACAAGGGCGCGCGGGTGGAGATCGCCCGCAACGGCCTGGAGGCGATCGACAGGTTGCAGCAAGACGGCACCATCGACCTGGTGCTGATGGACATCATGATGCCGGAGATGGACGGCTTCACCGCCATGCAGGAGATCCGCAAGGACCCGCGCCTGGCCAAGCTGCCGATCATCGCCGTCACCGCCAAGGCCATGAAGGACGACCAGGAGCGCTGCCTGCGCGCTGGCGCCAATGATTACCTGGCCAAGCCCATCGACCTCGACCGGCTGTTCTCGCTGATCCGCGTCTGGCTGCCGAAAGTGGAGCTGCTGTGAAATGCCCGAGCGCAACGTCGAAATCGAACTCAAGCTGCTGATCGAGGCCATCTACCTCAAGTACAGCTACGATTTCCGCGACTACTCCGGCGCCTCGCTCAAGCGCCGGGTGCTCTTGGCGGTGAAGCAACTGAACTGCGGGAACATCTCCGCGCTGCAGCGCAAGATTCTCTACGACGCCCAGGCCTTCATGGACCTCTTGCAATACCTGACCATCCCGGTCAGCGAGATGTTTCGCGACCCCGGCTACTACCGGGCGCTGCGCGAGCAGGTGGTGCCGGTGCTGCGCACCTACCCGTCGCTGAAGATCTGGATCGCCGGCTGCAGTACCGGCGAGGAAGTCTATTCGATGGCCATCCTGCTGCACGAAGAGGGCCTGCTCGAACGCTCGCTCATCTATGCCACCGACATCAACCCGCGCTCGCTGGAGCAGGCGCGCCAGGGCATCTTCGCCATCGAACACCTGCGCCAGTACACCGCCAATTACCAGCAGG
This sequence comes from Stutzerimonas stutzeri, assembly GCF_002890915.1. Taxonomy (GTDB): domain Bacteria; phylum Pseudomonadota; class Gammaproteobacteria; order Pseudomonadales; family Pseudomonadaceae; genus Stutzerimonas; species Stutzerimonas stutzeri_AF. The sequence goes on along the minus strand of NZ_POUT01000005.1, from coordinate 28,113 downwards.
CCGGGGGCACGCGCAGCTTTTCCGACTACTACACCGCCGCCTATGACTCGGCGATCATGGATAAGGCATTGAAAGAAAAGGTTACCTTTGCCGATCACAGCCTGGCGACCGATAGCGTATTTTCCGAAACCCAGCTGATCTCCTGCCGCAACGTGCTGATCTACTTCAACAAGCCGCTGCAGGACCGTGCCTTCGGCCTGTTCCATGAATCGCTCTGCCACCGGGGTTTCCTCGGCCTGGGCAGCAAGGAAACCGTCGAATTCTCGGCCTATGCCGGACTCTACGAGCCGTTCGACAAACAGGAGAGGATCTTCCGCAAGCTATGAGCAGCGTTGCGCGGACCATCTTGCGCGGTAAGCGCCAGCCTCCGGTCGACGCCGTGGTGATCGGCACCTCGGCCGGCGGCCTGGAGGCGCTGAGTGTCGTGCTGCATGGCCTGCCTGCCGGTTTCCGTCTGCCGCTGCTGGTGGTCCAGCACGTGTCGGCCCAAGGGCCGACGCACCTGGCCGAGATCTTCCAGCGCAAGACCGCGATGACGGTCAAGGAAGTCGACGACAAGGAAGCGGTGTGCGGCGGCACGGTGTATTTTGCCGCGCCCGGCTACCATCTGTTGGTCGAAAGCGATCACAGCCTGTCGCTGAGCCAGGACGATGCGGTGAATTTCTCGCGGCCTTCCATCGACGTGCTGTTCGAATCCGCGGCCGACGCCTGGGGGCCGAACCTGGCGGGGGTCCTGCTCACCGGCGCCAACGAGGACGGCGCCGCCGGCCTCGAGGCGATCCACCGCAGCGGCGGACTGACCGTTATCCAGGACCCCGCCGAGGCCGCGGTAGCGACCATGCCCCGTGCTGCGCTCCAGCGCTTTGCGCCGGATCATATTCTGCCCCTGCGCGACATCCATCGACTGTTGCGAGAACTGGAGTGACCATGCCCGACCGTACCGACGAGGTGAACCTGCTGATCGTCGATGACCTGCCGGAGAACCTGCTGGCACTGGATGCGCTGCTGCAGGCGCCCGGCATCCACGTGCACCAGGCCGAGTCGGCCGAGCAGGCGCTGGAACTGCTGCTGCGCCACGAGTTCGCCCTGGCCATTCTCGACGTACAGATGCCCGGCATGGACGGTTTCCAGCTGGCCGAGCTGATGCGCGGCACCGAGCGCACCAAGCAGATCCCCATCGTCTTCGTCAGCGCTGCCGGCCGCGAGCTCGACTATGCCTTCAAGGGCTACGAGAGCGGCGCCGTGGATTTCATGCACAAGCCGCTGGATGCCCATGCGGTACGCAGCAAGGTCAGCGTGTTCGTCGACCTGTACCGCAGTCGCAAGCGCCTGGCGCGCCAGCTCGAAGCGCTGGAGAAAAGTCGGCGCGAGCAGGAGGTGCTGCTCGACGAGCTACGCAATACCAAGGCGGAGCTGGAAAACGCCGTACGCATGCGTGACGACTTCATGTCGGTCGTCTCGCACGAGTTGAAAACGCCGTTGAACACGCTGATTCTCGAGGTGCAGCTGCGCAAGCTGCAACTGAGCCGCAACAACCTCGCCGCGTTCGACGAGCGCAAGCTGCGCAGCATGGTGGACAAGGACGAGCGCCAGATCCAGAGCCTGATCCGCCTGATCGACGACATGCTGGACGTCTCGCGCATCCGCACCGGCAAGCTGTCGATCCGCCCCTCGCGCTTCGACCTCGCGCAGCTGGTGGGCAACGTCGTCGAGAGCTTTGCCGCGCAGATGGAGGCCAAGGGCTGCCAGCTGCAACTGGAGAAGAGCGCGCCGATCCTGGGCGTCTGGGACGGGTTCCGCATCGAGCAGGTGCTGGCCAACCTGCTGACCAATGCGATGCGCTACGGCGCCGGCAAGCTGGTTCAGGTCAGCGTTGCGCCATGCCCGGAGGGCGCCTGCATCGAAGTGCGCGACCATGGCATCGGCATCAGTCCGAAGAGCCTGACGCGCATCTTCTGCCAGTTCGAGCGCGCCGAAGGCAGCGAAGGCAGCGCCGGGCTGGGGCTCGGCCTGTTCATCGCCGACCAGATCGTCAAGGCGCACGGGGGGCACATCGAGGTGGAGAGCGAGGAAGGGCGGGGCTCGCTGTTCCGGGTGCTGTTGCCGCTGGGTGAGGGCTAGGGCCGCCGCTGGGGCGTAATGCGTAGGAGCGCGCCGTGCGCGCGAATCGCGGGCGCGGCCCGCTCCTACATAGTGATCTTGCAAGCGGCTTGCCGCCTAGGACGAACAGCTGATCTCCAGGTGCTTGCCCCACTCCGGTGGGCGTTCGGCGTAGCGCTGCATACCGGGCTGTTCGTCGAAGGGGCGCGAAAGTACCGCGTGCAGTTCGCGCACCGGGCCATAGTCGCCCTGTTCCGCCGCCTCGATGGCCTGCTGGGCCAGGTAGTTGCGCAGAATGAATTTCGGGTTCACCGCCTGCATGCGTACCTGGCGCTCGGCCGGGTTGCCGCCTTCGCGGGTGGTTCGCGCCCGGTAATCCTCGGCCCAGGCGTCGAACCCCTTGATATCGACGAAATCCTCGCGCAGGCGCGGCAGGGCCTGGTCGGGCGTCCGTTCGCTGAGTTCACGGAAGAAGTTGGTGTAATCCACCGCGCTGTCCTGCATCAACTGCAGCAGGCGCTGCACCAGGGGCTCGTCGCCATCCTCGGCCTGGCTGAAGCCCAGGCGCCGGCGCATCAGGTCCAGCCACTCGGCCTGGTACAGCGGCAGGAACAGCGCCATGGTTTCGCGCAGCACCTTCACGTCGACGAAGGGCGTCAGCGCCTGCGCCAGCGCGGCGAGGTTCCAGTGGGCGATGGGCACCTGGTTCTCGAAGGAATAGCGACCGCTGTCGTCGGAGTGGTTGCAGATGAAGCGCGCGTCGAAATCGTCGAGGAAGGCGTAGGGGCCGAAGTCGAAGGTGATGCCGAGGATCGACATGTTGTCGGTGTTCATCACCCCGTGGCAGAAGCCGTAGGCCTGCCAGCGTGCGATCAGCGCGGCGGTGCGCTCGAGCACCTGGCGGAACAGCGCGTGGTAGGGCTCGGGATGTTCCAGCAGCTCGGGGAAATGCGCCTCGGCGACGTGGTCGAGCAACTGCTTCAGCTCGGCGTGCTGGCGGGTGTAGTAGAAGAATTCGAAGTGACCGAAGCGCACGTGGCTGGGCGCCAGGCGCAGCAGCATGGCGCCGCGCTCCTGGCGCTCGCGGTACACCGGGGTGTCCGAGCCGACCACGCACAAGGCGCGCGAACTGGGAATGCCCAGCGCGTGCAGGTGTTCGCTGGCGAGGAACTCGCGGATCGACGAGCGCAGCACGGCGCGGCCGTCGCCCATGCGCGAATAGGGCGTCTTGCCGGCGCCCTTGAGGTGCAGGTCCCAGTGCTCGCCGGCGTCGTTGATCACCTCGCCGAGGAGCAGGCCGCGGCCATCGCCCAGTTGCGGGTTGTAGCTGCCGAACTGGTGGCCGGAATAGACCATCGCCCGCGGCTCGGCGGTGGACCAGATCTTGTGCCCGGAGAACAGTTCGGCGAACAGCGGTTGCTGCGCCTCGGCTGGGTCCAGGTCGAGCAGCGCCATCGCCGCTTCGCTGGCCACCATCAGCCGCGGCGTGTCCAGCGGCTGCGGCGACACCTGGGTGGAGAAGGTGTCGCCGAGGCGGGCGAAGCGGTTGTCGAAGCGGAGCTGGGTCAGGGTTTTCAAGTCGCCTCCGGCACGGCATGCAGGCAAGGATAGCCCGGCCGAGGCCGGGCCCGTTCAGGACGTTGGAGGCCGCGAGGCGCCTGGGTGTTCCTCAGGCCTGGTCGCCAGCCGCCGGCTTCGCCCCGTCGTCGGCGGGCCTGGTGCTCGCGCTGAGCTGTAGCTGCTGGCCGGCGAAGTTCTTCAGGAACACGTCGACCTGGCGGAAGGCGATGTTGATGCCGGCCTTGTTGAATTCGCGGTCGATGAAGCGGTTGATCTCGTCGGTGGCCGGGTTGCGGTCGCCGAGGTCGCGCACGTGGATGCGCAGCTCGTGGTCCAGCGTGCTCTCGCCGAAGTTGAGGAACAGCACCTGCGGTTCCGGCTCCTTGAGCACCCGCGGGTTGTCCCGCGCCGCCTGCAGCAGCAGCCGGCGCACCGCGTCCAGGTCCGAGCCATAGGCGACGCCGACCTTGAGCGTCACCCGGGTCACGGTGTCGCTCAGCGACCAGTTGATCAGCTGGCCGGTGATGAAGGTCTTGTTCGGAACGATGATGTCCTTGCGGTCGAAATCGGTGATGGTGGTGGCGCGGATGCGGATGCGGCTGACCGTGCCGGACAGGTTGCCGATGGTCACCACGTCGCCGATGCGCACCGGCCGCTCGAAGAGGATGATCAGGCCGGAGATGAAGTTGGCGAAGATCTCCTGCAGGCCGAAACCCAGGCCCACCGAGAGCGCCGCCACCAGCCACTGCAGCTTGTCCCAGCTGACGCCGAGGGTCGACAGCGTGGCGACGATGCCGAAGCCGGCCAGCGCGTAGGACAGCAGCGTGGTGGTGGCATAGGCGCTGCCCTGCGCCAGGCGCAGCTTGGACAGCACCATGACTTCCAGCAGGCCCGGCAGGTTGCGTGCCAGCGCTGCGGTGATGGCGATGATCAGCAGCGCGCCGAGCAGGTTGTTCAGGCTGATCGCCGAGGTGGTCAGGGTCTCGCCACTGCCGCTGGTGTATTCGTAGAGGGTGATGTTGTCCAGGTAGGAGACCACCGAGATCAGGTCCGACCAGACCCAGTACAGCGCCACCAGGAACAGGCCGAACATGGCCATCCGGGTCAGGCGCAGCGACTGCTGGTTGACCTGCTCGATATCCAGCCCCGGCTCGCCCTGGAACTCCAGCGCGTCGCCGGTCTCGTCGGCCTGCGCCTGGCGCTTGGCCAGTGCGCGCTTGTAGGCCAGGCGCCGCGCCGCCACGGTCAGGCCGCGTACCAGCGCGGCTTCGACGACGATCCAGATCATCAGCAGGTAGAGCGTGTCGATCAGCCGGTCGGTGAGTTTCAGCGCGGTGTAGTAGTAGCCGAAACCCACGGCGACGATCAGCACCAGTGGCAGCACGCTGAACAACAGGCCGATCATCAGCCGCAGCGGTGGCGCGTTCTGGCTCGACGGGCCCTTGAGCTGCAGGCGGTTGAGGCGCCAGCTCATCAGCGCGAAGCAGGTCAGCACCACGAGGATGCCCAGCACGTCGTCGGCCAGCCGTGCCGGCTGGTGTTCGGCCACGCTGACGACGGCGACCAGGGCCACCACGATCATGCCCAGGCGGCGGATTTCGTTGCGCAGGAAGGCGACCTGCGGGCGCGACCAGCCGAAGTGCACCTCGGCCACGCGCCCCGGCGACAGCATGCGGTAGGCGCTGTAGAACACCAGCCAGGCCTGGGCCATCTCGAACAGTGCGGCGCCGAGGACGTAGTTCTGTCCGCGCGCGTCCATCTGCAGCAGGTAGCCGCACAGCGCCAGGAACAGCGCGCCGGGCAGCGCCAGCAGCAGGTTGAGCAGCAGCGCCAGCGGCGTATGCAACTGGCTGTCGTTACGGAAATGGCCGATCTCGCCGCTCAGGGCGCTGAGCTTGGCGTCGATCTTGTTGCGCCACCAGAACAGGGCGGCGATCAGCAGCAGTAGCGGCAGGAAGAACAGCGGGCGCTCCTTGAGGCCGGCGCCGAGCTCCTGCACGGCCGAGAGCCAGGGCATCGCCGCCAGTTGGGCCTTCAGCCGCTGCGGCGCGCCCTGCAGCCAGTTGTGATCCAGCGGCCTGTTGCTGGGAATCCAGAACATCTGCTCGTCCAGGGTGTCGCTGAGCGCGCGCGCGGTGTCCTGCAGCTGTTTCTGGTTCAGCTGCAGGGTGATCGAGGCGTTGAGCAGCGCGTCCAGTTCGCGGTTGAGGCGGTCGAGCAGTTCGCTGCGGGTATTGATCAGTTCCAGCAGCGTCCGCCGCAGCTCGGGGGTGACGTCCTCCTGCTTCTGCCGCGCCAGCAACTGCTCGACATAGGCGCCGGGGTTGCCCGCGGTTTCGCGGCGCTGGTTGAGTTCGAACTGGTAGAGGCGGATGTCGGCGATGTCGTCGGCGAGGTTCTTGTCCAGCTGCAGGCTCGGCAACGCCTGCTTCTGCTGGTAGAGGATACGCGACAGCAGCAGGCTGCCCTCGAGCACGGAGATCTGTTCTTCCAGCGCCTGGTCGGTCTGGTTGAGCGTATCGAGCTGCTGGCGGGTCTGCAGGTTCTGCTGGTTGAGCCGGTTCAGCCGTTCGGTGGCGCGCAGCAGGTAGTCGGAAAGCTTGAGGTTCTCGGCGCTTTCGGCGGCGAGCAGCTTGTCCGAGCCGGCCTGCTGCACCCGCGCCGAGAGTTCGGCCACGGTCTGTTCCGATTCGGCGCGGCGTTTCTCGTTGATCAGGCCCTGCAGCGCCTGGGTTTCCTGCTCGGCGCGGGCGATGCGTTCGGCCAGCAGGTCGCGGCGGCTCTTGCCCAGGTCCTGCAGCAGGCCGTTGCCGGCCAGTTCCTGGCGGCGCAGTTCGATCTGCGCGTTGAGCGAGCCGATCTCCGCTTCCAGCAGGGCGCGGCGTTCCTCGCTCAGCGGCTTGCCCGATTCGCGGCCGCTCTTGAGCAGGTTGTTGACGTCCTGGATGCGCGTCTGCGCCGTGCCGATCTGCGCCTGCGCGCGTTCGGGGCGGGTCTGCGCCGAGATGATCATGCTGTTGGCGGCGCTGAGCTGCTTCTGCCACTCGGACAGCTCGTCGACCCGTGCACTCAGGCGTTGCTCCAGGGCCTCGACCGATTGCCTGGCATAGCGTTGGGCGGGATCTTCCGCCGGGCTGGCCTTGAGCCTGGCCAGTTCGCGCTGGGCGTCGGCGATCTCCCTCGGCGCCTGCGCCAGCAGTGTCTTCAGTTCCTCCAGGCGCGTAGTGCTGGCCTCGGTCTGCTGGAGCAGGTTCTGGGTCTGTTCGGCAAGCGGGACCTGTGCGGATTTCGCCTCGCCCTCGGTGGCAGGCGGGGTGCCGGTCAGGCTGTCCAGCGGTTGGGCGTGCAGGGGGCCGGCGAGCAGGCAGAACGTTGCGAGCAACAGGGTGCGCAGGAGTGACATGGAGGCAGCGGGTACGCGGATGACGAAGAAGTGCGGAGTCTACGGGCTGCGCCGGCCGAGCGCGAGTCCGCAGGTCGGGCCACACGGTCGCCGGGCGCCTGCCGGAACGGCGCGGCCCGAGGCGTGCCCGCGCGCCGCTAGAACAGCAGCTGCGGGCCGGGCTTGTCGCCCTCGGGAAACTTCAGGCCGACCTTGCGCACCTCGCCGGCGTCCATCGCCGCCACGGTCCAGGTCAGCCCGTTCCATTCGACCTGGTCCCCGACCACCGGGCGGCCGCCGACGCGTTCGGCCATGAAGGCGCCGATTGTCTGCGCGCCGTCGACATCGCCCAGCTTGAGCCCGTAGAGCGCGGCGATGGCGCTCAGCTGGGCGTCGGCCTCGAGAATGAAGTCGCCGAAGAAACGCAGGTCCTGGCCGCGCTTGGGCGCCTGGCTGAACAGCTTGCCGAGTGCCGGCAGGTCCTCGTCGTGGCCGATCACGCAGAGGATGTCGTTGGCCTGCAGGCGGGTGCTGCCGGACGGGTGGAGCAGTTCGCGGCCGCGAAACAGGGCGGCGATGCGGGTGCCGGGCGGCATCTTCAGCTCGCGCAGCGCGGCGCCGATGCACCATTTGCCGGCACCCAGGCGGTAGACGAACAGCTCCCACTGGCTGGTGGCGTGAATCTGCAGGCCGGCGCGGGAGATCGGCGAGGGCGAGGGCGGGACTTCCACCTTGGCCTTCCTCGCCGCCCAGGCCAGCGTCGAGCCCTGCAGCAGCAGCGACACCAGCACGATGAAGAACGCCACGTTGAAGAACAGCTGGGCGTTCTCCAGCCCGGCCATCAGCGGGAATACCGCGAGAATCACCGGCACCGCGCCGCGCAGGCCGATCCAGGAGATGAACAGCCGTTCGCGCAGGTGGAAGCTGCGAAACGGCAGCAGGCTGACGAACACCGCCAGCGGCCGGGCGAAGAGGATCATCCACAGCGACAGCGCCAGCGCCGGAAGGGCGATCGGCAGCAGTTCGCTGGGCGTCAGCAGCAGGCCGAGCACCAGGAACATGCCGATCTGGCTGAGCCAGGCCAGGCCGTCGAACATGTGCAGGATGCCGTGGCGGTTGCGGATCGGGCGGTTGCCCAGCAGCAGCCCGCAGACGTAGATCGCCAGGATGCCGCTGCCACCGATGGCGCCGGAGAGGGCGAAGATCATCAGCCCGCCGGCGACCGCCAGCAGCGGGTAGAGGCCGTCGGCCACCGACAGCCGGTTGATCAGTTGCAGCAGCAGCCAGCCGCCGCCCAGGCCGAGCAGGGTGCCGATACCGAATTGTTGGACCAGGCTGAGCAGGAAGTCCCAGCCGAAGGTGGTGCGCCCGGCGAGGAGCATGTCGATCAGGGCGACAGTGAGGAACATCGCCATCGGATCGTTGCTGCCCGATTCGATCTCCAGGGTCGAGCCGACCCGTTCGTTGAGGCCCTTGCCGTTGAGCAGGTTGAACACCACGGCGGCGTCGGTGGAGCCGACGATAGCGCCGATCAGCAGACCCTGCAGCAGCGGCAGCTCGAACAGCCAGGCGGCCGCCAGCCCGGTCAGCCCCGAGGTGATCGCCACGCCCAGGGTGGCCAGCGAGAAGGCTGGCTTGAGCGCGACCCGGAAGGTCGTCGTGCGCGTGCGCATGCCGCCGTCGAGGAGAATCACCGCCAGCGCCAGGTTGCTGATGACGAAGGCCAGCTGGTAGTCCTCGAAGACGATGCCGCCGATGCCGTCGACCCCGGCGAGCATGCCCACGGCAAGGAAGATGACCAGGATCGGCACGCCGAGACGGGTCGACAGCGAACTCATCAGGATGCTGGCAGCAACCAACAGGGCACCGATAAAGAACAGGTGGTTGATGCTGCCGACGTCCAAATGAAATCTCCGTTAGAGGAAGCTGCCTTCGCATTCATGCATGCGATATGCCAGCGATTCTAACCTGACGATTTGACGGGCTGTCAAAAAAGCGCCCCGCCAGCGCGGGGCGTGCCTGGCGACGATGGCGAGGCTCTAGAACCAGGCGTCGCGCATGGCGAGGCAGGTGTCGTCGCGGCTGTGCAGCAAGGCCAGTTCGTGCTGGCAGCCGGGCACTTCCCAGGTCAGGAAGTAGCGCGCGGCCTGCAGCTTGCCGCGGTAGAAGTCGGCGTCGGCCGGATTGCCCTCGGCCAGCCCGCGCTCGGCGCGCAGCGCCTGCTCCAGCCAGCGCCAGCCGATCACCGCATGGCCGAACACTTTTAGATACAAAGCCGAGTTGGCCAGCGCCTGGTTCACCTGGCCGGCGGCGAGGTCGCCGAGCAGTGCCTGGGTCACTTCGGCGAGGCGGGCGACGTGCCGTTCCAGCGGCTCGCGCAGCGCGCTCAGCGCAGCGTGCTCGGCGGCACGCCGGCAACTGGCCTGGATCAGCCCGAGCAGCTGGTGCAGGCCGGCGCCCTGGTTCTGCATCAGCTTGCGGCCGAGCAGGTCCAGCGACTGGATGCCGTGGGTGCCCTCGTGGATCGGGTTGAGGCGGTTGTCGCGGTAGTACTGCTCCACCGGGTATTCGCGGGTGTAGCCGTGGCCGCCGAGCACCTGGATCGCCAGCTCGTTGGCCTTGAGGCAGAACTCCGAGGGCCAGGACTTGACGATCGGCGTCAGCAGGTCGAGCAGTTCGCCGGCATCGTGACGTTCTTGCTCGCTCTCGGCGCTGTGCTGGTCGTCCACCAGGCGCGCCGCGTAGAGGCCCAGGTCGAAGGCGCCTTCGACATAGGCCTTCTGCATCAGCAGCATGCGCCTGACATCGGTGTGCTCGATGATCGGCACCTGCGCCGAGGTCGGGTCCTTGCCGTCCGGCAGCCGGCCCTGCGGGCGCTCGCGGGCGTAGTTCAGCGAATAGAGGTAGCCGGCGTAGCCGAGCATGATCGCGCCCATGCCGACGCCGATGCGCGCCTCGTTCATCATCTGGAACATGTAGGCCAGGCCCTTGTGCGGCTCGCCCACCAGGTAGCCGACGCACCCACCGTTGTCGCCCCCCGCATTGTCACCAAAGTTCAGCGCGGTGCTGGTGGTACCGCGCCAGCCCATCTTGTGGAACAGCCCGGCCAGCAGCACGTCGTTGCGCGGGCCGAGGCTGCCGTCGTCGTTGACCAGGAATTTCGGCACGATGAACAGGCTGATGCCCTTCACCCCGGGCGGCGCGTCCGGCAGCTTGGCCAGCACCATGTGCACGATGTTCTCCGACAGCGCGTGGTCGCCGCCGGAAATGAAGATCTTGTTGCCGCGGATGCGGTAGCTGCCGTCGCCGGCCGGCTCGGCACGGGTGCGGATGTCCGACAGCGACGAGCCGGCATGCGGCTCGGTGAGCGCCATGGTGCCGAAGAAGCGGCCTTCGATCATCGGCTGCAGGAAGCGGCGCTTCTGTTCGTCGCTGCCGAAGGTCTCGATCAGGTGCGCGGCGCCCATGCTCAGCATCGGATAGGAGCTGGTGGCGATGTTGGCCGCCTGGAAATGCGCGAAGCAGGCCCGCGACAGCAGGTTCGGCAGCTGCATGCCGCCGTCCTCGAAGCTGCGCTGGGCGTTGTGGAATCCGGCCGCGATGAAGGCGTCGACCGCCGGCTTGACCTCGGGGATCAGCAGCGCCTCGCCGTTCTGGTAGACCGGCTCATGCTCGTCGGATTTGCGGTTGTGCGGCGCGAAGTACTTCTCGGCGAGGCTGCGCGCGGTGCCGAGGGCGGCATCGAAGGTCTCGCGGTTGTGATCGGCGAAGCGCGCGCGGCGGGTCAGCGCCTCGGCATCGAGCACCTCGTAGAGTTCGAACGCCAGATTGCGCGGGCAGAGCAGGGTCTCGGTCATGGTCAACCTCCGTTTTTATGCGTTCGAGTCTAAGGAGGCGGCGGCGCCGCTGCCTAGCTCCATACATTCGGGTGATAGTGCATAAAACCGCGCGTCTTCTGGCATCCTGCGGGCATGGCAGTAGGGGGGCACGAGCATGACCGAGAACGAGCTGACGACACGCAAGAACGACCACCTGGACATCGTCCTCGACCCGGCGCACGAGCGCCGCCCGTCGCCCAGCGGCTTCGATACCTGGCGTTTCGAGCACTGCGCCCTGCCGGAACTGGACCTGGATGCGGTGGACCTCTCGACGCAGCTGTTCGGCCGGCCGCTGGCCGCGCCGCTGCTGATCAGCTCGATGACCGGCGGCGCGCGAAGGGCGGCGGCGATCAACCGGCACCTGGCCGAAGCCGCGCAGGAATTGCGTATCGCCCTGGCCGTGGGCTCGCAGCGCGTGGCGCTGGAATCCGGCGCGGCCAACCACGGCCTGACCGGCGAGCTGCGCCGGCTGGCGCCGGACGTGCCGCTGCTGGCCAACCTCGGCGCGGCGCAGCTGGTGCGCGGCTATGGCCTCGACGAGGTGCGGCGCGCGGTGGCGATGATCGAGGCCGATGCGCTGATCATCCACCTCAACCCATTGCAGGAGGCCGTGCAGCCGGGCGGCGATCGCGACTGGCGCGGCGTGCTGCAGGCCATCGAGCGGCTGGCGCGCACGCTGGAGGTACCGCTGGTGGCCAAGGAAGTCGGCGCCGGGCTTTCGGCCGACGTGGCGCGACGGCTGCTGGAGGCTGGCGTCGACGTGCTCGATGTGGCCGGGGCCGGCGGCACCAGCTGGGCGGCGGTGGAGGCGGCGCGCGCGGCCAGTGCGCAGCAGCGTGCGGTGGCCGAGGCGTTCGCCGGCTGGGGCATCCCCACGGCCGAGGCGATCCAGGCGGTGCGCCGGGCCTGCCCGCAGGCCACGCTGATCGGCTCCGGCGGCATTCGCGACGGCATCGACGCGGCCAAGGCGATCGCCCTCGGCGCCAACCTGGTCGGCCAGGCCGCCGCCGTGCTGCAAAGCGCGCTCGATTCCAGCGCGGCGGTGGTCGAGCACTTCCGCGTGCTGACCGAACAGCTGCGCATCGTCTGCTTCTGCACCGGCTCGGCCGACCTCGCTGCGCTGGCCCGGGCGCCGCTGGTGCGGGCGGCGGGCTGAATCAGCCGCGCCAGCCGGCGGCCAGCTCGCGGGTCAGGGCGGCCGCGGGGATTTCCCGGCAGCCGCTGACGTTCTGCCCGGCCCAGAGCGGCGTGCAGTGATCCAGCCCGCGGCTTTCCGTCTTCGCTCGTAGCGCGCCGATGGCGTTGCCGGCCAGCGGGAAAGGCGGCACGCCGTCGGGCAGCGGGCCGAGTTCGCGCATGATGCGGTTGACGATGCCGCGTGCCGGACGGCCGCTGAACAGTGTGGTCAGTGCGGTATGCGCGGCCTGCGGGCTCTTCAGGGCGGCACGATGGAACGGGTTGGCACGGCTTTCCGGACACAGCAGATAAGCGGTGCCGAGCTGCACGCCGGCGGCGCCCAGCGCCTGCGCCGCCGCCACGCCGTGGGCATCGGCGATACCGCCGGCGGCGATCACCGGCACGTCCAGCGCGGCGACCAGTTGCGGCAATAGCGCGAAGGTGCCGACCTGGGTGGTCAGGTCCTCGCCGAGGAAGATGCCGCGATGGCCGCCGGCCTCCAGCCCCTGGGCGATCACCGCGTCGACGCCGTGCTGTTGCAGCCAGCGGCCTTCCGCGAGCGTAGTGGCGCTGGAGACGATCTTCGCCCCGGTGGCGCGCGCGCGCTGCAGCAGCTGCGCTTCCGGCAGGCCGAAGTGGAAGCTGATCATCGCCGGCCGGTGCCGTTCCAGCACCTCGGCCATCGCCGCGTCGAACGGCTGGCGGGTCGCGCCGCTGGGGATGCTGGCCGGATCGACGTCGAATTCGGCCAGCAATGGCGCCAGCAGGCGATGCCAGGCGTCGATGCGCGCCGGTTCGGCGGCCGGCGTCCGATGACAGAAGAAATTGACGTTGTAGGGCCTGTCGGTCAGCGCCTCGAGGGCGCTCAGCTCGGCCTCCAGCGCCGCGGCGTCGAGCATCCCGGCGGGAATCGAGCCCAGGCCGCCGGCCTCGCAGACCGCCGCCGCCAGCGTATGGTTCTGCGCACCCGCCATGGGCGCCTGGATGATGGGCAGTTCGATGCCGAGCAGGGATTTGAGGGACATGACGTGCTCCGTTACGGTGGTGACCGACTCGATGAGCGCCCGGGCGATCCGGACGGCTGGTGCGGTCGTCGTGCGCACCTTAGTCGTTGTCGCCTGTGGAGGGTTAGTGAAAAATATTGCAGTCAATTTTCACGATTGGTGAAGGATCGATGGGTGCCTGGCAGCGGCTCAACCCGCAGCTCTTCAAGTTCTTCCTCGCCGTGGCGCGCGAAGGTTCGCTCAGCGCAGCCGGTGCGCGCCTGAGCTGCGTGCCGTCGAATGTCTCGGCGCGCCTGCGGCTGCTCGAGCAGCAGCTCGATACCCGGCTGTTCCAGCGCCAGGGCCAGCGCCTGCGGCTGACCCCGGCCGGCGAGCGCCTGCTACCTCACGCCGAGCAACTGGAGCAGCTTTGCCAGGCGGCCTGGCGCAGCGTGCAGGAGGATGTCTGGACCGGCGGGCTGCGCCTGGGCTCGATGGAAACCACCGCGGCGGTGCGTCTGCCCGAAGTCCTGGCCGCCTTTCATCGGCGCGCACCGAAGGTCAATCTGCAGCTGAGCACCGGGCCCAGTCGGCGCCTGGTCGAAGGCGTGCTGGCTGGCGAGCTGGATGCCGGCTTGATCGGCGGCCCGTTCGAGCATGCCCAGCTCGACTGCCTGCCGATCTGGCAGGAGGAGTTGATGCTGGTGTTGCCGCTGGGGCGCGAGGCCGAGCGGCTCGAGCAGAGCCCGCAGACGCTGCTGGGCTTCCCGCAGGGCTGCCACTATCGCGAACGCCTGGAACGCTGGGCAGCGCGCCGCGGGCTCCAGGTGGCGGCACGGCAGAGCTACGGCTCGATCGATGCGATCTTCGCCGGCATTGCCGCCGGCATGGGCGTCGGCCTGCTGCCGCGCAGCCTGCTCGAACGCCACCCGCGCGGGCATCTGGTGCAGTACCAGCCGATCGCGGCGGAGCTGGGGGCGACCACCACCCTGCTGGTGCGCCGACGCGATGCGGGCGAGCACCCGCCGCTGGCGCTGCTGCTGGAACTGATGCGCGCGCGAAGCCCGCTCAGCGGGTAAGCTTGCCGGCTGTTTCGGAGACCATCATGAACTACCGCCACGCCTTCCATGCCGGCAACCATGCCGACGTTCTCAAGCACCTCACGCTGAGCCGCATCTTCGCCCTGCTGTCGCGCAAGGAGGCGCCGTTCGCCTACCTCGACAGCCATGCCGGCGTCGGCCTCTACGACCTGGCGGGCGACCAGGCCAGCCGCACGGGAGAATGGCTGCAGGGCATCGCCCGCATCTGGCAGGCGGAGGCGCGCCCGGCGCTGCTCAACGACTACCTCGGCGTGATCCGCGCATTGAACCCCGACGGCGCGCTGCGCTACTACCCCGGCTCGCCGGAGCTGGCGCGACGGTTGACGCGCGAGCAGGATCGCCTGCAGCTCAACGAGAAGCATCCCGAGGATGGCGCCCTGCTCAAGGACAACATGGCCGGCGACCGCCGCGTCGCGGTGCACCTGGGCGAGGGCTGGCACGTGCCGCGGGCGCTGATGCCGACGCGGGAGAAGCGTGTGGTGCTGCTGATCGACCCGCCGTTCGAGCAGGCCGACGAACTGGGTCGCTGCGTGGCGGCGCTCAAGGAGGCACTGGGGCGCATGCGCCAGACCATCGGTGCGATCTGGTACCCGATCAAGGACGAACGTCAGCTCAAGCGCTTCTACCAGGACCTCGCCCGCTGCGGCGCGCCCAAGCTGTTGCGCGCCGAGCTGTTCGTCCATCCGGCCGACGATGCCGGTCGTCTGAGCGGCTCCGGCCTGGCCATCGCCAACCCGCCGTGGGGGCTGGAGGAAGAACTGCGCGAGCTGCTGCCCTGGCTGGCCGAGCAGCTGGCGCAGAGCCAAGGGAGCTGGCGCTTGGACTGGCTGATCGAGGAGGCCTGATCTACGGGGCGGATCGCCGCCCGGTGGATCGATAAAGCGCGATCCACCCTACGCAGGCCCGATCCAAGGGTGGATGTCGCTTTTCACATCCACCATGGCGCACTCTTTCGGTGGTGAGGCCGTAAACGCTGGCGCGTTTCTCAGAACAGCCTGAGCGGCTCTTCCTGCAAGGCCGCGGTCTGTTCACGCAGGATCAGGACCTGCTCGCCCCAGTAGCGCTCGCTGCCGAACCAGGGAAAGCTCATGGGGAATGCCGGGTCGTCCCAGCGCCGTGCCAGCCAGGCGCTGTAGTGCAATAGCCGCAGCGCGCGCAGCGCCTCGACCAGCGGCAGTTCGCGCGGCGCGAAGTCGTGGAATTCCTGGTAGCCGTCCACCAGTTCGGCCAGCTGGGCGAGGCGCTCGTGGCGCTCGCCGGCCAGCATCATCCACAGGTCCTGCACCGCCGGGCCCATGCGGCAGTCGTCGAGGTCGACCAGGTAGAAGGCATCGTCGCGGGCGAGGATATTGCCCGGATGGCAATCGCCATGCAGGCGGATCGAGTTGAAACGGGTGCTGGCGAAGACCTCCTCGACCCGCCCGAGCAGATCGCGGGCGACCGATTCGTAGGCCGGCAGCAGGCTCTTCGGAATGAAGCCGCCTTCCAGCAGGGTGGCCAGCGAGTCATGGCCGAAGCGCTGCACGGTCAGGCTTTCGCGGTGCGTGAACGGCCGGCTGGCGCCCACCGCGTGCAGGCGCCCGAGCAACTGGCCGAGGCGATAGAGCTGGTCGAGATTGCCCGGCTCCGGCGCGCGGCCGCCGCGGCGGGGAAAGAGGGCGAAGCGGAAGCCGGCGTGCTCGAACAGCGTCGTGCCGTCGCGCTCAAGCGGCGCCACCACCGGCACTTCGTGTTCGGCCAGCTCCAGGCTGAAGCGGTGTTCCTCGAGGATCGCCGCGTCGCTCCAGCGGCCGGGCCGGTAGAACTTGGCGACCAGCGGCGCTTCGTCTTCGATGCCCACCTGGTAGACGCGGTTCTCGTAGCTGTTGAGCGCCAGCACGCGGGCATCGCTGAGGTAGCCGATGCTCTCCACGGCGTCGAGGACCAGATCCGGCGTGAGGGTATCGAAGGGATGGGACATGAGCGGCTCCGCTGGCTGGGTCGTTCAGTGTACGTAGGGTGGAAATCTCGCGCAGCGAATTTCCACCGGACAGGCGACATGCTGGAGAAGGTGTCGGTTCGCGGGCCGGCCGCTCAGCCACCCGGCTTGGGCGTACGCGCCAGGCAGTAGACATCCACCCGCGCCGCACCGGCCCGCTTGAGCAGGCGAGCCAGCGCCTCGGCGGTGGCACCGGTGGTCAGCACGTCGTCGACCAGTGCCAGGTGGCGATCCTCGACCCTGGCCGTGGCCGAGAGAGCGAAGGCTTGGCGCAGGTTGCGCCGGCGCGTGGCGGCGTCCAGTTGCTGCTGCGGCGGCGTATCCACCAGCCGCTGCAGGGTGGCCGCCTCGACCGGAATGGCCAGGCCCCGGCCAAGCCAGTCGGCGAGCATCCGTGCCTGGTTGAAGCCGCGCTGGCGCAGCCGCCGGCGGGCCAGCGGCACTGGCAACAGGGCGTCCGGCCGCGGCAGGCCGTCGGCGAAGGCATGTTCCAGGTGGTGCGCCAGGCGTTCGCCGAGCAGCCGGCCGAACGGCCAGCGCGCCTGATGCTTGAAGCGGGTGATCAGCGCATCCACGGGGAAGGCGAAGCGCCAGGGCACCTCGACATGATCGTAGGACGGCGGGCGTTTCAGGCACTCGCCACAGACCAGGTCGCGCGTGGGCAAGGGCAGGGCGCAGATGGAACATTGGCCGTCGAGCCAGGGCAGCTCGGCCTCGCAGGCGCCACAGAGCGGATGACCCTCGCAGGGTTCGTCGCACAGCAGGCAGTGCTGTTCAATAATCGACCAGTTGTTAACCATGATTCCCTTCCTGGTTGACAGCGCTTCGGGCTTGGCTAACCATTTCGCATCCGTGCCAGGCCGCCGAGCCGATATTTATACAAGGAACGCCCATGAGCGCCACCTCCGCTTCCGCCACCCGCCACGACTGGTCTCTTGCCGAGGTCAAGGCGCTCTTCGAGCAACCCTTCAACGACCTGCTGTTCCAGGCGCAGACCGTGCACCGCCGGCACTTCGACGCCAACCGCGTGCAGGTCTCCACCCTGTTGTCGATCAAGACCGGCGCCTGCCCGGAAGACTGCAAGTACTGCCCGCAGTCCGGCCACTACAACACCGGCCTGGATAAAGAGAAGCTGATGGAGGTGCAGAAGGTGCTGGAGGCGGCGGCCGAGGCCAAGGCCATCGGCTCGACGCGCTTCTGCATGGGCGCGGCCTGGAAGCACCCGTCGGCCAAGGACATGCCCTACGTGCTGAAGATGGTCGAAGGGGTCAAGGCCATGGGCCTGGAAACCTGCATGACCCTCGGCAAGCTCGACCAGGAGCAGACCCAGGCGCTGGCCGCCGCGGGCCTGGACTACTACAACCACAACCTCGACACCTCGCCGGAGTTCTACGGCAACATCATCACCACGCGGACCTACGCGGAACGCCTGCAGACGCTGAGCTACGTGCGTGACGCGGGAATGAAGATCTGCTCGGGCGGCATCCTCGGCATGGGCGAATCGCTGGACGACCGCGCCGGCCTGCTGATCCAGCTGGCCAACCTGCCGGAGCATCCGGAGTCGGTGCCGATCAACATGCTGGTCAAGGTCAAGGGCACGCCGCTGGCCGAGGAGCAGGACGTCGATCCGTTCGACTTCATCCGCATGCTCGCCGTGGCGCGGATCATGATGCCCAGGTCCCATGTGCGCCTGTCCGCCGGCCGCGAGCAGATGAACGAGCAGATGCAGGCCCTGGCCTTCCTCGCCGGCGCCAATTCGATCTTCTATGGCGAGAAACTGCTGACCACCGCCAACCCGCAGGCGGACAAGGACATGCAGCTGTTCCAGCGCCTGGGCATCAAGCCCGAGGAGCGCGAGGAGCATTCCGACGAGGTGCACCAGGCCGCCATCGAGCAGGCGCTGGTCGAGCAGCGCGATTCCAAGCTGTTCTACGACGCCACCGCCTGATATCCATGGTGGATGAGCTGCGCGTCATTCACCCTACGCCGGACTCGACGCCTGCGTAGGGTGGATAACCCGCGTGCGGTTATCCACCGCTTGCCACGCCGAGTCGCCATGTCCTTCGATCTCGCTTCCCGCCTCGCCGCCCGCCGCGCCGAACACCTTTACCGCCAGCGCCCGCTGCTCGAGACGCCGCAGGGGCCGGAGGTGGTGGTCGATGGCGAGCGCCTGCTGGCCTTCAGCTCCAACGACTACCTGGGCCTGGCCAATCACCCCGAGGTGATCGCCGCCATGCAGCAGGGCGCCGCGAGGTGGGGCGTCGGCGGCGGCGCCTCGCACCTGGTGATCGGCCACAGCACGCCGCACCATGCGCTGGAAGAGGCGCTGGCCGAATTCACCGGCCGCCCGCGCGCGCTGCTGTTCTCCACCGGCTACATGGCCAACCTGGCGGCGGTCACCGCGCTGGTCGGGCAGGGCGACACGGTGCTGGAGGATCGCCTCAACCATGCCTCGCTGCTCGATGCCGGATTGCTTTCCGGCGCGCGTTTCTCGCGCTACCTGCATAACGATGCCGCGAGCCTGGCCAAGCGCCTGGACAAGGCCGTCGGCAACACCCTGGTGGTGACCGATGGCGTGTTCAGCATGGACGGCGACCTGGCCGGACTGCCGGCGCTGTGCGCCGAGGCGAGAAAGCGCGACGCCTGGGTGATGGTCGACGACGCCCATGGCTTCGGCCCGCTGGGCGCCTCCGGTGGCGGTATCGTCGAGCACTTCGGCCTCGGTAGCGACGAGGTTCAGGTGCTGGTCGGCACCCTGGGCAAGGCCTTCGGCACGGCGGGCGCCTTCGTCGCCGGCAGCGAGGAGTTGATCGAGACATTGATCCAGTTCGCCCGTCCGTACATCTACACCACCAGCCAGCCACCGGCGGTCGCCTGTGCCACACTCAAGAGCCTGGAGCTGCTGCGCAGCGAAGGCTGGCGGCGCGAGCATCTGAGTCGTCTGGTGGCGCGTTTTCGCGACGGCGCGGCGCGGATCGGCCTGACGCTGATGGACAGCCCGACGCCGATCCAGCCGGTGCTGGTCGGCAGCAGCGAGCGGGCGCTACGGCTGTCGGCGCTGCTGCGCGCGCGCGGCATCCTGGTCGGCGCCATCCGCCCGCCGACGGTTCCGGCCGGCAGCGCGCGGCTGCGGATCACCTTCACCGCGGCCCACACCGATGCGCAGCTCGAGCGCCTGCTGGAGGCGCTGGCCGACTGCTGGGCACGACTGCCCGAGGAGTGCGACGATGCGTGATCGCCTGATTCTGCTACCGGGCTGGGCGTTCGGCCCGGCCGCACTCGAACCGCTGGCCGAGGTGCTGCGCGAGCGCGAACCGCGCCTGCAGGTCGACATCGCCCCCCTGCCGGTGCTGGAACGGCCCGAGGCCTGGCTCGACGAACTGGATGCCCGCCTGCCGGCCGACAGCTGGCTGGCCGGCTGGTCGCTGGGCGGCATGCTGGCGACGCAACTGGCTGCGCGCCGGGACGCCGCTTGCCCGGGCCTGATCACCCTCTGCAGCAACCCCTGTTTCCGCAGCCGCGCCGACTGGCCCACGGCGATGCCCGCGGAAGTCTTCGATGCCTTCGAGGCGGCCTTCCGCCTGGGGCCGGACGACACCCTCAAGCGCTTTGGCCTGCTCTGCAGCCGCAGCGCCTTCGACCCGCGCACGCTGGCCAGGCAGCTGCAGGTCAGCCTGCTCGACCAACCGCAGGCGGTATTCGCCGCGGGCCTCAGACTGCTCGCCGAGCTGGACGGCCGCGCGGCGCTGCAACGCTATGTCGGGCCGCAGCTGCACCTGTTCGCCGGCGGCGATGCGCTGGTGCCGCAGGCCGCCGCCGAGGCGCTGCTGGCCTGGCTGCCCGACGTCGAAGTCGACGTGCTGGCCAACGCCAGCCATGGCCTGCCGCTGGAGCGTGCCGAAGACGTGGCGACGGCGATGCTGGCCTTCATGAATGAGGGCGAGGATGACTGAGGCGGCAGTGAGCGAGCGGCACGGGAACACGCTGCCCGACAAGGGCCAGGTAGCCGCCTCCTTCTCCCGCGCCGCGGCCAGTTACGACGGCGTCGCGGCGTTGCAGCGGCATGTCGGCGGCCAACTGCTGGCCCGTCTGCCAGACGGCGTGCGGGTATCGCGCTGGCTCGACCTGGGCAGCGGCACCGGCTATTTCTCCCGCGCCCTGGCCTGCGCCTTCCCGCAGGCCGAGGGCGTGGCGCTGGATATCGCCGAGGGCATGCTGCGGCATGCGCGGCCCGCGGGCGGCGCACGACAATTCGTCGTCGGCGACGCCGAGCAGCTGCCGCTGCGCGACGGCTGTGCCGAGCTGGTCTTCTCCAGCCTGGCGCTGCAGTGGTGCGAGGATTTCGCCGGTGTCCTGGGCGAGGCGCGGCGGGTGTTGCGGCCAGGCGGCACGTTCGCCTTCAGCAGCCTGTGCAGCGGCACCCTGCAGGAGCTGCGCGACAGCTGGCAGGCGGTGGATGGCTTCGCTCACGTCAACCGCTTCCGCCCGCTGGCCACCTATCAGGCGTTGTGCCGCAACAGCGGGCTGCAATTGGTGAGCCTGGAGATGCGGCCCGAGGTGCTGCATTTTCCCGACCTGCGCCAGCTCACCCATGAGCTCAAGGCGCTCGGTGCGCACAACCTTAATCCCGGGCGCCCCGGCGGGCTGACCGGGCGCGCCCGCATCCGCGCGCTGGTCGAGGCCTACGAACGCTTCCGCCGGCCCGAGGGACTGCCGGCCACCTATCAGGTGGTCTATGGCATCCTGCGCAAGGAACCCTGAGATGAGCCGCGCCTTCTTCATTGCCGGCACCGATACCGACGTCGGCAAGACCACCATCGCCGCCGGCCTGCTGCATGCGGCGCGCCAGGCCGGGCTTTCCACCGCGGCGGTGAAGCCGGTCGCCTCCGGCTGCGAGTCGACGCCGCAGGGCCTGCGCAACGCCGATGCCCTGGCGCTGCTGGCCGAGTGCAGCCTGCCGCTGGACTATGCAATGGTCAATCCATTCGCCTTCACCCCGGCGATCGCGCCGCATATCGCGGCGCGCGAAGCCGGCGTGGCGCTGACGATCGAGGCGCTGGCCGCCGCCGTGCAGCCGGTGCTGGATCGCCGGGCCGACTTTACCCTGGTCGAAGGCGCCGGCGGCTGGCGGGTGCCGCTGAGCGGGCGGGAAAACCTGTCCGCATTGCCGGTGCGCCTGGGCCTGCCGGTGATCCTGGTGGTCGGCGTACGACTGGGTTGCATCAACCACGCCCTGCTCAGCGCCGAGGCGATCGCTGCCGATGGCCTGGCGCTGGCCGGCTGGGTGGCCAATATCGTCGACCCGGCCACGTCGCGGCTGGAGGAGAACCTGGCCACGCTCGACGAACGGCTGTCGGCGCCCTGCCTCGGCCGGGTGCCGCGGCTGGCGCGAGCGTCCGCACAGCGGGTGGCCGTTCATCTGCAGCTGGCCCCGCTCGGCCTGCCGGCATAGCGGCCAGGCGTCGCTTGCGGTTGGCGGCGATTATTTGCTTGAATGCCAGCAACCTGATTGCGCGGAGCCATCCATGCAGATCACCAGCAGTCTTCTCGGCGCCGGTCTGAGCGCCTACCAGGGCGGCCAGCAGCGTGTCGAACAGGCCGGAGTGGCGATCGCCGCCGGTAGCTTGCCGGGCGCCGACAATTCCCAGGCGCTGGCCGAACTCACCGAACAGCTGATCCAGATGAAGCTCGGCGAGCACAGCGCCAACCTGGGCGCACGCATGATCCAGAGCGCCGACGAAGTGCTCGGCACCCTTATCGATACCCAGGCCTGATTCCCTCGGGCCGTTCAGGTTCCGCCGTCTTCCCCGGCGCGCCTGCCGTTCGGCGCCCGCCTTCTTCCTTCGCCATGCCTCGATCCACTTGCCTCGGCCTGTCTCGACAGGCTCGCGGCTGGCTGGACGATGGCCGAATTGACCTATACCTGCTGCCGTTTCCCCCGCTTGACAGGGCTTGGGGCGAAACGTATGTTTCAAACGTCTGTTTGATACCGGTCTCTACTGGTGCCCGGTCGCGTCAACCAAATCAACTAAAAGTTGACGACCCCAACCGAAAGTTGTCTCAAAGAATCCACCGCTGAGGTTTATCCAATGCCCGACTACAAGGCCCCCTTGCGCGATATCCGCTTCGTACGTGACGAGCTGCTCGGCTACGAGGCGCACTATCAGAGCCTGCCGGGATGCGAAGACGCCACGCCGGACATGGTCAATGCCATCCTCGAGGAAGGCGCCAAGTTCTGCGAGCAGGTGCTCGCACCGCTGAATCGTGTCGGTGACACCGAGGGCTGCACCTGGAGCGAGAGCGGGGTGAAGACCCCGAGTGGCTTCAAGGAAGCCTATCAGCAGTACGTCGAAGGCGGCTGGCCGAGCCTGGCGCACGACGTCGAGCAGGGTGGCCAGGGCCTGCCGGAATCCCTCGGCATGGCCATGAGCGAGATGATCGGCGAGGCCAACTGGTCCTGGGGCATGTACCCGGGTCTGTCCCACGGTGCGATGAACACCCTGCACGCGCACGGCACCCCCGAGCAGCAGCAGACCTACCTGACCAAGCTGGTGACCGGCCAGTGGACCGGCACCATGTGCCTGACCGAGCCGCACTGCGGCACCGACCTGGGCATGCTGCGCACCAAGGCCGAGCCGCAGGCCGACGGCAGCTACAAGGTCACCGGTACCAAGATCTTCATTTCCGCCGGCGAGCACGACATGGCCGAGAACATCGTCCACATCGTGCTGGCCCGCCTGCCCGACGCGCCTGCCGGCACCAAGGGCATCTCGCTGTTCATCGTGCCGAAGTTCCTGCCCTCGGCCTCCGGCGAGGCGGGCGAGCGCAACGGCGTGTCCTGCGGCTCCATCGAGCACAAGATGGGCATCCACGGCAACGCCACCTGCGTGATGAACTTCGACGGCGCCACCGGTTTCCTGATCGGGCCGCCGAACAAGGGCCTGAACTGCATGTTCACCTTCATGAACACCGCCCGCCTGGGCACCGCGCTGCAGGGCCTGGCCCATGCCGAGGTGGCCTTCCAGGGCGGTATCAAGTACGCCCGCGAGCGTCTGCAGATGCGTTCGCTGAGCGGGCCGAAGGCGCCGGACAAGGCCGCCGATCCGATCATCGTGCATCCGGATGTGCGCCGCATGCTGCTGACCATGAAGGCCTTCGCCGAAGGCAACCGCGCCATGCTCTACTTCGCCGCCAAGCAAGTGGACGTGATGCAGCGCAGTGCCGACGAAGCACAGCGCAAGGCTGCCGATGCCATGCTGGCGTTCCTCACCCCGATCGCCAAGGCGTTCATGACCGAAGTCGGCTTCGAAGCCGCCAACCATGGCGTGCAGGTCTACGGCGGCCACGGCTTCATCGCCGAGTGGGGCATGGAGCAGAACGTGCGTGACAGCCGCATCTCCTGCCTGTACGAAGGCACCACCGGTATCCAGGCCCTCGACCTGCTGGGGCGCAAGGTGCTGATGACCCAGGGCGAGGCGCTCAAGGGCTTCACCAAGATCGTGCACAAGTTCTGCCAGGCCAACGAGGGCAACGAAGCCATCCAGGGCCTCGTCGGCCCGCTGGCGCAGCTGAACAAGGAGTGGGGCGAGATCACCATGAAGGTCGGCATGGCCGCGATGAAGAACCGCGAGGAAGTCGGCGCGGCGTCGGTGGACTACCTGATGTACTCCGGCTACGCCTGCCTGGCCTACTTCTGGGCCGACATGGCGCGCGTCGCCGCCGAGAAGCTGGCTGCTGGCACCGAGGAAGAGGGTTTCTACAAGGCCAAGCTGCAGACTGCGCGCTTCTACTTCGCGCGCATCCTGCCGCGCACCCGCGCCCACGTGGCAACCATGTTGTCCGGTGCCGACAACCTGATGGACATGGCCGAGGAAGATTTCGCCCTCGGTTACTGACTGAGTCGATGTGCTGACGGAAAGCCGCTGCCTGTGCAGCGGCTTTCCGCATTCCGGGCGCAGACCGCGTCGCGCTGGCGCGGATGTCTTGCAACACCGGCATGCGGACGCCCACGGGTAGGCTGGCGCTGAGCGTAGCGAAGCCCAACGGGAACCTGCGTTTTTGCCAATCAGATCCGCATTTTTCCGGCTGGACGGCTGCGCCTGCGCGGGCACGAAGGCAGAATGCTATCTTTCGTCGGCAGACCGTCGGAGTCGCCGTGTCGCGCCCCTATCCACTTCGCCTCAGTCATTTCCTCGCCCCGCTGGCGCTGCTGGCCGGTGGCTGGGTAATTGCTCGCCAGGCGACGCTCAACGAATTCTTCACCTCGCTGTACAACGTCCTGCCGACGGTGCTGCTGCTTCTGGGTGGGGCGTTCTGCCTGGTCTACGGGCGCATCCGCGAGCTGTTCCTGCTGCTCTGCGTCTATATCGCTTACTTCCTGCTCGATACCCACGCCGATCATTACCGTGCCCACGGGCAACTGCTGGACGACGCCGCGCTGACCTTTCACCTGTGCAGCCTGCTGCTGCCGTTGTTGTTCGGCCTCTACGGCATCTGGCGCGAGCGCAGCCATCTGGCCCAGGACGGGCTCGCCCGTGCCGCCGTGCTGTTCGTCGTCGCGGTGGTGGCACTGGCGCTGGCCCGGCGCTTCCCGGAGGCGCTGCATGCCTGGCTGGTGGAAATCCGCTGGCCGATGCTGCAGGCCGGCTGGATGAATCTGATCCAGCTGGCCTATCCGGCCTTCCTGCTGGCCATCCTGCTGCTGGCCGCGCAGTACCTGCGCCAGCCCAGACCTTCCCATGCGGCGCAGCTGGTCGCATTGCTCGGCGTGCTGTTGCTGTTGCCGCAGACCTTCAGCCGCCCGGGCGCGCTGAACGTGCTGAGCAGCCACGTGCTGCTGATGCTGGTGGTGGCGATCGCCCACGAGGCCTATCTCATGGCCTTCCGCGACGAACTGACCGGGCTGCCCGGCCGCCGTGCGTTGAACGAGCGCCTGCAACGTCTGGGGCGCCAGTACGTGCTGGCCATGGCGGACGTGGATCATTTCAAGGCGTTCAACGATACCCATGGGCATGACGTCGGCGACCAGGTGCTGCGCCTGGTCGCCAGTCGATTGCGCAGGATCGGCGGTGGCGGACGTGCCTACCGCTATGGCGGCGAGGAGTTCACCTTGGTGTTCCCCGGGCGCAGCCTCGATGAATGCCTGCCGCACCTGGAAGCCGTGCGCCAGGCCATCGAGGGCTATGCCCTGCAGCTACGCGACAGGAACAGCCGGCCCAAGGACGATCGCCAGGGCCGCCAGGCGCGGGGCAAATCCTCCTCGGGCCAGGTTTCGGTGACGATCAGCATCGGCGTCGCCGAGCGGCAAGCCGAGCAGCGCAGCCCGGAGGAGGTCATCAAGGCCGCGGACCAGGCGCTGTACAGCGCCAAGAAGGGCGGGCGCAACTGTGTGCGGACGTATGGAAATGGACGGGGTGCGGTGCGCACCGTCGAGCGCGCGCTGTGATGCCCAGGGAACTCATTTCGTGACCATGTAAAACCATTCGGTCACAAAAAGACGCTTAATCCTGTCTTCGTTATTCGGTTAGACTCGCTGAAACGGCCCCGAGTGGCCGCCGACCAGTGTCTTGCGAGGTTCTTTCCATGGCTGACTACCGAGCGCCGCTGCGCGACATGCGTTTCCTCCTCAACGAAGTCTTCGACGCACCGGCACTCTGGCAGCGCCTGCCGGCGCTGGCCGAGGTGGTCGATGCCGAGACGGCCGAGGCGATCCTCGAGGAGGCGGGCAAGATCACCGCCAACGGTATCGCCCCGCTGAACCGCAGTGGTGACGAAGAGGGCTGCCACTGGCAGGGCGGCGAGGTGGCGACGCCGGCCGGCTACAAGGAGGCCTATCGCCTGTATGCCGAAGGCGGCTGGGTCGGCGTCGGCGGCGATCCGGCCTTCGGCGGCATGGGCATGCCCAAGGTCATCTCGGCGCAGGTCGAGGAGATGATGAACTCCGCCAGCCTGGCCTTCGGCCTGTACCCCATGCTGACCTCCGGCGCCTGCCTGTCGATCCATGCCCATGCCAGCGAAGAACTCAAGCACAAATACCTGCCGAACATGTATGCCGGCGTCTGGTCCGGTTCCATGTGCCTGACCGAGCCGCACGCCGGTACCGACCTGGGCATCATCCGCACCAAGGCCGAACCGCAGGCCGATGGTTCCTACACGATCAGCGGTACCAAGATCTTCATCACTGGCGGCGAGCACGACCTGACCGAGAACATCATCCATCTGGTGCTGGCCAAGCTGCCGGACGCACCGGCCGGCTCGCGCGGCATCTCGCTGTTCCTGGTACCCAAGGTGCTGGTCGCCGAGGACGGCTCGCTGGGCGAGCGCAACGCGGTGTCCTGCGGTTCGATCGAACACAAGATGGGCATCCAGGCCTCGGCCACCTGCGTGATGAACTTCGACGGCGCCATCGGCTGGATGGTCGGCGAGCCGAACAAGGGCCTGGCGGCGATGTTCACCATGATGAACTACGAGCGCCTGGGCGTCGGCATCCAGGGCCTTTCCACCGGCGAACGCTCCTACCAGAGCGCCGTCGAATATGCCCGCGAGCGCATCCAGAGTCGCGCGCCGACCGGGCCGGTGGCGCAGGACAAGGCGGCCGACCCGATCATCGTGCATCCCGACGTGCGCCGCATGCTGTTGACCATGAAGGCGCTGAACGAAGGCGGGCGGGCGTTTTCCAGCTACGTGGCGCTGCAACTGGACATCGCCAAGTTCAGCGACGATGCCGAGGCGCGCCAGCGTGCCGAGGCGCAGGTGGCGCTGCTGACACCGGTGGCCAAGGCCTTCCTCACCGACATGGGGCTGGAGAGCACCGTGCATGGCCAGCAGGTCTTCGGTGGTCACGGCTTCATCCGCGAGTGGGGCCAGGAACAGCTGGTGCGCGACTGCCGCATCACCCAGATCTACGAAGGCACCAACGGCATCCAGGCCCTCGACCTGGTTGGGCGCAAGGTGGTGGGTAGCGGCGGCACCCTGTACCAGGCCTTCGCCGATGAGATCCGCGCCTTCATCGCGGCTGCCGGTCCGGAACTGGCCGAATTCGTCGAGCCGCTGAAGGCGGCGCTGGACAATCTGGACGAGCTGACGGCCTGGGTCATCGATCGTGCCAAGGCCGACCCGAACGAGATCGGCGCCGCCTCGGTGGAATACCTGCACGTGTTCGGCTATACCGCCTACGCCTACATGTGGGCGCGAATGGCCGCCGTGGCGTGCGGCCAGCAGGAGCAGGACGATTTCTACCGGAGCAAGCTGGGTACCGCGCGTTTCTATTTCGCCCGCCTGTTGCCACGGATCCACTCGCTCAGCGCTTCGGTCAAGGCCGGTAGTACGTCGCTGTACCTGCTGGATGCGGCGCAGTTTTGAAAAGGCTATCCCAATTGTGTGCTATTCGAAGTGTCGAGGTGTTCTCGTAGGAGCGGGCCATGCCCGCGAATATTCCCGCGCACAAAAGCTTCGCGGGCATGGCCGCTCCTGCACGTCTATCCGCAGCAGCCCATGAAAAGGGCTTAACCCGGCAAGGCAATTTGAAATTATTTGGCCATGATGCGGAACGATTAAGTCGGCGCTTCGGTCATAAAAACCGCATCTTGTAAGCCTTCGCTTACATCGGTGGGTCAAGGATGGCTCGTTTGTAGGAAATGGCTTACAAGACGCGACGCAGGATGGCTACTATTGGTCGTTCGAACCGGGCGGTAATCTTCTGCACTAAGGATGTGGCGCAAGGACAGCGCGAACCAACAAAACGGACCACACAGGGAGCGGCGCCAGGATGGTGCGCGGTCATGGACGTCAGGATTCAGTCTGCAAAGCCCCGCTTCGGCGGGGTTTTTCTTGTGCGCCCAGCATGGGCGCACTCTTGGAGGTGCAAGTCCTCCCGTGAGCTGGCCACAGTGAACGAAGCGAAGCGCAACTGCGTAAGGGTGACCGAGCGTGGGGAGGAAGCGTGGAGCGTAATCTG
>NZ_POUT01000004.1 GCF_002890915.1 Stutzerimonas stutzeri | reverse complement strand
GAGCGTTGGAACCACCTGATCCCATCCCGAACTCAGCAGTGAAACGACGCATCGCCGATGGTAGTGTGGGGTCTCCCCATGTGAGAGTAGGTCATCGTCAAGCACCTATCCCAAACCCCCGATCCGCATTAGCGGCTCGGGGGTTTGCTTTTGGGCGCTGGAATTATTGGCAGCTGGTGGTTCGTGGCGATGGACTGCAGCACTGCTGGGACTGGAGCGGCTCCCAGCCCCGCTGAATGACTGGTTATCAGTCGATTCAGGTCATCCTCGTTGCCCTGACTCCAGCATGGTTTCCGGACGAACCCATTGTTCGAATTCATCGTTGGTCAGGTAGCCGAGTTCCAATGCCGCTTCGCGCAGGGTACTGCCCTCTGCATAAGCCTTCTTGGCGATTTCCGCTGCCTTGTCGTAGCCGATGTGGGGATTCAGGGCAGTTACCAGCATCAAACCTCGTTCCAGA
Organism: Stutzerimonas stutzeri; assembly: GCF_002890915.1. Classification (GTDB taxonomy): domain Bacteria; phylum Pseudomonadota; class Gammaproteobacteria; order Pseudomonadales; family Pseudomonadaceae; genus Stutzerimonas; species Stutzerimonas stutzeri_AF. The sequence goes on along the minus strand of NZ_POUT01000004.1, from coordinate 339,649 downwards.
TGTTCAGCCATACGCGCAGGGTCTGGTTCGAGTCCCGCTATGCAGTGGGTATTGAAGTTGCGGCAGCCATCAGCCAGCAGTCGGATCGACTGCAGCAGGTTATGGGCGATCACCGGTTTGAACACATTGAGCTGCAAATGCCCCTGGCTTGCCGCGAAACCGATGGTCATATCGTTGCCCATGACCTGGCAGGCAAGCATCGACAACGCCTCGCACTGGGTCGGGTTGACCTTGCCGGGCATGATCGAGCTGCCGGGCTCGTTGGCCGGCAGTTTCACTTCGGCGAAGCCGCCGCGAGGCCCGGAACCCAGCAAGCGCAAATCATTGGCCAGTTTCATCAGGGCCACGGCCAGGGTCTTCAAGGCCCCGGAAAGCGCGACCAAGGGCTCATGCCCAGCCAATGCGGCGAATTTGTTGGGTGCGCTGGCGAAGGGAAGCCCTGAAAGAGCTGCCAGTTCCGCAGCGATGGCTTCGGCGAAACCGTGCGGGGCATTCAGCCCGGTGCCGACGGCCGTTCCGCCTTGGGCCAGTTCGTAGACAGCCGGCAGGCTTTGACGGATCGCCCGTTCGGCGATGTCGAGCTGGGCTACGAAGGCCGAGAGTTCCTGGCCGAAGGTGATCGGGGTGGCGTCCATCATATGGGTCCGCCCAGTCTTGATCAGCTTGTTATGGCGCGCGGCTTGTTCGGCGAGCCCACCGGACAGCTCGGATAACGCCGGTAAGAGATCGGCATGGATGGCCTTGGCGGTGGCGATATGCATCGCGGTAGGAAAGCAGTCGTTGGAGCTCTGCGCACGATTGACGTGATCGTTGGGGTGCACGGGGCTTTTGCCGCCCTTGCTGCCTCCAGCCAGTTCGTTGGCGCGCCCTGCTATCACTTCATTGACGTTCATGTTGCTCTGCGTGCCACTACCTGTCTGCCAGACCACCAATGGGAACTGATCGTCGTGCTGGCCATGCAACACCTCGTCGGCGGCCTGTTCGATCAAGCGGGAAATATCGGGCTGCAGGTCTCCGATGCGGTTGTTGACCCGTGCTGCTGCTTTCTTGATCAGAGCCAGGGCATGCACCACTTCGATCGGCATGCGTTCGCCACCGATTGCAAAGTTGCTCAGCGAGCGTTGGGTCTGGGCACCCCAGTAAGCCTGTTTCGGCACCTCTACTGGGCCCAGGCTGTCGGTCTCGGTACGTGTCATGCCGTTGCTCCATGGTTCGAATTACTGGTTTAGGCTGCGTTACGACACTGGGGGTTCCGTGGTGTTGCAGCCCGTTGCTTGAGCCATTGGAACTCCAGGCGCAGAATGTGTCCATTGAGGGCTACCTATCGCCCATCCAAGGTATTTCCAATGTCCACGCACCGTACCTTCCGTTTTTGCTGCGCATTTGCCCTCAGCTGTATCGCCGTATCGTCGATGGCCGACAGTGCAACCCACGCTGACAGTGCCGAGCGCTTCCTCCAATTGGCGAATGCCGAGCGCCTCGCGGTGCCGGTTTATGCCCAGGTCCAGCAAATGTTCGCGCAGCGCTTTGCCGAAGCCCAGGCGCCGGGGAGCAAGAGGGCGCTGCTCGAGCGCTACCAGGCCAAGGCCGATGCGGCGTTGGACAAAGCCATCGGCTGGGACAAGCTGAAACCTGATCTGGTCGTGCTCTATACCAGCCAGTTTTCCGAGCCTGAATTGAACCAGCTGATCGACTTCTATCAATCGCCGTTGGGCAAGAAGATGCTCGCCAAGCTGCCGGAGCTCAATGCCCGTTCGGCGCAGCTGACCCAGGCGAAACTGGAAGCCGCTGTGCCGGAAGTGAACCAGCTGCTGGCCGACATGACGGCCGAACTCGATACCCAGAAGCCTTGAGAGAGCCAGGCATGCCCAAACTCGATTCGATCCAAGACGCCCTGCAAGCACTCCAGCCCGAGCACCTCGAAGTGTTCGATGAAAGCCACATGCACAGCCGGGGGCAGGAAACCCACTACAAGGCCGTGATCGTCAGCCCGCAATTCGCCGGCTTGAGTTCGGTCAAGCGCCACCAGAAGGCCTATGCCGCGATGGGGGCGCTGATGCAGCAGATCCACGCACTAGCGCTGCATACCTACACACCGGAGGAGTGGCGCCAGCAAACTGCGGTGCCATCCTCGCCCGTCTGCGCCGGCGGGCATAAATAAATAGACGGGACCGGCTTACCGTTCGCACCCGCGCGCCCGTTGTGCCTTGTTTGTTAGACTTTTCCTCGCGCCGGCCGTTGCCGGCGCTTTCGTTTGTATCCGGTCCGCCCTTTACGCGGGCGACCACTGGTGGACATACCCATGACACAGAAGATCGTCGTCGCAGCGTTGTACAAGTTCGTGTCCCTACCGGACTACGTCGCGCTGCGTGAGCCCCTGCTCGAAATACTCAGCGACAACGACATCAAAGGCACGCTGCTACTGGCCGAAGAGGGGATCAACGGCACCGTGTCCGGCACTCGCCAGGCGATCGATGCGCTGCTCGCCTGGTTTCGGCGTGATGCGCGACTGGCCGATATCGATCACAAGGAATCCTACTGCGACGAACAGCCGTTCTACCGCACCAAGGTCAAGTTGAAGAAGGAGATCGTCACCTTGGGCGTGGCCGGGGTCGATCCCAACCAGCGCGTCGGTACCTATGTCGAACCGCAGGACTGGAACGCCCTGATCGCCGATCCAGAGGTGCTGCTGATCGATACGCGCAACGACTACGAGGTGGCCATCGGCACCTTCGACGGTGCGGTCGATCCGAAGACCCGCTCGTTCCGCGAGTTTCCCGCCTACATCAAGGCGCACTACGATCCGACCAGGCACAAGAAGGTGGCGATGTTCTGCACCGGCGGTATCCGTTGCGAGAAGGCATCGAGCTACATGCTCGGTGAAGGGTTCGAAGAGGTCTATCACCTCAAGGGCGGCATCCTCAAGTATCTGGAGGAGGTGCCCGAGGCGCAGAGTCGCTGGCGGGGCGACTGCTTCGTGTTCGACAATCGGGTCACCGTACGGCACGACCTGAGCACCGGCGATTTCGATCTGTGCCACGCCTGTCGCTCCCCGGTTTCCGTGGCGGATCGGCAATCCGAGCACTACGCTCCGGGTATCAGCTGTCCGCACTGCTGGAATACCCTGAGCGAGAAGACCCGGGCCAGTGCTCGTGAGCGACAGAAGCAGATCGAGCTGGCCCGCCAGCGCAACCAGCCGCATCCCATCGGACGCGACCCCCGGGAGCTGGAGCGCTGAGCAGGCCGGCATGCGCCGAGTAGTGGAGTATCGAAGTGGCTCGACTGATTTACGTGATGGACCCCATGTGCTCCTGGTGCTGGGGGTTCGCACCGGTGCTGCAGGAGCTGGCCGAGCAGGCCAGGGCGCAGGGCGTGCAATTGGAATGGGTGGTCGGTGGGCTGCGCCGCGAGCGGGCGGCTATGGACCAGAGCGGGCGCGCGCGGACGCTCTCCTACTGGCAGGCGGTGCGTGCCGCTACCGGCCAGCCGTTCAATCTTGTCGCGGGGCTGCCGGAGGGCCTGGTCTATGACACCGAACCCGCCTGCCGGGCACTGGTGGCGGCACGCGGTATCGACCAGGCCCGCGTCTGGCCGCTGGCAACGCTGATCCAGCAGGCGTTCTATGGGCAAGGCCGCGACGTGACGCAGCCCTCGCTGCTGGTAGAGCTGGCCGAAGCGGCCGGTATACCGCGTGGCAGGTTCGCCGAGCATTACGACTCCCAGGAGGCGAGGGCGGCCACGGCGGCCGATTTCGCCTGGGTGGAAAATCTCGGGATCGCCGGCTTCCCGACCCTGCTGGCCGAGGGCGGGGGACGGCTGGCATTGCTGACCAACGGTTACCAGCCATTATCGGTTCTGGCTCCGCTGCTGGGGCGCTGGCTGGAGCACAATACCCATGCCTGACCGGCTCAGTTGGGCGGAGATCCGCCGGCTCGCACTGCATCATCGCAAGGCGTTGTTCCTGGCTAACCTGATCGCGGTGCTGGCGACCCTGTGCAGTGTGCCGATTCCCCTGTTGCTGCCGTTGCTGGTGGACGAGGTGCTGCTGGGCGAAGGAGATGCCGCGCTGCAGGTCATGGATCGCTTCCTGCCCAGCGGCTGGGAGACCGCGGCTGGCTATATCGGCCTGATGCTCTGCATCACGCTGCTGCTGCGCCTCTCGGCGCTGGTGTTCAACGTACTGCAGGCGCGCCTGTTCGCCCGGCTGTCCAAGGACATCGTCTATCGCATCCGGATCCGTCTGATCGAGCGGCTCAAGCGCATCGCACTGGCGGAGTATGAGAGCCTGGGTGGCGGCACGGTGGCAACGCATCTGGTCACCGATCTGGAAACCATCGACAAGTTCATCGGGGAAACCCTCAGCCGCTTCCTGGTGGCGCTGCTGTCGATCATCGGCACGGCCGCCATCCTGGTCTGGATGCACTGGCAATTGGCGCTGCTGATCCTGCTGTTCAATCCGCTGGTGATCTACGCCACGGTGCAGCTGGGCAAGCGCGTCAAGTACCTGAAGAAGCTGGAGAACGACAGCACCTCGCGCTTCACCCAGGCACTCACCGAGACCCTTGACGCGATCCAGGAGGTCCGCGCCGGCAATCGCCAGGGCTTCTTCCTTGGCCGTCTCGGGCTGCGCGCCCGCGAAGTGCGCGATTACGCGGTGGCCTCGCAGTGGAAGACCGATGCTTCCAATCGCGCCAGTGGCTTGCTGTTCCAGTTCGGCATCGATGTGTTCCGCGCGGCGGCAATGCTGACCGTGCTGTTTTCCGATCTCTCCATCGGCCAGATGCTCGCGGTATTCAGTTACCTCTGGTTCATGATCGGCCCGGTGGAGCAACTGCTCAGCCTGCAATATGCCTTCTACGCGGCCGGCGGTGCGCTGGGGCGGATCAACCAGTTGCTGGCCCGGGCCGACGAGCCGCAGTATGCCGGTGGCCGCGATCCGTTTGCCGGCCAGTCGACTGTCGCCATCGACGTGCATGGCTTGCAGTTCGCCTACCAGGACGAGCCGGTTCTCGAAGGCCTGGACCTCAGCATCGCGCCCGGGGAGAAGGTTGCCGTCGTCGGCGCCAGCGGCGGTGGCAAGAGTACGCTGGTGCAGTTGTTGCTGGGGCTCTACCAGCCACAGGCCGGGCAGATTCGCTTCGGCGGCGTGCCGCTGGAGGAGATCGGCTTGAACACGGTGCGCGACAATGTGGCCGTCGTGCTGCAGCATCCGGCGCTGTTCAACGACACCGTGCGCGCCAACCTGACCATGGGGCGTGAGCGGGACGACGCGCTCTGCTGGCACGCCCTGGAAATCGCCCAGCTGGCGGAGACCATTCGCCAGTTGCCGAAGGGACTGGACAGTGTGGTCGGGCGTTCTGGCGTGCGCCTGTCCGGTGGCCAGCGCCAGCGGCTGGCGGTCGCGCGCATGGTGCTTTCCGAGCCGAAGGTGGTGATCCTGGACGAAGCCACCTCGGCGTTGGATGCGGCCACCGAATACGCCCTGCACCAGGAATTGAACCGTTTTCTCAGAGGCCGCACGACACTGATCATCGCCCACCGGCTGTCGGCGGTGAAGCAGGCTGACCGGGTTCTGGTATTCGATGGTGGGCGGATCGCGGAGGAAGGTGATCACCAGCAGCTGATCGCCGAGGGCGGCCTGTACGCCCGGCTGTACGGGCACCTGCAGCACTGAGCGGAACGGAGCTATAAAAAACCGCCCCGTTGGAGCGGTTCAAAACCAAAGGTTTGCTTGGCCCGGCCGTCTAGCGATGGCCGGCACCCGGTCAGAAGGACTTGGAGACCGCGACGGTCAGGTTGGAGTCGCAGTAGTCGTCCTTGCCGTAGGTGGCTTCGCAGTCCGCCGAGGCGATGTCGGTGTCGGTGTAGGTCAGCGTCACGTCCAGGCCGAAGAGGGTCTTGCCCACGCCGACGGCCCAGTCGTTGTAGTCCTCGCCACCGGCCTTTGCATCGGTGTAGCCGTAGCTGGCGAACAGAGTCGTTTCGTAGGGCAGCTCGTATTCGTAGCCGGCCCAGGTGTAGGACGGGTGCACGCCGGTCTCGACGCCGTACTTGTAGCCCAGGGTGAAGCCGTAGGCGGTGATGCTCGGGATGATTTCGTAGCTGTTCCACTCGCTGGCCTGCGGATAAGCGTACTTGGCCAGCTGCAGGTCGGCGGAGATGTCATCGGTGAAGCCATAGCCGTAGCCGACGTAGTAGTCGACCTCGATGTCAGCGCCGCTGGTGTTGCCCGGGAAAGCCGCATCGTCGACGTTCGAGGCCCAGATTCCGGCATACAGACCACTTTCGTGTGCGACGTCCAGGCTGCCTTGGATAGCGGTTTCGCCAGCGGTCTGCGATTGGCCGCGCCAAATGTAATCGCTGGCCAGAGTGGCGGTCATGCTGACATCGAAATCGCCGAGTGGAGAGGGCACCGTCTCGCTGACGGCCAAGGCGCTGAAGCCCATTGCGGACGCTGCGGCAACTGCCACTGTGAGTTTTTTGAACATGCTTTGACTCCCTGTGTCGGTACGCGAGGGTGGGCCCTCGTCCTGGAAACCTGATTGCAGTAATCAGGGTGAGGCTCTCAAAGCAGGATGCTTGCCAGTTCGTAAAATTACTTATAAATCATATGGATGCTGTTGTTTTTGATGTGCTGTAGAAGTATCGCTGCGCTGCGCTGGGGCGCTTTGCCAGCATCCGAAAGAGACTGCACCGCTTCGATGCATCGGGTATGTCCAGGCCGTCAGTCTTAAGGCGCCAAAAACTCCTGATTAATTACTCAACTATTAGTAATCTCTGCCGACTCACCTGGGGTGCCCTTCATTTGTGGAATGTTTTCGATGGAATCAGTGCTGAACTTCTTCACCAACATCCCGGTCGGCAAGAAGCTGATCTACGGCTTTGGCGTGGTACTGCTGCTGACCCTGGGCGTGGCCGGTACCGGCTTTATCGCCGTCGACGAAATCCTCGGGCGGACGAGCCAGATCAATCAGTTTTCCACGGTCAACGCCTCCATTCTCGCGGCGCGGGGGAACGAGCGTGACTATGCGCTGACGCGTCAGCAGGCCTCGGCCGATGGGCTGCGCAAGTCACTGCAACAGCTCGACGACGAGCTGACCGCTCTGGCCGCCAGTTCCGACAACGTGGAGCACGCCTACCTGGCGCGGATTCGCCTGGCCGCGGACGAGTACGGGCGGCAATTCGATGAATACGGCGAGTTGATCCAGCGGGGTGTCGCGTTGCGTACGCAGATGCAGAACGCCGCGCAGGTCAGCCGCGAGGAGTTCGAATTCATCGAACTCGATATGTACGATGCGGTGCGCGTCCTGCGGCTGGAGGGGGATCGCCTGAAGGGCAGCGATCCGCTGACCATCGCCGAGGCCACCTCGGGGCTGACCAAGCAGATTCTCGACATGCGCACCCTGGAGAATGTCTACGTCGGCAACAGCTCCGATGCTGCGGTCAAGAGCTGGCAGGAGCTGCACGACAACGTGGCGGCTGTCGGCAGCAATCTGAAGGTCTGGTTGGGCGATGACCAGAAGGCTTCCATGGACAAGGCGCTGGCCGAACTCGAGAACTACCGTGCCGCCTTCGCTGAGTTCCGCCAGAACCGCGACAAGCGCCTCGCGCTGGAGCGCTCGATGGACCAGCAAGCGGAGGTGGTGATCGATGCCGCCGGCGAGGCGTTGGCCAGCGCGACTGCCGCCATGGAGCAGCAGCGTCGCAGCACCTATACGCTGCTGGCCGTCATCGGTGCGCTGGCGATCTGTATCGGGCTGCTGGCAGCGGTGTCGATCTCGCGGATGATCGTCGGACCACTGCGTGCCACCGTGCAGCAGGCCCAGCGCGTGGCCGGCGGGGACCTGACGTATTCCCAAGCGAGCACGCGGCGTGATGAAGTGGGCCAGTTGCAGAACGCCATGCACAGCATGACCGAAAGCCTGCGGGCCCTGATCGGGCGTATCGGCGGGGGCGTCAGCCAGATCGCGGCGGCGGCCGAGCAACTTTCCGCCGTTACCGCGCAGACCAGTGCCGGTGTGCAGACCCAGCGGCTGGAGACCGAGCAGGTCGCAACGGCCATGCACGAAATGGCGGCCACGGTGCAGGAGGTGGCGCGCAACGCCGAACAGGCCTCGACTGCCGCGCGCCAGGCCGATCAGCAGGCGCGCCAGGGCGATCGGGTGGTGCAGGATGCCGTCGGCCAGATCGGCAACCTGGCCGGCGAGGTCGACCAGTCGGCGCATGCCATCGAAGCGCTGCATGCCGAAAGCGGGCGCATCGGCAGTGTGCTGGAAGTGATCCGTGCGGTCGCCGAACAGACCAACCTGCTGGCCCTCAACGCGGCCATCGAGGCGGCCCGGGCCGGCGAGCAGGGCCGTGGTTTCGCCGTGGTGGCCGACGAGGTACGCGCATTGGCGCGGCGCACCCACGATTCCACCGAAGAGATCGAAGGCCTGATCGGCAACCTGCAGCGGGTCGCGCAGCAGGCGGTCGAGCAGATGCAGAACAGCCGCGATCTCACCCAGCGCACGGTGGATCTGGCCAATGAGGCCGGCGTCGCCCTGGGGCGTATCACCGAGTCGGTTTCCACCATCGAGCAGATGAACCAGCAGATCGCCGCGGCGGCCGAGCAGCAGAGCGCGGTTGCGGAGAACATTTCCGAGAGCGTGACCCGCGTGCGCGACATCGGCGATCAGAGTGCCAGTGCCACCGAGCAGACGGCCGGGGCCAGTGCCGAGCTGGCGCGGCTCGGCGTCGAACTGCAGGAGCTGGTCCGGCAATTTCGTACCTGAGCGAAAAAGGGCGAGCCTGCCCGGGCTCGCTCTGCCTCAGCGCTTGCCGTCCAGTTCCGCCGCCCAGGCTGCCAGCGGTAGCGGCGGATACTGTCGCCAGATGCGTGCCCAGATCTGCCGCAGGCGATCCAGGTCGCCGCGCTCGGCCGGCAGGCGTTCCGGCCGAGCGATCGGTTGCCAGCCGTTTTCCGTGCGTTCGGCCAGGGGGAAACGGAAGGGATGGAAACCGGTCATGCCCAGGCGCAGGTCGGTGACCAGCAGGCGGCCAGCGCTTTCGTCGTAACGCAGCACATCGCCGGTGAACCAGCGCAGCCGCGCGTGTTGTGGCGAGTCCCGCAGGGCCGCGGCCAGATGGCCGCCGCGCGGAAGGCGCACCAGCTCCGGCGGGCCGTCGTCCAGCCAGCTGACCAGTGCCTCGTGATAGAACTCGCCGTCCACCACGATCACCCGCCACAACAGGCTGTTGAACGGCGTCGGCGTGCTGAACAGGCGTTCGGCCCGGATGCCGTCCCGGGTCATGATGTCCCGTACGCGCTGCTCGGCCATCTGCTTGCCGGCCAGGGTGAAGCCCAGGTACAGCGAGGAAACCACCAGCGCCAGCAGTGGCCAGCGCGCGATCCGCCCGTGCAGGCCGAACAGCGCGCCGGCCAGCGCCGCCAGGAGCAGCGGCACGCTGTACAGTGGGTCGATGATGAAGATGCTCGACCAGGCGACCGGCGATGTGTGCAGGGGCCATAGCAGCTGGGTGCCGAAACTGGTGAAGGCGTCCAGCAGCACGTGGGTCACCAGCACCAGCCAGAGTGTGAGGAACAGACGTCCGCCGGAATAGCCCGGGTGGGGGCGCCAGCGCCGGGCCAGCCAGGCCAGCAGCGCGGCGACCAGGCTGACCACCAGCAGCGAATGGCTGAATCCGCGGTGATAGGTCATGTTGGCCACGGCATCGCCGTAGTCGATGACCACGTCGAGATCGGGGAGCGTGCCGAGCAGGGCGCCGTAGAGCAACGCCTTGCGGCCCTGCCAGCGGCCGAGCAGGGCGGCCTGGACGCTGGCGCCGAGTACGGCCTGGGTGATCGAATCCATGGAGCGGTCCGTTCGAAGCGGGGTTTTACCTTAGCCCAATGCTTCTGCGCACATGCGGCGAAATTCAATTAAAAACATGTCGTAATTGCCGAGACATACGACAATGCCGGGCCTGATCCTCGCGACGAGCTGCCATGCTGGAAATCTCCAATTCCGTTCAGTTGCTGGATGCCGAAATCGAACTGACCGCCATCCGCGCCCAGGGCGCCGGCGGGCAGAACGTCAACAAGGTTTCCAGCGCGCTGCACCTGCGCTTCGACATCAATGCCTCGTCGTTGCCGCCGTTCTACAAGGAGCGCCTGCTGGCCCTGCGCGACAGCCGGATCACCCGCGAGGGCGTGGTCATCATCAAGGCGCAGCGCTATCGCACCCAGGAGCAGAACCGCGCCGATGCGCTGGAGCGCCTGGCCGAGCTGATCCGCAGCGTCGCCAAGGTCGAGAAGGCGCGGCGTCCGACCAGGCCGACGCTGGGCTCCAAGAAGCGCCGGCTGGAGGGCAAGAGCAAGCGCGGGGCGGTCAAGGCCGGGCGGGGCAAGGTGGAATATTGAGGCGGGCGCTGCGCCGCCGCCGGCTGGACCGGGCGTTGGCCGCCCGGTCGCCGGCGCTCAAACCTCGATCGCCTCGGCCGGCAATGGCTGCTGCTGCAGCGAGCCGAGGAATTCATCGCCCCAGCGGCGAATATCGTTGAAGCTGACGATGCCGTACAACTCGCGCAGCCGCGCGCGGGCTTCGCTTTTCGGCATGTTCAGCGCCAGATAGCAGGTTGCGGCGAGATCGGCCGTGTCGTGCGGATTGGTCAGGAGTGCGCCCTTGAGTTCCGCCGCGGCACCGGCGAACTCCGAGAGCACCAGCACGCCGCAGCCGTCCAGCAGCCCCTGGGTGGCGACGAATTCCTTGGCCACCAGGTTCAGCCCGTCGCGCAGCGGGGTGATCCACATGACGTCGGCCATGGCGTACCAGGCCACCACCTCGTCGAACGGATGGCTGCGAAAGAAGAACTGTACCGGCGTCCAGCCGATACTGGCGAAGCGGCCATTGATGCGACCCACGGCCTGTTCGATCTGTCCCTGCAGCGTGTCGTAGACCGAGATTTCCTGCGCCGCCGGCACGCAGATGCTGGCCAGGGTGACCTTGCCGTGCAGTTCGGGGTTGGCTGCCAGCATCGCTTCGAACGCCTGAAGCTTCTCCAGCACGCCCTTGGTGTAGTCGAGCCGCTCCACCGCGAGAATCAAGCGCACGCCGGCCAGCTCCTGCCGCAGCCGGCTCATGGCCTGTTGCACCGCTTCCCGTGCCAAGGCGTTGCGTACCCGGTCCAGGTCCAGCCCCACCGGATGCGCGCCGAGCTTGACCCGGCGCATGCCGGTGTCCACTTCGGTGGTCATGCTGTCGAGCCCGACGGCGCAGCCGTAGGTGACGAAGCGCGGTGCGCAGTTCTGCCGGGCGAGGGTCTCCAGTGGAAACACGCCGCGGGCGACATCGACGAAGTTCTCCACCTGGCGGGGAATATGGAAGCCGATGTAGTCGCACTGCAGCAGGCTGCCGACGATCTGCCGGCGCCAGGGCACCACGTTGAATACGTCCGCCGAGGGGAAATAGGTGTGATGGAAGAAGGCCAGCCGCAGGTCGGGGCGCAGCTCGCGCAGATAGGCCGGCACCATCCACAGGTTGTAATCGTGCAGCCACACGGTCGCACCTTCGGCGGCTTCGCGGGCGGTGCGCTCGGCGAAGGCGCGGTTGACCTGCAGGAACACCTGCCAGTCCGCCTCGTTGAACGCGGCGCGCTCCCAGAAGGTGTGCAGGGTCGGCCAGAACGCCTCCTTGGAAAAGCGCTTGTAGAAGGTGTCGACCTGTTCCTTGCTCAAGGGCACGCGCGCCGCGGTGAGGCGTGGGTAGCGCTCGGCATCGACCGTGGTGTGGCTGTCGAACGGGCCGTCGGTCTCGTCGTGTTCGGCCCAGGCCACCCAGGAGCCCTTGCGGCCATCGGCGAAGAAGCTCAGCAGGGTCGGGATGATGCCGTTGGGCGATGTCGGCCGGCGGCGCTGGATGCGCCCGTCCACCCGGTGTTCCTCATAGGGCAGGCGGTGATAGACGATGACCAGCTCGGCCTGCCCGGGCTCGGCGGCTTTGCGGCTCTCGGCGGCGAAGCCGTGTTCGCCGAGGAAGCCGAAGTGGGCGAAGGCCTGGATGATGCCACCGCAACCGGCTGCCTCGGCATGCAGCACACGGGTGCAGTTGCGCGTCTGCTCCAGCAGGCCGGGCTCGGACTGCCCGACGCAGACGCCCTTGAGCCCGCAGCCGAGCATGCTCAGGTCGTTCAGGGTGTCGCCGGCGACCAGCACCTGCTCGGGATCCAGGCCCAGGGTCTCGATCAGGCGCAGCAGGCTGCTGCCCTTGTTCACGCCGCGCGGGAGAAAATCCAGGTAGAGGTCCGCCGAGTAGAGCAGGTCGCAACCCAATTGCTCGGCGACGGCCTTCAAGGCCGGGTCGGCGGCCTGTTCCGGCGTGCAGAAATAGGAGCAGCGGCGTGCCTGCGGCACATCCTGGCGGACCAGCTCGGGATACGACGCCAGGGCTTTGGCGATGACCGTCTCGCCTGGCCAACGGGTTTCGATGTGCTGCTGCAGCGGCTGGATCGGCAGCAGGGTTTCGCCGTGATACAGGCTGGCGCCGACGTCGGCGATGATGTAGTCCGGCTGCGGCAGCGTCGGGTCCGCCAGCAAGGGCAGCACGGCTTCGAGGCTGCGCCCGGTGACATAGGCGAGCTGGATGTCCGGGTGGGCGGTGATGGTCTGGTAGAGGCTGAGGCGATCCTGCGGATCGCCGCCAAGAAAGGTTCCATCGAGATCGGTGGCAAGTAGCATGCGCTGTCTCCCTGTCCATGAGTGGTGCAGTGACGCGCCGACCTGGGCCGACGAGCAAACGGCATCCGGCCGTGGGCGGCCGGGTGTATTGGCAGATTGCAGGGCACCGGGCGGTAGCCGGGCGAACCCGGTCGTCGGTGCGGCGCCAGGCCGTGCTCAGCCGTGGCGCTGGCGGAGCGCACTCATGGTTGCGCTCTCGTGGTTCAAGGTGTGTTGGCTCGCTGGGGGGCCGGGTCTCGCTCTTCCAGGGGCGGTTGGTATTCGTCCAGAATGTCTGCTTCCGCGGTCTGCGCCTGCTCCGGGGCCGTTTCGGGCGTGTCGGGCATCAGTTCCAGCACGGTATGGCTGGTGCGCAGCATCGGCGTGAAGTGTCCGTGCGGCTCGGTGACCAGATCGACCACGCGCTTGGGCCGCCAGTACGAATAGAGCGCCAGCAGGCAGAGCGTCACGGCGAAGAACAGCGGCAGGGCGACGGCGCCGAACAGGTGCATCAGGCCGCCGGCCACCACCGGGCCGAGCGCGGCGCCGAAGCCGTTGGCCAGCAGCAGGCCGCTGGAGCCGGACAGAATCTCGTCCGGGTGCAGGTGATCGACCATCTGCGCCACGGCGATGGAATAGATCGAGAAGGCCAGGCCGCCCCAGAGGAACATCAGCCCCAGCAGCAGCGGTCCGGCCTGGATCGGTGCGACCACCAGGGCCAGCACCGCGGCGATGGCCACCACCCAGAGCATCACCACGCGGCGGTCATGCTTGTCGGAAAACAGCCCGATCGGCCATTGCAGCACCGCCCCGCCGAGGATGGTCATGCTCATCAGCAGGCCGACGCCGGCCGCATCGAAGCCGACCTGGCTGGCGTACACCGGCGCCAGGCCCCAGAAACCGCCGAGCGCCAACCCGGAAATGCCGGCGCCCATCAGCGGCAAGGGCGCGATGCGCGCCAGCTGCAGCAGGTCGGTGGCGGGCATGTCCGGTAGGCTGGGCTGCGCCTGGCGGGTCAGGGTGATCGGCATCAGCGCGCTGCAGATGAGGATCGCCGCCAGCGCGAAGAGAGTGAAGGTCATCGGGCTGTCGAGGTTCAGCAGTTGCTGGGCCGCCGCCAGGGCGCCGAGGTTGACGGCCATGTACAGGGCGAACACCTGGCCGCGCTTCTCGCCACTGACCTGGGCGTTGAGCCAGCTCTCGATGACCATGTACAGCGTTACCAGCGAGACGCCGTAGAGCACCCGCAGCACCAGCCACACCCAGGGATTGACGACCAGCACGTGCAGCAGCACGGTGACCGCGGCCAGGGCGGCGTAGAAGGCGAAGGTGCGGATATGACCGATGCGCCTGATCAACGACGGCGCGAGCCAGGTACCGAGCAGGAAGCCGGCGAAATAGCCGGACATCAGCAGGCCGATCAGTCCCGTCGAGTAGCCTTCGGCGACACCGCGCAGCGTCAGCAGGGTATTGAGCAGGCCGTGCCCGAGAAGGAGCAGGGCCACGCCGGCGAGCAGCGAACTGATGGGGGCGATTAGAGACCTCATGACGGACTACCCTAGGCAAGTGTGACGGTGATGGCAAGTTGCGAACGGCCCGGGCGAGTTCGTTTCATCTGCATAACCATTTGATTAACAAGAGAAATCATGAGTGCGAGAGGGTCGCGTGGAGAGCGCCGATCCGCTTGCGCTGCTTTCTTGGGCAGCTCGAACGCCCGAGGATTCCACTGCTTTACCCGCAATCGGGTAGGGCTGGCTTAGACGGAATCCGGCGCCAGGGTCGCGATCAGCGCGCGCACGCTGCCGGGCAGGGCGTCCAGTTCGCGGACCAGGATGCTGCGCTCGCGCACTGCCCAGGACTCATCCAGTGTCACCAGCGCCAGTTGCATGGTGCGGCTGTGCCGGCGCGCGGCGGATTCGGGAATGATGCCGATGCCGACACCGGCCTCGATCATCCGGCACACCGCCTCGAAACTGGAGACCTGGATGCGCAGGGAAAGCTGCCCGCCGAGCTTCTCCACCTGATCGCGCAGAAAGGTCAGCAGGGTGCTGCCCTCGTGCAGGCCGATGTGCTGATAGGCCAGGGTCTGGCGCAGCGTCACCTGCGCTTGGCCGGCCAGTGGATGGCCGACCGGCACCGCCAGCAGCAGCCGGTCGGTACTGAAGTGCAGCACCTGCAGCCCCTCGGCCTGCACCGGCCCGGCGATGATGCCCATGTCGGTGCTGCCATCCAGCACGCCGCGCACGATGTCGCGACTCAGGCGCTCCTGCAGGTCCACCGTAACTCCGGGGCGCTGGGCGAGAAAGCCCGCCAGCACTTCCGGCAGGAACTCGGTTACCGCGGTGGTGTTGGCGAAGATGCGGATATGCCCGGCCGAGTCGGCGCCGTATTCGGTGAACTCGCTTTTCAGGTAGTCCACCTGGCGCATGATCAGCCGCGCGTGCTGCAACAGCTTCTGCCCGGCCGGTGTCAGCTCCACGCCGCGGCTGTCGCGATACAGCAGACGGCTGTCGAGCTGGTTCTCCAGCGCCTTGATCCGCGCGCTGGCGGCTGCGGGCGACAGATGAGCCCGGCGCGCGCCCTGGGTCAGACTGGGAGACTCGGCGATATGGATGAACAGGCGCAGGTCGGCCAGATCGAAATGCATGTGAACTCGTCTCTGGTTTGGCGTTCGTCTTAGCCGAACGCAGGTGTCGATAAATGCAAATTCTCAGAACGCCGACTTCGTAGCATGCTTCGGCAAAACAAGACAACAACCGGAATGCTCCCATGACCGATTTATCTGCCTGGATTGGCCGCAGCGAAGAAGTCCACGACCAGCTCAGCCGTAACCTGCTGATGCGCATCGCTGCGACCTTCGGTGAAACCACCCCGGCTTACGGCGAAGCGCTACCACCGCTGTGGCAATGGTGTTTCTTCCAGGAGCCGATCGCCGAAAGCGGCCTCGGCGAGGATGGTCACCCGGCGCGCGGTGGCTTCCTGCCGCCGGCGGATAACCGCAACCGCATGTGGGCGGGGGGGCGCGTCGAGTTCTTCCGCCCGCTGGAAGCCAGCGGCGAGGCACGGCGGGTCTCCACCATCAAGCACATCGAGGAAAAACACGGTCGTACCGGCGCGCTGCTGTTCGTCACCGTGCAGCACGACTACCTGCAGGACGGCCGCCTGGCCATTCGCGAAGAGCAGGACATCGTCTACCGCGTGCCGAGCCCGCCGAAGGCCAGCAGCGGCGAGCCGATGGTCGCCGGCGACTGGCGCGAGGCGGTATCGCCGACCCCGACGCTGCTGTTCCGCTATTCCGCCGTCACCTTCAACGGCCATCGCATCCACTACGACTGGCCCTACGTCACCGAAACCGAAGGCTATCCGGGCCTGGTGGTGCACGGGCCGCTGATTGCCACCCTCAACTTGCGCGCCTTCTGTCGCGCCAACCCCGAGGCGCGCCTGCGCCGCTTCGCCTACCGGGGCCTGCGCCCGCTGATCGCGCCGCAGCCGTTCGAGGTTGGCGGGCGCATCGTCGCGCCGGGCAAGGCCGAGCTCTGGGCCGGCGACCACAACGGCCTGGCGCAGAAGGCCGAAGTGGAATTCGACTGAATAGCGAAGCGTAGGGTGGATAACGGCGCAGCCTTGTCCACCGTTGAGGCCATGCGCGCCGAACAAGCGAGGAACCGAGATGACCCCGAGCAAGACCGAAGAACTGAATTTCATCCGCGAAGGCGTGCGTGCCCTCTGTGCCGAATTCCCCGCCGAATACTGGCGCAAGATCGACGAGGAGAAGGGCTTTCCCGAGGCCTTCGTTAGCGCGCTGACCCAGGCAGGCTGGCTGTCGGCGATGATCCCGGAAGAATACGGCGGCTCCGGCCTGGGGCTGGCCGAAGCGTCGGTGATCCTCGAGGAGGTCAACCGCTGCGGCGGCAACTCCGGCACCGTGCACGGGCAGATGTACAACATGTTCACCCTGCTCAGGAACGGCAGCGAGGAGCAGAAGCGCTACTACCTGCCCAAGCTGGCCAGCGGCGAGCTGCGCCTGCAGTCCATGGGGGTCACCGAGCCGACCACCGGCACCGACACCACCAAGATCAAGACCACCGCGGTGAAGCGCGGCGACAAGTACGTCATCAACGGCCAGAAGGTGTGGATCTCGCGCATCCAGCATTCGGACCTGATGATCCTCCTGGCGCGCACCACGCCGCTGGCCGAGGTCACGCGCAAGTCCGAGGGCATGTCGATCTTCCTGGTCGACCTGCGCGAGGCCATCGGCCGCGGCCTGACCGTGCAGCCGATCGCCAACATGGTCAACCACGAGACCAACGAGCTGTTCTTCGACAACCTGGAGATTCCGGCCAGCAGCCTGATCGGCGAGGAAGGCAAGGGCTTTCGCTACATCCTCGACGGGCTCAACGCCGAACGCACGCTGATCGCCGCCGAATGCATCGGCGACGGCCGCTGGTTCATCGAGAAGGCCAGCGCCTACGCTCGCGACCGCGTGGTGTTCGGCCGGCCAATCGGACAGAACCAGGGCGTGCAGTTCCCCATCGCCGAAGCGCATATCGAGGTGGAGGCCGCCGATCTGATGCGCTGGCGCGCCTGCGAGGAATACGACGCCGGTCGTAACGCCGGTGCCGCCGCCAACATGGCCAAGTACCTGGCAGCCAAGGCCAGCTGGGAGGCCGCCAACGCCTGCCTGCAGACCCACGGCGGCTTCGGCTTCGCCAACGAATACGACGTCGAGCGCAAGTTCCGCGAGACGCGGCTGTACCAGGTGGCGCCGATCTCCACCAACCTGATCCTGTCCTACGTGGCCGAGCATCTGCTCGCGTTGCCGCGCAGTTTCTGACGAGCAACGTAGGGTGGAAACGACCGCAGGTCTTTTCCACGCGTATCCAACAGGCGACGCAATTGCTGGGAAAGACCTGGTGTTCGTTTTCCACCACCTGGGCGCCGCGCTGCAGCGGAGCGGGTTCGGCCAAACGCGTGGAAAAGGCTTCGCCGTTTTCCACCCTGCGACGACCGAGCGAAGGAGTGATGCCATGCAGATCGACCACCTCGACCATCTGGTCCTGACCGTCGCCGATATCGAGGCCACGGTGGACTTCTACACCCGCGTGCTCGGCATGCAGGCGGTGACCTTCGGCGAAGGGCGCAAGGCGCTGGCCTTCGGCAACCAGAAGATCAACCTGCACCAGGCCGGGCGCGAGTTCGAGCCCAAGGCCGAGCGGCCGACACCGGGCTCGGCGGACCTCTGCTTCATCGTCGCCACGTCGCTGGAGGCGGTCGTCGCCCACCTCGAACGGCAAGGCGCAGCCATCATCGAAGGCCCGGTGCAGCGCACCGGCGCGACCGGGCCGATCCGCTCGGTGTACCTGCGCGACCCCGACCAGAACCTGATCGAACTATCCAACCCATTGGCCAACCCACTGGAGCCGACCGCATGAGCCAGCACACCCAGGCGCTGACCGAATTCCTCGCCGGCCTGCATTACCAGCAGATTCCCGAGCCGGTGCTCGCCCGCACCGAAGACCTCTTCCTCGACTGGCTGGGCTCCGCGCTGGCCAGCGCCGGCTCGCACCCGATTCCCCTGTTCGAGCGCTATGCGCAGAAGATGGGGCCGAGCGAGGGGCCGGCACGCATCCTGGTCAACGGCGGCAGCAGCTCGGCCTACTTCGCCGCGCTGGTGAACGCCGCCAGCTCGCACCTGGTGGAGCAGGACGACCTGCACAACAGTTCGGTGCTGCATCCGGCCACCGTGGTGTTCCCGGCCGCGTTGGCCGCCGCGCAGGATCTCGGCAAGTCCGGCCGCGAGCTGCTGGTAGCCGCGGTCGCCGGCTACGAGGCGGGCATCCGCATCGGCGAGTTCCTCGGCCGCTCGCACTACCGCATCTTCCACACCACCGCGACGGTCGGCACCCTGGCCGCGGCGGTGGCGGTGGGCAAGCTGCTGGACTTCGACCAGCAGCGGTTCACCCACCTGCTCGGCAGCGCCGGTACGCAAGCGGCGGGCTTGTGGGAGTTCCTTCGTGACGCGGCGGATTCCAAGCAGCTGCACACCGCCAAGGCCGCCGCCGATGGCCTGCTCGCCGCCTACCTCACGGCCGACGGCCTGAGCGGCGCGCAGAACATCCTCGAAGGCGAGCAGGGCATGGCTGCCGGCATGTCCAGCGATGCCGACCCGAGCAGGCTGTCCGATCGCCTCGGCACGCGCTGGGCACTGGCGGAAACCTCGTTCAAGTTCCATGCCTCCTGCCGCCACACCCATCCGGCCGCCGATGCGTTGCTGGCGCTGATACAGCGCGAAGGCCTGCGCGCCGACCAGATCGCCAGCGTCACCACCCGCGTGCACCAGGGCGCCATCGACGTGCTCGGGCGGGTGAGCGTGCCGCAGACGGTGCACCAGGCCAAGTTCAGCATGGGCACGGTGCTCGGGCTGATCGCCGTGCACGGCAAGGCGCAGCTCACCGAGTTCCGCGACCTGGCCCTGACCGATCCGGCCGTGGCGGCCTTCCGCGAAAAAGTGAGCATGGTCCTCGACCCCGAGGTCGACGGCGCCTACCCGGCGCGCTGGCTCGGCCGGGTCGAGGTCAGCACCCGCGACGGACGCACCCTGAGCGGCGCCATCGACGAGCCCAAGGGCGATCCGGACAACACCCTGAGCCGCACTGAACTGGAGGACAAGTTCCGCCGCCTGCTGCAGTTCTCCGGGGCGCGCAGCGCCGACGAGGCGGGCGAATTGATCGACAAGGTCTGGCGTTTGCGCGACCTGGAGCGGCTGGACGAGCTGGCCTGAACTGAATCGTAGGGTGGATGGCGGCGAAGCCTCATCCACCAAAGTGGCGCCAGAGTCCCCAGGGGCTTGAACAAACGCGTGGAAATGGCTTCGCCGATTTCCACCCTACGCCGAATCTGCAGGAACCGGATATGAACGATACAACCGCCAAACCCCGCCCGCTCGACGGCATCACCGTGGTCAGCCTCGAGCACGCCATCGCCGCGCCATTCTGCACACGGCAACTGGCCGACCTCGGCGCCCGGGTGATCAAGATCGAGCGCCCCGGCTCCGGCGACTTCGCCCGTGGCTACGACGAGCGCGTCGATGGCCTGGCCTCGCACTTCGTCTGGACCAACCGCTCGAAGGAAAGCCTGAGCCTGGACGTCAAGCAGGACGCGGCTGGGCAGGTGCTCGAGCAGTTGCTGGCCAAGGCCGACGTGCTGGTGCAGAACCTCGCACCGGGCGCCGCGGCGCGCATGGGCCTGTCGTTCGAGGCGCTGCACGAGCGCTTCCCGCGGCTGATCGTCTGCGACATTTCCGGCTACGGCGAAGGCGGGCCCTACGCGCGGAAGAAGGCCTACGACCTGCTGATCCAGAGCGAGGGTGGCTTCCTTTCCGTCACCGGCGGACCGGGCGAGACCGAGATGGCCAAGGCCGGCTGCTCCATCGCCGACATCGCCGCCGGCATGTACGCCTACACCGGCGTGCTCTCGGCGCTGATGCTGCGCGGCAAGACCGGCGAGGGCAGCCGCGTCGACGTGACCATGCTGGAAAGCCTGGTGGAGTGGATGGGCTACCCGCTGTACTACGCCTACGACGGCGCGCCGCCGCCGCCGCGCGCCGGGGCCGCCCACGCCACCATCTACCCCTACGGCCCGTTCCCCACCGGCGATGGCGGCACGGTGATGCTCGGCCTGCAGAACGAACGCGAGTGGGTGCTGTTCTGCGAGAAGGTGCTGCTGCAGCCGGAGCTGGCGCAGGACGAACGCTTCTCGGCCAACTTCAAACGTTCGGAAAACCGCGAGGCGCTGCGCGCCATCATCGTCGAGAGCTTCGCTCGACTGAGCGCCGAGGAGGTGATCGCCCGGCTGGACGCCGCGCCGATCGCCAACGCCCATGTCAACGACATGGCCGGCGTCTGGGCCCACCCACAGCTCGCCGCACGCCAGGCCTGGGGCGCGGTGGAGAGTCCCGCGGGGCGGCTGCCGGCGCTGCTGCCACCTGCGCGCAACAGCGCGTTCGCGCCGCGCATGGACCCGATCCCGGCGCTCGGCCAGCACACCGATGCGCTGCTCGCCGAGCTGGGCTATGCGCCCGGTGACATCCAGCGCCTGCACGAGCAGGGCGCGGTGTGAGCGCGACGAGGAGCCAGCCATGAATTCATCCATCATCCGTAGCGCGCTGTTCGTCCCGGCGACCCGCCCGGAACGCATTCCCAAGGCGCTGGCGAGCGGGGCCGACGCGGTGATTGTCGACCTCGAGGACGCCGTTGCCGAGAGCCTGAAGGCCGAAGCGCGGAGCAATCTCGACGCGTTTCTTGCCGCCAATCCGGCCGCCCGTGTGCTGGTGCGCGTCAACTCGCCGCTGCATGCCGGACATGCCGAGGACCTGGCGCTGTGCGCACGGCATGCCGGCGTGGCCGGCGTGCTGCTGCCGAAAGTGGAAAGCGCGGTTCAGGTGGCCCTGGCGGCGGCCAGCGGCAAGCCGGTATGGCCGATCGTCGAGAGCGCCCGCGGGCTCGCCAGCCTGGCGGAAATCGCCAGTGCCGAGGGCGTCGAGCGGCTGTCCTTCGGCGCGCTGGACCTGGGCCTGGATCTGGGCCTGGCCAGCGGCAGCGCGGCCGCCGAACGCATCCTCGACCAGGCGCGCTACGCGCTGCTGCTGCATTCGCGACTGGCGGACCTGGCGCCGCCGCTGGACAGCGTATTCCCCGATATCAAGAACCTGCACGGCCTCGCCCGGACGGTTGCCGATGCCCGCGACATGGGCTTCGGCGGGCTGCTGTGCATCCACCCCAGCCAGGTCGCTGTGGTGCATGAAACGCTGATGCCCAGCGCCGAGGAGCTGGACTGGGCACGACGCGTCCTCGCCGCCGGTGCGTCCGGCGACGGGGTCTTCGTGGTGGACGGACAGATGGTCGACGCCCCCGTCGTCGGCCGCGCCCGCCGCCTGCTGCAACGTGCCGGGCAAGCGGTGCCCTGAGAGGCGCTGCCTTGCCAGCCATACGTACCAACCGACAAAAACAAGAGGGTACTCATCATGTTCAACCGCACCGCCAAGGCACTCGCCTGCGCGCTTTCGCTGTCCATCGCCGGGCTGGTCCATGCCGCCGATCCCGTGACCATCAAGTTCGCCCACGTAGTCGCGGACAACACACCGAAGGGGCAGGGCGCACTGCTGTTCAAGAAGCTCGCCGAGGAACGCCTGCCGGGCAAGGTCAAGGTCGAGGTCTACCCGAACTCGTCGCTGTTCGGCGATGGCAAGGAGATGGAGGCACTGCTGCTCGGCGACGTGCACATGCTGGCGCCGTCGCTGGCCAAGTTCGAGCACTACGCCAAGGCCATCCAGATCTTCGACCTGCCGTTCCTGTTCGACGACCTGGCCGCCGCCGATCGCTTCCAGAGCAGCCCGCAGGGGCGCTCGCTGCTCACCGCCATGGAGGACAAGAACATCACCGGCCTGGCCTATTGGCACAACGGCACCAAGCAGTTGTCGGCCAACAAGCCGCTGCGCGAGCCCAAGGATGCGCGCGGGCTGAAGTTCCGCGTACAGGCCTCGGCGGTGCTCGAGGAGCAGTTCAAGGTGGTACGCGCCAACCCGCGCAAGATGAGCTTCGCCGAGGTCTACCAGGGGCTGCAGACCGGCGTGGTCAACGGCACCGAGAACACCTGGTCGAACTACGAAAGCCAGAAGGTCCACGAGGTGCAGCCGTACATGACCGCTTCCGACCACGGCCTGATCGACTACATGGTCATCACCAACACCACGTTCTGGAAAGGCCTGCCGGACGATGTGCGCAGCGAACTGGAGAAGATCATGGCCGAGGTCACCGTCGAGGTTAACCGCCAGGCCGACGAACTCAACCAGAAGGCCAGGCAGGCCATCGCCGCCTCGGGCAAGACCGAGATCATCGAGCTGACCCCGGAGCAGCGTGCCGAGTGGCGCGAAGCGATGCGGCCGGTATGGAAGAAGTTCGAAGACGAGATCGGTGCCGATCTGATCGAGGCGGCACAGGCGGCCAACCAGCACTGAGTCCGGGGGCACGGTGTGCAATGTGACGCCGTGCCGATTCTTGCCGATAGACCGCTGAGGCGGTCGCGCACATGCGACGAACCCCCGTTTTTGCCCAGCCGAACGCCTATGCTGATGACTCGAACATTCGTCAGGAGACGCCGGCATGAGCGACTACGCCTTCGTCCGCACCCCGGTGCTGGACATCGCTTATCTCGAATGGAATCCCCGTGGCCGCCAGGCGGCGGTGCTGGTGCATGGCTGGCCGGACAGCCCGGAAAGCTGGAGCGCCGTCGCCGAGCATCTGGCCGCCGCCGGTTACCGTGTACTCTGCCCGACGCTGCGTGGCTTCGGGCAGACGCGCTTCGTCGATCCGCTGATCCCGCGCAGCGGCCAACTGGCCGCGCTGGGCCGCGACCTGCTGGATTTCATCGATGCGCTGCGGCTGGACCAGCCGGTGCTGGTCGGTCACGACTGGGGCGCGCGGGCGGCGGCCAACGCCTGTGGGCTGCGTCATCACGCGGCCGCGCGGCTGGTGATGCTTGCGGTGGGCTATGGCACCAACGACCCGAACCAGCGGATCTCCCTGGGCCAGGCGCGCAACTACTGGTACCACTGGTACATGGCCACGCCGCGTGGCGAGCGTACGGTGACCGAGGATCGCCTCGCCTTCACCCGCCTGCTCTGGGACACCTGGTCGCCGGCCGGCTGGTACGCCGAGGCGGATTTCGCCGAGGCTGCCGCGGCGTTCGACAACCCGGACTGGGCCGCGGTGGTGCTGCACTCCTACCGGCACCGCTGGGGGTTCGCCGAGGGCGATCCGGCCTATGCGCAGGACGAGGCACTGCTGCAGCCCACGCCGGTGCTGGCGGTGCCGACCCTGGTGCTGCACGGCGAGGCGGATAGCTGCAACGCGCCAGACAGCTCGGCGGGACGGGAAGGTTTGTTCAGCGGCCCGTACCACCGCCACCTGCTGCCGGGCGTTGGCCATTTTCCCCAGCGCGAAGCGCCTGGTGCGGTGGCCGATGCGATCCTGACGTTCTGCCAGGGGCTCTGAACCGCAGGCTCAGGCGCCGGCTTCCTGCAGCCATTTCGGCTTCGGGTAGCGGCGGTCGGCCTTGCCGGCCTTGAGCACGGCGCCCGGCACCTCGTGGTCGACCAGCTGCGGCAGGTCGGCTGCGCAGAGCAGCAGGCCATCCAGATTCACGCCGGTATCCACGCCCATGCGCTGGAACATGTGCACCAGGTCCTCGGTGCAGATATTGCCGCTGGCGCCTGGCGCATAGGGGCAGCCGCCGAGGCCGCCGAGCGAGGCGTCGAAGCGGTCGATC
Organism: Stutzerimonas stutzeri; assembly: GCF_002890915.1. Lineage (GTDB taxonomy): Bacteria > Pseudomonadota > Gammaproteobacteria > Pseudomonadales > Pseudomonadaceae > Stutzerimonas > Stutzerimonas stutzeri_AF. Next base: position 315,630 of record NZ_POUT01000004.1, on the reverse strand, counting down.
CCGGCGTTCAGCGCCGCCAGGGCATTGGCCAGGCCCATGCCGCGGGTGTTGTGGAAGTGCGCGGTGAACACGGTTTCTGGCCAGCTGTTCAGCGCCTCGCGGCAGATGCGCTCGACCTGCGCCGGGTCGGCCATGCCGGTGGTGTCGCAGAGGGTGATGCCCTGCACGCCGATCTCCAGCAGGCGCTGCACCAGCTCGAAGACGCGGCGCTCCGGCACCTCGCCTTCGAAGGGGCAGCCGAAGGTGGTCGACAGCGAGGCGTTGACGAACACCGCGCTGCCGCGGGTGGCCTCGATGATCTCGCGGAACTGCGCCAGCGACTGCTCGGGCGTCATGCGCAGGTTGGCCAGGCCGTGGGTGTCGCTGGCCGACATCACCAGGTTGATTTCGTCCACCGCGCAGGCCAGCGCACGCTCGCAGCCCTTCACGTTGGGCACCAGCACGGTGTACTCGACGCCCGGCACACGGCGGATGCCGCGCATCACCTCCTCGGCGTCGCGCAGGTTGGGGATGGCCTTGGGCGAGGTGAAGGAGGTGACCTCGATCTTCGCCAGCCCGGTCTGCGAGAGGCGGTCGATCAGCGCGATCTTGTCTTCGGTCGGCACGAAGTCCGGCTCGATCTGGAAGCCGTCGCGGGTGGCGACTTCCTGGATATACAGGCGTTTGCTCATGGATGAATCCTGTCGGTTATGCCTGGCCAAGGGGGGGTGACGCTCCACCCATCCACCGTTTCGGGAATGTCACGGTGGATGAAAAAAGCGTCATCCACCCTACGCTGTTGGCTTGAAGCTGCTTCTTTCAGATGATCCCGCGCTCGCGCAGGCCCTGGCGTTGTTCGTCGGTGAGGCCGAGGCCGGCCAGCACGTCGTCGGTGTGCTCGCCCAACTGCGGGCCGCCATGGCCAATGCGTCCCGGCGTGCGCGAGAGCTTGGGCAGCACGCCCGGTACCTTGAGCGGGCCGGCGAAGGTCTCGACCTGCTCGATCATCTGCCGCGCCAGGTAGTGCGGGTCCTTGACGATGTCGGCGGCGGTGTAGGGGTAACCAGCCGGCACGCAGGCGCCCTTGAGCGCCTCGATCACCTCGTCGCGGTCGTGACGGAGGGTCCACTCGCCGATGGCGGCGTCGATCAGCTCGGCGTGCTGCGCGCGGCCGTCGTTGTGGGCGAAGCGCGGGTCGTCGGCCAGGTCCTGGCGGTCCATCAGGGTCATCAGGCGCTTGTAGATGCTGTCGCCATTGCCGGCGATCAGTACGTAGGCGCCGTCCCGGCACAGGTAGGAGTTGGACGGCGTGATGCCGGGCAGCGCGCTGCCGGCCGGTTCGCGGACGTAGCCGAAGGCGTCGTATTCCGGCACCAGGCTTTCCATCATGGCGAACACCGACTCGTACAGCGCCACGTCGATTTCCTGGCCCAGGCCGCTGCGGCTGCGCTCCTGCAGGGCGAGCAGCACGCCGATGACGCCATAGAGCGAGGACAGCGAGTCGCCGATGCTGATGCCGACGCGCACCGGCGGTTGGCCCGGGTGGCCGGACAGGTGGCGCAGGCCACCCATGGCCTCGCCGATCACGCCGAAGCCCGGCAGGTCACGATAGGGGCCGGTCTGCCCGTAGCCGGAGATGCGCAGCATGATCAGCCGCGGGTTGAGCTTCGATAGTTCGTCCCAGCCCAGGCCCCATTCCTCCAGCGTGCCGGGGCGGAAGTTCTCGATCAGGATGTCGGCCTCGGCCACCAGTTGGCGGACGATGGCCTGGCCTTCGGCGGCCTTGAGGTCCAGCGTCACCGAGCGCTTGTTGCGCGACTGCACGTGCCACCACAGCGAGGTGCCGTCCTTGAGCTTGCGCCACTTGCGTAGCGGGTCGCCGACCTTCGGCGGCTCGATCTTGATCACCTCGGCGCCGAATTCGCCGAGCAGCTTGCTGGCGAAGGGGCCGGCGATCAGCTGGCCCATCTCGATCACCTTGAGGCCCTGCAGCGGCAGGCTCTTTTCCGTCTGTTGGCTCATCGCAGCACCTGTGTGGGATTGATTCGTGGCGCAGAGCATGACCGACGCGTGGGGAGCCGACAATTGATCGATGGCCAAGGTGCGCTTCGCGTTTTACGAAGGGCTATCCTTCCTGGGCTTTGAAGTAAAGGGGCGAAACGGTGCATCCTTCGCCGCCTGCGAATACGGGAGAGCCCTATGCGTCGTATCGATTTCGTCACCCTGCGCCTGTTCGCCGCCATCGCCGACGAGCGCAGCCTGACCCGCGCCGCTGAACGCGAGCACCTCGCCCTGGCGGCGGTGAGCAAGCGCGTCAGCGACCTGGAGGGCCAGCTCGGGGTCAGCCTGCTCTATCGCCAGCCCAAGGGCGTCGAGCTGACACCGGCCGGCCACGCGCTGCTGCACCATGCGCGCAACCTGCTGGACAACCTGCGGCAGCTGGATGCCGACCTCAGCGAATTCAGCCAGGGGGTCAAGGGCCATGTGCGCATCCACGCCAACACCTCGGCGGTGATCGAGTTCCTCCCCGAGGACCTGAGCGCCTTCGCCCGCCAGCACCCGGAAGTGAAGATCGACCTCGAGGAGCGCGTCAGCAGCGATACCCTGCGCGCCCTGCGCGAGGGGCTGACGGATATCGGCATCTTCGCCGGGCACATGCCGGCCGAGGATTTGCAGGTCTTCGCCTACCGCGAGGACCGGCTGGCGCTGGTCACGCCGCGTGAGCATCCGCTGGCGACGCGCGAGCGCATCGCCTTGAGCGAAGCGGCCGGCTTCGACTTCATCGGCCTGCAGCAGGACGCCTCGCTGCACGCCCTGCTGCAGCAGTCGGCCCAGCAGATGGGCATGCCGCTGCGCCTGCGCATCCAGGTGCGCAGCTTCGAGGCGATCTGCCGGATGATCCATACCGGCATGGGCGTCGGCGTGCTGCCCGAGCAGGTGGTACGCAACTACCTGCCGGCGCTGGACGTGGCAATCGTCCCGCTGAGCGACGCCTGGGCGCGACGCGAGCTGAAGGTCGGCGTACGCAACCTGGACAGCCTCTCGGTCACCGCGCGGCAGATGCTTGAGTACCTCACCGCTCGCGAAGGCAGGAGCCGGGAAATAGCGGAATAAGGCGGTATGAGGGTGCAGCCTTCGCGAACAGCGAAGCCAAGCTTGGCCAAATAGGAATTCAGCGGAGGCGGGTACGGGGGTAGAGTCGTGTCAGCTACATGGCTCACACAACTACAAAACGGAGCTCTTCATGACACGACTCACCCGTGGCATCACCCGTCTGCTCGCCGCTTCGGCATTGTTCACCGTTCTCGGCGCGCAGGCCGATCCGATCCTGATCAAGTTTTCCCACATCACCGCCGACAGCACGCCCAAGGGGCAGGGCGCCCTGATGTTCAAGAAGCTCGTCGAAGAGCGCCTGCCGGGCCAGGTCGAGGTGCAGGTGTTCGCCAACTCCTCGCTGTATGGCGACGGCAAGGAGATGGAAGCGCTGCTGATGAACGAAGTGCAGATGCTCGCGCCGGCCCCCTCCAAGCTCGAGCAGTACACCAAGCAGTTGCAGCTGTTCGACCTGATGTTCCTGTTCGACGACATGGCCGCCGCGCAACGCTTCCAGCAGTCGGACAAGGGCCGCGCGATGCTCAAGTCCATGGAGGACAAGGGCATCACCGGACTGGCCTACTGGCTCAACGGCATGCGCCACTTCACCGCCAACAAGCCGCTGCGCGAGCCGGCCGATGCCCGAGGCCTGAAATTCCGCGTGCAGCCCTCGGATCTGCAGGCGGCCCAGTACACCGCGTTGCGCGCGGTGCCGCGCAAGATGGCCTTCGCCGAGATCTACCAGGGCCTGCAGACCGGCGTGGTCAATGCCCAGGACAACCCCTGGTCGAACATCTACAGCCAGAAGTATTACGAAGTGCAGAAGTACATGACCGAGTCCAGCCACGGCATCGGCAACTACCTGCTGATCACCAACACCAAGTTCTGGAACGGCCTGCCGGCTCCGGTGCGCAGCGAGCTGGAGGCGATCATCGAGGAGGTCACGGTCGAGGTGAACCGCCAGGCCGAGGCGCTCAACCAGAAGGCCAGGCAGGGCGTGGTCGATTCGGGCAAGAGCGAGATCCTGGTGCTCACCGACGAGCAGCGCGCCAAGTGGCGTGAAGCGGTGCAGCCGGCCTGGAAGAAGTTCGAGGACGAGATCGGCAAGGACCTGATCGAAGCGGCGCAGGCGGCGAATTCCGGGAGCTGAAGCCTCTACGCCGAAGGTCTGTCAGACCATTGGAGGAGTTTCCAGCGCCTGCTGGCACCACAGAATGGTCCCGTCCACCCCCGCGATGGGACAGTGTGTACTACCAGCCTTTGGTTTGTTGAGCGGCCTTGTCGGCCGCTCTTTTTTTTGCCCGCGGAACAGGGTTGGGCACGGTCGCCCACGGCCCGGCGGCGCCTTGGGGAAACGCTCGTCGCGCCACTGGAATTCCCCGCTCGCCCGGACGCCCGACAGCGGCGAGCGGGCGGCGCGCAATTTCGTCGTCGGAAGCAGCGTCTATGCTTCACGGTAGTTCGATCACCGGCCGAAGGAACGCCTGTCGGGTGGTCGGCTCAAATGCAACGTCTGCCAGGCGCTTGGGTTGGTTATTTGGTTCGCCTGTTGGACAGGGTTCTGCAAACCAACAAGACAGACGAGGTATCTGCCATGAGTGCTGCGTCCACATATCCGGTACGGCCCGAGGTGGCCGCCCAGACCTTGACCGACGAGGCCAGCTACAAGGCCCTCTACCAGCAGTCGGTGGTCAACCCTGATGGATTCTGGCGGGAACAGGCGGCACGCCTGGACTGGATCAGGCCCTTCACGGAGGTCAAGCGCACCTCGTTCGACGACCACCATGTGGACATCAAGTGGTTCGCCGATGGCACGCTGAATGTCTCCTCCAACTGCCTGGACCGCCACCTGCAGGCGCGCGGCGACCAGGTGGCGATCATCTGGGAGGGGGACGACCCCGAGGAGCATCGCGAAATCACCTATCGCGAGCTGCACTTGCAGGTCAGCAAGTTCGCCAATGCCCTGCGTGGCCAGGACGTGCATCGCGGCGACGTGGTGACCATCTACATGCCGATGATCCCCGAGGCGGCCGTCGCCATGCTCGCCTGCGCGCGCATCGGTGCGATCCATTCGGTGGTGTTCGGCGGCTTCTCGCCGGAGGCGCTGGCCGGACGCATCATCGACGGCAACTCGAAGGTGGTGATCACCGCCGACGAAGGCATCCGCGGTGGCAAGCGCATCCCCCTGAAGGAGAACGTCGACGAAGCGCTGACCAACCCGCAGACCAATTGCGTGCAGAAGATCATCGTGGTTCGCCGTACCGGCGCCGACATCCGCTGGCACCCGCATCGCGACATCCGCTACGACGACCTGATGCGCGTTGCCAGCGAAGTCTGCGCACCGAAGGAAATGGGCGCCGAGGAGCCGCTGTTCATCCTCTATACGTCCGGTTCCACCGGCAAGCCGAAGGGCGTGATGCACACCTGCGGCGGCTACCTGCTGTACGTCGCGCTGACCCATGAACGCGTCTTCGACTACCGTCCCGGCGAAATCTACTGGTGTACCGCGGATATCGGCTGGATCACCGGCCACAGCTACCTGATCTACGGCCCGTTGGCCAACGGTGCGACCACGCTGATGTACGAGGGGGTGCCGAACTATCCGGACGTTACCCGTGTCGCCCGGATCATCGACAAGCACAAGGTCAACATTCTCTACACCGCGCCGACGGCGATCCGCGCGATGATGGCTGAGGGCGCGGCTGCCGTGCAGGGCGCCGACGGTTCCAGCCTGCGCCTGCTCGGCACGGTCGGCGAGCCGATCAACCCCGAGGCCTGGCACTGGTACTACGAAACCGTGGGGCAATCGCGCTGCCCGATCGTCGATACCTGGTGGCAGACCGAGACCGGCGGCATCCTCATCAGCCCGTTGCCGGGCGCGACCACACTCAAGCCGGGGTCCGCTACCCGGCCGATGTTCGGCGTGGTGCCCGGGCTGGTGGACAATCTCGGCAACCTGCTGGAAGGGCCGGCCGAGGGCAACCTGGTGATCCTCGATTCCTGGCCGGGGCAGATGCGCACCATCTACAAGGACCACGACCGCTTCGTCGACACCTACTTCAAGACCTTCCGCGGCATGTACTTCACCGGTGATGGCGCCCGGCGCGACGAGGACGGCTACTACTGGATCACCGGCCGGGTCGACGATGTGCTCAACGTCTCCGGCCACCGCATGGGCACCGCCGAGATCGAGAGCGCCATGGTCGCCCATGCCAAGGTCGCCGAGGCCGCGGCGGTGGGGGTGCCGCATAAGCTCAAGGGCCAGGCGATCTACGTCTATGTGACGCTGGTGTCAGGCGTGCAGCCGTCGGATGCGCTGCGCCAGGAACTGCAGCAGTGGGTGCGCCGCGAGATCGGCCCGATCGCCGTGCCGGACGTGATCCAATGGGCGCCGGGCCTGCCGAAGACGCGTTCGGGCAAGATCATGCGCCGGTTGCTGCGCAAGATCGCCACCAACGAATACGACTCGCTCGGCGATACCTCCACGCTGGCCGACCCGAGCGTGGTGGACCAGTTGATCGATAACCACAAGGCGATGGAACGCGTATGAGGGATGGCGTCGGGCAGTACCGTTCGCTTGGTCTGCCAAAAGCATCGCCGCGAGGTCGCGCCTCCCACAAAAAGCAGCGAGCCCACAGCGGACCCCGTGGGAGGCGCGACCCCGCGGCGATACGGGCCGTAGGCCCGCCTGCGCTAGCCCCCGGCCGGGGGCGTCCTCAGCGTGTCGCTGCCGGTGGCGGCCTGGGCATTGTCCCTCGGTCGCTGCAGCTCGGCGTCGGAAGGCTCCAGTGGACAGCCTGCAACTCCGCCCGCTCCAATTACCCGAACCGCCCCGGGTGCCGACGCTACCCGGCCATACCGAACACCTTGAGGATGAACGCATATTCCAGCGCCACGTCCCTGAGCGCCTGGTAGCGCCCGCTCATGCCGCCATGGCCGGCGCCGAACTCGGTCTTGAGCAGCAGCAGGTTGTCGTCGCTGCGGGTGGCGCGCAGCTTGGCCACCCACTTGGCCGCTTCCCAGTACTGCACGCGGCTGTCGTTGTAGCCGGCCACCGCCAGCAGCGCCGGGTAGGCCTGGGCGCGGACGTTCTCGTAGGGCGCATAGGCCTTGATCCGCTCGTGCACCTCGGGTTGGTTGGGATCGCCCCATTCGTCGTACTCGGTCACGGTCAGCGGCAGGTCGGCGTTGAGCATGGTGTTGAGCACGTCGACGAAGGGCACCTCGGCGATGGCGGCGCCGAACAGCTCCGGGCGCAGGTTGAGCACCGCGCCGATCAGCAGCCCGCCGGCGCTGCCGCCACTGATGGCCAGGCGCTGCGGCGTGGTGTAGCCGTCGGCCAGCAGCTTCTCGGCGCAGGCGATGAAGTCGTTGAAGGTGTTCGGCTTGTGCTCCAGCTTGCCGGCGCGGTACCAGGCCTCGCCGAGATCGCCACCGCCGCGCACGTGGGCGATGGCGAAGACGAAACCGCGGTCGAGCAGCGACAGCCGCGCGTGCGAGAACCAGGGGTCGAGGCTGTGGCCATAGGCGCCGTAGCCGTAGAGATAGAGCGGCGCCGGCTTGCCGAAGCTGTCGCGGTGCGCCACCAGGCTGATCGGGATTCGCGTGCCGTCCTCGGCGGTGGCCCAGATGCGCCGGCTTTCGTAGGCGTCGGCGTCGAACGGCCCTTCCACCGGAGTTTCCTTGAGTACGGCCTGGGTGCCATCGGCCAGGGTCAGCTGGCGGATCTGCGCCGGGCGGTTGAGCGCCTCGTAGCGCAGGCGGATCACCGTGCTGGTGAATTCCAGGTTGTGCTGCACGTGCAGGCTGTAGGCCGCATCGGGCAACTGCAGGCGATAGGGCTGGACGCCCTGCGGCCGCACCTCGATCACGGGTAGGCCGCTTTCGCGCAGGGTGAGGGTGATTGCCTCGGCATTCAGGCTGACGTCCTCGAGCATCACCGTGTCGCTGTGCGGCACCAGCTCCTGCCAGTGCTCGCGACCCGCTCGCGCCTCGTCGGCACGATACAGGGCGAAGTTGATCCCGGCCTGGTTGCTGCGGATCAACCAGCTCCACTGGCCTTCGTAGAGGCCGTGATCGGGGAAGTATTCGTGCTCCTCCTGGCGCGGCGCCAGGCAGGTCCACTGGCCCTGCGGCTCGTCGGCCGGGAGCACCCAGGCTTCGCTGGTGGTCTTGCTGTGGGAAAGGATGACCAGCTGGCGCTCGGAGCTGGCGCGGTAGCAATGCACGAAGAAGCGCCCGTCCGGGTCGTGATAAACCTCGCTGCTGTCCGTATCGCCAAGGCGGTGGCGGTAAATCTTGTGCGGGCGGTGGGTGTCGTCCAGCTCGCCATAGAACAGGGTCTGGCTGTCGTTGGCCCAGGTCATGCTGCCGTCGCAGTCGTCGAAGGGCAGGGCGCTGACTTCGCCACTGGCCAGGTCCTTGACAAATAGCCGGTAGATCTCGTCGCCCTCGCGGTCGAGGCTGTAGGCCAGCTTGCTGTGGTCCTGGCTGATGCTGAACGCGCCGAGCGAAAGAAAACCGCCACCGGCCAGTTCGTTGGGGTCGAGCAGCAGCTGCTCGGCGCTTTCATCGACGGTCAGCGAGCCGTCCAGCGGGCGCGGGCAGCGGTAGTGGCGAGGGTACTCGTCGCCGGCGGTGGTGCGCTGGTAGTACAGCCACGGACCCCAGGGCGAGGGCAGCGACAGATCGGTTTCGCGGATGCGGCTCTTGATTTCCTGGAACAGCGTTTCGCGCAGTTCGGCCTGGTCGGCGAGCTGCTCCTCGAGATAGGCATTCTCCGCCTTGAGATAGGCGAGCACGTCCTCGGCGTCGCGATTCTCCAGCCAGCGGTAAGGGTCGGTGCCGGTGTCGGCGCGGGCGATGGGGGCTTGGGACATACAGTACTCCGGAGTTGGTCCGCTCATGCGTACAACGAAATGCGGCAGTGTACCTGCTCGACTGCGTCTAGGATTGACCCGGTTGGTACGGCCCGGTTTCAGCCGGGCCGACCGCCGAGCAACGCGGCCATGGATAGGATGAATGCAGGCGGATTGGCGCTGTCGATGATGACCGGGTAGTCGCGCAATGTCCGCTTGCAGGTCGCTTTCGGTTAGGCAAAGCAGCCGATTGACAATGCTGCGCTTTTCCCCGAAGGTGTGCCGACCCAAATCAAACGGGCGTATGAATCGAGCGTTTGCCTCTGCAAATGCCGGTCACCCGGATTATCGTGTCGCTGGGTGTCGTTTCGCCGGTCAGGCGACGGTCGTGTCCGGGCCGAAGACGTGAGACACGTAACGTTCAGTTTCCATACCTGGAGATCAGTTGATGATTTACGAAGGTAAAGCCATCACGGTTAAGGCTCTTGAGAGCGGCATCGTCGAATTGAATTTCGACCTCAAGGGTGAGTCCGTCAACAAGTTCAATCGCCTCACGCTCAACGATCTGCGCCAGGCCGTCGACGCGATCAAGGCCGACGCATCGGTCAAGGGCGTGATCGTCACCAGCGGCAAGGACGTGTTCATCGTCGGCGCCGACATCACCGAGTTCGTCGACAACTTCAAGCTGCCCGACGAGGAACTGGTCGCCGGCAACCTCGAAGCCAACAAGATCTTCAGCGATTTCGAAGACCTGGGCGTACCCACCGTCGCCGCCATCAACGGCATTGCCCTGGGTGGCGGTTTCGAGATGTGCATGGCTGCGGACTATCGCGTCATGTCCACCACCGCCAAGGTCGGCCTGCCGGAAGTCAAGCTGGGCATCTACCCGGGCTTCGGCGGCACCGTGCGCCTGCCGCGCCTGATCGGTGTCGACAACGCCGTCGAGTGGATCGCCTCCGGCAAGGAAAACCGCGCCGAAGACGCCCTCAAGGTGCGTGCGGTCGACGCCGTGGTCGCTCCGGAAAAGCTGCAGGAAGCAGCCCTGGACCTGGTCAAGCGCGCCATCTCCGGCGAGCTGGACTACCAGGCCAAACGCCAGCCGAAGCTGGACAAGCTCAAGCTCAACGCCATCGAGCAGATGATGGCCTTCGAAACCAGCAAGGCGTTCGTCGCAGGCCAGGCCGGCCCGAACTACCCGGCCCCGGTCGAAGCCATCAAGACCATCCAGAAGGCCGCCAACTTCGGCCGTGACAAGGCGCTGGAAGTCGAGGCCGCCGGCTTCGTCAAGCTGGCCAAGAGCTCGGTCGCCGAGAGCCTGGTCGGGCTGTTCCTCAGCGACCAGGAACTGAAGAAGAAGGCCAAGGCCTACGACAAGCAGGCGCGCGACGTGAAGCTCGCTGCCGTACTCGGCGCCGGCATCATGGGTGGCGGCATCGCCTACCAGTCGGCCGTCAAGGGCACGCCGATCCTGATGAAGGATATCCGCGAAGAGGGTATCCAGATGGGCCTGGACGAAGCCTCCAAGCTGCTTGGCAAGCGTGTGGAAAAAGGTCGCCTGACCGCCGAGAAGATGGCCCAGGCGCTCAACGCCATCCGCCCGACCATGTCCTACGGCGACTTCGGCAACGTCGACATCGTCGTCGAAGCCGTGGTGGAGAACCCGAAGGTCAAGCACGCCGTGCTGGCCGAGGTGGAAGGGCAGGTGCGCGAGGATGCGATCATCGCCTCCAACACCTCGACCATCTCCATCAGCTACCTGGCCCAGGCGCTCAAGCGTCCGGAAAACTTCTGTGGCATGCACTTCTTCAACCCGGTGCACATGATGCCGCTGGTGGAAGTGATCCGCGGCGAGAAGACCAGCGAAACCGCCATCGCCACCACCGTCGCCTACGCCAAGAAGATGGGCAAGAGCCCGGTGGTGGTCAACGACTGCCCGGGCTTCCTGGTCAACCGCGTGCTGTTCCCGTACTTCGGCGGCTTCGCCCGCGCCATCGCCCACGGCGTCGACTTCGCCCGTGCCGACAAGGTGATGGAGAAGTTCGGCTGGCCCATGGGGCCGGCCTACCTGATGGATGTCGTCGGCATGGACACCGGCCACCACGGCCGCGATGTGATGGCCGAAGGCTTCCCGGACCGCATGAAGGATGACAGCAAGACCGCCGTCGATGTCATGTACGAGGCCAACCGCCTCGGCCAGAAGAACGGCAAGGGCTTCTACGCCTATGAAGTGGACAAGAAGGGCAAGCCGAAGAAGGTCGCCGATTCCCAGGCCTACGAGCTGCTCAAGCCGATCGTCAGCGAGACCCGCGAGCTGTCCGACGAGGATATCGTCAACTACATGATGATCCCGCTGTGCCTGGAAACCGTGCGCTGCCTGGAAGACGGCATCGTCGAGAGCGCCGCCGAGGCCGACATGGGCCTGATCTACGGCATCGGCTTCCCGCCCTTCCGTGGTGGTGCGTTGCGCTACATCGATTCGATCGGTGTCGCCGAGTTCGTCGCGCTGGCCGACAAGTACGCCGACCTGGGTCCGCTGTACCACCCGACCGCGAAGCTGCGCGAGATGGCCGCCAACGGCCAGCGCTTCTACGGTTAATCGAGTGAGAGTGAAGATATGAGCCTGAATCCGAGAGATGCAGTCATTGTCGACTTCGGCCGTACCCCGATGGGGCGTTCCAAGGGCGGCATGCACCGTAACACCCGCGCCGAAACCCTGTCCGCGCAGCTGATCGAAGGCGTGCTGGCGCGCAATCCGAAGGTCGATCCGGCCGAGGTCGAGGACGTGATCTGGGGCTGCGTCAACCAGACCCTGGAGCAGGGCTGGAACATCGCCCGCATGGCCTCGCTGCTGACCCGCATCCCGCACACCAGCGCCGCGCAGACCGTCAGCCGCCTGTGCGGTTCGTCGATGAGCGCGCTGCACACCGCCGTGCAGGCGATCCAGACCGGCAACGGCGACGTGTTCGTCGTCGGCGGCGTCGAGCACATGGGCCATGTGGGCATGATGCACGGCGTCGACCCGAACCCGCAGCTGTCGCTGTATGCCGCCAAGGCCTCGGGCATGATGGGCCTGACCGCGGAAATGCTCGGCAAGATGCACGGCATCGGCCGCGAGCAGCAGGACGCCTTCGGCGAGCGTTCGCACCGCCTGGCGCACAAGGCCACCGTCGAGGGCCTGTTCAAGGATGAGATCATCCCGATGCAGGGCTACGACGAAAACGGCTTCCTCAAGGTGTTCGACTACGACGAGACCATTCGTCCCGAGACCACCCTCGAGAGCCTGGCCGAGCTCAAGCCGGCGTTCAACCCGAAGGGTGGCACCGTCACCGCGGGCACGTCCTCGCAGATCACCGACGGCGCGTCCTGCATGATCGTCATGTCCGCGCAGCGCGCCAAGGACCTGGGCATCCAGCCGATGGCCGTGGTTCGCGCCATGGCAGTGGCCGGTGTCGATCCGGCGATCATGGGCTACGGCCCGGTGCCGTCGACGCAGAAGGTGCTCAAGCGCGCCGGCCTGACCATGGACGACATCAGCCACGTCGAGCTCAACGAAGCCTTCGCGGCACAGGCGCTGCCGGTGCTCAAGGATCTCAAGCTGCTCGACAAGATGGACGAGAAGGTCAACCTGCACGGCGGCGCAATCGCCCTGGGTCACCCGTTCGGCTGCTCCGGTGCGCGTATCTCCGGCACCCTGCTCAACGTGATGAAGCAGAACAACGGTACCCTCGGCATCGCCACCATGTGTATCGGTCTGGGCCAGGGGATCAGCACGGTCTTCGAGCGCCTCTGACAGACAGATGCAAATGACTGCGCTAGGCTGATAGCCGCGCCCGCAGGTTCGCGGGCAGAGTTTGTCAGCCGGTGCATGGAAGCCGGGGCCTGGTGCCCCGGTTTTTCTTTTTTGTCGTTGCGTGGAGGTAGGCATGCAGTTGCAGCCGGGGCGTTATCGCCACTACAAGGGCCCCGAATACCGCGTATTCGCCGTGGCGCGGCATTCCGAGACGGAAGAGCCGATGGTGTTCTATCAGGCGCTGTACGGGGAACGTGGCCTCTGGGTTCGGCCGCTGTCGATGTTCAGCGAAACCGTCGATGTCAATGGCGAAACCGTCCCGCGGTTCGCCTTGATCGAGGTCGAGCCGAGCCTTTTTGAGGGTTGAGCTGGCATGCGGCCAGCAGGCTCGCGCTTGACCTCACCTCCATCGCCACTATATATAGCGGTGCTTTTTAGACAGAGCGAAACCTTCAGCGTCCGGTTTACCGGCATTCAGTGGTGCTGATTCGCGCCAGACGTCATCGGGGGATAACGGGCAGGCTTGTGGGCCGCCGTTCGCAAATTCCGCGCTAGCGTTCGCTGATGCCTTGCCGACCGCCGCTGGCACGGGTATTCACACTGCCGAAGCGTCGCCTCTGTTCACCTCTCGATTCAGGAACTCTCCTCTCCATGGGTAAATCGCTGGTCATCGTGGAATCACCGGCCAAGGCCAAGACAATCAACAAGTATTTGGGTAACCAGTACGTGGTGAAGTCGAGTATCGGCCATATCCGCGACCTCCCCACCAGCGGTTCGGCCAGCAAGGAGCCGGTCAAGCGCGGCAAGGCCGCCGCCGAGGCGCCTGCGCTGTCGCCCAAGGAAAAGGCCAAGCGCCAGTTGGTCGCGCGCATGGGCGTCGACCCCGAGCACGGCTGGAAGGCCAAGTACGAGATCCTGCCCGGCAAGGAGAAGGTGATCGAGGAACTGCGCCGCCTGGCCAAGGAAGCCGACACCATCTATCTCGCGACCGACTTGGATAGGGAAGGGGAGGCCATCGCCTGGCACCTGCGCGAGTCCATCGGTGGCGACGACAGCCGCTACAAGCGCGTGGTGTTCAACGAGATCACCAAGAAGGCGATCCAGGAAGCCTTCGCCGAGCCCGGCGAGCTCGACCTGAACCGGGTCAACGCGCAGCAGGCGCGGCGCTTCCTCGACCGCGTGGTCGGCTACATGGTTTCGCCGCTGCTCTGGGCGAAGATCGCCCGTGGGCTGTCTGCTGGCCGTGTGCAGTCGGTGGCGGTGAAGCTGGTGGTCGAGCGCGAGCGTGAAATCCGCGCCTTCGTTCCGGAAGAATACTGGGAAGTGCATGCCGACCTGGCCACCGCGCAGCAGGCCAAGGTGCGTTTCGAAGTCGCCCGCGAGAACGGCGAGGCCTTCAAGCCGCTGAACGAGGCGCAGGCCAATGCCGCGCTGGAGAAGCTCAAGGGCGCGAAGTACAGCGTCAGCAAGCGCGAGGACAAGCCGACCAGCAGCAAGCCGTCGGCGCCTTTCATCACCTCGACCCTGCAGCAGGCGGCGAGCAATCGCCTGGGCTTCGGCGTGAAGAAGACCATGATGATGGCCCAGCGGCTCTACGAGGCGGGCTACATCACCTACATGCGTACCGACTCGACCAACCTCTCGGCCGACGCCATCGCCATGGTGCGCGGCTTCATCGAGGACGAGTTCGGCAACAAATACCTGCCCGAGAAGCCCAACGTCTATTCGAGCAAGGAGGGCGCTCAGGAGGCGCACGAGGCGATCCGCCCGTCCGACGTCAACCTGCGGCCCAACCAGCTGTCCGGCATGGAGCGCGACGCCGAGCGCCTGTATGAGCTGATCTGGCGCCAGTTCGTTGCCTGCCAGATGCCGCCAGCGCAGTACCTGTCCACCAGCGTGACGGTCAGCGCCGGTGACTTCGAGCTGCGCGCCAAGGGCCGCATCCTCAAGTTCGACGGCTACACCAAAGTCATGCCGCAGCAGAGCAAGGCCGGCGAGGACGACGTGCTACCGGAAATGAACAAGGGCGACGACATGAAGCTGCTCAAGCTCGATCCGAGCCAGCACTTCACCAAGCCGCCGGCGCGCTATTCCGAAGCCAGCCTGGTCAAGGAAATGGAGAAGCGTGGCATCGGCCGGCCGTCGACCTACGCGGCGATCATTTCGACCATCCAGGATCGCGGCTACGTCTCGCTGCACAACCGTCGTTTCTACTCGGAGAAGATGGGCGACATCGTCACCGAACGCCTCTCCGAGAGCTTCAACAACCTGATGGACTACGGCTTCACCGCCGGCATGGAAGAGCACCTGGACGACGTCGCCCAGGGCGAGCGCGACTGGAAGCACGTGCTCGACGAGTTCTACGGCGATTTCCGCAAGAAACTGGAAGTCGCCGAGGCCAGCGAGAACGGCATGCGCGCCAACCAGCCGACGCTGACCGACATCCCGTGCAAGGTCTGTGGCCGGCCGATGATGATCCGCACCGCTTCGACCGGTGTGTTCCTCGGCTGCTCCGGCTACAGCCTGCCGCCGAAGGAGCGCTGCAAGTCGACGGTCAACCTGATCCCAGGTGACGAGATCGCCGCCGATGACGAGGGCGAGTCCGAGTCCCGCGTGCTGCTTGGCAAGCGTCGCTGCCCGATCTGCAGCACCGCAATGGATGCCTATCTGCTCGACGAGACGCAGAAACTGCATATCTGCGGCAACAACCCGGATTGCTCCGGTTATGAAATCGAGAAGGGCCAGTACCGCATCAAGGGCTACGAGGGGCCGAGCCTGGAATGCGACAAGTGCGGCAGTGAAATGCAGCTCAAGACCGGCCGTTTCGGCAAGTTCTTCGGCTGCACCAATGCCGAGTGCAAGAACACCCGCAAGCTGCTGAAGAACGGTGAGCCGGCGCCGCCGAAGATGGATGCGGTGAAGATGCCGGAACTGCGCTGCGAGAAGGTCGACGACACCTACGTGCTGCGCGACGGCGCTTCGGGGCTGTTCCTCGCCGCCAGCCAGTTCCCGAAGAACCGCGAAACCCGCGCGCCGCTGGTGCAGGAGCTGATCCCGCACAAGGATGAGATCGATCCGAAGTATCACTTCCTGCTCGAGGCGCCGCGGCAGGACCCGGAAGGCCGTCCGGCAGTGATCCGCTACAGCCGCAAGAGCAAGGAGCAGTACGTCCAGTCCGAGGTCAACGGCAAGCCCACCGGCTGGAAGGCCTTCTACGACGGCGGCAAATGGAAGGTCGAAGACAAGCGCTGACAGGCCTTGCCGGCCCGGTGTCCGATGAGCGGGCGCTTGGGCCGGCGCGCTTCGATACCGGCGCCGTGGCCAGCTTCCGTTATCCCCCCCCAGTGACACGGACGTGCTATTGGCGCGATGCCGCGCGAAGGTTCATTCTCTGCAACATCCCCTTTTCGGAGAGCATCCCATGGCTCACGAGCTCTACACCCGCACCAACCAGAAGATCTTTTTCGCCGGCCTGTCGCTGGATAGCTGGCGCAAGGCCGAAGAGGCCGCGTCGCTGAACTCCCAGGGGTTGATCCAGGCCGAGCGCGAAGCCTGCCTGTTCCATCTCTACGGCGCTCTGCTGGGGCTGTGCCACGAGATCGCCGGCTACTATCGCACGTCCGGCGCGGGTGCCCGCGCGGTGGCGGCGTTCCTCACCCGTGACGTGCTCGAAGCCGCGCCGAGCCCCGAACTTGCCGAACTGCTGGAGTTGTCCGAGCAGCCGGATACCTGGCTGTCTCAACTGCTCGATGCCTATGACGCGCTGTTCGAGGCGCCACGGGCGCCGGCGAAGGTCAAGACCGATCCGCGCCAGCCGCTGATCGAGGCGGTCAGTCTCGAAGAGGAAGTCCCGCCCTTGCCACGGGCCGAACTGGAGGCCTGGCGGCAGAACCTCAAGGGCTTGGCGTTGCGCTTTCGTGAATCGCTGACGGAGTGGTGAGACGCGCCCGCCGCGGCATCATGCGCGGTACCTGATCCTCAGCACCAGGGCGATGCCGCCGAGTATGGCCGCGCCGGAGATGAGCAGCGTTGCCGTCAGCGCCTCCCCCAGCAGCAGGGCGCCGGCAATTGCGGTGAGCAGGGGTACGCTGAGCTGTACGCTGGCAGCTTGTATCGCCACCAGGCCGGGTATGGCCGCGTACCAGATGGCGTAGCCGATTCCCGATGTCAGTGCGCCGGAGAGTAGCGCATAGACCACGCCGGCCCGATCCCATTGCTGCTGCCCCATCAGGATGAGGCACAGCAGCGCTGCGAATGGAACGGCCCTGGCGAAGTTGCCCGCGGTTGCCGCGAGCGGGTTGCTGGCCGCCCGTCCCCGCAGCGAATACACGCCCCAGGCCACACCTGACAGCAGCATCAGCAGGGCACCACCGAGCGCCGGTGCGCGGCTTCCCGGCAGCAACAGGATCAGCAACCCGCTCAGGGCGAGCAGCAGGCCGATTATCTGCCCTCGGCTGAACCGCTCGCCCTTCAGCAAGCCCCAGGCCAGCATGCTCAGCTGCACCGCGCCGAACAGCAGCAGCGCACCGGCCCCCGCATCCAGGCTGAGATAGGCGAAGGAGAAGCTCGCGGCATAGGCGAACAGGGCGCACGCACTGAGCCAGTCTCCGCTCAGCGGTTGGTTGGGCCGACGGATGCGCAGCAGCAGCCAGAGCGCGATTGCTCCGGCGAATATACGCAGCCCGGTAAAACTGGCAGGGTCCATGCCGGTGTCCCTCAGGGCAATGCGGCAAAGAATCGAGTTGCCGGCGAATGCAAGCATGGCCAGGGTGGTGAGCAGCAAGGTGCGGATCGTCATGTGCAGTCCTGTTCTCGGGGCGCATCGAGACGCCCACTTTCTTTTTCAGCACATCCTACGTTGTTGGCATTGCCGCGTGCATGATCGCTCTTCCGATGGGAGGCAATGAAGACCTGCTTCGGTCGGCCAACAGCTGTTCTGTCGGTAGTCGGCTGGTACAATGCCCGCCTTTCATGCGGAGCTGATCCATGCCTACATCTTTTCTGGAAATCGTCGAGCTACCCGACGGGCGCATCGTGCTTCGCCGCGCCGAGGACGAGGAGGTGCTGGTCACGCTGGATTTCTCCGATGATGCCAAGTTGTTCCTGCAGGGGCAGCATGTCGAGATCGCCAAGGCAATGTTCAATGTCGGGGTGCAGATGGCCGGCCGCATGACGGAAGGCGATTTCGAGCGGGAGGACGAGGAACCGCGCGTTCTGCATTGAGGCGGGAGGCGGTCGGTGGCAGCAGGTCGAGGGCCTGCTTCGGAGGAGGGCAGCACGTTCCCTGTGCTTTGCGACTCAACAACCCAGGCGGATATTGAGGCTTTGCGCTTCGCCAAGCGCGGCGGAGGCGCGCAGCTTGTTGCGGGTGAGGGCGTCGAGTTGCCCGAGCCAACTGACGACGGTGTGGCTGCAGCCCGAAGCGAGCGCCTTGCAGGCGAGCCCGAGTGCGCCTTCGGCGTCGCGTGGCTGCAGCAGGATGATGCGTTCACGGTTCAGCCCGCACTTGCGCAGCCAGTTCTGCGAGAGAAAGGCGGGCGGGGCGATCAGGGTCAGCCAGCGGCTGTCCGCGGCATCACCGAGTTCGCGCAGGATGGGCGCGAGCAGCAGGTGGCAATGTTCACTGCTGCCGCTGAGGCTCAGTTCGCTCAGGTGTTCCTGCTCGGGCTTGCTGCGTGGCTTCATCTCGCCGAAGGGCGTCAGGCTATGGGCGATGACGCCGTCGAACAGGGAAAGTTGTGGCCGGGAAGTGCTGGTCTGGTACTGCATGAACCTCTCCTTAGCGGCGTATGACGCCGACGCTCAAGCCTTCTATCACCAATTCCTGATGTTCGAGATCGACCTCGATGGGGGCGAATTCCGGGTTTTCCGCCAGTAGCCAGACTTTCTTGCCGTCGCGCTTGAAGCGCTTGACGGTAACCTCGTCGCCGACCCGCGCGACCACGATCTGGCCATTGCGTGCTTCACGGGTGGTGTGCACGGCCAACAGGTCGCCATCGAAAATGCCGATGTCCTTCATGCTCATGCCATGAACACGCAGTAGATAATCGGCGCGTGGATGGAAAAAAGTGGGGTTGATCTGGCAGGATTCCTCGACATGCTGCTGGGCCAGGATCGGAGCGCCCGCCGCGACGCGGCCGATGATCGGCAGACCGGATTCCTGGGGGGCGGGTTCGAAGTCGGGAATACGTATCCCGCGGGAAGCGCCGGGCGTCATCTCGATGGCGCCTTTGCGGGCGAGCGCCTTGAGATGCTCCTCGGCCGCATTGGGGGACTTGAAGCCGAGCTCCTGGGCGATTTCCGCGCGGGTAGGCGGGTAGCCATTGTCTTCCAGGCAACGCTTGATGAAGGCGAGGATTTCCGACTGGCGGGGCGTCAGCTTGATCATGGCGGTCTCTGTTCTTTTATACAGTGACTGGGATTATATACAGTGATCGGGCCTTGGCAATGACTGTTTCGCCGGTCCCGGGGCCGGCTGGGTGCGGGGGAGAAAGCCCTGCGACGATGACGCTAGTCTCGTGCGGGGTTTCATGGTTGACTTGTGGGTGGCTGAAACGTAAGTTTCAAACGGATGTTTGTCTTTCGGAGGGGGCATGGCGCAGTCGGAAACAGTTGAGCGCATTCTTGATGCAGCGGAACAGCTGTTCGCGGAAAAAGGCTTCGCCGAGACTTCGCTTCGCCTGATCACCAGCAAGGCTGGGGTCAACCTGGCGGCGGTGAATTACCACTTCGGCTCGAAGAAGGCGCTGATCCAGGCGGTTTTCTCGCGTTTTCTCGGTCCTTTCTGCGTCAGCCTCGAGCGTGAACTGGACCGCCGCGAGGCCTTGACGAGCAAGCCGGACACGCTGGAGGAGCTGCTGGAAATCCTCGTCGAGCAGGCGCTGGCGGTCAAGCCGCGCAGCGGCGACGACCTGTCCATCTTCATGCGCCTGCTGGGGCTGTCCTTCAGCCAGAGCCAGGGCCACCTGCGACGTTACCTCGAAGATATGTATGGCAAGGTGTTCCGCCGCTACATGCTCAAGGTGCACGAGGCGGCGCCGGCGATTCCTCCCCTCGAGCTGTTCTGGCGCGTGCATTTCATGCTCGGTGCGGCGGCTTTCAGCATGTCGGGCATCAAGGCGTTGCGGGCGATCGCCGAGAACGACTTCGGCGTAAAGACCTCCATCGAGCAGGTCATGCGCATGATGGTGCCTTTTCTCGCGGCGGGCATGCGTGCCGATAGTGGCGTCGAGGATGCCACGCTCGCGCAGGCGCAGCCGGTGGCCAGGCGCAACGCGGTGGCGATGCCGGCCAAGGCTTGAGCTACAAGGCCGGCGGTCTATCGGCTAAGCTAGCCGCCTATGACGCCTCTCGACCTGTTGCATATCTCCATTGCCGATCAACGACTTTACGGCTTCGCCGAAGGCCGGCTGCGCCTTCGTCTGCCCGTTTCCACCGCGCGTAACGGTGTTGGCGAGCGCAATGGCTCCGGTTGCACGCCGCGCGGGTTGCACCAGGTACGCGCGCGTATCGGCGAAGGGTTGCCGGCCGGGGCGGTGCTGCGCGGGCGGCGCTGGACCGGCGAGGTCTGGTCCGAGGCGCTGCACGCACGGTTTCCCGGTCGCGACTGGATCCTTACCCGGATACTCTGGCTCAGTGGCTGCGAGCCCGGTGTGAACCGGCTTGGCGAGGTCGATACGTTCCGCCGCTATATCTATCTGCACGGCACACCGGACCACGAGCCCTTGGGCGTGCCGCTTTCCCACGGCTGCATCCGCCTGCACAGTGCGGATTTGCTGGAACTTTTCCCACAGGTGCCGGCCCATTGCGCAGTGCGCATCGAAGAGGCCGCCTGCCCGGCCTGGGCCGCCGCCGCACTCGACTGAGGACTCGCTCATTTCATGCAAGGTTCATTGATGCTGGACATCGGCGGCACCTGGCTGACCGCCGAGGACCGCCACCTGCTGCGCCAGCCGGAAGTCGGCGGGCTGATCCTATTCGCCCGCAATATCGAGCACCCGCGCCAGGTGCAGGAGCTGTGCCGGGCGATTCGCGCGCTGCGCCCCGACCTTTTGCTGGCGGTGGATCAGGAAGGCGGCCGCGTGCAGCGGTTGCGCCAGGGCTTCGTGCGCCTGCCGGCGATGCGTGAGCTTTCCCGTTGCGCCGATGGACGACAGTTGGCCGAAGCCTGTGGCTGGGTGATGGCCACCGAGGTGCTGGCGGTGGGCCTGGACTTCAGTTTCGCGCCGGTGCTCGATCTGGACCACCAGCGCAGCGCGGTGGTCGGCACCCGGGCCTTCGAGGGCGATCCGCAACGCGCGGTAGAGCTGATCGAGGCCTTCATTGCCGGCATGCACGCCGCTGGAATGGCGGCCACCGGCAAGCATTTCCCCGGCCATGGCTGGGCCGAGGCCGATTCCCACGTGGCGATTCCGCTCGACGAGCGCAGCCTGGATGAGCTCCGCGGGTATGACCTGATTCCTTTCCGGGCCTTGAGCGCGACGCTCGATGCGGTGATGCCGGCCCATGTGATCTATCCGCAGGTCGACGAACAGCCGGCCGGCTTCTCGCGCCGCTGGCTGCAGGACATCCTGCGTGGCGAGCTCGGCTTTCGCGGCGTGATCTTCAGCGACGACCTGTCGATGGCCGGCGCCCATGTCGCCGGCGATGCCGCCGGGCGCATCCAGGCCGCGCTGGGTGCCGGCTGCGACATGGGGCTGGTGTGCAACGACCGCGCCGCCGCCGAATCGGCCCTGGCCGCGCTGCAGCGACTCGGGGTCAAACCTTCGCCGGCCCTGGCGCGGATGCGCGGCCGGGCGGCCGAGGCGCTGGACTACAAGCAGCATCCGCGCTGGCTCGCATCGCTCGGGGCGCTGAAGGCCGCCGGCCTCATCGAATGACGCCCTCTCTGCCAAAGGAACGACCATGACTGTCCATGCCATCATCGGCGGCACCGGCCTGACCGAACTGAGTGGTTTCGTCCTGCACGAGGCCCAGCACATCGATACGCCGTACGGCGCGCCCTCGGCGGTAGTCCTGCGCGGCGAATACGCCGGCAGGGAGGTCCTGTTCCTCGCCCGCCACGGCCATCCGCACCGGATCCCGCCGCATCAGGTCAACTACCGCGCCAATCTCTGGGCGCTGAAGCAGGCCGGTGCCGAGGCTGTGCTGGCGGTAAACGCGGTGGGTGGCATCCATTCGGCGATGGGCCCGGGGCACTTCTGCGTGCCTCACCAGTTGATCGACTACACCTACGGTCGGGCGCATACCTTCTTCGAGGACGACCTCGAGCATGTCACCCACGTCGATTTCAGCTATCCCTACGACGAAGAGCTGCGCGAGCGGTTGATCGGGGCATTGGCCGCCGAACGCTTCGCCTCCAGCAGTCATGGGGTATATGGCTGCACCCAGGGGCCGCGCCTGGAAACCGTCGCCGAGATCGTTCGAATGGAGCGCGATGGCTGCGATATCGTCGGCATGACCGGCATGCCCGAGGCGGTACTCGCCCGCGAACTGGAGTTGCCCTATGCCTGCCTGGCGCTGGTGGTCAATCCCGCAGCGGGCAAGTCGAGCGGCGTGATCACCATGGCTGAGATCGAGGCTGCGCTGCGCGAGGGCATCGGCAAGGCCCGCGCGGTGCTCGCCCGGGTACTGGCGGGCTAGACAGCGCCGTGGTCATGCCCCTCGCCGGTGCCTTGGCGAGGGGGCGGAAACCTCGTTGTCATACGGCGGCACGAGACTGGTAATTTTGCGGTGGGCCCCATTGCGGCAAGCATGTTGCTTGCTACACTTGGCCGTCCTATGGAGTACCGGAATGTTTTGCCAGGCACGCACGATAAGAATAGTGAAAACAGTGGTGTTGCTGAGTTTGCTTGGCGGCCTGGTGGGTTGTTCCACCTGGTTCACCGGTGACTTCAAGGACCCCGAGGTCCAGCTCACCAAGGTCGATATCATCAAGGCGAGATTGCTGGAACAGCAGTTCATGCTGCGCTTTCGCATCGACAACCCCAACGACCGCAGCCTGCCCGTTCGCGGGCTGATCTATACCGTTCACCTCAACGACATCGAATTGGCCAGCGGCGAGTCCAGCGGCTGGCTGACCGTGCCGGCCCATGGTTTCGAGTACTACGAGGTGCCGGTGCACACCAACCTGTGGCGCCATATGAAATACATCGTGCGGTTGCTGGAGAAGCCCGACCGTCCGATCCGATATCGCCTGGATGGCGAGATCAAGACCGGCCTGATGCTCGGCCGGCGCGTGCACATTTCCAGCGATGGCGAGATAATCCCGGGTAACTTTATTCCGGAGTAGTACCTAGATGAATCATGAAGCCCACGTGCACGGTCCCGATTGCAACCACGATCACGACCATGAACACCACCACGTGCATGGTCCGCATTGCAGCCACGGCCAGGAGCCGGTGCGCAACCCGCTGAAGGATGTCGGTCGCAACGACCCTTGCCCGTGCGGCAGCCAGAAGAAATATAAAAAGTGCCACGGCGCCTGAGCCTGCCATGACACCCCTGATGCTGAGTCTGCTGGTGGTCGGAGCGCTGCTGATTGTGGCGCTCGCCGGCTATGCGCTGTATCTCTGGCGCCGCGTCTGGCGCAATGAGCGGTTGCAGGCGCAGACTCGCGAGCAACAACAGCTGGCACTGGCGGAGGACCTGCGAATCCTCGCCAACTGCCTGCTGGACGAGCAGTTGCCGTTGATCGAAGGGGCGATCCGCATCAAGGTGCTGCTCGACAACTACGACGCCAGTCTCGGCCAGCATCCGCGTTGCCAGGTCTTCCAGGTGCTTTTCGAGGCGACCAGGGAGGTGCCGACCCATGCCGCCTGGAGGGCACTGGACAAGCGCGAGCGGCGCCACCACGAAGCCACTTTCAGCGCGCTGGAGCTGCAACACAAGGCGGAGGCCCGCCGCTCGGCCCGTTGGCTGCTCGACGAGGCTCTGCCAAACTTCCACGACGCCGCCTGATCGCCCGATCGTCATCGCTGCGCGCCATCCAGTCTGATAGTCCTTCCTTGCCCAGCCCGCACAGGAGCCGTCGATGTCTTCGTGTCTGCCATTCCCTCTGGTTCGCCTGGCCCTGGTGGCCACATTCGGCGTGTTCGGCCTCAGCGGCTGCCAGGCCTATCTCGACAACCGCTACAGCGCCAGCCTGCCGCCGGCGCAGGGCATCCAGCCGCTGACCGGGCTGGCGGGCAGTGCGAGTATCCGGCGCAATTCGCTGGGCATGCCGCTGATCGAAACCTCGTCGTTTCACGATGCGCTGTTCGCCATGGGATACGTCCACGCCAGCGACCGGCTGAGCCAGATGGTCAGCCTGCGCTTGATGGCCCAGGGTCGCCTGGCGGAAATGGTCGGCCCCGGCGTGCTGGAGACCGACCGTTTCATGCGCGCGGTCAATCTGCGCCAGAGCGCCGAAGTGCTCTACCGCGAATCCTCGCCGCGGATGAAGAAGTTCTTCGAGGTCTACGCCCGTGGCGTCAACGCCTACCTGTATCGCCACCGCGACAAGCTGCCGATGGACCTCGCCGAGTCCGGCTATAAACCGGAATACTGGAAACCGGAGGACTCGGTGCTGGTGTTCTGCCTGCTCAATTTCGGCCTGTCGCAGAACCTGCAGGAAGAGGTCGCCGCGTTGCTGATGGCGCAGAAAGTGGGTAGCGACAAGCTGGCCTGGCTGTTGCCCATCTACCCGGACGAGGCGTTGCCGTTCGACGAGGCGGACAAGCTCAAGGGCTTGAAGCTGGGTGGCAGCGTGCCCGGGCTGGCGGCACTCGAACGTGCCACACAGCCGCTGGCGGCTCTGACGCCGGCCGGCATGGCGGCCTCCAACAACTGGGCCATCGCCGGCAGCAACACGCGCAGCGGCAAGCCGATCCTGGCCAACGACACGCACCTGCCGCTGTCGATGCCCTCGTACTGGAATTTCATGCAGATCCGCGCACCGAAGTTCCAGGCGGCGGGCGTCACCATCGCCGGCGTCCCTGCCGTGGTGGCGGGCTTCAACGGCAAGCTCGGCTGGGGCATGACCATGGTCATGGGCGACAACCAGGACCTCTATCTCGAGCAGGTGCGTCGCGAAGGCTCGCGGCTGATGTACCTCGCCGACGGCAAATGGCTGCCGGCCCGCGAGCGCCACGAGACCTACTTCGTCAAGGGCGAGCGGCCGATCCGCGAGACCATCTTCGAGACTCGCAACGGCCCGCTGCTCAACAGCGTACTCGGCGAGCGCAAGCACCCGCTGCAACCGTTGCAGCTCAGCAGTGGCTACGGCCTGGCACTGAAGACCACGCAGCTGGAAGCCGATCGCACGCTGGACGCCTTCTTCGACCTGTCCCGCGCGCAGTCGGTGGACCAGGCCTTCGAGGCGACCCGGGAGATTCGCGCCGCCGCGCTCAATCTGGTCTTCGCCGACCAGCAGGGCATCGGCTGGCAGGTTACCGGGCGTTTCCCCAACCGTCGCGAGGGGCTGGGGCTGGTGCCGTCGCCGGGCTGGGACGGTCGCTACGACTGGGATGGCTATGCCGACCCGATGCTGCATCCCTACGACCAGGACCCGTTCCAGGGCTGGCTAGGCACCGCCAACCAGCGCAGCGTGCCGCGCGGCTATGGCATGCAGCTGTCCAGCTCCTGGTACGGCCCGGAGCGCTATGAGCGACTGGCGGAGCTGGCCGGGCGCGGCAAGCATGACACCCGCAGCACCATCGCCATGCAGTACGACCAGGTCACGCCGTTCGCCGCCAAGCTCAGGGCGATGTTCGAGGCGCCGGGCATGGCCGGGCCGCTGCGCCAGGCGATCGATGCGCTGCCGGCCGCCGAACGCAGCAAGGCGCGCGAGGCGCTGGATCGGTTGCTCGCCTTCGATGGCAAGCTCGCGGCCGATTCGGCCAACGCCGCGCTGTATGGCGCCTTCCTGCACGAGAGCGCGCGGCAGATCTTCCTCGACGAACTGGGGCCTGAGGACTCGCCGGCCTGGCGTGCGCTGGTGCAGACGGCCAACACTTCCTATTCGGCCCAGGCGGACCATCTGCTCGGCCGCGAAGACAGCCCGTTCTGGAACGACCAGCGTACCGCGCAGAGCGAAGACAAACCGGCGATCCTGGCGCGCAGCCTGGCCGCTGCGGTGAGTTTGCTGGAAACCCGTCTCGGCAACGAGCGCAGCGCCTGGCAATGGGGCAAACTGCATACGGCTCGCTGGACCTCCGGCGCGACGCAGCTGGCGCCGCACATGCCGGCCGGCCAGCGCAGCAAGATCAACGCCATCGGCAACTACCTCGACCGTGGTCCCTATGCCATGGGCGGCGATCACAGTACGCTGAATGCCTCGGCCTATCACCTGGGCACGGACTTCGATACCTGGCTGATCCCGGCGATGCGCATCATCGTCGACTTCGGGCTGGACGAGCCGATGATCGGGCTGAACAGTTCGGGCCAATCCGGCAACCCGGCCAGCCCGCACTACGCCGACGGCATCGAGGCGTGGCTGAAGGCACAGTACCTGAGCTTCCCGTTCAAGGCGGAGAATCTCGACAAGGTCTATGGCACGCAGCGCCTGTTGCTGACCCCGGCCGGCAAGTGAGGTCGCGCCGCGCCGGCCTCAGGTCAGTTGCGGCGTCGCGGGTATCACCTCGAGCACGCGGATCGTGCCCGGCGCAGGGTAGTGCCAGCGCACGTCGACATCCCAGAACTGCGCGCCGTAGCGCCGCTCGGGCTCCGGCTTCTGGTACGCGGGGCGTGGGTCCTGCGCCAGGCATTGCTCGATGAGTTCCACCAGCGGCTCGCCGAGGCGCAGCGCTTCGCGGTGGGCCTGCCGCAACCCGCTTTCCGTCCACTGCACCTCGATCAGCGCCGGCGCGCCCGCAGCCATTTCGTTGCGCGCATCCGGCAGGGCGTCGGCGTAGGGCACATAGGGCTTGATGTCGAGTACCGGCGTGCCATCCAGCAGGTCGATGCCGGAGATGAACAGCCGGTCCGCTTCGATGCGATCCAGCCTGACCACCGATTGACCGATACCGTTGGGGCGATGCGTCGCGCGGGTGGCGAACACGCCGACCATGCGATTGCCGCCCAGGCGCGGCGGTCGCACCTTGAGACGTGGCGTGCTTTCCAGCGCCTGATGGAAGAGGAACAGCAGCCATACATGGCTGACCTGTTCGAGTCCGGCCACCGCATCGCCCTTGTCGAACGGCGGCAGCAGTTCCAGTACGCCGCGTGCGGCCGGGGCCAGGCTGGGTTGGCGCGGAATGGCGAACTTTTCCTTGAAGCAGGAGCGAACGTAGGCGATCGGCGAGACGCTGTGTTGCATGGGGCAGGCCTGGATACGGGCGGGCGGCTGGGCATCTTACCCGCTATGGCGCCGCGTTGCGCAGCGGGGCCGCTCCGGTTACGGCGACGGCCCGCTGCGAAGGGGTTACAGACCGAGCAGGTTGGCGACGTAGTCGGCATCCTTGTCGCCGCGGCCGGAGAGGTTGACCAGAATGTGGCTGTCCTTGCCCAGCCTCGGCGCGGTGCGAATCGCCCAGGCCACCGCGTGGGCACTTTCCAGCGCGGGGATGATGCCTTCGACGCGCGACAGGGTCATGAAGGCATCCAGGCATTCCTGGTCGGTCGCGGTCTGGTAGTTCACCCGGCCGATGTCCTTGAGGTAGCTGTGCTGAGGGCCGACGCCGGGATAGTCCAGTCCGGAGGCGATGGAGTGCACCGCGGACGGGTTGCCCTCGGCATCTTCCAGCACGTAGCAGGCCATGCCGTGCAGTTCACCGGGTTTGCCCTTGGACAGGGTGGCCGAATGGCGGCCGGGCTTGTCCAGGCTTTCGCCGGCCGGCTCGATGCCCACCAGCTCGACCGCGGCGTCTTCCAGGAAGGCTGTGAAGATGCCCATGGCATTGGAACCGCCGCCGACGCAGGCGACCACCTGGTCCGGCAGGCGACCATGCCTGGAAAGAAACTGGCCGCGCGCCTCTTGACCGATGATCGACTGGAAATCGCGGACCATCTTCGGGAACGGATGCGGGCCGACCACCGAGCCGATGGCGTAGAGGTAGTTGTGCGGATCCTTCAGGTATTCCTCGAAGGCGCTGTCCACCGCTTCCTTGAGCGTCGCCGCGCCGCGGGTGACCGCCACCAGCTTGCAGCCGAGGATCTTCATCTTGGTGACGTTGGGATGTTCCTTCTCGATGTCCACCTGGCCCATGTGGATCTCGCAGGGGATGCCCACCAGCGCGCAGGCGGTGGCCAGGGCGACACCGTGTTGGCCGGCGCCGGTCTCGGCGATCACCTTGGTCTTGCCCATGAACCGGGCAAGCAGTGCCTCGCCCAGGCAGTGGTTGATCTTGTGTGCCCCGGTGTGATTCAGGTCCTCGCGCTTCAGGTGAATCTGCGCGCCACCGAGCTGCTCGGAGAGGCGCCGGGCATGGAAGATCGGGCTCGGCCGGCCCACGTAGTCGGCGAACAGCGCCGCCAGTTCCTGCTGGAAATCCTCGCGCTGGCGGATCTCTTCGTAGGCCAGGTCGATGTCGTCCATGGCCTGCTTGAGGTGCGGCGGCACCAGCTGGCCACCGTAGGGGCCGAAGTAGCCATGGGCATCGGGCATGGCGGTGAAGCGAGAATCGGACGACATGGTTTTTGCTCCGGAGGCGAAGGCGGGCTGCCGATCATAGCCATTGGCCGCGATGCTGCAAGCGGGCGCAGCGCCGCATTGCCAGGTGGTAGAAATGAAAACGCCCCGTCTGTGCGGGGCGTCTCGCGGCGGGCGGGTCAGATTGCCTCGGCCCAGAGGTCATACTCATCGGCGTTGGTCACCCGTACGCGTACCTTGTCGCCGGGCTGCAGTGGCCGCTCGCTGTCGACGTAGACCATGCCGTCGATCTCCGGGGCGTCGGCCCAGGAGCGGCCGATGGCGCCGTCCTCGTCGACTTCGTCGATCAGTACGTCCAGTTCCTGGCCGACCTTGCGCTGCAGGCGGGCGGCGCTGATCGCCTGCTGGTGTGCCATGAAGCGGTCCCAGCGCTCCTGCTTGATCTCGTCCGGTACCGGCTCCAGGCCCATTTCCTCGGCCGGCGCGCCCTCGACCGGCGAATACTGGAAGCAGCCGACCCGGTCGAGCTGGGCTTCGGTGAGCCAGTCGAGCAGGTACTGGAAGTCTTCCTCGGTCTCGCCGGGGAAGCCGACGATGAAGGTGGAGCGGATGGTCAGCTCGGGGCAGGTCTCGCGCCACTGCTGGATGCGCGCCAGGGTCTTGTCCTCGAAGGCCGGGCGCTTCATGGCCTTGAGCACCTTCGGGCTGGCGTGCTGGAAGGGGATGTCGAGGTACGGCAGGATCTTGCCGGCGGCCATGAGCGGGATCACGTCGTCGACGTTGGGGTAGGGGTAGACGTAGTGCAGGCGCACCCACACGCCCATCTGGCCGAGCGCCTCGCACAGCTCGAGCATGCGCGTCTTGACCGGCTGGCCGTTCCAGAAGTCGAGCTTGTACTTGAGGTCCACGCCATAGGCGCTGGTGTCCTGGCTGATCACCAGGATTTCCTTCACGCCGGCCTTGACCAGGCGCTCGGCCTCGGAAAGCACGTCGCCTACCGGCCGGCTGACCAGCTTGCCGCGCATGGACGGAATGATGCAGAAGCTGCAGGTATGGTTGCAGCCTTCGGAAATCTTCAGGTAGGCGTAGTGGCGCGGGGTGAGCTTGATGCCCTGCGGCGGCACCAGGTCGATGAAGGGATCGTGCTCGATGCTCGGCGGTACGACCTCATGCACGGCATTGACCACCTGCTCGTACTGCTGCGGACCGGTAACGGCCAGCACGCTGGGATGCACGCCGCGGATGTTGTTCTCGTCCACGCCCATGCAGCCGGTGACGATCACCTTGCCGTTCTCGGCGAGCGCCTCGCCGATGGCATCCAGCGATTCGGCCTTGGCGCTGTCGATGAAGCCACAGGTATTGACCACCACCACATCGGCATCCTCGTAGGACGGCACGATCTGGTAACCCTCCAGGCGCAGCTGGGTGAGGATGCGCTCGGAGTCGACGGTTGCTTTTGGACAGCCCAGCGACACGAACCCGATATTTCCGACTTTCTTCGACATTGCAGGCCGCCTCGGCTCTCACGGCATGGAAAAAATAGCGCGCGAGTATACAGCTATCCGAAGTTTTTCGATGCCTGTCGCGTAGCTGAAGCAGCGCCGATCGTCAGTGCGCGGATACCGTGGTTCGGCATTGCCGGCCTTGCCGCTCAGGACAGTTTTTTTCCGTCGAACTGCATGCGGGGACGCGCCAGCTGATCTATGAGCCCGGGATTGGCGGCCTCGAGATGAACCTCGATCGTGCGTATCAGTTGGAAGAGTTCGGCATGGGACAGCGAGGTCGCACAAGGAATGCCGTCAAGCGTGCAACTGACGCCGGCTTCGTCGCGGATGGTGACCGTGATGGTGCTGGGTGAGTCCATCGCGGCATAGAAGTGGAGGGGGGAAAAATACGCCCGAATCGCATTGAACGCTTCAGGCAGTCGCAAGGATTTCATCGCTGGGTTCCCATGGCAGGCAGGACGCTCGGCGCTGCCGAGCGTTACTGATCGATTCGTTCTCACCAGTGCAAAATCTTTGCCGTTGAGCAATGGGGTACGGGGCGAACCGAGGTCGATGCTTGCGTTGCGCCATTGCAATCCGGGGTCGCTGCTCCATGAGTACCGTCAAGCGCTTTCCACCATGCCTCTACCAGTGGCCCGCTGCTCCTAGGTGAAGCGTAGTTCCTCCCCGACGCCTTCTTACCCTACCCGGGGCACCATCGGAATTATCCCGACGAGCGGGTAGAGTCCTGTAAGCGCGGGCAAGCGAAGCGACGAGGCGGGCAGGCACGGGATGTCTGGCGGGGCGGTATTTCTTGACTGGCTCGCTTCATCGGTCATCCGCGCCTGTAGCACGTTTCCGCCTGGCGGGGGCAATTGAATTCTCGGCGCGGCTCACCGGTCAGTCTTAAGGATCGCCCACTTCCCGGCGCGATCCCTGATTGCCCGATATTCACGCACGACAACGGAGGCTCCATGGAGACCCTTTCCGGAATTTTCGACAACAAAGGTACGCCCCTGGATAAGCAGAAATTCACATGGAAGGAAATGGCCGGCAAACCGATCAGCAAGCTCGATGACGATGCGTTTACCCGCGTGCGCATCATCCTCATGAATGGGGTGGAAACCGATTCGCTACGCCTCAAGCACGGCATTGCCCGTTTCAACAAGGAGCTGCGCTTGCCGCTGGCCGAGATTCGTCGCACCGAGCAGCACCAGGCGACCATGATCAATTGGCTGATCGGTGCCGACCACTCGCCGCTGGAAACCACCGTCGCCTATGAACAGGTCGCGATCGAGGTCACTGCCGCGGTGGCGCAGAACGAGCCTGATCCCTACCAGGCACAAACCTATCGCTTCGGCCTGCTGGAGGATTTCGACCACCTGTACCGCTACTCTGCCATGCTCGACCGCCTGGAAGGCAAGGATGCCAACAATATCCTGCAGGGTTATACCGATATCGTCCCAGGGCGCAAAACCTCCGAGCATCATCGCCATCCGCAGAACGACATCCGCGACAACTACGAGAAGAACACGGCGGCGCTGATCACCAAGATTCACGCGGCACTGATCACCGGTGCGGAATACCAGACCCACGACTATTACCAGAACATCGGTCCTCTGTTCGCCGATCCGCTGGCGCGGCAGCTCTATGCCGAGATCGCCTCGGTGGAAGAACAGCACGTCACCCAGTATGGCTCGTTGTCCGACCCCAGCGAGAGCCACATCGAGAAGTGGTTGGTGCACGAGGCGATGGAGGTCTACATGTACGCCAGTTGCGCTGAGCAGGAAACCAATCCGCGGATCAAGGCGATCTGGGAGCGCTTCCTCGACTACGAACTGGGCCACCTGAACGTCGCCTGCGAATGGTTCAAGAAGATCGAGGGCCGTGATCCGGCGGAGATCCTGGCCGGCCCGCTGCCGAAGATGGTGGAGTTCAAGAGCCAACGCGATTTCGTGCGCCAGGTACTGGCGGCCGAGGTCGACCTGCGCTCTGCCGGAACGGCCTACGTGGACAAGGCCAAGGAGCCGCAATCCTCGCTTGACTACCGTAAACACCTGGCTTCCCAAGGGCTCGCATCGGACATCGTGTCCGCGGGCTACCAGTGGGCACCGGGTGGTGAACTGTTTCGCAAGGCTTCCTGAGGAGAACCAAGATGGCGACTGCAGCAAAGCTTGGCACCAATTTCACCGGTGTGCAGATGTCCCCGAAAGATACTCAGCGGCTGATGGAGGCCGTCGAACATACGCATCCCGATGTCGCAGGTGACGACAGCCTGCTCATGATCGAGCGTAGCAAGCGCAATGAAGAGGCCGACCGTATCGGCTCGGTCCCCGTTCCCGGTTCGGCGAAGGGAATGCTCAAATCCACTTTCGACATGGTCAAGGGCAAGAGCCCTGAAGTACTGGTCGACAAGCTTGGCGAACGGATCGCCTTCGAGCGCAACGGGGTTCGCCTGTACGACGCGATGCTCGCCAAGGTCAAGGCAATGGATGTCGTGGGCTCCGACCTGGTGGCTGTGCTCCAGCATATTCGCGACGAGGAGTTCGAGCATATGTTGATGGTCGAGGATGCCATCAGGAATCTGGGCGCCGACCCCACCGCGCAGACACCGTGCGCCGATGTCGCCGCGGTAAAGTCCATGGGCCTGATGCAGGTACTGACCGATCCGCGAACCAACATCGCGCAGGGCCTCAATGCGCTCCTGACCGCCGAGCTGGAGGACAATGCCGCGTGGGAACTGTTGATCGAGCTGGCCGAAGCCGGCGGTCACTCCGGTATCGCCAAGGGCTTCGTCAAAGCCAAGGCGCAGGAAGATGACCATCTGATCAAGATCAAGACATTGGTGCGGCGAGGCTTGATCAGCGATATCAAATAGAAGGCCAGGATCGGAACTGATTTGGCGTGCCTGCGGGTACGCCTTTTTTACCGGAGTGACCGATAGGCTGCGATTAAACGACAGGCTATTCCTGCGGAATGATGGAGATTTTTCCGTTCCTTTCGAGTATCGCGAACTTGATCTGAGCGAGGCTTTCCAACCCCTGCGTGCTCCGAGCCGCCTCCAGGATGTCGCTCTCATCCACTCTCGCTCGCGCCAGACGTGGCTTGATGGTCTTGCCGTACTCAACAAGAATCATCGGTTCGCCATCCAGGTATTTCGCGACGCTGGGCGACCATTGCTTGATCAATGACAGGAATATGTTTATCGCCACCAGCGAGCAGATCACCAGCATGGCGTTGGTGACGGAAAAGTCATCGCCGAGCAGCGCCTGCTGGGTCGCTTCGCCGATGATCAACAACAAGACGAAGTCGAAGTTGGTTATTTCGGATAACGTTCGCCGTCCCGCAATCCTGAAGAGTACAAGCAGGATCAGATATATCGCGGCAGCTCGTAGAACCGAGTCCATCTTGGCGTCCTATGGGTAGACCAGCTGCCAGATACCGACACGCTGTCCGTTCGACCTCACCGAGAATCTGGCCAGACCTATGGCGTCGGGGCGAATGGTGAAGTAGGCCGCGACCCAACCATCGCCGTCGGCCTTGAACTGCAGCACCAGCCCCGCCCCGGTACTATGGGACTCCACCGGCTGGGGCTGGATCGTCTCGATCGTGAAGGTATCGAGAAATTTCCCGTCGATGGTTATCCGGGCATCGCCTTCGGGGTTGGCTTTTGCGCGAATCCTGATGCTGCTCGATGCGGCATTGCGTTCGAATCGCTGGTATTCGACCTGCAGCTCCCTGGACGCAGTGGCGGATATGCTCTTGCTGAGCGGGCCGGTGCTGAACAAACCCAGCAACGTAGCCAGAACGATGGCGCCGAGCAGTATCCAACCCAGGCGCTCCATGTGCCAGAGCCTGGCCTGAACCTCCATGTCCTCTTGGATGGGATGACTTCTATTTCGCATAGAGTCATCGGTAGTCGTCATGGTCTTCTCCAATCCGCGCAGCGGGATTGCTAGACCTGTGATGTTGCGCGGAGGGGCGGGTTCCGCCTGGTATGCGGCATGAAGGCGCGACGTCTGGTCATGGCCGCCGGCCTATCGGTCCTCGGCGATCACCAGCCGGTTGCGGCCGCGCTGCTTGGCTTGATACAGCGCCTTGTCCGCTGCCTTGATCGCTTGTTCGACGCTCTGCTCGGCAGGCTGGCAGAGCGATACGCCGATCGAGATGGTGACCGGTTCGATGCATGGCATTCGTGCCACGCACTCACGCAGGCGTTCGGCGACCAGCACGGCCACGTCGATGTCGGCATCCGGCAGAAACATGAGGAATTCCTCACCGCCGTATCGGCACAGCACGTCCGCTGAGCGGGACGCTGAGCGCATCAGTTCGGCGACCTGGCCGATCACCGCATCGCCAGCCGCGTGCCCATGGCCATCGTTGATGCGTTTGAAGTGATCGATGTCCAGCGCGACGACGGCGAACGGGTTGCCTTGCGCCTGCAGTATGTCCAGCGCATTGGCCATGCCGCGGCGATTGCGCAGGCCGGTCAGCGGGTCGGTCTGGACATCCTGATGCAGCCTGCCGATCTTCTGTTCGAGCAGGCCGATGCCCAGCAGCAGGGCGCGCTTGAGCTGCGCCGTTTCGAAATACCAGGAGGGGACCTTGCGAATGCGCTCGGAGATATCCGGCGTATCCAACTCGCTCGCCCCCTGCGCCAGCTGCCATAACGGACGGGAAATCAGGCGCGCCAGGGCCCATATGCAGAGCAGCACCAGCGCCACCGGGAACGCGGTATGGCCGAGCACGCCCAGCATGTGGTCGTTGAGCTCGACCAGCGTGGAGGCCGTCGGACGCTGGGCCACGATTCCCCAGCCGGCGATGGGCACCACGGCGTAGCCCGCCAGCATGTCGACGCCCTGGCTGTTGATCACGCGCTGGCTGCCGGAACGCCCGGCCACGACCGCATCGATCACCTGGTTATTGGTGACGATGGTTCCCACGCGCGCGGCGTCGGGGTGGTACAGCAGCCGGCGGTCGCCGTCGACGGCATAGAGGTAGGAACCGTCCTGGTAATGATGCTCGCCCAGCAGGCTGTTGAGGATGTTCTCCTGGCGCAGATAGATGGTGCCGCCCACGTATCCCAGGTATTGCCCGTCACGCATGATCGGCTGCGAGATGAAGACCACCAGGTTGCCCGCGGCGGAGACGTACGGTTTGCTGATCATGGGACGACGTTCACGCCGCGCCTCCAGCGCGCCCGGTGAAGCAAGCTGCTGGCCAATGATCTCCAGGGTCGCCGGCGCCGTGGCCAGAACCTCGCCGTCGCCGCGGGTGATGACAATGCTGTTGAAGCTGTTGGTCTGCTCGTTGAGGCGCCGTGCCTCTGCCTCCACCATCCGGGATTCATCGAGCTGCTGGGCCAGCTGGGCCGCGCTGAAGCGCAGTTGCTGCTGGGCCGAGCGGAAGAACTTCTCGGTGCTGTCGGCGAGTTTGGCTGCGTAGGTGCGGTTGGCCTCCAGCGTGCTATCGATGAGTAGCTGCCGCTGTACCTGGTAGCTGGCGTAGAAGCTGATCCCCAGCGTCGCCAGCGAGCTCAGTATTGCCAGCAGCAGAATCAATCGGCGCAGATCCAGGCGGAATACGGAAGCGGTGAGCATAGGTTACCGGGCTTGGCTGGCGGCACCGCATGTTAGGCCCAAGAATCGCAAGGCTTCCAGTGTAATCGGGAAATTCTGTGCAAAACCGCCACGGCGGCGATCGTCCGTCAGGGACGGCAAGGTTACAAGACAAAGGCCAGTGCGTGAGGTTCTCTGCAGATTATCGTGGCGGAGGCTGCTGATACCGGACTGGCAAGATTGGGTGTTGCTGCCATTTGGTTTGAGCTTGCGCCTCGGTGATCAGGGCGCTTACCGAGTGTGCTGACACTTCTGGTTTCGGCCCCTCGGCCGAGTCACTTGACTCGCTTCGCTCGCCCTTCGGGCCAGCCTGCGGCTGTTACTCCGCTACGCTCCGTATCTCGTTGCTTGCCGAGAACGTAACCAAAGAAGAAGGGCACCCGACATCCAGGTCTGTCCGCTGCGCGGCCAGACTTCCCTCCTTCCGGTGCCGCTCCGGGGGCCGTCACGATGGGACGTCCCTACCTCGGCGGCCCCGTCCATCGTTCCTCGCTCGGCGTCCCTGCCTCGCGTCCTCCTGCGCGACACCTCCACTCGGCCTCCTGACGGGAACGGAGTCCGAGTCACCTGGAAGATCGCTGATGTTAGCTTTGGCTTGGTTTTTTCTTTCTGCACGAACCATCAGGCGACACCCAACGCCCCTTCAGGAGGGTGAGCGGAATCGTTGCGTAGGGGGTTGAGCGGCATGGACGCCGCGAGAGACGCGAAGGGACAGGGACGTCCCTTCGCGGCGTGCCCCTGGAGCGGCGATGGAGAGAACGGACCCGGAGCGAAGCGCAGGGCCGGATGCAGGGGCAAGCGTTTTTGCTTACTTTTTTCGCGACTGAAAAAAGTGAGTCGCCCAGCAGGGCGAAACCAAGCTCTCAAGCAACTCGTTAATCGCCAATGAAAGCAAAACTTTCATTCAACACACCCAATCTTGCCAGTCCGGTGTCAATCCTTGCTTCCCCAGGAAAGCGCGATGAACCACAAAAAAGGCCAGGACGTGAGCGTCCTGGCCTTTTTTCCGTGCCTTGTTGGAATACGGCGTTCATCGATTTGTCGAGATCACCGCAGCGCCGGACCGTGGCTTGCGTTTGGGCAGGTAGCGCTTCAGCGACAGCGCCGGCGCCTCGACCAGATGCCAGGAAAACACCGCGAGCAGAATGCTGGCGAGCAGGCTCAGCGTCATGAACACCGGCAGGGGCAGGTCCGGCCCGGCCCAGTGCATGATCAACTGCTGGAGCGGAAAGCTGAAGATATAGATGCCGTAGGAAAAATCGCCGTACTTGCCGAAGCCCGACAGGTGCGGA
Source organism: Stutzerimonas stutzeri (assembly GCF_002890915.1). Lineage (GTDB taxonomy): Bacteria > Pseudomonadota > Gammaproteobacteria > Pseudomonadales > Pseudomonadaceae > Stutzerimonas > Stutzerimonas stutzeri_AF. The sequence continues at coordinate 278,948 of NZ_POUT01000004.1, read as the reverse complement.
ATCTTCAGCTGTGCGACGTAGAGGGTGAGATACGGCAGCGTCAGCGCATGCAGGGGTTGCCACAGCTCGGTGCGGGCGCTGAGCAGGGTCAGGGCGAGCAGCGCCAGGGCGATCCGCCAGTTCCAGGGGATGCGCAGACGGTACAGGTAGAACACCACGCCGAAGTAGAAGAACGTGCCGAGCCGGGTGATTTTCAACAGCAGGTCGCCCTGCAGACCGAGCTCCGGCAACAGGTAGAAATGCACCACGAACAACAGCAGCAACACGGCCAGCGCCATGCTGGCGAACACTTTCAGCAGACCGAGCAGCAGCACTGTCACGTACATCAGGGTTTCGTAGGGCAATGTCCACAGCGAGCCATTCACCGTATCCGGGAAGGGGTTGGCCGCAAATACGCCCGGTAGATGGAACTGGGTGAGCATCGCCACGTTGCTGAAATAGGCCAGTGTCCTGCTGCTGCCCAGGTACTGGCCGAGCGGCAGTTGCGTCGCCAGCGGCCCGACCACCAGCATGGCGAACAGCACCGCGATGATGAGCGCGGGAAAGATTCGCAACGCCCGCTTCACGACGAACTCCAGGGCGCTGCGGCTGTTGTGCCAGGAGCCGGCGATCAGGAATCCGCTCATTACGAAGAACACGTGTACCGCGATGTCGGCGGTGTCGTAGCTGCCGCTGAACAGACGCACAGGTTCGCTCATGCCGCGGCCGGACAGCCAGTAACTGTGGCCGACCACCACCAGCGATGCGGCAAGGAAGCGTAGGAAGTCGAAGTTGTTTTCGCTGTGTTGCAGGGACCGCGTCTGCATCGGCATGGACCTCTCGATCGATTCGGCCTGGTTCGCGGACGACCAGGGGGTGATGTCATTGCAGAGGGAAGGATTCGTTCATGCCCAGGCTGCGGGTTTCGCCATCGCGGATCGCCTGCTCTATGAGCTCCAGGCGTTCCGGCGTGCGGTGGCGGCGGGCGAACTGCCGTAGCAGGAAGAGGAAAAGCACGCGGTTGAGGTGGTACACCCAGGGCTGGGCGGCCCAGATGTGCTTGTCGAACCAGGCCTGGTTGCGTGCCGTGTAATAGGCGCGCAAGTCCGAGTTGCCGAGCAGAAAGGCCTCATAGATGTTGCGGGTGTGCGCCTTGATGTTCCAGGACAGCTCCAGTTCGTCGATCACGGCCTCGGTGAACAGGTAGAGCTTGCCGCCGGCGGCGGTGATGCGCCGGGTGTATTCGGTGTCATCGGCATAGAGCACCAGCTCGCGTAGCGGCAGGCCGATGCTCTGGTAGAGGCTGCGGTGCGCCAGCATGCCTCCGTAAGGCGCGAAGGGGAGGCTGATGTCGTGCGCCGGCTTGCCCGCCGGCTTGCCCCAGGGCAGTCGCCGCCAGAGCTTGTAGGGCAGTTGGGCGACGTGAAAGCCGAAGTAGCTGGAGCGCGGTTGAATGGCGAACCGTGCCGGCACACCCGTGGCGATGTCTTCCTGCTGGGTCGGGCGGAAACCCAGCACCGCGACCTGCGACTGGCCATGCTGCCGGGCGAGCCGTTCGAGCTCGCGGTGCAGGATTCGCACCGCCGAGGCGGTGGGGGCATTGTCGTCGTCCATCATCCAGATATATTCCGCGCCGGCCAACAACGCGGCCTCCAGGCCCACGGCATAGCCATTGGCCGAACCGGTGTTGCGTTCCAGTTCGATGAGCCGGACCCGTGCCGGCCAGCGTTCGAGCAACTGCTCGAGGGGGGCGCTGGAGGCATTGCTGACGACCAGCACCTGGCCGATCTCATCGAAGGTGAGGGCCGTTTCGATCATGCGTTGCAGATAGGCCAGGCGGTCACCGTAGGTCACCGTCACGATCGTGGTCCGGTGCTTCAGCGGCTCCTCGCAAGGCATGAAGTCGATTATTTGCGCGCTCTGGCGGCGGTGTCGGGCAAGGGGCTGGATCATCACGTGGCGGTTCCGTCAGGGCTGTTCGGGCGTGGTGAGCGGCGGGTGGATCGGATTCGTCGCAGGCATGGGGTCTTCGGCGGGGGCGAAGATTGAATGGAATATGCGGATGAAGCCGGCCCCCGGTGTGCCGTCCGGCGTATTCGGGAAGGGGATGAGTTCCGTGTACGAGTAGCCATCCGCCAGGACCAGCGCAATGCCGATCAGTCCTTCTTTGCTCATGCTGTGCTCCTCTGTATCCGGGCGATACGGCCCTGGTCAGAATGAATATCGTCTGTTGTCTGTCGGTTGCTGCAGGAACGAATCCGCCGCCGGATCGGCGAAGCGATATCCCTGGTAGCTGGGTGGCTGGGGCGTTGTCTGGTCGCCGGATAGCGGGGCGCAGTCGGCTGTGGCCTGTGCGGATGACAGGCTGAAGGCGATCGTGCTCGGGGTGCTTTTCTGGCAGCCGTCGTTATCCTTCCCGGTATCGCGCGTAGGCGAAAAACGCGGGGTGCTGGTCAGCGACTCGGCCACCGGGGCGGCCCAGGCGGGGCAGGAAAGCAGCAGGGCGAAGCCCAGGGTGCGAGTGGCTCTGATCCAGAGCTTTACAGTATTCATCCTTGAATCCTCATGGGGGCGGTTGTGCTCAGGGGTGTTTCACGGCGATACCGCGGCCGGGTAGACCTGCACGTTGGGCGCTCGGGCAGGCAATGGTTCCTGGTTGTCGTAGAGCGCGGTCTCCCTGATGCGCGCTTCGACGAATGCCTGGATTTCCTGTTGAAAGCGGTCGATGGAGAAACGCTCTGCATTCCGGCGGCAGTTCTGCGGGCTGATGCGCAGGCGTTGCTCTTCGAACCTGGCCACGGCCGCGATGATCGCAGTGGTGGTCTGCTCGGGATAGAACACGCCGGTGGGGTGGGGATGGTCGAGGCCGCGTACGGTCTCCAGCACGCCACCACGACCGAAGGCGATGACCGGTGTCCCACAGGCCTGCGCCTCGATCGGTGCGATGCCGAAGTCCTCCTCGGCGGCGAAGACGAAGGCCTTGGCGCGCTGCATGTGCTGCAACAGCACCTCGAAGCTCTGGTAGCCGAGCAGGCTGACGTTGGCACCGGCGATCTCGCGGGCCTTGTCCATCTCCGGGCCGGTGCCGATCACCACCAGATGCTTGTCCGGCATGGCCGCGAAGGCTTCGATGATCAGCGGGATCTTCTTGTACGGCACCATGCGCGAGGCGGTGAGATAGAAATCCCCCTTTTCCTCATGCAGGAGGAACCGCTGAGTATCCACGGGCGGGTAGATCACCGTGGACTGGCGCCGGTAGCTCTTGTTGATGCGCCGCCCGATGAAGTACGAGTTGGCGATGAATTCGTCGACGCCGCTGGCGGTGCGCTGATCCCACATGCGCATGTAGTGCAGCAGCATGCGTGCGAGCTTGGCCTTGACGCCGCGGTCCAGGCTCGCCTCGTGCAGGTACTGGTGCTGCAGGTCCCAGGCATAGCGGATCGGCGAGTGCACATAGCTGATATGCAGCTGGTTGGGGCCGGTCAGCACGCCCTTGGCCACGGCATGGCTGCTGGAGATGATCAGGTCGTAGGACGACATGTCCAGCTGTTCGATGGCCAGCGGCATCAGCGGCAGGTATTTCTGGTAGTGGGTCCTGGCCTTGGGTAGTTGCTGGATGAAGGTGGTGGTGGCGTGCTTGCCTCCCAGATGGGCACGGTCTTCATCGGAGAGGAAATCGATGACCGCAAACAGATCGGCTTCCGGCCAGACTGCGCACAAGCTGGCGAGTACCCGCTCGGCGCCGGCATAAGTCACCAGCCAGTCATGAACGATGGCGATTTTCATTGGATGACCTTCCTTGTTCGAATGTATGAGGCAGCGCGTGCCTGTGGCCGCGGGGCAGGTGCGCATGGTCCTTTCAGCGTGAGTGCAGGCGCGCGAGTGGCTGCATGTCGCGTCGGCCGGTCAGCCGCTTGCCGAGGAGAATGAACGGTTGCTCCACCAGGTAGCGGCACAGCTGCGCGGCAGCCAGCGCCAGCAGCATGCCGAGTGTCGCGGTGATCAACGCGGCGGCGCCGCCATCGAGGCCCAGGCCGGTCGTCAGCCTGTGTGTCAGCTGCTGCAGCGCGGGCAGCAGCAGATAGAGCGAGTAGCTGATGCTGCCGAGCCAGATCAGCAGCGGGCTGTTCATCGGCAATCGACTGCTCAGCAGGCGGAACCCGGCGATGCCCAGGACATAGGTCAGCAGGTAGCGCGGCCAGCTCTCGCCCGGGGTCGGTGCGGCGGCCCAGCCCGCGAGGAAGATCACCGGCAACACCAACCCATAGAAGCGCAGCGCATGCCGGGCATACTCCCGCGCGCGTCTGCGGGCGTAGCTGCTGCCTTCGTGCTGCGCCTCGTACCACACCGAGGCGAAGAACATCAGCGACAACACCAGTGGCAGCGTCACCGGCAGGTTCAGCATGAACAGCTGCCGGGCCAGCGCCAGCAACAGGGCCAGCGCGAGCAGCAGCAGGGCGACAGCGGAACGCAGGCTCACGCTGTGCAGCAGCCCGCTCCACTGGAGCCCCAGGCACAGCAGGTAGAACACCAGTACCACGGGCAAGGGCCCGTATTGCTCGAGCACCTCGAACGACGGGGTGGCGAGCGTTGCCGTGGCACCCGCGAACCAGCCCGCCGCAGGTCCGAGCATGGCGACGACGATCATGGTCGCCACGACATAGGCCGGGAACAGGCGCAAGAAACGGCGGACGAGGAAACGGTATGCATCGTCATGGCTGGCCCGCAGGCTGGCCGGCACGACGAAGCCGCTGATCAAGAGAAACCAGAGCATGCCCAGCAGCCCCGGATCCAGCACGTGCTGCAACAGCCATGGCTGGCCGAGCAGCGGCACGAACAGGGTCTGCAGTAGCACCAGCAACACCGCGCTGCCGCGCAGCGCGTCGATATGCGCCAAGCGTTCCATGGATAGCCTCGGTCGATGGACTGGAATGGGAGGGTGGAAAGCCGTTGCACCGTCATGCCGTGCAAGGCGGCGCGTTTGCCTAGGAGCGTTCGGAGGACCAGGCCGCGAGCCGTGGCTGGCCGCTCTTGCCGATCAGCGTCCGGTCGATCAGCTGTGAAACCTCCCGCGCCGAATGCTTCCAGCAATAGCGCCCGGCATTCGCCAGCCCCAGGGTGCGCAGGTCGTTGCGCAGGGTGGCGTCCTGCAGCACGCGGCTCATGCAGCGGGCGATGTCCTCGATGTTCAGCGGTTCGAAATACAGCACGCTTTCCCTGAGCACCTCGGGGATCGACGCGGCACGTGCGGCGATCACCGGGCAGCCGCAGGCCTGCGCCTCCAGCGGCGGTATGCCGAAGCCCTCGTACAGAGAGGGGAAGACGAATGCCGTGGCGCCCCGGTATTGCTGCACCAGTTCGGCGTCGCTGAGGCGGCCGAGCATGCGTATGCGCTGGTTGCCGTTGACGCTGTAGTCCGGGGCCGAGAACACCGAGTGCGAGTCGCCGACGATGCGCAGTTCGACCTCGTCGAAACCTTCGAGGCTGAGGAAGGCCGCCACCATCCGCGTGAAGTTCTTGTGCGCGTTGGGCGAGGAAACGGCCAGCAGATAGGGTGTGGTGTGGCTTTCGGGCGCGCTGGCGCAGAGCGGGCGGAACGCCGGCGCGACGGCATTGGGTATCACGCAGATGTTCGCGCTCGGATAGCCGTAATAGCGCGAGATCTCCCGGCGGGAGAAGTCGCTGACCGTGATCAGCGCCTTGATGCGTTTGAGCAGCACGGGGGTGATCCCCTTGTAGAGGCTGCGAAAGAGGCGCGAGTAGCTTTCAGGGTGGCGGACGTAGGTGATGTCGTGGTGGGTGGCGATCTGGTTGCGATAGGCCAGCGGCGCGGTGTTGCACAAGGAAACCAGCGGCGGGTTGCCGTGGCGTGCCAGCCACAGCGGCAGGTCCAGTTGCTCCCAGAGATGGCCGGTGTTGCGGCCGATGCGGCGTACCTGCAGCCGGTCGGCGCTTTCGTGCATGCGGATGGCGTGCGGTGCGACGAACACCAGGTCCTTGCGCATGGCGCCGAGCTCCAGGCAGACCTGCTCGGCGAAACGTTGCACACCACGGGTTTCCTGGGTCAGGAAACGTGCGTTGATGACGATCATTGTCGGTGTTCTCCCTATGAAGGCATGGGCGATCCGGGGGGCCGGGCCCAAGGGGGCGGCTGCGGCGCCGCTTCGGGGGACGTACGGGGCTGGGGCGAAACTGGCGAAGCCTGGGTGGTTACGCGAACGCTCGGGGAATCGACGCGATCATTGTTCGGCCGGTACCGGTCGCAGGCTGATGATCTTCGGAAAGTCATCGAGCTCCACCGTTGCGCTACAGGCACTGCCGCTGGCCGGGCATTCCCAGCGCGTGGCGGTGGTGATCCGGCCGCGCCGAGGCCGGGCGGTATCCAGCAGTGCCAGCTGCCCGGCCTTGCCCTCGCTGGGCTGCAGCTCGACCGCGCGTGGCTTGCCGGCGCTCCAGGCCACCATCAGGTCATCGTCGCCACGGGCGAAGCGCAGCAGTACCACGTCTGCGATAGCGTGCTCGACCCGCCCACGAAATTCGTACTGGCTGGCGATTTCGCTGATGGCGGCGAGTACCAGGTAGGCCGGCTTCAGCGTGAAGTCCTGGCGGACTAGGCCGAAATTGTGCTCGCGCTCGCGCGGGTTGGTGCCATCGTTGCGGAAGTCGTACCACCACATCCCCTTGATGTTGGGCAACGTCCTGGCCAGGAAGAAGCTGCGGGCCAGGTAGGCGGCCTGCAGGCTTTCGTCGATGCCGCAGGCGCCCTGGTGCGATGGCCAGGCCATTTCGGTCAGGTAGAGCGGCACCGGTCGTCCGGCGGCGCGGGTCAGCGTCTTGTCGACTTCGTCCATCCACTTGATCCAGGCTTCCGGGGTGTTGCGTCGCCAGCCCCGGCAGTGCACGTAGGGATGCAGCGACAAGCCGTCCAGCGACTGCATGACGCCATTCTCCAGGAGGCGCAGGGCGAACCCCGATTCGATGCCCTGGCTGGTCACCGCACCGGCGAGCACCTTCGCGTTCGGGTCGCGCTGGCGGATGATGCCCGCCGCATCGGCGATCAGGCGGGCGTAATCCTGGGTGAACTGCGGGTCTTTCGGGTCTTCCACGTCCCACTCGTTCCAGATTTCGTAGTACGCCACCCGGCCCTTGAACGTTTCGGCGAGGAAGTCGACGTAGCGATTGAAGGCTGCCCTGACCGGCTCGCTGCGTGGTTTCTCGCCCTTGCCGTGGTGCGGATTGCCGTAGCCGAGGATGAACTGGGTAGTCAGGCCGTGCTCGGCCGTCACCGTCAGGTAGCGATGCCAGGATGGGTCGATTTTCAGCTGGCTGCGCTGGCGCTCGACATAGGCCCAATGGGCATCGGTGCGTACGGAGGTAATGCCAGCGTCGCGCATCATCGCGTAGGCACGGCCGCTGGGGTCGCCCTTGTGCAGTTCATGCGCGCAGACGCCGACGGTGAAGGGGGCATCGAGGGGCTGCGCCGAGCCATCGAAGGACAAGCCAAGCAGCCCGCCGAGCAGCGCTGCGTGCAGGGTAGAGCGCATATGAAACATCCGTGACCGTCCGTTCTCAGATCAGGCGTTGCAGTTCGGGAAGTCGCTGTGCCGCCAGGATGCCCGTCGGGGCTCGCGCCGGCGTCAGCACATGGGATATGGCCAGCCCGAGGAACAAGGTGGCGGTGGTCACTTCCAGCACATCGGTGGCCCAGGCCACCAGGCAGAGGCAGAAGACGATGGGCAGCAGCGCATTGCGCAGGCGCGGCCCCCGTTCCTGCAGGCGCAGCAGCAGTGGGAACAGCAACAGGTACAGCAGCACGCCGAATACGCCGAGCATCCCCCACAGGTACAGCGCGGTGTTGTCGGCGATGCTCAGCAGCTCCAGCCCCGGTACTCGATAGATCTGGCCGGCGCTGCCCACCACGCCGAAGCCGGCTCCCCACCAGCCCCAGCCCTCGCCAGTGATCACCGCGATGAAATTCGGCCAGCTGTTGATCAGGCGGTCGGCGAAGGACGCCAGCAACGTGCCGTTGTTGGCCGCATTCGGGTCCAGGCTCAGCAGCAGGCTGGCGATCGGCAGCGCCAGGCCCGTCAGCACCGCGATGAGGAATGCCGAGGCGCTGGCGAAGCGGTATGCCGTGACGACCAGCATCAGCAGGGTCAGCGCATAGGCGGCCGCGGTGGACTTGTTGGTGGTCAGCACGATGCCGACCAGCGCAGCGGCATACAGCACCAGCCTGAGCAGCCGCGACCGGATGAAGGCGGCGATGAACAGGCTGTAGATGGCGATCATCACCGACAGGGCGGTGGACATCCGGGCGAAACCACCGATGCGGTCGATATCGTCGAACGCCCAGGAGCGGTTGGCGCTCAGCTCGACCTCGCCCACCATGTAGCTGTAGCCCTTCCACGGCACGTTGGTGAGCAGGTCGAGGGCGATGCCGGCGAACGATGCGATCAGGCAGAAGCCGATGATTCTGCGCAGCAGCGACAGGCGCAGTTCCAGGTGCCGGCCGCAGATCAGGCCGAACAGCAGTGGAATGTAGATGAACAGGCTGAAGCCGATGTTGCGCAGCTCCGCGCCATGCATCAGTGCCAGCTGGCTGGAGGTGAGCAGCCCCAGCAACGCCAGCCAGAACAGCGGCCAGCCGCGGTAGCGCAGCAGTTCCAGGCACAGCGCGGCGAGGCAGGCGACCTTGGGCAGGTACAGCAGCCAGGAAATGCCCAGCATGTCGAAGTAGTAGCGCAGCGCGCCGGAGAAGGTCTCAGTCAGCAGCAGCGAGGCGACGACCAGCGTCAGCAGCGTCGGCTTGTCGAATGCCAATGGATTCGAGTCGCGGCGTCGCGGGGTGATCAACAGGCTCTGGTTCATGGTGGCTACTCGTTCCCTGAAGTGTCTCGTGCAGGATGGACTGGTACTGGTCCAGCATGCGTTCCATATCCAGCATTGGCAGGACGCTGGCGCGGGCCTGGTTGCCCAGCTTTCGGCGCAGATCGCAATCGATGTACAGCCAGAGCATGGCGATGCCGAGCGAGTCCGGGTCGTCCGGCGAACAGAGCAGGCCGTTGTATTCGTCGCGGATGATCTCCGGCAGCCCTCCCATGCGAGCGGCAATGACCGGCAGGTGGTTGGCGCAGCCTTCGACGGCGACCAGGCCGAACGGCTCGGCCCAGCGCGAGGGCACCACCAGCACGTCGATGCTGCGCATGAAGTCATCGCTGTCGCAGTAGCCGAGGAAGCTGACCTTGGCCGGGTCGGCCATGGCCCTGAGCCTGGCCTCGTAGTCCAGCTTGCCGCGCCCGGCGATGTGCAACTGGGCATCTATCTCCAGGCGTTGGAATTGTTCGATCAGCCAGCCGACGCCCTTGTTATCGGAAAGCGTGCCGATGTAGCCGAAGCGCAGCGGGTAGTTGGCCTGCTTATTCGGCGGGCGATCCTGCCCGGGGTTGGCCGGCGTGCAGTTGTGCACCACATGCTGACGGGCTCGGGCGAAGTAGCCCTGGCCGACGACGCGCTCGAGCACGAAGCGGCTGACGCCGATCACCGTCGCCACCTGCGCAGAGGCGGCCGCGTGCCTGAGGCGCAGGGCCGAGCACAGGCCGCACTGACGTTGGCAGCTCTTGCCGTGGTTGAACATGGTGTCCTTCGGGCAGAGCAGATACAGATCGTGCAGCACCTGGACGATGGGCAGGCCGGCGGCGCTGATCTCGTCCCAGGCGGAGATCGACCAGCCGGTGAGGTTGTTGCTGAGCACGATGTCCGGTCGTTCGCGGGCGATCACCTCGCGCACGTAGCGGCGCATGCCGGCGTTGTAACGGTCGCGGTAGTGCCAGCCGAGCCGGGCGAGGCGCGAGGGGCGCTGCTGGGTGTAGTGCCAGTAGCCGTTTTCCAGCCCGGCGCGGTAGACCGGCACGCCGTCCTGGATCTGCAGGTGCAGGCCCGCTTCCGACCCCGTGGCCAGTACCACCACCTCGCATCCGCGCCGCTGCAGCCCCTCGACCTGCTGGCGGAGCACGATTTCCGCCCCGCCACCGATATGCGGGGCGTAGAACGCATTGAGAAATAGGATCTTCATCGATCGACTCGCTGTTCGAACCTGTCGGGCTGCCCTGAAGCGCTTGCCGGTGCTGTGCCTGGTCTCAGGCGAAGCAATGGAGATAGCGGGTCGGCACCCGGACTTTCTGCTCGCGCTGCAGCAGCTTGAGCAGGATGACCGAGCGCTCCTCGCCATCGCTGCTGACGAAGATGGCTTCGATGTCGCCGAAGCCGCCGCTGAGCTGCACCCGCTCGCCGGGTTTGAATGCCGCGGCCGATGTGCCTTCGGGCTGCGCGAGGCGCCGGCGCAGCTGTTCGATCAGCTCATCGCGCACCGGTATCGGTTGGCCGCCGAAGGTCACCACCCGGCTGACTCCGCGCGTCGAGCGGATCGGATACCAGTTGTCGTGGAGGCAATCGAGGCGGATGAACAGGTAACCGGGAAACAGCGCTTCATCCGCCCTGGCCTGCTGGCCCGGGCGTAGCGGGGGATGTGTCTTGAGCGGCCGGTAGCATTCGAAGTGCTGGCGGCGCAGGTGTTCCTCGGCGCGTGCTTCCTGTCGCGGTTTGGTCTGGATCAGGTACCAGCGGGGTGCATCGTTCGGTGACATGAGGCGTTCCTTTCCTTGTTGCCTGCGTTTGTCCGGATGAGCTGCGCAGCGGTCAGGCCAGACTCAGCGTCGGCCGTTTTTCCTGGCCCTCCACCACGCAGAAGCGCTGGAGGAGTTCCTTGATCTCGTCACGGCTGTTGAACATCAGCACGTCGATGATCGACAGCGACGGTACGAATGGATGCTTGAACTGCGCGTAGGTGATGTCGTCCATGCGCAGGAAGCGCAGTAACAGGCCATCGGCACGGAAACGGGCGGGGCAGTACAGCTCCAGGCCGCCGATGGGGTTGAGATACAACTCGCCGTCCATGCGATGGCAGATCTGGATGACCCGGTCCTGCATCTCCATCCTGGCCGGCAGCCCGAGGCTGGAGCCGCAATAGATCGGGGTCTCGATGTCCAGGTAGGCGCAGAGGCGGCGAATCGAGTTTTCGGTGAACAGCGCCAGGTTGCGCTCGGGGTATTGCAGGATGTCGCGGAGCAAGGGCAGCACCTGCTCCCGCTGCGGCGCCTTGGCGTAGCAGCGTTCGAGCATCCGCAACAGCGCATCGGCCTCGCGCTCGAAGTCATCGCAGAGCCAGCGCTGGTTGACGCTCTCGACCTGGTGGCCTTTCTTCAGCGGGAAGGTGATCAATTTGGGCTGGCCGTTGACCAGCACCCGGTTGCGATTCATCCATGAGCCCTTCACGTATTGCAGGTCGTCCCCCAGCACGAAGACGTCACTGATGGCGATCAATTGAAAGTAGCCCAGATAGGGGAAGAGGTAGGGCTGCATCATCGCGACGGTTCTGAGCACGGCACATCTCCTTGGTGAGTGTTCCCTGTTTCAGGCTTTCTGGGTGTAGCTGTAGTAGCCGTAGGCGCCGCTGTCGTAGGGCGAGGTCGACGCCTTGCGTTTCACGGCATTGAGGATCACGCCCTTGAGCAGCACGCCGTTCTGCGCGAGGCGGCGCTTGGCGGCATCGATCTGCGCGCTGGTGCTCAGGCCGAAGCGGGCGACCAGCAGGCTGGTGCCGGCTTGCTGGGCGACCAGCACCGCGTCGGTCACCGCCAGTGCCGGTGGCGTATCGATGATGATGAAGTCGTAGAGTTTCTCCGCTTCCCTGAGCAGCCTGGAGAAGTTTTCGTGCATCAGCAGCTCGGAGGGGTTCGGTGCGGTGAAGCCGGCCGGGATGAAGTGCAGGTTCTTCTGTTCGGTGCGATTGGTGACCTGGGCCAGGCTCAGGCCGGAGGCCAGCGCATCCGATAGCCCGTTGCGCGGGCTCATGCCGAACAGGGCGTGCAGGTAGCCGCGGCGCATGTCGGCATCGATCAGCAGCACACGCTGGCCGGTCTGGGCGATCACCGCCGCCAGGTTGCTGGAGACGAACGACTTGCCCACCGAGGGGGTCGGGCTGGTGATCATCAGCACGTTGTTGCGCGCCTCGAGCATGGCGAACTTGAGGCTGGTGCGCAGGCTGCGCAGCGATTCGACCGCCAGGTCGCCGGGCTCGGTGAGGCTGAGCAGCCTGGCCTTGCCGTCGCGTGCCTTGCGGGTGCGGTCGAGCTGCTCCTGCCGGGGGGTGTAGGGCAGGCCGGCATATACCGGCACGCCGAGCTTCTCGATCACGTCCGGGCTCTCGACGCCGCGGTAGAACGCCTGGCGCGTCAGGATCACCGCGGCGGAGACGAGCAGGCCGATGAAGATGGCGATCGCCACCACCAGCGGCCGCACCGGTTTGGCCGGTTTCTCGATCATCGAGTAGGCGTTGTCGATGATCCGCACGTTGCCGATGGTGCCGGCGCGCAGGATGTCCTGTTCCTGGGCCTGGTTCATCACCAGCGTGTAGGTCTGGGTGGTGACTTCCATGTCACGCTTGAGGCGCAGCAGCTCCTGCTGCGTCATGGGAAGGGCGTCGACTTTCTTCAGCAGCTGGGCCTTCTGCGCCTGCAGCTCGTTCATTTGCGTCATCAGCGTGCGATAGGTCGGGTGCTCATGGGTGTAGAGGCGGTCGTATTCCACGCGCTTGAGGGTGAGTTCGGAGAGCTGCGTTTCCAGCGCGACGATCTGATCCAGCACCCCCTTGGTCTCGATGCTGATATCCACCGACTTGGCGCTGGTCTGGTAGGCGTTCAGCGCGTCCTCGGCCCGCTCCAGCTCCTTGCGTACCTGGGGCAGTTGCGAGCGGAGGAATTCCAGGCGCTGGGCGGCTTCGGCCGAGCTGCGCTGGATGTTCTGGTGGACGTAGAGCCGACTGATTTCATCCAGCACACGGTTGGCCAACTGCGGGTCCGGGTCTTCCAGGGACATATAGATGATCCCGGAGTCCTTGCCGGCCTCGCCGACCTTCAGGCGCTTCTGATAGTCCAGCGCGGTGGTCTGCGGGCGGTTCCTGAACAGCACGAACTCGGTGCCCGGGTGGGCGGCCAGCTCGGCGATCTGCACCTTGAAGCCCTGGCTTTCCACGGCCTGGCCGATCTGCCCGCGCAGGATCAGCTGCGTGTCGTCGTCGTAGAGGCTGTAGTTGCCGGCGGTGCCGGCGACCAGGGTGAGTTTCTGACCGAGATAGGCATCGGGTACGTCCAGCTGGAAAACCTCGAGCTTCTCGCCGCCCCAGGCGTAGCCGTCCAGGCCGAACAGCGGTGCGGCCAGGGCGCCGTCGGTCGACGGGTCATGCCTGCGCGCCAGGTAGCTGCCGATCAACGGGAAATGTCGTGGCCTGGCGGTGATGTAGAGCTTGAGTCCCTCCACCGCCTTGCCCAGTACTGCGCGCGATTTCAGCAGGGAGATCTCGGTGGTCGCCTGGGATACCGAGTCGGGCCTTGGAACGATCTCCGGCACCCCGGTGATGGCGCCTTTCTTCGGTTCGATCTGGATCATCGCGCTGGCCTGGTAGATCGGCGTGGCGACCAGCGCATAGGCAATGCCCAGCACGGCGAACAGTCCGGTGATGCTGGCGATCAGCGCCTTGTGGTCGTAGGCGGTGCGCATGATGCCGGCGAGGTCGATGCGGTTGTCTGTGTCATATTCCAGCGAAGAGCGGGTCAAGGCAGTCATCGGGGATCCTTCCTCATGGTGCGATAGGGCGGTGGGCTTCGTTGGGGACGTTCAACTCTTGACCAGCCTCGGGCTCAATTTGCGCAGCAGGTTGAGGCTGATGTTCTGGGTGATGCTGGACAGCGCGCGAATCTTGCTGAGCGGGGAGATCAGCGAGAGGCACTCGCCGAAAACCTGGATCAGGAAGTACTCGTAGAGCGCATGGTTGCCGATGCGGTTGTAGTAGCGGGCCAGCGAGTAATGGGCGTGCATGGCCATCTGGATGCGCTGCTTGCTCGGCCGCATCGAGAAGATGCCGCCTTCATGGATGCGGTAGGCGGCGGGGCTGATCTCTTCCATGAACTTGCCCTTGCCATAGGCGCCGAGCAGCGACCACCAGCAGATGTCCAGCACTTCCACGCCAAGCAGTTCCGGGGGCAGTTCCTGGATCAGGTTGCGAAAGCACACGGTCAGCGTCGAGACCGGGCGGGCCTGCATCAGCTCCAGCGCGGTGGCGTCCTTGCGGTATTTCCCGGTGAGCTGTGGCGTCTGGATGATCCCCTGGCTGTTGAACATGAACGCGTCGTGATAGGTCATCACGTAGTCGCGGTGCCGCTCGAGGAAGTCCACCTGTAACTGCAGCTTGCGCGGATCGGTCCAGTAGTCGTCGCCCTCGCAATAAGCGATGTACTTGCCGGCGGCACGGGCGAACAGTCGGGTACTGAAGGGCACGCCGAGGCTGAACTGGTTCTGCGTCTGGTAGATCGGTTTGATGATGGCGGGATAACGTGCCGCGTAATCGGCGATGACCGCGGCGGTGGCGTCGGTCGAGGCGTCGTCGTGGACGATCACCTCGAAAGGGAAATCCGTTTCCTGCTGGAGAAAGCTCTCCAGGGTCTTCCTGATGAAAGCGGCATGGTTGTAGGCCAGGCAGACGATGCTCAGCAACGGCTCGGTCTTGCCTGCCCAGCGTTCCATCAAGGCGTGCTCGTTCTTCAATTCCATTTTTGGATGCTCGGCTTGGTTATCAGTACAAACAGCTTGAGTACCAGTGGTCTCGAACTGGCAGCCACCAGCAACAGGCAGATGGCCCCGCTCACGGCAAGCGCCACCAGGATGTCGAAACGGTTGTCGCCGACGAGCATGGCGAACAGGGGGTCGCCGAGCACCAGCCCGAGGGCGGTCATCGCGGCGATCCGCAGCAGTTCCATCATCCAGGTGCGATGCAGGCCGGCGGCGTAGCGCCGGTGCACCACCGGCGGCCAGGCCAGGAACGTCGCCAGGCGCAGGAAGAACCACGCCAGTGCCGCGCCGTAGGCGCCATGGGCGAGGGCGGCGTAGACCACCAGCGGAACGCTGAGGGCGGTCGAGATCACGCTGTACCCGATGTGCAGGCGCAGCTGTCCATAGGCGTACTGCAAGTAGAACTGGAACGCCCCGGCCGCCATGAGGGCGCTGCCCAGCACGTACCAGGCCAGGATCGGCTCGCTCCAGTCGGCGGCCTGCGGATCGCCGGTCCAGGCGAAGATCAGCGCCCTGGCGTGATAGGCGATCACCGCCGCGAGCGGGAACAGCAGGCTGCAGACGAAGCGGCTGGCGTTGAGGTAGAGCGCCTCCATGTCGGCGATCCGCCCCTCGGCAACCAGCATGGTCATGCGTGGCAGCAGCGTCTGCACCAGCGGGTTGGTCAGCGTCATGATGCCGGTGGTGATCAGCGCCACCAGCGAGAAGTAGCCGTATTCCTCGAGCAGCAGCACCCGCGACAGCAACACCTTGTCCAGCTGGGTCAGGATGATCCACAGCAGCGAGGTGAAGAACATGCCGCCGGCAAACGGCAATACCGGCCTGACCACCCGCCAGTCCAGGCCGGTGAACAGGCCGGGATTGGGCAACTGGACGTAGGCCTTGGCGGCGAAGGCGAGGACCTCCACCAGGGCGACCACGGCCTGGAACACGAAGAAGTCCAGCGGCTCCTGGGATACCTGGGCGACCAGCAACAGCCCGCCGAGATAGCGCAGGGTGGCGATCGCCATGTTCGCCGCGTTCAGCCAGCCATGCAGCTCCACACCCTGCAGGCCGCTCTTGTACAAGGTGGCGTACAGGCGCATGCCGACCATCAGGCCCATCAGGCTGATGCATTGTCCGATCGTGTCGGTACTCAGCTCACGGGCCTGCAGCCAGGTCTGGGCGATCCAGCCGCTGGCCAGATAAATGGCGAGACAGGCGGCCAGCGCGATGGGCAGCAGCAGCAGTTCGAAGGCGCGCAGCAGGCGTCCGGCCTCGCCGCCACGGATGAGATTCTCGTGCTCACCGCGATAGTGCGCTACCTGCCGTACCAGTGCCGGCGACATGCCCGCATCGAGCAGTTGCAGCCAGGCCTGGAGCACGGCGAAGAAGCCGATCAGGCCATAGGCCTCGGCGCCCAGGTGCCCCAGGTAGAACGGCAGGATCAGGATGCCGATCAGCAGGGCATAGGCCTGGCCGAGGTAGTTCAGGCCGGTATTGCGTATCACCGACAACCGCTTGGGATCGGACATGCGCGCGGGCCTACCTGGATTGCTCGGGGAAAGCACCGGCACTGGTGCTGGGCACCTGCTCGGCGACATTCAGCATGCCCAGCGCCTCGACGAACGGCTGGAACAGGATTCGGCTGGATTGCGCGCTATGAATCGATTCCTGGACCAGCGTCTGCATGACGCTTTCCTGCACCTTGCGCGACAGCCCGGGATAGATCGGCAGGCACAGCACCCGGCGGCTCAACGCCCGCGAGCGCGGCTGCGGCTGCTGGGGTTGCAGGTACTCGAGGGTGTCGAGCGAGGGGTAGAAGTAGCGGCGCGGATTGATGCCGTTCCCGTTCAACTGGCTGCGGCAACGCAGCAACTGGTTTTCGTCGGCCAGGGCAACGGGGAAGTAGCTGTAGTTGCGCTGGCAGCCCTGTTGCAGCTGTTGCAGATCGAAATGGTCGCCGAGGCCCTTCTCGTAGCGGTGGCCGATTTCGGCCCGGCTCTCGAGGATGAGCTCGATATCGTCGAGTACGCACATGCCCATCGCCGCCGAGAACTCGTTGAGCTTGGCGTTGATGCCGATGCCGTCGATGCGGTCGGTATCGACGATGCCGAAGTTGCACAGCAGGCGTACCCGCTCGGCGATCTCGTCGTCATTGGTGACGATCGCGCCGCCTTCGATGGTGTGGAACAGCTTGGTCGCATGGAAGCTCAGGGTACTGATGTCGCCCCAGTTGTAGACCGATCGCCCACGCTGGCGTACGCCGAAGGCATGAGCCCCGTCGTAGACCACCTTGAGGCCATGCCGGCGGGCGATCTGCTCGATACTCTCGACGTCGCAGGGGTTGCCGAACACATGGGTGGCGACGATGGCACTGGTGTCGCTGGCCAGGTTCGCCTCGATCTGCTCCGGATCGAGGTTCCAGGTTGCCGGGTCGATATCGGCGAAAATCGGCCTGATGCCTTCCCATTGCAGCGAACTGGTGGTGGCGACGAAGCTGAACGGCGTGGTGATCGCGCTACCGCTGATCCCCAGCGCCCGGTAGGCGATCTGCAGCGCGATGGTCCCGTTGTTGGTGAGGATGATGTTCCTGACCCCGAGGTACTCCTTCAGCCTCTGCTCCAGCGCGGTTACCAGGGGGCCGTGGTTGGTGAGCCATCCGGAGTTGTAGATCCGATCCACGTAAGCCTTGAACTTGTTTTTGTTGCCCAGGTAAGTCTTGGTCACATTGATCATGGGGATTTCCTTATCAAGGATGCGTCGCGCCGCTTGCCGGCGGGCCCGGAGCGCGGTGGTGCCCGCTCAGACCGGTTGTTGCTCGCCAAGCGTGCTGGCACGGCGCGCCCGGCGCTGGTTGTGCTTGAGGATCATCCGGGTCAGCAGGCTACCGGCGTGGGGGTCGCCGTAATGGAAGATGGCCGTGGCCCGGAGATAGGCCGGGTCGCAGGGCTCGTTGGCATGCAGGGAGCGATAGCCCCAGAACAGGTAGAGGTTGCCTGGAACCAGCTGCAGGCGCTGTGGCTTGAGCAGACCGAGGCGTATCGCCCGGGTGATCAACATGCGGCTCAGGCGGTTCTGCAGCAGGGTCTTTTCCAGAACGTTGAACAGCACGTACGAGCGAATCCGGCGCAGGTTGGGAAACAGCAGCAGATCGCCGCGCCTTTCCCCTTCCTGCGGGATTTCCACCGGCACCAGGGCCGTGACCAGCGAGGCGTCGAAGTGGTAGCAGTTCGATTCCCTGCGTCCCGTCTGGCCTTGTAGGCAACGCATCACCAGATAGATCCTGTCGCTATGGGCCGGCTTACCCGCGCCGAACTGGTAGACGTCGGCCAACAGGCTTTTGAATTCCTGCGCGGCACCCAGCACGGCCAGCAATGAACCGGCTACTTCCGCTCCGTCGTGGTGAGCGAAATACTCACCCCGATGGAGGCGTGCCTGTTCCTTCACTTGTTCGCGCAGTTGTGACAACTGCTGGGGGGTTAGATAACCGGGGATACAGACATAGCCGTTTTGCTCCATTTCCCAGGCGAGCAATGCCTTTTCCTTATATTCAAGGCTGCGAAATGTAGATAACACGTTTATCTCCCTGCACGCGGGCCAGGCGAAACGGTGGGTAGGCAGATAAGAAGGCATTCCTGTTGAATGGGTGCTTCCTGCGATTACCTAACTATCTGTATTCAAAAGAGGAAAAATGATTCGAAAGAACTTCTGCACAAGGCAGCCAGCAGCGCTCGCTTAGCGCAACATATGAGGCGCCGACAAGAACAGGCATGAAACAGAAGTTTTGGGCAAAGCTACCGCCATCGGCATATATATGCCGTGGTGAAGTTTTACTTATAAGTGCCTGCCTTTTGGTAACTATCCGCTCGGCAGTTCGCTCCATCCTGGTTGTTTGCCGACATCAGGCAAAGCTACCGCACTCTGGTATTTGCCCGAGGCCAATCAAGAACCAGGTGGCGAACGAAAGTGTCCCAACACACTTGGCGGTTGTTTTTTCAGGCAGGGGGATTTAATTCTTTCGCCGCAGAACTTGACCTTTCCTGTTGGTCTTAAACTGCTCTGCACCGTGTTGCTCCCTGTGGGCAATAGGTATCCGTCATAACGAAACCGAAGTCAAGACGGTTAGCCAATTTTTTGTTATTTTCCTGATTGAAGGTTTTTTGGTTCTGATAACTATTTGATTTATAAGGATGATGTATTTTTGGCGGATGTTTGCGGCATGGCACCCAGTGGCAAGATGGCGATCACCGCTAATGTTTATTCTTCTCAACAAGGGTGGCTAAGTTGAGCGCGGTGCTTGGTTAATGCTCGGGGAACTTTATAAGTGCGCTTCTCTTGCTACCAAGCGTAATAACTCTGGCATTGGCTCGAGTCATTGCGTGAGGGATTTAATTCGTTCGTGCGATGCCAGGAGGAATTAGCTCTGGCATGAGGGGAAGGATGCCGGAAACGAAAAAGGCCACTCGAATGAGTGGCCTTTTTCGTGGTTTTGGTTGCGGGAGCCGGATTTGAACCGACGACCTTCGGGTTATGAGCCCGACGAGCTACCAGACTGCTCCATCCCGCGTCTGTGGGGGCGCATTCTACAGCCAATCCATGCGTTGTCAACCGGAATTTTTGAAAAAAGTTTTTCCATTCAAGCGGTTAGGTCGGCAAGTGATGGCAGGTAGCGAGATTGCGAAAACAAAAAAGGCCACTCGTCGAGTGGCCTTTGAAATTGGTTGCGGGAGCCGGATTTGAACCGACGACCTTCGGGTTATGAGCCCGACGAGCTACCAGACTGCTCCATCCCGCGACGCGCATTCTACAGCTTTCATTCCGGCTGTCACGGTTTAATTGAGAAAAAGCCCCTCAGGCGCCCAGGTGTGCCGAAACCCTGTGGCTCCCGGCATGAGCATGGCGGCGGATGGAAGGTTGCACGGGGCGCGGTGGGTGGTGACGGCGTGCGATACGCAGCATGCCCCAGAGCATGGCGAGTGCCACGGATATCCAGCCCAGGATCATCATCGCGAGTATCAGTGCAGGTGTCATGGCCATGGCTTCCTTCTCTGCAGTCTGAACGGTCATCCTTGTAAATCGGACCCTGGCCGCCGAAGACGGTTCCGGCCGGGCCACCGGTCGTCGATGGCCCAGGGCAACCGCACTCCACTGCCCGCCCGTTGCCTATAACGATGAGAGGCGAGGTGGAGGTAACGACCATGCGTGTTCTTGTAGCGGCCCTGGTGTCGATGCTTGTCGCCGTGGGCGCCGGTGCGCAGGACGCCCCGTTTTCCGATCTGCCCTTGGTGCAAAACACCGGCGCTGTCGATCGGGGTGCAGCCGGGAGCGGTTCCATGGGAATGGGGAAGGGCATCGAATATCTGGATGACGAGAAGGCGGATGAACGCGACGATTCGGCGCAACGTCGGTCTTCATCGGTGCCGCCGCGTTCAAGAACGGGTGAACCCGGTCACGGTGACAACGAAACGGATATGGAACATCACCCGCGCCCCCGGCTGGAGCGGCACCGCGATCGATAGCGGAAGGCCGGATACGTGCCGTGCGGCCCGGGAAGCTGTGGTGAGGCGGGACGCCGTGCGGTGATTCATAAATCCACCGGGCCTCCGTACAATGCCGTCCCTTTTCGGCAGATGAATCCGCAATGCAAATCGCTTTGGCACCCATGGAAGGCCTCGTCGACGAGATCCTCCGTGATGTCCTGACCCGCGTCGGTGGGGTCGACTGGTGCGTGACCGAGTTCATCCGGGTTTCCGATCGCCTGCTGCCGCAGAACAGCTTCCGCAAACTCGCCCCTGAACTGGAGAGCGGCGCCGTCACCCGCGCCGGTACGCCGCTGCGGGTGCAGTTGCTCGGTTCCGACCCAGCGTGCCTGGCGGACAACGCCGCCTATGCCTGCACGCTGGGCGCGCCGGCCATCGACCTGAACTTCGGCTGCCCGGCGAAGACGGTGAACAAGTCGCGCGGCGGTGCCGTGCTGCTCAAGGAGCCGGAGCTGCTGCATGCCATTCTTCGCGAGGTGCGCCGAACGGTGCCTGCGCATATTCCGGTGACCGCCAAGATGCGTCTGGGCTTCGACAGCCCGGATGCTGCGCTCGATTGCGCACAGGCATTGACGGCGGGTGGGGCGGAGCAACTGGTGGTGCATGCGCGCACCAAGGCGGACGGCTACAAGCCACCGGCCCATTGGGAGTGGGTGGCCAGGGTGCGGGACGTGGTGGATGTGCCGGTGTACGCTAACGGTGATATCTGGTCGCTGGCCGACTGGCATCGTTGCCGGGAGGTCAGCGGTGTCGACGACATCATGCTCGGCCGCGGGCTGGTTTCGCGACCGGATCTGGCCCGGCAGATCGCCGCGGCGCGGGCGGGACGGGTAGCACCCGAGATGGGCTGGGACGAGTTCCGGCCCATGCTGGTGGATTTCTGGCAACAGGCGCGGGGCAAGCTAGCGCCGCGCTATGCGCCCGGCAGGCTCAAGCAGTGGCTGGCGCTGCTGACGCGTACCTATCCCGAGGCCGTGGCGTTGTTCGCCGAGCTGCGCAGGGAGAACGATTGCGCTCGCATCGATGCGCTGCTGGGCGTCGATACCACCGTCATCCGGCAGGCCGCGCTGGGGTAGGGGATGGAGCAAGCGATGCCGTAGCGCATCCCCTGCTCGAAATCCTGCGTGATGCCCGGCATCTGTTCGTTGGGCTTGGCTGCGCTCAACCCAGCCTACGGGGATCGTCGAGCGGTGTTGCGGTCAGCGCCCGCCGCTGACGTCCAGCAGCGCGCCGCTGGTATAGCTGGCCTGCTCGCTGGCGAGCCAGAGGATCGCCTCGGCGATTTCTTCTGCCTGGCCGCCGCGGCCCATGGGTACGCTCGCCTTGACCCGCTCGACCCGCTCCGGCTCGCCGCCGCTGGCGTGGATTTCGGTATGAATGACGCCGGGGCGCACGGCATTGACGCGTATGCCTTCGCCGGCCACTTCCTTGGCCAGGCCCAGCGTCATGCTGTCGATGGCGCCCTTGGCTGCCGCGTAGTCGATGTATTCACCCGGCGCGCCGAGGCGCGCGGCCACCGAGGACAGGTTGACGATCGCACCGCCCTGGCCGCCATGGCGGGTGGACATGCGCTTGATCGCCTCGCGCGCGCAGAGGAAGCTGCCGATCACGTTGGCACCGAGCACGCGTGTCCAGCGCGCCGCGTCCATCTGTTCCAGGCGCATCTGCCGCTCCAGCATGCCGGCATTGTTGACCAGCACGTCCAACTGCCCGAACTCGTGGTCGAGGGCGGCGAACAGTTCCAGCACCTGGTCCTCCTCCGCGACGTCGGCTTTCACCGCGATGGCATGGGCGCCCAGCGCGCGAACTTCGTCGAGCAGCCAAAGCGCCGCGTCCTCACGTTGGCGATAGTTCAGGCACAGGGCGTAACCCTGGCGAGCCGCCAGGCGCGCGGTGGCAGCGCCGATACCGCGGCTGGCGCCGGTGATGAGCATGACCTTGGGCATGGAGGGTTTCCTGATCAGAAAGTGTACGAAGTGGCTCTTGAAATCTTGCACAGGGTTCCTATCTAGGCAATGTGGAATGCCGAATTCGGGTTCCGCCTCATGACTTTGCTGAAATCTCAGGAGGTTTGCATCATGACTTCTTTTTCCATGGCTCCGTTGTTCCGCCAATCGGTCGGCTTCGACCGCTTCAACGACCTGTTCGAGTCGGCCCTGCGCAACGATTCCGGCAGCTCCTATCCGCCCTACAACATCGAGAAGCACGGCGATGACCAGTACCGCATCGTGATCGCGGCCGCCGGCTTCCAGGAGTCGGACCTCGACCTGCAGGTCGAGCGCAGCATGCTGACCATCAGTGGCGGTCGGCGCGAAAACGAGGCGCAGAACGTCACCTACCTGCACCAGGGCATCGCCCAGCGCGCCTTCAAGCTGTCGTTCCGCCTGGCCGACCATATCGAGGTGAAGGGGGCCGCGTTGAACAACGGCCTGCTGAACATCGATCTGGTGCGTGTCGTGCCGGAAGAGGCCAAGCCCAAGCGCATCCCGATCAATGCCGAGCCGCGGCCGGCGCTGGAAGGCTGATCCGGGGGCTTCTTGTAGGCGTCTGGGGGACGCCCAGTCCTCGCTGCGATGCTCTGCTGCGGCGGATCGCCGGCAAGCCGGCTCCTACAGCGATTCGGGGCGCTGCGGCGCCCTTTTTCGTGGTTAGCGGCCAGCCTCCAGCAGCTCGCGGAAGCAGGCGACGGGCAGCGGGCGGCTGAACAGATAGCCCTGGTAGAGGTGGCAGCCCTGCCGCTGGAGCAGGTCCAGCTGGGCCCGTTGCTCGACGCCCTCGGCGATGACCTCGAGGCCCAGACTGGAGGCCATGGCGACGATGGCGCGGATGATTTCCGCATCGTTGCCATCGGCGATCGCGTCGCGCACGAACGACTGGTCGATTTTCAGCAGGTCCACCGGCAGACGCTTGAGATAGGTGAGCGACGAATAGCCGGTGCCGAAATCGTCCATGGCGAAGCCGATGCCGAGTTTTCGCAGGCGGCGCATCTTGGCGATGGTGTCGTCCAGGTGCTGGATGACGATGCTTTCGGTGATTTCCAGTTTCACCATCTGGCGCGGCAAGCCACTTTTGTCCAGGGCCAGGACGACGCGTTCGACGAAGTCGTTCTGGCGGAACTGCCGCGGGCTGATATTGATGCACAGGCTGAAAGCGGCAGGATCGACCAGGCCGTCTTCGATCAGTGCCGCGCCGATTCGGCAGGCCTCGTCGATAACCCAACTGCCCACCTCGGGCAGCAGGGCGCCTTCTTCCAGGACCTGGATGAACGCCGCGGGCGTCTGCATGCCCTGCCGCGGGTGCTGCCAGCGTAACAGCGCCTCGGCGCCGATGATCTGGCCGTTGCGGGCATCCACCTGCGGCTGCAGGTGCAGCTCGAATTCGTTGCGTAGCAACGCCTGACGCAGTTCGTTCTCCAGCCGCAGGCGCGCGCTGGCGGCTTCCTGCATGGTGTTGCGGAACAGCTGGATGGCGTTGCGCCCGGCGTCCTTGGCCCGGTAGAGGGCGATGTCGGCGCGCTTGAGCAGGTCGGCCGGCGTCGCCCCGTGATCGGGAATCAGGGCGATGCCGATGCTCGGCGTGACCTGCAGGCGGTGGCCTTCGAACTGCATGGGCTCGGCGAGCAGTTTGCGCAGCTTCTCCGCCACCTGGCGGACATGGCGGGTGACTTCCGAGCGTCGGCCGGTGAGACCGGTCAGCAGCACGACGAACTCGTCGCCGCCGAGCCGCGCCACGGTGTCCTCCTGGCGAATGCTGGCTTCCAGCCGCGCGGTGACCATTCTCAGCACGGCGTCGCCGACCGGATGCCCGAGCGAGTCGTTGATGTGCTTGAAATGATCGAGGTCGAGGAACAGCAGGGCGCCCCGCAGGTCGTGGCGCTGGTGCAGCGCGCTGTGCTGGGTCAGGCGGTCCATCAGCAGTGCGCGGTTGGGCAGGTTGGTCAGCGGGTCGTGGTAGGCCATGTGATGGACCTGCGCCTGCGCCGCCTTGAGCTCGCCGATGTCGCGGGCGGTGAGCAGCAGGCAGTCCATGCCGTCGAGTTCGATGGGTTCGACCGAGACCTCGATGTGCTTGATCCGCCCGTCGCGGTCCATGCCACGCATTTCACGGTTGCTCAGGCGCCCCTCGCGCTCGATCGCCTCGATGATTTCCTGGCGCTGGGACTCGGGCCAGACGCGCAATTCGTGCGCGGTGCGGCCGATCACCTCGTCCATGCGATAGCCGGACAGCCGGCAGAAGCCTTCATTGACCTCGATGTAGCGGCCGCTGGCGCGCTCGGTGATGGTGATGGCGTCCGGGCTGGCGCGAAACGCCTTGGCGAACTTCGCTTCGCTCGCGCGCAGCGCCGCTTCGGCCTGCTTGCGTTTGGTGATGTCGCGAAAGGTGGTGATGATGCACAGCCTGCGCTCGACCCGAATGAAGCGGCTGGACACCACGCAGGTGATCGATTCGCCATCGCGCGAGCGGAACTCGGCCTCGGCATTTTCCAGCGATTGCTCCGCGGTCAGTTGTGCGTAAAGCGTCTGGCGCCGCCGCTCATCGCGCCAGAAGCCGATTTCCGGCGCGGTGCGGCCGACGATGTCCTGCGGCTGCCAGCCGAAGGTCTTGCTGAAGCTGGGGTTGATTTCCAGGAAGCTGCCGTCGCGGATGCGCGAGACGCAGATGGGGTCCGGGCTGCCCTGGAACAGCGTGGCGAATTTTTCCTCCGAGGCGCTCAAGTGCTGTTCGCGCAGCACGCGCTCGGTGATGTCCATGATGATGCCGGCCATGCGCAGCGGGCGGCCTTCGGCGTCCCGGTAGAGCTTGGCGGTGCTTTCCAGGTGCCGGGTGCCGCCGCTTGCCGACTGGGCGCGGTAGATGACCTGGTACTGCTCGATGCGGCCCGCGAGCAGATCGCTGTAGGCGTGGCGCATCTTCTGCCGGTCCTCGGTCGGTACATGGGCGAAGAACTCGCGGAACGAGCCATGATAGGGGCCTTCCATGGTCCCTTGCAGGTCCGAGGCGCGCGCCGATGCATAGAGCATGTCGCTGGGAATATGCCATTCCCAGGTGCCCAGCTGGACGGACTCGAGGGCCAGTTGCAGCCGCTCCTGGCTCTGCTGCAGCGCCTCGGCCTGCTGGCGCTGTTCGGTATTGTCGCGAATCACGCCGATCAGCATCGGCTGTTCGGCCGCTTCGGCGCCGTGGCGCTGCCCGGTGAGTTCCAGCCAGTGCAGGCTGCCGTCCGGCCAGCGGACCCGGTGTTCCAGGCGCAGGTGCCGGTCGTCGTTGTGCAGTGCCGCCTCGAAGACCTGGCCGACCGTCTCGCGGTCCTCTTCGGCGACCAGCTCCAGGTAGCCGGCGATGCCTGTGGCGAACTCCGGCCCGCCATCGAGCCCGAACAGGTCCTGGCTGCGGGGCGACCAGTAGAGCCTGCCGGTTTTCAGCTCCCAGGCCCAGACGCCGAAGCGGGCATCACCGAGCACCGCCAGCAGGTGAGCGGTGTCGTTCCAGGGATGCCCTTGCGGGATGGCGAGGTCGAACGGGCGGGTGCGGGAGCGAGACGAGGCGCTGTGGTTGCGGTCTTCCTGGTTGTGCGTGGCAGATGAAGACGGGGTGTCGGCGATGGACGAGTGATCGGTCATTTATGGCCGTTCCGCTTATTGTTATGGATCGACGTTATCCGTTGGCCAGGGCTCAGCGCAAGCGGTCCTTGTCGGCATCCAGCAGGGCCATGAAGGCCTTGGCGGCATTGGAAAGGGTGCGTTCGGTGTGCAGGATGTAACCCAGTTGCCGTGACAGCTGGATGCCCGGCAGCGGCAGGCGCACCACCTGCTCGTCGAGCATGCTGCGCGGCAGCACGCTCCAGGCGATGCCGATGGAGACCATCATCTTGATCGTCTCCATATAGTTGGTGCTCATGGCGATATTGGGCGTCAGCCCCTCACGCTCGAACAAGCGCTGGGCGATGTGGTGGGTGAAGGTATTGCCGCCGGGGAATACCGCCGGATGGCCGGCTACATCGGCCAGGGTGATGTCGGGCTTCTGCGCCAGCGGGTGCTCGGGCGCGACGACGAAATCCAGCGGGTCGTCCCAGACCTTGACCGCCTGGATGGGCGCGGCCGTCTGCGGGGCCAGGGTGATGACCGCGAGTTCTGCACGGCCATGCAGTACTTCTTCGTACGCTATTTCCGAATCCAGGAAGCGGATATCCAGACTCACCTGTGGATGCGCGCGGGTAAAGGCGCGCAGCAGCGGCGGCAAGCGATGCAGGCCGATGTGATGGCTGGTCGCCAGGCTCAGGCGCCCGCCGATGTCGCCGTTGAGGTTGGTCAAGGCGCGGCGGGTGTCGTCCAGTACATTGAGTATCTGGTAGGCCCGCGGGAGCAGGGCACGGCCGGCTTCGGTCAGGCTGATCTCGCGGCCCAGGCGGTCGAACAGGCGCACGTCGAGCTGCATTTCCAGTGCCGCGATGCGTTTGCTCACGGCTGGCTGGGTCAGGTGCAGACGTTCCGCGGCCAGCGAGAAGCTGCCGGTTTCCGCGATGGCGATGAAGGCGTTGAGGTTGGCGAGATCCATCATTCCCCTCGCGTTGATGGTGATTCCTGTAAGGAATGCTTTGGATAAAAAATATGAATTTGAGTAATTCAATGCAAGCCCATAGCATCACCCTCATAAGCGCAAGGGCTATTCGCCCCGCATAGAAAGCAGATGAGGAAAAGTCCGATGGCCGGCAAGACGCTCTACGACAAGCTCTGGGAAATGCACGAGGTGAAGCGGCGCGACGATGGTTCGTCGCTGATCTACATCGACCGTCACATCCTCCACGAAGTGACCTCGCCGCAGGCCTTCGAAGGGCTGCGCCTGGCCAACCGCAAGCCGTGGCGCATCGACGCCAACATCGCCACCCCGGACCACAACGTGCCGACCACCAAGGGCGAGCGTCAGGGCGGCCTGGAAGCCATCGCCGACGAGGTCTCGCGCATCCAGGTGCAGACCCTCGACGAGAACTGCGATGACTTCGGCATCCTCGAATTCAAGATGAACGACGTGCGCCAGGGCATCGTCCACGTCATCGGCCCGGAGCAGGGCGCGACCCTGCCAGGCATGACCGTGGTCTGCGGTGACTCGCACACCTCGACCCACGGCGCCTTCGGCGCGCTGGCCCATGGCATCGGTACCTCCGAGGTCGAGCACGTGCTCGCCACCCAGTGCCTGGTGGCCAAGAAGATGAAGAACATGCAGGTGCGCGTCGAAGGCCAACTGCCGTTCGGTGTCACCGCCAAGGACATCGTGCTGGCCGTGATCGGCAAGATCGGCACCGCCGGCGGCAATGGCCACGCGCTGGAATTTGCCGGCAGCGCCATTCGCGAGCTGTCCATGGAAGGCCGCATGACCCTCTGCAACATGGCCATCGAGGCCGGTGCCCGCGTGGGCATGGTCGCCGTGGACGAGAAGACCATCGCCTATGTCGAAGGGCGCCCGTACGCACCGAAGGGCGCCGATTGGGACAAGGCCGTTGCGCTGTGGAAGGGCCTGGTTTCCGATGCCGATGCCGTGTTCGATACCGTCGTCGAGCTCAAGGCCGAAGAGATCAAGCCGCAGGTCAGCTGGGGCACTTCGCCGGAGATGGTGCTGGCGGTCGACCAGAACGTGCCGGACCCGGCCGTCGAGGCCGATCCGGTCAAGCGCGACTCCATCGTCCGTGCGCTGAAGTACATGGGCCTGGCGGCCAACCAGCCGATCACCGAGATCAAGCTGGACCGCGTGTTCATCGGCTCCTGCACCAACTCGCGGATCGAGGATCTGCGGGCCGCCGCCGAAGTCGCCAAGGGGCGCAAGGTCGCCGCGAACGTCAAGCAGGCGATGGTGGTGCCGGGCTCGGGCCTGGTCAAGCAGCAGGCCGAGGCCGAGGGGTTGGACAAGATCTTCCTCGAGGCCGGCTTCGAGTGGCGCGAGCCGGGCTGCTCCATGTGCCTGGCGATGAACCCGGACAAGCTGGGCAGCGGCGAGCATTGCGCCTCGACCTCCAACCGCAACTTCGAAGGCCGCCAGGGTGCCGGCGGGCGTACCCACCTGGTCAGCCCGGCCATGGCCGCCGCCGCGGCGGTGACCGGTCACTTCATCGATGTGCGCGAACTGATCCAGGCCTGAGGAGAGAACCGATGAAAGCCTTTACCCAACACACCGGCCTGGTCTGCCCGCTGGATCGCGCGAACGTCGATACCGACCAGATCATTCCCAAGCAGTTTCTCAAGTCCATCAAGCGCACCGGCTTCGGCCCCAACCTGTTCGACGAATGGCGTTACCTGGACGTCGGCCAGCCGAACCAGGACTGCTCGCAGCGTCCGCTGAACCAGGACTTCGTGCTGAACTTCCCGCGCTACCAGGGCGCCAGTGTGCTGCTGGCGCGCGAGAACTTCGGCTGCGGCTCCTCCCGCGAGCATGCGCCGTGGGCGCTGGACGAGTATGGTTTTCGCACCATCATCGCGCCGAGCTTCGCCGACATCTTCTACAACAACAGCTTCAAGAACGGCCTGTTGCCGATCGTGCTGAAGGAAGAGGAGGTGGACGAGCTGTTCCAGCAGGCCGAGGCGACCGAAGGTTACCAGCTGACCGTCGATCTGGCTGCGCAGACCGTTACCCGTCCGGACGGCAAGCAATACGGCTTCGAGGTCGATGCCTTCCGCAAGCACTGCCTGCTCAATGGTCTGGACGATATCGGCCTGACCCTGCAGGACGCCGAGGCGATCAAGGCCTTCGAAGTTCGCCACCAGCAGAGCCAGCCTTGGTTGTTCGGCGCGATCAAGTAGTCTGTACGACAAGCAGGGTGGGGTTCGGTCTCATCCTGCGGAAAGATCCTCGCAATGGCGCCTCGACTGCTCGGCGCCATTCGGCAACGCAAAAAAGCCGAGGCTGGTGCCGAACGAAAAACCAGGTGGGCTCAGCCCATCGGTACGCCCTGCCTCGATGTGACCTCTTATAAGGAATAGGAAATGTCCAAACAGATTCTGGTTCTCCCCGGCGATGGCATCGGCCCGGAAATCATGGCCGAGGCAGTCAAGGTGCTGCAGCTGGCCAGTGACAAGTTCGATCTGGGCTTCGAGCTGAGCTATGACGAGCTGGGTGGTGCGGCCGTAGACAAGTACGGTGTGCCGCTGGCCGACGAAACGCTGGAGCGCGCCCGCGCCGCTGACGCCATTCTGCTGGGCGCGGTCGGCGGGCCCAAGTGGGACACCATCGATCCGGCCATCCGTCCGGAGCGTGGTCTGCTGAAGATCCGTTCCCAGTTGGGCCTGTTCGGCAACCTGCGGCCGGCGCTGCTCTATCCGCAGTTGGCTGGGGCCTCGTCGCTCAAGCCGGAAATCGTCGCCGGGCTGGATATCCTCATCGTGCGCGAACTGACCGGCGGCATCTACTTCGGCCAGCCGCGCGAGAGCAAGGTGCTGGAGAACGGCGAGCGCATGGCGTACGACACGCTGCCGTACAGCGAGAGCGAGATCCGCCGCATCGCCAAGGTCGGTTTCGACATGGCCATGGTGCGCAACAAGAAGCTCTGCTCGGTGGACAAGGCGAATGTGCTGGCTTCCAGTCAGCTGTGGCGCGCGGTCGTCGAGGAAGTCGCCAAGGACTACCCGGAAGTCGAACTCAGCCATATGTATGTCGATAACGCGGCCATGCAGCTGGTGCGCGCGCCGAAGCAGTTCGACGTAATCGTCACCGACAACATGTTCGGCGACATCCTGTCGGACGAGGCCTCCATGCTCACCGGCTCCATCGGCATGCTGCCGTCCGCCTCGCTGGATGCCGGCAACAAAGGCATGTACGAACCGTGTCATGGCTCGGCACCGGACATCGCCGGCAAAGGTATCGCCAACCCGTTGGCGACCATTCTTTCCGTTTCGATGATGCTGCGTTACAGCTTCAACCAGGTCGCGGCGGCCGATGCCATCGAACAGGCGGTAAGCGATGTGCTCGATCAGGGCCTGCGTACTGGCGACATCTGGTCCGAAGGTTGTAACAAAGTCGGTACTCAGGCGATGGGTGATGCAGTAGTCGCGGCCCTCGCGAAGTTGTAATCTTTCGGCCCGCCTTAATCTGCGCGGGCCACTTTTTCTATAGGTGTAGTTGCGATGAAACGTGTAGGTCTGATCGGTTGGCGCGGTATGGTCGGTTCCGTGCTCATGCAGCGGATGCTGGAAGAGCGGGACTTCGACCTGATCGAGCCTGTGTTCTTCACCACCTCCAACGTTGGCGGCCAGGGCCCCGATATTGGCAAGGAAACCGCTGCGCTGAAGGACGCCTACAGCATCGACGAGTTGAAAGGTCTCGATGTGATCCTGACCTGCCAGGGCGGCGACTACACCAACGAAGTCTTCCCCAAGCTGCGCGAAGCCGGCTGGCAGGGCTACTGGATCGACGCAGCCTCGGCCCTGCGCATGCAGGACGACGCGGTGATCGTGCTCGACCCGGTGAACCGCCGCGTGATCGACCAGCAGCTGGATGCCGGGACCAAGAACTATATCGGCGGCAACTGCACCGTCAGCCTGGCGCTGATGGGGCTGGGTGGCCTGTTCGAGGCCGGCCTGGTGGAGTGGATGAGCGCCATGACTTATCAGGCGGCGTCCGGTGCCGGCGCGCAGAACATGCGCGAGCTGATCAAGCAGATGGGTGCCATCAATGCGGCGGTGGCCGACGACCTGCTCAATCCCGCCAGCGCCATTCTCGACATCGACCGCAAGGTGGCCGAAACCCAGCGTAGCGAGGCCTTCCCGGTCGACAATTTCGGCGTGCCGCTGGCCGGCAGCCTGATCCCCTACATCGACAAGGAGCTGCCGAACGGGCAGAGCCGCGAGGAGTGGAAGGCACAGGCCGAAACCAACAAGATCCTTGGTCGCTTCAAGAACCCGATTCCGGTCGATGGTATCTGCGTACGTGTCGGGGCCATGCGTTGCCACAGTCAGGCGCTGACCATCAAGCTGAACAAGGATGTGCCGATCTCCGACATCGAGGGGCTGATCAGCCAGCACAACCCCTGGGTCAAGCTGGTGCCGAATCATCGCGATGCCAGCATGCAGGACCTGAGTCCGGCTGCCGTCACCGGCACCCTGAACGTGCCGGTTGGCCGCCTGCGCAAGCTCAACATGGGGTCGCACTACCTGGGCGCCTTCACCGTGGGCGACCAGTTGCTGTGGGGCGCCGCGGAGCCGCTGCGGCGCATGCTGCGAATCCTGCTGGAACGTTGATCGCTTGCCCGATGGGTGAAAAAAAACGCCGCGACCCGATCGCGGCGTTTTCATTTGTCTCGATGTGCCGCTTGGCAGTGGTGCTTGCAGCATGCGGCCATTTCGCTACAGTGCCGGTCCGTAATGCTTGGAGGTGGCGATGCCCTCGCGTGTTGATGTTGCAGTAGTCGGTGCCAGCAGCCTGGTTGGCGAGGCGCTGCTGGAAGTGCTCGAAGAGCGTGATTTCCCGGTCGCGGAGTTGTATCTGCTGGATGCTGCCGATTCCGTCGGGCAGGCGCACGCGTTCAAGGGGCGTAACCTGCGGGTGCGTGATACCGCCGGGTTCGATTTCACCAAGGCGCGCCTGGTATTTTTCGCATGCGATGCGGACTTGGCCGCCAGCCATTGGGAAGTGGCTGCGGCGGCGGGCTGCCTGATGGTCGATCTGAGCGGCGCTTGTTCGGTAGATGATCTGCCGTGCCTGGTGCCCGAAGTGAATGGCGGATTGCTCGACACATTGCACGATTGTCGTGCCGTCGCCAGCCCGCTCCCCGAGGCTGTGGCGCTGAGCACCTTGCTCGCGCCCGTCCGCCAGCAGCTGGACGTGCAGCGCGTCTCGGTCACGGCCTGCCTGCCGGTTTCCACACGCGGGCGCGCCGGGGTGAACGAGCTGGCCCGACAGACCGCCGAGTTGTTGAATGCGCGTCCCCTGGAACCGCGGGTTTTCGATCGGCAGGTTGCTTTCAACATGCTGGCGCAGACCGAAGAGGTCGACGCCCAAGGACATGCTCGGCAGGAGCGGCGTCTGGTCGACGAGCTCCGGCAGTTGCTGGGGCTCCCCGAGCTGGCTGTGGCCGTTACGTTCGTGCAGGCGCCGGTTTTCTTCGGAGAAAGCCTTGTGCTGTCCTTGTTGAGCCGGGAAAGCGTGGATGTCGACCGGTTGTCGGCGGCGCTGGACGCAGCGCCGGGCATCGAGCTGGTGGAGGCCGGTGACTATCCGACAGTCGTCGGTGACGCGGTTGGGCAGGATGTCATCTATGTGGGCAGGCTGCGCCGGGGAATGAATGACCCGCGCGAACTCAATTTGTGGATTGTGTCTGATAACGTGCGAAAAGGCGCGGCACTGAATGCCGTGCAGTCTGGTGAGTTGTTGATAAAACACTACCTGTAAAAGATACTTACTCGAAATTCGAAGAATAATTCTAGCCGATGCGCTGAACGGCTTATCGCTGATGGGGAGCCACCACGAGGTGGCGCGGGCAGTGGCATAAGACCCTCTCGAAGTTCGAGAAAAAGATAAACAAGGGATTAAATAATGGTTCGGGTTCGCAATCTGGTGCTGGCAATCGCGGCTGCTACCGCGCTGACTACAGAAATGGCCCATGCGCTTGGGTTGGGAGAGGTCACGCTTCAGTCGTCATTGAATCAACCGCTGGTCGCGGAAATCGAGCTGCTGGATGCCGATAATCTGGCTCCGGGCGAAGTGGTTCCGGTACTTGCTTCCCAGGAGGATTTCAGCCGGGCCGGTATCGATCGTCAGTATTTTCTGACCGATCTGAAGTTCACCCCCGTACTGCGTCCGAATGGCAAGAGTGTCATTCAGGTTTCCTCCAGCAAGCCGGTGCGTGAGCCCTATCTCAACTTCCTGGTAGAGGTCCTCTGGCCCAGCGGTCGCCTGCTTCGCGAGTACACCCTGCTGCTCGACCCGCCCCTGTACTCCCCGGAAACTGCCGTTGCCGTCGCGCCGCAGCTGCCGATCGCCGCCCCGGCGCCGAGTATCGCCCCGGCTCGTCCTGCTCCGGCTCGCCAGCCTGCCGCTGCGCCAGCGGTGACCGGCGTCTCCACGGCTGCCGTCTCGCAAGGTGGCAACGAATACCGCACGTCGGCCCGCGACACACTCTGGGAAATCGCCGAGCAGAATCGTCGTGGTGGAACCGTGCACCAGACGATGCTGGCCATCCAGGACCTGAATCCGAACGCCTTCATCGATGGCAATATCAACCGCATGAAGAGCGGGCAGGTACTGCGCCTGCCTGACGCCGAGCAGATCGGCAGTCGCTCCCAGGCTGAGGCCATCAGCCAGGTTGCACAACAGAACGCAGCCTGGCGCCAGTCCAGAAGCGGTGCCGTTGCCGGTACGCGCCAGCTGGATGCAACGCGTCGCACCGAGGCAGGAGCCGCACCGTCGCGTAGCGAGACCGGCGACAGTCTGCGCCTGGTTGCCGCCGATGCGGGCAAGTCGACGGCAGGCAGCGATACCGGCTCCGGTGATAACGACCAGGCTCTGCGTGACAAGCTTGCCGTCACCCAGGAAAGCCTGGACTCCAGCCGCCGTGAAAACGATGAATTGAAGGATCGCTTGAATGACCTGCAGGGCCAGCTGGAGAAGCTCCAGCGGTTGATGCAGCTCAAGGATGATCAGCTCGCCAAGTTCCAGGCGCAGTTGGCGGCCGATGGCCAGGCTGTCGATGCGCCGAGCCCAGAAGGGGCTTCGACCGACGGTGATTCCGCCGATCCTGCGGACGGCCCCGCGGCGAGCGGCAACGAGCAACCGACCGGGCAGGGCGCAGCAGCGGTACCCGCCGAGCCTCCGGCCGCAGCCAAGCCGGCGCCAAAGCCGGCTCCCGCCAAACCGGCGCCAAAGCCAGCACCTGCCAAGCCGGCAGCACCCGTCCGCGAGCCCGAGCCGAAGGGGCTGATCGACGATCTTCTATCCAATACGCTACTGCTCGGGGTTCTCGGCGGTAGCGCGCTGCTATTGCTGCTGGTCGGGCTGATGGCCTTGTCCCGGCGTAACGCCATGAAGGAGGCGGAGCTGCAGGAAAGCCTGCTGGCCGATAGCGTCGTGGACAATCTGGAGGTCGGCACGCCGGCATATGCCGACATCGGCGAGGAGCATCGCCAGCCGGCCCCGCTTTCCGCTATCGCCGAACCTGCCCAGACCGTTGACGAGCTTGCGCCGTCGACTGGTGATGCACTGGCCGAGGCAGAGATCTACATCGCCTACGGTCGCTTCAATCAGGCAGCCGAGCTGCTGCAGAACGCCCTCAACGATGAGCCTCAGCGCAGCGACCTGCGACTCAAGCTCATGGAAGTCTATGCGGAGTTGGGTAACCGCGATGGCTTTGCCCGCGAAGAAGCCGAATTGCGTGAGATCGGTGGCGCCTCCCATGATGTCGAACAGCTGAAGCGCAAGTACCCGGCAATGGTCGTAGCCGGCGGCGCGGCCGCAGCGGCGGTGGCTGCCAGCCAGCTGGACGTGGACAGTCTCGATCTCGACGACCTTGACCTTGACGAGCCGGTAGCGCCGGTGGCGGGGCAGGATCTCGATGATGCGTTCGACTTGAGCCTGGATGATCTGGATATCGATCTGAACGATGAGCGTCCGACTGTCGAACCCGTTGCCAAGCAAGAAGATGACCTCTCTCTGGATGACCTGATGTTGGATGAAGAGCCGTTGGCCACGACTGGTTCGCAGGCGGCGAGCGATTTTTCCTTCGATCTCGAGGATGAGGCTGGGCAAGATCAGACTCGTTCCGATGAGCTGGCAGCAGATTTTTCTTTCGATCTGGAGAACGAGGCCGACAAGCCCCTGGCCGATGAAGACTTTTCGCTGAACCTGGACGGCGAGTCTGCAGGCGCCCCGGCTTCTGCCGATGGCGATGAGCTCGACTTCGCATTGGCTGAACCCAGCGCTGGCGCCGCCGAGCTGCCGGACGATTTCGACCTTTCGCTGGAAGATGCGCAGCTCGAGCCCCAAGCCGACAGCTTTGCCGAACAGCTGGAGGAAGTGGAGGCCGAACTGCAGGGCTTGTCCCATGACCTGGAGCAGCCGGCTCAAGCCACGGTGGCACCAGCCGCCACTGCCGCCGACGAGTTGGACGAGGATTTCGATTTCTTCTCCGATACCGACGAAACCACCACCAAGCTGGATCTCGCCAGAGCCTATATCGACATGGGCGACGCCGAAGGTGCGCGTGACATTCTCGATGAGGTCATTACCGAGGGTAGCGATGCACAGCAGCAAGAGGCGCGAGAGATGCTCGCCAAATTAGCCTGACCATGACCCAAGCAGTACCCGAAGCGGCAGCCGACAAGGCTGCCGTTGGCATTTCCAGAATCGCCCTTGGTATCGAATACAAGGGTTCCCGCTATCGTGGTTTCCAGCGCCAGCGTGCAGGCGTTCCCTCGATCCAGGAATCACTCGAAACCGCCTTGAGCAAGGTGGCCGGCGGTCATCCCGTCGTGCTCAGCTGTGCTGGACGGACCGATGCGCTGGTCCATGCGAGCGGCCAGGTTGTGCACTTCGATACCCCCGTGCAGCGCAGCATGCATGCCTGGACGATGGGGGCGAACATGAATCTGCCGCCGGATATCAGCGTCACCTGGGCCCAGGAGATGCCGAGTCACTTCGATGCGCGTTTCAGTGCCATGGCTCGTCGTTATCGCTACGTGATCTACAACGATCAGATTCGGCCGGCTCATCTGGCCGAAGAGGTGACCTGGAATCATCGCCCACTGGACATCGAGCTGATGCGAGCCGCGGCCAGGGCGTTCGTGGGGACCCACGATTTCAGTGCATTTCGCGCGCGGCAATGCCAGGCCAAGTCGCCGATCAAGACCATTCATCATCTCGAACTGCTCGAATATGGCCGCCTGATCGTCATGGATGTGCGCGCCAATGCATTCTTGCACCATATGGTGCGCAATTTTGCCGGCGTGCTGATGACGATAGGTGCCGGCGAACGGCCGGTGGAATGGGCTCGAGAGGTTCTGGAATCGCGCATACGCCGGAAGGGCGGCGTCACGGCGCATCCCTATGGGCTTTATCTGGTCGAGGTGGAATATCCCGAGGAGTTCGTCCTGCCCAAGCGTTTTCTCGGGCCGCATTTCCTCTCCGGCTTGCCGGACTGCGCGCGTCGATGATCTGCCAGCAGAGCGGCGTTGCGCCTATTTGCTTGCAGGCCCTGGGTCTTTTGTTACCATCCGGTTTCTTTACCAACAGGTAGGCATCCGTTGTCAGTCGTTCGCAGCAAGATTTGTGGAATCACGCGTGTCGAGGACGCACTGGTCGCCGCCGAGGCCGGGGCCGATGCCATTGGCCTGGTGTTCTACGCCCACAGCCCGCGCGCGGTCAGCGTCCAGCAGGCACGCGCAATCATCGCTGCGCTGCCGCCGTTCGTCACGACCGTGGGGCTGTTCGTCAATGCCAGTCGCTGCGAGATCAACGAGCTGCTCGAAGCCGTACCGCTGGATATGCTGCAATTTCATGGCGACGAGTCGCCCGCCGATTGCGAGGGCTACCACCGTCCGTGGTTCAAGGCGCTGCGGGTCGGCAATGGCGAGGATATCGCCGCGCAGGTCGCACGTTATCCGAACGCCAGTGCCATCCTGCTCGATACCTTCGTTGCGGGCGTGCCGGGTGGTACGGGAGAGCGCTTCGACTGGTCGCTGATCCCGCCTGCCTTGTCCAAGCCGCTGATCCTTGCCGGGGGGCTGACCGCGGACAATGTCCAGCAGGCCATCGCCCAGGTTCGTCCCTACGCGGTGGATGTCAGCGGAGGAGTGGAGGCGAGCAAGGGGATCAAGGATGCGGACAAGGTCGCGACGTTCATCCAGCGTGTGCGCTCGGCCATGTGACGCCAGGGCAGCCGTGGCCGTCCAGTAACGAGTCGCTGGCGAGGCCAGCACCGGGTTTGGCGATTCCTGCCGGTCGGCGGGGTCGGAATTTCGCGAGTGCGCCATCCGGCGTATCGCTCACGCGGCTGGGAGGGCTTGAATGCCTCCGGTCGCAACGATGAATCTGCCTGCAGCGCACCTGCGCTCGGGACTGGAAGCTTTGGAGAACAAGAGCATGAGCAACTGGCTGGTAGACAAACTGATCCCTTCGATCATGCGTTCGGAGACGCAGAAGAGTTCGGTGCCTGAAGGTCTGTGGCACAAGTGCCCGTCCTGCGAGGCGGTGCTGTATCGCCCCGAGCTGGAAAAGACCCTCGATGTATGCCCGAAGTGCCAGCACCACATGCGTATCGACGCCCGCACCCGGCTCGACATGTTCCTCGACGCCGAAGGGCGCGAAGAGATCGCCGCTGACCTGGAGCCCGTCGACCGCCTCAAGTTCCGCGATAGCAAGAAATACAAGGACCGTCTCTCCGCTGCACAGAAGCAGACCGGCGAGAAGGATGCCCTGGTCGCCATGAGCGGCAAGGTCGTCAACGTTCCGGTCGTCGCCTGTGCGTTCGAGTTCTCCTTCATGGGTGGATCGATGGGGGCGGTCGTCGGCGAGCGTTTCGTCCGCGCCGCCAACGTGGCGCTGGAAAAGCGCTGCCCGCTGGTATGCTTCTCCGCCTCGGGTGGCGCCCGCATGCAGGAGGCGCTGATCTCCCTGATGCAGATGGCCAAGACCTCGGCGGTGCTGGCGCGCATGCGCGAAGAGGGCCTGCCGTTCATCTCCGTGCTGACCGATCCGGTCTATGGCGGCGTTTCCGCCAGCCTGGCCATGCTCGGCGACGTCATCGTCGCGGAGCCGAAAGCACTGATCGGCTTCGCCGGCCCGCGCGTCATCGAGCAGACCGTGCGCGAGAAGCTGCCGGAAGGCTTCCAGCGCAGCGAGTTCCTGCTGGATCATGGCGCCATCGATCTGATCATCCCGCGCTCCGAGCTGCGCTCGCGCCTGTCGCGCCTGCTGGCGCAGATGCAGAAGCTGCCGTCCCCGAGCGAGCCGGCCCAGGTAACGGCCACTGCATGACCGCCCGGAGTCTGGCCGACTGGCTCGGCTATCTCGAGCAGCTGCACCCCACCGCCATCGACATGGGCCTGGAACGGGCCCGCGAGGTCGCGGCGCGGCTTGGCCTGACGCGGCCGGCTCCGCAGGTGGTCACCGTTACCGGCACCAACGGCAAGGGCTCCACTTGCGCGTTCATCGCCTCGCTCATGAGTCGTCAGGGGCTCAGGGTGGGCACCTACAATTCGCCTCATCTGCTGCGCTACAACGAGCGCGTGCAACTTGCCGGCCACGAGGCCAGCGATAGCCAGCTCTGTGAGGCTTTCGCAGCGGTCGAGGCGGCGCGCGGCGAGGTTTCGCTGACCTATTTCGAGATGGGCACGCTTGCCGCGTTCTGGCTGTTCGAGCAGGCCCGGCTGGATGCCGTGGTGCTGGAGGTCGGTCTTGGCGGCCGCCTCGATGCGGTCAATCTGGTCGATGCCGAGCTGGCCGTGATCACCAACATCGGCCTGGATCATGCCGATTGGCTGGGCGACAGTCGCGAAAGCGTCGCCTACGAAAAGGCTGGAATCCTGCGTGCAGGCAAGCCGGCGCTCTGCGGCGACCTGGATGTTCCGGCCTCGCTGCTGGAGCAGGCCGAGGCGCTGCACGCGCCGCTGCTGCTGCGAGGGCGCGATTTCGACCTGGCGATCGATCCCGAGGCATGGCACTGGCGTGGTGTCGGGCCGGCGGGGGAGCCTCTGGAACTGCACGGATTGCCGTTGCTGAGCCTGCCCATGGAAAACGCGGCGCTCGCCTTGCAGGCCTATGCCTTGCTTGGTTTACCCTGGGATTGCGCAAGCGTGGCCGAGGCATTGCTGCAGACGCACGTGGCCGGTCGTCTCGATCGCCGCCGGCTGGCATGGCAGGGCCGCGATGTCTCGCTGCTGCTGGATGTCGGACACAACCCGCATGCCGCCAGTTACCTCGCCCAGCGCCTGCAACCACTCGTGGGGCGCAGGTTCGCGGTGTTCGGCCTGCTGGCGGACAAGGACCTTGATGGTATCGTCGCCGCCTTGCACGCGTACATCGATGACTGGGCGGTGACGCCCCTGCCGACCCCGCGTACGCGGGCGTCTGCCCAGTTGGCCGAAACCCTGCTTGAGCACGGCGCATCGGTCGGCGAGTATGCGAGCGTTGCGCAGGCACTGGCGGCCCAGTGCGCCAAGGCCGGTGACTCGGACGAGGTGCTGGTCTTCGGTTCTTTCTACTGTGTGGCCGAAGCGCTGGCGTGGTTGCAAGGGCAGGTTGAGGAGAAGGGGCATGGCATTGCTGGATAAGGGATTGCTGCAACGCATGGTCGGGGCGCTGGTGCTGATTGCGCTGGCGGTCATCTTCGTGCCGATGCTGTTCACTCGGCAGGACGAGCTGCGCCATGTGACCGTCGATGCCCCGGCGATGCCGGCGGCGCCGGGAGGCGCGACCATCGAGATGCAGCCGGCCGAAGTGCCTGAGCCGCAATCGGTGCCCGAGGGCTTCGAGATCATCGAGGAAGAGGCTCCTCAGGACGCCTCGCCGGACGCGACTGGCGAAGTTTCCGAACCCGCCAAGCCCATCGAGCCGATGGAGTCGGGCGCACCGGCGAAGCCACTCGAGCCGGCCGCGGCCGAGCCCCGCCTGGACAGCAACAACCTGCCGGTCAGCTGGTCGATCCAACTGGCCAGCCTGTCCAATCGCGCCAGCGCCGAAAACCTGCAAAAGACCCTCCGGTCCCAGGGCTACAACGCCTATATCCGTACGGCGGATGGCATGAACCGCGTCTTCGTCGGGCCGCTGGTGGAGCGCGCCGAGGCCGACCGCCTGCGTGACCAGTTGCAGCGACAGCAGAAACTGGATGGCTTCGTCGTGCGCTTCAAGCCCGAGGACAGCTGAAAACCGGGCATCGACGGCGCGTAGCCGGTGCCGCCGTATCTGGCTGGGGATTTTCGACGCTTACCCCCAGGGACGCGCTCTGCTAAAATACGCCGCCTTTCCTCCTTTGCAGAAGACGCCGTGGCTTTCACCTGGGTCGATTGGGTCATCATCGTTGTCATCACCCTATCCAGCCTGATCAGTTTGAAGCGTGGCTTCGTGAAGGAAGCGCTTTCGCTGCTCACCTGGATCGTTGCCGGCGTGGTTGCCTGGATGTTCGGTGGTGCGCTGTCCCACCACCTTGCCGAATACATCAGCACGCCCTCGGCGCAGGTCATTGCGGCGTGCGCGATACTCTTCGTAGCCACCCTGCTGGTGGGGGCCTTGGTGAATTTCCTGATCGGCGAACTGATCAGGGTTACCGGATTGTCGGGAACCGATCGTTTTCTCGGCATGGTATTTGGCGCCGCACGCGGTGGATTGCTGGTCGTGGTACTTGCCGGCCTGTTGAGTCTGGCGCCGGTGCAGCAGGATCCGTGGTGGCGTGAGTCGACACTGTTGCCCCATTTTCTATTGATCGCCGACTGGTCGAAGAACCTCATTCTCGGGTTCAGCGGCCAGTGGTTCGCCAGTTCGCTCAACCCGTCCGGTTGAGCCATTTCTACGGATGCCCGGCCTGTCGTGGTATCCGGTTAGCCTGTAAAACTGAGAGGTTCCTTGCATGTGTGGCATCGTCGGCATCGTCGGTAAGTCGAACGTCAATCAGGCGCTGTATGACGCGCTTACCGTACTGCAGCACCGCGGCCAGGACGCAGCCGGTATCGTGACCAGCCATGACGGCCGTCTGTTCCTGCGCAAGGACAACGGACTGGTTCGCGACGTATTCCAGCAGCGCCACATGCAGCGCCTGGTCGGCAACATGGGTATCGGCCATATCCGTTATCCCACCGCCGGCAGCTCCAGTTCCGCCGAGGCCCAGCCGTTCTACGTCAACTCGCCGTACGGCATCACCCTGGCGCACAACGGCAACCTGACCAACGTCGACCAGTTGACCAAGGAAATCTACGAGTCGGACCTGCGCCATGTGAACACCAGCTCCGATTCGGAGGTGCTGCTCAACGTCTTCGCCCATGAGCTGGCGGTGCGCGGCAAGCTGCAGCCGACCGAGGAAGACGTCTTCGCCGCGGTGAGCAAGGTGCATGAGCGTTGCCGCGGTGGCTACGCGGTGGTGGCGATGGTGACCGGCTATGGCATCGTCGGCTTCCGCGACCCCAATGCGATCCGCCCGATCGTCTTCGGCCAGCGGCATACCGACGAGGGTGTGGAGTACATGATCGCTTCGGAAAGCGTATCGCTCGATGTTCTGGGCTTCACCCTGATCCGCGATCTGGCCCCTGGCGAGGCGGTGTACATCACCACCGACGGCAAGCTGTTCACCCGCCAGTGCGCGGAGGCGCCGAAGCTTGCGCCATGCATCTTCGAATACGTCTACCTGGCGCGCTCCGACTCCCTGATGGATGGTGTTTCGGTGTACAAGGCACGCCTGCGCATGGGTGAGAAACTGGCCGACAAGATCCTGCGCGAACGCCCCGAGCACGATATCGACGTGGTTATCCCGATTCCCGACACCAGCCGCACCGCCGCGCTGGAGCTGGCCAATCGCCTGGGCGTGAAGTTCCGCGAAGGCTTCGTCAAGAACCGCTACATCGGCCGGACCTTCAT
Source organism: Stutzerimonas stutzeri (assembly GCF_002890915.1). Taxonomy (GTDB): domain Bacteria; phylum Pseudomonadota; class Gammaproteobacteria; order Pseudomonadales; family Pseudomonadaceae; genus Stutzerimonas; species Stutzerimonas stutzeri_AF. The sequence goes on along the minus strand of NZ_POUT01000004.1, from coordinate 237,228 downwards.
CATGCCGGGCCAGGCCGCGCGCAAGAAGTCGGTACGCCAGAAGCTGAACGCCATCGACCTGGAGTTCCGCGGCAAGAATGTGCTGCTGGTGGACGACTCCATCGTGCGCGGCACCACCTGCAAGCAGATCATCCAGATGGCCCGCGAAGCGGGGGCGAAGAACGTCTACTTCTGCTCGGCGGCGCCGGCGGTGCGTTACCCGAACGTGTATGGCATCGACATGCCCAGCGCCCACGAACTGATCGCGCACAATCGCACCACCGAGGAAGTCGCCGAGCTGATCGGCGCCGACTGGCTGATCTACCAGGATCTGGAGGACCTCATCGATGCGGTGGGCGGCGGCAAGGTCAAGATCGAGCACTTCGACTGCGCGGTATTCGATGGTAAGTACATCACCGGCGACATCGACGAAGCCTATCTGCACAAGATCGAGCAGGCGCGCAACGACCTGAGCAAGGCCAAGACCAACGCGGTCAGTGCCATCATCGACCTGTACAACAACTGATTCACGCCTGAGAGAGACGACCATGACAACTGAGTGGGAAGCCGGGCGGCTGGACAGCGATCTCGAAGGCGTCGGGCTCGACACCCTGGCCGTGCGGGCGGGGCAGCGGCGCACGCCGGAAGCCGAGCACGGCGAGCCATTGTTCTTCACGTCGAGCTACGTTTTCCGCAGCGCCGCCGATGCGGCTGCGCGCTTTGCCGGCGAGGTGCCGGGCAATGTCTATTCGCGCTACACCAACCCGACGGTGCGTGCCTTCGAGGAACGCATCGCCGCGTTGGAAGGCGCCGAGCAGGCGGTGGCCACGGCGTCCGGCATGTCGGCCATTCTCGCCACGGTGATGAGCCTGTGCTCGGCGGGCGACCATGTGCTGGTGTCGCGCAGTGTCTTCGGCGCGACAGTCTCGTTGTTCGAGAAGTATTTCAAGCGCTTCGGGGTGGAGGTGGAGTATGTGCCGCTGACCGATTTCCCGGCCTGGGAATCGGCGTTCAAGGGCAATACCAAGCTGGCATTCGTCGAGTCGCCCTCCAATCCGCTGGCCGAACTGGTGGACATCGCCGCCCTGGCCCGGCTCTGTCATGCCAAGGGTGCGTTCCTGGCGGTGGACAACTGCTTCTGCACGCCGGTGTTGCAGCAGCCGCTGGCGCTCGGCGCGGATATCGTCATCCATTCGGCGACCAAGTACATCGACGGCCAGGGCCGTTGCCTGGGCGGCGTGGTTGCCGGGCGCAACGAGCAGATGAAGGAAGTGGTCGGCTTCCTGCGTACCGCCGGGCCGACGCTCAGTCCGTTCAACGCCTGGGTGTTCCTCAAGGGCCTGGAAACCCTGCGCCTGCGCATGCAGGCCCATTGTGCCAGCGCCCAGCAGCTCGCCGAATGGCTGGAGCAACAGCCGGGGGTCGAGCGTGTTCACTATGCGGGGCTGCCCAGCCATCCGCAGCATGAGCTGGCGAAGCGGCAGCAGAAGGGCTTCGGTGCGGTACTGAGCTTCGAGGTGGCCGGAGGCAAGGAGGGCGCCTGGCGCTTCATCGACGCCACCCGGTTGATCTCGATCACCGCCAACCTGGGCGACAGCAAGACCACCATCACCCATCCTGCCTCGACCACCCACGGTCGGCTCTCTGCCGAGGAGCGGGAGAACGCCGGCATTCGCGACAGCCTGATCCGCGTCGCGGTGGGCCTGGAAGACGTCGCCGACCTCAAGGCCGACCTCGCCCGGGGCCTGGCGGCGCTCTGAACGCGCCCCTACAACAAAAGCACCAGGCCGCCAGCCTGGCCTACGCATCCGGCGACGCCGTTAGGCAGGGGGCGTTGGGCCAGGCTCGATCTCGAAGTCCCTGAGGGCCGCCGTCCTCACTGGCGCAGGTCGATCGCTGGCGCCGGCTCGCCCTGGCCGTCGAAAAGCTGCGAGGGGTTGGCCGGCAGGATGGTCGGGCTCGCCAAGTCCGTCTCGATCACCCGGATGTCGCTGTACTTCTTGCCGGACAGGGCCGCCAGGCCGGCGCGGTCGCGGATCACCGTCGGGCGCAGGAAGACCATCAGGTTGCGCTTGATGTGGGTTTCCTGGGTCGAGCGGAACAGGGCGCCGAGCAGTGGAATGTCGCCCAGTAGCGGCACCTTGGCATTGGTGCGGGTCACGTCGTCCTGGATCAGGCCGCCGAGCACGATCACCTGGCCGTCCTCGGCGAGAATGGTGCTCTTGATCGCGCGCTTGTTGGTCACCAGGTCCACCGCCTGGGCGGTCAGGCTGGCGCTGGGGGCGATCGAGGAGATTTCCTGCTCGATCTGCAGCCGCAGCGTGGCGCCTTCGTTGATGTGCGGCGTGACCTTGAGCGTGACGCCGATGTCCTGGCGCTCGATGGTGGTGAAGGGGTTGGTGGCCCCCGAGGCGTCGGTGGTGTAGGAACCGGTCTGGAAGGGCACGTTCTGGCCGACGAGTATTTCCGCTTCCTGGTTGTCCAGCGTCAGCAGGCTCGGGGTCGACAGCAGGTTGCTCTTGCTATTGGAAGAGAGTGCCGTGATCAGCGCGCCGAAGCTGCGGCTGCCGATGCCGATGATCGCGCCATCGGGCAGGTTGCTCGGGATTTCGTTCTCGTTGATGGCGTTCAGTACGCTGCCCACCGAAATCCCGGTATTGCCGAAGTTCACCCCGCCGGCGCCACCGGTGCTGCCGCGTGCGTCGATGGCCCATTGCACGCCGAGGGCGTCGGTGATGTCGCCGGAAACCTCGACGATGGCGGCCTCTACCATGACTTGCGCGCGCGGGATGTCCAACTGGCGGACGATGCTTTCCAGGGTGCCGATCAACTCCGGATCGGCCAGCAGCACCAGGGCATTGAGGCTCTCGTCGGCGCGGATCAGGATGTTTTGCGGCCTGCCGCTCGGGGTTTCGCCGCCTTCGGGGGCCGTCAGGCCCTCGGAGATGTCGCCGAGGGTTTCAGCCAGCGACTTGGCGTCGTTGTGACGCAGGCGGATCACGCGCGTGTTGGCCGAGCGCGTCGTCGGCGTATCCAGGCTCTGGGCCAGCGCGGCGAGCTTGCCACGAGCGTCGCGGGGGCCGATGAAGATCAGCCGGTTGGTGCGCGAGTCGGCGATGATCTGCACGCCGGATGGGCTTTTCGTTTCGCCGCGGATCAGCGCGTTTCTCAATACTTCGGCGATGTCCACCGCCCAGCCGTGCTGAAGGTTGAGCACCTCGTAATCGCCGCTTTCGGCCTGGTCGAGTTGGCGCACCAGGTCCTGGATACGAGCGATATTGGCGCTGCGGTCGCTGATGATCAGCGCGTTCGCCGAGGAAACCGCAGCGAGGTGACCGTATTGCGGAACCAGCGGGCGGATCAGCGGAATCAGCTCGGCGGCGGAGGTGTGCTGCACCTGGATCACCCGCGTCTCCAGCTGGTCGCCACCGGTGGGGCCGCCACCGGCCTCGGCCTTGGCTTCGGCATTGGGCACGATGCGGGCGACGTCACCCTGGGTGAGAACGCTGAAGCCGTGCGTCGCCATCACCGAAAGGAACAGCTGGTAGACCTCGCTCAGCGACAGGGTCGCGTTCGAGACCACGCTGACCTGGCCCTTGACCCGGGGATCGACGATGAAGGTCTGCCCGCTGAGTTGGCTGATCTGGTCGATGAACGCACGGATATCGGCATCCTTGAGGTTTATGGTCCAGCCGTCCTGCTGGGTGCCGCTCGGTTCGATACCCGGTTCGGCAGCGAGCAGGGGCAGGGGGGCGGCCAGCAGGCCGGTGGCGAGCAGGACAAGCAGCGGGCGCGAGAGAGGCTTGGGCATCGGTCAATCGTCTTCCGTGGGCTGGTCGTTGGCGGGCGCGGGATCTGTCTGGTCCACGGCTTCTTCGAGTTGCTGGCGCAAGGCGTCCATCTGTTGCTGCATCAGCTGTGCATCCTCGGTTTGTGACTCGGCAGGGGGTTGTTCGTCCAGATACGCTTCGGGCGGTTCGTCGGGGATGTAGGTCGTCGGGCGAACCTGGGGAAAGTGCAGGGTTTCGACATGGCCGTTGCGCAGGATCTCCACCCGATCCGGATACACGGCATGCAGGCTGATGCCGCTGTCCAGTGCCTCGCCCTGCCAGTAGAGCCGGGGTGGCTGGCCTTCGAGCTGGATGATCGCGCTGGAGCGTTGTGGCTCGGCATGCACGAAGCTGCCGCGCAGGGTCAGGCCGATGTCGCTAGCGGAGGGCGCGTAGCCCGGCGCTGGCGCGGCGGAGCCGAAGAGCGTTTCCAGTCGCTGCAGGTCAGGACGAGCGAAGTTGCCAAACGCCTGCTCGCCGCCGCCTGTCGGGGCTGAGGCTCGAACCAGGTGCAACCCGTGCTGAATCTGCATGGCCAGGTAGACGGCGAAGGCGCACAGCAACAGGGCGCTGATGATCCAGGGGACAGGGGGCCGGTAGTTGCGCAGCTTTCCTGGCAATGACAAGCGAAATACTCCGTGGCGCTTTGTTGTGGGTTCCCTTTGCGGCCAGCCTTGGCCCAGGCGTTGCTGTTCTTCCAGGCGCAGCCGTGGCCTTGGCGCGGTGAAATCCTCAGGACACTGACAGCGTTGGCGAGGCATGGTGCCCTGGGGCGGTTACAAAGCTGTGCGGCAATTGTAGTTGACTGTGCTTTTTCGAAAAAAATTCAATGCTGTTGTTGACTTACAGGTGGTGGGTGAGTAAATTGCGCGCCTCGCAAGGCGATCGGCTGATTAGCTCAGCTGGGAGAGCACCTGCATCACACGCAGGGGGTCGGCGGTTCGATCCCGTCATCAGCCACCAATCCTTGCGAGATACGGACGAAAGTCCGGCCGACGCGCAGCGGTAGTTCAGTCGGTTAGAATACCGGCCTGTCACGCCGGGGGTCGCGGGTTCGAGTCCCGTCCGCTGCGCCATATATCTCCGCCGTTTCCATGAAGCGGTGGAACATTGAAAGCTGCCAAGGGCAGCTTTTTTTATGCCCGTAGAAAAGGGCCTGTTGGGCTTTTGCGGGGGATCCGCAGATCGTCTCGGAGGGGAGGGTGGCGCTAGGCGCTTTCGCCGCCGAGTGCCCGCTCGACCGAAGGGTGCGAGCGGGCGTGGCAGAGCTCCAGCGACTAGAAGCGATAGTTCGCCGCCAGCGTCAGGGTGCGTCCGGGAGCCGGCTGGCGCCCCCATGGGCTGGTATCCATGCCGCGGAAGTAGTATTCGCGGTCGAACAGGTTGCTGATACCCACCGAGGTGGTCAGCACGTCGCCATCCCGCAGTCTGAATTCACGTTCCAGCGCGGTGTTCCACAGCCAGTAGCCGGGGATCTTGCCGACGGAGGCGCTGGCGTTCTCGTCCTCGCTGTTGGCGGCGTCGGTGAAGGCGCTGCTCACGTAGAGGCCGTCGAGGCTGTAGGTCCAGTGTTCGGCGAAGCGGTAGCGCCCGTCGATGGCGAACTGGTGCTTGGAAGAGAAGGGCACCTCGTTGTCGGCGAACTGCCCGGCGCGCTGTTCGGCATCCAGGTAGGCATAGCTGGCGTGCAGATCCAGCTGCGGCATGGCCTCGGGGGTCCAGAACAGCTGGGTCTCGAGCCCTTGGTGGCGGGTGCTGCCGAGGTTTTCGAAGCGTGTCGTTGTGGCGTTGTATTCGATCTGGTCCTTGAAGTCGATGCGATATACGCCCGCATCGATGCGCAGGCCATTCCAGGGCGTGAAGCGCACACCGGTTTCGTAGTTCCAGGCCAGCTCGGCGGCTACATCGCCGTCGTAGACGATCGAGGTGATCTGCGGCATGCGCAGCGAGCGCTGGGCATCGGCATAGAGGAACCACTGGTCGTTCAACTGGTAGCCGATGCTGAGGCCTGGCAGCCATTCCTCGGCGACCTTCTTCTGTGGCTTCTGGGTCACGCCGTTGACCTTGCCCTCATATTCCATGGTGGCGTGTTCGTAGCGCATGCCGGGGGTGATGGTCAGGCGACCGTCGAGCAGGCTGATGGCGTTGCTGATGTAGGCGGCTTCGCCCTTGTCGTCGAAGGTCCAGTCGCGGAACTCGCTGCGGACACCGGTGTTCAGGTCTTCACGGTTGACCTTGAAGTCCACGTCCTCCCTGACCAGGCGCGCGCCGAGCACCCAGGTCTGGCTGACCGTGTCGCCGTCGATGCTCAGGCTCAGGCGCGGCTCGCTGCCCCAGACCCGGAAGTCGCGCGGTGCGTCCTGCAGGGTGGCGGGGGAGGCGTCCGGAGTGAACGGCAGGCCGACGATGAAGTTGCGATAGCTGTGCTGGACGAAGTTGGTCCAGCTGAACTCCACGCTGTCGAAGGGACCGAAACTGCCGAGGTACTGGTTCCAGGTGGCCCAGACACGATCGGTGTCGCCCTCGAAGCGGTCGAGTTCGCGGGTCGACTGGCGTGGATCGTCCTTGTAGTCGGCCACGCTGAGCGCGCCGGCCAGGTCCACATCGGCGATGTAGCGCTGCAGACCGAAGCTCAGGCTGCGCGTGTCGTCGATGTCCCACAGGCCGCGCAGGCGGTAGTTCTGCACCTCGGTTTCCGAATGCTCGCGGCCGTATTCGCCGGTAAGGGTATTGAGGTCAAGCTGCAGGGCGAAGTTGTCGGTAACCCGGCCGCCCGTGCCGATATAGCTGTCCCACAACTGGCGGCCGCCAGCGGCGAAGGTGGCACGTTCCTGCAGGGTGGTTTCCCACTCGGTGGGGATCGGCGGGCTGATGAAGTTGATTACCCCGCCGACGTTGTTCGGGCCGTATTGCACGGCTGCGCCGCCGCGTACCACGTCGATGCGCTCGACGGTGGCCAGGGTCTGCGGGAACAGCGACAGGCTGGTCTGGCCATAAGGGCCGAGAGCCAGCGGAATGCCGTCGACCAATGCCTGCACGCGGCCGCTGCGGCTTTCGTACAGGCCCCGCACGGAAAGCTGCGGCAACACGCCGGTGCCGGTCTCGTCGAAAATCTTCACCCCCGGTACCCGCTGCAGGGCGTCGTCCAGGCCGCGTACGCTGGCCTTCCTCAGGTCCTCGGCCTCGACCACGCTGCGGCTGCCGGCGTAGGTCCGAACTTCTTCGTCGCTGGCCTGGCCGAGCACATCACCCTGGATGACGAGTGGGGCGAGATGGGCGGGCTTGTCCTGCGATTCACTTGCGCGGGTGTCCTGCGCCGCGCTCGCCGTTTGCGCGATGGCCAGTGCCAGCAGGCTTAGCGATAGACCGATTTGGGACGGGTATTTTCTCATGGTGGAATGAAGCTCCTTAATGTGGAGGCGAGACTCGGCTTCCTCGAGGCGAACGGAAGCAGGCCCTCGCACAGGTGGTGCAGCGCTGGTGTCTTGGCAGCAAGGAATGGTTGGCTAGTGGCCGATACGAGCGGTTCGCGGAGAGCGATTACGCGGTCGGGGTGAATTCTTGGTATTCAAATGCTAATTTTTATCTAATGAGAATACTTATCGATAATATTGTTAAGAAATGTAAAGATCAACCTGCCTGCGGACATCCTTCGAACTGCAGATAGCCTTGCGCTATGTTGGGGCGGCCAGTTCTGGAATGCTTGTTTTTGGGGCGATTCGCCATCCCTATGGGCGGCCGGCCAACGCAAAAGGGCGCGGGTGCCACGGCTGGAGCGGTTCTTGCTCTGCCAAACGCCTCATTTTGTTTCGCCTGTTGCATCGGCGATCACATAACTCGAAAGCCCACCCGCCCCGCTGCGGCGGTTTCATTTTTTGTTGCCTGCTCACCGATGACCCATAAAGACACTTCCAGAATCACCCGCCGCGGCAGTCTGCTGAGCAGTGAGGTGCTGGATCGCTCCCGCGTTCTCGACACGCTGGTGAACAATCTCGAAGGCATGGCCTATCGCTGCCTCAACAATGGGCAATGGACGATGATCTTCGTCAGCCAGGGCTGCCTGGGCTTGTGCGGCTACAGCGCCGCCGAACTGGTCAACGACACGATGGTGTCCTGGGAGCAGATCACCCATCCAGATGATCGCGCGCGGGTGAGGCGCAGCGTCGAAACGGCCATCGACGGGCTGGGGCGCTTCACCGTGCAGTACCGCATACGTACCGCGGCTGGCTACTTCAAATGGGTGATGGAGCGTGGCGTCGCGGTGCCGGACGAGCAGGGCGAGATCGTCATCGAAGGGTTCATCGAGGACATCACCGGGCAGAAGGCGGTACTCGAAGCCCTGGAGCAGGCCGAGCTGCGCTATCGCAGCATCTTCGAGAACGCCAGCGAGGGAATCTTCCAGTCGACCCGCGATGGCCGTTACCTGGCCGCCAACCCGGCGTTGGCGCGAATCTATGGGTACGACACCGCAACCGCACTGGTCGCCGACCTGGCCGACATCGAGCGGCGCCTGTATGTCGAGGGCGGGCGCCGCGAGACGTTCTGCCGGTTGATGGAACAACAGGGCGAGGTGCTCAACTTCGAGTCCGAGGTCTATCGGCGCGATGGCACGCGCATCTGGATTTCCGAGAATGCCCATGTCGTGCACGGCGCGAATGGCGAATTCATCTGCTATGAAGGCACCGTGCAGGACATCTCCGAGCGCAAGCACTACCAGCAGCAGCTCGAACGCCAGGCCAACCACGACCTGCTGACCGGCCTGCCCAATCGCATTCTGCTCAACGACCGCATCGAGCAGGGGCTGGCCCGCGCGGCGCGGCTGGGCTACTACCTGCCCCTGGTCTTCATCGACCTGGACAACTTCAAGTTCATCAACGACGGCCTCGGGCATGTCGCCGGCGACGAGCTGTTGAAGAGCATCGCCAAGCGTCTCGCCGGTAGCCTGCGCAGCTCCGATACGGTGGCGCGGGTCGGCGGTGACGAATTCGTGCTGGTACTCAACGATCATTACCGCATCAGCACGGTGATTTCGCTGCTGGAGCGGATGCTGAACGAGATTCGCCGCCCCGTGACCCTCGCCGGCCGCGAATTCCAGGTCGGGGCAAGCCTGGGGGTGGCGATGTTTCCCGATGACGGCGAGGATGCGCAGAGCCTGCTCAAGCACGCCGATATCGCCATGTATGCGGCCAAGAAGCGTGGCCGCAACAATTTCCAGTTCTTCACCCACGACCTCAACCGGATCGCCGACGAGCGCCTCAACCTGGAGGCGGCCATGCGCCTTGCCCTGGAGGGCGACGAATTCACCGTGCACTACCAGCCCAAGGTCGATGCCGCGTGCCGCATCGTCGGGGTCGAGGCGCTGGCGCGCTGGACGCATGCCGGGCTGGGGGTGGTCGGGCCGGACCGCTTCATCCCGATCGCGGAGGAAAGCGGGCTGATCATGCCGCTGACGCTGGCCATCCTGCGCCGTGCCTTCAGCGCCGCCCGCAGGTGGAACGAGGGGCGCGCCACGCCGCTGCTGGTGGCGGTGAACCTCTCGCCGCTGTTGTTTCTCGGCGACGATATCGTCGAGCGGATCGCCGCACTGCTGGAGGAGATCGGACTGTCGCCGGCACTGGTGGAGCTGGAGATCACCGAAACGGTATTTCTCGGCGACGGCGCGCGTGCGGTGGCGATCCTGACCGAGTTCAAGGCGCTCGGCTTCCGCCTGGCCATGGACGATTTCGGCACCGGCTATTCGTCGCTCAGCTATCTGCGGCGCTTCCCGCTGGACATCATCAAGATCGACCGTTCGCTGGTCACTGGCCTCGAGCACGAGGACGAGGTGGCGATGATCGCCCGCGCCGCCATCTCGCTGGGCAAGAGCCTGCGCAAGACGGTGGTCGCCGAAGGCGTGGAGAACCGGGCGCAGTTCGAATTCCTTTGCCGCCAGGGCTGCGATGAGTTCCAGGGCTTCCTGCTCTCGCGGCCGTTGCCCGAGGCGCAGGTCACCGCCTTGCTCGCGGCCGGCGGCGTGGTGCGGCTGTAGCGCCGTTCGCCACTTCAGCGCGCAGCGTTGGACGTGGTGCCGTCCCGCCAGAGCTGCACCAGCTCCTGCGGGGCGCGTTCCTCGGGAATCTGCAGGATCATCTCGGCGTCGACATCCTCGCGCCGATAGTGCAGTTCGATCCGGTAGTAGCGCTGGTCGCCGGCGCCGGCGGTCTTGCTGGCGACCGGCAGGCAGCGCTCGAGCAGCGTGCAGATGTCGCGACGCTGGGCGGCGTCGCAGCGGGCGAACTCGATCTGTCGCGGCCGCGTCAGGCCCGGCAGCGCGGCGAATCCACCCTGGCGCGACAGGCGTAGCGAGCTGTCGGGTCCCAATGCGGGCATCTTCATGCCGCCTCCTCAGTGTGGCTCTACGCCGACGTCGGCCCAGGCCTGGCGCAGCGCCTCGAATGGCTGCGACTGGGCGCCGAACACGCGTGCGGCATGGGCCAGGGTCAGCCTGGAAAAGGCGGCGAAGTCGGCGTCGTTGGGCAGTTGCGGGTCGCAGATGGTGTCGTACCAGATGCGCCCGGCCTGTTCCCAGGCATAGCCGCCCAGCGTGGTGGCGGCCAGGTAGAAGGCGCGGTTGGGGATGCCGGAGTTCAGGTGCACGCCACCGTTGTCCTCGCGGGTCTCGATGAAGTCGCGCATGTGCGCCGGCTGCGGGTCGCGGCCGAGCAGCGGATCGTCATAGGCGGTGCCGGGATGGGCCATCGAGCGCAGGGCGACACCCTGAACCTTGTCGGTGAGCAATTCGGCGCCGACCAGCCAATCCGCCTGCGCGGCCATCTGGCCCAGGCTGTGCTGCTTAGTCAGCACGCCGAAGACGTCCGATATGGATTCGTTCAGCGCCCCCGACTGGTTGAAGTAGACCAGCGCGGCCTCGCTCTCGATCAGCCCGTGGGTCAGCTCGTGGGCGATCACGTCCAGCGAGCGGGTGAAGCGCTGGAACAGCTCGCCGTCGCCATCGCCGAAGACCATCTGCTCGCCGTTCCAGAAGGCGTTTTCGTAGCCCTGCCCGTAGTGCACGGTGCCGATCAGCGGCATGCCCAGGTCGTCGATCGAATCGCGCTGGAACACCTGCCAGAAGAAGTCGTAGGTCGCGCCGAGCCCGTCGTAGGCCTCGTCGACGGCCGGGTCGCCGCTGGCCGGCTGGCCCTCGCGGCGCCGTTGCACGCCGGGCAGCTGCATGCGCTGTTTGGCGTCGTGGATGCGCCGTTGCGGGTGCCCGGGCGTGCGCTGCTCGCCAAGCTCGGCGATAGCGGTGGGGCGTGGCGGGCCGGGGTTGGGCAGCAGGCTGTGCAGGTGGTCGAGGGTGATGCGGGCGCAGCCGCGCTGGTAGGCAGAACCGCGATCGACGATGCGGTCGAGGATATACGGCGGGATGAAGGTGGAGCGGGTGTGCATCGGCGCTACTCCTCGTCTGGCGATGCTGCTTTGACCGTCAGCATAGCCCGGCCTTCGGCAGCGGATGCGGACGCCGACCGAAGGCCGGACAGCGGCATGCTACTGGCGGACGGGCGCACCCTTGGCGTCATCCGCTGTCACTTGTCCTGAACCCCGTGCCACCGGCCCGGTGCCGGGCGGGAGATCACTCGACGAGGAGTTGCCCATGTTCGGTCTGGAAGCACTGGAGCTCGCGCGGATCCAGTTTGCCTTCACCATCTCGTTTCACATCATCTTTCCGGCGATCACCATCGGTCTGGCCAGCTATCTCGCGGTGCTCGAAGGCCTCTGGCTGAAGACCCGGCAGGAGGTCTACCGCGACCTCTACCATTTCTGGCTGAAGATCTTCGCGGTCAACTTCGGCATGGGGGTGGTCTCGGGGATCGTCATGGCCTATCAGTTCGGCACGAACTGGAGCGCGTACTCCGAATTCGCCGGCAGCGTCACCGGGCCGCTGCTCACCTACGAGGTGCTGACCGCCTTCTTCCTCGAGGCCGGTTTCCTCGGCGTGATGCTGTTCGGCTGGAACCGTGTCGGCCCGCTGCTGCACTTCTTCTCCACGGTCATGGTGGCGGTGGGCACGCTGATCTCGACGTTCTGGATTCTCGCCTCGAACAGCTGGATGCACACCCCGCAGGGCCACGAGATCATCGATGGGATCGTGGTACCGGTGGACTGGCTGGCGATCATCTTCAACCCGTCCTTCCCGTACCGGCTGGCGCACATGGCGGTGGCCGCGTTCCTCGCCACGGCGTTCTTCGTCGGCGCCTCGGCGGCCTGGCAGCTGTTGCGCGGGCGGGACAACCCGGCGGTGCGCAAGATGCTGTCGATGGCCATGTGGATGGCCCTGCTGGTGGCGCCGGTGCAGGCGCTGATCGGCGACTTCCACGGGCTCAACACCCTCGAATACCAGCCGGCGAAGATCGCCGCGATCGAGGGCCACTGGGACAACTCCTCGGGCGAACCCACGCCGCTGCTGCTGTTCGGCTGGCCCGACATGGAAGCGGAGACGACCCGCTACAAGCTGGAGATTCCCTACCTCGGCAGCCTGATCCTCAACCACAGCCTGAGCGAGCCGATCCCGGCGCTCAAGGATTTCCCGCCCGCGGACCGGCCGAATTCGACGATCGTGTTCTGGACCTTCCGCATCATGGTCGCGCTCGGCCTGCTGATGATCGCCACCGGTATCTGGAGCCTGCTGCTGCGCCGTGGCGGGCGGCTGTACGCGTCGCGGCCGTTCCTGCGCCTGGTGCTGTGGATGGGACCTTCCGGGCTGATCGCGATCCTCGCCGGCTGGTACACCACAGAGATCGGCCGCCAGCCCTGGGTGGTCTACGGCCTGATGCGCACCGCCGATGCGGTGTCCAGCCACGGTGGCGGGCAGTTGGGACTGACCCTGGCGATGTTCGTCATCGTCTACTTCGCGGTGTTCGGCGTCGGCATGCTCTACGTGTTGCGCCTGGTAGCCAAGGGCCCGGTGCTCAGCGAGGGGCGCGGGAAGGGTGTCGGCGGGCCCGGCGAGCAGCGCACGCCGATGCGGCCGATATCCGCCGCGGACGAGGCGATCCACCATGAGCACGGCGATCAACTGGGCGAGAGGAATTGAGCCATGGGTATCGATCTTTCACTGATCTGGGCGGTGATCATCATCTTCGGCATCATGATGTACGTGGTGATGGACGGCTTCGATCTGGGCGTCGGCATCCTCTTTCCCTTCGTCCAGAACGGCGCCGAGCGCGACGTCATGATGAACACCGTGGCGCCGGTCTGGGACGGCAACGAGACCTGGCTGGTGCTGGGCGGCGCGGGGCTGTTCGCGGCGTTTCCGCTGGCCTATTCGGTGGTGCTCTCGGCGCTCTACCTGCCGATCGTCTTCATGCTGATGGGGCTGATCTTCCGCGGCGTGGCGTTCGAGTTCCGCTTCAAGGCCAGCAGGCGGCGCCAGCACATCTGGGACAAGGCCTTCATCGGTGGCTCGCTGGCGGCGACCTTCTTCCAGGGCGTGGTGCTGGGCGCCTTCATCAGCGGGCTGCCGGTGGAGGGCAGGAGCTATGCCGGCGGCGCGCTGGACTGGCTGACGCCGTTCTCGCTGTTCTGCGGCCTGGCGCTGATCATCGCCTACGCGCTGCTCGGCTGCACCTGGCTGATGATGCGCACCGCGGGCGACCTGCAGAAGCGCATGCACGACATCGGCGTGCCGCTGGTATGGGCGGTGCTGGCGGTCACCGGCATCGTCAGCCTGTGGACGCCGCTGACCCATCCGGACATCGCCGAGCGCTGGTTCAGCCTGCCCAACCTGTTCTGGTTCATGCCGGTCCCTCTGCTGGTGCTGCTGTGCACCTTCGGCCTGCTGCGCTCGATCCAGCGCTACGCCAACTACACGCCGTTCCTGCTTACCCTGGCGTTGATCTTCCTCGGCTACAGCGGCCTGGGCATCAGCCTGTGGCCGAACATCATCCCGCCGTCGGTGAGCATCTGGGACGCCGCCGCGCCCGCCCAGAGCCAGGGCTTCACCCTGGTCGGTGCGCTGCTGATCATCCCGCTGATCCTGATGTACACCGCCTGGAGCTATTACGTGTTCCGTGGCAAGGTCAGTGCCGAGGACGGTTACCACTGATGAAGGACGGGAACGAGCCGCAACAGAAGCCGCTCTGGCAGCGCATGAGCTGGCTGGTGCTGATCTGGAGCGGCAGCGTGCTGGCGCTCGCGGTCGTCGCCTGGCTGTTGCGCCTGGCGATGAACGCGGCGGGCCTGGCCGCGCCTTGACGGCACCTGCGCCGGGGTTGGGCATGATTGCACACGGGCTGCGCCGTTTTATGGCATGGGCGCTCGCTGGCACGGGTAATAGCGTCACCAATCGTTCATTTGCAGGCTGTAGGTTGTCTGGCACGAACCTTGAATTTCCTTGTGCAAGTTGCCAAGCCACTTTGCAGACTAGAGACGGAAGCTTTCCTATGGACGATTACCAGGACGAATTGCTCGAATGGCACGCGGCGGAGCAGGATTGCCCCGATTCGGCGGAGGATGCGGTCGAGCTATAGGGAGCCTGAGACTTCAGGTCTGCTCGGCCGGGTGCCGCTGGGTGCGCCGATAGTCGCCCGGCGTCTGCCCACTCCAGCGTTTGAAGGCACGCTGGAAGGCTTCGGCCGAGGAGAAACCGAGCAGCCAGGCGATCTCGCCGAAGGCCGATTCGGTATCGCGGATATAGGCCATCGCCAGGTCGCGGCGCGTATCGTTGAGGATCGCGCGATAGCTGGTGCCTTCCTCGAGCAACTTGCGCCGCAAGGTCCAAGGCGGCATCTGCAGGCGCCCGGCGATCTGCTGCAGGTCCGGCTCCTGCCCCTTGAGCAAGGGGCCGAGTAGCTGTGCCACCCGCTCGCGCAGGCTGCGGGTACGGGTGCGGCGCTCCAGTTCGTTCTCGCAGAGTTCCAGCAGATGGCGCCAGGTGCCCGGGCAATGCTCCGGGTTGCGCAGGGCGAGGGTGGCCTTGTCCAGGTGCAGCTGGTTCGCCGCGGCGGCGAAGGTCACTGGGCGACCGAACAGCGCTTCGTAATGCGCGGCATACGCCGGTGCCTCGAACTCGATGTGGATCGCCGTCGGTACCAGTGCCTGCCCGGCCAGGCGCGCGAGCTGCGCGACCCAGCTGGCCAGCACGGTATCCACCACGAAGCGGTTGTAGGCGTTGTAGGGGCTGATCGAATAGAAGCGCAGCCAGGCGCCCGAGGCGTCTTCATGGAAGCTGGAATGGCCGCGGTAGTTGGACGCGTAGAGGGGCTCGAAGCGGATCAGCGCTCGCGCGGCTTCGCGCACCGTCGGCGCCTGCGCGGCGGCGATGCCGGCCAGGCCGAGATGCCCCGGCTTGCGCAGGCGGCCCATCTCCAGGCCGAGCGCGGGGTCGCCGGCGAGCTGGATGGCCGCGTGGCCCAGGCGCATGTAGCGCGGAATCGACAGCCGTGCCTGGGGTTCGGCGAGGCGTTCGGCATCCAACCCGTAGGCTTCCAGCAGCGGCCGGGCATCCAGGTCGCGCAGCTGCAACGCCTCGGCGAGGCTGTGCACGAAACCCACGGACAGATCCCCCAGCCGCACCCGTTGCGCATTCATGTCAGTCACCGAGCCAGAGATTGCTTATCTGCACCGGGATGCCAGGCCCGGGCGGGGCGGGGCGGCGGGGCGAGCCGAGCAGGTTCCAGGGCAGGCCGAGGGTCCGCACGGCCATGTGCGGAATGGCCTCGGGCAGGCCGTCGAATGTGCCGTCGCAGTGGGCTTGCGGGTTCGCCGGCGCGCCGGGAATGGCCAGCAGCTGCGCCGTGGCGGGTATTGGCTGCAGATAGGCGTCGCAACCCAGCAGCACCGCCAGCGCGCCGGCCGGGGTATCGATGGTTGGCCGCGGCCCGATGACGGGCGCGATGCTGTAGCGGCGCTCGTAGCGGCTCAGCGCATGCTTGTACTGCAGCGCTCCGAGCGGCTTGCCGTGGGCGTCGAAGGTCAGGCTGACCTGCCGCAACGGCCCCTTGCCGGCCCGCAGCCGCTCGCCATCCAGATAGGGCTCGGGCAGCACGATCGAGCCGGCCACCAGGGTCACGCCGAAGCGCGCGGCCAGTTCGCCGAAGATACGCTGGTAGTCCTCGGCCATCCGCCGGGCCTTGAGCTGCAGCACGGCGCCGGTGCGCCGATCGTCGCCCTGGTGGCCGGTCAGTGCGCGCAGGTAGTGCCCCGGGTTGCTCAGCGCCATCCATTGCATGGCATCGCGCAGGGTGCGGGCCTGCTGCACTTCCGGCTTCTCACCGAGGGCGAACAGCCCCGTGCCGACGTGCTCGGGCAGCACCACGATGGTCTTGTCGTTGAGCAGGCCGGCGTCGGCGGCCTGCTGCAGGTAGGTGGCGAACTTCAGCTGCAGGCGCTCGCGGCTCTGGTAGTCGGCCGGCTGCAGCCGTGTCTCGATGCCGAGCAGGTTGCCGGCATCGCCCGGCTGGCCGCGGCTGTCGATCGGCAGGGTGCGCAGGTCCGACAGCAGCGGACCGCTGCGGCGGTCGCGCGTCCAGTCCAGGTAAACGGCGAACGCGGCGCCGGCGAGCACCAGCAGCAGGAGTAGTTTGATCGAGGTACGCATGGGCCTGGCGACAGTCGATGGACGGCTCAGCCTAGGCAATGCAGGCCATATTGCCAAGCCGTTTTGCGCTGAAGGATCAGAAAGTTGTCACTTTCGATCATTGAGCGGGGCGCAAGTGCTGTTTATCGTCGCTGCATACCGACCGCAGCCCCATGAGGCTCGGCGCTTCGATGAGGACAGACCATGACCGCTTTCCCGAATCTGCTGGCTCCGCTCGACCTGGGTTTCACCACCCTGCGCAACCGTGTGCTGATGGGCTCCATGCATACCGGCCTGGAGGAGATGCCCAACGGCTTCGAGCGGATGGCGGCGTTCTTCGCCGAACGCGCCCGCGGCGGCGTCGGCCTGATCGTCACCGGCGGCGTCGGGCCGAACGAGGAAGGCTCGGTGCGCGCCGGTGCGGCCAAGCTGTCCACGCCGGAGGAAGCCGAGGAGCACAAGGTGGTCACCCAGGCGGTGCACGAGGCGGGCGGCAAGATCTGCATGCAGATTCTGCATGCCGGGCGCTACGCCTATAGTCCGCAACTGGTCGCGCCGAGCGCGATCCAGGCGCCGATCAACCCGTTCACGCCGCGCGAGCTGGACGAGGAGGGTATCGAGAAGCAGATTCGCGACTTCGTCAACTGCGCCAGCCTGGCCCAGCGCGCCGGCTACGACGGCGTCGAGATCATGGGCTCGGAAGGCTACTTCATCAACCAGTTCCTGGTCGCCCATACCAACCATCGCAGCGACCGCTGGGGCGGCAGCTACGAGAACCGCATGCGCCTGGCCGTGGAGATCGTGCGCCGCGTGCGCGAGGCGGTCGGCCGCGACTTCATCATCATCTTCCGCCTGTCGATGCTCGACCTGATCGAAGGCGGCAGCACCTGGGAAGAAGTGGTGCAACTGGCCAAGGCCATCGAGCGGGCCGGCGCGACGCTGATCAACACCGGCATCGGCTGGCACGAGGCACGAATTCCGACCATCGCCACCAAGGTGCCGCGCGCGGCCTTCACCAAGGTCACTGCCAAGCTGCGCGGCGAGGTGGGCATTCCGCTGGTCACCACCAACCGTATCAATACCCCGGAAGTGGCCGAGCGGGTGCTGGCCGAGGGCGATGCCGACATGGTGTCGATGGCGCGGCCGTTCCTTGCCGATCCGGAATTCGTCAACAAGGCGGCCGCCGGCCACAGCGAGCGCATCAATACCTGCATTGGCTGCAACCAGGCCTGCCTGGACCACACCTTCAGCGGCAAGCTGACCACCTGCCTGGTCAACCCGCGCGCCTGTTACGAAACCGAGCTGAACTACATCCCGACCACGGCGATGAAGAAGATCGCCGTGGTCGGTGCCGGGCCGGCTGGGCTGGCGGCTGCCAGCGTCGCCGCCGAGCGCGGCCATCGGGTGACGCTGTTCGATGCCGCCGGCGAGATTGGCGGCCAGTTCAACGTCGCCAAGCGTGTGCCGGGCAAGGAGGAGTTCCGCGAGACCCTGCGCTACTTCCAGAACCGGCTGCAGGAAACCGGCGTCGAGCTGCGCCTGAATACCCGCGCCAGCGCCGAGTCGCTGTTGGCCGAAGGCTTCGACGAGATCGTCCTGGCCACCGGCATCGTCCCGCGCACCCCGGAGATTCCCGGCATCGATCATCCGAAGGTGATCGGCTACCTGGATGCGATCCTCGAGCGCAAGCCGGTCGGCCAGTGCGTCGCGGTGATCGGCGCCGGCGGCATCGGTTTCGACGTCTCGGAATACATCACCCACGACGGGCAATCCACCAGCCTGGATCGCGAGGCCTTCTGGAAGGAGTGGGGCATCGATCTCGGCCTGTCGGTGCGCGGCGGCGTCGCCGGCATCCAGCCGGCGCCCCATGCGCCCAGGCGCCAGGTCTATCTGCTGCAACGCAAGAAATCCAAGGTCGGCAACGGCCTGGGCAAGACCACTGGCTGGATTCACCGCACCGGGCTGAAGAACAAGCACGTGCAGATGCTCAATGCGGTCGAATACCTGCGGATCGACGACGCCGGGCTGCATATCCGCGTGGCCGAAGGCGCGCCGCAGGTGCTGCCGGTGGATACGGTGATCCTCTGCGCCGGCCAGGAGCCGCTGCGCGAGCTGCAGGCAGGGCTGGAAGCCGGCGGTGCGCGGGTGCACCTGATCGGCGGTGCGGATGTCGCCGCCGAGCTGGATGCCAAGCGGGCGATCAACCAGGGCTGCCGCCTCGCCGCCGCCCTTTGAAGCCGCCGCCCCGTCCATGCGGGGCATTTCGCCTACCCGACCCGGAGCAAATAGCCGATGAATAACGCAGTCGTACTACAACCCGAGGCCGCCGCCAGCCTGCAGGCCTGGCACCGGATGGTCGCTGCCGGCGACCTGGGCGGCCTGCCCGAGTTGCTGCATCCGAAGGCGGTGTTCCGCTCACCGATGGCCTACAAGCCGTATGAGGGCGCGGCTGCGGTCAATCTGATCCTCAATACGGTGCTCAGGGTGTTCGAGGATTTCCGCTATCACCGTGAGCTGGTCAGCGCGCAGGGACGGGATGTCGTTCTCGAGTTCAGCGCCCGCGTGGGGGATCGTGAGCTCAAGGGCATCGACATGATTCGCTTCGACGAGGTGGGCAGGATCGTCGACTTCGAGGTGATGATCCGCCCCATGAGCGGCTTGCAGGCTCTCGGCGAAGAAATGGGGCGCCGGCTCGCGGCATACACGGGATGAGTTAGACGCTCATCGCAAAATCGGCAGGGCCACCCATCGCCCCGCACCGCGATGGCCGGGGCACTGCCAACCCAGTCACATTGCCTGCCCGAAGTTTTCCCCTAAACTTGCCGCACCAACGAGACGGTGCCGGCTTTGCAAGGCCGTGCCGCCCCGGAAATCGCTGCTCGCAAATTGCGGGCGATAGAAGGATGTCGAGCATGCAGAACAAACCGCAGATGGTCGAAGCCGTGCTGTTCTACGGCGACGACGGCATCTGCAAGGAAATGCTGTTCCCGGAATTCGAAGCGGTCCTGGACGGCGTGGTCAACCTGCCCGAGTTCGCCGACCGGCAGATGCGTGCGGTCTACGTATTGATCAATCCGCGGTTGCAGGTACGTGCCGCGGTGTTTTTCTGTCTCGACTTCAACGAGGACGGTTCCGCCGACGATGGCTGGAATATTCCTCTGCGCCAACTGGCCGAACGCACCGGCCGCGGCCCGGACATGGGGGCCGGGCCGATTCGCCTGGCCTGCCGCAGCCAATGTCCGGTGTCCTGGCACCAGATGCACATGTGGGACCCCAGGGTAACTCCCGAGCGCAACGACCTGCTGTTGTTGCGCGAGCGTGTCAAGCGCAACCAGCTGGGCCTGCTGGTCGAGGACGAGGCGCCACTGGCGGTACCGGCCGAGCGCTTGCAGATGGTTGCCGAAGATACCTGGTACGCCGCCGACGCCGCCAAGCAGAAGCTCGCCAAGCGCGCGGAGAAGCTCGAGCAGGAGCAGCGCCAGAAGGCTGCGCTGCTGATCAAGCAGCAGCGCCAGCGCATCGCCAACCTCGAGCGCCAGCGCGAAGAAGAGGTGCTCAAGCTGCGTACTGCCGCGGACAAGGAGCACAAGCGGCTGCAGGATGAGATCCAGGCATTGCAGCAGCAGCTGCAGCAGCAGGCCGAGATCAACAGCGGCCTGCATGCGCAGATCACGGCGCAGGCCGCGAGCTTCCAGAAGGCGCGCGAGGAGATGAGCAAGCAACTGCGCACGCTGGAAATGAATGGCCGCGTGGAAGCGGGCGCCGCCCGTGAACAGTTCGAGCATGAAGCGCAGGCACGCATTGCCGCGGCGGTCGCCGAATACAAGGAGCAGGTGGCGATCCGCGACGTGGAACTTGCCTATCGCAACGAGCTGGATGCGCAACTGGAGGAGGAAGTCCAGCGCCTCAAGCGCGAATGCGAGACGTTGAGTCGCAGTGGCGATCAGGTGCTGGAGGAGCTGTCGCGCCAGGGCGTGGTGTTCACGGCCTACCATCCGGGGGCCGGGCACCTGACCATCGCATTGCCGGACCTGGCCCGCTACCGGGCCAATCCCCTGGCTTATGCCGCCGCCAAGTGCTTCGTCTCCGAGGAACAGTATCGCCAATGGCTGGAGCACTATCAGAAGCCGGCATGCGTGGCCACGCTGCCCAGCGGCGAGCGTTGTGCAATGCCCCTGGACAAGGTCGATACGCCGAGCCGCTTCGTGATCGGTGAGTCCAATTGCTGTGCCCGCCACGGCAAGGAAGGCCGGCAGCGCACCGGCAGCTGAGCGTTTTGTCCTTCACGCACTCTCCCCACGCCTTCGCCGGCCCCTTGCGCTTGCAGCGCTTGCCGCTGGATTGGCTGCAGCGCGCCGGCGTCGAGGTCGCCGTGCTGCGCCTCGACCAGGTGGATCCGGAGCTGTCCGGCAACAAGTGGTTCAAGCTTACCCGGCACCTCGATGCGGCATGCGCAGCCGGGGCGCGTGGGTTGATCAGCCTGGGGGGGGCGCACTCCAATCATCTGCATGCCCTGGCGGCTGCCGGGCGTCGCTTTGGCTTCGCCACCGTCGGCCTGCTGCGCGGGTACGAGCAGGAGACGCCGACGATAGACGACCTGCATGCCTGCGGCATGCGTTTGCACTGGCTGGGCTACGGTGGCTATCGGGCGCGCAATCTACCGGGCTTCTGGGCACCATGGCTCGAGCGTTACCCTGGGTTCCACTGTGTTCCTGAAGGCGGGGGCGGCTTGGCCGGGGCACAGGGTTGCGTCGTGCTGGTTTCGCAGCTGCAGTCACTGCTGCCGACGATCGGCTGGGAGCACTACGATGCGACCTGGCTGGCGGTGGGTACCGGGACCACCCTGGCCGGTCTGGTCATCGGCGAGGCGGGTCGGCATCCGCTATTCGGCGCGCTGGCGGGGCCGCCGTCACATGCGGTGGATGTCCGTCTGGCTCAGCTGTTCGCCGAGGCTGGCGTTGCCAATGGCGGCTACGAGCTACTGGATGCGAGCCGTGGTGGTTTCGGCCGCTTCGACGCCGAGCTGGCGCATTTCATCCAGGCCTCGGAGTACGAAGGCGGCGTGCCGCTTGACCCGGTCTACACCGCCAAGGCCATGCTGGCATTGCGCCTTTACGTCGAGCGCGGTTATTTTCCGCCAGGTACGCGGCTCGTCTTCATTCACACCGGCGGGCTACAGGGACGCCGGGCTGCCGAGATGCAGCTGCGACGGCTAATGGGCTGACGGACCTTTGGATATTCCTGGATGAACAACCCCCTGCACCCTGATCAATTGCGCAACCTGATTCCGCTCAACACGCTGTCGCCCCGCCAATTATGGGAGCTACGAGCCCGGCTGGCGCCGCAACCGCTGGCCGCTGGACAGGTGCTCGAATGCGCCGGGGCACAGCCGTCCGCCCGTTATTTCCTGTTGTCCGGCAGCCTGGCGCTGGTCGATGACGAGGGCCACGAAAGCCGCCTGCGGGCTGGTACGCCGGCAGGCTGTCACAGCCTGCCGCAGTTCCGTCTCCAGCACGTGCGCGCGCTGGAAGACTGTCGGCTGCTGGCTGTGGACAATTCAGAGCTGGAGCGCCTGCTGTCCTGGCGCCAGGCCCACCAGGATGTACTGTTGCAACTGAGCATGGATGGCGAGCTGGGCGACTGGCTGGAGTCGCTGCTGGACAATCCGCTGTTCGCTCAGGTCCCGCCGGCGAACATTCGCAGCATGCTGCAGCGGTTGGTGGCGGTCGAGCTTTGCGCCGGGCAGCCCTTGTTGCAGGAGGGCGAGGCCGGTGATTGCTGCTATTTTCTCAAGAGCGGCCGGGCCGCGGTGACCAAGGGCACGGGGGCCGAGCGGCAGCTGCTGGCCGAGCTGGAGCCAGGAGCCTGTTTCGGTGAAGAGGCCTTGCTCGAGGATCGTCCACGCAATGCCAGCGTGAGCATGCTCGAGGATGGCTGCGTGCTGCGCCTGGCGCGCGCCGATTTCCTCGAACTGCTCAAGGCGCCGGTGGTCAGCGAGGTCGGCCTGGACGAGGTGGCTGACCTGCTGAGCTGCGGAGCGCAATGGCTGGATGTGCGCCTGCTCGACGAGTACGAGCGCGGCCACGCCATGCAGGCGCTGAACATGCCGTTGCATCTGCTGCGCTTGAAAACGCGTTTGCTGGATCATGCGCGCATCTATCTGTGCTACTGCGAGAGTGGCAAGGGCAGTGCCAATGCGGTGTTCCTGCTGACCCAGCTCGGCTTCACCGCCTATGCGTTGCGCGGCGGGCTCCAGGCGTTGAGCGCCGAGGAGCGGGATGCATTGCTCTGGGAATGCGGTACGGGCTATCTGGCCCGTTCCGACGGACGTATCGAGCGCAGCCTGTGAGTGCAGGCCCCTCCAGGCTGTCGTTCTGCGCAGCCTGCCGGGGTGGGTGACCCTCGCTGACCGGCCGAGGTCCGAGCCAGCTTGCTGGCGATCCGCCGTAGCTTCGATGCTCGCCAGCAAGCCGGCTCCTACGGACTCGGTGTGCGCCTTGGGAGCGACCGGGGCCCGCCACTTGCCGCTGATGCTTTCAAGCCATTGTCCTGCGCAGCGCGACATGCCGGCGGATTTCTCGGCGCGCGCTACGGGCCAGGCGCACGCTGAGTAGCAGCGCCGCGCAACTCAAGCCGGCGATCAATCCTTGCCAGAGGCCGCTTGGGCCACTGGCGGCGCCGAGGTGGTCCGTCAGTCCCAGCAGGTAGCCCACTGGCAGGCCGATGCCCCAGTAGGCGAACAGGGTGTAGATCATCGTCATGCGGGTGTCCTGGTAGCCGCGCAAGGCCCCGGCGGCAGTGACCTGCACCACGTCGGAGAACTGGAACAACGCCGCATAGAAGAACAGCCCGGCGGCTACGGCGATGACGGCCGGGTCGGGCGTGTAGATTCGCGCGATCTGCTCGCTGAACAGCAGCATGAGGCTGGCGGAGAAGCATGCATAAACCAACGCGGTGGCGATACCCACGCCGGCCACGAAACGTGCGTCCCGCGGCGCGCTACGGCCCAGTGCCTGGCCGACGCGCACGGTCACCGCCATGCCCAGCGACAGCGGAATCATGAAGATCAGCGAAGTGAAGTTCAGCGCGATCTGGTGGCCGGCGACCACGGTCGCGCCGAGACCGCCTATCAGCAGGGCGATCACGGAAAAGATGCTGGCTTCGGCGAACACCGCGACGCCGATGGGCACGCCGACCGCAAGCAGGTGGCGGAGCATCGGCCAGCGTGGCCATTCGAAATGGGCGAACAACTGGCTCGCCTGGTAGTAGGCGGCGCGTTTCACCCAGAAGCTCATCGCCAGCAGCATGAACAGCATCACCAGGGCCGTGGAGACGCCGCAGCCGACCCCGCCCATCGCCGGTACGCCAAGCTTGCCGTAGATGAAGATGTAGTTGAGCGGAATGTTCAGCAGCAGCCCGAGAATGCCGATGACCATGCTCGGCCGGGGATGGCCCAGGCCGTCGCTGAAACAGCGCAGGACCTGATACAGCGCCACGGCCGGGAAGCCGCAGGCGACGGCGCGCAGGTAGGCGATGGTCGGCTCGATCAGGGCGGGAGCCACGTGCATGCGGTGCAGGATCGGTTCGGCATTCCACATCAGCAGCGCACTGAGCGTACCGATGCTCGCGCCCATCCACAGCGCCTGGCGGACCAGCGGGCCGATCTGTTGCTGCTGCCCGGCGCCGAAGTGCTGGGCGACGTTGGGCGTGGTGGCCAGCATGATGCCGCTCACCAGCAGGTATACCGGCACCCAGATGGAGTTGCCCAGGGCCACGGCCGCCAGGTCCTGCGGGCTGACCCGCCCGGCCATGACGGTATCGACGAAGCCCATGGCGGTGCTGGCCAGTTGAGCGATCATCATGGGCAGGGCGAGGGCGAAGAGGGTGCGCAGTTCGAGGCGTACCCGTCTGAGTCTGAGCTCAGTGGGCATTGCAGATAGTCCGGTTGTATACAACGAGCGCGCTAGTCTACCGTTCATGAACGCAGCCAGGAAGGCGGCAAAGCAGAGCCTGCCGGGCTAGAATGGGGGCGATTGCAACGGAGCCCTCATGCGCATTCTTGCCGACGAAAACATTCCATTGGTCGAAGCCTTCTTCGCGGGCCTCGGCGAGATCCGCCGCATGGCCGGCCGCAGCATCAACCGCGCGGCACTGGAGCAGGCCGATGTGCTGCTGGTGCGTTCGGTGACCCGGGTCGACCGCGAGTTGCTGGAGGGCACGCCGGTACGCTTCGTCGGTACCTGCACCATCGGTACCGATCATCTGGACCTCGACTATTTCCAGGAGGCCGGCATCGCCTGGGCCAGTGCGCCCGGCTGCAATGCGCGGGGCGTGGTCGACTACGTGCTGGGCAGTCTGCTCGCGCTGGCCGAAATACGCGGCGAAGCGCTCGACACCCGGCGCTTTGGCATCGTCGGTGCTGGCGAGGTGGGCGGGCGCCTGGTGGAAGTGCTGCGCGGGCTGGGCTGGGATGTGCGGGTCTGCGATCCGCCGCGCCAGGCACACGAGGCCGGTGGCTTCGTCTCGCTGGACGAGGTGCTCGCCGAATGCGATGTGATCAGCCTGCACACGCCGCTGAGCATGCAGGGCGAGCATCCGACCTTCCATTTGCTCGACCGGGCACGGCTGGCGCGGCTGCGACCGGGCGCCTGGCTGATCAACGCCAGCCGCGGTGCGGTGGTCGACAATGCGGCCCTGCTGGAACTGCTGCTGCAGCGCCCGGACCTGGAGGCGGTGCTGGACGTCTGGGAAGGCGAGCCACAGGTCGACGTCGAACTCGCCGGGTTGTGCCGGATCGCCACGCCGCACATTGCCGGCTATAGCCTGGACGGCAAGCTGCGGGGCACGGCGCAGGTCTACGCGGCCTTTTGTGCGGCGCGGGGGCTGGAGCCCGAAGTCGAACTCGTGCAGCTGATGCCGGGCGCTCCACTGGTGGGCATGACCTTCGCTTCCACGGTGCAGCCGGCCGACATGCTGGCGACCTTGTGCCGGGCGGTATACGATCCGCGCCGCGACGATGCGGATTTTCGCCGCAGCCTGTGCGGCGACGAGGCGCAACGCCGCGCCGGGTTCGACCTGTTGCGCAAGCACTACCCGCCGCGTCGGGAAATAGACGGGCTGCAGGTACGCATCGAGGGTGTCGATGCTGCGCTCGGACAGGTGGTGCGGGCGCTCGGTGCTCGCTTGTCGTAGACGGGCACGCCCGAACGAGCGCTGGTCGGATGCAATTTGCGGTCTGCTCCGCTAGCATTACCCGTCTTCTGCTTTATCCCGCGATGGTGTTATGAGTTATCAGGTCCTTGCCCGTAAATGGCGTCCGCGCTCGTTCCGCGAAATGGTCGGCCAGACGCATGTGCTCAAGGCCCTGATCAATGCGCTGGACAACCAGCGCCTGCATCATGCCTATCTGTTCACCGGAACCCGTGGGGTGGGCAAGACCACCATCGCGCGGATCATCGCCAAGTGCCTGAACTGCGAGATGGGCATCAGCTCGACGCCCTGCGGCGAATGCTCGGTCTGCCGGGAGATCGACGAGGGGCGTTTCGTCGATCTGATCGAGGTCGACGCCGCGAGCCGCACCAAGGTCGAGGACACCCGCGAACTGCTGGACAACGTGCAGTACGCACCGAGCCGCGGACGCTACAAGGTCTACCTGATCGACGAAGTGCACATGCTCTCGTCGCACTCGTTCAATGCGCTGCTCAAGACCCTCGAAGAGCCGCCGCCGCACGTCAAGTTCCTGCTGGCGACCACTGACCCGCAGAAGCTCCCGGTCACCATCCTCTCGCGCTGCCTGCAGTTCTCCCTGAAGAACATGCCGCCGGAGCGGGTGGTCGAGCACCTGACTCATGTGCTGGGCGTCGAGAACGTTCCCTTCGAGGAAGACGCGCTCTGGCTGCTCGGGCGTGCGGCCGACGGTTCGATGCGCGACGCCATGAGCCTCACCGACCAGGCGATCGCCTTTGGCGAGGGGCGGGTGCTGGCGGCGGATGTGCGGGCCATGCTCGGCACCCTCGACCATGGCCAGGTCTACGGCGTCCTGCAGGCCCTGCTCGAAGGCGACGCCAGGGCGATGCTCGAGGCGGTTCGCCACCTGGCCGAGCAGGGGCCGGACTGGGCCGGCGTGCTGGCCGAGATGCTCAACGTATTGCACCGCGTGGCGATCGCCCAGGCATTGCCGGAGGCGGTGGACAACGGCCAGGGCGATCGCGACCGGGTGCTGGCCCTGGCGCAGGCGCTGCCGGCCGAAGACGTGCAGTTCTACTACCAGATGGGGCTGATCGGCCGCCGCGACCTGCCGCTGGCGCCCGACCCGCGCAGCGGCTTCGAGATGGTGCTGCTGCGCATGCTGGCATTCCGTCCGGCGGACACCGGCGACGCACCGCGAACGCCACTAAAGAACCTGGGAATCAGCCCGGCCACAGCTGATTCCGGACCTGCAGCGGTGGCCGGCACGGTCCCGACTGACGTGTCGCGTCCTGTTCCATCCAGCGCGCCGACCACCGTGGCCCCGCTGCCCGCAGCCATGCCGGCGTCGCCTGCCGTTGTCGATGACAGCACCGCCGCGCCGCCTGCGCCCGAGGTGCTGCTGCCCGTAGCCGATACCGCCGCTGCGCCGGCGCCCGAAGTGCAAGCGCCTCCGGTCATCGATGTACCCTGGGACGAGCCGCCGAATGTGCCGCCGGTGGCCGTGGAAGCCGCCGCCGTTATCCCGGAAGCGCCGCCACTCGAGGCCGAGCATGTGGCGGCGGTGGTGCAGGTGGAGGAGCCGGACGATGACGAGCCGCCGCTGACCGACGAGGATTATTTCGAAGTCGAGAACCAGGCCGAGGCCTATCTCGACGAGCTGGTACAGGCGCAGGCCGAGTCGCAGGCCGTCGAACCGCTGCCCGCGGTCGAGCCGGCCACCGGCCTGGCGGCCGAGTGGCTGGAGCTCTATCTCAAGCTCGGCCTGTCCGGTCTTACCGGCAGCATCGCGGCCAACTGCACGCTGATTTCCGTCGAGGGCGATCGCTGGCTGATGCACCTCGATCCGGCGCAGAGCGCCTTGTTCAACGCCACCCAGCAACGGCGCCTGAACGAAGCGCTCAACCAGTACCATGGACGTACGCTGAAGCTGGACATCGAGCTGCGCAAGCCCGAGCAGGAAACCCCGGCGCAAGCCGCCCAGCGCCGCCGCGCCGAGCGTCAGCGCGCCGCGGAGCGCTCGATCCAGGCGGACCCGCTCGTCCAGCAGCTGATGCAGCAGTTCGCCGCGGTCATCCGCGAAGGCACCATCGAACCCGTAGAACACTCCGAACCCTGAACGAATTCGAGGTATTACCCATGATGAAAGGTGGCATGGCCGGCCTGATGAAGCAGGCGCAGCAGATGCAGGAAAAGATGCAGAAGATGCAGGAAGAGCTGGCGAACGCCGAAGTCACCGGCCAATCCGGTGCCGGCCTGGTCAGCGTGGTGATGAACGGCCGTCATGACGTCAAGCGCGTCAGCCTCGACGACAGCCTGATGCAGGAAGACAAGGAAATCCTCGAAGACCTGATCGCCGCGGCGGTCAACGACGCCGTGCGCAAGATCGAGCAGAACAGCCAGGAAAAGATGGCCGGCATGACCGCCGGGATGCAACTGCCGCCCGGATTCAAGATGCCGTTCTAAGAAAGCAGCTTCCAGCTTCCAGCTCCGAGATTTCCATGAGCTTCAGCCCCCTGATTCGCCAACTCATCGATGCGCTGCGCATTCTTCCCGGTGTCGGGCAGAAGACTGCGCAGCGCATGGCCTTGCAGCTGCTCGAACGCGACCGTAGCGGTGGCCTGCGCCTGGCGCAGGCGCTGACGCGGGCGATGGAGGGGGTTGGCTATTGCCGCCAGTGCCGGACGCTGAGTGAGGATGAGCTGTGTCCGCAATGCGCCGATCCGCGGCGGGACGACTCGCTGCTGTGCGTGGTGCAGAGTCCGATGGACGTCTTCGCCGTCGAGCAGACCGGTTTTCGCGGCCGCTACTTCGTGCTCAAGGGGCACCTGTCGCCGCTGGACGGCCTGGGGCCGGAGGCCATCGGCATTCCGGAACTGCTCGCACGGGTCGCGGGAGGAGCCTTCAGCGAGGTGATCCTGGCCACCAATCCCACCGTCGAAGGCGAAGCGACCGCGCATTACATCGCCCAGCTGCTCGTTCCCAAGGGGCTGACCATCAGCCGTATCGCTCATGGCGTGCCGCTGGGCGGCGAGCTGGAGCTGGTCGATGGCGGCACGCTGGCCCATGCCCTGGCTGGGCGCAAGCCGATCAGTCTGTGAGCATCTGCATAGTCCGATATTGGAACGACCGAGCGCTATAACCCCGAGCAGTATGGATATAGCACTTGGGTAGTGCCGTTCTGCCCATGATTCGGGTAAAGTTCTAAGCCATGAAAGTTAGATAGCCAAATCGAATAAGAGGCTTCGATTTGGTTATATGACATGGCTGCCCGAATCGAGGTTGAAATGAAAGCAAAGCATTGGCTGGTTCCGGCTCTTCTGCTCCTGAGCGCATTCGCCCAGGCCGAGGAAAAGCTCAAGGTTGGCTACATCCGGGTGATGGACGACGCGCAGGCGATGGTCGCCCACGAGGCCGGGTTCTACAAGAAGCACGGCCTGGATGTCGAACTGATCGAGTTCAGCTCGGGCACCGATTTGATCAAGGCCATCGTTGGTGGCCAGCTGGACACCGGCGTACTGGGATTCACCAATGCGGTGGCCTGGGCCTCCAAGGGCGCTGACCTGAAAGTGGTGGGCGGTGCGCAACAGGGCTATCACTCGATCCTGGTGCGTGAGGATACCCAGATCCAGAACGTTGCCGACCTCAAGGATCACAGCCTGGCGTCGCAGCGTGAGGGCAGTACCGCCGACGCGGTGCTGCGCGGCGTGACGCTGAAGAACGCAGGCCTCAAGCCGAGCGACGTGAACATCATGGGCGTCAGCCCTGCGGTGGCCGTACAGTCGCTGGTATCCGGCCGGGTCGACGCGGCCTTCCTGTTCGAGCCCTATGACCGCATCGCGCAGCTGGTGGCGCCGGTTCGCCAGGTCTACGAGATCGGCGAAGTCTGGCCGTTCCCCTGCATGGTGGTGATCACCTCCGGCGATACCCTGGCCAAGCGCAAGGAGGCCGTATGGAGTTCGCTGGATGCCCAGCGTGAAGCCATCGACATGCTCGAGAACCAGCCGGCCGAGGCGGCCAAGCTGATCGCCGGCTATTTCATCGCCGAGCCGACCCTCAAGACCCTCAAGCGCGGCGAGCTGGCTCGCGAGGTGGTCATCGAGGAGGCGATCGCCACCCAGACCTTCAGTTCCAAGCTGGGCGAAGAGGATCTGGCGCGCATTCAGGAGCTGGCGGACATCCTGCAGGAGCAGGGATCGTTGAAGACCCGTGACGGCAAGCCGTTCGACACCCGGGCGATTCTCGATCTGTCCTGGCAGGAAAGCCGCGAACTCTGATCGCTCCGGTTTCGCCGTGTACCGTACAGCCCGGCTTCCGTCGGGCTGTTTCCGTGTCGCCCGCATTGCCGGGCACCTTCGTTTTTTTGGATTCATATGCAGCTCAGGTTTGAAGAAGTAGACAAGCGCTTCGGGCAGCTCGAGGTCATCAAGGGGTTCAGTGGCGAGTTCTCCCAGGGGGAGCTGGTTGCATTGGTCGGTCCGTCCGGCTGTGGCAAGTCGACCCTGCTGCACCTGGTGGCGGGGCTGGAGAAGCCCACCGCCGGTCGTGTGCTGGCCGACGGCAAGCCGATTCGCGAGCCGAACCCAAGTCGTACCCTGGTGTTCCAGGAACATGCCCTGTACCCCTGGCTCAGTCTTCAGGCCAATGTCGCCCTGGCCCTGGAACTGCAGGGTGTGGACAAGACGGCTGCGTTCGCACAGGCCCAGGGCTGGCTCGAGCGCGTCGGCCTCAGCGGCTTCGAGCACTATTACCCGCACCAGGTATCCGGCGGCATGCGCCAGCGCACAGCCCTGGCTCGGGCGTTCATCGCCAAGCCCGAGGTGTTGCTGCTGGACGAACCCTTCGGCGCGCTCGATGCGTTGACCCGCATGGCGCTGCAGGATGTGTTGCGCGAACTGATCGAGGAACACCAGCCGACCGTGCTGCTGGTCACCCATGATGTCGACGAAGCGCTTTACCTGGCCGACCATGTGCTGGTCTTCAGCCCCCGGCCGACGCGGGTGCTGAAGACCTTCAACTTCACCCATTGCGAGAAGAGCCACGACTTGTCCGAGTTCGCTGCCGAGCGCAAGGAAATCCTCAGCCTGCTGGGCATCAAGACGGAGATCGCGCACGCATGAGCCAGGCACGTCGTCTTACCGGGCCCAGGAAATACCTCGCTGTCGTCCTGGCGATCCTGTTCATTCTGCTGATCTGGCAAGCCGCCGCCTGGAGCCTCCCGGCATTCCTCATGCCGGGCATCCCGACGGTCTTCGAGCGGCTCGTCACAACCATCCAGCAGCCGGAGTTTCGCGAGGGGTTGTACGGCAGCATGAGCCGCCTGGGCAGCGGCTACGGTTTCGCCCTGTTGTTCGGCACCGGCTTCGGCCTGGTCGGCGGGGTGCTGTTCTTCTTCCGCGAGATCCTGCGCTCGGCCATCGTCATCCTGCAGTCGATTCCCTCGATCGCCTGGGTACCGTTGTTCCTCATCGTCATGGGTTTCGGCAACCTGCCGATCATCGTGGTGGTGGCGCTGGCGGCCTTCTTCCCGATGGCGCTTTCGGTGATGAACGCCACTGAGAGCGTGCAGCCGGTGCATGTTTCCGCCGCACGGGTCATGGGCGCCTCGCGCTGGCAACTGCTGCGACGGGTCTATCTGCCGGCGGTGATGCCGGAGCTGATCACCGGCGCCCAGCTGGCCTTCGGTAACGCCTGGCGTGCCCTGATCTCGGCGGAGATGCTGATCGGTTTCGGCCAGGGCCTCGGGCGTTCGCTGGCGTATTCGGGCGAGATCGCCGACATGGTCGGCGTGATGATGAACATCCTGGTCATCGCCATTCTCGCCACCCTGATCGATCAGGTGGTGCTGGAGAAATTCAAGCAACGGATGTTGCGCTATCAGTACGTCTGAGGTCGGAATCGTGCCTGTGTCGCTGCGTTCCGGTCTCTTGCTGATTGCCCTGCTGGGACCGCTGCCGGCGCTCGCCGAGCCGCTGCGCGCGGCATTGCCCGGCGGCTATCGGGTGTTGTCGAGCAGCGCGACGGAGAGTTTCGAGCCGGCGCTGGTGGAGGCGTTGGCCGAAGCATTGGGGCAGCGGGCGGCGTTCGTCACGGCGGTCGACGAGGCCGAGCTGCAGCTGGGTGCGAGAGAAACCGGCGCGCTCTACTACCGCGCCGTTCCTGCTGCATTGACCGCGACCGAGGGCGGCCCCGGCTCCTGGTCCGATCTGCGTAGCCAGCCATTCTGCGTCGCTGCCGGCAGCCCCTATGCGCGGCTGGTGGCCGAGCGTTTCGCCGCGCTGCCGCGGGAGTATCCGAGTGCTGCGCATGCGTTGATCGGCCTCAAGCTGGGTGAGTGCCAGGCGGTCGTCGATGATCAGGCCCTGCTTGCCGACTTGGCTACGTTGCCTGAGTGGCGACGTTACAAGCGGCTGTTGCCGGCGTTGCCGGAGGTGGAGCAGGTGCTGCGGATCAGCACCGACGATGCGGCCCTGCAAGTGAAAGTCGATGCGCTGATCGAGCGCTGGCGCGAGGAGGGGCGACTGGGTGAGCTGACGCAGCAGTGGATCGATGAAGTGGCGTTCCAGGCTTATGTGCTGGCCGATACCCTGGATTGCCATTGAGCGGCTGCTCGATCACTGCCCGTCCTCGAGAGCATCGCCCCGAGGTCGGGCCTCCCACCAAAGCGGCCCATGCACCTCGGGCCCTGTGGGCGCGCCCTCGCGGCGATGCGGACCGCAGGCCTGCCGCTTGAAGCGCTAAAGCATCGCCCCGAGGCTGGG
This sequence comes from Stutzerimonas stutzeri, assembly GCF_002890915.1. Lineage (GTDB taxonomy): Bacteria > Pseudomonadota > Gammaproteobacteria > Pseudomonadales > Pseudomonadaceae > Stutzerimonas > Stutzerimonas stutzeri_AF. The sequence goes on along the minus strand of NZ_POUT01000004.1, from coordinate 204,913 downwards.
CCGCAAAAGCAGCCTGAGCACCCCGGACCCTGTGGGCGCGCCCTCACGGCGATGCAGGCCGCAGGCCTGCTGTTCAGCGTTCGCTCTCGATGATCCGTGGCAGAGCCTGTTGCAATCCTTCCAGCTTCAGCGGTGCGCGGATGTGCCCGCGCAATGTGCCGTCAGGTGCAACCAGCGCCAGATTGCCGCTATGACTGACGCTGTAGTCGCCCTGGGTCTCGCTGGCGGGAACGAAGGGCAATCCCAGCGCCTTGGAAAGCCGCTGCAGTTGCGCCATTTCACCGGTCAGGCCGCTGAATCCGGCACGGTAGTAATCCAGATAGGTTTTCAGCCGTTGTGGCGTATCGCGCGCCGGATCGGCGCTGATCAGCACCAGTTGCAGCTGCTGGCGATCGTCTGCCGGTAGGCGGGCGAACAGGCGGCGCATGTCGCTCAGGGTGGTCGGGCAGATATCGGGACAGGCGGTGAAGCCGAAGAACAGGATGTGCCAGCGTCCTCGGAGCGAGGCGGTGCTGAATGGCTGGCCGTCCTGGTCGACCAGTTCGATGCTGGGCAGCGTGCGAGCGCGGGGCAGCAGTAGGAGGTTGGCCTCGTCGAGCAGCGCCTCGCGGTCCAGGGCGAAGGCCGGGCTGGCGAACACCAGCAGGATGATCAGCAGGCTGCGAAGACGCGTGTCGAGCATGGCGGGGCTCCCGGTGTCGGGTCGGCAGGAGCGCCTGGAGACCTCGCGCTATCAGCGGTCGCCCAGGGCGAAAGCCGTCAGCGTAAAGGTCGGGATGCCGATATCCTGGAGTTTCTGCGAGCCTCCCAGTTCGGGCAGATCAATGATCGCGGCGGCCTCATGGATGCTGGCGCGCATGCGGCGGACCAGTTGCGCGGCGGCGAGCAGGGTGCCGCCGGTAGCGATCAGATCATCGAACAACAGGACCGAATCGCCTTCGCAGAGGCTGTCGGCATGGATCTCCAGGTGGGCTTCGCCATATTCGGTGCAATAGGACTGCGATAGCACGTCCGCAGGCAGCTTGCCTTGCTTGCGAAAGAGCACCAGCGGCTTGTTCAGCTCGTAGGCGAGGATCGAGCCAATCAGAAAACCCCGCGCGTCGAGCGCGCCGATGTGGGTGAAGTCGGCTTCCACGTAGCGCTGGATGAAGGTGTCGGCGACCATGCGCAAGGCCTTGGGTGACTGGAACAGCGGAGTGATATCGCGGAAGACGACGCCAGGGCTGGGAAAGTCAGGAACCGGGCGGATCAGGGTCTTGATGCTGAATTCGTCGAAGATCATCGAACTGCTACTCCAAACGCGCTGACTCAGACGTCCATGTTACCGCCAGCCAGGGCGCACAGTCCGATGGAATCCAGGATGCGTACTTCCTTGCCTTCGGCTTCGAGCAGGCCGTTCTGCTGGAAGCGCGTGAATACGCGCGAGACGGTCTCGACGGCCAGGCCCAGGTAATTGCCGATTTCATTGCGCGACATCGGCAGGCGGAACTGGTTGGCCGAGAAGCCGCGTGCGCTGAAGCGCGCCGACAGGTTGATCAGGAAGGTGGCGATGCGCTCGTCGGCGGTCTTCTTCGACAGCAACAGCATCATCTGCTGATCGTCGCGAATCTCGCGGCTCATGATGCGCATCAGCTGGCGGCGCAGTTGCGGCAGCAGCACGCTCAGCTCGTCGAGCCGCTCGAAGGGGATCTCGCAGACCGAGGTGGTTTCCAGTGCCTGGGCCGTCACCGGGTAGCTCTCGGTATCCATGCCGGAGAGGCCGACCAGTTCGCTGGGCAGGTGGAAGCCGGTGATCTGCTCCTCGCCGCCGTCGGTCACGCTGAAGGTCCGCAGGGCGCCGGAGCGCACGGCGAAGACCGAGCTGAAGGCATCGCCTTGGCGGAACAGGGTCTCACCCTTCTTCAGGGGACGGCCGCGTTTGACGATATCGTCCAGGGCGTCCATGTCTTGCATGTTCAGCGACAGGGGCAGGCAGAGCCCGGAAAGGCTGCAATCCTTGCAGTGAGCTTGCCGCTGCGAACGGACCTTGGTCGACTCGGACATAGGGGGCTTCCTGGAAACCTGGATACAGCGCACAAGGTTAACCCAGCTCGTCATCCATAGCCAATCGGCCCGAGGGTCGCAGGGCGGGGAAACCTAGATGACCCGTGAGTAGCTGTAGCCGGTCTGTTCCGGCAGGTAGTGGTCGAACAGCATGCAGACCGCACGCACGAGCAGGCGTCCGGCCGGTTGGACGATCAGGTGGGTATCGGTCAGTTCGACCAGCCCGTCCGCGGCCATCTGTTCCAGCATCGGCCAGGCTTCGCCGAAGTAGTCCTTGAAGTCGATGCCGTAGCTGCGTTCGATCTCGGCGAAACCCAGCTCGAAATCGCAGAGCAGCGCCTGGATGACGCTGCGGCGAATGCGGTCGTCCTCGTTGCAGCGCAGACCTCGGGCGGTCGGCAACTGGTCCTGATCCAGATAGCGCTGATATTCGGCGATGTCGGTACTGTTCTGGCAGTACAGGTCGCCGACCTGGGTGATGGCCGAGACCCCCAGGCCCACCAAGTCACAATGGCCATGGGTGGTATAGCCCTGGAAGTTGCGTTGCAGGGTGCCGTCTTCCTGCGCCATGGCCAGCTCGTCGTCGGGCAAGGCGAAATGGTCCATGCCGATGTAGCGATAGCCGGCATCGGTGAGCTGCTCGATGCTCTGCTGCAGCATGGTCAGCTTGTCGACGGGCACGGGCAGGTCGGCGGTATTGATGCGGCGCTGCGTGGGAAAGCGTTCCGGCTGGTGGGCATAGTTGAAGATCGACAGACGGTCCGGTTGCAGTTCGATGATCGCGGCCACGGTTTTGGCGAAACGCTCGGGTGTCTGCAGCGGCAACCCGTAGATCAGGTCGATGTTCAGCGAACGGTATTGCAGGGTGCGTGCGGCCTCGATGATGGCCCGGGTCTGTTCCAGCGTCTGCATGCGGTTGACCGCGCGCTGGACGTCTGGATCGAGGTCCTGCACGCCGATGCTGATGCGGTTGAAGCCCAGTTCGCGCAACAGCCCGATGGTCGGCCAATCGGCCTCGCGAGGATCAACCTCGATGCCGAAGTCGCCATGGTCGTCATCCTGCAGGTGGAAGTGCTTGCGCAGATGCGCCATCAGGCGGCGCAGTTCGTCGTGGCTGAGGAAGGTCGGCGTACCGCCGCCGAAGTGCAGTTGTTCGACGATCTGGTCGGGCCCGAGATGGCAGGCGATGAGCTCGATCTCCTTTTCCAGCCGCTCGAGATAGGGAAGCGCGCGGCCGCGGTCCTTGGTGATGACCTTGTGGCAGTTGCAGTAGTAGCAGGCGTTCGCGCAGAACGGCAGGTGGACATACAGGGAAAGCGGTCGCGACGCCTGGCGGCTGCTGCGTAATGCGTGCAGCAGATCGAACGAGCCGATCTTGTCGTTGAACTGGACCGCTGTCGGATACGACGTATAGCGCGGGCCGGCCTGATCGTAGCGACGGATCAGGTCGGTATCCCAGCGAATGGAGTCGAGCATGTGGCTTTCCCGGTCATGACAGCGGTGGCTGGATTCTAGGTGGAGGGCTCTACGACAGACTTGACCTGTATCAAACTTGCCCCGACCCTAATCGGCAGGGCGAGGACGAGCGGCAACGCACGAAGATTTCCTCCCAAGCGTGGTCCGATGACCATGCAAGTGTTTCTATTCGATTCAACCGAGCCTCCGGGCCAAAGGAGAGATTCATGCACAGTCGCCAGCAGGAAATCGCGGCCGCCCTCAAGGTCTGCGCGCCCTTCAACAGGGTGGAATCGGTTCAGGCGGAGATCGAGCGCCGGATACGCTTCATCCAGAACTGCCTGCGCGAATCCGGCATGAAGACGCTGGTGCTGGGTATCAGCGGCGGTGTCGACTCGACGACCGCCGGCATGCTGGCGCAGCGCGCGGTCCAGGGCATGCGCGATGCGGGGGAAGGAGATGACTACCGCTTCATCGCGGTGCGCTTGCCCTATCAGGTCCAGCACGACGAGCACGAGGCGCAACTGGCGATCGAAACCATCCAGCCCGATGAATGCCATACCGTGAACATCGGTGCGGCGGTAAAGAGCGTGGCGGCGGCTACCGAGGCCCTGGAAGGCCTGAGCGCGCAGATGCGCGACTTCGTGCTGGGCAACACCAAGGCGCGCATGCGCATGGTGGCGCAGTACACCATCGCCAATGCTCACCGGGGGCTGGTGATCGGCACCGACCATGCCGCCGAAGCCGTGATGGGCTTTTTCACCAAGTTCGGCGATGGTGCCTGCGATCTGACGCCGCTGGCCGGACTGGTGAAGGGACAGGTTCGGGAGCTGGCGGCGGTGCTAGGCGCTCCGGAGCAGTTGGTGCACAAGGTGCCGACGGCGGATCTGGAGGAGCTCTTTCCGGGCAAGCCGGATGAGGCGGCGCATGGCGTCAGCTACCGCGAGATCGATGACTTCCTGCAGGGCCGGCCGGTATCGGAGGAGGCCGCGCGCATCATCATCGAGACCTACGACAAGACGGCGCACAAGCGCCAGCTGCCCAAGGAGCCCTGACGCTCGGGCTCTTGCATGCCCGGTGCCGCTTAGCCTTCGTGGACGTGTTCGGCTGGCGCGGCTCCATGCCCCATCAGCCATTGCTGATGAGGGCCGGGCATGGTCCAGATGCCGAACAGCATGACCAGCACGCCGCCGGCGACACGCACGCCGCGCTTGCGCAGCAGCGCGGTCAAGCGCTCGGCGGCCAGGCCGGTCGCGAGCAGTACCGGCCAGGTGCCGATGCCGAACGCCAGCATCAGCAGGGCGCTGTCCAGCGCATCGCCCTGGCTCGCCGACCAGAGCAGGGTGCTGTAGACCAACCCGCACGGCAGCCAGCCCCAGAGTGCGCCCAACAGCAGGGCGTGCGGCACGCCGGTTACCGGCAGCAACCGGCTGGCCAGTGGCTGAATATGCCGCCAGAGCCCTTTGCCCAGCGCTTCGACGCGCGTCAGCCCGCTCCACCAGCCCGCCAGATAGAGCCCCATGCTGATCAGCAGCAATGCAGCGAACACGCGCAGCACCATTGCGGCAGGGCTGCTCGCCACCGCCCAGCCGGCAAGGCCGATGAGCAGGCCGGCGGTCGCATAGCTCAATACCCGTCCCAGGTTGTAGGCGAGCAGTAGGCGCAGGCGCTTGGCTCGTTGTTCCGGTGGGATGGCCATGGTCAGTGCGCCCATCAGCCCGCCGCACATGCCAAGACAATGGCCACCGCCAAGCAGGCCCAGGACCAGTGCGGAAAGCAGCAGCGGTAGCAGTTCACTCACGTTGGCTTTGCTCTTTCTGGCTGTTGGCAGTGACCGCTGGATCGTCGTCGGTCGGTCGTTGCGGCTCGTCATCGTCGAAGAGGATGCTGTGGGCCGGGCCGTCGAGGTCGTCGTACTGGCCACTGTCCACCGCCCAGAAGAACACCCAGATCGCCAGGGCGACGAGCACCACGGCGATGGGAATCAGGATATACAGAGCGGCCATGGGAACCTCCGGAGACTACTCAAGCGAAAGGCTGCTGCACGCGTATCGTCGCGGCCGCGAGGCGGTCAACTCGTTTGACGAGGCTGCCTGGCGAGCCGTAGCGCGTTCAACACCACCAGCAGGGAGCTGGCCGACATGCCCAGCGCCGCCCACAGCGGTGTCACCCACCCGATCGCGGCAAAGGGCAGGACCAGGCCATTGTACAGGCTTGCCCAGGTCAGGTTTTCGATGATGATGCGGCGGCTGCGGCGGGCGACGGCGAATGCCTGCGCCAGGCTGCCGAGGCGGTTGGATAGCAGCACGGCATCGGCGCTGGTCTTGGCCAGGTCGGTGGCGGACCCCATGGCGACGCTGATGTCGGCAGCCGCGAGCACCGGGACATCGTTGATGCCGTCGCCCAGCATCAGTACCCGATGCCCCTGCGCCTGCAGTTCCTGCAGCCTGGCCAGTTTGGCTGCGGGGGTCATCCCGCCTTCGGCGCGATCGATGCCCAGCTCGCGGGCGATCTGCCCGACCATCGGCGAACTGTCGCCGGACAGCAGCAGAGTCCGCCAACCGCGCTGGCGGCAGGCATCGAGCAGGGCCGGGGCATCGTCGCGAAGGCGATCATCGAGCACCAGCCAGGCCAGCGGTCCCCGGGCATCGCCGAGCAACAGCCATTGCCCTTGTTCGCCGGGGATGGACGGTGCTGAGCCGCCATAACCTTCGGCGACGAAGCCGGGCTGGCCAATGCGCAGGCTCCGGCCGGCCGCGCTGCCGCACAGGCCCAGGCCCGGCACCGTCTCGACCGATTCGGCGGCCTGCGGTGCGCGGCCGAAGGCCCGCGCGATGGGGTGTTCGGAGCGGTTTTCCAGCGCCGCGGCCAGCGCGAGACAGCTATCGGCATCAAGCTCACCGAGCGGGTGCACGGCGCTGAGTGTGAGGCGCCCTTCGGTGAGGGTCCCGGTCTTGTCGAAAACAACGGTGTCGATCTGGTTGAGGCCTTCAAGGACATGTCCGCGGGTCAAAAGCAGGCCGAGCTTATGCAGGGTGCCGGTGGCCGCCGTCAGTGCAGTGGGGGTCGCCAGCGAAAGGGCGCAGGGGCAGGTTGCGACCAGCAGCGCGAGGACGATCCAGAAGGCGCGTTGCGGGTCAATCTGCCACCAGACCAGGCCGACGATGCTGGCCACCACCAGCACCACCAGCAGAAACCATTGGGCGACGCGGTCAGCCAGTTCGGCGAGCTTGGGTTTGTCGGCCTGGGCGCGTTCCAGCAGGCGGACAATGGCGGACAGCCGGGTGTCGTCGCCCAGGGCCTGGACCTCCACGGTCAGCGGGCCTTCGACATTGAGGGTGCCGGCGGTAACCGAATCGCCCGCACCGCGTGGAAGAGGCAGGTATTCCCCCGTTAGAACCGACTCGTCGACGCTGGATTGCCCGCTGAGAATCACGCCGTCAGCCGGGATCAATCCGCCGGGCTGCACCAGCACCTGGTCGCCGAGCTGCAGTTCGCTGAGCAGGATGCGGTGACTGTGACCGTCGGCATCCAGCTTCAGGCAGGAGGCCGGCAGCAGGTTGACCAGTTGCGCGGTGGCGGCCGCTGTGCGCTCGCGTGCCCTGCGCTCCAGGTATCGCCCGGCCAGCAGAAAGAGGGCGAACATGCCCACGGCATCGAAATACAGCTCGCCCTGGCCGGTGATGGTCGACCATATGCCGGCGACATAGGCGCCGCCGATGGCCAGCGATACCGACACGTCCATGGTCAGGTGGCGGGTACGCAGATCCCGTAACGCACCCTTGAAGAAATCGGTACAGCAGTAGAAGACAATGGGCGTGGTCAGTAGCAGGGCGGTCCAGCGCAGGGTGACGAAGAAGCTTTCCGACAGGTCCAGGTTGAACTCGGGCCAGGTCGCCATGGTGGCCATCATCACCTGCATCCACAGCAGGCCGGCGACGCCCAGTTGGCGTAGCGAGCGACGGTTCTCGCTGGCCAGGCGCTCGGCGGCCTGGTCGGCCTGGTAGGGATGCGCGGCATAGCCGATCCGCCGCAGCTCGCCCAGCAGCTCGCTTAGCGGTAGCTCGGCATCGCTCCAGCGTACGTTGAGACGGTGATTGGACAGGTTGAGGCTGGCCTCGGCGACGCCCTGCAGGTTGCGCAGATGGCGTTCGATCAGCCAGCCGCAGGCGGCGCAGCTGATGCCTTCGATCATCAGTGACGTGCTTGCCAGTTCACCCTGATGCTGGACGAAGGGCTGCTGCACGTCCTTGCGGTCATACAGCGCCAGCTCTTCGCCGAGCTCCTGGGGCAGGGCCTGCGGATTGATCGCGGTGTCGCTGCGGTGCAGGTAGTAGTTTTCCAGTCCGCCCTTGACGATGGCTTCGGCCACCGCCTGGCAGCCTGGGCAGCACAAGGCCCGCGTCTCACCCAGCACGCAGGCCTGAAAACGGCTGCCGGCGGGAACCGGCAGACCACAGTGGTAGCAGGGGAGGGGCTTTGCCATCAGCGACTCAAGGGGTCAGTTCGAGTGCGTGGCCGGCTTCGATGGTTTTTTCCTCATACAGGCGCCAGTCCTGTTCGCCCTCGCGACCGAGCAGCTCGATGAAGCGCCGGCCGGTGATCTCCTCCTGCAACTGGCCCTGATAGAAGCCGTCGCCCTGCGGTTGCAGGATGACGCGGCGATCGCGTTCCGGTTGCGTGGGCGACAGCAGGTTGAGCACCAGTTGCTGTGGCTGGCTCGCACCGCTGAGCTGGATCTCGGCGAGTCCGCGCTCGTCGTTGAGGACGAGGCGGGCGCGCATCTGCAGGCGCTCCGCCAGCTTCTCTCGTTCCAGGGACTGGTTGATGCCCTTGCCGGCATCGTAGTAGTTGTCGGCGACGAGAGAGTCGGCGTTTCGAATCGCGATGGTCAGCATCGTCAGCCCGAGGACGACCGAAATCAGCAGGATGGCGATGATGAACCAGGCCCAGAACTGGGTGTACCAACGCGTTTGTTCGTTTTCAGAGCGCATGTATGACCTTGCTTAGCGGATGCTTGGGCCGATGAAGCGGCTGTCGGCATCGTCGTTGATCGATTCGTCATCTGCCGAGCGGACATGGAAGACGATCACATTGGTGCTGGACGGCAGCTTCTCGGGCGCGATGGAGAGTTCGACCGGGATGGTGACCAGCTCGCCCGCTTCGGCGCGGATCTCGCTACGGCCTTCGTAGACCAGGCCTTCCAGGCCGGAGGCCTCGATCACGAACGTCTGCTCGCGCTGAGCCTTGTTCATGACCTTGAGGGTGTAGACGTTTTCGATATTGCCCAGCTCGTTCTCGCGGTAGAGCACCCGGTCCTTGAGCACGTCCAGTTTCACCAGCGGGCGATCATACACCGCATAGGAGAACAGGCTCATCATGGCCAACAGCGCGATGGCATAACCGATCAGGCGCGGCCGCAGCAGATGGGTCTTCTGCCCGGACAGGTTGTGCTCGGTGGTGTAGCTGATCAGCCCGCGCGGATAGTTCATCTTGTCCATGATCGCGTCGCAGGCATCGATGCACGCTGCGCAACCGATGCACTCGATCTGCAGGCCATCGCGGATGTCGATGCCGGTGGGGCAGACCTGCACGCACATGGTGCAGTCGATGCAGTCGCCGAGGCCCATCGCCTTGTAGTCGGCGTCCTTCTTGCGCGGGCCGCGCTTCTCGCCGCGGCGCGGATCGTAGGAGACGATCAGGGTGTCCTTGTCGAACATCACGCTCTGGAAGCGTGCATAAGGACACATGTAGATGCATACCTGCTCGCGCAGATAGCCGGCGCTGCCATAGGTGGCCAGTGTAAAGAAGCCGATCCAGAACGCCGCCCAGCCATTGACGTTGAGGGTGAGCAGGTCGGGAACCAACTGGCGGATCGGGGTGAAGTAGCCAACGAAGGTGATGGCCACCAGGATGCCGACGGCTATCCAGATCGCATGCTTGGCAAGCTTGCGAAGGAACTTGTTGGCACTCATCGGTGCCTTGTCCAGCTTCATGCGCTGGTTGCGGTCACCCTCGGTAACCTTTTCGGCCCACATGAAGACCCAGGTGAAGACGCTCTGTGGGCAGGTATAGCCGCACCAGACGCGCCCGGCGAATACGGTGATGAAGAACAGGCCGAAGGCGCAGATGATCAGCAGCCACGACAACAGCATGAAATCCTGGGGCCAGAAGGTCGCCCCGAACACGTGGAATTTGCGGTCCGGCAAGTCCCACCAGACAGCCTGGCGGCCATCCCAGTTGAGCCAGACGGTCCCGAAGAAGAGGATAAACAGCGCTGCGCCACCGACGCGTCGCAGGTTGCGGAACAGTCCGCTGAAGGCTCGGGTGTAGATCTTTTCACGCGCAGCGTAAAGGTCGGCTGACGCTTCGGCCTTGGACGGGGGGGTTACATCACGAACGGGGATCTGCTCAGTCATCAAGTGCGTACCACGGCTGAAGGTGGGTGTCCTGGCCGATACGTGCCGACCAGGATCATTTTTCTGTCCAGCTGCGAATGGTACGCCCGGAGGGTCGAGGTCAGGTGCGACAGGTCGTCGCTCCTGGCCTCTGTGGATCACTGCTCCGGCTGCTGCGACAGGCTGTAGACGTAGGCTGCCAGCAAGTGCACCTTGTCATTGCCAAGGATTGCTTCCTGGGCCGGCATGCGGCCATTGCGACCGTGGCGCAGGGTCTGCTGGATCTGGGCGAAGCTCGAACCATACAGCCAGACATTGTCGGTCAGGTTCGGCGCGCCCATGGCTGCAGTGCCCTTGGCTTCCGGTCCATGACAGGCTACACAAGTGCTCGCGAAGATTTTTTGACCCTGCTCAATGTCGACGTTGATACCCTCTGGGGTATCGCGGCCGGAGAGGCTGCGAACATAGCCGGCCACGTTGCGGATGCCTTCTTCGCCAATCGCGTCCTTCCATGCCGGCATGGTGGCCTGACGGCCATGCAGGATGGTGGTCTTGATGGTTTCCGGCTCGCCGCCCCACAGCCAGTCGTTGTCGGTCAGGTTCGGGAAACCGTAGGCGCCCTTGGCATCGGAGCCGTGGCAGACCGAGCAGTTCGAGGCGAACAGGCGACCGCCCATCTTCAGGGCCTGCGGGTCCTTGGCGACTTCCTCTACCGGCATGGCGGCGTATTTGGCGTACAGAGGTCCGTACTGTTCGCCGGCCTTGTCCATTTCGCGCTGCCATTCCTTGACCTGGGTCCAGCCACCTTCGTAGCCGGGCAGGATGCCTTTCCAGTTGCCCAGGCCGGGATACAGTGCCAGGTAACCGAGGGCGAAGATCACGGTGCCGACGAACAGCATGAACCACCAGCGTGGCAGCGGGTTGTCGTATTCCTCGATGCCGTCATAGGAATGGCCGACGGTTTCTTCAGTGCTGTCGGGGCGTTGTCCCTTGCGTGTTGCCAGTAGCAGCCAGACCAGCGCGGCAATGGTGCCGAGGCTCAGCAGGGTGACGTACCAACTCCAAAACGAGGTCATTTATTTCTTACTCCTGGAAGCTTCTTCATCACGCTTCTTGGCGTCGGTCTCCTCGTCTGCGAAGGGCAGGTTGGCGGCTTCGTCGAAGCTTTTCTTGCGTTTGCTGCTGTAGGCCCAGAGCACGACGCCGATGAAGGCGACGAATACCAGAATTGTGCCCAGGCCGCGAAGAGTCCCGATTTCCATCATGCGTTACCGTTTGTTGGTGAGTGCAGTGCCGAGTACTTGCAGGTAGGCCACCAGGGCGTCCATTTCGGTCTTGCCCTTGACGGCATCCCGTGCGCCGGCGATGTCTTCGTCGCTATAGGGCACGCCGAGGGTGCGCAGGGCCGACATCTTCTTGGCGGTGTCCTTGCCGTCGACGGCGTTTTCGACCAGCCACGGGTAGGACGGCATCTTCGATTCCGGTACCACGTTGCGCGGGTTGTACAGGTGCGCGCGGTGCCAGTCGTCGGAGTAGCGACCGCCGACGCGGGCCAGGTCCGGACCGGTACGCTTGGAGCCCCACAGGAACGGATGGTCGTAGACGCTTTCGCCGGCGACCGAATAGTGGCCGTAGCGCTCGGTTTCGGCGCGGAACGGGCGCACCATCTGCGAGTGGCAGCCAACGCAGCCTTCACGGATGTAGATGTCGCGGCCTTCCAGTTGCAGCGCAGTGTAGGGCTTCATGCCCTCGACCGGCTCGTTGACGCTGTCCTGGAAGAACAGCGGAACGATCTGGGTCAGGCCACCGATGCTCACCGCCAGGATCATGAACAGGGTCAGCAGACCAACGTTCTTCTCGAGTTTTTCGTGCTGTTTCATTTACTTTCGGATCCTCAAGCGATCTGCGCGGCAGCGTCGTACTGGGCTGGCTTGGCGGCACGCACGGTGCGCCAGGCGTTGTAGGCCATCAACAACATGCCGGTGAGGAAGAAGGCACCGCCAAGGGCGCGGACGATGAAGCCGGGATGGCTGGCTTCCAGCGCCTCGACGAAGGAGTAGGTGAGGGTGCCGTCCTCGTTGATCGCACGCCACATCAGGCCCTGGGTGATGCCGTTGACCCACATCGAGGCGATGTAGAGCACGGTACCGATGGTGGCCAGCCAGAAGTGAGCGTTGATCAGGCCGATGCTGTGCATCTGCTCGCGACCGAACACTTTCGGGATCAGGTGGTACATGGAGCCGATGGTGATCATCGCCACCCAGCCGAGGGCGCCGGCGTGTACGTGGCCGATGGTCCAGTCGGTGTAGTGGGAGAGGGCGTTGACGGTCTTGATCGCCATCATTGGGCCTTCGAAGGTGGACATGCCGTAGAACGCCAGCGAGACCACCAGAAAGCGCAGGATCGGATCGGTGCGCAGCTTATGCCAGGCGCCGGAGAGGGTCATCATGCCGTTGATCATGCCGCCCCAGCTCGGCGCCAGGAGGATGATCGACATCACCATGCCCAGGCTCTGCGCCCAGTCCGGCAGGGCGGTGTAGTGCAGATGGTGCGGGCCGGCCCAGATGTAAAGGGTGATCAGCGCCCAAAAGTGGACGATCGACAGGCGATAGGAATACACCGGGCGTTCGGCCTGCTTGGGCACGAAGTAGTACATCATGCCGAGGAAGCCGGTGGTGAGGAAGAAGCCCACGGCGTTGTGGCCGTACCACCACTGCACCATGGCATCGGTCGCACCCGAGTAGAGCGAGTAGGACTTGAACCAGGTGACCGGGATTTCCAGGTTGTTGACGATATGCAGCATCGCCGTCACCAGGATGAAGGCGCCGAAGAACCAGTTACCCACATAGATGTGCTTGGACTTGCGCTTCATGATGGTGCCGAAGAACACCAGGGCGTAGGTGATCCAGACGATGGCGATCAGGATGTCGATCGGCCATTCCAACTCGGCGTATTCCTTGGTGCTGGTGAAGCCTTGCGGCAGGGTGATGACCGCCAGCACGATCACGGCCTGCCAACCCCAGAAGGTGAAGGCCGCGAGGCTGTCGGAGAACAGCCGTGCCTGGCAGGTGCGCTGGACCACGTAGTATGACGTGGCGAACAGGGCGCTACCACCGAAGGCGAAGATCACCGCATTGGTGTGCAAGGGTCGCAGACGGCCGAAGCTCGTCCACGGTAGGTCGAAATTGAGCCAGGGCCACACCAGCTGCGCGGCGATGAAGACACCCAGGCCCATCCCAATGATTCCCCATACCACCGTCATGATGGCGAATTGGCGAACCACCTTATAGTTATAAGCAGTCTCACTTATTGCTGTGCTCATGCAAGGCTTCCACGCTAATGGCATTTTCGAAGGCAAAAACGGCGGCAAGTATGGAGAAAGCAGGGGGGCAATGCAAACGACGCCAGGGCTGTCTTCTACCGCCAAGCCCCTGATTTCAAGCGTTTTCCATGCGCTCCGCAGGGGCGTTTTGCACCGGGCCGGTACGCCGGGAATCACGGCTTCGCCTTATCGTTCTAGGCAGGGCGGCGAACCGGAAGGAGAAGCTTAGGAGTGCAAGCGTAGAGGGGGAAGGACGTTGGTCGGCGGTTGATGCGACAGATGGTCGCAGTGCTGCAGATGTTGCGTGGAGACAAGGCGGGAAGGGCGGCACGAGTGTACCGCCCTTTGTGACTCACTGCTTGGCGAGTTGTTCCGGCTTTTGCGACAAACTGTAAACGTATGCGGCAAGCAGGTGGACCTTGTCCTCGCCCAGGTACTGCTGCTGTGCCGGCATCTGGCCGTTGCGGCCATGGCGGATGGTCTGCTGCAGCTGCCCCAGGCTCGAGCCGTAGATCCAGCCGGCGGCATTGGTCAGGTTCGGCGCACCCAGTGCGGCCATACCTTCGCCACCCTGGCCGTGACAGACGGCGCAGGTCTGGGCAAAGACTTGCTTGCCCGCGTCGAGATCGGCCTCGGTGCCTTCCGGCAGCGGCAGGCCGGCGAGGTCCTGGCGCACGAAGGCGGCGACATTCTTCACGCCTTCTTCGCCGATAGCCTGGCCCCAGGCCGGCATCGCGGCGGTACGGCCGTTGAGGATGGTGGTCTTGATCGAGACCGGATCACCACCCCAGCGCCATTCATGATCGACCAGGTTCGGGAATCCCATGGAGCCCTTGGCGTCGGAGCCGTGGCAGATGGAGCAGTAGTTGGCGAACAGGCGCGCGCCCATCTTCACTGCCTGCTCGTCCTGCGCGACCTGCTCCACCGGCATGGCGGCGTACTTGGCGAAGATCGGTCCGTACTTCTCGTCGGCCTGAGCGACTTCGCGCTGCCACTGCTTCTCCTGGGTCCAGCCGTCCTCGTAGCCCGGCAGGACGCCTTTCCAGTTACCCAGCCCCGGATAAAGGACCAGGTAGAGGATGCCGAACACCAGCGTGCCGATGAACAGCAGGAACCACCAGCGCGGCAGCGGGTTGTCGTATTCCTCGATGCCATCGAAAGAATGCCCCATCGTCTTGTCCGTGGTACCGGCCGGCTCGCCCTTGCGGGTGGCGAAGATCAGCCAGAACAGAGCGACGATGCTGCCCAGCGTCAGCAGGGCGATGTATCCACTCCAGAAATTGCTCATGTTCTACTCCTGGACAGCCCGAGCAACTCTAGCTGTCCGCGATTGAAGTCCCTGATGGCCGCCCTTGGCGGCGCATCCTTTCTTAGGTGGGTAGCCGTTTTACCGCTTGTTGGTCAGCGCGGTGCCGAGTACTTGCAGGTAGGCCACCATGGCGTCCATCTCGGTCTTGCCCTTGACGGCATCCTGAGAGCCAGCGATCTCTTCGTCGCTGTAAGGCACGCCGAGGGTGCGCAGGGCCGACATCTTCTTGGCGGTGTCCTTGCCATCGAGGATGTTCTCGACCAGCCACGGGTAGGACGGCATCTTCGACTCCGGCACCACGTTGCGCGGGTTGAACAGGTGCGCGCGGTGCCAGTCGTCGGAGTAGCGGCCGCCGACGCGGGCAAGGTCCGGACCGGTACGCTTGGAGCCCCACAGGAACGGATGGTCGTAGACGCTTTCGCCGGCGACGGAGTAGTGGCCGTAGCGCTCGGTTTCGGCGCGGAACGGACGGATCATCTGCGAATGGCAGCCGACGCAGCCTTCACGGATGTAGATGTCGCGGCCTTCCAGTTGCAGCGCGGTGTAGGGCTTCATGCCCTCGACCGGCTCGTTGACGCTGTCCTGGAAGAACAGCGGGACGATTTGGGTCAGGCCGCCGATGCTCACCGCCAGGATCATGAACAGGGCCAGCAGGCCAACGTTCTTCTCGAGTTTTTCGTGCTGTTTCATTTACGTCGGCTCCTCAGGCGATCTGCGCAGCAGCGTCATACTCAGCCGGCTTGGCCGCCTGAACGGTGCGCCAGGTGTTGTAGGCCATCACCAGCATGCCGGTGAAGAAGATCGCACCACCGATCATCCGCACCACGAAGCCGGGGTGGCTGGCTTCCAGCGCTTCGACGAAGGAGTAGGTCAGGGTGCCGTCGTCGTTGATCGCACGCCACATCAGGCCCTGGGCGATGCCGTTGACCCACATCGAGGCGATGTAGAGCACGGTGCCGATGGTGGCCAGCCAGAAGTGGGTGTTGATCAGGCCGATGCTGTGCATCTGCTGGCGACCGAACACTTTCGGGATCAGGTGATACAGCGCGCCGATGGAGACCATGGCGACCCAGCCGAGGGCGCCGGCGTGTACGTGGCCGATGGTCCAGTCGGTGTAGTGGGACAGCGCGTTGACGGTCTTGATCGCCATCATCGGGCCTTCGAAGGTGGACATGCCGTAGAACGCCAGCGAGACCACCAGGAAGCGCAGGATCGGGTCGCTACGCAGTTTGTGCCAGGCACCGGAGAGGGTCATCATGCCGTTGATCATGCCGCCCCAGCTCGGAGCCAGCAGGATCAGGGACATCACCATGCCCAGGCTCTGCGCCCAGTCCGGCAGGGCGGTGTAGTGCAGGTGGTGCGGACCGGCCCAGATGTAGACGGTGATCAGCGCCCAGAAGTGGACGATCGACAGGCGATAGGAATACACCGGGCGTTCGGCCTGCTTGGGCACGAAGTAGTACATGATCCCGAGGAAGCCGGCGGTGAGGAAGAAGCCCACGGCGTTGTGGCCGTACCACCACTGCACCATCGCATCGGTCGCACCGGCATACAGCGAGTAGGACTTCATCGCGGTGACCGGGATTTCCAGGTTGTTGACGATATGCAGGATCGCCACGGTCAGGATGAAGGCACCGAAGAACCAGTTACCGACATAGATGTGCTTGACCTTGCGCGTGGCCAGCGTACCGAAGAACACGATCGCATAGGCTACCCAGACGATGGTGATCAGAAGGTCGATCGGCCACTCCAGCTCCGCGTATTCCTTGGAGCTGGTGAAACCCAGCGGCAGGGAGATCGCGGCCAGGAGGATGACCAGTTGCCAGCCCCAAAAGGTGAACGCGGCCAGCTTGGGCGCGAACAGGGTGGTCTGGCAGGTGCGCTGGACCGAGTAGTAGGACGTCGCGAACAATGCACAGCCGCCGAAGGCGAAGATCACCGCGTTGGTGTGCAAGGGGCGTAGACGGCCGAAGCTGGTCCACGGAAGGTCGAGGTTCAGGAAAGGCCAGGCCAATTGTGCTGCGATGAAAACGCCGAGCCCCATCCCGACGATTCCCCACACCACCGTCATGATGGCGAATTGGCGGACCACCTTGTAGCTGTAGGCGGTACTGGTTGCTGTGTTCATGTATGGGCTTCCATCCACGGGTAATGAGCAGTTTTTTCTTTCTAATAGAAAGCGAGGCAAGGATGGGGAAAGGGCAATCTGCTGGTATTGACCCGGATCAATACACACAAGGCGGCAAAGGGCATTCCGTCAGCTGGAATCGGCCGCATGGCGCGGCTTGCGCGAGTCTGATTCTGGCCCATGGCGCTGGTGCGCCGATGGACAGCCCGTTCATGCAGAAAATGGCTGAACGCCTTGCCGCACGCGGGGTTGCGGTGTGTCGCTTCGAGTTCGCCTATATGGCCGAGCGCCGCACCAGCGGGCGTAAACGACCACCCGCTCCGCAGGCACAACTGCTCGATCAGTGGCGGGAAATCCATGCCTTGGTGCGACAGCAGGCCACAGGACCGCTGGCCATTGGCGGCAAGTCGATGGGAGGGCGCATGGCCAGTCTGCTGGCCGATGAGCTGGGTGCGGTTGCACTGATCTGCCTGGGCTATCCGTTCCACCCGGCCGGCAAGCGGGACAAGCCACGAGTGGCGCACCTGGCAACGCTGCAGACGCCAACGCTGATCGTGCAGGGCGAACGCGATGCGCTGGGGGATCGCGAGACGGTGCAGGGCTATTCGCTGTCAGCGGCGGTCGCGTTGCACTGGCTCGCCGCCGCGGATCACGATCTGAAGCCGCTGAAGCGCTCCGGCCTGACCCATGAGCAGCATCTGGACAGTGCGGCCGATGCGGTCGCGGCATTTCTGCGGGGCGTGGCGCAGGCCTGAGGGCACGTCGTAGGTTGGCGCTGAGCGCAGCGAAGCCCAACAGGGATGGGCACGAACCTGTTGGGCTTCGTCGCTACGCTCCTCAGGCTGCGCGCCCCGCCCCAACCTACGCGCCCCAACCTACATGGCGCCTTGGCGCGATCAGCGGTTGAAGCGTTCCACCAGCGAGTATTGCCCTTCGGCGGTGACGGCCAGCTCTTCGCTGAGCAGCGCCGAGCTGCGGGCATCGCCCGTGGTCTTATCGGCCAGGTGGGCGATGGTGCTGACGTTGTGACTGATTTCCTCGGCGACCGTGCTCTGCTGTTCGGTGGCCGAGGCGATCTGCGTGGTCATGTCGATGATGTTGCCCATGGCGTCGTTGATGCCGGTCAGGGCCTGGTCCGCCTGCAGGACCTGATCGACGCCGCGGGTGGCATGCACGCGGCCTTGCTCGGTGGTTTCCACCGCATGGCGTGCCTGTGTCTGGAGCCGCTCGATCAGCTGGTGGATTTCCCCGGTCGCCTCGCTCGTGCGTTGGGCCAGCTGGCGCACCTCGTCGGCGACCACGGCGAAACCGCGGCCACTGTCGCCGGCGCGCGCCGCTTCGATCGCCGCATTGAGTGCCAGCAGGTTGGTCTGGTCGGCGATGCTCTTGATCACGTCCACCACGCTGCCAATCGCTTCGCTATCGTGGGCCAGCTGATTCACGGCCTCGCCGGTACGGGCCACCGAATCGGACAGGTGCTGGATCGCCTTGCGGGTTTCGGCGGTGACGTCCCGCCCGTGCATGCTGAGCCGGCTGGCCTGCTGAGTGGCCTCGGCGGCTAGCGCGACATTGCCGGCGACCTCCTGGGTGGTGGCCGCCATCTCGTTGATGGCGGTCGCGACCTGTTCGGTTTCCTGATGCTGCTGCGCCAGGCCGTTGGCGCAGTTGTGGGCCAGCGAATCGGCTCTCTTGGCCTGGGCCTGGAGCTGCACGGCACTGTCCTGCAGGCGGGTCAGGCAGGTCTTCAGGTGCGCCTGCTGACTGAGCATCGCCATTTCCAGCTGGGCCTCCACGCCGCGGCTGTCGGTGTACATGCGGGCGATCAACGGATCGCTGGTGGTCTGCCGCGCCAGTTGCAGCAGGCGCTTGAGGCCTCGCTGCTGCCAATGCAGTCCGGCCAGGCCGAGTGGAATGGAGAGCAGCGCGGCCAGCGCGAAGCCCATGGAGTGATCGAGCCAGGCGCCGATGAGAAAGCCGATCTGGCTGACCAGGATGAACGGTAGCCATTTGGTCAGCACCGGCAGCCAGACGTCGCGCCGGGGCACACCGCTCTTGCCGGCATTGATCCGGGCATAGAGCGCTTCGGCCCGCTGCACCTGTTCGCGACTCGGCTTGGTACGCACCGATTCGTAGCCGATCACGGTGCGTTGGCTATCCATGACCGGGGTCACGTAGGCGTTGACCCAGTAGTGGTCGCCATTCTTGCGACGGTTCTTGACGATGCCCATCCAGGGCTTGCCCGCCTTGAGCGTGAGCCACATATGAGCGAACACCGCGGGCGGCACATCCGGATGGCGGATCAGGTTGTGCGGTGCGCGAATCAGCTCGTCCCGTTCGAAACCGCTGACTTCGACGAAGATGTCGTTGCAGTAGGTGATCCGGCCCTTGAGGTCGGTGGTCGAAACCAGCCGCTGCTGGTCGGGGTAGGCATACTCGCGCTGGGTTACGGGCTGGTTATTACGCATCGAAAATCACGCCAAGGTATTCGAAAGGATAGAAGCGCCTGATTTTTCTGTTCTTTTTCAGGGCTGACCGTTGAGTCGGCCGTGATTGGGCGATCTTGAGCGAGAGGTTGATCCGTCGATCAGTTTTTCCACGTGCTCCGGATAGATAGGCGACCAGCGGAGGGTTGGGCTTAATCTTTCTGCAATCTTGCGTGGCTACCGTCAGAACATGTCCGGGCGTCTCTCGTCACGAGAGCGGCGACGCGGCGGTCATGGAGCCGGACACGGCAGGACGCGAGCAGCGGAGTGGCAGGGCAGCTAGCGATCAGATGCCAACGGAATGGCGGACGCCGGTGCGAAGGGATGCGCACCGGCGTTTTCGTCTGTGTCCGCGGGCGGCGAGAGACGTTTCCCTCGCCGCCTCGCCAATCAGCTGCCGATCAGCTGCCGCAGCACGTGGTGCAGGATGCCGCCGGCCTTGAAGTACTGCACCTCGTTGAGCGTGTCGATACGGCACAACACCTGGAACGTGCTGCTCGACCCGTCGCGATGCTCCACATCTACGGTCAGGAGGTGGCGCGGCTTGATGTCGGCATCCAGGCCCCGGATCGAGAGCCTTTCGCTGCCGTCCAGGCCGAGCGAATGACGCGTCTGTTCGCCGACGAACTGCAGCGCCAGCACGCCCATGCCGATCAGATTGGAACGGTGGATGCGCTCGAAGCTCTCGGCGATGACCGCCTTCACTCCCAGCAGGTTGGTGCCCTTGGCCGCCCAGTCGCGGCTGGAGCCGGTGCCGTATTCCTTGCCGGCGATCACCACCAGCGGCACGCCTTCGGCCTGGTAGCGCATCGCCGCGTCGTAGATCGACAGCTTTTCTCCGCCGGGCTGATACAGCGTGTTGCCACCTTCCTCGCCGCCGAGCATCTCGTTCTTGATACGGATGTTGGCGAAGGTGCCGCGCATCATCACCTCATGGTTGCCACGGCGCGAGCCATAGGAGTTGAAGTCTTCCGGCTTTACGCCCAGCGACTGCAGGTATAGCCCCGCTGGCGAGCTGGCCTTGATGTTGCCGGCCGGGGAAATGTGGTCGGTGGTGATCGAATCGCCGAACACCGCGAGCACCCGCGCGTTCTCGATATCCGCGGGCGGGGCCGGTGGCTGGCCGATGCCTTCGAAGAACGGCGGGTTCTGCACGTAGCTCGAGGCGGCGTTCCACTGGTAGGTATCGCCGGCGCTGACCGCGATCTTGCGCCAGTGCTCGTCGCCGCTGAACACGTCGGCGTAGCGGCTGCGGAACATCTGGCCGTCTATCCTGCCGACGGCTTCGGCGATTTCCGCGGTGCTCGGCCAGATGTCCTTGAGGTACACCGCTTGATCCTGCGCGTCGTAGCCCAGCGGGTCCTTGTCCATGTCGATACGCGTGGTGCCGGCCAGGGCGAAGGCCACCACCAGCGGCGGCGAGGCCAGCCAGTTGGCCTTGACCAGCGGATGCACGCGGCCCTCGAAGTTGCGGTTGCCGGAAAGCACCGAGGAGACGATCAGGTCGTTGTCGGTGATCGTCTGGCCGATGGCATCCGGCAGCGGGCCCGAGTTGCCGATGCAGGTGGTGCAGCCGTAGCCGACCAGGTTGAAGCCGAGCTGATCCAGATACGGCGTCAGGCCGGCGCGCTCCAGGTAATCGGTCACCACCTTCGAGCCCGGTGCCAGCGACGACTTGACCCAGGGTTGGCGCTTGAGTCCGCGCTCGACGGCCTTTTTCGCCACCAGGCCGGCGGCCATCAGCACGCTGGGGTTGGAGGTATTGGTGCAGGAGGTAATGGCGGCGATCACCACGGCGCCATGCTTGAGCGTGAAGTCCTCGCCGGCCACGGCAAACAGCCGGTCCACCTGCTGCTTGCGGCCGCTGGTTTCCAGCAGCAGGTCGAAACTGGCGCCGATGTCGCCGAGCGATACGCGGTCCTGCGGGCGCTTGGGGCCGGCGACGGAAGGCCTGACCTGGCTCAGGTCCAGCTCCAGGCTGGCGGTGAACAGCGGGTCCGGCGAAGTGCTGTCGCGCCACATGCCCTGGGCCTTGCTGTAGGCCTCGACCAAGGCGATGCGCTCCTCGTTGCGGCCGGTCAGGCGCAGGTAGTCGATGGTCACCTGATCCACCGGGAAGAAGCCGCAGGTGGCGCCGTATTCGGGGGCCATGTTGCCGATGGTGGCGCGGTCGGCCAGCGGCAGGTGATCGAGCCCCGGCCCGTAGAATTCGACGAACTTGCCCACCACGCCGTGCTTGCGCAGCATCTGGGTGACGGTCAGTACCAGGTCGGTGGCGGTGACGCCCTCGTTGAGCCGGCCGGTCAGGCGGAAGCCGATGACTTCGGGAATCAGCATCGACACCGGTTGGCCGAGCATCGCCGCCTCGGCCTCGATGCCGCCGACGCCCCAGCCCAGCACGCCGAGGCCGTTGATCATGGTGGTGTGCGAATCGGTGCCGACCAGCGTGTCGGGGTAGGCGTAGGTCTCGCCATCCTCCTCGCGGGTCCAGACCACCTGGCCGAGGTATTCCAGGTTGACCTGGTGGCAGATGCCGGTGCCCGGTGGAACCACCTTGAAATTGTGGAAGGCCTGCTGGCCCCAGCGCAGGAACTCGTAGCGCTCGCCATTGCGCTGCATCTCGATCTCGACGTTCCGCCCGAAGGCCTGATCGGTGCCGAAACGGTCGACCATCACCGAGTGGTCGATTACCAGGTCCACCGGTGAGAGCGGGTTGATCTTCTGTGGATCGGCGCCGGCCCTGGCCACCGCATCGCGCATCGCGGCCAGGTCGACCACCGCCGGTACGCCGGTGAAGTCCTGCATCAG
Organism: Stutzerimonas stutzeri; assembly: GCF_002890915.1. Lineage (GTDB taxonomy): Bacteria > Pseudomonadota > Gammaproteobacteria > Pseudomonadales > Pseudomonadaceae > Stutzerimonas > Stutzerimonas stutzeri_AF. The sequence continues at coordinate 182,967 of NZ_POUT01000004.1, read as the reverse complement.
CACGCGCGCGGGGCGGTACTGGATTTCCTGTTCGGAGCTGCGAGTGTGCAGCCATTGGGCCAGGGATTCGAGGTCGGTGGCATGGACGGTCACCTCGTCTTCCCAGCGCAGCAGGTTTTCCAGCAGCACCTTGAGCGAGATCGGCAGGCGGTCGATATCGCCCAGACGGGCTGCCGCGTCGGGCAGGCTGTAATAATGGTAGGTCTTGCCGGCAACCTCGAGGCTGCGACGGCAATTCAGGCTATCCAGGGACGGCATTCCTCGTCTCCTTGCGCCCGCACGGTCCGGGCTGGCTGATGACTGAGCTTTGAAATTAGCTCTTCGGCAGGGCTTTTGCTACTGCACTGGACCGAACCATGCAACCGAGGGTTCCCCCGCTCGGCTATCATGCGCGGCTTTGGCCCCGCCCCGACGCGCCTACAGGATTCGACCATGAACACATTGCTGCTGCATTGCCGCCCCGGTTTCGAAGGCGAGGTTTGCGCCGAGATCAGCGACCATGCGGCATTGCTCGGCGTGGCCGGCTACGCCAAGGCCAGGCCGGACAGCGCCTGCGCCGAATTCATCTGCAGCGAGAGCGGGGGCGCCGAGCGGCTGATGCGCGGCCTGCGTTTCGCCGAGCTGATCTTTCCCCGCCAATGGGCGCGCGGCGAATACCTGCAACTGCCGGAAACCGACCGCATCAGCGTGCTGCTGGCGCATCTGGCCGGTTATCCGATCTGCAGCAGCCTATGGCTGGAGGTGCTGGATACCAACGACGGCAAGGAGCTCTCCAATTTCTGCCGCAAGTTCGAGGCGCCGCTGCGCAAGGCCCTGGTCAAGGCTGGCCGGCTCGACGAGCAGGGCCATGGTCCGCGCCTGCTGTTGACCTTCAAGAGCGGGCGCGAAGTGTTCGCCGGCATCGCCGAAGCGCACAACAGCGCGCTCTGGCCGATGGGCATTCCACGGCTGAAATTTCCGCGCCAGGCGCCGAGCCGCTCGACGCTGAAGCTGGAGGAGGCCTGGCACCACTTCATTCCCCGCGAGCAGTGGGACAGGCGCCTGGCTGCCGGCATGACCGGCGTCGACCTCGGCGCGGCGCCCGGCGGCTGGACCTGGCAGCTGGTCAACCGGCACATCAGGGTCAGCGCCGTGGACAACGGGCCGATGAATGCCGAGCTGATGGATTCCGGGCTGGTCGAGCATTTCCGTGCCGACGGCTTCACCTTCCGTCCGCGCAGACCGGTGGACTGGATGGTCTGCGACATCGTCGAGAAGCCCGCGCGCAATGCCGCGCTGCTGGAAACCTGGATCGGCGAGGGCCTGTGCCGCGAGGCGGTGGTCAACCTCAAGCTGCCGATGAAGCAGCGCTACGCCGAAGTGAAACGCCTGTTGGAACGCATCGCCGATGGCCTCGCCGAACGCAGGGTGAAGGCCAGCATCGGCTGCAAGCAGCTGTATCACGACCGCGAGGAAGTGACCTGCCATCTGCGTCGTCTCTGACGAGTGACCTTCCGGCCCATCTGCGCGACAATGCCGACCTGTTTTCCGGAGCCCGTGATGACCCGATCAGCCGAAATGACAGCCGATGCCGTACTCGATGCCAGCGGCCTGAATTGCCCCGAGCCGGTGATGATGCTGCACAACAAGGTGCGTGACCTGGCCAGCGGTGCCTTGCTCAAGGTCATCGCCACCGACCCGTCGACCCAGCGCGACATTCCCAAATTCTGCATCTTTCTCGGCCACGAGCTGGTCGAGCAGCAACAAGCCTCGGGGACCTATCTGTACTGGATTCGCAAGAAGAGCGAGCAGGGCTGAGGCTGTCCCGCAATCGCGCACTCGCGGGTAGGTTGGCGTTGAGCGCAGCGAAGCCCAACGGGGGGGGGGGCGGCATGAATCTGTTGGGCTTCGTCGCTGCGCTCCTCAACCCAACCTACGCGCTGTCGATGTCCATCCGTGACGTCCCCCCTGTGGAGCGGGCCATGCCCGCGAAGCTTTTGCGCGCTGAATGTTCGCGGGCCTGGCCCGCTCCTACGAACCGTGCAGAATGCCTCCGCACTGCTAGCAATACGTAACGGGGTAGAGCGCGCTCAGGATACCTCCTCGCTCGCCGGGCGCGCCTGCTGCCGGCGCCACAGGCGGGTCAGCCAGCGCCAGGCGATCCAGCCGCCGCCGAGCAGGTAGATCAGCCCGCCCGGCACCCACATGATCAGCCCGGCCAGCTGCTGGTCTTGCACCGCCCGTGTTTCGCCGTAGAAGGACCTGGTGCCGAAGGTCAGCAGGGCACCGAGCAGGCCGGTGTGCATCAGCGTCAGCAGCACGGCCATCAGCGCCTGCGGTACCTGCTTCGGATTGGCGCGCAGCGCCGACCACCAGAACAGCCAGCCGGTGAACAGGAAGCACGCATGCTCGATGGCATGCCACCAGAGATTGTCCAGCGCCAGCACGTACAGCTTCGGCGTGTGCCAGATCCAGATCACCGCGCCGTGCAACAGGGCCAGCAGGGTGGGATAGCGGCCGGCGCGCAGTATCGCCGTCCACAGGGGCTGGCCGAGCCGGCCGGTGACCCCGCGCCACTGCGGCAGCGGCCGCGCCAGCGCCCACATCGGCGCGATCACCACGATGAACAGCATGTGCTGGGTCATGTGCCAGCTGGTGCTGGTTTCCGCCCAGTCATCGATCGGCCCGAACACGGCAAGCACCACCAGCAGCATCGCGGCATGGAACCACAGGGCTTCGCCGCGCCGCGGCGCTACCTTGCGCGCGCCGAGAACGTACAGCAGCCAGGCGCCCGCCACCAGCAGAGCGGTGAGCAGCAGTGGCGCGCGCTCGATGATATGCGCATCGAACAGACCGTGGGCCTGGACGGGCGCGGGCAGTGCCAGCAACGCGGTTGCCGCCATCAACGATGGCAGCCTGCAGGCGGTCGTAGCAGTCATAGGCATGGCGGAATCTGCAGCAGGGGAACGCCGACGAAGAGCGTCGCCAGCGCCGCGATCAAATGGATGCCGGCGGCCAGCTTGGTCACGAACAGCTGCCGCTCGTTCAACGCTCGCGGCGCTCGGGACAGCCGCCAGAAGTAGTGCGCCAGTCCCAGCAGCAGCGCTACGGTAAACAGCGTAAGCAGGCCGAGACCGCCGTTCAGCCAGTTCCACACGCCTTGTCGGGGATCGGGCGGGGCGACCGCGCAGATCACCGCCTGGCCACCGTAGATCGCGACGAACCAGAGGCTCCAGATGATCAGCCCGAGCGGAATCTGCACTGGATGGAAGGGTGAAGTGCGGGCGTGCTTCATCAGCCACCTCCCCAGGTCGGCGGGAACAGCACGATCGCCGCGTAACTGGTCCACAGCACGCCCAGGTTGTAGTACCAGAGCTGCTCGACCACCACCGGCTCGTACGGTGCCGCGTCGCCGACGTAGCCGCAACCGACGCGCCAGGCCTGCAGGCCGGTCAGCACCGCGGCCAGCGTGCAGTGACCGATGCTGTAGGCCAGCATGACGAACACCAGCGCATCGTGGGCCGTTGCGGTTGGCGCCAGTGCCGCGTCGAGCAGCAGCCATAGCAGCAGTGCTGATTGCACCAGCGCCAGCAGCGCGAGCAGCGCCAGTTGCCCCAACAGGCCGCGATGCGTACCGGCGCGCAGGCGCTTGATCAAGCGGTGCAGCCAGAGCGTGCCGGCGCTCAGCAGCAGCGCGCTGGCCAGCATCGCCCCGCCGTTGAGGCCGCTCTGCGGCACCTGCCACTGTGGCGCTACCGTCCACAGGTAGAACCAGCCGAACAGCAGCGACAGATACAGCGCGCCGTTGGCCAGCAGCGTCACGCCCATGCCCCACAGGCCCGGCCCGTCGAAGGTGCGCGAGTGCAGCGGTGGCTCGCCGGGCTGGGTGCGCGCATCCGGCGCGGCGGCCGGGTGCGCGCCGTTCTCCCAGGACCAGCGCAGCAGCACCAGCAGCGTCGCCACGGTCGCGCCCAGGGCGATCCAGTAGAACTTGCCCAGCAGGCTCAGGCAGAGCGCGGCGAGGAACACCGAGGCAATGAGCGGCAGCCAGCTGTTACCCGGCAGGTGAATGATCTCGCGCGCCTTGCCGGTCAGCGGGTCGCTGCCCCAGGTTTCCCGGCGGCCATGGTCGATCACCGTCAGCGCGTGCTCGCCGCGGGCGATGCTGTCCGGCAGGTCCGGTGCCTTCCACAGCGGGTGGCGGTCGCTCACGTCCGGCAGGCTGACGAAGTTGTAGGCGCTGGGCGGCAGGCTGGTGGTCCATTCCAGAGTATCGGCGTTCCACGGGTTCTTCGGCGCCGCCACGCCGAAGCGGAAATGCAGGACGATATCCAGCAGGATGGTGGCGACGCCGGTGGCCATGATGAAGCTGCCGATCGACGAAACCAGGTTGGGCAGATCCCAGCCCAGGCCCGTGTCGTAGGTATAGACCCGCCGTGGCATGCCGATCAGGCCGGTCCAGTGCATGATCAGGAAGGTCACGTTGAAGCCGATGAAGAACAGCCAGAAGCCCCAGCGCCCGAGCCGCTCGGACGGCATCCGCCCGGAAAAGTGCGGCAGCCAGTAGTAGAGCCCGGCCATCAGCGGGAAGACCATGCCGCCGACCAGCACGTAGTGCATGTGCGCGACGACGAAGTGGGTGTCGTGCACCTGCCAGTCGAACGGCACCAGCGCCAGCATCACCCCGGTCAGGCCGCCGGCGACGAAGACGATGAGAAAGCCCACCAGCCAGAGCATCGGCACCTTGTAGATCGGCCGTCCCAGCCAGAGCGTCGCCAGCCAGGCGAACACCTGCACGCCGGTGGGGATCGCCACCAGCATGCTCGCCGCGGAGAAGAACGCCTGGGCCAGTTGCGGGATGCCGACGGTGAACATGTGGTGCACCCACAGCCCGAAGCTGATGAAGCCGGTGGTCAGCACGCCCAGCACTACCCAGCGGTAACCCACCAGCGGACGCTGGCAGAACACCGGGATCAGCGTCGAGACGATGCCCGCGCCGGGCAGGAAGATGATGTATACCTCCGGGTGGCCGAACAGCCAGAACAGGTGCTGCCAGAGCACCGGGTCGCCGCCGCGGGCGACATCGAAGAACGGCATGCCGGCGGCGCGTTCCAGCTCCAGCAGGATGCTACCGAGGATCAGCGGCGGGAAGCCGACCACGATCATCATCGCCATCACCAGGATGTACCAGGCGTACAGCGGCATCTTGTGCAGCGCCATGCCGTTGGTGCGGGTGCGCAGGATCGACACCACCAGCTCGACCCCTGCCGACACCGCGGATATCTCGACGAAGGTGATGCCCAGCAGCCAGAAGTCCGAATTCACCCCCGGCGTATGCGCCGAACTGGACAGCGGCGTGTACATGAACCAGCCGGCCTTGGGCGCGACGTCGAGGAAGATGCTCGACAGCAGGATCAGCCCGCCGAACAGGTAGCAGTAGTAGCCCAGCGCGGAAAGCCGCGGGAATACCAGGTCGCGGGCGCCGATCATCTTCGGGATCAGGTAGACCGCCAGGCCCTCCATCATCGGCACCGCGAAGAGGAACATCATCACCGTGCCATGCATGGTGAAGACCTGGTTGTAGACGTCCGGCTCCATCAGCTCGTAGCCGGGCAGGGCGAGCTGGGTGCGGATCAGCATCGCCAGCAGGCCGCCGACCAGGAAGAACAGGCCGCCGGTGACCAGAAAGCGCAGGCCGATACTGGTGTGGTTGACGATGGTCAGCGCGCGCCAGCCGCGTGGGTTGCCCCAGACCTCGTTGAACTGGTCGTGCAACTGGTCGGGATCGGTCGCGGGGGCGCCGCTCTTGTGCACCGGGCTCATGGTCGGCTCTGTTCCTGTTTCGTGGTCGGCCCCAGTGTTTCCAGCCAGTCGGCGAGCTGGCCGAGGGTTGCATCGGAAAGGTCATCGTGGCTCGGCATGGCGATGCCGTGCTTCAGGCTCTGGTGCTCGCGCAGCCAGCGGCGCAGGCCGGCGCTGTCGTTGGCGATGACGCCGGCACCGAGGGTCGGGCGCGTGGCCAGGTCGCTGAGGTCCGGCGCGCGGTTGCCGGCGCTGACCCCGGCGACGCGGTGGCATTGCCCGCAGCGCTCGGCGAATACCTGCCCGGCGGTGCTGGCGGCCGGGGAATGATCGAGCGCTGCGCGGGCGTCGAGCCAGCCTTCGAAGGCGCCGGCTTCGAGCGCTTCGACATGCAGGATCATGTGCGCGTGCTGGCTGCCGCAGAATTCTGCGCACTGGCCACGGAACACGCCGGCTTCGCTGGCCTGCAGGCGCAGGGTGTTGCGCCGCCCGGGGATCATGTCGAGCTTGCCGCCCAGGCGCGGCACCCAGAACGAGTGGATCACGTCGGCGCTGGTCACTTCGACGTCCAGCGGGCGCCCCACCGGCAGGATGAACTGGTTGGCGGTGACTACACCGCTGTCCGGGTAGCGTACCTCCCACCACCACTGATGGCCGATGACCTCGATGCGCAGCGGCTGCTCGCCGTCGACGAGTAGCGGCAGCATGCTGCGTCCGGCCGGGATGCCGAACGCCAGCAGGGCGACGATGCTGGCAGTGGGCAGGACGATGCCGCCGCCGATGATCCAGCGGAGGTTGATGCGCCGGGCTTCATCCGCGCCGATTACCCGCGACGGGCGCAGCATGGCGTAGATCCACAGCCCGCTGACGACCACCAGCACCAGCACCGCGAAAGCGAGCATCGCCCACCAGACGTGCGCCACCTCGCGAGCCATCGGCCCGGCCGGAGACAGGGCCGACTGCGGACCGTCGCAGGCGCTGAGCCAAGGAACTGCCAGCAGCGCTGTGGTCCATTTGAAAAGAACGCCGCTGCGTCTCGATGGCCTGGCGGCCGGTTTCACTTCAGCCTCGGGGAGGGCCGGATGGCCACAGAGCGCGAGTCCATCAACAGCAACGCCGCAATTGCCGGCCACCCGTTGCATCCGATGATGATCCACTTTCCGGTGGCGGCGCTGCTGGGGCTGGTGCCGGTGGACCTGGCCCACCTGTGGACACTCGACGCGTTCTGGTGGCGCGCCGGCCTCTGGCTCGCCGGCGTCGGTGCGATCGGTGGCTGGGTGGCGAGCATCGCCGGGCTGATCGATCTGCTTACCGTGCCGCAGATCCGCCGCAAGGTCACCGCCTGGTGCCATGCGATTCTCGCGGTGATGATGTTGTCGCTGGCTTCGCTGAACTGGTTGCTGCGCTACCAGGGGCTCGCCAACGGCGATAGCGATGTCATGTGGGGGTTGTATCTTTCGCTGCTGACGGCGGTGCTGATCGCACTGGCGGCCTTTCTCGGTGGGCGGCTGGTCTACGAGCATGCCGTCGGCGTGGACCTCGGCGACTAGCCACGACCGGCTTGCGGATGCGCAGCGACCAGCCGAGGCGGCCCCGGCCGTCTGCCGGGGAAGCGGCGCGGGTGAGGGCTGGATGGCGGGGGGCGGACGATCGATCATGCGTGGCGGTCGTTCCTGGGGTCAGAAGGGCTTGGCCAGCACCAGCCAGAGGGTGAGTGCGATCAGCAGCGGAACCAGCACGCCCAGGGCCAGGCACTGATGGGTGACGCCGCGCTCCGGCTCGCGCTCGATGCGCAGCACCAGGACCCCGCTCAGCGCATGGCAAAGCGCCATGGCCGTCACCACCGTCAGCTTCATGATCAGCCAGCCGGCAAGCGTGCCGTCACGCAGGAACAGCGCCGTACCGGAACCGATCGCCAGCAGCGCGGCCGGTGTGCTGATGAGAGTGAAGACCATCCGCGTGAGGTGGGCATGATCGCGATAGAACAACTGATCGCCGCGCCGGGTCCCGGCCGCGATCAACGCCGGCAGATAGAGCAGCGAGCCGCACCAGCAGAGCAGGGCGGCGAAGTGCAGCAGTTTGAGCCAGGGCATCCGATCTCCATCCTGCCTGATGCGAATCTGAGGCTGTGACAGCCTCCGGCCGGGGCAGTTCGTCGCCGAACGGCCGTAGCGGTGGTGGGCAGCAGCGTTGGCGGGAGGTGCTTGTCGCGGCGTGGGTCAGTCCTGCGACTCCAGCTCGCGGCGCTCGAACAGCGGGCTGCCGCAGCGGCTGCAGAAGGCCGCGTTGGCTTCGTGGGTGAGCTTGTCGCAGGTCGGGCAGTTGTGCTGCAGGCTGTCCTGGCGCATCGCATTGGCCAGCTCGGCGGTGAAGATCCCCGTGGGCACGGCGATGATCGAATAACCGGTGATCATCACCAGCGTCGCCAACGCCTTGCCCAGCGAGGTGTGCGGGAAGATGTCGCCGAAGCCGACGGTGGTGAGGGTCACCACTGCCCAGTAGATGCTCATGGGAATGCTGCTGAAACCGTTTTCCGGGCCCTCCACCACATACATCAGGGTGCCGTAGATGATGACCAGCGTGGTGACGCTGAGCAGGAACACGATGATCTTCTGCCGGCTGCCCTGCAGCGCGACCAGCAGGTAGTTGGCCTGGCTCAGGTAGGGGGTCAGCTTGAGCACGCGGAATATCCGCAGCATGCGGATCACGCGGACCACCAGCAGGTACTGCGCATCCGGCAGCAGCAGGGCGGCGAACGCCGGCAGTACCGAGAGCAGGTCGACGGTACCGTAGAAACTGAAGATGTATTTGCGCGGCTGGGGATGCGTGTAGATGCGCAGGGCGTATTCGACCGCGAAGATCGTGGTGAAGCCCCACTCCAGATTGCTCAGCAACAGCGCATGGCGTTCGTTGAACGAGGAAATGCTGTCGAGCATCACCACCACCAGGCTGGCAAGGATGATGACCAGCAGCCAGGTGTCGAAGCGCTTGCCGGCCCGGGTGTCGGTGAAAAAGATGATGATGTAGAGCCGTTCCCGCCATGGCAGGTTGTTCAGGGCATCGTTGTTCATCCGCCGCGGTCTCTCCTAATGCCAGTCCGGAAGTTGCCCGCTCGACGTGTTGCCGGGCTGTCCATATCGATGCCTATCATTGCCCGAGGTGCCATGCACAGGGCGCCGGCGTCGTGATCGCGCCGGCGATACGGCACCATTCGTAAAGCGGCTTTGCCTGATTCGCTATTACCGCATAGTCTGCATGTAGGTGCAGCAAGCAGTTTGGAGAATGCAATGCCCGATTCCCAGTTGGTCGACCCCTTCGGCCGGCGTATCACCTACCTGAGGCTGTCGGTAACCGACCGCTGCGATTTCCGCTGCACCTATTGCATGAGCGAGGACATGGTCTTCGCGCCGCGCGCGCAAATCCTCAGCCTCGAGGAGCTGTACGCCGTTGCCGATGCCTTCATCGGCCTGGGCGTGAAGCGTATCCGCGTCACCGGTGGCGAGCCCTTGGTGCGCAAGGGACTGGTCGGCCTGCTGTCGAGTCTCGGGGCCCGCGAGGAATTGGAAGACCTGGCCATCACCACCAACGGCTCGCAATTGCACAGCCTCGCTCCGGCCTTGCAGGCGGCGGGCGTGAAACGCCTGAACATCAGCCTCGATTCGCTCAAGCGCGAGCGGTTCGCCGAACTGACCCGCCGCGATCGGCTGGAGCAGGTGCTCGAAGGCATCGAGGCCGCGCGCCTGGCGGGTTTCAGCCGGATCAAGCTCAACAGCGTGGTGCAGAAGGGGCGCAACGACGACGAGATCCTCGACCTGCTGGATTTCGCGATCGCCCGCGGATTGGACATCAGCTTCATCGAGGAGATGCCACTGGGCAGCGTCTCCAGCCACCAGCGCCAGGTGACCTTCTGCTCCAGCGACGAAGTCCGCGAGCGCATCGAGGCGCGATACACGCTGGTGCGCAGCAGCCATACCACCGGCGGCCCGTCGCGCTATTGGCAGGTCGCCGGCAGCAACACCCAGGTCGGCTTCATCTCCCCCCACAGCCACAACTTCTGCGGCAGCTGCAACCGTGTCCGTGTGACGGCCGAAGGCAAGCTGGTGCTTTGCCTCGGCCATGAAGGCGCGCTCGACCTGAAGAGCCTGATGCGTCGCTACCCCGGCGACAGCGAGCGCCTGCGCCAGGCGCTGGTCGATGCCTTGCAGCTCAAGCCGGAAAAGCACCATTTCCGTACCGACGAGCAGGTGCAGGTGGTGCGTTTCATGAGCATGACCGGCGGCTGATGCGATATGTGGCAGGCTTGCCCGAAAGCTCAAGCGCATCGCCCCGGGGGCGAGTCTCCCACAAAAAAAAGCAGTTCCGTGGGCTTCAGCCCACCAATTCCAGGCATGGAAGTCGTCGAGGTGGGCTGAAGCCCTCCTACTGCACTGAAAAGCATCGCCCCGAGGGCGGGCCTCCCACAAAAGCAGCCGGTACACACCTACCCCGTGGGAGGCGCGCCCTCGCGGCGATGCAGGCCGCAGGCCTGCCCAAAGCACAGCCCCGGGGCCTCCTGCAAAAGCACCCTATGCACTCCGAGCCCAGACTTCCCTGAAGCCAACGCCATGCCTGTGAAACCGTCTGCATCTGCCCGTGCAAGCCTTCCTGACCGCCATGATAAACTCCACCGTTTTGCGCCAGATCCACTCGATGCCAGGAATCCCGATGTTCACGGCGACCCTGCTTGTTCATCCTCACGCTGACTGCCACGGATAGGCCCGCATGCGACTGAAAAGCATCAAGCTCGCCGGTTTCAAGTCATTCGTCGATCCCACCACGGTCAGCTTTCCGAGCAACATGGCCGCAGTGGTCGGCCCCAACGGCTGCGGCAAGTCCAACATCATCGACGCGGTGCGCTGGGTGATGGGCGAAAGCTCGGCGAAGAACCTGCGTGGCGAGTCGATGACCGACGTCATCTTCAACGGCTCCAACACGCGCAAGCCGGTGACCCAGGCCAGCATCGAGCTGATCTTCGACAATTCGGACGGCAGTCTCACCGGCGAATACGCGGCCTTCGCCGAAATCTCCATCCGTCGTCGGGTCACCCGCGACGCGCAGAACACCTACTTCCTCAACGGCGTGAAGTGCCGCCGGCGCGACATCACCGATATCTTCCTCGGCACCGGCCTCGGCCCGCGCAGCTACTCGATCATCGAACAGGGCATGATCTCCAAGCTGATCGAGGCCAAGCCGGAGGATCTGCGCAACTTCATCGAGGAAGCCGCCGGCATCTCCAAGTACAAGGAGCGCCGACGCGAGACCGAGAACCGCATCCGCCGCACCCACGAGAACCTGGCGCGCCTGACCGACCTGCGCGAGGAGCTGGAGCGCCAGCTCGAGCGCCTGCACCGCCAGGCGCAGTCGGCGGAGAAATACCAGGAATACAAGGCCGAGGAGCGCCAGCTCAAGGCGCAGCTCTCGGCCCTGCGCTGGCAGGCGCTGAACGAACAGGTCGGCCAGCGCGAGCAGGTCATCGGCGACCAGGAAGTGGCCTTCGAGGCGCTGGTGGCCGAACAGCGCAATGCCGACGCCAGCATCGAGCGCCTGCGCGACGGCCACCACGAGCTGTCCGAACGCTTCAACCAGGTGCAGGGCCGCTTCTATTCGGTGGGCGGCGACATCGCCCGCGTCGAGCAGAGCATCCAGCACGGCCAGCAGCGCCTGCGCCAACTGCAGGACGACCTGCGCGAGGCCGAGCAGGCGCGTCTGGAAACCGAGTCGCACCTTGGCCACGACCGTACGCTGCTGGACACGCTCGGCGAAGAACTGGCCATGCTCGAGCCCGAGCAGGAACTGGCCGGCGCGGCCGCCGAGGAATCCGCCGCCCAGCTGGAAGAAGCGGAAACGGCGATGCAGGCTTGGCAGGAGCAGTGGGATCGCTTCAACCACAACAGCGCCGAACCGCGCCGTGCGGCCGAGGTGCAGCAGTCGCGCATCCAGCAGCTGGAGCAGAGCCTCGAACGGCTGGCCGAGCGCCAGCGGCGGCTGGATGACGAGCGCGTCCTGCTGGCCGGCGATCCCGAGGACGCGGCGATGCTCGAGCTCGGCGAGCAGCTCGCCGCCAGCGAGCTGAACCTGGAAGAACTGGCCGCCGCCGGCGAAGCGCTCAATGAGCGCCTGGAGCAATTGCGCGAACGCCTGCAGCAGGCGACCCGCACGCAGCAGCAACTGCAGGGCGAGCTGCAGCGCCTCAATGGCCGCATCGCCTCCCTGGAAGCCCTGCAGCAGGCGGCGATGGACCCCGGCAAGGGCGTTGCCGACTGGCTGCGCGAGCAGAATCTGCAGCAGCGTCCGCGCTTGGCCGAGGGCCTGCGGGTCGAGCCGGGCTGGGAGCTGGCGGTGGAAACCGTGCTTGGCGCGGACCTGCAGGCGGTGTTGCTGGACGATTTCTCGAGCATTCGACTGGGCGATTTCGACCAGGGCGAGCTGCGCCTGGCCACCCCGGGCAGCGCCGGCGCGCGGTGTCCGGGAAGCCTGCTCGACAAGGTCGAGTCGCGGCTCGACCTGGCGCCCTGGCTGGGCCAGGTCCGGCCGGTGGAGTCGCTGGAGCAGGCGCTGGCCGCGCGCCCGGGGCTGGCCGAGGACGAAAGCCTGATCAGCCGCGACGGCTACTGGGTCGGCCGGCATTTCCTGCGGGTGCGCCGGGCCAGCGAGGCGGAATCCGGCCTGCTCGCCCGTGGCCAAGAACTGGAACGCCTGCAAGCCGAGCGCGCGGAGCGCGAAGCCGGCCTGGAGGCGATCGAACAGGACATCGCCAGCCTGCGCGAGGCCCATTCGCGCCTGGAGGAAGAACGCGAAGAGCAGCGCCGCCGCCAGCAGGACGAGGCGCGCCAGCAGGGCGAACTCAAGGCGCAGCTGTCGGCCGGGCAGGCACGGCTGGAGCAGCTGGCCTTGCGCCGCCGACGGCTCGACGAGGAGCTCGCCGAGCAGGCCGGGCAGCGCGAGATCGAGACCGAACAGCTGGGCGAGGCGCGCCTGCACCTGCAGCAGGCGCTGGATGCCATGGCCCAGGACACCGAGCAGCGTGAAACCCTGCTCGCCAGCCGCGACGGCATCCGCGAACAGCTCGACCGCATCCGCCAGGAGGCGCGGCAGCACAAGGACCATGCGCACCAGCTGGCGCTGCGTGTCGGCTCGCTCAAGGCCCAGCACGATTCCACCCGGCAGGCGCTGGAGCGCCTGGAGCAGCAGTTCGAGCGCGCCATCGAGCGCCGCGAACAGCTCAGCCTCAACCTGGAGGAAGGCGAGGCGCCGCTGGAAGAACTGCGCATGAAGCTCGAGGAGCTGCTGGAGCGGCGCATGGGCGTCGAGGACGAGCTCAAGCATGCGCGCCTGGCGCTGGAAGACGCCGATCGCGAACTGCGCGACGCGGAGAAGCGGCGTACCCAGGCCGAACAGCAGGCGCAACTGCTGCGTGGCCAACTGGAGCAGCAGCGCCTGGGCTGGCAGGAACTGAGTGTCAGGCGCAAGGCGCTGCAGGACCAACTGCACGAGGACGGCTACGACCTGCACGGCGTGCTCGCCACGCTGCCGGCCGAAGCCAGCGAGCAGGCCTGGGACGCCGAACTGGAACGCCTGGCCCAACGCATCCAGCGCCTCGGGCCGATCAACCTGGCAGCGATCGACGAGTACCAGCAGCAGTCCGAGCGCAAGCGCTATCTCGATGCGCAGAACGACGACCTGGTCGAGGCGCTGGATACGCTGGAAAACGTCATCCGCAAGATCGACCGCGAAACCCGCAACCGTTTCAAGGAAACCTTCGATCAGATCAACAGCGGATTGCAGGCGCTTTTCCCGAAAGTATTCGGCGGCGGCAACGCCTATCTGGAACTTACCGGGGAAGATCTACTCGATACCGGGGTGGCGATCATGGCGCGTCCGCCCGGAAAGAAGAACAGCACCATTCATCTGCTTTCCGGGGGTGAGAAAGCACTGACCGCGCTGGCGCTGGTATTTGCCATATTCCAGCTCAATCCGGCGCCGTTCTGCATGCTCGACGAAGTCGATGCGCCGTTGGACGATGCCAACGTCGGCCGTTATGCGCGACTGGTGAAGGAAATGTCTGCGACCGTGCAATTCATCTATATCACCCATAACAAGATCGCGATGGAAATGGCCGATCAGTTGATGGGCGTGACCATGCACGAGCCCGGTTGCTCCCGTCTGGTTGCGGTTGACGTGGAACAGGCGGTGGCTTTGGCCGAAGCCTAGGATTAAAGCCAGCGAATTGAGTGTTTTTGATACAAGGAAGGCCATAAAAAGAGAACTACCGCACGGTGCAAATGTACCGTTCGTCGTGCTAGCTTAGAGCACAATTTTTGCGATGCGCTGAAGCGGTCCCAGGTGACGGCTTGTTGCGTCTTTATCATCGGATTCAGAGGTCAATGCATTAATGGATATCGGTCTGCGCGAGTGGCTGATTGTCATCGGCATCATTGTCATCGCCGGCATTCTGTTCGACGGCTGGCGCCGCATGCGCGGTAGCAAGGGCAAATTGAAGTTCAAACTGGACCGCAGCCTTTCCAATCTTCCCGACATCGATGAAAACAACGAACTCCTCGGTCCGGCGCGTGTGGTCAACCGTGATCACGAGCCCTCGCTGGACGAGGGCGACATGCCCGCCATGAATACCCGGGAGTCGAACAAGAAGCGCCGCCATGACGAGCCCTATCAGGGCGACCTGCAGCTCAGCACCGACGAGCCCGTACCGACCCTGCTCGATCCGGTGGTCGGTGACGACGATGAAGCAGAGGAGGCGCCGCAGAAGGAGCAGGCCCCCGTCGAGGAAGTGCTGGTCATCAACGTCATTGCCCGCGACCCGCATGGCTTCCGTGGGCCGGCGCTGCTGCAGAACATTCTGGAGAGCGGCCTGCGCTTCGGCGAGATGGACATCTTCCATCGCCACGAGAGCATGGCCGGCAATGGCGAGGTGCTGTTTTCCATGGCCAACGCGGTCAAGCCCGGCACCTTCGACCTGGACGACATCGATCATTTCACCACGCCGGCCGTGAGCTTCTTCCTCGGCCTGCCTGGTCCGCGCCATCCGAAGCAGGCCTTCGATGTCATGGTCGCCGCTGCCCGCAAGCTGTCCCAGGAGCTCAACGGCGAGCTCAAGGACGACCAGCGCAGCGTGCTCACCGCCCAGACCATCGAGCACTACCGCCAGCGTATCGTCGAGTTCGAGCGCCGGCAGATGACCCTCAAGCGCTGAGCGTCCTCGTCCTGCAGGAGCCTGGGGCGCCAGATCCTTGCTGGCGAACCGTTATCCTGCAGCGGGCCCGGTGATCGCCGGCAAGCCGGCTCCTACAGCGCCTTCAGGCTCGAAAACATCGCCCCCAGGTCGAGTCTCCCACAAAGCAACGAGCAACCAGCGAACCCCGTGGGAGGCGCGCCCTCGCGGCAATCGCAGGCCGCAGGCCTGCCGCTCTTCCACATCGCGCCTCCCGAAAAGCCTGGAGGGCAGCACATACCTGCCGCCAATTCCGTAATCGGCTAAAATCCCGCGCCTCCCTATCAACCAAGGCGCGCTGATACTGTCTGAATCAGCATCGCCACAGCCACGGCTTCGTCATATGCCTTCCGCCCAAACCGCTGCCGAGCGCATCGCCGAACTGCGCAGCGAAATTGACGCTCACAACTACCGCTACTATGTCCTCGACGAGCCCAGCGTTCCGGATGCCGAGTACGACCGGCTGTTCAACGAGCTGAAGGCGCTGGAGGCCGTGCACCCGGAGCTGGTCACGCCCGAGTCGCCGACCCAGCGAGTAGGCGGCGAGGCCTTGACGGCATTCGGCCAGGTGCGCCATGAAGTGCCGATGCTCAGCCTCGGCAACGCCTTCCAAGAGCAGGACCTGATCGATTTCGATCGCCGCGTGCGCGAAGGGCTGGACCTGCCATCCGGCGACTTGTTCGGCGATGGCGCGCAGGTCGAATACAGTTGCGAGCCCAAGCTCGACGGCCTGGCGGTCAGCTTGCTCTACGAGAGCGGCCACCTGGTGCGCGGCGCCACCCGCGGCGATGGCAGCACCGGCGAGGATATCAGCGCCAACGTGCGCACCGTGCGTAACATTCCGCTCAAACTGCATGGCACTGGCTGGCCGGCGGTGCTCGAAGTGCGCGGTGAAATCTACATGCCCAAGGCCGGCTTCGAAGCGCTCAATGCGCGACAGCTGGAAAGCGGCGGCAAGCCCTTCGCCAATCCGCGCAACGCGGCGGCGGGCAGCCTGCGCCAGCTCGATCCGAAGATCACCGCTGGCCGCCCGCTGGAGCTGTGTGCCTATGGCGTGGGGCGCAGCGACGGTGAACTGCCGGATACCCATATCGGCATCCTCAAGGCGCTCAGGGGCTGGGGATTGCCCATCAGCCGCGAGTTGACGCTGGCCAGGGGCGTTGCCGAGTGCCGGGCCTATTACCAGTCCATCGGCGAAAAACGCGACGCGTTGCCCTACGAGATCGACGGCGTGGTGTTCAAGGTGAATTCGGTACGCCAGCAGCGCGAACTGGGGTTCCGTGCGCGCGAGCCGCGCTGGGCCATCGCCCACAAATTCCCTGCGCGCGAAGAAATTACCGAGCTGCTCGGTGTGGAATTCCAGGTCGGCCGCACCGGCGCCATCACCCCGGTGGCGCGGCTGAAGCCGGTGCAGGTAGCGGGCGTCACCGTCTCCAATGCCACCTTGCACAATATGGACGAAGTGGCGCGCCTGGGCGTGATGATCGGCGACACCGTGATCGTGCGGCGTGCCGGCGACGTGATCCCGCAGATCCTCGGTGTGATCGCCGAGCGCCGCCCGGCCGATGCCCGCGCCGTGCACGTCCCCGAGCACTGTCCGGTGTGCGGCTCGGCAGTCGAGCGCACCCAGCTGATCAAGCGCAGCAAGGGCCGCGAGTCGGTCAGCGAAGGCTCGATCTACCGCTGCGTGGGCCGTCTGGCCTGCCAGGCCCAGCTCAAGCAGGCGATCATCCACTTCGTCTCGCGCCGCGCGATGGATATCGACGGGCTGGGCGACAAGATCGTCGAGCAGCTGGTCGACAAGGGACTGGTCAATTCGCCGGCGGATCTCTATTGCCTGACGCCTGAACAGGTCATCGAGCTGGAAGGCTTCGCCGAGGTTTCCACGCGCAACCTGCTCAACGCCATCGACGCGAGCCGCAAGCCCAGCCTCGCCCGCTTCATCTACGCCCTGGGCATACCGGATGTGGGCGAGGAAACCGCCAAACTGCTGGCGCGGGCGCTGGGGTCGCTGGAACGCATCGGCCGTGCGCTGCCCGACGTGCTCGTCTACCTGCCCGACGTGGGACTGGAGGTGGCACACGAGATCCACAGCTTCTTCGAGGACGAGCACAACCGCTCGGTGATCGCACAGCTGCGCGAGCGCGGCGTGGTATTGCAGGAGGAGGGCGAGGTACATCCCGAATTCACCGCTTGCGCAACCCTGGCCGGCCTGCTCGACAGACTGAACATTCCCTTCATCGCCAGCACCGGCGCGCAGCGCCTGGCCGACCGTTTCGCCAGCCTGGAAGCGATCATCGCCGCCGACTGGCTCGACCTGCGCCAGGTCGAACGCCTCACCGAAAAGGCCGCACGCTCACTGCGCGACTATTTCGACAACCCCGAGAACGCCGAACGTGCCCGCACTATCGAGGCTCAGCTACGTGAATTCGGCATGCATTGGGGCAGCGCGAAGAAGACCGCCGAAGGCCTGCCGCTGGCTGGCCAGACCTGGGTGCTGACCGGCACCCTCGAAGCCATGAGCCGCGACGAAGGCAAGGCCCGCCTGGAAGCCCTGGGCGCCAAGGTCGCCGGCTCCGTTTCGGCGAAGACCACCTGCGTCGTGGCAGGCCCGGGCGCCGGCTCGAAACTGACGAAGGCCAACGAGCTGGGGATTGTTGTGCTGGATGAGGCCGCGTTTCTTGAGCGGTTGGTGCAGCTCGAGCCGGCGTAGGTGCTAGGCAGAACTGGTCGATGGGGAAGCCTTGGGCGGCCTGCGTAGCGATAAAGCCTAACCGCTAGACATAGCTAGGCTAATCACTGATCAATTCTCCGCATCCATTCTTTTTCGTCAGCACTTCCTGAGTGTCGATAATTTGTCGCCAGCACTTTTCTTCTTTGGCGCTTTTTTCGGCGTGTTCCTATGGCCATAGGGGCGCTACATAAACGATTTCGCCAATACTTGAACCGCTCTTTTTAGGTTGTTCGGCTTCCGGTGGGATGGCCTGATTTTTGCTAGGTCAATAATTCTTTCCTGAATCTCGGCGGCGTATTGCTTGGAGTTGCGCGTGAAAATACTTCTAACATCTCACCTTCTTGGAAATACGCCAGGAGGAACTCAGTCTTACGTAGTTAGCATGGCTTTGCATCTTAAGTCCCTTGGATATGATGTTGAATGTGCGTCTCCGGATGTTGGCTACTATTCCGAGTTTTTGGAGCGCCAAGGGGTACTTTGCAATTCTGACTCTAGGAAATTCGATCTTATATTGATCTCATATTTTATTCCTGCTGAAGAGTTTACTGGTTTTCGTATTTGGGTGCAGCATGATGCGCTGTGGGACGCTCCGGTGGGAGGTATACATGGGTATGTCGGTATATCCAAAGAGGCGCTGGTAAGGATCCCTGCCCATGCGAGGAATAAGAAAGTTGTATTTAATGGAGTTTCGCCCCGCGATTATTGTAGGGTTCGTGTGTCCGGAGAGGTCAAGAATGTTTTTTCTCTTTCTCATTCGGACGCGTTAAATGATCGCTTAAAAAATTTGTGTGATAGATATGGATTTGGATTTCTGTCGCATAACAAGTTTACGAATCCTTCTATGGATATTCGCCAAAGTCTAGAGTGGGCTGATTTGGTCGTGGGTGTTGGGCGTAGTGCTTACGAGGCTGCCATGTATGGACGGGCAGTTTTATTGCTTGATCAGCGCTCCTATAATGGTTCTGCTTTGTCCGATGGTCTGTTTCATGAAAATTTTGAAAAGGCCGTTGAGCGTAATTGCTCGGGTAGAAAATACCAGCTTCGTTTGTCTGATGAAGAGATTGTTAATCTTTTTCAATCAGTGGGGGCTGGATGTGGTGAGTTAAGCCGGGAAATGGCTTTAAAGTTTCTTTCTCTTCCTGAGAAGGCTTCTGAGATATTTGAATTTTATCGAGAGGTTAGGGATGAGTATGGCGGTGATCCAAGCCTGCCTGTCAGAAATCGCGGGGTTGATATAAAAGCTTGGCTGGAAGCTCGTAGCATTGGGGCGGAAATTTCATCTTTAGTTATGGAGAGGCTTGATGCGTGGCCGGGGCTTTTTGTGTTTGTGCTGGATTCCTCTGGTGACTCAGGAAAGCTACAAAGAACGCTGGATAGCTTGGTCGCTGTTTGTGATTGGTCCGCTAAAGTCTCAGTTTGCATTTTGAGTGTGGAGAGCGAAAGTAACTTCGCTATAGGCCAAGGTTTTCGTTTTTATCGAGAGGTTGAGTCTGCTTTTGCATCAAGGCTTAATGCCATAATTGAGGTTGAAAGCTTTGATTGGTTTGTTTTGCTTGAGGCTGGAGATGAGTTGTTGGTCAATGGAGTTGCCAAGCTTGGTTTGGAGTCTATTGCTGCGCCAGACTGTATCGCCATAAGTTGTGATGAGTTGTATCGTCAGTCTAATGGGGAGTTGGGGGCGGCCTTCCGTCCTGCATTTAATCTCGATTACCTAATAAGCTTTCCTGCAGGGATGTCTCGTCATTGGTTGTTTCGGCGAGGCCTCGTGCTTGAATTGGGTGGGTTTGAAGTCGGCCTCGGAAACGCGCTGGAGCTTGATCTTATATTGCGTCTTATAAATCAAGTGGGGCTTTCAGGTTTTGGCCATATGTCTGAGCCCTTGGTCATTGCTGAAATTCCGGACTTGAAGGATGTCGAAGACGAGCGAGAGGTTATTGTTCGGCACCTTCAAGCGAGAGGCTATGCTGATGCCCGGATTTTGAGTAGGCAACCGGGGCGTTATCACGTCTATTATGGCCATGAAGGGCAACCGATTGTTTCGATATTAATTATTAGTGGGGAATCTCTGGAAAGATTGCAGCGGTGCGTTGAAGGGCTTCTAGAAAATACGGACTACCAGAACTTTGAGGTTTTAGTGGTTGAAAGTCATCCGGCGGTAAGAGATATTCATGAATGGCTGGTGGCGCTGTCAAGTCTTGGAGAAGCTAAGTTGCGACTTGTTCAGCCCGCCGGGCATAAGCTTGCAGCGATGCTTAATGAAGCTGCTGTGCAGGCTATTGGTGATTATTTACTACTACTTTCCGCTGATGTAGCCATTGTGGATCGTAGTTGGCTGGATGAAATGCTCAACCATGCCCAGCGGCCAGAGGTCGGAGGTGTTGGAGGCAAGTTGTTGACAGCTAAAGGCAAGGTAGCCCAGGCAGGTTTGATTCTAGGTCTGGAAGGACCAGTGGGGCGGCCTTTTTTGGGGGAAACGTTGGATGCCCCTGGCTACATGCAAAGGCTTCAGGTTGATCAGAATTTTAGTGCGCTGGGTCGCGAGTGCTTGATGCTGCCTCGCGAACTTTATATGAATCTGGGGGGCTTGGATGAGGAGTGGATACCAGAGCGCTACTTAGAGGTTGATCTATGTCTGAAAGTGCGTGAAGCAGGTTATCTAATTGTCTGGTCCCCGGCGGTCCAGCTGCTGCTGGATCGGAAACCACTGGCCCAACCCAGTTTGGTGGAGCAGGATGCACTTTATGCCAAATGGCTCCCACAGTTAGCGCGCGACCCAGCCTATAACCCTAATTTTTCCTTGGTCATGCCTGGCGGCTTTAAGCTGGCCGACACACGGCTTTCCTGGCGCCCGTTGGATAGTTGGCACCCTCTGCCGGTGGTGCTTGCTCATCCGGCCGATACGATGGGCTGCGGCCATTATCGTGTCATGCAGCCATTCAATGCCCTGCGTGAGGCGGGAATGGTCGACGGTGCGCTGTCAGTCGGCTTGATGCACGTCGTGGACCTGGAGCGTTACAGCCCCAATGCCGTGATCCTGCAACGGCAAATCGGTGAAGAGCGCCTGGAGGCCATGCGACGGATCAAGGCGTTTTCCCAGGCATTCAAGGTCTACGAGCTGGATGACTACTTGCCGAACCTGCCGATGAAGAGCGTCCATCGTCAACATATGCCTAAGGATATCGTCAAGTCCTTGCGCCGTGGTTTGTCCTATGTGGATCGCTTCGTCGTTTCTACGGATGTGATGGCGGAGGCGTTCGCCGAATTCCATCCGGATATTCATGTTGTGAAGAATCGGCTTGATCCGCGTTGGTGGGGCGGGTTATCAACGGGTGCTCGTCGAACTTCCAGCAAGCCTCGTGTCGGCTGGGCGGGTGGCGCCAGCCATACGGGCGATCTGGAGATGATTGTCGATGTGGTCAAGGGGCTGGCGGATGAAGTGGAATGGGTGTTCTTCGGCATGTGCCCGGAGAAGCTGAAGCCTTATATCCATGAGTTCCACGAAGGAGTAGCGATAGAGCGTTACGCCAAAAAGCTGGCTAGTCTGAATCTTGACCTGGCACTGGCGCCGGTCGAGCAGAACCTGTTCAACGAGTGCAAGAGCAACCTGCGTCTGCTGGAATATGGTGCCTGTGGCTTCCCGGTGATCTGCAGCGACGTGCGTTGCTATCAGGATGGCTTGCTGCCGGTAACGCGGGTGAAGAACCGCTTCCGTGATTGGATGGATGCGATCCGGGCCCATATCAACGACCTCGATGCAGCGGCCAAGGCCGGGGACGAGCTGCGTGCTGCTGTGCTGGCTGGATGGATGCTCGAAGGGGAGAGTCTCGAAGCCTGGCGTAAGGCGTGGCTGCCGGACTAAGCCTGTGCGAGGGTAACGCAGCGTAGAGCGGGAGCTATGCCGGTTCGCTAATCGGCATAGCTCTTGGCAGGCGTTCTCGGGCCAATGATCGAAATCGTCCCTAAATCCGTTCGATGTGACCGCGCACAGCAGAGCGCTCATTCTACCGAACGGCTTCCACGGCGCAGGCTGGTGCTCCATTTATCCCGGCTGAACACTCCACGCTGCCCACCTGGCTATGAAGCAGAAGCCGTAGCCTCTTCGGGACGAGGCTTTGCTCTCAGATTTTTTGTCGGTCTGCCGAAAAGCTGTGCGGGGCGGCTGTGCAGGCATTCGGGGAAGTCAAGGGTGAAGGAAAATTTTTCTCGCTACCCCCTAAAGCTTTCGATACCGACGCCGACATAACTCTCGAATGCGAACTTTATGGGTGCCTGGGTATGTCCCTCCCCAAGGTCGCACACTCAGGCAAACAAGCTAGGTCCGATGGAGGACAAACATCATGGCTTTGACCGTCAACACTAACGTTGCTTCCCTGAACACTCAGCGCAACCTCAGCAACTCCGCCAACGCGTTGCAAACCACCATGCAGCGCCTGTCCACCGGTAGCCGTATCAACAGCGCCAAGGACGATGCCGCCGGTCTGCAGATTTCCAACCGCTTGGGCAGTCAAATCAGTGGTCTGAATGTTGCGGTCAAGAATTCCAACGATGGTATTTCCATGGCGCAGGCTGCTGAAGGTGCCTTGCAACAGTCGACCAACATCCTGCAGCGTATGCGTGATTTGTCCCTGCAGGCGGCCAATGGCTCCAACAGTGACTCCGAACGCACTGCACTGAATGATGAAGTCACTCAGTTGAAGAAAGAATTGGACCGCATCAGCAATACCACCACCTTCGGTGGGCGTCAGTTGCTGGATGGCTCGTTCGGTGTGGCAAGTTTCCAGGTGGGCGCTGCTGCCAATGAGATCATCAGTGTCGGTATCGACGAAATGAGTTCGAAATCGCTCACTGGTACTTACTACGAAGGGAGTTTTGGTTCCGGGGCTACGGCGGCCAGTGGTATTAGTGCCGGTGAAGAGACTATTGATATTGTCCTCTCTAAGGCTGATGGCACCACAGAAACGAAGTCCGTAAAAGTTTCCTTTAAAGAAGGGGATACTGCGGAAGATGCGACGAATAGAATCGCTGCAGCTATCAACGATGCAAACGTTGGTATTGGTATCCTGAAGAATAGTGACGATGAATTGACTGTCATTACTAAAGGTAATGGTGCGACTGGCAGTGGGGCCGCCTCTGTACTGGCCTCCGTAACGATGGCTTCCGGAGGAAGCACTGGGGTGAGCTGGGCTGGTATTGCCAGCGGTTCTGCTCCTGCCAAAGTAGGCAGTGCTAATGATGCAAACACCATCAAGGAAATTGATATCAGTAGTGCGGCTGGGGCGCAGTCTGCCGTCTATATCATCGACGATGCCATCAAGCAGATCGACTCCCAGCGTGCCGAGCTTGGTGCGGTGCAGAACCGCTTCGAGAACACCATCGCCAACCTGCAGAATATCGGCGAAAACGTCTCGGCAGCAAAAGGCCGTATCCAGGATACCGACTACGCCGCCGAAACCGCTGCACTGAGCAAGAATCAGATCCTGCAGCAGGCCGGTACCGCGATTCTGGCCCAGGCCAACCAACTGCCGCAGGCGGTCCTGAGCCTCCTGCAGTAAGCTGAACAGGCCAGTCTGCAATAACTGCGGGAGGAAGTGCTTGGGCGCTTCCTCCCGTTTTGCCGTTGCGAGGTGACGAAAATGGATATTGCGCTTTCGGCTCAACTGCCTGCTGTTGCTACCGCTGTTCAGGCGCAGGGGCAACAGCTGACTGGATCGCGAGGAGTGGCCGACAGGCAAGGCGATGCCCAGGTTGCTGGTAAGGCTGTTTCATCCGAGCAGCAGGTTGTTACGGTTGAATCGCTCGGGGAAGCCGTGTCGAGCATCAAGGATTTCGTGCAAAGCATCCGCCGCGATCTGAATTTCGATCTGGACGACTCCACAGGCAAGATGGTGGTCAGGGTGACGGACCGCGCCACGGGCGAAGTGGTGCGGCAGATTCCGACTGAAGAAGCGCTGCGTCTGGCCGAAAACCTGGAAGAGGCCCGCAGCCTGTTGTTCAAGGCGCAAGCGTAGCGGCGCGTTTCTTGCTGTCGTTGAGTTTTGGCTTTCAAGCGTCAACCCTATGACGAGGTGGTGAAGATGGCAGGTATCACAGGCATTGGCTCAGGCATGGACATCGATGCGATGGTCGGTGCATTGGTCGCCGCGGAAAAGGCTCCGAAAGAAGCGCAACTGACCCGCCTGGAGACTGCGACCACTACCAAGATTTCCGCCTTGGGTACGCTGCGTACGGCCTTGAGCAGTTTCCAGACGGCGCTCAAGGGGCTGAATGACGCCAAGTTGTTCGAGAATCGTTCCGCCAAATCCTCCAATACCGATCTGCTGACCGCCACTGCCAGCAAGACCGCTCAGTCGGGTACCTACAGCGTCAAGATCGAACAGTTGGCGACGGGAAGCAAGACGGCTACCAAGGCCCTGGAAAGCGATTTCACGGCAGGCGCTGCCGGTACCTTGACGGTCAAGGTAGGCGATGGCGAGGGCATCGATGTCGAGGTTGGCGAAGGCGCATCGCTGACGCAGGTGAAGGAGGCGCTGAATACGGCGCTCAAGGATTCCGGCGTTACCGCCAACCTGCTTACCGATCCCAGCACAGGCAAGACTCGTCTGGTGATGTCTTCTACCAATACGGGGGAGGGCAAGGACGTTTCGATCAGTACTAGTGCAGGGTTGGAAGCGTTTGCCATCGATACTGGAAGCGATGCGACCGCGGAGGTGGGCGGCGTTCTGGAGCGTGCGCAGAACGCCAAGTTCACCATCGATGGTCTGGCACTGCAAAGTGCGACCAACAAGGTGGAAGGCGCTATTCCCGATGTAACGTTGAATCTGGTTGCGGCGGACAAGGACAAGACCGTCACGGTTACGGTTGCCCAGGACCAGGATGGCGTTACCGCCAACATCAAGAAGTTCGTCGATGCCTACAACAACCTGATCAAGACGACCAATTCACTGACCAAAGTGACCAAGGTGGGCGAAGATGGTCAGCCACTGACTGGTGGATTGGTCGGCGATTCCAGTGTTCGCAGCATTCTTTCCGGCATCCAGAACGAGCTGATTTCGGTGGGGGGGAGCGATGGCGTGCGGATGTTGGCCGATCTCGGCATCACTACCCAGAAGGACGGTACGCTGGCGATCGATAACGATAAGCTGAAAACTGCGCTCGAGAAGAATTTCGACGCAGTCGGGGGCTTCTTCACGGGTGAAACCGGTTTGATGAATCGGCTCAATAACCGGGTCGACGGCTTCAACCAGACCGGTGGCATCCTGGCGCAGCGGGTTTCCGGACTGGAGGCGACCAATGCCGATATCAAGGCCCAGCGGGAAAAGCTGAACCTGCGGATCGAATCGATGACGACCCGTCTTTATTCCCAGTTCAACGCGATGGATACGCTGGTCGCTCAGTTGTCCAATACCAGCAGCTGGCTGGAAAATACGCTTTCCAGCCTGCCAGGCGTCGTCAAGAAGAGCAGTAAGTAAGCGCTGTGTTCTGCTCTGACGACCTGCTTGCAGGGTGAGCCGGGCTGCGCTTCGCTTCAGCCCATCGGGGCGGCAAGGGGTGGCAGGGCTGAAACCTTTGTCGATTGTCTGCTAAAGCTGTGTGGGTTAATGCCGATACAAAGGATAGTCCCGCCACATATCGGAGCAGAATTCCCATGTATGCCATGGCAGCCATGAAGCAGTATCAGTCCGTCAACACCAATGCACAGCTGGTGGATGCAAGCCCACATCGCCTGATCCAGATGCTGATGGAGGGTGGACTTACCCGTCTTGCCCAAGCGCGCGGTGCCATGGAGCGGGGCGATGTGGCCCTGAAGGGGGCCCTGATCGGTAAGGCCATCGATATCGTCGGCGGACTGCGCGAGGCCTTGAACCAAGAGGCGGGTGGTGAGATCGCGGCTAACCTGGATAACCTCTACGCTTATATGACCTCGCGTCTGATCGAGGCGAACCTGAAGAATGATTCGGCGATCATCGATGAAGTGGCCGGGTTGTTGCGGGAAGTGAAGTCCGGTTGGGATGGTATTGCCCAACACGGTTGATCATCATTGCGCGGGCTATCCTGAAGTCTCCGCCATCGACACTCATCAGAAGGGCATATGCAACCAACTCTCCAGGCGCTTGCGTCTCTCCAGAATGCCCTGCGCGAGGCGCTGGTTCAGCAGGACTGGGCGGCTATAGGTACGTTGGATGCACAATGTCGCGCATTGATAGAAGAGGCGGGTGCCAGCGATCCAGCCCTGCGTGAACCGCTCGAGGCGCTGTCGCGGCTATATGCCGAACTGCAGCAGGCGGCGCGCGCCGAGCGTGAGCGGATTGCCGGCGAGTTGACCCGACTCAATCAGTCGAAGCGGGTCGATCAGGCGTACAAGACGTTCGGCTGAACACCCGCGAGATTGTTTCACCACCGCTGGTGGAAAACGCTTTGCGGTTTCCACCCCGCGCGTCGCTTTTAGCGGTATTCGCACAAGTAGGCGGTATCCGCAGCCACTTTCAGCTGGAACTTGCTGTTCGCCGGTACGGTGAACTGGGTCCCGCTGGCGAAGGTTTCCCATTTGTCGCTGCCGGGCAGTTTGACGTCCAGGCTTCCGGCGATCACGTGCATCACTTCCAGCTGGCCTGTGCCGAACTCGTAGTCGCCTGCAGCCATCACGCCGATGGTGGCGGGGCCAGCTGCCATATCGAACGCGATGGATTTGACAGTGCCGTCGAAATACTCGTTGACCTTGAACATGCCGATTACCTGAGTGGGGAAAAAAGGGTGGCCAGTATGCCCAAGCGGTACGAAGGCGTCATCTGTCAGCTGGGCCCGGTGGTTTGATCGGTTGCTAGGCGCGGATGCTGACCAGGCTGAGCAGGTAGCCGTCGAACTCGGCGAACTGGCCTTCAAGTTCGGCGCCATGGCGCCAGGTGTCGGAAAGGTCGATCAGCAGGCGCAGGCGCGCATCGCCTTCGGGAGTGGTTGCGAGCAGTTCGGCATCCTGGAAGTAGAAGCGCTGCTGCACCAGCGGGTAGAGCGCCTTGAACAGGCTTTCCTTGAGCGAGAAGGTGCGTGTCACGAGGTGGGCACGTTCGTGGTCGGGCAGGGCGGCGTAGCCGTTCAGTTCGGCGGGGGTGAGGATTTCCCCGGCCAGGCGGTCGGCCCGCGCGCTGTTCAATACGCGTTCGATATCCAGGCCCAGCCCGCGCCAGCGGTCGTTGCGCGCTGCGACGGCACCGGCCCAGCCGGCACCGTGGGTGATGGAGCCGACCATGCCGGCCGGCCACTGCGGTGAGCGGTCTTTACCCACGCCCGGAATGCCGGGGAAGCCGGTTAACCGGCGTAGCGCTTCGCGGGCGCATAGGCGGCCGGCGAGGAATTCCGTCTGCCGTTTGCTGACGCCTTTCTGCTCGGGGATTTGCCAGCGGACGAAATCCTCGGGATCGAGCAAGGCTGGATCGAAACGCGTGCTCAACAGACACACCCCAGCCAGCGGCCGGGGGAGGGGCCAGTGGTCCGTTGGGGCCGTGCAGCAGAGCGGTAATGGAGGCTGGTCGTTCATGACGGCTATTTTGCCTAAAAGTGGCCCAAAAGCATCGCCCCGAGGGCGGGCCTCCCACAAAAGCGGCCGGTGCACCGGAACCTGTGGCGCGCCCTCGTGGCGACTGCAGGCCGCAAGGCCTGCCAGCAGACCGGGGCTGTGAAGATTTTCCGTGTCCTGCTCGCTATGCCCTCGGCTTGCCTGCTAGGGTTGGGCGCATCATCTGGGACGGAGACAATGATGTTCGAATCCGCCGAAATCGGCCATTCCATCGACAAGGCGACCTACGACGCCGCAGTGCCGGAATTACGCGAGGCGCTGCTGCAGGCGCAGTACCGGCTCAAGGCCCAAGCGCGGTTTCCGATGCTGATCCTGATCAACGGCATCGAGGGCGCGGGCAAGGGCGAGACCATCAAGCTGCTCAACGAATGGATGGACCCGCGGCTGATCCGGGTCGATAGTTTCTATGTGCCCAGCGACGAGGAACTGTTCCATCCGTTCGCATGGCGTTACTGGCGGCGCCTGCCACCGAAGGGGCATACCGGGATTTTCTTCGGCAACTGGTACAGCAAGATGCTCGAGGACCGGGTGCATGGGCGAATCAAGAATGCCGAGCTGAAACTGGCCACCGCCCGTGCGCAGCGTCTGGAGCGGATGCTCTGCGACGAGGGCGCGCTGATCTTCAAATTCTGGTTTCACCTTTCCAAGGCCCAGATGAAGGCCCGTCTGGATTCGCTCAAGGACGATCCCCTGCACAGCTGGCGCATCAGCCCGCTGGACTGGCAGCAATCGAAGACCTATGACAAGTTCGTTCGTCACGGCGAGCAGATCCTTCGGCTGAGCAGCCGCAGCTTCGCGCCCTGGTACGTGATCGAGGGGGTGGACTGGCGTTACCGCAGCCTGGCGGTGGGGCGTGTGCTGCTGGAGGGGCTGCAGGCGGCGCTGGACGGAGCCGAACAGCCGGCATCGCCGGCTTCCCAACCGCATTCGGCGCCGCTGCTGGGCAATCTGGACCGCTTGAGCCTGCTGGACAGCCTGGACCTGTCGCAGAAGCTGAGCAAGGACCTCTACCAGCAGCAGCTGGCCGAGGAACAGGCCCGGTTGTCGCGCCTGTTGCGTGATCGCCGGCTGCGCAAGCGCGGCGTGTTGGCGCTGTTCGAGGGGCATGATGCGGCGGGCAAGGGCAGTGCGATCCGGCGTGTCACCGGCGCGCTGGACCCACGTCTGTATCGCACCGTGCAGATCGCCGCACCCACCGAGGAAGAGCGTGCCCAGCCATGGCTGTGGCGCTTCTGGCGCAATGTCCCGGAGCGCGGCAAGTTCACCATCTTCGATCGTTCCTGGTATGGCCGGGTGCTGGTGGAGCGTGTCGAAGGATTCTGTACGCCGGACGAGTGGCTGCGTGCCTACAGCGAGATCAACGATTTCGAAGAGCAGCTGGTGGATAGCGACGTGGTGCTGGTGAAATTCTGGCTCAGCATCGATCAGGACACGCAGCTGCGGCGCTTCAAGGAACGCGAGGCGACACCGTTCAAGCGCTTCAAGATCACCGATGAAGACTGGCGCAACCGCGAGAAATGGGACGACTACGGCCATGCCGTGGCGGACATGGTCGATCGTACCAGCACCGAAATCGCCCCCTGGACGCTGGTCGAGGCCAACGACAAGCGCTTTGCACGGGTGAAGGTCCTGCGCACGCTGAACGAGGCGCTGGAGGCGGCGATCGCCAAGGGGTAACGATGGGAGCGGGGCATGCCCGCGGCGCTTTTTGCGTGGGTGGTTCTCGCTCCTACGGCGCCCCTGCGTCCCGTTTCGGAGGGCGAAGCGGCGACTGACCGGACGATGAATGGCCATATGCATGCTGAATGGTCGTCGCAACGGTCGCGCAGGCGGCACTATGCTCCGCTCATCGTCCACCGGCGGACGTGGAACAATTCGTGCGCAGCGCGCCGCAACAACAGCCCCACGAACGCCCCTGCTCCGAGGTATGCCATGCGTGAAGTAGTGATCGTCGACAGTGTGCGGACTGGCCTGGCCAAGTCCTTCCGCGGCAAGTTCAACATGACCCGCCCCGACGACATGGCGGCCCACTGCGTCGACGCGCTGCTGTCGCGCAACGATCTGGACCCCGCGCTGGTCGAGGACTGCATCGTCGGCGCGGGCTCCAACGAAGGCGCGCAGGGCTACAACATCGGCCGCAACGTTGCCGTGCTGTCCCGCCTGGGCATCGACTGCCCGGGCATGACGCTGAACCGCTATTGCTCGTCGGGCCTGCAGGCCATCGCCATTGCCGCCAACCAGATCGCTTCCGGCTGCAGCGACGTCATCGTCGCCGGCGGGGTGGAATCCATCAGCCTGACCCTCAGGAGTCGCAACACCGACTACCTGTTCAATCCGATCATCCAGGAGCGTGTGCCGGGCATCTACCACAGCATGGGGCAGACGGCCGAGCTGGTGGCGCGGCGTTACAACGTCACCCGCGAGCAGCAGGATCTCTATTCGCTGCAGAGCCAGCAGCGCACCGCACGCGCCCAGGCCGAAGGGCTGTTCAGCGACGAGATCGTGCCGATGAGCGTCGAGTACTTCACCGAGGACAAGAGCAGCGGCGAGCGCACCGTGCATCGGGGCGTGGTGGACCGCGACGACTGCAACCGCCCCGACACCACGCTGGAAAGCCTGGCGGGACTCAAGCCGGCGTTCACCGAGGATGGTTCGGTCACCGCCGGCAATGCGTCGCAACTTTCCGATGGCGCGTCCATGACCTTGGTGATGAGCCTGGAGAAGGCCATCGAGCTGGGCCTGAAGCCGCGTGCGTTCTTCCGCGGCTTCACCGTTGCCGGTTGCGAGCCGGAGGAAATGGGGATCGGGCCGGTATTCGCCGTGCCGCGCCTGCTCAAGGCCAAGGGCTTGCAGATCGACGATATCGACCTGTGGGAACTCAACGAAGCCTTCGCCTCGCAGTGCCTGTATTGCCGCGACACGCTGGGCATCGACAACGAGAAGTACAACGTCAACGGTGGTTCGATTTCCATCGGCCATCCATTCGGCATGACCGGCTCGCGCACCGCCGGCCATATCGTCCGCGAGCTGCAGCGACGCAACCTGCGCTATGGCGTGGTGACCATGTGCGTGGGCGGCGGCATGGGCGCTGCGGGGTTGTTCGAAGCGGCACGCTGATCGCCAGCGGACCCCGTAGGAGGCGCGCCCTCGCGGCGATGCAGGCCGCAGGCCTGCCAGCAGCTCAAGAGCATCGCCCCGAGGTCGGGCCTCCCACAAAAGCAGACGGTGCACACCGAACCAGTGGGAAGCGCGCCCTCGCGGCGATGCAGGCCGCAGGCCTGCCAACAGCTCAAGAGCATCGCCCCGAGGTCGGCCTCCCACAAGAGCAGACGGTGCACACCGAACCAGTGGGAAGCGCGCCCTCGCGGCGATGCAGGCCGCAGGCCTGCCAACAGCTCAAGAGCATTGCCCCGAGGTCGGGCCTCCCACAAAAGCAGACGGTGCGCACCGAACCAGTGGGAAGCGCGCCCTCGCGGCGATGCAGGCCGCAGGCCTGCCAACAGCTCAAGAGCATCGCCCCGAGGTCGGCCTCCCACAAAAGCAGACGGTGCACACCGAACCAGTGGGAAGCGCGCCCTCGCGGCGATGCAGGCCGCAGGCCTGCCAACAGCTCAAGAGCATCGCCCCGAGGTCGGCCTCCCACAAGAGCAGACGGTGCACACCGAACCAGTGGGAAGCGCGCCCTCGCGGCGATGCAGGCCGCAGGCCTGCCAACAGCTCAAGAGCATCGCCCCGAGGTCGGCCTCCCACAAAAGCAGACGGTGCACACCGAACCAGTGGGAGGCGCGCCCTCGCGGCGATTGCAGGCCGCAGGCCTGCCAGCAGCTCAAGAGCATCGCCCCGAGGTCGGGCCTCCCCACAAGAGCAGTGAGCAGCCAGCGGACCCTATGGGCTTTTCATTCGCAACAAAAAGCCGCAGAGCAAACCTTTCGGTTCGGCCCTGCGGCTTTTTCTTTCACCCGATCGCCATGCGATCAGGCCATGCGCTGCTTAGCGAGACAAGTTGTATTCGGCTGCGGCGCCGGTACCCACGATGCTGGCGGACGGCAGCAGCTGGCTGATGAAGCGGTTCCAGCGGGTGATGTTGGCCGGACCGACGAACACCACGTCCTGCGGCTGCAGCGGGAAGTGCTTGGCCAGGGCGAAGGCGGTCGGCGACTTGGCATTCAGCTGGAACACCTTGGCCTGACCTTCGGCCATCTTCTCCGCACCGCGGATCACGTAGAGCGCTTCGCCATCGGCAGTTTCCTGGCGAATGCCGCCGGCGGTGCCGACCGCATCCATCAGGTTCATGCTGGTGGCCTTGAAGGTCATCGCCTGCGGCAGCATCACTTCGCCCAGTACGTAGACCTTGCGCTGGTCGTTGTACGGCAGGTGCAGCTGGTCGCCATCCTTCAGGTAGACCTGATGCAGCCAGGAGTCCGGGCGGTTGAGGGAGTCGATGTCCAGCATGTACTCGCGGCCGTCACGCTTGAGGGTCAGGCCGGTGAGGTCGGCGGTATCGGTGTCCACGCCTGCCTGGCCGATGGCTTGGGTGATGGTCATCGGGGCGGTGGTGATCGGTACTTCACCGGCGGTGTTGAATGCACCTGAGACGACCACGCGCTGGCTGCCGAAGCGCAGGATGGAAACGTCCACCTGCGGGCTGTCGATGTAGTTGGTCAGGCGGCGGGCGATGACCGAGCGCAGCTCTTCGATGGTCTTGCCGGCGGCCTCGACGTTGCCGATATAGGGGTAGAACAGGGTACCGTCAGGACGCACCAGGCGCCCGTTGGCATCCAGCTGCTGCTGCGGGCCGGACGGCGCGGTCAGCTCGGGGTGATCCCAGACGGTGATGTAGAGCAGGTCGTTCGGCCCGATGCGGTATGACGAGGGCTTGTAGTTCAGCAGTTCCTGCTTGCTGGAGGTGCCCATGTCGGAGGCCAGTTCGCCCCTGAGCATCTCGGGCGTGATGCGCACCAGTTGGACCGTGCCGTGTTCGGCTTCGGCACCTTCCTTGAACTCATCGGGGTCGAGGTACTGGCCGGGGGCGAAGGCGCAGCCCTGGAGAACCAGGGTGGAAGTGAAAGCGAGTGCGATAAATGGTTTCATAGGGTTGTTCATCCTTGACGGAGTGGTTGTTGTTCAAAGAGTGAGACGGCTGGATTCACTTTTCTGTCCAAGGCGTTGGAATACTTCTTTCGCCTATTCAAGAGGGTCGGAGTCATCACTCCACACTCCTCAGCGACCAAACGGGACCGGTAGCCAAAGTTTCTCTCC
The DNA here is from genome assembly GCF_002890915.1 of Stutzerimonas stutzeri. Classification (GTDB taxonomy): domain Bacteria; phylum Pseudomonadota; class Gammaproteobacteria; order Pseudomonadales; family Pseudomonadaceae; genus Stutzerimonas; species Stutzerimonas stutzeri_AF. Next base: position 150,354 of record NZ_POUT01000004.1, on the reverse strand, counting down.
TTCCTGAAATGTTTCACTTCCTGCAGCGTTATATCCGGCTGCGCGGGAAACGTTATGTTTTATCCCGTCTGGTTGTAATAAAAGCTGTTCCAACGACACGTAGGTTTAATTCCTTTGCCTGTTCGATACAGCCTGTTGCTTACGGCCGGGACGGGACGGCGCAAGGTGTTAGTTAGATGTTGAAGTGCCATCCTGCGCACATCACAGTAGGGATAGACCGTTGCGATTGGCTTGGGTTCACGACGCTTCCCGGCATTTACAGTGGATTTTTCGATCCTTTGGTTTATGAGTCCTGTTTCGCCGGTTTTGCCTTCTGGACGCGGTAGTTCTTTTCCCGCAGGAAGGCCGGAACTATGAAAAACGCATCATGGGTATAACGTTTCACCAGTCGCCTGGGCTCGGAGAGCATTCGGTGCAGCCATTCGAGTTTGCAGTTCTGCATCCATACCGGGGCACGTTTAATACTTCCGGTGGCGAAGGAAATGGATGCGCCGATGCAAAATCCCATGCCGGTTCGTTCATGGCTCTGGATGGAACTTGCAAGTATTTCCTGGCGCGGTGCGCCGACGGCGTAGAACACCAGTTCGGAAGGATGTTCGCGAACGAACTGCAATGCCCGTTGAACTTCATCCGGTCTGTTGATGAAGCCCATCGGCGGGTTGTGGTGATAGAGGACGATGCCGGGGTAGAGCGCACGCAGCTTCGTGCACTCCTCATCGGTGGCACCGATCAGGACGATCCGCAGGTGCTCCCTGTTGGCCCACTCCAGCAGATCGACGGTCAGGTCGCTGCCCGGAATCACTTCCTCGATCCGGACGCCCAGCCGCTGCAGCAGCGGCTGCAGGATGCGGCTGTCGCACAGGCGCAGACGGGCCTTGGCGTAGGCCTCGCGCAAGGCGTCGTTGTGCTGGAGCTGCGCCAGGTGATCGACGTTGGGGGTCACCACGAAGGAGTAGGGCTGTGCGACCCCTTCCCGGATGCTGGCCAGCAAGGCTGCTTTGCTGCCGGTGTAGAAATCCACACCGAACGCGTGGTTGGTCTCACTAGACACTCATCGTTACTCCCTTGAAGGCGCCCTTGATGCCCGACCAGGCGAGGCTGGGGTGGTTGAATTCCTTGATGACGGTGATCGCGGAGAGGAAGCAGGCCGACATGAACGCGAAACCCCGCCCATAGAAACGCTTGTTGAAGCGTGTGGCCGCGCGGTTGCGGTAGTAGTGATAGAAGGCCGAGCGCCCGCCCGAGCTGAGCGAACCGTAGTGGTAGAGGCGGCTATCCGGTACGACGCGAATGGAGATGCCTTTCTGCCTGGCCTGGAATTGCCAGTCGACTTCCTCGGAATACATGAAGTAGGCCTCGTCCATCAGCCCGATCCGCTCGATCAACCTGGCCGAGAACGCCAGGCTGCAGCCCATCAGGTAGTCGGGCTGCTCGCGGTTCTGCGCCATCGCCTCGAGGGTCTGGTCCTTGCCCAGCAGCCTGGCCTTGCCCAGCAGCGGATAGAGCTTGCCGCCGCCATAGCATTCCAGGCGGCCGCTGTCGGCGCTGAGGATCACCGAGCCGACGAACTGGCGGTCGTTCTCGCGCAGCGCTTCGAGCAAGGGGGTGAAGGCATCGCTGTCGACGTAGGTGTCGTTGTTGACGATCCAGAAGGTCGTCACCGGCAGGTTCTTTAACGCCCAGCGCAGGCCGTGGTTGTTGCCGCCGGCGTAGCCGTTGTTCTGCGGGTTGGCCAGCACGGTCACGTTCGGCCGAGGTCGGGCCTCCAGCCATTGGTTGAAGGCCACCACGGAGCCGTCCTGCGAGTCGTTGTCGATGACCACGACGTGATCGAGAGCCGGGCAATGAGCGAGCAGGCTCTCAACGCAACTGATGGTTTCAGTAGCTGCCTTGTAGTTGAGGATAAGCGCGACGTTCATGGATTCGCTCCTGGCTGCGAAGGTGACGGGCCTTGAGGGCATGGATGACAAAGAGGGCGGCGATGACGGGCTGGGCATATTCCAAGAGGCCGTTGAGCGGCCAGATGACGAAGAAGGCCAGCATCGTCGAGTAGATGAAGGTCATGTCCGGCGTGATGTTGCGTGCGATGCGCTGGTAGACGAACAGCGTCACCGGGACGATGAGGAAGGTCAGGAAGCCGAAGCGGAACAGCGTGCCGATGATGCCGACGTCGGAGAGGAAGAAATGCTCGCCGAAATAGGGGATGAAGCCGTCCTGCCACATCAGCGACAGCGAGCCGCTGGGCAGCCAGTTGACCTGATCCAGATGCGTGAAGATCGCCGAGATGGTGTGCGGCCGGGCGCCGTCCTCGATTCCGCTTTCCAGCGTGCTGTCGTAGAACTCGGTGTTGAATCCGAGGACCTCCAGCAGGCTCGGGTAGAAGTAGAACGGCGACAACAGGATCGACAGCGAGGCGGCCCAGATGATCGCCTTGGCACGCAGGCAGAACAGCGTGAAGGCCAGGCAGAGCACGATCAGCTGGCGGGTCTGGGTGGCGAAAACCAGGGTCAGCAGCAGCACCGCTGCGATGATCAGGTAGAGGTTCTTGTTGCGTTTCGCGCCGTTGATCGGCGAGATGCCTTTCGACCAGATCTGGATGCAATAGAAGTAGCCGAAGCAGATCAGGTAGGGGCCGATGGACGAGCGGTCCGGACGGTCGTCCGAGCGGACCTCCGGGCGCAGGTCGGGAATCACGCCGAACTTGAAGCACCAGGAAAGGAAGGCTGCGATCAGCGCCGCATAGAGCAGCCCGCGCTCGAACTGCAGCGTGCTGACGCGCTTGCCGAGGAACAGCAGCGGGGCGAAGCCCAGGCAGAACAGCACCCGGCGCTCCTCGATCAGCCCGTAGACGATCGGCTGCCCGTAGGTGAAATAGGCGAACACCGCCGGCATCACCAGGAACACCACCACGCTGTACAGGCAGTAGTACATGAGGATGCGGAATTCGCGCGGCGCGTCCTCCGCCGAGGCCAGCAGCAAGAGAATGGTGAAGACGATGCAGATCGCCAGGTACAGCTCGTTCACCCCCTTGATACCGTAGGGGTTGTGCGGACTCTCGCCGAACACGGAAAAGTGCAGCACGATCGCCAGGATCAGCAACGGGAAGAAGAAAAAGCGTGAACTGAAAGTCGTCATCAACCTTGGTCCTTAGGTAGAAAGTCCCTGATCGCGCAGCGGCTCATGCCGTTTCCAGCGCCCGCTTCTTGATCTTCTTGCGCCGCACCAGCAGCCCGGTGAATGCCTTGAAGCTCTGGTACAGCCCGATCTCCCTGACCCCCTTGCCCAACTCGAAGCCCTTGTAGGACGGGGTCTTGAGCATCAACAGCTTCATCGCCAGCAGCCGCGGCAGGATGGTGGTGCGGCGGTAGTACTGGAACGGCTGGATGGCGAAGATGCTGCCGGTGTCGAAAACCTCGGCTTTGACAACGCCAGCGGCCTGCGCGTTGCGGAAAAGTTCGCGGCCTTTTTCGGTGCGCACCAGGATCAGCGAGTTGCCCTCGCGCTCCTCGAACGACGGATAGCCCTTCTCGTCGCCTTCCCAGCCGTCGGCGCAGACGATGTCGGCGAACTCGCCGATGCCGTCCGGGCAGATCTTGCAGCGGGTCTGCAGGTGACGGTTGAGCACCTTGCCCCAGGAGTCGTTGTAGGTCATGGTGCGCGCCTCGCCGTTCTTCAGCGTGGCCTTGGTCAGCCCTGGCCAGCCGTCGCCGCGGTAGCGGAAGGCGGTGACCTCGCTGCGCTCGACTTCCAGCTTGTCCAGCACCTGTTCGGTGCCATGCAGGCTCGGGGTGCCGGCGCACATGAAGGAGACGATGTAGGGAATGTTTTCCTTCAGCCGCGCATCGTGCTGCTGCATCTGGCGCACCGCGGCGACGTCGCAGGGCTTGCCGATGAACAGGTATTTCTCGGTGGACATGGCCACCCACTTCAGCGCTTCGCCGGGGCTGGCCGGCGCATAGCGCGAGCCGGAGGAGGCGATGATGTTCTGCCGCGAGCGGCTGATGGTGGCGACGTTCTCCAGTGGATCGGTCTGCGACGCCTGGATCTGGATCACGCCGTCGACCAGCTTGTTTTCCAGGCAATACTGCGCCAGCGCGGAGATCACGCCGCCGGAGGAGCCGGCCTGGCGAACTTCGTCGTCCGCCGCATAGCCCTTGAGCGTATCGAGGATCTCGCCCCAGATCGGGTGGTAGTTGGCCGACTTGTAGGGGCGGATATCCAGGTTCAGCGCCGGGCAGGATTTGGCGAAGGCCGCACTGGTCCGCTCGCTGGCCACCGGCTTGTTCCGATATTGCGTATTGAGCACCGGCCGGTGATAACCGTCGGCGTTGAGCCGGATCCTGATGGCATCGTCATCGGCCACCGAGCTGCACATTCCGCAACCGCTGCACAGGTCGTTGTTCAGCACGCGGTTCAATAGAGCTTTCATACCTGCCTTCCCTTGAGCGGCCGGTCGGGCATACGCGACCGGCAGTATTGAACGAGTTCGGTCATGCGCGCTGGCGCTGCTTGCGGTAGATGGCGAGCACCGCATAACCGTAGATAACCGTCAGGACGACCATGCCCAGAGTGGACACCCAGGGGGCCGCCTGTATTCCGTGCGAGGGGATGAAAATCCAGTAGCACGCCACTGTGACCACTCCCGAGGCGATGATTCCGAACGTGCGCAGGAAGCCGGTCCCCATCGCCATCAACTGCACCCCCAGCCCGGCGGCGACGAAGCGCGCGGCGGTGAAGCAGGCGAAGGCCAGCCACAAGGTGTTCAGCTCGGCGTACTCGGCGCCGAGGAAGTAATCGGTGAACAGCGGGCCGATGAAGAAGAACGCCAGGGCGAAGACCAGCCCCATGCCTGTGTATTCGCCGAGGATGCGCACGCCGTAGCGGAACAGCCCGGCGGTCTTGTTGTGCAGCTGGTAGGCGAAGCGCGGGATGTGCACGCTGGCCAGCAGCACGCTGAACGGCACCGCGCCCTGGATCAGCCGCGAGCCGGCGAAGTAGATGCCCGCCGCCTCGCGGCCGGCGAGGTGGTTGACCAGGATGACGTCGAGCTGGGCGAAGATGTTGGTCGCGCCGCTGTCCACCGCGAAGCTGGTGGAGGTCTTGAAGCGCTCCACCAGCACCTGCCGGGAATTGCGCAGGATGCCGCCCAGGGCGAGGATCTTCGACAGCGCGCGCAGGGCGAAGGCGGCGTAGATCAGCCGCGACAGCAGGAATGCCAGGCCGATGGCCAGCACGTCGTTGCGCAAGAGGATCGCCGCGCCGATGAGCACGAAATGCACCAGCGCCGTCGCCACCACGATGCGGGTCTCACGATGGAACTGGCCGATGCTGCGAAACACTGTCAGCCCGAGGTCGCCGTAGGACGAGGCCAGAGTGCCGAGCAGGAACAGCACGGCGGCGAAGCGCTCGATGAGGTGCAGGTCGAGCACGAAGAGGATCAGCGGCAGCAGCACCACGCAGGCCGGCAGCACCAGCACCGATTTCGCCGCCAGGCTGGCCGACATGATCTCGCCGGCGCGCTCGCGCTCGGCGCCGATGTCGCGCAGCGCGCGCATGCCGAAGCCGTAGTCGGTCACCAGGGCGACGATGGTCGACCAGGTGATGACGATCGAGATGAAGCCGAAATCGCTCGGCCCCAGCGTGCGCGCCAGGATCAGCAGGGTGCCGAGCTGCACGGCGGTACGCGCCGCCGTGGTCACCCCCATCAGGGCATGATCGCGCATGGTTATCTCTGGTACACGGCCTGGGGCTGATGCAGCGAAGCCAGGAGTTGTTCCAGCGCCGCGCTGTAGGCATCCAGCTTGCAGCGGATGATCGCGCCGCTGGCGGCGACTTCCGCCTTGAGCTGCTCGCGGTTGTCCAGATGCGCCAGCACCTGTTCCAGCGCGCTGTCGGTGTCCTCGGTCTTGAGGTCGACCACGCGGTGGTAGTCCAGCGACTGGTAGAGCCCGGCGAACTTGCGGCTGTAGGCTAGCGGCACCACCGGCACGCCGGCGGAGAAGGCGCCGATGGTGGCGTGCATGCGTGCGCCGACGAAGAAATCCATGCCGCCGATATAGGACTTGGCCTCGATCGGGCCCTTGAAGCGCGGCGCCAGCCTGAGTTCGGGAAACTGCTGCTGCAGTTGCCGGGAGACGGTGTAGTCATCCTCGGCGGGGAAGCCGATCGGGATCACGTGGGGCACCAGATGCACCTCGTGGCCGCGTTCGAGCAGGCTGCGGATCAGCCGGTCGGTCAGCGCCTTGTAGTCGGCTCGCAGGCCGAACTGGTTGGCCGTGCCTTCGTAGCCGCCGTGATGCAGCAGGGCCGAAACGCTGAGGCCCACGGCCAGTTTGTTCGGGTCGCGCTGTTCGTGCTGGCGCTCGAAGGGCAGGGCGAAGGCGACGTCGATCACCTCGTCGCGGTTGGAGATGTTCAGCTGCTTGAGCACATCGAAGGACTGGTGATCGCGGGCGAAGACCATGGTGCTTTTCTTCATTGCCCAGGCCGAGGCCCTGGTGCCCCAGTCGGACTTGAACGGGCCAATGGTCTGCGGCGACAGGATCAGCGGCACGCGGCCACCCAGCGCCATGCCCTTGCTGACCAGCAGCTTGATCAGACGCTTGGCGCCATAGATGTCGGAGAAGCTGTCGCCCTCGCCGATGTCGAACACCGCATCGCAGGAGGCGATCGCCCGGTACAGACCGTGGGGGTTCTTCAGCAGCGCCTTCTCGTTGAACTCGATGAATTCGTAGTTGAAGCGTTCGGTGGACGGCGGGTAGTCGCAGGGGCCGGACGAGCCGATGATCAGGAACTCGGGGGTGATGCCGCATTTGCGCGCCGCCTCGTCGATCAGCAGCATGTTGGAAATGCTCAGCGCGCCAACCCCCAGGTTGCCGGATGAGAACGAGTGCCATAGCAGTCCGAATTTCATGTTCGTGTCACTCCAGAATCAGTCAGCGTCAGGTGCCGGTGCGGGGCCGATGGCGGTGCAATCGTTGGCGAGGTGTTTGCGCATGAGCGCCATCTGCGGACGGTCCTTGCCGTCGCGCGGCTCGATGGCGAGCTTGTAGGTGCCCCAGCCGGGGCCGCCGGCCCAGTAGGAGCTGGGTACGCAGTTGTCGTTGAGGTAGGCGAGCAGGTTGTCCATCGCCACAGCCGCCTCGGGCAGGTCGTCGGGAATGCCGTACTCGCCGAGATAGCCCTTCTGCCCGTGCTGTTTCAGCCATTCGATGAACGGCCGCGCGCGCTCGACGCCGAGCATGGGGTCGATGTTGCGGCTGGCCCGCGGCATGTACTTGCCGGAGAAATCCTGGTCGAAGTACAGGTGCGCTTCGTAGACGATGCGCTCGGCCGGGTCGTCGATCAGGAAGTTGGCGTTCACCAGCGGCCAGTGGAAGGCGCTCGACCAACGCTCGCCCTCGATGAAGATCAGCGTCTGCTGGTCGACCTCGCGGATCGCATCGACGGCGGCCTGGGCCGCGCCGGGCCAGAGGCCGACGGTGCCGTGCGGCTCGTTCATGATGTCGTAGCCGAGCAGCGCCGGGTGGCCCTTGAACTGTTGCGCCAGTTTCTGCCACACCGAGGCATAGGCCGCGTAGGGCACCTGGCGCGAACCGATCAGTTCGCCGTGGTAACGGCCATAGTTGTGCATGTCGAGAATGACCTTCTGACCATTCTGCGCGGCCAGGTCCAGGGTCTTCTTCAACAGCCGGATCTGGTCGAAGTTCAATCCGTCGTCGAGCGAGTGCTGCACCCGCTCCCAGATGAAGGGGAAGCGGATCAGCCGGATGCCCTGGCTGGCGTAGTACTCGAAGTGTTTTTTCTGCGGGTAGAAGTAGTGGGTGCCGTGTTTGCCCGGCGTGATGTGCGGGGCGAAGCCGGCGCCGGAAAGATTGACGCCGAGCAGGGCCAGGCCATCCTCCGTGGCCGGCCAGTCGGCGGCACGAGCACCGGCGGTGGCGAGCGCAAGCGTCAGCGCCAGCGCCAGTCGTCCGGCTCGTCCGACAGGGCCGATCCCGTTGGGCGCCCGATTGCACGCAAAATCCAGGGAAAACACGTCCAAAAAGCCTCTGCAACACGTAACGGAAGCCAAAAAATATCCGCTGCGCCTGATGGCCCAGTCGAAAAGAGGCAGTCCGAAAAGAAAAGGGGCGGTGCGCTGGTGGCGGCAGGTTGTCCCGCCGCCACGCACGCTCGCTACTTGGTGCTGGCGTATTCGTACTGGTAGTAACCGTACTCGCCATAGGCCGAGGCCTTGCGCACCACGGCGTTGAAGATCACGCCCTTGACCAACAGGCCGTTCTGCTCGAGGCGCCGCTTGGCCGCTTCGATTTCCTTCAGGCCGTTCATGCCGTAGCGGGTGACCATCAGGGTGGTGCCGGCCTGGCTGCCGACCAGCGCGGCGTCGGTGACGGCGAGGATCGGCGGGGTATCGAAGATCACCAGGTCGTACATATGGCTGATCTCCTTGACGAAGCGCGAGAAGTTCTCGTGCATCAGCAGTTCCGACGGGTTCGGCGGTAGCTGGCCGTGGGTGATCACGTGGAGGTTGTTCAGCTGGGTCTTCTGGATCGCATCGAACAGGGTGATGCGCCCGGAAAGGATGTCCGACAGGCCCTTTTCGCCGTCGCAGCGCATGACCTTGTGCAGGTAGCCCTTGCGCATGTCGGCATCGATCAGCAGCACGCGCTTGCCGGATTGCGCCACCACGGCGGCGAGGTTGGTGGTGACGAAGGATTTGCCCACCGCTGGACTCGGGCCGGTGATCATCAGCACGTTGTTCTTCGCCTCGATCATCGCGAAGTGCAGGCTGGTGCGCAGGCTGCGCATGGCCTCGGTGGCGAGGTCGGCCGGCTCGTTGATGGTCAGCAGGTAGGACGCGGCGCTCTTGTCGCGCTTGAAGTTGGCCAGGCGTTTTTCCAGCGTGGCCTGCTTCTCGGTGAACGGGATCGAGGCGTACACCGGGGTGCCGCTGCGCTCGATGTCTTCCGGGTTCTCGACGCCACGCTTGAGCGCTTCGCGCACGTAGACGAAGGCCAACGCCAGCAGGCCGCCGAGCAGGGTGGCAACGATCACCACCAGCGGCTTGTTGGGCTTGACCGGGCTTTCCAGGTCCGCCGCGGCGTGGTCGATGATGCGCACGTTGCCCACGGTGCCGGCGCGGATGATGTCCAGCTCCTGGGTCTTGTTCAGCAGCATGGAGTAGGTTTCCGAGGACACTTCCACGTCACGGTTCAGACGCAGCAGTTCCTGCTGGGTCGAGGGCAGGGTGCCGATCTGCTTCTCCAGCTCTTGCTTCTGCATCTGCAGTTGGTTGATCTGGTTCATCAGCGCCTGGAAGTTGGGGTGCTGGCGGGTGAAGCGGCGTTCCATCTCGGTGCGCTTGAGGTTCTGCTCGGAGATCTGCTTCTCCAGGTCGACGATGCGGTCGAGCACCGACTGGGTTTCGGCGGTGATGTCCACCGAGCGCGAACCGGTCTGGTACTTGTTCAGCGCGGTCTGTGCGGCTTCCAGCTTCTTGCGCACCGCCGGGACCTGCTCGTTGAGGAATTCCAGGCTCTGGGTCGCTTCGGCCGCGTTGCGCGCGACGTTCTGCTCGACGTAGAGGCTGGCGACTTCTTCCAGCACGCGGACGGCGTGTTCCGGGTCGGCATCCTCGAGGGTCACGTTGACGATGCCGGACTGCTTGCCACGTTCGGCCGCGGCCAGGCGCTGCTGGTAGTTCTCGGTGGTGTTGTAGGTGCGGTTCTTGATCACCGTGAAGGTGGTGCCTGGGCGCGCGAGCAGCTCGGCCACGGTGACGCGGTAACCCTCGGTCTCGACCGGCTCGCCGGCCACACCCTGGGCCACGACCTCGTCGTCCTCGTCACGCAGGATGAAGCCGTTGTTCTCGGCCGCCTCCAGGGTCAGCTCCTTGCCGTGCACCTTGTCCGGCACTTCCAGCTGGGTGACCTTCAGCTTTTCGCCACCCCAGGCATAACTGCCCAGGCCGGTCGGATACCAGCCGAGCTCGCCTTCTTCGCTGGGCTCGAAGCGGCGCGCCATGAAGCCGCCGACGATGGGGAAGTGGTGGGGCTTGATGATGATGTCGAGGTTCAGGTTGCTGACCGCGCCTCCCACCACCGAGCGCGACTTGAGCAGTGCGATCTCGGTCTGCGCCGGCGATACCGGCGGGTTGGTGTTGACCACGTCGGTCAGGCTCGGCAGCCCGTTCTTGGGCTCGATCTGGATCATCGCGCTGGCCAGGTAGACCGGCGTGGCCAGCAGCGCATAGGCGACACCCAGGGCAGCGAAGAACCCCGTGATGCCCATGATGAGCACGCGGTTGTTGATGAAGGTATCAAAGAGGTGGGCCAGGTCGATGTCCTTGTCCTCTTTGGTTTCATAGATCGGGCGGGGCATGGTAGTCATCGAAGTTCCTTCTTCATTTCAGGTAAGGAAGCCAGCTCTCGACGGATTTCGTCAGGAGGCTGTGGACGTGTTCAAAGGCAGGCTTGGATTGGCGATAAGGGTCTGGAATCTCCAGGTCCCCCTGCCATTTGCCGATCAGGAAGGTCTTGCCATGCACTTCGGGCGCAATCTGGCGAATGTGCTGAATGTGGCTATGCTCCATGGCAAGGATGAGGTCCGCCTGGTGCAGCATGTGGCTGTCTACCTGTCGGGCACGGTGGGCTGGAAGTTCCAACCCGTTCTCCTGCAATACTTCGTGGGCGCTCTTGTCCATCGGGTTACCTACTAGTGCTCCAATACCCGCCGAGCTGATCGTCAGGCCCTGGCTACCGAGTCTGTGAGCAAACAGTGCCTCGGCCGTGGGGCTGCGGCAGATGTTTCCAACACAGACAATCAGGATGTTCTTGAACATGGTCTCAGCCTCGTGGTGACTGCTCATTCGCAGCCGCCGGAGGGCAGTCCGGGTTGAACAAAAATGAGATTTTCAGGGGGTTCATTAGTTCCGTCCTGTCGCGCCATGGCGGCGCGGCGTAGTGCGATGCTTTTCGGCTGAACGCGGGCGCCGGCCGATTAGTACACGTCCTTGTTGAGCAGCAGTGCCGGTGGGGTGCGCACGAGGATGTAGAGGTCGAACCAGACCGACCAGCGCTCGATGTAGTCGAGGTCGAACTCGACGCGTTTCTCGATCTTCTCCAGCGTGTCGGTTTCCCCGCGATAGCCGTTGATCTGCGCCCAGCCGGTGATACCCGGCTTGACCCGATGGCGGGCCGAATACTCGGCCACGGCGTCCTCGAACAGCACGCCGGCGGCCTTGGTGGCAGTGGCATGCGGGCGCGGGCCGACCATGGACATGCTGCCGAGGAACACGTTGAGCAGCTGCGGCAGTTCGTCGAGGCTGGTCTTGCGGATGAAGCGGCCGACGCGGGTGATGCGGTCGTCGTGGCGGGTGGTCTGGCGATCGGCGTTGGCGTCCGATTTCTCGTGGTACATCGAGCGGAACTTGAAGACCTCGATCAGGCGGTTGTTGTAGCCATAGCGCTTCTGCTTGAACAGCACCGGGCCGGGCGAGTCGAGCTTGATCGCCAGGGCGATCAGCAGCATGGCCGGGGCGGCGGCGAGCAGGGCGAGGCTGGACAGCACGATGTCTTCCAGGCGCTTGAAGAAGGGCGACCAGCCGCGCAGCGGCAGGTCCGAGGCGATCAGCGAGGGCAGCCCGCCGACATGGGTGATGCGCCGGTCGGCGTGACGGAAGGCGACCATGTCCGGTACCAGCAGGACGCTGACCGGCAGCTTGCGCAGTTCGTTGATGAGCTGGCCGATGCGGCTGTCGGCGAACCAGGGCAGGGCGACCAGCACCTGGGTGACCTTCTCCTCGCGGATCATCCGTTCCAGCTCGCGGGTGTTACCCAGCAGCGGCAGGCTGGCCAGCTCCTTGGGCAGCCGCTCCAGACGGTCATCGATGAAGCCGAGCACGCCGGTACGGATGTCGCGGTTGTTCTGCAGGTATTCGGCAACCCGCACGCCATTCTCGGTGCCGCCGAGTATCACGGCATTCTGCAGGAACATGCCGCGCGCCATCAGGCGGCGGAACAGCGCCAGCATCGCCAGCCGCTCGGCGCCGAACAACAGGGCGCTGGTCAGGAACCAGAATGTCAATTGATTGACATCCAGGTAGCTGAGCAGTCCCATGCCCTGGTGCATGAAGATCAGGAAGCTGAAGGCCGCAGCCCAGGCCAGGAGCATGATGCGGAAACGCAGCAGGGTGCTGAATACCTCTTCGCTGTAGATACCGACGGTCTGGAAGATGATGACGCTGAGTACCGCGAAGAAGCCGAGGAAGGCGCTGAAGGCTCCGCTGGCGGGCAAATCCATGAACGCCAGCAGCAGGAAGCCCGGCAGAATGGCGGTCAGGCCATGGATCAGACGAACGCTGGCCAGGAAGTAGTCGACGAAACTGGGATGAGCATATTCAAGGGTTCCAACTGACTGTGCACGCATACAAGGCTCCTTCCTCAGCTAAGGCTGGCTTCAAAACTCGAATTAATCGCCGCGGCATGCGGAGGTTGATGGCAGGCCGCTATCGCAACCCTGTTCGGGACACCTGCTCCGACCGTGCCTCCAGAAATGAGTTCAGTACCAGTCAGCGGGTTGACGAAAAAGCAAAGCACTCCAATTTGTGCGCACAAGTTACTGTTACTGAATGTATTTTTATTTCGTGCTTAATCGCCTTGGACGAGGGGGCTACGCCTGCGCGGTGACGGGCGGCGTTATTTATCGAACTTTTGGGTTAATCCTCGCTGCGTCTGGATGGCACAACTTCGCTGCGGCGAACGGGTCTGATATAGCGTCGAAATAGCGAGGAAACGAACGGCCATGAGCGATGCCAAGGCGCTGCTGGTACTGCACGGTAAACAGGCGCTCAATGAAACGGTTCGCGAGGCCGTCAGGCAGCAGCGTGAACTCGGCTGGGACCTGGCGGTTCGCGTTACCTGGGAAGCCGGCGATGCGCGCCGGCAGGTGCTGGAAGCGCTCGATGCGGGATACCGGCAACTGGTCGCCGGCGGTGGCGACGGTACCTTGCGGGAAGTGGCCGAAGCGTTGTTGTCGAGTCAGGTGGATGCGAGCCTGGCGCTGATGCCGCTTGGCAGTGCCAATGATTTCGCCCGCGCCGCCGGTATTCCGCTGGAGCCGTTCGAGGCCCTGGCCCTGCTGGACGAGCCGGCGCAACCGGTGGATGTGGGCGAGATGAATGGCCAGTTGTTCGTCAACATGGCCACCGGTGGTTTCGGCTCGAAAGTCACCGCCACGACCTCCGAGGAACTGAAGCGGGTGCTCGGCGGCGGAGCCTATTTGCTGACCGGGCTGACACGCTTCGCCGAGATCCAGTCCACGCGGGGGCATTTTTGCGGGCCGGGTTTCGATTGGCAGGGCGAATTCCTCGCGCTGGGCATCGGCAACGGCCGCCAGGCCGGCGGCGGCCAGCTGCTCTGCCCGCAGGCGACAATCAACGACGGCCTGCTGGACGTGTGCATCGTGCCGGCGCCAGCCGATACGGTCGGCACCCTGGGCACCTTGCTCAGCGGCGGGCTGCTGGGTGTCGAGGCGGTGTCGGTGAGTGCCCGGGTAGCCTGGCTCGAAGTCGAGGCGCCGGAATCGATCGACATCAACCTGGATGGCGAACCGTTCAGCGGGGAACGCCTGCGCTTCGAAGCCCGCCCCGGCGCGCTGCGCCTGCACTTGCCAGCGGATTCCCCCTTGTTATTGCGTCCAGGACAGCAGCTGAGCTGATAGGGGCCAGCGCCATGCATGATCGGAGCAGCGGGCAGGTTGGCGCTGAGCATAGGCTGGGTTGAGGAGCAAGGCGACGAAGCCCAACACGTCGTGCCGTTTTCTGTTGGGCTTCGCTGTGCTCAACCCAACCTACGCGCGCTGTATCGTTGAGAAAAAGACCTGCCGGGAGCATAAAGCCGCGCCGCAAGCGGCCGATATGCCTTTATCTGTCGTTCACCAAGGAACCCGAAATGGCCAGCATCCTCGATTCAGTCGATCAACGTACCCGCCTGGTGGGCCAGAATCGCCTGGAAATCCTCATGTTCCGGCTCGGCGGTCGGCAGAAGTTCGCCATCAACGTGTTCAAGGTGCAGGAAGTCGTCCAACTGCCGAAGATGACGCTCATGCCGCACCGCCACAGCTCGGTTTGCGGGGTGATCAACTTGCGCGGCCAGACCCTGCCGGTCATCGACCTGTCGCTGGCGATCGGCCTGCGGCCGTTGGTGCCGGATGAGCGCAGCACCATCATCGTCACCGAGTACAACCGCACGGTGCAGGCATTCCTGGTCGGTGGCGTGGACCGTATCGTCAACCTCAACTGGGATGCGGTGATGCCGCCGCCGAGCACTGCTGGACGCCAGCACTACCTGACGTCCATCACCAAGGTCGACGACGAGCTGGTGGAAGTCATCGACGTGGAAAAGGTGCTGGCCGAGATCGTGCCCTACGACACCAGCATTCCTGCCGAGCGCCTGGCCGACCCGCTTCTCGAGCGGGCCCGCGGCCGTGAGGTGCTCTGCGTGGACGATTCCAGCGTCGCTCTGGCGCAGCTGCGCGAAACCCTCAGCCAGCTCGGCCTGAAGATCCATACCGCCAGCGACGGCCTGAAGGGGCTGAACATGCTCAAGGCCTGGGCCGATGCCGGCGAAGTGCTGACCGACAAGCTGCTGATGGTCTTCACCGACGCCGAGATGCCGGAGATGGACGGCTACCGCCTGACCACCGAAATCCGCAACGATCCGCGCCTGCACGAGCTCTACGTGGTGCTGCACACCTCACTGTCCGGCAGCTTCAACCTGGCGATGGTGCAGAAGGTCGGTTGCGACAATTTCCTTTCCAAGTTCCAGCCGGAGAAACTCGTTGACGTGATCCAGGATCGCCTCAAGCGCGACGAGCCGAGCTGATCGACGCTTAGCGCCTTCACATCCAGGCTCTAGTAGGCGCGAGCTCACGATCGGCGGCCAGGAACTGGTGGAAAACGCTTCGCGGTTTTGCCACCCTACGGCGGTCCTGCCTTTCGGGCGCGCTGGGGCGATGTCTCGCTCGTCCACCGCTCGAACGGCCACGAATGGTCCGCCAAGGAAGCGTTGCATGCATCTCTCCTCGCTCTATCGTTTCCCCCTCAAGTCCGCCGCCGGCGAAGCGCTGCAGCAGGCCAGCAGCGATGTGCTCGGCCTCGTTGGCGACCGTCGCTGGATGGTGGTCTCCGCCGGCACGGGGCGCTTCCTGACGCAACGCGCCGTGCCGCGGATGGCGCTTTTGCAGGCGCGCTGGCAGGGTACGCAGGCCTTGCGGCTGAGCGCACCGGGCATGGACGACCTGGATGTCGCCGTGCCGGATACGACGACGATGCGCTGCGTGCAGATCTGGAGTTCGAACGCCGTGGTGCCGGATGCCGGCGAAGCGGCCGCCGCCTGGCTGACGCGCTTTCTCGGCCAGGCCTGCCGCCTGGTCCATCTGCCGGTGGAAGAGGGTATCCAGGTGGATCTGGACTACGCGCAGCTTGGCGAGCGTACTGCCTTCAGCGACGGTTTCCCCTTCCTGCTCATCGGCCAGGCGTCGCTGGATGACCTGGTGCAGCGCGTCGGCCGCCCGCTGGAAATGCTGCGTTTTCGACCGAACCTGGTGGTGAGCGGCGCGGCACCCTACGCCGAGGACGGCTGGAAGCGCATCCGCATCGGTCAGCTGGAGTTCCGCGTGGTCAAGCCCTGCTCGCGCTGCGTCATCCCGACCATCGACCCGGCGACCGCCGAGCGCGACGCCGAGCGCGAACCGTTGGCGACCCTGCTGGGCTACCGCAAGGGCGAGGGCGGCGTGTTCTTCGGGCAGAACCTGATTGCCGAAGGCAGCGGCGAACTGGTGCTCGGCATGCCGGTGGACGTGCCGGAATAGGGGCTTTTTAAGCTTCAAGCTTTTGGCAGGCCTGTGGCCTGCATCGCCGCGAGGTCGCGCCTCCCACAGGGTCGGCATGCGCAGGCGGCTTTTCGTGGGAGGCCCGCCCCGGGGCAATGCATTTAGGCTTCCGGCTTTGTTAGCTACTGCGATTCAAAGAACCGCTCGTGCCATTCCACCAGGGGTTGCGGCGTGTTGAGTTTCTGCCCGTAGATCACCGAATAGGTCAGCACGTTCTGCACGTACTGGCGGGTTTCGTCGAAGGGGATGTTCTCCACCCACACGTCGAACGACAGGTGCTCGGCGTTGCGCAGCCATTGGCGTACTCGGCCGGGGCCGGCGTTGTAGGCGGCGGAGGCGAGCACGCGGTTGCCGTTGAACTGGCCGTAGATCTGGCTCAGGTAGGCGGTGCCGAGCTGGATGTTGGTATTGGGGTTGAGTATCTGCTGCGGCGAGGCCAGCGGGATGCCGAACCGCTTGGCGGTATCGCGTGCCGTCGCCGGCATCAGCTGCATCAGGCCGGTGGCGCCGACATGCGAGCGCGCATCGGCCATGAAGGCGCTTTCCTGGCGGGTCACGGCAAAGGCCCAGCTGGGATGGATGTCCCGCGCCCTGGCGGCCTGGACCATGGCGCTGCGATGGGCCATGGGGAAGCGGATATCCAGGTCGTCCCAGTACTGCGCCTGGCTGATGCTGCGGATCGCTGGGAAATACCATTCCCTGTCGTAGGCCAGGCGGGCCTGCGCGACCAGCTCGTCGCGGCTGAACAGCCGGCTGACGTGGTACCACTCGCGGCGGCCGTCGACGATCTGCCCGCGCTCGTGGAATTCCAGGGCGCGGCGGATGCCGGCGGTGTTGCGCACCTTCTGCACCACCTTCGGCTCCAGCGCCAGCGGCTGATGATTGAGCCGGTACGGTGCCTGGATGCGGTCGGCCGAGAGGAAACCGTAGAAGTCGCGTTCCTGCGCCACCGGCTGGTAGAGCTGCTCGGCCTGCTTGTTCTGCGGCTTGGCCAGTTGCAGGCTGCGCGCCTGCCAGTAACGCCAGCGATTGCTGTTGGCCAGTTCCTCGGGGAAGCGCCGGGTCAGTTCGTGGGCTTCGTCCCAGCGGCCGAGGCGCAGCAGCAGCCGCGCACGCCATTCGCTGACGGTGTTGTCGCGCAGTTGCGGGTCGTATTCGGCCATCACTTTCAGCGCGCGGCTGTCGAAACGCTTGGCCAGGGTCAGGCCGATCTGCCGGGCGATGGCGACTTTTTCGTCGTCGGAGAAGGCGAAGCGCCGGGCATAGCCGTCGAGCAGGTCGAGGGCCTTTTCCGGGTCCTGGCGGGCCAGCCGGCGCAGGCCGATGGAGACAACGTCCGCCATCGCCGGGCTGGCCGAGGCGAAGCGCTCCGGCTGGCCGAGCATCTGCGGCTTCTGCGCGACGTCGAGCATCAGCTGGCCTTGCGTCTGCAGGGTCGGCAGGCGTTTTACCAGATAGCTGGCGAGCCCGTAGTTGCCGCTTTCCACGGCCAGCTTGGCGCGCTTCCAGCGGCGCTCCTCGGTGAGCAGGCCCTTGGCGTCCCAGAGTTCGAACAGGCGGTCGCAGGCGTTGTGCTGGGACTTGCCGACCAGCCACAGCCGCTCGGCGGCGGCGTCCGCACCT
This sequence comes from Stutzerimonas stutzeri, assembly GCF_002890915.1. GTDB lineage: Bacteria > Pseudomonadota > Gammaproteobacteria > Pseudomonadales > Pseudomonadaceae > Stutzerimonas > Stutzerimonas stutzeri_AF. The sequence continues at coordinate 132,837 of NZ_POUT01000004.1, read as the reverse complement.
GGCAGGCCGTTGCTGAGCTGGTACTGGCCGAACAGGCAGTCCAGTTCGGTGAAGTTCATCTGCGGGTCGTAGTAGCGGGTGAAGGTCTGCCAGTCGCCGCGCTCGGCCAGCAGGCGCAGCCAGCGCAGCTTCATCCAGTTGATCTGCGGCAGGTCGCCATGCTCGGCAAGAAACTCCTCGACCTCCTGTTTGCTGGCGGTCTTCAGCCGGGCGGTGAGTTCTTCATAGGCCAGGTAGGGTTCCAGCGGATAGTCGCGCAGGGCGCTCTGGTAGCGCCGGTAGGGCCCGCTGTTGCCCTTGGCCAGGGCTTGCTTGGCTTCATCGTAGTACTGGCGTTGCTGGCTGAGGCTGGCGGCGGAAACATCGAGGCCGAGGGCCGAGAAAAACAGGCAGAAGAATAGACTGGAAAGGCGGCCGCGCATGGTACTTCCGAAAACGGGGGGCGTTGGACTGGCAGGGTGATGAGCGCGGCGATATGCGCCAGTTCTCAAAAACCTGCAAACGAGCGCTAGCTTAGCGTGCCGCCCCGGCCAGTTAAACGCGCTTTGCGCTCCCGTCGCGAACAAAACCGAACTTCCGACGAGCGTAGGGCTGTAGCCGTTTCGCTGCCGGTTGTCCGGCTGGGGGCGCCGAGGTTGCGCGGCCAATGGCGCCGTGCCTGCCGCTGCGCCGTACGGCCCGTTCATTTTTCGGCCGAGAGCATTCCCTGGCTCAGGGCCGGCAAGGGCTCGGGGCGACAGAGGGTGCCGCTGCCCTGCAGATAGGGCCGCAGGATCGGCGCCATGCCCTTGAGCGCCTGCACCGGCAGGGCCGAGGTGAAGCGGAAACTGTCGGCGGCGCGGCCCGGCACGTAGGCCGTCAGCGTGCCGAAGTGGTGCGGGCCGAGATAGAAGACGAACGTGGCGGTGCGGTTCATCGCCAGCGAGCTGATCAGCCGCCCGCCGGCGCCAATGCTCTGGATGCGGTTGTCGCCGGTGCCGGTCTTGCCGCCGACCCGCAGCGGGCTGCCGTCGTCCTGTACGAAGCTGCCTTGCAGGCGCCGCGCGGTGCCACCCTCGACCACGTTGGCGAGGGTCTCCTGCAGGGCCCGGGCGACTTCCACCGGCATCACCCGTTTGCCCTTGCCGGCGACGAAGCCCATGCGCGTCTCGTAGGGCGTGCCTTCGGCGAAGTGCAGGTTATCGATGCGCACGCTGGGCAGCCGCACGCCGTCGTTGAGGATGATGCCCATCAGCTCGGCCAGCGCCGCGGGGCGGTCGCCGGAGCTGCCGAGCGCGGTGGCGAGCGACGGCACCAGGTTGTCGAAGGGGTAGCCCAGCCGTTGCCAGCGCCGATGGATGTCGGTGAAGGCCTCGACTTCCAGCATGATGCGAATGCGGCTGTCGCGCGCGCTCTTGTGCCGGCTGCGGAACAGCCAGCCATAGACTTCCTGGCGCTCGGCGCGGCTGGCGGCGACCACCTCGGAAAGCGTCGCCTGCGGATGGGCGATCAGGTAGCCGAGCAGCCACAGGTCCAGCGGGTGCGTGCGGGCGATGTAGGCCTGGTCGGGCAGGCTGAAGGCTCCGGGGCCGTAGCGGGTGTAGAGCGCATCGCGCTCTTTGTCGCTCAGTTCGGTCGTCGGCAGGTGCTGTTCGAGGAACTGGTCGAAGGCGCCGCGCTCGGCATCCGGCATCAGGTAGCGGTGCACGGCCGCCAGGCGCACCGGCGTCGGCCGCATGCCCTGCAGGAAGGTCTCGATGCGCTGCTCGGCGGTCTTGTCTCGGTATTTCTTCCAGAAGCGCTGCAGGAACACCGAGCCCTCGCGGTCGGCAAAGCGGGTCAGGTATTCCAGGCGGCGCGGGTCCTTGTCATTTTTCAGCAGCTCGGCGCTGTTGATGGTTTCGTAGGTGCTGTAGCTCACCAGGTCGCGCATCAGGCGCACGAACGGCAGGTTGATCGATTCACGCAGCGCCTCGCGCACGGTGGGGATACGGCCATTGTCCTCGCGGCGGAAGTTGCCGAAGTGGTGCATCCCCGCGCCTGTGAAGAAGCGCTCGGCGGGGCTGGCCGAATAGCGTCGTTCGAGCGCGGCATCGAGCATGGCCGCGAGGCTGCGGTCGCGGGCCTGGGCGAGATAGCCGATGGCCCAGCGGCTGATGTTGGCCTTGGCGTCGATCTTGCGCAGCTCCTCGGGGCTCAGGCCGGCGTAGCGCTGGTGCAGCTCGGCGACCACTTCGAGGTAGGTGGCCAGCACGCGCAGCTTGGCGGTCGAGCCCAGCTCCAGCTTGCTGCCCTCGTTGATGTCGAAGGGCTGGTTGGTGTTGTCGGTCTGCACCCGCACGCGGAAGCCTTCGTCGCCGCGCTCGAACAGCGTGAAGCTGTAGCGCACCTCGGCGGTCTTTTCCGGCGACAGCATGCGGTCGCCGAACAACCCCATGGATTCGGCGAATTGGGGATCGGCGAGGCGCCTCAGATACTCGCTGACCTGACTCTGCAGATCACCCTGCAGCGGGGTGCTGGCGGTGAGGTCGAGACGGTCCAGGTCGTACAGCGGCAAGCCGAGCAGGCCGGCCAGGCGCATGCGCGCGACGCTGATGCCCTTGGTGGTCTCCACGGCGAGGATGGCCTCGTCGCGGCTCGGATTGTACGCCGCGATCCGCTGGCCCAGGGCGGCGTCGCGCAGCGTCGTGCCGATGAGACCGGCGTTGGCCAGCAGGCGGATGTGGCTGTCGGTGAGCCCGGCCATTTCCTCGCGGCCGCTGCTGCTGCCCAGGTAATGGGAGGGGCGCCGCTGGGCGATCAGCAGCGACAGCACCTGGCGCAGCGCCAGGCCCTGCGCCTGCAGCCCGGAGCCGCTGTTGCGGCCCGGGTCGAGCAGGCGGTTGACCTCGGCGAAGTCGGCGCCGAACCACAGGCGCAGGCCATCGGCGATGCCGTGCACCTCGCCATGCCCGGGCGCAGCGGACAGCGGCACGCTGTTCAGGTAGTCGCGCACGATGCGCTGGCGCGTGGCGAGGGTCTGCGGGCCCTCGCGGTAGGTGCGCACGCTGGCCGACACCATCTGCCGGAGTTTTTCCTGCGGGTCACCGGTGCGCCCTTCGGGCGAGTGGCGGTACTTTTCCACCTGCGTCGCCAGGGTGCTGCCGCCGGCGGCCTGACCGGCCAGGCCGAGGCGCTTCTCCAGCTGGCTGATAGCGGCCTTGGTGAAGCGCGGCCAGTCCACGGCCGGATTGGCATGGGGGCGGTCGGCGTCGAGCAGGCCACGGTCCTCGATGAACAGCAGGCTCATGACCACCAGTGGCGGGATGTCCTCGAAGGACTCGTAGTACTGGCGCGGATAGCTGTTGGCATACAGCGGCACGCCGCGGCAGTCGTTGATGGTCAGCCCGGCCTGGGCCTGTTCCGGGTAGGGCAGGAAGAAGCCGTGGCTGGCGTAATCCAGCAGGGCCGGGGAGAAGCGGGCCTGCTCCTCGATGCGGAAGTTGCGCTGTGCCAGCTGTTCGATGAAGCGCGGCAGCGCGACGTAGCCCAGCCGGCGGTCGAAGGGACCGTCGTCGGGAAACTGGATGCGTGTGCTTGGCCCCGGCCGGACGCGGTATTCGAGGCTCGCGGCATAGCGGCTCAGCCACTGCGCCTGCCATTGCGAGGTTTGCAGTTCCTGCCAGCCGAGGTAGCCGCCCGCGGCGAGCAAGGTCAGGCCGGCCAGCCACGCGAGTCTGCGGGCCCGCTTGCGGCGGCTTTTGCGTGTTTGGGATGAAAGGGGGGAGGGGGCGCGTTTGGACCGCCCTGTCTGGGATTGATTGTCGGACCGCCATACTGCGCCCATATGTGCCTGGCTTCCTAGGAGATCTCTCTGGCAAGCATAGTCGGGGCGCAGGGCGAGCGATGGTGGCTGGACGAACGGAACGGCCCGGGGCAGGGCCCTCGGTCACTTCAGCCCAGCAGAGTCGCTTGATGGGCTGAAACCCCTGGGGACGCGTAGGAGCCGGCTTGCTGGCGATCCGCGCGCAACGCCGATGATCGCCGGCAAGGACTCGGCGCCCCCCGGGCTCCTACGGGGATGGTGCGTAGAGGCTGCTTTTGGCCCGGGTTGCCTCAGAACCAGCGGTCGTTGCGTTTGCGGCCGCGGGTCAGCGTCGGCAGGATCAGGCCCAGCAGCAGCCCGGCGCCGGCGATGCTGCCGCCGTAGACCATGTATTGCATGAGCACGCGCTGGTTCTCCTCGCCCAGGCGTGCCTGGGTGGTGCGCAGCTCCGACTGGGCATCGGTCAGCTCGGCCTCGAGGGCGACACGGCGTGCGTCCAGCTCATCGATCAGCGTCTTGCGTGAATCCAGCGTCTCCTGCATGCCCTGCACACGCGCCTGCCAGCTCGCGTCGATGGTCTCCAGCTGGTCGGTGAGCTCGGCGACCTGCTGTTCCAGCTGCGGCAGGCGTTCGGCCTGGCCGGGCACTTCCTGCAGTTCCTTGCTGGGAATCCAGACGGTGCTGCCGGACTCGGAGCGCACCTGGCTGTAGTCGCCCTGGGTGCTGACCAGTTCGACCTTCTGCCCGGAGGTCAGGGTGCCGACGATGCGGTAGCCGTCGGTCGGGCCGCTGCGTACATAGGTGTTCAGGCTGTCGCTGACCCAGCGGGTATTCGATTCTTGCGCATTGACCGTACCGACAGCGCCCAGCAGCGCACCGAGCAGGCCTGCGCCGATCGCCCGGCGCGAGGCGGAAAGGGGGAGGCGGGAGAGCGTGGCAGAAAGATGGAGAGATATCGACATGAACCGTTCACGTTAATCAAGAAGAATGAAGCCGCTGATGAGCGGGGCGGTGAGGAGAGGCACCGTCTGGCGGGGCCTGCCGGAATACGCGACGGGCAGGCGCAGGACTGAAGCGGCCAGATTGGGTCGGTGGCTACGGACGGGGGCGCTTGGCGGCAGCGTTCCGAAAGGACACATAGCCCTATAGCCGTCCCGTATGGTGCATCAGCTGACAGACAGCGGGGATCGGCGGGAGTTCACCGCTTCGCGGCCGCATGTCGGCCGGGCTGAGCTCGATGGCGGCTGGCCAGCAAATCGCCGCGTTGCGATTGAACGCGCGGCCTATTGCGCATAGTCTCTCGCCCTGCTTCGAGGGCCGCCCGTTCGTCGGTGATGTCGGAGCGCACTCTTCTGGTCTGTCGGCGTCAGGTCGAATGAAATCACTGCTATATCCGGGTAGAGCGGTCGCGCTGGTTTTCCTGCTCGCCATCCTCTGCGGCAGCATCCTGCTTTCGTTGCCGGTGGCCCATGCCCATGGGGAATCCGCACCCTGGGTCACCGCCTTTTTCACCGCCGTATCGGCCGTCTGCGTAACCGGCCTGGTGGTGGTGGATACGGGCACGTACTGGTCGCTGTTCGGGCAGTCGGTGATCATGCTGCTCTTTCAGCTCGGCGGTTTCGGCATGATGACGCTGGCAACGCTGCTGGGCCTGCTGGTCAACCGGTCCTTTCGCTTGAGGACCAAGCTGATCGCCCAGGCCGAGTCCCATGTGCTGGGCCTGGGCGATATCTCGGGCGTAGCCAAGCTGGTGCTGGTGGTGACCCTCGGCATGGAGCTGGTGATCATGCTGCTGCTGACCCTCCGGCTGCACCTGTCCTATGGCCTCCCCTGGGGGGAGGCGGCCTGGAGCGGGTTGTTCCATGCCGTCTCGGCTTTCAACAACGCGGGGTTCTCGATTCATGGCGACAGCCTTGTCCGCTATTCCTCGGATGCGCTGATCCTGCTACCGGTCATGATGGCCATCGTGATCGGCGGGCTCGGGTTTCCCGTCCTCTATGATCTGCGCAGCAAATTCTCCGATCCGCGTCACTGGTCGCTGCATACCAAGCTCACCCTGTCAGGCACCGCGGTGCTGCTTGTGGGCGGCTTTCTGACGTTGCTGCTGTTCGAATGGTCGAACCCGAACACGCTCGGCCCGATGGCCTGGCCGGAGAAACTGCTGTCGGCCGCCTTCGCTTCCGTTTCGGCGCGAACCGCCGGTTTCAACTCGATCGACATCGGCGCCCTGACCCATGAAAGCTGGGCGCTGCACTACTTCCTGATGTTCATCGGCGGCGGCAGTGCCGGCACCGCCGGCGGGGTGAAGGTCGGTACCGTCGCCATCCTGGCGCTGCTGGTGATCGCCGAAATCCGCGGCAGGACCGACAGCGAGGCATTCGGGCGCAGGGTCGGAAGCTCGGCGCAGCGCCAGGCCATCACGGTGCTGGTGCTGGGCAGTGCCATGGTGGTGCTGGGTACGCTGGTCATTCTTCGCGAAACCGATTTCCCCACCGATCAGGTGATATTCGAGGTCATTTCCGCATTCGGCACCGTTGGGCTTTCCACGGGGATCACCGCCGACCTGCCCGAGTCCAGCCAGCTCATGCTGACGCTGCTCATGTACGTCGGGCGGGTCGGAATCATCACCCTCGCGGCGTCGCTTGCCCTGGGGGAACACCGCATGCCCTACCGCTATCCGGAGGAACAACCAATTGTTGGATAAATTGTTGTTTTCAGAGAAATTTTCGTTCTCTAAAGGTGACAGCGTGGTGGTCATCGGGCTGGGCCGCTTCGGCAGCTCCGTGGCGCAATCGCTGACCCGGCTGGGGCACGACGTGATGGGCATCGACCAGGACCCCGAGCCCGTGCACGCCTGGGCGGACCTGCTCACCCATGCCGTACAGGCCGACTCCACCAACGTCATGGCGTTGCGGCAGCTCGGCGTCGCGGACTTCGCCCACGCCATCGTCGGTATCGGCACCGACCTGGCGGCGAGCCTGATGACCATCATGGCCCTGACCGAACTCGGCATCCAGGACATCTGGGTCAAGGCGCTGACCGCCGAGCATGGCCAGATCGCGATGCGTATCGGCGCTCACCACGTGGTCTATCCCGAGGCGGACATGGGCGAGCGAGTGGCCCACCTGATCACCGGAAGAATGATTGATTTCATCGAGTTCGATGACGGGTTCGCCATCGCCAAGATCCATGCCCCTGAACGGATTCACAACAGCACGCTGGCGAACGCGGCCGTGCGCGAGAACTTCGGCGTGACCGTCGTTGGTCTGAAGCGTGCCAACGAGGATTTCCAGCATGCCACGCCAAGCACCCAGGTGCTGCCCGGCGACCTGCTGATCGTGTCGGGCCCCACCCACCAGATCCAGCGCTTCGCCGGGCAGGGCCGGTAAGGCTTCCTCGGCGTGGTCAGCCGCTGACGATCATCTCCGGCTGCATTGCCTGCGTGGCGGGCAGCACGCGGATGGCGACGAATTTCGAGGTCGGCGTATAGCTGCGGTCGCCAAAACTCTCCAGCGGCACCAGCGGGTTGGTTTCCGGGTAATAGGCGGCGGCCTGGCCCGGCGGGGTGTCGTAGGCGAGCAGGGTGAAGCCGCTTACGCGTCGCTCGATACCGTCGTCCCAGAGCGAAATCAGATCGACCTGCTGGCCCGCCTCCAGGCCCAGGCGCTGGATGTCGGCGGGGTTGACGAACACCACCTCGCGCATGCCCTTGACGCCGCGGTAGCGGTCGTTCAGGCCGTACAGCGTGGTGTTGTACTGGTCGTGGGAGCGTAGCGTCTGCAAGATCAGATCGGCGCTGACGCCGGGCTGGCGCGCTTGCTCCGGCAGCAACTCGGCGGGCAGCGCATGCGCCTTGAACGCGGCGCGGCCGCTGGCGGTGTTCCATTCCCGGCGCGCGGCCGCGTTGCCCAGATAGAAGCCGCCAGGGCGATGCAGGCGGTGGTCGAAGCCGGCGAAACCCGGGATGGTCGCCGCGATCAGCTCGCGGATTCGTGCGTAGTCCTCCACCAGCCATAGCCAGTCCACCGGGCGCTTGCCCAGCGTGGCGGCGGCGATGCCGGCGATGATCGCCGGCTCCGAACGCATCTGCGCCGACAAAGGCTCCAGCTGGCCCCGGGAGGCGTGGATCATGCTGAACGAGTCTTCCACGGTGACCGCCTGCGGGCCGCAGGCCTGGCGGTCGATGTCGGTGCGGCCGAGGCAGGGCAGGATCAGCGCGTCGCGGCCGACGGTCAGATGGCTGCGGTTGAGCTTGGTGCTGATCTGCACGGTCAGCGCGCAGTTGCGCAACGCCTGGCGGGTGCGCGGGCTGTCCGGCGTGGCCTGGGCGAAGTTGCCGCCCAGGCCGATGAATACCTGCACCTCGCCGGCCAGCATGGCCTGGATGCATTCCACGGTGTTGTGCCCGGGCTGGCGGGGCATCGGCAGGGCGAAATGGCGCTCCAGCGCATCCAGTAGCGCGGCCGGCGGGCGTTCGTTGATGCCCATGGTGCGATCACCCTGCACGTTGCTGTGGCCGCGCACCGGGCAGGCACCGGCCCCAGGCTTGCCGAGGTTGCCGCGCAGCATCAGCAGGTTGGTGATCTCCTGGATGGTCGCCACCGAATGATGGTGCTGGGTGATGCCCATGGCCCAGCAGACGATGGTGCGCCCGGCGTCGCGGTAAACCTGCGCGGCATGGCGGATTTCCTCGCGGCCCAGCCCTGACTGCTGCTCGATCTGCGGCCAGGGCGTGGCATCGATCGCCTCCAGATAGGCATCGACGGCATGGGTGTGTTCGGCGAGGAAGGCCCGGTCGAATACTGCCGGGTCGCAGCTGAGCAGGGCTTCGCGTTCCCATTGCAGCAGGTACTTGGCGATGCCGCGCAGCACCGCCAGGTCGCCGCCGAGATTGGGCCGCAGATAGGCGCTGTGGGTCGGCGCGTCCTGGTTGGCGAGCATCTCGATAGGCTTCTGCGGATGCTGGAAGCGTTCCAGGCCGCGTTCGCGCAGTGGATTGAAACAGACCACCTGGGCACCGCGCTCCAGCGCCTGGCGCAGCGGTTCGAGCATGCGCGGGTGGTTGGTGCCGGGGTTCTGGCCAAGTACGAAGATCGCATCGGCGTGGTCGAAATCTTCCAGCGTTACCGTGCCCTTGCCGACACCGATGGATTCGGTGAGGGCGACGCCGCTGGCCTCGTGGCACATGTTCGAGCAGTCGGGAAAGTTGTTGGTGCCGAAGCTGCGGCCGAACAGCTGGTAGAGGTAGGCCGCTTCGTTGCTGGCCCGGCCGGATGTGTAGAAGGCTGCCTGGTGCGGGCTGGCCAGGCCGTTCAGGTGTCGCGCGATCAGCGCGAACGCATCATCCCAGGTGATCGGCCGATAGCGGTCGCTGGCCGCGTCATAACGGACCGGTTCGGTGAGGCGCCCCTGGTATTCGAGCCAGTAATCGCTCTGCTCGCGTAACTGGCTGACGCTGTGGCGGGCGAAAAAGGCTGCATCCACGCGGTGGCGCGTGGCTTCCCAGTTCACCGCCTTGGCGCCGTTCTCGCAGAACTTCACCGCGCCGGCCTCCGGCGAATCGCCCCAGGCGCAGCCGGGGCAGTCGAAGCCGCCGTTCTGGTTGGTCTTGAGCATGGCGCGGATGTTCTTCAGCGCATTGCCGCTGCCGAGCCAGGCGCTGGCCACGCTGCGCAGGGCGCCCCAGCCGCCAGCCGGGCCGGCGTAAGGCTGGAAGCGGGTGGCGGGATGGAAGCGGGACGTGCGGCTCATGGGTGGCATCCGTTCTGGTCGGGCAGCGCAGGCGCAGGGCTGTAGACCCGCGGCGCGCTGTGGTGGGGCAGATGAATGAGGTTGAGGTGGTGCTGGCGCGCCCACTGCACGGTGAGCTGGGTCGGTGCCGAGAGGCTGACCAGCGTGCCGATGCCGGCGCGCACGGCCTTGTGGATCAATTCCAGGCTGCAGCGGCTGGTGACCACGACGAAGCCTTCGCTCGGCTTGCGGCGTTGCAGCGTCAGCGCGCCGATCAGCTTGTCCAGCGCGTTATGCCGGCCGATGTCCTCACGGCAGAGGGCGATCTTTCCGTTGCCGTCGACATACAGCGCCGCGTGCAGCGCACCGCTGTCGCGCGCCATCAGCTGGGCGCTCGCAATGCGCTGGCGCAGCTCATGGAAATGCCCTTCGGGTGGCAGTGCTGTCGGCTGCAGCGGCACCAGCTGCGGCAGTGCCTGATCCAGCGCATCCACCCCGCAGAGTCCGCAGCCGCTGGTGCCGGCGAGCTGGCGACGCTGCTGCTTGAGTGTCCAGAACGCCCGCGGGCTGACCTGTACGTCCGCGCGGCGAGCGCTGCCGTCGCCGAGCAAGCGCAGGTCACGCAGGTCATCGAGTCGCTCGATCAGCCCGCCAGCGAGGCTGAAGCCGACGACGAACTCTTCCAGATCCTGCGGCGTCACCATCATCACGGCATGGTTCAGACCGTTGTAGCTGATGGCCAGCGCGCATTCCTCGGCCAACAGCGCAGCGCGTGCATCGTGCGGTTCGGCGGAGTTCAGAGTGGCGTAGAGCATGGCGGCTGCCTGCGACAGGTCGACGCAGGCAGCCTAGGAGCGCCGGTGCCGGCCGTCCAATCGCTATGTCCGATGGTGTGATCGATGGCGTCGATCACCAGCCCCTTTCATCGCTGTTGCAGCAGTTCGCGGGCCTCGTTGAAACAGGCCTCACCCAGTGCGGATCGCGGAGAGTCGCGCCGCAGGATCAGCCCCAGCGGCGCCAGAGTGCTGGCATTGTCGATAGGCGTCAGCGTCAGCCGGCTGTCCAGGGCCTCGAGTCCGCTATCGAGCGGCATGATGGCGCAGCACAGACCGGCGCCCACGGCCTGCAGCAGATGATGTACGGCATCGGTCTGCAGCCGCGGCGCAAGGCTCAGGCCACGGCTGCGCAGCGCGTGGTCGATGGACTGGCGAAAGTGCATGCCGCCGGTCAGCAGGCCCAGGGGCAGGCCAGCCAGGGCCTCCCAGCTCAGCGAAGGGGCATCGAAGCGGAAATGGCGCTCGTCATGCAGCAGGCCCATGCGCGTTTCGCCGAGGGGCAGGCTGGCGAAGTGCGCGTCGTCGAGGCGCTCCAGATAGGACAGGCCGAGATCCAGCAGATTACGGCTGAGTCGCTCGAGAATCTGCTCGCTGCTGAGTGCGAACAGCTCGAAACGCAGGCTCGGATGGCGTTCGCCGAACGCCCGTACCAGCTGCATCGGGTCGAACCCGGCCAGCGGCACTACGCCCAGGCGCAGCGTGCCGACCAGCTGGCCGCGGCAGGAGGCGGCCTCGGTCAGCAGTCCGTCCTGAGCGGCCAGCAGGCTACGCGCCCAGGCCAGGATGCGCTCACCTTCGGGCGTGAAGCCTTCGAAGCGCTGGCCACGAATCACCAGCTGCAGACCGAGCTCGTCTTCCAGGGTGCGCAGGCGCATCGACAGCGTCGGCTGGGTGACGTGACAGCGCGCCGCCGCCTGGCTGAAATGCCGCGTTTCGTCGAGCGCCACGAGAAACTTCAGCTGCTTGATGTCCATGCCCGGTCCGTTTGCATCGAAGGTAGTGCGGGCCGAACCTTAGCATTTCCTCAGGGCGCGTCGAACAGTGGCTGCAGCCCGCTGGGCACCACGCCTGTCCAGCGCTTGAAGGCGCGGCGGAAATTGGTGGTGTCGTTGAAGCCCAGGTGCCGCGCCACAGCCTCGTTACCCAAGCCACAGGCCTGGTAGAGGTAGAGCGCGACGTGCTTGCGAACCAGGTCCAGTTGCTCCTGGAAATGCGTACCGTGCTTGGCCAGCTTGCGCTTGAGCGTCGCCGGGCTCATGGCGAACGCGACGGCGACGCGCTCGAGATTCAGCGGCTCGCGGATGTGCGCCTCCAGGTACTGGTAGAACGCATCGAGAAAGGCGCACGGCCCGTCCAGCGCATCGATCTGTTGCTGGCTGGCCTGCACCGCGACCTGGCCCACGGTGGTCGACGCCTCCGGCCAGGGCTGATGCAGGTATTCGCGCGGCAGACTGAGCAGGGTCAGCTGGCGGTCGAACTGCAGCGCATCGCCCAGATGCACCCAGTACTGCTCGATGTGCCGCGGCTGCGCATAGGCGAACTGGAAGCGCCAGGGCAACCGCAGACCGGAGCCGCGTTTGCACAGCGCGACGATGGCGGTCAGGTGCGCCTCCACGAGAAACCGCTGGTGCCGCCCACTGGCGCCACCATCCAGCCAGTACAGGTGAATCTGCCGCTCATCCAGCAGCAGCCTTGGAGCCAGCAACGGGCAGAGCAGGGCGCGGAACTGACAGAGGCGCTCCAGCGCCTGCTCGAGATTGCCGGCATTGGCCAGCGCCAGGCTGACTTCGCCGTAATGGCCGGGCAGCAGGCGCTGGCCGAAGAGGAAACTGCTGTCCGCTGCGCCGAGCAGGCGTTCCGCGTTGCCGATCAGGGTCAGCAACTGCGCCGGGCTGACCCGCGCCCGGCCACTGGCGATGTCTTCGTAGAACAGCCCGCTGCCGCGCAGCAGCGCGTGGCTGTCGATGCCGCGTGACAACGCCAGGTCCAGCAGGACCGCCGGCTGGTGATGCGCGGCGATGAAGCGGCTGTCCCACTCGTACCAGCGTAAGGGGCTGTTCATGGTCGTCTCAGGCGCAGCGCGGCAGTGACTGCTTGGCCTTGGCCAGCGCGAGGTTGAGGCGCTGGAGCAGCTGCTCGGCATCGTCGTCGAAGGCCATCACCACCGCGGTGCTGGCGCGCAGATGCAGGCGCTCGCCGTGCTGGCGGGTCTTGTGCGCGAGGCTGGCGACAGCGGTCTGCAACTCCTCGGCAAGCTGCCGCGCCTGTTGTTCGGCGGTGTCCGGCAAGAGCACGACGAAGCGATCGCCGGCCAGGCGGCAGAGCAGGTCCTGATGACGAAGGTTGAGCACCAGCAGCTGCGCCACGGCCTGCAGCACCAGATCGCCCTCGGCCTGGCCGTAGCGCTGGTTGACCCGGCTGAAGTCGTCCAGGTCGATCGCCAGCAGAGACAGCGGGCGCTGCTCCTCGTTGGCCAGGCGCAGGGTCTGGTCGAGCTGCCGCCGCAGGTATTCGGCGGTGCTCAGCGGGGTGAGGTTGTCGAACAGCCGATGTTCGCGAAACAGCCGCTCGCGCTTGCTCATCTGCGCATTGATGGCGCGCTGCTCCTGGTTGAAGTGATAGAGGCCGACGGTCAGGAGGATCAGGCCGACCGGCATCGGCGCGGTTTCCAGCCAGTTGTCCCAGGAAATCGTGGCGGGCAGCTGGATGAATTCGTCGAGCGTGTCCATCCACCAGGAAAAGCAGATGCAGGCCAGCCCCAGCGCCAGCAGCCGTGTCACCCGACCGGCGGGGCGGCTGTGCAGCAGCATCACCAGCCAGGCCAGCGCCAGGACCGCGCTGCCGCCTTCGCCGGCTACGTCCATCCAGTCGATCGCGGCCCACGGCTTGATCTCGCCGGCGGCCAGCAGCACCTGCAGGCCGGCGTTGGCGGCCAGGGCCAGACCCAGCAGGGTGAGGGTGTGGAGTTTGAGTAGCGACTTCATCGAGGGGCTCCGTGGCCAGGCATGGGTGCACGGAAACAGACCGATATGACGGTTCGATGAAGCGGCCGGGGGTCGATTCGGCTCAGGGGAGTTTCGATTGGGGGTGTGAATTATCCGGGGCCGGGCTTGGGGGCGGAGCAGGAGTGGCGGATGAACGTTTTGGTTTCATTGGAGGCTTCAGGCTTCAGGCTTCAGGCTTCAGGCCTTTGGCAGCCCTGCGGCCTGCATCGCCGCGGGGTCGCGCCTCCCACAGGAGTACGGCGTGCACAGGCTGCTCTTGTGGGAGGCCCGACCTCGGGGCGATGCTCTTTGGGCCCTCCAGCTTCCAGCCGTAGGACGGGTGAAACCCGCCGATACGGAGCTGCCATCCCGCTGGGTCGGCGGGTTGCAACCCGCCCTGCACCGCTACACCGCCAGGTCATATCGGCTCAATATCCCGCTGAAAACCCTCCAGATCACCGCATTTGCGCCGCTTGCCGCCGCGCCTGTCACAGAACCGCCATCTGCCCCGCCTACCGTCCGCTGCAGTTTCCGGGATGGGCCCGGCCAACACAGTTCGGGGGGATTGTTCATGAGCACATATCGCAGCGGCGGCCAGCGTGCCGGTTTCAGGATCAGCCTGCTGGCCCTGGCTGTCAGCGCCGGTTCGGCCTGGGCCGAGGAGCCGCTGGTCATGGAGCACGTCGAGGTCATCGGCCAGGCCGTCAGCATCGACGAGGCACTGAAGGACCAGCGCAGTTCCGACAGCGTCAAGAGCGTGGTCCACGCCGATGGCATCGGTCAGCTGCCGGATGACAACGCCGCCGAAGCGCTGCAGCGCATTCCGGGGATCTCGGTGGAGCGCGACCAGGGTGAAGGGCGCTTCGTCAGCGTGCGTGGCATCGCGCCGGACCTGAACAGCGTCACCATCAACGGCACCCTGGTGCCCTCGCCGGAAAGCAAGCGCCGCGCGGTGGCGCTGGATGTGCTGTCGTCCGAGCTGGTGCAGTCGCTGTCGGTGGTCAAGACGCTCACCCCGGACATGGACGCCAACTCCCTGGGCGGCACCATCGAGGTGGAAAGCCTCTCGGCGTTCGATCATGACGGCCTGTTCTACAGCATCAGCGGCGAGGGCAGCTACGACGAGAATGTCGAGAAGACCAGCCCGAAGTTCTCCGGCGCGATCAGCAACCGCTTCAGCCTTGGCGATGGCGTCGACAACTTCGGTGTGGCCGCAGCCCTCAGCTGGCAGGAGCGCAAGTTCGGTTCAGACAACGTCGAAACCGGCGGCAAGTGGGACTTTGCCGACGATGGAGCACGCCTGGAGGAGTTCGAGCAGCGCGACTACGAGATCACCCGCGAGCGCACCGGTTTCGGGCTGAACTTCGACTACAAGCCGGATGACGTCAGCAGCTATTACCTGCGTACGCTGTACAGCCGCTTCAAGGACACCGAAACGCGCAACGCCGCCGGCGTGGAGTTCGAGGACGCCCAGTTGCCCGGCGAAACCGGCGATGCCGAAGGCTGGCGCGAGCTGAAATCGCGCGAGGAAACCCAGACCATCCAGTCCTACGTGTTCGGCGGCGAACGCATGATGGGCCTCTGGACCCTGAGCGGACAGGTCGGCTACAGCCAGTCCCGCGAGCGCAATCCGGGTGGCATCTCCGGCGCGACCTTCGAAGGCGACTTCGCCGACGCCGGCTTCTCCAGCAGCCGCAAGCCGCGCCTGACAGTGGATTCGGCCTTCTACGATCCGGCTTCCTTCGAGCTGGATGAAGTGGAGTGGGAGAAGAGCGATACCCGCGACCGGGAGAAGAATATCCGCCTGGACCTGGCCCGCGACTACGACATCCAGGGCTACGCGGCGCAGGCCAAGTTCGGCGGCAAGCTCAGCCGCCGGCACAAGGACAACGACAGCGAGGTCTGGGTCTATGACGACTTCGACGACCTGACTCTGGCCGATTTCCAGGGTGGCAACGTCGACTACGCGCTCGGCCGCTTCGGCCGCGGCATCAGCGCCTCGGCGATCAAGGGCGTCATCGCCGGGCTGGACGCCAGCGAGTTCTACGACGAGGAGGAGTCGCGCATCAATGACTTCGACATGCACGAGGACATCAATGCCGCGTACCTGATGAACACGGTGGACGTTGACCGCTGGCGTGTCATCGCCGGCCTGCGCTACGAGGGCACGCGCTTTCGCGCCAAGGGCACCGGCATGCGCGACGACCAGTTCGAGTCCATTTCCAGCAGCAACGACTACCACCACTGGCTGCCCGGCCTGCACGTGCGCTACCAGCTGACCGATGACACGCTGATCCGCGCCGCATGGACCAACAGCGTGGTACGCCCGACCTTCGGCCAGCTGGCACCCGGTTTTGTCATCGATGGCGACGACGCCGAGTTCGGCAACCCCGATCTCAAGCCGCTGGAGTCCGTCAACTACGACCTCGGCATCGAGCACTACATGGGCCGCGCCGGCGTGGTGTCCGCCTACCTGTTCTACAAGGACATCGACAACTTCATCTACAACACCGACCTGGCCGGCACCGGCCAGTGGGCCGCGTTCGACGAAGCGCTCAGCTTCCAGAACGGCAGCAGCGCCAAGCTCTACGGGCTGGAGCTGGCCTACTCGCAGAAGCTCGACTGGCTGCCGGCGCCGTGGAACGGCCTGTTGCTGGGCGCCAATGCCACCTTCAGCAAGTCCGACGCGGACATCGAGGGGCAGGGCATGCGCCGTAGCATCGACCTGCCGAACCACTCCGATACGGTTGGCAACCTGATGGTTGGCTGGGAAAACGACAAGCTGAACCTGCGCCTGGCCGCCAACTACAAGTCCGACTACCTGTACGAGGTGGCCGGTATCGATGACAAGGCCCACGACCTCTACGTCGACGACCAGCTGTTCGTCGACTTCAAGGCCGGCTACTTCCTCACGCCGAACCTGCAGCTGACCTTCGAGGCGCTGAACCTGACGGACGAGTCCTACTACGTCTACACCGGACACCGCTCCTACAACGCCCAGTACGAAGAGTACGGCCCGACCTACAAGCTCGGCCTGACCCTGACTCACTTCTGACCCCTTGCCGCTCCGGTGCCCGCCGTTCCCCTTTACGGCCGGGCACCGGCCTGCGGCACCTGAATGGATATCGCATGAACGCATTACCCAAAACCCTGCTGCTCGGCCTGTGCATCACCCTGGCCGCCTGCCAGTCCGCCGGGCAGGACGAGGCGCCACAGAGCACGCAGCTGAGCATCACCACGCCGGCGCAGACCGGCCTCGAATACGCGCAGCTGCTGGCCGGCAATGGCCCCTGGGCGGATGCCGAGCGCGTCCAGCTGGACAAGCAGGGCCTGCGCCTGCTGGACAAGGCAGGCAACACACTGGCCCAGCACAGCGGGCGGTTCGAGGGCCTCGACCATCGCCTCGAGCGTCGGGGCCTGCTGCTGGCCACCGTGGAGCGCAAGCGCCAGCAGGCGATGCTGATCGGCCTGGATGACAACCGGACCTGGAGCCAGCCGCTGTATCTGCCGCGCACTACGTTCGCCATCGAGGGGCTGTGCCTGTATCGCGACAGCGCGCGCAACGACTTCGTATTCCTGCTCGGCGAGGAAGGTGTCGGCGAGCAATGGCTGGTGGGCAGCCAGGGCCGCCTGCTCGGTGAAGCACGGCGCGTGCGCGGGCTCAGCCTGCCGCCGCAGAGCACCTTCTGCCAGACCGATGACATGGCCGGGCAGCTCTACGTCAACGAGGAGAACGTCGGCTTCTGGCGCTACCCGGCGGATGCCGAGGCGCCGCTGCAGCGTGAGCCGGTCGATCTGGTCAAGCCGTTCGGCGCGCTGACAAAGGTGGCGGCTGGCATGGCGTTGGTGCCGGGTGGTCTGTTGGCCCTGGATGCCGAAGCGCCGGCGCTACACCTCTATCGCCAGAGCGAATCGGGTTGGCAGGCGGACGGCGTGCTGCCGCTGGAAGGCCTCGATGAGCCGGAACGCATCAGCGCGCGTCGCACCTCCGAAGGAGTCGAACTGCTGCTGGCGGACGAGCAGGGCCTGCATCGCGCCCAGTTGGCGTGGCAGCCACAGGCACTGCCGCATGCCGAACCCATCATCAGTCTGGCGGCAGCGGTGGAGACCGGTCCGGTGCCCAGTCTGGGTGACGCCGCCGATGACCCGGCGATCTGGGTCCATCCGCGCGATCCTGCGCAGAGTCGCGTGCTCGGTACCGACAAGAAGGGCGGGCTGGTGGTGTACGACCTGGAGGGTCGCCAGCTGCAAAGCCTGACCGTCGGCCGGCTGAACAACGTCGATGTGCGCAGCGGCTTCCGCCTCGGCAGCAAGCGCGTGGACCTGGCCGTGGCCAGCAACCGAGACCACAACAGCCTGCACCTGTTCGCCATCGACCGCGCAAGCGGGGTGCTCCGCGATATCGGCCAGATCGCCACGCCGCTGAGCGATATCTACGGCCTGTGCATGTTCCAGAACCGCCAAGGTGTCACCTACGCGATCGCCAACGACAAGGACGGCACCTTCGTCCAGTACCGCCTCGATGGCCAGTCCGGCCAGCCGCACGGTGAACTGGTGCGGCGTTTCAAGCTGGACAGCCAGCCCGAGGGCTGCGTCGCCGATGACCGTGGCGAGCGGCTGTTCGTCGGTGAAGAGGATGTCGCGGTCTGGGTGGTCGATGCCCGTGCCGAGGTGCCGGCAGCGCCCCAGAAGGTGATCGGCGTCGGCGGGCCGGTGTACGACGACATCGAAGGCCTGGCGCTCTACCACGGCGAGAGTGGCGATTACCTGGTGATCTCCAGCCAGGGCAACGACAGCTACGTGGTGCTTGATACCCAGGCGCCGTATGCCGTGCGCGGCGCGTTCCGCATCGGCCTGAATGCCGAGCGCGGTATCGACGGCGCTTCGGAAACCGACGGGCTGGAGGTCACCTCGGCGAACCTCGGCGGCATCTGGAGCCGCGGCATGCTGGTGGTGCAGGACGGCCGCAAGCGCATGCCCGAAGGCACGCAGAACTACAAATACCTGCCCTGGTCAGCCATCGCCGATGCGCTGGGTCTGGATTGATGTCATCGCCCGGTAACCGACCCGCCATCCAATAGCAGCTGCCCATGCGGGCAGGAGGAAACGATTCATGCAAACGACTCTCGAGCACATGTCCGTCTGGGGCCTGATCAGCGAGGCCAGCCTGGTGGTGCAGGCGGTGATGGTGATCCTGGTGCTGGCTTCGGTCTCCAGCTGGTACCTGATCATCCGTCGCAGCGCCGCGCTGCACCGCAGCGAACGCCTGCTGCGCAGCTTCCAGCAGCGCTTTCGCCAGGGCGGCGATCTCGTCCAGCTCTACCGCGAAGGGCAGCAGCAGCCGCTGCCCGAGGAGGCCGCGTTGCAGCGCATCTTCCTCGCCGGTTACGGCGAGTTCGCCCAACTCCAGCGTGAAGCGGGCATCGCCCCGGATGCGGTCGCCGAGGGCGTGGAGCGCAGCCTGTACGTCGCCATTGCCGAGCAGGAGGAACGCCTGGAGAAGGGCCTGCAGTTCCTCGCCACGGTGGGTTCGGTGAGCCCCTACATTGGCCTGTTCGGCACCGTGTGGGGGATCATGAACTCCTTCCTCGGCCTTTCGCAGGTACAGCAGGCCACGCTTTCCACCGTCGCCCCGGGTATCGCCGAAGCGCTGATCGCCACGGCCATCGGCCTGTTCGCGGCGATTCCCGCGGTGATGGCCTACAACCGCTTCGCCGCACGCGGGCAGACGCTGGTCGGCCGTTACTACGCCTTCGGCAACGAGCTGCAGGCGCGCCTGCACCGGCGCCTGCACGCGGCTTCGCCCAGCGTCGCCGCAGCCGCCTGAGGAGGTCAGCGATGCTAGTCAGGCCACAGCGCAAACACGGGCCCAAGGCGGAAATGAACGTGGTGCCCTATATCGACGTGATGCTGGTGCTGCTGGTGATCTTCATGGTCACCGCGCCGATGCTGGTGCAGGGCGTCAAGATCGAGCTGCCGAAGGTGGCGGCCGAGGCGCTGCCGGTGGAGAACGAGCGGCAGATCCTGACGCTTTCGGTGAAGGCCGACGGCGGCTTCTACTGGAACCTCGGCAGCGAGCTGGACGTCGAGAACCAGACCGACAGCGCCGTCGACCTGGCCGAGCTGCAGGCCAAGGTCGGCGCGGTCATTGCCGCGCGGGGCGACACCCAGGTCTATATCCGTGCCGACGAGGCGGCGGACTACGGCCGCGTGGTCGCCGGTATCGCCGAGCTGCAGCGCGGCGGGGTGGTCAACCTGGGGCTGATCACCGAGGCGCCGACTGCTGTGGGGCGGCCTTGAACATGGCCAGCCTGACCCTGGATGCCGTTCGCAACGCCGGCGCCGTCGAGCGCCGCTGGCCGGGTGATCTCGCCGCCGCGCTGCTCGCCGTGGGGCTGCATGCCGGCCTATTCGCCCTGCTGCTGCATGGCTGGACGCCGGAACTGAAGGTGCCCGCCGCCAGCCAGGTGCTCGCGACCCAGCTGGTCAGCCTGCCGCAGCCACCGGCCGAACCCGTGGTCGAGCCGCTGGCTGAATCGCCGGTCGAGCCTGCGCCAGCGCAGGTTCGACCGGCAGAGCCCGCACCCGACCCACGGATCGAACAGCACCGGCTGGAACAGGCCGAGCTGGCCCTCGCGCGTGCCGAGCAGGCGCGCAGCGAGCAGCGACGGCGCGAGCAGCAACGCCAGCGCGAGGAACGCCAGCGCCAGGAAGCCGAGCGTGAACGGCAACGACAGGTCCGCGAAGCGCGGCAGCAGGCCGAGCGCGCACGTCTCGAAGCCGAGGCGGCCGAGCGGGCCCGGCTGGCGGCCGAAGCGGCGAGCCGACAGTACCTGCCGATCGCCAAGCAGCCGCCGAGCTACCCGCAGCGGGCGCTGGACATGGGCCTGCAGGGCGAGTGCACGGTGAGCTACAGGGTCGATCGGCAGGGGCGCGTCGAATCGCCGAAGGTGGTGGGCGACTGCCATCCGCTGTTCATCCGGCCCTCGCTGGCCGCCGCGAAGACCTTCCGCTACCAGCCGCGCATCGTCGACGGGCGCGCCGTGGCGGTACCCGACGTGCGCAACACCTTCCACTACCGTATCGAGTGAACGAGCCCCACATGAAACAGGATTTCAACGACTTTCACGCCCGCCTCGCGGCCCACGACGACCGGGCGATCAACCCCAGTGGCAACGCCCCCCTGCGGGAACTGATCGACCCGCGCCGCCGCGGCCTGCTCAAGGGCAGCCTGGGCCTGGCCGGGCTGGCATTCCTCGGCGGCGGGCTGTCGGCCTGCAAGGCCGTGGCCCAGCGTAAATCGCTGCTCGGCTTCGAGGCGATTCCGCCGCAGCTCGACCCGGCGTTCGACAGCGTGCAGGTCGCGCCCGGCTACAGCGCGCGGGTGTTCTTCTCCTGGGGCGACCCGGTGCTGGCCGATGCGCCGGCCTGGAAGGCGGACGCCAGCGACGACTGGCAGGCGCAGCTGATGCAGGCCGGCGACAACCACGACGGCATGCATTTCTTCCCGTTCCCGGACGCGCCCGATGACCATGGCCTGCTGGTCATCAACCACGAATACGTCAACCCGCCGCTGCATCCGCACGGCATGAACCTGGTCGACGGCAAGCGGCCGCTGGCCGAGGTGCGCAAGGAGCAGGCGGCCCATGGCGTGAGCGTCATCGAGGTCCGCAAGGACGTGCAGGGCCGCTGGCAGCGCGTGCTGCCGTCGCGTTACAACCGGCGCATCTCGACCCTGACGCCGATGGCGCTGGCCGGGCCGCTGGCCGGCCATGCGCTGATGAAGACCGTCACCGACCCCAGCGGCCGCGAGGTGCTCGGCACGCTGAACAACTGCTCCAGCGGCTTCACGCCCTGGGGCACCTACCTCGCCTGCGAGGAGAACTGGCACAACTACTTCGTCAACCACGATCCCGACGACCTGACCGCGCGCGCCTCTCACAATCGCTACGGCATCGCCGGCAGCGGCCTGAGCAAGAACTACGGCTGGGAGACCGCCGACCCGCGCTTCGACGCCACGCCGGACCCGCGGCAGCCGCATGGCGGCCACGTGCACGAGCCGCACCGTTTCGGCTGGGTGGTGGAAATCGATCCCTTCGACCCGGCGAGCACGCCGGTCAAGCGCACCGCGTTCGGCCGCTACTGCCGCGAATGCTCGGTGCTGTCGCTGGGTGAGGACGGGCGCATGGCCTTCTATTCCGGCGACGACACCAAGGGCGAGTACGTCTACAAGTTCGTGCCCGCCGGCCGCTACGTGCCCGGTGCGGACCAGTCCAATCGCCGCCTGCTCGACAGTGGCACGCTCTACGTTGCGCGTTTCGACGCCGATGGCAGCGGCGAGTGGCTGGCGCTGGAGCACGGGCGCAACGGCCTGACCGCCGAGAACGGTTTCCCCGGCCAGGCCGAGGTGCTGCTCAATGCCCGCGTCGCGGCGGACCGCGCCGGTGCGACGCCGATGGATCGCCCCGAATGGGTCGCGGTGCATCCGCACAGCCGCGAGGTCTACGTCACCTTGACCAACAACGACGAGCGCGGCGGCAGGCAGCCGCTGGACAAGGCCAATCCGCGCCCGCACAACCTGCACGGGCAGATCGTGCGCTGGCGGGAAGAGGGCGGCGACCCCACGGCCACGCGCTTCCAGTGGGACATCTTCCTGCTCGCCGGCGAGCCGCAGGGCGTGCGCGACGCCGCCGGCCGGCCGCTGGCGGCGAACCTGATCGGTACCATCGAGGGCGACCGTTTTTCCTCGCCGGACGGCCTGGCCTTCGATGGCGAAGGGCGGCTGTGGATCGAGACCGACTATGGCGACGACGAACCGGTGATGCAGGCGATGGGCACCAACCAGTTGCTCTGCGCCGATCCCGTCACTCGCGAGGTGCGCCGCTTCCTGGTCGGCCCGCGTGGCTGCGAGATCACCGGCATCACCTGGAGTCCGGACTACCGCGCCATGTGGATCAACGTGCAGCACCCGGAACTGAGCTTCCCCGCCAGCGACGGCAAGACCCGCCCGCGCTCGTCCACGCTGTTGATCACCAAGGACGATGGCGGGGTGATCGGTACCTGATGTCGTTGCCCAAAGCCTGGCGCTTGAAGCTTACAGCGCATCGCCCCGAGGTCGGACAATCCATAGGGACGTGGTGAATGCCGCAAGCCCGTCGGCCGCCTTCCACAAAAGCAGCCGGTGCACACCGAACCCTGCGGGAGGCGCGCCCTCGCGGCGATGCAGGCCGCAGGCCTGCCCGAAGCTCAAAAGCGTCGCCCCGGGGGCGGGCCTCCCACCAAAGCAGCAGGTACCACACAAACCCTGTGGCGCGCCCTCGCGGCGATAGCAGGCCATAGGCCTGCCCAAAGCTTGCCAGGGCCTCCGACAAAAGAAAGCCACCGCGTCATGCCCTTGTGCCACAACCTCGGCACCGTTCCTCGTACCGCCACCAGCGCCCTGGGAAAAACATTTACCATATCAACGACATACCTGAAGCCCTGGGTCGTTGCATGCTCTCTGCCGTCAAGCGCTACAAATCCCTCGTCACCGGAGCGCTGGCGCGTTGTTTTCCCCGTACCACGGCCTATCTGCGTGACGAGGACGAGCGGGTGTTCCGCCGCTGGCCCGATGCGCGACCGCAGCAAGTGGGGGGTCGAACAGCCAAGGCGAAGGGCAAGGCGAAGGCGAAGAAGCCGGCGCGCAAGCCTGCCGCCAAGCCGCGCAAACCCGCCGCCGAGGGTATCTACGCGGCGGCGCAGCTGCCGATCGACGAGGCGCAGGTCCAGGCCATGCGCGCGCAGGTCGCGCGGGCGGTGACGGCCGGGGTCGTCAATCCCCCATCGCAAGAGCAGTGGGCAATGATCCTCGGCCGCAGTCCGGTGACGCGGGTCTTCGCCGGCGCGGGATCGGGCAAGTCGACCACCTTGCTGCTGCGCGTGGTGTTCATGCTCTGCCACCTGGGCATCGAGCCCGGGCGGCTGACGGTGATTTCCTTCACCAATGCCTCCTGCGCGCAACTGCGCGAACAGCTGATCGCGGTACTGGCCTTCTGGAACTACCCGTTCGACACGGCGCAGGCGCGCCAATGCGTGCGCACCTTTCATTCCGCCATGGCCATGCTGGCCCGAGACGTACTGGGCAAGCCGGTCTGGTTCGAGCAACTGGCCGACAAGACCGCCACGGACGACGAACCGGACAATGCGCTGGCCGCCACGCGCCTGCGTCCCGCCCAGCAGCGCCTGCTCAAGCAGGCTTACCAGCGCTGCTATGCCGAGCAGGCGGATTTTCGCCGGCTGGTGCACGAGCTGCTGGGATTGCCGTCGCCGGCCGACGAACCGAAGGGCCGGCGCGGTGCCGTGAAAGCGCCGCTGGATGGCTTCAGGCTGGCCGGCGAACTGAACGCGTTGCCGCTCTACGAGGCCTTTCATGTCCAGGCCGGCTTCGTCGAGAGCATCGGCATCCGCATCGACCGGATCGAGCCCGCGGCGCTGCAGTGTTCGGCGCGGGAGCGACAGTTCGTCGAGGCGCTGGTCCTGTTCCAGCGCTGCTTCGAGGACGATCTGCGCGCGCAGGGCCTGGTCACTTTCAATGGCGCCTTCCAGCAGCTCGGCAAGCGCCTGGCCGACGGCGCGCAGGGTATCGCCAGGGAGAGCCTGCTGCCGTTCAGCCATCTGCTGATCGACGAGTTCCAGGACATCTCCCCGCAGATCGTCCAGTGGCTGCAGGCGCTGCACCGACAGCTGGCGCGCCAGGGCACTGCGCCGAGCCTGATGGCCATCGGCGACGACTGGCAGTCGATCTACGGCTGGCGCGGCAGTTCGCCGGAGCTGTTCATGGACTTCGACCGCTACTTCCCGCGCAAGGGCTCGGCGAAGAACAGCGCGGTGCTGATGCTGGAGGCCAATTACCGCTCCATCGAGCCGGTGATCCGCGACGGCGAGGCGGTGCTGGCCGGCGTCGCCTTCAAGCAGGCCAAGACCAGCCGGGCCTGCCGGCCGATGCAGCCGGGCGACCACGGGGTGAAGCTGGTGACTGGCTTCGACCTGCAAAACCGCCTGCCGGAACTGGCCGACGCGATCCGCGCGCAATGCGCACAGGCGGCCCAGCGCGGCAGTCGCGAGCGGACCGCGGTGCTGCTGCTCAGCCGGCGCAACGAGCCGCTGCGCATGATCCAGGCGCAGCTGGAGCGCAAGTTGCCGGTCAAGGCCTATACCATCCACCGCGCCAAGGGCTTGCAGGCGGAAGTGGCGATCATCGTCGACGATATCCTGCCGCCGGAGCCGCATCCGCTGCGCAATGCGCTGTATGCCTATTCGGGATTCTTCCGCAACAGCTACGACCAGGCGATGGCCGACGAGAGCCTGCGCCTGGCCTATGTGGCGATCACCCGTGGCGTCAGCCGGGTGCTGTGGTACAGCCGCAAGCCCCAGGGCGCGGCACGAGTGCTGGCGGCGCGCGGTTGACGCCGCTCCACGTGCCTGTCGGGCTTCGCTGCGCTCAGCGCCAACCTACGCTCCGAAGGCCTGGCGCAGCAGCTCCGGCAGTTCTTCGCCGGCCGGGCCGCGCAGGACGAACTCCCGTTCCCCCGGTTGCGCGACCGCCTGCGGGTTGACGTGCAGCACCACGGCCCCCGCATCCAGGGCGACTCGCGGGACCTCCGCCGCCGGATAGACCACGCCCGAGGTACCCACCGAGATCAGCAGGTCGCATCGCCGGGCGGCGTCGAACGCGGCGTTCAGCGCCGCGGCCGGCAGGCTTTCGCCGAACCACACCACGCCGGGTCGCAGGCGCCCGCCGCAATGCGTGCAGCGCGGTGGTTCCAGGCGGCGACCGTCTTCGGGCTCGTCCGCGGGTGCGAGCGGTGCGGCGGGTGAACGGGCACAGGCGAAGCAGCGCGGCTGATGCAGGCTGCCGTGCAGATGGATCGCTGCGTCGCTGCCGGCGCGCTCGTGCAGGTCATCGACGTTCTGCGTGATCAGGGTGAATTCGGGAACGTGCCGGGCCAGTTCGGCGATGGCCCGGTGTGCCGGGTTCGGCTGCGCTTGCAGCACTTTCATGCGGCGCCATTCGTACCAGCCCCAGACCAGCGCCGGGTCCCGGCGGAAGGCTTGCGGCGTGGCCAGCGCAGCGGGGTCGAAGCGTTGCCAGAGGCCACTCAGCGCATCACGGAAGGTCGGGATGCCGCTTTCGGCGGAAACCCCGGCTCCGGTGAAAACCACCAGATGGCGTGCCGAGCGCAGGGCGGTAAGCAGCGGGGATGGGAGCACGGTCGGGGTCCTCTAAGCAGGGTTGCGACTACCGGCAGCAGGGTGACGCCACGCTTTCCGAACGGCCGCGTTGGCGTGCATGCCGGTCGATTCAAAAAAGTTGTTGCCAAGCAGCAATGTTATTCATTGGAGTCGAGCAATTGCCGCGCGGACAATGTCTGAGCTTCCGGATGGAGCTGGAAGGGAAGCTGGAACGATACTGCCCAGGTGCCAGTCGCCTTCCGCTCCGGATACAGAGCTCTAAAACCATATCAGGCCGATGGCAACCGCGCTCCTCTGGGCTCTGAGGAATGTCTTGTGCGGCTGCCGTAACGCCTCAAGGAACTTCGCATGAAAAAAATCGTGATTGCATTGCTGGCGGGTAGCGGGCTTCTGGCCTTGCAGCCGGCCCTGGCCGCAGATGGCGAGTCGCTCTTCAAGAGCAAGGCCTGCGCGGCCTGCCATGCCATCGATACCAAGCTTGTCGGCCCGGCCTACAAGGATGTCGCGGCCAAGTACGCCGGTCAGGCGGATGCGGTGGAGCTGCTGTCGGGGCACATCAAGAATGGCAGCCAGGGTGTCTGGGGCCCGATCCCCATGCCGCCAAACGCAGTGACCGACGAAGAGGCGAAGATCCTCGCCGAGTGGGTGCTGAGCCACAAGTAAGGCCAGCGGCATGCAACGGTCCCGCTTGCGTAGGCAGGACGGGACCGTTTTTTCTTTCCCGAACCCAAGCGCAAGCCTCGTTTTAGAACCGTTCGGCTGTTCCCGCGCTCCATTCGTCCCGTACTTGACGGGGGTCAACGCCGTCCATCAGCGCAACCGGATGATGCCAACGTGAAGCGATAATCGATGCCGGGAGGCTCCTTATGCTTGGCTCAGTTATCTGGGACGACAGCCTGGTACAACGCTACGGACAGGTCCGACAACCGCAGTGCGGCTATCCGGCGGCCGACGATTTCAACGAGCGGATCGCGCCCCTCGACCTGCTGCGCGCATTACGCGAGAGCCGCAAGGCCCAGCGCCCGCTTTCGATTGCCATTCATCTACCCGCCAATGCCGCGCTGCAACACGACGACCTGACGACCTACCTGCGGCAGCTGCAGCGAGAAATCGAACAGCTCAGCTGCCACGTCGGGCCCGCGCAGCAGGTCGAGCAATTGTGGTTGCATGTCGGCGCCCTGGGCATCACCGAGTTGCGCAGCCTGGTTGCCCTGCTCGAATCCCGCTTTCGCTTCGCCGAACCCGCTGTCGCCAGTTTCACCGCCGAGGTCGAACTGGCCCACGCCGACTGGTCGCTGGTCGGTGCGCTGCACGAGCTGGGCTTCGACCACCTGAGCGTGAGCGTTCCCGACCTGGGTGCGGACGAGGGCGGGACGGTGGAATGGTTTCGCAGCTCGACGCGCATCCGTGCGGTCGTCGAGGCGGCGCATACGCTGCATTACCGCTCGGTGAACGTCGACCTCGGCTACGGCAGGGCCTGGCAGACGCCGGCCACGTTCGCCCGCAAGCTGGCGGCGATCATCGAACTGGCGCCCGACCGGGTGAGCCTGTTCGACTACCGCGATTCGCTGCAGGCGGCGCAAGGAAACGCCAGGCTCGGCCTGGCATCGCCCGCGGATACCCTGGCCATGCATCGGCATGGCATCGAGCAACTCGGCGCTGCGGGCTATCGCCATATCGGCCTGGGCAGGTTCGTGCTGCCGCACGACGACCTGGCGATGGCCCAAGAGACCGGTACGCTCAATCACGGTGTCATGGGCTATACGGCGCACGGCGACTGCGATCATCTCGGCCTGGGCGTTGGCGCAATCAGCCGGGTGGGGGAGCTGTTTTCCCGCAACCTGGTTGACGCCCGGGCCTACCAGCAGGCGCTCGACCGGGGCCTGCTGCCGAGCGACCGCGGTGTGCGTCCGGCGAGCATCGACAGGCTCCGCCTGGCACTCTTCGACAGTCTGCTGTGCGAATTCCAGCTGGACTTCGCCGCGCTCGCCGCCCGAACCGGGGTGGGCGTGCGCCAGCGCTATGCCCAGCACTGGCCGGCACTGCAGCAACTGCACCGCGATGGCCTCGTGCTGCTGGAGGAGGATCGGCTCGAGATCCTACCGCGTGGCTGCCTGCTGCTCGCGCCGATATGCGCCATCTTCAACCTGCCAACCGACGCCGTGGCAGACGCTGCGAGCGGCCGCGGGGTTCCCCGCAGGCGTACGGCGCTCGATGGCGGGGGCCATTCGCTGCGTCGTGGAGCGCGCGGACCGCAGAATTCATACGGAGTGGATTGGTGAACGGCGGGTTGTCGCTATGCTGATTGATAGGGGCCGTTGAGATCCCCTTACCTTCGCAGGGTATTGGGCGGCCTCCATGCGCTTTCGAATGATCGGGCAGAGCGACAGGACGCGAGGTTCACCATGAACATATTGCTGACTGGCGGTACCGGGCTGATCGGTCGTGCCCTGTGCCGTCGCTGGATCGCCGAAGGGCACCGGTTGTGGGTCTGGAGCCGGGCGCCGGAGCGGGTCGCACAGGTATGCGGGCCGCAGGTGCAAGGCGTTGGCGAGCTGCAGCAGATCACCACGGTGCCGCTGGATGCGGTCATCAACCTGGCCGGTGCGCCGATCGCCGATCGCCCCTGGACCAAGGCCCGCAAGACGCTGCTGTGGGACAGCCGGGTGAAGCTCACCGAGCATTTGCTCGAGTGGTTCGCACGGCGCGAGCAAAGGCCGGCGCTACTGATTTCCGGTTCGGCGATGGGCTGGTACGGCGATGCTGGCGAACACCGCCTGACCGAGGCGGACCCGGTCGTCACCAGCGATTTCGCCAGCCAGCTGTGCAACGCCTGGGAGGAGCGCGCCAGCGAGGCGACGGCCCTGGGGATGCGCGTGGTGCTGGTGCGTACCGCGCTGGTGCTGGCGCGCGACGGCGGCTTCCTCCAGCGGCTGCTGCCGCTGTTCCGTCTCGGTCTGGGCGGCCGCCTGGGCACTGGCCGGCAATGGATGTCCTGGGTCCATATCGAAGATCAAATCGGCCTGATCGATTTTCTCCTGCACCACCCTGGTGCCAGCGGCCCTTACAATGCCTGCGCGCCCGCACCGGTACGCAATGCCGATTTCGCCCGCAGCCTCGCGCATTGCCTGCATCGTCCGTTGCTGCTGCCGGTGCCGGCCGTAGTCATGAAGGCGACGCTCGGCGAGCTCGCCGGGTTGCTGCTCGGTGGCCAGCATGGGCAACCGGCACGCCTGCAGGACGAGGGCTTTCGCTTTCGTTTCGGCGATCTGGATGCGGCGCTGGCCGATCTGCTGGATCAGGCCGCCAAGCCCAACGGGTAGGCGCGGTCGCGAGCGAAACGGGAACGGCGCCCGGAAGTGCTTTCCTGTGTGAGAATAGCCGCGCCTGCCGCTTGGAGCCGGGCATCACCTTCAAACCGTAGTCAGGAAACGTGCATGACAGAGCAGGCGTTGTTGTTGGTCAATCTGGGCTCGCCGGCCTCCACCGAAGTAGCCGATGTACGCCGCTACCTCGACCAGTTCCTCATGGACCCCTATGTGGTCGATCTGCCGTGGCCGCTGCGGCGCCTGCTGGTTTCGCTGATCCTGATCAAGCGCCCGGCGCAATCGGCACATGCCTATGCCTCGATCTGGTGGCCGGAAGGCTCGCCGCTGATCGTGCTCAGCCGCCGCCTGCAGGATGCACTGCTCCCGCACTGGCCGCAGGGGCCGGTGGAACTGGCGATGCGTTACGGCGAACCCTCCATCGAAGGTGCGCTGGTCAAGCTGGCCGGGCAAGGCATCAGCCAGGTGACCCTGGCACCGCTCTACCCGCAGTTCGCCGACAGCACCGCCACCACCGTCATCCAGGAAGCACGGCGGGTCATCCGCGAACGCGGCCTGGCGCTGCAACTGTCGATCCTGCAACCGTTCTACGACCAGCCGGAATACCTCGATGCGCTGGTGGCCAGCGCCAGGCCGTATCTGGAGCAGGACTTCGACCATCTGCTGCTGAGTTTCCACGGCCTGCCCGAGCGCCATCTGCACAAGAGCGATCCGACCGGCGCGCATTGCCTGAAAGGCGCCGATTGCTGCCAGCGGGCCGAGGGCGAGGTGCTCGCCAGCTGCTACCGCGCGCAATGCCTGCGCAGCGCTGCCGGCTTTGCGGCGCGTGCCGGGCTGCGGGACGATCAGTGGTCGGTTTCATTCCAGTCGCGCCTGGGGCGGGCGAAGTGGATCGAGCCCTACACCGAAACGCGGCTGGATGAACTGGCCGGGCAGGGCGTGAAGAAGCTGCTGGTGATGTGCCCGGCGTTCGTTTCCGACTGTATCGAGACCCTCGAGGAAATCGGTGATCGCGGACGCGAGCAGTTCGTCGCTGCCGGCGGCGAGGAGCTGCTGCTGGTGCCGTGCCTGAATAGCCACGAAGAATGGGTGCAGGCGCTGGCCAAACTCTGCAGCCGCGCACCGCAGGTGCTTTGACGGCTACCTGTCTTTTTCGGCACGTCACGGGGTCAGCCGGGAACTGCTTCCCCTTCCGCATACTCGTTGGCCAGGCGCTCGAATTCCTCCACCGGCAGGGGTTTGCCGAACAGGTAGCCCTGGAAACGGTGGCAGCCATTGGCGAGCAGCAGGCTGCGTTGTGACTCCTGCTCGACCCCTTCGGCAATGACTTCCAGGCCGAGCCCGGCGGCCAGTGCGCAGGTGGCGCGAACGATGGTCAGGCTGCTGGTATCGTCCGGCAGGCCGCGCACGAAGGCCTGGTCGATCTTCAACTGGTCCAGCGGCAGCTGCTGCAAGTAGCTCATCGACGAATAGCCGGTGCCGAAGTCGTCGATGGAGAAGCGAATGCCATGCTGCTTGAGCTGGTTCATCCTGGCGATGGCTTCGGGCATGTTGTCCAGCAGCAGGGTTTCGGTCAGTTCGAGCTTGAGCCGGGTGGGGTTGGCGCCGGTGCGTTCCAGCAGCTCGAGCACGCGGGCGACGAAATGCTCCTGGTAGAGCAGGTGGGCGCTGAGGTTGACGGCCAGGGTCAGGTCGGCGAAATGCGGCATCCTGGCCCAGCGTGCAAGCTGCTCGCAGGCCTGCTTGAGCACCACGATATCCAGTTCCTGGATCAGCCCGGCGCGTTCCGCCTGGCTGATGAAGGCGGCCGGAGCCAGCAGGCCCCGCTGCGGATGCCGCCAGCGCACCAGCGCCTCGGCTCCGACCACGCCTCCGGCCTGTTCGAGCTGCGGCTGGAAATGCAGTACGAACTCACCGGCCCTGAGACCTTCGCGAATCTGCTCCTCCAGGCGCAGCCGTTCCTGCACTGCCTGCTGCATGTGCGGGTCGAAGAAGCGCAGGGCGTTCTTGCCCGACACCTTGGCCTCGTACATGGACATGTCGGCACGCTTCATCAGCTCTTCGCGGCTGCTGTCGTCTTCGCCGAACAGCACCACGCCGATGCTGGCGCTGCTGTGCAGGCCCAGCTCGCCCAGGCGGTAGGGCTTGTCCAGCGAGGCGAGCAGCTTCATGCCGACGTGTTCGGCCTGGCTGGCGGCGTGCTCGGGATCGACACCGAGCCTGCCGAGCATTACCACGAATTCGTCGCCACCCAGGCGAGCCACGGTATCGCTGGCGCGAACTTCGTGGCTCAGCCGCTCGGCCGTCAGGCAGAGCATCTGGTCGCCGGTCTGGTGGCCGTGCAGGTCATTGATGTTCTTGAAGTTATCCAGATCGATGAACATCAGTGCGCCGATCTGGCCGCTGCGCTTGCTGGCGGCCATGGCCTGCTGCAGGCGGTCGAGTAGCAGGCGCCGGTTGGGCAGCCCGGTCAACGGGTCATAGAACGCCAGTTGATGGATATGTTCTTCGGCGGCCTTGCGCTCGGTAATGTCGGTGAAGGCGGCGACGTAATGGCTGATCTCGCCCTGGGCGTTGCGGACCGTGCTGATCGTCAGCCACTCGGGGTAGATTTCGCCGCTCTTGCGCCGGTTCCAGACCTCGCCCTCCCAGGCGCCGGTGTTCATGATGTCGGCCCACATCGCATGGTAGAACTCCGGGCCGTGCTTGCCGGAGGCCAGCAGGCGGGTTGTCTGGCCCACGGCTTCCTCGGCGCTGAAGCCACTGATCTGGCTGAAGGCACGGTTGACGCGGATGATGCGGTTCTGGGCATCGGCGATCAGCATGCCCTGCTGCGATTCGAAGGCGATGGCGGCGATCCGCCGTTCCAGTTCGGACTGGACGCGTTCGGTGATATCGCGGCTGAGCCAGACCACGGCACGTTTGCTGCCGGCGTACATCTCCAGCGGCAGGGCGCGGCCTTCGAAGACCCGCGGACCGTTCAGGGTCTGCTTCGAATATTCGATCAGCTGGGGCGCGTTGTTGCGCAGCGTCTGCTGGATGAAGGCGAGCAGGCGCTGTTCCTCGATGGCCGGCATCACGTCGCGCAGGTGTCGGCCCACCAGTCGGGCGGCGTCGTCATAAAGCGGGCTGTGCCGAGAGCAGATGACTTCCTCGTAGCGGCCGTCCTCGTCGATGACCAGCAACAGGTCCGGGATGGCCTGAGTGATGGCCCGCAGACGTGCCTCGCTGAATTTCAGCGCCTGTTCGGTCTGGTTGCGTTCGAGCAGGTCATTGAGCAGCAGGCCGAGCGCAGCGGTGGCCAGCGGCAATGCCAGCAGCACCGGCAGGGCGACTTCCCGTATCGTTTCCCATGCCAGCGATTGCGGCAACAGCATGAGTACCGCCAGCACGCCGAGATGCAGCACCAGGCCGAACCCGAACAGTTGCCAGAATCCGAAGCCCAGCAGGCCACGGCGATAGGCTTGCCGGTAGGCGAGGCCGAGCAGGACTGCCAGCAGGATGTTGATGAGCCCCGGTAGCGCCCCGATGCCGCCCAGCCAGAGGCGATAGCCGGCGGCCATCGTGCCGGCCACGCCGGCAACCAGGGGCCCGCCAAACAAGCCGGCCATGCTCAGCACCACGGTCCGGGCATCGAACACGATGCCGGCCTCGATGGCGCCGGGGAGGGCCATGCCGAAGATGCAGGCGCTACCGAACCACAGGCCGGCGAGGAATTTTGCGGAGAGCTTCGGGTTCTGGTTCCAGTCGCGGGTATTGAAGGCCAGCAACCAGCACAACGCGAGCAACATGACCGCGTTTTCTGCAAGGGCGTAGGTAGTCAAGAGCTTCTTCCAAGGCGCAGCGGCGCCGACTGCGGGAGAGGGTATGGCTGTTTGCCATTATTCCATATCGTCAATACCGGGGGGTATATGCCCTTGGTCGGGAAGGCTGGGTAGGTATGGCTTCAGGCAGGTCAGCGATGTCCCCGCTCCAGCTCTTTCGTAGCTGTACAGGGTTGGTAGAGGCCGCTTGAAACGCTGGGTTACACTGTCACCATCTTTCCCGGCCTGGATCGAACGCGGCGTAGCGGTGAGCAGGGCCGGCGACATCGTCGTGTATCCGGAAGATACCCGGGCCTGTATGGCAGCGGCTGTCGCTGTACCAGGACGAATCGGCCGGCCCCATGGGCGGTCGTTCCTTGTCGGCCGGCTCGATAGCCAAGCGGTGCAACCTGCGGGTCCGCAATCACGAGTGCTTTCCATGTCTTCAGCCAGCTTCGAGTTCTGTTCGCCTCCGCAGCGCCTGGTATTGCCCGATGGCCTGCGGCTGGGATTCCTCTCGCAGCCGCCGGGGGGGCAGGCTGCGGCGCTGGTGCGGGTGCATGCCGGTTCGCACGACGCTCCGGCTGCCTATCCTGGCCTGGCGCATTTCCTCGAGCACCTGCTGTTCCTGGGCAGCGCGGCCTATCCGCCGGCACAGGGCCTGATGCCCTTCGTGCAGGGATGTGCTGGCCAGCTGAACGCCTCGACCCGCGAGCGGCACACCGACTATTTCTTTCAGGTGCCGGCCGAGGCGTTTGCCGAAGCGCTCAAGCGGCTGCTCGACATGCTTGCCCGGCCGTTGCTCGACCCTGCGGCACAACGGCGCGAGCGCGAGGTGCTGCAGGCGGAGTTCCTGGCCCGCGCCAAGGACCGCGAAACCCTCTGCGATGCCGCGATCGGCACCGTCCTGGCCGCGCCGCATCCCTTCGCCGGCTTCCATGCCGGCCACCGTGACACCCTGCCTGTCGAAAGCGCCGAATTCCAGCAGGCGCTGCTGGGCTACCACCAGCGCTTCTACCATGCGGGACAGCTGGAATTGCTGGTCGCCGCGCCCTGCAGCCTCGAGCAGCTGCAGGCGTTGCTGCGCAGCGACGAATGCCGACTGCCGGCCGCGCCGGAGGTTTGCCGGCCGCTCATCCCGCTGCCGACAGTCGATGCCGCGCCGCTGTACTTGCAGATCGAGGGCTCCCGGACTTACCTCGACCTGGCGTTCGTCCTGGATGGCCTGCCGGATGGCATCGCCGTCGCGCTGGATGTGCTGGCCACCTGGCTCGGGTCGCAGGCACCCGGCAGCCTGTTCGCAGCCCTGCGTGGCGAAGGATGGTGCGAGGCCGTGGCGCTGCGCGTGCCGTATTGGCATGCCGGGCAGGGCGTGATCATCGTCGAGCTGCAATTGAGCGAACAGGGCATGCCGGCCCGCGCGCAGATCGTCGCGGCGGTGCGCGACTGGCTGGGCTTCCTCACCCGGCAGGCTCCCTGGGCCGAGCTCTGGCACGAGTACGTGCGGATTCGCCAGCGCAGCCTGCTCGGCAAGGAGCCGCTGGCCTGCCTGCGTTATTGGGTGGAGCCCGCTGCCTGGCAGCCCTCGACCGATGCGTATCGGGTACAGCAGGCATTGCAGGCGCTTGGCGCACAGCTGCGCGGCAGGGCGCCGATCGTGCTCAGTGTCGGCCGGGCAGCCGGCACGGGCGCACGGATCGCCACCACGGGGGCCGGGTTCCCCCTGCAGCTGGCAACGGATCGCTTGCCGGATGCTGCCCCACGTCAATGGCACTGGCGCCTGCCCGAACGCAACCGCTGGCTGGATACCCGGCCGCAGCCACGTGTAGCGCCGCTGGCAGCGATGCCGTGCTGGGTGCAGACGAATGCCGTGAGCGGGGAGGGTGCGCTTTATGTGCGCTGGCGCTTCGACGACGGGCAGCCGCCGGCAGGCCTCTGGCATGTGCTGCAGGCGGCATTGCGGCGCTATATCCCGGCGGCTGCGCAGGCTGGCGTCGAGCTGCGCTTCGAGAACCATGGGCATGGCTGGTGCCTGACGCTGTTCGGCTATGCCGAAGCGCTGCCGGTGGTATTGCGGGATCTGCTCGACGTGCTGGCCAAGCCACCGGCCTCGGTGTTCGGCGAAGGCCAACGGCTGGCGGTCGAGGCGCAGCGGCCTGGCGCCGACGAGTTACTTCTACGCCAACTGATGCGGCAGTTGCCGCTGCTGCTCGATCCCATTCCGCCCGCCGCGGGCCTGCCGCTTCTGGACCAGACCGCCTTGACCCGCGCCTGGCGGCATGCCCGCTGGGATGTCCTGGCCGTGGGGCTGGCGGCATCGCTGAGCGGGCCGCTGCAGGATGCCTTGCGCGCGATGCCCGGGATGCCGGAAACGCAGGCCTTGCCGGCCCCAGCCGCTGCCGTCGCCCATCCTTACGTGTGGTGTGGTTTCGGCGAGCCGGCGGCGGAGACCGCCCTGTTGCTGTTCTGCCCACTGCCCCTGCGCACAGCGCCGGTGGAGGCGGCCTGGCGCCAGCTATCGCGGTTGATGGAGGGGGCATTCTTCCGTCGTCTGCGCAGCGAGTTGCAGCTCGGCTATGCGGTGTTCTGCGGCTTTCGCCAGTTCGGCGAGCGGGCCGGCATGTTCTTCGCCGTGCAATCGCCCAGTGCCTCGGCCGGTGAAATCCTCGGGCATGTCGAGACCTTCCTCGCTGGGTTCGCCCGCGAGCTCGATGCCCGGCCGGATGCCTCGGCCGCGGGGGCCGACTTCGCCCGCGGCGGCGACCTGCGGCGTCGCGCCGAACAGATCTGGCAGGCCCGGCTGGCGGGGCGCGATAGCGACTATCCTGCCCAGGTCGAGCGGGCCATGGCGGCGTTGCGGCCCGAAGATCTCCAGCATCAGCTGCAGGCCCTGCGCGAGGCCAAGGGCGGTTGGTGCGTGGTCGCCAATGCCGCCGCCCCGGATGCCCGCTGGCTAGGGCGTTAGGCGAAATCCACCGCCCCGTCCCAGGCGATCGGGGTGCTGCGCAATGCTTTGGATGTACGACCTAAGCGCCGCTCCTGCGGTCGGCGGATGAATGCTTCCAGCGCAAGACGGCCTCCGCGGCCAAAGTGCTAGCCTTTCGCCGCTATCGCAGCGTATGTGCAGCGTGGTCGTCTTTCGATAATCGCTCCCGTCACGACTGTCTGTCGTCAATACAGCGGAGAGCGCCATGCACAACAACAAGAAAGCCGTTTCAACCCTGCTGCCACTGGCCCTGGCCAGTGCCGTCGCCATGACCGTGAGCCAATCGGCAGTCGCCGAAATCGTGCTCTACGACGAGGGTGACACCACTTTCTCCACCGACGGGTATTTCAATACCTTCTACGTGAACAGCGACGTGGACCGCGACGGCGAGCAGTTCGATCGCCGGCAGTCGCGGGTCAAGATGGGCTTTCTGCCCAACTGGATCGGCTTCAATTTCACCAAGCAGGTCGGCGACCTCAAGCTCGGCGGCCGCTCCTCGTTCTGGGTGACGATCAACGACAGCGATACCAACGGCACCGAGACCGGCATCGACGTCCGTCAGTTCTACGCCACTGCCGGCAACGAGCAATGGGGTGAAGTGCTGTTCGGTAAGGACTTCGGCTTGTTCGCCCGCTCCAACATCCTGCTCGACGAGATGCTCAGCGGTTATGGCCAGGTGAGCGATACCCTGGGCCTGGTGGATGGCGGTGGCGTGTCCTTCGGCAACATCGGTACCGGCTACCCGTACCCGTTCCCGACCTCGCAGATCACCTACCGCTCGCCCGAGATGAGCGGCCTGCGCATCGCCGCCGGCATCATGGACCCGGTGGACACCACCGAGGACACCAGCTCCACGCTGGACAAGGCCTACCAGGAGGCCCCGCGCTTCGAAGCCGAAGTGACCTACCAGTTCGATCTCGGCGGCACCCAGTTCTACACCTGGATCAACGGCATGCAGCAGAGCTCGGACAATACCGACAGCAGCATCGATAAGGTCACGTCCAAGGGCCTCGGCTACGGTGTGCAGGCGAAGATGGGCAATCTGTCGCTGACCGCCTCGGGTTTCCAGGCCGAGGGCATCAACCCGTTCTTCACCAACAACGCCGGCGAGGCGCTGCTGCGTGAGGTCGACAGCGACGGCTACCTGCTGCAGGGTTCCTACCGCTTCGGCAAGAACCGCCTGGCGTTGTCCTACGGCAAGACCAAGGACGACGGCAACGGCCTGGGTAGTGCAGCCGACTACGAAACCCGCGGTGTGGCGCTGTTCCACAGCATCAACGACAACCTCACCCTGGTTGCCGAGCTGAATCAGTTCGAAATCTCCGGTCGCGACGATTCGACTCTCGACGAAGACACCCGCACCTTCGCGGTGGGGGCAGCGCTGAGCTTCTAAGCCGCCCTCCGCGCGCGCCGGGGCGATCGGCGCGTGCGGACCGACGGTCGGGCTCAGGCGGGACCGGCGACGCGGGCCACCGTGGGTGAGCACCGCCCGCCGCTGGAAAAGGGCTGGACCGCAGCGTGAACGCCGTGGTGCGTCACGCTGCTAACCAGCCGGAGGCGGACATCTGCAAAGGTGTCCGCCTTTGCCGTTTTCGGCGCCCTGGCGCAGGTGCGGCGCCAGCCGCCCGGATCGGGAGGCCCGCGCCGCGATGGGGAATCCGCCGCCTGCCCTGCGTTGTTTCGTCGCGATGCTACCTAGGCAGGCCTTTTCCGGTACTCAAGTAGCATTTTCGTGCCATATGCCCTGACCAAGAATGGGGTCGATCCTATTCGGCAGTGCGGGAGTGCGGTGTGTGGGCGAACAACAGAGCGAGGTAATCCGCACGGCAATGTCCGAGGCGCGCCTGGCCGAGACGGTGGCGCAGGATCTGGCACGCCAGTTGATGCATCCACATCTGGGCTTCGTGCTGTTCTTCTGCTCGGCCGAATACGATCTGCCGGCGCTGGGTGATGCGCTACGCCAGTATTTCGGCGGGGTCCGGCTGGTCGGCTGCACCTCTGCCGGCGAGATCACCGCGAAGGGCTATGGACGCAGCTGCGTCACCGCCATCGGCTTCGACCACCGCAGCTTCTCGATCGCCTGCGAGCTGATCGACGAGATGGAGCGCTTCAGCCTGATCGAGGCCCAGCAGCTGGTCGAGCGCCTGGGCAGCGACTGTCGCAGCAACTCGCTGGCGCCGATCAAGGACCACAGTTTCGCGTTGACCCTGCTCGATGGTCTGTCCAGCCGCGAGGAGGTGGTGCTGGCCGCGCTCAGCGCGGCGTTCGGCAGCATTCCGCATTTCGGTGGTTCGGCCGGCGACGACAATCACCTGACCGACACCCACGTGTATTACGACGGCCAATTCCACAGCGGGGCGGCCATCGTGGTGCTGGTCAACACCTGGCTGGATTTCGAGGTGTTCACCACCCACCACATCCTGCCGCGCGGCGAGAAGCTGGTGGTGACCCATGCCGACAGCAACAGCCGCCGGGTCTACGAGCTGAACGCCGAGCCGGCGGCCGAAGAGTACGCCCGGCTGATCGGGGTGCGCGTCGACGAGCTCGACCATCGCCTGTTCGCCGCCCACCCCCTGGCGGTGCGCATCAACGAGCACTACTACGTGCGCTCGATCCAGAAGGTCAACGAGGACCTCAGCCTGACCTTCTATTGCGCGGTGGAGAACGGCATCGTGCTCACCGCCATGCAGCCGGGGCCGCTGATGCCCAACCTCGAAGCGCTGTTCGAGCGCCTGGAGCAGCGCCTCGGGCCACCGTTGCTGACCATCGGTTGCGACTGTTTCCTGCGCCGCCTGGAGATCGAGGCCAACGGCACCAGCGAGCAGACATCGGCCTTTCTGAGGCGCCAGCAGGTGATTGGCTTCAACACCTACGGAGAGCAGTTCAATGGCATGCACATCAACCAGACCTTCACCGGCGTCGCCATTGGCCGGCCCGGAGGGCGGGGTGGTCGCTGAGCTGCTGGCCCGCCAGGCCGAACTCGAGCGCGAGAACCTCAAGCTCAAGCGCATCAATGCCGCGCTGATCGAACGGGTCGAATCCAGCGGTGCAGGGCGCGATGCCTCCTACGCGGCCTTCCAGCATTCGGTGGAACTGGCCGAACAGGTGCGCGAGCGTACCGACGCGCTGAACCAGGCGATGGCCGAACTCAAGGGCAGCAACCAGTTGCTCAGCGACGCGCGGCTGCGCGCGGAGACCGCCCACCAGCACCTGGTCGATGCCATCGAGAGCATCTCCGATGCCTTCGTGCTGTTCGACCGGGACCAGCGCATCGTGCTGTTCAACCGCCGCTTCAAGTCGCTGTGGACGCGCACGCGCGCGCGCATCAACGCCGGTACCCGGCTGGCGGAGGTGCGGCGCCTGGCCGAAAGCACCGGGCTGATCGTCGAGGAGCACCGTGGCAAGGGCGACGAGCCGACGGTCTACCGGCTGAACAACGGGCGCTGGGTGCAGGTCAGCGAGCGCCCGACCCGCGAGGGCGGGCTGGTCATCCTCTACACCGACATCACCGAGGTGAAGGTCAGCGAAACCATGCGCCGCGAGCAGGCGCTGGCGCAGAAGTCGCGGCTGCTGCAGCGGGCGGTGGACAACCTGTCCCAGGGCGTGGCGATGGTCAGCGCGGAGGGCGCGCTGGAACTGTGGAACCGGCGCTTCCTCGAACTCTGCGGGCTGGCGCCGATCGAGGCGCACCGGCCGTTCGCCGAGGTCATGGCCGACAGCGAACTGAAACTGCTGACACCCGGCACGCGCGACGCCAAGGGTCGGCCGGTGCGCGAACTGGAGCAGCGCCTGTTCGACGGCCGCATGCTGGAGATCCGCACCCACGCGCTGCCCACCGGCGGCTTCGTCAACACCTTCACCGACATCACCGAGCGTTACCGCCACGCCGAGGCGCTGCGCGAGAGCGAGTGCTGGATCCGCCTGATCACCGACCATGTGCCGGCATTGATCGCCTACGTGTCCGCCGACCTGACCTACGAGTTCACCAACAAGGTCTACGAGGAATGGTACCGCTGGCCCAGCGACGGCATGCTCGGCCAGTCCCTGCGCGAGGTGCACAGCGGCGAGCACTGGCGGCAGCTGGAACCCTACATCGACCGCGCGCTGTCCGGCGAGAGCGTCAGCTTCGAGATGGCCGAGCGCAACCATGCCGGCCAGCAGCGCTACATGCTGCGTTCCTACGTGCCGAACCGCCAGGCCAATGGCGAAGTGGCGGGCATCTTCGTGCTGATCCAGGACATCACCGACCGTCGGCGCACCGCCGAGGCGCTGCACCAGGCCTATCAGAACCTGGAACAGCGGGTGCGCGAGCGCACCGCCGAGCTGACCAGCCTCAACGACCAACTGCTGCGCGAGATCGACGAACGCAGCCACGTCGAGGCACGGCTGCGCGAGGCCAAGCGCGAAGCGGAACTGGCCAACCTGTCGAAGACCAAGTTCCTCGCCGCGGTCAGCCACGACCTGCTGCAGCCGCTGAATGCCGCGCGGCTGTTCACCAGTGCGCTGCTGGAGCAACCGGCGACGCCCAACGGCGGGTTGATCCGCAACATCAGCAATTCGCTGGAGGACGTGGAGAACCTGCTCGGCACGCTGGTCGACATCTCCAAACTGGACGCCGGCGTGATCAAGCCGGACATCGCCCCGTTCGCCGTCAGCGAGCTGCTCGAGAACCTTTCCACGGAGTTCCACCAGATCGCTGCCACCGAGCAGCTGCAGCTGGATTTCATCCCCTGTTCGGCGCTGGTGCGCAGCGACATCCAGCTGCTCGCGCGCATCCTGCGCAACCTGCTGACCAATGCCATCCGCTACACGCCGCAGGGCCGCGTGCTGCTGGGCTGCCGGCGGCGCCGGCAGAGCCTGTCCATCGAGGTCTGGGATACCGGCGTCGGCATCGCCGACGACAAGCTCGAGGAGATTTTCCAGGAGTTCAAGCGTGGCGAGGGCGTACGGCCGAATCAGGATCGCGGGCTGGGTCTGGGGCTGGCCATCGTCGAGAAGATCGCGCGCATGCTCGGCCACCGCATCCAGGTCACCTCGCGGCCGGGGCGCGGTTCGCGCTTCGCCATCGAAGTGCCACTGGCGAAGCGCGCACCCAAGGCCCGCGCCGAACCGAACACCACCGAACTGCTGTTGCAACGGCTACAGGGCGCGCGCGTCTGGGTGCTGGACAACGACACGGCGATCTGCGCCGGCATGCGCACCCTGCTGGAAGGGTGGGGCTGCGTGGTGGTGACGGCGCTGTCCGAGGAGGACCTGGCGCGCCAGGTGGACAACTTCCATGCCGAGGCCGATCTGCTGATCGCCGACTACCACCTGGACAACGGCCACACCGGCATCGATGTGGTCGCCACGGTCAACGCGCGGCGCGCCAGCCCGCTGCCGGCGCTGATGATCACCGCCAACTACAGTAACGAGCTCAAGCAGCAGGTGCGCGAGCTGGGGCACATGCTGATGCACAAGCCGGTGCGGCCGATGAAGCTGAAGACCGCCATGTGCCATATGCTCGAGCACGGTATGGCCGGGTGACTGAAGCCGGTGGGCACTGTAGCCCTGTAGCCATGTGAAGGATGGGGCAGGCCTGCGGCCTGCATCGCCGCGAGGGCGCGCCTCCCACTGGTGCAGTGTGCACCGTCTGCTTTTGTGGGAGGCCCGACCTCGGGGCGATGCTTTTCAAGCTTAAGGCGAGCGCATCCAGATCCCACGGCCCGGCAGGCGTTCGCGGTCATGCGGGCGGTCGAGTTCCAGCCGCGGGCCTTTCGGGATGATGCCGTTGGCATTGATCTGCCGGTGGCTGGCGTAGTAGTGCCCCTTGATATGCGTGAAATCCACCGTCTCGGCCACGCCCGGCCACTGGTACAGCTCGCGCAGCCAGTTGGACAGGTTCGGGTAGTCTGCGATGCGTCGCAGATTGCACTTGAAGTGCCCGAAATAGACGGCGTCGAAGCGAACCATGGTGGTGAACAGACGCCAGTCGGCCTCGGTCAGGTATTCGCCGGCCAGGTAGCGTTGCTTGCCCAGGCGGCTCTCGATGCGCTCCAGTTCGTCGAACAGCTCGTCGAAGGCCTCTTCGTAGGCTGCCTGTGTGGTGGCAAAACCGGCGCGATAGACACCGTTGTTGATGGCGGGGTAAATCCGCGCATTGAGCGCATCGATCTCGTCGCGCAGGATCTCGGGATAGAAATCCAGTCGTGAGCCGGTGAGCTCGTCGAACGCACCGTTGAACATGCGGATGATTTCGGAGGACTCGTTGTTGACGATGCACTGGCGTTCGCGGTCCCAGAGCACCGGCACCGTGACCCGGCCCGAATAGTCCGGGGTGTCGCGGGTGTAGCGCTGGTGCAGGTACTCGAGGCCGTCCAGGGCGTCGCCGCTGGAGCCGGTCGCCGGGTCGAAGGTCCAGCCGTGTTCGGCCATCAGCCAACTGACCACCGAGACGCCGATCAAGGGCTCGAGCCCCTTCAGCTTGCGGTAGATCAGCGTGCGGTGCGCCCAGGGGCAGGCCAGTGATACGTACAGGTGATAACGCCCGGCTTCGGCCTTGAACCCCTCCAGGCCGTCGGGGCCAGGGGTTCCGTCGGCCGTCACCCAGTGGCGGCGCTTGGCCTGTTCGCGCTCGAATTTTCCGTCGGTGCTTTCATACCAGCGATCATGCCACTGGCCGTCGATGAGCAGACCCATATGTTCCTCCCGTATACGAATTAGGAGGCAGTCTAGGGACGATGGTTCGATCGATGTGCCCGAAAAGTCGGTTGGTTCTATCGTCTAGTTGGATAAATGGCGCTGCTGCCAATAGCGCCGCGCCTGCTCGAATGCCGCTTCGCGCGTCTGCCCCAGCCCGCGCAATGCCAGGGCCATGGTGGCGATTACCGCCAGTTCGCCGTAAGCGTCTTCTTCGCTGCCGTTCCAGACCGCGAGCAGATGCTGTGGCTCCAGGCGCTCCGGTTTCACGTGGCGGCGTTCGGACAGTGGCGGCCATTCCTCGTCCCAGGCGATACCGGCGCGGGTGCCGTAGAGGTGGGAGAGGTTGTCCGGATTCATTTCGACTTCGCCGCCTTCGCCCTTGATGACGATGGCGTTGTCGCCCAGCAGCGTGCTGGCCTGGCGGTGGGTGTCCTGGTAGCCGGGGTGGAAGATGCTCTGCAGGCCGCAGCGGGCGCCCAGCGGGTTGAGGAGGCGCGCCAGCGAGTGGATCGGCGAACGCAGCCCGAGCAGGTTGCGCATGTCGATCATGCGCTGCAAGACCGGCATCCAGGCGCCGAGGGGAATGAAGGCGATGTGCTCGCGCTCGATTGTCGCCGCGACCTGTTCCCAGCCCTCGCAGTGGCGGATGCCGAGCAGCTGCAGCTGCTGTTCGGTGTAGATGCGCCCGGCGGTGTGCGCGCCGCCGCCGTGCAGCAAGATACGCATACCGTTGGCGGCCAGGCACTTGGCCGCCAGCAGATACCAGGGCAGGTGGCGCTTCTTGCCGGCATAGCTCGGCCAGTCCAGGTCGACCTCGACGGCGGGGATGGGCAGGCGCTCGCGCACGGCGTCGGTGAAGCCGGCCAGCTCTTCGGCGCACTCTTCCTTGTGCCGCAGCAGCATCAGGAAGGCGCCCAGCTGGGCGTCCTCGACCTTGCCGTCGAGCAGCATGCCCATGGCCTCGCGGGCTTCTTCACGGGTCAGGTCGCGCGCGCCGCGCTTGCCCTTGCCGAGAATGCGCACGAAGGGGGCGAAAGGGTGTTCTGCTGGGGTTTCGAGGCTCATAGGCAATTGCTCGGCTTCGGCAGCCCGGCCAGCTTGGCGGCCAGCTTGGCGGGGGTGCCCTTGAATAGACGATTGAGGTAAAGGCTGTTGCCCTTGTCCGGCCCCAGCTTCAAGGCGGTGTATTTGATCAGCGCTCGCGTCGCCGGCGAAAGCTGGAATTCGGCGTAGAACTCGCGCAACAGGCGGAGGATCTCCCAGTGCCCGGCTTCCAGCGGCAGTTCCTCCCGTTCGGCCAGCGCCTGGGCCACGGCTTCGCTCCAGTCCTGCAGGTCGAGCAGGAAACCGTCCTTGTCCAGGGCGATCTGGCGCCCCTCCACGTGCAGGCTGTTCATAACCAGCTGTTGGTTCGCGGATAGCGGCAGGTCAGCTCGACGAAGCCGGGGTAATCCAGCAGGCCCACGCGCGCCGGCAGCGCGCCGAGTGCGCGGGCCTGGACATCCTCCTCCAGG
Source organism: Stutzerimonas stutzeri (assembly GCF_002890915.1). Taxonomy (GTDB): domain Bacteria; phylum Pseudomonadota; class Gammaproteobacteria; order Pseudomonadales; family Pseudomonadaceae; genus Stutzerimonas; species Stutzerimonas stutzeri_AF. The sequence goes on along the minus strand of NZ_POUT01000004.1, from coordinate 88,962 downwards.
GCGAACACGGCGACGCCTGCGGGCAGCCGCTGCAGCGCCTCGCAAGGACCGCTACCGGCGCGCAGGGCATAGGTGGCGTCGCCAGTCAGCAGCAGGGCGTCGTCGCCGGCCAGCAGTTGCAGGCAGCTCGTCAGCCGGCTGTCGGCGAACGGCGAATGGGAAAGCAGGTGCAGGGTCGCCATCAGATCGTGATCACATGGTCGTAGCGGTTGATGAGGGCGCGCAGGCCGGCCTCGTCGAGGACTTCGACGGGCAAGGGCAGCGCCTGTTCGTCGAGGCCGCGCTCGGCAAGGCTGTGGCGTGCGACGTAGAGCGATTCGATACCGAACAGCGGCAGCGCCTGCAGGTTGGCGGTCAGGTCCTTCTGCTCGAGTTGCGCCGGTTGCTGGGCGGCGGCGAGCTGGAACACGCCGTCATCGAGGAACAGCAGCCCCAACGGCAGTTCGAAGGCGCCGCCGGCCAGCACGACGTCCAGCGCCTCACGGGCCGACGGCCCGGACCAGGGCGCCTGGCGGCTGATGATGAGCATCGAGCGGGCCATCAGTGACCTCCGAAGCAGACCAGGCGGTCGGCCTGCTGCGCTGCTTCATGCAGCTGGCCGAGGCCGGACAGCTCCCAGCCTTCCGCCAGGTTCGCGGCCGGACGCTGGTAGCGTTGCGCTTCGCTCTCATCCAGCACGCCGCGGCGCAGCCCGGCGGCGATGCAGACCACGCCGTCGAGCTGGTGGGTGGTGACGAAGCGGCTCCACTCGGCCGCCACATCCAGTTCATCCTGTGCCGCCACGACATTCGCCGAGGCCGTGTGCACGCCGTCCTGATAGAAGAACAGGCGGACGATCTGGTGCCCGCCGGCGAGCACCGCTTCGGCGAAGCGCAGCGCCCGGCGCGCGGCCGGCGAGTGGGGTGGGGCGAACAGGGCGATCGTGAATTTCATCGGGGCACCATTGCGAAACAGCCGACATGATACGCCAGCTGCGGGGCGCGTAGGTTGGGTCGGGCTGCGTTCCGCTGAGCAGCGAAGCGACGAAGCCCAACAAGTTTCATGCCGATCCCCGTTGGACTTCACTGCGCTCAGCGCCAACCTGCCTGCGAGCATGAAAAAAGCCCGCCGAAGCGGGCTCGTTGCAGGCCGTGGCGGATCAGTCGTCGCCGCCGAAGATGCCCAGCAGTTGCAGCAGGCTGAGGAACAGGTTGTACAGCGAGACGAACAGGCTGATGGTCGCCATGATGTAGTTGCGTTCGCCGCCATGGATGATGGCGCTGGTCTGGAACAGGATGCACGCCGAGGAGAACAGCACGAAGCCGGCGCTGATCGCCAGCTGCAGGCCGGTGATCTGGAAGAAGAAGCCGGCCAGCATGGCGCCGATCAGCACGAAGAAGCCGGCGGTGATGAAGCCGCTGAGGAAGCTCATGTCCTTGCGGGTGATCAGTACGTAGGCCGAGAGACCGAAGAACACCAGCGCGGTCATCGACAGCGCCGAGCTGATCAGCTCGCCACCGTTGGCCAGGCCCAGGTACATGTTGAGGATCGGGCCGAGGGTATAGCCCATGAAGCCGGTCAGGGCGAAGGTGGAAAGCAGGCCCCACGCCGAGTTGCGCAGTTTCGCGGTGAGGAAGAACAGCCCGTAGAAGCCGATCAGCACCACGAAGATGCTCGGGTAGGCGGCGTTGGCCTGCATGGCCAAGTAGGCGACCAGGCCACTGAAGGCGAGCGTCATGGCCAGCAGCCCATAGGTGTTGCGCAGGACCTTGCTGACCTCACGCTGCTCGACCTGCGCGTGGCTAAGCGCGTATTCGTGTTCGTGCATGGCGACACTCCTTGGATGAAATCAAGCCTGGGACGATTTGTCCCGGATCATAGCAGAGGCAAGTTCGATGCCCAGCATCAGTGTTTGACAGTGTATTTCTATCCGGTACTATTGCGCCGCCTTATGGAAGTGTGGCCGAGTGGTTGAAGGCAGCGGTCTTGAAAACCGCCGAAGGGGAGACCCTTCCCAGAGTTCGAATCTCTGCGCTTCCGCCATATTCAGCGAAAAGCCCCTGAGCCAGATTCAGGGGCTTTTTCGTTTCTGCCCGCAGCTGGCTCAGGATTGCCCGGGAGGCCTGGCCGCCAGCAGGTCCATCAGGCCGTCGCCCAGCTGCTCGGCCTGTTCGCGCAAGGAAAACAGCTTCGGCGAGAACAGCCAGGTGTGGGTGATGCCCATCAGGCTGGAATAGAGCAGCACCGCCAGCGAGCGCGGAGGTTGCTGCGCGCCGATGCGTTGTTCGCGCTGGGCCTGTTCGATGAGCTCTTCGAGCAGCTGCACCATGTCGCGGGTCAGCTTGCGCTCGCGTTTGAGGGTGCTGGCCATCTGCGCGGTGAGTTCGGTCTTGTTCAGCAGGATCTCGAAGGACTGGCGATACCAGCGGTCTTCCAGCAGCAGGCGGAACCACTCGCGCACGAAGTGCCCGATGGCGGCGAGCGGGTCCGCGCCCAGCTTCCGGCTGCGTTCGATCAGCCGTTCCAGCGGTTCCTGGGAGAAGGTCAGCACCGCCTGGTACAACTCGTCCTTGTTCTTGAAATGCCAGTAGATAGGGCCGCGGCTGAAGCCGGCGGCCTGGGCGATCATCGCCAGCGTGGTGTTCGAATAACCGTTGCGGCTGAACAGCTCGAGCGCCGCGGCGATCACCTTGCGGCGGGTTTGTTCGGCGTCTTCTTTGGTACGGCGCATGGGGCTCCTCGAAATGCGCAGCGGCCACGCAGCGTGCCGTTGGCGGGCGCTGCGTGGCAAGCTTTCATAGCGCGCCGTCGGCGGCCAGCTGCATGTAGGTGGTGTCGAAGCGCAGCTTGAGATTGCCCTGCTCACCGAGCGCGCCGGCCGGCATGGCGATGCCGACGAAATCCGCCGAATCGGCGCCGTCGCCCAGCAGGCCGTGGTCGAAGGAGAACTTGCGCACGCTGTCCATCGCCTCGTAGGCCGGCTCGCCAGAGATGAAGGCGACCGCTTCGGCCGGCTGGTAGAACATGTGGGTGCCTTTAAGTTGCGCCTCGTAGCCGGCCTGGTCGGTGCCGGAGGCTGCGCCCAGTTGCGCGCGCAGCTCGGCGCCTTGCGGCGTGTCGCTGGCCATGATCGCCATCACCTCGTACCAGGCGCCGGTGACCGCCTTGCCGAAGGCGGGGTTGTCGGCCAGGGTCTCGCTGTTGACGATCAGCAGGTCCTTGACGTGGCCCGGCACGCTGGCCGAGTCGAACACCTGGTGCGCGTCCGGTGCGGCGGCGACCTCCTGCAGCAGCGGGCTCCAGGTCGCCACGTTACGCACGTCGGCGGTGCCGAAGGCGGCGACGATGTCGGCGTCCGAGGTGTTGACCACCTGTACATCCTTCTCCGACAGGCCGACGCTGTCCAGCGCCTTGGCCAGGATGTAGTGCGATACCGACAGCTCGACCAGGTGCACCTGCTGGCCCTTGATCTGCTTGAGGTCATCGGTGCCCTTCATCACCAGGCCATCGTTGCCGTTGGAGTAGCTGCCGACGATCAGCGCGGTGGTGTCGACGCCACCGGCCGCCGGGATCGACAGCGCATCCATGCTGGTGGCGACCACGCCGTCGAACTGGCCGGCGCTGTACTGGTTGATGGACTCGACGTAGTCATTGATCTGGCTGATGTTCACCTCGATCCCGTACTTGTCGGCCCACTTCTTCATGATTCCCGACTCGTCGGCGTACTTCCAGGGCATCCAGCCGACGTAGATGGTCCAGGCCAGGTTGAAGGTCTTTTTCTCCTCGGCCTGGGCCAGCGGGGCGAGGGCGGCGAGGGCGATGGCCCCGGCGCAGAACAGCTTCTTCATGATCTTGCCGTGCATGGTGAGACTCCCTATTTCAGAAAAACTTCAGGTAGCGCTGGATTTCCCAGTCGGAAACGTGGGTGTGGTAGGCATTCCATTCGTCGCGCTTGAAGTCGACGAAGGCCTGGTACATGGCGTCGCCGAACACCTGGCGCGACAGCGGGTCGGCCTCGAAGGCGTCGATGGCTTCGCTGAGGGTGCGCGGCAGGGTCTCGATGCCCATCTGCGCCACTTCCCGTTCGCTGTAGTGGTACATGTTCTCGCGATGCGGCTGGCCGGGGTCGAGTCGGTCGCGGATGCCCTCCAGGCCGGCGGCGAGGATCATCGCGGCGCCGAGATAGGGGTTGCAGCCGATGTCGGCGGCGCGGCATTCGACCCGTGCGCCCTGGGATGGGATGCGCAGCATGTTGGTGCGGTTGTTGTTGCCGTAGCAGCAGAACACCGGCGCCCAGGTCGAGCCGGACATGGCGCCCTTGCGGATCAGCCGCTTGTAGCTGTTGACTGTAGGCGCGATGACCGCGCAGATCGCCTTGGCGTGCTTCAGCACCCCAGCGATGAAGTGGTAGGCCAGCGGGGTCACGCCGCAGCCGTAGGGGTCTTCGCCGTCGACCTCGAACAGGTTCTTGCCGGTCTCGATGTCGGCGAGCGACATGTTGTAGTGCGCGCCGCTGCCGGTGCGGTTGGCCGAGGGCTTGGGCATGAAGGTGGCGAAGGCGCCGTGCTTGCGGGCGATCTCGCCCGCCATCATGCGGAAGAACACGAAGCGGTCGGCCATGCCGAGGGCGTCGGTGTACTTGAAGTCGGTTTCGAACTGGCCGTTGGCGTCTTCGTGGTCGAAGGAGTAGACGCCCCAGCCCATCTCGTTCATCGCCTCGACCAGCTCGTCGACGATGGGCAGGTTGTCCATCAGCAGGCGCGGGTCGTAGCAGGGCTTGGCCATGTCGTCGCGCGCGGAAATCGGCGCGAAGCCGCCATCCGGGGTGTCCTTGAACAGGAAGAATTCGGTCTCGATGCCGAGGTTGAAGGTGTAACCCAGCGCCGCAGCGGCTTCGGTCTGGCGCTTGAGGATGCCGCGCGAGCAGGCGTCGAAGGGCTTGCCGTCCAGGTAGAGGTCGCTGGCGAACCAGGCGAGATCGCGGTTCCAGCTGCACTGGGTGGCGGTTGCCGGGTCTGGCATCGCGGCCACCTCGTTGTCGCTGATGTCCTGCGGCACGCCGTCCAGCGCCGCACCGGTGTAGAGCTCGGAGCCTCGGAGCATCTGGCCGAGATGGGCGATGGGGACGAACTTGCCCTTGATCACGCCGTGGATGTCGACGTAGCTGGCCATCGCGTACTTCACACCCTTGTCCTGCAACTGTTGTTTCAACTCCTCGACGGAGGAGAGGGGAAAGCTGGTCATCGGCTTGCGCTCCTTGGAGTCATGAATGGCGGCCGGGGGCCGCTGGCACGATTCCTTCATCCAATATACATGCCAGCGTGTATAGAAATGGGCCACCGCTGGTGCCGCCTGGCCCCCGATGCACCGATGCAGGAGTCACGCAGATGCTTGAAATAAAAAGGGAAAAGAAATTTTTCGCGCTGGGCGAAATGCGCCTGGAAAGCGGCGAGCGCCTGCGCAACGCGCGGCTCTGCTATCAGGTGGTGGGCACGCCGAACCGTGCGCGGGACAATCTGGTGCTGATTCCGAGCTACTACGGTGGTACACATTGGGGCAGCCTGCCCCTGCTTGGTGCAGGCGGGCCGCTCGGAACCGGCGACTATTGCGTGGTGCTGACCGATCTGCTGGGCGCCGGCTGGTCGACGTCGCCGAGCAACGCGGCGCCCGGACAGGAGGCGGCAGGCTTTCCGCAGCTCAGTCTGCTGGACAACGTGCGAGTGCAGAAGGCGCTGCTCGACCGGCTGTACGGTGACGACTGGCAGCTCGCCCTGGTGACCGGCTGGTCCATGGGCGGCATGCAGACGCTGTTCTGGGCGATGGCCTATCCGGAGCGGATGCGCGCCATCCTGCCGTTCTGCTGCACGGCGCACTGCTGGCCGCACAACCGGGTGTTCCTGGAAGGGGTGAAGGCGGCGCTTTGCGCCGATGCTGCCTGGCTGGGCGGACGCTACACCACGCCGCCCGAGCGGGGCTTGCGCGCCTTCGGCCGGGCCTATGCCGGCTGGGCCTATTCCCAGGCGTTCTTCCGTCGCGAGCTGTGGCGTGACCTCGGCTTCGAGAGCCTCGAGGCGCTGCTCGACTACTGGGAGCGCGACCATCTGGAGCAGGACGCCAACGACCTGCTCTGCGTGCTGCACAGCTGGCAGTCGGCCGACCCGGCGCGCAGCTTCGGTGTCGCTTCGCTGGCCGAGGCGCTGGGGCGCATCCAGGCGCGCGCGATCCTCATGCCCGGCAGCAGCGACCTGTATTTCACCGTCGAGGACGCCCGCTACGAGACCTCGCTGATCCCGGGTGCCGAGCTGCGGGTGCTCGAATCGGACTGGGGCCATTGCGCCGGTGGGCCGGGGCGCGAGCCGCAGGCGATGGCGCAGGTTTTCGCGGCGATGCGGGAGCTTCTTGGCCAGCCGTGGGGGTGATCGAGTCCCGAGGTACCGCGCACCGGGCGTTGGGCTTCGCTGCGCTCAGCGCCAACCTGCGGTCCGATCGGCTTCTGCCATGGCATGAATCTGGCTAGTGGCTTAGTGCCATCTCCGCCTCCGGGCGGATGCGCAGTTTGGCAATCCCTCCTTCCATGTGCGGATACATGATGCCAACAGCCTCGATCGATACCCTCTGGGTAGTGCTATGCGCCGGCCTGGTGTTCAACATGCAGATCGGCTTCCTCTGCCTCGAAGCGGGGCTGACCCGCAGCAAGAACGCCATCAATGTCGCGACCAAGAACATGGTCGACCTGTGCATCGCGCTGATGGCCTACTGGCTGTTCGGTTTCGCGCTGATGTTCGGCGCCAGCCACTACGGCCTGGCCGGGAGCGGGCTGTTCCTCACTTCCTTCGCCATCGACGAGAGCTGGTCGCTGGCGTTCTTCCTGTTCCAGGCTATGTTCTGCACCACGGCAGCGACCATCGTTTCCGGCGCCGCGGCGGAGCGGATGCGCTTCAACGCCTACCTGATCGTCGCCGCGTTGTCGGCCGGGTTGATCTACCCGCTGTTCGGCCACTGGGCCTGGGGCGGCGCCTTCCGCGAAGGGCAGGGTTGGCTGGCCGGGCGCGGTTTCGTGGATTTCGCCGGCTCCACCGTGGTGCATGGTGTCGGCGGCTGGATCGCGCTGGCGACGGTGATGGTCATCGGGCCGCGTTCGGGGCGCTTCGATCCGGCCTGGCGGCGGCGCGGCATGCCCGGTTCGAACCTGCCGCTGGCGATGCTCGGCGGCCTGCTGCTGCTGTTCGGCTGGTTCGGTTTCAATGGCGGCAGCACGCTGGCATTCGACCTGCGCGTGCCCGGCATCATCGTCAATACGGTGCTGGCCGCCATGGCTGGCATCGCGACGGCAATGGCGGTGTCCTGGTGGCGCCATGGCTACGTCGAACCGGTGCTGCCGCTCAACGGCATGCTGGCCGGGCTGGTGGCGATCACTGCTGGCGCGCATGCCGTCAGCGTGCCGGCCGCGATCCTGATCGGCCTGGGCGGTAGCCTGACCATGTGCCTGGCCGAGCGGCTGCTGCTGCACTGGCGCATCGACGATGTGGTGGGGGCGGTGCCGGTGCATCTGGCCGCCGGCGTCTGGGGCACCCTGGCCGTGGCGCTGCTCGGCGACCCGCTGTTGCTGGGCACCGGCCTCGGCCGTGGCGAGCAGTTGCTGGTGCAGGTCGAAGGGGTGCTGGCCTGCGCCCTCTGGGCCTTCGGGCTGACCTACCTGTTGTTGCGGCTGATCGATCGCCATTACCCGCTGCGGGTCGATCCGGAAGACGAGCGCATCGGTCTGAACGTCAGCGAGCACGGCGCGCGCACCGAGCTGATCGAACTGCTCGACGCCATGGACGAGCACCAGCGCCAAGGCCAGTTCCACCGTGAGGTCGAGGTCGAGCCGTTCACCGAGGTGGGGCAGATCGCCGCGCAGTACAACAAGGTCATCCGCGCGCTGCGCAGTGCGGTGGCGAAGACCCAGAGCATCGTTCGCGACATCCGCGACGGCATCGTCACCTATACCGGCGACGGCGTGCTGACCAGCTGCAACCCCGGCGCCGAGCGCCTGCTGGGCCTGCCCGCCGAACATATCGTCGGCCAGCCGCTGCAGCGCTTCATCGCCTGTGGCTCGCCCTGGTCCGGCGCGTTGCTGCCGCCGATGGGCGGCGAGGTCACCTGCGAGCTGCTGCTGCACGGCCGCGACGGCCAGCCGTTCGCGGCCGAACTGACCGCCAGCCAGGGCGACGCCCAGGAAGTCTATGTGTGCACCGTGCGCGACATCACCGAGCGGCGGCGCATCGAGGAGCAGCTGTTCGCCGAAAAGCGCCTGGCCCAGGTGACGCTGGCGTCCATCGGCGACGGCGTGATCACCACTGACCGCGAAGGGCATGTGCGCTATCTCAACCCCAGCGCCGAACAACTGACCGGCTGGCAGCAGGAGCAGGCGCGGGATCTGCCGCTGGAAGAGGTCTACCGGGTATTCGACGAGACCTCCGGCGCGCGCCTGCCCACGGCCGCCGGCGAGGCGCTGCGCCGGCGCAGCGATGCCAGCGGCCATGCCGAACGACCGCCGGGCATTCTCGAGCGGCGCGACAACAGCCGCATCGCGATCCAGGACGCGCTGGCGCCGATCCGCGATTCGGACGGCACGGTCATCGGCCTGGTGCTGACCTTTCGCGACGTCACCGTCACCCGCCAGCTGGCGCGCAAGCTGACCTTCCAGGCCAACCACGACAACCTCACCGGCCTGGTCAACCGCTCGGCGTTCGAACGCCAGCTCGAACGGTTGCTGCGCGAACAGCCGGAGGACGGCCGCGAACACGTGCTCTGCTACATGGACCTCGACCAGTTCAAGGTGGTCAACGACACCTGCGGGCATGCCGCCGGCGACGAGCTGCTGCGCCAGCTGGGACGCCTGCTGAAGACGCGCATGCGCAGCACCGACGTGCTCGCGCGCCTGGGCGGCGACGAGTTCGGCATCCTCTTTCTCGATTGCCCGCTGCAGCAGGCGGTGCTGATCGCCGAGGGCATTCGCCGCGCCGTGGACGAATTCCGCTTCAACTGGGAGGGCAAGAGCTTCGCCATCGGCGCCAGCATCGGCCTGGTTGGCATCGATGCCAACGCGCGCAGCCTCGGCCCGCTGCTCGGCGCGGCGGACAGCGCCTGCTACGCGGCGAAGGAGGGCGGGCGCAACCGGGTGCATGTCTACCAGGCCGACGACCAGCAACTGCTGGAACGCCGCGGCGAGATGCAGTGGACCCATCGTCTGCGCCAGGCGCTGGACGGCGACCGTCTGCGGCTGTACGTGCAGCCGATCGTTTCCTCGTGCCAACCGGATGACCTGCCGCGCTACGAAGTGCTGGTGCGCATGCTTGGCGAGGACGGCAGCATCATCCCGCCCGGGGCCTTCATGCCGGCGGCCGAGCGCTACGACCTGGCGCCGGCGGTGGACCGCTGGGTGGTGGGCAACTTCCTCGCCTGGGTCGGCGATCTGTGCCGGCGGCAGAAGGAGGCGATCGGGCATTATTCGATCAATCTCTCGGCGATGTCGCTGGGCGAGGAGAGCTTTCTCGAATTCATCCTGGCGGCTATCGAGCGCCACCGGATACCCAGCGAATGCCTGTGCTTCGAGGTGACCGAAACGGCGGCCATCGCCAATCTCAGCCGCGCGATGAAGTTCATCGAGCAGCTCAAGGCGGCCGGCTGCAGCTTCGCCCTCGACGACTTCGGCTCCGGCCTGTCGTCCTTCGGCTACCTGAAGACGCTGCCGGTGGACTACCTGAAGATCGACGGCGTGTTCGTCCGCGACATCGAGCACGACCCCATCGCCCGCGCCATGGTGGCCTCGATCAATGCCATCGGCCACGAGATGGGGTTGCAGACGGTGGCCGAGTTCGTCGAATCGCAGGCCATCCTCGACCGCCTGCAGGAGATCGGCGTGGACTTCGTGCAGGGCTATCACCTGGGCCGGCCGCGACCGCTGACCGAGCTGTCCGGGGTGCGGATGATGCCGCGCTGAGCAGGCTTCAGCCGGCCACGGCGCTGAGCTTGGCCAGCTGTTCCAGATCGGTCTGCATGCCCGACGTCTCGCGGATACGGGCGAGGATCTCGCGCTTGAGCTCGGTGAATTCCGGCGCAAGCTTCATGTCCTGGTGGCGCTGGGCCGGCAGCGGCACCTCGTAGATCGAATCGATGCGCCCGGGGCGTGGCGCCATCAGCACGATGCGGCTGCCCAGATAGATGGCCTCCTCGACATCGTGGGTGACGAACAGGATGGTGCTCTTCTCCAGCCGGTGCACGTGACGGATCAGGTCGTGCATGACTTCGCGGGTCTGCGCATCCAGCGCGCCGAACGGCTCGTCCATCAGCAGTGTCGCGGGCTTGGGCAGCAGCGCGCGGGCGATGGCGACGCGTTGCTGCATGCCGCCGGAGAGCTGGCTGGGGTAGGCATCGGCGAAGCGCGTCAGGCCCATCAGGTTGAGCAGGGCATCGGCGCGGCCGGCGGCGGACTCCACGTCTCCATCGTGGCGCACGGTGTCGCCGATCACCTTGAGCTGGCGGCAGAACTTGATGTTCTGCATCACCGTCAGCCAGGGGTAGAGGCTGTAGTGCTGGAAGACCATGGCGCGGTCGACGCCGGGGCCGTCGATGGGCCTGCCGTCGAGCAGGATTTCGCCGCGGCTCAGCGTCTCCAGCCCGGCGATGATGCGCAGCAGGGTGGACTTGCCGCAGCCCGAGGCGCCGACGAAGGTGACGAACTCATTGGGCTGGATATCCAGGTCGATCGACTGCAGCGCCTGCACCTTGCGGCGCTCGCTGACGAAGGTCTTGCCGACCTGGCGTACACGAATCTTGGCATCGGACATGGTCATTTCCTCATCCAGGGAAAGGCGCGGCGGTGCAACCAGCGGAAAGCCTGGTCGGTGAGCAGGCCGATGAGACCGATCAGCAGGATGCCGGCGAAGATCTTGTCGGTGTGCATGTAACGCTGCGCCTTGAGGATGGCGTAGCCGAGGCCGGAGTTGGCCGCGACCAGTTCGGCCACCACCAGGTAGGTCCAGGCCCAGCCGCAGGTGATGCGCAGGGTGTCGAGCAGCGCCGGCTTGGCCGACGGCAGGATCACCAGCTTGACGATCTCGCTGCGGTTGGCGCCCATGGTCTGCGCCGCCTCGATCTGCGCCATGGGTACGCGGCGCACATCCTCGGCGACCATCAGCACCATCTGGAAAAAGGTGCCGATGAAGATGATCAACACCTTGGAGCCTTCGTCGATGCCGACCCAGAGCATCACCAGCGGAATGAACGCCACCGCCGGCATGTAGCGGATGAAGTCGGTGAGCGGTTCGAGAAAAGCCTGCACCGGCCGGTAGGTGCCGATGTACAGCCCCAGTGGCAGGGCGATCAGCGCCGAGGCGCCGAAGCCCGCCATGACCCGCCAGACGCTGATGCCGATGTCTCCCAGCAGCCCCTCGCTGGTCCACCAGCGGCCGATGCGCTCGAGCACTGCGCCGGGGCTGGGCATGAACATCGGGTCGGCCAGGCCGAGCGCGGTCCACAGCCACCAGACGACGAAGGGCAGGCTCAGCCCGGCGCCGGTCAGCAGCCAGGCGCTGCGCCGCGAGAGGTCGCCGCGAATGCGCCAGAAGCTGCTTTTGCGTACCAGCGATACGCTCGGTTCGGCGGGCGCGGTCCGGCTCGTTTGCTCGACGCCGGGCGTGGCAATGGTGATCTGCGCGGTCATGCGGGCACCTCCAGGGGCGTGCTGGAAAGGGGAAGCTCGGCGCGCTGCCAGCCGCCGCTCGGCACATAGCGGCCCAGCCGCGCCAGGTCTTCGTCAGGCAGGCTGGCCGGATCGGCGAAGCGCCAGTAGCTGGGCAGCAGCGCATCGCCGACACGCCCCGGCAGTGTCGAATGGGTGATCTGCCAGGGCGTGGCGCCGTTGCGATGGCGGCCGAAGGAGAGTTCGAAGGCCAGCAGCCGCGGTCGCAGCGCGGGGCCGACCGCGGCCAACTGGTCGCGCAGGTGACTGCCGTCCGGCGAGAGCGGCAGCGGGCGATCGGCGGCGAACAGGAAGTAGTCGCCCGCCACCAGCAGGCAGGCCTGGCGCGAGGGCTGCCCGGCAGCTTCAAGCCAGAGCCCCCAGTTGACCCCATCCGATTCCGGTACCTGCTGCCAGATTTCGTGATAGCTGCCGTCCAGCCCGTCTTCCAGCAGTCGCTCCGGGGTCTCGAAGCGCATCAGGCCGATATCCGCGGGGCCGCCCGGCGGCTGGAAGTCGATCAGGCGATGCCACTGGCAGATATCGCCGTTGACCTCGGTGATGCCGGCGAAGCCAGCCTGTTCGCTCAGCGCCAACTGCTGGGCATGGCTGCAGGTTTCCAGCGAGGCTGCCGGTGCCACGGGGTGCGGCCGCGGCAGGCGCAGGTCGGCGTGCAGGCTGGCGGTCTGCAGCCAGTAGACTTCGCTGGTTTCGTCGCGCAGGCCGGCCGTGGTGGTCAGCAGGCGACGGCGCCAGACGCCGAGATAGCCATCGGGAACGCTCTTCATGCGTGGTACTCCGGGAAGCGTCTGAGGGTGCGCCAGAAGGCCATGTCGTGATTCGGCCAGATTTCGGCGTCGGTCTCGGCAGCGGTCGCCTTGAGCTTGCGGATGCTGGCCAGCGCCAGGTCTTCGCGGTCCTGCCAGCAGAGCCCGGGCGCGACTTCATCGATCAGGTTCTCGTGCAGGTCCGCAGCATCCCCGGCGAGAATCACCGGCTTGCCGTGTGGCAGCTCGATCAGCAGCGACATGTGGCCGGCGGTGTGTCCGGGGGTATTGATGGCGCGCAGTCCGGGCAGCAGCTCGTATTCGGCGCGCTGTAATTTCCAGCGATGCTCGCCGGCAAAGTCATCGGCGAAGTAGGCGTCGTCCGCCTGGGCACGGGCGGCGGTGAGTTCCGCTTCGTGCACATGCACGTCGCAGCCACACAACTCGCACAGGCCACCGGCGTGATCGAAATGCAGATGGCTGAGGAACACGAGATCGATATCGGCGGGTGACAGCCCGTGCCGGGCGATGTGAGCGGGTAGCCGCTGCTCCTCGGTCATCTCGGGCGGCCCCATGGGAAACTCCAGCGGATCGAACCAGCGTGCACGCAGTTGCGGATCGCTGAGCTTGGCGTAGTCGCAGCCGACATCGAACAGCACGCGACCCTGTCGGGTTTCGATAAGAAAGGCGAGGATCGGCGCGTCGATCAGCGTGCCCTGGCCGCGATTACGGGTAGAGATCGACTTGTCGTAGCGATGCGTGGCAGTCAGCAGCGGCCAGAGCTTCAGTACATCGGTCATGCGGCACTCTCCAGACGCCGGAGCAGGCTGGCGCTGTCGATCACGCTGCCGAACAGGCCGCCTTCCACCTCGATCATCGCCAGCGCAGCCGCATGCAGTTGCGGGTCGGACGAGGCGCAGGCGTCGCGGACGGTCAGGCAGTCGAAGCCAAGGTCGATGGCCTGGCGCAGCGTCGAGGCGACGCAGACCTCGGTGGTCACGCCGGTCAGGATCAGCCGCTCGATACCGCGGCGGCGCAGGATCAGTTCGAGATCGGTATGGGCGAAGGCGCTGTAGCCCGGCTTGTCGATCACCGGCTCGCCGGCGCGCGGTTGCAGCTCGTCGATCAGGTCATGACCGAATTCGCCGCGCACCAGCAGGCGGCCGAGGGGGCCGGGGCTGCCGATGGCAGCGCCGGTGGCCTGGGCACGGCGGCGTTTGGGCTCGGGCAGGTCGGAAAGATCCGGTCGATGGCCTTCACGGGTGTGCACCACCAGCATGCCCACGCCGCGCGCGCGATCCAGCAGTGCCTGGATCGCCGGGATCGGCGCGCGCAGGCGGCTGACGTCCATGCCGGCCTGGTCGGCGTATCCGCCCAGCGCGCAGAAGTCGCGCTGCATGTCGATCACCAGCAACGCCGTATGCTCGAGGAACAGCGGGTTCGTCGTCAGGCTCACAGGGCGAACTCCTTGCACACCGCGGCGGCGATGCCTTCGACGATGTCGTGGGCCAGCCGCTGGCCTTTCGCCGCGCTGGAGCCTCTGGCCGAGGACAGCACCCCGGAGGGCGGCACCCATTCGGTACGGGTGGGGTACATGTCGTAGGGCGGAAAGTCGGCCGGGGCGTCGTCGGGAATCTTCTCCAGCGCGACCAGTTGCGGATGGAAATGCAGCATCAGCGAGGTCTCGATCACCGCGGCATGCTCCAGCGCGAAACCGGGAAAGCCTTCCGGGAAGATGTCGGTCAGGGTCTGCTCGTGGCAGAAATCCCAGTGCTCCAGGCGCATCACCTCCAGCCCAGCGTCCGGCCCGAGGTCGCGCAGCGCCAGCTGGATGCCCTCGGCGACGAACCACTGGTTCTCGTAATGGCCGAGCACCAGCACCAGGCGGCGCACACCGTGGCGATGGAACTCACGCACGGCGTCGCGCACCAGGGCGCTCAAGGTCGCGCCATCCAGGCTGGTGGTACCGCAGAAGTGCTGGCCGCCGCCGCATTTCGGCTGCGACTTGTAGCCGTATGACAGCGCCGGCGCCACCAGCCCGCCGACTCGTGCTGCCACATCGGCGCTGATGGCACTGGCCAGCAGCGCGTCGGTGCCCAGCGGCAGGTGCGGGCCATGCTGCTCGGTGGCGCCGCAGGGCAGAAAGACCACGGCGCCTTCGCGCACGCGGCGTTCGTAATCGACCCAGCTCAGTTGATCCATGTGCACGGTCATGCGCAGGTGCTCCTTGTCGCGATTGAAAGGGGACGTTCCGGCCAGCCGGCGATCAGCGCGGCGGTGGTGATCAGGGCGGCGCCGAGCCATTCGTTCGGGCCGATGACGTGGCTGCCGAACCAGGCGGACGACAGCACCGCGGCGATCAGCTCGAACACCACCAGCACCGCGGCGCGGCCGGCTTCCAGATGCGTCAGGCCGTACTGCACGGCGGCCATGCTGACCAGCCAGCCGAGCGCGAGCAGGGCGATCTGCCAGCTCAGGGTCAGATCAAGGGGCGGAAGTGGCTGGCGCAGCAGCAGGCAGAACAGCCCACCGAGCAGCGCGCTGCCGACGAAGCTGACCAGCGCCTTGCTCGCCAGCGGCACCCGGTCAGCAGCGCGGGTGGCGAGGTTGTTGAGGCTGAAGGCGAGGCCGGCGGATAGCGCCAGCCAGTCGTTCGCGCCCGGCGCGTCCAGGGCTTCGCCCGTGATGCCGAGGGTCAGGCCGATGCCCAGCATCGCCAGCCCTAGGGCGAACAGCCGCGTGCCGCTGAGGCGTTCGCCCAGCAGCAGCCAGCCGCCGACCATCGCCCACACCGGCGCCAGGTAGAACAGCAGCATCACCCGCACCACGTTGCCGTCAGCCAGGGCCGTGACCAGTGCTGCGGTGGCCCAGCCGCCGCACAGGCCCATGGTGAGTACCTGGCGATACTGGCTCGCCCACTGCCGGCGCTGCTGCCAGAGCACCGGTAGCGCCAGCAGGCTGAGCAGCGAATAGGTCAACAGCACCAGCAGCATGCCGGCCAGACCGCGGGCAGCGAAGAACTGCAGCGGCAGCCAGCCCAGGCCCCACATGATGGCGCCGCCGATCAGCATGCCCTGCGGCATCAGGCTGTTCATGCGCCCATCCAGGAGCCGCCATTGGGCCCGAGCAGCTGTCCGGTGAAATAGCTCGCCTGCGGCGAAAGCAGGAAGACGATGGCCGCCGCGACTTCCTCCGGCGTGCCCAGGCGCGCCATGGGGATCGCCAGCTCCTTGGCCATCCACTCGTCGCTCATGTGCTCCGGGCTGACCATCGCCGTGGCGATGGGGCCGGGTGCGACGCCATTGATGCGGATGCCGTCTGCAGCGAATTCGCGGGCCAGTGAGCGGGTCAGGCCGATCACCCCGGCCTTGGCCGTGCAGTAGGCGACGTACTGTTCGCGGCCGAGAAATCCGAGGTCCGAGGCGACATTGACGATGGCGCCGCTGCGCCGCGGCTGCATGTGTGCCAGTGCATGGCGGCAACAGCGGTAGACGCCGGCGAGATCGACGCCCAGCACCCTTGCCCAGTCGGCCTCGCTGGTTTCGAGAAAGGGCTTTTCCAGGATCACCCCGGCGTTGTTGACCAGCAGATCCAGCGGTCCCTGCGCCTCGATGGTCTCGAACATTGCCGCGACCGCGGCCGGATCGCTGACATCGGCCTCGATGGCGCAGGCGCAGCCGCCGCTGGCGATGATCTGTTCGACCACTCGTTCCGCCAGGTCGTGTTGATCGCGATGGTTGATCCAGACCCGCGCGCCTTCGGCGGCCAGCGCGAGTGCGGTGACACGGCCGATGCCGGTCGCTGCGCCGGTGACCAGAGCGGTCTGCCCGGTAAGGATGGCAGCCATCAGTGCATCACCTCGCCGTGGCTGACCGACAGCGCCTGGCCGGTCAGGGCGGCGGCCAGCGGTGAGCCGAGGAACAGGAAGGTGCCGCCCAGATCGGCCGGTGTCAGCAGCTCCGGAATGGCCTGGTTGGCGAGTATCGCCGCCAGCTCGGCGCTGTCGCTGCGGCCGTTGGCGTCCGCCATCACCTGCAGCGAGCGCATGGCCGCATCGGTGCCGATCCAGCCGGGGCACACCGCGTTCACCCGGATGCGCCGCGGGCCCAGCTCCCAGGCCAGCGAGCGGGTCAGGCCGACCACCGCGTGCTTGCTGGCGACATAGGCGGAAAAGCCCGGCACGCCTTTCAGACCCCAGATGGAGGCCTGGTTGATCACGCTGGCGCCGGCGCGCAGGCGTGGCAGCAATGCGCGGGTCAGGCGCTGCATGGAACCGACGTTGTTCTCCAGCAGGGCCGACCAGCGCTGGTCGGCCTCGACGCTGCACTCGCCCAGCGGCGTGGCGAATTCGACGCCGGCGTTGTTGACCACCACGTCGGCATGCAGCCCGCGGCAGGCGAGATCGTCGGCGTATTGGCGTACCGCCTGATGGTCGCCGAGGTCCAGCGCCGTACAGTGCAATGGTGTATCGGCGCCGAGCTCATCGGCGAGCCGGGCGAGCGCCTCGGCGTCACGGTCCAGCAGCTCCAGGGTGGCGCCGGCGGCGGCGAAGCTCTGCGCCAGGCCCCGGCCGATGCCCCCGGCGGCGCCGGTGATGACCACGCAACGGCCTCGGTAATCCAGTGCCTTGTGCATGTCACACCGCCGTCAGGAACGAGACGCCCACGGCGCCGTAGAAGTTGTCGGCCTTGTTCGGCCCTTCGCTGACCACGCCGTAGTCATCGTCCAGCACGCGGCGCACGCGGTAGCGGTGGAAGCTGCCGAGCAGCTTGCGCATCGGGATGACCTGGTTGTAGGTGCTGCCGTACAGCTCGGCGTGCAGCTTGGGCAGGCGATACCAGGGCGCCACCGGCTTCTCGTGGTGGGCGTTGTGGAAGGAGAAGTTGAGCAGCAGCAGGTTCAGCGCCGGCCAGCGCTCGGAAACCACGTTGCTGTAGGTGTTCTGCTGCTCGTAGCTACGGTCGCGGCGCTTGTCCTCCGGCAGCTTGCCACCATCTTCCAGCACGGCGAAGGCCTCGTAGGTGTGCTGATAGGCATCGGCGAAACGCAGCACGCCGAGCATGATCATCCAGGCCACGGCGTAGAGCAGCACGGCCTTCGGCGAGAGCACCGCGAGCCCGACAAAAAGCAGTGTGCGAATGGCCAGCACCGCGGCGACCTTGCCGCGCCGGGCGCGGTGCTTGTCGTTGTCGGTGATGAAGGGAAGGGCGATCACATAGAAATGCATGATCAGCTCCACCGCCGGCACATAGGCCCATTCCAGCGCCAGCACCAGCTTCTGCAACCACAGCGGGCGTGCCTTGAGGAAGGCCTTGCTGTCGAAGGTGATCACGTCGGCGCGGTCGACGTGGTGGCGCATGTGCTTCTTGCGCAGGTCCTGGAACTCGGCGTAGCAGCTGCCGCACAGCCAGCTGCAGACATTGCCGGCCCATTCGTTGTGCTTGGGCACGCTGAAGATGGCGCCGTGGGCGAATTCGTGGATCAGGTAGGCGGCGATGATCATGCCGTGGGCCAGCAGCAACGTGCCCAGTGCGTTCAGCCAGCCGTTACCGGCGAACAGCAGAGCCAGGCCGCCGCCGTAGGCGAGCGCGGTATAGAGGATCGCCAGCGTGTTGGGCAGGCGGCCATCGGCGTAACGGTACAGAGGTTTGGCAGTCATGGTTTTTCTCCAGCACAGGCGGGCGAGGGCCCGCCCGGCGTCGGCTTACTGGGCGAGCGCTTCGGTGAATTGGGCGTCGTAGGTCTGGCTGAAATCCGGGATGGTCGGGATCTGCCCGTTGTCCTTGAGCAGCTTGGCGATGATCGCGCCGCTGCCATGGAAGGAGTGGGTGTCGTCGCCTGGGGTGAAGCTCTTGCCCATCTCCGCAAGGGGGATGTTGTAGGCGCCGGCCATCTGCTCGACGGCTTCTTCGGCGCTGACGCCCAGCACCTCGCCGATGATCTTCGCCGACTCCTCGGGGTGCGCCTGCATGTAGGCCAGGCCGTCGAGATAGCCCTGGATCATTGCCTTGATGGCGGCGGGCTTCTTGGCGATCACCGCCTCGTCGAACACCAGTACATCGGTGATCAGCCCCGGTGCGTCCTTGGACGAATAGACCACCTTGAACTTGTCGCCGCCGCCCATGGAGAGGATCTGCGAGACGTTGGGCTCGTAGGTCACGCCGACCGGCAGGTTGCCCGAGGCCATGGCGCCGGGGATGCCTTCCGGGGTCATGTTGACGGCGTCGATGTCCTTGTCGCTCATGCCGTTCTGCTGCAGCGCGTAGGCCAGCAGGAAGTCCGAGGGCGACAGCGGATTGAAGCCGACCTTCTTGCCCTTGAAGTCGGCGATGGACTGGATCGACGCGTCGGCGACGATGGCGTCACCGCCGTTGGAGAAGTCGATGGGCATCACCACCCGGTGCTTCAAGCCCTTGGCGACCGAGGCCACCACCTGGTCGTAGGTGAGCATGCCGCCGTCCAGCGCGCGGCTGACCATGGCGGTGGGAATCAGCGCCGGGTCGTTGAAGAACTGCAGGTCCACGTCCAGGCCGTGGGGCTTGAACAGGTCGAGCTTGTCGGCGACGTAGAAGGGGCCATAGCCGGCCCAGACCACGGTGCCGATCTTCAGCTTCTCGGCGGCCTGGCTGGCCAGCGGTGAAAACAACGTCGCGACGGCCAGGCCGGCGGCGAGGAGGGTCTTGTTCAGCGAGCGCAGTGTGGACATGGCGTGATTTCCCTACACATTGGAATGACAGGCACGGGATGACATCGCGTCTCCCGGGCTTTTATCCCTCCGTGTAGTCCCGTCCCTGGGACCGGAGAACTCTCGGACCAGCGCCCACTCCCTGTGAGCCGGAACCCTAGTTCTCCTTGAAGTTGCTCCTGATTGTGCCCAGTGGCCTGTTTGGCAAGTTCAGCTGGTCAATTTCGGCGCCCATGACCCCGCGACTGTGTTGCTGCTCCTCGCCATAGCCCGCTATGACTCGTCGCAGCGCCTTGTCTCGGAACCATGGTCATCCGAACTTGCCTCAACCAACTCACCGCACAGGCCACTAGCGTCATGAGTGCCGGAGGCGACTCATCCCGTTCACCTGTAGCAGAGCAGGTTGCGTGCCATTTTTTCATTTTCGGTATTTGTCGTTTGGATTCAGGTGCTTGGGCGCGATGGGGGGATTTTTTCGCGCAGCCGTGACGCGTGGCGCGTGCGCACAAATGGGGAGGGGTGCGCTGCGATGGTGCTGGTTTTGCCAGCCGGGTCGCGACTCAGAGCGCCTGTTCACGCTCTGCTGCACGTCGGCCCTGCTTCCGCTTCCTCATCTGTTTGATTCGCTGGCGCTCATCCTTCGGGCCAGCCTTCGGCTGTTACTCCCGTTGGTCGTTGCGCCTTGCAGGACCCTCGCTCGCTAGATCGTGAACAGGCTCTCGGGGCGCCGCGGCCCGGCGTCGGGCTTCAGGCGGGCAGCGGTACGTCCGCGCGCAACAGGCCTTCGTCGACCAGCACCCGCCAGAATTCGCCGGGCACATGGCTATCGAGATAATCCATGTACTGCTGCGGCCGCTTGGGGTTCGCCGTGCCGGGGATGACCGAAACCACCACCGGATTGGCCAGGCAGAAGTGCAGGGCGGCGGCGCGCAGGTCGACGCCGCAGCGCTCGGCGATGGCCTCCAGCCGCTGCCGGCGCTCGTCGACGTCAGGCGGAATCCTGTCGTATTCGTAATGGCTGCCGCCGGCCAGCACGCCGGAGTTGAACGGCCCGCCGACGACGATGCCGACCCCGCGTTCGCGACAGCTCGGGAACAGCGTATCCAGCGCTTCGTCATGCTCGAGCAGCGAATAGCGCCCCGCCAGCAGGAATACGTCGGGATCGCTCTGTTCCAGGGCCATGTGGCAGGGTTCGACCCGGTTGACTCCCAGCCCCCAGCCGCGAATCTCGCCCTCGTCACGCAGTTGCGTGAGCGCCTTGGCCGCACCGTCCATGGCCTGCTGGAAGTAGTCGCGCCACTGCGGGCCCCACTGGTCCTCGGAGACGTCATGGATGAACACCATGTCGAGGCGCTCGACGCCCATGCGCTTGAGGCTGTCCTCGATGGAGCGGCGTGCGCCGTCGGCGGAATAGTCCGGCACGCGCCGGTTGGGCAGTTCGTCGACGAAGGGCTTGGCGTTTTCCGGCTGCTCGGCTGGCCGTAGCAGGCGGCCGACCTTGCTGCTCAGCACGAATTCGTCGCGCGGCTTGTGGCTGAGCAGGCGACCGAAGCGCGCTTCGGCGAGGCCGGCGCCGTAATGCGGGGATACGTCGTAGTAGCGGAAACCGGCGTCCCACGCGGCGTTGAGCGTGGCGTCGGCGGTTTCCTCGCTGATCGGGTGGAACATGTTGCCCAGCGGCGCGCCGCCGAGGCCGATGCGTGGCAGGGTGATACGCATGACGGTCCTCCTTCGATGCAGCCGAGGCCGAGATCGGCCGGGTATTGCATGGGAGGACAACGCCGAACGGATGTTCCGGACCGTGAAGAGCGAACGTTCGGCCGCTCACGGGTAGGTTGGTGCTGAGCGCAGCGAAGCCCAACTGGGATGGGGATATGACCATGTTGGGCTTCGTCGCTGCGCTCCTCAACCCAACCTACACTCCTCGACCAACATACGGCGTCGGCTATTGGCTCTGCAGGTAGGCGCGCCAGCCGCCGAAGCCGGTGATGTCCTGCGCGCCTTCCAGGCCGTAGGGTTCGCAGATGAAGCCGGTTTCCCAGCGGCCATCTTCGAGCTGCACCTTGCCCAGGCCGAGCGGCGCGGGGATGCCGGTGAGAAAGGAGCCCAGCTCCGCGCTCGGCAGCTCCCAGACTTCCACCTCGATGGCCACTCCGCCTTCGGTGACGCGAACCATGCCCGGGCGCAGCGGCGGGCCGCCGGCCAGGGCGTAGAGCTGGTAGTCCGGCGCGCTGCGGGTGGCTTCGAGCAGGCGTGCGCCGCGCTGCCTGAGCTGCCCGTTCAGCGGCAGGCCGTCCAGGTGCGCGCCGCAGACGACGATACGGGCGCGGTCGTTGCGCGCCGGGTTCCGGGGTGCCGGCGTGTCGAGGGCGTTGCCGCCGATCAGCTTCAGCGCGGTCTGGCGCTGCAGGGCGCCGGCCAGGCTCAGCAGGTACTGGTCGGTGAACACCCGGCCGAACAGCGTCACGCCCCAGGGCAGGCCGTTGTCCATGACGCTGGCCGGCACCGCCACCGCGGCGTAGTCCAGCATGTTCATGAAGTTGGTGTACCAGCCCAGGTCCGAGTTGCGCTTGACCGGCTCGGCATGCAGCTCGGCGAGGGTCACCGGGCGCGGGTAGGCTGGCGTCAGCACGCAATCGACCTCGGCCATGATCCGGTCGCAGATGGCCTTGAGTTGCTGCAGGCGGTACTGGGCGCGGAACAGCTCCACCGCAGTGGCGCCGGGTGCCTTTTCCAGCACGGCCTTGATCACCGGCAGCACGGCATCCGGCTGCCGTTCGATCAGTTCGCCAGCGACGCTGTAGCGCTCGGCGACCCAGGGGCCTTCATAAAGCAGGCGCGCGGCTTCGAGAAAGGGCGAAAAATCGATCTCCACCGGCTCGCCGCCGAGGGCTTTCAGATGCTCGATGGTGGCGGCGAACAGCGCCGGGCTTTCCGCGCAGCCGAGAAATTCCAGGTTTTTCGGCACGCCGAAGCGGAACGATCCGATCCGGCCGAAGGCCGAACCGTCGTTCCATAGCGGATTGACGCGGCTGTACTCGTCGCGCGGATCGAGCCGGGCGGTGAGCGCCAGCAGCTGGCTGGCTTCGGCCGCTGTGGCGGTGAAGAAGGTCACGCAGTCCAGCGTGCGGCAGGCCGGCACCACCCCGGCGGTGGAGATCAGGCCCTTGCTGGCCTTGAGCCCGACCAGATTGTTCAGCGCCGCCGGCACCCGGCCGGAGCCGGCGGTGTCGGTGCCCAGGGCGAAGCTGGCCAGGCCCAGCGCCACCGCCAGCGAGGAGCCGGCGCTGGAACCGCCGGAGGGATAGTCCGGATGCACACTGTTGCGGCATTCGCCATAGGGCGAGCGGGTGCCGTTGAGGCCGGTGGCGAACTGGTCCAGGTTGGTCTTGCCCAGCGGCACCGCGCCCAGGGCGATCAACTGATCGACGATGGTGGCGCTGGTATCCGGTGTGTAGGCGAAGGCCGGGCAGGCGGCGGTGGTGGGGATGCCGGCCAGGTCGATATTGTCCTTGATGGCGAAGGGAATGCCGTAGAGCGGCAGCTCGGCGGGCGACTTGCCGTCCAGCGCGGCGAGGTAGGGCTCAAGTTCCTCGGCGCTCAGCAGGTGGATGAATGCGTTGAATTCGCCGTTCAATGCGGCGGCCTTGTCGCGCAGTTCGACGATCAGCCGGCGCGGGGTGGTTTCACCGGCGGCATAGGCGCCGCGCAGGGTATCGAGGCGCAGGTCGAATGTATCGTTCATGCTCGTTTCCTTCGTAGGGTGGAAAACGGCGCAGCCTTTTCCACCGTGTCGTTTGGGCCGGCCCGGTGGGCCGGTTGGTGGATCGGTGAAGCGTGATCCACCCTACGTTGTTCGGCGTCAGGCTTGCTCGATCACCACCACGCGCTGGCCGGCGCGCACCGGCGAGCCGGGTTGGGCGCGGACTTCCCTGACCACGCCGCCGACCGGTGCGATGAGCGGGATTTCCATCTTCATCGACTCGAGGATCACCAGCACGTCGCCGGCGCTGACCGTCTCGCCTTCGCTCACCGACACCTGCCAGAGGTTGCCGGCGATATGGCTTTCGATGCCATGCTGGCCCTGCCCGAGCGGGGCGTCCTCACCGAGGTCGGCGGCGACCTCCTCGCTGTCGAAGTGCGCCTGGCCGGATTCGATCCAGCGCTGGCGTTCGGCGTCGAAAGCGGCGCGCTGCTGCCCACGGAAGGCGCCGATACCTTCGGCTTCCTCGGCGAGGAATGCCTGGTAGTCGGCCAGGCGCAGCTCGCTGTCCTCGATGCGCAGCTCGAAACGGCCGAGAGGGAAGTCGCGGCGGATGCGCAGCAGCTCGTCGGCGGATACCGGATAGAAGCGGATCTGGTCGAAGAAGCGCAGCAACCAGGGTTTGCCAGCGAACGCCTCCACGGCGCGGTAGCGGTTCCACATCTGCAGGGTGCGGCCGACGAACTGGTAGCCGCCGGGGCCTTCCATGCCGTAGACGCACATGTAGGCACCGCCGATGCCCACCGAGTTCTCCGCGGTCCAGGTGCGCGCCGGGTTGTACTTGGTGGTGACCAGACGGTGACGCGGGTCCAGCGGGGTGGCCACCGGCGCGCCGAGGTAGACGTCGCCCAGGCCCATCACCAGGTAGCTGGCGTCGAACACCGTGCGATGCACCGCGTCGAGGTTCGGCAGGTCGTTGATGCGGCGGATGAACTCCAGGTTGCTCGGGCACCAGGGCGCGTCCTTGCGCACCGTGGTCATGTACTTGTCGATCGCCAGCTGGCAGGCCGGGTCGTCCCAGGACAGCGGCAGGTGGACGATGCGCGACGGCACCTTGAGGTCCTGGGCGTTGCACACCGAGTCCCACTCGCCGATCACCACCGCCAGCAGACTGGCCAAGGGCAGGGTTTCCGGCTGGTAGTGCACCTGCAGCGAGCGGATGCCGGGGGTGAGATCGATAACTCCATCGAGGTTCTTCGCCTCCAGCGCCTGCATCAGCGCATGGCCACGGAAACGCAGGACGAGGTCCAGTTCCGGCTGGCCGATCTCAAGCAGCAAATGGGTGTCGCCGGAGAGGCGGGCGACCAGGCGCTTGTCGAGGCTGCCGATGTCCAGCACCACCGGCGGCTCCAGCGGGATCGGCTGCCAGTCGACGGGCACGACTTGCAGCCCGGCGACTTCCGCCTGGCGGGCTTTGGCCAGCTGGCGGGCGGTGCCGATATTCACCGGCACGAAGCGCACCTTGTCGCCGGCCTTGAGCTGGCCGAGCTGCCACAGGTCGGCCTCGATGATGGTCACCGGGCAGACGAAGCCGCCCAGGCTCGGGCCGTCCGGGCCGAGGATCACCGGCATGTCGCCGGTGAAATCCACCGCGCCGATGGCGTAGGGGTTGTCGTGGATGTTCGACGGATGCAGGCCGGCTTCGCCGCCGCTCTCGCGCACCCATTCGGGTTTCGGGCCGATCAGCCGCACGCCGGTGCGGCTGGAATTGAAGTGCACCTCCCAGGCGGTGGCGAAGAAGGTCTCGATATAGCCCTCGCTGAAGTATTCCGGTGCACCGTGCGGGCCGTAGATCACGCGCAGCTCGCGCACCGTCGGCAGGGCGCTGCACAGTTCGGCCGGCAGACTGGCGCCGGCATCGCGCGCGGTCAGCGGCGCCAGGTGCAGCACGTCGCCGGCGCGCAGGGCGCGACCGCCATGACCGCCGAACTGACCGAGGGTGAAGGTGCTCTTGCTGCCCAGGTAATCCGGCACCTGCAGGCCGCCACGCAGGCAGAGATAGCTGCGTGCGCCAACCCCGGCGATGGTGCCGATGGCCAGGGTGCTGCCGGCCGGGACGAACAGCGCGGTGTGCATCGGCTGCGAGGCGCCATTCAGTTCCAGCGGGATCGCCGCGCCGGTCACCGCCACCACGGCGTCGCAGTTGAAGCGCAGGGTTGGCCCGCTCATGGTGATTTCCAGCGCGGCGGCGCCTTCGGGGTTGCCCAGCAGGCGGTTGCCCAGGCGCAGCGCGCGGCTGTCCATCGGCCCGGACGGCGGTACGCCCACCGCCCAGTAGCCGAGGCGACCGGGGAAGTCCTGCACGCTGGTCTGGGTGCCGGCGGCGAGCACCTCGAAGGTGCTGGCGCGGTAGCGCAGGCCTTCCAGGCAGCGGGTCCAGGGCGAGCCTTCGGCGAAGGGCGCGTGGGCGAGGATCTGCCGCAGGTAGTCGCGGTTGGTCTCCACACCGTAGAGCAGCGAGTCGCCCAGCGCGGCATCCAGCCCGGCGCGCGCCTGCTCGCGGTCCGGCGCCCAGGCGATGAGCTTGGCGATCATCGGGTCGAAGTAGGGCGGGATTTCGCAGCCGGCCTCGACCCAGGTGTCGATGCGCAGGGCCTTGCCGTCAGCTGCCGGGAAGGCCACGGCAGTGAGCAGGCCGGGGCTGGGCTGGAAGTCGCGGCCCGGGTCCTCGGCATAGAGGCGCGCCTGGATGGCATGGCCGTTGGGTTCGAGCGTCCGGGCCAGTTCGGCCAGTGGCGGCAGGTCGCCGGCGGCCAGTTCGATCATCCAGCGCACCAGGTCGATGCCCCAGACCTGCTCGGTGACGCCGTGCTCGACCTGCAGGCGGGTGTTCACCTCGAGGAAGTAGAAGCGCCGGGCCTCGGCGTCATAGACGAACTCCACGGTGCCGGCGCTGCGGTAGCTGACCGCCTTGGCCAGCGTGACCGCCGCGGCGCACAGTGCCTCGGCCATGCCGGCCGGCAGGTTCGGCGCCGGGGTTTCCTCCAGCACCTTCTGGTTGCGCCGCTGCACCGAGCAGTCGCGCACGCCGAGGGCGATGACTTCGCCCTGGCCATCGCCGAACACCTGCACTTCCAGGTGGCGCGCGCGTTCGATGTACTTCTCGATGAACACGCCGGCATCGCTGAAGTTGTTCTGTCCGAGGCGCTTGACCGCCTCGAAGGCCTCGTTCAGTTCAGCCGCCGAACGGCAGACGCGCATGCCGATGCCGCCGCCGCCGGCGGTGCTCTTCAGCATCACCGGATAGCCGACCCGTTCGCCGGCGGCCAGGGCGGCGTCGAGGTTTTCCAGCAGTTCGGTGCCTTCGAGCAGCGGCACGCCATGCTGCCTGGCCAGCGCACGGGCGGTGTGCTTGAGGCCGAACACCCGCAGTTGCTCGGGCGTCGGCCCGACGAAGGCGATGCCGGCGGCTTCGCAGGCTTCGGCGAAGGCGGCGTTCTCGGAAAGGAAGCCGTAGCCGGGGTGGATGGCCTTGGCGCCGCTCTCGCGGGCGGCGTCGAGGATCTTGTTCACCACCAGGTAGGTCTGCGCGGCGGGGCCGTCACCCAGCGAGTACGCCTCGTCGGCCTGCTGGATGTGCAGGCTGGCGATATCGGCTTCGGAGTAGACGGCCACGCCTTTCACGTCCAGGGTACGCAAGGTTCGCAGGATGCGGCAGGCGATGGCGCCGCGGTTGGCGATCAGCAGTTTGTCGAACATGTTCTACGACCCTCAAAGGGCTGGGCGGGCCGTCCCGCCTTTATTCGTTCGAAGCCACGGTCGTCCGTGGTTGGCTCTTAGCTGGAAGCTGGAAGCTGCTCTTTCATTCCCACACCAGCACCTCGGCCGGGGTCGGGTTCCAGCCGTTGCACGGGTTGTTCAGCTGCGGGCAGTTGGAGATCAGCACGATCACGTCCGTCTCCGCGCGCAGCTCGACGTACTTGCCCGGCGCGGAGAGGCCGTCCTCGAAGGTCAGCCCGCCCTCGGGCGTGACCGGTACGTTCATGAAGAAGTTGATGTTGGCGCCGATGTCGCGCTTGCCCAGGCGGCCGTCGTGCAGGCTGGCGCGCAGGAAGTTGTCGCGGCAGCTGTGCATGTAGCGCTTGTCCAGCGCGTAGCGCACGCTGTTGCTCTCCTGGGCGCAGGCGCCGCCGAGGGTGTCGTGGCGGCCGCAGGTGTCGGCGACGATGGTCAACAGCGGCTTGCCGAGGTTGGAATAGAGCACCGTGCCGGTGGTGAGGTAGACCTTGTTCTGCCGGCGCAGGGTGCGCTGCGGGTCGAAGCGCTCGCGCGGGTTGTTCGCGGCGAAGAACAGCGTGTCGATGGCCTGGTTGCCCTCGACGTCCAGCAGGCGCAGGGTCTGGCCGGCCTTGACTTCGAACAAGTAGGGCTCGCCGGCCGGGATCAGGTGGCGGAAGACGGCGGTGTCGGGGTGCAGTTCACTTTCGATCAGGTTCATGGCGCCGTCCTTACAGATAAAGCCGTTCGGTGTTATGGAAGCCGCGGCCGTTCTCCGGGCGCGAGGTGCGGCAGAGCACGCTGATGCCGTCGCTCTCGACCTTGTGCCAGCTGAGCCGTACCGGCTTGGGGGCGTATTCGGGGTTGGGGTCCAGCGGGTGCTGCAGGGCGGTGAGCACCACCAGGGTGTCCATCGGTGCGTACAGCTCGATGTAGTCGCCGGCCTTGCTGTTGCCGGGCTGGAAGATGAAGCTGCCATCGGCATCCACGCCGACCTTGCTGAACAGGTTGAGGGTCATCAGCAGGTCCTGCAGGTCGAGGTTCCACTTGCCCATTTCCACCAGCAGGTTGTCGCTGCCGTTGCGGAAGAAACCGTTGCGCAGTTCCTGGTAGCGGCCTTCGCCGTACTTTTCCCGTACCTCCTCGGCATTCAGCACGCCGCCGAAGCTGTCGTGCCAGCCGCAGGTGTCGGCGGTGATCGCGGCGAGCACGCGGCCCATGTCCGAGTACAGGCAGTGGCCGGCGGTGAGCTTGGCGGTGTGCTGGCACTTGAGGGTGTCCGGCAGGTTCAGCCGTTCGCTCTTCTCCATGGCGTTGAACAGCAACAGGCTGACGTTGGCGCCGCCGTGGATGTCGGCGATGCGCAGCAGCTGGCCGCGCTTGAGCACGAAGGAGGTATGGCCGCCGCCGGGGACGGTTTCCTCGTAGAGGGTCGGGCGCAGGCTGAGGGAAGCGCTCATGTCAGGCTCCTTGGTAGGCAGTTCGAAAAGGGCCGGCGAGGCCGGCCGGCAGGCTGTCGGCCGCGGCGGCCGCGTGGCGGTCGGCATGCAGCGGAATGTCGTAGGTCACCCGCGCGCCATAGGCGCCCGGTGCGTGGGGATCGATGCGCGGCTTGTCGAAGACCAGGATGCGGCTGCCGAGGGTGAAGCCTTCCGAGAGGTCGTGGGTGACCATGAACACCGTCAGCCGGGTTTCCCGCCAGAGTTCCAGCAACAGCGCGTGCATGTCCTTGCGGATGCCCGGGTCGAGCGCGCCGAAGGGTTCGTCGAGCAGCAGCACGCGGGGCTTCATCACCAGCGCCTGGGCGATGGCCAGGCGTTGTTGCATGCCGCCGGACAACTGCGCCGGATACTTGTCCAGTGCATGGCCGAGGCCGACCCTGTGCAGCATCTGCGCCGCCTGTTCGCGGGCGTCGCGCTTGTCGCGGCCGAACAGCCGGCCCAGCAGCGGGGCGCGCGGCAGTTCCAGGCCGAGAGCGACATTGTCCAGTACGGTCAGGTGCGGAAATACCGAGTAGCGCTGGAACACCACGCCACGGCTGGCGTCCGGTTCGTCGGCCAGCGGCTGGCCGTCGAGCAGGATTTCACCACGGCTGGGCGCTTCCTGGCCGAGCAGCAGGCGCAGGAAGGTGGATTTGCCGCAGCCGGAGGCGCCGACCAGGGTGCAGAATTCGCCTTCGGCGATGCTCAGGTTCAGGCGCTCCAGCACCACTTGCTCGCCGTACTGCTGCCAGACGTTCTTCACCTGGATGAACGCGCCGGTTTCGCTCTTCTTGTCGCTCATGCCTTGGCTCCTTCGTACCAGGGGAACAGCAGGCGCGTGAGGCGCCGCAGCAGGTAGTCCATGGCCCAGGCCAGCAGCGTGATCCAGGCGACGTAGGGCAGGATCACGTCCATCGCCATGTAGCGGCGCACGAGGAAGATGCGGTAACCCAGGCCGTCGGTGGAGGCGATGGCCTCGGCGGCGATGAGGAACAGCCAGGCCGAGCCCAGCACCAGGCGCAGGCTGATCAGCAGGCGTGGCATCAACTGCGGCAGGACCAGGCGCAGGATCAGCGTCCAGGTGTTGGCGCCGAGGGTCTGCGCCTTGATCAGCAGTTCGCGGGGGATCTCGCGAGCACGCTGCTCGAGGTCGCGGGCGAGGATCGGGGTGATGCCGATGACGATCAGCATCACCTTGGACAGCTCGCCGAGGCCGAAGACGATGAACAGGATCGGCAGGATCGCCAGCGGCGGCACCATCGAGAGCACGGTGAGCAAGGGCGACAGCGGCGCGCCGAACAGCGGCAGGGTGCCGGCGGCGACCCCCAGGCAGAGGCCGGCGACGGCGGCGATGGCCAGGCCTGTGCCGAGGCGTTTCAGGCTGGAGGCGGTGTCCTGCCAGAACAGGTAGTCGCCGGAACGTTTGTCGGGGGTGAAGGCGAGGCGTTCCACGGCCGCGCTCATCTGGGCGAAGCTGGGCAGCAGCTTGTCGTTGGGGTTGAGTTCCAGGCGCTGCGCCGAGTGGGTCAGGTAGAGCGCCAGCAGCAGGGCGAAGGGCAGGATGGCCAATGCCAGCCAGCCGCTGCGGCTGGGCGAGCGATTGATCAGGCGCATAGGCATGCACCCCGGGCGGGCGTGGCTGGCCCGAGCGAACAGCTGGGAGATCGAGGGGCGGCTAAGGTGCCGGTATGCGGCAGGGAGATGACCGGCAGAGCCGATTCGTACGGGCACATGGCAAACCCTCCAGTGTGTGGGAATAGCGGCAGGAGCTGCGCGGCATGACGCTCTTCTCCCGGGCTTTTGTCCCGCCGTGTAACCTCACCGGAGGTCGCCAACTCTCGGACCAGCCACTCGTCGAGCGAGTCGGAACCCTAGTCGGCTATTTCAGATTGTTCTCATTCCATGAGTTGCAGCTTCCTGCACCCTGGTCATAGCAAGAGCGGTGCCAAGACATGAATGCCGCATTTCCGGGCGTTGCCGGCTTGCCGAGGGATTCTGATTGCACCGTAGTGGTGCGTTGCTCGAAAGAGGTGCGTGCTTTTCTTGCACGGAGGGCGGGGACGCTGGTCCTGCTATGTAGCAGGGGATTGTTACGAAAAGGCCGGATTCGGGCGGTTGGCACACACGCGGTAGGTTGGCGCTGAGCGTAGCGAAGCCCAACAGGGATAGGGCGGGTATGTTGGGCTTCGTCGCTATGCTCCTCAGGCTGCGCGCCCCGACACAACCTACGCGCTACGTATTGCGGTTACAGCTTCAACTGGCGGATGGCCCGGCTCAGTTCCGCCGACAGCGCCGTCAGCTCTGCGCTGGTAGTGGCCGAGTTGACGGTCTGCTCCACGGTCCGCTCGGTGACGTCGCGGATGCCGGTGACCGAGCGGCTGAGTTCCTCGGCGACCTGGCTCTGCTGCTCGGCGGCGACGGCAATCTGGGTATTGCTCTCGCGCATCTGCGCCACCGCGCCGGTGATGGCTTCCAGCGCCAGCGCGGCTTCACCCGCTTCGCGCACGCAGTCGTCGGCCTTGAGCGAGCTTTCCTGCATGAACTCCACGGCATCGCGAGTCATGGCCTGCAGGTTGGTGATCATCTGGGTGATCTCGTCGGTCGAGTCCTGCACCCGCCTGGCCAGGTTGCGCACCTCGTCGGCGACCACGGCGAAGCCGCGGCCCATCTCGCCGGCACGTGCCGCCTCGATGGCGGCATTGAGCGCGAGCAGGTTGGTCTGTTCGGCGATGCTGTGGATGACGTTGACCACGCCGTTGATCTTCTGGCTGTCGGCGGCCAGTTGCTCGATCATCTCGCCGGTCTGCTGTACGCCTTGCGACAGGCTGGAGATGGATTTCTCCACGCGCCCCACCACGCGATGGCCTTCCCCGGCCAGTCGATCGGCGTTCTGCGACTGGTCGCGGGTATCGCCGGCATGCTCGGCGATGTGGTAGACGGTGGCACTCATTTCGTTGATGGCGGTGGCGGCCTGGTCGGTTTCGCCCTGTTGGCCAAGCATGCCCTGGCGTACGTCATTCATGCTCGCGGCCAGGCGGCTGGCGCCTTCGTCGAGGCGCGCGGCAGCCTGGGCGACGGTGCCGACGATACGCTGGTAACCGCTCTGCATGGCGTTGAAGGCACCGGCCATCTGGCCGACCTCGTCGCGGCTGTCCAGCGGCACGCGCGCCTGCAGGTCGCCGCTGCGCTCGACGTGCAGCATGACGTCCTTGAGTGTGTTGAGATGGCTGAGCAGGAAGCGGATCAGCAATTGCGAGGCGGCGAGCAGGCCGAGCATGAGCACGGCGACCGCACCGGCATAGCTGAAGAAGTGCTGGCCGAGGACCTCCCGGGTACCGGGTGCGTGGGCCAGCACGGCGAGCGTCTGGCCGCCGGGGCGGGAGACCGTCTGCACGCCGATCAGCGGCTGGCGGGCGAACAGGCGGTCATGGGGCAGCGGCGTCCAGCCGCTGTCGGCGACGGGCCGGCCATCGACCACGGCCCGCTGGCCGGCCTGGAAGACGAGCAGATCCTGGCTCTGCGGCAACGCTGCCGCCTCCGGCCAGGCGGCCAGCAGGGTGGCGCGGGCCTGGGCGGCGACTCGTGCGTCGTCGCTGCGGGCACCCTGTTCCAGCTGGATGGCGTAGAGCACCAGTAACAGCGTAATGACGAAGGTCACCATGTTGAGGGCCCAGAACTTGTACTTCAGCGAGAGATCGCGAATCCAGACTGCCATGACTGCTCTTCTTCTGTGGTGATTGCCGGAGCGCCGCGGACGCTCCGGTGGACTCAAGGCTTAACGGCCGCTGCGCGCGGAGCTTGAATGGATTTTGTGAATCAATCGAGCATGGGCAGCCCGAAGAAGGCGCGTGCGCAGCGCGTGGTGTGGGCGGCCAGGCACGCTTCGCTCTCGCCGCGATGGCGCGCCACTTCGCGCAGGACCTCCGGCAGGTAGGCCGGTTCGTTGTGGCCGCTCTTGGGCTTCGGTCGCAGGGTGCGCGGCAGCAGGTAGGGCGCGTCGCTTTCCAGCATCAGGCGGCCCTCGGGGATTTCACGTACCAGCGGGTACAGATGGGTGCCGCGGCGTTCGTCGCAGATCCAGCCGGTGATGCCGATGTGCAGGTCCAGATCGAGGTAGGCGTAGAGCGCCCGCTTGTCGCCGGTGAAACAGTGCACCACGGCGGCCTCGAGCCGGTCGCGGAAGGGACGCAGGATCGCCGCCAGCCGCTCGCTGGCATCGCGTTCGTGGAGAAACACCGGCAGGTGCCGTTCCACCGCCAGCTGCAGGTGCTCTTCCAGCACCCGCTCCTGCTGGGGGCGAGGGGAGAAGTCGCGGTTGAAGTCCAGGCCGCATTCGCCGACCGCGCGCACCTGCGGCTCGCCCAGCAGCCCGCGCAGCTGGCTGGCGCTGTCGGTGCTCCACTGGCTGGCATCATGCGGGTGGACGCCGGCGGTGCAGAAGAGCCTCTGGCCGGTTTCGTCCAGTTCCCGGCACAGCTGTAAAGCGGCCTCGCTCTCGCCGAGGCTGGTGCCGGTCAGCAGCAGCTGCGCCACGCCGGCCGCCCGGGCGCGCTCGACCACCGCGCGCGGGTCGGCGGCGAATGTCGGGTGAGTCAGGTTGACGCCGATGTCGACGAGCTGCATGAAGATCTCCTGCATGCTGAATGTTCAATGAAAACAGCGGGATGGAATATATAGCTAAACCACCCATCGAAAGTGAAATTGGCAGAAGCGCCGTGCTGTGAGAGTCTTTGCCACCTTTGCGGCAGGGAGCACCGCATTGGATTCTCTTCGTCTACGGTCCGGTGCGTCTTCCATGTCACGATTGCTACCCCTTCTGTTCTGCCTGCTGGCGCTGTTGCCAGTGACCGCGAGCGCGCGGGTGGCGGGGCCGGAGGCCTGGCAGTCGACGGCCGCGGTACGTGACCTGGCCGAGATCCGCCGCAGCGGCGTGCTGCGGGTGCTGGTCAACCAGAGCCGCAACAGCGCGGGTGAAGTGAAGGGCGAGGCCATCGGCGTCGAGTACGCACGCCTGCGCGCCTTCGAACAGTACCTGAACCGCGACGCCGCGTCCGGGCGCACCATCACCCTGAAGATCATTCCCAAGGCCAAGGACCAGCTGCTCGGCGCCTTGCAGCGCGGCGAGGGCGACCTGGTGGCGCCCGGCGAACTGCTGCCGCTGGCCGGGATGAAAGGCATCAGCCGCAGCCGGCCGGTGGTCAGCGATGTGTCGCTGGTGCTGGTCGGCCGCCAGGGTGGTCCGCGCTACCAGCGCCTGGAACAGCTGTCCGGGCGCAGCCTCGCCTTGCCGCCGGGCAGCGCCGCCGGACCGCTGCTGGCACGGCTCAACAAGCAACTGATGGAACGCAAGCTGGCGCCGATCGTCGCCGAGTGGGTCGATCCGACCCTGGCGGTGGAGGATGTGCTGGAGATGGTCCACGCCGGCATCTACCCGGCTACCGTGGTGGAGCGGACCATCGCCGAGCGTTGGAGCAAGGTCATGCCCAGGCTGCGCATCGAGCCACAGCTGAGCCTTGGCGACAAGGCCAGCATGCACTGGTTCGTGCGCAAGGAGGCGAGCATGCTGCGCGCCAGCGCCGATCGCTTCCTCAAGGGGCATGCGCTGCCGGACAACCAGGACGCGGCTTTCGTGCGGGTCTACCGGCGGCTGTACAAGGTGCAGCAGCCGCTCGATCGCATCGGCCGGCAGCGCCTGGAGAAGGTGCGCCCGACCCTGCAGCGCTATGCCGAACAGATCGAGCTGGACTGGCTGAACCTGGCCGCCCTGGCATTCAAGGAGTCCACGCTCAATCCCGCCGCGCGCGGTGCCGGCGGGGCCACGGGGCTGATGCAGGTCACGCCGGCGACGGCCCGGGCGATGGGCGTGAGCGATATCCAGCGTTTGGACAATAACGTGCAGGCCAGCGCGAAATACCTGGCGAGCATTCGGCGCAGCTTCTTCTCCAGTCCGCGGCTGAACGAGCGCGAACGCATGGCCTTCGTGCTGGCCGCCTACAACCTCGGGCCGCAGCGGGTGCAGAGCATGCGCGCCGAAGCGCGGCGACGCGGCCTCAACCCCGATCAGTGGTTCTTCCAGGTCGAGCGCATCGCCATGGAGACGGTCGGCATGGGCGTGGTGGCCTATGTCAACAGCGTCAACAAGTACTACCTGGCCTACCAGCGCGAGCGCTACCTGCTGGAGGCCGACCGCAAGACCGCCGCCAACTGATCCGCTGCGATCATTGCCCGGGCCGGCTTTGCGCCAGTTGTCCGGCGGCCAGCAGGCGCAGGCGCTCGCTTTCATCGAAATGCTCGGCCTCCAGTTGCGCGATGGCCGCTTGTCGGTCGCTATCGTCCAGCCCGCGGCTGGCTTCTATGCGCTGGCGCTCTCGCCGGTAGGCGGCGACCCGCTGCTGCCAGGCGTGGCGCTGGCGGTCCAGGGCTTCCAGGCGCTCGGCCGCGGCGCTGCCCACCCGTTGCTGGCGCAACTGCCTGAGCTGCTCCGCGCTGCCGCCACGAGCCTGCAGGGCGGCGCTGCGTTCGCGCAGTTCGCTCTGCAGCTGGGGCAGCAGCAGGTCCTGCAACCCTTCGGGCAGGCCGGCGCGCAGCCGATCGATGGCGCGGCCCTTGGCGGCACTGTCCAGGGCGGGATCGAGGCGGATCGCCAGGCGCTCCAGACTGAAGCGGTCGTAGGCCTCGTCCAGGCCGAAGAAAGCCTGATGCACCGGCGGCTCGAAAACCCGCGCACGCAATGCCTGGACCGCCGTCAGGCGCTGGCGCATCGCCGGCAGGTCGGTGCTGCGGGGGACGTGCGCCTCCAGCTCGAGCAACTGCCGCTTGTAGTCCAGGTACTGCTTCAACAGGGCCAGGGCTTGTCCTTCGGCGGGCTCGGGCAACTGCGCGGCGATGTAACGGCGCAGGCGCTCGAGGCTGTGCTTGAGCGGCTCTTCACCGAGAGTGCTGAGAAAGTAATCGAAGACCCGACGAATTTCGCCATCGATGGCCAGGTTGCCGTCGGCATCCAGGCGGAACCGGCCGTCGATCCGGGTGCCCTTGAGCGAGGCTGGCAGGCTGTCGCTTGCCGTGGGCATCCGTTTGTCTTGCGCTCGTGTGCCGGCCGGTGCCGAGAGCCTGGCGGCTTCGGCCGGTGCCGGGGGCGCTGGCGAGGTGGTATCCGCTTCGACGGTGGTTTCGGATCGGCCCAGCATGAAGGCCAGGCCCAGCGCGCTGGCGAGAACCAGCAGAACGGTGAATCTGTTCATGGGCAACGTCCTGAGAGCCGGCCGGGATCGCCAGTCCCGGCCAGGCGTTTAGAGACCGGCGTTCTTCAGCCTGTTGGCATGCTGGCGATAGATGCTGACCGGGTCGGTTTCGAACAGGCTGGTGAGGCCCATGACCTGGTTGACCTCGTCGAGATGGTTCATCCGATAGTTGTCGCGAATGACCATGCCCAGGTGCGAGCTGCAGCGCCCCACCAGGCCATCGTTGGGGCCGTCGAAGGCCAGCGCGCCGGCGCCCATCATCGCGTCGCTGATGTCCAGCGGGTTGGTCAGCGGGCTGGTGCCGCTCCAGGAGTAGTAATGCACGCCGTTGACCTTGTAGGCGCCTTCGCCGCAGGCGGTGGTCGGTATGGCCTGGGGGAACTTCGCATTGAAGCGCGCAGCGCCCTCGCTATTGAGCGATTCCAGCGAGCCCAGGGCGTCCTGCGGGGCGTTGCTCGGGCTGCCGGACAGGAAGTGGATCAGGCTGCCCATGGCATTGACCAGGCCGGCGGCGATGGTTTCGCCGGCGGAGCCTTCCGGGATCTGGCGCAACAGGTCGGCGACGTCAGAGCCCTTGTGCGGCGCGCCGACGCTGGTCACCGAAGCGACGAGGTCGGGGCGCACCCCGGCGACGTAGCGGACGGTCGGCCCGCCATGGCTGTGGCCGATCAGGTTGACCTTGGGCTTGCCGCTGATGGCGACGATTTCCTCGACCTGGGCCAGCAGTTCTTCGCCGCGCAGCTCGGTGGTGTTCAACTGGCTGACTTCGGTGACGTAGACCTGGGCGCCGTCGCGGCGCAGCGCGGTGGGGATGCCGTACCAGTAATCGATGCCGAGCAGGCTGTCGAAGCCGAGCATGCCGTGGGTCAGCACGATGGGGTAGCGGGTTTCGGTGTAGCCGGAGCCGGCCGTCGCAGCCTGTGCCTGACTGCTGAGCGCCAGGGCGCTGCCGAGACAAAGGGCGAGCAAGGTTTTGTTGTTGTTCATGGACGCACTCTTTGGGTAGGTGAATCGGGCATGTGGGGCAGTCCCTTGCCGGGTCACCGCGCGTGGCGCGTACTGCGTCAGCGCAAAGGCAGTATTCGTGCCAGGCCCTGTCGCCAGGAACGTACCGCTTCAAGGTCTGTTGACGCTTCATTTGCGGCCGCGCCTTGCCTGGCGCCATTTGGCGCAGCAACGCGGCTCGCGATGAACGTCAATAGACCCTAGGATGCCCGATTGCCATGAGTGGCTAGCCGTGAACCGGTTCGCTACCGCCGCGCCTGTTACCGAGCGAAACGGCGCTATGGGTGGGAAAGTGATGTTTGTTGGTTTTTTTTGCGCGTAAGCCCGCTTTTTAGTGCATATTTCGGCGAATATCGTGACTGTTTGGTCGGATTAGAACTGCTCGGTCACGGGTAGTCGATGGCGACCACGTACCAGGTTTTCGCGCCTGTGGGCGTGTGCACCTGGACTTCCGCATCCAGCACCTTGCCCACCAGGGCGCGCGCCAGGGGCGAGTCGATGCTGATCAGGCCTTGCTTGAGGTCCAGCTCGTCGGGGCCGACGATGCGGTAGCGGGCCTGTTCGCCGTCTTCGTCTTCCAGGGTGACCCAGGCGCCGAAATACACCTTGTTCGGATCGCTGGGGCGCTCGCTGACCACCTTGAGTTTTTCCAGGCGCTTGCTGAGAAAGCGCACCCGGCTGTCGATCTCGCGCAGCATCTTCTTGCCGTAGGTGTATTCGGCGTTCTCCGAGCGATCGCCCTGCGCCGCAGCTTCGCTTACCGACTGCGTCACCTGCGGGCGCTTGACGTGCCAGAGTTCGTGCAGTTCGGCGCGCAGCCGCGCTTCGCCTTCGGGGGTGATCAGCGGCGTGCCAGCGGGGCGGGGCGGACGGTAGCGGCTCATGGGATTCCGGCTTGGCTGAAAAGCGCCGATTCTACCTGCTCAGCTCTCGCGCAGCACCGCCAGCGGGCTGGCGTTCAGCGCCCGGCGCGTGCCAAGGGTGCCTGCGCTACCGATCAGCAGGGCACCGAGGAAGGGCAACAGCAGCAACCAGGGGTGCGGTTGCCAGTGCAGATCGAAGGCATAGTGGTAGAGCAGGGCGCTGACCAGTTCGCAACCGAGCGCGGCGAGCAGGCCGCTGGCGGCGCCGAGTAGGCCGAATTCGGCACGTCGCGCCTTGAGCAGCAGGAGGCGCTCGGCACCCAGCGCACGGAGCAGCGCGCCCTGGCGGATGCGCTCGTCCAGGGTTGCCTGCAGGCCGGCGAACAGCACGGCGAGCCCCGCTGCCAGCACGAATAGCAGCACATATTCCACTGCCAGGGAAACCTGCGCGAGGATGCTGCGCAGTTGCGCGAGCAGGGCCTCGACCTGCAGCAGGGTGACCGAAGGGAAGGCGCGCGCCAGCTCGACCAGTTCGCGGTCCTTGCCGGGCGGCAGGTGGAAGCTGGTCATGTAGGTGGCGGGCATGTCCTGCAGGGTGCCGGGCTCGAAGATCATGTAGAAGTTCGGCTGGAAACTGTCCCAGTTGACCTCGCGCAGGCTGCCCACCAGCGCTTCGCGGTCGAGGCCGCCGACGCTGAAACGCAGCTGGTCGCCCAGCTTCAGTCCCAGGCTCTCGGCCAGCTCGGCTTCCACCGAGACGCCGGGCAGCTCCGTCTGCCCGCGCGCGTTCCACCACTGCCCGGCGGCCAGCCGATTGTCCTTCGGCAGCTCGGCCGCCCAGGTCAGGCTGAGATCGCGGCGGATGGCCCGTTCGCCCTGGGAGTCCTTGCTGACCAGTTGGCGCACCGGCTCGCCGTTGATCGCCACCAGGCGCCCGGGAACCACCGGGTACAGCGGCGCGGCGCGGTCGGACAGGGCGGCGATGCGCTCGGCGAAGGCATCCTTCTCGGCCGGCAGCACGTTGAGTACGAAATGGTTGGGGGCGTCGTCCGGCAATTGGTCCTGCCAGGTGTCCAGCAGTTCGCCGCGCAACAGTGCGATCAACGCCATGGCCAGCAGGATCAGGCCGAAGGCCAGCGCCTGTCCGGCGGCCGCCAGCGGATGGCGCAGGAGCTGG
Organism: Stutzerimonas stutzeri; assembly: GCF_002890915.1. Taxonomy (GTDB): domain Bacteria; phylum Pseudomonadota; class Gammaproteobacteria; order Pseudomonadales; family Pseudomonadaceae; genus Stutzerimonas; species Stutzerimonas stutzeri_AF. Next base: position 50,559 of record NZ_POUT01000004.1, on the reverse strand, counting down.
CCCAGGCCGAGCCGCCAGCTCAGCGCGGCGCCGGCTAGCAGGCGCCGCGCGCCCTTCAGGCCCAGCAACAGCGAACCGCCCAGCAGCAGCGTGGCGAGCAGGCCGCCGCCGAGCAGGGCCAGGGTGATCTTCAGGTCCAGGCTCAGGCGCCACATGATCAGACCGAGGGCCAGGATCGCCGCGCCGTAGACCAGCCAGGCGCTGGGCGGCACGGGCAGCAGGTCGCGGCGCAGAACGCGCAGCGGCGGCACCCGGCCGAGGGCGGCGAGCGGCGGCAAGGCGAAGCCCGCCAGGGCCACCAGGCCGGTGGCGATGCCCGCGACGGCCGGCCAGAGCCCGCCTGGGGGGATTTCCTGGTTCAGCAGGTCGCGCAAGAGAAAGAATAGGCCATGCTGGGCGATCCAGCCGAGCAGCGCGCCGGCCAGGCTGGCCAGCAGGCCGAGCATGGCCAGTTGCAGGGCATACAGCAGCAGGGTGTCGCGGCGGGAGAGTCCGAGGCAACGCAGCAGGGCGCTGGCATCGAAACGGCGGGCGGCGAAGCGGGCGGCCGAGAGGGCGACGGCAACCCCGGCCAGGAGGATCGCTGCCAGACTGGCCAGGTTCAGGTAGCGTTCGGCGCGGCTCAGGGCGCCGCCGATCTGTCGGTTGCTGTCGCTGGCGGTCTCGATGCGCTGGTGCGCCTGCAGGCCGGTTTTCAATTCGCGCTGGTAGGCGGCCAGCGCCTCGCCTTCGCCGCGCCAGAGTTCGCGGTAGCGCACCCGGCTGCCGGGCTGGACGACGCCGGTGGCGGCCAGGTCGTCGAGGTGCATCAGTACCCGCGGCGTGAGGCTGTAGAAGTCGCCGACCCGGTCCGGCTCGTAGGTCAGCACGCGGGTCAGGCGCAGCGCCTTGCTGCCGACCTCGATGCGGTCGCCGATCGCCAGGCCGAGGGCGGCGAACAGCCGGGCCTCGGCCCAGGCTTCGCCCGGGCCGGGGCCGGCGGTGGTTTCTTCGGCCTGGTAGGGCTGGGCTGCGCTGCGCAGCGAGCCGCGCAACGGGTAGCGGCTGTCGGCCGCCTTGACGCTGGCGAGCTGTAGCGCCTCGTCGGTGGCGATCACGCTGGAAAATTCCACCACCTGCGCATGTTCGAGTTCGCGGCGCAGGCCGGCTTCGAGCTGCCCGGGTGCGGCGGGGGCGCTGCCGCTGAGGACCAGATCCGCACCGAGGAATTCGCTGGCGCGCAGTAGCATGGCGCCGTTCAGCCGTGCGCTGAAATAGCCGATGGCGGTACTGGCCGCCACCGCGACCAGCAGGGCGAAGAACAGTACCCGCAACTCGCCGGCGCGGGTATCGCGCAGCAGTTGCCGCAGGGCCAGGAGCGGCAGGCGGGTCATTGGCATACGGCTCGTTCGGCAGGCCTGGTGTCGACCTGCCGGCCGCCTTCCAGGCGCAGCAGGCGATGGCAGCGCTGCGCCAGCCGCTCGTCGTGGGTGACCAGGACCAGGGTGGTGCCACGCTCGCGATTGAGTTCGAACAGCAGTTCGGTGATGTGCGCGCCGGTGTGGCTGTCCAGGTTGCCGGTGGGCTCGTCGGCGAACAGGACGTCGGGCTCCGCGGCGAACGCGCGCGCCAGGGCGACGCGCTGCTGCTCGCCGCCGGACAATTGGCGCGGGTGATGGTGCAGGCGTGCGCCGAGGCCGACCCGCTCCAGCAATTCGCTGGCGCGGGCCTGGGCGTCGCGACGGCCTTCGAGCTCCAGCGGCAACATGACGTTCTCCAGCGCGTTCAGGCTGTCGAGCAACTGGAAGGACTGGAAGACGAAACCGACGTGCTCGGCGCGCACGCGGGCGCGCTGGTCCTCGTCGAGTTGCGTGAGTGCGTGGCCGGCCAGGTGCACTTCGCCCGAACTCGGCAGGTCGAGGCCGGCGAGCAGGCCGAGCAGGGTGGACTTGCCGGAGCCGGAGGTACCGACGATGGCCAGGCTGTCGCCTTTGTCCAGTTCCAGAGAGAGGTCGGCAAGGATGCTCAGCTCGCCTTCCGCGCTGGGGACCACTTTGCTAAGGTGCCGGGCGTTGAGAATGCTGGCGTTCAAGGGAGAGTCCGATGCATAGGTGGCTGAAAGGCGGGGTTCTGGCGCTGCTGCTCTGGGCTCAGGGAGCCCTGGCCGGATCCGTGTTGGTGGTCGGGGATAGTATCAGCGCCGCTTTCGGCCTGGAAACCAGCCAGGGTTGGGTGCATTTGCTGCAGGAACGGCTTGCCGAGAGGGATGGCGCACGCCGCGTGGTGAATGCCTCGATCAGCGGCGACACCACGGCCGGCGGGCTCGCCAGGCTGGCCCCGCTGCTCGATGAACATCGTCCGGATGTGGTGATTCTCGAGTTGGGCGGCAACGACGGCCTGCGCGGCCAGCCCCCCGCGCAATTGAAACAGAATCTTGCCGGCATGATCGACCGGGCCCGCGAAGCCGGCGCCGAGGTTCTGTTGCTGGGGATGCGCATGCCGCCCAATCTGGGGCAACGCTACACCCGTGCTTTCGCCGACGCGTTCGACTCGCTGGCGCAGGAAAAAGCGGTGGCCTACGTGCCTTTTCTGCTCGAAGGCGTGGGTGGAGTCGACGGCATGATGCAGGCCGATGGCATCCACCCGACGGCCGAGGCGCAGGTGCGTTTGCTGGAGACCGTCTGGCCGGTGCTCGAACCCTTGCTTTGAGGCGTGCGCGCAGCTACTGTCGCGCCCTCGATTGGAGCCTCAGATGTCGCGCTCAACCAGGACCCTTTACGCTTATCGACTCATCGTGCCGGACGAGCAGTTCGACCTGTTCGCCTGCCGCGAGAATCGCCTGCACCTGGCGTTGCGGCAACTGGAACTGAGCGGCAACGCGGACCGTACGCTGTGCGGCGGCCTGCTGCCGGCGCAGCCGCGCTGGCAGGAGCTCGAGCGCGCCACGCTGAAGGACCGGCGCCTGTGCCCGAGCTGCCGGCAGTTGCTGGAGGCGCGGCGCAAGGGCCTTCCGTCTGCCGTGCTCGCCTGGTAGCTCACGGCTTGCGTGGCTTCAAGTACAATGGCCACCTCCTCCATGATCCATGTTCAAGGATTTTCTGAATGCTCTCGCGCGCGTCTGCGGTCGCTTCCTGTTTGTCATTCGCTGCATTGTTCTGGGCAGGCCCCGGTGCTGCTCTCGAATTGCCGCTGCCACCCGAGGGCGACGATGTCGTGGGTCAGATCCAAGTCATCAAGGCCAAGTACGAAGACACCTTCGCCGCCATCGGTGAAACCTACGACCTCGGCTATCTGGAACTGGTGGCGGCGAACCCGGGCGTCGATCCCTGGCTGCCGGGCGAGGGCACGGACATCATCCTGCCGACGCGCTTCATCCTGCCGTCGGGGCCGCGCGAGGGTGTGGTGATCAACCTTGCCGAGTATCGCCTGTACTACTATCCGCAGGGCGAGAGCGTGGTGCATACCTATCCCCTCGGTATCGGTCGCGAGGGCTGGGGCTCCCCGGTTGGCACCACGCGGATTTCCGCGATGACCAGCAACCCCGCCTGGTATCCGCCGCAGTCGATCCGCGACGAGCATGCCGCCGACGGCGATCCGCTGCCCAGCGTGGTGCCGCCCGGGCCGGACAATCCCCTGGGGCCATACAAAATGAACCTGGCGCTGTCGGGTTACCTGATTCATGGCTCGAACAAGAAGTTCGGCATTGGCATGCGCGTCAGCCATGGCTGTTTCCGCATGCTCAATCACAACGTTCTGGAATTGGCGAAGATGGTCAAGGTGGGCACGCCGGTGCGCATCATCGACGAGCCTTACAAGTTTGGTGTGAGCGACGGCAAGGTTTACCTGGAGGCCCATGCGCCGCTGGAAGACGACGAAACCAAGACGCTCACGCTGATGGACAAGCATGCAGTGGTCATCAATACGCTGCTCAAGCGTGACGATACGCTCGGCAATCTGCACCTCGACTGGGAGATGGTGCGCGAGATCATCGCCGGAGAAGATGGCTTGCCGATCCAGATTGCCGAGCAGCGAACTCAAGTAGTCGCTCATGAGGATCAGCTGTTCTGATTCCTGCTCGTCGAAGCCGAACGAACGCCCATAAAAAAAGCCGACCTGCATGCAGGTCGGCTTTTTTCATTTCTGCAAGCTTACTTGCGGCTGGCGCGTTCCAGCATACGCAGAGCACGCTCGTTGGCTTCGTCAGCGGTCTGCTGAGCCTTCTGAGCGGCGGCCAGGGCTTCGTCGGCTTTGCTGTAGGCTTCGTCGGCACGGGCCTGGGCGCGGGCGGCAGCGTCTTCGGTCGCGGTCAGGCGAGCTTCGCTTTCTTTGGTCATGCTGTTGCTGCAACCGGTAGCCAGAACTGCGGCCAGAGCCAGAGCAGAGAATTTCAGAACGTTGTTCATCTTGTTCCCCTTAGGTGGAAATCCATAAAGCAACTTCCGATATGGAAAGTTTGCGCGCACATACTACCTATAACTTTGCCTAAGTAAACTGAGCTGGCAGGGGCGCTACAGGTTTTTTTTCAAACTGCCGTTGCTTTGGCTCTCATGTTCGAGAAGTTGTATAAAAAATACCCAGCGCGGTCTGCCCAAAGGCAAGTCTCATCAATGCCAGATCGTCCTGGCGGTTAAAAGTTCCCGCTGCGCCTGATGTTAATGTTTGTTTGCAAGACGCTGGCCGAAATCTGTCGAAACAGGTAGAAAAGGTATTTTCACCGGCGTTTGCATTACCCCACTCGTGTGCCAAAGGGCCGTGCGAGCCGGCAGGCAAGAACAAGAAGACAGGGGAATCCTGCTGAGGAGTCGAAATGAGCGACAAGGTTAGCGTTCGCCATGACCGGGCCGGGCACCGCTTCGAGGCCATCGTCGATGGCCATTGCGCGTACCTGGCCTACATGGATCTGGGCAAGCAGACACTGGATATGTACCGCACCTTCGTTCCGGATGCCCTGCGCGGCCGCGGTATCGCCGGGGTGCTCGCGCAGCACGCGCTGGAGTATGCCGAGCGCGAAGGCTATAGCGTGATTCCTTCGTGCTCCTATGTGGAGCGCTACATCGAACGCAACCGCCCGAAGCCGGAGAAGACCTAGCGCAACTCCTGAAAAAAACGCCGGTGAACCGGCGTTTTTTTCGTTTCAGCCGCGCTGTCGTCCGGGCAGCACGTCCTTGAGCTTGTCGTGCATGCTCATGACCGCCTTCTCGGTGGTTTCCCAGTCGATGCAGGCGTCGGTGATGGAGACCCCGTACTTCAGCTCGGAAAGGTCCTTGGGAATCGGCTGGTTGCCCCAGCCGAGATGGCTTTCGACCATCAGGCCGACGATGGAGTCGTTGCCTTCGAGGATCTGGTTGGCGACGTTGTCCATCACCAGCGGTTGCAGTGCGGGATCCTTGTTCGAGTTCGCGTGGCTGCAGTCGATCATGATGTTCGGGCGGATACCGGCCTTGTTCAGCTCCTGCTCGCACAGCGCGACGCTGACCGAATCGTAATTGGGCTTGCCGTTGCCGCCGCGCAGAACCACGTGGCCGTAGTTGTTGCCCTTGGTGGTGACGATGGAGACGCCACCGGCCTGGTTGATGCCGAGGAAGCGGTGCGGGCTGGAAACCGATTGCAGTGCATTGATCGCCACGGTCAGGCTGCCGTCGGTGCCGTTCTTGAAGCCGACCGCCGAGGACAGGCCCGAGGCCATTTCGCGGTGGGTCTGGGATTCGGTGGTGCGCGCGCCGATGGCCGACCAACTGATCAGGTCCTGCAGGTACTGCGGGGAGATCGGGTCGAGGGCTTCCGTCGCGGTGGGCAGTCCCATTTCGGCCAGGTCGAGCAGCAGTTTGCGGCCGATGTGCAGGCCGTCCTGGATCTTGAACGAATCGTCCATGTACGGATCGTTGATCAGGCCTTTCCAGCCGACGGTGGTGCGAGGCTTCTCGAAGTACACCCGCATGACCAGGAACAGGCTGTCGGATACCTTTTCCGCCAGTACCTTGAGGCGCTCGGCATATTCGTGCGCCGCCTTGAGGTCGTGGATGGAGCAGGGGCCGATCACCAGGAACAGGCGGTGGTCCTTGCCGTCGAGAATGTCGCGGACGACCTGGCGCCCGTGGGAAACGGTCTGCAATGCCGAGGCGGTCAGCGGGAGTTCACGCTTCAGTTGCTCCGGCGTGATCAGGGTCACGTTGGAGGCAACGTTTAGGTCGTCGATGGGTAAATCAGCCATTTGTTACTCGTCAGAGGTCGCGGGAGCCGTCCGCCAGCCATCCCGGTGCGGCGGAGCAGAGCATAGGGGCGCAGCGGGGAAACGGAACCTTAGCGCTATTGAGCGGGCTCGACAACGAGATTGATGGCGTATGGCGGCACATCTCCTGCCATTCTCCGGTGTCGGCCGCCAATGGCGGCGAGGAGCCTCCTGTGCCAGGTGTCCGGTCTGCTATCGTTCGGTTTTTCAATCGGTTGGCGCCCGCGCGGCAACCATGTCCTGCCATGGAGCGCATATGACTGCAGCAAATCCACGTATTGGAATCATCGGTACCGGTGCCATCGGCGGTTTCTACGGGCTGATACTGGCGCGTGCCGGCTACGATGTGCATTTCCTGTTGCGCAGCGAGTATGCCGCGGTCGCCGAGCATGGCTTGCGGGTGAACAGCGCGGTACACGGACCGTTGCTCCTGGCGCGCCCGCAGATCTATCGCGATGCCGCGCAGATGCCGCCGTGCGACTGGCTGCTGGTCGGCGCCAAGAGCACGAGCAACCAGGTCCTGGCCCCGCTGATCGCCCAGGCGGCGGCCCCGGATTGCAAGGTGGTGTTGCTGCAGAACGGGCTGGCTGTGGAAGACGCCCTGCGTCCGCAATTGCCGGCGGACGTCCACCTGCTGGGTGGGCTTTGCGCGATCTGCGCCCATCGCTCGGCCCCGGGGGTGGTGGAGCACCAGGCGTTGGGCGGGGTGAATCTCGGCTATCATTCGGGCCCGGCGGATGACGAGGCACGCGCCGCGCTGCTGAACCAGATCGTCGAGATGTTCAGAAAGGCCGGTGTGGACTCCTCGGCGATGCCGAGCCTGGAGCAGGCGCGCTGGCTGAAGCTGGTGTGGAACGTACCCTTCAACGGGCTGTCGGCGCTGCTCGATGCCGGGACCGAGGCCTTGATCGGCAATGCCGACAGCCGCGAGCAGATCAAGGCCATCATGCAGGAAGTCTGTGACGCGGCGCGGGCCCGAGGGCTTTCGCTGCCCGAGGGGCTGCCGGAAAAGCTGCTGCTGGGTACGGCGCGAATGGCGGACTACCTGCCCAGCATGTATCACGATCATGTGCACGGGCGTCCGATGGAACTCGATGCCATCTATGCCGCGCCACTGGCGGCGGCGGCCGAGGTGGGTGTCGCGATGCCCAGGACCGAGCTGCTGTACCACGCGCTGCGCTTCGTCGAGGCGCGCGGCCGGGGCTGAGTGGCTCGGTGCAGATTACATAGCCCTGCTAAGCTCATGCTTGCCAGGCGCGACAACCTGTCTGGCAGGATCGCATAACAAAATCGGTAAAAAGATCTATCTTCTAGTGAAGAACCGTTCATATAGTTATAAGAATGGCGGCAGGCGCAGCGGTGTGCCTTTTGAGGGATTTCTATGAAGCTTCAGCAACTGCGTTACATCTGGGAAGTGGCGCACCATGACCTCAATGTTTCGGCAACAGCGCAGAGCCTTTTCACTTCGCAACCCGGCATCAGCAAGCAGATACGTCTATTGGAGGATGAGCTCGGCGTCGAGGTCTTCGCCCGCAGTGGCAAGCACCTGACCCGTGTGACGCCGGCGGGGGAGCGGATCATCACCACGGCGGGCGAGATCCTGCGCAAGTGCGAAAGCATCAAGCAGATCGCCCAGGAGTTCTCCAACGAGAAGAAGGGCACGCTGAGCATCGCCACGACCCACACCCAGGCGCGCTATGCGCTGCCCCAGGTGATCAGCAGTTTCATCAAGCAGTACCCGGACGTTTCCCTGCACATGCACCAGGGCACGCCGATGCAGATTGCGGAGATGGCCGCCGACGGAACGGTCGATTTCGCCATCGCCACCGAGGGGCTGGAGTTGTTCGGCGACCTGGTGATGATGCCGTGCTACCGCTGGAACCGCTGCGTGATCGTGCCCCAGGGGCATCCGTTGGCGAAACTGGAAAAGCTTACGCTCGAGGCGCTGGCCGAGCATCCGATCGTAACCTACGTGTTCGGCTTCACCGGCCGTTCGAAGCTCGACGAAGCGTTCGGTCACCGGGGATTGTCGCCCCGAGTGGTGTTCACTGCAGCCGACGCCGACGTGATCAAGACCTACGTACGGCTTGGGCTGGGTGTGGGGATCGTCGCGCGCATGGCGGTGGATGCCAAGCTCGACAGCGACCTGGCGGTGCTGGATGCCAGCGAGCTGTTCGAGTCCAGCGTGACCAAGATCGGCTTCCGGCGCGGTACCTTCCTGCGTGGCTTCATGTGCGATTTCATCCAGCAGTTCGCCCCGCATCTGAACCGTGAAATGCTGGAGAAAGCCATCCAGTGCCGGAACAAGGCAGAGCTGGACGAGCTGTTCGACGATGTGGTGTTGCCGACTTACTGAGCGTTGCCGCGCGTTGGGCTGCACTCAGCTCAAATCTGCGGATGGTAGGTTGGGTTGAGGGGCGCAGCGCTGAAGCCCAGCGTGTGGGCCTTGCCTGAGCGTCCCGCCTTCTCAGCTTTTCGCGATCAGGTTGCCTGCATGCAGCCCGCATTCCTTATGGGTGGCTTCTTCCCACCACCAACGGCCTTCGCGCTCGTGCTGGTTGGGCAGCACCGGGCGGGTGCAGGGTTCGCAGCCGATGCTGATGAAGCCGCGTTCGTGCAGGCTGTTGTAGGGGAGCTCGAGCATGCGGATGTATCCCCAGACCTCCTCGCTGGTCATTTGCGCCAGGGGATTGAACTTGTACAGGGTGTTTTCCGGTGTGGAGAAGGCCGTGTCGACTTCCAGCACCGAGACCTGGCTGCGCGTGCCGGGGCTCTGGTCGCGACGTTGGCCGGTCGCCCAGGCGCGGACATTGGCGAGCTTGCGGCGTAGCGGTTCGATCTTGCGGATGCCGCAGCATTCGCCATGGCCGTCGCGGTAGAAACTGAACAGGCCTTTCTCGCTGACCAGCGGCTGCAGCAGCGCCGGGTCCGGCGTCATGATTTCGATGGCGATGCCGTAGTGCTCGCGTACCTGCTCGATGAAACGGTAGGTTTCGCTGTGCAGGCGCCCGGTGTCGAGGGTGAATACCTTGACGTTCCTGTTCAGTTTCCAGGCCATGTCGACCAGCACCACGTCCTCGGCGCCGCTGAACGAGATCCACAACTCGTCGCCGAACAGGTCGAAGGCGAGTTTGAGGACGTCTTGCGGGGACTTGTCGGCATAGGCGGCGGCCAATGCGGCGACGTCGATAGCTGGGCTCATCGGGCGGCTTCCTTCATATAGGGCGTGCGGCGCTTCGGCGCTCTGAGGTCGCGGATGGTAACAAAAGCGGTTTATGCCGCTAAATAACGTTTGGGTACGTCAATCAGCTGTTTAGGGTATAAGCCTTGCGTTGCTTCGCCCGCGCCGTGCCGTTAGAGTGCCGCCTTCAATTTTCTGCTTTGAGGAGTGGCCCGTGGAAATAGCCTGTCTCGACCTGGAAGGTGTGCTGGTTCCGGAAATCTGGATCGCCTTTGCCGAGGCCACCGGAATCGAGTCGCTGCGGGCGACCACGCGGGACATTCCCGACTATGACGTGCTGATGAAGCAGCGCCTGCGTATCCTCGACGAGCATGGCCTGAAGCTGTCCGACATCCAGCAGGTCATCGCCACCTTGAAGCCGCTGGAGGGCGCGGTGGAGTTCGTCGGCTGGCTGCGCGAACGCTTCCAGGTGGTGATCCTGTCGGACACCTTCTACGAATTCTCGCAACCGCTGATGCGCCAGCTGGGGTTCCCGACGCTGCTCTGCCATCGCCTGATCACCGACGAATCGGACCGCGTGGTGGATTACCAGCTGCGCCAGAAGGACCCCAAGCGCCAGTCGGTCATCGCCCTGAAGAGCCTGTACTACCGTGTGATCGCAGCTGGCGACTCCTACAACGACACCACCATGCTCGGCGAAGCCCATGCCGGCATCCTGTTCCATGCGCCGGACAATGTCATCGCCGAATTCCCGCAGTTCCCGGCGGTGCACACCTTCGACGCGCTCAAGCAGGAGTTCATCAAGGCCTCCAACCGCAAGCTGGCGCTTTAAAAAAGCAGCTGGAAGCCTGAAGCTAAGCCTTGACCCAGGCCTCTGCAAACCTGACGCTCACAGCTTCCAGCTTAAAGCGCCTCCAGCGTTCTCAGCAGAATGCTCACCTTGTCGATCGACTCCTGGTATTCCGCCTGCCAGTCGGAGTCGGCGACGATGCCGCCGCCGCCCCAGCAGCTGGCGTGCTCCTTCTGGATGAGCAGCGTGCGAATGGCGATGGAGCTGTCCATTTCGCCCCTGACATCGACATACAGCAGCGAGCCGCAATAGATGGAGCGGCAGGTGGGCTCCAGTTCGTCGATGATCTGCATGGCGCGAATCTTCGGCGCCCCGGTGATCGAGCCGCCGGGGAAGCTGCCTGCCAGCAGGTCGAAGGCGTCCTTGCCGTCGGCCAGCTGCCCGGTGACGCAGCTCACCAGATGATGCACGTTGGGGTAGCTTTCCAGTGTGAACAGCTCCGGCACGCGTACGCTGCCGATCCGGCAGCTGCGGCCGAGATCATTGCGCAACAGGTCGACGATCATCAGGTTTTCGGCGCGATCCTTTTCGCTGGTAAGCAGCGCCTGTGCCTGTGCGGCGTCGCTGCGCTCGTCGTGGCCGCGGGGGCGGGTGCCCTTGATCGGGCGGGTCTCCACTTCGCCGCGGCTCAGGCGCAGGAAGCGCTCGGGGGAGAGGCTGGCGATGGCGCCATCCTCCAGCGTGACGAAGCCGGCGTAGGGTGTCGGACAGGCCGCCCGCAGTGCACGATAGGCCGTCCAGGCGTCGCCGCTGCACGCGGCGCGAAAGCGCTGGGTGAAATTGACCTGATAGCAGTCGCCGGCCTGGATGTAGGCCTGGATACGTTCGATGGCGCGGCGATAGTCGTCGGCCGAGAGGTCGGCGGTGAAACGACCGCGCAGCTCGAACGGCGCGTGCTCGCCGGCGACGGCTGAATCGAACACGTCGATCAGGCGCTGGCGCTCGGCTGCTGTCGTCGCCGGATGGAACACCAGCTGGCTGCTTTGCCGATGGTGATCGCTGATCAGTGCCCAGCCATAGAGCCCGAGGCGTGCCAAAGGCAGGCCGGTGTCGTTCTTCGCCTGATGCGGCAGGGTTTCCAAGCGCTTGCCGAAATCGTAGCTCAGCAGCCCGATCAGGCCGCCGGCGAAGGGTACTTCACAGCTTTCGGGAACGCTGGCCGGGCCGAGTCGCTGCAGGGCCTGGCGCAGGCGCTGAAAGTATGCGCTGGCGGGTTCAGCGGGGCCTGGTTCGAGCAGCTCCAGCGGCCAGGCGCTCAGGATGTCGAAGCGGCCGCGTTCGGCATTGGGGCGGCCCGAGTCCAGCAGCACCGCGCCGGGCGCGTGACGTATGCGCTCGAACCAGTGGCCGGGGTCGGCTCGATAGGGCAGGGCGTGCAGCGTGCAGGTGGGCATGGGCTGGGGTCTAGGTGTTTGTGAAGCATAAGCGCTTGTTGTAGGAGCCAGCTTGCTGGCGATCCAGTTGCAATGACGCCCGTCGATCGCCGGCAAGGACTCGGCGTTCCTCCGGGCTCCTACGCTCGAAGGCCCGTTCCATTGCAGAAATCGGGCCCAGCTCGCTGCGAGTCATTCAGGCATGCGCCGGAATATGTCCGAAGAGCTCCTGGGCGAATTTCACCCGCTCCTCGACCGTTTCCTGGATACCTTTCGCCTTGAGCTCCGCCAACCGGTTTTCCACCGCGTGCGCCCGGTGGGTGAGGCCGCAGTCGTTGGCGATCTGGATGTTCAGGCCGGGGCGCGCGTTGAGTTCGAGGATCAGCGGGCCCTTGTCCTGGTCGAGCACCATGTCGACGCCGATGTAGCCGAGCCCGCACAGCTCGTAGCAACCGGCGGCCAGCTTCATGAAGCCGTCCCAGTTGGGCAGCTGTACGCCGTCCACGGCATTGGTGGTGTCGGGGTGCTTGGAGATCTTGTTGTTCAGCCAGGTGCCGCGTAGGGTGATGCCGGTGGCCAGGTCCACGCCGACGCCGATGGCGCCCTGGTGCAGGTTGGCCTTGCCGCCGGACTGGCGGGTGGGCAGGCGCAGCATGGCCATGACCGGGTAGCCCATCAGCACGATGATGCGGATGTCCGGTACGCCTTCGTAGCTGATGCTCTTGAAGATCGGGTCGGGCGTCACGCGGTACTCGATCAGCGCACGGTCGCGGTGGCCGCCGAGGGAGTACAGGCCGGTGAGGATGTTGGAGATCTGATGCTCGATCTCCTCGTGGGTCATGATCTTCCCGGAGACGGTCTTGTAGCGCCCCTCGAAGCGGTCGGCGATCACCAGGATACCGTCGCCGCCAGCGCCCTGGGCCGGCTTGACGACGAAGTCGGTGTGGTCCTTGACGATGTCCTTGAGCTTGTCGATGTCCTTTTCGGTCTCGATGATGCCGTACATCTCCGGCACGTGAATGCCGGCCTCGATCGCGCGCTGCTTGGTGATGATCTTGTCATCGACGATCGGGTACAGGCTGCGCTTGTTGTACTTGAGCACGTAATCCGCGTTGCGGCGGTTGATGCCCATGATGCCCTTGGCTTCCAGGGCCTTCCACGTCTTGATCAGACCGAACATGGCTCAATCCTTCAGAAAGGCTTTGAAGCGGAACAGCTCGGTCAGGCGGTAGCCGCGGTAGCGACCCATCGCCAGCATGAAGCCCACCATGATCAGCAGCACGGCCGGGAAGGTGAAGATGAAGTAAGTCAGCTCCCGGATGTTCATCAGCATGAAGGCCAGGCTTGCGGCGATCAGCGTGCCGACCGCGACCTTGAAGGCATGGCCGCCGCCACGCTCTTCCCAGGTGATGGACAGGCGCTCGATGGTCATGGTCAGGATCACCATCGGGAACAGCGACACCGACAGCCCGCGCTCGAGGCCGAGCTTGTGGCTGAGCAGGCTGATCACCGCGATCAGCACCACGACGAAGGTCAGCACCACCGACAGGCGTGGCAGCATCTGCAGCTTGAGGTGTTCCAGGTACGAGCGCAGCGACAGGCCGAGTGCGGTGATCAGCGTGAACAGGATGATGCCGAAACCGATCTGGGTTTCGCGGAAGGCCAGGGCGATCAGCACCGGGGTGAAGGTGCCGAGGGTCTGCAGGCCGCCGAGGTTGCGCAGGATCAGGATCACCAGCACGCCGATCGGGATCATGATCATGATCTGGTAGGTCTGCTGGGTCTGCAGCGGCAGGCCATAGAGCGAGTATTCGAGGAAGTCCGCGTCGGTATTCTCGTCGGTCAGCTTCGCCAGGCGGATGGCGTTCATCTCGCTGTTGTTCAGGGTGAAGGTGACCTGCTGGTTGCGGCCGCCTTCCAGCGTGACCAGCGGCTCGTCGCCGGTCCACCAGACCAGGCGATCGGTCGGCAGGCCCTGTTCGCCGGTGCCGGGATTGAAGTACAGCCATTTGTCACCGTTGAAGCTGCGCAGCCAGAGCTCCGGCGTTTGCGGCTGATCGGCGTTCAGGCGGATGGTGTGCACGCGCTCCATCGGCACGTGCGCGATGGACAACAGCAGCTCGACGACGCGTGCCTTGTTCGCGATGGAGGCGTCGCCGCCCAGCAGCAGCTTGACGTTGTCGTCGTTCGGGTTGTTGGCTCGCTTGATGGCTTCGCTGATGAAGGTTTCGACGTCCGCCGAGTGCTGGCGGATGGGGGAGAGCAGGGCTTCGGCGGCGATCTTCTCGGCGCCTTCGACCGGGATGCTGTCGCGGAAGATCGGGCCGCTGGCCTTGGTCTGCTCGCCACTGTAGCGCTTGGTCAGCACCAGGCGGTAGTAGAGCGTCTGGTTGCCGCTGGCGCGACGCGCCGACCAGGTCACGCGTCGGTTGCCGTCGACGCGGTTGACGCTGACGCCGTAGTTGTTGGAAATGAAGCTTTCGTTGAGGCTGACGAATTCCTGGTTCAGCGGCGGCACGTACATCTGCAGCTTGACCGGCTCGCGCGGGCTGGCCTGGAACTCGACCTTGGCGTCGATGTTCCACAGGTCATCGGTTTCATCCTCGGTGACCGGAATGCCGAGGATGAAGATCTGGTAGGCCGTGATCGAAATTCCCAGGGCGACGAGCAGGAAGATCAGGATTTTCAGATGCAGAGTGAGAGCGCGCATGGGTATTACTCGTCAGCGTCGGATTCGTTGAGGCAGCCGGGCTTGCCGGCAATGTAGGTGCGACTTGGATCGACCAGGGCGCCGAAGCGGCTAAGCGCGTCGGAACCGATCAGGAGCGGGTATTGGAAAGCGGTACGGTCCGTGAGGTTCACTTCTATGGTGCGTTTTGCCTTGCCCATGCACAGATCGAGTTCGATGACCGGCCGTGCGGTGTAGGTCTTTTCTTCTTCCGGATCGAAGTCGCCGGCGCGGCGCTTGATCTTGCTGATGCGTGCCAGCGGACGTTCTATAGGGTGGGTATGGGCGCTGTCCAGGGCCAGATAGAAACGCACCCAGGATTCGCCGCCGCGCTTGAAGCGGGTGACGTCGCGCGCACTCAGCGAGGCGGTCTGTGCGCCGGTATCGAGCTTGGCGGCTACCTCGAGACCGAAATCCGGCAGCGCCACATGTTCCGTCAGGCCATAGATGGCTTTCTCGGCAGCCGGGCTGGTAACAGGCAAGAGAAGTGCGCAGAGCAGCAGGGAGTAGGCTTTGACTCTCATGAAACCTGATGTCTTGAGGAGTGAGGATCGGAGTGGCCGGAGCTCGGCCCATGCGCTTTGATTGCGGCAGCAGGCGGGCGCCGACGCTGCGAAAGGCCGGCATTCTAGCATGGCAGTTTCGGGGTCGCGACAGCATCGGAGCCTGCCATCCTGCTGCATGCTGCCAATGGGTTCGGCTACGACTTTAGTTATATTGTCGACAATCCATGGGGTGATGAATTGACGATACGGGATTCGTGGCGTAATTTCACCGCATCGAGAAGCTCAAGTGTCGACAATCATGCTGGATTCACTCGAACTCCCACCGAGCACGCAGCAGCTGGACAGCGGAACGCTATCCGAGCACGTGTTTCGCCTGATCCAGGCGGCGATCGTCAAGGGTGACATCGCCCCGGGTAGCAAGATCTCCGAGCCGGAGCTGGCGCGGACCTATGGCATCAGCCGTGGGCCGCTGCGCGAGGCGATCCATCGGCTGGAAGGCCAGAAGCTGCTGGTGCGCGTGCCCCATGTGGGGGCGCGGGTGGTTTCGCTCAGCCATGCCGAGCTGATCGAGCTCTACGAGATCCGCGAATCCCTGGAGGGCATGGCCTGTCGCCTCGCGGCCGAGCGTATGAGCGAGGCCGAGATCGACGACCTGCGCCGTGTGCTGAGCACGCACGAGCGCGATGAAGCGTTCCAGGCCGGTGTCGGCTATTACCAGCAGGAAGGCGATTTCGATTTCCACTACCGGATCATCCAGGGCAGCGGCAATCGCACGCTGGCCAAGCTGCTCTGCGACGAGCTCTATCAACTGGTGCGCATGTACCGCATCCAGTTCTCCACCACGCCGAACCGGCCGCATCAGGCCTTCGCCGAACACCATCGAATCCTCGACGCCATCGCCGACCGCGATGGCGAGCTGGCGGAGCTGCTGATGCGCCGCCATATCGCCGCTTCCAAGCGCAACGTCGAGCGCCACTTCAGTAGCGCTCTAGAGCAAACACCACACATAAAGGGGTAATGCATGACTCTTCCTACCGCCGGTCAGCGTTTCCGTGACGCCGTGGCCAGTGAGCATCCGCTGCAGGTCGTCGGTGCGATCAATGCCAATCATGCGCTGCTGGCCAAGCGCGCCGGCTTCAAGGCTATCTACCTGTCCGGCGGCGGTGTCGCGGCCGGTTCGCTGGGCCTGCCTGACCTGGGTATCACCGGGCTCGACGACGTGCTGACCGATGTGCGCCGCATCACCGACGTCTGCGATCTGCCGCTGCTGGTGGACGTGGACACCGGTTTCGGCTCCTCGGCGTTCAACGTGGCGCGTACCGTCAAGTCGATGATCAAGTTCGGCGCGGCGGCGATCCACATCGAGGATCAGGTCGGCGCCAAGCGCTGCGGCCATCGCCCGAACAAGGAGATCGTCTCCCAGCAGGAGATGGTCGACCGCATCAAGGCGGCGGTGGATGCGCGCACCGACGACAGCTTCGTGATCATGGCGCGCACCGACGCGCTGGCCGTGGAAGGCCTGAACGCCGCGCTGGATCGCGCCGCCGCCTGCATCGAGGCGGGCGCCGACATGATCTTCCCGGAGGCCATCACCGAACTGGCCATGTACAAGACCTTCGCCGACCGTGTGAAGGCGCCGATCCTGGCCAACATCACCGAGTTCGGCGCGACGCCGCTGTATACCACCGAGGAGCTGGCCAGCGTCGATGTGTCGCTGGTGCTGTATCCGCTGTCGGCCTTCCGCGCCATGAACAAGGCGGCCGAGAATGTCTATACCGCGCTGCGCCGTGACGGCACCCAGAAGAACGTGATCGATACCATGCAGACCCGCATGGAACTCTACGATCGCATCAACTACCACGCCTTCGAGCAGCATCTCGATGCGCTGTTCGCCCAGAAGAAAAGCTGACTGAGCCAATCCCGATTTGCCCTCGGGTTTTTTCCGATCCATTTTTCGACGTGATTTGCAGTATCCACAACAAATCCAAGAAGGAGATAGCAATGGCTGAAGCAAAAGTATTGAGCGGTGCGGGCCTGCGCGGTCAGATTGCTGGACAGACCGCCCTGTGCACCGTCGGCAAGACCGGCGCCGGGCTGACGTACCGTGGCTACGACGTCCGCGACCTGGCGGCCGAGTGCGATTTCGAAGAGGTTGCCTATCTGCTGTTCTACGGTGAACTGCCCACCGTGGAGCAACTGGCGGCCTACAAGAATCGCCTGAAGACCATGCGCGACCTGCCGCAGGCATTGAAGGAAGTGCTCGAGCGCATCCCGGCCAGCGCCCACCCGATGGACGTCATGCGGACCGGCGCTTCCGTGCTCGGCACGCTGGAGCCGGAGCTCAGCTTCGACCAGCAGCGTGACGTCGCCGAGCGCCTGATGTCCGCCTTCCCGGCGATCATGTGCTACTGGTACCGCTTCACCCACGAGGGTGTGCGCATCGATTGCACCAGCGACGAAGACACCCTGGGCGGGCACTTCCTCGCGCTGCTGCATGGCAAGAAGCCGAGCGACCTGCACGTCAAGGTGATGAACGTCTCGCTGATCCTCTACGCCGAGCACGAGTTCAACGCCTCGACCTTCACCTCGCGGGTCTGTGCCTCGACCCTGTCCGATCTCTATTCCTGCGTGACCGGTGCCATCGGCTCGCTGCGCGGCCCGCTGCACGGCGGCGCCAACGAAGCGGCGATGGACATGATCGAGCAGTGGAAGAGCCCGGAAGAGGCTCGCGAAGGCATCCTTGGCATGCTGGCGCGCAAGGACAAGATCATGGGCTTCGGTCACGCGATCTACAGCGTCTCCGATCCGCGCAACGAGGTGATCAAGGTCTGGGCCAAGAAGCTCGCCGACGAAGTGGGCGACAGCGTGCTCTATCCGGTGTCGGTTGCCGTCGACGAGACCATGTGGGAGCAGAAGAAGCTGTTCCCCAACGCCGACTTCTACCACGCCTCCGCCTACCACTTCATGGGCATCCCCACCAAGCTGTTCACGCCGATCTTCGTCTGCTCGCGCGTTACCGGTTGGGCGTCCCATGTGTTCGAACAACGCAGCAACAACCGGATCATTCGGCCGAGCGCCGATTACATCGGTCCGGAGCAGCGCAAGGTCGTGCCGATCGCCGAACGCTGATCGGAAGAGGGGCGCCCGTGAGCGGACGCCCCCTGCCTTGCTCCTCGGAACATTACTGGATTGAGTTCTTCCGGCATGAATACAGAACACCGCAAACCTCTGCCCGGCACCCAGCTTGACTACTTCGACACCCGCGAGGCGGTCGAAGCGATCCAGCCGGGCGCCTACGACAAGCTGCCCTATACCTCCCGCGTGCTGGCCGAACAGCTGGTGCGGCGCTGCGAGCCGGCCGCGCTGACCGATTCGCTCAAGCAGATCATCGAGCGCAAGCGCGATCTGGACTTCCCCTGGTACCCGGCGCGCGTGGTCTGCCATGACATCCTCGGGCAGACCGCGCTGGTCGATCTCGCCGGCCTGCGTGACGCGATCGCCGAGCAGGGCGGCGACCCGGCCAAGGTCAATCCGGTGGTGCCGACCCAGCTGATCGTCGACCACTCGCTGGCGGTGGAATATGCCGGCTTCGATCCGCAGGCTTTCGAGAAGAACCGTGCCGTCGAGGAGCGCCGCAACGAGGATCGTTTCCACTTCATCGAGTGGACCAAGACCGCGTTCAAGAACGTCGACGTGATCCCCGCCGGCAACGGCATCATGCACCAGATCAACCTGGAGAAGATGTCCCCGGTGATCCAGGCCCGCGGCGGCGTAGCCTTCCCGGACACCTGCGTGGGCACCGATTCACACACGCCGCACGTCGATGCACTGGGCGTGATCGCCATCGGCGTCGGCGGCCTCGAGGCCGAGACCGTGATGCTCGGCCTGCCTTCGATGATGCGCCTGCCCGACATAATCGGTGTGCGGCTGACTGGCAAGCGCCAGCCGGGCATCACCGCCACCGATATCGTCCTGGCGCTGACCGAGTTCCTGCGCAAGGAGCGTGTGGTCGGGGCCTGGGTCGAGTTCTTCGGCGAAGGCGCCGACAGCCTGTCCATCGGCGACCGCGCGACCATCTCCAACATGTGCCCGGAATACGGCGCCACCGCGGCGATGTTCTACATCGACCAGCAGACCCTCGACTACCTCAGGCTGACCGGTCGCGAGCCGGAGCAGGTTGCCCTGGTCGAACAGTACGCCAAGGAAACCGGGCTGTGGGCGACTGCCCTGGAAGGCGCCGAGTACGAGCGCGTGCTCGAATTCGACCTGTCCAGCGTCGTGCGCAACATGGCCGGCCCGAGCAACCCGCACAAGCGCCTGCCGACCTCGGCACTGCACGAGCGCGGCATCGCGGACGAGTCCAAGCTGGCCGCCGCGCGTGCCGAAGAGGCCGAAGGCCTGTTGCCGGATGGCGCGGTGATCATCGCCGCCATCACCAGCTGCACCAATACCTCCAACCCGCGCAACGTGGTCGCCGCCGGTCTGCTGGCGAAGAAGGCCAACGAGCTGGGCCTGGTACGCAAGCCGTGGGTGAAGACCTCCTTCGCCCCGGGCTCCAAGGTGGCCAAGCTGTACCTGGAGGAAGCCGGCCTGCTGCCGGAACTGGAGAAGCTCGGCTTCGGCATCGTCGCCTATGCCTGCACCACCTGTAACGGCATGTCCGGTGCACTGGATCCGAAGATCCAACAGGAGATCATCGATCGGGACCTGTATGCCACGGCGGTACTGTCGGGCAACCGCAACTTCGACGGCCGTATCCACCCGTACGCCAAGCAGGCCTTCCTGGCCTCGCCGCCGCTGGTGGTGGCCTATGCCATCGCTGGCACCGTGCGCTTCGATATCGAGCAGGACGTGCTGGGCACCGACAAGAACGGCCACCCGGTCACCCTGAAGGACCTCTGGCCGAGCGACGAGGAGATCGACGCCATCGTCGCCGCCTCGGTCAAGCCGGAGCAGTTCAAGCAGGTCTACATCCCGATGTTCGACCTGGGTAGCATCGAGGAAGCCAAGAGCCCGCTGTACGACTGGCGCCCGATGTCCACCTACATCCGCCGCCCGCCGTACTGGGAAGGCGCGCTGGCTGGCGAACGCACGCTCAAGGGCATGCGCCCGCTGGCGATCCTGCCGGACAACATCACCACCGACCACCTGTCGCCGTCCAACGCCATCCTGGCCAGCTCCGCGGCCGGCGAATACCTGGCGAAGATGGGCCTGCCGGAGGAGGACTTCAACTCCTACGCCACCCACCGCGGCGACCACCTGACCGCCCAGCGCGCCACGTTCGCCAACCCGCAGCTGGTCAACGAGATGGCCGTGGTCGACGGCGAGGTGAAGAAGGGTTCGCTGGCGCGCGTCGAGCCGGAAGGCCAGGTCATGCGCATGTGGGAAGCCATTGAAACCTACATGAACCGCAAGCAGAACCTGATCATCGTCGCCGGTGCCGACTACGGCCAGGGCTCCTCGCGCGACTGGGCGGCCAAGGGCGTACGCCTGGCCGGTGTGGAGGTGATCGTCGCCGAAGGCTTCGAGCGCATCCACCGCACCAACCTGGTCGGCATGGGTGTGCTGCCGGTCGAGTTCAAGCCGGGCACCACCCGCCTGACCCTCGGCCTGGACGGTACCGAGACCTACGACATCGAGGGTGCGTTGTCGCCGCGTTGCGACCTGACCCTGGTCATTCACCACAAGAACGGTGAAGAGACCCGCGTGCCAGTCACTTGCCGTCTCGACACCGCAGCCGAAGTCAGCGTCTACCAGGCCGGTGGCGTGCTGCAGCGGTTTGCCAAGGATTTCCTCGGCCAGGCCTGAGTCACGCCCGCTCAGCACGCGCTCCGCGGCTTGTCCGTGGGGCGCGTGCGGAGCAGCGACATTTCATTCCTGCGCTGCCGTCCGGTGGCGCAGCTTCATGAGGACAAGATTCCCATGGCTCACCTTCCCCAGATCAGGATCCCCGCCACCTACATGCGCGGCGGCACCAGCAAGGGCGTGTTCTTCCGCCTGCAGGACCTGCCGCAAAGCTGCCAGGTGCCGGGGGCCGCGCGTGACAAGCTGTTCATGCGCGTGATCGGCAGCCCCGATCCCTACTCGGCGCAGATCGACGGCATGGGCGGCGCGACGTCCAGCACCAGCAAGTGCGTGATTCTGTCGAAAAGCAGCCGACCGGAGCATGACGTGGAATACCTCTACGGTCAGGTGTCCATCGACAAGCCCTTCGTCGACTGGAGCGGCAATTGCGGCAACCTGTCCACCGGCGCCGGCGCGTTCGCCCTGCACGCCGGACTGGTCGACCCTGCACGTATCCCGGACAACGGTACCTGCGTGGTGCGCATCTGGCAGGCCAATATCGGCAAGACCATCATCGCCCACGTGCCGGTGGTCAACGGCCAGGTGCAGGAGATCGGTGATTTCGAGCTGGACGGCGTCACCTTCCCGGCCGCCGAGATCGTGCTGGAGTTCCTCGATCCGTCCGATGACGGCGACGGTTCGATGTTCCCCACCGGCAATCTGGTTGACGAGCTGGAGGTGCCGGGTGTCGGCACGTTCGCGGCGACCATGATCAGCGCGGGTATTCCGACGGTGTTCGTCAATGCCGAGGAGATCGGCTATCAGGGCACCGAATTGCGCGACGACATCAACGGCGACCCTGCGCAGCTCGCTCGCTTCGAGGCGATTCGCGTTGCCGGCGCGTTGCGCATGGGCCTGATCAAGACGCCCGAAGAAGCGCTGACCCGCCAGCACACGCCGAAGATCGCTTTCGTGTCGCCACCGAAAAGCTACCGTGCCTCCAGCGGCAAGACCATCGACGCGGGTGAAGTGGATCTGCTCGTCCGTGCACTGTCCATGGGCAAGCTGCACCACGCCATGATGGGAACCTGTGCGGTGGCCATCGGCACGGCCGCCGCGGTCCCCGGCACGCTGGTGAACCTGGCCGCCGGTGGTGGCGAGCGTCAGGCCGTGCGTTTCGGGCATCCTTCCGGCACGCTGCGCGTCGGCGCCGAGGCGAAGCAGGTCGACGGAGAATGGACGGTGACCAAGGCGATCATGAGCCGCAGCGCCCGGGTGCTGATGGAGGGCTGGGTGCGCGTGCCGGCCGATACGCTCTGATGCGCGGTGCCGATGAATCGCGTTTGGGCCGAGCCGTGAATTCCCGTGGCTGAAAAGGCAAAAAGTCCGCACCAAGCGGACTTTTTGTTGTCTAGCGAAGCGGCGGTTACTTGAGTCGACGCTCGACGCCTTTCTCCACCAGGATCTTGGCGGAAATTTCCTCCACGGAGAAGTGCGTCGAGTTGATGTAGTTGATGTTCTCGCGGCGGAACAGGTTTTCCACCTCGCGGACCTCGAATTCGCACTGGGCGAAGCTGGCGTAACGGCTGTTGGGTTTGCGCTCGTTGCGGATGGCGGCCAGGCGATCGGGGTCGATGGTGAGGCCGAACAGCTTGTCCTTGTAGTCCTTGAGGGCGCTGGGTAGCTGCAGGCGCTCCATGTCGTCCTCGGTCAGCGGGTAGTTGGCGGCGCGGATGCCGTACTGCATCGCCATGTAGAGGCAGGTCGGCGTCTTGCCGCAGCGGGACACGCCGACCAGGATCAGGTCGGCCTTATCGTAATAACGGGTGCGGGCACCGTCGTCGTTGTCGAGGGCGAAGTTCACCGCCTCGATCCGCTCCATGTAGTTGGTGTTGTGGCCGATGGAATGGGATTTGCCGACGGAATACGAGGAGCGCGACATCAGTTCATGCTCCAGCGGCGCGAGGAACGAGGAGAAGATGTCGATCATGAAACCATTGGATTCGGCGAGGATGTCGCGGATTTCCTGGTTCACCAGCGTGTCGAAGATGATCGGCCGGCCGCCGTCCTTCTCCGCGGCATGGTTGATTTGCTGTACCATGGCCCGCGCTTTTTCCGCGGTGTCGATGTACGGGCGGGTCAGTTTGGTGAAGGTGATGTTCTCGAACTGGGCCAGAAGGCTCTGGCCCAAGGTTTCCGCAGTAATGCCTGTGCCGTCTGAAATGAAGAAAGCGGTTCGTTTCATGTACCTTGGGCCTTAAGTCGAGAACGGTTCCCAGCTATAGTAGGCCCTTCGCCGAGCCCGGTTGGCGGGCATTGTTACTTATTTTGCAGGGCCAGGCCACAGCCGTACGGGCTGGCTCCGGTCGAGTTTCCAACACTAATGTGGAGAGATCACCTTGGTAGAGTACGTAGTTTCCCTCGATAAGCTCGGCAATCATGACGTTGAGCGTGTAGGGGGCAAGAACGCCTCCCTGGGCGAGATGATCAGCAACCTCGCCGGTGCCGGCGTTTCCGTACCGGGCGGTTTCGCCACTACGGCCCAGGCCTATCGCGACTTTCTCGAATTGAGCGGCCTGAACGACCAGATTCATGCGCTGCTCGACTCGCTGGACGTGGATGACGTCAATGCCCTGGCCAAGGCCGGCGCGCAGATCCGCCAATGGGTCATGGATGCCGAGTTCCCGCCGCAGCTCGACGCCGACATCCGCAAGGCCTTCGCCGAAATGTCCGGCGGCAACGACAACATGGCCGTCGCGGTACGTTCCTCGGCTACCGCCGAAGACCTGCCGGATGCCTCCTTCGCCGGCCAGCAGGAAACCTTCCTCAACATCCGTGGCGTGGACAACGTGATCCGTGCCGCCAAGGAAGT
This sequence comes from Stutzerimonas stutzeri, assembly GCF_002890915.1. Lineage (GTDB taxonomy): Bacteria > Pseudomonadota > Gammaproteobacteria > Pseudomonadales > Pseudomonadaceae > Stutzerimonas > Stutzerimonas stutzeri_AF. The sequence goes on along the minus strand of NZ_POUT01000004.1, from coordinate 27,057 downwards.
CTTCGCTTCGCTGTTCAATGACCGTGCCATCGCCTACCGCGTGCACCAGGGCTTCGACCACAAGCTGGTCGCCCTGTCCGCCGGCGTGCAGCGCATGGTGCGCTCGGAAACCGGTACCGCCGGCGTGATGTTCACCCTGGATACCGAGTCCGGTTTCCGCGACGTGGTCTTCATCACCGGCGCCTACGGCCTCGGCGAGACCGTCGTCCAGGGCGCGGTCAACCCCGATGAGTTCTACGTCCACAAGCAGACGCTGCAGGCCGGCCGCCCGGCGATCCTGCGCCGTAACCTGGGCAGCAAGGCGATCAAGATGGTCTACGGCGACGAAGCCAAGGCCGGCAAGTCGGTCAAGACCGTGGAAGTCGACGCCGCCGATCGCGCGCGTTTCTGCCTGAGCGACGAGGAAGTCACCAACCTCGCCAAGCAGGCGATGATCATCGAGAAGCACTACGGCCGCCCGATGGACATCGAGTGGGCCAAGGACGGTGACGACGGCCAGCTGTACATCGTCCAGGCGCGTCCGGAAACCGTGAAGAGCCGCAGCAGCGCCAACGTCATGGAGCGTTACCTGTTGAAGGAAAAAGGCACCGTGCTGGTCGAGGGGCGCGCCATCGGCCAGCGCATCGGCGCCGGCCCGGTCAAGGTGATCCACGATGTGACCGAGATGGACAAGGTGCAGCCGGGCGACGTGCTGGTTTCCGACATGACCGACCCGGACTGGGAGCCGGTGATGAAGCGCGCCAGCGCCATCGTCACCAACCGTGGCGGCCGCACCTGCCATGCGGCGATCATCGCCCGCGAGCTGGGCATCCCGGCCGTCGTCGGCTGTGGCAATGCCACCGAGCAACTGAAGGATGGCCAGCGCGTGACCGTTTCCTGCGCCGAAGGCGACACCGGCCTGATCTTCGACGGCGAGCTGGGCTTCGACGTGCGCCAGAACTCCATCGATGCCATGCCGGAACTGCCGTTCAAGATCATGATGAACGTCGGTAACCCGGATCGCGCCTTCGACTTCGCCCATCTGCCGAACGAAGGGGTGGGCCTGGCCCGCCTGGAATTCATCATCAACCGCATGATCGGCGTACACCCCAAGGCGCTGCTGAACTTCGACGGCCTGCCGCCCGACGTCAAGAGCAGCGTCGAGAAGCGCATCGCCGGCTACAGCGATCCGGTCGACTTCTACGTCGAGAAGCTGGTCGAGGGCGTCAGCACCCTGGCTGCGGCCTTCTGGCCGAAGAAGGTCATCGTGCGTCTGTCGGACTTCAAGTCCAACGAATACGCCAACCTGATCGGCGGTAAGCTCTACGAACCGGAAGAAGAGAACCCGATGCTCGGCTTCCGTGGCGCCTCGCGCTACATCAGCGACTCGTTCCGCGACTGTTTCGAGCTCGAATGCCGGGCGATGAAGAAGGTCCGCGACGTCATGGGCCTGACCAACGTCGAGCTGATGGTGCCCTTCGTGCGTACCCTGGGCGAAGCCTCGCAGGTGGTCGACCTGCTGGCCAAGTACGGCCTCAAGCGTGGCGAGAACGGCCTGCGCGTCATCATGATGTGCGAACTGCCGTCCAACGCGCTGCTGGCCGATGAGTTCCTCGAATACTTCGACGGCTTCTCCATCGGTTCCAACGACATGACCCAGTTGACGCTGGGCCTGGACCGCGACTCCGGCATCATCGCGCACCTGTTCGACGAGCGTAATCCGGCGGTGAAGAAGCTGCTGGCCAATGCCATCCAGGCATGCACCAAGGCCGGCAAGTACATCGGCATCTGCGGCCAGGGCCCGTCCGATCATCCGGATCTGGCCAAATGGCTGATGGAACAGGGCATCGAAAGCGTGTCCCTGAACCCGGATTCGGTGCTCGATACCTGGTTCTTCCTGGCCGATCGTCAAATCTGATTATCGATAAGCGTTAAGCGAAAACGGGGCCTCAGGCCCCGTTTTCGCTAGTGATGAGGCGTCGCCTGCCTTCTCCGGGCGCATGCGCTGTATCATGACGCGCATGCATGAACCGGTATTCGAGCCGTTTTCCCAAGCAAAGGAGCTTCCCATGCAATACGTCACCCCTGATCTGTGCGATGCCTATCCGGACCTGGTACAGGTGGTCGAGCCGCTGTTCAGCAACTTCGGTGGACGCGATTCCTTCGGTGGGCAAATCGTCACCATCAAATGCTTCGAGGACAATTCCCTGGTCAAGGAACAGGTCGAAGTCGATGGTGCCGGCAAGGTGCTGGTGGTCGATGGTGGCGGCTCATTGCGGCGTGCCCTGCTGGGCGACATGCTGGCCGAGAAAGCGGCGCGCAACGGCTGGGAAGGACTGATCATCTATGGCTGCATCCGTGACGTCGATGTCATCGCGCAGACCGAACTGGGCGTCCAGGCGCTGGCCAGCCATCCGATGAAGACCGACAAGCGTGGTATCGGCGATCTCGACGTGCCGGTGACCTTCTGCGGCGTGACGTTCCGCCCCGGCGAATACGTATACGCCGACAACAATGGAATCATCGTGTCGCCCCAGCCACTGTCCATGCCGGAGTAACTGCCTTCGGCAACAGCGGGGGCGTTCGCTGTACTTCTGAGCCCGGCCCTGCCGGGCTTTTCGTGAACATCGACGGAACAGACTGATGCTGGTGACTGACAGCGAGCAGCGGGGGCTGATTCATGCCTTCCTCCTCGACGGCAGTGGTGGCGCCCGGGTTATCGCCTACGATGACCTGGCTGGCCTGCAACTCTCCGAGAACGAGAGTCTCTGGTTGCACTGGGATCGCAGCCATGAAAAGGCGCAAGCCTGGTTGCGTACGCAAAGTGGCCTGAGCGCGTTCGCCTGCGACGTGCTGCTCGAGGAAAATACCCGTCCACGCATGCTGACCTTGCCGCGCGAGGAGCTGTTGTTGTTCCTGCGCGGGGTGAACCTGAACCCGGATGCTGAGCCGGAAGACATGGTGTCGGTGCGGGTGTTCGCCGATCCGCGTCGCGTGATTTCCCTGCGACTCAGGCCGTTGCGTTCCATCGAGGTGGTGATCCAGCTGCTGGCGGAGGGCAGGGGGCCGAAGACCGCCTCCGAGCTTCTGCTGTACCTGGCCGAATCGATGACCGATCGTGTCGACGACCTGGTTGCCCAACTGGCCGAGCGGGTCGATGCGGAAGAGGAAGAGCTGGAGGGCAACGAGCGTTATACGCCGGAGCATGATTCGATGCTCGCTTTGCGGCGGCGTGCCGCCGGCCTGCGGCGCTTTCTGCTCCCCCAGCGCGAACTCTACGGCCAGCTGACGCGCAGTCGCCTGAGCTGGTTCGCTGACGACGATGCCGAGTATTGGAACGAGCTGAGCAACCGCCTGATGCGCTATCTCGAAGAGCTCGACCTGGTTCGCGAACGGATCAATCTGGTGCTGGAGTCGGAGCAGCGCAGGCTCAGCGAACGGATGAACCGGACGATGTACCTTCTGGCGATCATCACCGGCTTCTTCCTGCCCATGAGCTTTCTGACCGGCCTGCTCGGCATCAACGTTGGCGGCATTCCGGGAGCCGAGAATCCCTATGGGTTCATCCTGGCCTGCCTGATCATCGGTACCGTTGCACTGTGCCAGTGGTGGGTGTTCCGCCGTCTGCGCTGGCTCTGAATGTGACTCTCAACCGCCCACAGGCCGTCTAGACGGAATACTCCAGCGAGGTTTGCATGCGCGATCCCTTCGAAGAATCCCTGCGAGATCTCCTCAACAAGCCATCGATTCACGATGACGATGCTTGTCTGGGGCGCGTCCTCAAAACGGCCAACCGGCAGGTGGGAGCCGGTGATCTGTTCGGCCTGATCGGCCAGTGGCTGCCGGCGCTGATGATGGCGTTCAATAGCGGCTCGCGGCATCTCTCCCCGGTTTCGCGCCGAGAACCATCCAACCCTTCGTTCGATAAGGCTGATTGATCATGGAATTCGATCCCTGGACTCAAAGTCTGCTGTCGGCGATGAGCTCGCTCTGGGCTTCTGTCGCGGCCTTCATTCCTCGTCTGTTCGGCGCCCTGGTCGTGGTACTGCTTGGCTTCGTGGTGGCCAAGCTGCTCGATACGCTGCTTTCCAAGGTACTCGCCAAGGTCGGCCTCGATCGATTGATGGCCGGCACGGGGCTCACCAAGCTGCTGGGGCGGGCGGGCATCCGTATCCCGGTTTCCGCCTTGATCGGCAAGGTCGTCTACTGGTTCGTGCTGCTGATCTTCCTGGTCTCGGCTGCCGAATCTCTGGGGTTGGAGCGTGTTTCCGCAACGCTCGACATGCTGACCCTCTACGTGCCCAAGGTGCTCGGTGCGGCGTTGATTCTGCTGGCGGGCGTGCTGCTCGCGCAGTTGCTCAGCGGGCTGGTGCGCGGCGCCGCGGAAGGGGTAGGGCTGGATTATGCGAACGGGCTCGCCCGGATAGCGCAGGGGCTGGTCATCATCATCAGCATCTCCGTGGCCATCGGGCAACTCGAGGTCAAGACCGAGCTGCTGAACTATGTGATCGCGATCGTGCTGATCACCGTTGGCCTGGCGGTCGCGCTGGCATTCGGTTTGGGCAGTCGCGAGCTGGTTGGGCAGATTCTTGCCGGCATCTACGTGCGCGAGCTTTACGAGGTGGGGCAGTATGTGAAACTGGCGGATGTCGAAGGGCAGATCGAGGAAATCGGGACGGTCAAGACCCTGCTGCTTACCGATGATGGCGAGCTCGCTTCGGTAGCCAACAAAGTGCTGCTGGAACAGCGTGTTGCCAGCCGTTAGCCCTGCATTTCTGGTAAAGTACGTCGCCTTTTTTCGGTTTCCATGATTTGGCGGCCGTGACCATGTCTGCCGGCTCGAAGCGTCTTGACTAAAACCCAAACGTCCATTCCGCGCTACGACCCTCGCCAGCTCACCGATGAGGAGCTGGTGCAGCATGCCCATGGCGAACTATTTCATATTACCCGCGCGTATGAAGAGCTCATGCGGCGCTATCAGCGCACGTTGTTCAATGTATGTGCGCGTTATCTGGGGAACGAGCGTGACGCCGACGATGTATGTCAGGAAGTAATGCTCAAGGTTCTTTATGGCTTGAAGAACTTCGAAGGTAAATCCAAATTCAAGACCTGGCTCTACAGCATCACTTATAACGAGTGCATCACTCAATATCGCAAGGAGCGTCGCAAGAGGCGTTTGCTCGATGCCCTGAGCCTCGATCCGCTTGAGGAGGCTTCCGAGGAGAAGACGCCTAAGATCGAGGATAAAGGCGGGCTGGATCGCTGGCTGGTCCATGTCAATCCGATCGATCGGGAGATATTGGTGTTGCGTTTCGTCGCCGAATTAGAGTTCCAGGAAATTGCCGACATCATGCATATGGGGCTAAGCGCAACGAAGATGCGTTACAAACGTGCGCTCGATAAGCTCCGGGAAAAATTTTCCGAGAAGATTGAAACTTAATGACAAGAAGCTGTCTTATGCCAGACGAACAGCTTGGGCATACAGACAGCCGGTTTCCTTAGATTGTTCTGATATCAACCACCAGATGGGGATTTACGGATGAAACTTAAAAACACTTTAGGCGTTGTAATCGGTTCGATGGTTGCCGCCACTTCTGTCGGCGCGCTGGCCCAAGGGCAGGGCGCCGTTGAAGTGGAAGCGTTCGGCAAGCACTACTTCACCGATAGCTCGCGTGATGTACAGCGCGACGGTGAACTCTATGGCGCAGGCGTCAGCTACTTCCTCACCGATGACGTCTCGCTGGGCCTTTCCTATGGCGAATACCACGACCTGACCTCCGAGGATCCGGTTGGCGCGGACGGCCACAAGAACATCAAGGGCAGCCTGACCTCCCTGGATGCCGCTTACCACTTCGGCGCTCCGGGTGTCGGCCTGCGTCCGTACGTCTCCGCCGGTGTCGCGCACCAGAGCATCGGCCAGGCTGCCCGTAGCGGCCGTGACAGCAGCACCTTCGCCAACGTCGGTACCGGCCTGAAGTACTACTTCACCGAGAACTTCTTCGCCAAGGCCAGCGTCGACGGCATGTACAACATCGATGCCGACGAAGCCGAATGGATGGCAGGTGTTGGCGTTGGTCTGAACTTCGGCGGCGGCGCCCGTCAGGTTGCAGCCGTCGAGCCGACTCCGGAGCCGGCTCCGGCACCGATCGTCGACACCGAGCCGGAACCGGCTCCGGAAGTGGTCCGTGTCGAGCTGGACGTCAAGTTCGACTTCGACAAGTCGCGTGTCCGTGAAGAAAGCTACAGCGACATCCGCAACCTCGCTGACTTCATGCAGCAGTACCCGCAGACCACCACCGTGGTTGAAGGTCACACCGACTCCGTCGGTACCGACCAGTACAACCAGCGCCTGTCCGAGCGTCGTGCCGAAGCTGTGCGCAACGTTCTGGTCAACGAGTATGGCGTGGAAGGCGGTCGCGTGAATTCGGTAGGTTACGGTGAATCCCGTCCGGTGGCCGACAACTCCACCGAGGAAGGTCGTCAGATCAACCGTCGCGTGGAAGCCGAAGTGGAAGCTCAGGTTCAGTAACCCGAGAATTCCGCTGCGAGAAAAACCCGGCCTTGGCCGGGTTTTTCTTTGTCTGCAGGAAAACCGATCCGCTCGCAGGAACGGGTACGTTTTCTGCTGGCTGAAGAGGTCGCCACCGCGCCTTGAGCATTGGTGGAAAAGTGTTGTGCATAAAAAACCCCGCCGAAGCGGGGTTCTTTCATTGCGTCACCGTCAGACGACTTCGACGACCTGGATCTTGGCCTTTTCCGCAGCTTCACGGAACTCGGCGATCTGGTCGAAGGACAGGTAGCGATAGATATCGGCAGCCATGCTGTCGATGTTCTGCGCGTAGGCCATGTACTCCTCGACGGTCGGCAGCTTGCCGATGATGGAGGCTACGGCCGCCAGTTCGGCAGAGGCGAGGTAGACGTTGGTGGCGTCACCCAGGCGGTTCGGGAAGTTACGGGTCGAGGTGGAAACCACGGTCGAACCGGTCTGCACGCGAGCCTGGTTACCCATGCACAGCGAGCAGCCCGGCATTTCCATGCGCGCACCGGCCTTGCCGTAGATGCCGTAGTAGCCTTCTTCGGTCAGCTGGTGAGCGTCCATCTTGGTCGGCGGAGCCAGCCACAGGCGGGTCGGGATGCCGCCCTTGACCTTGTCCAGCAGCTTGCCGGCAGCGCGGAAGTGGCCGATGTTGGTCATGCAGGAGCCGATGAAGACCTCGTCGATCTTCTCGCCGGCAACGGTGGACAGCAGGCGGGCGTCGTCCGGGTCGTTCGGCGCGCAGAGCACGGGCTCCTTCACGTCGGCCAGGTCGATCTCGATCACGGCCGCGTATTCGGCGTCCTTGTCGGCTTCCAGCAGTTGCGGGTTGGCCAGCCAGGCTTCCATGGCCTGGGCGCGGCGCTCCAGGGTGCGGGCATCGCCATAGCCTTCGCTGATCATCCAGCGCAGCATGGTGATATTCGACTTCAGGTACTCGGCGATAGAGTCTTCCGGCAGCTTGATGGTGCAGCCGGCAGCCGAACGCTCGGCGGAGGCATCGGACAGTTCGAATGCCTGCTCGACGGTCAGCTGGTTCAGGCCTTCGATCTCGAGGATGCGGCCGGAGAAGATGTTCTTCTTGCCCTTCTTCTCGACGGTCAACAGGCCCTGCTGGATGGCGTAGTAGGGGATGGCATGGACCAGGTCACGCAGGGTGATGCCCGGCTGCATCTGGCCCTTGAAGCGCACCAGGACGGATTCCGGCATGTCCAGCGGCATGACGCCGGTGGCAGCGGCGAAGGCGACCAGGCCGGAACCGGCCGGGAAGGAGATGCCGATCGGGAAGCGGGTGTGCGAGTCACCACCGGTACCGACGGTGTCCGGCAGCAGCATGCGGTTCAGCCAGCTGTGGATGATGCCGTCGCCCGGACGCAGGGACACGCCGCCGCGGGTCATGATGAAGTCCGGCAGGGTGTGGTGGGTGTTGACGTCGATCGGCTTCGGGTAGGCCGCGGTGTGGCAGAACGACTGCATCACCAGGTCGGCGGAGAAGCCCAGGCAAGCCAGGTCCTTCAGCTCGTCGCGGGTCATCGGGCCGGTGGTGTCCTGGGAGCCCACGGTGGTCATCTTCGGCTCGCAGTAGGTACCCGGGCGCACGCCCTGGCCTTCCGGCAGGCCGCAGGCACGACCGACCATCTTCTGTGCGAGGGTGAAGCCCTTGCCGCTGTCGGCCGGCGCTTCCGGCTTCTTGAACAGGGTGGACGGCGCCAGGCCCAGCTCGGCACGAGCCTTCTCGGTCAGGCCACGACCGATGATCAGCGGGATGCGGCCGCCGGCGCGGACTTCGTCCAGCAGGACTTCGGTCTTCAGTTCGAAGGTGGTGATGACTTCATCGGTGCCGTGCTTGCAGACCTTGCCGGCGTACGGGTAGACGTCGATGACGTCGCCCATGGCCAGGTTGGTGCAGTCGAATTCGATCGGCAGGGCGCCGGCGTCTTCCATGGTGTTGTAGAAGATCGGGGCGATCTTGGTGCCGAAGCAGAAACCACCGGCGCGCTTGTTCGGAACGAAGGGGATGTCGTCGCCGAAGAACCACAGTACCGAGTTGGTGGCGGACTTGCGCGAAGAACCGGTACCGACGACGTCACCGACGTAGGCAACCGGGAAGCCCTTGGCTTTCAGTTCTTCCATCTGCTTGATCGGGCCGACCGAGCCCGGAGCGTCCGGGTTGATGCCGTCGCGGGCCATCTTCAGCATGGCCAGGGCGTGCAGCGGGATGTCGGGGCGCGACCAGGCGTCCGGAGCCGGCGACAGGTCGTCGGTGTTGGTTTCGCCGGTCACCTTGAAGACCGACAGAGTCACTTTCTCGGCAACGGCCGGACGGTTGGTGAACCATTCGCCTTCGGCCCAGGACTGCATCACGGCCTTGGCATGCTGGTTGCCGGCCTTGGCCTTCTCGGCGACATCGTGGAAGGCGTCGAACATCAGCAGGGTGTGCTTCAGCTGCTCGGCGGCCACGGCGCCCAGTTCGGCGCTGTCCAGCAGTTCGACCAGGGTGGCGATGTTGTAGCCGCCCTGCATGGTACCCAGCAGTTCCACGGCGCGCTGCTTGCTCAGCAGCGGGGAGGAGGTTTCACCTTTGGCCAGGGCGGACAGGAAGCCGGCCTTGACGTAGGCAGCTTCGTCGACGCCTGCGGGGACGCGGTTGGTGATCAGGTCAACGAGGAATTCTTCTTCGCCGGCCGGCGGGTTCTTCAGCAGCTCGACCAGGCCTGCGGTTTGCTCGGCGTTCAGCGGCTGGGGCACGACGCCCTGGGCGGCACGCTCTTCTACGTGTTTGCGATAGGCTTCAAGCACAGTTTTTACCCTCATCATTGGTCCCATGGGTGTTTCGGGACGCGCATCCGGAAGCTGTTTTCAAAGTTTTACGCCGGATGGGCGAGGCCGGATGGGCAGGGAACGGGCGGTTCCGCGCACCCGGCACGCGGCCGGTTCAACTGTGCTCGTGACGCTTTGAAAACAGCTTCGTATGGAATGTGGCGCCAAAAACGGCGGGCCGATTCTACTGGAATGGGCCCGTAAAGTTAAGTCGAGCACCCGCATCGGCTGGCGCCGTCTCGCTACGCAGGGCTGCTGCGGGTAAGGTCTGGAGGCCGGCTGGGCTGGGCTGCAGGCGGTCGCGGTTGGTCATCGAGGATGAAGGCGGGTGACCCTGGTTGGACAAAAGTCTAAGATGCGCGGCTGATCAATAGCCCGTCCTGCCCATGTCCAACCAGCGCATACAGACCCCCTGCATCGGCCTCTGCTCGACCGTTTATGGCGACAACGTCTGCCGCGGCTGCAAGCGCTTCCATCATGAGGTGGTGAACTGGAACGGCTATGGCGACGAGGAGAAGCGCGCGGTATGGCGGCGCCTGGAGATTCTGCTGGCGCAGGTGATGGCGGCGAAGCTGGAGGTCTTCGATGCCCAGTTGCTGCGCCAGCAGCTGGAAGCGCGGCAGGTCCGCTTCGTGCTCGAACAGTCCCCCTATTGCTGGGCCTACCAGCTGATCGCCCGTGGCGCCCGGGTCATCCAGCAATTGGACGCCTACGGGGTGATGCTGCTTCCTGAATTCCGTGGATGGCCGCTGCCACGGCTGAGGGATGCCATCGATCGCGAGTTCTTCCTGCTTTCCGAGGCGCACTACGAACGCTACATGGCGCCGCGATTCCTCGCCGAGGGCAAGGGGACCCTCGGCTGAGGGCGCAAGCCGCCGGAAGCTTCCGCCCAGCAGGTCAGTGGCGAACCAGGTCTTCCAGGTGATCGATGATGTCGTCGGGTTTCAGCACCAGGACATCGCTTTCCAGCGTATCGAGCACCACTTCCGCGGTATTGCCCATCAACGCACCGGAGAAGCCGGTACGGGCCACGGTGCCGATGACCGTCACCACCGCCTTGAGCCGTTGGCAGACCCGGGGGATCAGGGCATCGGCCGGGCCTTCCTCGACATGCAGTTGCGCATCGGGAATGCCGTACTCGGCCTGGAACTGCTTGCAGGCCTCGCGATAGCGCGCCTCGATGGTTTCCTTGAGCTGGAAGGCCGGGTCGGCCGCCGAAAGCATGGCGGAGGGATGGGCGCTGATGACGTGCAGCTTGCCATCGGCCAGGCTGGCTATTTCATAGCCGTGGTTGACGATGGTGGCATGCAGGGTGCGATGTTCCAGGTCGGAGTTGCCGACATCGACTGCCGCGAGGATATTGCCGCCCGTCCAAGGGGTATCGGTTTTCACCATCAACACCGGGCACGGGCAGTAGCGCAGCAGCTTCCAGTCCTCGGGGGTGAGCAGGGCGCGCTTCAGCGGGTTGTCCGGCACGTGCTGCTTGATCACCAGGCCGCAGCCTTCCTCCTGTTGCACGGTGATGATGGTCTGGTGGAGATTGTCATGCCAGGCCTGTTGTGTGGTGACCTGATGCCCTTCGCTTTCCAGCTGCTCGCGCAGCGAGTCCAGGTAGGCGTCGTGATCATGCTTGCCGTCGCACACCAGCAGGTGCAGGCGAGACTGGCTCACGCTGGAAATCAGGCGTGCGCGCTTCAGGGCCAGCGCTTGCGGCTGGTTCGGGTCGATTACCACGAGGATGCAGCGAATGGCTTGCATGATCGGCTCCATTTCCTTTACGGGTTGCTCAACTATAGACAAGCCTGCGACACGGGCCGTGATGTAAATCAAACCAGGCTGGCCGGGACGCGCGGCATTCGTATAATGCCCGCCCGCGGCGAATCCCCTCATGTTCGCGCTGGCTTATTTTGTTTGTGAATACCAAGGATTCGCCATGTTCTCCGATCTGAACGATTTTCTCGGTTGTGCCACGCCCGCCGCCTGGGTGGATGCTGCGTTGCAGAACCAGGACGTGATGCTGATCGATCACGGCAATTGCGAGAAGAAGGCCGCCGGCACGGCATTCCAGTTGATGTTCCGCTATGTCGACAAGCCCGACCTGCAGAACAAGATGTCGCGCCTGGCGCGCGAGGAGCTGCGCCATTTCGAGCAGGTGCTGGCGATCATTCGCAAGCGTGCGATCGTCCTGCGCAACGTCGGCTCTTCCCGCTATGCGGCGGGGTTGCGCGAGTTGGTGCGCAATCATGAACCCTATCGGCTGAGCGATACCCTGGTGATCGGCGCCTTCATCGAGGCGCGCTCCTGCGAGCGCTTCGCCATGCTGGTGCCGCATCTGGATGAAGAGCTGGGCAAGTTCTACAGCGGCTTGCTCAAGTCCGAGGCGCGGCACTTCCAGGATTACCTGAAGCTGGCCTACCTTTATGGCGCTGCGACGGATGTGGACGCGACTATCCTGAAGGTGCGCGAGCGCGAGCGTGAACTCATCGAAAGCCCCGACAGCGAGTTCCGCTTCCATAGCGGAGTGCCGCTGGCGGTCTAGGGGCTGTTCCCGTTTCGTGCGCGCGATGGATGGGAGCGGCTCTAAGTGACATCCAGCTCGAACGGCGCCTGGTGAAAGCCGCTGGCATCCACCTGCAGCGCCCAGCCTTGCCGGTCCCAGTCGCCGAGCACGATGCGCCGGGCCGGCTGTCCGTCGAGTTCCAGCTCATGCACTGCCGGACGATGGGTGTGGCCGTGGATCAGCGTGCGGACACCGTATTTGTTCAGGGTGCGTGGAATCTCGTCGGGCGTGACGTCGACGATGTCGCTGGCCTTCATGCGGGTTTGCGTACGGCTTTCGTTGCGCAGCTTGCGTGCCAGTTTCTTGCGCGTGGCCAACGGCAGGTTGCGCAGGATGAACAGACTGAGCGGGTTGCGCAGCAGGCGGCGCAGGCGCATGTAACCCAGGTCGCGGGTACACAGGCTGTCGCCATGCATCAGCAGGACGCGCTCGCCATCGAGCTCGACCACCGTGGGGTCGGCCAGCAGTTCGCAACCGGCCTCGCGGCAGAAGCCCTTGCCGAGCATGAAGTCGCGATTGCCGTGCATCAGGTAGATGCGCGTGCCGCGATCGCTCAGGGCGCGCAGCGCCTGGGCGATCGAGCGCTGGAAGGGCGTCATGGCGTCGTCGCCGATCCAGACTTCGAAGAAGTCGCCGAGGATGTACAGCGCTTCGGCCTGGCTGGCACGTGCCTCGAGAAAATGCAGAAACGCCCGGGTGATGTCCGGGCGTTCCTCTTCGAGATGCAGATCCGAGATCAGCAGGATCACTCGCAGGTCACTCGACGATCTCGGCCTTCTCGATCACCACGTCGTCCACCGGAACGTCCTGGTGGCCGGACTTCATGGTGGTGGCCACGCCCTTGATCTTCTCGACCACGTCCATGCCGTCGGTCACTTCGCCGAACACCGCGTAGCCCCAGCCCTGGACGGTGGGCGCGCTGTGGTCGAGGAAGTCGTTGTCCTTGACGTTGATGAAGAACTGCGCGGAGGCCGAGTGCGGCTCCATGGTACGGGCCATGGCCAGGGTGCCGGTCTTGTTCGACAGGCCGTTGTTGGCCTCGTTCTTGATCGGTGCGCGGGTTGCCTTCTGCTTCATGCCGGGCTCGAAACCGCCGCCCTGGATCATGAAGTTGCTGATCACGCGGTGGAAGATGGTGCCGTCGTAGTGGCCGCTCTTCACGTATTCCTTGAAGTTGGCGGTGGTTTCCGGGGCCTTGTCTTCGAACAGCTGGACGGTGATTACGCCGTAGTTGGTGTGCAGTTTGATCATCGGGGAGGGATTCCGTTTTCGTTGGGCAGGCCAAGTGCGGGATGGGCCGCTGCAAGGGTCGTCGATAGCGGGTGCCGTCAGCCGCTGATGGCATTCGCTGGTGGGCGCTTTGCTCTGTCAGGGGGGTGACGGGTCCGCTATGATAGGCGCTTTGATTTGGTCGGCCTACCCTGAGAGAGTATTTGCAAGCTACTGTGCTCGGCCATGCGGCGTTGAACCCAGCCTCGAAATGCTCATGTACAACTTTGTGCATTCCGCCTTTTCGGCTGATTGACTCGCCAGCGCTCGCCCTTCGGCTGTTACTCCCGTTGATCGTTGCGCCTTGCCTGACCATCGCTCGCTACTTTGTGTAAAACCTCTCCAAGCCGCACACTCGCTGATCGTTAAGGACACCATGAGCAAGCCCGAGACTCCTGCCGCAAGCAACTTTCTTCGTCCGATCGTCCAGGCCGACCTGGATTCCGGCAAGCACGCCAAGATCGTCACCCGCTTTCCGCCGGAGCCCAACGGCTACCTGCACATCGGCCATGCCAAGTCGATCTGCCTGAACTTCGGCCTGGCACAGGAGTTCGGTGGCGAGTGCAACCTGCGCTTCGACGACACCAATCCGGCCAAGGAAGACCAGGAGTACATCGACGCGATCAAGAGCGACGTGCAGTGGCTGGGCTTCCAGTGGGCGGGTGAGGAGCGTTACGCCTCCGATTATTTCGATCAGTTGCACGCGTGGGCGGTTCACCTGATCGAGACCGGCAAGGCCTACGTCTGCGACCTGACGCCCGAACAGGCGCGCGAGTACCGCGGCAGCCTGACCGAGCCGGGCAAGAACAGTCCGTTCCGCGAGCGCAGCGTGGCGGAGAACCTCGACCTGTTCGCGCGGATGAAGGCCGGCGAGTTCCCGGATGGCGCCAGGGCGCTGCGGGCGAAGATCGACATGGCCTCGCCCAACATGAACCTGCGCGACCCGATCCTCTACCGCATTCGCCACGCCCATCACCACCAGACCGGCGACAAGTGGTGCATCTATCCGAGCTACGACTTCACCCATGGCCAGTCGGACGCCATCGAGGGCGTCACCCACTCGATCTGCACCCTGGAGTTCGAGGATCACCGTCCGCTCTATGAATGGTTCCTGGCCAACCTGCCGGTGCCGGCCCAGCCGCGCCAGTACGAATTCGCCCGGCTCAACCTGAACTACACCATCACCAGCAAGCGCAAGCTCAAGCAACTGGTCGACGAGAAGCACGTGAGCGGCTGGGACGATCCGCGCATGTCGACGCTGTCGGGTTTCCGCCGCCGCGGCTATACGCCGGCCTCGATCCGCAATTTCTGCGACATGATCGGCGTGAACCGCGCCGGCGGCGTGGTGGATATCGGCATGCTGGAGTTCGCCATCCGCGAAGACCTCGACGCCAATGCGGCGCGCGCCATGTGCGTGCTCAGGCCGCTGAAGGTGGTGATCACCAACTATCCCGAGGGCCAGGTCGAGAGCCTCGAGCTGCCGCGTCATCCCAAGCAGGACATGGGGGTGCGCGTGCTGCCGTTCGGTCGCGAGATCTACATCGACGCCGGCGACTTCGAAGAGGTCCCGCCGGCCGGCTACAAGCGCCTGGTCCCGGGCGGCGAGGTACGCCTGCGCGGCAGCTACGTGATTCGCGCCGACGAGGCGATCAAGGATGCCGAAGGCAATATCGTCGAGCTGCGCTGCAGCTATGACGAGAACACCCTGGGCAAGAACCCCGAGGGGCGCAAGGTCAAGGGCGTGATCCACTGGGTGCCGGCCGCCGAGAGCGTCGAGTGCGAGGTGCGCCTGTACGATCGGCTGTTCCGTTCCGCCAATCCGGAGAAGGACGAGGAGGGCGGCAGCTTCCTCGATAACATCAACCCCGAGTCGCTGGTGCTGCTGCGCGGCTGCCGCGCCGAGCCGTCGCTGGCCAATGCCGCCCCGGAAGAGCGCTTCCAGTTCGAGCGCGAAGGCTACTTCTGCGCCGACCTCAAGGACAGCCGGCCCGGCGCTCCCGTGTTCAACCGCACCGTCACGCTGCGTGACTCCTGGGGTCAATGATGGCGTTGACGATCTACAACACCCTGAGCAAGAACAAGGAAGTCTTCAAGCCGCTGGAAGATAACCGGGTGCGTATGTATGTGTGTGGCATGACCGTCTACGACTTTTGCCACATCGGCCACGCGCGGGTGATGGTGGCTTTCGATGTGGTCACTCGCTGGCTGCGCCATCGCGGCTACGACGTCACCTATGTGCGCAATATCACCGACATCGATGACAAGATCATCCGCCGTGCCAACGAGAACGGCGAGCCGTTCGAGGCGCTGGTCGAACGCATGATCGCCGCCATGCACGAGGACGAGGCGCGCCTCAACGTGCTGCGCCCGGACCTCGAGCCGCGAGCCACGGCTCATATCGGCGGCATGTTCACTATGATCCAGACCCTGATCGACAAGGGCTATGCCTATGCGCCGGGCAATGGCGACGTCTACTATCGCGTCGGCAAGTTCGCCGGCTACGGCAAGCTGTCGCGGCGCAGGATCGAGGACCTGAAGATCGGCGCGCGCATCGAGGTCGACGAGGCCAAGGAGGATCCGCTTGATTTCGTCCTGTGGAAGGGCGCCAAGCCGGGCGAGCCGAGCTGGCAGTCGCCCTGGGGGCTCGGTCGGCCGGGCTGGCATATCGAGTGCTCGGTGATGTCCACCTGCTGCCTGGGCGAGACCTTCGACATCCATGGCGGCGGCCCGGACCTGGTGTTCCCGCACCACGAGAATGAGATCGCCCAGAGCGAGGCGGCTACCGGCAAGTTGTATGCCAACGCCTGGATGCACGCCGGCGCGGTGCGCGTCGACGGCGAGAAGATGTCCAAGAGCCTCGGCAACTTCTTCACCATCCGCGAGGTGCTGGAGAAGTACCACCCCGAGGTGGTGCGCTACCTGCTGGTGTCCAGCCACTACCGCAGCCCGATCAACTACTCCGAGGACAGCCTGCGCGAGGCCAGGGGCGCCCTGGAGCGCTTCTACAACGGCCTCAAGGGCCTGCCGGACGCGATGCCTGCCGGGGGTGAGGAGTTCGTCGCGCGCTTCGCCGCGGCGATGGACGATGACTTCAACTCGCCGGAAGCCTGTGCGGTGCTGTTCGAGATGATCCGCGAGGTCAACCGCCTGCGCGAGAGCGACCTCGCCGCCGCCGCCGCGCTGGCCGCGCGCCTCAAGGAACTGGCCGGCGTGCTCGGTGTGCTGCAGCTCGAGCCGGAGGCTTTCCTGCAGGCCGGTGCGACAGGGAGGGTCGATGCGGCCGAGGTCGAGGCACTGATCGCTGCGCGCCTGCAGGCGCGTGCCGAGAAGAACTGGGCGGAATCCGACCGTATTCGCGACCAGCTCGCCGCCATGGGCGTGGTGCTGGAAGACGGCAAGGGCGGAACGACCTGGCGCCTGGCCGAATGAGTTGAATGCAAACAAGAACGGCACCGAAAGGTGCCGTTCTTGTTTCTGGCGTCTGGCGCCGGTTTAGCCGTGCAGGTGCTCGGCTGCGTGCAGAGTGTTTTCCAGTAGGCAGGCGCGGGTCATCGGGCCGACACCGCCCGGCACCGGCGTGATCCAGGCGGCGCGCTCACGGGCCGGCTCGAACTCCACGTCGCCCAGCAGGCGGCCATCGGCCTGGCGGTTGATGCCGACGTCGATGACGATGGCGCCAGGCTTGATCCATTCACCCTTGACCAGACCGGTGATGCCGGTGGCCACCACGACCAGGTCGGCACGCTTGACGTGCTCGGCAAGGTCGCGGGTGAAGCGATGGGTTACGGTGGTGGTGCAGCCGGCCAGCAGCAGCTCCAGCGCCATGGGCCGGCCGACGATGTTCGAAGCACCGACAACGACCGCGTCCAGGCCATGCAGGTCGATCCCGGTGCTTTCCAGCAGGGTCATGATGCCTTTCGGCGTGCAGGGGCGCAGCAGTGGCATGCGCTGGGCGAGGCGACCGACGTTGTAGGGATGGAAACCGTCCACGTCCTTGTCGGGGCGGATACGCTCCAGCAGTTGCGAGGCGTCGAGCTGCCGGGGCAGTGGCAGTTGAACGAGGATGCCGTCGATGGTCGGGTCGTCGTTGAGCCGATCGATCAGTGCCAGCAGGTCTTCCTGGCGGGTATCGGCGGGAAGGTCGTGGGCGATGGAGTTGAAGCCCACTTCTTCGCAGTCCTTGCGCTTGTGCGCTACGTATACCTGGGAGGCTGGGTCGCTACCTACCAGGATCACCGCCAGGCCCGGCGCGCGAAGCCCCTGAGCGCGGCGCTCGGCAACACGGCTGGAGATTTGTTGGCGAATATTGGCAGCGATCGTTTTACCGTCGATCAGTTGTGCGGTCATGACGCTTGGTTAACCACCGGAAAGGATTTAGAAAGGACGCGTATTCTCGCATGCCGTGGCGAGACGGCAAAGGCGAAGCGCTGGGTAGCATTCGTAACTCCTTTATCTAACTGAAATTTTTTTAATTCTGGTGTTGACGAGTGTGCGCCGCCTCTATAACATTCGCCCCGCTTGTCGAGCACAGCCTGCTGCTGGGTAAGATGGCTTTCGAAGGGGGTGACTTCTTCTGCGGCCGGAGCTTCAAGTCTGCGCTCCGCACAGAATGCAGATAAGAGCGCCCGTAGCTCAGCTGGATAGAGCATCCGCCTTCTAAGTGGATGGTCGCAGGTTCGAGTCCTGCCGGGTGCGCCATTTCGGGCTCTGGCACAAGCAAAGTGAAATATGGTGGGCGTAGCTCAGTTGGTAGAGCACAGGATTGTGGCTCCTGGTGTCGAGGGTTCGATCCCCTTCGTCCACCCCATATTCCAGAAAACGCCAGGCGCTGCCTGGCGTTTTCGTTTGAAACCCCGCTTGGCGGACGTGGTGAAATTGGTAGACACACCAGATTTAGGTTCTGGCGCCGCAAGGTGTGAGAGTTCGAGTCTCTCCGTCCGCACCATGTAATCAGCTGAAAGCCCCGGATTCCGGGGCTTTCGCGTTTCTGGGGCAGGCGAATGGGTCTGGAGGGTGTCGCGGTTCGCTCGGCAGGGGCGGTGAGCCGCTTTTGCGCGGCGCGCGGCCTTGTCGAGCCTGTCGGCGGGCTCTCTTCGTTCTTCTCCGGGCGGGGTGACTTCTGTCAATCGAGCTACTAGAATGCTTGCCCATTCTGGGGCCGGAACGCCCGGCTTATGTCTGTGCAACGAGGAAAATCCATGCAAGTTTCTGTTGAAAGCACCTCCGCTCTTGAGCGCCGCATGACCATTGGCGTGCCGGTCGAGCGCATCGAGACCGAAGTCAACAAGCGTCTGCAACAGACCGCCAGCCGTGCCAAGATTCCAGGTTTCCGCCCCGGCAAGGTGCCGATGAGCGTGATTCGCCAGCGTTACGAAGAGGCCGCTCGTCAGGAAGCCCTGGGTGATCTGATCCAGGCGACCTTCTATGAAGCCATCGTTGCCGAGAAGCTGAACCCGGCCGGTGCACCGTCCGTCGAACCGAAGGTGTTCGAGAAGGGCAAGGATCTCGAGTACGTCGCGACTTTCGAAGTGTTCCCCGAATTCGAAGTCGCAGGCTTCGAGGCCATCGAGATCGAGCGTCTGCAGGCCGAGGTGGTCGACGCCGACGTCGACAACATGCTGGAAATCCTGCGCAAGCAGAACACCCGCTTCGAGAACGTCGAGCGTGCCGCCGAAAACGGCGACCAGGTGAACATCGACTTCGTTGGCAAAATCGACGGTGAGGTCTTCGCCGGTGGTTCGGCCAAGGGCACCCAGCTGGTGCTGGGCTCGGGGCGCATGATCCCCGGTTTCGAAGAAGCGCTGGTCGGCGCCAAGACCGGCGAAGAGCGCGTGATCACCCCGACTTTCCCCGAGGATTACCAGAACCTCGACCTGGCCGGCAAGACCGCCGAGTTCACTGTGACCGTCAACAGCGTCGCGGCTCCCCAGCTGCCGGAACTGAATGACGACTTCTTCACCCAGTTCGGCGTTCAGGAAGGCGGCGTCGAAGGCTTCCGGGCCGAAGTGAAGAAGAACATGGAGCGCGAACTGCGCCAGGCCATCAAGACCAAGGTGAAGAACCAGGTGATGGAAGGGCTGGTCGCCGGCAACCCGATCGAAGTGCCCAAGGCGCTCATCGACAACGAGGTCAACCGTCTGCGCGCACAGGCTGTTCAGCAGTTCGGTGGCAACATCAAGCCCGACCAGCTGCCGGCCGACCTCTTCCAGGAACAGGCCAAGCGCCGTGTGGTGCTCGGCCTGATCGTCGCCGAAGTGGTCAAGCAGAAGGAACTCAAGCCCGACGAGGCGCGTGTTCGTGAGCTGATCGAGGAAATGGCTTCGGCCTATCAGGAGCCGGAACAGGTCATCGCCTGGTACTACAAGAACGACGAGCAACTGAACGAAGTCCGTTCTGTTGTGCTCGAAGAACAAGTTGTGGATACTGTTCTGCAGCAGGCCAAGGTGACCGACAAGTCGGTCTCCTACGAGGAAGCCGTCAAGCCTGCGGAAGCCCCGCAAGCAGCCTGATTTCTTCAAACGTTCGAGTGCACAAACATAAGCCAGCCTCGCGCTGGCTTATGTCTTTTGAGGCATGACATAGGGAGTATCGTTGGAACATGTCCCGCAATCCTTTTATGCAAGCTCCGGACATTCAGGCCGCCGGTGGCCTGGTCCCGATGGTGATCGAGCAGTCCGCACGTGGTGAGCGCGCCTATGACATCTACTCCCGTCTCCTGAAGGAGCGGGTGATCTTCATGGTCGGCCAGGTCGAAGACTACATGGCCAACCTGATCGTCGCGCAGATGCTGTTCCTCGAGGCGGAAAACCCCGAGAAGGACATTCACCTCTACATCAACTCCCCGGGCGGCTCGGTGACTGCCGGCATGTCGGTCTACGACACCATGCAGTTCATCAAGCCGGACGTGTCGACCATCTGCATCGGCCAGGCCTGCTCCATGGGTGCCTTGCTGCTGGCCGGTGGTGCAGCCGGCAAGCGCTACTGCCTGCCGCACTCGCGCATGATGATCCACCAGCCGCTGGGTGGCTTCCAGGGCCAGGCTTCGGACATCGAAATCCATGCGCGTGAAATCCTCACCATCCGCGAGCGGCTGAACAAGGTGCTGGCCCATCACACCGGTCAGCCGCTGGACGTGATCGCCCGCGATACCGACCGCGACAACTTCATGAGTGGCGACGAGGCCGTCAAGTACGGGCTGATCGACCAGGTCCTGACGCAGCGCCAACTGGCCGTCTGATCTCCACAGCCTGCGATATCCGGCTGCCCCGTGGGCTTGAAAAAGCCCACGATTGCCTTCATCTTGTGTTTCAAGCCTTCCCGATTGGATCGATCGAATGACTGACACCCGCAACGGCGAGGATTCCGGCAAACTGCTCTATTGCTCTTTTTGCGGCAAAAGCCAGCATGAAGTACGCAAGTTGATCGCCGGGCCCTCCGTTTTCATCTGCGACGAGTGCGTCGACCTGTGCAACGACATCATCCGCGAGGAGGTGCAGGAGGCACAGGCCGAGAGCAGCGCGCACAAACTGCCCGCGCCCAAGGAGATCAGCGGCATTCTCGACCAGTACGTCATTGGTCAGGAACGCGCGAAGAAGATCCTGGCGGTGGCCGTTTACAACCATTACAAGCGCCTGAACCAGCGCGACAAGAAAGAAGAAGTCGAGCTGGGCAAGAGCAACATCCTGCTGATCGGTCCTACCGGTTCGGGCAAGACGCTGTTGGCCGAAACACTGGCTCGCCTGCTCAACGTTCCGTTCACTATCGCCGATGCGACCACCCTCACCGAGGCGGGCTACGTGGGCGAGGATGTCGAGAACATCATCCAGAAGCTGCTGCAGAAGTGCGACTACGATGTCGAGAAAGCCCAGATGGGCATCGTCTACATCGATGAAATCGACAAGATCTCACGCAAGTCCGACAACCCCTCGATCACCCGCGACGTCTCGGGCGAAGGCGTGCAGCAGGCATTGCTCAAGCTGATCGAGGGCACCGTGGCTTCCGTTCCGCCGCAGGGCGGGCGCAAGCATCCCCAGCAGGAGTTCCTGCAGGTCGATACGCGCAACATCCTGTTCATCTGTGGCGGTGCCTTCGCTGGCCTGGAGAAGGTGATCCAGGGGCGTTCGACCCAGGGTGGCATCGGTTTCAATGCCGAGGTGCGCAGCAAGGACCCGGGCAAGAAGATCGGCGAGGCGCTGCGTTCCGTCGAGCCGGACGACCTGGTCAAGTTCGGCCTGATCCCGGAATTCGTCGGCCGCCTGCCGGTGATCGCCACGCTCGACGAACTCGACGAGGCGGCATTGATCCAGATCCTTACCGAGCCGAAGAACGCGCTGACCAAGCAGTATGCCAAGCTGTTCGAGCTCGAGGGTGTGGACCTGGAGTTCCGCCCGGACGCGCTCAAGGCCGTGGCCCAGCGTGCGCTGGAACGCAAGACCGGTGCTCGTGGCCTGCGTTCGATTCTCGAGGGCGTGCTGCTGGATACCATGTACGACATTCCTTCGCAGAAGGATGTCAGCAAGGTGGTCATCGATGAAAGCGTGATCGAGGGCACGTCCCAGCCCCTGCTGATTTACGAGAACAGCGAACCGCCCGCCAAGGCTGCGCCTGAGGCGTGATAGAACGAAGGGGCCTGCGGGCCCCTTTGCATTTGTACCGTCTCCTTGTTTTTTGCAGGGCATGCCCTCATCTTTGCAGCAAGGGTGTTCCGTCCGTTTACCGCCGTATGGCCGTCGTAGAGCAGAATTTATGAAGACAACCATCGAATTGCCCCTCTTGCCGCTGCGCGATGTGGTGGTCTATCCACACATGGTGATACCGCTTTTCGTTGGCCGTGAAAAATCCATCGAAGCGCTCGAATCCGCCATGGCCGGCGATAAGCAGATCCTCCTGCTGGCCCAGAAGAACCCGGCCGACGATGATCCCGCCGAGGACGCGTTGTACCGTGTCGGTACGGTGGCCACCGTGCTGCAACTGCTCAAGCTGCCCGATGGCACGGTCAAGGTGCTGGTCGAGGGCGAGCAGCGCGGCGTCATCGAGCGTTTCCTCGAGGTGGACGACCATTGCCGTGCGGAAGTGGCGTTGATCGAGGAGTCCGAGGTCGAGGCGCGCGAGTCCGAGGTCTTCACTCGCAGCCTGCTCAGCCAGTTCGAGCAGTACGTGCAGCTGGGCAAGAAGGTTCCGGCCGAGGTGCTGTCGTCCCTCAGCAGCATCGACGAACCCGCGCGCCTGGTGGATACCATGGCGGCGCACATGGCGCTGAAGATCGAGCAGAAGCAGGAAATCCTCGAGATTACCGAGCTGCCCGCTCGTGTCGAGCATGTCCTGGCGTTGCTGGATGCCGAGATCGACTTGCTGCAGGTCGAAAAGCGCATTCGCGGGCGCGTGAAGAAGCAGATGGAGCGCAGCCAGCGCGAGTACTACCTGAATGAGCAGATGAAGGCCATTCAGAAGGAGCTGGGCGACATCGACGAAGGCCACAACGAGATCGATGATCTCAAGAAGCGCATCGAGAATGCCGGCTTGAGCAAGGATGCCTACGCCAAGGCCCAGGCCGAGCTCAACAAGCTCAAGCAGATGTCGCCGATGTCGGCCGAAGCCACGGTGGTCCGCACCTATATCGACTGGCTGGTGAACGTGCCGTGGAAGGCAGCGAGCAAGGTACGCCTGGACTTGGGCAAGGCCGAGGAAGTGCTCGATGCCGACCACTACGGCCTGGAAGAGGTCAAGGATCGCATCCTCGAATACCTCGCGGTGCAGAAGCGGGTCAAGAAGCTCAAGGGGCCGGTGCTCTGCCTGGTCGGCCCGCCCGGTGTCGGCAAGACCTCGCTGGCCGAATCCATCGCGCGTTCGACCAATCGCAAGTTCGTGCGCATGGCCTTGGGTGGCGTGCGTGACGAGGCCGAGATCCGCGGGCACCGGCGCACTTATATCGGCTCCATGCCGGGGCGCCTGATCCAGAAGATGACCAAGGTCGGCGTGCGCAACCCGCTGTTCCTGCTCGACGAGATCGACAAGATGGGCAGCGACATGCGTGGCGATCCCGCCTCGGCGCTGCTCGAGGTGCTCGATCCGGAGCAGAACCACAATTTCAACGACCACTATCTGGAGGTCGATTACGACCTTTCGGATGTCATGTTCCTCTGTACCGCCAACTCGATGAACATTCCGGCGCCGTTGCTCGATCGCATGGAAGTCATTCGCCTGCCGGGCTACACCGAGGACGAGAAGGTCAACATCGCCACCCGCTACCTGGCGCCCAAGCAGATCCAGGCCAACGGCCTGAAGAAGGGGGAGGTGGAGTTCGAGGAAGCGGCGATTCGCGACATCATCCGCTACTACACGCGCGAGGCCGGTGTGCGCAGCCTGGAACGCCAGCTCGCCAAGGTCTGCCGCAAGGTGGTCAAGGAACATGCTGCGCAGAAGCGCTTCCAGGTGACGGTGGGTGCCGACTCGCTGGAGCATTTCCTTGGTGTGCGCAAGTTCCGCTATGGGCTTGCCGAGCTTCAGGATCAGGTGGGGCAGGTGACCGGACTGGCCTGGACCCAGGTTGGTGGCGAACTGCTCACCATCGAGGCGGCGGTGGTGCCTGGCAAGGGGCGGCTGACCAAGACCGGCTCGCTCGGTGAAGTCATGGGCGAATCGATCACTGCGGCGCTGACCGTGGTGCGCAGTCGCGCGACGAGCCTGGGAATTGCCGTGGATTTCCATGAAAAGCAGGACATCCACATTCATGTTCCCGAAGGGGCCACCCCGAAGGATGGGCCGAGCGCGGGTATCGGCATGTGTACCGCGCTGGTTTCTGCGTTGACCCAGATTCCGGTGCGCGCCGATGTCGCAATGACAGGCGAAATCACCTTGCGTGGGCAAGTCCTGGCCATTGGCGGATTAAAGGAAAAATTACTTGCCGCGCATCGTGGCGGTATCAAGACGGTGATCATCCCGGAAGAAAATCAGCGTGATCTGAAAGAGATTCCTGAAAATATTAAGCAGGACCTGCAGATTAAACCGGTGAAGTGGATTGACGAGGTCCTGCAAATTGCGCTGCAATACGCGCCGGAGCCCTTGCCCGATGCGGCTCCTGAGATTGTTGCAAAGGACGACAAGCGCGAGCCTGATTCCAAGGAGCGAATCAGCACGCATTAGTCTGGAAGGTATCGTTGACACATTTTCGAGGCCCTTGTTTAATCGGCCTCTTGTGTCAGTGCCATTCCAGCACCGCTTTGCTTACACCCGAAAATTAAAGATACGACTCAACAGAAATTAAGGGGACTTAGAGTGAACAAGTCGGAACTGATCGATGCCATCGCTGCATCTGCTGATATCCCAAAAGCTGTTGCTGGCCGCGCGCTGGATGCAGTGATCGAATCCGTCACCGGCGCCCTGAAGGCTGGTGATTCCGTGGTACTGGTTGGTTTCGGTACTTTCGCCGTCAAGGAGCGCGCTGCACGCACCGGCCGCAACCCGCAGACCGGCAAGCCGATCAACATCGCTGCCGCCAAGATCCCGGGTTTCAAAGCTGGCAAGGCTCTGAAAGACGCTGTCAACTAAGCGTTTTTCTACCCGGCCAGTCAGCTAGCGCTGCTCTGGCGGGGCGGTTGTCGAGCAGGCTCGCCTGTTCAGTCCGGCTTGGGGGAATAAGCCCAACCGCTCCAAAAGCTCCGAGAAGGCGCATCCCTGGATGCGCCTTTCTTTTATCCGGTTTCCACCCGCGTTGCGCACGCGCCGCAGACTCCTGGGGGTCGCATGCTTCAGAACATCAGGGACAATTCACAAGGCTGGATTGCCAAAACCATCATCGGCGTCATTGTGGTGCTGTTGGCGCTGACCGGTTTCGACGCCATCTTCAACGCCGTCAGCAATGGCCAGAATGCCGCAGAGGTCAATGGAGAGGAAATCTCCCGCTATGACCTCGAGCAGGCCATGAACATGCAGCGTCGCCAGTTGGCCCAGCAACTGGGCAGGGACTTCGATCCCTCCTTGCTGGATGACAAAATGCTGCGTGATTCGGCATTGGGTTCGCTGGTCGATCGCATGCTGCTCCTGCAAGGCGCCAAGCGCGCAGATTTTGCATTCTCTCGTGAGGCACTGGATCAGCTGATCCTGCAGACGCCCGAGTTCCAGGTCGATGGGACGTTCAATTCGGCGCGCTTCGATCAGGTGATCCAGCAGATGGGCTACTCGCGTCTGCAGTTCCGTCAGCTGCTCGAACAGGAAATGCTGATCGGGCAGCTGCGTGCCGGTATCTCCGGCACCGGTTTCGTGACCGATCAGCAGGTCGAGGACTTTGCCCGCCTGGAAATGCAGACCCGTGATTTCGCCACGCTGACCGTGCCGGCCCGGCATGAGGCGGTGGAAGTCGGCGATGAGCAGATTCGCGAGTATTACGAGGCGAATGCCGAGCGTTTCCGTACGCCGGAACAGGTCGTCGTCGAATACGTCGAGCTGAAGAAAGAAGCCTTCTTCGACCAGGTCGAGACCTCGGACGAGGAGCTGCAGGAACTCTATCAGAAGCAGATCGCCAACCTGGCCGAGCAACGCCGGGCCGCGCACATTCTCGTCGAGACCGGCGGCGAACTGAGCGACGCCGAGGCCAAGGCGAAGATCGAGGAGATTGCCGCGAAGGTTCAGGCTGGTGAAGACTTCGCCGCGCTGGCCAAGCAGTATTCCCAGGATCCGGGTTCTGCCAACGAAGGAGGGGATCTGGGCTTCGCCGGCCCGGGTGTCTACGATCCGGCGTTCGAAGAGGCGCTTTATGCGCTGCAGGAGGGTGAGGTTTCCGCGCCGGTACAGTCGGAGTTCGGCTGGCATATCATCAAGCTGCTGGGCGTCCAGTCGCCGGAAGTCCCCTCGTTCGAGAGCATGAAGCCGGAGCTGGTACGCGAACTCAAGGCCCAGCAGGTCGAGCAGCGTTTCGTCGAAGTCAGCAAGCAGTTGGAAGACTCCGCATTCGAAGCTTCCGACCTGGCCCAGCCGGCCCAGGAACTGGGGCTAGAGGTGCAGACCACGACAGCCTTCGGGCGCGAGGGTGGCGACGGCATTGCCGCCAACCGCCAGGTCATCCAGGCGGCGTTCAGCGAGGAGGTACTGGTGGATGGGGCCAACAGCGGCGTCATCGAACTGGACCCCGATACCGCCATCGCGCTGCGCGTCAAGGAGCACCTGGAGCCTGCGCCGATACCATTGGCCGACGTGCGCGACAGCATCGTCCAGCAACTACAGCGCGCCCAGGCTGCCGAGAAAGCTCGCAGCGCAGGCGAAGAGCTGCTGGCGCAACTCCGTGAGGGACAGCAGCCCGAGGGGCAATGGCAGGCTGTCGAAGCAGCTACCCGCAGCCAGGAGGGTGTCGCCCCGGCGTTGCTCCAGGCCGTATTTCGCATGCCCCGTCCCGAGCAACAGGACAAGCCGAGCTATGCCGGTGTGTCCCTGGGCAATGGTGACTATGTCGTGGTGCGTCTGAGCGGCGTCAACGAGCCCGAGGCGGCGCTGTCGGAGGCGGAGAAGCAGAACTATCGCCGCTTCCTGGCTTCGCGTATCGGGCAGCAGGATTTCGCGTCCTATCGCCAGAAGCTGCATGCCGAGGCGGATATCGAGCGATTCTGAGTCGGTTATGCCCCGATAGCCTGCTGCATGCGCAGTAGGTCGGGGCAGGGAGTTAGCTGAGGCGCGAAGCGGCCAAGCCCGACACATTCATGCCGTACCCGTTGGGCTTCGCCATGCTCAGCGCCAACCTGCCGGTGCGTAACGTTTGGCCATGGGCGAGAGCTCAACGTAAGCGTCCAGCCAAGTCATCTTCCGAAGCTGTATCACATGGTGCACGGGTAGGCTGTATCACATGCTGCACGCCTACTCTGTATCACACGCTGCACGCATAAAAATCAGTGCGAGACTATTACGG
>NZ_POUT01000003.1 GCF_002890915.1 Stutzerimonas stutzeri | reverse complement strand
GTGCTGAAACCTGTCAAAAAGGCCTGAAGTCAGGCCTTGTTTGGACTCCGTTAGGCCAAAGCGCTTGAAAAAGCGCCAAACCGGACGGGTTGGGGCAGTTGAAGCCGAGTTTTTCAACGGCCTGCTAGGCGACCGCCCGATCCACGCGCCTACGCTTCACCCGATCAGCACTTCATAGGCCCGTCTGAGCAGTTCGCGGTCCAGCCAGGGCATGCCGATGCTCTGCGTCAGTTCGATCCAGTGGGTTCCGATGGCCGCCCGGCACCGATCATGCCCATCCAGTGCGGCGAGGAATACCGGCAGAACCCCGCCCGACACTTCGAGGCCGACCCGGTAATCGGCCACCAGCTCCAGCGGTTTCTCGATCCCCAGTTCACGCTGCAGGCTGCGCAGAGCGCCCGCAGGATGGACCAGCAGATCGCCCTGCATCGGCGGTTCGGCGAATACCGCGAGGGCCGGAAGGGGCTGCGGCAAGACCACCCCGCCGCGCTGCGGCACGAGGAAATGCAGGCGCGCGCTGACCGGGTGCTTGTGACAGACCAGCATCCGCCAGCCCAGCCGGCCGTTGGCCTGAGACCCCATCATTTCCCGAGCGCCATCAATGCGTATTCCACCGGCCCGGCGAACAGGCGCGTGCCACCCCCCTCGGCAATCACCCGCCGCACCCCGGCGGGGTCGGCCACGCGAACCCCGGCCAGGTAATCCACGCCGAAGCGCCGCCAGCCATCCAGCCAGGGCAGGCTCGGCCCCATCAGCACCACCTGGGCCTGGCGCGACAGCTCGAGCAGGCGCGGCAAGGTCTTGTTGGCGATGCTGCTGGCGCTGACGAACACCCAGTCGGCCTCGGGCAGCAGGTACTCGGCGGCGCAATCGGGCAGGTCGCCCTCCTGCAGATGGCGCTCCAGGCATTGATAGGGCTGGTCCTGCCAGAGCCGTTCGAGGCCGGGATAATGGCCGATCACCACGACCCGCTGGCCTGCCAGCCGTGGGCGGAAATGTGCGAATACCTGCAGATGCCCCGGTGCCTCCGTGCGCAGTGCCTGCGCTTCGCGCTGGCAGCCCGCCGCCGTGTTCACGCTGGCGTTGAGCACAGCCAGGCCGATCGCGGCTTCGGCGCTGTTCCATGACAGCAGCCAGGGCAGCAGCGCGGCGTTGCCCTGGCCGGCAAGCGTGCCCGACCAGCCGAGCGTGCGCGGCACCTGGCGCGGGCTGAAGGCGAAGCCCTGGTTGCCGTCGACTTCGGCCAGCGTCCAGTTCAACCCCAGGCACAGATGTTCGACAGTCCGCGCCTGCGCGGCGCTGGCCAGCAGCCAGTCGTAGGGCTCATTCATGATTGAGCGCCGGCAGCAGACGCAACTCGCTTTTCAGCGCCCCCGGCCAACCCCAGGCGGCAACGGCTTCCACCATCCAGGCCGGCTTGTGCGGGTGCGCCAGCAGCACGTCGAATTCGGCGTAGACCTGACCGTCGCCGTTGATCTGCATGCTGCCGAGGAAATCGCCCTGGGCGCTGCGCCATTCGCTGTAGAAGCATTCGCTGCGATCGAACGGGTCGACCCGCACTTCGCTGCGCGACGGTTCACACTCGTCGGGCAGTTGCAGGCGGATGGCCGAACGCTGCAGGCAATCCTGCAGCGCGCGCTGGATTTCGCCGAACAGCGGCCGTGCCGCCTGCAGGCGTGCTTCGAACGATGGCGCCATCAGTTTTCCTCCTCGAAGGCGCGGGCGATCTGCAGGAACGCCTCGCCGCCGATCTCGTTGCCCGGATCGAGCTCCAGCAGCTTCTCCAGCACCCGCCGCGCGTTGTCCACCTTGCCACGGCGCAGGCGGATCACGCCCAGCGCCTTGAGGCTGAACAGATACAGCCGCTCGGCACCGCGGCGCGTCTGCCAATCGGCGCTGGCAGGGTGCAGGCGCCGGTAGTTGCGGCTGAAGCCGGCACAGGCCGCGGCCCGCCGCAGGGCTTCCCATACGGCGGCTTCGGCCTCCGCGTAGCGGGCCTGGAGAAAGTAGAACTTGTACAGGCCGACATGTGCGTCCGGCTCCTCGCTCCAGCGCCGCCGGGCCTCCA
The DNA here is from genome assembly GCF_002890915.1 of Stutzerimonas stutzeri. Lineage (GTDB taxonomy): Bacteria > Pseudomonadota > Gammaproteobacteria > Pseudomonadales > Pseudomonadaceae > Stutzerimonas > Stutzerimonas stutzeri_AF. The sequence continues at coordinate 391,021 of NZ_POUT01000003.1, read as the reverse complement.
ACAGCAGGGCTTCGACCGCCGCCGGATGCTCGAGGCCGCGCGCGCTGTTCAACAGGTAGCGCAGCCCGGTCGGCGTGCGGTCGGAAAAGAACGCCCGTTCGGGCTCCAGCAACAGCACCTCACCCATGCCTCACCAGAGTTCCGCGGGGGTGAGCTTGTCGGCGAAGGGCTCGCCTTCGAGCAGATGCGTGAGGATGGTGTCGGCGTCCGCCGGCTCCACCCAGCTGTACATCAATGCGCCCGGGTAGATCAGCACATTGGCGCCGGCCTGGCAGGGCCCCAGGCAGCCGGTGCCGGTCAAGGCGATGCGGCCGATCAGGTTGCGCCGGATCAGGGCCTGGGAGAAGGCGTCGAACAGGGCTTCGCCGCCCTTCGCAGCGCAACTGCCGCGCGGGTGCCCCTCGGCGCGGCGCTGCAGGCAGAGGAAGATGTGGTAGTCGGGTCTTGGCATGTCAGCAGCTCCTCAACCGGCCAGGGCCTGATGGGTATGGCATTGTTTCGGGCAGACCGCCGCACAGGCCTTGCAGCCGATGCAGTCGAGGCCGTCGGCGATGGCCATGACCATCATCTCGTCGTCCTCGTCGTAGAGGTCGTCGTCTTCGTCCACCATGCCGGAGCGCTCCACCAGCTCGAACACGTCGCGCGGGCACACCTTGTAGCAACGCCCGCAACCGATGCACTTCTGCGCATCGACGGCGGTGACGAACTGCGGCACCCATTCGGCGCCACCGCGCGTACGCCCGGTTATCACTGCTTCCATCTGTCATCTCCTGCCCGCCAATAGCATGGCGGCGGCCTACGGTTAGGGATACGGCGGGCTCGGGCCCGCTCTGTATTGGCGGTCAGGCGTTGCCGGCCGCTTCCAGCCGGGCGTTGGCCTCGGCCCAGTCGAGGCAGGCCTGGTGCGCCTGCGTCGCCAGTTCCGGCAATTGCCGGTAATCGATCAGCAGCCGGTCCTCGACCAGATCGTGGATCTGCGACGCCCATTCGGTGGCGATGCGCTTCTTCTGGCTGACTTCCTTCTTCAACGCCTTGAGTTCCTCTTCGGTCATCGGCTCGCCTCCCCTTACAACTCGGCGACCGCACGGTGCTCGGCGACCAGCGCGGTCGCCTTGCCCAGCAGCTTCTGCGCGTCGAGCGACAGCGCCTCGAGCGATTCGAAGCCGAAGCGGTGGACGTCGCGCAGGGTCTTGTCCAGCGCCACCAGCTTGCCGACCAGGATCAGCGCGCGGCCGAAGCCCTCGTGGGTGATGTTGATCACCGGTACCGCGAGCAGCCCGGTCTCGCGCTCGATCATCTGCGCCAGGGCGTTGTAGAAGGCCTTGACCCGCGACAGGGTGACCTCGTCCGGATCACCGACGATGGGGATCGCCCGGCGCCGCTCGCGGGTCAGCACCAGCGGGTCGAGCACCCGCGCGTCGCTCCAGGTGTCGTAGGTGCCGTAGCTGTCCATGGCGCGCAGTTGCACCACCATCTGCTTGATCACCGGGTCCTGCAGGGCCGGGTCGTCGTCGCGCACGACCGCCTGTTGTTCTTCTGCATACATAACGCTGTCCTCGATTGCGGGTGTCGGGCTATTCGTCCCAGGCCTCGCCGGCCATGGCCTCGAAACGTTGCTGGTCCGGCGTGCCACGGGTGCGCCGGATCGCCTTGGCCAGCCAGGCCGAAGGGCCTTCGCGCAGCTCGGCCTGCAGCGTTTCGATCAGTTCGGCGATGCTCTCGGCCTCACTGACCTTGACCGGCTGCACGCCGATCGCCAGCAGCTGGCGTACCGCCGAGGCGCCGCAGGCGCGGCAATACACCGCGATGCAGCCGTCGAGCAGTTCCAGCTTGGCCGCCAGCTTGTCCTCGTTGCCGTCCTGGTCGAGCTCGCCGAACTCCACCACCGATTGCAGCTCGGCCCGCTCGGGGTCGATGCCGTAGAACACGAACGACCGCGACGAGCCGAAATGCTGGTCGACCGTGCGCCGATCGGACGAGGCGAAGGCCACCTTGAGCAGCGTGCCGTCGTTCTCGCCGTCGAGTACCTGCAGTTGTCGGATGGGGCTGGCCATGGCTCAGTGGCTCCATTGCGAATGGTCGGAGGCGGGTTTCTGCGCATAGATCGAGCGATACGGCGCGATACCCTGATGGTGTTCGGTGAGCAGGTTGGCCAAGTCGAACAGCGCCTGCGCACTGGCCCGGTAGCCGCTCCAGCAGCGCTGGAAGCCGCCCAGCAGGTCGTACTGCGGAAAGCCCACGCGCAGCAGCGGAATGCCCAGGCGGTCGGCGCTGGCCAGCGCGTGGCTGTTGCCGAGCAGCAGTTGGGCACCGCCGTCGCGGGCGGCCTGCTCCAGGTCATCCAGGTCGCCGACCTGGATGCGCGCCAGCGGCGCATCGGCCAGCGCCGGCGCGCGCGCCGGCACCACGGCGGCCACCAGTTGCGCGCCCATGCCGCGCGCCAGGGTGGAGAAACCGAGCAACAGGTCGGGATCGGCGGCGATGCCCAGACGCGCGTCGCCGAGCATGAAATGGGTATCGAGCATGGCGTCCTGCAGCTGCCGGCGCTGGCGCTGCCAGCGCTCCGGCACCGGGTTGCCACTGATCTCGCTCAGCGCCATCAGCCAGGCATCCACCGCTTCCAGGCCCAGCAGCAAACCGAAACGCCGGTCCGGCACGCCGCTGCGGGCGGCCAGCGCATCGGCGGCGGCGGCCAGGCTCTGGCCGACCACCAGGGTGGCGGCGCTCTGCCCGGCGCTGGCCAGCTCGTCGAGGGTCAGCCCGCCGGTGGTCAGCGGGTTGAAGGCCGCCTCGTCGAGATGGCCGTCCAGCGAGCCGGACAGGTCGGGGATCAGCAACGGCCGCAGGCCGAAGCTCTCGATGCTCTCGGCGACGAATTCCAGGTCGCCGGGTGTCAGGCTGGCGCTGCACAGCACGTTGACCTGGCGCGGCCGCAGGCCGACCTGGTCGCGGCGCTCGGGCACCAGCGCCTCGATCATCGCCTTGAGCGCGGCGGCGAAGCCGCTTTCGAAGCAGCCACTGAAGTCCGGGCTGTTCACCGACACCACGGCCACGTCGCCGTACTCGGGATATTCGCGGCGGAACTGATGCACGGCGCTGTGCAGGTCGCAGCCCTGGGTCTCCGCCAGCGCGGTGCTGAGCAGGCCGATCACCGCTGGATGCTGCTTGTCGCAAATGGTGCGCAGCGCCTCGACCACGTTCTCGTCGGCGCCCATCACCGAGCTGACCTGGTCCATCGCCGTGGTCTGCAACGGCACCGGCTCGCGGAAGTGCCGGACGAAGAACACCTTGGCGAACGCCGTGCAGCCCTGCGAACCGTGCAGCAACGGCATGCTGCGCGCCAGGCCGAGGAAGGCCAGCGCGGCGCCCATGGTCTGGCTGGCCTTCAGCGGGCTGACCGCCAGCGCCTTGTTGCGATTGATGATCTGCGGCGCCATCACGTTCTCCTCAGGCGTTCGCCAGCACGGGAGCCGGCGCCTCGGCCGGCACGGCGCGCCGCTCCCACGGCGCCGGCTGGCGCACCGCCTGCCACACCGGGCTCTCGAGGGTCAGGCACAGCTGGCGCACCAGTTCCCGCATGCCGTCGTAGCCGGCATAGCCGAATTCGCGTTCCTGGTTGATGTCGAGGAAGGGAATGCGCCCCTTGAGCGCGGTGTACATGTTGCGACCACCGGCGATGAGGATGTCGGCGCGGTATTCCTCCACCGTGCGCAACAGCGCGCGCGGGTTGCCCTCGTCGAGCATCTTGACGTCGTCGCCCATCAGCTCGCGGATGCGCGCCTTGTCCTCCTCGGTGGATTTCTTGGTGCCGGTGGCGACCACCTTCATGCCCAGGTCCTGCAGCGCGGAGATCACCGACCAGGACTTGACCCCGCCGGTGTAGAGCAGCACGCGCTTGCCGGCCAGGCGTTCGCGCCAGGGCTCCAGCGCCGCGCGAATCTTCGCTTCCTCGCGCGCGATCAGCGCTTCGGTGCGTGCGGCGAGGTCGGCGTCGCCGATCAGCCGGGCGAAGTCGCGCAGCGCCTGCGAGGTGTCGGTGATGCCGTAGAAGCTGCCCTCGAACCAGGGCGTGCCGAAGCGCTCCTGCAGCTTGCGCGCGACGTTGAGCATGGCCTTGGAGCAGACCATCATGTTCACCTCGGCGCGGTGCATGCTCTGCACCTCGCGAAAACGCGCATCGCCCGACAGCGTGCAGAGCACGCGCAGGCCCAGCTCGTCGAGCAGCGGCAGCACGTGCCAGAACTCGCCGGCGATGTTGTATTCGCCGATCAGGTTGACGTCGTGCACGCGGATGCCGGCTCGCGCGCTGCCGGCCGGCAGCGGGTCGGGCTCGCGGGTGCCGATCACGTGCTTGACCATGGCATCGCCGGCGATGCGGTTGCCGAGGTTCTTGGTGCCGTAGAAGCCGGCGCCGTCCACCGGCACCACCGGGGTGGCGAAATGTTCGCTGGCGGCCTTGCACACGGCATCGAGGTCGTCGCCGATCAGCGCCGGCACGCAGGTGTTGTAGACGAACACCGCCGGCGGCGCGTAGCTCTCCACCGCCTGGCGGATGGCGTGGAACAAGCGCTTCTCGGCGCGCCCCATGATCACGTCCTGCTCGGAGAGATCGGTGGTCATGCCGATGCGGTACAACTGCGGGCCGCTGGAGCGGGTCCCGCGGTTGTCCCAGGAACTGCCGGCGCAGGCGATCGGCCCATGGACGATGTGCGCCACGTCGGCGATCGGCAGCAGCGCGATCTGCGCGCCGTCGAAGGCGCAGCCACCATCGGTGGCGCCCGGCGTCGGCTTGGCGCAGCCGGACTTCTCCTTCTTGTTGTGCGTGCAGGCGGGCTCGTCGAGCAGCTCGGCAATGTCCTTGGCTTTCATCGCACCCTCCGGTCGTCGTGGTCATGCGCAACGAGGTGGGTGCAATGCCTGTACCAAAAAGCAATTTATTGATTTTTAAAGGATTTCATTGAAATCGGATTGTCGCAAACATCTCCGGATGTCGGGTTCGCAACAAAGGATTCGGCAGGTGACCGTAGGTTGGGTCGGGCGGCGATCCGCTGAGCCGCGCAGCGGCGAAGCCCAACATCGCTCCGAGGCCAAGGTGAATCTCCGGAACGTCCAAAAGCGCAACGCCGTGACGAATCCGTGCCGGACGCCGCGCACGTTGGGCTTCGCTTCGCTCAACCCAACCTACAACCACCAGCCGACCGATCGGGATTACATTTTTCGCTAGGGTCTGTTGCCGTTTCATTCGCGGCCGCGCCGGAGCCTGTTTTACCGCGAGGCAAGGCACGAGATGCGAAGTTTAGTCGCCTAAATGAGCCATCGAGTAACGCCGCATCGCGGTAAAACAGGCCCGGCCCTTCGGGTTGCGCGGGAAATAGCCCCCGCTGTCGTTGCAGGACTTGGCAAGGGAATGACCATTACCTGCGTCCTGCGCCTAACCGGGGGCTATTTCTCGCAGCAACGCGGCTCGCGATGAAACGGCAACAGACCCTAACGAGTTGCCCTATATTTCGCCAAGCCAATTCATCAAGGACGATGAGATGCACTATCGACGCGCTTTCGTGCCGGGCGGCACGTTCTTTTTCACCCTCGGGCTGGCCGATCACAGCCAGTGCCTGCTCACCGAGCATATCGACGCGCTTCGCGCCGCCTTTCGCCTGGCCAAGGCCCGACATCCGTTCGAGATCGTCGCGCAGGTGGTGTTGCCGGATCACCTGCACGCCGTATGGCGACTGCCCGAGGGCGATGCCGACTACCCGCTGCGCTGGGCGTTGATCAAGAGCAGCTTCTCCCGTCGCCTGCCCGCATACGAGGCGATTCCGTTGTCGCGCCGACGCAAACGTGAGCGCGCCGTCTGGAGGCACGTAGGTTGGGTCGGGCGGCGCTCCGCTGAGCCGCGAAGCGGCGAAGCCCAACATCACGCCGGGGCCAAGGCGAATATCCGACGTGCCGAAGCTCAACGCCGTAACGATTGCGTTACCCGATGCCTCGCTCGTTGGGCTTCGCGGAGCTCAACCTCGGCGGCCCCACCCAACCTACCTCAACCCAACCTACCCAATCGCTCTTCGATCGCGCTCCGGACTTCGGGATCGTCTTCGTTCAGCTCGCGCAGGGCGTCGAGCGGGGCGTTTTCCACGGCGGCCAGGCGTACCGTCCAGTCGGGGTCGTGGAGCATTTCCAGCACGTCCTCGCCATGCAGGCGCGCGGCGACCAGGCGGCGGACTTCCGGTTCGGGGTCGGTGACCATCAACCCGAGGCTTTCCTCGGGCAGGCGCTGGGCGACGAACTTGCGCACCTGGCGGTCCTCGTCGCGGATGAAGCGGAACAGCCGCCCCGGGGCGATGCGCTGGACCACGTAGGCGCGCACCAGGTAATCCGGGTCGGCAGCCATCCGCTCCAGTTGCTCGGCCGGCAGGCGGTCGGCGACGGTGATGCGCACTTCCCGATCCGGGTCGCGCATGAGTTCGCCCAGGCGCTCGCGCGGCAGGCGGTAGGCGACGGCACGGCGCACCGCTTCGTCGACATCGTGGATCATCGGCAGCAGCGCCTCCACCGGGGCGTAGCGCACGGCGATGGCGCGCCGCTCCCAGAACGGATCGGCCAGGTAGTGCACGGCCAGCTGCGGATTCTGCCGGAAGAAACGGTCGATCTGCCGGCCGCTGTGGATCGCCACGCAGCGGTCGCCCGGCGTGCAGCGGCCGCTGGGCAGCAGGTCGCCGCGAAAGCTGCAATCGCGGCAGTCCGCCAGGGGGGTGATGTCCTCGCTACCGTCGTTGTGCATGGGTGCTCTCTAATCGGCGATGACTTCGGCCAGGACGATGCCCGAGGCGGCGTCCAGGTCGTTGCTCAGCACCGAGCAGTGCTGGCTGGAGTTGACCAGGTAGACGTTGAACCCCGGCCGCTCGGCAACCGGCTTGGCATTGACCACCACGTCGTCGTCCATGCAGCAGGTGAAGTGGATGCCAGGGTGCTCGCTGCGCAGCCTGGCGAGCAGCGCCTCGTCCAACGGAGCGTTCTCGGCCTGGCGGATGACCGCGTCGAGCTGGGTCTGGCTGATCATGGGGTGTCCTCTCTTTCAGACGTGGAAACGCGGGGAGCCGGCTCGCTGCCCATGGCCTTGGCCAGCCAGGGCGGCGGCGCACTGGCCAGTACCTGTTGCAGTTCCTCGACGATCTCGCGGGCCGGGATCGGCCGCATGACCTTGATCGGGTGGGTGCCGACGCGAATCACCTTGGCCGCCGCCGGCCCGCCGATGCTCAGGGTGTAGAGCAGCTGGCAGTCGTGCAGCAGTTCGGCGCGGCGGGCATGGCGATCTTCGTGGGGCGCGACCGGCCCCGGCTCGCGCAGGTCGACCAGGCGGCTGGCGCTCGGCGAGATCTGGTAGACGAGAAAGCGCGCGCAGCTGCCGAAGCTGCCGTCCAGGCGCTCGCCGCCGTCGGAGGTGCAGGCGATGCGGATCGAATCCGGCAGCTCGCCTTCGCGATAGGGCTCGATGGTCGGCAACGGCTCCTCGGGCATCCGTACGCCACGCCCCTTGAGCAGGCCGAGCGCACGTTGCAGTTGCCGCTCGCTGAGCGTCGGCGGCGGCCCGTCGACGCTGCTCAGCAGGCGGTTGCGCAGGCGGTTGAGGCGCAGCCTGGCCAGCCGCGCCTCGGTGATCGGCTCGCCGGTGACGCTGAGCAAGGTGCGCAGCAGTTGCCCGGTATTCACGCCGTTCAGCTCGCGCGCCGCCAGGGCGATGCGCAGGGCCAGATGAGCCGGCAGCGGAACCCGTCCGTTGCGGGGCGCCATCGTTCAGCCCTCGCCGGCCCGTTTGGCGCGCAGGGTGATCGGCAGTTTCGGCGGTGCCGAGAGGGGTTCGAGGTAGTAGCTGGAGCCGTCGGCCAGGGCAACTTCGCCGCCCCAGCGCTCGGGGCTGTCGTGTTCCAGGCTGACGACTATTTCTTCCTGGTCCTTCTTGGCGATGTAGAAGGTCAGCTGGCCATTCTTGTTGCGGCTGATCATGACACTGGGCATGGGAGGCTTCCTGAAAATAGGGCTGGCCGGCCGACGACCGTTGCGGTGCGCCGGCCGGCCAGGATGGGGAGGTCGCCCTCCCCGCTCGCGGTCAACGAACCAGGTCGTAGTTGTAGTCGGTGCTCTGCATGCCGCGGGTCTCGTCGTCGAGGCGCTCGAGCACGGCGTTGACGAGGGTGGTCAGCATCTGCATGGCGCCTTCGTAGCCCAGGGTGGTCTGGCGGTGCAGGTGGTGGCGGTCGAAGATCGGGAAACCGAGACGGATCAGCGGCACCTCGAATTCCTTGCCCTTGTGCAGCGTGTCGCGCTGGATGAACTTGCCGTAGCTGTTGCCGATCATGAAGTCCGGCTTATCGGTGAACACCAGCGAGCGCATGTGCCAGAGGTCCTTGCCGATGTACACGGTGCAGTTCTTGCCGTAGGGCGAGGACTCCAGGATCGCGTCCATGGCCTTCTTCCAGCGCTTGTTGCCGTTGTGGGCGAGGATGTGCACCGGCTCGGCGCCCAGCTCCAGGAGGAACTTGGCCATGCCCATGACGAAATCCGGATCACCCCACAACGCGAAGCGCTTGCCGTGCAGCCAGGTGTGCGAGTCGGTCATCATGTCGACCAGGCGGCCGCGCTCCTTGGCCAGGCTTTCGGGGATCGGCTGGCCGCTGATCTCGCTGACCTTCATCAGGAACTCGTCGGTCCAGTCCAGGCCCATGGGGATGCTCAGCTTGGGCGTCTCGTGCTTCCAGGTGCCTTCGACGAACTTCTTGGTCTTTTCCAGCTGCCAGGGTTGCAGCAGCAGGGTGTTCAGGGCGTTGGGCGCATCCTTGATCTCGTCCTGGGTGGTGCCGCCGGAGTACATGCGGAACTGGCCGTCGGCCGGGGTATCGAGCACTTCTTCCGGATCGGAGAGCAGGCTGTAGCCGACGTCCATTTCCTTGAGCATGCGCTTGATCACGCGGAAGTTGCCCAAGTAGGTCTCGAAGCCGGGAACGACGTTGATCTTGTGGTTGCTACCGACCACCTTGTCGTCCATGTGATTGAGGGTGAAGTAGCGGGCGATGCCCTCGAACATGTTGTCCCAGCCGGTGACGTGGCTGCCGACGAAGCTCGGGGTGTGGGCATAGGGGACCGGGTAGTCCTCGGGGATGAAGCCCTCCTTCTTCGAGTTGTTGATGAAGGCGTTGAGGTCGTCGCCGATGACCTCGGCCATGCAGGTGGTGGACACGGCGATCATGTCCGGCTTGTAGGTGGCCTTGCAGTTGGCCAGGCCGTCCTTCATGTTCTGCTGGCCGCCGAACACCGCCGCGTCCTCGGTCATGGAGTCGGACACGCAGGACACCGGCTCCTTGAAGTGGCGGTTGAAGTAGGTGCGGAAGTAGGCCACGCACCCTTGCGAGCCGTGCACGTAGGGCATGGTCTTCTCGAAGCCCAGGGCGCAGAGCACCGAGCCCAGCGGCTGGCAGGCCTTGGCCGGGTTGACGGTCAGGGCTTCGCGCTGGAAGTTGAGTTCCTGGTACTCCTGGGTGGTGGTCCACTGGAAGACTTCGTCGATCTTGTCCTGCGGATGCTTTTCTTCGAAGGCGTCGCGCTTGCGCGCGAGCATGTCCTTGTACTCTTCGTCGCGGAACAGCGGGTAGCTGGGTTTGATGTTATCGACTTGCTGGCTCATGACTCTCTCCTTCGCCTCACTCATCTGTGAACGGCGATCACGGATATCGGCGGCGACCGACCTGCGCCGGCCGCCGCGGACGTTGCGTACGACTGCGGACCATCAGGCGCTGGCGGCGACCTTCTCGGCCGATTCCTCGGCCTTCTGCCAGGGCGCCTGCAGCTTCTTCCAGCACGGGTTGTTCAGGGTCATGTCCATGTCACGGGCGAAGATGGCGAAGCCGTCGAAGCCGTGGTACGGGCCGGAATAATCCCAGGAGTGCATCTGCCGGAAGGGAATGCCCATCTTCTGGAAGATGTACTTTTCCTTGATGCCGGAGCCGATCAGGTCGGGCTTGATGCGCTTGACGAACTCCTCGAACTCGTAGCCGGTGACGTCGTCGTAGAGCAGCGTGGCGTTGCCCATTTCCTTGAGGGTGCGGTCGTAGTCGTCGTTGTGGCCGAACTCGTAGCCGGTGCCGACCACTTCCATGCCCAGGTCCTCGTAGGCGCCGATCACGTGGCGCGGACGCAGGCCGCCGACGTAGAGCATCACGCGCTTGCCTTCCAGGCGCGGGCGGTACTTGGCGATCACCGCCTCCCACTCCGGCTGGTACTTGGCGATCACTTGCTCGCACTTGGCCTTGATGCTGTCGTCGAAATGCTCGGCGATGGCCCGTAGCGACTCGGCGGTCTTGGTCGGGCCGAAGAAGTTGTACTCCATCCACGGAATGCCGTACTTCTCTTCCATGTGCCGCGAGATGTAGTTCATCGAGCGGTAGCAGTGCACCAGGTTGAGCTTGACCTTGGGCGTCAGCTCCATCTCGGAAATCGTGCCGTCGCCGGACCACTGCGCCACCACGCGCAGGCCCATTTCCTCGAGCAGGATGCGCGAGGACCAGGCATCGCCGCCGATGTTGTAGTCGCCGATGATGGAGACGTCGTAGGGCGTGGTCTCGAAGCTGGTGTCGTCGTCACGCTTGTCCAGCACCCAGTCGCGGATGGCGTCGTTGGCGATGTGGTGGCCGAGGGACTGCGACACCCCGCGGAAGCCTTCGCAACGCACCGGCACCACGGTGGTCTCGTGCTCGGCGGCCTTCTTCTTGGCGACCGCCTCGATATCGTCGCCGATCAGGCCGATGGGGCATTCGGACTGCACGGAGATGCCCTTGTTCAGCGGGAACAGCGTCTCGATCTCGTCGATCAGCTTGGCCAGCTTCTTGTCGCCGCCGAAGACGATGTCCTTCTCCTGGAAATCCGAGGTGAAGTTCATGGTGACGAAGGCGTTCACACCGGTGGTGCCGATGTAGTAGTTGCGCCGCCCGGCGCGCGAGTACTGGCCACAGCCCACCGGCCCGTGGGAAATGTGGATCATGTCCTTGATCGGCCCCCAGACCACACCCTTCGAGCCGGCGTAGGCGCAGCCACGGATGGTCATCAGCCCCGGCTGGGACTTCTTGTTGGAGGTGATGCATTTCTTGGATTGCTCAAGCGCCGGGTCGTTGGGCGACAAGTGCTTGGCGCGGTCCTTGCGGGCCTTCTCCGGATAGACTTCCAGGACTTCCTGGATGAGGGATTCCACCTCTTCGCGGGACATACCGGTCATGATTGACCTCCTCTTGCGTTCATGTGCGGGTCACGGGCGCACCGCACCGTGCCGGGCACGGTGCGACACCCCGGCAGGGCCCATCCGCCCTGCCCCGTTCTGCTGAAGCGATCAGGCAACGACTTCCTCGGCGGCGGTCTTGCCGACGATGCTCATGTCTTCCTCGTCCATGATCCCGAACTCCATGAGCAGGGCTTCCAGCTCGTCCATGCTGATCGGGGTGGGGATGACCAGTTTCTTGTTCTCGACGATCTTCTTCGCCAGGGTCCGGTACTCGTCGGCCTGCTTGGCGGCGGGGTCGTACTCGATGACGGTCATGCGGCGGATTTCGGCGCGCTGCACGACGTTGTCGCGCGGGACGAAGTGGATCATCTGCGAACCCAGCTTGTCGGCCAGGGCCATGATCAGCTCGTCCTCGCGGTCGGTGTTGCGGCTGTTGCAGATCAGCCCGCCGAGGCGCACGCTGCCGGAGTTGGCGTACTTCACGATGCCCTTGCAGATGTTGTTGGCGGCATACATCGCCATCATCTCGCCGGAGCAGACGACGTAGATCTCCTGGGCCTTGTTCTCGCGGATGGGCATGGCGAAGCCGCCACAGACCACGTCGCCGAGCACGTCGTAGAAGACGAAGTCCAGGTCATCCTCGTAGGCGCCTTCCTCTTCGAGGAAGTTGATCGCGGTGATCACGCCGCGACCGGCGCAGCCCACGCCCGGCTCCGGACCGCCCGACTCGACGCACTTGATGTCGCCGTAGCCGGTCTTGAGCACGTCCTCGAGTTCCAGGTCTTCCACGGTACCGGCCTCGGCGGCCATTTCCATGATGGTGTTCTGCGCCTTGGAGTGCAGGATCAGGCGAGTGGAGTCGGCCTTGGGGTCGCAGCCGACGATCATGACCTTCTTGCCGAGTTCGGCCAGGGCCGCCACGAGGTTCTGGGTCGTGGTGGACTTGCCGATTCCACCCTTCCCGTAAATAGCGCATTGACGCATTGCCATAATTAAGTTCCTCAGGTTTCGTTACCACTTGACGTGGGCTATAGGCACGAACAAGCCTGCGCAACAGGGCAATAGCAGCCTTTGTGCCAGCGCTTCCAAAAGAACCTAAACACTTGTTTTAATTAAAATAATTTTATTAATGGCAACATTCTCCGGCGGTTCGATAGTTAACAACCGACAGGCCTGACTGTTGCAATGGCGACAAAAAGATCGACCGGGACAAGCGCCGGTTTTTCACACTTGCGGCAACTGTTGCGAACATGACAATTGTCATGTTCGATACTTTCGGAAACACCTGAACGGCAACTATCGCCGCATTCAAAGCCCCATATATCAAGGGCTTGCATGCACGCTCCCGGCTGGCTCGGTTATTGCGATCGGCTATCGGTAAATCCACTGGCCGCAGGAGATTTGCCGTGAACGATCCTTTGCAGGAAATCGCCGATCGCCTCGTCGCCCATGAACTGGTGCCCTACTTGGGGCCCGGTGTGCTGGGCGGCGTGGTCGACCGCGACACCGGTCAGCCGATGCCGGCCGACAATGAAAGCCTGATCCTCGCCATGACCGGCGGGCAGCCGATGGCGCCGCGGCTGATGTACGAATTCCCGCGTGCCGCCATGCACCTGGAGAACAAGAAGGGCCGCAGCTTCATCGAGCGCTTCCTGACCCAGACCTACGGCGGCGACAACTGGACGCCCGCGCCGCTGCACCGCTGGCTGGCCGGGCTGAACCTGCCCTACGTCATCGACTGCAATCGCGACACCCAGCTGCAGCGCTGCTATGCCGACCGTCCGCATACGCTGGTGGTCGGCGCCGCGCGCATCGCCGCCAGCCCCTACCGCTTCGACATCTATCGCTTCGACGCAGGCCGCTACCAGCGCATCGACCAGAGCGAGGTCGACCCCGCGCTACCGGTGCTGTTCAAGCCGCTGGGCACGCCGCTGCCGAGCCCTTCCTACGTCGCCAGCGACGCCGACTTCGTCGACTACATCACCGAACTGATGGGCGGCTTCGCCATTCCCGGCTGGCTCAAGCAGCAGCGCAAGGAATGCCACTACCTGTTCCTCGGCATGCAGTTCAACCGCGACACCGAGCGCATGCTGATGAGCGACCTGATCCACGATGCCGCCACGCCCGCTGGCTGGGCGCTGATCCCCTCGCCGACCGCGAAGGACCGCAAGGTCTGCCTGCGCAAGCAACTGGAACTGGTCGAGACCGACTGGCACGACCTGCTCGGCCTGGCCCAAGGCGCCCCGCAAGTCGCCTGACCGTTTTTTTCCACGAGAGAGCATGACCATGCTGTTGAAAACCTACGAAACGCAAAACCTGCTGTGCAACGTCAGCGTCAATGGCGCGACCACGAAGCCGGACACCTATGCCTTCCGCGGCGACCTGGTGCTCGAAGAAGGCGAGATCGCCGATGCCTCCGGCCGCCGCCTGCCGCCGACCGCCGTGGTCAAGCAGGCAGTCATGCTCGAGCAGCAGGGGAAACTGGCGATGATGGCCGGCGCCCTGATCGAACTGGCGCACCTGCCGCTGTTCCTCGAGCGCTACCGCGGCGACCTGGCCGACGGCGCACCGGTGATCTTCTACGTGGAGAACCTCGGCCAGTCGCTGTACACCGAGCTCGACGGCGTGACCCTGCTGCTGCAGGCGCACGAGGAAGGCGCGGTGTGGAACACCCTGGCCGACGACCTGCGCCTGGACAAGGAAGACTTCAAGGGCCAGAGCGCCGAGGACAAGGTACTCACCGTCTACGCCGCGCTGTGCGACTACCGGCCGAAACTGGAGACGCTGAGCTACGAGGCTGCCCTTGGCTGCACCGTCGCCCATCGTCGCGAGGCGCGCGGGCCGATCTGAATCCACCCATGGGCGTATTGGGCTTGGCCAGCATGGGGCTCGCTTCCACACCCTGGGTTGCCCTGGGCTCCACAGAGCCCGGGCGCAGCCCGGGTCACGTGCAACGGTTTGACATCCCCATATTGGCGATGAGCCACTCCCCTGCGCTCCCAGGGGAGTTTTTTTGTGATCTGCCGTCCCTGGCGATCACCCTTCGGGCCGTCGCAAGCGACGTCAAAAAATAGCTCCCAACCATTTTTCTGGGGAGCCCGCTTCCGGCTTTTCAGGCTCCAGGTTTCCAGCTCCGAGCGCAGGCCTTTGGCAGTCCTTCGGCCTACATCGCCGCGAGGGCGCGCCTCCCACAGGGGGCTGTGCGGGACTTGTTGCTTTTGTGGGAGGCCCGACCTCGGGGCGATGCTTTTCAGGCTTTCAAGCTCCGGGCCTCAGGCCTCTGGCAGTCCTTCGGACTGCATCGCCGCGAGGTCGCGCCTCCCACAGGGTTCGGCGTGCGCCGGCTGCCTTTGTGGGAGGCCCGGCCTCGGGGCGATGCTTTTCAAGCTTCAGGCCTTTGGCAGTCCGCCAATCCACGATTACGGATGCCGATGCCCCTCGCCGCCGCAGCCCGGCTCCTCGTGGGGCAAGCCTGGTGGCAAGCTGCCGGCGAGCCAGGCCTGCACGGCACACGACGGATCGTTTTCGGCGGTGGTCAGCAAGGTCACGCCGCGCTCGCCCAGGCGGCGCAGCACGCCGTCGCCGGCGCTGGCGGCGATGGCCACGTCCACCGCGTGCAGCGGATGACGTTCGGGCTGGGCGCTGACATGCCATTCGTGCAGGCATGCCTGGTCGTCCAGCACCAGGCGGTAGACGGGCTCCGGCGCCTCGCCGGGCCAGATGTCGTACACCTGCCAGTGGTGTGCCCGGCCGGCATGCCCGGCGACTTTGCCGTGGCGGTCGATGGCCACGGCGACCAGCCTGCGCGCGTCGCTCATGCCCAGGCCGCCTCGTCGTCGGAGCGCTCGAAGCGCACCCGCTGCTCGGCCCGCACGCCCAGCAGCTTGGCCAGCCACGGCGGCGGATTGCCAGCCATGACGCCTTGCAGATCGGCGAGAATCTGCCGCGCCTCGCCACCGGCCTTCTTGATCGGATAGATCCCGGACTTGACCACCTTGGCCGCCGCCGGGCCGCCGATGGAGACCACGTAGAGCACCTGGCAGTCGCCGATCAGCTCGGCGCGTGCGCCATTGCGGTCCTCGGCGAACTCGGTATCCAGCGCCGAGCGCACGTCCACCAGCGCCAGGCTGTCGACGCCGACCTGGTAGACCAGGAAGCGCAGGCACGAGCCGAAGTGGCCGTCCAGCCGTTCGCCGTTGTTGGAGGCCACGGCCACCCGGATCGAGCCTTCCGGCACGACGTCCAGGGCCACCGCCTGCGGCAGGTCCTCGCCGACACCCTCGCCCCAGAGGATGCGCACCGCTTCCTTCAGCGCCGGCAGGCCGATGCCGATGTCTTCGCCGTCCTCCTCGCCGTCGGCGCTGGCGAAAGCGGTCTTCAGGTCGGTGACGGTCACGCGCTGCAGGCTCTCCTGGTCCAGTTCGCCTTCGATCCGCTGGTGCAGGATCTCCAGCAACCGGCCGACGCCCACCTCGGGCAATGCCCGGGCGGCCAGGGCGATGCGTAATGCGGTTTCACGGTTCATGCTCGGGGGCTGGCTGTTCATCGGTCGCTCCTCTCTCGGCTATGGTCATCCGCGGCGGCTGTCAGTCGTCGTCATCGTCGTCTTCATCCAGCACGCGCGTGATGCGTTGGTAGATCTCCACCCGATCGCCCTCCTTCAGCGGGCTGTCGAGTTTGACGAACTTGCCGTAGACCCCGACCTTCTGCTTGCTCAGGTCGATGTCCGGGCAGTAGCGCAGCACCCCGGAGTGCTCGATGGCCTCGGCCACGCTGGAGCCTTCCGCCACCCGGCAATCGAACAGCAGGGGCTGCCGGGGTGCGGCGTATACAACGGAAATCTTCATGGTGCGCTCGCTCCTCGGTCGGCTCACTGCAACACGATCAGTTCGCCGTGGGTCCTGACCCGCCGCTCGGCGCGGCGGCGATCGATCACCCGCTTGAACGCCAGCACGAAGCCCAGAACGATGAACGCCCCGGGCGGCAGGATCGCCAGCAGAATGCCCTGGAAGTCAGGAAAGACGGTGATTTCCAGCCAATGGAAGTGCTCGCCGAGCAGCAGCGAGGCCTGCGCGAACAGCGTGCCGCTGCCGAGGATCTCGCGTACCCCGCCGATCACGATCAGCACCCAGGTGAAGCCGATGCCCATGCCGGCGCCATCGAGGATCGAGGGCAGCACCGGGTTTCGGCTGCTGAAGGATTCGGCGCGGCCGAGCACCGCGCAGTTGGTCACGATCAACGCGATGAACAGGCCCAGTACCTTGTACAGCTCATGCATCCAGGCGTTCATCGCCATGTCGATGAGGGTCACCACGCCGGCGATGATGCCGATCATCAGCGGGTTGCGCACCGCCGGCGAGATGCTGTGGCGCAGCGCGGAGATGATCGCGTTGGTGATCATCAGCACCAGGGTGGTGGCCAGGCCCATGCCCAGGCCGTTGGTGGCGGTGGTGGTCACCGCCAGCGCCGGGCACAGCGCGAGCATCTGCACCAGGGCGACGTTGTAGTCCCACAGCGCCGAGCTGAAGTAGCTGAACAGCCCCTTGGGCTTGGGCGCTGCGACATCGGCTGATCCGCAATGGCTGCTCATGGCCGGTTCTCCTCGGTTGACTGGCGGGCCTGGAACTCGAGCGCCCGGACCACGCCCTTGACGATGGCTCGCGGGGTGATGGTGGCGCCGGCGAACTGGTCGAACCGGCCGCCGTCCTTCTTCACGGCCCATTGCGCCCTCGGCGTGTTGGCCAGCGACAGGCCGTCGAAGGCCTTGATCCAGTCGCTGCGGGTGACTTCGATCTTGTCCGCCAGGCCGGGGGTTTCCTTGTGGCTGAGCACCCGCACGCCGAGGATGCGGCCTTCGCTGTCGAGGGCGATGAACTGGACGATCGGGCCGCCGTAGCCGACGGTGCTGACCTGGAAGGCGGTGGCCGTCAGTTGCCCCGCGCGCCGCGCCGGGTACACCTCGATCAGGCCCAGCTCGGCATCCTCGACGTCGAAGGCATCGGCCAGCGGATCGTTGTCGTAGAGCGCCTGCGGCAGTACCTGGCGCAACACGGCGAGGCGGTCCTGCAGCTCGGCATCGACAATCCGCTGGTGGGTCAGCTGGTTGCCGAGCAGCAGCGCCACGGCCACCAGGGCGCAGACCAGGCCCAGCGACAGCGCCTGGTAGGAAACCCGCTCGCGCCAGGTCTCGAGCAGGCCGGGCCGGGTGAGCGGCGGTTCGTTGCCGTCTGCCACGGGCGGCGTCTGGGTCAGTTCGTTCATACCTTGTCGACCTCCTTCACCTGGCGGGTCCACTTCGCCGCCACCAGCGGCTTGCCGCGCGCGTTGCGGCCATAGGCGCGCGGCCGGCAGACGCGGTCGATCAGCGGCACCAGGGCGTTCATGAGCAACACGGCGAACGCCACGGCTTCGGGGAAATTGCCCCAGCTGCGGATGACGAAGACCAGCGCGCCGCAACCGATGGCGAAGATCAGCCGGCCACTGCGGCTGATCGGCGAGGTCACCGGGTCGGTGGCGATGAACAACGCGCCGAGCAGCAAGCCGCCCGAGGTCAGGTGGAACAGCCCGCCGCCATGAACCTGCGGGTCGATCTGGTGCGCCAGCGCCGCCAGCGCGCCCACCGTCAGCAGCATGCCCAGCGGGATCTCCCAGTGGATGATGCGCAGCGCCAGCAGCCAGAGCCCGCCGAGCAGGATCAGCAGCTCCGAGGTCTCGCCGAGGCTGCCGCCGCTGTAGCCGAGAAAGGCCGGCAGCAGGGCGAAATGCCCGTCGAGGATCTGCGCGGCACTGTGCCCCAGGGTCAGCTCGGTCTGCAGGTGGCCCAGCGCGGTGGCGCCGCTCAGGCCATCGGCCAGCGCCCCGCCGGCGAAGGTGATGCGCAGGCCTTCGAGCCAGCCAGGCGCGCCCTCCGTACCCAGCGGCAGGGGCAAGGCCCAGGTGGTCATCTGCAGCGGAAAGGCGATCAGCAGCGCCACCCGCGCCAGCATCGCCGGGTTGAACACGTTCTGCCCGACGCCACCATACAGTTGCTTGCCGATGCCGATGGCGAAGACGCTGCCACCGACGGCGATCCACCAGGGCGCCCAGGGCGGCAACGTCAGCGCCAGCAGCCAGCCGCTGAGCAATGCGCTGCCGTCCAGCAGGCGGCGCAGCGGCCGGCCGAGCAGGTACAGGCAGGCGGCCTCGCAGGCCACCGCACTGGCACAGGTCAGCAGCCACAGGTAGATCGCCGGCCAGCCGAACAGGTACAGGCCCCAGGCCGTCGTCGGCAGCAGCGCCAGGCAGACGTGCAGCATGATGCGGTCGACCGAGGAACGATCATGGGCGAACGGCCCCGCCGCGATACCCTGCGCGCTCATGGCGATACCTCGCTGGCGGCCGGCGCCGCCGTCTTGCGTTTCTTCGCCGCCTTGGCCGCCGCCTTGGCCGCTTCCTCCTCGGCCAGGCGCGCCGCCCGCGCCTCGGCAAGCTGCTTGACGTAATCGTTCTTGCGCGCAGCGCTGCGGCGCTCGTCCTGCTGGCCGACGGCGTACTGGAAGTACTGCACCAGCGGGATGTGCGAGGGACAGACGTAGGCGCAGCAGCCGCAGAGGATGCAGTCGCGCAGGCCGTATTCGCTGGCACCGTCGAAATCGTCGACGCGGGTGCGCGCGGCCATCTCCAGCGGCGCCAGGCCCATCGGGCAGGCATCGACGCAGCGCGCGCAGCGGATGCACGGCGCGCTGTCGCTGCGCGGCACTTCGCCGTGGTCGAGCGCCAGCAGCCCGGTGGCACCCTTGATCACCGGCACCGCCGTGGATGGCAGCAGCATGCCCATCATCGGCCCGCCGAGCAGCAGTTGCTGCGGCTCGCGCAGCAGCCCGCCACAACTGTCGAACAGCGCCTGCACCGGGGTGCCGATCAGGGTCTCGACGTTGCGCGGGTTGCTCACGCAGCCGCCGGCCACCGTCACCACCCGCGAGATCAGCGGGCGGCCGTGGCGCAGCGCCTGCTGGATCGCATACACCGTGCCGGCGTTGTGTACCAGCACGCCGACGTCGGTACTGCGCCCGCCGGCCGGCACCTCGCGGCCGGTGACCTGGCGGATCAGCTGCTTGGCCGAGCCCATCGGGTAGAGCGCCGGCACCGCCACCACCTCGATGGCGCCGTAGGGTTCGCTCGCCGCACGCATGGCCGCCAGCGCCGCCGGCTTGTTGTCCTCGATGGCGATGACGATGCTGTAGGCACGCAGGATGTGCTGGATCAGCCGCGCACCGTCGACCACCGCCTCGGCGCGCTCGCGCATCAGCCGGTCGTCGCAGCTCAGGTACGGCTCGCATTCGCTGCCGTTGACCAGCACGGTCTTGATCTCGTGCCGGGCGCCCTGCTTGAGCTTCACCGCGGCCGGGAAGATCGCCCCGCCGAGCCCGACCACGCCGGCATCGGCGACGCGCTGTGCGAGCCGCTGCGGGTCCTCGGCGAAGGGGTCGGCCGGTACGTCCAGCTCGATCCAGCGCTCCTCGCCATCGCATTCGAGGACCATGCCGTTGACCTTGAGCCCGGACGGATGCGGCGCGTCGATCGGTCCGATCGAGAGGATGCGCCCGGAACTCGGCGCATGGATCGGCGCCGAGAGCTCGGTGGGCGAGCCGGCCAGCAGCTGGCCCTTGAGCACCCGCTCGCCCGCCTTCACCAGCGGCAAGGCCTCGGCCCCGGCATGCTGGCGCAACGGCAGGTACAGGCGCGGCGGCAGCGGCTGCACGGCGATGCCGAGGGCAGCCGAGCGGTCCTTGTGGGCGGCGGGATGGATGCCGCCGCGAAAATGCGCGAGGTTGAACATTGTCGACTCCCGGGGTCTGACGCCCCTGTTCATCAGGCGAAATCAGGCGGCCCTGGGTTTGGCCCAGCGCCAGTGGTCCAGCGTCGGCGCCTGGGGCGCGAGGGCGATGCAGTCCTCCGGGCAGGCCTCCAGGCATTTGCTGCAGCCGGTGCAGGCGTTGCTCAGCACGCAATGGATCTGCCCGTTGGCGCCGACGATGGCGTCGGTCGGGCAGGCGCGGAAACAGCGCGTGCAGCCGGTGCACTCGGCCGCGTCGATGCGCGCCAGCATGGGCGCGGCGAGCGCACTGGCGTCCAGCGGCACGCCGAGCAGTTCGGCCAGGCGCTCGGCCAGCGCGGCCCCGCCGGGCGGGCAGCAGGTGACCGCGGCGCTGCCCTCGACCAGGGCGTCGGCCGCCGCACTGCACCCCGGGTAGCCGCATTGCCCGCACTGGCTGCCGGGCAGCAGCGCCTCGATTTCCTTGATCAGCGGGTTCTCCTGCGAAACCGCCAGGTAGCGCGCCGCCAGGCCGAGGCCGCCGCCCAGCAGCAGGCCCATCAGTGCAAGAACCAGAATTGCGCCCAGCATTGCTCCTCCTTCGCCAGCCTCGCCGGCGGCGTGCGTTTCAGATCAGGCCGGCGAAGCCCATGAAAGCCATCGCCAGCAACCCGGCGGTGACGAAAGCGATCGGCGCGCCGGCGAAGGCCGCCGGCACGCTGGCCAGCGCCAGGCGTTCGCGCAAACCGGCGAAGATCACCATGACCAGGGTGAAGCCCAGCGCCGAACCCAGGCCGAACAGCCCCGCCTCGGCCAGCCCGTGGCCTTCGCGCACGCTGATCAGCGGCACGCCCAGCACGGCGCAGTTGGTGGTGATCAGCGGCAGGTAGATACCCAGCGAGCGATACAGCGGCGGGCTGACCTTGCGGATGATCATCTCGATCAGCTGCACCAGGCCGGCGATCACCAGGATGTAGGAGAGGATGCGCAAAAAGCCGATGCCCAGCGGCTGCAGCACGTAGTGTTCGAGCAGCCAGCTGCTGATGCCGCCCAGGGTCATCACCAGGGTCGTCGCCAGGCCCATGCCCAGCGAGGGGTCGAGCTTGCCGGAGACGCCCATGAACGGGCACAGGCCGAGGAAGTAGACCAGCACCACGTTGTTGACCAGCACGGTGCCGATCAGAAACAGCGCATATTCCATAACCCCTCCCAGCCTATTGGCAGCGCTTGCACCGTTGTCGGGCAAAGGCCTCGTTGCGAGGGGTTTTGCATCAAGCATGCCACGCCCAGCCAGAGCGCCGACGGCGCCCAAAGAGCCCGGAATTCGTTGATGCAGATCAATGAATGATGCGATAGCGCCCCACCGGCAAAGGCGCCGCCTGACGGGCTTTGTGGGGTTTGCGACAGCCCGCCGGGGACGCACGCGCCTCCCTGTGGGATTTGCAACAGCCCGGGCGGCAATCGGCGGGTGAAAATCCGCCGCCATCACGCGTTCAGGGCCTCACAGGCCCGTCGACGCGGGCGGCGCTCAGCGGCACGCCCTTTGCAAAACCCCATTTACCGTATGGCTTTGCCGCGGATACCGGCGCACAGACGCCGGCTTCGCCGCATCGATGAGGAACTGCACATGACCCAGGCCACCTCCGACTTGGATGCGGGGCAATCCACTGCGTCCGACGGATTGGCGCCCGAGGTGTTCCAGCAGGCTGTGGAGCACGCGCCAATCGCCATCTCCATCACCGACCTGAAGGCCAACATCCTCTATGCCAACCGCGCCTTCAGCAGCATCACCGGCTACGACAGCCGCGAGGTGATCGGCAAGAACGAATCGGTACTGTCCAACGGCACCACGCCGCGGCTGGTCTACCAGGCGCTCTGGAGCCGCCTGGCACAGAAGAAGGCCTGGTCCGGGATGCTGGTCAACCGGCGCAAGGACGACAGCCGCTACCTCGCCGAGCTGACCGTGGCACCGGTGCTCGACGAGCACGAGCAGACCGTCTACTACCTGGGCATGCACCGCGACAGCAGCGACCAGCACAAGCTCGAGCAGCGCGTCAGCAACCAGCGCCTGATCATCGAGGCGGTGGTCGACAGCGCACCGGCCGCCATCGTGGTGCTCGATCACGCCCGGCAGATCCGCCTGGCCAATCCCAGCTTCAACCGCCTGGCCGCCGAGCTCGGCGAGCAATCCACGCCCAGCCAGCTGGTGAACCTGCTCGAGGAGAGCCTCGGCGGCGCCATCGAAGCGCTGAAGCTGCAGGGCCAGGCCTTCACCGGCAAGGAAGTCACCTTCGACCTCGGCGGCCGCACGCCGCGCTGGTTTTCCTGCCACGGCCGCGCCATCCGCATCGAGGGCGAGCACGCCGACGACTTCTTCGACCCGGGCGAGGAAAACTACCTGCTGCTCACGGTCAACGACATCACCGCGCTGCGCCAGCAGCAGCAGGCTTCCCAGCTCAACGCCCTGAAGGTGCTGATGGCCGAGGAAGAACTGCTCGACGGCATGCGCGAGACCTTCAACGGCGCCATCCACCGCCTGCAGGGGCCGGTCAACCTGATCAGCGCGGCGCTGCGCATGCTCGAACGGCGCCTGGGCGACAGCGCCGAAGGCGATCCGGTACTCAGCGCCATGCGCGAAGCCAGCCAGGCCGGCATGGATGCGCTGGAAAGCCTCAGCGGCTCGATCCCGCTGCGCCAGGCCGGCAGCTGCGTGCCGGTCAACGTCAACCAGCTGATCCGCGAAGTGGTCAGCCTGATGACCGACCAGTTGCTCGCCCAGGGCATCGTCGTCGACTGGCAGCCGGCGCTGCGCCTGCCCTGGGTGATGGGCGCCGAAGGCCGGCTGCGCAGCATGATCAAGCAATTGCTGGAAAACGCCATCGAGGCCATGAGCCAGAACCAGGACAACCCGCGCACGCTGTCGATCGTCACCCGCATCCAGGGCCAGCGCGTGGTGCGCCTGGAGATCGCCGACAGCGGCCCGGGCATCGCGCCGGAGCTGGCGCTGAAGGTTTTCGAACCCTTCTTCAGCACCAAGCCACCGCACAAGGCCGGCCGCGGCATGGGCCTGGCCATGGTGCAGGAAACCGTCACCGAGCACGCCGGCACGGTGCATATCGACACCGGCTACGAGCAGGGCTGCCGGATCGTCGTCGAACTACCCTTCTCGGCCAGCTGACAGGGGGAGCCGCATGAACGCCACATTTGCCGAACGCCCCGTCGCCCCGACCCGCAGCGAACTGCTGGATTGCCAGCTCCAGGCCCTGGCGCAGATCGCCCGCATCCTCAACCGCGGCCGGCCCATCGAGGAGCTGCTGGCCGAGATCCTCGCCGTGCTGCACGAAGACCTCGGCCTGCTGCACGGGCTGGTTTCCATCTGCGATCCGAAGAACGGCACCTTGCAGGTCGGCGCCGTGCACACCGACTCCGAGGCGGTGGTGCGCGCCTGCGAAAGCACCCGCTACCGCATCGGCGAAGGGGTGTTCGGCAACATCCTCAAGCATGGCAACAGCGTGGTGCTCGGCCGCATCGACGCCGAACCGCGCTTTCTCGACCGGCTGGCGCTGTACGACATGGACCTGCCCTTCATCGCCGTGCCGATCAAGGCCGTCGACGGCACCACCATCGGCGTGCTGGCGGCCCAGCCCGACCGCCGCGCCGACGAGCTGATGCCCGAACGCACCCGCCTGATGGAAATCGTCGCGCGGCTGCTGGCGCAGACCGTGCGCCTGGTGGTGAACATCGCGGACGGCCAGGAAGTGGCCGACGAGCGCGACGAACTGCGCCGCGAAGTCCGCGCCAAGTATGGCTTCGAGAACATGGTGGTGGGCCACACCGCCTCCATGCGGCGGGTGTTCGACCAGGTGCGGCGCGTCGCCAAGTGGAACAGCACCGTGCTCATCCTCGGCGAATCCGGCACCGGCAAGGAACTGATCGCCAGCGCCATCCACTACAACTCGCCGCGTGCGCACCAGCCGCTGGTACGCCTGAACTGCGCCGCGCTACCGGAAACCCTGCTCGAATCGGAGCTGTTCGGCCACGAGAAAGGCGCCTTCACCGGCGCCGTGAAGCAGCGCAAGGGCCGCTTCGAACAGGCCGATGGCGGCACCCTGTTCCTCGACGAGATCGGCGAGATCTCGCCGATGTTCCAGGCCAAGCTGCTGCGCGTGCTGCAGGAAGGCGAGCTGGAGCGCGTCGGCGGCACCCAGACGGTGCGGGTCAACGTACGCATCGTCGCCGCCACCAACCGCGACCTGGAGCACGAGGTGGAGCAAGGCAAGTTCCGCGAGGACCTCTACTACCGCCTCAACGTCATGGCCATCCGCGTCCCGCCGCTGCGTGAGCGCAGTGCCGACATCCCGGAGCTGGCCGAATTCCTCCTCGACAAGATCGCCCGCCAGCAGGGCCGCCCGCTCAAGCTGACCGACAGCGCCCTGCGCCTGTTGATGAGCCACCGCTGGCCGGGCAACGTGCGCGAACTGGAAAACTGCCTGGAGCGCTCGGCGATCATGAGCGAGGACGGCACCATCAGCCGCGACGTGGTCTCGCTCACCGGCCTCGACCATGACGCCACGCCGCTGGCACCGGTCCCCGAGGTCAACCTCGCCGACGACAGCCTCGACGACCGCGAACGGGTCATCGCCGCCCTGGAACAGGCCGGCTGGGTCCAGGCCAAGGCCGCCCGCCTGCTCGGCATGACGCCCCGGCAGATCGCCTACCGGGTGCAGACGCTGAACATTCACATGCGCAAGATCTGAAGGCTTCGGCGCTCAGCCCTGCCGAAGCGAGCGGGATTGCCGACACAACGCCTCAGGCGCGCCCGGTGGAAGGCAGCAGGATCGTCAGGATGCCGAGCAGCGGCAGGTAGGCGCACAGCCGGTACACGTACTCGATGCCGTGGAGATCCGCCAGGTGGCCGAGCAGCGCGGCGCCGATACCGCCGAAGCCGAACATCAGGCCGAAGAAGACCCCGGCGATCATGCCGACGTTGCCTGGCACCAGTTCCTGGGCGAAGACCACGATGGCGGAGAACGCCGAGGCGAGCACGAAACCGATGACCATGCTCAGGATGCCGGTCCAGAACAGATCGACGTAGGGCAGCGTCAGCGTGAAGGGCGCGACGCCGAGGATGGAAAACCAGATCACCTTCTTGCGGCCGATCCTGTCGCCGATGGGGCCGCCGAAGAAGGTGCCCGCCGCGACGGCGCCGAGGAACAGGAACAGGTAGAGCTGGGAGTTGGCCACCGACAGGCCGAACTTCTCGATCAGGTAGAAGGTGAAGTAGCTGGTGAAGCTGGCCATGTAGAAATACTTGGAGAACACCAGCAGCGCCAGTATCACCAGGGCGAAGCGCACCCGTCCCTTGGAAAGCCCATGGGTGGCCTGGCCGCCCTGCTTGAGCCGGAACAGGCTCAGGTGGTTGCGATACCAGCGGCTCAGGCCGTAGAGCACCCCGATCGCGAACACCGCGAACAGGCCGAACCAGGCGACGCTGCCCTGCCCGTAGGGAATGACAATGGCCGCCGCCAGCAGCGGGCCGAAGGCGCTGCCGGCGTTGCCGCCGACCTGGAAGGTCGACTGCGCCAGGCCATAGCGGCCACCCGAGGCCAGGCGTGCCACGCGCGAGGTCTCCGGGTGGAAGGTCGAGGAGCCGATCCCCACCAGGGCCGAGGCCATGAGGATGGCGGCGAAGGAGCCGACGAAGGCCAGCAGCAGGATGCCGATCAGGGTGCAGAGCATGCCGGCGGGCAGCAACCAGGGCTTGGGATGGCGGTCGGTGTGGTAACCGACCCAGGGCTGCAGCAGCGAGGCGGTGAGCTGGAACGTCAGCGTGATCAGGCCCACCTGGGTGAAGCTCAGGCCGTAGTTGGCCTTGAGCACGGGATAGATCGACGGCAGCACCGCCTGGATCAGGTCATTGATCAGGTGCGCCAGGGCGCAGGCGCCGATCACGCGCATCACCAGGGGGCTGGCTTGGCTGGCGACCGAGGCGGTCACCGAAGGGGTGGTACTGCTGGACATCGCATGTCATCCGCACAGGCAAGAGGGGCGCCGGGTCGATCAGCGAGCGGCAGCGCTCGGGGCTGCACGCGTCGCTGAAACGACCGGACATGGGAACAACCAATGGCTCGACCGCCTTCGCAGGTGCCGTCTGAGCGCTGGCGCTATCCTAGGCACCCGGTAAATTGCCTGTCTCGCTCGATTTAGGCAGACACCCTCGCGAAAAAGGAAATCATGCCCAGACCATTGGAAAAACTGCTGGCGGAAGTGGACGAAGCACCCTGGGCCGTCGTGAGCAGCGCGACCGACTACCCGGAAGGCTGGTTCATCGAACCGCACTGCCACGCCAAGCATCAGCTGATCTACGCCATCGAAGGCGTGATGGTGGTGCACACCGCATCGAGCCAGTGGACCGTGCCGCCCAGCCGGGGCATCTGGATGCCCTGCGGGCAGGTCCACTCGATTCGCTGCGTGGGTTCGCTGAAGATGCGCAGCGTCTTCGTGCGCACCGACGCGGTTCCGCACCTGCCGCACGAGACCCGGGCCGTGAGCATTTCCGCGCTGCTGAGCGAGCTGATCAAGAGCTCCATCGGCATCAGGGCGCCCTACGCCCCCGACTCGCGCGAGGCCAGGATCATGCGCCTGATCCTCGACGAGCTCAGCCTCCTGCCGGCCTTGCCCCTGCAACTGCCGCAGCCGGCCGATCGACGGATCGGCACGATCTGCTCGACCTTGCAGAACGATCCGGGCGACGGCTCGACGCTGGCGGACTGGAGCGAGCGGCTGAACCTCGATGAAAAGACCATCCAGCGGCTGTTCCGCAAGGAAACCGGCATGACCTTCGGCCGCTGGCGCCAGCAGGCCCGGCTGCTCCTGGCACTGGAACGCATCGCCGTGGGGGAGCGGATCATCGACGTCGCGGGCGCCCTGGGCTACGACAGCCCGAGTGCGTTCGCCACCATGTTCAAGAAACAGTTCGGCACGACGCCGAGCCAGTTCTTCAGATGAGGTACCGCCCGGGGATTTGCAGGAGCCAGCTTGCTGGCGATCCGCCGCACGCCGCTGATCGCCGGCAAGGACTCGGCGCGTCCCCGGGCTCCTACGGGGTCACCACGCTCACCCTGCCTCCGGCAACCTCGCGATCACCTTGACCTCGAACTGGAAACCATAGAGCCAGGTCACGCCCACGGCGGTCACCGTCGGGTGTGGCGCCTCGCCCCAATACTCGGACAACACCACCTTCCAGGCCCGCTCGAAGATCGCCTCGGGGTCGACCATGAAGAGGGTCACGTCGACCACATCGTCGAACGTGCAACCCGCTTCTTTCAGGATCGCGTTCAGGTTGTCGAAGGCGCGCCGGACCTGCGCCTCCAGTTGCGGCTCGGGTGAGCCGTCCTCGCGGCTGCCGACCTGCCCGGAAACGAACAGGAATCCGTTGGAACGGATCGCCGGCGAATAACGATTGAGCTCGTAGAGCGCCTGGCGCCCGGCTGGGAAAACGACGTCACGCTTGGCCATGAGAGTTCCTCCATCGATGGGCCGTGCCGGCCCGTGATTGACCATGGAGGGGACTGTAGGCCGGCCCAGCGCCTGGATAAACTCGCAAGCCCAGCCAACACTGTTTGCAGATTCCAAACAATCGACGGGCAACAGGAGCAGCGATGGACCGTTTCGATGCGATGCAGGCCTTCGCCCGTGTGGTGGAAACCGGCAGTTTCACCAAGGCGGCCGAGACCCTGCACATGAGCAAGACCAGCGTCACGCAGCTGGTGCAGCAACTGGAGGCGCGGCTGCGTGTCCGCCTGCTCAATCGCACCACGCGCAAGGTCAACGTCACCGCCGACGGTGCCGCCTACTACGAGCGCGTGGTGCGCCTGCTGGCCGACATGGACGATGCCGAGACCAGCCTGTCCAGCGCCTCGACCTTGCCCCGGGGGCGCTTGCGGGTGGACGTGCCCAGCCCGCTGGCGCGCATGATCCTGGTGCCGGCGCTACCGGCCTTCCACGCACGCTACCCCGATATCCAGCTCGACATGGGCGTGAGCGACCGCCGGGTCGACCTGATCGACGAGAACGTCGACTGCGTGGTGCGCGGCGGCGACATCACCGACCAGTCGCTGGTGGCCCGCCGCGTCGGCGACCTGCGCCTCGGCGTCTACGCCGCACCGGGCTACCTGGAACGCGCCGGCATGCCCCGGCACCCATGCGAGCTGGAAAACACCCACCACCGCATCGTCGGCTTCCTCTGGGCGCGCGCCGGCAAGGTCTTTCCCTACGCCATGCACGGCAACGGCGAACGCGTCGAGGTGCTCGGCCAGTACGTGCTCGCGGTCGACGACGGCAACGCCTACCTCGCCGCCGGCCTGGCCGGCCTCGGCATCCTCTGGCTGCCGGACTACATGGCCAAGGAGCATTTGGCGCGCGGCGAACTGGTGCTCCTGTTCGAACACTGGCAACTCGAGCCAATGCCCCTGTACGTGGCATTCCCGCCGAACCGGCACGTCAGCGCCAAGCTGCGGGTGTTCATCGATTGGGTCGCCGAACTCATGGCGCAACATGCGCCCATCATCGACCGGCGGCCATGAGCGAGATGAACCGGCCAGCGCTGCGCCGGTCAGCCCGCCAGGGCCGCTTCGATCGCCGCGACGTCGATCTTTCTCATGGTCATCATGGCGTCGAACGCACGCTTGGCCGCGGCTCGATCGGGATGGGCGATCGCCTCCGTCAGGACACGCGGCGTGATCTGCCACGACAGCCCCCACTTGTCCCGGCACCAGCCGCATACGTTCTCCTCGCCGCCGTTTGCGACGATGGCGTTCCACAAGCGGTCCGTTTCGGCCTGGTCGTCGGTCGCCACCTGGAACGAGAACGCCTCGTTGTGCTTGATCCCCGGCCCGCCGTTCAGCCCCAGGCAGGGGATGCCCATCACCGTGAACTCGACCGTCAGGACGTCGCCCTGATGGCCCGCCGGATAGTCGCCGGGCGCGTGCAGCACAGCGCCTACCGCGCTGTCCGGAAACGTCTCGGCATAGAACCTTGCAGCCTCCAGAGCCGCGCCGTCGTACCAGAGGCAAATGGTGTTCTTGCTGATCATCTGGGTTCTCCGAAAGGGTGGGCGACAGGGGCATTCTAGTCGCCGACGCCCAGCCCTTCCGGGTAGCCGACGTGCTGCCATGGCACGTGGCCGAGGCCGCCCCGTTCGAGCCGTGAGCTGCTATTTTCATAAGTCCGGCAAGCACGCGGCTCCCGCTCCGGGAAAGTCCGTGCCGCCTGGCCCAGAGGAGATACAACATGGCGCGATTCACGGGTGGTTGCCTATGCGGCGACGTCCGCATCGTGGCGTCGGGCCGCCCATACCGGGTCGGCCTTTGCCATTGCCTCGACTGCCGCAAGCATCACGGGGCCCTGTTCCACGCCTCGGCGATATTCCCTCAGGCGGCGGTGACGGTCACGGGCGAGACACGCGACTACGCCGGGCGATTCTTCTGTCCCCGCTGCGGCTCGTCCGTCTTCGCGCGCACCGCGGACGAAATCGAGGTGAGCCTGGGAGCCCTCGATGCCCCCGACCAGCTGATGCCCACCTACGAGCTCTGGACCGTCCGCCGCGAGTCCTGGCTGCCGGCGTTTCCGCTCACCCATCATTACGCGCGCGATCGCGACGCCAGCGGGCGCCTCGAGGAGTAGCCCGGCACCAGCGGGCCGGGGCGCTGGTGCGGATCGCGGCCCGCCATGCGCAATCGTCTGGAGCACCGGGTCGCGACAGCCCGGGAACCGGGCGTGCGCAGCTTGTCGCCTTTGCGACAGCCGCCCCGCCCGGCCCCGCCACTTTGTTCGTTGCGAAACAACGAATTCCGCCCGCTTTCTGAAAAATTCGTTCTTAAACAATGACTTGAAAACAGGCACAAGCCTTGCTGCAGGTACCGGGGACAGACCTCTATTCGGAGACCGAACATGGAACTGAACGTACTGGGCCAGAGCGAGGCCGGGCCAACCGCCGGGGGCGGTTGTTCAGCGGGTTCCTGTGGCAGCTCGGATGACCAGCTCGCGCACCTTCCCGAGCACATCCGCGAGAAAGTGCACAACCACCCCTGCTACTCCGAGGAGGCGCACCACTACTTCGCGCGCATGCATGTGGCGGTGGCGCCGGCCTGCAACATCCAGTGCCACTACTGCAACCGCAAGTACGACTGCGCCAACGAATCGCGCCCGGGCGTGGTGTCCGAGCTGCTGGAGCCGGTGCAAGCGGTGAAGAAGGTCAAGGCGGTGGCGGCGACCATCCCGCAGATGACCGTGCTCGGCATCGCCGGCCCGGGCGACCCGCTGGCCAACCCGCAGCGCACCTTCGAGACCTTCCGCATGCTGTCCGAGCAGGCGCCGGACATCAAGCTGTGCGTCTCCACCAACGGCCTGGCCCTGCCCGACTGCGTCGACGAACTGGCCAAGCACAACATCGACCACGTGACCATCACCATCAACTGCGTGGACCCGGACATCGGCGCCGAGATCTACCCCTGGATCTACTGGAACAACAAGCGCATCCGCGGGCGCAAGGCGGCCAAGATCCTCATCGAACAGCAGCAGAAGGGCCTGGAGATGCTGGTCGAGCGCGGCATTCTGGTGAAGGTCAACTCGGTGCTGATCCCCGGCGTCAACGATGAGCACCTGAAAGAGGTCAGCCGCATCGTCAAGGCCAAGGGCGCCTTCCTGCACAACGTCATGCCACTGATCGCCGAGGCCGAGCACGGCACCTTCTATGGCGTGATGGGCCAGCGCAGCCCGGAACCGGAGGAACTGCAGGACCTGCAGGACGCCTGTGCCGGCGACATGAACATGATGCGCCACTGCCGCCAGTGCCGCGCCGACGCGGTGGGCCTGCTCGGCGAGGACCGCGGCGACGAGTTCACCCTCGACAAGATCGAGAGCATGGACGTCGACTACGAGGCGGCGATGGTCAAGCGCGCCGCCATCCACGCGGCGATCAAGGAGGAGCTGGACGAACGCGCGGCGAAGAAGGCGCGCCTGGCCACCCCCAGCGCTGCGCAGCTCACCGGCACAGTGGACAAGGGCCATCGCCCGGTGCTGATGGCCGTGGCCACCAGCGGCGGCGGCCTGGTCAACCAGCACTTCGGCCATGCCCGCGAATTCCTCGTCTACGAGGCCTCGCCGGCCGGGGTGCGCTTCATCGGCCACCGCAAGGTCGAGCAGTACTGCATCGGCAACGACAGCTGCGGCGACAAGGACAGCGCACTGTCGGGCAGCATCCGCGCGCTCAAGGGCTGCGAGGCGGTGCTCTGCTCGAAGATCGGCTTCGAACCCTGGGGCGAGCTGGAAGCCGCCGGCATCCAGCCCAACGGCGAGCACGCCATGGAGCCCATCGAGGAAGCGGTGCTGGCGGTGTATCAGGAAATGATCGCCAGCGGCCGCCTCGACGCGGCAACCCAAGCGGAGCAATGCCTGATGGCATGAGGAGGTGGAGCATGGCACTGCAAATCGTCGAATCCTGCGTCAACTGCTGGGCCTGCGTGGATGTCTGTCCGAGCGAGGCAATCAGCCCCGGCACTGCGTACTTCCGCATCAGCGCGCACAAGTGCACCGAATGCGACGGCGACTACGCCGAGCAGCAGTGCGCGAGCATCTGCCCCATCGAAGGCGCGATCCTGCTGGCCGACGGCAGCCCGGCCAACCCGGCCGGCTCGCTGACCGGCATTCCGCCGGAACGGCTGGCCGAGGCCATGCGCACCATCCAGGCCCGTTGAGGAGGTTGCCATGTCCTGCATCATCTTCTACGAGAAGCCCGGTTGCGCCACCAACCGCCTGCAGAAGGAGCTGCTGCGTTCGGCGGGCATCGAGCTGGAAGTGCGCGACCTGCTGCGCGAGGCCTGGACGCCGGAGCGCCTGCGACCGTTCTTCGGCGCTTTGCCGGTGACCGAGTGGTTCAACCCCTCGGCACCGGCGATCAAGTACGGCGAGCTGGACCCCACGGGGCTGAGCGCCGAACAGGCGCTGAAGCTGATGATCGCCCAGCCGCTGTTGATCCGCCGCCCGCTGATCCGCTGCGGCATGCACTACATGGTCGACTTCGACCTGGTCGGCATAAACGCCTGGCTGCCGTGCAAGGGCCGGCTGCCGGCGCTGGCGCCGAACATCAGCGGTTGTTCGCTGGGCACCAGCTCGGCGCTCGGTTGCCGCCCCGCCGCGAGCACGCCGCAATGAGCCGGGCCGCGCTTTGCCTTGAGGTCGCGGTCGACGACAACCCGGCCTGGCTGGCGCAGATCATCCGCGCCCAGCGCGAAGGCCGCAGCTGCCTGCCGCAGCACCTCGGGCTCGACGCGGCGCAGTACGCCGAGCTCCTGGCACGCCATGGGCTGCGACCACCATCCCGTAGCGCCGACGAGGCCTTGCTCGGCGAACGCGACGCCCTGCGCGAAGAGTTGCTGGCGCTGCGCCGGGAAGAATGGCAGGCGCTGCACGACCTGCTGCTGGACGGCCAGGACGACCACGGCGAACCGGCGATGGCCGCCATCGTCGCCGCCGCCTGCCTCGGTGGCGAACACCTGTGGCGCGACCTCGGCCTGGCCTCACGGGCGCAGCTGTACGCGCTGCTGATGCACAACTTCCCGCAGCTGGCCCGGCGCAACACCCAGGACATGCGCTGGAAGAAATTCCTCTACAAACAACTATGCGAACAGGACGGCGGCTACGTCTGCCGCTCCCCTTCTTGTGAAACCTGCCCGACCTATCACGATTGTTTTGGAGAAGAGCAATGAGCGACTACCAACGCATCAGCGTCGAGCAGGCCCAGCGGCTGCTGGCGACCGAAAACACCATGCTGCTGGACATGCGCGATGCCCGCGCCTACTGCCAGGGCCACGACCCGCGCGCCACCCGCCTCAGCGAGCTGAACCTGCGCACGCTGCTCAAGAGCACGCCGAATCATGTCCACCTGATCATCTGTTGCGAACGCGGCCATGCCAGCCGCGACATGGCACAGCTGTTCAGCGACTTCGGCTTCATCAACTGCTACAGCCTGGACGGCGGCTACGAGGCCTGGAAGGCTCGCCCGCAACGGGCCCATGCCACCCCCGGCGCCTACAGCGCCCGCTACGCGCTGGCGATGGAGTGAACGCATGCACGTTCTCGATACCGAAGCACGCATCCGCCAGCAACTCGCCGAGCATCCGGTGCTGCTGTACATGAAGGGCACGCCGGAAGCGCCGGAGTGCGGTTTCTCCCGCGCCGCGGTGGCGGCACTGAAGAACAGCGGCCGGCCGTTCGCCACGGTCAACGTGCTGCTGGCACCGCATATCCGCGAGAAGCTGCCGAAGATCTCGCAATGGCCGACCTACCCACAGCTGTTCCTGCGGGGCGAGCTGGTCGGCGGCTGCGACATCATCCTCGGCCTGGAAGCCGACGGCAGCCTGGTGGCGCAACTCGATGCCGCCCTCGCGGCGGAAAGCTAGGCCGGGGCGAGCGCAGGCTGAGCGTGCCGCGGCGAAGATGATCGCCGGGGCGTGAAAAGACCGATGGCATGACGAATTCGTGGCCTGATCCCGCGCTCGTCGGGCTTCGCTGCGCTCAACCCGACCTACGGCCTGAGTAGGTTGGGTTGAGGAGCATAGCGACGAAGCCCAACATGACACGCCGAACTCAAAGCCAGCCCAACCTACCGCCCCACCTGCAGCGCCAGCCCCACCAGCACCGCGCACTCCACCAGCTCGAGCAGCGCGCCGGCGGTGTCGCCGGTGGTGCCGCCGAGGCGGCGGAGCATGACGCGGCGCGCGAGGAAGAACGTCGCCACGGCCAGCAGCAGGGCAACCAGCCCGGATGCACCGAACGGCAGGCAACCGAGGGCGGCCGCTGCCAGCACGCCGCGCGCCCAGGGCCGCGGCAGATTCGCCGCCAGCGCCTGACCGAGGCCACTGGGCCGCACGTAAGCCGTGGTGAGGAACAGCGCCAGCAGCGCCGCGCGTCCCAGCACGGGCGCCAGCAGCAGGGCTGCGTATTGCTGGGCCTGCAGCAATGCCAGCAACGCGGCGAACTTGAGCAACAGCACCAGTACCAGCACCACCACGGCGACCGGACCGCTGCGCGGGTCCTTCATGATCGCCAGGGTGCGCTCGCGGTCGCCGAAACCGCCGAGCCAGGCATCGGCGCTGTCGGCCAGGCCATCGAGGTGCAGGGCGCCGCTCAGGGCCACCCAGAGCGTCAGCAGCAAGGCCGCCTGCAACAGCGGCGGCGCGCCTGCCAGCAGGATGGCGCCGAGCCAGAGCAGCGCGCCCAACAAAGCCCCGACCAGCGGGTAGCAGAGCAGCGAGCGCCCCTGCTGCCGCGGCGTGGGCAGCGCGGGCAGGCGGATCGGCAGGCTGGTGAGAAACTGCAGGGCGATCAATAGCGGCAGCATGTCGGTTCCCGTTCAGGCGTTGCCGCCGTGCTCGCCATGCGGGCATGGCCGCAAGCGGGCCAGCGGCAGCAGCTCGCCATGCGCCACCGTCACCTCCAGCAACCGCTCGCGCGGCAGGCCCCGTTGCCGTGCCAGCAGCAGGCGCATCACCCCGGCATGGCCGATCAGCAGCAGGCGCTGGCCGACGAAGCGGCGCTGCAGGCGCAGCAGGGCAGTCAGTACCCGCCGTTCGAAGTCCGCCAGCGGCTCGCCGCCGGGCGGGGTGCAGCCGTAGGGATCGGCCCAGAAACGCTCCAGCGCCTCGGCGCTGGCCTGCATCAGCTCGGCGGCGCTGCGCCCTTCCCAGTCGCCGAAATGCAGCTCGCGCAGGTCGGCTTCCAGGTACAGCGGCAGTCCGCGGCGCCTGGCCAGTTCCCGGGCGAAGGCGGCGCAACGCTGCAAGGGCGAGCTGATCAGCGCGTCCCAGGGGCCGGCGCCGTCCACCGCCTCGCGCATCTGCTGCCAGCCGCGGGCGGTCAAGGCATCGTCGAGACTGCCACGAAAGCCGCCACCGCGTTCGGTTTCGCCGTGGCGCAGCAGATCGATGCGCGCGCTCATGCCGGCCGGTCCGAAACCGCCGCCTCGGCGAAGGTCGCCATCCCGTCGTGCAGCGCGCAGGCCTGTTGCAGCAGCGGCACCGCCAGCGCCGCGCCGCTGCCCTCGCCCAGGCGCAGGCCGAGGTCGAGCAGCGGTTCGGCGCCCATGTCGTCGAGCACCGCCAGGTGGCCGGGTTCGGCGGAGCGATGGGCGAAGATCAGCCAGGCGCGACACTCGGGGTTCAGGCGTGTCGCGCAGAGCGCGGCGACGCTGCAGATGAAGCCGTCCACCAACGCCGGGACGCCGGCCTGGGCACAGCCGAGATAGGCCCCCGCCAGCGCCGCCACCTCGAAACCGCCGAGGCGGCGCAGGGCTTCCAGCGGCTCGCGGCAGTACGCGCCATGCAGCGCCAGCGCGGCCTGGATCACCTGCAGCTTGCGCTGCAGGCCGGCGGCATCCAGGCCGGTACCCGGGCCAACCAGCAGCAGCGGCGAGCGCGGCAGCAGCACCGCGGCCAGTGCGCTGGCGCAGCTGGTGTTGCCGATGCCCATTTCGCCGCCGATGAACAGCTGCGCGGCAGCAGCCGCCGCCCGTTGCGCGCTGTCGCGGCCGGCCGCCAGCGCCTGGCGCAGCTGTTCTTCGCTCATGGCCGCGGCGCGGGAGAAATTGGCCGTGCCCGGGCCGAGGCGCAGGTGCGTCACGCCGTCCAGCTGCAACGGCTCGACGGTGCCCAGGTCGATCACCTCCAGCGGCGCATCCAGCCGCCGCGCCAACACGCTGAGCGCCGCGCCGCCGCGCACGAAATTGCGCAGCATCTGTCCCGTCACCGCCTGCGGATAGGCCGAGACGCCCTCCTCCACCACGCCATGGTCGCCGGCGAACACCGCGATGCGCACGCGTTCGGCCCGTGGCCGCTCGCAACCCTGCATCGCCGCCAGCTCCAGCGCCAGGCTTTCCAGCCGGCCAAGCGCGCCACGCGGCTTGGTCAGTTGCTCCTGCCGCGCCAGCGCCCGGGCCCGGGCCTGCTCGTCCAGCGGCCGGCACGGCGCATTCCACCACTCGCTCATCACTGCGCTCCTTTCAATATCATCGGCAACCCGGCGACCATGAAGCTCACCCGCTGCGCCCGTTCGGCCACCGCCTGGTGCAGCCAACCGGCTTCGTCGACATAGCGCCGGGTCAGCTCGCCCAGCGGCACCACGCCCAGGCCGGTTTCGTTGCTGACCAGGATGATCCGCCCCGGCAGTTGGCCGAGGCCTGCCAGCAGCGCGTCGCGCTCGGCGGCCAGCCGCGCCGGATCGTCCAGCAGCAACAGGTTGGTCAGCCACAGGGTCAGGCAGTCGACCAGCAGGCAGCGCCGGGCATCGGCCTGCTCGCGCAACACCCGCGCCAGTTGCAGCGGCTCCTCGACCAGCGACCAGTGCGCGGGGCGACGCTGGCGATGCTGGGCGATACGCGCGGCCATCTCGCCGTCCAGCGCCTGGCTGGTGGCGACATAGGTCACCGCCAGGCCGCTTTCGGCGGCGAGGCGCTCGGCCAGCCGGCTCTTGCCGGAACGCGCGCCGCCGAGGATCAGTTCAAGCATGTCGGTCTCCAATCCTGTTTCGCGGGCATGGGCCCGTCGTCCCCGCCCCTCCTACGAAGGGCGCCCGCAACGCTAGACACCGCAAAGCCTGCGCAACAGCCGGGTATCCAGGCGCGTCTCGGCCAGATCGGCCAGGCGCTCGATATCGCGCTCGCGCAGGGCGTGGTAATCCACCGTCTCGACCTCGCCGAGCCCCGCCCAGCGCAGCAGCGCGGCGCAGGCCGCCGGGCTTTCGAACAGACCGTGCAGGTAAGTGCCGAGCACCTGGCCATCGGCGCTGAGGACGCCGTCGCGGCGGCCATGGTCCAGCTCGACCGCGGCCTGGCGCAGCGCCGGCCCCTCGCTCACCCCGGCATGGATTTCGTAACCGCTGACCTCGGCGCTTTCCAGGCACAGCCGGCCACGCACGTTGCGCAACTGCTTCTCGGCATGCAGCTCGGTGGTGAAATCCAGCAGCCCCAGCCCGTCGCTCGCGCCAGCCGCCCCTTCCAACCCGAGCGGATCGGCGATGCGCTGGCCGAGCATCTGCAACCCGCCACAGATGCCCAGCAGCTTGCCACCGTAGCGCAGATGGCGCCGGATCGCCGCCTCCCACCCATTGGCGCGCAGCCAGGCGAGATCGGCGCGCACGCTCTTGGAGCCGGGCAGGATGATCAGGTCGGCCTCCGGCACTGGCTCGCCGGGGCCGACGAAGCGCAGCGCCACCTGCGGGTGCAGGCGCAGCGGATCGAAGTCGGTGTGGTTGCTGATGCGCGGCAGCACCGGCACCACCACGTTCAGCGTGTGATCGCCCTTGGCCGACTGGCGCACATCGATGGCGTCCTCGGCTTCCAGGTGGAAATCCATCAGGTACGGCAGCACGCCCAGCACCGGCTTGCCGGTACGTCGTTCCAGCCAGTCCAGTCCCGGTTGCAACAGGGCGATATCACCGCGAAAGCGGTTGATGACGAAGCCCCGCACCCGCGCCTGCTCGCTCTCCGAAAGCAGGGCCAGGGTGCCGACCAGATGGGCGAAGACGCCACCCTTGTCGATATCGGCGATGAGGATCACCGGGCAATCCACCGCCTCGGCGAAGCCCATGTTGGCAATATCACCGGCACGCAGGTTGATCTCCGCCGGCGAGCCCGCGCCTTCCACCATCACCACCCGGTAGCGTTCGCTCAGGCGTCGGTGGGATTCGAGCACCGCCTGCATGGCCACGCGCTTGTAGTCGTGATAGGCCACTGCGTCCATGCAGCTCAGGGCGCGGCCATGAACGATCACCTGGGCGCCGGTGTCGCTGTTGGGCTTGAGCAGCACCGGGTTCATGTCGGTGTGTGGCGCCAGCCCGGCGGCCTGGGCCTGCACCGCCTGGGCGCGGCCGATCTCGCCGCCGTCGGCGGTCACCGCGCTGTTGAGTGCCATGTTCTGCGGCTTGAACGGCGCCACCGCCACGCCCTGGCGCGCCAGCCAGCGGCACAACGCGGTCACCAGGGTGCTCTTGCCGGCATCGGAGGTGGTGCCCTGCACCATCAGCGTGGTCATGAATGTTGCTCCCGGTAGCATCGAAGGGCCTGCTCCAGCCGGGCCCAGCCCGCCTCCTCGCCCGGCAGGCCGAAGCGCAGGCCGAAAGGCATGAACAAGCGCGTGAGAATACCGCTGTACGCCAGGTGCTCGTACAGCGGTTCGGCGACCACGTCGAACACCGTCTGGAACAGCGCACAGCCGCCAACCGGCGGCAAGCCGTACGCCGCCAGCAGCGCCGCGAGCCGCGCGCCATCG
Source organism: Stutzerimonas stutzeri (assembly GCF_002890915.1). GTDB lineage: Bacteria > Pseudomonadota > Gammaproteobacteria > Pseudomonadales > Pseudomonadaceae > Stutzerimonas > Stutzerimonas stutzeri_AF. Next base: position 352,641 of record NZ_POUT01000003.1, on the reverse strand, counting down.
GCGTTCAACCGGCGGCGCTGGCGCTGCTGGCCTTCGTCATCGGCGAGCAGGGTGCTGCCCAGCCAGCGCGCCGGACCGCCGATCGCCCAGGGCCCGAGCAGCTCCTCGAGCACGCGCAGCAACTCGGCATGCGCCAGCGCGAAGCCCAGCCGCGCACCGGCCAGGCCGAAGAACTTGCCGAACGAGCGCAGCACGACGAGCCCCGGCAGATGGCTGTGCGCGGCCAGGCTGTGCTGCGGCGTGCAGTCCATGAACGCCTCGTCGACCAGCAGCCAGCCACCGGAAGCAGCCAGCCGGGCATGCCACTGCAGCAGTTGCTCGGCGGCGATCAGCCGGCCGGTGGGGTTGTTCGGATTGACCACCACCAGCACGTCGAGCCGATCCAGCGCACCCGGCACGCTGGCTTCGCAAAGCTCGACCAGCCGATGGCCCGCGCGCCGCCAGGCCTCGGCGTGTTCGGCATAGCAGGGCGAGACGACACCGACCCGCGCCTGCCGGCGCAAGCGCGGCAGCGCCTGGATCGCCGCCTGCGAACCGGCCAACGGCAGCAGCGAGCGGGCACCGTAATAGCGCTGCGCCGCGGCTTCCAGCCCGTCGCCGGGTTCCGGCAGGCGCCCCCAGGCGCTGGCGGGAATGCTCGGCAGCGACCAGCCATAGGGGGCGATGCCGGTGGACAGGTCGAGCCAGTCCGCCAGCGGGATGTCGTAGCGCTGCGCCGCCGTACGCAGCCTTCCACCATGCTCAAGCATGCAGCCAGCCTCCGAGCAGCAGCACCAGCAGCCAGACGCCGACGCCGGCCCAGACCAGATCCAGCGCGCGCTCGATATCCCGCGCCCGTGGCGGCTCGCCCTCGCCCAGCGGCGGCCGCGCATGCGGCTCGCCGTGATAGATCGCCGGCCCGCCCAGCACCACGCCCAGCGCACCGGCACCAGCGGCCATCACCGGCCCGGCGTTGGGGCTGTCCCACAGCGGCGCCTGCCTGCGCCAGCAATACAGGGCCTGGCGGGTCCGCCCGAGCAGCGCATAGGTCAGCGCCACCAGCCGCGCCGGAACATAGTTGAGCGCATCGTCGATCCGCGCCGCGGCCCAGCCGAAGCGCTCGAAACGCGCATTGCGGTAGCCCCACATGGCATCCAGGGTGTTGCTCAGGCGATAGAGCACGACACCCGGCGCACCGGCGACGGCGAACCAGAACAGCGCGGCGAACACCGCATCGCTGCCATTCTCCAGCACCGACTCGGTGGCGGCGCGGGCCACGCCCGTTTCGTCCAGCGCCGAGGTCTCGCGACTGACGATACGGCCGACCCGCCGCCGCGCCTCGGGCAGGTCGCCCAACCACAACGCCCGCGCCACCGGTAGCGCATGTTCGCCCAGGCTGCGCAGCCCCAGCGCCAGGTACAGCAAGCCGATGTCCACCAGCCAGCCGACACCCGGTAGCAGGCCGAGCAGCCAGGCCAGCGCGGTCGGCGGCAGCACCGCCAGGCACCAGGCCGTCACGCCGTGGCTGCGCCAGCCGCGCGCGTCGGGTCCATTGAAATGCCGCTCCAGGCGATCGGCCAGCCGCCCGAAGGCGACCAGCGGATGCGCACGCCTCGGCTCGCCGAGCAGCGCATCCAGGCCGACGCCGGCCAGGCAGCTCAGCGCCAGGCTCATGGCCGCCGCCCCCACTGGTCTTCATACAGCAGCTCGGCCAGCGACCGCCCGCGGGTCCAGCCTTCCAGTTCGAGCATCGGCGCCGGATAGAAGTCGTGCACCGGCCCGAGGCAGAGAACCGCCACCGGCTTGGCGCCAGCCGGCATGCCCAGCAGCGTGGCCAGCGCCTGCGGTTCGAACAGCGACACCCAGCCCATGCCCAGCCCTTCGGCGCGGGCGGCGAGCCAGAGGTTCTGGATGGCGCAGGCCAGCGACGCCAGGTCCATTTCCGGCAGGGTACGGCGGCCAAACAGGTGCGCCTCTCGGCCCTCCATCAGCGCGGCGACCAGCAGTTCGGCGCATTCGCCGATGCCCTCGACCTTGAGCCGCATGAATTCGGCGGAGCGCTCGCCCAGGGCCTCGGCGGTACGCCGGCGCTCCTCCTCGACCAGCGCCCCGATGCGCGCGCGCAGGTCCCTGGCCGTGATGCGAATGAAGCGCCAGGGCTGCATCAGACCGACGCTGGGCGCCTGGTGCGCGGCCTCCAGCAGCCGCGCCAGCAACTCCGGCGCCACCTCGCCGCCAGCGAAGTGGCGCATGTCGCGACGCTCGCCGATGGCGCGGTAGAGCGCCGCGCGCTCCTCGGGGGTGAAGGCGTGCGCGGTCATGGCCGTAGCAGTGCCGCGGCTGCCGCCGGATCGGACGGCAGGTAGAAATGAATATAGGAAGCCGTCATTCGCCCCTGCCGGTAGACCGCCTCGGCGGTGCGCTTGTAGTTCGGGCACTGCCCGCGCGCCAGCGGTTCGAGCGGCGACGCCAGCGACGAATGATGGAAGGTGTGCCCACGCAGGTGCCCTTCCGGCAATGCCACCTCCTGCAGCGCCAGGGCGGTCAGGCGGTTCTGCATCCGCGCCTTGCCGGGCAGCAGGCCGAGCATCGCACCATGCTCGCCCGCCTTATCGACGAGGCCGTCGAGCAGGTAGAGCATGCCGCCGCATTCGGCGAGGATCGGCTTGCCGGCGGCATGATGGGCACGGATCGCCTCGGCCATCGGGCGGTTCCGGCCCAACGCGCGCAGATGGAGTTCGGGATAGCCGCCGGGCAGGTAGAGGCTGTCCACGGCCGGCAAGCGGGCGAAACGCAACGGCGAGAAGAACAGCAGTTCGGCCCCCAGCGCCCGCAGCAGGTCGAGATTGGCCTGGTACAGGAAGGCGAAGGCGGCATCGCGTGCCACGCCGATGCGTACGCCCTGCAACAGCGGTTCGAGCACGTGTGGCGCCGGCGCGGCGAAGCTCATCGCCGGCGGCAACGTCACATCGGCGCTGGTCGCCAGGGCATCGGCCGCGGCATCCAGGCGGGCGTCCAGGTCAGCCAGTTCCCCGGCCGGCACCAGCCCCAGGTGCCGGCTCGGCAGTTCGATCCCGGCGCTGTGCGGCAAGGCACCGTACCAGCGGATCGTCTCCGGCAGGCTGTCGCGCAGGATCTGCCCGTGCCGCTCGCTGCCGACCCGGTTGGCCAGCACTCCGGCGAACGGCAGGTCCGGCTGGAAGCTCGCCAGGCCGTGGGCCAGGGCGCCGAAGGTCTGCGCCATGGCCGCGCCGTCGATCACCGCCAGCACAGGCACGCCGAAGCGCCGCGCCAAGTCGGCGGCGCTGGGATTGCCGTCGAACAACCCCATCACGCCTTCGATCAGGATCAGATCGGCTTCGCCGGCGGCCTGCCAGAGCAATCGGCGCGACTCCACCTCGCCGACCATCCACAGGTCGAGCTGGTAGACCGGCTGGCCGCTGGCGCGGGCGAGGATGGTCGGGTCGAGGAAGTCCGGGCCGCACTTGAATACCCGCACCCGCTTGCCCTGGCGCGCATGCAGCCGGGCCAGGGCGGCGGTGACGGTGGTCTTGCCCTGCCCCGAGGCCGGCGCGGCGATCAGCAATGCCGGGCAGCTTCGGCTATTCATCGCAGCCTCTCATCATCGTAGGGTGGATGACGCTCTACCCATCCACCGACAACTCCGGTGGTGGATGAAAAAGGCGTCATCCACCCTACACAATCCTCGAGCGCCGGCATCAGAATTCCACGCCCTTCTGCGCCTTCACGCCGGCCTTGAACGCGTGCTTGACCAGGCCCATCTCGGTGACGGTATCCGCCGCCTCGATCAGCCCGGGCGGTGCGCCGCGGCCGGTGACCACCACATGCTGCGGCAGCGGCCGCGCCTCGATATCGGCGAGCACCGGCTCCAGCTCCAGGTAGCCGTGCTTGAGGGCGATGTTCAGCTCGTCCAGCACCACCAGGCCGATACTGTCGTCGGCCAGCAGTTCGCGAGCCACCCCCCAGGCCGCGCGGGCCTTGGCGATGTCGCGCTGGCGGTCCTGGGTCTCCCAGGTGAAACCTTCGCCCATGACGTGGAAACGCACCTCCTCGGGGAAGCGCCGGAAGAATGCCTCCTCGCCCGTGCTGGCCGCTCCCTTGATGAACTGCACCACGCCAACCTTGATGCCATGGCCCAGCGCGCGGGCGACCATGCCGAAGGCCGAGCTGCTCTTGCCCTTGCCGTTGCCGGTGTGCACCAGCAGCAGGCCGTATTCGTCCTGGGCCTCGGCGATCTTCGCGTCGACCACCGCCTTCTTGCGCTGCATGCGCGCCTTGTGTCGTGCGTCGCGCGCGTCCATCAGTGCACCCGCCGCGGCTGGCCCAGGCGCAACGCCGAGACGATACCGAGGTGCAGCACCAGCGCCGTGCCGACGTAGAACGCCAGGTTGCCCAGGTGACGCGGCAGATACTGGGCGATGCGCGGCAGGAAGCCGGCCAGGGTCGGCTCCGGATAGCGGCCGGAGAAGAAGTAGAAGGCCCCGCCGGAGATCAGGTAGGCGGCGAAGCCCGCGACCAGCAGCGTCGACGCGAGCACGGCCAGGCTGCGCAGATCGTCGCGCTGCCAACCGGCGAACAGCCGCCCGGCCAGCCACAGGCTGCCGTAGGCTGGCAGCAGCGCCCAGTAGGCCGGCGACAGGCACCAGTCGCTGATGCTGCCGCTGGCCAGGGAGCCGAAGTCCAGCGCCGAGGCCTCGGCGAACAGCAGCGCGAACGCCCAGCGCGGACGCAGGTAGAAGCCGGCGAGGAAGAAGATCGACCAGCTGGCGCTGGGCAGGTTCTCGACGCTGGCGAAGTGCTGGCCGCGGGTCATGGCCATCAGCAGGATCAGCGCGACGCCGATTGCCGACTGGGCGCGCATGGACAGGACGTGCATGATGAAACTCCTCGGATGGGTTGCCGGTTACAGGGCCTGGTAGCGCACGGTGAAATACAGTGCGCGGCCAGGCTGTTCGTAGGTCTGGGTGGTTTCGTATTCGCGGTCGAACAGGTTCGCCAGCCTGGCCTGCAGGCGCCAGGCCTCGTCGAGGCGGTACTCGCCGCGCAGGTCCAGCAGGGCATAGCCGGGCATGCGGGTGTCGGGGGCATTGCTGGCCTTGTCGAAGCGCTCGCTCGCGGCGTACAACGAGGCGCCCAGGCCGACGGCGCCGAACTGGCGATCCAGGTCCAGGTTGAACTGGCGCTTGGCGCGGCGTTGCAGCAGGTGGCCGTGGTTGGCCTTGCTGCGGTCCTGCGGGTCCATGAAAGTCAGGTTGGCGGCCAGGTCCCAGCCGGCCAGCACGGTGGCGACGCGGGTCTCGATGCCGCGGATGCGCGCCACGTCGACGTTCTCCGGACGCATGGGGCTGCTGCCCGCCCAGACGATCAGGTCCTCGATCCGGTTCTCGTAGGCGTTGACGCTCCACTCGCCCCAGCCGTGGCTGCCGCGAATGCCCAGCTCGTAGCTTTCCGACTCCTCCGGTTTGACCTCCGGATTGCCGGCGGTATAGGCGCTGGCCGGGTAGTACAGGTCGTTGAAGGTCGGCGCGCGGTAGGCGGTGCCGTAGGCGGCGGTCAGCGTCAGCGCCTCGCTCAGCTCGAAGCTGTAGCCGAGGCTGCCGGTATCGTGCGAGCCGAAGAACTCGTCCTTGTCGCGGCGCAGGCCGGCCTGCACGCCGTGGCGGCCGAAGGCGGCCTGGTACTGGATGAAGTAGCCACGGTTGTAGCGGCTGTCCTCGACATAGCTGTCGCTGCTGTCGATGCGGTCCTGCTGGTAGTCCATGCCGAGCGTCAGCAGCTGCGCCTCGCAGACATGGAAGTCGTTCTGCCAGCTGGCGCTGTCGCGGCGGGTGTCGAAGCGCGAGTAGAAGCGGCGGTCCTGGAAGTTGTCGCCCAGGTCCTCGCTGTGCCCCGCCTGCAGAGTGACGTCCCAGGAAGCCAGCGGCGCGAAGCGCGCGCGACCGCTGAGCGCCTGCAGCGAGCCGTCGCTGTAGGCGTGGCGGCCGCTGGCGCCGCTGCTGGAGCGGCTGTCGAAGTCGCTGTGGTTCTCGCTCTGCAGCCAGCTGCCGTCGAGTTCCAGGCCGTTGTCGAAGCGATAGCCGGTGCGCAGCTGGGCCGACAGCTCGCGGTAACCGTCGGCGTCCGGCTCGAAGGCCCCGGGCGCACTGCTGCGGTAGGCACGGGCATTGATGCCGTCGGTGGACTCACTGGCCACGCCGAGGTTGAACCAGCCGTTGCCCTGGCCACCCGCCACGCCGGCCGAGCCGCTGTAGCTCGAGCGCGAGCCGGCACCCGCCGAGAAATAGGGCTTGAAGCCGTCGCCGCCGCCGCGACGGGTGAAGATCTGGATCACCCCGCCCATGGCCTCCGAACCGTACAGGCTGGAACGCGGCCCGCGGACGACCTCGATACGCTCGATCTGCTCGACCGGGATGCTCTGCAGCGCGGCGCTGCCGGAGGTGGCCGAACCGACCCGGATGCCATCGATCAGCACCAGCACATGCTTGTCGCTGGTGCCGCGGATGGACACCGAGGTGCTCTTGCCGCGCCCGCCGTTGCTGGTGACGCTGACCCCGGCCAGGCGTTGCAGCAGTTCCGGCACGCTGCCGGCCTGCTGGCGCTCGATGTCGTCACGCGTGATCAGGCTGCTGGAGGCGATGGATACCGGCGACGTGCCGGTACGGCTGGCGGTGATCAGCTGCTGGCCCAGCAGCAGGGCGCCCTCGTGGGCCAGGACACAGGAAGGCAGGCCCAGCAGCACTGCAGCCAGGGAAAGGGACTTGCGCATTGGTTCGAGATTCTCCGTCGTGCCCACCCGCACGACACAAGGTCGCTGAAGACAGACGGAAGAACCCGGAAAGAGAGAGTACCCGCAAGATACCCGCCCGCTCAGCGCCCGCCGCACTGTCAGTGAAATGCGACAGGCCGGTCTCCGGGCTTGCGAGCGGATGCCGCGGCATCCCGAAACCACGCCTTCCCATGCTTGAGCACAGTGGCCGTTGCGGTTTCTCGACTCGCCTACCGTTGCGGGGGCAGCGCCGGAATCGTCGTTGCGACTGGACCGGCTTCCCTGTTTCACCCTGGCATTGAGCCAGTGGCACCTGAGGCGACGCGGAGGTTAGTCCATGGCCAGGGCACGGTGCAACCGTGGGGTTGTCGCAGCGCTTGCGTTTCTTGCCCGCAGGTGGCGGCAATAGCCCGGAACGGCGGACGCCGACAGGCTTCGAATGCAACAATGCCCCGATCAGCCAGGACCAACGTAGCCGCCCATGACCAGCATCCTGCAGATTTCCGACACCCATTTCGGCACCGAACAACCGCCCGTGGTCCAGGCGCTGGAGGCTCACGTGCGCGAGCACGGCGCCGATCTGCTGATCTTCTCCGGCGACATCACCCAGCGTGCCCGCCGTGGCCAGTTCGCCGCGGCGCGGGCGTTCGTCGAGCGCCTGCGCGGCCATGGCATCGGCGAAACCCTGGTGATTCCCGGCAACCACGACATCCCGCTATACAACCTCTTCGCCCGCTTCCTCACGCCCTACGGCAACTACCGCCGGCACTTCGGCGAGGAGCTGGAACCGGTCTTCGAGAATGAACAGATGCTGGTGATCGGCCTCAACACGACCCACCCCCGGCGCCACAAGGACGGCCGGGTGACGGCCGAACAGGTCGAGGCCGTGGCGCAGCGGCTGGCGCGCACGGACGGCGACAAGGTGCGCATCGTGGTCGCCCACCAGCCCTTCGGCGCCATGCTGCAGAGCGACCTGAGCAACCTGCAGCACGGCGCCGAAGCCGCCCTCCGGCGCTGGGCCGAACTCGGCCTGGACCTGGTGATGGGGGGGCACATCCACCTGCCCTACGTACTGCCGCTGTCCGGGCAGTATCAGGGGCTGGCGCGCGAGATCTGGATGGTGCAGGCCGGCACCACGCTGTCCTCGCGGCTGCGGGGCACTTCGCCGAACTCCTTCAACCGGCTGAAACTCACGCCCGGCGCGCAGAAGAAGGTCTGTGTCGAGCGCTGGGACATGCTCGACGGCCATTTCGCGCTCGGTTCGCACTTCAACCTGGGCTGGCCGTGAACGGCCGCCCCGCCACCCGGCGCCTCGGGAGCAGCCGGGACGGGCGGCACCTCAAGCCGCGCCGGACATGAGCAAGCCGACCAGGTAGACGCCGGCGAAACCGATGTTGAAGGCCACGAACAGGTAGAGCGCATATTTGAGATAGCTGCCGAATGTCAGCCCCTGCACCTTGCTCATGGCGACGATCCCCGCCGCCGAGCCGATCACCAGCAGCGAGCCGCCCACGCCGACCGCGTAGGTCAGCACCATCCACTCGGCCACCCCCATCTGCAGGCCGGACTTGAGCAGCGCGGCGGTCAGCGGCACGTTGTCGATGGCCGCCGAAAGCACGCCCATCAGGTAGTTGGCCATGATCGGCGGCACTTGGTCGTAGATGCGCACCAGTCCGTCGAGCACGTGGATTTCCTTGAGCATGCCCACCAGCAGCAGGATGCCGAGGAAGAAGAACAGGGTCTCGAATTCCACCTGGCGAACGTACTCGAGGATCGGATCGGTGTCGTTGTCGTCGCTGAAGAAGCGCGCCACCAGGAACATGATCGACAGGCCGGCAAGGAAGGTCAGCACCGGCGGAATCTGGAAGAAGAAGTTGCCGGCGATGGTGAACAGAATGGTGCTGAGGAAGATCAGCGCGATCGCGACATCGACGCCGCGCACGTCCTTGCGGTGGGCCTGCACCCGCACCTCGCCGCTCATGCCGATGGAGAGGATCGCCGCCAGCACCATGACGGCGAGGAAGGCAGGCAGCGCCAGGGCCAGCAGCTGCAGGATCTGCACTTTGCCGGCGAGGAAGATCATCAGTGTGGTGACGTCACCGGTGATCAGCGCGACACCGCCGGAGTTCACCGCAAATACCACCAGGGTGGCGAACTTGATGGTCTTGGCGCGCTCCAGTTGCAGCGACAGGATCAGCGTGATCGATACCAGCGTCGCGGTGATGTTGTCCGCCAGCGAGGAGAACACGAAGCAGAACGCCGCGGTCAGGAACAGCAGCGCCCGCTCGCTGATCCGCTGCGGCAGCACCAGGTAGATCAGGTTCTCGATCATGCCTTTCTTGTTCAGATAGGCGACGAAGGTCATCGCGGCGACGAGGAAGATCCACAGCCCGGCGATCTCGGCGATGTTCTCGTTGAGGCTGGTGAGCACCAGATCCCGCTCCTCGCCCACGGGCGAGAAGATGAACAGCAGCAGCCAGGCCAGCGTACCGAAGAACAAGGTCACCTTGGCCTTGTTGACGTGGGTTATTTCTTCAAGCACCACACCCAGTAGCGCAGCCACGGCGAGTGCAATGAGCACGAGCGGAAGTATTTCAGGCATAAATCACCCAAAGCGAAGGTTAGGAAATCTGGCGTGTGCGCGGGACCGCGCACGTGAGGAAGTGAGGGCGCCGATCTTAACCAAAGCCTCAGGATTGAGGAATCGCGACGTGTCAAATTCATACCATTGCAGGATGTGTATGCATCCGGAAGGCTCAGTTGCTGGCGAAACGCGACTCGTCGAGCAGGCGCTTGGCGCCGAGGTAGTTCTTCTGCCAGTAGTTGTTCGCCAAGCTGTCCAGCCGCACGGTGCCGCCGCTCGACGGCGCATGGACGAAGCGCCCCTCGCCAACGTAGATCCCGGCATGGCTGACGCGGCGCCCGCCGCTGGTGGCGAAGAACAGCAGGTCACCGGCACGCAGGGCTTCGCGGCCGACGTCGGTGCCGCGCATCCGGCTCATCTCGGTCGTGGTACGCGGCAGGTTCATGCCAGCGGCACCGCGGTAGACGTAGCCGATCAGGCCGCTGCAATCGAAGCCACTGTCCGGCGTATTACCGCCGTAGCGATAGGGCGTGCCGACCAGGCCCAGGGCACTGAAGAGAACGTCTTCGGCCGCACCGGCAGCCGGCGGTTCGACCGGCGCGATGACCGGCGGTTGCGGTGCGGGGCCGGTGCAGGCGCTGAGCAGAGCGATCAGCAGGATGATCGAGAGACGAGCCGGAAAAGGCATGGCAGAGCGGTCCTGGCGGTCGAGCCATCACTCTGCCGGCAGGCACGCGAAGACGCAAGCCCGCGGCGTCAGCGAATATGACCGGGAATCAGCGATGCACCGTGCTCGGCGCCAACGGCGGGGCCAGCGCCAGCACGCGCTTGGCTTCCAGGTAGCTGGCCCGCCAGTACTTGTCGTCCAGGCTATCGACCCGCACTCCGCCGCTGCGGCTGCTGGATGCGTGAATGAAGCGATCGTCGCCGATATAGATGCCGGCATGGCTGACCCGGCCACGGCCGCGGTTGTTGAAGAACACCACATCCCCGGGCGCGAGTTCGCCGCGCTCGATCACGGGCGCATCGAGGTTGATCAGCTCGCGGGTGGAGCGTGGCAGTTCGAGGCCCGCCTCCTTGCGGAACAGGAAGCCGACGAAGCCGCTGCAATCGAAACCGGTCTTCGTCGAATTGCCGCCATAGCGGTATGGCGTGCCGACCAGGGTGAAACCCCGCTCGAGAATGCTGTCGGCCAGGTGCGGCAACTGGTAGTCGTGCTCGTCGGTGAGCGCGTCCAGCGAGTCTTCGCTCGCCTTGCCAAGGGCAGCGAAATCGAATTCGGCCAGGGGATGATGCTGTGCCAGACGAGGCGATACGAACTGCCGTTCGGTCTGGACGGGCTGGCCGGCACAAGCGGTCAGCAGGGCAATCAGTGCGAGGGGCACGAGGGGTGCGAAGCGTTGGCGCATGGGCACGACCGTGTCGGTGATTTCAAAGTGCCGGCGACTATGCCTGCTCTCGCGCCGATGATCAAATTCAATCGGACGAAATGTGACGAATCGACTGCGGCAAAACGTCTGGCCCAGCCACCTCAGCCCGACGGCCCTTGCATGAGCCCCGGCGGCCTGCCCGGCTGGTTCGTTCAATTGGTCGTGGATTCGGCTGGCACAGCGGCAACGGCCGCTAGCGTTGCGCCTGCCACAGGATCAGATAGCCCAGTGCCGCCAGCGTCCAGCCCGGCAGCGGCCCGAGCAGCCAGCGCCAGAGCCAGAATTGCGGAACGAAGCCGAGGCCGTGCACGAAGCCCGCGGAGATGCCCCACATCACCAGCATCAGCAACGGATGGCTGTAGCCACCCTGGCTGTCGAGCATCGCCGCCGGATGGATCAGCAGCAGCAACGCCAGCGGCGCGACCAGCAGCAGCGACAGTGCGCGGCTGGCCGGCCGGTAGAGCCAGTCAGCGGCCATGCCGATCCCGGCCCGGCTCCGCATCCAGATCCTGCGTGGCTTCGAGCCACAGCGCGTTGATGATGCCGAAGCTGCAGGCGAGCAGCACACCGAGAATCCAGGTGAAGTACCACATAGTCGTTTCTCCTTGGCGAGGCGGGCCAGGACGGCCCGCCTGCGCGATCAGTACAGCCCGTGGGGGTTGGCCTCGATGCTCTTGTCGTTCAGCCGGCCCCACATGCGCACGTAGCTCCACAGCGTGTAGCAGAGGATCAGCGGCACGAAGATGCAGGCCACGACGAACATGATGCCCAGGGTCTTGCGGCTGGATACCGCATCCCACAGGGTCAGGCTCGATGCCGGGTCCAGGCTCGACGGGAAGACGAAGGGAAACAGCGCGAAGCCCGCGGTGCAGATGCTGCCGACGATCATCAGGCTGGTGCCGAGGAAACTCGCGGCGCCGCTGTTGCGGCTGGCGCCGAGCAGGGCCAGCAGCGCGCCGGCGATGGCGATGACCGGCGCAACCAGGGTGAGCGGATACAGGCGGTAGTTGGCCAGCCAGCCGGCATTGTCCTGTGCCACCTGCTTGTGCAGCAGCGGATTGAGCGCCGCCCCCGGGTCGGTGACCGACAGCTGGCTGAAGCCCTGGATGCCCAGCGCCAGCCACAGCCCGGCCGCCACGAAGCCCAGCAGGAACACCAGCGCGCACAACCGGGTCGCCTGCCGCGAGCGCTCGCCCAGCGCGCCGTCGGTTCGCATCATCAGCCAGGCACCACCGTGGGCGCTGAGCATGCTCAGGCTGACGATGCCGCACAGCAGCGCGAAGGGGTTGAGCAGCGCGAAGAAGGAGCCGTGGTAGGTGGAGCGCATCAGCTCGTCGAGCTGGAACGGCAGGCCGAGGAACAGGTTGCCGAAGGCCACGCCGAACACCAGCGCCGGCACCGCGCCACCGACGAACAGCGCCCAGTCCCAGGCGTTGCGCCAGCGCGGGTCCGCCACCTTGCTGCGGTAGTCGAAGCCCACCGGGCGGCAGAACAGTGCGAACAGCACCAGCAGCATCGCCCAGTACAACCCGGAGAAGGCCACCGCGTAGACCATCGGCCAGGCAGCGAACAGTGCACCACCGGCGGTGATGAACCATACCTGGTTGCCATCCCAGTGCGGCGCGATGGTGTTGATCGCCACCCGCCGCTCGTTGTCGGTCTTGCCGACGAAGGGCATCAGCGCCATGGCGCCCATGTCGAAGCCATCGGTCAGGGCGAAGCCGATCAGCAATACACCGATCAGCACCCACCAGATCAGCTTGAGTACCTCGTAATCGAACATGGTGATTTCCTCAGGCTTGCGACGGGGCATCGGCCACTGCGACCGCGCCCTGCTCGAAGTGATAACGACCGGTGTGCAGGCTGCTCGGGCCGAGCCGCGCGAAGCGGATCATCAGGAACATTTCCACCACCAGCAGCAGGCTGTAGAAGCCCACCAGGGCGATCAGCGACCCCCAGATGTCACCCGCGGCGAGCGTCGAGGTGGACAGATGGGTCGGCAACACTTCGGCGATCGACCAGGGCTGGCGGCCGTGCTCGGCGACGTACCAGCCGGTCTGCGCGGCGATCCACGGCAGCGGCAGGCTGAACAGCGCGAACTTCAGCAGCCAGGGCTTGTTCTCGGCATTGCGCTTGATCGAGGCCCAGCTCGCCAGGGCGAACAGCAGCAGCATGAGGAAGCCCGCGGCGACCATGGCGCGGAAGGTCCAGAACAGGCTGGGTACGTCGGGGATGGTATCCAGCGCAGCCTGCTTGATCTGCTCCTCGCTGGCGTCCAGTACATCCGCCGTGTACTTCTTGAGCAGCAGCCCGTAGCCCAGGTCCTGCTTGACCTCGTCGAAGGCGGCGATGGCCTCGGGCGACTTGTCGCCGGCGCGCAGTTGCTGCAACCGCTCATAGGCGAGCATGCCATTGCGGATGCGCAGCTCATGCTCGGCGACCAGTTGCTTGATGCCCTTGATCTCCTCGTCCACCGAGCGGGTGGCGATCAGCCCCAGCGCATAGGGGATCTTCACCTCGAAGTCGGTGCGCATCGCCTCCTGGTCGGGCAGGCCGAACAGCGTGAAGCCGGCCGGCGCCGGATGGGTCTCCCACTCGGCCTCGATGGCGGCGAGCTTGACCTTCTGCACCTCGCCGATCTCGTAGCCGGACTCGTCGCCGAGGATGATCACCGAGAGCGTCGAGGCCAGGCCGAACACCGCGGCGATGGCGAACGAGCGGCGGGCGAAGCCCAGATCGCGCTGCTTCAGCAGGTAGTAGCTGGAGATGGCCAGGACGAAGATCGCCCCGGTGACGTAGCCGGCCGACACGGTATGCACGAACTTCACCTGTGCCACCGGGTTGAACAGCAGCGCGGCGAAGTCGACCAGTTCCATGCGCATGGTTTCGAAGTTGAACTCCGAACCCACCGGATACTGCATCCAGCCGTTGGCGATGAGAATCCACAGCGCCGAGAGGTTCGAGCCCAGCGCCACCAGCCAGGTGATGGACAGGTGCTGCACCTTGCTCAAGCGATCCCAGCCGAAGAAGAACAGGCCGATGAAGGTGGACTCGAGGAAGAAGGCCATCAGCCCCTCGATGGCCAGCGGCGCCCCGAAGATGTCACCGACGTAGTGGCTGTAATAGGCCCAGTTGGTACCGAACTGGAACTCCATGGTCAGCCCGGTGGTGACGCCGAGGGCGAAGTTGATGCCGAACAACTTGCCCCAGAATTGGGTCATGTCCTTGTAGACCTGCTTGCCGGTCATGACGTAGACCGACTCCATGATGGCAAGCAGGAAGGACAGCCCCAACGTCAGCGGCACGAACAGAAAGTGATACATCGCCGTCATGGCGAATTGCAGGCGTGATAGATCGACAACGCTTTCCGAGATCATCTCGGCCCTCCCTCGGGGATCGAACCCCGCGAATCAAGCAAATATCCGGCAACCCGCGCCGAACCGTTCTCGGGAATGCTGGGAGCATCGAACCAGATGTTTTTTATGATTATGAGGATCGCGACCTTGACCAGCAGTACCAGCACGACATCCCGTCTGAGCGACGACTTGAACATGCCTACCTCCTCTTGCTCGCCTGCCCGAGCGCTTCCCGCTCCGGCGGCATGCTGCGATTGAAGGCCCCCGTTGGGGCGGGGGCCGGAACCCGGGCATTGCGGCCCGGGCTCAATCGCTCCACCTCGAATCCACCCGTGGAAGCGCTGCTCGGATTCGAGGCCTGCAAAGTGTCCCGCCCACCTCCAGCGGCGACAACTGCGACAGCCTGCCCCACCCCGCCTCCGCTGGCGCTTGCAGCCCTGTCGCTTCGCTTGAAGAGCATAGCTGCTGGCCGAGCCCTGCTGCGAAACACCGGCACGCCCCCTGCAGTCGGGCAGAACATCCCGCCCGGGCCTGTCCTGCTCCGGTTGCGGGGCGAGTGCGGCCATCGCTGCCGGCCTTGTGTCATGCTCCACCAAGGATGGCAGTACGACACTGTGGCGGGCTGTCGCAGTCAGGGCACCCTGAGCCAGCGACGAAAACCGTTGCCAGCGGTGCTCGAAAGCGGGCTCCAGGCGAAATCCCAGGGCGCCGGCGGCAGTTCCTCGGCCTCGGCCGCGAGCGGGCGCCCGCCCTGGCGCACCCGTGGTTTCCAGTCGAAGACGTGGTCGCCACCGCCCTGCCAGCCGAGCACGATGCCAAGCGCCGGGCTGTCGTCGCTGGCGACCCAGCGCGCCGCCGCGGCGATCATCATGGCTTCGATATGATCCGGCTCGACCAGCTCGCGGTAGCCCGAGACCAGCAACCAACGACAGACGCTGAGGTGGAAGGTCCAGTCGAGCGCCAGTTGGCAGCCGTAGGCCCAGGTCATGAACTGGCGGAAGATCTTCAGGCCGTCCGGCGGGTCCAGCTTGAGCAGCTGCGGGCAGACATCGAACAAGGCGTGCCAGTACGGCAGCAGCTTGGCATCCAGGTGCACGAAGCTGCGAGCGTTGCTGGGGTAATCCGGGAAGGGCAGCCGATAGCGGGTGTGGCTCTCGGCGCGGGTGAAGCGCTCCATCATGGTCATGTTGGAAATCCCCTGTTTGAGCGTGCCGTCGGAAGGCTCCGACAGTTGCCGTCCAGCGCGCAGCTCAGGGCCGCGGCGCATGGACACCGTGGTCTGCGGTCAGGGGATTCAGGGTGCGCGCGGGTTCAGCGCCGGCCAGTGGTGGCGCGGACCGAGCCGCTCCGGTTGCCGCAGCCGCGGCGCGACCGTCGCCCCCTGGCCCAGCCAGGCCAGGGCGAGCAGTACGACGATGCCGAGGAACACCGAGCTGCACAGCGGGCAGTCGAACGCGTGCTCGGACAAGCCGTGAACATCCGCGGGAAGTGCGCTAGCGCCGGAGGAGGAGTCGTCGCTGAGGCAGAAGGCATCCTGCCCCATGGCCAGGCCGAAGCCCACGTGGGTGGCATGGTTCAGGCTGCAAACGAAGGCATTGATCAGGATGCAGGTGAGCAGCACCCATACGATCCGCGCGCGTTTGTCTTTGACGATGGTCATGATTCGACTTTACACCGCAGGCGCAACGCCGGCGCTGCGCCAAACCGTCGCAGCAGCGTCAGTGGTTGACGGTGAAAGCCAGCATCGCCGAGAGCTGGCACAGCGGTCGGCCGCTTTCGGCCTGCCACTGGTTGAAGACGGCCTGCATCGCGGCCTGGTCGCGCTGGCTGCTGGGCGTCTTGTCGATGACTTCCTGCGCCTTCAGTGCGGCGACCACGTCGTTGCTGGGGACGAAGGTATCCTTGCCGGCCATGCGCAGCAGGCGCGGCGCCGACGCCCCGCCGAGCTGGTTGCCGTGCTTGGCCAGGTAGCGCCACAAGCCGACGATGTCGCTGCTCGGCCAGTCGGCGAGCAGGTTGCCGAAACCGCCCTTCTCTCTCGCCACGTCGAGTACGAACTGGGCGTTGCGCGGCACGCTCTTGAGCTTGCCGAGGTGACGGATCAGCTGTGTGTTGTGCATCAGCCGCTCGATGTGCTCGCCGCCCATGAGCACCACCTTCTGCGGGTCGAAGCCGAAGAAGGCCTGCTCGAAGGCCGGCCACTTGGCATCCACCAGGCTGTGCTTGAGCCCGGCGCGGAAGATGCGCAGGGCGATCAGCGACAGGTAGCGGTCATCGGGCATCGCCCGCAGCTGTTCGGCGCTGGACGGCTGCGGCAGGCGCGCCTCCAGCGCGGCCGCCGAGCCGAAGCGGTTGAGGCAGTACTCGTGCAGCCATTTGTAGTCACGCATGGTCGGTCCATCCGATCGGGAAAGGCAGCGGCACAGGGTGCCGCCGAGTGGGCGGCCCCGCAAGCCCGTCCACCGCCTTCAGCCGCGCAGGCGCCGGGCAGCGTCGCGCAGCAGCTGCTCGGTGCTGCTCCAGCCCAGGCAGCCATCGGTGATCGACACGCCGTAGCGCAGCTCGCCACCCAGCGGCTGGCAGCCGTCGAACAGATGGCTCTCCAGCATCACGCCGCGCAGGCTGCTATCGCCGGCCAGACGCTGTGCGAGCACGCTGCCGAGCACTTCCGGCTGGCGCAGCGGGTCCTTGCCGCTGTTGGCGTGGCTGCAATCGACCATGATCCGCGGGGCGATGCCCTGCTTCTCCAGCGCGGCGCGCGCGGCAGCGACGCTGGCGGCATCGTAGTTGGGCGCGCCATGGCCGCCCCGCAGCACCAGGTGGGTATCCGGGTTGCCGTGGGTTTCCAGCAGGGCCGGATGGCCCAGCGCGTCCATGCCGAAATGCCGGTGCGGATGCGCCGCCGAGCGCATGGCGTCGCAGGCGATGCCCAGGCTGCCGTCGGTGCCGTTCTTGAAGCCCACCGGCAGGTCCAGCCCGCTGACCATCTCGCGGTGGATCTGCGACTCGCTGGTACGTGCGCCGATGGCGGCCCAGCCGAGCAGGTCGTCGAAGTAGCCGGCGGCCAGCGGTTGCAACAGCTCGCTGGCGAGCGGCAGGCCGGTGGCGAGGATGTCCAGCATCAGCCGGCGCGACAGGCGCAGGCCTTCGGCCATGTCGCCGCTGCCGTCCAGCTGCGGATCGTAGACCAGGCCCTTCCAGCCGACGGTGGTGCGCGGTTTCTCCACGTAGGCGCGCATCACCAGCAGCAGCTGGTCGTCGACTTCAGGCGCGAGATCGGCCAGACGCTCGGCGTATTCCAGCGCGGCGACCGGATCGTGCAGCGAACAGGGGCCGACGACCACCAGCAGACGCGGATCGCGACCGTCGAGCACGGCGCGGATGGCATTGCGGTCGTTGTGGATGCGTTCGGCCAGCGCGGCGTCGAGCGGCAGGCGCTGGCGCAATACGGCGGGGCTGGGCAGCGGCTGGGCGGTGCGGCGGGCGGGAAGCGAGTCGAGCGGAGCGGATTCGCTGATGGCGAGCTGGAGAGCGGTGTGCTGGGCGGTGGCGGATGCATTCATGATCTGGCGGTTCCTTCTGCCGGCGCGGGTGGTCCCGCGACGGCGCTAGTCGAGTGTTCGTTCGCGTGGTGTCAGGGCGGCGTCGAAGCGGCTAAATCGCCAGTCGTAGCGGTAATAGCGGTCGGTGCGGTAAGTGCTCATGCGTATTTTCCTCGTTGCGTTCGGCCGCAGGCGGCCGGAAAAAACAAAACCCCCGGTCGGGTGGCCGACCGGGGGTTCGAAAACTGCTCTGGTGGCGACCCTGCTTGCTAGGGGCGCCTGTGGGGTATCAGGCGCGCCCGTGGCTAAACCAGTACCCGAAGTAATAACCGCCAGCCGCGACCACCCGGCCACGCAGCCGCGCGGCGCATGCGGCACCGGCGTGGGCGAGGGACAGGGAAGCGAGGCTGAGGGACATGCTGTTCTCCGAAAGATGTCCGAACCATACTCCAGCGCACCGCCGGGTTTCAACCGCAATATCCGGCGGGGTGGTGTCGGTTGGGTTGGGCGCACGTGTGACGTTGGGCTTCGGCGCCATGCGCCTCAACCCAACCTACGGTCATCGCGCCGAGCCTCGGCGCTACACGCCCCAACGGAGCGCCGCCCGCCCCGCCCTACAGGCTCATCACGTCGACGAAGCGCGGCGTGGCGTCGTTGTCGATGCGCAGGCTCTTGAAGTCGAACAGGTTGCGGTCGGCCAGTTGCGACGGCACCACGTTCTGCAGCGCGCGGAACATGATCTCGGTGCGCCCCGGCGACTTGCGCTCCCACTCCTGCAGCATCTCCTTGACCACCTGACGCTGCAGGTTCTCCTGCGAGCCGCAGAGGTTGCAGGGGATGATCGGGAACTCCTTCATCTTCGCGTAGGCCTCGATGTCGACCTCGCTGCAGTAGGCCAGCGGGCGGATCACCACGTTGCGGCCGTCGTCGGAGAGCAGCTTGGGCGGCATCGCCTTGAGCGTGCCGCCGTAGAACATGTTGAGGAAGAAGGTCTCGAGGATGTCGTCGCGATGGTGCCCGAGCGCCATCTTGGTCGCGCCGATCTCGTCGGCGAAGGTGTACAGCGTGCCGCGGCGCAGGCGCGAGCACAGCGAACAGGTGGTCTTGCCTTCCGGGATCTTCTCCTTGACCACCGAATAGGTGTCCTTCTCGACGATGTGGTACTCGACGCCGATGGACTGCAGGTAGTCAGGCAGCACGTGCTCGGGGAAGCCCGGCTGCTTCTGGTCCATGTTCACCGCCACGATCTCGAACTGGATCGGCGCAACCTTCTGCAGGTACAGCAGCACGTCGAGCATGGTGTAGCTGTCCTTGCCGCCGGACAGGCAGACCATCACCTTGTCGCCATCCTCGATCATGTTGAAGTCGGTGACGGCCTCGCCGGCCAGGCGGCGCAGGCGCTTCTGCAGTTTGTTCTGGTTGACCGAAAGGGTACCCATGGCGAAAGTCCGGAAGAGATGTACGAAAGCCGGGCATTTTACGCGCAAAGCGCGGCCGGCCCCAGCCCGTTCGCCGCCCGCTCGTTAATGTGACGCGCAGCCGGGTCGCGTGCTGGCGCTGTGATAGGGTCTGGCGATGACCGAAGACCTCTCCCCAGCCCTGGATCTGCCCGAACAGCTGCTGACCCTGTTGCGCGAGCACCCCGCAGGCTGCAGCGAATATCAGCTGATCCAGCTACTCAAGGGCCGTCACAGCACGCATATCCCGAACCTGCCGCTGACCGACAAGCTGGTGCTGTTCCGCACCCATTTCCTGGTGTTCAACGCGCTCTACCTGCTGCGCGACCGCCTCTGGGAGCAGGCCAGCGGCCATCTGCAGATCAATCCGCTGTGCATCCGCCTGCACCCCTACGTGGCGGGCGAGCGGGCACTCAGCGAGCAGGACGCCCTGCGTGACTACTACCTGGACCTCGGCAACCTCAAGGACACCGGCGAGGACGACGTCGAGCGGCTGTTGGCCAGCTTCTGGACGCGCATGCAGGGCAGCGACGAGAAGCGCGCCGCGCTGGAGCTGTTCGAGCTGGACCGTCACGCGCAACCGCTCACCCTGGCGGTGATCAAGCACCGCTACCGGCAGTTGGTCGGCCTGCATCATCCCGACCGTGGCGGCAGCACCCAGCGCCTGCAATCGATCAACCTGGCCATGGAAATTCTCCAGCGCTATTACCGCTGATTGCCTAGCTTCGAATTACTCTAAACCGGTGGATGTAAGCCGACGGCCTATTCCTATACTGCGACATAAGGTCGCACGCGCCGTCCTCGATGACGACCCGCCAGGCGAAGCGACCCTCCATAAGCAGAGGAGACGCTGGCATGATCAATCACGTTTGGGGCCTGTTCACTCATCCCGGTCAGGAATGGAGAGAAATCCGCGGCGAAGAAGAAACCGTCAGCCACATGTACCTGACGCATGTCCTGCTGTTGGCGGCGATTCCAGCCATATCCGCCTACATCGGCGCCACCCAGGTCGGCTGGAGCATCAACGGCGGCGAGCCGGTCAGGCTGACCCAGGCCAGTTGCATGCAACTGGCGATCCTCTCGTACTTCGCCATGCTCGCCGGGGTCGCCGTGATGGGTGGTTTCATCCACTGGATGGCACGCACCTACGACGCCAGCCCGACCCTCACCCAGTGCATCGTGTTCGCCGCGTATACCGCGACGCCGTTGTTCATCGGCGGCTTGGCCGGACTCTATCCGCACCTGTGGCTGGGCATGCTGGTGGGCACCGCGGCGGTCTGCTACACGGCCTACCTGCTCTATGTCGGCCTGCCGAAGTTCATGAACATTCCCGAAGAAGAAGGCTTCATGTTCTCCAGTTCGGTGCTGGCGGTGGGGCTGGTGGTGCTGGTGGCGATCATCGCGCTGTCGGTGATCACCTGGGGTATGGGCATCGGCCCGGTCTACGTACGCTGACCCCTTGCCCGCCACCCGAGGCCGCCTTGCAGGGCGGCCTTTTCATTTCCCGCCGTGGCCAAACGCCTACGGTCGCAGGCGAAACCCTCGTCACATCTGCCGCTCTAAAACCATGACGCCACTTGTTTTGCAGCCATGGCCAGCCCTCGAAAGGCAGATGGAGACTCGTTATGACCTCGCACCTTGTCACCCTGTTGACCCGCCCCGACCAGGCATGGGCCGACATCCGCCGCGAAGAAGAAAGAAACAGCTCCAACTACCTCGTCCACCTGCTGCTCTGGGCCCTGCTGCCTGCCGTGTGCATGTTCATCGGCACCCGCTACGTGGGCTGGAGCCTGGTGGAAGACGAGCGGATCCGGCTCGATACCCGCAGTGCCGTGCAACTCTGCGTGCTGATCTATTTCACCATCATCCTTGGCACCTTCATCATGGGCTTCTTCCTGCGCTGGATGTCGCGCACCTTCGAGGCCCGCCCCACGTTCAACCAGTGCGTGGGGTTCGTCGCCTATATGATCACGCCGTTCTTCATCGCCGGCCTCGGCGCGCTCTACCCGACCCGCTTCATCGCCATCGCGGTCCTGGTGGCGGCGGGCATCTACACGACCTACCTGCTGTTCGTCGGCCTGCCCACCTTCATGCGCATCGACAGCCGCAATACCTTCCTCTATGGCGCCAGCACCTGGGCCGTGGGGCTGCTGGTGCTGGTCAACCTCAAGGTGCCGATGATCCTGTTCTGGATGCTCGTGCTGAACCCCACCTACGAGCGCGACATCCTCCAGGACCAGAGCTACGGCACCCAGCAGGAACGTCCGCAGGAGGAGCCAGGCGGTCTGCAGCGCTGAGCGCGCCTTTGGCATAATGCGGCGCTCTTTCTGGAGTGCCCCATGCCCGAGCGACTCAATGCCCGCGTCGAAGCCTGCTACCAACTGGCCGAAGCGTTCTTCCAGCAACGCTTCGAACGACCGCGGGTGAGCTTCAAGCTTCGCGGCCAGAAGGCCGGCGTGGCACACCTGAACGACAACCTGCTGCGCTTCAACCCGCAGCTGTATCGGGAAAACCGCGAGCACTTCCTGCAGCAGACCGTGGCCCACGAAGTGGCGCACCTGATCGCCCATCGCCTGTTCGGCCCACGCATCCAGCCCCATGGCGAGGAATGGCAATTGATCATGCGCGGCGTCTACGAGCTGACGCCGGAGCGCTGCCACAGCTACGCGATCGAACGCCGGCCGAGCACCCGTTATGTCTATCGCTGCCGCTGCGACGAGCAGGATTTCGCCTTCACCGCCCAGCGCCACGCCCTGGTCGGCAAGGGCCGCCGCTACTTCTGCCGCCGCTGCAAGGGCACGCTGGTCTTCACCGGCGAGCAGCGCATCGAATAGCCCCCCCCTGGCAATCGCCGCGCAGGTATGCACCGGGACCTGCAGGAGCGGCGTTCGCGAGCATGGCTCGCGCCTACGCTATCGAAAGCCGCCCGTGTAAGAGCCCGCCCTCTGCTGCGGACCACCCCGCACCGGAACGCGTGGAAAACGCTTCGCGGTTTTCCACCCTACAGGCTCCGCGCACGCCAGCCGGCGATGACGAACAACCCCGCCAGCACCACCATCAGCGGCAGCCAGCCGGCATGCTGCCAGACATAGCCCGCCACGTAGCCCACCAGGCTGGAGCCAAGATAGTAGGCGCACAGGTAAAGCGCGGAAGCCTGGGCCTTGGCGCCCCTGGCGTGATAGCCGACCTGCCCGCTGGCCACCGCGTGGGCAGCGAAGAACCCCAGGGTGAAGAGTGCGAGCCCGCAGATGATGACCGCCAGCCAGGGACTGGCACATAGCGCCACCCCCAGCAGCATCAGCGCCACCCCGCCCTGCAGCACCTGGCGCGCACCGAAGCGCGGCACCAGTCGCCCCGCCCAGCCGGCACTGAAGATGCCGGCCAGGTAGACGATGAAGAGCATGCCGATCACCGTCGCGGACAGCCCGAACGGCGCGCCGGCCAGGCGGAAGCCGATGTAGTTGAACAGCGCGACGAAGCCGCCCATCAGCAGGAACGCCTGCAGGAACAGCCCGCGCAGCACCGGATTGCCCAGATGCCGGCGGAAGTTGCCGAGCAGCACGCCCGGCGACAGCGGTTGGGCCTTGAAATGGCGCGACGGCGGCAGCAACCAGAGGAACAGCAGCAGCGCCAGCAACCCCATCGACGCGATGCCGCCCAGCGCCAGTTCCCAGCCACCCAGGTCGCTCAGCAGGCCGGACAGCAGCCGCCCGAGCAGCCCGCCCAGCGCAGTCCCGCCGATATACAGCCCCATCGCCGCCGGCAGCGATTCGGGTTCGAACTCCTCGCCGACATAGGCCATGGCCAGTGCCGGCAGCCCGCTCAGGGCCAGGCCGAGCGAGGCGCGCAGCGCCAGCAGCAGGTTCCATGACTCGGCCAGCACGCAGGCCAGGCCCAGCAGGCTGGCCAGGCCAAGCGCCGCCGCCATGACCGGCTTGCGCCCCCAGCTCTCGGCCAGCGCGCCGGAAAGCAGCAGGCACAACGCCAGGCTCAGGGTGGTCAGCGACAACGCCAGGCTGCTGCTGGCGGCGGATACCGAGAAATGCGCCGCCAGCATCGGCAGCAACGGTTGCACGCAATACAGCAGTGCGAAGGTGGCGAAACCCGCGCAGAACAGTGCCAGCGTGGCCCGCCGATAAGCCGGGGTGCCGCGGCGCAGATGAGTGAAAGCATGCTCTGGAGTGCTCATATCGCCGTTCCGGATCGGCCCACGGCCGCAAAAAGCGGCGAAGGCTAGCACAACCTGCCGGCCGCCATGCGGCTCTTCCTGCAACGAGCCGGCGGTCGCTAAAAACCGGCCTCGCGGTGATTTCCTTACGAATCGCGTTGGTTATTGCGAAGTTCCCTGTCTAGGCTCTCTATGGACGTTCCATTGCGTGCCGGCGTTGCAACGGCAGGAAGATATCCCGGCCACGCCGAGCCTGGGCGACGCCTCATATGCCAGTCGGAGTAGAAGAATGAAAGTAGCGCCGAATGACATCGACCCCAGCGGAAGTTCGAGCAAACGGGACGAAACCCGTCTTTTCGTCTTTCTCATCGTCTTCCTGTTTCCCATCCTCAGCGTCCTGCTGGTCTCGGGCTACGGCTTCGCCGTCTGGATCGTGCAGATGATCTTCGGCCCGCCGGGACCATCCTGATCGTTCCAGCGAACCGAAAAGCACACCATCGCTCCCCTGTCCCGAGACGGAACCCTATCGATGGACACAACCCTGCATATCGCCAGCCTGTTGGTGCATTGCCGCCCGGAACTGCTGGCCGCGGTGAAGGCCAACCTGATCCTGCTGCCCGGCCTGGAACTGCACCAGCAAAGCCCCAGCGGCAAGCTGGTGGTGGTCCTGGAAGCCGAACATGAAAGCCGCATCCTCGATGCGATCGAGCACATCCAGCAGTTGCCCGGCGTACTCAATGCCGCATTGATCTACCACGAAGAACTCCTCGAAGGAGACGTCTGATGAGCCTGACCCGACGCCAATTCGCCAAGGCCAATGCCGCCGCCATCGCCGCGACCGTGGCCGGCCTGCCGATCGCCAGCAACGCCGCCAGCAACTTGATCACCGAAGCCGATGCCACCAACCTCAAGTGGGACAAGGCGCCCTGCCGCTTCTGCGGCACCGGCTGCAGCGTCATGGTGGCGACCCGCGAGAACCGCGTCGTGGCGACCCACGGCGACGTCAAGGCCGAGGTCAACCGCGGCATCAACTGCGTCAAGGGCTACTTCCTGTCGAAGATCATGTACGGCTCGGATCGCCTGACCCGGCCGCTGCTGCGCATGAAGGACGGCCAGTACGACAAGCAGGGCGAGTTCCAGCCGGTCAGCTGGGACCAGGCCTTCGACATCATGGCCGAGAAGTACAAGGCCGCACTCAAGGAAGGCGGCCCGGAAGCGGTGGGCATGTTCGGCTCCGGGCAATGGACCATCTGGGAAGGCTACGCGGCCAACAAGCTGATGAAGGGCGGCTTCCGCTCCAACAACATCGACCCCAACGCCCGCCACTGCATGGCCTCGGCAGCCTTCGGCTTCATGCGCACCTTCGGCATGGACGAGCCGATGGGCTGCTACGACGACATCGAGGCCGCCGATGCCTTCGTGCTCTGGGGCTCGAACATGGCCGAGATGCACCCGGTGCTCTGGACCCGGGTCACCGACCGCCGCCTCAGCGCGCCGCACGTGAAGGTCGCGGTGATGTCCACCTTCGAGCACCGCAGCTTCGAGCTGGCCGACATCCCGATGGTCTTCAACCCGCAGACCGACCTGGTGATCCTCAACTACATCGCCAACCACATCATCCAGAGCGGCGCGGTGAACAGGGATTTCGTCGACAAGCACACCCGCTTCGCCCAGGGCGCGGCCAATATCGGCTACGGCCTGCGCCCGACCGACCCGCTGGAGCTCAAGGCGGAAAACCGTGGGGTGGCCAACACCTGGACCGATATCGGCTTCGACGACTACGCCAAATTCCTCGAGCCCTACACCCTCGAACACGCCGCGCAGGAAAGCGGCGTGCCGGCCGAGCGCCTCAAGGCACTGGCCGAACTCTATGCCGACCCGAAGACCAAGGTCATGTCGTTCTGGACCATGGGGTTCAACCAGCACACCCGCGGTGTCTGGGCCAACAACATGATCTACAACATCCACCTGCTCACCGGGAAGATCAGCGAGCCGGGCAACAGCCCGTTCTCCCTCACCGGTCAGCCCTCGGCCTGCGGCACAGCGCGGGAAGTCGGCACCTTCTCCCACCGCCTGCCGGCGGACATGGCGGTCACCAATCCCAAGCACCGCGCCACCACCGAGAAGATCTGGAAGCTGCCGCCCGGCACCATCCAGGAGAAACCCGGCTTCCATGCCGTCGAGCAGAGCCGCATGCTCAAGGACGGCGTGCTCAAGGTCTACTGGACCCAGGTCACCAACAACATGCAGGCCGGCCCCAACGTCATGCAGGAAATCCTCCCCGGCTGGCGCAACCCGGACGCCTTCGTCATCGTTTCGGACGTGTACCCCACGGTATCCGCCCAGGCCGCCGACCTGATCCTGCCCGCCGCCATGTGGGTGGAGAAGGAAGGCGCCTACGGCAACGCCGAGCGGCGCACGCACTTCTGGCACCAGCTGGTAAGCGCGCCGGGCGAGGCACGCTCCGACCTCTGGCAACTGGTCGAGTTTTCCAAGCGCTTCACCACCGACGAGGTCTGGCCGGCGGAGCTGCTGGGCAAGGCACCGGAACTCAAGGGCAAGACGTTGTTCGAGGTGCTGTTCAGGAACGGCCAGGTCGACCGCTTCCCCAACAGCGACATCACCCAGGGCTACACCAACCAGGAGGCCGAGGCCTTCGGCTTCTACCTGCAGAAGGGGCTGTTCGAGGAATACGCCGAATTCGGCCGCGGCCATGGCCACGACCTTGCCGACTTCGATCGCTACCACCAGGAACGCGGCCTGCGCTGGCCGGTGGTGGATGGCAAGGAGACTCGCTGGCGCTACCGCGAAGGCTATGACCCCTACGTGGAAAAAGGCAGCGGGGTGCAGTTCTACGGCTACCCGGACAAGAAGGCGATCATCTTCGCCCTGCCCTACGAAGTCCCGGCGGAGGTCCCGGACCAGGACTATCCGTTCTGGCTCAGCACCGGGCGCGTGCTGGAGCACTGGCACACCGGCAGCATGACCCAGCGCGTCGACGAGCTGCATCGCGCCATTCCCGATGCCCTCGTCTACATGCATCCCGAGGATGCCCGCAAGCTCAACGCCCGGCGTGGCAGCGTGGTCAAGGTGATCAGCCGGCGCGGCGAGATGCAGGCGCGGGTGGAGACCCGCGGGCGCAACAGGCCGCCGATGGGGCTGGTCTTCGTGCCCTTCTTCGACGCCAACAAGCTGATCAACAAAGTCACCCTCGACGCCACCGACCCGATCTCCAAGCAGACCGATTACAAGAAATGCGCCGTGAAGATCGAAGTGGTCAGCATCGCCTGAGGAGAGCCGCCATGACATTCCGCTTACTGCCGCTGGTCCTGCTCGCGGTGTTCGGCCTGGCCATCGCCGCCGAAACCGACTATCCGCTGGACGCCCCCGCCCCCGATGGCCGCCGCCCGGGCGGCACCATCAGCCGAGAATTCACTCCCCCGCCACTGCACGATGAGGAAAACAAGGACATCAGGCGCGAACGCAACTACCCCGAGCAACCGCCGACCATCCCCCACACCATCCGTGGCTACCAGGTCGACAAGAACGGCAACCGCTGCCTCACCTGCCACAGCCGCGCCAACAGCGCCCGGGCCCAGGCACCGATGATCAGCATCACCCACTACACCGACCGCGACAGCCAGACCCTGGCCGCCGTCGCGCCCCGGCGCTACTTCTGCACCCAGTGCCATGTGCCGCAGCAGGATGTGAAACCACTGGTGGAAAACCAGTTCAAGAACATCGACGAGCTGCTGTACCGGGAAACCTCGCCATCCACCGACGGAAATTGAGGGGGCCCGGATGAAGTCGCTACTGTCATT
Organism: Stutzerimonas stutzeri; assembly: GCF_002890915.1. Lineage (GTDB taxonomy): Bacteria > Pseudomonadota > Gammaproteobacteria > Pseudomonadales > Pseudomonadaceae > Stutzerimonas > Stutzerimonas stutzeri_AF. The sequence goes on along the minus strand of NZ_POUT01000003.1, from coordinate 325,517 downwards.
CCTCAAACGCTACTGGGACGTACTGCGCCGGCCCAGCGTGCACTTCAGCCTGGGCGTGCTCGCCCTGGGCGGATTCATCGCCGGCATCGTCTTCTGGGGCGGTTTCAACACCGCCCTGGAAGCGACCAATACCGAAACCTTCTGCATCTCCTGCCACGAGATGGAAGACAACGTGTTCATGGAACTCAAGGAGACCATCCACTACAGCAACCGCTCCGGTGTGCGCGCCACCTGCCCGGACTGCCACGTGCCGCACCAGTGGACCGACAAGATCGCGCGCAAGATGCAGGCCTCCAAGGAGGTCTGGGGCAAGATCTTCGGCACCATCAGCACCCGCGAGAAGTTCCTCGGCAAGCGCCGCGAGCTGGCCGAACACGAGTGGGCGCGGCTGAAGGCCAACGACTCGCTGGAATGCCGCAACTGCCATGCCTTCGACTTCATGGACTTCACCCGCCAGAGCAAGCGCGCCGCGCAGTTCCACTCCACCGCCCTGGCCAGCGGCGAGGCCACCTGCATCGACTGCCACAAAGGCATCGCCCACAAGCTGCCGGACATGCGTGGCGTGCCGGGCTGGTAACCCGGAGCCCGGCCACGCGGCAATGCCGTTCGTAGGGTGGAAAACCGCGAAGCGTTTTCCACCAGGTCCCGGCCGCCAGACGCTTGATCCGGCGAGCCGTGGACAGCAGCGAGCCCGACGCGTGGATGAGGCTGCGCCGTCATCCACCCTACACGCCGAAAAGCACCGCCCCGGCCAGTAACAATGCCAAACCCGGTGGGCGCGCCCTCGCGGCGATTGCAGGCCGCAGGCCTGCCCTGACCGATCGATGCCCAGAACCGTTCTCCTGCCGGCGGGTCGAAGAACCGCTATCCTTCCGTGACCTATTACTCATTCGCCCGCCGTATTGCCCGTCAAGGAGACCCCGATGCGCCACTGCCTGTTCGGCCTGCTCATGGCTGCCAGCGTCGCTGCCAACGCCGAAATCCAGACCCAGGAAATCCCCTACACCGCCGCCGACGGCACCCAGATGGTGGGTTACTACGCCTACGACGATGCCATCGAGGGCAAGCGCCCCGGCATCGTCGTGGTCCATGAATGGTGGGGCCTGAACGACTATGCCAAGCAACGCGCCCGCGACCTCGCCGGGCTGGGCTACAGCGCCCTGGCCATCGACATGTACGGCGAAGGCAAGCACACCGAGCATCCCAAGGACGCCATGGGCTTCATGCAGGCCGCGCTGAAGGACGCCGACGCCGCCAAGGGCCGCTTCAACGCCGGCCTGGACCTGCTCAAGGCACAACCGCAGACCGACGACGCCAAGCTGGGCGCAGTCGGCTACTGCTTCGGCGGCAAGGTGGTGCTGGACATGGCCCGCCAGGGCGTACCGCTGGAAGGCGTGGTCAGCTTCCACGGTGCCCTGGCCACCGAAACCCGCGCCGCGCCGGGCAGCGTCAAGGCGCGCGTGCTGGTCGAGCACGGCAGCGAAGACAGCATGATCAGCACCGACGACATCGCCGCGCTGAACGTCGAGATGGTCAAGGCCGGCGCCGACTACCAGTTCGTCAGCCTGCCCGGCGCCAAGCACGGCTTCACCAACCCCGGGGCCGACAAATTCCAGGAACAGGGCATGGACCTGGCCTACCAGAAGCAAGCCGACGAACGCTCCTGGCGCGACATGCAGCGCTTCTTCAAGGAAACGTTCGACCGATAGGCAGACGCCGGGCTTCGGCACGCGCCTCGACCACAACCTGCGGTCACCACACGGTAGGTTGCGGTTGAGCGCAGCGAAGCCCAACGAGCGCCCATGCCCTCATGCATCTCGACACACGCCCCGACCGCAACCGTTCCCTTCATCGTGCTAGCATGCGCACATTTTCCAGCCGTCGAATCCAGACATGGCCGAACACGATTTCCGCTACACCCTGCTCAACCCCGCCCACACCCTCACGGAATGCCGCGCACTGGCACCGGGCCGCTACCAGGTCACCGGCAATGGCGGCTCAATCCGCACCGGCGACGTCCTGATCGTCACCCTCAAAGGCAGCCGCGACCTGTCCCAGCGCCTGACCGTCGAGAAAGTGCGCCACCTGATCAACCCGCCCGGGCAATGGATGGCGGTGGCCAGCGGGCCGGTGTTCCGCGAACTGGCGATTCTCAACTGGCAGGTCGACTGCGACGGTTGCGGCAAGCAGCTGGACTTCGAATTCGCCGTCGATGCCAAGCTGGGCGAGCCCGCTCGTGCACCGGCGGCCGAGGCGCGCATCGCCGAACTCGGCTGGGCCAGCCAGAACGGCCGCCACCTCTGCCCGAGCTGCCAGGAGAATAACGCATGACGCCCCGCATCCTGCCCGCAGTCGTGGCTCTCGGCCTCGCCGGCTGCGCGACCGAGCCCATGTTGCTGCAGCACGACGTCACCTACATCGCCGAATGGGTCGGCAACGATCCGGTGATCGGCCGCAACCCGGTTTCCCTGACCCTCAGCACGGACCGCGTCTACGGCAATGCCGGCTGCAACCACTGGTTCGGCAGCTACGAGCTCGACGGCCAGCAGATCCGCTTCAGCAACCTCGGCAGCACCCGCAAGCTGTGCGCCGAGCAGATCATGGACCAGGAACACCACTTCCTCGACCTCCTCACCCGGGTCGAGCGCTGGGACGTTTCCAAGATCGACCAGCTGCGGCTATGGCCAAGCGAAGGCGCGCCTATCCGCCTCTGGCCCGAACAGTAACCTTCCGCGCCAAATGTGCGCATGCCACCCGGCGTGCGCACTGCTATCAGGCGTCATGTACTTGCGCGGGCCCCGCCCTGGACCACCGGGCACATCCCTTTCTCGGGCTCCAAGTCAGACTGGCACTGGCAATGCCCCCATTTACAAGGCCTGCAGCGCAATTCTTGCTCGCCAACGCCTGTCATACCGAAACTGGCACATGCAGTGCATAGACTGCCTCGAACCAGTTTCGGGGACCTCGGTACAGGCAGGCCGGGAATCCCCTCTTTTATTCGCGAAGCAAAAGGGCCGCTCGGTGAGCGGCCCTTTTGCTTTCTATCGATAGACTTCGCGGCGGAAGATCAGGGGCTTGGGGTCTTGGTAAATGCCGAAGGTGGCTGTGGCATCTGCTCGCGCCTCACTACCGCGCTCGAAGGTGCATACACCACCTTTCACCGGAGAGCCCTCCTGACAAAGCCAAGTTGCTGCAATCCCCTTGGAAGCCAATAAGCTCTTGACCTGCACACTACCCCAAAGCGGAACGGGGCTTTTTCCTTTTACCATAACAAGTTTTTCATTCGGCCACTTATCTTCCACTTCTGCACTAGAAAGACCACCTGGTTTTGTTTTATCAGGATAATCGGATATTTCAGACAAGACATCTGTACACTCATCTACAGCCGAAACCCATGCAAGACCATTCCAATGGTCCAGACGAAGAGGTATTTGCCCGTTTTGCCCAGTTGCAATGATGACATTTTCATTACGTAGACGCCCCAAACGAATCTCACTATTTTCTATATTCATTTCATAAGGAAGACATGTCAACCCGCCATCCCCACTATAGCAAACCCTATCTTTATCTCGTAATTCATTGACGGTATATCGCTGTTGAAGCGAGAACAATAAATCATCAGCAGTTGGCGGGAAGCGCCGCTCGTAGGTCAACTCGCCACTCCAGATATATGTACGCGCCCCATCACCAGAAATCTCTTGATCATTGGTTATAATAAAATCCGCATTCAACCGATCTTTAATTTCCATATTGCGCTCTTGTGCATACCACGCCTCTTGTGGCCGGCCATCGAATCTCCAGAAACCGGGGAAGTCATAATTTCGGGTGACATATTCGCCCACACCTAATGATTGACCATAACCTGTTATTGTCAATTTTGGCGGATTGGAACCCGCAACGCTGATCGGCTGACCCTGATAACTGAATACCTTGCAAGCGGGATCAAGTGCGCCAGTACCCTCGACTTTTAAATGGGTCGGGTAAAAACGGCCGATCGGGCCCGAGGCACTGGAAGACACAGTCACCCCGAAATACGCATCAGAGGGCGGTACAACTTGCAGACGAAACACGCCAACTTCCGAAAACGCCACGCTCTGGCTGACCTCGCCATTCCAACCGGCGGCAGCACCAGAAGGCATGTGATTATAGCTACGAGAAGCCGGCGTAAGTACTTTTCCACTATGCCCCCCAACCGGCGCCACCAATACCGGCTCAAGCGTCAGACTGTCCTGTCGGTAATTACGAGTAGTCGTTCCCGTACAGATGTTGCTGTCAGAGCTCCATGCAACTGGCCTAATGGTCGCATCAAAAGAATTCCCTACTCGGCGGAAAGCCGGACAGTCACTGTCTCCGGAAGGACAGCTTTCCTCCGGAGTAATGCAAAAGCCTGCCGGTGAAGAGACAAAATCATCACTGCCAATCATCAGGCCGCTATCGCCCTCAATGCCACTGCCAGCGTAGTGAGCATTCAGCTGCATCTTCCCGGCTTCACGATATTTCACGTCAATGTGAGAAATTCCATCACCATTGAAATACAGCGACAGTGGCTCAGCTGCAGCAAAGCTCTGCGCCACCGCCTCACCATTCACCCAAACCCTCTCGGAACTGACTGCCAACTCGCTCCCGGCCGGGCTAATGAACTCGCTCCAGAACTTTATGTTGCGCGGCACGTCTTCATCAGTGAATGCCGGTTCGCACTTAGGGCTACCTGGATTCCCTCTGTCGATTACTGCCCTGATAGGAACTTTTTGAACGCCCTGAGAAGCCACCATGTTCGGCACATCGAAAATGAAGCCACTCTGCGAAAAATTCAAAATACATGCGGATGACGGCGGCGCATCGCCAATCAGGCAGAGTGTCTGACTAGCGGATGGAGGATTCGAAGAAGAGAGTCCGAGCGGCATCTGAAGTTGCAGCCCTTGAAGTTTGAAACTACCGATACCATTAATCAAAGACTTGCTGCTACCACCAACCCAGCCGTTGCCCGTCAAGGTCACCGATACGGTACCAGGATAGAGTTGGCATGCAGCCGAAGCGGCATTGGTGCAAGCCTTGAGCGTAACCGTGTGCGGACTGCAGGTATGCGCACCTTCGCCGGTGACGAACTCGAAATGATCAATCGCCGAAGAGCTGCCACACCAATGCCTCGCTCTGGCCTGTCGGCTGAATTCGATTGCCCCCCAGAGCGCTCTGTCAAGACGAACTTCATCCATCAAGCCCCGCAAACCCTTGCTGCCATTGCCCCCAATACTCAGGGCCGTGCTATTGGTCGAAAGTCCCCAACCTGCTAGAAGAGTCTCCGAATCACTGGCTTTCAATTCGCCATTGACATAAAGCTTTGCATTGATAGTAGGGAAGAGCACTAGTAAAGATTGATACTCAAGAGTGAAACCCACATGATTCCATCCTCCACCGATCTCAGTGGTTATCACCAGATCCCTACTTAAAAGAAGACCGAACATGCGGGTTGTCAAAACCAGACGCCCCGCTGCATTAAGTTCGAGACGGTAATTATCTCCCTTACCAAGCAGGATGACCGAACCACTTGCCGGTAGCTCGCTCACATTCAACCAGAAACTTACACTGAGCTTATCGTTGAAGTTCAACGTACTATGATGAGGCACGCTGATCCGGCCACTGCCAGCAAACTCCCCATAACGACAGGTTCCCCACGTACCGGGCAACGCAGGGTTCAGACCAGCCGTTACCGCCGCGCCACTGGCGGTAACGGTCACACCAAGTGTTCCGCCATTATGCACGATTGAGTTGAGCCAGCTCGCCTCATCGAAGCGCAGATATAATGGCAGTATTTCGTTTATATCCGTGGAGTCGCTGCATAAGCTCGTTGGGGACAAACCACTATAGGCACATTGACCGTATATTCGACTGAGGCCAGTACCTTGTATTGTCACCTGACTCCCCCAGCCAGTCGCAGCCAATACATCGCCATATACAACCGAATCATTCAGATAAATCCGGTTCGTATTGCTGACCGTCCCCACAACATCGGAATCATTCAGCTCGATAGGATTCCCCGGCGCAGAAATATTTCCTACTATCGAGGATGAATTCACAGTTATCTTGCAGCAGTTACTCGCCACATTACCCGTGATACTTGCGCTTGAGATCAATATCGTATTGGCCGAGGAAATATTTCCTTCCACCGCCGTGCCATCAATGAAAACCCCTCTACCGCCGGAGCTGGTTATGTCCCCACCTATGCGACCTCCAGTCAGAGTTATCTCTCGATTTGCGCTACTGACAAAACCATTTACCGTCGTATCGACCAGAGTTATTTCATTGCTGAACTCGACATTTCCCTCAATCGAGCTACGCACCATCATTGCATTACCAGAACCGGAAACGCCTCCCTTCACCGTCGTATCAACGAGGTCTACATTTGCGCCTATGACGGAACCGTAAACCACACTTTTGGCATTGCTTGACCCCGATATCTGGATATCTCCATAAGAAGCACGCAGTACCATGCCATTCCCTACAGAGCCAATAGTGCTTGCATGGATAGTGAATCCACTTTCCGCCCAGAGAATAGCTTGTGTGCTGGCAATAACCGTATCGCCCGCCTTCAGCGTGATTCTTCCGTAATTACAAGTGTAGGTTGTACCGCTTACCGTCCAGTTGTTGCTCGAACAGGGTGGGTATTGGCCATTGCTCAGATTATATGTTGCAGCTTGGACAGAAGTGCTGAGCACAAACGCGGCGAGAGCCAAACAACGCATGATGGCGGTGGTTGCTTTCATTCCTCCTCCCCAGGGGCAACGGTTATTTCCCCAGACTTTTCCACCACTGCCGAAAGCTGCCGATATGCATAATCAGAACTTCCGGCATTCGAATATTCTGCCGTAGCGAGGATGTTCTGAATTTCGATATTCCGTGGCCCTTCCTCAAGCAGATCATCGCGTTCCACCCACTGACTGGAGGGGCACTCGACCTTAACCACGAAGCCATCGAACCCTGGCACGGCAAAAGGCGACGCGGTACAAACTTCATCGTTCAGAAAACGGGAAATTCCCCACTCCAATCCCGCCCGCGCAACCTGATAAGCACGAGCTTGTTGCAAGGAAAGACTGCTGGTAGCGGTTTGAGTGACCGATATACGCCACATGGCAGCGATGACACCGGCAATCACGATGATCAGGAACATCGCCGCGACAAGGCCGAAACCACACTGCTTGCGGCCTTGTAGGAGCGGGCCATGCCCGCGATGTTTCTGCGCAGCCTGGACTCGCGGGCATGGCCCGCTCCTACGAAGTGCGTCGTGGTGGGATTCAGGGCACATTGTCGACGTGGACCTGTTGCAGCAGGGTAATGGTTTCCCCACCTTTGGTGAGTAACAACTTCAGAGTGACGAGACCATTACGAGTGTTGTTGGCGGGTTCGTAGATGAAGCTACTCTGATCGCAATCGACATTGTTCACCGACATAGATGCGTTTGAATAATCGCTTTCATCAAGAGCGGAGAACTCTTTACGTAGAAGTTTGCCACCACTACAGCGATACCCAACAACCTTATTGGCTAGAAAAAACCGATGTTGGGGAGATGCATACTTGAATCTAAAGTCGGAAAGACTAGCGCTAAGAACCCCATCTGCCCAAGTGAAAACTTTGGGTGAGATGGCGGAAACATCTCCATCTGTAGGCTCAGTCCGATCTATAAGCGCTTCGGTGTTGTAAATGATCAACCAGTGTTCAAGTGTGCTGCTCACCGGCACGATGGGACTGAGGACATCAATCGTGCACGAGCCGACTGATTGCGTGCAGGCAGGTGGATCTTGGCGCGGCCCGTCAGGATCTGGTTGGTTGGCGCGATATCGTCCGGCTGCAGCAATGGAGACGAATCGGATTTCATCCCCGCTATCGGCGACCGCCACTGAATTCGGTACCGCCAGCTGGATATCCCGTGCCATGCGGTTGAGCGCGCTGGCGGCGAGGTCGGTCAGTTCGGCGCGGCGGCTCTGATCGACGAAGCCTTGCAAAGGCCGGGACATGACGGTTGAGATCATCACCGCAACGATGCCAGCCAGGGCGATGACCATGATCAGTTCGACCAGGGTGAAGCCGGATTGTCGAGATTTTCTACAGGAAAGAACTTTCATCAGTAGTCCGTCCTGTATCCGGTCAGGGTAAGGGTTTGTCCTGCCGGGTCTGTCACGGAAACATCGATGCGCACGGCATCCACCTGATTTCCTGCTGGCCCAAGCTCGGCATCGCCCACTACCGCTGTCACCCTATAAGCAGAAAGCTCCTTATCGATACCCTTGGGTTCCTCATCGCTCGGGATCAGATCGGGATAACTAGCGAGATCGGCAACCAGCAGCGCCTCCAGATAACTCTCCGCGATCATCAAACTCTGCTGTCGTAGCATCGGATCGGAGGAGCGAGCGGTAATGGAGGCGATGGCGGAAAACAGCGCTGCGGCTGCGATGCCGATGATGACTATGGATATGACCAACTCGACCAAGGTCATGCCGCGTTGAGAGCGGATCATGACAGGCCCCTCGGTGCCGTGACAGCCTCCCGTAGGTTGCGGCTGAGGCGCATCGCGCCGAAGCCCAACGTGCATCGAGGCGACGCCCCAGGCGTACCAATGTGGTGATCGACACACCGCTCGTTGGGCTTCGCGGGCTCAACCCAACCTACGATTCGGGTCCGGGTCATTGGCCCACCTCGATAAAGCCGGTGGCGGCGTGGACGGTAAAGACATGGCCGCCCACGTCTGCCGTATCCGTGCCACTGGTTGAACATATGGAAGGCGTTGCAATATCTACCACAAGGCAGCCGAGGGAATTGAAAGTGATATCAAGACCATTGTTAAGCGTTATGCCCGACGGGATCTTTTTTGGGTAATCCTCAGCAATCACAGAAGTACAATCGCTCCCACGATAGCTCAGTGCATAGCCGTTACCATCGAGTACAAATCGGACCGGGCAACCACTCGCCACCGCCAACTTCTGCGCATAGCGAACAGCCGAAAGAATCTCTTCGAAATAAAAGCGCTCATCGAAGACTTTACGATCGAAAAAGCGCGGGACGGCCACGGCGGAAATAATGCCGAGGATCACGATCACCATGATCAACTCGACGATTGTAAAACCGCGCTGTTTAATCATTGGCCGATCCTTTTTTAAGCTGGCCGAAGCTGAAGTCAGCCCAAGCCCCCGACACCCAAACTGGACGCAAGCAATTGCGGTATTACATGTAGAAATGGGTGAAACTCGCCGAACCATGATGATCGCGAATTAGCACCCACCTCACATGATCACATCATCTAATCAACAACCTTCCGAATCAACACTAACTTCGGCATACCCACTGGAAAGAGTGTATTCGGCATAGCACTTAGCCGAATTACTGGCGGAGCTATCCGTCACTTTCCCTGCCGCAATAGTAAAGTTATCGCCATCAATCTGCGCCGCCGCAATAATTCCATCAGCATCCGCAGTAGCATATCCGTTTGAGTTCACAGTAATCTTCTTACCTTCCAGCTCTACATAATCCGGATCACCAGAGCCACCATCATTATTTTTTTTACCTGCAAGGTATGCAGAATGAACAATTGCTGACGCAGACTTCATTGATCCGGCTACAGCTTCGATCGAGGCTTTTCTAGCATCAGCCCCAAAATCCGCAAACCGTGGCAACGCAAACGCCGCCAAAATCCCCAAAATCACAATCACCATGATCAATTCGATCAAGGTAAAACCGCTTTGTTGTTTCTTCATGGTGTCGCTCCTTGTTGATACTCAGTTGAAGTTGACGAAGATTTCGCCAGTGTTGGCGTTGTACTCGATGACGTCGTCGCCGCCGTCGAGGTTGTAGGTGTACAGGCAGCGGGTGCCGTTGGCCGTGGCGGTGAAGGCCGGGTTGGTGCCGGTGAGGCTCTGGGCCGAGGCCTGTAGCAGGTTGCTCCAGAGGTTGCGGCATTCGTCGGCGGTCATGCTGGTGTTGGCCAGGGGATTGCCGCTGCGCTCGGTGCCGATGGGCCAGCCATCGGCGTTGACGTCGATGGCGCCGTTGCCGTAGCCCTGCACGTTGATCTGGCAGTTGCCGGCCAGGCAGGCGTTGCTGCCGCCGCCGCGGTTGAGCTCGTACTGGCCGCGCACCAGCGACACCGCCGAGGTCAGCGCGCCGCCGGCGCTGCGCACGCTGGCGCGGTGGGCGTCCTTGGTCGAGTCGATGAAGTGCGGCAGCGCCACTGCGGCGAGGATGCCGAGGATGGCGATGACCACCACCAGTTCGATCATGGTGAAACCCTGGTTTCGTTGCATGTCGGCTACACGCCTCCCATTGAATGTCGCGTTTCGAATAGTCATCAGCCGCGCCCCTGCGCCGCGCTGCCCAGTTCCCACATGGGCAGGAACACACCCAGCGCCAGCACCAGCACCATGGCGCCCATGGCGACGATGAGGATCGGCTCGATGGCGTCGGCCAGTTGCTTGAGGTCGTAGTCGACTTCCTGCTCGTAGAAGTCGGCGACCTCGACGAACAGGTCGTCCAGCGCGCCGGTTTCCTCGCCGACGGCCATCATCTGCAGCACCAGGGGGGTGAACAGGCCTGAGTTGTGCGCCGAGCGGGTCAGCGCTTCGCCGCGCTCGACGCTTTCACGGATCGCCAGGATCGCCTCGCCGATATGCCGGTTGCCGACGCTGGCGCTGTTGATCGAGAGGGTCTGCAGCAGCGGCACGCCGGCGCGGTACATCATCGCGAAGGTGCGGGTGAAGCGCGCCAGGGCGATGCGCTCGAAGATGCCGCCGACGATGGGCAGGCGCAGCTTGATGCGGTCCCATTTCAAGGCGCCGGCATCGGTCTCGATCCATTTGAAGAAGCCGTAGAGCCCGCCGACGATGCCGAGCAGCAACAGCCACCACCATTCGCGCATGAAGCTGGAGGTGCCGATAAGCACGCGCGTGGGCAGCGGCAGCTGGGCATGGAACTGGGCGAAGACCTTGGCGAAGGCCGGGATCACCAGCAGGTTGATCACCGCCAGCGCGACGCCCATGGCGACCAGCACGAAGATCGGGTAGCGGGTGGCCTGCTTGATGCGCTTGCGGGTCTCGCGCTCCAGCTCCAGGTAGGCGGACAGCTGCTTGAAGGCCTGGTCCAGCTGGCCGGTGTTCTCGCCGACGCTGACCATGCTGACGAACAGGTTGTTGAACACCTTGGGATGCGCATTGAGCGCCACGGCCATGGACTGCCCGCTTTCCAGGCTGGCGCGCACGTCCTGCAGGATCCCCCGGAAATACAGATTGCGATTGGACTCGGCCAGACCACCGATGGCGCGGATGATCGGCACGCCGGCCTTGTTCAGGCTGTACATCTGCCGGCTGAAGATGATCAGCTCGTCCAGGTCGACACGCTTGCGCCGCAGTTTGTCGCGCAGCACGGCGAACGCATCGGCGCCACTATCCTGTGCGCTTTCGGCTTCGATGGTCAGCGGGGTGATCTGGCGCGCCAGCAGTTCGCTAGCCACGGCGTCGGCACTGATGCCTTCCACGGCACCATTGACGCGTGCGCCGTGCAGGTCGCGGCCGGTGTAGCGGAAGCTAGGCATTGGCGCGGGCCTCCCTGTCGCCACGAGCCATCGCGAGTCTGCCTACGTGCAATGGCCGCGCGGGTTTCATCCACCCCGCAATGCCAAAAGCATCGCCCCGAGGGCGGGCCTCCCACAAAAGCAGGCTGTGCACACCGAACCCTGTGGGAGGCGCGCCCTCGCGGCGATTGCAGGCGTTGGATCGTGTGTGAGAGGCCGGGTAGCGGGCGTCAAAAGCATTGCCCCGAGGGCAGACCTCCCACAAAAGCAGGCTGCGCACACCGAACCCTGTGGGAGGCGCGCCCTCGCGGCGATTGCAGGCGTTGGATCGTGTGTGAGAGGCCGGGTAGCGGGCGTCAAAAGCATTGCCCCGAGGGCAGACCTCCCACAAAAGCAGGTTGTGCACACCGAACCCTGTGGGAGGCGCGCCCTCGCGGCGATTGCAGGCGTTGGATCGTGTGTGAGAGGCCGGGTAGCGGGCGTTCACGCGCTCACCTCGTCGTCGGCCAGGGTGGCGCAGACTTTCAGCACTTCGTCGACGCTGGTGATGCCGGAGATGGCGTAGTCCAGGGCGCAGGCCGCCAGCGGGCGGTAGTGCGGTTGCTGGCGCGCGGCTTCGGCGAAGCCCTGCGGGTCGCCGCGGCGCAGGGCGGCGATCATCGGTTCGTCCAGTTCCAGCAGTTCGTAGACGCCGACGCGGCCGGCATAGCCGGTGTTGTGGCAATGGTGGCAACCGCTGCCACGCTTGAAGCCGCGGCCTTCCAGCGAGCCGCCGTGCAACGCTTCCAGCCAGGCCAGCTGGCGCGGATCGGGCTGGTGCTCTTCCAGGCAGTTCTCGCAGACCCGGCGCACCAGGCGCTGGGCCAGCACGGCGTTGAGCGCGGTGGCCACCAGGAAGGGCTCGACGCCCATGTCGATCAGGCGCATGGCCGAGGTCAGGGCGTCGTTGGTGTGCAGGGTCGAGAGCACCAGGTGGCCGGTGAGCGCGGCGCGCAGGCCGATCTCGGCGGTTTCCTGGTCGCGGATCTCGCCGACCAGGACGATGTCCGGGTCCTGGCGCAGGGCAGCGCGCAGCACGCGGGCGAAGGTCAGTTCGATCCTGGCGTTGACCTGCACCTGGTTGATCCGCGGCAGCCGGTATTCCACCGGGTCTTCCACGGTGATGATCTTCTTCTCCGGGCTGTTCAGCTCGGACAGCCCGGCATAGAGCGTGGTGGTCTTGCCCGAGCCGGTGGGGCCGGTGACCAGCACCATGCCGTGCGGGCGCTGCAGCAGGCGGCGGAAGCGTTCGAGCATGACCGCCGGCATGCCGGTGCCGTCGAGCTGGAACATCGCCCCGCTCTGGTCGAGCAGGCGCATCACCACCGATTCGCCGAACTGCACCGGCATGGTCGAGACGCGCACGTCGAGGTTGCGGTTCTTCACCCGGATGTTGAAGCGGCCGTCCTGCGGCAGGCGCTTCTCGGAGATGTCCAGGCCGGACATGATCTTCAGCCGCATGACCAGCGCCGAGGCGACCCGGTGCTCCTTCATCACCTGTTCGTTGAGCACGCCGTCGATGCGCTGGCGGATGCGCACCACGCCCTCGTCCGGCTCGATGTGGATGTCCGAGGCCTTCATCTGCACCGCGTCCTCGAACAGCGTCTGCAGCAGGCGCACCACCGGCGCATCGCTGTTGCTCTCGGCGCCCAGGCGCGACAGGTCGAAGTCGCTGTCCTGCAACTCGCCTTCGAGCTCGCCGGCCAGCGAGGCGATCTCGCTGGTGCGCCGGTAGAGCTGGTCGAGCGCGCCGAGCAGTTCGCTTTCGCGCACCACCGCGGGGTGCACGCGCTTGCCCAGCAGGCGCTCCATCTCGTCCTGGGCGAACAGGTCGAGCGGGTCGGTCATGCCCACCAGCAGGCCGTCGCCCTGGCGCGACAGCACGATCACCCGGAAGCGCCGGGCCACGGCTTCGGGCAGGCTCTGGGTCAGCTGGTTGTCGAACTTGTAGTGCTTGAGTTCGACGAAGGGAATCTGCAGCTGTTCGGACAGCGCGCGCAGCAGTCGCCCTTCGTCGATGAAGCCGAGGTCGAGCACCGTGCGTCCGAGCTTGGAGCCGGTGCGCTTCTGGTCTTGCAGTGCCTGCTGCAGCTGGGCCTCGCTGATCAGGCCGGCCTGGACCAGCAGATCGCCGAGACGGATCTTGCGCTGGCGCATGTCCTGCGGTGTCATCGTTTACCTCCCAGGGCGCCGGCCCGTTCTTCGGCGAAGCTCCGGGCGCTGCCGTCCAGCCCCTGCCCCTGCAGCGCCAGGCGATAATGCCGGGCCGCCTGCAGCGGCTGGTCGAGTTGTTCGTAGGCGATGGCCAGCCCCAGCTGCCAGGCCGCCTGCTGTCCATGGACATTGACCAGCTGCCGGTAAACCGCGGCGCTGCCCGCCCAGTCGCCGACCTGCTGGTACAGCGCGGCGAGCAAGGCGTGATAGGCCGGATCGCTCGCCAGCGCCGGCGGGTTCTGTTTCAGCGTGGAGAGCGCGCCGGCGTTGTCGCCGCCGAGCAACTGGCCGCGGGCCAGCAGCATGCGCAGCTCGGCATCGAATGGTCGCGCCTGCAGCTGGGCCGGCAGCCAGCCGAGCAGCGTCGTGCTGTCGCCAGCGGCGAGGTAGGCGCGGGCCAGCCAGCGGGTCGTCTCGGGATTGTCCGGCTGCGCCTTGTGCAGCCCCTGCAGCTGCTCGATGGCGCGCGGGAAGTCGCCCTGGCGCAGTGCCTCGCGTGCCTGGTCCAGGGCATCCGGGCGATGGCTGCCGATCTGCATGGACGGCCTGGCCGAGGCAGGCGACTGCACGGCTTGCGGCGCTGCCGGCACGGCTTGGCGTTCGGCGTCGCGCACGGTCGGGGGCGCCGGAGCCTGCTCGGCGGGCGCCGTGCGGGTCACCCACTCGGGCAATGCCGCTTCGTCCAGCACCGGCTCGGCGAGCGGCAGGTCCTGCAGGTCGACGGCCTCGTCGGTCGAGGCCGCACCCAGCTCGGTTTCCAGCCATAGCTGCCAATGGCCGCCGGCCGGCTCGAGTCGATCGCGGATGTCGAGGCGCTCGGTCATGCCGATCAGCAGCACCTGGACCTGTTCGCCCTGCTGCTCCACACGCCAGGAGAGGCTCAGGCCGTCGTGCTCGATACGGCCGCTACGCGCCTCGCCGGCCAGTTCCACGCCCGGCAGGCGCAGGCTGACCGCACCGCCTTCGTCGGTGCGCTGGTAGCCGACCGAACGGTCCAGCAGCAGTTGCAGCACGAAGCGCCTGCCGTCCTGCTGCGGCAGCACGTCGAGCAAACGGGTCGCGGCAGGGGCCACGGGCGCCGGAACGCCGACCGGCGTCTCGACCACTTCGGCGCCGGCACCCAGTTGCCGCTCGACGAACACGCCCAGTGGAATCGCCATCAGCGCACCCGCCACCGCCACCAGCAGCCAACGACGCATGCGCTCGAAGCGTTCTCGGCGCGCGGCGGCGGCCTCGTCCACCGCGTACATGCCTGCAAGCCGCTCGCGCTCGACCGGCGTGGCGCGGCGCGTTTCGAGGTCGCGCAGCATGTCGTTGACCAGGCTCATGGCAGCACCTCGGAGAGCCGGCCAAGCCAGGGCCAGGCGCCCAGCAGCAGGCTCAGCGACAAGGCCCCCGCCCAGACGGCCCAGCGCAGCGGCGAAGCGCCGCGCAGGAACGGACGCGCGCCCTCGGTATCGCTCAACGCCCGCCGCACATGACGCCCTTCGACCCGGCGCCGGCCCTCGCCGAAGGCGGCCATCAGGCATTTGTTGGCGAGGATGTTGAGCAAGCGAGGGATGCCGCCGCTGCCCTTGACCAGCAGGCGCACCGCAGCCGGCTTGAACAGCGGCTCGCCCTGGTAGCCGGCCGCGGCCATGCGCTCCTGCAGGTAGCGGCGGGTGTCGGCGACGTCCAGCGGGCGCAGCCGATAGGAAAAGGTGATGCGCTGGCGCAGCTGGCGGAAATCCTCGCGGGCCAGGGTGGCATCCAGTTCCGGCTGGCCGAACAGCACCACCTGCAGCAGCTTGCGCTGCTCGGTTTCGAGGTTGGTCAGCAGGCGCAGGGCTTCCAGCGTTGCCGGCGGCAGGGCCTGCGCCTCGTCGATCAGCAGCACGGTGCTCTTGCCCATGCCGGCCAGCTCGATCAAGCGCCGGTGCAGTGCGGCGAGCAGGCCATGGTTGTCCAGCTGCTCGACGTCCGCCACGTGCAGCTCGTGCGCCAGCGCCTGGCGCAGCACCATCGGCCCGAGCGCCGGGTTCGGCAGCCAGGCGAGCTGGTAGTGCTCGGCATCCAGCTGCTTGAGCAGTGCCCGACAAAGCAGGGTCTTGCCGGTGCCCACCTCGCCGGTCACCTTGATGAAGCCCTCCCCCTCGGCCAGCGCCACGCGCAGCAGGTTCAGGCAGGCCTGATAAGGCGGCAGCTGCACCATGAACCCGGTGTTGGGCGTCAGCGCGAAAGGCTTCTCGCGCAGGCCGAAGAATGCTTCGTACATCTGCCGACTACCTCACCTGCCGGAACGACTCGGCGCTGCGGCGCAGTTCGTCGAGCCAGACCTGGTCATCGATCACCTGCGGGCGCATGAGGATGACCAGCTCGGTCTGCTGGAGCGCCTTGCGCTGCTGCTGGAACAGCCCACCGACGATCGGCAGCTTGGAAGCCCAGGGGATGTTGGCGTCGTTGTTGGTGTTGCGGTTCTCCAGCAGGCCGCCGATGACCACCACCTGGCCGCTGCGCGCACGCACGATGGAGTCCGACTGGCGCGTGGTGGACAGCGCCAGCGGCAGGTTGAAGACGTTGTCGGCGCCGCCCAGCTGGATGCTCTTGTTCTGGTCCTGCACGCGGCTGACGGTGGGCCGCACGTGCAGGGTGACCTGGTCGTTCTCGTCGATCTGCGGCGTCACGTCCAGCGAGATGCCGGAGAAGAACGGCGTCAGGGTGATATCCAGGTCCGGCGCGGTGGTGCCGCCGGCCAGCGAGGTGGTGGTGGTGGAAACATCGGTGACGAAGAATTCGTCGGTGCCGACCTTGATCACCGCCTTCTGGTTGTTCAGCGTGGAGATACGCGGGCTGGAGAGCACGCGCACATCGCCCTGGGTTTCCAGCAGCTGGAGCATGCCGGCGAAGTCGCCAACACTGACCGCCGCGCTGAACACACCGCCAACATTGTCCACTCCGGTCAGCGCGTCGCCTTGCACACCCAGGGAGAAGTCGGCATTGCCCATGCTGCCGAGCTGCGCCCAGTTGATCCCCGCCTGGAAACCATCGGACAGGTTCACTTCGAGAATCTTGGTCTCCAGGATGACCTGGCGCTGCAGGTTGCGCTGGGCCTGCTGCAGGAAGTGCTCGACGTTCTGCTGGTCGGCGCTCGATGCACGGACCACCAGCAGGCCGGCCTGCGGGTTGACCACCACGCTGTTGCCTTGCTCGTTGCCGATCATCATTGCCACCACGTCGCGCACTTCGCTCCAGAAGTCCATGTTGCTGCTGGTCAGCAGCTGGCTGGCGTTGACCGTGCTGGACGTCGTGCTGGTGGTGGTGCCGCTCGCCGCCGTGCCGGTGTTGTCGCTGGTGGTGACCTGCCCGGAACTGACCCGGGTATCGCTCATGCCCTGGCGCTGGACGTTCAGGTAGTTCAGGTCGTAGGTGCGGGTCACCGCCAGGTTCGGCTGGATCTGGTAGCCGTAGCTGGTGCGGCGGTAGTCGTAGCCGTAGCTGTCGCGCACCGCCGCGAGCACTTCCTCCAGCGTCACGTTGCGCAGGCTGAAGGTGATGTTGCCGGTCACGCCGGGGTGCACCAGCAGGTTCTGCCCGGCGCTGTCCATCAGGCTGAGGAAGAACTCGCGGGCCGGCATGTCGCTGACCGCCACGTCGAAGCGCGGCCCGCTGGCGCCCGGCGCGGCATCGAGGCTCATCGGCGGAATCAGTGCCGCCTGCACCGAGGGCGGCGGCACGGCCTTGGCCTGGCTCTGCTCGAGGCTTTCCTCGAACAGCCGGTTGCTCTGCTCGTACAGGCGCTTGTCGCCATCTTCGAAGGTCTGGCAGGCGGTCAGCAGACAGAACAGGCTCAGGAAGCCGAGGCGCGGCAAAAGGATCGGCATCATGGTGTGGTTCGGCTCGAAGTGATAACCGGCGCGGCCAGACGCAACAGCTGTCGCTGCCCATCGCGCTCGATCAGGACGGAATTCGGATTGATCGCCAGCACGCGGGCGCCGGCCAGGCCGTCGCCGACCCGCAGCGACGCGCCATTGACCACGGCACGCGCGACCTTGCCGGTACGGATGATGGCCTGCAGGTGCAAGGCCACCGACGCCTGCCGCTCGGCGGGCGCGGGAGTGAGGGCGGCGGGCGGCCGGGTCGGGTCGATGGCGAACGCCGAAGCCGGCAGAAGCAACGCAAGCCAGGCGGCACGGAACGATCTAGACACCCACCCACCCCGCTTCGCGACTCAAGGTATGCAGCTCGAGGGTAATCCGTGCCGCGTCCGGCCCGGCCTCCTCGATCTGGTAGTCGAGGTTGTCCCAGTGCAGGCGCCAGCCGCTGTTCTGAACCGAGTGCAGGTAGTCGAGCAGTTCGAAATAGCCGCCCTGCAGCGTCAGCCGCAGGCCGTGACGATAGAAGCCCGGCGCCGCTGGCTTGGCCTCCTCCGCCGCGGCGGGCAATTCCAGCGGTGTGCTGAAGCTTTCCAGCTGCACCAGCTGCAGGCGCGGCTGGGTGCGCAGCAGGTCCTGCAACAGCGCTTTCATCCGGGCCGGCGAAACCAGCGCGCTGGTCTCCTCGTCGATGCGCCGGAGAATCCGCTCCCGCTCGTTTTGCGCGGCCTGCAGGGCCTCCCGATAGCTGCGATTGGGATCGGCGGCAAGCCGTGCCTGCAGCTCGAGCAGCGTATTGTGCGCCTCCGAGCGGTGGGCCTCGGCGAGCTGACGCTGGTTCTCCTGCGCGACAATACGCTGGCCGAGCGGATCGGCGACCAGCAGCACGTAGAGCATGGCCAGCAGGGCCAGGCCGACCAGATAGCCCAGCCACTGCTCGCGGGGCGCCAGCGTCCCCCAGCGTTGCACGACCGCCTTCACGGCACTATTCATCGGCGGTTTCCTTGTCGAGGCGCGACGACAGACGGAAACGCAGCAGGCCGTCGTCGTCGCGCTGCAGATCGAAACTGGCGAACTCGCGCCCACGCAATGCCTCGCTGCGCCCCAGGCTTTCCAGGTAAAGCGGCAGCAGCTCCTGGTCCTGGCTGAAACCGCGCAACAGCAGGTCGCTGCCACCTGCCTGCAGGCGGATGCGCGTCAACCACAACCCACTCGGCGGATGCCGATCGGCCAGCGCGGCGAGCACTGGCGCGAAGCCGCCACGCAGCTGGTTGTCGAGGCGCTGCAAGTGACTGGCCAGGCGCTGCAGCTGGCGGTTCTCCGCCTCGCGCTCGGCCAGTTGGACCGGCAATTGCGCATCCAGCTGTGGCTCGCGGTAATCGGCCTTGAAGGCAGCAAGTCGTGCCTCGTTCGCCGCCGCCTGGGCCTCGGCCTGCTGCCGGGCTTCGGCCGCTTGACGCAGCTGCCAGCCCTGCGCGACTCCATGCAACAGCATCAGCAGCGCCAGCGCACCCACGCCGAGCAGCATCTGCCGCGGCCGCGGGCCGCCCGTGCGACGACGTTCGTGCTGGTAGAGATTGATGTTCTGCATCAGCAGGCTTCCTGACGCAGTGCGGCACCGACCGCGCCGAAACAGAAGGCCTGCCGCGCCTCGGGCAGCTCGGCGACCGGTTGGCCGGGAAACAGCTCGCGCAGGTCGAGCCGCTGCAGGTTCACCGCCAGGCCGGAGGCCAGGGCCTGATGGGTTCGCTCGCTGTCCTGCTTCATCGGCAGCAGCATCAACCGGTTGATGTAGCCCTTGCCGAGCTGGCTCTCGAAGTAGTCCAGCGAACGCTGGATTTCCAGGGTCATGCTGCCCAGGTCCTGGGCGGCGCGGGCCAGGCCATGTTCGATATGCCGCGCCATGTAGATGTCGGCGCCGTTCTGGATGCAGATCAGGCCTTCGCTGGTGCGCAGCCGCAGCAAGGCGAGGTTCACGCCCTCGGCACCGGCGAGCAGGCCGAGGTTGCGAAAGGCCATTTCGGTGATGTCGATACTCGCCAGGCGCAGACCGGCGCGCTGCATGAGCCGGGCATAATGCTGCATCCGGCTTTTCTCGAGGACTGCGCAATAGACCATGCGGGTGCGCCCGCGGTAGGCGTCCTCCGGCAGCGCGAAGCAGTCGAGCACCACGTTATCGAGTGGCTGGCTGATCATGTCCTTGACGCGCCAGCGCATGGCGTCGCGCAACTCCTCGGATGGCACATCGGGCGCTTCGAGCAGGAAGATCTGGTATTCGGAGGGATGCAGCAGCACGTTCACCGGCAGGCCCTGCAGGTCGCGCTCGGCCACGAGCCTTTCGAGCAGTTGCGCATGCGCCTCGACCGGCGCCTCGTGATATTCGCAGCACAGCAAGGCCGGCTGCTGCCCGGGCACACGCGACACCTGCGCCAGGGCGATGCCATGCGGATCGACTTCGATTCCAAGCACACCGGCCGCTCTGGATTTCTTGGTTCTGGAAAACAGACCCACTACTGGCTCCCTCGCCAAGAATGTTCGTGCTAAAGCTGTGCAACGAGGCTCGACATTGCGGTCACGGACAGATAGCAAATTGCCATCTAGCCGAGGACTCTAACAATATTGGTTTTACGTGTCCAAATATTGTCGGAGATCAATTCATGCGCCATTAAAGCGTCAAATTAACAACGTCAAATATGTTGCGCGGGTTCTCAAGTAAATACATCGTCACGCGCTATGGATCCTTGCGACCACTCGTCGCTCGAACAGGTCACAAAAACAG
This sequence comes from Stutzerimonas stutzeri, assembly GCF_002890915.1. GTDB lineage: Bacteria > Pseudomonadota > Gammaproteobacteria > Pseudomonadales > Pseudomonadaceae > Stutzerimonas > Stutzerimonas stutzeri_AF. Next base: position 305,083 of record NZ_POUT01000003.1, on the reverse strand, counting down.
ACATCGGACGAACGGCTCGTCGGAGACGGGAGGAAAGGCTCTATCCAGGGGCAGACAGCGCGCGCCGGTCCTGCGCCACTCAGAACAGACTCAGTTGCTCGAAGCCGCCACGCAGATCGATCAGACGCACCCCCACACCGATCAGGCGGACCGGCTTGCCGCCGCGAGAGAAGGCATTGCCGAGCAGCTCGGCATAGTCGGCCAGCTCGAGGCCCGCACCGGCCTGCTCGAGAGTCGTCTGGGTGAAGTCATGGAACTTGAGTTTCACGAAGGGCTTTGCAGGGCGGTAGCCGCCATCCAGCCTCGCCATGCGCACGCCAAGCTGCTGCAGCAATTCCGGCAGCCGTTCCAGGCAGGCCGCCAGATCAGGCAGGTCGCGGTCGTAGGTCTGCTCGACACTGACCGACTGGCGCCGGCTCTCCACCTGCACCGGCCGCTCGTCGATGCCCCGCGCCAAGCCCCAGAGGCGCTCACCGAAGGCACCGAACTCGCGAACCAGCTCCAGCTTGCCCCACTCGCGCAGGTCACCACAGGTGCGAATGCCCAGGCGCGCCAGCTTCTCGGCCGTGACCCGGCCGACACCGTGCAGCCGCTTGACCTCGAGGGCCTCGACGAAGCCATCCACCTGCGCCGGTGTGATGACGCACAGGCCGTCGGGCTTGTTCCAGTCGCTGGCGATCTTGGCGAGAAACTTGTTGGGCGCCACGCCGGCCGATACCGTGATGCGCAGCTGCTGCCAGACCCGCCGACGAATGTCCTCGGCGATGCGGGTGGCACTACCGGCGAAATGCTCGCAGGCGGAAACGTCGAGATAGGCCTCGTCCAGCGACAGCGGCTCGATCTGCTCGGTGTAGGTACGGAAGATGTTGTGAATCTCCCGCGATGCCTCTTTGTAGGCATCCATCCGCGGGCGCAGGATCAGCAGGTCCGGACACAGCTTGAGCGCATGCGCCGAGGCCATGGCCGAACGCACGCCATAAGCCCGCGCCTCGTAATTACAGGTGGCGATCACCCCACGTCGATCCGCGGCACCGCCGACGGCGATCGGGCGGCGCGCCAGGCTCGGGTCGTCGCGCATCTCGATCGCCGCATAGAAGCAGTCGCAATCGATATGGATGATCTTGCGCGGGCGCACACTCGTCACCGCAGCCACGCCCCACAAGGAACGAAGCACGAGCGCCGGGAGTCATCAATACTGACGACGAGCGGGCCACTCGCCCGCAGGCAGAACAACCGGAGGTTCACATGAGATTCCTAAACATTGGAGCAGCGGCGCTTGCCGTATTTTTCTGCACCGCCGTCACGGCGGACCAGGACATGATGAATACACAGCCCCAGGGCATGCAGACCCAACCCAGCCAGGACAAGGCCAGCAACCCCCATATCGAAGCCCGCGAAGAAGCCAAGCGCAAGCACATGAAGAAGCAGAACGAGGAACAGTGGCGCAAGGACGCCGAGCAGCGCAAGGAAAGCGAGATGAAACGCCCCGAACAGTCCGGCAACTAAGGGCTTTCGCGGCGCGGGCGAGGACGCCGAGCCCGCGCCGCGATACCCTGCACGAGCAGTTCGCGCACCGGGGCTCAGCGAATAGCGCGCCCTACAACTCCAAGGGATAGGGCTGCACCAGCGCCCGGCCATAACCCTCAACGAACTCCGTCGGCATCCGCTTGGGCTTGCCGCTGGAGAGTTCGATACAGACGAAAGTCGTCTGCGCCCGCAGCAGGGTCGCGCCATCGGCCGGCCTGATCAGCTGGAAACTGCGCTTCATCTTCAAACGCTGATCGGACTCGGAAATCCAGGTGCCCAACTGCAGCAGATCGCCTTCGTAGGCTGCCGCGAGGTAGTCGATCTCGTGTCGCAGCACCGCCATGGCGCGATCCAGGCGACGATAATCGCCCACCCCGAGCCCCAGGCTCTGGGAATGCTGCCAGGCGCACTGCTCCAGCCACGTCACGTAGACCGCGTTGTTGGCGTGACCGAGTTCGTCGATGTGCCCGGGCAGCACCTGAAGATCGATGATGAATGCTTGCGCTTGATCCCAGCTCATTGCTCGTAGCTCCCGACCGATTGTTTGCGACGCCCTATGAGACCGCAGACAGCCCAGCGAGTCACGCCCGTTGTTGCGCGCGATGGCGAAGCATTCAGCAACCCAAGGGCGAGCCCTCGACCCTCAGCAGGCCTGCCTGCAATCGTCGCGAGAGCGCACCTCCCACAGGGTCCGGTGTGCACCGATTGCTTTCGTGGGAGGCCCGACCTCGGGGCGATGTCTCTGAATATTCCAGCCAGCTCTAGCCGGCTTTCCATACAGGCAAAACAAAAAGGGCCATCTCATGAGAGATGGCCCCTTGATGCCCAAGACGGGCAATAAAAATGGCGTCCCCTAGGGGACTCGAACCCCTGTTACCGCCGTGAAAGGGCGGTGTCCTAGGCCACTAGACGAAGGGGACGAAACCTTCGTACGAACCGCAATGCTTCTGCAGATCGCTGGAAATTGGTGGAGCTAGACGGGATCGAACCGTCGACCTCTTGCATGCCATGCAAGCGCTCTCCCAGCTGAGCTATAGCCCCGGATTTAGCGTCTCGCGACGTGCGATGCGCAGTACGCATCGCGAAATAGTGGCGTCCCCTAGGGGACTCGAACCCCTGTTACCGCCGTGAAAGGGCGGTGTCCTAGGCCACTAGACGAAGGGGACGCAAGCCCTTCAAAGGCGACCGATCGAAGCGACCGGTGTGGCGATCGAGATTGGTGGAGCTAGACGGGATCGAACCGTCGACCTCTTGCATGCCATGCAAGCGCTCTCCCAGCTGAGCTATAGCCCCATCTCGAGGACGGGGCGCATATTAGGGGCGCCCCTGGGCAGTGTCAACAATATTTTCGACCGCAGCCGAAGTTTTTTGGCATTAGGAACAACTACTTACCGCCGACGAATGGCGCCTGCGAAGCCCGCTCGCGCCCTGCTCCACCCGTCGGCCGGCTCAGGTTAGGGTCTGTTCCCGTTTCGTTCGCGGCCGCGCCGGAGCCTGTTTTTGCGCGGCTCACGACGAAATGGGAGCAGACTCTAGGGTCGCCAGCAGCTTTTCCCACTCCTTGGTTTCCTTCTTCGACGCGCCACCCAGCAATTCCAGCGCGTTGCGCAGGCGGAAGCGGGTCAGGTCCGGCCCGAGGATTTCCATGGCGTCGAGCACCGACACCGAGCTGGCCTGGCCGGTGATGGCGGCGAACATCAACGGCATCGCATCACGCAGCTTGAGGCCCAGATGCTCCGCCACCTGGGTGATGCAGGCGGTGATGCGCTCCTTCTCCCACTGGCGCAGGGCTTCGAGCTTCCAGAGGATCAGCTGCAGCACCTGGCGCACCTGGGTTGCATCCAGCTTCTTGTGGGCGAACAGGGCCGGATCGAGGTTCAGCGCACCGGAGAAGAAAAAGCCGGCCAGCGGCGCGATCTGGCTGAAGGTTTCCACCCGCTGCTGCACGTGCGGCGCGATCTTCATCAGGTATTCGGGATTCAGCGCCCAGCGCTGCACTTCGGCAGCGAACTGCTCCAGCGACAGCTCGCGCAGCCACTGGCCGTTGAGCCAGGAAAGCTTCTCCAGGTCGAAGATCGGCCCGCCGAGGGAAACGCGGTTGATGTCGAAGTGCTCGATCATTTCCGCCAGGGTGAACTTCTCGCGCTCGTCCGGCATCGACCAGCCCATGCGGCCGATGTAGTTGAGCATCGCCTGCGGCAGGAAGCCCATGCGCTCGTAGAAGGTCACCGAGGTGGGATTCTTGCGCTTGGACAGCTTGCTCTTGTCCGGATTGCGCAGCAGCGGCATGTAGCACAGCTGCGGCTGTTCCCAGCCGAAGTACTCGTAGAGCTTGATCAGCTTCGGTGCCGACGGCAGCCATTCCTCGCCGCGCAACACGTGGGTGATGCCCATCAGGTGGTCGTCGACGACGTTGGCGAGGAAGTAGGTCGGCAGGCCGTCGGCCTTCATCAGCACCTGCATGTCCATGCGGTCCCAGCCGATCTCGACGGTGCCGCGCAGCATGTCCGGCACCTGGCAGACGCCCTCGCTCGGCACCTTCATGCGCACCACGTGGGACTCGCCGGCGGCAACGCGGCGCTGCGCTTCGGCCGGATCGAGGTGCATGCAGTGCCCGTCGTAGCGCGGGGTTTCCTTGTTGGCCATCTGCTCGGCGCGCACTTGTTCGAGGCGTTCGGCGCTGCAGAAGCAGGGGAAGGCATGGCCCTTGGCGACCAGTTCGTCCGAGTACTTCCTGTAGATCGCGCCACGCTCGCTCTGCCGGTACGGGCCGTGCGGGCCGCCGACGTCGGGGCCCTCGTCCCACTCGATACCCAACCAGCGCAGCGCGTCGTAGATCTGCTGTTCCGATTCGCGGGTCGAGCGCAACTGGTCGGTGTCCTCGATGCGCAGGATGAACTGGCCGCCGTGCTGCCGGGCGAAGCACAGGTTGAACAGCGCGATATAGGCGGTGCCGACGTGGGGGTCGCCGGTCGGCGACGGCGCGATACGGGTACGGACGGTGGTCATGTTGGTCTCGAATCCAGGCCACTGAAAAACACGGCGACCGGCAGATGAGCAGGTCGGTACGCGGAAAGACGCGATGTTAGCAGGCGGACCTCCTCCGGCTCTACCAAGCGGCCACTCATCACCGGCAGCGCTGGCCGCCGCGCCGGGAACGACGCGAGCCGACGTTTCCTGAATGCAGCGAAATTCCCGTACCTGTAACAGTTTATTTCCAAGGCTGAACGCTGCTAGATTGCCTGGCCGACCGCCATGGCAACGAGCCTCGACATGCCCGCCACGCTGAAACGCCGACTGTTCCTCTTCGTGACCGTTGTACTGCTGGCCGCGGCCGCCCTGCTCGCCCACTGGTTCTTCATCGACCGCCATTACGAGCACACCGACAATGCCTACGTGCAGGGCGAGATCACCCGTATCGCCAGTCAACTGGCCGCGCGCATCGAGCGGGTGCACGTGGAGGACAACCAGCATGTCGCCGCCGGCGACCTGCTGGTGACGCTCGAAGCCGGGGATTTCCGCCTTGCGCTCGAACAGGCCCGCGCCAGCCTGGCGACACACGAGGCCGAGCTCGTCCAGGCGCGCAGCCGCCTGGCCCAGCAGAACAGCCTGATCGCCGCCAGCCAGGCCGCCCTGGGCGCCGCACAGGCGAACCTGGAACGCAGCCAGCTCGATCTGTCTCGCGCCGAGGCGCTGCGCAAGCCCGGCTTCGTCTCGGAGGAGCGCGTGACGACACTCTCGGCCGATGCCCGCGTGGCCCGCTCGCAGCAGCAGAAGGCCGAGGCAGACCTGAGCGCCCAGCGCCAGCAGGTCGACACGCTCGAGGCAGAACTGCAGCGCCTGCAAGCGCAGATCGACAGCGCCCGCGCACAGATCGCACAGGCCGCGCTGAATCTCGGGCGCACCGAGATCCGCTCGCCCATCGGCGGCATCGTCGGCCAGCGCTCGGCGCGCACCGGGCAATACGTGGCGGTCGGCGCCTACCTGATGTCGGTGGTCCCGGACGAGGACATCTGGGTCCAGGCCAACTTCAAGGAAACCCAGATCGGCCACATGCACGAGGGCCAGACGGCCGAGCTGACCTTCGACAGCTTTCCCGATACCCCCATCGCAGGCCGCGTGGCGAGCCTCTTCCCGGCGTCCGGCGCGCAGTTCAGCCTGCTGCCGCCGGACAACGCGACCGGCAACTTCACCAAGGTGGTCCAGCGCATTCCGGTCAAGCTGACCTTCGCCCGCGACAACCCGCTCGGGGGTCGCATCCGCCCCGGCATGTCGGTGGACGTCAGGGTCGACCTCCGTGGCCGCTGATGCGCTGATCCGCCCCGAGGGCGAGCCCAGCCGACGCGACTGGATCGCGGTGATGAGCGCCATGCTCGGCGCCTTCATGGCGGTACTGGATATCCAGATCACCAACTCGTCGCTCAAGGACATCCAGGGCGCACTCTCGGCCACGCTGGAGGAAGGCTCGTGGATCTCCACCTCCTACCTGGTAGCGGAGATCATCATGATTCCGCTGACCGCCTGGCTGGTACAGCTGCTCTCGGCTCGTCGGCTGGCGGTCTGGGTGTCGATCGGCTTCCTGATCTCTTCGCTGCTCTGCTCACTGGCCTGGAACCTGGAAAGCATGATCGTCTTCCGTGCCTTGCAGGGCTTCACCGGTGGCGCATTGATTCCGCTGGCCTTCACCCTGACGCTGATCAAGCTGCCGGAGCACCACCGCGCCAAGGGCATGGCGCTGTTCGCCATCACCGCGACCTTCGCCCCGTCGATCGGTCCGACGCTCGGCGGCTGGCTCACCGAGAACTGGGGCTGGGAGTACATCTTCTACATCAACGTGCCGCCGGGGCTGGTGATGATCGCCGGCCTGCTCTATGGCCTGGAAAAGAAACCACCGCACTGGGAACTGCTGAAGAGCACCGACTACGCCGGCATCGTCACGCTGGCGGCCGGCCTCGGCTGCCTGCAGGTATTTCTCGAAGAAGGCCATCGCAAGGACTGGCTCGAGTCGAGCCTGATCGTCGAACTGGGCGTGATCGCCCTGCTCAGCCTGATCCTGTTCGTGATCCTGCAGCTGTCGCGACCCAACCCGCTGATCAACCTGGGCATCCTGCGCGAGCGCAACTTCGGCCTGAGCAGCATCGCCAGCCTCGGCATGGGCCTCGGGCTCTACGGTTCGATCTACCTGCTGCCGCTGTACCTGGCGCAGATCCAGCAGTACAACGCCCTGCAGATCGGCCAGGTAATCATGTGGATGGGCATTCCGCAGCTGTTCCTGATTCCGCTGGTGCCCAAGCTGATGAAGGTCGTCGCGCCGAAATGGCTGTGCGCCGTGGGCTTCGCCCTGTTCGGCCTGTCCAGCTTCGCCTCGGGTGTGCTCAACCCCGATTTCGCCGGCGACCAGTTCCATCCGATCCAGATCATCCGTGCCTTCGGCCAGCCGCTGATCATGGTGACCGTCTCGCTGATCGCCACGGCCTATGTGCAACCCCAGGACGCGGGATCGGCGTCCAGCCTGTTCAACATCCTGCGCAACCTGGGCGGCGCCATCGGCATCGCCCTGCTGGCGACCCTGCTGGACAGCCGCAGCAAGGTCTATTTCGACTACCTGCGCGAAGCGCTGGTGCCGACCAACCCGGCGGTCGCCGAGCGCCTGGCCGCCCTGGCCGCGCAGCTGGGCAGCGAGCAGGCGGCGCTGGGCCGGCTCAGCGAGATCACCCACCAGCAGGCGCTGATCATGGCCTACAACGATGCCTTCCATTTCGTCGGCATCGCCCTGGCGATCAGCATGCTTGCCGTGGTGCTGACCCGCCCGCTACCGCAGAACAGGCAGGCCGGTGCCGGCGGCCATTAGCGTGGCAACACAGCCCGAATTGCCACGCGTATTCGCTCGGTGCCGAGAGCGCAGGATATGGATTTCGGCATACGGGAGGCCGGCCTTGGTCCGTGTGCTGTTGGGCTTCGCCGCTACGCGGCTCAACCCAACCTACGGTCCGGCGGCCACCCTCCCAGCCGTCGAAGCGTCCGTAGGTTGGGTTGAGCAAAGCGAAGCCCAACATGGCGGACCATCAGGTGGCACATCCGCCATGGCGTTCCCACGGGAAATGCCTGTGCACAGCCTTGAGCCCGTACGACGTCGAGCTTCGCCGCTACGCGGCTCAACCCAACCTACGGGGCTGGCCGCTAGCAGTATGCCGAGCTGTCAGACCTGCAACAGCCGCTCGCGCAGCTTGTGGATTTCGTCACGCGCCTCGGCGGCGGCCTCGAATTCCAGGTCGCGCGCCAGCAGCAGCATCTTCTCTTCCAGCTGGCGGATGCGCTTAGTGATCTCGCTCGGCGAGCGCAGCTCGTTCTCGTAGCGCGCGCTTTCCTCCGCCGTCTTGGCCTCGCTGCGCCGCTTGCGGCTGCGTGAGCCGGGCACGGTGGCGCCTTCGAGGATGTCCTGCACATCCTTCTTCACGCCCTTGGGCACGATGCCATGCGCCTCGTTGAAGGCGATCTGCTTGGCGCGCCGACGTTCGGTCTCGTCGATGGCGCGTTGCATGGAACCGGTGATGTTGTCCGCATAGAGGATCGCCCGGCCGTTGAGGTTGCGCGCGGCGCGGCCGATGGTCTGGATCAGCGAGCGCTCGGAGCGCAGGAAGCCTTCCTTGTCGGCATCGAGCACGGCCACCAGCGACACTTCCGGCATATCCAGGCCCTCGCGCAGCAGGTTGATGCCCACCAGCACGTCGAAGGTGCCCAGGCGCAGGTCGCGAATGATCTCGACCCGTTCCACCGTATCGATGTCCGAGTGCAGGTAGCGCACCCGCACGTCGTGGTCGCCGAGGTAGTCGGTGAGGTCCTCGGCCATGCGCTTGGTCAGGGTGGTGACCAGCACGCGCTCTTCCTTGGCCACGCACTTGCGGATTTCCGACAGCAGGTCGTCGACCTGGGTCAGCGCCGGGCGCACCTCGATCTGCGGGTCGACCAGCCCCGTCGGGCGCACCACCTGCTCGACCACCCGCCCGGCATGCTCGGCCTCGTACGGTCCCGGTGTGGCGGAAACGAAGATGGTCTGCGGGCAGATCGCCTCCCATTCGTCGAAGCGCATCGGCCGGTTGTCCAGCGCCGACGGCAGGCGGAAGCCGTATTCGACCAGGGTTTCCTTGCGCGAACGGTCGCCCTTGTACATGGCCCCGACCTGCGGCACCGAGACGTGGGACTCGTCGATCACCAGCAGCGCATCGGCCGGCAGGTAGTCGAACAGCGTCGGCGGCGGCTCGCCCTCCTCGCGCCCGGACAGGTAGCGCGAGTAGTTCTCGATGCCGTTGCAGTAGCCCAGTTCCATGATCATTTCCAGATCGAAACGGGTGCGCTGCTCCAGCCGCTGAGCCTCCACCAGCTTGTTCTGGCTGCGCAGGTAGTCGAGGCGCTGGCGCAGCTCGTCCTTGATCTTTTCGATGGCCTCGAGCAGCGTCTCGCGCGGCGTCACGTAGTGGCTCTTGGGGTAGAAGGTGAAGCGCGGCAACTTGCGGATCACCTCGCCGGTCAGCGGGTCGAAGGCGGACAGGCTTTCCACCTCGTCGTCGAACAGCTCGATGCGCACCGCCTCCAGGTCCGATTCGGCCGGGAACACGTCGATCACGTCGCCGCGCACGCGGAAGGTGGCGCGGGCGAAATCCATGTCGTTGCGGGTGTACTGCAGGCCGGTCAGGCGCCGCAGCAGTTCGCGCTGGTCGAGACGGTCGCCGCGGTCGATGTGCAGCACCATCTTCAGGTAGGACTGCGGATCACCCAGGCCGTAGATGCACGACACCGTGGTGACGATGATCGCGTCCGGCCGCTCCAGCAGCGCCTTGGTCGCCGACAGGCGCATCTGCTCGATGTGGTCGTTGATCGAGGCATCCTTCTCGATGAAGGTGTCCGACGACGGCACGTAGGCTTCCGGCTGGTAATAGTCGTAGTAGGAGACGAAATACTCCACCGCGTTGTGCGGGAAGAACGCCTTGAACTCACCGTAGAGCTGCGCGGCCAGGGTCTTGTTCGGCGCCAGCACCAGCGTCGGCCGCTGCACGTGGGCGATGACGTTGGCGATGCTGAAGGTCTTGCCCGAGCCGGTCACGCCCAGCAGCGTCTGGTGCGACAGCCCGGCCTCGATGCCCTCGATCATCTGCCGGATGGCCTCCGGCTGGTCGCCGGCCGGCTTGAAACGCGTGACCAGTTCGAACTGAGACATATCGATCCTCTGAAAGGCGCGAAACCCCGGATTTTCGCCCACGGCGAAGTCGACGAAGCCCGCGATAAATCCGCACTAGCATATCGCAGGCGACAGGCATGACCGCTATACTACCGCCCCGTTTGCGCATCACCCTGCGCGCCGACGCGAGGGGTGATGAATCTGTCACTCTTCCCTTCGAGCCCCCTCACCATGAGTTTGTTCTCCGCTGTCGAAATGGCGCCGCGCGACCCCATCCTCGGCCTCACTGAAGCCTTCAACGCCGACACGCGGCCGAACAAGGTCAACCTCGGGGTCGGTGTCTACTACAACGAAGAAGGTCGCATTCCCCTGCTGCGCGCCGTCGCCGAGGCCGAACAGGCCCGCCTCGCCGCCCATGCGCCCCGCGGCTACCTGCCGATCGAAGGTATTGCCGCCTACGACGCCGCCGTGCAGAAGCTGCTGTTCGGCGACGACTCCGCCCTGATCGCCGAGGGCCGCGTCGTCACCGCCCAGGCGCTCGGCGGTACCGGCGCGCTCAAGGTCGGCGCGGATTTCCTCAAGCGCCTGCTGCCCGATGCGGTGGTCGCCATCAGCAACCCGAGCTGGGAGAACCACCGCGCGCTGTTCGAGTCCGCCGGCTTCCCGGTGCGCCACTACGGCTACTACGACGCGGCCAGCCACGGCATCGACCGCGCCGGCATGCTCGCCGACCTGCGCAACCTGCCGGCGCGCTCCATCGTCGTGCTGCACGCCTGCTGCCACAACCCCACCGGCGTCGACCTGGCCCTGGACGACTGGAAGCAGATCCTCGACGTGCTCAGGGAGCGCGACCACGTTCCGTTCATCGACATCGCCTACCAGGGTTTCGGCGACGGCATCGAGCAAGACGCCGCCGCGGTGCGCCTGTTCGCCGAATCGGGCATGACCTTCTTCGTCTCCAGCTCGTTCTCCAAGTCCTTCTCGCTGTACGGCGAGCGGGTCGGCGCGCTGTCGATGGTCACCCAGAACCGCGACGAGTCGGCGCGCGTGCTGTCGCAGGTCAAGCGCGTGATCCGCACCAACTACTCCAACCCGCCGACCCATGGCGCCATCATCGTCTCCAGCGTGCTCAGCAGCCCGGAACTGCGCGCCCTGTGGGAAGCCGAGCTGGGCGAGATGCGCGATCGCATCCGCGAGATGCGCCTGAGCATGGTCGAGCAACTGGCGGCCAAGGGCGCCAAGCAGGACTTCGGCTTCGTCGCCGCCCAGCGTGGCATGTTCTCCTACTCCGGCCTCAGCGCCGAACAGGTCGAGCGCCTGCGCGTCGAGTTCGGCGTCTACGCCATCGCCACCGGCCGCATCTGCGCCGCCGCCCTGAACCGCAACAACATCGGCCACGTGACCGACGCCATCGTCCAGGTCCTCTGATCGCCGCCGCCAACGGGGCCTCGGCCCCGCCTGGCGGACCTGCTGCCGGAAAGGCTCGAAGGGGTTGACTTCTCCTTTCCAAACAGTAGGATACGCACCGTTGTTCCGCGATAGCTCAGTCGGTAGAGCAAATGACTGTTAATCATTGGGTCCCTGGTTCGAGTCCAGGTCGCGGAGCCAGATTCGAAAGCCTCGGTTAATACCGGGGCTTTTTATTGCCCGTCGGACTCTCACCAGGGACTGCGTCCCAGGTTATTCGGCCTCCGGCCCCACCCCTCCGGGGCCGCGCTGAAGCGCGTTCTGCTACACAGTCGAGTCCAGGTCGCGGAGCCAGACTCGAGACTTAAGGCAACTCAATACCCGACAGGGTATGTGTTGGAAACGCGTTGCGCAGGTATTCCATAAAGGCGGTCACCTTGGTACTGACCAGGCGGCGGGAATTGTGAAGTGCCCAAAGCTCGATGGGGCGGTCCAGCATGCGCCCCCATATGACGAGGCCATTTCTGGCCACCGCACTTTCCACCAATGACCTGGGAAGCAGTGCCGCACCGGCTCCAGCCAGAACCGCATCACGCATCATCAGCAGTGACGACATTTGGATTCTGATGTCGGGCATGACACTGTTCAGCGTATCGCCATCCTGATAGCGCCATAGGCCGCCATCGTATTTGCTCGAAAAGGTGATCGCAGGGACGGACGGCGTCTCCCCCCCGACCGCTATGGTCGGGCGCTTGAGCGAGGGAGATGCGACCAGCAGCATTTCATCTCGGGCAAAGCAGCGCCCCACGAGCCCCACATCAGGACTGGGGTTGACTCGTATGACGACGTCGAAGCCGTCTTCCACCAGATCGATGTTGCGGTCATCGGCCACGATGTCCAGCCGCACGTCCGGGTAGGCCTGCGCGAAACCAGCCGCCAGACGGCCCAGCAGGGTCATCGAAAACAACACCGGCGCACTGACGCGCAGACGACCTCGCGGGGTAGACAACCCCGAGGCCACCAGATCCCCGGCTTCGACGATTTCAGCTAGCGGCCCCTGGACGCGCTCCAGCAGGGCCTGCCCTTCCTCGGTCAAACGCAGCGCGCGTGCACCGCGCTCGAGCAGCCGTATTCCAAGGCTGCGCTCCAAGTCCATCACACGCCTGGATAACGTGGCCTTGGGCCGTCCACTGAGTCGGCTGGCTTTGCCGAATCCGCCTTGAGAAGCAACCAGTTGGAAATCTGCTAATGAGGACAAATCCATAAAGCGATCCATATATGAGACGAACCGTCCACATAATACAGTCTTCACACCATATATGGACCCATCTACTGTGTTGGTCACGCGCTTCCCCGCGCTCCAAAAACCCTTCGCGAAGGAGAACACCATGACTACTCTCTGGGATCCGATCCGTATCGGTCGCATGAACCTTCCGCATCGCCTGGCGATGTCGCCGCTGACCCGCAGCCGCGCACTGCCGGATGGCACCCCGGGCGAATTCGCCGCGGAATACTATTCGCAGCGTGCCTCGCTGGGCCTGCTGATTTCCGAAGGCACCCAGCCGTCGGAGGACGGCCAGGGGTTCCTCAATTCCCCGGGTATCCACACCGACGCTCATGTCGCCGGCTGGCGCCAGATCACCGATGCCGTACATGCCGAGGGTGGCCACCTGTTCATTCAGATCATGCATGCCGGGCGTATGTCCCACCCCGACAACACGCTGCATGGCCGCCAGGCGGTTGCGCCGTCGGCCATCGCACCTGACGCGCAGATCTACACGCCTACTGGTATCCAGCAAGCACTCCAGCCGCGGGCACTGTCGCTGGACGAAATCCAGGCCACCGTGGAGGACTTCCGTCTGGCGGCCGCCCGGGCGATTGCGGCGGGCGCGGACGGCGTGGAGATCCATGCCGCCAATGGCTACCTTATCCAGCAGTTCCTTTCGCCCAATGCCAACACTCGCGAGGATCGCTATGGCGGCTCGATCGCCAACCGCATCCGTTTCGCCCTGGAAGTCGCTACCGCCGTGGCCGGCGAGATCGGCGCCGATCGCACGGGCATCCGCCTGTCGCCCGGCTCGCGCCTGGGCGGCATCGACGAAGGCAAGAACTACGGCGAGCTGTATCGCACGCTGGTGGCCGAGCTGGCGCAACTGGATCTGGCCTACCTGCATGTTGCCCACAACGGCGATGAGCCCCTGCTCAAGGATATCCGAGCCCTGTGGCCTGGCGTGCTACTGGTGAACCGCGTAAATCGGCCTTTGGAACTGATCGGGCAGGACGTCGAGTCCGGCCTGGCGGATGTATCCCCCGTCGGCCGGTGGGCGCTGTCCAATCCGGACTTCGTGCAGCGCCTACGTACCGGCCAACCTCTTAACGAGCCCGACCCGCAGACCTTCTACGGCGGCGGTGCGCGCGGCTATACGGACTACCCGCGACTGCCGGACCGGATGCAGCCAGCCGGCTGAGCCATGGATTCCTTCCCATTCATCAAAGAGCAAACCGCCATGAAGTTACGATCCCTGGCCTCGGCCATCTACGCCACCCTCGCCGTTATAGGCGCGCCCCCAGTCCTGGCCCATGACGACCAGACGGAAACCGTCACGAAAAACTTCGAGGCCGCCATCCCCAACATTCCGGGCAAGTCGTTGCATGCAGTGGAAGTCGAGTATGCGCCGGGCGCAGCCTCTCCGTCCCACACCCACGCGAGCTCGGCTTTCATTTACGCCTATGTCATCTCGGGTGCGATTGAATCGAAGGTGAATGACGGCGAGACGCGCATCTATCAGGCGGGCGAAAGCTGGTCCGAGCCGCCGAAAGCGGTTCATTCAGTGAGCCGCAACGCAAGCAAGACCCAGCCGGCGAAGCTGCTCGCTGTCTTTGTTCTCGATAGCGGCGACAACCCGCTGACCACCCCCATCGAATAACCTTGAAGGATGACATCATGAGCAAGCGTATTGACTACAACCAAGTCTCCCCGAATGGCGCCAAGGCTCTTGGCGGCGTGTATGGCTACGTCATGCAGAGCGACCTGCCCGCCGAACTGGTGGAACTGGTGTATCTGCGCGTCTCACAGATCAATAACTGCGCCTATTGCCTCGACATGCACACCCGAGACCTTGTGAAGAAGGGCGTGCCGGTCGAGAAACTTGCCCTGGTTCAGGCCTGGGAGGAAGGTGGCAACCTTTTCAGCGAGACCGAGCGCGCTGCCTTTGCCTGGGCCGAGACGGTGACGTGCGTGGCGCAGACCGGAGTGCCGGATGACGCCTATCAGGCTGCGCGTGAGATTTTCGGTGAAAAAGAGCTGGTCGACCTCACGATCGCGGTCAGCCTGATGAACGCCTACAATCGCTTGGCGATCAGCTTCCGCAATACGCCGCAGGCGGCAATCACGGATTAAGGACATCGCGCACCAGCTCAACCATGCGAGCCCGCCAGCGGCGGGCTCTGGTTACCCGGGAGCGTGGGAGAACGGAGCGCTATCTACATTGCAGGATCGAGTCATCAGGCTGGGTTGAGACGCGGTGCGCCAACCTACGGTAGGACGCATACAAAGAGCCGCGATCATTCGACCAACGGCTCGCTGAAGCGCTGGCGCAACCAGCCCTGCGCCAACAACGAACACCCCCATCCCAGCAACACCCCAAGCACGTTCGCCAACATGTCCCAGCGGGACGCCATCCGGTTCGGCAGGAAGCCCTGCCCCATCTCGATCAGCAGCGCAGCCGCCACCGTCAGCAACAAGCCCCAGAGAAAGGAACCCCGGGGAAAGGCCAGACGCAAGGTGAAGGCCAGAGCGGCGAATCCGAGCAGGTGGTGCAGCTTGTCCTGCTGATCGAAAAGTTGCGGAACAGGCTCGGGTTTCAAGCCATTGAACAGCACGACCGCCAACACGATCAGAAAGGGCACGGCACGCAGATACGGTATAAGGCGGACTACTCTCGTTCAAGGCACACCCACGGCAGGCGGCGCAGTAGGACAGGGGCGAGGAGCCCGGCGAAAACGCCGGGCTCCTTCGCCACGCGGCCAATAGACAAACGAAACGGCACAAAGATCGCGGGCCGTTCGCCACTCGTCCTTGTCGGCATATTTCAGGAGCAATAAAAATGCCCGCATCTCTCGATGCGGGCATTCGTTACAACGGGACTCGCGAAACGGGCGAAACCGCGGCTCAGGCGTCGGTCTTACCCACCGCCGACTTGATCAGTGCCTGCAGTTCGCCCTTCTCGAACATCTCGAGAATGATGTCGCTGCCGCCGACCAGCTCGCCGTTGACCCACAGTTGCGGGAAGGTCGGCCAGTTGGCGTACTTCGGCAGGTTGGCGCGAATTTCCGGGTTCTGCAGGATGTCCACGTAGGCAAACTTCTCGCCGCAGCCCATCACCGCCTGGGTAGCGCGCGCGGAGAACCCGCACTGCGGGGCATTGGGCGAGCCTTTCATGTACAGCAGCACCGGGTTGTTGGCGATCTGTTCTTTGATGGTTTCGATGATATCCATGGAGTACCTCGGCTAGACACGGTTGCCGCGCATTGTAACGGAAATCCTTCCCGAAAGCCGAGCGAAGGACTCAGCTTTAATGACGCTGCAAAGGCCGCCAATGCTGCGATTCAGGGCATTGCACCAGGCCGGGGCGAGATTTGCGCCTGCGCTTGGTTTCTGGATAAGATCGCGCCTTTCCCGTTTCGTCGCTCCCCGTGCGACCCCCAGTCGTCGGTCCCTCTTTTCCCCGGAAATCCCAGGACTGCACGCTGTGGCAATAAAGGTAGTTGATATGAGCGCAAGGCATTTTCTCTCACTCATGGACTGCACGCCCCAGGAGCTGATCGACCTGGTCCGCCGCGGCATCGAGCTGAAGGATCTGCGCGAGCGTGGCATGCTGTTCGAACCCCTGAAGAACCGCGTACTGGGCATGATCTTCGAAAAGGCCTCGACCCGCACCCGGCTGTCCTTCGAAGCCGGCATGATCCAGCTCGGCGGCCAGGCGATCTTCTTGTCGCCGCGCGACACTCAGCTTGGCCGCGGCGAGCCGATCAGCGATTCGGCCATCGTCATGTCGCGCATGCTGGACGCGGTGATGATCCGCACCTTCGCTCACTCGACCCTGACCGATTTCGCCGCGCACTCCAGCGTGCCGGTCATCAACGGCCTGTCGGACGACCTGCACCCCTGCCAGTTGCTGGCCGACATGCAGACCTTCCACGAGCACCGCGGCAGCATCACCGGCAAGACGGTGGCCTGGATCGGCGACGGCAACAACATGTGCAACACCTATATAGAAGCGGCGATCCAGTTCGATTTCCAGCTGAAGGTCGCCTGCCCCGAGGGCTACGAGCCTGACGCCGCGCTGCTGGCCCGTGCCGGCGACCGCGTGCAGGTGATGCGCGATCCACGCGAGGCCGCCGCTGGCGCGCACCTGATCAGCACCGATGTCTGGGCTTCGATGGGCCAGGAGGACGAAGTCGCCGCGCGCCTCGCCACCTTCCGTCCGTACCAGGTCGACCGCGCCCTGCTCGATTGCGCCGCCGAGGACGTGCTGTTCATGCACTGCCTGCCGGCGCATCGTGGCGAGGAGATCAGCGAAGACCTGCTCGACGACCCCCGCTCGGTCGCTTGGGACCAGGCGGAGAATCGCCTGCATGTACAGAAGGCGCTGCTCGAATTTCTCGTCGAGCCCGCCTACCACCACGCATGAGAAGCGAACCGCCGCTACTGCAACTGCGTGACCTGGCCTGCGGCTATGGTACGCAGAGCATCGTGCAGCACCTGAGCCTGCACCTGAATCGCGGCGATATCGGCTGCCTGCTGGGCCCCTCGGGTTGCGGCAAGACCACCACCCTGCGCGCCATTGCCGGCTTCGAGCCGGTGCATCAGGGCGAAATACAGCTGACGGACACGGTGATTTCCCGCGCCGGCTTCACCCTGGCGCCGGAGAAGCGCCGCATCGGCATGGTATTCCAGGACTACGCCCTGTTCCCGCACCTCAGCGTGGCGGAAAACATCGCCTTCGGCATCCGCAAGCACCCAGATTGCCAACGCATCGTCGCCGAGATGCTCGAACTGGTGCATCTGCCGGCGCTCGGCAAGCGCTACCCGCACGAACTGTCCGGCGGCCAGCAGCAACGCGTGGCGCTGGCTCGCGCTCTGGCCCCCGAACCGGCCCTGCTGCTGCTCGACGAGCCCTTCTCCAATCTCGACGTGGAGTTGCGCCGGCGCCTCAGCCATGAGGTGCGCGAGATTCTCAAGGCACGCAATACCAGCGCGATCCTGGTCACCCACGATCAGGAAGAGGCCTTCGCGGTCAGCGATCAGGTCGGCGTGTTCAAGGATGGCCGCCTGCAGCAGTGGGACACGCCCTTCAACCTCTATCACGAGCCGCTGACGCCCTTCGTCGCCAGCTTCATCGGTCAGGGCTACTTCATTCGCGGCCAGTTGCTCGACCCGGAAACCGTGCAGACCGAGCTCGGCATCATCCACGGCAACCGCGCCTACAACTGGCCGACGGGCAGCTCGGTGGACGTCCTGCTGCGCCCGGACGACATCGTCTATCGGCCGGACAGCCCGTTGCGCGCCCTGATCATCGGCAAGACGTTCCTCGGCGCCTCGACGCTCTACCGGCTGCAGCTGCCCACCGGCAATCAGTTGGTGGCCATCTTCCCCAGCCATGCCGACTACCCCACCGGCCAGGATGTGGGCATCGCCATTGCCGCCGATCATCTGGTGATATTCCCGGCCCAGGGCAGCGTCGCCGCACGCGACACACTCCCGGCAGCCGCTGCGGCTCACTGAGCGCGATTCACGCCCCTACGGCTTCGGACAGGCACGGCAAGCCCGCACGCGTCCTGTAGGAGCCAGCTTGCTGGCGATGCTCGCGGACGGCTCCGGGGTCGCCAGGCACAAAGGGGTATATGCGGCACGCCGGCATCAGCCGCCTGCCGAACCGTCCGCCCGCCCCTTCTGCCGCCGCAGCCGAAAGAACTCGCTGAGCGCCGCGCCACACTCCTGCGCCAGCACCCCGCCCTCGACCAGTACCCGATGGTTGAGGAATTCCTGCGCGAAGAACTGCCCACGGCTGACCACCACGCCGGCCTTCGGCTCGGTGGTGCCGTACACCACGCGCCGGATGCGCGAATGCACGATGAGCCCGGCGCACATGCTGCAGGGCTCCAGCGTCACGTACAGCGTGCTGCCCGGCAGACGATAGTTCTCCATGCTCAGCGCGGCCTCGCGGATCGCCACCATTTCCGCGTGGGCGCTGGGGTCGTGCCGGGAAATCGGGCAGTTGTAGCCGCGCCCGATGACCTGGCCATCCTGCACCAGCACCGCGCCCACGGGCACCTCTCCCAGCGCCGCGCCCTGCGCCGCCAGCGCCAGCGCCTCGCGCATGAAGCGCTCGTCCTGACCGCGATCGATGATCTGTGGTTTCTTCATGATTCCAACCATAGGGCCTGCGCTACACCACCTCGATCGCGGCCATCAGACCGGTTTCCATATGGTCGATGACATGGCAGTGGAACATCCAGACGCCGGGATTATCCGCCACCAGGGCGATTCGCGCCGTTTCGTTCTTGCCCAGCAGGTAGGTATCGGTGAACCAGGGATCGATCTTCCGGCGATTGGAGGCGAGAACCTTGAAGGCCATGCCGTGCAGATGGATCGGATGCTGATACTGGCTGAGGTTACGCAACTCGAAGATATAGTGGCCGTCCCGCTTGAGGGTCGCGATCGGCCGTTCGGCGCAGCTCTTGTCGTTGATGTCCCAGGCCTGGCCATTGATCTGCCAGAACGTGTAGGCGCCGCCCTGCTCGACGTCGGTCGACAGGTTGCCGGCCCATTCGAAATTGAAGCGCAGCGTCTCGGCGCGCTGCAGGTCCGGTTCGGCCACCGGATTGGCCGGCAGCGGCGGCGGCCAATCGCCTGCCGCCTCGCCGCTCGCCACCGAGCGCAGGGTCGCCAGGCGCAGCGGCCCGTTGCGCAGCGACAGCTCCGTGCCGGCCGCCGGCACCCGCAGCGCCAGTTCGATGCGCATACCCGGGCCCAGCCAGTACTCCTTGCCCAGCGGACGTGGCGCGACCGGATGGCCGTCCAGGGCATAGATGCGCGCCTCGCCATCCGGCAGGTTCAGCCGGTAGGTCAGCGTGTTGTCGAGGTTCAGCACGCGCAGGCGCACGATCTGCCCGGCCGGCAGATCCAGCGTCGGCCCGTGCTCGCCGTTCACCGTCGACAGCACGCCGGGCGTGCCACCACGCGCCGCCTCGCGGGGCACGCTGAATTCGGTGAAGGCACCCTGCTTGTCGACGTGCCAGCTCTTCAGGCTCAGCGTACGCTCATGGCGGAAACCACTCGGCTCGCGTTCCTCGACGATCAACGGACCGACCAGCCCGCGCCCCAGCTGCTCGCCACTGGCGGTGTGCGGGTGATACCAGAAGCTTCCGGCATCGTGCAGCAGGAAGCGGTAATCGAAGAATTCGCCGGGCAGTACCGGCAACTGCGACACATAGGGCACACCATCCATTTCCAGTGGCAGGCGGATGCCGTGCCAGTGGATGGTGGTCGGCTGCGGCAGGCGGTTGATGAAGCGCACCCGCAGCCAGTCGCCCTGGCGGCCGCGCAGTTCCAGGCCCGGTGCCTGGCCACCATAGGCCCAGGCGGGCGTCGAATGGCCAGGCACCAGCTCGACATCGAGCGGCGCGGCGATCAATTCATAGTCGTGCGTGGTGACATCGGCGGGACGCCCGAGCCAGTAGCGTACGCCCCCAACGCCTGCGCCGGCGACGCCCAGCCCGACCAGGCCAGTGAGTATCTGTCTGCGGGTAAACGGCATGATCCCCGGAAATCCCTTGCGATGAAGACGACATAGTTTCTCATTAACGCTTGGGATTGTGCGACCGTCGCCGCTCCGGAGGCTGTGTCCGATGGCCGCAACGAGACGTGCCACGCAGGAAGCGCCCGCTCAGGCGCGCGCCCAGAACAGCAACAGCAAGCCGGCGGCGATCAGCAGCGCACCGCTGCAGCGGCGCCAGCCCTCGCCCAGGGGCAGCAGCTTTTCCGCCAGCACCAGCAGGCTGAGCAGCGCCATGCCCCACAGACTCATGGCTCCCACCACCAACAGCACGAGCATCAACGCCCAGCAGCAGCCCAGGCAGTAAAGGCCATGCCGCAGGCCGGTCAGCCAGGCGCCGGCCAGCCCCGGACGGGCATGATGCTGCAGGAAGCCTAGCGGGCTCTGGCAATGCCGCAGGCAGGCGGCCTTGGCCCGACTCAGCTGGTACAGGCCGGCCACCAGCAGGACCAGGCCACCCAGCGCCGGCGGCAGGCGCAGGCGCATCGGATCGAGCACACCGGCATGCTCGCCGAGCGCCTGCAAGCCGCTCAGCAACAGGGCAAAGCCGGACCACACCAGCACGTAGGCGGCACAGAACAGCCAGAGCCGGGCGGTCCGCTGCCGGTCTCTCAGTACGCAGCGACGATAGAGCAGGATCATCGGCAGAGCCGCCGGCAACATCATCGCCTGCATCATCGTCAGCCACATGCCCAGGACGAACAGCCCCTGCGGGGAAAACCAGTCGGTAGGCGGCATCTGCATATCGCCCATGGCCGCCATGAGCGACGCCTCGCGCGCCGACCAATACCAGGCCAGCGCGCAGAGCGCGAGTATGCCGCTGCCGGCGGCCGCCGCGCCCCAATCGATGCGGCTAGGCGCGAATGATGCCATTGGGTCCCATATGCAGGTCGTAGAGCATGGCATTGCTGCCGGCATACTCCAGGGCGATGGCACCCGAGGTCTTGAACTCGGCGCTGGCGCAATCGGCCTCGCCGAATTCGAAGCCCTCCGGCAGCACCATCCGCGCCCGATGCGGCGAGCCGTCCACTGGATTGAGGATGGGCTCGACCTTGCCCTCGATCAGGCCGGGTACGCGGATGCTGGCGGTCAGCGAGTCCCGATCGCTCAGTACCTCGACCGGGACGAACAGTGGCTCGTGCATGGTCGACAGCGTGCTGGCGAAGATCGCGAAGAGCGCCGTCGGCTCCTGTTCCTGGCCGCTGAGGATGGTCAGCAGCGCCTGGCGCTGAGGCTCACTGGCACGCTCGTCGATGAATGCCTGGCATTGCCCGTTCCCTTCGTGGATCGCCCCCGGCCAGGCGAAGGTACAGGCCACGTGCAGATCGTCGAGCGAGGTCTCGCCGAAATGCCCCTCGACGATGTGGAAGCCGACCGCCGCCTCGCACTTGCCATCCGTCGGAGGTGCGTTGAACTGACAGGGGCAGCCATAGTTGCAGTTGCACAGATCCACGCCGGGGCCGTGCAGACGCCAATCGGTATAGGTGGCCATGATCGTCTCCTCGCCGAGCGGAACGCTCTTCTAACAGCTTATGATGCGCAGCGGCGGACATTAGACGGAATCGGCATCTGGCCACCCGGGCTGAGCCATGAGCCGAATAACCTCGGGCGGTCTATGGCCAAAGGCCGGGCATGAAAGCGACGCCATCTCGATTCGGCGAACTACCGCGTTGCAACAGCCCCGCCGTTCGATCGGCCCGAGCATCCCGCTGCGGCCGCCCAGAACGGCAAGGCGGCCACGGTGAAGGCCATTCGAGGAGAATTCCCGGACGCAGCGGGCGGCGGATGGAGCAGCACCCGGGCGACGGAGAGTGGGAAGCCCCGGCACGGGTACCTGATGCAGGACGTGGCGGCAGCGCTCACCACGTCAAGGTGAAGGTAAGACGGCTAGATGAAGGTTTGCCGTGAGATGCCACGGGGAAGGCGATTGCGCCCCGGCAGTTGCTCAAGACGTTTCTGCCATTCGGCGCGAGGTGTCAGGACGGCCGCCGGCTTCGCAACCGCGGCACTCGCTTTCGCAGCTTTTGCGGCAGCTCTGAGCTCGGCAAGGCTGGGTGTCTTGCGCACCGGCTCATTGGCCCCTTTCTCAATGACGCGAAGGCAGAGCTTGCACGAAACCTGCGTTTGTTCCCGAGAGCTGTTCAGCCTGGATCCGGTTCGCCCACATGCGACATGCTCATTGGACGCGGAGTAATGAATCACCAACGTATTGTCTCCTGGATTTTGGGGCGCGGGATTCTACACCCTCTGTATCCATATGCGACCCCGGCAGTAGCTTGCCGATGCCGGGATGCCGCATACGAGAAGCCGTCCCAGGGTTCAGGCAGAGCCGGCAGAGGCGCGAGACCACGGCATTGGCCTGGCCCTCATGGGCCCGCTACAGCGGCGGTTACGGCATCGATGGCAGCGAGGTAGGCTGGTCAATGACCATATCCGGCGTAGCCGCCGCAATCGCATCGCGGACCGCCTGGCGGTCGAAGGCATCGACGATGGCCGCAGAGGTGCCAAGCTCGCGCAGGCGATCGACGCCCGGCCCGGCCCGCATCATCCCGATGACCCCGATGACCCCGATGACCCCGATGACCCAGGATGCACAGCGCGCGCACCAGGGGAAGGCCCACCGCACCGGTGGCCCCCGCAACAAAGACTCTCATGAGAGGAACGCCTTCGTAGTGCGAGCGCCGCGGTGCGCTTCACTCAGCTCTTGATTGCCGCCTGGGGCGTATTGCGGAAGCTGATCGCCATGCGGTTGAAGGCGTTCATCAGGCTGATCGCGATCGTGAGGTCGACCAGCTCTTTCTCACCGAAAAACTCACGCGCAGCCTGATAGGCGTCGTCCGGCACTCCGGTCTGGGCCACACGCGTCACCGTCTCGGCCCAGGCCAGCGCGGCGCGCTCAGTGTCGCTGAAGAGCTTGCCGCCTTCCGCCCAGGCCTGAACCAGGGCGAGTTTTTCGATCGACACCCCCTTCTTCACCAGGTCCCGGGTATGCATATCGAGGCAGTAGGCGCAGTTGTTGATCTGCGAGACGCGCAGATAGACAAGCTCCACCAGCTCGGCGGGCAGGCCGCTCTGCATGACATAACCATAGACCCCGCCGAGGGCCTTGGCACCGTTCGGCGCAATCTGGTTGTAGTCCAGTCGTTTGCTCATGTTGCTCTTCCCTCGAAGGTCATTTAGTGGGAGTGGTCAGCGGGTTGTCGCCGGTGTCGAGGACGAAGACCGCGAGCAGCTTCGCCGGCTCGGTCTTGCTCGCGTTGCGGCTGATCGAATGGCGCGCGTTCGGCGGTTCGGCAAAGCTCTCGCCGGCCTGATAGATACGCGTCTCGCCATCGTTCACCTTCGACTCGATCGCGCCCGAGATCACGTAGGCGTAGATGAAGGCCGATTTCGCGTGAGTATGGGCCGGGGAAGCCGCGCCGGGCGCATAATCGACTTCCACGGCGATCAACGACTTGCCGGGAAGATTGGGAATGGGCTGCTCGAAGTTCTGGGTGACGCTTTCGGCCTGGGCTTCGTGAGCCAAGACCGACGACGCACTGGCAACTGCGAGGGCCGCGCAGGTAGCGGTAACGATGGATCGCATCTTCATGGACTTTCTCCTTCTGCCACACGCAAGATAGCGCCGCACAGGACCAGAAAAAAGAACCAAAAACGCTGAAAAATACTGTACTACGACAGCATGACGAAGCCCCTGAACCTGAACCTTGACCGCTCCGCCAAGACGCCGCTCACCGAGCAAATCCGGCGCGGCATTGCGACCGCGATCGAAAGCGGCGTGCTGGAACCGGGCGCCCGCCTGCCCTCTTGGCAAGACCTCGCCGCCCAGCTCGGCGTCGCCCGGGGCACCGTGCAGGCAGCCTATGAGAAGCTGGATGCGGGCCAGCTGATCGTCGCGTCCCGCGCGAGTGGAACCCGCGTCGCCCCGCGTCCTCGCGCGGTGGTGAAGAGCGAACCGCGGCCGGATCCCGGGTCCTTCATGGAGATCTACCAGGAGATGACCCAGGGGCCGGCCCTCTTCCAGATGGGCGTCCCGGCAACGGAGACCTTTCCGGCCACGCTCTTCGCACGCATCCGCGCCAATGCGGTGCGCGCCGAAGCGAGCGCGGCGCCCCGCTATCCGGACCCGCGTGGCGAGCTCGAACTCAGGCGCGAGATCGCAGGCTACCTCGCCATCGCCCGCGGCATCGACTGCTCGCCGTCGCAGATCATCGTCACCGGTGGCTATGCCGCGGGACTGGGACTGGCGCTCCGGGTGCTGGGTCTCGAAGGCGAGCAAGCCTGGATGGAAGAGCCGGGCTTCCCGTTCACCCGCAAGGGGCTCGAACTGGCTCGCTTGTCTCTCTCGCCGATCCCTGTCGATGCTGACGGTATCGACATCGACCATGGCCTGCGCCACGCCCCCGACGCCAGGCTGGTGGTGGTGACGCCCGGGCAGCAGGCGCCGCTCGGAACGACCTTGTCACTCGAACGGCGCCTGCGCCTGCTCGACTGGGCCGCCGCGAGCGGGGCCTGGGTCATCGAGGACGACTATCTGAGCGAGCTGCAACTGGCCGGGCGGGCCGCGCCGGCGCTGGCATCGCTCGATCGCGCCGGGCGGGTCATCCACATCGGCTCGTTCAGCAAGACGATCAGCCCGACACTCCGCCTTGGGTTTATCGTTGCGCCAGTCGAGCTCATGGCCCGCTTTGCCGAGGTTGCAGCCTGTCTCGCCCCGCCGCCGGGCCCCTCCACGCAACTCGCGACTGCGGAATTCATGCGCGAAGGCCATTATCTGCGCCACCTGCGCCGTTTGAAGCGCGCCTATGCCGCCAAACGGGAAGATCTGCTGGCGGAGCTGCGGCCCCATTTCGACACCGATGGCCTCACGGCGACGGGCCTGGCCGTCCTGCTGCGGTTGCCCGATGGCACGTCGGATCTCAGCATTGCGCGTGAGATGCTGGCTTTCGGCATGCTTCCGGTCCCGCTCTCGGCTTGGTATGCCTCTACGCAGAGCAGCCGGTCCGGACTCTTGTTGGGCGTTGCGACATCACCGACCAAGGAACTCGCGAAAGCCTGCGATCGCTTGGTCGATATCGTCCGGCGTCTCGGCTTCAACCCGCGCCCATGAAAAAACCGGCCTAAGCCGGTTTCTTCATGCAGCGTTGCGGGATCACTCCCACTCAATTATCAACGAGAAGGCCGTAAACCGCATAAATGCTGGGCCTCCAGCTCAAGCCCCTTGAGAACAGGCGTCATATTTACCGTCCATCGGGAAATGTGCTCGGCCCTGTCGCTTGAGAGGGCGACGTTTGCAATGGTCGCAGACACGCAACACCTTGGCCAGCGCTCGTAGACTGCGTGACCGTAAGCGGCTCGGGGGCGCGGTACTGCAGAATGGCAGAGGCAACCGACACGGTAAGCGCCAGGATGGCCAGCCAGACGGTCCAGATGTGGCGCGCCCGCTGCTCATTCTGCCGTGCCAGCTCGGCAGCCAAGTATGGGATGTTAACGACGTGCTTGTCCGTCCCGACCTTAAGCTCGAACAACGATGCAGCAACCAACGTCGAGTTGTTCGGGTCACGCACGCGCAGCCGGTGCGCCAGGTCGTAGTAAAGCCGACCGAACAGCATGTCGGCGTTCATACCCAAGGAAGACGCGACAGCGCGGACGTCGATAGGGATCATGGGTCTCCCGTCGCCTGCGTTGACCTTGGTTATGAAGTCCTCTTTGTACAGATCGTGGACCGCTTCGAGCACTTCGCGGTCGGTGTGAACGTGGCCTGTCATGCCCCAGCGCACACGGCGCTGCGCCCATTTGATCGCCCGCCATCCTTTCATGCCGCCCCCGGCTCCGTTGCGAAGCCGGGAGTTATAGCGCAATGGCGGTGCAATTACCTACGCCCCAGGGCGCCGAGTGGATCGTAGCCTCGGCGCTTGTCGCCGCGCGGCGTGCTCGCATACGGGTTGTACTCGCGGCGCTGGTCGTTCCGCTCCAGATGCTCCTGCCCCGGCACGGTCAGCGCCACCGGCACAGCGAAGGTGACGGCCAGGGCGTCCGCCGAGTCGGGCGAGGCCAAGCCGCGCGCCTTCATCGACTCCTTCTTCTCCAGCAGGATCGCGTCGGCGGCGTTGTAGCCGTATTCCACCGCGCACAGGTCCGTCGCCAGTCCCTCGTCGCGCGGGATCGCACCACCGGCCAGCCATTCGCGCATCAGGCCCCAAATCTCCGCGCGCCGGTTGGCCCAGCGGCGCGGGTCCAGCGCCCTCGATCCGAACTGCACCTCGTTCACGTCGAAGCCGACCGACCGCAGCCGGTCAATCACTCCGCCGCCCACGCCGCCGCCGTCCACGTTGATGATGACGCTATGTCCAGCACCGCGCAGAAAGTTCGCGTGCTCAGCCACTCGCGCGGCCAGGGTCATCGTGTCCACACCCTGCAGGCGGATCGGAGGAATGTCCCGCGCGTTCCTCCCCTGCCGGGTCCAGATGACCGAGGCGTCGCCGCCGAAGCGGGCCGGGTCAACGCCGAGAATGACGGGCTGGAAACGCTCGATCTCGACCTCCCGCACCTGGGCGTCGTTGACCAGCTCGCGCCCGATGAACTGCAGGCTGCTGGCGCTCGGGAACTGGCCGAGCACGCGGACCTTCACGAAGTCGGAGCCGATGCCGTAGTCGTCGATCCACTCCTGAATCTGGTTCTTGTTGGTGATCTGGCAACTGCGGCTGTCGATCTGCCGGCTGTGCCAGCGGTGCCGCTGGCCGTTGAACGCCTCGAAGAAGCGCCCGCTGTTCCGGGTCGGGTTGCCGAAGGCATAGACGTGCGGCTCGCCGTCGGTCAAACCGCCCTCCAGAACCTCCCAAATCGCAGCCGGGATAGCGGACGCCTCGTCGAGCACGTAGAAGGCCGTCGAGTCGGCGGCGTGCAGGCCGGCGAAGCTCTCGCTGTTCTCCTCCCGGCACGTCTGCGCATCGCAGCGCCAGGACTCAGCGAAGCCCTTGGCCGTCATCCGCATGGACCCCTTGCCGGTCGTCACGTCGAACCATGCGCAGAACACGCTGCGCTTCGTCCACTTGCCGATCTCCGCCCAGGTCTTCGATTCGAGCTGCGGGGCGGTGTTGGCAGTGACCACGCCGCGCGCGTTCGGACGGGTGGACATGATCCAGTTGACCAGCCAGGCGGTAATCGCAGACTTGCCGATACCGTGGCCGGAGCTGATGGCCTCGCGGATCGCGTCCACCGCGTTGCGCCCATCGAAGCCGCGAGCGCGCACCGAGTCGCCCAAGTGCTCCAGCAGCTCGCACGCCCACGCATCCGGCCCGTGCTCGCTGTCGTAGATCAGCCTCCACCGTTCGGGCAGCTCAACGACGGCCAGCGAGCGGTCGCGCGTCCAGTCATAGGCGAACAGCACAAACTCTAGCGGTTTGTCGTACAGGTAGCCTGCCATTGCCGGCAGTGCCGTGGCAGGGTCGATTGCCGGCGTCTGCTCCCCACGTGGGCGCCCTGGCAGCACGTAGCCAATGCGCAGCCAGCCGCGCGCAATGCGCCCGGTGGCGTTGTCGCCCTCGGCCAGTTCCTGCAGCTCGTCGCGGGTGTGCGTCGGCGCAGGGCCAACGGTACGGGCGTGCAGGATCTGCTGGCGCAGGTCGCCCGTGCCCGCCGATGCCTTCGCCGCCTCCAGGGTCGCCAGCCGGCGCTCGAATGCTTGCACGCTCATACCAGGCCCTCCGCGTCGTAGCGGTCGCCCAGCAGTGCCGCCACACCGGGGCGGGGCTTGCCTTCCTCGATGGCGCGCAAGCGCCGCTCGTGCTCGTCCAGCACCACGGCCTTTCCGTAGGTGTCCAGCATCCGCAGCAGCTTGTCGCCGGCCTCGGCGCTGATCTGCCCCCCAGCCACTGCGGCCAGGATGGCTGTCGCCTTCGCCTGCAGGGTCGGCGCATCGGCCAGCCCCGGCACGACTACCTTCTCGGCCTCGGGCCGTGGCGCTGGTGCCAGTCGCTCCAGGCACAGGCGCAGCGACTGCGGGTCGCCGGCCTTGGCCAGTTCGACGGCCTTCGCAATGATCTCGGCCTTGTGCGGCTCGATCAGCGCACGCACCTGCTCGGCAGCGCTGGGGCCTTGCCCCTTCGGCCTGCCGGGGCTGCGGGGCGCGTGCCCTGGGATAAATAGCCCGCCCTCGGCGCGCTGTACTTCACTGGTCAATGTGCTGCTCCTCATGCTGCTGCACCGGCACGCGACGCATGATCGTGCGCTGGGCCGGCACGTTGCGGCGGTCGCCGACGGCCCAATGCCGCGCGGTCCACTCGCTCACGCCCAAGGCCTCGCCGATGGCTCGATAGGTCAAGCCCTGGGCGCGCATCTCGCGCGCTCGGGCCGGTAGGGTGTCGTCGTGTTTCGCGTTGGGATGGCTGGCGCCGACGGGGTGCCCCGTCGCGTTGCAGGCAAGCGCAACAAGCCGGGTCGGAACGTAGCCGGTGCCGTTATTTCCTCGGCGCACG
Source organism: Stutzerimonas stutzeri (assembly GCF_002890915.1). Taxonomy (GTDB): domain Bacteria; phylum Pseudomonadota; class Gammaproteobacteria; order Pseudomonadales; family Pseudomonadaceae; genus Stutzerimonas; species Stutzerimonas stutzeri_AF. The sequence goes on along the minus strand of NZ_POUT01000003.1, from coordinate 276,656 downwards.
GGGCGCTCTCCAGCGCATTGGCGTCTGCGCGCGTATCTCGTACCGGCAAATCTTCGCTATCAGCGACTTGCTCACCGGAAACCAGTCCAAGAGCCGGTCGTAGGACGCGCCGTGCTCCTCGTGCAGTTCGCGGATCGAGTCCACGTCTCGGTTGCTCAGCTTCGCGTTGCAGTGATCCTCACCAATGCGCAGATTCAGCTCGTTCACCGCCACCATGCGCTTTGCCATTCGCTCACCTCACGCTGCGGCCTGTAGTGCCTGCTCCCGCTCGATGTACTCGTGCAGGATCGCCACCAGATAAGGGTTGTGATGCACTTGGAGCGCGAGCGCGTCGGCGCCCCAATGCTGCCGGCGCAGCCAGTCGATAACGACCGGCTGCTGTTGCTCGAAACGCTCGGCCAGGGTCATGCCTGCACCCCCTTCATCCGTCGCATGTCCAGCAGGTCGCCGAGGCACGCGGCCCGCTGCGATGCCGCGAAGGCGTCGAGCAGGGCCACGCGCACCTCTCGGCGCACGTGCACGTCGTGCGCGTCGAGGATGCCGGCCTTGATGGCCAGCCCCTCGCACTGCTCGACCAGCGCAATGGTCTTGTCGGTGGTCATGCCAGCACCTCCTCGACGATGGCGAGCAGGGCCAGCGCGGCGGTAAGCAGCTCAAAGGTCAGCGGGATCATTTCAGTTTCCCCTTCTGGCGAAGGCTGCGCGCCTGCTTGGCGAACTTGAGGATGGTCTGCGGGTCGTCGCCCAGGCCGGTCTGCTCGATGATCTGCGCCACGCGCGGATCGCGCATCACCAGCTTGCGAGCGTCGGCGAGTGCGCGATCTGCATCCTTGCCGAACTCGCGCACCAGCAGCTTCGACGCCTCGGCGCGGGCCTGGCCGACGTCGAGCGGGTTGGCCTCGATCTGGCGGATGCGGTTGTTCAGCTCGCTCACGTCGTTGTTGCCGAAGCCCAGGTCGGCGGTCATCCGGCGCAGCTCGTGGGCGACGGCGACGCGCTGCTCCTGGGGCATGTCCGGCACGCTGTCGAATGCGTTCTCGGAAATGGCCGTGATCTGCTTTTCAGGCGGGTACATGCGAAGCGCGGGGTCTTCGGCCCGTGCCTGCTCGCGCATGGCTTGTATATCTGCCGGCACCTCGACCAGCGGCGCAGCCGGGGCGGTCTTGGCCTCGGACTTCGCCTCCGCCATGCTCGGAAACATGTTGGCGAACGGGTCGTCGTTGTCGTCGCGCTCGGCCTTCACCGGTTGGTTCAGCAAGCCCAGCTCCTCGCGCACCTGGGTTTCGGTTGCCGAGTGCTCGGATTCCCATTTCTCGTACATGGCTCAGTTCTCCTCGCCGCTGGCGTCGGTGTCGGTCTCGGTGCCGGCGTCGGCTTCCGGTGCAGGGCAAAGCAGGGTCGGCTCGGCGTCGTGCAACGGCGCAGCGCCGGCCAGGATCATCAGGTCGTAAAGGTCGGTCATGGTCAGGCTCCGTAGGACTCGCCCAGCACCAGGGCGGCGGTGATGGTGTAGGTCGGGGCGTCGCCGCTCAGCGTGTAGCTCAGGCGGGCGAACTTGCGCATCGGGAGGCCTTCGAGCGGCAGGCCGAACACTCGGCGCGCTGCCGGCTTGTTCACCGTCACCACGTCGGCGAAGGTCACGCCGTCGGCGCTGTCCTGCAGAGTCACGGCCAGGCTCGGGGCGGTGTCGCCGACTTCGAGCACGGTGTCGGTTTCCTCGATGACGGTAACGTGCAGCGCGAGGCTTTCGCCTGCCGGTGCGGCTTGGGGCGCCTCGATGGTGTTGGTGCTGGTGCCGCTGGCAATGAGCTGCTGGCGGTCGGAGAAGGTCAGTCCGTGGTCAAGGATCATCGAGTCATACTCCGCGCAGTTGGGCGTCAAGGTGTGCCAGCAGCTTGTCCTGGCGATAGTTCAGGCATTCAGCAAGAGGTTTCGCCTCAGCGCGCTTGAACATCCCCAAGGGGTCCGGTCGGCCCTCTGCCAAGGCGTCGCCGACATGCGCTGCGACCAGGGCCACTCCGAGAGAGTGATCTATGCCCGCGCGCGCCAGCGAAGCGGTCTGGTGCAGCTTCTGCAGGCGGAAGCGGTCATCCTTGTCAGTGATCGACTTGGTGCAGTCGTGCGCGGCGCGGCTGATCTGCGCGGACAGGTCATTGAACTCGGCCAGTTGCTTGCCCAGCACTGCGATGGTTTTGTCGATTTGGCCCGCAACCGCTTCGCGCTTGACGCACAAGCCTTTGGCCCGCTCGCGGGCCTCGACTGCGAAACTAAGACGCGCCGCTTCGGCGTCCTGGGCGTCCTTCACGTGGGCGCCACTGATAGCCGCCTCGAACAGCGCCAGGCGCTTCTGCAGGGCCTCAATACGGGCGACCGATGCCTCGACGGCCTCGATCAGATCCGGGTCGGTGGGGTCCGCGACGAGCTGCAGGGCGCGCTGGGCGTGGTCGATCCTTTGCTTGTCCAGCTCGGCCAGCAGCTCGCGCTGCTGTTGTCTGATTTGTTGAACGTGTGCGGTCATGTCTATCGCTCTCTGCTGGGACTGGTTACTGGTTGTCGGGTTGCTGTACCGGGCGCGAGTTAAGCCAGGCCTCGACGTCCTTCTCGCGGAACGCGATCCGGCGCGGAGAAAGGATCAAAGGCGCCGCGAACTCGCCGCGCTGGACCAGCCGGCGCACCGTCGATTCGTGCAGTCCGACCGCTTCGGCGGCTTCGGAGAAGGTAAGGAGCTTGATGGTTGCCATTCGCTAGTTCCTGAGTGCTAGTAATCACCCGTACAGGCTAAAGGCTGCTCAAGGAGTCACGTGCACCGCTGGAGGCCGCGCCATTCGGGGCTTCCAGAAAAGCGCACCAAGAAATGCGCCAGGGCGGGTCAGTGAATTACCGGCGCGCCGGGGCGGCGGACTTGACGGTAAAGAATCCAGCCGGATCGCTGAATGTCGCGCCGCTGCTGGGCGCACCGAGTCCGGTTAATGATTGGTAAGCAATGATTCGGATAGGCAGCGATAGGAAATGAGCGATTGGCGGGAGCCGTTACGCTGGCGGCATCCTCACGCTACCGGCAGCCGCGTGCGGCGAAGCAATTGGTTATTTTTTGACCAACTGCGTTTTCCGCAGAAATGTGCAGACTGCCCGTTGCGAAGCGCTTCGCTTTCGCGCGGTGCTGGCGGCGCTCGAACCTGAGATTTTCTGCAATCCGCCCTGTTCCGGTGGTTGCGGTTACAGCGGTTACGCTGGTTACGCTGATTCCATAAAGCCCAGCTAAAAGAAAAAAGAGAATTTCTTTCCAGGCTCCGATATAAAACCAGCGTAACCGCTGTAACCACTGTAACCGCACGCCATCCGCACACAGCAAAAGGCCGCCATCCCTGGCGGCCCCGATGCCCTCTGCAAACTGCCGACGCCCTTACGCCTTGTCGGCCACCAGATCCAGTAGGTAGTCCCGCGCGCAGTGCATATCGAGGGGGTCCAACTCGACCTTGGCCAACTCCCCCCGGATTGCTGCCGGGTCCGCCTCGGCCTTCCACCGCCCTTTGTTCCGCACCGCCGACACGCGCACGGCCTTGCCGTTGACCTTCACCGGCTTGGGTAGCGCCTCGATGCCGAACTGCTCCAGGGTCCGGCGATGCGCGGACGAGACCGAGCCGTCCGACTGGCCCGTCAACACCTCGAACAGTTGCGCCGCAGTGATGACGTCGGCGGGCCAGTGGTCAATTAGCATCTGGCACGCCTCGGCCATCGGCGACTGGCTGGCTTTCGTCGCGGCTTTCTTCGCCTCGGTGTTCGCGGCGTGCGCGCCGGGGTTGAAGCGGCTCAGGTCACGACTGCCAAGGAACGCAGCCACGGCGGCGATGAACTGCGGCGACTTCAAAGCGGCGTACAGCTTGGCGTAGTAGTCCGCGCCCCTCGGTGCGGCTTCGGTCGCCACGACCTCGACGCGCCGGTCGCCACTCTCCAGCGGGATCGCCGACAGGTGATTCGAGAACATCAGCCAGCGGCAAGCGTTGAACTCAACGGACTGGCGCCCGAACTTCGGGTTGATGACGCGGGTTTCCTCAGTGATGGTGCTTTTCAGCTTCTCGCTGTGCTCCCACTGCGAATCCCGCCCGCCCTCGCGAATCTCGTCGACCACCGCCAGCACCTTGCGCGACAGGCGCCCGTTGAAACCGGTGCGCAGCATGCCGACCAGATCCAGGTTGACGGCCACGGCGCCGGCCCACACGCGAGCCAGTACCGACGACAGCCAGTTGCGGCCCATGCCGAAGTTCTTGGCGATGTGCAGCCATCCGGTGTGTGGTAGCTCGCCTGGGCGCTGCTCGATGTGGGCAAGCCAGTCGAGGAAGCGGTCAGCATCGGCGCCGAACAGGAAGTTGACGTGCTCGACGAACAGGTCCACGCCAGCCACCTGCAGGTCATCCACTGCCAGGCTACGGTCGAACGGGCGCCAAGTGTTGAGCGCCATGCGCCCCTCCGGGTCGGGCAGCACCAGCGCACCGCCAGCCTTGAACGTCCGGCACACGGCGGTCTTGCGCCGGGGTGATGCGCGCCACAACTCGCTCACCGCGACAATCTTGTCGGGCATTTTCTTGGTCTTGCCGTTGGCCAGTTCCTTGTCGGGCTGCGGGAAAGTCTCGACCGATGCGGCATGCGCTGCGGCCCAGTCGGCGAAGGCCAGGTCATAGTGCGGGTTGAACACGTCGGCCACGCGCGAGCCATCGGCCAGGAACACGAAGCGGTTGATCGCCGCCTCCAGCGTGACCAGCTCGGCCACGGGGATCTTGTGCTCGCCCTCGCCGATCTTCTCGTTCTCCCGCTTCTGGTACTCCCGCCGTTCGGCTTCCAGGGCGTCACGGCCACCCTCGAATCGGGCACGCTCGACAGCAGCCTCTGCGATGCGCTCGGCGCGCTCCGCATTGCGCTGGCGGATTGCCTCCTGCTCGGCCTTCTCCTCCTCGCTCGGCTCGGGCAGATCGTCGAAGTCGTCGCCCAGGTAGCCGATCGCATGCAGGAAGTCGCCGTCGGTGCGCCCCGCGCAGTGGTCGTGCTTGCAGACGAAATGCCCGCGCTCGAAGCTGCCCGTGCCTTTCAGGAAGTAGGTCGTTGAGGAAGGCCCCGTGTCGCTGGTGTGCTCAGCGTCGAAGGGGCAGCGGATGTGCAGTCCGGTACCGTCCGGGGTTTCGCCGCGCACCTCCCACTTCCCCAGCAGGTACTCGGCCAGGTCGTCGTGCTCGCCGGTACGCTCCAGCGGGTTGCGCCGCTTGCGTTGCGCACGCTCAGCAGCCGCCGCGAGGATCGCCGGCTCAATGTCCAGCTCTACCGAGTCGCTGCACAGGCCATGCACGAAGCCGCTGCGCACGGGCACCGGGTCGGAGACGCCGACTTGGAACACGGGGGCGCTGGTGTAGTGGACTTGGATTGAGTCGAATACCGACGTGTCAGCGGGAAGACCGACAGCCCCGGCCCACTCTTTCAGCTCGGCAGACGTGCGCGGCTCCGACAGCCAGAACCAAATATGTACCTTGAGCTTGCCGACATTCTTGCGCCAGCCAGCGCTGTTCGATAGCTGCCAGTGGTAGCTGGCGCAAAGGAACGGGTCGGGCAGGCTGCTCTGGATGAACTCCTCGACCGCCAGCGCCGGCTCGAGGATCGGATCGGCGGTGATCGGCTCGAAGTCGTCTACCTCGATCAGCACCGAGTGCAGCGGCTGGTCGTCGAAATGCGTTTTCCGTCGCAGCACCTTGCCGCGCCTGTAGTCCTCCGGCGCGGTGCGTTCCTTCGCCAGTTCGTCGCCTACGTAGCGCCCGCGTATGACGCACGCATGCTTGTCGCGCTCCAGGCGCTGCAGCAATTCAGACAGCCCGAAAATGTCGCCCACCTCGACCGGCTCCAGGCTGAACTGCTTTCCGTCGCCGTAGGCGCTGATCTCGCCGTCGGCCAGCCAGGTTTTCGCCAGGTGCAGGTTGGAATGACGAAGAACCGCAAGGGTGTCGGACGTGCTCGCAGCTGGGCGGTTGCTCATTTCTTGTACAGCCGCCATACTGTCGACGCTTGTTCTCTCACCAAGCTGCTCTGCTGTATCGACGCCCGACGTGCTGGTCACACGTTGGGCGTTTTCATTTCCGGCGCTCATTCCTCACCCCCTTGCACCAGAGCAACCTGCACGGCAGGGAACAGCAGGCGGCGGCTGGCGAGTTTGCGGGGGCGAACGCCGTGATATGAGCCGGTCCGGCAAATGCGCTCGCGGACGGTTTCGGGCTTGACGCGGTTCAGCGCGGCGAACTCCGCGCAGGTCAGGCGGTATTCTTCGATGCCGCTGGTGATGTGCTCGATTTCCATTGTGTGACCTCGGGTCCGAAGTCACTGCGCGCAGAAATGAAAAAGGCGCAGTGACTTCTCACTGCGCCATCTGCCGGATGCACCCGGTATTCGCTGCGCCGGCCAGCCTCCCGTCGGATGGCGATCACGGCGGCGCAACTGGTGGCGATCCGGGACTTGAGCCACCCGGCCGGCTTTCTGCTGGGGCCATTTAACCAACCGCCAAAAGCAACGTCAAACATCTAGCCGGTTGTACGGATCAACGAAAAGGCCCGCGCGATGGCGGGCCTTCAGGGTGGATCGGCTGGACTATTTGTTCTGCAGCTTGCCGGCGGATTCCAGGGCCTGTTGCAGCAGATCCTGGGCAGCCCACATCGCGTTAAGCACTTCGTATTGGGCCAGGGTGCCCTCGGCCGCCCGGCACGCGCTGAGGACGGCCTGCGCTTGAAGCAAGCGGGCTACGAGGGCGTCCATTGCTTGCAGGTTCATGCCCGCACCTCCAGGGCCACACGCCCACGGCTGGACTTGCGCAGCGCCACGTCCGGCGCCGGGGTGGACTTGGCCGGCGCAGCCATACGCTCGTCGAGCCAAGCGTCGACCTCTGCTTCGAACCAGACGGCGCAGCGCGGCGTCAGCATGAAGTGCTGGGGGAACTCGCCGCGCTTCTCCAGGTTGTAGATGGTGGTGGCCGAAAGGCCGGTTTTCGCCAGGACTTCCGGGCGGCGGATCGTTCGCTTGATTGGTTGCATCGTGTCGTTCTCCGGTGCGGATAGGAATGGAACGACACGGATAGTTAGGCACAGGGCGATACAAAGTCGTCCGTGTGATTTGTTGCGCGTTCTGCAGGGGGCAAGAAAAAGGCCCGTACGCGGCGGGCCTACTCCTTCGGTTGCTTCCTTCGCTTCTGGCGAATGTGCTCGATCTTTCGCTTGAGCTGGTGCGGCTTAGCCTTGCCGACGTCCACCACCAAGTCGGCGATCTCGGCCAGCTCCGAGGCTGTTGCGCCGTCGCCGGCAAACTCCACCCAATCGGCCAGCTCCCGGTTGGTGTCGATCCGGCCTTCGAGGCCCAGCGCCATGCGGGCCTTTTCCGCGCGCCGATTCGCCGGAAGGTCCGACGGCAGCACCTTAGCCACAACCTGCACGGCCACTTCACGCGCCCAGGCGAGCGTCGTCGCGTCGTCCGCCCTGCCCTCGGCGATGGCTTGCCACAGCTCGGCCGCAGCCGTGGCGTCGCCTCGCATGGCCTCGCGTAGCAGCTCGGCGGGCGAGCGCATCACAGATCCCCGTCGATACCGTCGGCGGCTTCCATCGCCGCGATTCGGGCCTCGCTGATGATCGTCTTCGCGCTCTCGCCGCGCACCCACGCGTCGACCATATCGGCCCAGGCTTGCAGCATGACGCGGCGCTGGCCGGCGAACTGCGCCTTGTTGTAGATCGCCCGCACAGACTTCTGCTCGTGCGCCAGGCACTTCTCGATCCAGTCGGAATTGAAGCCCGCCTCGTGCAGCAGCGTCGAGCCGGTGCGCCGCAGGTCGTGGACGGTAAACGGCGGCATCGGGTCGCCGTCCTTCTCCAGCTTCTTGAGGGTCAGGGTAATGACTCGGTTCAGCGTGGCGTCGCTGATCGGCTGGTCCGTCTCATACCGACCGGGCAGCACGTAGGGGCTGCTCCCTGCCCACGCCTTGAGCGCGACCAGAAGGTCGATCATCTGCCGGCTCAGGTAGATGCGGTGCGCCCTGCCGGCCTTCATCCGCGCCGCTGGGATGGTCCAAACCGCGCCGGCGAAGTCGACCTCGTTCCACTTCGCATGGATGATCTCGCCCTTGCGGCACATCGTCAGCAGGATCGCGCGCAGCGCCAGCTTGAACATGGGCATAGTGCCGCCCAAGCCATCCAGCGCCACCAAGAAGCGGCGGATCTCGTCCGGCGCCAGTGCACGCTCGCGCGGCTTGAAGGTGGCGATGCTGGACGACTTGACCGCCTCGGCGGGGTTCTCTAGGTCCAGGCCGCGCCCGCTGGCGTGACGGTAAATCTGCTGGATGATTTCGCGGGCGTGCACCGCCGTGGCCGGCGCCCCTCGCCCCTTGATCTTGTCGCACAGGGCGATGACGTGCGACGGCTTGATCTCGTCCATTCGGCGCTTGCCCAGCTCGGCCAGCACGTCCCGGTCGAGGATGCTCTTGCGCATAGCTGCGGTGCTCTCGGCCAGGTCGGCGTCGCGCAGCCAGATACCGGCATGCGCCTCGAACGTGTCGATATCGCTGGTGGCCTTCTTCCCCTCGGCCTTCTGCTGGGCTGGAGAAATACCGTCATGCACCAGCTTGCGCGCCAGGGTCAGCTCCTCGCGCGCCTCGGCGAGCGACATAGCGTCCGCCCCGTAGCGCCCAATGGTCAGCGTCTCGCGCCGTCCGGCGATCCGGTAGTCGTACCGGAAGGTCACGGTGCCCTTGGGCGACACGACCACGTAAAGCCCTTCGCGGTCCGCCACCTTGTAAGCCTTCTCCCGGCCCTTAAGGCTCTTGAGTTTCGTATCCGTCAGCACGTTCGCGCCCTCTACCGTCACCGTTTACCGTCACAGGGGGCTGGCGGTAAAAATCCGGTCGGTGAGGTGTCGGCAGAAACCGCCGCCAGATCGACCGTCGCCAGCAAGTGTTTCCCGATGATAGTTAGTGAACGGCAGAAACACAAAGGCCCCTGTGTTTACAGGGGCCTCGGCGGGTTTTGCAAATGACGTTGAACGGTAAAAAACGCTACTGGATCATTCCCACTCGATGGTCGCCGGCGGTTTGCTCGACACGTCGTAGGTGACGCGGGAGATGCCTTCGATCTCGTTGATGATACGGTTGGAGACCTTCTCCAGCAGCTCGTAGGGCAGGTGCGCCCAACGCGCGGTCATGAAGTCGATGGTTTCCACCGCGCGCAGGGCGACGACCCAGGCGTAGCGGCGGCCGTCGCCGACCACACCGACCGATTTCACCGGCTGGAACACCACGAAGGCCTGGCTGGTCTTGTGGTACCAGTCGAAGTTGCGCAGTTCCTCGATGAAGATGTGGTCGGCACGGCGCAGCAGGTCGGCGTATTCCTTCTTCACCTCGCCGAGGATGCGCACGCCCAGGCCCGGGCCCGGGAAGGGGTGGCGGTAGACCATGTCGTAGGGCAGGCCCAGTTCCAGGCCGATCTTGCGCACCTCGTCCTTGAACAGCTCGCGCAGCGGCTCGACCAGTTGCAGGTTCATTTCTTCCGGCAGGCCGCCGACGTTGTGGTGCGACTTGATCACGTGGGCCTTGCCGCTCTTGGCGCCGGCCGACTCGATGACGTCCGGGTAGATGGTGCCCTGGGCGAGGAACTTGATGTTCTCCAGCTTGCTGGCCTGGGCGTCGAACACGTCGATGAAGGTGCGGCCGATGATCTTGCGCTTCTTCTCCGGGTCGGCTTCGCCGGCCAGGTTGGCGAGGAACTGCGCCTCGGCATCGGCGCGGATCACCTTGACGCCCATGTTCTCGGCGAACATGGCCATCACCTGGTCGCCCTCGTGCAGGCGCAGCAGGCCGTTGTCGACGAACACGCAGGTCAACTGGTCGCCGATGGCCTTGTGCAGCAATGCGGCGACCACCGAGGAATCCACCCCGCCGGAAAGGCCGAGCAGCACGTTGGCATTGCCGACCTGGGCGCGCACCTGAGCGATAGCGTCCTCGACGATGTTGGATGGCGTCCACAGCGCCTCGCAGCCGCAGATTTCCAGGGCGAAGCGCGACAGGATGCGCCCGCCCTGGCGGGTGTGGGTCACTTCCGGGTGGAACTGCACGCCGTAGTAGCCGCGGGTGTCGTCGCCCATGGAGGCGATCGCGCAGCTCGGCGTGCTGGCGAGGATGTGGAAGCCGGCCGGAATCTCGGTGACCTTGTCGCCATGGCTCATCCAGACGTCGAGGCCGAACACGCCGTCGTCGTCCATGTGGTCCTCGATGCCGTCGAACAGCTTCGACTTGCCGACCAGGTCGACGCGCGCATAGCCGAACTCGCGGATATCCGAGCCCTGTACCTTGCCGCCGAGCTGCTCGGCCATGGTCTGCATGCCATAGCAGATACCGAACAGCGGCACGCCGAGGTCGAACACCACCTGCGGCGCGCGCGGGCTGCCTTGCTCATGGACCGACTCCGGGCCACCGGCGAGGATGATGCCGCGCGGAGCGAAGGCACGGATATCCTCTTCGCTCATGTCCCATGGGTGCAGCTCGCAGTAGACGCCGATCTCGCGCACACGGCGGGCGATCAATTGGGTGTATTGCGAACCGAAGTCGAGGATCAGGATGCGGTGGGCGTGAATGTCAGGATGAGACATGGTGGCTTTCCTTCGGAAAGAGCTTGAAGCTGAAAAGCCGGAAGCTGGAAGTGAAAGCCGGAAGTCATCGCTTCCGGCCCCAGCTTCCAGCTTCCGGCACCTGTTGAGTCAACCGATCAGCCGACCCGGTAGTTCGGCGCTTCCTTGGTAATCTGCACATCATGCACGTGCGACTCGGCCATGCCGGCGCCGGTGATGCGGACGAACTGCGGCTTGGTGCGCATCTCGTCGATGGTGGCGCTGCCGGTGTAGCCCATGGACGCGCGCAGGCCGCCCATCAGCTGGTGGATGATCGCCGCCAGCGAGCCCTTGTACGGCACGCGGCCTTCGATGCCTTCGGGCACCAGCTTCTCGGCACCGGCGGAGGAGTCCTGGAAGTAGCGATCCGAGGAACCCTGGGCCTGGGACATGGCGCCCAACGAACCCATGCCGCGGTAGGCCTTGTAGGAACGGCCCTGGAACAGCTCGATCTCGCCCGGCGCCTCTTCGGTGCCGGCGAACATCGAGCCCATCATCACCGCGTTGGCGCCGGCGACGATGGCCTTGGACAGGTCGCCGGAGAAGCGGATGCCACCGTCGGCGATCATCGGCACGCCGGTGCCTTCCAGCGCCGCGGAGACGTTGGCGATGGCGGAAATCTGCGGCACGCCGACGCCGGCGACGATACGGGTGGTGCAGATCGAGCCCGGGCCGATACCGACCTTGACCGCGTCGGCGCCGGCCTTGACCAGGTCCAGCGCGGCTTCGGCGGTGGCGATGTTGCCGCCGATCACCTGCACCTGCGGGAAGTTGTCCTTGACCCAGCGTACGCGTTCGATCACGCCGCGCGAGTGGCCGTGGGCGGTGTCCACCACCACCACGTCGACCCCCGCCGCGGCCAGCGCCTCGACGCGGGCGCCGGTATCGGCACCGGTGCCGACCGCCGCGCCGACGCGCAGGCGGCCCTGGCTGTCCTTGGAGGCCAGCGGGTAGGTCTTGGCCTTCTCGATGTCACGGAAGGTCACCAGCCCGCGCAGGTTGAAGCTGCCGTCGACCACCAGCATCTTCTCGATGCGGTGTTCGTAGAGCTTGGTCTTGATCTCTTCCAGGCCGGTGCCTTCGAGCACGGTGACCAGCTTGTCCTTGGGCGTCATGATCGCCGCCACGGAGTCGCCGGCATTCGGCGTGAAGCGCAGGTCGCGGCCGGTGACGATGCCCACCAGCTCCTTGCCGGACACCACCGGGAAGCCGGAGAAGCCCAGCTCGTGGGCCTTGCGCAGCAGGTCGCTGATCTTGGTCTCCGGGGTCACGGTGACCGGGTCGTGGACGATGGCCGTCTCGTGGCGCTTGACCTTGCGCACCTCGGCGGCCTGCTGCTCGATGCTCATGTTCTTGTGGATGATGCCGATGCCGCCTTCCTGCGCCATGGCGATGGCCAGGCGGGCTTCGGTGACGGTGTCCATGGCTGCGGAAACCAGCGGAATGTTCAGCTCGATTTCGCGGGTCAGGCGGGTTTTCAGGCTGACATCCTTCGGCAGAACCTCGGAATAACCCGGGATCAGGAGAACATCGTCGAAAGTCAGGGCTTCTTGGCTGATACGCAGCATGGCGGGGGCTCCCAGGCGGGAAAAAGGAAGCGCGGCATTATACCCACGCACCTCCTTGCGCTCAATGCGGATGTGAGCGGCGGCGCGAACGACGGCAGGCGCCGCCTCTCCGGAGTGACTGCCCGGTCACGGATGATCGATCACCAGAGCCACCGCAAAGCCCAGACGTTCGGCGAACTCGTCGAGAAAGGCCTGTTCGAAGCCGGCCTCGCCCCAGCCGTTGAAGATGAAGCCGAGGTTGGAGAAGGCGCAGGCCGGGATGAACAGGAAGCCGTTGATGTCGTCCTCGAAGCCGCATTCCGGGCAGCTGAAGTTGTCGGTCTGGCCGGGCATCCAGTCATCCAGGCTCTCGAACAGCGCCTCGCCGATTTCCCGGCGGCACTCGGGACAGCCGGCCTCCTCGGCGAAATCGCGGGTCGGCGTGTAGATGCAGCGCCGGGTGACGACCTCCAGACCGTTGATCGCCTCGCCGAACGGCAGCAGTTCCGGGTGCCGCACCACGTCGCGCGCTCCTGGGGCGATCGCATAGGCCATGCCGCCCACGCCGCGGCCGCAGGTGGTCGGCAGCGCCTCGACGATGCGGCGCTCGGCGAGCCAGCGCAGGATCACCCGCGCCCGGGGCTCATGCGCGGGAAAGGTGGAAATGCGCGGCACGATGATCGCTTGGCTGTGGCTCATGAACGGCTCGGACGGAAGGCGAAGGGCAGCGCGCAGCTTAATGCGCTGGCCGCCCAGGTCAATCGCGCCCGGTCGCCGGCGCCCTTCGCGCCTTTTTCCCGTATCATCGCCGCCATGCTCAAAGATCCTTTCCAGCGCCTCGGTCTCGACCGCGAAGTGCTCACCGTCAGCCAGCTCAACGGCCGCGCCCGGCTGTTGCTCGAGGACGTGTTCGCCCAAGTCTGGGTCGAAGGCGAAATATCCAATCTCGCCCGCCCGGCGTCCGGCCACATCTATTTCACCCTCAAGGACAAGAACGCCCAGGTGCGTTGCGCGCTGTTCCGGCAGAACGCTGCGCGAGTACGCCAGGCCTTGCGCGACGGCCTGGCGGTGCGCGTGCGCGGCAAGGTTTCGCTGTTCGAGGGTCGCGGCGACTACCAACTGATCCTCGACAGCGTCGAACCGGCCGGCGATGGCGCGCTGCGCCTGGCCTTCGAGGCGCTGAAGGAAAAGCTCGCCGCCGAGGGTCTGTTCGCCGCCGAGCGCAAGGCCGCCCTGCCCGCCCATCCGCGGCGCATCGGCATCGTCAGCTCGCCGACCGGCGCGGTGATCCGCGACATCATCTCGGTGTTCCGCCGCCGCGCGCCGCAGGTCGAGCTGACCCTGATCCCCACCGCGGTACAGGGCCGCGAAGCCACCGGGCAGATCGTCCGTGCCTTGCAGCTGGCCGACGCCCAGGGTTTCGATGCACTGATCCTGGCCCGCGGCGGCGGCTCGCTGGAGGACCTCTGGTGCTTCAACGAGGAAGCCGTGGCACGCGCGGTGGATGCCTGCGCCACGCCGATCGTCAGCGCCGTGGGCCACGAGACCGACGTGTCGATCGCCGATTTCGTCGCCGACGTGCGCGCGCCGACACCCTCGGCGGCCGCCGAGCTGCTGGCGCCCAGCAGCGCCGACCTCCAGCAGCGCCTGAACGGCCTGCAGCAACGCCTGCTGCTGCGCATGCGCGACCGCCTGCACCGCGATGCCATGCGTCTGGAGAGCCTGACCCGGCGCCTGCGCCATCCCGGCGAGCGCCTGCAGCAACAGGCCCAGCGTATCGACGATCTCGAACAGCGCCTGCTGCGCGCCATCGACCGGCGCCTGTGCAGTGGCCAGGAACGCCTGGCGCGCCTAGACACGCGCCTCGCCGCACAGCATCCGGGGCGCACGCTGAAACTGCTGCGCCAGCGCCTCGAGCATCTCTCCGAGCGCCTGCCGCGGGCGATGCAAGCCTCGCTGAACGGCCGGCGCCAGCAGCTGCAGGGCCTGGTGCAGACGCTCCATATCGTCAGCCCGCTGGCCACCCTCGGCCGTGGCTACAGCATCCTGCTCGACGAACGCGGCCAGGCGATCCGCCGCGCCAGCCAGGCGCACCCCGGCCAACGGCTCAAGGCCCGGCTCGGCGAAGGCGAGCTGGAGGTCAGGGTGGAAGACAATCATCTCGAGCCGGTCACGCTGCCGCTGCTTTAAAAGCACCAAAAACATCGCCCCGAGGTCGGGCCTCCCACAAAGGCAACCGGTGCACTCCGAACCCGGTGGGAGGCGCGACTTCGCGGCGATGCAGGCCGCAGGCCTGCCAAACATCGTCCCCTTTCCCTCGCCAGGCGTTTACGCGAGGATGAGCCATCCCTCCCAGCGGAACCCCCCATGCCACGTACCGTCGTCCTGCTGCTGTCCCTCGCCTTTGCCCTTCCCGCCCATGCCGAAGGCTTCATCACCCGCCTGCTGAACAAACCGGTGCCCGGGGGCGTTGCCGTCATCGCAGCCGGGCATGGTCCGCAGGCGCCGCAGGTGCGCTACCAGGACAAACCGGCGCTGGTGATCAAGGAAGACGGCCAGCGCTGGATCGCCATCGTCGGCATCCCACTCACGGTGCAACCCGGCGAGCAGCAGCTGCAGGTCGACGGCCGCCCGCAGCGCTTCCGGGTCGACGCCCGCGAATACCGCGCGCAGCACATCACGCTGAAGAACCAGCGCCAGGTCAATCCGAACCCGGACGATCTCAAGCGCATCGCGCGCGAACTGGACGAGCAGACCCGCGCCTATCGCCAGTTCAGCCAGAACCAGCCGAGCAACCTGCTGTTCGACCGGCCGGTGGACGGCCCGCTGTCCTCGCCGTTCGGTCTGCGCCGCTTCTTCAACGGCGAGGAGCGCAACCCGCATTCGGGGCTGGACTTCGCCGCCAAGGCCGGCACGCCGATCAAGGCACCGGCCGCCGGCACGGTGACGCTCGTCGGCGACTACTTCTTCAACGGCAAGACGGTCTTCCTCGACCACGGCCAGGGGCTGATCAGCATGTTCTGCCACCTGTCCGCGGTCGACGTGAAGGTCGGCGACCGGCTCGGCCGCGGCGAGGTGCTCGGCAAGGTGGGCGCCACCGGCCGCGCCACCGGGCCTCACCTGCACTGGAACGTGAGCCTCAACGACACCCGGGTCGACCCGGCCATCTTTATCGGCGCGTTCAAGCCCTGAACGCATCACCACGAGGAATGACAGCGATGCGCATCAAAGCCACGGAATCCACCCTGCTGGTCGTCGATATACAGGAACGGCTGTTCCCGGCGATCCTCGACGGCGCCGCCATGGCCGAGCACACCGCCTGGCTGCAACAGGTCGCCCGGCAGGTCGGCGTACCGGTGCTGCTCACCGAGCAGTACAGCAAGGGCCTCGGCCTCACCGTCGCGCCCCTGCGCGAGGGCGTGGACGAGGCGGCGATCCTCGAGAAGCTGCACTTCTCCGCGGCCGGCGACGGCGAGCTGTTCAAGCGTCCCGGTGGCGAGCGTCGACAGTTCGTGGTCTGCGGCTGCGAGACCCATGTCTGCGTCCTGCAGACGGTGCTCGACCTGCTGGCGCGGGACCATGAGGTGTTCGTCGTCGAAGAGGCGGTCGGTTCGCGCCGCGCCTCGGACAAGGCGCTGGCACTTGCGCGCATGCGCCAGGCCGGCGCGGTGATCGTTTCGCGGGAGATGGTCGCCTTCGAATGGATGGAGCGCGCCGGCACCGAGCTGTTCAAGCGCATCAGCCGCGAATTCATCCGCTGAATCGCCGCGGACGCAACAGCCGGCTGGGCGTCTCCATGCGGCTTTGCTAAGGTCGCGCCCCAGCGGCCCTTCCCGCCGCCCCACAACCCGATGGAGCCCCCATGACTGACGACCTGGCCGGCTGGCTGGACTGGCTCAGAGCCCACCCCGAACTGCAGACGCTGCTCGCCAGCGCGACCCTGCTCCTCGCCGCGTGGTTGTCCAACTGGATCGTCAAGCGCATCCTGGTACGCGGCCTCTACCACCTACTGCGACATGTGCGCGATACCCAGCTGCAGGACTTCGGCGTCATCAAGCGTTTGTCGAACATCGTCCCGGCGCTGGTATTGTCGCTCGGCGTCGGCACCGTTCCGGGACTGCCGGACGCCGCGGTGACGGTGGTCCGCAACGTCTGCGGCGGCTTCATCGTACTGACCGTCGCCCTGGCCCTCGGCGCGGTGCTGGACATCGTCAACCTACTCTACCAGCGGCGCTCGGACGCCCACCTGCACCCGATCAAGGGCTACCTGCAGGTGGTGAAGATCGTGCTCTACGCGATCGCCACCATCCTGATCATCGCCACCCTGATCGACCGCTCGCCACTGATCCTGCTGTCCGGCCTCGGCGCCATGGCCGCGGTGCTGATGCTGATCTTCCAGGACACCCTGCTGTCGCTGGTGGCCAGTGTGCAGATCACCTCCAACGACCTGATCCGCGTCGGCGACTGGGTGGAGATGCCGCAGCTCAATGCCGACGGCGACGTGATCGACATCGCCCTGCACACGGTCAAGGTGCAGAACTGGGACAAGACCATCACCAGCATCCCGACCAAGCGCTTCATCTCCGATTCGTTCAAGAACTGGCGCGGCATGCAGGAGTCCGGTGGCCGGCGAATCAAGCGCAGCCTCTACCTGGATCAGCAGAGCGTGCACTTCCTCGATGCCGAGGAGCGCAAGCGGCTGTATCGCTTCAGCCTGCTGGAGGACTATCTGGTCAACAAGCGCCAGGAGATCGATGCCTGGAACGCCAAGCTCGCCGAGCGTGGCCAGGAGCCGGTCAATACCCGCCGCGTCACCAACATCGGCACCTTCCGCGCCTATGTCGAGCGCTACCTGCGCAGCCACCCGGGCATTCACCAGGGCATGACGCTGATCGTCAGGCAACTGAGCCCGACCGCCGATGGTTTGCCGCTGGAAATCTACTGTTTCACCAATACGGTGGCCTGGACGCAGTACGAGGCGATCCAGTCGGACATCTTCGACCACCTGCTGGCGATCCTGCCGGAGTTCGGCTTGCGCGTGTTCCAGCACCCCAGCGGGGCGGACATGCGCGAGTGGCGCCAATCGCTGGAGCCGCACGACGCACCGGCATTGCACCGGTCGGCGGGGCATTCGGTGGAAATGACCAGTCAATCGTAGGTTGGCGCTGAGGCACGAGGCATGGCGCGGCGCCGAGCGCTGCCCATTGCCTCATCCCTGAAGCCAGCGCCATGAGCCGCACCACAGCGCCCCGCGCCTCAGCGCCAACCTACGTCCGGAGTGGGGATGAGACGGCATCCCCACTCTTGCAGCGGTTGTGCCGGATCAGAAGCTCATGTCGACGCGCGCCCAGTAGGTACGCCCCGGCTCGTTGACGCGGCTGGTGGCATCGAGCCCATAGTCGGCGAAGCCGGCACTGCCGGCCAGGTTGAGGTGCTCGCTGTAGTTCTTGTCCAGCAGGTTGTCGACGCCAGCGCTGAGCTTGAAGTGCTTGTTCAGCCGATACGCGCCATTGACCGCCAGTACGCCGAACCCGGCGCTCTCGTCGAAGTCCTTGCCGACCACGGTGCCCTGGTTCTCGGCCACCCGGTTCTGCGCCGCGACCACACGCCAGAGCGCGCTGGTGCTCCAGTTGTCACGCTCGTAGGTGAGGCCCAGGCGCCCTTCCAGCGGAGGGATCTGCGGCATGGCGCGATCGTCGCTGCGGTTCTCGCCCCAGGCGTAGGCCAGGCTGGCATCGCCCTTCCAGTTGGGGGTGAAGCGATAGCTCGCGCCCATCTCGGCACCGGCGATGGTGGCGTCGATGTTGCTGACTTCGGCACGGATCATGTTGGGCATCGCCCCGGGCACGTAGCTGAACAGGATGTAGTCCTCGACCACACCGGCGTAGGCGGACACCCAGGCTTCCAGCGGCCCCTTGGCATACTGCAGGCCGATATCGAGCTGCGTGGTCTTCTCCGGGCGTACCGTGTCGAACGGCTGTACGGTGCCGACCGGCCCCGGGTTGGAGACGAACAGTTCCCAGTAGTCGGGGAAGCGCTCGGCATGGCCGAGGCCGGCATACCAGGTCGCCGGCAGGCCGGCGAGCTCTTCCTCGTAACGCACGAAGCCGCTGTACAGCGTGTCGCGGCGGGTTTCGCCGGCGGTGGGGTTGTCCCAGTCGCGCGAGACGATGGGCATGCTGGAGGTATCGTGGCTGCGGAAGAATGCGCGCTGGTCCTCGGCCTCGTGCAGGTCTATCCGCAGGCCGCTGACAATCTTCCGGGTCTCGCTCATGTCCCAGGTCAGCTCGCCGAACAGGCCGTAGCTGTGCAACATGGCGTCCGGTACCCAGGGCAGCGCATCGCTGCCAGCCGCAGTGACCATCTGGTTGGCGGCACCCGCCGGGTTCATCACCTTGCGGTGCTCGCTGCGTTGCGCGTCGACACCGGCCTTGAGTTCGACATCGGTCCACTGCCAGGTGCCGACCAGACGTCCGCCGAGCGTACGGCGATCCACTCGGGAAAGCGTCGGATTCGGCATCATCATCGAGGGCACGAAGTCGCGCAGGCTGTAGTTGTCCATGATGTGGTCGGCGTAGTTGTAGTAGACCTGCGCCTCCAGGCCGTAGAAGGTCTCGCCGATATTGGTCTTCTTGAAGCGCAATCCCAGGCTCTCGCGCTGGAACTGGCTGCCGTCCATGCCACGTCCGGCATAGCGTGCGTAACCGTCACCACGGCCCGCGGTCAGCTCGACCAGGGTGTCGGCATCCGGCGTCCAGCCCAGGGCGACATCGGTGTTCCACTTGTCGTAGCGCGACGGCACGGTGTCGCCGTTGCCGTCCTCGTAGTCGTCGGCCTGCGAGCTGTTGGCCATCAGCCGCGCGTAACCCTGGCTATTGCCGGCGGCCGCATCGAGGTTGCGATCGAAACGCCCGTTGGAACCGGCCAGCAGGCTGCCATTGAGGCGGTAGTCGGGTTCGCTGAACTGTTCCGGCTCCCGTTCGAAGAGCACGGTGGCGGCCGAGGTGCCTGGGCCCCAGAGCACGGTCTGCGGTCCCTTGATCACCGTCAGCTTGTCGAAGGTGTCCGGGCTGATGTAGGAACTCGGCGAATCCATCCGGTTCGGACAGGCGCCGAGCATTTCGCCGCCGTTGCTGAGCAGCTTCAGCCGCGAGCCGAACATGCCGCGGAACACCGGATCGCCGTTCACCCCGCCGTTGCGCACGGCGGAAAAGCCCGGAATGGTTTTCAGGTAATCGGCGCCGTCGCTGGCCGGCATCGGCTGGCGCGGAATCTTCGGGTCGGTGACCACGGTCAGCGGCGATTGCTGGCCAACGCCAGTGATGACCATCGGCGCCAGCTCGACGGCGTCCGCCTGCTCGGCATGGCCGGTATGGTCGGTCTCGGCCGCCAGAGCGCCACCGGCAAGCATTGCCAGCAGCGCCGCATGGGCGAACTGCCAACGCAGACGGGATGGTTGAATCGAAAAACGGTCGGACAGGCGCGCACGCGCCTCATAGCCACGAATATTGCTGGGCATAGGTATTTCCACTTCTGCAGGTGTGTACAGCCGCGGCGAAGCGGCTCATGGGCAATCAGCAGTGGAAATACGGTGGAGCGCGCGGGTGGCCGCTGCTGCGGCGCAAGGCCGGCGGCAGCGGTTGCTCGGGGAGCGGCTGGAAGTAGCCGGGTTCATGACGGGGCAGGACCAGCGCGACGGAAAGCGTGAGCGGCGGGTTGACCGTCAGCAGTTCGCAGTAGCCGCAGAGCTCGAGCGCCGACAGCCATGCGGGCTCCCCCACCGCCTGCCGATGATGACCATGGGCGGACGGCGCAGGCTCGTGCCCGGCATGCTGATGATGGTGCTCGTTCGCCTGGGCGGCCTGAACGGCCGAATACAACGGCCCGACATGGATCATCAGCATGGCGAACAGGCCAAGCCAGATGCTCATTGTCGTTAGCCGTTTGCGTGACACCGATCGGTCCTTCAGTAAAGCGTGACTTGTACCCTGCGGGGGTGCCGGGATGATCGCATGCCTGCTTCAGGCACCACGCTGCGACATGAGGCCGCAATCCTCGCGAGCAAACAAGCACATGTTTTCGCGCGCATCGCAGCACGAAATTCTTCTTATTCTTCTATATTGGAGTTTTTCACCATTTTTCTTTCAACTCTTGCACGAGACAACCATAAAGCACTAACTTCGCACCATAACTCATTGAATCAGGCGAGCAGAAAAGCGGCTCGCCCGAAGAACGCTCGGGAAACCACCATGACCATGCTCAAGAATCCATCGAAAAAATATCGCGCCTTTCCGGCCATCGATATCCCCGATCGCACCTGGCCATCGAAGGCCATCACCCAGGCGCCGATCTGGCTCAGTTCCGACCTGCGCGATGGCAACCAGTCGCTGATCGAGCCGATGGATGCAGCGAAGAAGATGCGCTTCTTCAAGACCCTGGTGCAGGTGGGCGTGAAGGAAATCGAGGTGGGCTTCCCCTCCGCCTCGCAGACCGACTTCGACTTCGTCCGCGAGCTGATCGACGGTGGCCATATTCCCGACGACGTCACCATCCAGGTGCTGACCCAGGCCCGCGAGGACCTGATCACCCGTACCTTCGAGTCGCTCAAGGGCGCCAAGCGGGCCATCGTCCACTACTACAATGCCACCGCGCCGAGCTTCCGCCGCATCGTCTTCAACCAGGACAAGGCCGGCGTGGTGAACATCGCGGTCAGTGCCGCGCAGATCATCAAGCGTCTGGCCGCTGCCGCGCCGGAAACCGACTGGCGCTTCGAGTACTCGCCCGAGGTGTTCAGCTCCACCGAGACCGATTTCGCCGTCGAGGTGTGCAACGCGGTGATCGAGGTGTTCCAGCCGACGCCCGCGCAAAAGCTGATCCTCAACCTGCCGGCCACCATCGAGGCGGCCACGCCGAACATCTATGCCGATCAGATCGAATACTTCGGCCGCCGCATCGCCCGGCGCGACAGCGTGCTGATCAGCCTGCACACCCACAACGACCGCGGCACCGGCGTGGCGGCCACCGAGCTGGGCCTGATGGCCGGCGCCGATCGCGTCGAGGGCTGCCTGTTCGGCAACGGCGAGCGCACCGGCAACGTCGACCTGGTCACCGTGGCGCTGAATATGTACACCCAGGGCGTCGACCCGCAGCTGGACTTCTCCGACATCGACGCGGTGCGCAAGGTGGTCGAGGAATGCAACCAGTTGCCGGTGCACCCGCGCCACCCCTACGTCGGCGACTTGGTGCACACCGCCTTCTCCGGCTCGCACCAGGATGCGATCCGCAAGGGCTTCGCCCAGCAGGACCCGAACGGCCTCTGGGAAGTCCCCTACCTGCCGATCGACCCGGCCGATATCGGCCGCAGCTACGAGGCGGTGATCCGCGTCAACAGCCAGTCCGGCAAGGGCGGCATCACCTACCTGCTCGAACAGGAATACGGCATCAGCCTGCCACGCCGCATGCAGATCGAGTTCAGCCAGGTGGTGCAGAAGGAGACCGACCGCCTCGGCCTGGAAATGAGCGCCAAGCAGATTCATGCGCTGCTCGAAGCCGAATACCTGCAGGCCACCGCGCCGTACACGCTCAAGGGCCATCGCCTGCAGGAAGAGAACGGCACCAGTGCAGTGGACGTGGAGGTCGCGAGCGACGGTGAGACCGCCCACTGGCGCGGCATCGGCAAGGGCCCGCTGGAGGCGCTGGTCGCCGCCTTGCCGGTCAAGCTGGAGATCATGGACTACCACGAGCACGCCATCGGCGCCGGCAGCAACGCCAAGGCCGCGGCCTACATCGAGGTGCGCCTGGACGGCGAGCGGCCGCTGCATGGCATCGGCATCGACGAGAACATCACCACGGCGAGCATCCGCGCCCTGTTCAGCGCGCTGAACCGCGCGGTGCGCGAGGCCGAAGCGAAGGCCGCCTGACCTCCACCGGCGAGCCTCCAGCGGGCTCGCCGCTTTTCCTGCGAAGGGGTGGGCCGGGCGGCGCTCCACTTCAGCCTAGCAAAAGCCTACCCTAGGCTAAAGCCCACGAACCATCGCTTGTTGCACGAGCATCGGCCTCCAGCCCGCGCGTTGATTTGGAGCCGGGGGGACGCCGAGTCCTTGCCGGCGATCGCCGCCGCGGTTCGCCCGCAAGCGGGCTCCTGCGATGGTTCTTCCAGCAGGAACGCGTCAGGCATCGGCAGGATCGTGCAATCGCTCCAGCCGGGATCGGTACTAGGATTGACTCACCCCTTCAATCCAAAGGAGCCGCCATGAGCAAGGCCATCGGTTACGCCGCCCTCGACCCGAGCACGCCGCTCGCCCCCTATTCGTTCTCGCGCCGTGCCGTCGGAGCGAACGACGTGCAGATCGACATTCTCTACTGCGGTGTCTGTCACTCGGACCTGCACACCGCCCGCAACGAATGGAACAACACGCTCTACCCCTCGGTTCCCGGCCACGAAATCGTTGGCAGGGTCACCGCGGTCGGTTCGGCCGTATCGCGTTTCAAGGTCGGCGACATCGCCGGCGTCGGCTGTCTGGTCGACAGTTGTCGCAACTGCCCGTCCTGCGGCGAAGGCCTCGAGCAATACTGCGAGAACGGTTTCGTCGGCACCTACAACGGCCCGGCGTTCGGCGGCGGCGAGAACACCCTGGGCGGCTACTCCGACATTATCGTGGTGGACGAGAAGTTCGTGCTGCGCGTCAGCCATACCGACAACCTGGCCGCCGTCGCGCCGCTGCTCTGCGCCGGCATCACCACCTACTCGCCGCTGCGCCAGTGGAAGGTCGGCCCGGGGCAGAAAGTCGGCGTGGTCGGCCTCGGCGGCCTCGGCCACATGGCGGTGAAGATCGCCAATGCCATGGGCGCCAAGGTCGTGCTGTTCACCACCTCGCCGGACAAGAAGGAAGACGCCCTGCGCCTCGGCGCCTCGGAAGTGGTGGTATCGAAGAACCAGGACGAGATGGCCGCGCACGCCAACAGCTTCGACTTCATCCTCAATACGGTTGCCGCGCCGCACAACCTCGACGCCTTCCTCAACCTGCTCAAGCGCGACGCCACCATGACCCTGGTGGGTGCCCCGGCCTCGCCGCACCCGTCGCCGAACGTGTTCGGGCTGATCTTCAAGCGCCGGCGGATCGCCGGGTCGCTGATCGGCGGCATCGCGGAGACCCAGGAGATGCTCGATTTCTGCGCCGAGCACGGCATCGTCGCGGACATCGAGATGATCCGCATGCAGGACATCAACGACGCCTACGAGCGGATGCTCAGAAGCGACGTGAAGTACCGATTCGTCATCGACATGGCGACGCTGAAGGCCGCCTGAGCAGCGGAGTGTGCAGCCTTGCTGGCGGTGCCGTTGAATGGCCATCGCCAGCAAGCTGGCTCCCATATGGGGCGATCAGGCGCCGGACATCTCCTCTTAGCCCCCTTTCGCCTCGCCGCCCATCCCCCCACTTCACTTGAGCAACCAACTAACTCATTGTTTTTCATGATTTTTAGTTGTTCGGCAGGTAACATGCGCGGCCCCGCACGGATGCGTCTCTCAGTCAGTCGTCGAGATACCCATGCGTCGCTTCAGCGTGTTCCTGCTTGCCCTGCTGTTTTCCTCCAATGCTCACTCCGAGGCGCCGCGCACCTTCCGCGAAGCGAAGAAGCTGGCCTGGAAGATCTATGCCGAGCGCCCCGTGGACTTCTACTGCGGTTGCCGCTTCCAGGGCAACCGTATCGATCTCGCCAGTTGCGGCTATGTCCCGCGCAAGCAGCCCCAGCGTGCCGAACGGGTCGAATGGGAACACATCGTCCCCGCCTGGGTGATCGGCCACCAGCGCCAGTGCTGGCAACAGGGCGGACGCAAGAACTGCACCGCCAACGATCCGCTGTTCAGCCGTGCCGAGGCCGACCTGCACAACCTGGTGCCGGTGGTCGGCGAGGTGAACGGCGACCGCAGCAATTTCGGTTTCGGCATGCTCGCCGAGAAGCCCGGCCAGTATGGCGCCTGCCCCTTCGTGGTGAATTTCAAGCAGCGTACGGCGATGCCGCCCGAATACAGCCGTGGCGCCATCGCCCGGACATATCTGTACATGAGCGAGCGCTACAAATTGCGCCTGTCACGCCAGGACCAGCGGCTGTACGACGTCTGGAACCGCCAGTATCCGGTCAGCGAGTGGGAACGCTGGCGCAACCGCAGCATCGCCTGCGTGCAGGGCAACGCCAACCCTCACGTCGGCGAGGTCGACCCGCGCAGTTGCGGCCGGCGCAAGGCCGTGGCCAGCCGCTGAAGACCGCCGGCGACGCGCCGGCCGCTTGCCGCCACCCATGCCGGGGGGCATGCTGTAGGCCCGCATGAATTGGGCAGGGCCGGTATGCCGCAGACGACCTTTTACGCAACCCTCGGGCTGGCGGTGCTGCTAGCCCTGATCGTTTCCGGCATCGCCCCCTACGACCGCGCGACCTGGCTGCTCGAAGTCGCACCGGTGCTGATCGCCGCGCCGGTCCTGCTGCTGACCTACCGGCGTTTCCCCCTGACTCGCCTGCTCTATGTCCTGATCACCGTGCACGCACTGGTGCTGATTCTCGGTGGCGCCTACACCTATGCACGCGTGCCGCTGGGTTTCTGGGTGCAGGAGCTGTTCGACCTGCAGCGCAATCCCTACGACAAGCTCGGCCACTTCATGCAGGGCCTGGTGCCGATGCTGGTCGCCCGGGAAATCCTGCTGCGCCGGCGCTACCTCGCCCGCGGAGCGATGCTCAACTTCCTGGCGATCTGCGTGGCGCTGGCGTTCAGCGCCTTCTACGAACTGATCGAATGGTGGGTGGCGCTGATTGCCGGCGGCGGCGCCATCGATTTCCTCGGCACCCAGGGCGACCCCTGGGATACGCAGTCGGACATGCTGCTCGCACTGCTCGGCGCCAGCCTGGTGCTGCTCGGCCTCGACCGCCTGCAGGACCGGCAGATTGCCGCGCTCGAGCGGCATGCCGTGGACGCGCGCTAATGCTCTACCGGCTCGGCGCCGATGCCCTGCTGGTGCTGCACCTGGGGTTCGTGCTGTTCGCCCTGTTCGGCGGTCTGCTGGTGGCATGCCGGCGCTGGCTGCTGTCGCTGCATCTGCCGGCGGTGGGCTGGGCGATCTACGTGCAGCTGGCCGACCGCGGCTGCCCGCTCACCGGCTGGGAACAGGCCCTGCGCATCCGCGCCGGGGAGGTCGGCTACAGTGGCGGTTTCATCGAGCACTACCTGTTGCCGATCATCTACCCGCACTGGCTGACGCTACCGCTGCAGTACGTGCTGGCGGCGGTGGTCGTCGCGATCAACCTGCTGGTCTATGGCTGGCTGTGGCACAGGCGCCGGGTATCGCGCTGATCAGCGCATCGCCGAGTCCAGCTGGATCTCCTCTCCCGCCAGCATGAACCGGCCATAACCGCGATGGTGCAGCGTGCGCGGTGCCGTGACTGCGGGATCGTGCCAGGCCTGCAGCACCTCGAGAATGAAGAAGTTGTAGCTGCCGACCAATTGCCGGTCGGCCACGCGGCATTCCAGATTCGCGTAGCACTCCTCCACCCGCGGTACCGCCACCCGGGCGGACGGCACCGCGGTGAGGCGGAAGCGGGCGAACTTGTCGGTTTCGTCGCCGTGGCTGTTGCCGCACCCCACCAGTTGCCGGGCCAGGTCATCGGTGGGGACGTTGAGCACGCATTCGCCGGTCGCCTGCAGCGCAGCGAAGGAGTAGTTCGCCGCGCTGACCACACAGCCGACCAGGGGCGGCTCGAACTCCAGCATGCAGTGCCAGGACATGGCCATCAGGTTGGCGCGGCCATCCTGCGCGGTACCGAGCAGCAGCACGGGGCCGGGCTCGAGAATGGCATAGACATCGGACAGGGAAAGCGGGGTTTTCATCGAACCACTCCCGAATCGAACAGCATGATCAGACCATAGCCCATCCATCGCCCCGGGTCGGCTCCCACAAAAGCAGCCAGCCCACACCGAACCCTGTGGGAGGCGCGCCCTCGCGGCGATGCAGGCCACAAGCCTGCCCAAAACCAAAAGCATCGCCCCGGGGTCGGGCCTCCCACAAAAGCAGCAAGCATCCAGCGAGCCTGTGGGCACGCCCTCGCGGCGATGCAGGCCGCAGGCCTGCCGCCAAAGCCAAAGCCAAAGCCAATGCGCAAGCTACCGGACCAGCGTCAGGCCTTCAGCTCGAATTCGTCGCCATCGTGATAGGCCGGGAAGCGCTCGCGGAAAGCGGCCAGGTCCCTGGCCCTCAGCGAGCACCGGAACACCCCGTCGGCCTCGCCGGCTGCCAGCAACGTATCGCCTTTGAAATCCAGCACCTGGCTGTCGCCGCTGTAGGGATAGCCCTTGCCGTCCTCGCCGACGCGATTGACCGCCGCGACGAAGCACAGGTTCTCGATGGCCCGGGCCGGCAGCAAGCGGTTCCAGGCATCGCGCCGGGCGGCCGGCCAATTGGCGGTATAGAGCAGCAGATCGGTGCCGTGGGGGTCGCGGCTCCAGACCGGGAAACGCAGGTCGTAGCAAATCAGCGGCCGCACGCGCCAGCCATTCACCTCGAACAGGGCCTGTTGCAGCCCCGGCGTGTAGTGCTTGTGCTCGCCGGCCATGCGGAACAGATGGCGCTTGTCGTAGTGCAGCACCTCGCCATCCGGCCGCGCCCAGAGCAGGCGGTTGCGGTGGCTGCCGTCGGCGGCCTCGATGATCACGCTGCCGGTCACCACCGCATCCAGCCGGACGGCCTGCTCGCGCAGCCAGACATAGCTCGGCCCTTCCTCGGGCTCGGCCAGGGCGGCGGAGTCCATGGAGAAGCCGGTGGTGAACATTTCCGGAAGAATGATCAGATCGGCGCCGCGCGCCTGTTCCAGCAGCACGGTGAAGCGCTCGCGGTTGGCCGCCGCATCCTGCCAGACCAGGCTGGTCTGTATCAGGGCCAGTTCGAGATCCGGCAAATCGTTCAGATCGCGCATAGTCGTTCCGCCGCCTGACGCAGCGTCTCCTCCCGTTTGGCAAAACAGAAACGCACCAGCCGCAGATCCGCCGGCGCCTGCTGATAGAAGACCGAGATCGGAATGCTCGCCACGCCATGTTCGCGCGTCAACCATTCGGCCATCGCCACATCGTCCAGATCCGGCCGGATCGCCGAATAGTCGGCCAGCTGGAAGTAGGTCCCCGCGGCCCGCTTGAAACCGAAGCGTGAACCGGCCAGCAGGTCGCAGAACAGATCGCGCTTGGCCTGGTAGAAGGCCGGCAGCTCGGCGATGTGCTCGGGATGCGCGGCCATGAAGTCGGCCAGCGCCCATTGCAGCGGCGTCACGCCGGTGAAGCTGACGTACTGGTGAACCTTGCGCAGCTCGGCGCTGAGTGCCGGCGGCGCCACCACGTAGCCGGTCTTCCAGCCGGTGACGTGGTAGGTCTTGCCGAACGAGCTGACGACGAAGCTGCGCCGGTACAGCTCGTCGTGGCGCAGCACGCTGGCGTGCTCGCGGCCGTCGAAGACCAGGTGCTCGTAGACCTCGTCGCTGAGCAGGTAGATATCGCGCTCGCGGATCAGTGCGGCGAGGCGATCCAGGTCGTCGCCGTCGATCAGCGCGCCACTGGGGTTGTGCGGGGTGTTGAGGACGATCAGCCGCGTGCGCGGGCCGATCACATCGGCCAGGCGCTGCCAGTCGATGCGAAAATCCGGCAGGCTCAGCTGCTGGTGGATGCAGATGCCGCCAGCCAGTTGCACGGACGGCTCGTAGCTGTCGTAGCAGGGATCGAAGACGATGACCTCGTCGCCCGGCCGGATCAGCGCCTGGATCGCGCAGAAGATCGCCTGGGTGGCGCCGGGGGTGATCGTCACCTCGCTGGCCGCATCCACCGGCCGGCCATACAGCGTGGCCACCTTGGCCGCGACCTGCTCGCGCAGCGCGGGCAGGCCGGTCATCGGCGCGTACTGGTTGTGCCCGGCCATGACATGTCGCGCCAGCGCCTCGCGCAGGGCATCGGGGCCGTCGAAATCGGGAAAGCCCTGGGACAGGTTGAGCGCACCGCTATCCGCAGCCAGCTGGGACATGGTGGTGAAGATGGTCGTGCCGACATGGGGCAATTTACTGATGAGCATCACAGCCTTCCGACAGGCCTGCCCGACGGGATGCGGCAGGGAGAAACAGGATAGCCGATCGCGGCGGCCGGATACGAGCGCGTCCGGGGTGTGAGGATTCGGCCTGCTACAGTTGTAGCGACAAGGCACAGATCGATAGCCACAAGGAATTCACCATGCAGTTTCACTCTGCCAGCTCTTCATGGAACGACTTGCGTGCCCAGGCGGAACGGGCCCTGGATACCGAACCGGCACTGGCCGATCTCTTCCGGCAGACGGTACTCGAGCACCCGGACTTCGGCTGCACCCTTGCCCAGCGGGTCGGCCAGGCCCTGGCGGACACTGCCGAGCAACGACAGGCGCTGGCCGAACGTTTCGCCGAGATCCACCGCCAGCAGCCACAGCTGGCCGAATCGGCCTGGCGCGACCTGCAGGCGATCGTCAGCCGCGACCCGGCCTTCGACAGCGCGCTGGAAGTGTTGCTGTTCTCCAAGGGCTTCCTCGCCCTGCAGGCCTATCGCATCGGACACCACCTGCAGCGGCAGGGCGAACGGCTGCTGGCGCTGTTCATCCAGGCACGTTGCAACGAACGCCTGGGCATCGACATCAATCCCGCGAGCAGGATCGGCAGCGGCATCATGCTCGACCACGGCACTGGCATCGTCATCGGCGAGACGGCTGTGGTCGGAGACGATGTATCGATTCTGCAGGGCGTGACCCTCGGCGGCACCGGCAAGGAAGGCGGCGACCGCCATCCGAAGGTGCGCAGCGGGGTGATGATCGGCGCGGGGGCGAAGATTCTCGGCAATATCGAGATCGGCGAGGGCGCCAAGGTCGGTGCCGGCAGCATCGTGCTGCACACGGTCCCGCCGCATACCACGGTGGTCGGCAACCCGGCGCGTCAGGCCGGCAAGCCGCGGCACGCGCGGCCGGCACTGGATATGGATCAGTCGTTCGACGAGGAAGGCTGAGACCCGTTCGCGATCGGTTGCGTTAAAAACGCTTCATCGCGCTTTCTCGGGGGAAGCAAGGATTGATATCGGACTGGCAAGTTTGGGTGATGGTGCTGCTGTTCGGTTTGTCTGGAAGTTTGTCGTTAAATCGATTATCGAGTGTGCTGATACTTCTGGTTTCGGCCCCCCCGGCCGAGTCACTTTCTTGTTGCTTGCCCAACAAGAAAGTAACCAAAGAAGAAGGGCACCCGACATCCGGGTCTGTCCGCTGCGCGGCCAGACTTCCCTCCTTCCGGTGCCGCTCCGGGGGCCGTCACGAAGGGACGTCCCTGTCCCTTCGTTCCTCGCTCGGCGTCCATGCCTCGCGTCCCCCTGCGCGACACCTCCACTCGGCCTCCTGACGGGGAATGGAGTCCGAGTTGCCTGGACGATCAAAGTTTTTGCTTTTCGCTTTTTGCTCAATGCACGAACTATCAGGCAACTCCAAACGCCCCATCAGGAGGGTGAGTGGAATCGTTGCGCAGAGGGGCGAGCCGCAGGGACGCGGCGAGAGTCGTAAAGGGCCATGGATGGCCCTTGTACGACGACCCTCGGAGCGGCGATGGAGCGAAACGGAGCGTAGCGGAGTAACAGCCGCAGGCTGGCCCGGAGGGCGAGCGAAGCGAGTAACGAACCCTGCGCGTAGCGCAGGGCCGGATGCAAGGGGCAAGCCCTTTTGGTTCCTTTTGGCGGGGCCGGCCATCCGGGCGACTGCCAAAAGGAACTCGCCCAGCAGGGCGAAACCAAGCCTTCAAGCAACTCGCTAAACGCCCATGAAAGCAAAACTTTCATTCAACACACCCAAACTTGCCAGTCCGGTGTCAGGCAACCCTGTCCTCCATAAACGCGAAGAACCTTAACAGAAACGCTCAGCGCTTCTTGTCGCGGCGCTTCTTCTCGGCCTTCTTGTGGTGCGACATGAGGCGGCGCTTCTTGTTCACCTGGCGATCGGTCAGGGTGTTCTTCTTGCCCTCGTAAGGGTTGTCGCCGCCCTTGTACTCGATGCGGATCGGCGTACCGACCAGCTTCAGCACGCGCCGGTAGGTGTTCTCCAGATAGCGCGTGTAGGACTTGGGCACCGCATCCACCTGGTTGCCGTGGATCACGATCAGCGGCGGGTTGGCGCCACCGAGGTGCGCGTAGCGCAGCTTGATGCGCCGGCCGTTGACCATCGGCGGCTGGTGCTCCTGCACCGCGTCCTCGAGGATCTGCGTCAGGCGGCTGGTCGGCCAGCGGGTGATCGCCGACTTGAAGGCGGCCTGCACCGACTTGTACAGATGACCGACGCCGGTGCCGTGCTTGGCCGAGATGAAGTGGATGTCGGCATAGTCGACGAAGAACAGCCGGCGCTCCAATTCGGTCTTCACATAGTCCTTCTCGCCCGGCTCCATGCCGTCCCACTTGTTCAGCGCAATGACCAGCGCGCGCCCGGTCTCCAGCACGAAGCCGAGCAGGTTGAGGTCGTGCTCGACCACCCCCTCGCGGGCATCCATGACGAAGATCACCACGTTGGCATCCTGGATCGCCTGCAGCGTCTTGACCACCGAGAACTTTTCCACCGCCTCGAAGATCTTGCCGCGGCGGCGCACGCCGGCGGTGTCGATCAGCGTGTACTTCTCCTCGTCGCGCTCGAACGGGATGTAGATGCTGTCGCGGGTAGTGCCGGCCTGGTCGTAGACGATGACCCGCTCCTCGCCGAGCATGCGGTTGACCAGCGTCGACTTGCCGACATTGGGTCGGCCGATGATGGCGATCTTGATGCCATCCTTCTCGCTCGGCCCGGGAACACGGCGCGGCTCCTGACCCTCGGCAACGACCTCGGCCCCCTCGCCTTCCTCGCCCTCGGCACCCTGCTCGTCCTCCGCGACATCGTCCCGGGGAAAGATCCCCAGCGCTTGCTCGAGCATGTGGCTGATGCCGCGACCGTGGGCGGCGGCGATCGGCAACGCGTCGCCCAGGCCCAGCGGGCTGAATTCGGCGCGGGCGATGTCCGGATCGACGCTGTCGACCTTGTTCGCCACCAGGAAGCAGCGCTTGTTCCGCTTGCGCAGGTGTTCGCCGATCATCTGGTCGGCCGCCGTCAGCCCGGCGCGCGAATCGACCATGAACAGCACCGCATCGGCCTCTTCGATGGCCTGCAGCGACTGCTCGGCCATCTTCGCATCGATACCTTCCTCGTCGCCGGAGATACCGCCGGTGTCGATCACGATATAGGTGCGGCCCTGCCATTTGGCCTCGCCATATTGGCGATCGCGGGTCAGCCCCGCGTACTCGGCAACGATGGCATCGCGGCTCTTGGTCAGGCGATTGAACAGGGTGGACTTGCCGACGTTCGGACGGCCCACCAGGGCGATTACGGGAACCATGCGGCTCTCCACTGCGATATTTCAGAAAACACGAAGGCCGCTGCAAGGCAGCGGCCGGATATTCAGGGCTCCACCAAAGGCGGAGCCACGGGCCCGATGCGCGCTCAGTCGGCCTGACGAATCGTCAGCGCGACCAGCTTGCCGTCGTTGCCGTAAGCGTAGAGCCAGTCGCCCTCGACCACCGGACGCACACGCACGCCGGCGCTGTCGACGCGCTCGCGCGCGACGAAACGGCCATCGACCTGGCTCAGCAGATGCAGGTAGCCCTCGATGTCACCGACCACCACATAGCTGGACAACACCGCCGGGGCCGAGAGCTGCCGCCGGGCCAGCGACTCGTTGCGCCACAGCGCCGTGGTGGAGCGCTCGTCGATGCCTTCGACGGTGCCGTCGGCCAGGCTCAGGTAGACGCTGCCATAGCCCAGCGCCACACCGGCATAGCTGGAGGCGTCGCGCTGCCAGAGCATGCGCCCGCTTTCCAGCTCCAGCGCCGCGGCGCGGCCCTGGTAGGTGGTGACGTACAGCGTACCGCCGGACAGCAGCAGGCCGCCGTCGATGTCCACCACCCGCTCCAGTTCGGAACGACCTTGCGGAATCGCCACCCGCTGCTCCCAGACCGGCAGGCCGCGGCGGGTATCCAGGGCGACCACCTTGCCGCTGGACAGGCCGGCGATCGCCAGCTGGTTGGTCAGCAGCGGCGCGCCGGTGCCACGCAGGGTCAGTACCGCGGGTGAGCTCTCGTAGCTCCAGCGCTGCGCGCCGGTATCGATTTCCAGGGCGATCAGCCGGTCGTCCTGGGTCTGCACCAGGACGATGTCGCCGTTGACGGCCGGGGCGGCCAGCACTTCACTGCTGACCTGGCTGCGCCAACGCTCCTCGCCGCTGCTGACATCCAGCGCCAGCACCTCGCCGCGCAGGGTGCCAACCAGGATCAGGCCGTAGCCGGCACCGACCGCGCCGGAGACCGGCACGTCCAGCTTCTTCTTCCAGTTGACCTTACCGGTCAGCCGGTCCATGGAAACCACCAGGCCCTCGACGTCGGCGGCGTAGATCTGGTCGCCATAGACCACCGGCGTCAGCAGATTGTAGGTCTCACCCTGGCCTTCGCCGATGGAGCGGCTCCACTCCTTCTTCAAGGAGATTTCCGCGTCGAACTTGGTCAGCTCGGCGGGCCCGGGTTCCTTCGTGTCGTTACTGCTGCAGCCCGCGGCCAGTACGGCCAGGGTCAGCAGCGCGGCAGTCTTCCAGCGCATCGATTACGCCTCCCCTCGGGCCAGGTCATCCAGCTTCAATTGCAGACCGCCAATGGCCGCGTCCTGGGACAGCGATTCCTTGGCCTTGCTGTAGGCGGCATGGGCTTCGTCCTTGCGGCCGAGCAGCACCAGCAGATCGCCCCGGAGTTCTTCGCGGCTGGCGGCAAACGCCTTGTCCGCCTCGCCGTCCAGCAGCTTGAGAGCTTCCTCGGCTTTCTCCTGGACGGCCAGCACCCGGGCCAGGCGTTGGCGTGCCAGTTCGTCGAGGGTCGCGTCGGCCGGCTTGTCGATGATCGCACGGAGCTCGCTGGCCGCCTCGTCGAGACGCCCGGACTCAACCGCGACCTTGGCGACGAACAGGCTGCCGTATTGCGCGTAATGGGTGCCGGCGAAGTCCTTCTTCAGCTGGTTGCCCAGGCGCGACACTTCCGCGGCATCGACTTCGCCGCCCTCCAGTGCCGCGGTCAGCAGTTGCTGATAGACCACCGAGGCGCTCTGCGCCTGGCTGATCTGGTACTTCTGCCAAAACTGCCAGCCGAACACGATCACCAGGGCGAGCGCGCCCCCCAGCAGCAGCGGCGTGCCGTTGCGCTGCCACCACTCCTTGATTTGCGCCAGTTGTTCTTCTTCGGTACCCGAGGTCACACTGTCACTCCTTTCATTCGCTTAGTCTCAGACCTGCTCGAGGCAGGCAGCCAGACGCTCGGGCAGAGCATCCCAGGCAATGCTTTGTTGTTCGCTGTCGTCGCGCAGCGGCTTGCAACCTACCACGCGCCCGGCCAGTTCGTCCTCACCGAGAATCAACGCAAAGCGCGCACCGCTCTTGTCGGCCTTCTTGAACTGGCTCTTGAAGCTGCCGCCACCGGCATTGACCAGCAGCCGTAGCCCCGGCAGGGCGTCGCGCAGGCGTTCGGCCAGCGCCAGTGCCGCCAGTTCGGCAGCCTCGCCGAAGGCGCAGATATAGGCATGCGGGGCAGGGTTCAGTTCTTCCGGAACCAGCATGAGGGTTTCCAGCAGCAGCACCAGGCGCTCGACGCCCATGGCGAAACCGACGCCCGGCGTCGGCTTACCGCCGAACTGGCTGACCAGCCCGTCGTAGCGGCCACCGGCGCAGACGGTACCCTGCGCACCCAGCTTGTCGGTCACCCACTCGAATACCGTGCGACCGTAGTAATCCAGCCCGCGCACCAGCTTGGGATTGATCTCGTAGACGATGCCGACCGCATCCAGGCGCGCCTTGAGCCCCTCGAAATGCGCGCGCGACTCCTCGTCGAGGTAGTCGTGCAGGGTCGGCGCATCCGCCAGCAACGCCTGGGTCTGGGCGTTCTTGCTGTCGAGGATGCGCAGCGGATTGGTGGTCAGGCGGCGCTGGCTGTCCTCGTCGAGTTGCTCGAAACGCTGCTGCAGGTAGGCCACCAACGCATCGCGGTAGCGCGCACGCGCCTCGCTGGAGCCCAGGCTGTTGAGCTGCAAGGTCACTGCATCGGCCATGCCGAGCAGCTTCCACAGCCGCGCGGTGAGTACGATCAGCTCGGCATCGATATCCGGTCCGGGCTGGTTGAAGACTTCCACGCCGATCTGGTGGAACTGCCGGTAGCGGCCCTTCTGCGGCTTCTCGTAGCGGAACATCGGCCCGGTATACCAGAGCTTCTGCACCTGGCCGCCGCCGGTGAGGCCATGTTCGAGCACGGCGCGCACGCAGCCGGCGGTACCTTCCGGACGCAGGGTCAGGGACTCCTCGTTGCGGTCGAGGAAGGTGTACATCTCCTTGTCCACCACGTCGGTGCCTTCGCCGATGCCGCGGGCGAACAGGTCGGTGAACTCGAGGATCGGCAGGCGGATCTCGCTGTAGCCATAGCTGTCGAGCAGTTGCGCGAAGGTGCTTTCCAGGTAGCGCCAGGTCGGCGTCTGCGCCGGCAGGATGTCGTTCATGCCACGAATGGCTTGCAGGGACTTGCTCAATGGGGTT
Organism: Stutzerimonas stutzeri; assembly: GCF_002890915.1. Taxonomy (GTDB): domain Bacteria; phylum Pseudomonadota; class Gammaproteobacteria; order Pseudomonadales; family Pseudomonadaceae; genus Stutzerimonas; species Stutzerimonas stutzeri_AF. The sequence goes on along the minus strand of NZ_POUT01000003.1, from coordinate 241,783 downwards.
CCTTAAAAATCAACTGCGTGCGATCAGCGCCGCATCGGCCGCGAGCTTCTCGGCGGCCTTGCGCCGGATCAGCTGTTCCAGCTCGTCGACGAGGTTGTCGTTGTTCAGTTTCTGCGCCGGCTTGCCGTCGATGTAGACGAGGTTGTTCGGGCTCCCGCCGGTGAGGCCGATATGCGCCTCCTTGGCCTCGCCCGGGCCGTTGACCACGCAGCCGATCACCGCGACGTCCATCGGCACCAGCAGGTCCTCCACGCGGGTTTCCAGCTCGTTCATGGTCTTGACCACATCGAAGTTCTGCCGCGAGCAGCTCGGGCAGGCGATGAAGTTGATCCCGCGCGAGCGCAGGTGCAGCGACTTGAGGATGTCGAAGCCGACCTTGATCTCCTCCACCGGGTCGGCGGCCAGCGACACGCGGATGGTGTCGCCGATGCCGTCGGCCAGCAGCATGCCCAGCCCGACCGCCGACTTCACCGTGCCCGAGCGCAGGCCGCCGGCCTCGGTGATGCCCAGGTGCAGCGGCTGCTCGATCTGGCGGGCCAGCAGGCGGTAGGCCTCGACGGCCATGAACACGTCGGACGCCTTGACGCTGACCTTGAAGTCCTGGAAGTCCAGCCGATCGAGGTGCTCGACATGGCGCAGCGCGGACTCCACCAGCGCCTGCGGGGTGGGCTCGCCGTATTTCTTCTGCAGGTCCTTTTCCAGGGAGCCGGCGTTGACGCCGATGCGGATCGGGATGCCCTTGTCGCGCGCGGCATCGACCACCGCGCGCACGCGATCCTCGCGGCCGATGTTGCCCGGGTTGATGCGCAGGCAATCGACGCCGAGTTCGGCCACCCGCAGGGCGATCTGGTAATCGAAGTGGATATCGGCGACCAGCGGCAGCTGCACGCGCTGCCTGATCCGGCCAAAGGCCTCGGCGGCCTCCATGGAAGGCACCGAGACCCGCACGATATCGGCGCCGGCATTGGCCAGGCGCTGGATCTGGCCGACCGTCGCCTCGACGTCGCAGGTTTCGGTATTGGTCATGCTCTGCACGGAAATCGGCGCATCGCCACCGACCGGAACGCTGCCCACCCAGATCTTGCGGGACTGGCGGCGCTTGATAGGGGATTCGGAATGCATGATCAGCCTACTACTGTCCGAGCTTGAAGCGCGCCGTCTCGCCGCGCATGTATGAAGCGACGCTCACGGCCTCGCCGTTGTAACTGACTTGGGCGCCACGGGCGTAGCCCAGGTGCACGTCCAGCGGCGCCTTGCCGCTGACGCTGGTGCTGCTGCCGGCCTTGGCCAGCGCGCTGTACAGCACGCGGCCGTCGGCATCGGTCACCCGGGTCCAGCAATCGGCGGTGAAGCGCAGGTCCAGACGCGCCTCACCAGGCGCCGCGACGCTCGCCGGGGCATCCGCGACGGGCGTTTGCGCCGGCGGCGCGGATGCCTCGACGGCCGGTTCGGCCGGCGCTTCGGCGGTCGGTTCGCTCGGCGCAGGCTCGACAGGCGCTTCGGCCTCAGCCGGCTCGGTGACGGCCTGCGCTGCATCGGTGGCCGGCTCATCCGCAAGCGGCAGCGGCGCCTCTTCGGCCGGCTCCGAGTCTTCGGCACGGTCGAGCATGTGAATCTGCGTGGTGCCGTCGGCGCTTTCCACCTCGATGCGCTCCAGGGCGGTCACGGCGGGGGCCGATTCCTCGCGCGCCGCACGCTCCTGCCACCAGTAGAAGGCGGCGCCGGCCAGCACCAGCAACAAGGCGAAGCCGAAGAAGCGCATGACGTTGCGCGACAGGCGTCCGGGCTCCTCGATACGGCCCAGGCTGGTGACGCTGCTACCCGAGGCGTCGGTGCCGGTGTGCTGGTCGAACTCCTGGACCAGCCGGTTCTGGTCCAGCCCCAGCAACTTGGCATAGGCCCGCACATAGCCGCGGGCGAAGGTATGCCCGGGCAACTGGCTGAAATCCCCGGCCTCGATACGAGCCAGGGCGCGTTCGGTGAGGTTCAGCTGCTGGGCCACCGCAGACAGGGTCCAGCCCTTGCCTTCGCGAGCGCTGCGCAGCGTCTCGCCGGGATTGCTGCCCATCGCCACCGGTGCAGCGGATTCTGGATGCGGCGCGGTCATCGTTGCTCCGAGAGAAATTGCTTGTACTCATCCGTGCCAGGATACAGCCGCCTCAGCTGGAGCCCGAGGCTGGCAGCGGTATCGCGCTCCTGATGGATGTTGGCCAGGCGAATGCCGAGCAGCAGGCTACGCGCATTCTGCTCGGCCAACTGGCTGAAGCTGTTGTAATAACGCTTGGCCGGAACGTACTGCTTGTCCTCGTAGGCCATCATCGCCAGTTCCAGCAGCGCCATGGGCTGGCGGCTGTCCAGGCGCAGCGAGCGCGTGAAATAGCGCTCGGCGTCGTCGCGGCGCCCCAGCTTCAGCGCCGTCAGGCCGAGATTCTGGAAGACCCGGGCGCGCTCGGGGTAGAGGTTGTCTTCGGTCGCCTGGGTGAAGCGTTCCATGGCTTCTGAATAGCGCTGCTGCTCGTACAGGAAGCTGCCGTAGTTGTTGAGGATACGGGCGTCGCGACGATTGGAGAGCGCCTCGCGGTAGTGCTTGTCCGCCAGGTCGTTCTCCATCTCGGTCTGGAACACCAGCGCCAGCGCGGCATGCGCATCGGCACTGCGCGGGTCGATTTCCAGCGCCTTGCGCAGCGGTGTCTTGGCGCGCGAAGCGGCGCCCTGCTGCAGATAGCCGATGCCCAGCTGGATATAGGCATCGCGGGCCTGCTGCCGGCCCTCCTCGGTCTTCAGCGGATCGACAGTTCCAGAAGACACACAACCGGCCATCAGGCCGGTCAGTAGAAGCAGCAGCGCAGTGCGCAAAATCATCGGCATCCCCCTCAGGATCGGTTCGAGGCAATATGCGCCGCACCTGGGTCGCTCTGCAGCTCACGCACAGCGATGTATCTCTCGCTTCGACGCGTGCGGTCCATGACCTGGCCGACGAGCTGACCACAGGCCGCGTCGATGTCTTCGCCGCGGGTGGTACGCACCGTCACATTGTGCCCGCCTTTGTGCAGGATGTCCTGAAAACGGCGGATGGCATTGTTGCTCGGCCGCTCATATCCGGAATGGGGGAAGGGGTTGAACGGAATCAGGTTGATCTTGCAGGGAATCTCCGCCAGCAGCGCCATCATCTGCTCGGCATGCTCGGGCTGGTCGTTGACGCCCTTGAGCAAGGTGTATTCGATGGTCAGCACGCGCTTCTCGCCCAGTTGCGAGATGTAGCGCTGACAGGCGGCAAGCAGCATGGCCAGCGGGTATTTCTTGTTGATCGGCACCAGCTGGTCGCGCAGCTCGTCGTTCGGCGCGTGCAGCGACAGCGCCAGGGAGACGTCGATGACCTTGGCCAGCTCGTCGATCATCGGCACCACGCCGGAGGTCGACAGGGTCACCTTGCGCTTGGAAATGCCGTAGCCGAGGTCGTCCATCATGATCTGCATGGCGGCGACGACGTTGTCGAAATTGAGCAGCGGCTCGCCCATGCCCATCATCACCACGTTGGTGATGGCACGATCGATCTTGGCCGGGACGCTGCCAAAGGATTTGTTGGCAATCCACACCTGGCCGATCACTTCGGCGGCGGTGAGGTTGCTGTTGAAGCCTTGCTTGCCGGTGGAGCAGAAGCTGCAGTCCAAGGCACAGCCGGCCTGCGAGGACACACACAGCGTACCGCGCCCGCCCTGCGGGATGTACACCGTCTCCACGCAACTGCCCGAGGCGACGCGAACCACCCATTTGCGGGTGCCGTCGCTGGAAATGTCCTCACTGACGATTTCCGGGCCGCGAATCTCGGCGCAGGCCTTGAGCTTTTCGCGCAGGGCCTTGCCGAGATTGCTCATGGCGTCGAAGTCGTCGACGCCGAAGTGGTGAATCCACTTCATCACCTGACCGGCACGAAAACGCTTCTCCCCGATGGACTCGAAGAAGCTTTCCAGTTGCGGCTGGGTCAGGCCCAGCAGATTGACTTTACCGGTCGTGGCGATCATTGGATTCACCTTCGCTCACTCAGCGAATGCGTGCGCACACTTCGGTGGCAGCGAAGAAGTAGGCGATTTCGCGCGCGGCCGAGGCTTCGGAGTCGGAGCCGTGCACGGCGTTTTCGTCGATGGAGACGGCGAAATCGGCGCGGATGGTGCCGGCAGCGGCTTCCTTCGGGTTGGTGGCGCCCATCAGCTCGCGGTTCTTGGCGATGGCGTTCTCACCTTCCAGGACCTGAACGATGACCGGGCCGGAGGTCATGAACGCAACCAGGTCCTTGAAGAAGCCGCGCTCGCTGTGCTCGGCGTAGAAGCCGGCAGCTTCGCGCTCGGACAGCTGGACCATCTTGGAAGCGACGACGCGCAGGCCGGCCTTCTCGAAACGGGTGGTGATTTCACCGATCACGTTCTTGGCGACGGCGTCGGGCTTGATGATGGAGAAGGTGCGTTGCAGGGCCATGTAGGACTCCAAAACTGAGGGGTTAAAGCGAACGAGTAAACCCGCGGATTATACGCGGGTCGGGGAGGAAAATATAAGGGCGGCGGCAAGCATAGCAGGGTGGAAAACTCGCAAAGCGATTTTCCACGTGGAGGTACATGAATATGCCTCGTGCCGACGTGACGCCAGGTTCGCGTGGATGGCTTCGGCCATCCACCCTATCCGAAGCCTGAAGCCCGGGGGCTGCCTTTCAGGCTTCTTCGATCCAGGCCGCCTGGATCGCTTCGAGCACCTTCTCGCCGCCGCGCTGGGGATCGTCGGAGAAGTCCGGCAATTCCAGCACCCAGCGGTGCAGTTCGACGAAGTTCACATAGCGCGGATCGACGTCGGTCTTGCGTTCGGCCAGCTCGATGGCGATGTCCTGCACGTCCGTCCATTTGAGAGTCATGACTATTCCCTCGCCTCAATGCCCTTCGGAAACCTGGTTGATGGTGTACTTCGGAATCTCCACCACGAGGTCCGTATCGGCCACCACCGCCTGACAGGACAACCGCGAATGCGGCTCCAGCCCCCAGGCCTTGTCGAGCATGTCGTCCTCCAGTTCGTCGGACGCCTCGAGCGAGTCGAACCCCTCGCGCACCACCACGTGGCAGGTGGTGCAGGCGCAGGACTTCTCGCAGGCATGCTCGATGTCGATGCCATTGCGCAGCGCGGCGTCCAGCACCGTCTCGCCGGTTTGCGCCTCGATGACGGCGCCTTCGGGGCAATGGTCGGCGTTGGGCAGGAAAATGATCTGCGGCATCTGGGTCAATCCTCGATATCGTTTAGCCGCCGCCCGGCCAGCGCGGCCTTGACGGTGGAATCCAGCCGACGCGCAGCGAAGGCATCGGTGATCTGGCTCAGGCGCTTGATCTGGCGCTCGACGGCGATGACGTCCTGGCTGTCGAGCAGCCCGCGCAATTCGCTCATCTGCACTTCGATGGCCTCGCGCTCTTCGACGCTGAGCAGCCGCTCGCCATCGGCCGCCAGCGCCGCCTCGACGGCCTCCAGCAGACGCTGGGCGTCGACCAGCTGTTCACGCAGGGCGCGCGCCTGGCGATCCTCGTCCGCCTTGCGGAAGGAATCCTCGAGCATCCGCGCGATCTCGCCATCGGTCAGGCCGTAGGACGGCTTGACCTGGATGCTCGCCTCTACGCCAGAAGCCAGCTCACGCGCCGAGACGCTGAGCAGGCCATCGGCATCGACCTGGAAGGTCACGCGGATCTTCGCCGCGCCGGCGACCATCGACGGGATGCCGCGCAGCTCGAAGCGCGCCAGCGAACGGCAGTCGGCGATCAGCTCGCGCTCACCCTGCAGCACGTGGATCATCATGGCCGACTGGCCATCCTTGTAGGTGGTGAAATCCTGCGCCCGGGCAACCGGAATGGTGGTGTTGCGCGGAATGATCTTTTCCATCAGGCCGCCCATGGTTTCCAGCCCCAGGGACAGCGGAATCACGTCGAGCAGCAGCAACTCTTCACCGCCCCGGTTGTTGCCGGCCAGGGTCTCGGCCTGGATCGCCGCGCCGATCGCCACCACCTCGTCGGGATCGATATCGGTCAGCGGCTCGCGACCGAACAGCCCGGCGACAGCCGAACGCACACTCGGCACGCGGGTCGAGCCGCCGACCATGACCACCGCGGTCACTTCTTCCAGCTCGATGCCGGAATCGCGCACCGCACGGCGGCAGGCCTTCAGGCTGCGGGCGATCATCGGCTCGATCAGCGCATCGAAGGTCTCGCGGTCCAGCATGCCACGCCAGCCGGCGTAGGCGACCTCCACTTCAGCGACATCGCTCAGGCGCTCCTTGGCCTCGCAGGCGATCTTCAGCAGCGCGCGCTGGGCACCCGGATCGAGATTCCCGGAAACGCCGGCCTGGCCGAGAATCCAGCCGGCCACGGCATGATCGAAGTCATCGCCGCCCAGGGCGGTATCGCCGCCGGTGGCCAGTACCTCGAAGACGCCCTTGGTCAGGCGCAGGATCGAAATATCGAAGGTGCCGCCACCCAGGTCGTAGATGGCGACCACGCCCTCGGCCTGGCGATCCAGCCCGTAGGCAACCGCCGCGGCCGTCGGCTCGTTGAGCAGGCGCAACACGCTGAGGCCGGCGAGCCGCGCGGCATCCTTGGTCGCCTGGCGCTGCGCATCGTCGAAATACGCCGGCACCGTGATCACCGCGCCGACCAGCTCGCCCCCCAGCGTGGCTTCGGCACGCTGGCGCAGCGCCGTGAGGATATCGGCGGAAACCTGCACCGGACTCTTCGGCCCCTGCACCGTCTCGATGTAGGGCATCTGCGATTCGCTTTCGCTGCTGAAGCGGTACGGCAGTTGCTCGCCCAGCTGCTTGACGTCGGCCAGCCCGCGCCCCATCAGGCGCTTGACCGAAACGATGGTGTTGAGCGGGTCCATGGCCGCCGCCTGCTTGGCGGTCCGACCGACCTCGACCCGGTCGGCGTGATAGCGCACCGCCGACGGCAGGATCACGCGCCCTTCGCCATCGGCCAGCGGCGCGGTGACGCCACTGCGCAGCGCAGCGACGAGGGAATTGGTGGTACCCAGGTCTATCCCGACGGCCAGGCGACGCTGATGCGGCTGTGGGCTTTGTCCTGGCTCGGCAATCTGAAGTAAGGCCATGTCTGTCTGATATCGGGCGCAGCGCCGGGCGCTACGCGGGGTTAATCGTCGAGGCGCTCTTCGAGTTGGCGCACTTCCTGGGATAGCTTGTCGAGAAACTGCATGCGGCGCACCAGGCGCTCGGCCTCGGCGCGGCGCGAAGGGTCCCGCCAGATCTGCGCGAAGTCGCCGTTCAATGCCTGCTGCGCCTGCTTCAGGCGCGACTTGAAGGTCGCCACGCCAGCCAGATCCGCCTGCTCCTGCAGCTCTTCCAGTTCCTCGCGCCAGTGCATCTGCTGCATGAGGAACTGCGGGTCCTGCACGGTTGCCTCCAGCGGCACCTCATGCCCCTCGACCGCGAGCAGATAGCGCGCGCGTCGGCTCGGACTCTTCAGTGTCTGGTAGGCCTCGTTGAGGTTGGCGGAGCGCTCCAGCGCCTGGCGCTGCTCGTTCTCGGCGGCATCGGCGAAGCGATCGGGATGCGTCTGGCGCGCCAGCTCACGATAGCGGGCAGCCAGTCTATCCAGATCCAGCTCGAAGTCGGGTTGCAGGCCGAAGAGCGCGAAATGACAAGGAGTTCCCACAGCGCCCTCAGATATTGAAGCTCTCGCCGCAGCCGCATTCGCCACGCACGTTCGGGTTGTTGAACTTGAAGCCCTCGTTGAGCCCTTCGCGAACGAAGTCGAGCTCGGTGCCGTCGAGATAGACGAGACTCTTCGGATCGATGATCACCTTGACCCCGTGACTCTCGAACACCGAGTCCTCGGCTGCCGTCTCGTCGACGAACTCGAGCACATAGGCCAGCCCGGAGCAGCCGGTGGTGCGCACTCCGAGCCGCACACCCACGCCCTTGCCACGCCCTTCGAGCGAGCGACGAACGTGCTGGGCGGCAGCCGCTGTCATGGTGATAGCCATCGCAATCTCCTTCAGAGCAGGCCTTTCTTCTCGCGGTAATCGCGCACGGCGGCCTTGATCGCATCCTCGGCAAGCACCGAGCAATGGATCTTCACCGGCGGCAGCGCCAGTTCCTCGGCCAGCTGGGTGTTCTTGATGGTTTCGGCCTCTTCCAGCGTCTTGCCCTTCATCCACTCGGTGGCGAGGGAACTGGAGGCGATCGCCGAACCGCAGCCGTAGGTCTTGAACTTGGCATCCTCGATGACACCCTGCTCGTTGACCTTGATCTGCAGGCGCATCACGTCGCCGCAGGCCGGCGCGCCGACCATGCCGGTACCGATGTTCGGGTCTTCGGCGTCGAACTTGCCGACGTTGCGCGGATTTTCGTAGTGGTCGATGACCTTGTCGCTGTATGCCATGGTGCAATCCTCTCTATATCAGGCGATGCGGCGCTGGACGCGGATCAGTGGGCCTGCCACTCGACCTTGGAGATGTCGACGCCGTCTTTGAACATGTCCCACAGGGGCGAAAGCTCGCGCAGCTTGGTCACGGCCTCGGCCACCTTCTGCGCGGCATAGTCGATTTCCTCCTCCGTGGTGAAGCGGCCGAAGGTGAAGCGAATGGAGCTGTGCGCCAGCTCGTCGTTGCGCCCCAGGGCGCGCAGCACGTAGGACGGCTCCAGCGAGGCGGAGGTGCAGGCGGAACCGGAAGAGACCGCCAGGTCCTTGAGCGCCATGATCAGCGACTCGCCCTCGACGTAGTTGAAGCTGAGGTTGAGGTTGTGCGGCACGCGCGCAGTCATGCTGCCGTTCACGTAGAGCTCTTCGAGGTGCTCGACCTGCTTGTAGAAACGATCACGCAGCGCGCGGATGCGCTCGTTTTCCTGGGCCATCTCCTCCTTCGCGATACGAAAGGCTTCGCCCATGCCGACCAGCTGGTGGGTCGCCAGCGTACCGGAGCGCATGCCGCGCTCGTGACCGCCGCCGTGCATCTGCGCCTCGAGGCGCACGCGCGGCTTGCGCCGGACGTAGAGCGCGCCGACGCCCTTCGGACCATAGGTCTTGTGCGCGGAGAAGGACATCAGGTCGACCTTCATCTGCTCCAGGTCGATCTCCACCTTGCCGGTGGACTGGGCGGCGTCGACATGGAACAGGATGCCGCGCGAGCGGGTCAGCTCGCCAATGGCGGCGATGTCGTTGATGGTGCCGATCTCGTTGTTGACGTGCATCACCGAGACCAGGATGGTGTCGTCACGCAGCGCCGCCTCGACCATCTCCGGGGTGACGATGCCATCCTCGCCCGGCTCGATGTAGGTGACTTCGAAGCCTTCGCGCTCGAGCTGGCGGGTGGTATCCAGCACGGCCTTGTGTTCGATCTTGGTGGTGACGATGTGCTTGCCCTTGGTGGCATAGAAGTGCGCGACGCCCTTGATCGCCAGATTGTCGGACTCGGTCGCACCGGACGTCCAGACGATCTCGCGGGGGTCGGCATTGACCAGTTCGGCGACCTGCCGACGGGCATTCTCCACAGCTTCTTCGGCCTTCCAGCCGAAGGCATGCGAGCGCGAGGCCGGATTGCCGAAATTGCCCTCGAGGGTCAGGCATTCGATCATCTTCTCGGCGACACGCGGATCCACCGGTGTGGTGGCGGAGTAGTCCAGGTAAATCGGCAATTTCATTCAGATATCTCCTATCAGGCAGTCGCCCTGCTCATTCGACGGCGGACGCTTCTATCTTGTCCAGATGCGGCGCGGCGCCATTGGCCTTGCGCATATCCTGGCGCAGCGCGACCTGCTGCACATCCTGGCGCTTGACCAGATCGGCCAGGCTGATGCCGCTGAGAAACTCGTGGATCTGCTGGCTGAGATCGCACCACAGATGATGGGTCAGGCAGGTGTCACCGGAGTGGCAACCACCCAAGCCCTGGCAGCGAGTGGCATCGACGGACTCGTTCACGGCGTCGATCACCTGCGCCACCTGAATCCCGCCCATGTCGCGCGACAACTGATAACCGCCGCCCGGGCCACGCACGCTGGTCACCAGGTTGCTGCGACGCAACTTGGCGAACAATTGTTCGAGATAGGAAAGCGAAATGCCCTGCCGCTCGGAAATGTCGGCCAGGGAAACCGGGCCATGCTGCGCATGCAGCGCCAGGTCAAGCATGGCGGTTACGGCATAACGGCCTTTAGTGGTCAATCGCATCGGTCTGCACCAAGCATCACGGTTTGACGCGATTATGCAATTCCCGAGTATTTGAGTCAACTATAAGACCCATTGAAACAGTCGGTCTTTAGTCGAGTCCCGCCGAGTCGGCGGGGCGCTGGCCGCGCATGATAACAGCTAGCGCACCGGCCCGCACTTCAGGGACGCGTTTCGGCGCCCTCGGATTTCACTTCGACGAAATCCTCCTCGCGCAACTCCGGGAGTTCCTTGGCGCAATAATCGCTACCCAGCGCCTTGAGCGCGCCGCACATGCCCTCCAGACGCTCCTCGACGGCCTGCACATGGTCGAGCAGCTGCCCGATCGCCCGCGCCACGGGATCGGGCATGTCGCCGCTGACGCCATAGGCATCGAAACCGATCTTCTCCGCGATGGCCTTGCGCCTGGCCTCCTGCTCATCGCTGGCCTTGACGATGATCCGCCCCGGGATTCCCACCGCAGTGGCCCCGGCCGGGACTTCGCGGGTCACCACCGCATTGGAGCCGATCTTGGCGCCCGCCCCCACGGTGAAAGGCCCGAGGATCTTCGCCCCGGCGCCGACGATCACCCCATCTTCCAGGGTCGGGTGGCGCTTGCCCTTGTTCCAGCTGGTACCACCCAGCGTAACGCCATGGTAGAGCGTCACGTCATCGCCTATTTCCGCAGTCTCGCCGATCACGATGCCCATGCCGTGATCGATGAAAAACCGCCGGCCGATCTTCGCCCCGGGATGAATCTCGATCCCGGTCAGCCAGCGCCCGAGATTCGAGCTCATGCGCGCCAGCCATTTCCATTCGTGAGTCCACAACCAGTGCGACAACCGATGAATCCAGATGGCATGCAGCCCGGGATAGCAGGTCAGCACCTCGAACGCATTACGGGCCGCCGGATCGCGATGAAACACGCTCTGGATATCTTCGCGCATGCGCTCGAACATCAGTTCTTTCTCCGCTTGTGAGGCTCGCCGCGGGCGGCCTTCTGGGTCTCGGTGAGAATACCGCGCAGGATATTCATTTCCAGCTTGCTGATGCCGCTACGCCCATAGAGCCGCCGCAGCCGAGGCATGAGGTGCCGCGGCTTCTCCGGGTCGAGAAAACCGATATCCACCAGCGTCTGCTCCAAATGCCCGAAGTAATGCTCCAGCTCATCCATGGTCACCGGCTGGGCATCCAGCATCGCCGTGGTTTCCAGCTTCTCCATCTTGGTTGGCCGCCCCTCGGCAGCCAGCCAGGCCATGCGCACTTCGTAGCTGAGCACCTGCACGGCAGCCGCCAGGTTCAGGGAGCTGAATTCCGGATCGGAAGGAATATGCACATGAAACTGACAGCGCTGCAGCTCTTCATTGGTCAGCCCGGCGTATTCCCGGCCGAACACCAGCGCCACCTCGCCGCCCGAAGCCGCCTGCTCCACACTGGCCGCCCCACACTCGCGCGGGTCCAGCAACGGCCAGGGAATCCGCCGATCACGCGCACTGGTGCCCAGCACCAGGCTGCAACCGACCAGCGCCTCCTCCAGGGTAGCGACGACCTGCGCGGCATCGAGGATATCGGTCGCCCCGGATGCCCTGGCGACGGCGTGCGGGCTCGGAAAATCCTCCGGATCGACCAGTACCAGCCGCGACAGCCCCATGTTCTTCATGGCCCGGGCGGCCCCGCCGATATTGCCGGCATGACTGGTGTTGACCAACACCACGCGAATGTTTTGCAGCGACACGGAGATTCTCGACTCGTAAACGAGCGGAAAGCTTACAGGAAGCGCCTCGGCATTCGCCATCCACCGCCCGCGCCATCCATGCATGGCGCTACATGCGCCGCCGCTTTCCTGATAGAATTTCGCGCTTTCTTTAAACGACCAGGTAATTGCTCCATGCAGCCCATGCTGAATATCGCGCTGCGCGCCGCCCGCAGCGCCGGCGAACTGATTGTCCGCTCCACCGACCGCCTGGACGCAATCTCGGTCAACGAGAAAGACGCCAAGGACTATGTCACCGAGATCGATCGCGCCGCCGAGCAGAGCATCGTCAACGCGCTGCGCAAGGCCTATCCGACTCACGGCATCCTCGGCGAGGAAGGCGGGCTGCTCGAGGGCAGCGGTGAAGGCGCCGATTACCTGTGGATCATCGACCCGCTCGACGGCACCACCAACTTCGTGCGCGGCATCCCCCACTACGCCGTGAGCATCGCCTGCAAATACCGCGGGCGCCTGGAACACGCGGTGGTTCTCGACCCGGTGCGCCAGGAAGAATTCACCGCCAGCCGCGGTCGTGGCGCAGCCCTCAATGGCCGCCGCCTGCGCGTCAGCGCACGCAAGAGCCTGGAAGGCGCCCTGCTCGGCACCGGCTTCCCGTTCCGCGACGGACAGCTGGACAACCTGGACAGCTACCTGAACATGTTCCGCAGCCTGGTCGGCCAGACCGCCGGCCTGCGCCGCGCCGGCGCCGCCAGCCTCGACCTGGCCTACGTCGCGGCGGGCCGCTTCGACGCCTTCTGGGAATTCGGCCTGTCCGAATGGGACATGGCGGCCGGCGCGCTGCTGATCCAGGAAGCCGGTGGCCTGGTCAGCGATTTCAGCGGCGGCCACGATTTCCTCGAGAAGGGGCAGATCGTCGCCGGCAATACCAAGTGCTTCAAGGCGGTCCTGACCACCATCCAACCGCACCTGACGCCATCGCTCAAACGCTAAGGGCGCACAGCGACGGCTGCCAGGATGGCGGACCATAAAAAAACGCCCCATTGGGGCGTTTTTTTATGCCGCGAATCTCACTGCTGCGTCAGCACCAGCTCACCATCGCGCACCGGAATCTGGCTGCCCGGATCGCGATCCATCCGCACCCGGCCGACCTTGCCATCCAGATCGTACTTGACGTCGTAGCCGACGATCTTGTCATGGCTGTCGGTCACCGTATCGCAACGCGTCTCGGTGGTGGTATAGGTGCTGTTGGCCTGCATCCGCTCCTGCACCTGATTACCGGCATAGCCGCCGCCTACCGCGCCGGCAACCGTGGCGATCTTCTTGCCGGTGCCGCCGCCGACCTGATTGCCGAGCAACCCACCGACCACCGCACCCACCGCGGTACCGGCGATTCGATGCTGATCCTGAACGGGTTTTTGCCGGGTGACCGTCACATCCTTGCAGACTTCACGCGGCGTCCGGATCGTCTCCTTGACAGGCTCGACCGCAAGCACCTCGGCAAATTTCGGCCCCCTATCGACCAGGGTGTAGGTGGCGAAAGCCCCACCAGCCGTGGCGACCACCACGCCCAACGCCGTACCGACCAACATGGACTTGTTCACTGCGAAATCCTCTTCCTTCGGGCTGCGCCCGTTCCACGACCTTGGACCCGCCAAGGCCGTGAAAGTTGCGAGGATTAATCAGGGACGTTCGTCCGCCTCCTCCTCGACCGCCGGAGGAATCAGGTCTTCGCGGGTCAGCTTAAGCCAGACCAGCAGGATCCCGGCCACATAGATCGATGAATAGGTACCCGTGCCCACACCGATCAACAGCGCCAGCGAGAAGCCCCACAGGTTTTCGCCACCGAAGACCATCAGCGCGCCGACCGCGAGCAAGGTGGACACCGAGGTCGCCATGGTGCGCAGCAGCGTCTGGCTGGTGGAAATATTGATGTTCTCCAGCAACTCCGCCTTGCGCAGCATACGGAAGTTCTCGCGTATGCGGTCGAAGATGACGATGGTGTCGTTCAGCGAATAGCCGATCACCGCCAGCACGGCCGCCAACACCGTCAGGTCGAAGGAAATCTGGAAGAAGGAGAACACCCCGAGCACTACGATCACGTCGTGGAACAGCGACAACACGGCGCCGAGGCCGAACTTCCACTGGAAGCGGAAGGCCACGTAGACCAGGATGCCGCCCAATGCCAGCAACATGCCCAGGCCGCCCTGGTCGCGCAGTTCCTCGCCGACTGCCGGCCCGACGAACTCGACCCGCTTGACGCTGACCTGGTTGTCATCGCCGCCGTTGCGCAGCGCCTCGGCGATGCGCTCGCCGAGCAGCGGATCATCACCCGGGATGCGCACCAGCACATCGGTGGTGGCGCCAAAACTCTGCACCACCGCATCGCCGAAGCCGGACTGAACCAGCTGGCCACGCACCTGCTCGAGCTCGACCGGGCGCTCGTAGCCCAGTTCGATCAACGTGCCGCCGGTGAAATCGAGGCCGAAGTTCAGCCCTTTCACCGCCAGACTCGCCAAGGATGCGACCGTCAGCAGCACGGTGAGGGCGAAGGCCACATGGCGAACGCCCATGAAGTTGATTACGCGTTTCATCGTGCTAGCCCCTTAAATCCACAGCTTCTTCAGATCGCGGCCACCGTAGATCAGGTTGACCATGCCGCGCGTCACGATGATTGCGGTAAACATCGACGTCAGGATGCCGATCGACAGGGTGACCGCGAAGCCCTTGATCGGCCCGGTGCCCATGGCGAACAGGATGCCACCGACCAGCAGCGTGGTCAGGTTGCCGTCGACGATCGCCGAGAAGGCCCGATCGAAGCCCTCGTGAATGGCCCGCTGGACCGACATGCCGTTGGCGATTTCCTCACGAATACGCGAGAAGATCAGCACGTTGGCATCCACCGCCATACCCATGGTCAGCACGATACCGGCGATACCCGGCAGGGTGAGCGTGGCATTGAGCATCGACATCAGCGCAGTGAGTACCACCATGTTGAACAGCAGCGCGATGGTCGCCAGCACGCCGAAGAACTTGTAGATCAGCACCATGAACAGGGCGACGAAAAGGAAGCCCCACATGGCCGCCTCGACACCCAGCTTGATGTTTTCCGCGCCCAGGCTCGGACCGATAGTGCGCTCTTCGGCGAAGTACATCGGCGCCGCCAGACCACCGGCACGCAGCAGCAGGGCCAGCTCCGAGGATTCGCCTTGGCCGTCGAGACCGGTAATGCGGAACTGGCTGCCGAGTGGCGACTGGATGGTCGCCAGGCTGATGATCTTCTTCTCTTCCTGGAAGGTCTCGACCCGGACCTCCTGCTCGACACCCTCGACCACCTGGCGCACATAACGCGTCAGCGGCCGCTGCTCGATGAAGATCACCGCCATGCTGCGCCCGACATTGTTGCGCGTGGCGCGGTTCATCAGGTCGCCGCCGTGCCCATCGAGACGGATATTGACCTGCGGCCGGCCGTTCTCGTCGTAGCTGGCCTGGGCATCGGTCACCTGGTCACCGGTGATGATCAGCGTACGCTCCAGTTGGACGGGCGGACGCCCCGCCTCGCGGAACTCGAAGCTCTCGGTGGACGCACGCGCCGCATCGGCCTCGGCAGCCAGGCGGAATTCGAGGTTCGCCGTCTTGCCGAGAATGCGCTTGGCCTCGGCGGTGTCCTGCACGCCGGGCAGCTCCACGACGATGCGGTTGGCACCCTGGCGCTGGACCAGCGGCTCGGCCACACCCAGCTCGTTGACGCGATTGCGCACCGTGGTCAGGTTCTGCTTGATCGAATACTCGCGAATCTCCGCCAGCTTGGCCTCGGTCAGCGCCAGGCGCAGCACCTGCTGCCCGTTGCGCTCGCTGGCGGTCAGCTCGAAGTCGTTGAAGTTCTTGCGGATCAGCGACTGCGCCGCGGCCAGGGTGGCCTCGTCGGCGAAGCCCAGCTGCACGGCATTCTTCAGGGCGGGCAGACTGCGGTAGCGTACGCGCTCCTTGCGCAGCAGGCTCTTCACCTCGCCTTCGGAGACGTTCAGCCGCGTTTCGACCGCCTTCTCCATATCGACTTCCAGCAGGAAGTGCACACCGCCGGAAAGGTCCAGGCCGAGCTTCATCGGGCTCGCAGCGAGGTTGCGCAGCCAGTCCGGGGTCGTCGGCGCCAGGTTGAGCGCGACGACATAGGCGTCGCCGAGCGTGCGCCGGGCGATGTCCTTGGCCGGCAATTGATCATCCTGGCTCGCCAGGCGCAGCAAGCCGCCGCGGCCCTGTTCGTCCAGCGAGGCGGATTTCACCGGGATGCCGCCATCCTCGAGCGCCTTGCTGAGCCGGTCGAGATCGGCCTGCCCGATCTCCTGCGCCGTACTGGCGCCGGTGATCTGGATCGCCGGGTCATCGGGATAGAGGTTGGGCGCCGAGTAAACGAAGGCAATCGCGAGCACTGCCAGTATCAGCAGGTATTTCCAGAGAGGGAATCTATTGAGCATGACGCAGCCCGTTTAATGACGCGGGGCGCCTTGCGCGCCCCGTCGTTGGTGTTGAATGAAGTCAGCTCAGATGGCTTTCAGAGTGCCCTTGGGCAACGTTGCGGCAATCGCCACTTTCTGGAACTTCAGTTCAACGTTGTCGGATACTTCGATCACCACGAATTCATCGGCAACCTTGGTGACCTTGCCGGCGATGCCGCCGGAGGTAACCACCTCATCGCCCTTCTGCAGGCCGGCGACCAGGTTCTTGTGCTCCTTGGCACGCTTGGACTGGGGACGCCAGATCATCAGGTAGAAGATGACCAGGAAACCGACCAGGAAAACCCACTCGAAACCAGTGCCGGCAGGACCAGCGGCAGCCTCCTGGGCATAGGCGGCGGGAATCAGAAAGCTCATGTAGCACTCCTGTTGCAGAAAGGATTGTTTTGTACTGGCACGTCACGCAAGCGGCGGCGTTGGCAGACCGCGCTTGGCATAAAAGGCGTCGACAAAGGCCGCCAATGTACCCTGTTGAATGGCGTCGCGTAAACCAGCCATCACCCGCTGGTAATGCCGCAGGTTATGAATGGTATTCAACATGCTACCCAGCATTTCGCCGCATTTATCCAGATGATGCAGATAGGCCCGGGAGAAGTGTTTGCAGGTGTAACAATCGCAATCCGGGTCCAGCTGGGAATTGTCGTGCTTGTGCACCGCGTTGCGGATCTTGATCACCCCGCTATCGGTGAAAAGATGGCCGTTACGGGCATTGCGCGTCGGCATCACGCAGTCGAACATGTCGACCCCGCGCCGCACGCCCTCGACCAGATCCTCGGGCTTGCCCACGCCCATCAGGTAGCGCGGCTTGTCGGCCGGCATCAGCGGCGGGAGGAAATCCAGCACGCGGATCATCTCTTCCTTGGGCTCGCCCACCGAAAGCCCGCCGATCGCCAGGCCATCGAAGCCGATCTCGCACAACCCTTCCAGCGAGCGCATGCGCAGTGACTCGTGCATGCCGCCCTGGACGATACCGAACAGTGCCGCCGGATTGTCGCCATGGGCGACCTTCGAACGCTTGGCCCAGCGCAGCGACAGCTCCATGGAGCGCCGCGCCACCTCCTCGTCGGCCGGATAGGGCGTGCACTCGTCGAAGATCATCACGATGTCCGAGCCCAGGTCACGCTGGACCTGCATCGACTCCTCCGGCCCCATGAACACCTTGGCGCCATCGACCGGCGAAGCGAAATAGACGCCCTCCTCCTTGATCTTGCGCATCGCCCCCAGGCTGAACACCTGGAAACCGCCCGAGTCGGTGAGGATCGGCCCTTGCCACTGCATGAAATCATGCAGATCGCCATGCTGCCGGATCACTTCCGTTCCGGGGCGCAGCCAGAGGTGGAAGGTATTGCCGAGGATGATCTGCGCGCCGATGGCCTCGACGTCGCGCGGCAGCATGCCCTTGACGGTGCCGTAGGTGCCCACCGGCATGAAGGCCGGCGTCTCCACGGTGCCACGCGGAAAGGTCAGACGCCCCCGGCGCGCCTTGCCATCGGTGGCAAGCAGCTCGAAGGACATATGGCAGGTGCGACTCATTGGGTTTCCTCGGGTCCGCGCGGGGCGGGATTGCGCGTGATGAACATGGCATCGCCGTAGCTGAAGAAGCGGTAGCCCTGCGCCACGGCTTCGGCGTAGGCCGCCATCGTCTCGGGATAACCGGCGAAGGCGCAGACCAGCATCAGCAGGGTCGACTCGGGCAAATGAAAATTGGTCACCAGGGCATCGACCACATGGAACGGCTTGCCCGGGTAAAGGAATATGTCGGTATCGCCACTGAACGGCCTGAGCACGCCATCGCGCGCGGCCGTCTCCAACGAGCGGACGCTGGTGGTGCCCACCGCGATCACCCGGCCGCCACGGGCGCGACAGGCCGCGACCGCATCGACCACATCCTGGCCGACCTCGAGCCATTCGCGATGCATATGGTGTTCTTCGATGCACTCCACGCGCACCGGCTGGAACGTGCCGGCACCGACATGCAACGTGACATAGGCCGTCTCGACGCCCTTGTCGCGCAGCGCCGCCAGCAACGCCTCATCGAAGTGCAGCCCGGCGGTCGGCGCGGCCACGGCCCCGGCGCGCTGCGCATAGACCGTCTGGTAGCGCTCGCGATCGGCCGCCTCGTCCGGCCTGTCTATATAAGGAGGCAATGGCATGTGCCCGATGCGCTCGAGCAGCGGCAACACCTCGTCGGCGAAGCGCAATTCGAAGAGCGCATCGTGGCGGGCGAGCATCTCGGCCTCGCCTCCGCCCTCGAGCAGGATCTGCGTTCCCGGCTTCGGCGACTTGCTCGAACGCACGTGCGCCAGTACGCGATGACCATCCAGCACCCGTTCGACGAGGATCTCCAGCTTGCCGCCGCTGGCCTTGCGGCCGAACAGCCGCGCGGGGATCACCCGGGTATCGTTGAATACCATCAGGTCGCCGGGGTGCACCTGCTCGAGCAGGTCGGCGAAACGCCGGTGCGACAACTCGCCGGACTCGCCTTCGAGCACCAGCAGACGGCTGGCCCGGCGCTCGGCCAGGGGGTGCCGGGCAATCAGGGCATCCGGCAACTGGAAGGAAAAATCGGCGACTTGCATGCGAGTCATTCAAGGGATACGAAAAGGGCGCAAAGCTTATCCGAAAGACGTCGGCCTGACCACGCCAAACGATTGACCGCCCAGCCACGCATCCCTATACTGCGCCGCCACTGTGCCTCGATGGCGGAATCGGTAGACGCAGCGGATTCAAAATCCGCCGTTGGTAACAACGTGAGAGTTCGAGTCTCTCTCGGGGCACCATCAGTGAATCGCTACGACGCAGCGAGCTGTGCGCCTCAGCAACGAGGCAATCGCGTTGCGAACGAAGCCGGCACGCCGTAGCGCAGTTTCGTCGACACCAGGCGCAGCCGAATCGGCGATCGCCTGACTCGAACGCTTCATTCGCAAGACGATCTGGCATCACCGCGTTTTTCGCAGGCTGTCGCAGCGATATCGACACAGCCGACCCATGGCATCGACCGCTCGAATCAGCGGGTCGCAGCCACCTAAAATGCGCCGAAATGGCGCCGCCCGGACAGGGCAAATTCTATGGCTCCGAGGGGTTGGCATTCCCCGGCGAGTTATCGTAGAGTGTGCCCACTGTGTTTGCATGGGTCGCTGTTGAATCGTGACCTGGTGCAGTAGATCTTCAGATCCGCTACTCCGCTCGACTCTCTTACTCTTTGCAACCAGTTCCAGCTTCCTGCCATTGCAGGGGCAATTCTACTTTTGAGTTTCAAGGATACAAAGACATGTCGAATCGTCAGAACGGTACCGTCAAGTGGTTTAACGACGAGAAAGGTTTTGGTTTCATCACTCCCGAGAGCGGTCCGGATCTGTTCGTGCACTTCCGCGCGATCGAAGGCAACGGCTTCAAGAGCCTGAAAGAAGGCCAGAAAGTCAGCTTCATCGCCGTGCAAGGTCAAAAGGGCATGCAGGCCGACCAGGTTCAGATCCTGGGCTAAGCGCCGCTCCGAAAAGCCCCTGATGGCAACATCAGGGGCTTTTTTATGCGCGCAATTCCGTAGAATGCCCACCCCGCCCCATCATCGAGACACGCAATGCGCAAACACCTGCTGAGCCCGCAGGGGCAATTTCCCGCCGCCGGCCTGGTGCGCCGATTCGCCGCCATCTTCTACGACAGCCTGCTGTGCATCGCCCTGATGATGGTGGTGACACTGTTCTACCAGCAGGTCCTGCTGCGCCTGCTATATGGCAGCGATCAGCTGAAGACCCTGGCCGAGACCGGCGGCCTGGACATCGACCCCCTTCTCTCGACGCTGCTGCTGTTCAGCCTGTTCGGCTTCTTCGCCAAGTTCTGGACCCACAACGGCCAGACCCTGGGCATGCAGGTCTGGGGCATCCGCATCCAGAACGCCGACGGCAGCGCCATCGATCTATGGCAGGCATTGCTGCGCTTCCTGATCGCCATCCTCTCCTGGCTGTGCCTGGGACTAGGCTACTGGTGGATGCTCTGGGACAAGCGCAAGCGGACCTGGCACGACATCTATTCCGAAAGCCAGGCCGTGCAGTTGCCGAAGAACATCCACAAGAAATAGCGACAGACCACAAGCCGGGATGCGCTCCCGGCGTTGCAGCTTGCTGCTGCCCTTAGCCCGCCCGCCGCAGCAGCCAGACGCCGATCAGCGCACAGACACCCGCCGGCAGCACCACGGCGAGCAGCGGCGAGAAGCCGAACACCTGGCTCGCCGGCCCGAGCAGATCCTGGATGATGCGGAAGACGAAGCCGACCACCACGCCGGTGAAGATCCGCTGCCCGAGCGTGACCGAACGCAGCGGCCCGAAGATGAACGATATCGCCAGCAGCACCAGCGCGACGGTCACCGCCGGCTGCAGGACCTTGGTCCAGAAGGCGAGCCAGTAGCGACCGTTGTTCAATCCCTGCTCACCCAGGTAGTGGATATAGCGCCACAGCCCGGTGATGGACAACGCCTCCGGCTCCATCACCACGGTGCCGAGCAATTGCGGCGTCAACTGCACGTCCCAGCGCTCCTCCGGCGCCCGCACCACCTCGGTGTGGTCGCCGCGAAAATGCGTGGTCGACAGGGTTTGCAATTGCCAATGATCGCCCTGGTAGCTGGCGCGTCGGGCGAAACTGGCCGACAGCAGCCGACGTTCGTCGTCGAAGCGGTAACGGGTCACCCCCACCAGCACGCCGCCCGGCTGCACCGCATTGACGTGCACGAACTCGTTCTCCTGCCGATGCCACAGGCCGCGCTTGCTGCTCTGCGCCTCACCGGCGCCCTGCGCCAGCGAGCGCTTGGCCTGGGCGATGTCCTCGGTCCAGGGGGCGACGTATTCGCCGATCAGGATGCCCGCCACCAGCAGGATCAGCATCGGCTTCATCACCGCCAGGACGATGCGCCCCAGCGAGACCCCGGCCGCGCGCATGATGGTCAGTTCGCTGCTGCTGGCCAGCGTACCGAGGCCGATCAGGCAGCCGATCAGCGCCGCCATCGGCAGCATCTCGTAGAGCCGGCGCGGCGAGGTCAGCAGCACGTATTGCAGCGCGTCGAACAGCCCATAGCTGCCCTCGACGTCGCCCAGCTCGTCGATGAAGGCGAACAGCAACGCCAGCCCGACGATGATGCCCAGCACGCTGAGGATGGCGAGAAAGACATGGATACCGATGTAGCGATCGAGCTTAACCACGGGCCACCTCCAGCTGCGCGCGGCGCCTGTTCATTCGCAGCCTGATGGGCTCCCAGAACAGCATCAACAGACCGATCGCCAGGAACAGCCCGTGCACCCACCACAACCCCAGCGCCATCGGGATGCGCCCCTTGTCCAGCGCGCCGCGGGCCGCGATCAACAGGGCGAGATAGGTCATGTACAGCAGGATCGCCGGCAACAGCTTGAGAAAACGCCCCTGCCGCGGATTCACCTTGGCCAGCGGCACGGCGAGCACGGTGACGACGAACACCAGCAACGGCAACGAGAGGCGCCACTGCAGCTCGGTCCGGTAGCGCAGGTTGTCGCTGCCCAGCAGTTCGCGGGTCGGCAGCGCCTCACGCTCGCTCAGCTCCATGCTCACTTCCGGCTTGGGCAGCAGCACGCCATAGGTGTCGTACTGGATCGCCCGGTAGTCCGCTTCCCCGGGATTGCCGTCGTAACGGTAGCCGTTCTCCAGGATCAGGTAGCGGCTGCCGTCGGGCTGGATTTCCTGCCTGCCACTCTCGGCGACCAGCACCGAGAGGCTGCCCTCCTTGCCGGTCTGCCGCGACACGTTGGTCTCGGAAATGAACACCCCGGCCAGTTCGCTGCGGTCGGCCGACAGCTCGCGGGTATAGGTCACGCGCGAGCCGCCGCGCAGGGTCTGGAAGCGCCCCGGCACCAGGGTGTCGAACTCGGTCAGCGAATCCTGCTGGTTGAGGATGCGGTCCACCTCGGCGATGCCCTGCGGCGCCAGGCCAAGGCTCAGCCAGCCGACCAGCGCGGCGACCAGCGCCGCCGGTGCCAGGCTGTAGGCCAGCAGGCGGCGCTGGCTCATGCCGGTGGCGGAGAGCACGGTCATCTCGCTTTCCAGGTAGAGCCGCCCATAGGCCAGCAGGATGCCGAGGAACAGCCCGAGCGGCAGGATCAGCTGCAGGAAACCCGGCAGGCGGAAGCCCATGATCAGCAGCAACACGCCCGGATCGAGCACGCCTTGGGCGGCCTGGGCCAGGTATTTGATGAAACGGCCGCTCATGATGATCACCAACAGCACGGCGCTGACCGCGCTCATGGTGATCAGCAGCTCTCGGGACAGGTAACGAAAGACGATCAAACCAGACACTCCAGGGTTGTCAGGCTCCGGCGGCAACGCTCAAACTAACCGCCAGTTGCCGGCCCGCCGCAGCAGACCGATGAAAACAGGTATCGACGAACCGGTCGGCCGCGGCGGGCCGCGTCGAAGCGATCGCCGGCAGACGCGGTCGATTGCAACGTTTCCAGCCTGGCGCAGTCGTTAGCAACGACCGAACAGGCGAGCCACCGGAAAACAAGCCCGGCATTATCCTGCAAACCCGACTCTTTGTCTTGGGGACACCACGTCATGGAATTCGTTGTCAAAAGCGCCAAAGCAGCCACCCAGAAGACCGCCACCCTGATCCTGCCGCTGGGCGAGGACCGCAGCCTCGACAGCGTCGCCCAGAGCGTCGACAGCGCCAGCGGCGGCGCCCTCGGCGCGGCGCTCAAGCGTGGCGACATCCAGGGCAAGGCGGGCCAGACCCTGCTGCTGCACGGCCTGCCCAATCTCAAGGCCGAGCGCGTGCTGCTGGTCGGCATCGGCAAGGCGGACGAGCTCGACAGCCGCCAGTGGCGCAAGGTGGCCAATGCCGCACTGGCGGCGATCAAGAACCTCGGCGGCGGCGACGCCGCGTTCGCCCTGCAGGACGTGCAGGTCAAGGGCCGCGACAGCTATGCCCGTACCCGCCTGCTGGTGGAAATCCTCGCCGACGGCCAGTACGTGTTCGATCGTTTCAAGAGCAAGAAGGCCGACCCGCGCGCGCTGCAGAAGATCGTCCTGCTCTGCGACAAGGCCGAGCAGGCCGCAACCGAACGGGCTACGCGCGAAGCCACGGCAATCGCCACCGGCATGGCCTTCACCCGCGACCTGGGCAACCTGCCGCCGAACGTCTGCCACCCCAGCTACATCGCCGAGCAGGCCAGGCAGCTGGGCAAGGCCTACAAGGGCCTCAAGGTCGAGGTGCTCGACGAGAAGAAACTGCGCGAGCTGGGCGCCGGCGCGTTCCTCGCCGTCTCCCAGGGCAGCGACCAGCCGGGCTGCATCGTCGCCCTGCAGTACAACGGCGGCAAGAAGGGCGACAAGCCCTACGCGCTGGTCGGCAAGGGCATCACCTTCGACACCGGCGGCATCAGCCTCAAGCCGGGCCTCGGCATGGATGAGATGAAGTACGACATGTGCGGCGCCGCCAGCGTGCTCGGCACCCTCAAGGCCGTGCTCGAGCTGCAGCTGCCGATCAACCTGGTGTGCCTGCTGGCCTGCGCCGAGAACATGCCCGGCGGCGGCGCGACCCGCCCGGGCGATATCGTCACCACCATGAGCGGCCAGACCGTGGAGATCCTCAACACCGACGCCGAAGGCCGGCTGGTGCTGTGCGATACCCTGACCTACGCCGAGCGCTTCGAGCCGCGTGCGGTGATCGACGTGGCGACCCTGACCGGCGCCTGCATCGTCGCCCTGGGCAGCAATACCTCGGGTCTGCTGGGCAATAACGACGAACTGATCCAGCAGTTGCTGCAGGCTGGCGAAAGCACCACCGACCGCGCCTGGCAACTGCCGCTGTTCGACGAATACCAGGAACAGCTGGACAGCCCCTTCGCCGACATCGCCAACATCGGCGGGCCGAAGGCCGGCACCATCACCGCCGCCTGCTTCCTCTCGCGCTTCACCAAGAAGTTCGCCTGGGCCCACCTGGACATCGCCGGCACCGCCTGGATCAGCGGCGGCAAGGAGAAAGGCGCCACCGGCCGCCCCGTGCCGCTGCTGACCCAGTACCTGCTGGACCGGGCCAACTGAGATGCGGGCGATCGTCGCACATGCACCCCATGGCCGGCGCAGACTGCCCGGCCATGACGAGGCCCGGCGATGACGCGCGTCGAGTTCTACGTGCTGCCGGACACCAATCCGCTCGGCCGCCTGCGGGCGGCCTGCCAGCTCGCGGCCAAGGGCTGGCAGCACGGCCTGCGGGTCTTCGTCCGCTGCAGCGACGAGGCCCAGGCCAGCCAGCTCGACGAACTGCTCTGGTGCTTCCGTGACGAGCGCTTCATTCCCCACGAGCTGCACGCCGACGATCCGCAGGCGCCGGTGGTCATCGGCCTGGAACAGACACCGCAGGCCCCCCAGGGCCTGCTGGTCAACCTGGCGCCGACACTCTCGCCACACATCGACCAGTTCAGCCGGATCATCGAAATCGTCAATCAGGAACCGCAGCTGCTGACCGCCTGCCGGGACAATTTCCGCCTCTATCGGCGCCAGGGCTATGATCCACAAAGGGTCGAGCTCTAGCCGCTCCAATCTTTAGACAGCAAGGGATACCCCCTGGCAAACAGCCGGGATGCACCAGCCCGGAACCACACAGATGACACCGAAAACCCCGAACAAGCCCGCCGAACTGCTCAGCGACCTGGAATCCATCCGCGCCCTGCTGGGTGACGATTTCCCGGATGCCAGCGAGGCACTGGACCCCGATAGCATTCCGCTGCTGTCGGATATCGTCGAGCCCGCCCCGGCCGTCTCCACCGGCACCCCGGCCGACGGCGAGCCGCGCGAGCCCAGCGTGCGCACCGCCTTCCGTTCTCTGGCCGAACGACACATCGACCACGAACTGCGCACCGCGGCCAACCTGATCCTGCAGGAAGTGATCGACGACTTCGTGCCGCAGATCGAGGCCGAGCTCAAGCGCCGCCTGGAAAGCCGGCTCGACAAGCTGACCCGCTCACCCCGGCCCTGAGGCCGCAGGCCGATCGGCAGAACCATTCGCAGTAAAAATGCGCCGCCGTAAAACCTTGCGACCGTTTGCCTTTATACTTGCCCGTTTTTCCGACCAGCCGTTCTAAGGGTCCCGCCGCATGGACAAGACCTACCAGCCGCACGCCATCGAGACTTCCTGGTACCAGACCTGGGAATCGAACAACTATTTCGCCCCGCAAGGTGCCGGCGAGCCCTACACCATCATGATCCCGCCACCGAACGTCACCGGCAGCCTGCACATGGGCCATGGTTTCAACAACGCCATCATGGACGCGCTGATCCGCTTCCGCCGCATGCAGGGCCGCAATACCCTCTGGCAGCCGGGCACCGACCACGCGGGGATCGCCACGCAGATGGTGGTCGAGCGCCAGCTGGCCGCCCAGGGTGTCAGCCGCCACGATCTGGGCCGCGAGAAATTCCTCGAGAAGGTCTGGCAATGGAAGGAAGAATCCGGCGGCAACATCACCCGGCAGATTCGTCGCCTGGGCTCCTCGGTGGACTGGTCGCGCGAACGCTTCACCATGGACGAAGGCCTCTCCGAGGCGGTCAAGGAAGCCTTCGTACGCCTGCATGAAGACGGGCTGATCTACCGCGGCAAGCGTCTGGTCAACTGGGACACCAAGCTGCACACCGCCATTTCCGACCTGGAAGTGGAGAACCACGACGAGAAGGGCCACCTCTGGCACCTGCGCTATCCGCTGGCCGACGGCTGCAAGACCGCCGAGGGCCTGGATTACCTGGTCGTCGCCACCACCCGCCCGGAAACCATGCTCGGTGACGCCGCCATTGCCGTGCACCCCGAGGACGAGCGCTACAAGAGCCTGATAGGCCGCCACGTCATGCTGCCGCTGGTCAACCGCCTGATCCCGATCGTCGCCGACGACTACGTCGACCGCGAGTTCGGCACCGGCTGCGTGAAGATCACCCCAGCCCACGACTTCAACGACTACGAGGTCGGCAAACGCCACCACCTGCCGCTGATCAACATCTTCGACCAGAACGCCTGCGTGCTGGCGCGCGCCCAGGTGTTCAACATCGACGGCTCGCCGAACGACAAGGTCGACGGCCGCCTGCCCGACGGCTACGCGCACATGGACCGCTTCGACGCGCGCAAGGCCATCGTCGCCGAGTTCGAGGCCATGAGCCTGCTGGAGAAGATCGACGACCACGCGCTGAAGGTGCCGCGCGGCGACCGTTCCGGCACCGTCATCGAACCCTGGCTGACCGACCAGTGGTACGTCTCCACCAAGCCGCTGGCCGAGAAGGCCATCGCCGCGGTGGAAAGCGGCGAGATCCAGTTCGTGCCCAAGCAGTACGAGAACATGTACTTCAGCTGGATGCGCGACATCCAGGACTGGTGCATCAGCCGCCAGCTCTGGTGGGGCCACCGCATCCCGGCCTGGTACGACGAGGCCGGCAACGTCTACGTCGGCCGCGACGAGAGCGAGGTGCGCAAGAAGTACGACATCCGCAACGACGAATCGCTGCGCCAGGACGAGGACGTGCTGGACACCTGGTTCAGCTCCGGCCTGTGGACCTTCTCCACCCTCGGCTGGCCGCAGCAGACCGAGTTCCTCAAGACCTTCCACCCCACCGACGTGCTGGTCACCGGCTTCGACATCATCTTCTTCTGGGTCGCCCGGATGATCATGCTGTCCACCCACCTGACCGGGCAGATCCCGTTCAAGACCGTCTACGTCCACGGCCTGGTGCGCGACGGCCAGGGCCAGAAGATGTCCAAGTCCAAGGGCAACGTGCTCGACCCGCTGGACATCGTCGACGGCATCACCCTCGACGAACTGCTGGACAAGCGCACCAGCGGCATGATGCAACCCAAGCTCGCCGAGAAGATCGCCAAGCAGACCCGCGCCGAGTTCCCCGAAGGCATCGCCAGCTATGGCACCGACGCCCTGCGCTTCACTTTCTGCTCGCTGGCCTCCACCGGCCGTGACATCAAGTTCGACATGGGCCGGGTCGAGGGCTACCGCAACTTCTGCAACAAGCTCTGGAACGCCGCCAACTTCGTCTTCGAGAACACCGAAGACAAGGACACCGGTGCCAACGACGAGCCGGTGGAGCTCTCGTCGGTGGACCGCTGGATCATCTCCGCGCTGCAGCGTACCGAGGCCGAGGTGACCCGCCAGCTGGAAGCCTTCCGCTTCGACCTGGCCGCCCAGGCGCTCTACGAGTTCATCTGGGACGAGTACTGCGCCTGGTACCTGGAGCTGGTCAAGCCGCTGCTGTGGGACGAGAGCGCCAGCGTCGAACGCCAGCGCGGCACCCGCCGTACCCTGGTGCGGGTACTGGAGACCACGCTGCGCCTGGCGCACCCGTTCATGCCGTTCATCACCGAGGAAATCTGGCAGCGCGTCGCGCCGCTGGCCGGCAAGTCGGGCCCGACGCTGATGCTGCAGCCCTGGCCGGAGTTCAACCCCGAGCGTCTCGACGAGGCCGCCGAGGGCGACATCGAGTGGGTCAAGGCCTTCATGCTCGGCATCCGCCAGATCCGCGGCGAGATGAACATCTCCATGGCCAGGCGCATCGACGTGGTGCTGGGCAACGTCTCGGCGCTCGACCAGCGTCGCCTCGACGAGAACGAGCCACTCCTGAAGAAGCTGGCCAAGCTGGAAAGCGTACGCATCCTCGCGGGCGGCGAAGAGGCACCGCTGTCGGCCATCGCCCTGGTCGGCGACATGCAGGTGCTGGTGCCGATGGCCGGGCTGATCGACAAGGATGCCGAACTGGCACGTCTGGACAAGGAAATCGGCCGGCTGGACGGCGAGGTCAAGCGCGTCGGCGGCAAGCTCGGCAACGCCGCCTTCGTCGACAAGGCGCCAGCCGAGGTGATCGACAAGGAACGCGCCAAGCTGGCCGAAGCCGAACAGGCCAGGGCCAGGCTCCTGGAACAACGCGAGCGTATCGCGACGCTGTAAACGAAAAGGCCAGCATCCAAAGATGCTGGCCTTTTTGCTGATGCGTCTCCTCTTGATTGATGACAAGTTATTGCCGTCAACGCTGATACACTATGTCGCACACGAAACACCCATTTACAAACTGGCAGGCCGTTAGAAGCCAACACGAACAGCTCGACGATACGAAATGAGCCCCCTGCAGCGAAGCGGAATGCCCGTTGGCATCCCCGCCGTACGCGCAACCGTCCCCTTGCGGCAGGCAACTGCCGCGCCCTGCGGTTCCCGACTTGTTTCACCTCGCACAGCCAATCGTCCTCGGCAGCCTGCCAGCCGCTGAGCCTGCGTCATCGCGCCCGCAAGCCCGGCAAGATTCCCCAAGATGGAGTCCCTCCGATGTATGCACTCATGGCTGTCGTGTTCGTCATAGGCTACCTATGCATAGCCTTCGAACATCCCCTGAAAATCGACAAGGCCGCCGCCGCGATCCTCACCGCGGTACTCACCTGGACCATCCTGGTGCTGGGCGCCGACCATATCCTGCCGCTGCTGCAACATGGCAGCCATGACCCGGCCGACTCCTCTGCGGTGGTGGTCGAAGCGCTGCGCCATCACCTCGGCGAAGTCTCGGAAATCCTCTTCTTCCTGCTCGGCGCGATGACCATCGTCGAGCTGATCGACTCCCACGAAGGCTTCAAGGCGATCACCGATCGCATCCAGACGCGCAAGCGCGTGCACCTGCTGTGGATCGTCGGCTTCCTGACCTTCTTCCTCTCCGCGGCGCTGGACAACCTGACCACCACCATCGTCATGGTTTCCCTGCTGCGCAAACTGATCCGCGGCCGTCCGGAGCGCTGGCTGTTCGTCGGCGTGGTAGTGATCGCCGCCAACGCCGGCGGCGCCTGGTCGCCGATCGGTGACGTGACCACCACCATGCTCTGGATCGGCAACCAGATCAGCGCCTCCGGCGTGATCACCGGGCTGTTCCTGCCAAGCCTGGTGTGCCTGCTGGTACCGCTGCTCATCCTCAGCCTCCGCCTGCACGGAGAAGCCCCGCGGCCCCGGGCACGGGCGCACCTGGCGGAAAAATACCCGCCGGCTACCACGCCGTTCGAACGCAACCTGGTGCTGTGCCTCGGGCTGGGCTCGCTGCTGTTCGTCCCGGTATTCAAGACCATCACCCACCTGCCGCCCTACATGGGCATCCTCTTCGGCCTCGGCGTGCTCTGGGTAACCACCGAGTTCATCCACCGCAACAAGAATGCCGAAGACAAGCACCCGCTTTCGGTGGTCGGCGTCCTGCGCAAGGTGGACACGCCCAGCGTACTGTTCTTCCTCGGCATCCTGCTGGCCGTCTCCAGCCTCGCCACCGCCGGCCATCTGACCCAGGTCGCCACCGCGCTGCGCGAATCGCTCGGCAACATCTACGCGATCAACTATGCCATCGGCCTGCTTTCGGCCGTGGTCGACAACGTGCCCCTGGTAGCCGGTGCGATGAAGATGTATCCGCTGGTCAGCCAGAAGATGCTCGCCGCGGCGGCCGCCGAAGAAACCGGCTGGCTGACGCAGTTCATCGTCGACGGCAATTTCTGGGAGATGCTCGCCTACTGCGCCGGCACCGGCGGCAGCACGCTGATCATCGGCTCGGCAGCCGGTGTGGCCGCCATGGGCATGGAGAAGATCAGCTTCACCTGGTACGTCAAGCGGGTCAGCCTGCTGGCCTTCCTCGGTTACACTGCGGGCGCAGCGACCTACATCGGCATGCTCGCCCTGCGCTGATCGGCATCGGCCGTCCTGCCAGGTCGTCGAAGCCCGTGCGGCGCTTCCCAATGACCTGGCAAGGACTCCGGCATGACCATCAGCAAGACCAAAACCAGCTTCTACCGTCGGCTTTACGTCGCCTGGCTGATCGATAGCGGCAGCGCCACCAGCGTTCCGGCGCTGATGGCCGCGACCGGCATGCCGCGGCGCACCGCCCAGGACACCCTCGCCGCCCTGGCGGAACTGGATATCGACTGCGCCTTCGTCCAGGATGACGGCGAGCGGCACAATGCCGGCCACTACGCCATTCGCGACTGGGGCGCCATCGACAAGGGCTGGATCGAGCGCCAGCTGCCGCGGATCAAGTCCACTCTCGATTACCCCTGATCGCCATGAACGGCGACCTGCTGCTGGTGCTGGCGCTGCTGGCCGGCTGCGTCGGCCTGTTCATCGCCAACCGGCCGCGCATGGACGTGGTCGCGTTGCTGGCGATGGTCGCCCTGCCGCTGTCGGGCGTACTCAGCGTGCAGGAAGCCCTGGCGGGCTTCAGCGACCCGAACGTGGTGCTGATCGCCGCGCTGTTCGTCATCGGCGACGGCCTGGTACGCACCGGCATCGCCTATCGCCTGGGCGACTGGCTGCTGCGCACCGCCGACAGTAACGAAACCCGCCTGCTGATCCTGCTCATGCTCTCGGTGCTGCTGATACCGCTGCTGTTCCCGTTCTAGCGCCGGCGGCCGATCCCGCAGAGAGAACGCGGCGACGCCCCATCGAGGAGGCAGGCGAGGCGGGCCCCGGCTAAAAGTGGCATGGTCGCGAACGGCACCAGCGGCTAAGCTCGGGCCCTCATTCCAAAAAGAACTTACCATGTCCCACCGCCCTGCCTTGTTTCCGGTCCTGCTGGCCGGCGCCATCCTGCTGCTGGTCGTCCACGGCCTCGGCCGCTTCGTCTATACCCCGCTGCTGCCCTGGCTGGTCGAGGACGGCCTGCTCAACGTGCAGCAGGGCGCCAGCATCGCCAGCTGGAACTACCTCGGCTATCTGCTCGGCGCGCTGCTCGCGCTGCGCTGGCACCGCGTCACGCAAATCCGCCGCAGCCTGCCCTGGGCGCTGGCGCTGCACGTGCTGAGCAGCCTGCTGCAGAC
The DNA here is from genome assembly GCF_002890915.1 of Stutzerimonas stutzeri. GTDB lineage: Bacteria > Pseudomonadota > Gammaproteobacteria > Pseudomonadales > Pseudomonadaceae > Stutzerimonas > Stutzerimonas stutzeri_AF. Next base: position 210,553 of record NZ_POUT01000003.1, on the reverse strand, counting down.
CCAGGCCGAATCCGCCGACGCCCTCGCCGCACTGCGCCTGCTCAACGGCATCAGCAACGGCCTGGTGTTCGTCCAGGCGCCGTCGCTGATCCTCGAATGGCTGGCGCGGCACCAGCGCGTCTCGTCCAGCGGCCTGGTCTATCTCGGCGTGTGCGTGGGGTTGATCCTCTCCAGCCTGCTGGTCAGCCTGAGCGACGGCATGCTGCAGGGAGCCGATCGCTGGTGGCCAGCGGCGATCCTTTCGCTACCGCTGGCCTGGTGGGGCTGGCGCCAGCTGGCACGACTGGACATGCCGCCCGAAGAGCCCCACGGGACACCGGCGACCCCGCCCAGCGGCCGGCTGTTCGATCGCGCCAGCACCCCGCTGTTTCTCTCCTATGCCGGCGCCGGCATGGGCTACATCCTGCCGATGACCTTCCTGCCGATGGTCGCGCGCCTGCAGGTCGAACCCGGCGACTTCCTGGTCGGTGGCAGCTGGCTGGTGGTGGCCCTGGCGACACTGCCCTCGCCCTGGCTGTGGAACCGGCTCGGCGTGCGCATGGGCGACGACATCGCCCTGCGCCTGAGCTATCTGGCCCAACTGATCGGCGTGCTGGCCGCACTGCTGCTGCCCGGCGCCAGCGGCATCCTGCTCTGCGCGGTGCTGGTCGGCGGCACCTTCCTCGGCACGGTGTTGCTGACCCAGCGCCTGGCGCGCACGCTGCATCCGCACCAGGGCCCGCGCCTGTCGGCGGCGCTGATTGCGCTCTACGGGCTGACCCAGCTTGCCGCGCCCTGGCTGACCAGCGTCTGGATGGGCATGGGCGGCAGCCTGCACAGCGCCTTCTGGCTGGGCGCCGGGGCCTTGCTCTGGGGGCTGCTGTGGATGCTGGCGGTGCCGCGCCACCGTTCGCCGTAGGCGCACGATAATCCCCGCTGGTTGTGGGACAATGCGCGCCTGAACCGCCACTGTCCCGCCCCCATGTCGAGCAGAACCCCGAACAGACGCCCCCGCCCCGCCGACGGCGCAACGGCGACCGCCGTGCTGCACCCGCGCAACCGCCACAGCGGCCGCTACGACTTCCCGGCCCTGATCGCCGCCAGCCCGGAACTGGCCGATTTCGTCATCGTCAACCCGTACGGCAAGCAGAGCATCGACTTCGCCGACCCGGATGCGGTCAAGGTGTTCAATCGCGCGCTGCTCAGGCAGTTCTACGGCATCGAGCACTGGGACATTCCGCCGGGCTACCTGTGCCCGCCGGTTCCCGGCCGCGCCGACTACCTGCACGGCCTGGCCGATCTGCTCGCCGAGGACAACGGCGGGACGATTCCGCGCGGCCTGCGCATTCATGCGCTGGACATCGGCACCGGCGCCAACTGCATTTATCCGTTGATCGGCCAGCGCGAATACGGCTGGCGCTTCACCGGCTCGGACATCGACGCCACCGCACTGGCCTCGGCGCGCACCCTGGTCGCGGCGAACGGGCTCGACAAGGCCATCGAACTGCGGCAGCAGGCGGCGCCGCGGCAGGTCTTCACGGGCCTGGTGCGGCCCGAGGACCGTTTCGACATCAGCCTCTGCAACCCGCCCTTCCATGCCTCCCAGGCCGAAGCCAGCAGCGGCAGCCAGCGCAAGTGGCGCAACCTCGGCAGGCTCGATCCCGCACGCAAATTGCCGACGCTGAATTTCGGCGGGCAGGCCGCGGAACTCTGGTGCGAGGGCGGCGAAGCGGCGTTCATCGCGCGCCTGGCCGAGCAGAGTGCGACCTTCGGCACGCAGGTCTACTGCTACAGCACGCTGGTCTCCAAGGGCGGCAACGTCGCGCCGCTGCACAAGCGGCTGCAGCGTCTCGGCGCACGGCGCATCCGCGTGGTGGACATGGCCCAAGGGCAGAAGCGCAGCCGCTTCGTGGCCTGGACCTTCCTCTGCGAGGCCGAGCAGGCCGACTGGCGGGCGCAACGCTGGGGCAACAGCTCCTGATCAGCGCAACGACTTGCGGAAATACTTCGGCGCATCCTCGTAGCCGAGGCGCGCATAGAAGCCATGGGCGGCAACCCGGCGGCTGTCGCAGTGCAGCTCCATGCGATCGCAACCGCGCTGCTCGGCAAGCCGCTGTGCCGCCTCCAGCAGTGCCGCACCGATGCCGCCGGCACGCACAGCGGCATCGACACACAGATAGCTGACGCGGCAGAAATCGCCGGCCAGGGCCAGTTGCACGATGAAGTGCAGCGAGATCAGCCCTACCACGCGGCCATCCTGCTCGGCCACCAACAGCGCGGCATCGGGGTGCGCCCCCTGCTGCGCCAGGCGCTCGGCGAGAAAGGTTTCGGTGTCGGCGTAGCCCAGCTGCTCGAGCAAGGAGCCGATGGCAGGCAGGTCTGCCGGGCGGGCGTCGCGAATCCGCATCAGACGGCGAGGTCCCAGACCTGCTTGTCCTTCAGGGCCAGGGTCTGGATGTAGCGCGGCTCACCGTTGATTTCTTCCAGCTCGGTCATGCCGGCCAGTTCGCCAACCACGCGATAACGCTTGCCGACTCGCTTGTCCTGCAGGGGGTAGAGCTTGGCGATGTGCTGGGCGAGTTCGGTGAGTGTGGACATGTACTTATGGCTCCATTGGCTGCGTGCGGCAGGTATTTACCAAGTGTTGATGACGGTTAGGCGACAACCGCGCCATCGCTCGATGCCGATGGCAGCCGCCCGCTTGGCGAACACACACGCACAAATTCCGATAGCCGCGGCTAAAAACCGGCGATTTGTCGTTAACTTCCTGAACGCCGCTTCGCTCTTTGAGCAAGGATTCGCGATTTGATTCCCTTGTTTCTGCAATCTTCGCCAGCCCACGCCGGTCGCCCCGTCGCAGAGCCCTGCTCTCGCCATCCGCGGTGGCGCTGGTTATGGTGGTCGTCCAGACAGCCACACGGAACAGGCACAGCGCATGCACCGTCTCAACGACCTGAAGATCGTCATCCGGGCCCATCTGTGGCTGATCCCCCTGTTCGCCGTACTGGTCGGCCTGTTCGTCTGGGCGCTGGACCCGGCGCCACCGACCCGTCTGCGCATGGCCACCGGCAGCGAGGGCGGCGGCTATCATGATTTCGGCCGGCGCCTGCAGGCCCGCCTCGAGCAAGAAGGCATCGAGCTGGAACTGCAGACATCCAAGGGCTCGATGGACAACCTCAGGCACCTGCTGGCAGGCGACGCCGTGCAGTTCGCGCTGGTCCAGAGCGGCACCGAGCTGCTGCTGGAGGACAGCCAGCGGCGGCGCCTGAAGGGCCTCGGGGTGATGTACAGCGAGCCGTTGTGGCTGTTCGCCCGCCAGGGCCTGGTCCTGGCCGATCTGCGCCAGCTGCGCTCGCTGCGCCTGGGGCTCGGCAGCGAGGGCAGCGGCACGCTCGCCGCGGTTCAAGACATACTCGCCGCCAGTGTCGAGCAGCCCGGCGCCGACTGGCAGCCACTGGGCGGGCGCCGCGCCCTGGAAGCGCTGCTGGCCGGCGAACTGGACGCGGCCTTCTTCGTCGGCCCGCCGAACAACGACATGATCCGTGAGCTGGCCGCACATCCCCAACTGCAATTGCTGGAAATCCCGCGCACCGCCGCGCTGCAGGCGCACTTCCCCTTCCTGAGCGCGCTGCGGATACCACAGGGCCTGCTCGATCTGGCCCGCGACACGCCGCAGCGGGACCTGCAGACCCTTTCGCCGCTGGCAACCCTGGTCGCCAACGACAGCCTGCACCCGGCGCTGACGCCGATGCTGCTGGAAGCCGCGCGCGATGTGCTGCGCGACGGCAACCTGCTCGACCCACCGAACGGCTTCCCGCGCGCCGAACCCATGAGCCTGCCGCTGACCGCCGAGGCCGCCGGCTACTACCGCAACGGCCCGCCGTATCTGCAGCGCTATCTGCCGTTCAGCATCGCGTCCTGGGTCGACCGCTACATCCTCCTGCTGCTGCCGTTCATCGCCATACTGCTGCCGCTGTTCAAGTCGGTCTCGCCGCTGTACCAGTGGCGCATGCGCTCACGGATCTTCAAGTGGTATCGCTACCTGCACGAGACGGACGAGAAAATCCACGACGGCAGCATCGGCGCGGAACTGGACGAACAGATCCGGCGCATGGAGCAGCTGGACAACGAACTGCGGGTGGTGGAGGTGCCACTGTCCTACTCCCACGAGCTGTTCACCCTGCACCTGCACGTGCGCTACATGATCGACCGGCTGCGCGCCCTGCAGTCGCCCGATGACTCAGCAGCTGCCCAGCCCCAACTGCAATAACGCCAGCCCTCCGCGCTGCCAACCCCACCAGGCGAGCAGCGCCAGCAGGCCGAGCAGCAGCGCGGCGCCCCCGCCCAGCCAGAGGCGCCGCATCAGCCGACCTCCGCCACGGCGCGCAGGCGCTCGACCGGCTGCTCGCGGATCGGCCAGTTGAGTAGCGCGGCCATCAGGCTGAGGGCGATCGCGATCTGCCAGACCAGGTCGTAGCTGCCGGTACGGTCGTACAGCCAGCCGCCCAGCCAGCCGCCGAAGAACGAGCCCAGTTGGTGGAAGAGAAAGGCGATGCCGCCGAGCATGGACAGGTTGCGCACGCCGAACATGGTCGCCACCGTACCGTTGGTCAGCGGCACCGTGGACAACCACAGCAGGCCCATGGCGATGCCGAAGGCATAGGCGCTCCAGACGCTCAACGGCGCCAGCAGGAAGGCGCTGATCACCACCCCACGGATCAGGTACAGCCCGGCCAGCAGCTTCGGCTTCGAATAGCAGCTGCCCAGCCAGCCGGCGGTATAGGTACCCACCACGTTGAACAGCCCGACCAGCGCCAGCACGGTGGTACCGACCTGGGCCGGCAGATGCTGGTCGACCAGGTAGGCCGGCAGGTGCAGGCCGATGAACACCACCTGGAAGCCGCAGACGAAGAAGCCCAGCGCCAGCAGGCGGAACCCGGAATGCCCGGCCGCCTCGCGCAGCGCCTCGCCGAGCGACTGCTGCGCGCCGACCGCCACCGGTGCCTGCTCGGGACCGCGCATCATCCCGGCGAGCGGCACGATCAGCGCCACCAGCAGCCCCAGCGCCAGCAACGCCGAAGACCAGCCCAGCCATTCGATCAGCCCCAGGCTGCCCGGCAGCATGATGAACTGGCCGAAGGAACCCGCGGCACTGGCGATGCCCATCGCCATGCTGCGCCTTTCCGGCGGTACGGCACGACCAACCGCGCCGAGGATCACCGAGAACGAGGTCCCCGACAGCCCCAGCCCGATCAGCAACCCGGCGCTCAGCGTCAGCGTGGCCGGCGAATCGGCAATCGCCATCAGCGCCAGCCCGACCGCATAGAGCACCCCGCCAACGACCACCACGCGCGCCACGCCGAAGCGATCCGCCAGCGCCCCGGTCACCGGCTGCACCAGGCCCCAGATGAGGTTCTGCACCGCGATGGCGAAGGCGAACACTTCGCGCCCCCAGCCGAACTCGGCGCTCATCGGCGGCAGGAACAGGCCGAAACCATGGCGTACCCCCAGCGATATGGCGAGGATCAGCGAGCCACCGAAGAGCATCCAGGCGCAGTTGCGCCACGCAGCAGTCATGAGCGTCATTCCTTGGGGAAAAGGCGACCAGTTTACTCAGCTACCCCCGAACCTCTGCAACTGCTCATCGGACTGTTACGCTCGGTTAAACTGCAGCTGTTCAGCCACCCCTTGACGAGTTCCCCATGCCGATTCGCCACTGCATTGTTCATTTGATCGAGAAAAAGCCGGACGGCACCCCAGCCGTGCTCCATGCCCGCGATTCGGAGCTGGGCGCGTCACAGGCCATGGAAAACCTGCTGGCCGACCTCAACGAAAGCTACAACGCCAAGCAGGGCAAGGCCTGGGGCTTCTTCCACGAGGAATCGGGGGCCTACCCCTTCAGCGGCTGGCTCGGCCAGTACCTGGAGGGCAACCAGGACTTCACCACATTCAGCCGCCAGGCCGTCGAGCACCTGCAGAAGCTGATGGAGGAATCCAACCTCTCCACCGGCGGCCACGTGCTGTTCGCCCACTACCAGCAGGGCATGACCGACTACCTGGCCATCGCCCTGCTGCACCACAGCGAAGGCGTGGCCGTCACCGAATCGCTGGACGTGGCCCCGGCCAAGCACCTGGACCTCGGCCAGTTGCACCTGGCCGCGCGGATCAACATCTCGGAGTGGCGGAACAACCAGCAGTCGAAGCAGTACATCTCCTTCATCAAGGGCAAGAACGGCAAGAAGGTCTCGGAATACTTCCGCGACTTCATCGGCTGCCAGGAAGGTGTCGACGCCCCCAGCGAGACGCGCACGCTGCTCAAGGCCTTCAGCGACTACGTCGAGAGCGAGGACCTGCCCGAAGAGCAGGCCCGCGAGAAGACCAGCGCCCTGGTCGACTACGCCAGCACCCAGGCCCGGCTCGGCGAGCCGATGACCCTGGAAGAGCTCTCCGGGGTGATCGACGAGGAACGCCCCAAGGCCTTCTACGACCACATCCGCAACAAGGACTACGGTCTGTCGCCGGAGATTCCGCCGGACAAGCGCACCCTCAACCAGTTCCGCCGCTTCACCGGCCGCGCCGGGGGGCTGTCGATCAGCTTCGAATCGCACCTGCTGGGGTCGAAGATCGAGTACGACGAGGCCCGCGACATGCTGATCATCCGCCAGCTGCCGACCCAGCTGAAGGACCAGCTCAAGCGCCGCAAGGACTGACGCAGCCGAGGAGCCGCCATGCGCCTGCCGGACACCGTTCTCGACGATTGCCTGTGCGATCCCGCGGCGCCGCTGGCGCGCGACCCGGCCCGCCGCTACGGCCTGGAAAAGCCGCAGGCACAGGCCCGGCTGGCGGCGCTCAAGGGTTGGTTGCGCGAGCGGCAGACCATGCTCTGGGCCAACCGCCGGGATGCCCTGCTGCTGGTGCTGCAGGGCCCGGATTGTGCCGGCAAGAACGGCGTCATCCGCCGCGTGCTCGGCGGCCTCGACCCGCTCGGCCTGGCGCCTTGCAGTTTCCAGGCGCCGAGCGCCGATGAGCGCCGCCACGATTTTCTCTGGCGCTACCGGCAGCGCCTGCCCGCCCCGGGCATCCTCGGCGCGTTCAATCGCAGCTACTACGAGGCACTGGTCAGCGACCTGCGCGACGGGCTGTGCGGCGCCGCGGATATTCCCGCGCGGCAGGTGGCGATCGCGGACTTCGAGCGGCAACTGCCGGCGCTACGGGTCCGGCCGTTGAAGTGCTATCTGCAGCTATCCGTCGACGAGCAGAAACACCGGCTGCACCAGCGCCTCGAACGGCCCGACAAGCGCTGGAAACTGACCCTGGACGACCTGCAGGGGCATCGCCACTTCGCCGAGCGCCAGGCCAGCTGGGCCGACGTGCTGAGCGTCAGCCACGGCAACGCGGCTCCCTGGTACGTGATCCCCGCTGACCACCGCTGGCTGCGCGACCTGATCGTCGCCAGCCTGCTGGCGCGCGAATTCGAACGCCTGGCCCTCGACTGGCCGGCGCATCCGGCGCCGTTCAGCCATGCCGATCTGGAGCGCATGCGATGAACCGGCGACGCCTGTTGCTCCTGCTGCTGTCGTTCCTGCCGCTGGCGGCAACGGCGCAGGACCGGGAGACGCCGGCCCCGCCCGCGATGGACGCGGTTCGCTTTACCGTCGCCAATGCCGAATTCACGCTGATGCACGAGATGGGGCACCTGCTGATCAGCGAACTGCAACTGCCGATCCTCGGCCGTGAGGAAGATGCCGCCGACCAGCTCGGCTTCATGGGGCTGTTCCTGCTGCAGCAGGAACAGCACAGCGCCGAGTTCTACGCCAAGCTGATGGATGTCGCCGACTACTGGCGGCTGGAGTGGAAGAACGCCGAGCAAGCCGGCACGCCGGTGCCCGTCTGGGACAGCCACGCGCTGGATGCCCAGCGCTTCTACAACATCGCCTGCCTGGCCTACGGCAGCGACCCGGACCGCCTGGACTGGGTGCTGGAGATGAGCGGGCTGCCGGTGGAACGTGCGCTCTACTGCCCCGAGGAATACCAGCAGGTCGCCCATGCGGTGGGCTGGTTTCGCGAACACTTCAAGCGGCGCGACGAGCAACCACTGCGCCATCGCATCCAGGTGGTCTACGACACCCCGCCCGGCCACTTGCCCGGCGGGGCCGAACTGCTGAGGAAAATCCGCGCCAGCGGCGAACTCGAGGCCGTCGCGAGAAAGGCCAGCGAAGCCTTCGACCTGCCCCGCGACCTGACCCTGCGCATGACCACCTGCGGCGCGCCGGATGCCTGGTTCAACCGCATCGGCGGCGAGCTGACGCTCTGCTACGAACGCCTGGCCTATTTCCGCGAACTCGCCGAGGAGCTGCCGCGCCTGCGCGAAAGCAGGCCATGACACGCGCGGTCAGCACGCCTCGATGCGATAGCCGATGCGTGGGAAATGCACATGCACGACGCCCGCGCGATCGTCGGTGCGGCGCAGGATCGACTCCTCGACACCGGCGAAGACCAACTCCCCTTCGACCGGATCGGCACCGTAGTCCACCGCGCTGATCGCCACCCGCTGCCCCTCATGGAAGCCATTGGGCTCGGCGAACGGTTCCTCCGGCACGGCCACGGGGTCCGCCTCGCGCGCCATGCGCAGCGCATCCTCGGCGGAGAGCTCGCTGTGGGAGCCGTGGCCGACGCCCAGCACCTTGTCCAGCCATGCCTTGACCTCCGGGTAGTCGTCCACCAACGGCGCGGTCACCGGCGTGGCACGCAGGAACCACAGGCACGGCGCTACCGCGAAGTCGGCCAGCGAAGGCGCGGCACCGAACAGGAATTCGCCCTCCTCACGGGCCAGTTGCTGCTGCAGACGCGCCATCAAGGTGGGCCAGTCGTTCTTCGCCTGCTCCAGCGGCACGCGGGTCACCGTACCGTTGCTGAACAGCTGCGCGCGGTCCTTGCTGAACGCCTGGACGAACTCCTTGGGTGCCTGGGCGAAGCGCAGGGCCATGGATTCGGGCTGGAAGACCAGGCTCACCGCATTGAGGAACAGCACCGAATCGGCCCACTGCGCGAGCACCGCGACGTTGAACTCCTGGCCTTCGGGGAACAGCGCCGGCGTGACCTTCTCCGCCTCCAGGCGACGGGCGATCAGCGCGGTGTCGCAATAGATGTCGGCGCCGACCTGCAGCACCGGCGTACGCCGGTAGCCGCCGGTCAGCGCGGTCAGATCCGGCTTGGGCATGACCGGTGGGATCATCACCGAACGCCAGGACAACTGCTTGAACCCCAGCAGCAGGCGGGCCTTCTCGGCGAACGGCGAGGTGGGATAGTGGTGCAGGATCAGCTCGTGCATGACAGGGCTCCGCCAGGTTTTCGGGTAGAGGATCGGGGTTCGAACGCCATCAGCTTAGACGGTCCCTGCGAACGAGCCCACCGGCTGATTGAGCCGTCATTCACGAGACCTCGGCGGCACGGGCGACCAGCCGCTCCTTGGCACGCTTGTTCAGCCGCTTGATGGCGATCTCCCGGCGCAATGCATCGCCCTTGCTCGCGCAGGCCTCGACATACACCAGGGCCTGCGCCGGGCTGGAATGGAAGAACCGCGCGCCCCGCCCACGCTGGTGCTCGGCGAAGCGCCGTTGCGCATCGTCGCTGATACCGCAGTACAGCGCGCCATTGGCGGCACGCACCAGATAGACGAACCAGGGCTTGGGCTCGAGGTCGGACATTGGGTAAAGATCTCCAGGGCCCGGCATTATGCCGGACTCGCTGCGAACATCCAGGCTGCAGGGCCCCGCTCGTTCTGCAACCGCGCGAGACAGGGCCACGAACGCGCCGCCGGCCACTCGATCGCGCATCCGGACAGGCCGTCGCTTAACAGAGAGCCGCTTCGCTGTCCAGATATGGTGGCGGTTCGCCTTTGCGTATACTGCGCCGATGTTTGCCCAAACCGTGTTCCGCAAGCGCTGCGCCATCTGGCTGTTGGCGACCGGAATCTTCCTGATGCTCGGCAGCTGTGCGAAAAAGCCCAGCGAGCTCGAGCGCATACAGGAGGAAGGCGTCCTGCGCGTGATCACCCGCAACAGCCCCTCCACCTATTTCCAGGACCGCAACGGCGAAGCCGGCTTCGAGTACGAACTGGTCAAGCGCTTCGCCAGCACCCTGGACGTCGAGCTGCAGATCGAAAGCGCCGACAGCATCGAGGAAATCTTCACTCGCCTGAACCGCCCCGGCGGCCCGGCCCTCGCGGCAGCGGGGCTGGTGGCCAGCGAGGGCCGCCAGGCGCTGGCGCGCTTCACCCATTCCTACCTCGACGTGACCACCCAGGTCGTCTACCGCAACGGCCAGCGCCGGCCGACCCGCCCCGAGGACTTGGTCGGCAAGCGCATTCTGGTGCTCAAGGGCAGCAGCCAGGCGGAGAAGCTCGCGGCCCTGCAGGCCGAGCTGCCGGAGCTGCGCTACGAGGAATCCGATGCGGTCGAGGTGGTCGACCTGCTGCGCATGGTCGACGAAGGCCAGATCGACCTGACCCTGGTCGAATCCAACGAACTGTCGATGAACCAGGTGTACTTCACCAATATCCGCGCCGGTTTCGACCTTGGCGAGCAGAACAGCCTGGCCTGGATCGTCGCCAAGGGCGAGGACGACAGCCTGCTGCAGGCGGCCAACGCGTTTCTCGACCAGGCCCAGCAGAACGGCACCCTGCAGCGTCTGCGCGAACGCTACTACGGCCATGTCGACGTGCTCGGCTACGTCGGCGCCTACGCCTTCGCCAAGCATCTGCAGCAGCGCCTGCCACGCTACGAGAAGACCTTCCGCGAAACCGCCAGGCAACACGGCCTCGACTGGCGGCTGCTGGCGGCGATCGGCTATCAGGAATCCCACTGGCAGCCCGAGGCCACCTCCAAGACCGGCGTGCGCGGCCTGATGATGCTGACCCTGCGCACGGCCAATGCCATGGGCGTCACCAACCGCCTGGATCCGGTACAGAGCATCCAGGGTGGCGGCAAATACCTGCTCCAGGTGCATGCGGGCCTTCCGCAAAGCATTCTGGAACCCGACCGGACCTGGTTCGCCCTGGCCGCCTACAACATCGGCGGCGGCCATCTGGAAGATGCCCGCAAGCTGGCCGAGGCCGAAGGGCTCGATCCCAACAAGTGGTTGGACGTGAAACAGATGCTGCCGCGCCTGGCGCAGAAGCAGTGGTACAGCAAGACCCGCTACGGCTATGCCCGTGGCGGCGAGCCGGTGCACTTCGTCGCCAACATCCGCCGCTACTACGACATCCTCACCTGGGTGACCCAGCCGCAGATGGAGGGCCAGCAACTGGTGCAGAGCGAACTGCACATCCCCGGCATCTACGCCACCGACCTGGCGGAAGACCTGCCGCCGCTCTGAGTCGTCGCACGCTAAGACAGCGCGCCCCCACGCCCATCACGCGCTATCCTTGCCCTTTCGCCGCCCGCTTGAGGACATCTCCATGAGCAAGACCGCACTCGTCATCGGCGCCTCCCGTGGCCTGGGCCTTGGCCTGGTCGAACAACTGAACGATGCGGGCTGGCAGGTGATCGCCAGCGTGCGCGAGCCACAGCGTGCGCCGCACCTGCAGACCTTGGCCGGCGTACGGATCGAGGCGCTGGATATCACCGACGCCGCCGGCATCGAGGCACTGGCCGAGCGCCTGGCCGGCACGCGGCTCGACCTGCTGCATATCAACGCCGGCATCACCGGGCCGAAGGACAAGCCGGCGAGCCAGGCCAGCCGCGACGAGATCGGCGAGCTGTTCGCCACCAACGCCGTGGCGCCGATCCGCCTGGCCGAGCGCCTGCTGCCGCTGGTGGACCCGCATGCCGGGGTGATCGCCTTCATGAGTTCGATCATGGGCAGCGTGGAGTCCGGGCCGGGCATGGGCATGTCGCTCTACGGCGCCAGCAAGGCGGCCCTCAACCACCTGACGCGCAGCTTCGTCGCCGAACTGGGCGAGACCGGCATCAGCGTGCTGTCGCTGCATCCCGGCTGGGTACGTACCGACATGGGCGGCGACGAAGCGCCGCTGGACGTGGCGACCAGTTGCAAGGGGCTGGTCGAGCAGGTCACCCGGGCGGCCGGCCAGGGCGGGCATCGTTTCATCGACTACCAGGGCGACCCGCTGCCCTGGTAGCGGCTGCAGCCAGCGCCGGCGCATGCTGGCAAAATCCAGCGAATGGGTTATCTTTCCAGCCGCGCCGCGTCCCCCGACCGGGCGCCCCCTGGATCAGCAGACAGGGCATAACTGAGCTGGCTACTCTGAACCCAACCCTTCAGGAGAAAGCCGGCCATGCCTGCTGAGCGCATCTGGATCAAGAACCCCCTCGCCCTTTTCACCGCCAACGACCAACCGGCCCCCGGCGGGCTGGTGGTCGAGAACGGCGTCATCGTCGAGCTGCTCGCCGCTGGCACTTCCCCTGCCCGGCCGGTCGATGAGACCTTCGACGCCCGCGAACACGTGGTGCTGCCGGGGCTGGTCAACACCCATCACCACTTCTACCAGACCCTGACCCGCGCCTGGGGGCCGGTGGTCAACGAGCCGCTGTTCAACTGGCTGCTGACCCTCTACCCGGTCTGGGCGCGGCTGACGCCGCAGGCGTTGCAGCTGGCGAGCAAGGTGGCGCTGGCCGAGCTGCTGCTGTCCGGTTGCACCACGGCGGCGGATCACCACTACCTGTTTCCGGGCGGGCTCGAGGACGCCATCGACATCCAGGTCGGGGCCGTCCGCGAACTGGGCATGCGCGCCATGCTCACCCGCGGTTCGATGAACCTGTCCAAGGAGAACGGCGGTCTGCCCTGCAAGAGCGTGGTGCAGGACGCCGAGGCCATCCTCGCCGACAGCGAGCGGCTGATCGACCGCTACCACGAACGCGGCGACGGCGCGCAGATCCAGATCGCCCTGGCGCCCTGCTCGCCGTTTTCGGTCACCACCGACATCATGCGGACCTGCGCGGAGCTGGCCGAAGCACGCGACGTGCGCCTGCATACCCATCTGGCCGAGACCCTGGACGAACAGGAGTTCTGCGCGAAACGCTTCGGCATGCGCACCGTGGACTACCTGCAGAGCGTCGGCTGGCTCGGCCCGCGAACGTGGCTGGCCCATGGCATCCATTTCAACCAGGTGGAAATTCACCGCCTGGGTGCAGCCGGTGTCGGTATCTGCCATTGCCCGAGTTCCAACATGCGCCTGGCCTCCGGCATCTGCCACACGCTTGAGCTCGAGGACAAGGGCGCCATCATCGGCCTGGGCGTGGACGGTTCGGCCTCCAACGACGCCTCCAACATGATGCTCGAGGCGCGTCAGGCGCTGTTCATCCAGCGCCTGCGCTACGGCGCTGAGAAGATCACCCCGCAGAAGGTACTCGGCTGGGCGACCCGCGGCTCCGCGCGCCTGCTCGGGCGCAGCGACATCGGCGAGTTGGCGGTCGGCAAGCAGGCCGATCTGGCCCTGTTCAAGCTCGACGAACTGCGCTTCTCCGGCAGCCACGACCCCATCGCCGCATTGCTGCTATGCGCCGCCGACCGTGCCGATCGGGTAATGATCGGCGGCAAGTGGCGCGTGATCGAGGGCCAGATCGAAGGGCTGGACGTCGCCGGGCTGATCGCCGATCACCAGCAGGCAGCCCGGCAGCTGGTGGCCGGCTGAAGCGATGGTTTTGCGTGGCGTCCCGCGTGGAAAATCGCTTCGCGAGTTTTTCACCCTACGGTTCCGCACGCGCCATGCTGAACGTAGGGTGGATGGCCGAAGCCATCCACGCGGAGACACGCCTCATCGTGCACCGCGGACGGCCCCTCCGCGCCCACGGCTGCACCCTCTCGGGGCGTGACGGGCGGCCGGCGCACCAAAGGCGAATCCCCGTACCGCATCGGGCGCAAGCTACATGCCACGCATTTCCGCACACCGAAGGTTTTTGTCTAGTTGGTCAGCTTTTTGCTACTACGCTTCAAGCCAAAACCATGCTTTGCCAGCAAAGCCAGAAGGAGCGTCACCCCCATGCAGAAACACACACGGAAAAACATGCTGCGCGCCCTTGCCGCAGCGATCGGCTTCAGCGCCGCTCTCACCACGGCCGCCGCTTCGGCCGCCGATCCGCTGAAGGTCGGCTTCGTCTATATCGGTCCGATCGGCGACCACGGCTGGACCTACCAGCATGAGCAGGGTCGCAAGTACATGGAAGAGAAGCTGGGCGACAAGGTGAAGACCAGCTTTGTCGAGAACGTGCCGGAAGGGGCCGATGCCGAGCGGGTCATCCGCAACATGGCCAAGAGCGACTATGACCTAATCTTCACCACCTCCTTCGGCTACATGAACCCCACGCTGAAGGTCGCCAAGCAGTTTCCCAAGGTCACCTTCGAGCACGCCACCGGTTACAAGCAGGCGAAGAACGTCGGCACCTACCTGACCCGTTCCTATGAAGGCCGCTACGTCGGCGGCTTCCTCGCGGCGAAGATGACCAAGAGCAAGAAGGTCGGCTACATCGCCTCCTTCCCGATTCCGGAAGTGATCCGCGACATCAACTCGATCCAGCTGGCGCTGGACAAGTACAACCCCGGCACCGAGATCAAGGTGGTGTGGGTCAACACCTGGTTCGATCCGGGCAAGGAAGCCGATGCCGCCAACGCGCTGATCGACCAGGGCGTGGACGTGATCTTCCAGCACACCGACAGCCCGGCACCGATCCAGGCCGCCGAGCGCCGTGGCGTCTATTCCGTCGGTTACGCCTCGGACATGCAGCACTTCGGGCCCAAGGCCGTGCTGACTTCCATCGTCAACGACTGGGGCCCGCACTACACCAAGTCCGCCGAAGCGGTAATGGCCGGCAACTGGAAATCCGAGGACTTCTGGGGCGGGCTGGCACAGGACAGCATCAGCCTGCCGATCAGCGATCTGGTGCCTGCCGACGTCAAGGCCGAGGCCGAGCAGATCATCGCCCGCATCAAGAGCGGTGAATTCCATCCGTTCACCGGCCCGATCAAGGACCAGGCTGGCGAAGTGCGCATCGCCGAGGGCGAGACCGCCAGCATCAAGGACCTCGCCTCGATGAATTACTACGTCGAAGGCGTCAAGGCTGAAATGCCGAAGTAAGCGTCACCCGCGCCGGCCCCACCGGCGCACTGCGGAATCTCGCGTGCCGTCCCGCCTTCGGGCGAACCGCACGCAGGGGGCATTGCCCTCGAAGGCCGCCGGTACGAGAAGACCGGCGGCGCCGTACCCGGAGTCAGCCATGAACTCACTGCCCATCATCGATATTGCCCCGCTCTATAACGCCGACGAAGCCGGCCATCTGGCCGTCGCCGAGGCCATCGACCGCGCCTGCCGCGAGTGGGGCTTCTTCTATATCAAGGGTCACCCGATCAGCGCCGAGCGCATCGCCACCCTCACCGACCATGCCAAGCGTTTCTTTGCCCTGCCCGCCGACGAAAAGCTGAAGATCGATATCACCAAGAGCCAGCACCACCGCGGCTACGGTGCCGTCGCCACCGAGCAGCTGGACCCGAGCCAGCCGTGCGACCTCAAGGAAACCTTCGACATGGGTTTCCATATGCCTGCCGATCATCCGGAGGTGCTGGCCGGCAAACCGCTGCGCGGACCCAACCGTCATCCGCTACAGATCGAAGGCTGGACCGAGCTGATGGAAGGGCACTACCGCGACATGCAGGACCTTGCCTGCACGCTGCTGCGTGCCATCGCACTCGCCCTGGGCATCGAGCGCGACTTCTTCGACAAGCGCTTCGTCGAGCCCATCAGTGTGTTTCGCATGATCCACTACCCGCCCCGGCAGACGGCCACCAGCGCCGATCAGCAAGGCGCCGGCGCGCACACCGATTACGGCTGCGTCACCCTGCTCCATCAGGACCAGGCCGGCGGCCTGCAGGTGCAGAACGTCAAGGGCGAGTGGATCGACGCACCGCCCATCGAGGGCACCTACGTGGTCAACATCGGTGACATGATGGCGCGCTGGAGCAACGACCGTTACAAGTCGACGCCCCATCGCGTGATCAGCCCGCTGGGCGTGGACCGCTACTCCATGCCGTTCTTCGCCGAACCGCATCCGGACACCGAGATCGCCTGCCTGCCCGGTTGCTACGACGAAACCAACCCGCCGAAATACCCGAGCACCACCTGCAGCCGGTACATGCTCTCGCGCTTCGCCGAGACCTACGCCTATCGTCGCGACATGCAGGCCGAGAACGCCTGAAGCAACTTAACTTGAAGTAAAGACCCCGGACGGCAGCCGCGGTGTTTCCGTCCGGAAGGTGCGCTCGTCGGCCACATTGACTTTTGAGTCAGGAATTAGTTGACCGAAAAGTCAGATGCCGCTAGTTTTCGCTTCACAAGAAGAACAGCCGGAGGCCTCGCCTTGATCCAGTTTCTCCTCAACCGGGAAGTGCGCAGCGAAAGCGCGCTCGATCCCAACACCACGGTGCTCGAATACCTGCGCGAATACCGCGGCAAGACCGGCACCAAGGAAGGCTGCGCCTCCGGCGATTGCGGCGCCTGCACCGTCGTGGTCGGCGAACTGGTGGGCGACCGCCTGCGCTATCGCACCCTCAACTCGTGCCTGACCTTCGTCTCCGCGCTGCACGGCAAGCAGCTGATCAGCGTCGAAGACCTCAAGGACCAGGGCCGGCTGCACAGCGTCCAGCAGGCGATGGTCGACTGCCACGGCTCGCAGTGCGGCTTCTGCACGCCGGGCTTCGTCATGAGCCTGTTCGCCCTGCAGAAGAATACCGACGCGGTCAATGAATACGATCCGCACCAGGCCCACGAAGCCCTGGCCGGCAACCTCTGCCGCTGCACCGGCTACCGGCCGATCCTCGAAGCCGCCGAACAGGCCTGCTGTGCCAAGCAGCCGGACCAGTTCGACGCCCACGAAGCCGAGACCATCGCCCAACTCAAGGCCATCGAACCGCGTGAGACCGCCGAGTTGAACAGCGGTGACAAGCGTTGCCTGTCGCCGCTGACGGTAGGCGACCTGGCCGACATCTACAGCGCTAACCCGGACGCCCGGCTGCTGGCCGGCGGCACTGACCTGGCCTTGGAAGTCACCCAGTTCCATCGCGAATTGCCGGTAATGATCTACGTCGGCCACATCGCCGAGATGAAAAAGGTCGAGGTGACTGACAGCAGCATCGAGATCGGTGCAGCCGCCCCGCTGACCGACTGCTACGCTGCGCTGGCCGCCGAGTACCCGGATTTCGGCGAGCTGCTGCAGCGCTTCGCCTCGCTGCAGATCCGCAACCAGGGCACGCTCGGTGGCAACATCGGCAACGCCTCGCCGATCGGCGACTCGCCGCCGCTGCTGATCGCCCTGGGTGCCGAAGTTGTCCTGCGCAAGGGCGCCAGCAGCCGCACCCTGCCGCTCGAGGATTACTTCATCGACTACAAGGTCACCGCGCGCCAGCCCGGGGAATTCATCGAGAAGGTACGGGTGCCCCGCGCCACACCGGATCGCCTGTTCCGCGCCTACAAGGTTTCCAAGCGACTGGACGACGATATCTCCGCTGTCTGCGCCGCGTTCGACCTGCAGATCACCGATGGCGTGGTCGCCGATGCCCGGGTCGCCTTTGGCGGCATGGCGGCGATTCCCAAGCGCGCCGCGGCCTGCGAGGCGACCCTGAACGGCGCGCCCTGGAACCAGCAGACCGTGGAGGCGGCCTGCGATGCCCTGGCCGAAGACTTCACGCCGCTGACCGACTTCCGCGCCAGCCGCGAGTATCGCCTGCTGGTCGCACAGAACCTGCTGCGCAAGTGCTTCCTCGAACAACATGCACCGAAGACCGAGACGAGGGTGACCGCTTATGTCTAACCACGTAACCACCCGCACCCAGGAAGAAATCGCGGCGCTGTTCACCCAGGACCTGGTCACCGGCGTCGGTCGCAGCGTCAAGCACGACAGCGCGCCCAAGCATGTCTCGGGCGAGGCGGTCTACGTCGACGACCGGCTGGAGTTTCCCAATCAGCTGCACGTCTATGCCCGCATGAGCGAGCGCGCCCACGCCCGCATCGTCCGCATCGACACCGCGCCCTGCTACCAGATTCCGGGCGTAGCCATCGCTATCACGGCGAAGGACGTGCCGGGCCAGCTGGACATCGGTGCCGTGATGCCCGGCGACCCGCTGCTGGCCGACGGCAAGGTCGAGTTCATCGGCCAGCCGGTGATCGCCGTGGCTGCCGACAGCCTGGAAAGCGCACGCAAGGCAGCGATGGCCGCGATCATCGAATACGAGGATCTGGAGCCGGTGCTCGACGTGGTCGAGGCGCTGCACAAGAAGCACTTCGTGCTCGACAGCCACACCCACAAGCGCGGCGACTCGGCCACCGCCCTGGCCAGCGCGCCGCGTCGGCTGCAGGGTTCGCTGCACATCGGCGGGCAGGAGCACTTCTACCTGGAGACACAGGTGTCCTCGGTCATGCCCAGCGAAGATGGCGGCATGATCGTCTATACCTCGACGCAGAACCCCACCGAGGTGCAGAAGCTGGTGGCCGAAGTGCTCGGCGTACCGATGAACAAGATCGTCATCGACATGCGCCGCATGGGCGGCGGCTTCGGCGGCAAGGAAACCCAGGCCGCGGGACCTGCGTGCCTGTGCGCGGTGATCGCGCACCTCACCGGCCGGCCGACCAAGATGCGCCTGCCGCGCATGGAAGACATGACCATGACCGGCAAACGCCACCCCTTCTACGTCGAGTACGACGTCGGCTTCGACGATGACGGTCTGCTGCACGGCATCGAGATCGATCTCGCCGGTAACTGCGGCTACTCGCCGGACCTTTCCGGCTCGATCGTCGATCGCGCCATGTTCCACTCCGACAACGCCTACTACCTGGGCGACGCCACCATCAATGGCCATCGCTGCAAGACCAACCTCGCCTCGAACACCGCCTACCGCGGCTTCGGCGGCCCACAGGGCATGGTCGCCATAGAGGAAATCATGGACGCGGTGGCCCGCGAGCTGGGCAAGGACCCGCTCGAGGTGCGCAAGCGCAACTACTACGGCAAGACCGAGCGCAACGTCACCCACTACTACCAGACCGTCGAGCACAACATGCTCGAGGAGATGACCGCCGAGCTGGAAGCCAGCAGCGACTATGCAAAGCGACGCGAAGCGATCCGCGCGTTCAATGCCGCAAGCCCGATCCTGAAGAAGGGCCTGGCGCTGACGCCGGTGAAGTTCGGCATCAGCTTCACCGCCAGCTTCCTCAACCAGGCCGGCGCGCTGGTGCACGTCTACACCGACGGCAGCATCCACCTGAACCACGGTGGCACCGAGATGGGCCAGGGCCTGAATACCAAGGTGGCGCAGGTGGTGGCCGAGGTGTTCCAGGTGGATATCGAGCGCATCCAGATCACCGCCACCAACACCGACAAGGTGCCTAACACCTCGCCGACGGCGGCCTCCAGCGGCGCCGACCTCAACGGCAAGGCGGCGCAGAACGCGGCGCAGACCATCAAGCAGCGGCTGGTGGAGTTCGCCGCACGCAAGTGGCAGATCTTCGAGGAAGACGTCGAGTTCAAGAACGGCCAGGTGCGCCTGCGCGACCACTACATCAGCTTCGAGGAGCTGATCCAGCAGGCCTATTTCGGCCAGGTCTCGCTGTCGTCCACCGGCTTCTACCGCACGCCGAAGATCTACTACGACCGCAGTCAGGCGCGCGGGCGGCCGTTCTACTACTTCGCCTATGGCGCGGCCTGCTCGGAAGTGATCGTCGATACCCTGACCGGCGAATACAAGATGCTGCGCAGCGACATCCTGCATGACGTCGGCGCCTCGCTGAACCCGGCCATCGACATCGGCCAGGTCGAGGGCGGCTTCGTCCAGGGCCTGGGCTGGCTGACCATGGAAGAGCTGGTCTGGAACGACAAGGGCAAGCTGATGACCAACGGCCCGGCCAGCTACAAGATCCCGGCGGTGGCGGACATGCCGCTGGATCTGCGGGTCAAGCTGGTGGAGAACCGCAAGAACCCCGAAGACACCGTGTTCCACTCCAAGGCCGTGGGCGAGCCGCCGTTCATGCTCGGCATTTCGGTCTGGTGCGCGATCAAGGATGCGGTGGCGAGCCTGGCCGACTACCGGGCGCAGCCGCAGATCGATGCTCCGGCGACCCCCGAGCGCGTGCTCTGGGGCGTGGAACAGATGCGCAGGTTGAAGCAGGCGGCGAGCAAGTCTGCGGCAACGGAGACCACCCCGGCCTGACGCAGGGTGGACAACGCTTTGCTTGTCCACCGTTAGCGCAACACGAACGTCCCGGTGGCGACGCTTTGCACTCGCCACCGGGCGATACGAAGGACAGAACCATGAGCAACACGGCCTGGATCGAAGCACTCGCCGACCTGCAACAACAAGGCGAACCCTGCGTACTGGTGACCATCATCGAGGAACGCGGCTCCACGCCGCGCAATGCCGGCTCGAAGATGGTGGTCAGCCGTGAGCGCCTGTACGACACCATCGGCGGCGGCCACCTGGAGTACAAGGCCCGGCAGATCGCCCGTGAAATGCTGGAAAAGCGCAGCCGTGACACCCGCCTCGAGCGCTTCTCCCTCGGCGCCAGCCTCGGCCAGTGCTGCGGTGGCGCCACGGTGCTGCTGTTCGAGCCCATGGGCCAGCCGCAGGCGCATATCGCCGTGTTCGGTGCCGGGCATGTCGGGCGCGCGCTGGTGCCGCTGCTGGCCAGCCTGCCGTGCAAGGTGCGCTGGATCGATTCGCGCGATAACGAATTTCCCGCCGAGATTCCGCGCGGCGTGGAAAAGGTGGTCAACGACGATGTGCTCGAGGAAGTGGATAACATGCCCGCCGGCAGCTACTTCATCGTCATGACCCACAATCATCAGCTCGACCTGGAACTGACCGCCGCGATCCTTTCGCGCAACGATTTCACCTACTACGGGCTGATCGGCTCCAAGAGCAAACGCGCCAGGTTCGAACACCGTCTGCGGGACCGCGGCTTCCAGCCGGAGACCGTGCAGCGCATGCGCTGCCCCATGGGCATCGCCGAAGTGAAGGGCAAGCTGCCGGTGGAGATCGCCGTGTCCATCGCCGGCGAGGTGATCGCCACCTACAACGCGCATTTCGGTGAAAAGGGTGGGGAGAAGACCGCAGACGGCGAAAAACCCGTGCCGATGCTGATACCCGCCTCGCGGCGCTCTCAGGCTAGCTGATCACCCGGCCATTCTCCTTCCCGTGGGAGGCGAAACGGGCTGAAAAGCTCGCCCCGAGGTCGGGCCTCCCACAATGCCGCACCGTATTCATACAACGATTCCGAGAACCGTCATGCCCCAAGCCAAAGCCTACCGTGCCGCCCTGCTCCACTGCCTCGCCGACCCGCGCGAAGTGGGCATCGAGCAATCCCATGAATACTTCGAGGACGGCCTGCTGGTCGTCGAGGACGGCAAGGTCGCGCGCATCGGCCACGCCGCCGAGCTGCTGCCGACCCTGGCGGCCGGCACCGAGGTTGTCGAATACCCGGACGCGCTGATCACTCCGGGTTTCGTCGACACCCATATCCACTACCCGCAGGTCGGCGTCATCGGCTCCTACGGCGCGCAGCTGCTGGATTGGCTCGAAACCTACACCTTCCCCAACGAGGGCCGCTTCAGCGACATGGCCCACGCCCGCCAGCAGGCCGAGCTGTTTCTCGGCGAGCTGCTGCGCAACGGCACCACCACCGCGCTGGTGTTCGGCACGGTGCACAAGCAGTCGGTGGACGCCTTCTTCGAGGCGTGCGAGAAGCGCAATCTGCGGATGATCGCCGGCAAAGTGCTGATGGACCGCAACGCCCCGGAGTTCCTCACCGACACCGCCGAGTCCGGCCACGCCGACAGCCGCGAGCTGATTGAGCGCTGGCACGGCAAGGGCCGACTGCACTATGCCGTCACCCCGCGTTTCGCCCCGACCAGCACGCCGGAGCAGCTCACCCTGGCCGGCAAGCTGTTCGCCGAATTTCCCGAGCTGTACATGCACACCCACATCTCCGAGAACAAGCAGGAGGTCGAGTGGGTCAAGGAGCTGTTCCCCGAGCGCAAGGGCTATCTGGACGTCTATGACCACCACGGCCTGATCGGCCCGCGCTCGGTGTTCGCCCACGGCATCCACCTGTGCGACGACGAGTGCAAACGCCTCGGTGAGACCGGCTCGGCGGTGTCGTTCTGTCCGACCTCCAACCTGTTCCTCGGCAGCGGCCTGTTCGATCTGGCCAAGGTGGAAGGCTTCGGTGTGCGCGTCGGCCTGGGCACCGATGTCGGCGGCGGCACCAGCTTCTCGCAGCTCGCCAGCCTCAACGAGGCATACAAGGTGCTGCAGCTGCAGGGCCAGAAGCTCGACGCGTTCAAGGCACTCTATCTCGCCACCCTTGGCGGCGCGCGGGCGCTCTATCTGGACGACCGGATCGGCAACCTGCAGCCGGGCAAGGAGGCCGACTTCGTGGTGCTCGACTACAAGGCGACGCCGCTGATCGACTATCGCCTGAGCCAGGCGACGACCCTGCAGGAAAAGCTCTTCGCCCTGATGATCCTCGGCGACGACCGCGCGGTGAAGGAAACCTTCGCCGCCGGCGTCTCGGTGCATCGCAAGGCTGGCTAGGGTCTGTTGCCGTTTCATTCGCGGCCGCGCCGGAGCCTGTTTTACCGCGAGGCAAGGCACGAGATGCGAAGTTTAGTCGGCTAAATGAGCCATCGAGTAACGCCGCATCGCGGTAAAACAGGCCCGGCCCTTCGGGTTGCGCGGGAAATAGCCCCCGCTGTCGTTGCAGGACTTGGCAAGGGAATGACCATTACCTGCGTCCTGCGCCTAACCGGGGGCTATTTCTCGCAGCAACGCGGCTCGCGATGAAACGGCAACAGACCCTAGGGCTGCAACGCCTGCATCAGCGTATCGAGGTTGTGCTCGAACATGCCGAGGTAGGTGCTGGCCGGCCCTGCGCTGGCCAGCGCATCGGAGTACAGGGTGCCGCCGACCGTGGCGCCCGCCTCTTCGGCGATCTGCTCGATGAGCCGCGGATCACGAATGTTCTCCACGAACACGGCCCTCACCCCTTCCTCGCGGAGCTGGCGGATCAACGCGGCCACGTCGGCGGCCGAGGGTTCGTCATGGGTCGACAGCCCCTGCGGCGCGATGAACCGGAGCTGCCAGGCCTGCCCCAGATAGCCGAAGGCGTCATGGCTGGTCACGACCTTGCGCTGGCTGGCCGGCAGGCTGCCGATACGGGTATCGGCCTTCTTCAGCAGCGCGTGTAGCCGGCTCAGGTAGGCGTCACGACGCCGCTCATAGTCGTTGCGATGCGCCGGATCGAGCGCCATGAGCGCCTTGGCGATATTGCGCACGTAGATTTCGGCATTGGTCAGGCTCTGCCACGCATGAGGGTCAGGCACCGCCTCGCCCTCCTCTTCCAGCATCAGAGGCACGACACCCGCACTGGCATCGATCCGCTTGCCCTTGGGCTCGCTGCTGGCCAGCAGGCGCTCCAGCCAGGGTTCGAAGCCCAGCCCGTTGGCGATGATCAGGTCGGCGCGGAGCAAGGCCTGGGCATCATCCGGGCTGGGTTCATAAAGGTGCGCGTCGGCGTCGGGACCGACCAGATTGGTCAGTTCAATATGCTCTCCACCGACCTCCCGCGTCATGTCGGCAAGGATGCTGAAGCTGGTCACGACGCTGATCTTTTCGGCCGCCTGCAGGGAAAGGGGCAGCCAGAGGGCCAACAATAGAAACAGGTAACGCATGGGTTGATACCTCAGACGGTCTGGATTGAAGCGCGCGAACGCAGCAGGCCATATACCGGGCCCGCAACGACTGAAATCAGGTAGAACGCCCCCGCGAGCAGGACGATGCACGGCCCGCTGGGCAGGCTGGCGTAGAACGACAGCAGCAGCCCCAGCCATACGCACAGGGCGCCCAGCAGCGCAGCCAGCGGCAACAGGACGGGCAGGCGTCGGCTCCAGAAGCGCGCGGCCGCAGCCGGCAGCATCATCAGCCCCACCACCATCAGCGCACCGATGGCCTGGAAGCCGATCACCAGGTTGAGCACCACCAGTGTCAGAAAGCCCGCATGGGCGAGTGGCCCGATTCGGCTGACGCTGCGCAGGAACAACGGGTCCAGGCTGTCCAGCGCCAGGGCGCGGTAGATCAGTGCCAGCACCAGCAGGCTGAACGCCGCCGTGGCGAGCATGCCGCTGAGGGTGTCGGCGTCCACGGCCAGCGCGGAGCCAAACAGCAGGTGCAAGAGGTCGAGCTTGCGTCCCGCCAGGCCGAGCAGCAGCACGCCGCTGGCCAACGAAATGGGATAAAGCGCGGCGAGGCTGGCGTCTT
The DNA here is from genome assembly GCF_002890915.1 of Stutzerimonas stutzeri. Classification (GTDB taxonomy): domain Bacteria; phylum Pseudomonadota; class Gammaproteobacteria; order Pseudomonadales; family Pseudomonadaceae; genus Stutzerimonas; species Stutzerimonas stutzeri_AF. The sequence goes on along the minus strand of NZ_POUT01000003.1, from coordinate 186,265 downwards.
CGCGCAAGCCGGTACGGCGGCTGACCCAGGCCGCTGCGCCGGCCATGCCGAGCCCGGCGGTCAGCCCACCGAGCGTCAGGGCCGGCAGGCTGAGACCGAACAGCCAGAATGCCAGCGCCGCACCCGGCAGGATGCCGTGGGCGATGGCATCGCCGATCAGACTCATCCGCCGCAGGATCAGGAAGACACCCAGCGGCGCCGCGCTGCAGGCCAGCGCCACGCCGCCGAGCAGCGCGCGGCGCATGAAGGCGAACTCGGCAAAGGGGCTCCAGAGCAGATCGGCCGTCACGCCACTCGCCCGAGCGGATCACGATCGAGTAGCTGATCGATCGGCGCTGCGACGCAGCCGCTGCGCGCGATACGCAGTGCGTTGCAGCGCTTCTCCCGAAGGAGGTCGAGGTTGTGGCTGACCAGCACCAGCGTTCTGCCTTGCTGCTGCCAGCGTCGGAGGTGCTGCCAGAGCAGATCGAGACCGGTCTCGTCGAGTGCCGCCTCGGGTTCGTCGAGCAGCAGTACCTGCGCATCGGTCAGGTTCATCCGGGCCAGCAGCGCCCGCTGCAGCTCCCCACCGGACAGCGCGTGCAGGCCCTGGGTCTGCAGATCGAGCAAGCCCCAATCGGCCAATACCTGACGTAGCCGAGCCTGGCGTTCGCTACGGCCGAGCCGACTGCCCCAGAAACCGCCCCTGACCAGCTCCAGCAGACGTATCGGAAACTGCCGGTCGATCTGTTGCTGCTGCGGCAGATAGGCCACACCGCCCGGACGCGCCACGCTCATTCGAATGTGACCGGCCAGGGGGCGATCCAAACCGGCCAATGCCCTGAGCAGGCTGCTCTTGCCCGAACCATTGCTGCCGATCACCGCCGTCAGACTGCCGGCAGGCAGTTGCAGGTTGAGAGGCGGTGTGAGCGCACGCCCGCCGGCGCCCCACTGCAAGTCATGGCATTCGATCACGATCACAAACTCCATCTCCGCGCCGTCCGATACGACGTGTGGCAAGGTTCACCGCCAGAAGATAGAAGTTATAACATAACATTACGAACAAAGCGTACTACCGTGAAGCGGCGCGGCGGGAAGCTGATGCGAAGCGGCTACCCGATGAATCCGGAGCACCGCGATGAATTCGCGGAGGCTCCGAGGAGGAACCGCGGAGAGCGGGCTAGCGGGCCGTCCGCGCCTTCTTCTTCATCAGGGTCAGGTGCGAGAAGACCGCGTGCAGGTCGTTCGAGGCGCTGTCTTCCTCGAGGTTGAGCTTGCTGTCGATGTGATCCATGTGATGCATCATCAGGCTCACCGCCCGGTCGCTGTCGCGCGCGGCGATGGCATCGATCAGCTCGTTGTGCTCGTCGTAGGAACAATGCGAGCGGCTACCGCTCTCGTACTGGGCGATGATCAGCGAAGTCTGCGACACCAGGCTGCGCTGGAAACTCACCAGCGGTGCATTCTTCGCCGCCTCGGCGAGCTTGAGGTGGAACTCGCCGGACAGGCGGATGCCCGCGCCGCGGTCGCCGCGGGCGAAGCAGTCGCGCTCGTCCGTCACCATCTGCCGCAGCTCGGCGAGCTGTTCGTCGCTGGCATGCTGCACCGCCAGCTCGGTGATCGCACGTTCCACCAGGCGGCGGGCGAAGAAGATCTGCCGCGCCTCGTCGACGCTCGGGCTGGCGACCACCGCGCCACGATTGGGCCGCAGCAGCACCACGCCCTCATGGGCCAGGCGCGACAACGCGCGGCGGATGATGGTGCGGCTGACGCCGAAGATTTCCCCCAGCGCTTCCTCGCTGAGCTTGGTGCCCGGTGCCAGGCGCTGCTCGAGGATGGCGTCGAAGATGTGCGCATAAACGATATCGTCCTGCGTCCCGGTGCGAGTCTTGCCGGTCTTGCCCGGCTTCTTCAGGGGCTGCAATTGTTCGTTCATCGGGGGCTCGCATATGAGGTATCGGCAAGGCAGAACTTTACTGCGTTCACGCAGCGACGGGCAGTTCGCCGAGCAAAATAAAGCGAAGAAAAGCCGCATACATTGTGCACAATCAACTTTTTACGCCTTCCTGGGACTTCCGCTAAAGCCCCTGAATAGCTGCCGCATGTCGACTCGACACCAGTGTTTCCGACAAAACGGCTGCTTATTCCGTTTCATCGTTTGCATTTTTTGTATACAAACGCATAATCCAGTGAGCATTTCTGACCTTTCGGTCAACTACCGGAACAGGATGCGCCTACCATCACCCGCCCCTCGGGAGTACTTGCGCTCCGGGTGATCGACAACAAGAACGATGAGGAACACCCAGTGGAAAGCATCAAGCAGGAACACAAGGCTGCGCACCTGCAGCACAAGGCACCCGGCTGGCTCGACCGCTTCTTCAGGCTCAGCGAGCACCGCACCAGCATCCGCACCGAGCTGCTCGCCGGCCTGACGACCTTCGTCACCATGGCCTACATCATCTTCGTCAATCCCAACATCATGGCCGACGCCGGCGTCGATCACGGCGCGGCGTTCGTCGCCACCTGCATCGGCGCCGCGCTCGGCTGCTTCCTCATGGGCCTGTACGCCAACTGGCCGGTGGGCCTGGCGCCGGGCATGGGGCTGAACGCCTTCTTCACCTACACGGTGGTCGGCGAGATGGGCTACAGCTGGCAGATCGCCCTCGGCGCGGTGTTCATCTCCGGCGTGCTGTTCATGATCATGAGCCTGTCGCGCATCCGCGAATGGCTGCTCAACAGCATCCCCATGAGCCTGCGCTTCGCCATGGGCGCCGGGGTCGGCCTGTTCCTCGGGCTGATCGGCCTGAAGACCGCCGGCATCGTCGTCGACAGCTCGGCCACGCTGCTGACCATGGGCTCGTTCGGCGAACCCTCGGCGCTGCTGGCGGCGATCTGCTTCCTGCTGATCGCCGTGCTCAGCCACCGCAACGTGTTCGGCGCGATCCTGGTCAGCATGCTCGCGGTCACCGGCATCGGCTGGGCGCTGGGGCTGGTGGAGTACAACGGCCTGGTGTCGATGCCGCCGAGCCTGGCACCGACCTGGCTGGCGATGGACATCGCCGGCGCGCTCGACGTGGCGATGATCAGTGTGATCCTCGCCTTCCTCTTCGTGAACATGTTCGACACCGCCGGCACGCTGATGGGCGTGGCGCACCGTGCACAGCTGGTCGACGAGGACGGCAAGATCCAGAATCTGTCCCGCGCACTGAAAGCCGACAGCACCTCCAGCGTGGTCGGCGCCTTCGTCGGTTGCCCGCCGGTGACCAGCTACGTGGAAAGCGCCTCGGGCGTCGCCGCCGGCGGGCGCACCGGGCTGACCGCGATCACCGTCGGCGTGCTGTTCCTCGCGGCGATGTTCTTCGCCCCGCTGGCCGGCATGATCCCCGCCTACGCCACCGCCGGCGCGCTGATCTACGTGGCGATGCTGATGATGAGCGGCATGGCGCACATCGACTGGGAAGACCTCACCGACACCATCCCGGCGATCGTCACCGTGGTGATGATGCCGCTGACCTTTTCCATCGCCAACGGCATCGCCCTGGGCTTTCTCACCTATGCGACGCTCAAGCTGCTGACCGGCCAGCGCGACAAGGTGTCGATCAGCCTGTATGCGCTCTGTGTCATATTCATCGCCAAGTTCGCGTTTCTCTGAACCGGGCCGGCAGCGCCCGGCTCACCACGGCCCCACAGCCTTGCGGTGGGGCTTTTGCTTTGGCTATAGGAGGCCCTCATGGCCCTGGAGATGTGGCTGTTGTTCGCGGGTGCGGCGCTGGTGGTGATCCTCATCCCCGGCCCGCTGTCGCTGTTGATGATCAGCAACAGCCTGAACTACGGGGTGCGCCGCTCCTGGCCGGCCTTCCTCGGCGGCGTGACAGCCTCCATCGCCCTGCTCAGCGCCTCGGCGCTGGGCCTCGGCGCGCTGTTGCTGGCCTCGGAGCGGCTGTTCAGCGCGCTCAAGCTGGTCGGTGCGCTGTACCTGTTCTACCTGGCCTGGCAGAGCTGGCAGGAGGCGCGCCAGGCACCCGCGGCGCGCGAGATCGAGAGCCCGGCGCAGGCCCCGCGCTTTGGTCGGCTGTTCGGCCGGGCCTTCATTCTCGGTGGCAGCAACCCGAAGGACATCCTGTTCTTCGCCGCCTTCCTGCCGCAGTTCCTCAGCGCGGGGCAGCCGTTGCTGTCGCAGCTGCTGGTGATGATCGTGACCTGGGCAGTGCTGGACCTGTGCTGCAAGCTGGCCTACGGGTTCGGCGCGCAGGGAGCGGCGCGCTATCTGCGCACCGGCAAGGGGCAGGCCTGGTTCAACCGCATCAGCGCCGCCCTGTTCGGGGGCGCGGGAACGGCGTCGTTGTTGAGCCGGTAAAGCCCGCTACCTGGCACGGCCCGAAAAGGCGCCTTCCTTCCCCCCAAAAAGGCCGTGTCCCACTTGCGTGTTGCCTGGGCGCCATACCCGGGCGCGCAGCCTGAGGAGCGTAGGGTGGGTCGGGGTTCGTAGGTTGGGTTGAGGAGCGAAGCGACGAAGCCCAACAGGTTCCTACCGGTGCCTGTTGGGCTTCGCTGCGCTCAGCGCCAACCTACCTGCGCCAGCCTACCGGCGTGCGCCCGATCGAACATCGAGCGGTTGCACACACGTCCGGGGCAGACACTTCCAACCAGCCCCTGCAGCACGTAACGGGAACATCGCCACAAAAAACCCGCCACGCGGGCGGGTAAAGGGACTCAGGGAGAGTCGTTGCACGGTAAACGGATTCAACTACCCCGGTAGGTGGAATAGCTGTAAGGCGAGATCAGCAGCGGCACGTGGTAATGCTCCTGCCCGGCATCGATGCCGAAACGCAGCACCACCACGTCGAGGAACGCCGGCTCGGCCAGTGCGGTTCCACGGCGGCGGTAGTAGTCGCCCGCACTGAACTGCAGCTGGTAGACACCCGAGCGATAGGCGTCGCCTTCGAGCAGCGGACTGTCGCAACGACCGTCGGCATTGGTTTCGCGCGTGGCGACCAGTTCCAGGCCCTGCGCCTCGACGCGATACAGCTCGACCTTGATACCGCTGCCCGGACAACCGTGGGCAGCATCCAGTACGTGTGTGGTCAAACGGCCCACGGGCACCTCCGCTTCGATGGATGGAATGCGCTGGAGCATAGCATGCGCGCGCAACCATTCAAGACAATTTCACAATAATCTTGTACACAATAATAAAGACACAAGCTGGCCCGCTTCCTGCTGGGCCTTCCGGCGGAGGACGACGTGGATTGGCGCGCCTCGCCGGACAAGCGGAGGCAACGGGCGGTAAATTTCTTATTTACAAAGCGCAAATCGTTTTGTATACAATCTTAACATCCGGTCGCCCCTTCACGACCCGCCACACAGGAAGCATCACAGTGAGCGCCGACTACCCACGCGATCTCATCGGTTACGCCAGCAACCCTCCCCATCCGCATTGGCCGGGCGAGGCCCGCATCGCCCTGTCCTTCGTGCTCAACTACGAGGAAGGTGGCGAGCGCTGCGTGTTGCACGGCGACAAGGAGTCCGAGGCGTTCCTCTCCGAGATGGTCGCCGCGCAGCCGCTGCAGGGCGTGCGCCACATGAGCATGGAGTCGCTCTACGAATACGGCAGCCGCGCCGGCGTCTGGCGCCTGCTCAAGCTGTTCGAGCGCCACGATATCCCGCTGACCATCTTCGCCGTGGCCATGGCCGCCCAGCGTCATCCGGAGGTGATCCGCGCGATGGCCGCCGCCGGCCACGAAATCTGCAGCCACGGCTACCGCTGGATCGACTACCAGTACATGGACGAGGCCACCGAGCGCGAACACATGCTCGAGGCCATCCGCATCCTCACCGAGCTGACCGGCGAGCGCCCGGTCGGCTGGTACACCGGGCGCACCGGCCCCAACACCCGGCGCCTGGTGCGCGAGGAAGGCGGCTTCCTCTACGACTCGGACACCTACGACGACGACCTGCCCTACTGGGACCCGGAATCGACCCCGGACAGGCCACACCTGGTGATCCCCTACACGCTGGACACCAACGACATGCGCTTCACCCAGGTGCAGGGCTTCAACAGCGGCGACGACTTCTTCACCTACCTCAAGGACGCCTTCGACGTGCTCTACGCCGAAGGCCGCGACGGCGCGCCGAAGATGCTCTCGATCGGCATGCACTGCCGCCTGCTCGGCCGCCCGGCACGCATCGCCGCGCTGGCGCGCTTCATCGACTACGTGAAGGGCCACGACGGCGTCTGGTTCGCCCGCCGCGCCGATATCGCCCGCCACTGGCACGCCACCCACCCGTTCAAGCAAGAGGGCGCGCAATGAGCCGCTTCCAGACCCTGACCCCGTCCCAGCTCGGCCGCGACGAATTCGTCGCCGCCTTCGCCGACATCTACGAGCACTCGCCCTGGGTCGCCGAACAGGCCTACGACCGCGGCGTGGACGCCAGCCTCGACGACATCGACGCCTTGCACCGACGCATGGCCGACGTCCTCCTCGGCGCGCCGCACGAGGCCCAGCTGACGCTGATCAACGCGCACCCGGACCTCGCCGGCAAGGCCGCCATCCGCGGCGAGCTCACCGCCTCCTCCACCTCGGAACAGGCCGGCGCCGGCATCCATGAGTGCAGCGCCAAGGAATTCGCCCGCTTCACCGAACTCAACGACGCCTATAAGGCCCGGTTCGGCTTCCCCTTCATCAAGGCGGTGAAAGGCAGCAACCGGCACCAGATCCTGGCCGCCTTCGAGGAGCGTATCCACAACACGCCCGCGCAGGAATTCGCCACGGCGCTGGCCGAGATCAACAAGATCGCCCTGTTCCGACTGCAGGCCATGTAGCCGGCATGGGCAAACAGGCAACACCGCAACACAGGCAATAAAGGCAGAAGCCGCTCCACTCAATTCAAGGCAGATCGCGATGAAAGCTTACGCCGTACCCTTCGAGAAATACGTCAACCTGGCCGACGCCCGCCTGGGCACCCGCGCCATTTCCGTCACCGACGACTGGTTCGCCGACGTCAACCGGCTGTTCCAGCCGACGCCGGCCGTATGGAAGGAGGGCGTGTTCGATGACAACGGCAAGTGGATGGACGGCTGGGAGTCGCGCCGCAAGCGGTTCGAGGGCTACGACCATGCGGTGATCCGCCTGGGCGTGCCGGGCTGGATCAAGGGCGTGGACATCGACACCAGCCACTTCACCGGCAATTTCCCGCCGTCGGCATCGCTGGAGGCCTGCTTCGTCGCCGAGGGCGACCCGAGCGACGCCACCGTCTGGACCGAAATCCTCCCGGCCGTCGAGCTCCAGGGCAACAGCCACCACTACCACGAGATCGCCTTCGAGCAGCCGGTCAGCCACCTGCGCTTCAACATCTACCCGGACGGCGGCGTCGCCCGCCTGCGCGTGCACGGCATCCCGTTCCGCGACTGGAGCGCCATCGGCGACAACGAGCAGGTCGATCTGGCCGCCGCGCTCAACGGCGGTCGCGCGCTGGCCTGCTCCGACGAGCACTTCGGCCGCATGAGCAACATCCTCAACCCGAACCGCGGCGAGAACATGGGCGACGGCTGGGAAACCGCCCGCCGTCGCACGCCCGGCAACGACTGGGTCATCGTTGCCCTCGGCCATCCGGGCGAGATCGAGCGCATCGTCGTCGACACCCTGCACTTCAAGGGCAACTACCCGGACAGCTGCTCGATCCAGGCGGCCTACGTCAAGGGCGGCACCGACAGCCAGATCGAGACCCAGAGCCTGTTCTGGCGCGAACTGCTGCCGAGCCAGAAGCTCTCGATGCACGCCGAGCACGCGTTCGCCGAACAGATCGCCAGGCTCGGCCCGGTGACCCACGTGCGCCTGAACATCTTCCCGGACGGCGGCGTCAGCCGGCTGCGCCTGTTCGGCAAGGTGGCGCGGTAACTGCAACGGCGGCACCGGCCAGGTGCCGCCCCTGGCATAGACACATAGCCCCGTAGGAGCGAGCCTGCTCGCGAATGACACACCCCGGGATCGCGAGCAAGCTCGCTCCTACATTCTCCGGACAACGAGAACAGCATGCGCACACTGACCATCGAACCGCTGACCAAGGACGCCTTCGCCCCCTTCGGCGACGTCATCGAAACCGAAGCCAGCGAGTATTTCATGATCAACAACGGCTCCACCCGCCGCTACCACAAGCTGGCGACCGTGGAGACTACGCAGCCGGAAGACCGCGCGATCATCAGCATCTTCGCCGCCGAGGCGCTGGAGATGCCGCTGGCCATCCGCATGCTGGAGCGCCATCCGCTGGGCAGCCAGGCCTTCGTGCCGCTGCGCGGCAACCCCTTTCTGGTCGTGGTCGCGCCACCTGGCGATGCACCTGTACCGGGCCACGTCCGCGCCTTCGTCAGCAATGGCAGGCAGGGCGTCAATTACCACCGCGGCGTCTGGCACCACCCGGTGCTGACGATCGAAAAGCGGGATGAATTCCTGGTGGTCGATCGCAGCGGTTCCGGCAACAACTGCGACGAGTACTTCTTCACGGAGAGTGAACAGCTTCTCCTCGACCCCCAATCGGAATCGCGCTGAGCATCTGCCGCGTCCGCGACATGCTCGAGCCGGTTCCCACAAGAAGAAACAGCGGCCGCTTCGCCGGCCGTGCGAGAGGTAAACACAAGTGGACGCACATCTGACCGAATGGCTGAACCTGGGTATTCGCTGGATTCACATGATCGTCGGCATCGCCTGGATCGGTGCCTCCTTCTACTTCGTCTGGCTGGAGAACAACCTCAACCGCAGCAACCCGCGCGAAGGGCTCTCGGGTGATCTGTGGGCCATCCACGGTGGCGGCATCTACCACCTGGAGAAATACAAGCTGGCCCCGCCGCAGATGCCGGAGAACCTGCACTGGTTCAAGTGGGAGGCCTATACCACCTGGCTCTCGGGCGTCGCCCTGCTGATGGTGGTCTACTACCTCAACCCGGGCCTGTACCTGATCGCGCCGGGCAGCCAACTGAGCCCGGCCGCCGCCATCGCCATCGGCTTCGGCTCGCTGATCGTCGGCTGGTTCGTCTACGACCTGCTCTGCGACTCGCCGCTGGGCAAGACGCCGGCGCTGCTCGGCCTGGTGCTGTTCGTGCTGGTGATCGCCGCCTGCTGGGGCTATTCGCAAGTGTTCAGCGGCCGTGCGGCCTACATCCACACCGGCGCGCTGATCGGCACCATCATGGTCGGCAACGTGTTCCGCATCATCATGCCGGCCCAGCGCGCGCTGGTGGCGGCCATCGAGCAGAATCGCACGCCCGATCCGCTGCTGCCGGCCAAGGGCCTGCTGCGCTCGCGGCACAACAACTACTTCACCCTGCCGGTGCTGTTCATCATGATCAGCAACCACTTCCCGAGCACCTACGGCAGCCAGTACAACTGGCTGATCCTCGCCGCCCTCGGCGCGCTGTCGGTGCTGGCGCGCCACTACTTCAACACCCGCCACGACAGCAACCGCTTCGCCTGGGCGCTGCCGGCCGCCGCGGTGGGCATGGTCTGCCTGGCCTTCATCACCTCGCCCGCGCGCCAGCCCGCCGCGCCGGATGTCGCCGCCGGCAGCGCGCAGCAGCAGGGCAGCGACGACTTCGCCAAGGTCAGCCAGGTGATCCACGAGCGCTGCACCGTCTGCCACTCGGCGCAGCCGAGCAGCCCGATGTTCAGCGCCGCGCCGGCCGGGGTGATGTTCGATACGCCGCAGCAGATCCGCCAGTTGGCACCGAAGATCCACGCGCAGAGCGTCGCCAGCCAGATCATGCCGCTGGGCAACATCACCCAGATGACCCAGGACGAGCGCGACCTGCTCGCCAGCTGGATCGCCAAGGGCGCCAGCATCGACTGACGCCGCCGGGCCGTTCCCCCACGGGTACGGCCCGCCCCATTCCAACAAGAGCCAACACGACCGCACAACGAAATACCCGGCCCCTCCGAGAGGGGGCTATCGCGACCGCCAACAACAAGAATCGCCCGAGGTGTTTTGCATGAACGACGTCAACGAGCCGGCCGGCGCCTCGCGCCGGCTGCCGCCCCTGCAACTGCTCCTGGTGAGCCTGCAGCACGTGCTGCTGATGTACGGCGGCGCCGTCGCCGTCCCACTGATCGTCGGCCAGGCGGCCGGCCTGCCCCGCGAGGACATCGCCCTGCTGATCAACGCCGACCTGCTGGTGGCCGGCATCGCCACGCTGGTGCAGTCGCTGGGCATCGGCCCGGCCGGCATCCGCATGCCGGTGATGATGGGCGCCAGTTTCGCCGCGGTGAGCAGCATGGTGGTCATGGCCGGCATGCCCGGCGTCGGCCTGCCCGGCATCTTCGGCGCCACCATCGCCGCCGGGCTGTTCGGGCTGCTGATCGCGCCCTTCGTCTGCAAGATCGTGCGCTTCTTCCCGCCGCTGGTGACCGGCACGGTGATCACCTCGATCGGCCTCTCGCTGTTCCCGGTAGCGGTCAACTGGGCAGGCGGCGGCAGCGGCGCGGCGCAGTTCGGCGCCCTGCACTATCTCGGCATCGCCGCGGCGGTGCTGCTCACCATCCTGCTGATCAACCAGTTCCTGCGCGGCTTCTGGGTCAACGTCTCGGTGCTGATCGGCATGGTGCTGGGCTATGTGCTGGCCGCCAGCCTGGGCATGGTCGATCTCTCGGGGCTGGCCCAGGCACCGAGCCTGCAGGTGGTGGCGCCGAACCACTTCGGCGCGCCGACGTTCTCGCTCGCGCCGATCCTGTCGATGTGCCTGGTGGTGGTGATCATCTTCGTCGAGTCGGCCGGCATGTTCCTCGCGCTCGGCAAGATCACCGGCGAGAGCATCGATCCCAAACGCCTGCGCCGCGGCCTGCTGTGCGACGCCGGCGCCACCTTCCTGGCCGGTTTCATGAACACCTTCACCCATTCCTCGTTCGCGCAGAACATCGGCCTGGTGCAGATGACCGGCGTGCGCAGCCGCTACGTCACCGCCCTGGCCGGGGTGATCCTCGTCAGCCTCAGCCTGTTGCCCAAGGCCGCCTTCCTGGTCGCGTCGATTCCGGCTGCCGTGCTCGGCGGCGCCGGCATCGCGATGTTCGGCATGGTGGCGGCCACCGGCATCAGGATCCTGCAGGAAGCCGACATCGGCGATCGCCGCAACCAGCTGCTGGTCGCCGTGAGCATCGGCCTGGGCATGGTGCCGGTGGTGCGCCCGGAATTCTTCGCCCAGCTGCCGCACTGGATGGAACCGATCACCCACAGCGGCATCGCCGTGGCCACCCTCAGCGCGGTGACCCTCAACCTGCTGTTCAACGTGCTCGGCGGCGCCGAGCGCGGCGCGCTGACGGGCGCCAGCGCGGGTCATCGCTGAGGCTGCGCATTCGTCGCAGGCCAGAGGCCCGCCATCGCGCGGGCCTCTGGCTTTTTTACCGGGCCGACTGCGTTCGATCGCCCGTTGCCATGCCGGCTTGGCTAAAATGCGCCGCCCCTGCCCTGCCGGATGCCACCGATGTTAGAAGCCAGCTGGATCGCCTTCGCCTTCACCCTGGGCCTGTTCGCCCGTGCCATCGGCCTGCCGCCGCTGATCGGCTATCTGGGCGCCGGCTTCGCCCTGGCCGCGATCGGCGAACATGTCGGCGTGGGCAAGCAGGACGGCGTGATCCTCCAGCACCTGGCGCACCTCGGCGTGCTCCTGCTGCTGTTCACCGTCGGCCTCAAGCTCAAGCTGGGCAACCTGGTGCGCCGCGAGGTGATCGGCGGCAGCCTGCTGCACTTCGCCATTTCCAGCGTGCTGGTGCTGCCGGCGATCGTGCTGTTCTTCGACGCCAGCTGGCAGGACAGCCTGCTGCTGGCCATCGGCCTGTCCTTTTCCAGCACCGTACTGGCGGCCAAGGTGCTGGAGGGCAAGCGTGAACTGCGTGCCTTCCACGGCCGGGTGGCGATCGGCGTACTGATCATCCAGGACCTGATCGCCCTGGTGGTGATGAGCCTGGCCAGCGGCAAGACGCCGTCGGCCTGGGCGCTGCTGGTGTTTCTGCTGCCGCTGCTGCGGCCGCTGCTGTTCCGCCTGCTCGACCACAGCGGCCACGAGGAACTGCTGGTCCTGCTCGGCCTGATGCTGGCGCTGGTGGTCGGCGGCGCGGGATTCGAGGCGGTCGGGCTGAGCTCGGAACTCGGCGCCCTGGCCTTCGGCGCCATGCTCGCCAAGCATCCGCGCGCCACCGAGCTGTCCAATTCGCTGTGGGCGATCAAGGAAGTCTTCCTGGTCGGGTTTTTCCTGCAGATCGGCATCGGCGGCCTGCCGGATGCCAACGCGATGATCTTCGCCGCCGTGGTGGCACTGCTGCTTCCGCTCAAGGGCGTGCTGTTCTTCTTCCTCTTCCTCAGCTTCCGCCTGCGTGCGCGCAGCGCCTTCCTCAGCGCCGCGAGCCTGACCAACTACAGCGAGTTCGGCCTGATCGTCGCCAGCGTGGTGCTGCCGCAGTGGCTGACGCCGCTGGCGATCAGCGTGGCACTGTCGTTCGTGATTTCGGCGCAGCTCAACCGCGTCGCCCACCCACTGTACGAGCGCCTGGCCAAGCGGCTGATCCCACTGGAGCGCGACATCCGCCACCCCGACGAACAGCCGGTGTCGCTGGGCTGCGCGCAGATCCTGGTGATGGGCATGGGCCGTACCGGACGCGCCGCCTACGATCACCTGCAGCGCAAGGGCTTCCGCCTGGCCAGCCTGGACTCCGACCCGGTGATGGTGGAGCGCAACGCCAAGGAAGGCCGCAACGTGTTCTTCGCCGATGCCGAAGACCAGCTGTTCTGGCAGAACCTGGCGATGAACGACGTGCAGGCCGTGGTGCTGGCGATGAACGATCCCGAGGCCAAGATCATTTCCACCACCAAGCTGCGCGCCATCGGCTTCAAGGGCCTGATCGTGTCCCATGCCATGTACGAGGACATCGCCCTGCGCATCCAGGCCGCCGGCGCGGACCACACCTACCTGACCATGACCGAGGCCGGCACCGGCCTGGCCGAGAACGTCGCCCGGGAGCTGCAGCCGCAGGCCTGAGCGCCGCGCCGGGACGATTGCATTGTTCGGAAACACAACGGCGGCCGCAGATCGTGCCGGCCGGCAAGCGCTTGGGTAAGCTTCGACGGCATCGGACCATCCAGAGGCACCAGCCATGCCCGACCGCTCGACCATCCACCCCAGCGAACATTCGCAACCGAACTGGCACACCCTGCCGGCCGCCGAAGTCGAAACGCAGTTGCAAAGCAGCCCGGGCGGGCTGGCGGACGACGAAGCGGCGCGGCGCATCGCCCAGTACGGTCCCAACCGCCTCGCCCCGCCCAAGCGCCGCGGTGTGCTGACGCGGCTGCTGATGCAGTTCCACAATATCCTGCTCTACGTGATGCTCGGCGCAGCGGTGATCACCGCCATCCTCGGGCACTGGGTCGATACCGGCGTGCTGCTCGCCGCCGTGGTGATCAACGCCATCATCGGCTTCATCCAGGAAGGCAAGGCCGAAGCCGCGCTGGATGCCATCCGCGCCATGCTCTCGCCACACGCCACCGTGGTGCGCGGCGGCGACCGCCGCCAGATAGACGCCGCCGACCTGGTTCCTGGCGATCGGGTCTTGCTGGTTTCCGGCGACCGGGTGCCGGCCGACCTGCGCCTGGTGAAGGCGAAGGAACTGCGTGTCGAGGAAGCCGCGCTCACCGGCGAATCCCTGCCGGTGGAGAAAAGCATCGAAGCGGTGGCGGCCGATGCGCCGCTGGGCGATCGCTACGGCATGGCCTATTCCGGCACGCTGGTGGTGTTCGGCCAGGCCACGGGCATCGTCGTCGCCACTGGCGCGGCGACCGAACTGGGCAAGATCAACCAGATGCTCACCGGCATCCGGAACCTGACCACCCCGCTGCTGCGCCAGGTGGATCATTTCGGCCGCTGGCTGGCCTTCGCCGTGCTGGCCGCCTCCGCCGCCACCTTCGCCCTCGGCACGCTCTGGCGCGGTCATCCGGCCGCCGACATGTTCATGATGGTGGTGGCCCTGGCCGCCTCGGCGATTCCCGAGGGCCTGCCGGCGATCATGACCGTCACCCTGGCCCTGGGCGTGCAGCGCATGGCCCAGCGCAACGCGATCATCCGACGCCTGCCGGCGGTGGAAACCCTGGGCTCGGTGACGGTGATCTGCTCCGACAAGACCGGCACCCTCACCCGCAACGAGATGACCGTGCAACGGGTGGTCTGCGCCGATCACGTATTCGACGTCTCCGGGGTGGGCTACGAACCGGTGGGTGATTGCAAACTCGACGAGCGGATCGTCGACCCCGAGCATTACCCCGCACTGGCGCTGGCGATCCGCACCGGCGTGCTCTGCAACGACGCCCACCTCCAGCAACAGGCCCATCAGTGGCGCGTCATGGGCGATCCCACCGAGGGCGCGCTGCTGGTCCTGGGCGGCAAGGTCGGCTTCAGCCAGCACGTCGCCGACGGCGCCTGGCCGCGTCTGGACTCGATTCCCTTCGAGTCGCAGCACCGCTTCATGGCCTCCTACCACCAGGACAGCGACGGCGCGCCCTGGATCTTCGTCAAGGGCGCGCCCGAGCGCATCCTGGAAATGTGCGGCAGCCAGGCCGGGCACGCCGGCGACCAGCCCATCGACCGCGACTACTGGCGGCGCATGGCGACCGACACTGCGGCCAAGGGGCTGCGCCTGCTGGCGCTGGCCTGCAAGCGCAGCGCGCCGGCGAACGACCAGCTGACCTTCGCCGATGTCGAAGCCGGCTACACCCTGCTGGCGCTGGTCGGCATCATCGACCCGCCGCGCGAGGAAGCCATCGTCGCGGTGGACGAATGCCACCGCGCCGGCATCCGCGTGAAGATGATCACCGGCGACCATGCCGAGACCGCGCGGGCCATCGGCGCCCAGCTCGCCATCGGCGTCGGCAAGCCGGCGGTGACCGGCGCCGAAGTGGCGCTGATGGACGATGCCGCCCTGCGCCAGGTCGCCATGGACGTCGACGTGTTCGCCCGCGCCAGCCCGGAACACAAGCTGCGCCTGGTGCAGGCCCTGCAGGACGACGGCCAGGTCGTGGCCATGACCGGCGACGGGGTCAACGATGCCCCCGCGCTCAAGCGCGCCGACGTCGGCGTGGCCATGGGCCTGAAGGGCACCGAGGCGGCCAAGGAGGCCGCGGACATGGTGCTCGCCGACGACAACTTCGCCACCATCGCCTCCGCCGTGCGCGAAGGCCGCGCGGTCTACGACAACCTGAAGAAGTTCATCCTGTTCATGCTGCCCACCAACGGAGGCGAGGCGCTGGTGGTGATCGCGGCGATCCTCTTCGAACTCACCCTGCCGCTGACGCCGGCGCAGGTGCTGTGGATCAACATGGTCACCTCCAGCACCCTGGGGCTGGCGCTGGCCTTCGAGCCGGCCGAGCGCGGCATCATGGGCCGCCGGCCGCGCCCGCCGGGCGAGGCCCTGCTGTCGGGCTTCTTCGTCTGGCGGGTGCTGATGGTGTCGGTGCTGATGATGACCGGCGCCCTCGGCCTGTTCCTCTGGGAAATGCACAGCAGCGGCAACGTCGAGGCGGCGCGCACCATGGCGGTCAATGCGGTAGTGATGGCGGAGATGTTCTACCTGCTCAACAGCCGCTCGATCCTCGCCTCGGTCGTCAACCGCCAGGGCCTGACGGGCAATCCCTACGTGCTGCTGGCCATCGCCGCCTGCATTCCCCTGCAACTGGCCTTCACCCACGCGCCGCTCATGCAGTCGATCTTCGCTTCGACCGCTCTGTCGCCGCTGCAGTGGGGCCAGGTGGTCTGCGCCGGCCTGCTGGTGTTCGGCATGGCGGAACTGGAAAAGCTGGTGATCCGCCATACGCCGCTGGCCGCGCGAATAGCACCGGCCGGTGCACGCTGAGCCGCGCGCGGCGGCCCTGTTCGAAGCCGGACGGCACGCTCCGGTCCGGCTTCGCAACGGGCGTCAATCCCCCGTCACCGATCGGCCAGCAGCGCATAAAAATTGTGCACAATATTAAAATTAATTGTTTATTAGCCTGTCTACAGATTGCTATAGTCCGAGCATCCTGACCGACCGAACAGGTTTCGGCGGCCAGCGAAAGAGGTGCCGTGAAGCCTCGCAAGCCCATGACCGTACAACAACAAATGGCAGGCTTAACAATGACCGCAACCGAAACCAGGAGCGGCAGCGCTCCGCAAGCGAACCAGGACCTCATCTACCGGCTGGAGGACCGGCCCGCCCCGCTTCCCGCCATCTTCGCCGCCGTGCAGCACGTCCTGGCGAGTTTCGTCGGCATCATCACCCCCACCCTGATCATCGGCAGCGTGCTCGGCCTCGGCCAGTACGTGCCCTACCTGGTCAGCATGGCGCTGTTCGTCTCCGGCATCGGCACCTTCATCCAGGCCAGGCGCATCGGCCCCATCGGCGCCGGCATGCTCTGCCTGCAGGGCACCAGCTTCGGCTTCCTCAGCGCCATCCTCGCGGCCGGCTTCATCGTCAAGAGCCGTGGCGGCAGTCCCGAGGACATCCTCGCCACGCTGTTCGGCATCGGCTTCTGCGCCGCCTTCGTCGAGATCGCCTTCAGCCAGTGCATCAACAAGCTGCGGCGGGTGATCACCCCGGTGGTCACCGGCACCATCATCTGCCTGATGGGCCTCTCGCTGATCAAGGTCTCGATGACCGACATCGCCGGCGGCTACGGCGCCGAGGACCCTGGCGCGTTGCGCAACCTGGCGCTGGCCGGGCTGGTGCTGGGCACCATCATCGTGCTCAACCGCTTCGGCATGCCGCTGCTGCGGCTGTCGGCGGTGATCGTCGCGCTGACCATCGGCTATTTCGCCGCCTGGCTGATGGGCCTGGTGGATTTCTCCAGCCTCGCCACGCTGCCGACGTTCAGCGTGCCGCAGCCGTTCAGGTTCGGCTTCGCCTTCGACTGGATGGCCTTCATCCCGATCGCGGTGATCTTCCTCATCACCCCGCTGGAAACCGCCGGCGACCTGACCGCCAATTCGATGATCTCGCGCCAGCCGGTCCGCGGCCCGCTGTACCTGCGGCGGATCAGGGGCGGCATTCTCGGCGACGGCTGCAGTTCGGTGATCGCCGCGGTATTCAACAGCCTGCCGATGACCACCTTCAGCCAGAACAACGGCGTGATCCAGCTGACCGGGGTCGCCAGCCGCCACGTCGGCCGCTACATCGCGGCGATCCTGATCCTGCTGGCGCTGTTTCCGGCGGTGGGTGGCGTGCTGCAGGCGATGCCCAAGCCGGTCCTCGGCGGCGCCACGCTGATCATGTTCGGCACCGTCGCCATCGCCGGCATCAAGATCCTCGCCGAAGCCGGCCTGAACCGCCGCAACATGCTCATCGTCTCGATCTCGCTGGGCCTCGGGCTCGGCGTCGCAGCGGTACCCGAGGTGCTCAGTCATCTGCCTGAAGTATTGAAGAATATTTTCGGCTCGCCGATTACCATCGGCGCCTTCAGCGCGATCCTGCTCAATCTCTTCCTGCCGCGTGAGCCGGGCGAAGAGGACGTCTTCGACCCCGAAGAGCTGATCGAGGATGCCGTGGGCACCAACACCCTGTCGGTGAACATCCCCGATTACCGGGAGCACGACGGCCACCGCCGCGACGCCATGCCACAGGCCGCCAGGGCCGATTCCACCGGCTGAACGGCGCACGCCTCGCTTCCCGCCGCCGCGACCTTCGCCCAGAATACGCGCCCGGTCGCGCTCGGCCTCGCCCGATAAAAAAACACACAGGAACCCTCCACATGCAACTGAAGACTGCCCCACTCTGCCTCGCCCTCAGCGGCGCCCTGATCGCGACCCCGGCGCTGGCCGGCGACCTGCTGCACTGGCAGGACAACAGCCTGACCTACCTGTACGGCAAGGACTACAAGATCGACCCGGACACCCAGCAGACCGTCACCTTCGAGCACGCCAGCGGCTGGGCCTGGGGCGACATGTTCCTGTTCGTCGACAACATCTGGTTCAACGGCGTCAGCGGTAACGACGGCCACACCTACTACGGCGAATTCAGCCCGCGCCTGTCGCTGGGCAAGATCAGCGGCCGCGAGCTGTCGTTCGGCCCGGTCAAGGACGTGCTGGTCGCCGCCACCTACGAACGCGGCGAAAGCTCGGCCGACGGCGTGCCGAACCAGAACTACCTGCTCGGCCCGGCGGTGGACCTGGAGCTGCCCGGCTTCGACCGCTTCGCCCTCAACCTCTACTACCGCAAGCCCGATGGCTCAACCGGGCGCGCCTCCGGCCAGTGGCAGGTCACCCCGACCTGGGCCATGACCTTCCCGGTCGGCAAGTCCGACATCCTCTTCGACGGCTTCATCGACTGGGTGGTCAACGACGCCGGCTCCGAGTCGCGTGGCGACTTCCTCTCGAAGAACCTGCACATCGTGCCGCAGATCAAGTACGACCTGGGCAAGGCGCTGGACTACACACCGGGCAAGCTCTACGTCGGTATCGAGTACGACTACTGGAGCAACAAGTACGGCCTGGAAGACGGTTCGCTGCCGTTCAAGACCGACCAGAACACCTTCAGCGCCATCGTCAAGGCGCACTTCTAAGCGTCACGGCGAAGGGGCCAGCCCCCTTCGCCCGCCGCCCGGCGCTGGGTTGAGCGTCTCGCGAAGCCGGTGCCAGGGTCCGTTGACGTTTCGCTCGCGGCCGCGCCGGAGCCCGTTTTTGCGCGGAGTAAGGCATGAGGAGAGAAGTTTGGTCATTCCAAATGAACGACGAATAACGCATCGCCGCACAAAAACGGGCCCGGCCCTCCGGGTTGCGCGGCAAATGACACCCGCTGTCGTTGCAGGACTTGACAAGGGAACGACCATTGCCTGCATCCTGCGCCTAACCGGGTGCCATTTGTCGCAGCAACGCGGCTCGCGCCGAAACGTCAACAGGCCCTAGAATGCCGGCGGTCGTCGGCAAGCGACGGCAGCCAGCGAAAAGGCCCTATGTCCAGTATCCGTGAGCGCAACAAAGAGCTGATCCTGAAAGCCGCCAGCGAGGAATTCGCCGAGAAGGGCTTCGCCGCCACCAAGACCAGCGACATCGCCGCCCGCGCCGGGCTGCCCAAGCCCAACGTCTACTACTACTTCAAGTCCAAGGAAAACCTCTATCGCGAGGTACTGGAAAGCATCGTCGAGCCGCTGCTCGAAGCCTCGGCCCCGTTCAACCAGCCGGGCCATCCGGCCGAGGTGCTACGGGCCTACATCCGCACCAAGATCCGCATCTCCCGCGATCACGCCTGTGCATCCAAGGTGTTCGCCAGCGAGATCATGCACGGCGCCCCGCACCTGTCGCCGGAGCGCACCGTCCAGCTCAATGCCCAGGCTGCGCACAACATCGCCTGCATCCAGCGCTGGATCGACCAGGGTCTGATGGCCGACGTCGACCCGCATCACCTGCTGTTCAGCATCTGGGCAGCGACCCAAACCTACGCCGATTTCGACTGGCAGATCAGCACCGTCACCGGCAAGGCCCGCCTCGACGACGCCGATTACGACGCCGCTGCCGAGACCATCATCCGCATGGTGATCAACGGCTGCGAGGTGAGTGACACCGCCGCGCCCAACTGAGCTCCCGGTGCCCGTGCAGCCATAACCATAAAAAGAGGCTCGATATCGGACTGGCAAGATTGGGTGTGTTGAATGAAAGTTTTGCTTTCATGGGCGTTTAGCGAGTTGCTTGAAGGCTTGGTTTCGCCCTGCTGGGCGAGTTCCTTTTGGCAGTCGCCCGGATGGCCGGCCCCGCCAAAAGGAACCAAAAAGTCTTGCCCCTGCATACGGCCCTGCGCTTCGCTCCGGGTCCGTTCGCTCCATCGCCGCTTCAGGGGTCGGCTTACAAGGGCCATCCATGGCCCTTTAAGCGGGGACGCCCAGTCCTTTCGCCGCATCCCTGCGGCTCAACCCCCTACGCAACGATTCCGCTCACCCTCCTGAAGGGGCGTTGGGTGTCGCCTGATGGTTCGTGCAGAAAGAAAAAGCCAAGCCAAAGAAAACATCAACGATCTTCCAGGCAACTCGGACTCCATTCCCCGTCAGGAGGCCGAGTGGAGGTGTCGCGCAGGGGGACGCGAGGCATGGACGCCGAGCGAGGAATGATGGGACAGGGACGTCCCATCGTGACGGCCCCCGGAGCGGCACCGGAAGGAGGGAACCCCGGCGCAGCCGGGGCCGGATGTCGGGTGGCCTTCTTTTTGGTTCCTTTTTCTTGGCCAAACAAGAAAAAGGGACTCGCCCAGCAGGGCGAAACCAGAAGTATCAGCACACTCGATAAGCGATTTAACGACCAAGTCTCAGACTAAACCGAACAGCAGCACCATCACCCAATTTTGCCAGTCCGGTGCCAAGCATCCATATCCCATGAAATGCGAAAAAACGCAGCCGGCGCAGGGTCAGCCGCGCGCCCGTGCCGCATCGCGTAGCGCCTTGACCTGGTCATGGTTACGCAGCACCCCCTGATACTGCCGCTCGACGATGGTACGCACCTCCGCCGGCAGATCCTTCTCCAGCGCCTTGCGGTAGCTTCTCACCGCCACATCCTCGCCACGCTCGCATTCGTTGAGGATCGCCTCGTCGTCCTTGCCGGTGATCATCGACTTGAGGTCGACCCAGCGCCGGTGCATGTCACCAGCCACGCTGGTGCTGGTTTCCGGGGCGCCACCCAGGGTGCGCACCAGTTGCTGCAGCTCGGTCGCCGCGGTGGCACAGTCGCGCGCGCGCTGGTTCATGATGCTCTTGAGCTGCGGCTCGCGCAGATCCTCGGCACACTCCATGAAGCCCTTCTCGCCATCCTTGCTGGTCTCGATCAGATCGTTCAGTACGGAAATCGTATCTTTCGTATCCATTTCTCTCTCCTGCGGGACCGATTGAAATGGCCGGAATGATCGCGGCCTGCTTTCAAAATCGACTGCCCCGCAAGAACAAAGGTTCAGCGCAACCGCCCGGAGGCAACCGGCCTGCAGGCCACCTTCGCGCAAAAGGCGGTGCTCAGCGGCGCAGTTGCTCGAGCGGCGCCGGCCGGCCGAGCAGATAGCCCTGCGCCTTGTTGACCTGCAGCCGGCGCAGCACCGCGAGTTCGGCCTCGGTTTCGACACCTTCGGCCACCACCTTGCAGCCGGTCTCCTCGGCGAAGCGGATCAGCGCAGCGGCCAGCGCCCGGCAATCGGCGTCACTGTCGAGGTTGTGGATGAGGCTGCCGTCGAGTTTGATCACGTCCGGCTTGAGCCTGAGGATGTGGCGAAAGCTGGCATAGCCGGCGCCAGCGTCGTCCACCGCCAGGCGCAGCCCCCGCTCGCGCAAGGGGCGCAACACATCGGCCATGAGCGTGTAATCCGGAACCGAGGCATGCTCGGTCACCTCCAGCATCAGCCGGTCCAGCGGCTGCCCGCCGAGAACCTGGTCCAGACCTCCGGCCAGAATCGTGTCGGGCGACACGTTGAGCGAGAGGTAGCTGTCCGCCGGCAGGTGCCTGAGCCCCTGCAGAGCCGCCTCGATCAGCGCGACTTCCAGTTCCTGCTGAAGCCCGACCAGGCCCGCCTCGGCGAACCACTGGTCAGGGGAGCGCTGCGGCACCGCGCGAAAGCGCGCCAGCGCCTCATGGCCGACCACACGCCCCTCCCCCACATGGACGATGGGCTGGTAGACCACCGCGTAGGCGCGCTCGGCCAGGACCGAACGGATCCGTGCCTGCATCTCGTCACGTCCGCGCTCGCGCCTGACCTGGTATTCGAGCAGGCGGCCGGCGAAACCGGCGAACAACCGCAGGGTGTTCAGGTCCCGCTCGTTGAGGCTGCCGTCAGGCTGCGTGCTGAAACAGCAGAAGGTGCCGTAGAGTCTGCCGTCGCTGAAACGGATCGGCACGCTGAGGTGCGCGCCCACCGGCAGCGCGCGGGTCACCGGCAGCAGCAGGGCCTCGGCCAGCTGCGAGGCGTCGTTGATCAGCTCCGGCAGGCGGCCATCGACAATACGCTGGCAGTAGCTGTCTTCGAGCGGGCCGGCGTCACCGGCGCTGATCGTCACACGCTCGGTACGGCCATCGACATAGCGGAATATCCGCTCCTCGCCACTGAACTCGGCGATGAAGGCCACCTCCATGCCGAGATGGGTCCGTACCGAATGCAGGGCCTCGCAGAGCATCCCGCCAAGGGACAGGTCCTGCGTCTCCAGCATCTCCAGGAGAGGAAGCGATTGCGGCCCGCATTGCGCAGCCAGCGCGGAATCGATTTGCCTGAGCATCCGTACCTCCTGCCGAAAGCCTAGTGCACGCCCGGGCAACCGCACGGGCGCCGATTTCCCCACCTTAGAAGGCCGCCGACGAAACCGCCAGCGGCCGGCGAGGCGCGCTGGCGGGACTATTTGGCCGGTGCTCGCCGCCGCTTGGCGGCCGGGCCATCGGGTGGCGCGGCCAGCTCGATCCAGGCCGGGGCGTGATCGCTGGCATGCTCCTGGTCGCGCACCCAGCGGTCGACGCCCGCGTCCCGCAGACGCAGTGCCAGGTCGGGGCTGAGCAGCAGGTGGTCGATACGCAGGCCGGAGTTCTTCGGCCAGTGCTGACGGAAGTAATCCCAGAAGGTATAGATCCGCGCCTGCGGGTGCTGCGCGCGCAACGCATCGGTCCAACCCTGGGCGAGCAGGCGCCGGTAGCCGTCGCGGCTTTCCGGCTGCAGCAGCGCATCCTTCAGCCAGGAGCGCGTGTTGTAGATGTCTTCGTCGGTCGGCACCACGTTGTAGTCGCCGGCCAGCACCACCGGGTGGCCGCTGTCGAGCAGGCCGCGGGCGTGCACGATCAGCCGCTCGAACCAGGCCAGCTTGTAGTCGAACTTCGGCCCCGGCTGCGGGTTGCCGTTGGGCAGGTAGAGGCTGGCGACGACGATGCCATGAGCCGCGGCTTCCAGATAACGGCTGTGGCTGTCGTCCGGATCGCCGGGCAGGCCGCGGCGAATCTCCAGCGGATCGCCACCACGGGCCAGGATCGCCACGCCGTTCCAGGATTTCTGCCCATGCCAGAGCGCGCCGTAGCCGGCACCGTGAATGGCGTCGATGGGGAAATCGGCATCGGCGGCCTTCAACTCCTGCAGGCACACCACGT
Source organism: Stutzerimonas stutzeri (assembly GCF_002890915.1). GTDB lineage: Bacteria > Pseudomonadota > Gammaproteobacteria > Pseudomonadales > Pseudomonadaceae > Stutzerimonas > Stutzerimonas stutzeri_AF. The sequence goes on along the minus strand of NZ_POUT01000003.1, from coordinate 163,206 downwards.
CGGGCTGTTCGCGCTCGAGCCATTCGAGCAGGTTCGGCAGGCGCGCACGGATACCGTTGATGTTGAAGGTGGCGATTTTCAGCGTGTCCACGGCAGGCCTCGCGACGAGAAGGCGAGTTTGAGGGTAGCAGCTGTTCTGACCGCACCAGCGTGCGGAGGTGCTCGCGAGCGACACAGCTCGAGGTGACGTAGGTTGGGTTGAGCGCCGCGAAGCCCAACGGGCACAACATCAGGCAGCGCTTGCGTGCGATGTTGGGCTTCGCCGCTACGCAGCTCAACCCAACCTACATAGCTCAACGCACCTCCCAGTACCCCGGCGCGTTGTAGATGGCCTTCAGGTAGTCGATGAAGAAGCGCACCTTCGCCGGCAGGTAGCGCTGCTGCGGGTATACCGCCTGGATGTCGTAGGCCGGCAGGGCGTACTCGTCGAGCACCGTCACCAGTTCGCCGCGCTTGAGCTCGGCCTGGATCTCCCAGGTCGAACGCCAGCCGATCCCGAGGCCCTGCTTGACCCAGTCGAACAGCAGCTCGCCATCGTTGCAGTCCAGGTTGCCGGCCACGCGGATCGCCACCTGCTTGCCGTCACGCAGGAAGGTCCAGCCGCGCTGCTGGCCGCCCTGCAGGTTGAACGCCAGGCAGTTGTGCCGCGCCAGCTCCTCCAGCGTCTGCGGCGTGCCGTGGGTGGCGAAGTACTCCGGTGCGCCGCAGACCACCCGCCGGTTGGGGAACAGCTTGAGCGCCACGTAGTTGGGGTCGGTGACCTCGCCGATGCGGATGCCCATGTCGTAGCCATGGCGCACCAGGTCGACCACGCTGTCGGTGAAGTTGAACGACAGCTGCAGGTCTGGATAGCGCGCCTGGAACGCCGGCGCGTGCGGGCCGATGTGCCGGCGGCCGAACGCCGCCGGCGCCGAGACCACCAGGTGGCCGCGCACCGAGGTGCGGTCGTGGCTGATGCTGGCATCCACCTCGTCGAACTCCTTGAGCAGCGCCCGCGCCCGCTCCAGGTACTGCTCGCCCAGGTCGGTCAGCGACAGCCCGCGGGTGGAGCGGTGCATCAGCTTCACCCCCAGGTGCCGCTCCAGCGCATCCAGGCGCCGGCCCATCACCACCGGGGTGACGTTTTCCTGATGCGCGGCGGCGGCGAAGCTGCCGCAGTCGGCCACCAGCACGAAGCTGCGCAGGGTCGTATAGCGGTCCATTCGATACTCCTGATATCGACAGAACTGAAGTCTCGGCCAATTCCGCCATGGAATCCAGGCCGGCATGCTTGGGCCACCTACAAAAACTATCGGATCCCTCGAGGAGGAAGAACCATGGCCCGCATGAGAGCAATCGATGCCGCCGTCGCGGTAATGCGCAAGGAAGGCATCGACACCGCCTTCGGCATTCCCGGCGCGGCGATCAACCCGCTGTATTCCGCCCTGCGGGCCGACGGCGGCATCCGCCACATCCTCGCCCGCCACGTCGAGGGCGCCTCGCACATGGCCGAGGGCTATACCCGCGCCCGGCCTGGCAACATCGGCGTGTGCATCGGCACCTCGGGCCCGGCCGGCACCGACATGATCACCGGCCTGTACTCCGCCTCGGCCGACTCCATCCCGATCCTCTGCATCACCGGCCAGGCGCCGCGTGCCCGCCTGCACAAGGAAGACTTCCAGGCCGTGGACATCGAGTCCATCGCCAAGCCCGTCACCAAGTGGGCGGTCACCGTGCTCGAACCGGCGCTGGTGCCGCGGGTGTTCCAGCAGGCCTTCCACGTGATGCGCTCCGGCCGCCCCGGCCCGGTGCTGATCGACCTGCCGTTCGACGTGCAGATGGCCGAGATCGAGTTCGACGTCGAGACCTACGAGCCGCTGCCGGTCTACAAGCCGGCGGCCAGCCGCGCGCAGGTCGAGAAGGCGCTGGACATGCTCTGCGCCGCCGAGCGCCCGCTGATCGTCGCCGGCGGCGGTATCTACAACGCCGGTGCCGAAGCGCTGCTGGTGGAGTTCGCCGAGACCCTCGGCGTGCCGGTGATCCCGACGCTGATGGGCTGGGGCTCGATCCCCGACGACCACCCGCTGATGGCCGGCATGTGCGGGCTGCAGACCAGCCACCGCTACGGCAACGCCAACATGCTGGCCTCGGATTTCGTGCTCGGCATCGGCAACCGCTGGGCCAACCGCCACACCGGCTCGGTGGAGGTCTATACCAAGGGCCGCACCTTCGTCCACGTCGACATCGAGCCGACCCAGATCGGCCGGGTGTTCGCCCCCGACTACGGCATCGTCTCCGACGCCGGCGCTGCGCTCGAGCTGTTCGTCGAAGTGGCCAAGGCGCGCAAGGCCGAGGGCCGCCTGCCGGATCGCCGCGCCTGGGCCGCCGACTGCCAGGAGCGCAAGCGCACCCTGCTGCGCAAGACGCACTTCGACGAGGTGCCGATGAAGCCGCAGCGCGTCTACCAGTGCATGAACAACGCCTTCGGCAAGGACGCCTGCTACGTCAGCACCATCGGCCTGTCGCAGATCGCCGCCGCGCAGTTCCTGCACGTCTACAAGCCGCGCCACTGGATCAACTGCGGCCAGGCCGGCCCGCTCGGCTGGACCATCCCGGCGGCCCTCGGCGTGCGCGCCGCGGACCCGGCGCGCAAGGTGGTGGCGCTGTCGGGCGACTACGATTTCCAGTTCATGGTCGAGGAGCTGGCAGTGGGCGCGCAGTTCAAGCTGCCGTACATCCACATCCTGGTGAACAACGCCTACCTCGGGCTGATCCGCCAGGCGCAGCGCGGTTTCGACATGGACTACTGCGTGCAGCTGGGCTTCGAGAACATCAATGCCGACCAGAGCGGCATGGAAGGCTACGGCGTCGATCACGTCGCGGTGGTCGAGGGCCTGGGCTGCAAGGCGATCCGCGTGTTCCGCCAGGAGGAGCTGCGCCCGGCCATCGAACAGGCCGAGGCCTGGATGGCCGAGCACCAGGTCCCGGTGGTGATCGAGGTGATCCTCGAACGGGTGACCAACATCGCCATGGGCACCGAGATCGACGCCATCAACGAGTTCGAAGCGCTGGCCAGCGGCCGCGAGGACGCGCCGACCGCGGTCGGGCTGCTGGATTGAGGCGTCCCGACACGGTGGATAAGCCGCAAGCGGCGTTATCCACCCTACGCCAAAGCAAACCGTAGGGTGGATGTCGCGAAGCACATCCACCGAAACCGCAACACCGAGGATGGCTGCGCGTCGCGCAACCACCACGAGCAACACCGAACTGTCCCTACAGACATCAGGAGAAAACCCATGCCCCGTTTTGCCGCCAACCTGTCGATGCTGTTCACCGAGCAGGACTTCATGGAGCGCTTCGCCGCCGCCGCCCAGGCCGGTTTCACCGGCGTCGAATACCTGTTCCCCTACGACTACCCGGCCGAGGAGATCAAGACCCGGCTGGACGCCAACGGCCTGACCCAGGTGCTGTTCAACCTGCCGGCCGGCGACTGGGCGGGCGGTGAGCGCGGCATCGCGATCTTCCCCGAGCGGGTCGCGGAGTTCCGCGCCGGTGTCGACCAGGCCATCGCCTACGCCAAGGTGCTGGGCAACACCCAGGTCAACTGCCTGGCCGGCATCGCCCCGCGCGACGCGGACATGGCCGTACTGGAGGCCACCTTCGTCGAGAATCTGCGCTACGCCGCGGAGAAACTGCAGGCCGCCGGCATCCGCCTGGTGATGGAGATGATCAACACCCGCGACATCCCGCGCTTCTTCCTCAACACCACCGCGCAGGCCCTGGCGATCCGCGAGCGGGTCGGCCACGCCAACCTCGCGCTGCAGTACGACATCTACCACATGCAGATCATGGAAGGTGATCTGGCGCGGACCCTGGAAAACAACCTGGCGGTGATCGACCACGTGCAACTGGCCGACAACCCCGGCCGCCACGAGCCGGGCACCGGCGAGATCAACTACCGCTTCCTGTTCCAGCACCTGGATCGCATCGGCTACCAGGGCTGGGTCGGCTGCGAATACAAGCCGGCCACCACCACCGAGGCGGGCCTCGGCTGGCTGAAGAGCCACAACGCCATCTGACCGCCACACCGACGCTCAAGCAGCAACGCAGGCCCCACGGCGGCCTGCCCCCACAGAATCGAGGAGAACACACATGGCTAAGATCGGATTCATCGGCACCGGCATCATGGGCAAGCCCATGGCAATCAACCTGCAGCAGGCCGGCCACCAGATCTTTCTGTCCCAGCACCACGACCAGGCGCCGGCCGAACTGACCGAAGCCGGCGCCGTCGCCCTGGCCAACCCCAAGGAAGTGGCGCAGGAAGCCGAGTTCATCATCGTCATGGTGCCGGACACCCCGCAGGTCGAGGACGTGCTGTTCCGCGCCGATGGCGTCGCCGCCGGCGTCGGTGCCGGCAAGGTGGTGATCGACATGAGCTCGATCTCGCCGACCGCGACCAAGCAGTTCGCCGAGAAGATCAAGGCGAGCGGTGCCGAGTACCTCGATGCCCCGGTCTCCGGCGGTGAAGTCGGCGCCAAGGCGGCCACCCTGTCGATCATGGTCGGTGGCAGCGAAGCGGCCTTCGAACGCGCCCTGCCGCTGTTCCAGGCGATGGGCAAGAACATCACCCGCGTCGGCGACAGCGGTGCGGGCCAGACCGCCAAGGTGGCCAACCAGATCATCGTCGCGCTGAACATCCAGGCGGTGGCCGAGGCGCTGCTGTTCGCCGCCAAGAACGGTGCCGATCCGGCCCGGGTGCGCGAGGCGCTGATGGGCGGCTTCGCCGGCTCGAAGATCCTCGAAGTGCATGGCGAGCGCATGATCAAGGGCACTTTCGATCCGGGCTTCCGCATCGCCCTGCACCAGAAGGACCTCAACCTGGCACTTGCCGGCGCCCGCGAGCTGGGCCTGAACCTGCCCAACACCGCCAATGCCCAGCAGGTGTTCAGCACCTGCGCGGCGCTCGGCGGCAGCGGCTGGGACCACTCGGCGCTGATCAAGGGCCTGGAGCACATGGCCAATTTCTCGATCCGCGAGGAGTAAGCCTTCGGGCACGCTGCAACGGGCCAGCGCCCCCACCTTCAGGGACAGACAGACCGGGTGGTGGGTAAGCGCGACAGCCGAGGCAGCTCCGCTCAAAGGGTCGGGCTTCGGTACGCAAGGTCGGAATCATCGCGTCTCCCCACGACCAGGCACCTTGCACACCTCGGAGCTCGACCGCCGCCTTCGGGCGGCACCCTTTCGATTCGCCCGGCAGAAGGAGTCACGGCCCGACTGCCGGGCGGGTCGATTCCAGCCCTCAGTGCTTGCGCCGGCGAGCATTAAGGTCTGCAATCGGCCCCACCCGCAATGAACCAAGGAGCCTTTCCATGACCCTCGATCCGCAAGCCCTGCTGCGCCAGTTGTTCGACAGTGCCATCGAGGCCGCCCATCCGCGCCATGTACTCGCCGACCATCTACCCGAAGACCGCAGCGGCCGCGCCATCGTCATCGGTGCCGGCAAGGCCGCGGCGGCCATGGCCGAAGCCATCGAGAAGGTCTGGGAAGGCGATCTGTCCGGGCTGGTGGTGACCCGCTACGAGCACCACGCCGACTGCCGGCGCATCGAGGTGGTCGAGGCTGCGCACCCGGTGCCGGACGATGCCGGAGAGCGCGTCGCGCGCCGCGTGCTGGAGCTGGTCGGCAACCTCGAGGAAAGCGACCGGGTGATCTTCCTGCTCTCCGGCGGCGGCTCGTCGCTGCTGGCATTGCCGGCCGAGGGCATCTCGCTGGCCGACAAGCAGGCGATCAACAAGGCGCTGCTGCGCTCCGGCGCGCACATCGGCGAGATGAACTGCGTGCGCAAGCACCTCTCGGCGATCAAGGGCGGCCGCCTGGCCCGGGCCTGCTGGCCGGCCAGCGTGTACACCTACGCGATCTCCGACGTGCCCGGCGACGAGGCGACGGTGATCGCCTCCGGCCCCACCGTCGCCGACCCAACCACCTCGGCCGAGGCGCTGGCGATTCTCGAGCGCTACCACATCGAAGTGCCGGCCAACGTGCGCGCCTGGCTCGAGGACCCGCGCTCGGAGACGCTCAAGCCGGGCGATCCGATGCTCGCGCGCAGCCACTTCCGGCTGATCGCCACGCCACAGCAGTCGCTCGACGCCGCCGCCGCGGTAGCCCGTGCCGCCGGCATCACCCCGCTGATCCTCGGCGACCTGGAAGGCGAAGCGCGCGAGGTGGCCAAGGTGCATGCCGGCATCGCCCGCCAGGTCGTGCTGCACGGCCAGCCGATTGCCGCGCCCTGCGTGATCCTCTCCGGCGGCGAGACCACGGTGACCGTGCGCGGCAACGGCCGCGGCGGGCGCAACGCCGAATTCCTGCTCGGCCTCACCGAAGCGCTGCAGGGCCTGCCCGGCGTGCATGCGCTGGCCGGCGACACCGACGGCATCGACGGTTCGGAGGACAACGCCGGCGCGCTGATGACCCCGGACAGCTTCGCCCGCGCCGAGGCGCTGGGCCTGCGCGCCGCCGACGCCCTGGCCAACAACGACGGCTATGGCTATTTCGCCGCGCTGGACAGCCTGATCGTCACCGGCCCGACGCGCACCAACGTCAACGATTTCCGCGCCATCCTGATCCTGCCACCGGACGCCTGAGGCGTCCCTGCGAGCCCGCCATGACACCCGACAAGAAGGTCAAGATCCTCGCCACCCTCGGCCCCGCCACCCGCGGCATCGACGATGTCCGTGAGCTGGTGGAAGCCGGCGTCAACCTGTTCCGCCTGAACTTCAGCCACGGCGAGCACGCCGACCACGCCCAGCGCTATGCCTGGATTCGCGAGGTGGAACGCCAGCTGAACCAGCCGATCGGCATTCTCATGGACCTGCAGGGCCCCAAGCTCAGGGTCGGCCGCTTTGCCGAGGGCAAGGTGCAACTGGAGCGCGGCCAGCGCTTTCGCCTCGACCTCGACGAGAGCCCGGGCGACCGCCAGCGGGTGATGCTGCCGCACCCGGAGATCATCGCCGCGCTGGAGCCGGGCATGACCCTGCTGATCGACGACGGCCGGCTGCGCCTGACGGTACTGTCCAAGCAGGACGACGCCATCGAGACGCGAGTGATCGCCGGCGGCGAGTTGTCCGACCGCAAGGGCGTCAACGTGCCCGAGGCGGTGCTGGAGCTCAGCCCGCTGACCGACAAGGACCGCCGCGACCTGGCCTTCGGCCTGGAGCTGGGCGTCGACTGGGTGGCACTGTCGTTCGTCCAGCGCCCGCAGGACATCCACGAGGCCCGCGCGCTGATCGGCAAGCGCGCCTTCCTCATGGCCAAGATCGAGAAGCCCTCGGCGGTGCAGCACCTGCGCGAGATCGCCCGGCTGTCGGACGCGATCATGGTGGCGCGCGGCGACCTGGGCGTGGAGGTGCCGGCCGAGAACGTGCCGCGCATCCAGAAGGACATCGTGCGCATCTGCCGCCAGCTCGGCCGGCCGGTGGTGGTCGCCACGCAGATGCTCGAATCCATGCGCTTCTCGCCGGCGCCGACCCGCGCGGAAGTCACCGACGTCGCCCATGCGGTGGCCGAAGGCGCCGATGCGGTGATGCTCTCGGCCGAGACCGCCTCCGGCGACTACCCGCTGGAAGCGGCCAGCATGATGAGCAAGATCATCCGCCAGGTGGAAAGCGGCCCGGACTACCAGGCCCAGCTCGACGTGCACCGGCCGAGCGCCGAGGCCACCCTGCCGGACGCCATCAGCTGCGCGATCCGCCGCATCTGCGCCATCCTGCCGGTGGCGGTGCTGGTCAACTACACCGAGTCCGGGCGCTCCAGCCTGCGTGCCTCGCGCGAGCGCCCGGCGACGCCGATCCTCAGCCTGACGCCGAGCCCCGCCACCGCGCGCAAGCTGACCGTCGCCTGGGGCGTGTATTCGGTGATCGACGCGCCCATGCGCGACATGGAGCAGGTCTGCCTCAACGCGCTGGAACTGGCCCGCGCCCAGGGCATGGCCGGCAGCGGCGACACCGTGCTGGTCACCGCCGGGGTGCCACTCGGCCAGCCGGGCACGACCAACTCGCTGCGCATCGAAATCCTCGACTGACGCCGGCCGGGCGCCCGCCCGGTTTCCCGGAGGAAGCGCGTGCAGGAGCGCGCCATGCGCGCGAGCCCCGGACCACGGGGCTCAACCACGGGTCGCCAGCGGGTCCTGTTCCTGCGGGTAGAGGTGTTCTTCCTCGATGCGCCCGTCGTCGCCATGCACCCTCACCGAGGCCGTGCGCAGTTTCATGTAGTCGCGGGTTTCGTCGAGGATGTCCTGCCGGGTCGATGTTTCGATCAGTGCGCGCTTGTCGCCCTCTTCGCGTAGCACCCAGCGATCGTCCTCGTGGGTGATGTGATAGATCTCCATGGCAGCCTCTGCGGTTGATGACGGTTCTTATATAGAGGCCAGGTCCAGCACCGAGGTTCGGCTCCTCGCGCAAGGTAAATTTCACCACAAAGGGTTCCGATAACCGCGCAACAGCCGGGTCGTTTCGACCCTTGCCTTCACGCAAACCTTGATTTCAGACAATTCCAGACCTGGAACGCTTATTGAAACAGCTCAGGCAGAGCCGGCCCGCACGCCCTGCGACCGGACATTTCCCAGCAAGAGGAAAACCCTGTGCTTTGCGCTGAACAACGAGACCTGATCAAGGCCACCGTACCGCTGCTCGAAAGCGGCGGCGAAGCCCTGACCACCCACTTCTACAACCTGATGCTCGGCGAGCACCCCGAGGTGCGCCCGCTGTTCAACCAGGCTCACCAGGCCAGCGGCGAGCAACCGCGCGCGCTGGCCAACGGCGTGCTGATGTATGCCCGGCACATCGACCGGCTCGAGGCCCTAGGCCCGCTGGTTGGCCAGGTCATCAACAAGCACGTCGCGCTGCAGGTCCTGCCCGAGCATTACCCGATCGTCGGCCGTTGCCTGCTGCGGGCCATCCGCGAGGTGCTGGGCGAGGAGATCGCCACCGACGCGGTGATCGACGCCTGGGCCGCCGCCTACCAGCAGTTGGCCGACATCCTCATCGATGCCGAGGAGCGCCTCTACCAGGCCAGCGCCGCCGCGCCCGGTGGCTGGCGCGGGACCCGGCGCTTTCGCATCGCGCGCAAGGTCGCCGAGAGCGAGGAGATTGCCTCGTTCCATCTGCAGCCGGAAGACGGCGGACCGTTGATGACCTTCCTGCCGGGCCAGTACATCGGCCTGCGCCTGCAGCTCGATGGTGAGGAAGTGCGCCGCAACTATTCGCTGTCCGCCGCCGGCAACGGCAGCGAATACCGCATCAGCGTCAAGCGCGAGCCCGGCGGGCGCGTCTCCAATGCGCTGCATGGCATGAGCGAAGGCGACAGCCTGGAACTGTTCGCCCCGGCCGGCGAGTTCGTCCTGCAGCCGAGCGACAAGCCGCTGGTGCTGATCAGCGGCGGCGTCGGCATCACCCCGACCCTGGCGATGCTCGAGCAGGCGCTGAAGACTTCGCGCCCGGTGCATTTCATCCACTGCGCCCGCAATGCCGGCGTGCACGCCTTCCGCCATGCGGTGGATGCCCTCGCCGAACGCCACGCGCAACTCAAGCGCTTCTATTGCTACGAAGAGCACCTCGCGGCGGACGCCACGCCCGACGCGGTCGGACGCCTGACCGAGCAGCGGCTGGCCGAGTGGCTGCCGGCCGACCGGGACCTGGATGCCTATTTCCTCGGCCCCAGGCCCTTCATGGCCGCAGTCAAACGCCAGTTGAAGGCCCTGGGCGTGCCGGAGCGACAGACCCGCTACGAGTTCTTCGGCCCGGCCTCGGCCCTCGAGTGACCCGCTTCCGGCCCGCGCGATGCGGGCCGGCTTCACCTCGCCCCACGGAGGTTAACCATGTTCCGGCATCATCCCGCCCCGCAACACCTGCTGAAGATGGCCAACGCGCTGATGCTCGGCGGCCTGCTGCTGTTGCTGCTCGGCGTCAGCGGCGCCTATTTCTTCGATCGCCATCTGGCACTGGGCACGCTGGTCGCCTCGCATGCACTGGTCATCCTCGGCCCCACGGCGCTGAAGATCGGCTACGTGATGCGTCTGCTCGCCCAGCGCCAGCAGGCGCTCACTGCCTGAGCTCCGGCAACCAGTGGCCTGTGCGGTTACAAGGCGCTGTGACGAGGAGCGGCAACGCCGTATCGGGGCCCGGAGCGCCGAAACCGACTAACCGAACTGACCAAACAGGCACTGGCCCATATCCGGAAGTTGCCTGCGCAAAGTTGTACCGTTTCGCTTGTAATTCCACCGAGCCATAGTCCTACATGGCATGGGGAAAACCATTCGTCTGCACTTGGAATCCTGGCGAAACTCCTACAGCGTTCCCTCCTCTGACACATAGAAGGCTGATTGACCTCTCTCTTTCAGCCCTGTGTGAAAGTCTCTATCCATTGAGGAGAAAAAGACATGGCAAGCAACAACCCCGGCAACTTCGCCAACGATCGAGAGAAAGCTTCCGAAGCCGGCCGCAAGGGCGGCCACAACAGCGGTGGCAACTTCGCCAACGACCGTGAGAAAGCCTCCGAAGCAGGCCGCAAAGGCGGTCAGAGCAGCCACGGCGGCGGCCGCAGCAGCTAATTACGGGCGGCAGTAAAAGAAAGGGGTGGGAACTACGGTTCCCACCCTTATTTTTCATATAAGAAAAAACGGAAAGTTACCGAGCACTTATGAAAACGCATATAAAAACTATCGACGCGCCATTAAATGCATGGCAAACATAGAGTTCACGGCAGCCCGCATAAACAGCCCACATAAAAAGCCACGACATAAAAGCACAGACTGCGCAAACATATTACCGGCGGATAAACGCACCGCCCGTAGACGACCAACGGCGACTTTCCCGTATGATCATGGGCCAACCTTCGATCCAGGAGTCGCCGGATGAGCAGCAGCGCATTCTCCGAACGGATCGTCCAGAGTCTGCTGGACACCGATTTCTACAAGCTCACCATGATGCAGGCGGTGCTGCATCACTACCCCAACGCCGAGGTGGAGTGGGCCTTCCGTAGCCGCTCGGGGGAAAACCTGGCGCCCTACCTGGACGACATCCGCCAGCAGATCGAGGCGCTTGCCGACCTGCGGATGACGCCAGACGAACTGGCGTTCCTCGAACGAATTCCCTACATGCAGCCGGACTTCATCCGCTTCCTCGGCCTGTTTCGCTTCGACCTGCGCTACTTGCGCGTGGAGGTCGAAGGCGGCGAGCTGGTGATCCATCTGCGCGGCCCCTGGCTCCACGTGATCCTGTTCGAGGTGCCGCTGCTGGCGACCATCAGCGAGGTACGCAACCGCGCACGCTACCCGACGGTCAGCCTGGAGCAGGCGCACGACCGGCTGGAGGAAAAATTCGCCTGGCTGCGCCAGCAGGCCAGCGCCGAGGAACTGGCCACCTTCACCCTGGCGGATTTCGGCACCCGACGACGGTTCTCCTTCGCCGTCCAGCAGATGATCGTCGCGCAGCTGCAACAGGGTTTTCCCGGCCGGTTCGTCGGCACCAGCAACGTCCACCTGGCGCGCACCCTGGGGGTCAGGCCGATGGGTACCATGGCCCACGAATGGATCATGGCGCACCAGCAGCTCGGCCCGCGGCTGATCGACAGCCAGATCGCCGCGCTGGACTGCTGGGTGCGCGAGTACCGCGGCGCGCTGGGCATCGCCCTGACTGACTGCATCACCATGGACGCGTTCCTGCGCGATTTCGACCTGTTCTTCGCCAAGCTCTTCGATGGCCTGCGCCACGATTCCGGCGACCCGCTCGAATGGGCGGAGAAGGCCATCGCGCATTACCAGCACCTGGGCATCGACCCGATGACACGCCAGCTGGTGTTCTCCGACGGCCTGGACTTCGCCTCGGCACTGCACATCCACCGTGCGCTGGCCGGCCGCAGCAATGCCAGTTTCGGCATCGGCACCGGCCTGACCTGCGACATCCCGGGAGTGGAGCCGACCAACATGGTCATCAAGATGACCGCCTGCAACGGCCAGCCGGTGGCGAAGATCTCCGACTCGCCGGGCAAGACCATGTGCCGCGACGAAGCCTTCGTCAGCTACCTCAGGCACGTCTTCGACCTGAACGGCCGAGCCGGCGGCTAGCTATCGGCGCGGCTCTCGGCGTGCTCGCCGTTCGAAGCCGCGCACAGGCGATTGCGGCCTTCGGTCTTGGCCCTATACATGCGCTGGTCGGCCAGTTCGAGCAGTTCGCGGAAGTCGCCGGTCTGGTCGGCGCGACGCTCCGCCAGGCCTATGCTGGCGGTCAGCGCCATGCCGTCCGGGCGCATGCCCAGCCCCTGACCGACGATACGCTGCAGCGCCTGGTGCGCCTGCGCCATGTCGGTGTCCGGCATGATCAGCAGGAATTCCTCGCCGCCCCAGCGCAGCAGGCTGTCCGAGCCGCGCAGGGTGCCCACCAGGCGGCCGGCGGCCTCGCGCAGCACACGGTCACCGGCTTCGTGGCCATGGCTGTCGTTGATCGACTTGAAGTGATCGAGATCGATGAATGCCAGCGCCAGCGCGCCATCGTTGCGCTGCGCCGAGTCCCATTGCAGGCGGAGGATTTCCTCGCCGCTGCCACGGGAGAATATGCCGGTGAGCGGGTCGCGGATGGCCTGGCGCACCAGAGCGATCATGAATGCCAGCTGGCTCATGCTGGCCAGGCTGGCGACGCCGGCGATCAGGATCAGCAGCCAGAAGGCGCCGGCGAACGACGGCCAGTTCAGGGTCGCCCAGCTCAGATAGCCGGCCAGCGCCTGCGCCAGCAACAGCAGGCAGGCCAGCACCAGGTTTTCCACCAGCGTCAGCGGGAAGATGGTCAGCCCCGCCATCAGCACGAACGGCAGGAAGGCGTAGCCGGCACCGACCACCGCGGAAAATTGCGCCAGCTGGTAGCTGCCGAGCAAGGTGTGCGAGGCGATGTAGAAGATGGTCGGGATGGCGAACAGGATCGCGATGGCCCGATAGGCGTCCAGCAGGTTGCCGCTCGGCCGGTAGAACAGCAGCAGGCAGGCGAATGCCAGGCAGGCCATCATCCGGAACCCGGCCAGCGCCAGCCACAACGGCGTCTCGAAGACCATCAGATCGATCAGGCTCCACAGCGGGGTCAGCACTGCGAAGAGGAAGGCGAACAGCCGTACGCGATTGACGATCAGCGTCGCGCGGCGTTGGCACAGCAGCAGGGAATGACGCCGGGGCGCCAGCAGGTGGCGCAACTCGTTGGGCTTGAGCTCGCTGGGCAGCAGCGTGGTCAATCGGTTGCGCAGCAGATCGATGAGCGATGGCATTTTATTGTTGTCCACTCGATGAGGGATTGGTTCTTCGCACAGCGACATGCAGCCTGCAAGCGCAGCTGCCGATGGCTGGGCACTTCAAATCCGTTTCAAGGCAAGGCAAAGAGTCGTCCCGGTTCCGCGCCGCGGCCGACGGCGCGAAAGTCAGCGCGAGCGATACTAATCAGCCATATGGCTACGACTGTTGAGCCAGGACAAGGAACACCCCCTATCTGAACGGATAGGTAACAAAATGCTTCGCCGCGGCTCGCACATCCAACCCGCGGCGCGGTCGAAGCAAGGCGCCACTCATACTTAAGAGCGAGCGGCCTCGCGCTGGAGAAATCGCCCTTTCGAGGGCTTATGAACCTGGACGGCAGCCGCTAGCGTGGCCGAGTCGCCCGAGCAGGCGACGTATCCACAAGAACAACAATAAGGAGATACCCGTGCAAAGCGCTCTCAAGCCGCTTGCGGCAGTCATGCTGCTCGCCTGCGCCCCCGCCATGGCCACCGCCGACTCCGGCCCGTTCAGCCAGTTCGTCAATTTCGGCGACTCGCTGAGCGATGCCGGCAACTACCCCGACCAGTTCAGTCCGCTTGCCAACGGCACACCCACCGGCGGCCTGCGCTTCACCAACCGTACCGGCCCGACCTATGCCGCCGGCAATGTGGAATATGCCGGCCAGGTGGCCACGCAGCTGCTCGCCAGCCAGCTGGGGCTGCAGTCGCTGCCATCGACACCGGTCCTGCCCGAGCCGCTGACCGGCAATCCGGACGGCACCAACTACGCAGTCGGCGGTTACCGCTCCGACCAGATTCTCGATTCGCTGACCGGCACCTCGACCGTGCCCGGCTTCAGCCGCACACGCCCCGGCTACCTGGTGGAGAACCCCAGGGTCGACCCGAATGCCCTCTTCTACCTGAACGGCGGCGCCAACGATATCTTCCAGCTCGCCAGCAACCCGGTCACCATGGCCCAGGCGGCGGGCAACATGGTGGCGGCCGTGGCGGCGCTGCAGGCGGCCGGTGCGCGCTATATCGTCATCTCGGACCTGCCGGACGTCGGCACCACGCCGCTGGGCAACAGCCTGCCGGGCCTGGGCGCGATGCTCAACGGCCTGAGTGACCAGTTCAATGCCGAATTGTCCGCCCAGTTGCAGGCCCAGGGCGGCAACTACGTGCTGCTCAACAACCGCCTGTTGCTGAGCGAGGTGCGTGCCGATCTGACCGGCTTCGGTTTCGACCCAGCCGTGCCGCAGACCTCGGTGTGCTTCGATCCCGGCCCGGATGCCGCCGCGCCCGACTGCCTGGAAGACCCGACCTACGGCATCAACAGCGCCACCCCGGACCCGAGCCAGCTGCTGTTCAACGACGGCGTGCACCCGACCACCGCAGTCCACCAGATCAGCGCCGACTACATGTATTCGATCCTCTCCGCGCCCTGGGAAATCTCGCTGCTGCCGGAAATGGGACGCTCCGCATTGCGCGCGCACCTGCGCCAGCTCGACGACGAACTAGCGGCCCAGCGCGGCAACTGGCAGGAGATCGGCAGCTGGCGTGCCTTCGTCCAGGGCGGCTACCGGCGCCCCGAGTACGACGGCTACGGTGGCGGCGACGGCCACAGCCCGAGCCTGGCGGTGGGCGCCACCCGGCGGATCAGCGAGGCCTGGCTGGCCGGGCTCAGCCTCGGCCTGGCGGAAAACACGCTGGAACTGGGACGGGCCGACTCCGAGTACGAGATGCGCAGTTACCTGGCCACGGCTTTCGCCCGCTACGAGCAGCAGCGCCTGTTCGCCGACATCAGCCTCAGCGCCGGTTACCTGGACTATCACGACCTCAAGCGCACGTTCGCCCTCGGCATCACCGAGCGCGCGGAAAAGGGCGATACCGAAGGCACGCTCTGGGGCGTCGCGGCAAAGACCGGCTTCAACCTGATGCAGGTGGGCGAGCGGCTGCAGTTCGGCCCCTTCATCGGTGCCAGCTACCAGAAGGTCGAGGTCGACGGCTACAGCGAGAAGGGCGCACGCTCCACGGCGCTGACCTACCACGACCAGGAGCTCGACTCGTTGCGCCTGTCGCTCGGCCTGTTCGGCGACTACGCGCTGAGCGAGCGCACGCGGCTATTCGGCGAGGTGGCGCGGGAAGTGGAGCGTGAGGACGACGAACGCGAGGACCTGCGCATGTCCCTCAACAGCGTGCCGGGCAACAGCTTCGAGCTGCCGGGAGCGGTCCCGACCGGCGACCAGACACGCTTCAGCGTCGGCCTGGCGCACCAACTGGCGCCGGGGCTGGCGGTGCGCGCCAACTATCACTACCAGGGCACCGACAACCGCGACCACGGGCTCGGCCTGTCCCTGGCCTGGGACCTGTAGCGGGGAATGGCGTCACTCGGGCCGCTGGCGCGGATTGTCCCAGCGGCCCTTGCCAAGCGCGCCTTGCGCGTTCTAGCGCGCGTCGATCTGCCCCTGCAGGTTGGCGATCTGCCCCTGCATGGCATTGATGGTGCGGGTGACCTGGGCGCGGAAGGAATCGAATTCCGCGGTATTGCTGCTCGGCGCCGGGCGGTTGTCCAGTTCGCTGCGCAGGACCAGGATGTCCTGCTCGAGACGGCTGATCGCCTGGCTCTGGTTGCCGCCCTGCTTGAGCGCCGCAACGTCCTTGCTCAAGCTGTCGACCCGCCCGGCCAGCTTGCCCTGCTCGTCCAGCGCGGACTTCAGCGCTGCCTGTTCGCTGCCCAGCGCCTTGAGGTTGTCGGCCAGGGTCGCGGCGGCGCCCTGTTGCCCCTGCAGGTCGGCGCCCAGGCGCTCCAGGCGTTTGCCATGGTCTTCCAGGCTGCGGTCCTGGTTGCCCTGCCGGCCGGCCAGGCTCTGCTGCTCGGTGGCGAAGGCCTGCTGCTTGCGGGCGAGTTCCGTGGCCTGCTGCTCCAGCTGCTTGATCCGCAGCTTCACCGCCTCGCTTTCGGTGGTCACGTTGGATTCGTTCGCCACCACCTTGCCGGAAATATCCTGCAGTTGCCCGGCAGCATCCTCGCTGATGCGCGCGAAGCTTTCCTGGGTGGCGACCAGCTGCATTTCCAGCATGGCGATCTTCTGATAGCTCCACCAGCCCAGCGCGCCGAGGCTGATCAGCAGCGCCAGCACCATCACCCACAGCGGGGCCGTGCTCGCCTTGCCGCCGCTGCCGGGGCGGCGCTTCTGCCGGGAGCGGCCATCGTCGTCCCGCTCGGCCGCGCCCCTGGGCAACGGCTCGAGATCCGGTGCCGGGTAGGGCTCCACACGGTCGCGACCTGCGGTCAGGCTGGGGATGTTTTCCAGTTCGTCGTGAGCATCGTTGCGCATGGTTTACCTTCAATGGCGCGGAGCAAGAAACAACGCGCAGTATAACGATTCGAATGACGGGCATCAGCGGCGATCGCCTGCCCGGCCGGATGCACCGGGCTAGAGCAGCGCGCCGCCTGGATCGCGCATTGCGGTGCACTTTTTCCTGCCGCGGGAGGCGAACCGGACATGCCGGCATCGCCCCCTGCCATGCCGGGCAGCCGGGCTGCACGCCGCGGCAATCGGCCGCCTCGGCCGCCATTCCCGCAGGCGGAATGCCGCTCAGCGCGGACTTGGTACATCCCTTGCTAAGTTGGTTCCGCCAACGGATAGACATTTCCAACAGGGATGTTGGGCCCTAAGGGCAATCGAGGAATACTTCATGGAGCTGAACAAGGCGGTTATCGACTGCATGCGCAGCCTGCGTCGCAGACTTCGCGATGAACAGCAACTGGACATCCACCTCAACCAGCCGGACGCCATCACGGCAATGCTTGCCGGCTGCATGCGCTCCAACGACGAGCTGACCCGCGACCTGGGCCGCCAGCTCGCCGCCTTCAGCGACCAGATCCCCGAACCGCCGCCTTCCCCGCCGCGCAGTAGCGCCAACAGCGGGCCCAGCGTGCGGATCTATCGAGGCCAGCGGGTACTCGCCTGAGGCCTGCGCGGGCAGTCGTTCATTCGGCCACCAGCCAGACCCCGGCGCAACGCACCAGATGCCGGGTCAGTTCGTCCAGCAACGCGCCACCGTTACGCCAGTGGTGCCAGTAGAGCGGCACATCGATAGGCGGTCCCGACAGCACATCGACCAGTTCGCCGCGCGCGAGTTCGCCGCGCACCTGCAATTGCGGCACCAGCCCCCAGCCGAGACCGCTCTGCAGCATGCGCACGAAGCCCTCGGATGAGGGGCACAGGTGATGGACGAACGTCTCGGTACCCCCGACCGCGGCCATGTAGCGATGCTGCAGACGGTCGTCCGGCCCGAAGACGATGGCCGGCACCCGCGCCAGATCCTCGGCCGCCGCCTGCCGCGGCAGGTATCGCTCGATGAAGGCCGGGCTCGCCAGCGCGCGGTAGCGCATCGCCCCCAGGTACTGGCTGCGCGCCCCCGCCACTGGCCGCTCGGCGGCGCAGACGCAGCCCGCCACTTCCCCGGCGCGCATGCGCTTGAGGCCGACCGCCTGGTCCTCCACCACGTGCTCGAGCAGTACCCGATGGTCGGCGCAGAACGGCGCCACCGCACCAGCCCACCAGGTCGCCAGACTGTCCGCGTTCAAGGCGATGCGCAGGCGCTCCGGCAGGCGATTGTCGTCCAGCGCCGGCACCTGGCCCTGCAGGTCGCGTTCGAGCAGGCGCACCTGCTGCACATGATTGAGCAGGCGCTGGCCCAGCGCGGTTGGCCGGGGCGGTGTACCCCGCAGCAGGACCGGCTGGCCGACACGCGCCTCGAGCAGCTTGACCCGCTGCGACACCGCCGATTGCGAGAGCCCCAGCGTCTGCGCCGCGCGCTCGAAGCCGGCCTGCTCGACGACCGCGGCAAGCGCCGCCAGCAGTTTGTAATCGAACATCAGTTTTCCTAATGCCAGTTAACCAAGATTCGTTTCTCTTATAACGCAGCAGCCCCCAGACTCGCCAGCATTGCAAATACGACACAAGGCGAGCGGACATGACGGCCATCTGGCAAAGCTATATCAACGGACTTCTGGTGGCGGCTGGCCTGATCATGGCCATCGGTGCGCAGAACGCCTTCGTCCTCGCCCAGAGCCTGCGCCGCGAGCACCATCTGCCGGTCGCGGCCCTGTGCATCCTCTGCGACGTGCTGCTGGTCAGTCTCGGCGTCTTCGGCCTGGCCGCCGTGCTGGCGAGCAACCCGTTGCTGCTGGAAGTCACCCGCTGGGGCGGCGCGGCGTTTCTGCTCTGGTACGGCGTGCTCGCGCTCCGGCGCGCCGCCCGGCCGCAGAGCCTGCAAGGCGGCAACGCCGCGCCACGCTCGCGCCGCGCCGTGCTGCTCGCGGCCTTGGCGGTGACCCTGCTCAACCCGCATGTCTACCTCGACACGGTGGTGCTGATCGGCTCGCTCGGGGCGCAGCAACCGGAGCCGGGCGCCTACACCCTCGGCGCCGCCAGCGCCTCGACCCTGTGGTTCCTGGCACTGGCGCTCGGCGGTGCCTGGCTGGCGCCCTGGCTGGCGCGGCCGCTGACCTGGCGCCTGATCGACCTCGGCGTCGCGGCGATGATGTTCGCCATTGCCGCGCAGCTGATCGCCGGCTGAGGCGAGCCGTCGCCATTTTCATGGGGGACAGGCTGCTTGATACCGGACTGGCAAGATTGGGTGTGTTGAAGAAAGTTTCGCTTTCATGGGCGATTAACGAGCTGCTTGAGAGATTGGTTTCGCCCTGCTGGGCGAGTTCCTTTTGGCAGTCGCCCCAAAAGGAACCAAAAAGTCTTGCCCCTGCATCCGGCCCCGGCTGCGCCGGGGTTCGTTCGCTCCATCGCCGCTTCAGGGGTCGGCTTACAAGGGCCATCCTTGGCCCTTTAAGCCTTTCGCCGCATCCCTGCGGCTCAACCCCTTACGCAACGATTCCGCTCACCCTCCTGAAGGGGCGTTGGGCGTCGCCTGATGGTTCGTGCAGAAAGAAAAAGCCAAGCCAAAGCAAACATCAACGATCTTCCAGGCGACTCGGACTCCGTTCCCGTCAGGAGGCCGAGTGGAGGTGTCGCGTAGGGGGACGCGAGGCAGGGACGCCGAGCGAGGAGCGATGGGACAGGGACGTCCCATCGTGACGGCCCTCGGAGCGGCACCGGAAGGAGGGAAGTCTGGCCGCGCAGCGGACAGACCCGGATGTCGGGTGCCCTTCTTCTTTGATTACTTTCTCGGCGAGCAACAAGATACGGAGCATAGCGGAGTAACAGCCGCAGGCTGGCCCGAAGGGCGAGCGAAGCGAGTCAAGTGACTCGGCCGGGGGGCCGAAACCAGAAGTGTCAGCACACTCGGTAAGCGCCCTGATCACCGAGGCGCAAGCCCAAACCAAATGGTGGCAACACCCAAACTTGCCAGTCCGGTATCAATCTTCGCCTCCCCGAGAAAACGCAATGAACCATCTTTTCCGGGGCGACCAAGGAACGCCACGTCGCAAGACGGGTCCACGCAAGGCGCAGCCAGTTGTCTGCGACCCGCAGCCGGCAAGCGGCGAAGGCCCTGGAACCCGCTTTTCCACACAGTTGCCGCGTGGTTTTGCCGCAGGTCGGGTGCTATGATCGCTGGCTCGCAGGCATGGAGCGGAAGGCTTCAGTCTGCCAGTTCGGCCGACCGTGAACGGCCAGAGATGCGCAAAGAATGTAGCGAGCGAAGGGAACGACAACGGTAACGGGCAGGACGCACGCATTGCACCCTGCTCGCCGGCGTCGCCGGAATCACCGCGGATCGCCTTCCCAGCTGGCCGCATCAATCCTCGACACCTGAGTAGGAGATACATCATGGCTTTCGAATTGCCGCCGCTGCCTTACGAAAAGAATGCTCTCGAGCCGTACATGTCCGCCGAGACGCTCGACTACCACCACGACAAGCACCACGCCGCCTACGTGACCAACCTGAACAACCTGATCCCGGGCACCGAGTTCGAAGGCAAGGACCTGGAAAGCATCATCAAGACGTCCTCCGGCGGCATCTTCAACAACGCGGCCCAGGTCTGGAACCACACCTTCTTCTGGAACTGCCTGGCGCCGAACGCCGGCGGCCAGCCGAGCGGTGCCCTGGCTGACGCCATCAATGCCAGCTTCGGTTCCTTCGACAAGTTCAAGGAAGAGTTCACCAAGACCGCCATCGGCACCTTCGGCTCCGGCTGGGCCTGGCTGGTGAAGAAGTCCGACGGCAGCCTCGGCCTGGCCAGCACCATCGGCGCCGGCAACCCGATCACCGTGGGCGACAAGCCGCTGCTGACCTGCGACGTCTGGGAACATGCCTACTACATCGACTACCGCAACGCTCGTCCGAAGTACATCGAAGCGTTCTGGAACCTGGTCAACTGGGACTTCGTCGCGAACAACTTCGCAGGCTGAACCCCCAGGTAGCACCGAAGAATGCCCGCACGTCGCTGCGGGCATTTTTCGTTTAAGGCCTGGGCGTTGCCTGCCGCTATATATCCGCAGGCGTCTGCGAAAAAACCAGGCGCCCATGCCGCCTCCCGTATGCAATGAGCCCCGTGCATTGGCGCTTCCACGGCACCAGTGAAAAAAATATCAATGCTGTCCATTTACGGTGAATCAGCGTCTTTGACGATTGCCTCATGACTATCAATACTTGCGCAACTGAGCACGGGCATGGAAAAAGGACCTCCTCTTGTTGAAGCTGGAATTGCGCAATAGCCTGTCGCGAAAGCTCCTGCGTGTTGTCCTGCTGTCCGCACTGGCGGTAGGGTTGGTGCTCAGTTGCGCACAGATCATCTTCGGCGCCTACAAGACCCGCCACCTGATCGAAGCGGACGCCCAGCGCATCCTGCGCATGACGCGCGATCCGTCGACGCAGGCGATCTACAGCCTCGATCGCGAAATGGGCGCCCAGGTGATGGAGGGCCTGTTCCAGCACGAATCGATCCGCATGGCCTCCATCGGCCATCCCGACGACGGCATGCTGGCGCTGAAGATCCGCCCGCCGCTCAGGCTGCCGACGCGCTGGCTGACCGACCCGATCCTCGGCCGCGACCAGCAGTTCTCCATCTCGCTGGTCGGCAAGCCGCCCTACAACGAATACTACGGCGACCTGCGCATCACCCTGGACACCGCCCAGTACGGGCAGGAGTTCATCAACGACTCGATCCTGATCTTCATCCTCGGCATCTTGCGCGCCCTGACCCTGGGCCTGGTGCTCTACCTCATCTACCAGTGGCTGCTGACCCGCCCGCTGACCAAGCTCATCGAGCATCTGGCACAGATCAACCCCGACCGCCCCGGCGAGCACAAGCTGCCGATGATCAAGGGCCACGAACGCAACGAACTGGGCCTGTGGGTGGAAACCGCCAACGGCCTGCTCGCCTCCATCGAGCACAACATGCACCTGCGCCAGGAGGCCGAAAGCAGCCTGCACCGCATGACGCAATACGACTCGCTGACCGGCCTGCCCAACCGCCGGCAGCTGCAGCAGCAGCTCGACCACATCCTCGACGAGGCCCGCCGCCTGCAGCGGCGCGTCGCGGTGCTCTGCCTGGGCCTGGACGACTTCAAGGGCGTCAACGAACAGTACAGCTACCAGGCCGGGGATTCCCTGCTGCAGGCCCAGGCCAATCGCCTGCGCGACCTGGGCAACAGGCTGGGGGCACTGGCGCGCCTGGGTGGCGACCAGTTCGTGCTGGTGCTCAGCGGCATCGAGCAACCCTACGAGGCGGCCGAGCTGGCGCAGAGCCTGCTCGACGACCTGGAAACCCCCATCGAGCTCGACGGGCAGCACATCCGCCTGCGCGGCACCATTGGCATCACCCTGTATCCGGAAGATGGCGACAGCACCGAGAAGCTTTTGCAGAAAGCCGAACAGACCATGACCCTGGCCAAGAACCGGTCGCGCAATCGCTACCAGTTCTACGTCGCCAGCATCGACAGCGAGATGCGCGCCCGCCGGGAACTGGAGAAGGACCTGGGCGAAGCGCTCAAGCACAACGAATTCCACCTGGTCTACCAGCCGCAGGTGGACTACCGGCAGAACCGCATCACCGGCGTCGAGGCCCTGCTGCGCTGGAAGCACCCGCAGGGCCGGCTGATTCCGCCAGACCTGTTCATCCCGCTGGCCGAGCAGAACGGCAGCATCATCGAGATCGGCAAATGGGTGCTCGACCAGGCCTGCAGCCAGCTGCGCGAATGGCACGCCCAGGGCTTCGCCGGCCTGCGCATGGCGGTGAACCTGTCCACCGTGCAACTGCGCCACCCGCGGCTGCCGGAAATGATCGGCGAACTGCTGCGCGATCATCAGCTGCCTGCCGAGACCCTCGAGCTGGAAGTCACCGAGACCGGGTTGATGGAAGACATCGACGCGGCCGCGCACAACCTGCACAGCCTGCGCCGCTCCGGCGCGCTGATCGCCATCGACGACTTCGGCACCGGCTACTCCTCGCTCAGCTACCTGAAGAGCCTGCCGCTGGACAAGATCAAGATCGACAAGAGCTTCGTCCAGGACATCGGCCAGGACGAAGGCGCGACCATCGTGCGGGCCATCATCCAGCTGGGCAAGAGCCTCGGCATGACGGTCATCGCCGAAGGCGTGGAAACGCCGGAGCAGGAAGCCTACCTGATCGCCGAAGGCTGCCAGGAAGGCCAGGGCTACTACTACAGCAAGCCGCTGCCCGCCCACGAGCTCGGCCTGCTGCTGCGCCAGTCGCAGCGCTTCGATCGCGCGGTCAATTCCGAGCTGCGCTAAGGGGCTGGGCGCTCGCGTGCCGGCTACGGCATCTTTCCCCGCGCGCACTCCAACTCGAGCGCCTGTCTGCTGCATGACAGCACTGACTGGTAGGAGCCGCTTGCGGGCGAACCGCCGCAACGCCGATGTCGTCGGCAAGGACCCGGCGCCCCGGGCTCCTACGGATAGGTGTGCACAGGCTGCTTTCTAGGCACAGGAGCCTTCCAGATAGCGGGGCTTGGCGAACCGGGAAAAAACCAGGCCGCCAGGCGTTACCAGGCGGTCACGCCCAGCTGCATCGCCAGCCACACCGCGCCCGCCAGGCACAGCGCCGCGCCAGCGGCGGCCTGCCAGCGGTAACGCCGGGTGAGCACCTCCTCGCCATGGCTGGAGAGCACGAACGGCAGCGCCTCGCGCGGGCGGCCCAGTTGGTGCAGGGAAGGCGCAGCGCTGCTCTGCCGGTGCCGGTCCTCGGCTTCCAGGCGCGCGGCCAGGTGCACGCGGTTCCATTCCTGTTCGTCGAGCCGGCCATCGGCATTGCTGTCGAAACGCTGCAACAGCCCGGCGAAATCGCCCTTCCACTGGCGAATCACTTCGCCCTTGGCCGCCTGCAGGTCGAGCCCCTGGCGCCCGCCACCACTGCTGCGGAAGTCACCGATGGCATAGAGCGGCTCGCCGGCGTGCAGGCGCTCCTCAGTGTAGCGATACGTCCTGCCACCGCTGAACAGGCGCATCCAGCCTTGCGGCGCCAGGCCGCGCGGGTGCCGAAGGCTGCCGGTCCAGACCTTGCGAAAGGCCGGGTGCACCTCGGCGCCGCGTGGGTCGATCAGGCATTCGCCGGTGGCGTCGGCCAGGCACAGCCACGCATCGCTGGTGCCCCGCTCGAGCACGCTCCAGCTGCTGCGCTTGCCGTTGGCGCGGTACTCCTCGATGCAGTAGCGCCACCACAGGCAGCGTTCTCCGCTCAGCGGCGCCAGCGGCTGCACGGCCGGCAGTTCCCGCAACACGCCGAGCAGTTCGACGTAGCCCTGCGCCGCCGAACGAATCCGCGAGGTCGGTGTGTCCAACAGGTGCCGCGCACGTGCCCAGCGCCACACGCAGAACCCACCACCGCCGAGGCACAGCGCCGACGCGAGGGCGAGGCCGAAGAGCTGAGCGAGATCCATCGTCAGCCGAACAACGACCTGAGGTCGACGTCGGCCTTCTCGGCCTCGCTGAACTGCAGCAGCGCCGCCTCCTTGAAAGCGAACAGCCGGGCCAGCACGGCATCGGGAAACTGCTCGATGCGCACGTTGTTCAGGTTGACCGCCTCGTTGTACAGCTCGCGGCGGTCGGCGATGCCGCTTTCCAGCCCGCTGATGCGCTGCTGCAGGTGGCGGAAGCTTTCGTTGGCCTTGAGTTCGGGGTAGTTCTCCGCCAGGGCGAACAACCGGCCGAGACCGGCGCGCAGCCCGCTCTCGGCCTGGCCGAGGGCACCGACGTCGCCCTGTTCGCGGGCGCTGGAGACCGCATTGCGGGCGCTGATCACCTGCTCCAGGGTGGCGCGCTCGTGCTGCATGTACTGCTTGCAGGTCTCGACCAGCTTGGGCAACTCCTCGTGACGCTGGCGCAGCAGCACGTCGATGTTCGCCCAGGCCTTGCCGACGCCGTGCTTCAACCGTACCAGGCCGTTATAGAGGATCACCGCATAGGCGGCGACGAGAAACAGCACCACCAGCACAACCACAGCGCTCAGGCTCATCAGGCTTCTCCATGAAGACCGTCGTTCGGAATGCCCGCATTCTAGCGGCAACGGCGAATGCGCAGAGAGAGGCGGCGCACGCATTCGCTTTGCACAAAATGAAAATCTTTCGCATTATTATCCGGTTCCACGAGCAGCCCTCCGGCCGCGCATCCGTTTACTCTCGCACGCAAAGGAATCCACACATGCTACGCACTCCCTTCTGGGCACCCGCCAGCCTCCTGGCCGTGGCCATCTCCCTCGCCGGTTGTGGTGAAGACAAAGCGCCCGTGAACCAGGCAGCCGCTCCGCAGGCCACCACCCAGAGCCAGCCCGCCGAGGAAGCCAAAGCCCAGGAGCAGGCGCCGGACGAGAGTGCCGCCAAGGCCGTCGTCAGCCACTATGCCGACCTGGCCCTGGCCGTGTTCAGCGATGCCCACGCCACTGCCGTCGAACTGCAGCAGGCCGTGGACGCCCTGCTCGCCACCCCCAGCGAGCAAACCCTGCAAGCCGCCAAACAGGCCTGGCTGGGCGCCCGCGTGCCCTACATGCAGAGCGAGGTGTTCCGCTTCGGCAATGCCGTGGTCGACGACTGGGAGGGCCAGCTCAACGCCTGGCCGTTGGACGAGGGCCTGATCGACTACGTCGAGGGCGACTACCAGCACGCCCTGGGCAACCCCGGCGCCACCGCCAACATCATCGCCAACACCGAACTGCAGATCGGCGAGGACAAGATCGACGTCAGCCAGATCAGCGGCGAGCTGCTGGCCAGCCTCAACGAACTGGCCGGCTCCGAAGCGAACGTCGCCACCGGCTATCACGCCATCGAATTCCTGCTCTGGGGCCAGGACCTCAACGGCACCAACCCGGGTGCCGGCCAGCGTCCGTATACCGACTACCTCGAAGGCGACGATTGCACCGGCGGCAACTGCGATCGCCGTCGCGCCTACCTGAAGGCAGCCACCGACCTGCTGGTCAGCGACCTGCAGGAGATGGTCGGCCAGTGGCAGGCCGGCACCGACAACTACCGCGCCAGCCTGGAAGCCGAATCGGCGGAAAACGGCCTGCGCAAGATGCTCTTCGGCATGGGCAGCCTGTCGCTCGGCGAGCTGGCCGGCGAACGCATGAAGGTCGCGCTGGAGGCCAACTCCACCGAGGACGAGCACGACTGCTTCAGCGACAACACCCACAACTCGCACTTCTACAACGCCAAGGGCATCCGCAACATCTACCTGGGCGAATACCAGCGCGTCGACGGCAGCACCCTCAGCGGCGCGAGCCTGGCATCGCTGGTGCAGGCCGTGAACCCCGAGCTCGACAGCACGCTCAAGACCGACCTGGAAACCACCGAGGCCAAGCTGCAGGTGCTCGTGGAAAGCGCCAACAACGGCGAAGCCTTCGACCAACTGATCGCCGCCGACAACGGCGCAGGCCAGGAAAAGGTGCGCAACGCCATCGCTGCACTGGTCAAGCAGACCGCCTCCATCGAGCAGGCGGCCGCCGCGCTCGGCATCAGCGACCTCAACCCGGACACCGCCGACCACGAGTTCTGATCGTTCGCCACACGGGTGCGGCGCCCTGCCGTGCCCGTGCGGTCTTGCCGTCGCCGCCGCGGGCTTTCCCCTAAAGCGCAAATGCAAATCCCTCTTATTCGAATTCGATTAGCCTGCTAAGATTGCGTCGTTTTTTTCTTGCCGCAGGTACGCTCCGATGTTCCCGTTGTTCCGCCGTCTGCTGCCGTTGCTGGCCCTGGCTCTCGCCGCCTGCGACGACGCGCCCCGCTTCGAGCATGCCGAACCCGGCGAAGCGCTCTCGGCCGGCAGCGCCACGGTGATGAAGTTCGACCAGAACGCCTTTTCCCTGCCCTCGGCGAATCTCGCACCGATGCGCCGCCTGGACTTCAGCGTCGGCAACAGCTTCTTCCGCAACCCCTGGGTGATCGCGCCGTCCTCCACCACCGCGCGCGACGGTCTCGGCCCGCTGCTCAACACCAACGCCTGCCAGAACTGCCACATCAAGGACGGCCGCGGCCATCCGCCCGGGCCCGAAGCCGCCAGCGCCGTGTCCATGCTGGTGCGCCTGTCAATCCCCGCCGGCCCGGAGCATGCCGAGGTGGTCCGGCAGCGCGGCATCGCCCCGGAACCCAGTTATGGCGGGCAACTGCAGGACATGGCGATCCCCGGCGTCGCGCCGGAAGGCAAGGTCCGCCTCGCCTACAGCATCGAGACGGTACGCTTCGCCGACGGCACCCAAGTGGAGCTGCGCAAGCCGCAGGTGCAGCTGAGCGAGCTGGCCTATGGCGAACTGCATCCGGATACCCGGATGTCGCTGCGCATCGCCCCGCCGATGATCGGCCTGGGCCTGCTCGAAGCCATCCCCGAACAGGCGCTGCTGGCCAATGCCGACCCCGACGACCGCGATGGCGACGGCATCTCCGGGCGGCCCAACCGGGTGTTCGACCAGCTCAGCCGTGAAACGGTGATCGGCCGTTTCGGCTGGAAGGCCGGCCAGCCGAGCCTGAACCAGCAGAATTCCGATGCCTTCTTCAACGACATGGGCCTGTCCACCCGCCTGTTCAGCGGCAGCAGCTGCACCGAGCGGCAGGTCGAATGCCGGGCGATGCCGGACGGCGGCGAGCCGGAGGTCAGCGACGCCATCCTCGCCCAGGTGCTGTTCTATACCCGCAACCTCGGCGTACCGGCGCGGCGCAATGTCGACGATCCACAGGTGCTCGCCGGCAAGACGCTGTTCCACCGTGCCGGCTGCCAGAGCTGCCATATCCCGCAGTTCACCACCGCCGCGGATGCCGCCGAGCCGGAGCTGGCCAACCAGCCGATCCGCCCCTATACCGACCTGCTGCTGCACGACATGGGCGAAGGCCTGGCGGACCACCGCCCGGAATTCGAGGCCAGCGGCCGCGAGTGGCGCACCCCGCCGCTATGGGGCATCGGCCTGACCGAGACCGTCAGCGGCCACAGCCAGTTTCTCCACGACGGCCGTGCGCGCAACCTGCTCGAAGCCATTCTCTGGCATGGTGGCGAAGCCGAAGCCGCGCGGCAGAAAGTGCTCGGCTTCGACCGCGAACAACGCGAGGCGCTGCTGAGTTTCCTCGAGTCGCTCTGAGCGCACCATCCCTATATGAGCCCCGCCACCGGACGGGAGCAATGAACACAGCCTTGCTGACGAGGATGCCATGACCCACACCCGCTCCATCCGCATCGCCACCGGCAGCATGCTGGCCGGCCTGCTGCTCAGCGCCTGCACCCCGGCCGATCCACAGGCAGAAGCCAGCAAGGCCCTGGCCGACGGCGTGCTGCTGCCGGCCTACATCCAGTGGGCGGAAACCGACCGGCGCCTGGCCGCCAGCGCCATCGCCTTCTGCGCCGGGAACCAGCCGCTGGAGCAGGCACGCGAAGCCTTCCTCCAGGCCCAGACTGCCTGGGCCGGAATGCAGCCGCTGCTGATCGGTCCCATGGGCGAAGGCAACCGTGCCTGGCAGGTGCAGTTCTGGCCGGACAAGAAGAACCTGGTGGCACGCCAGGTCACCACCCTGCTCGACAACAAGCCCGATCTCACCCAGGCCGACCTGGAGAATGCCAGCGTCGTGGTACAGGGGCTGACGGCCTACGAGTACCTCATGTTCGACAAGAGCATCGACCTGGCCGACAGCGCCAGCAAGGCCCGCTACTGCCCGTTGCTGGTGGCCATCGGCGAACACCAGCAGCGGCTCTCGGCCGACGTCCTGCAGCAGTGGGAAGCCAAGGGCGGCATGGCCGACCAGTTGCGCAGCTTCCCCAACGAGCGCTATGCCGAGCCCAGCGAGGCGGTCGCCGAACTGCTGCGGGTGCAGGTCACCGCCCTCGATGGCCTGAAGAAGAAGCTCGGCGCGCCGCTGGGGCGCCAGACCAAGGGCCATCCACAGCCGTACCAGGCCGAGGCCTGGCGCAGCGATGCAACCCTGGCGAGCATCGCCGCGGTGCTCGCCGGCGCCGAGCGCGTCTGGTCGGGCGCCAAGCAGGACGGCTTGCGCCAATTGCTCGGCACTGAACAGGCCGAGCTGGCCCGGCGCATCGACCAGGGCTATGCCGAGCTGCGCCAGCGGCTGCAGCAGCTGGACCAGCCCTTCGCCGAACTGCTCGCCGACGAATCCGGGCGGGCCCGCCTCAACGAGCTGTACATGCGGCTGGACCAGTTGCATCGCCTGCACCAGCAGGAACTGGCGCGCGCCCTGGGCGTGCAGATCGGCTTCAACGCCCACGACGGAGACTGAAGCATGAAGCGGCGTACCCTCCTCGGCCTGGGCGGTGCCGCGCTGGCCGCCGGCGCCATCGGCGGCTGGACGCTGATGCGCCACGGCGGGCAGCCGGTCCTGCTCTCGGCCCGCGACGATGCCGACGGCCGCCACTATGCGGTCGGCTACCGGCTCGACGGCAGCCAGGCCTTCGCCACGCCGGTGGCCGAACGCTGCCATGACGTCTACCCGCATCCGCATCTGCCATTGGCGGTCTTCGTCGGTCGACGGCCGAGCCGCGAGAGCTACCTGATCGATTCGCGCGACGGCCGCCTGCTGCAGGTGCTCGCCTCGCCGGCCGACCGCCATTTCTATGGCCACGGCGTGTTCCACAAGGATGGCGAGTGGTTCTACAGCACCGAGAACGACACCGCCGAGGCCGGTCGCGGCGTGCTCGGCGTCTACCGCCTCGAAGGGCGCCAGTTGCGGCGCGTCGGCGAGCACCCGACCCACGGCATCGGCCCGCACCAGCTGCTGTGGATGCCGGACGGCGAGACCCTGGTGGTCGCCAACGGCGGCATTCGCACCGAGGCCGACAGCCGCGAGATGATGAACCTCGACGCCATGGAGCCAAGCCTGGTGCTGCTGCGCCGCGACGGCAGCCTGGTCAGCAAGGAACAGCTGCCCGAACGGATGAACAGCGTGCGCCACCTCGCCGTGGCCGCCGACGGCACCGTGGTCTCCGGCCAGCAGTACGAAGGTGACCCGATGGACCGCGTGCCGCTGCTGGCGATCAAGCGCCCGGGACAGCCGTTCCAGCATTTCCCGCTGGGCGAGGCGCAGCGCCAGATCATGAACCAGTACACCGCCAGCCTGGCCATCCACGACGCGCTGCGGCTGCTGGCGGTGACTGCCCCGCGCGGTAACAAGGTGCTGCTCTGGGAGCTGGACAGCACCCGGCTGCGCCAGGAAATCCACCTGCCCGATTGTGCCGGCGTCGCGGCGGTACCCGAGGGCTTCGTCGTCAGCTCCGGCCAGGGCCGCTGCCGGCTGCTCGACTGCCGCGGCACGCACATCGCCAGCACCCCGCTGAGCCTGCCCGCGGGGCTCTGGGACAACCATTTGCGGGTGGTCTAGCGCTCAAGAAAACCCCATCGCCGCCGAGAAAGGGGGAGCGTAGGCAGGGATGCCCAGCGACGTTCGCCATTCGCTCTACGACGAGAATCCTCTCCATGCTCCGGAAATCCCTGCGCGCGCAACTGCTCGCGCTGATCGGCGGCAGCCTGCTGTCGATGCTGCTCACCGCCCTGCTCTGCATCCATGTCCTCAATGGCGACCTCGATGAATTCCAGGGGCTGCTCGATGGCCCGATGGCCAAAGCGCAGCTGATCGGCGAAGCCAACCTGGAATTCAAGATCCAGGTGCAGGAATGGAAGAACGTGCTGCTGCGCGGCAAGCAGGCCGACGCCCGCGAGCGCTACTGGGCGCAGTTCGAAGCACAGGAGGCGAAGGTGCAGGCCAGGCTCGCTGCGCTGCTCGAACGGAGCGCCGACGACCCGCTGCTGGCCCGCCAGGTCGAGGCCCTGCGCAACGAGCATCGCGCCCTCGGTAGCGCCTATCGCAAGGGTCTGGAGGCCTTCATCGCCGCCGGCAGCGACCCCGTGGCCGGCGACGCCGCGGTGACCGGTATCGACCGTGCCACCAGCGCGCAGATGGGCGAATTGCTCGCGCAACTGCAGCAGTCCGCCAGCGCCCGCGCCACCGACATCAGCGCGGATGCCGATGCCACCGCCCTGCTCGGCCCGCTGGCCATGCTGCTGGCCGGCGTGCTGGTGACGCTGCTCAGCCTGTGGCTGGTCAACCGCAACATCGTCAAGCCCATCGGCACACTGATCGAACACATCGCCCGCCTCAGCCAGGGCAAGTTCGCCGAGCGCGTGGATGCCAGCCGCGCCGACGAACTCGGGCGCCTGGCCGTGGCGGCGAACATCCTGCGTGATTTCCTTGCCGACACCTTCGCCCAGCTGCAGCGCAGCACCTCGAACCTGGACAGCGCCAGCGGCGAGCTGAACGCCATCGCCACCTTGATGGCCGAGGGCGCCCGCGACCAGTTCTCGCGCACCGACCAGGTCGCCACCGCCATGCACGAAATGTCCGCTACTGCCCAGGAGGTCTCGCGGCATGCCGCCGACGCGGCCCAGGCGGCCGATGCCGCCGACCGCTCGGCGCAGCAGGGCGAGGTGGTGATGCGCTCGACCATCGAGACCATCAGCCGCATGAGCGGCGAGATCAGCACCACCGCCGAGGTGATCCGCCGCCTGGAAAGCGACAGCGAACGCATCGGCAAGGTGCTTGAGGTGATCCGCGGCATCGCCGACCAGACCAACCTGCTGGCGCTCAACGCGGCCATCGAAGCGGCGCGTGCCGGCGAGGCCGGACGGGGCTTCGCGGTGGTCGCCGACGAGGTGCGCACGCTGGCCCGGCGCACCGCCGAATCCACCGCGGAAATCCACCAGATCATCGATACCGTGCAGACCGGCGCCAGCGACGCGGTACGCGCCATCGAGAGCGGGCAGGCGCGCAGCGAACAGGGCCTCGGCCAAGTGACGGAGGCCGGACAGATGCTGCAACGGATCACCGAGGCGGTCGAGGCGATCCGCGACATGAACCGCCAGATCGCCACTGCGGCCGAAGAGCAGACCGCAGTGGCCGAGGACATCTCGCGCAACATCACCGAGATCACCTCGATCGCCACCCGCAACCAGGCGAACGTCGAACGCACCGAAACCGCCAGCCGCAACCTTCACGGCCTGTCGGCCCAGCTCAGCGACGTGACGCAACGCCTGGCGGGCTGATCCCCCCGCCCGAAAGGGGCGAACCGCGCCACGGTCCGCCCCTTTACTTGCAGCCGATTCGAGGCTAAGTTTCCTCGCTCGCTCGGGCATCCGGCCGCCATGCACAGGCCAAGATCGCCGCCGCCCCGGCCACGAGCGAACCACCCGAACGGCTGCCTCGATCACGGCAGTAGACAGCCGGCTCACGTCTCCAAGGAACATGGAAAATGTTGCGCCGCATGCTGTTCATGCTGGGCGCGGTGATCGTCGTCGTACTGATCCTCGCCGCGCTCAAGTTCAACTCGATCTACCAGCAGATCCAGCAATTCAGCGCCCCTGCGCCGGCGATCAGCGTCGAGGCGCAAACCGCACGCCGGCTCGACTGGCAAAGCCGCCTGCCGGCCATTGGCACGCTCAAGGCGTCCCAGGGCATCGACCTCAGCGTCGAGGTCGCCGGCACCGTCAGCGAGGTGCAATTCCGCTCGGGCGAGAAGGTCGCCAAGGGCCAGCCCATCGTCCTGCTCGACAGCGAGGTCGAACAGGCCAGCCTGGACGCCGCCGAGGCCGATCTCGCCCTGTCGCGCCTGGAGTTCCAGCGTGCCCGCAGCCTGCTCGAGCGCCAAGCGGTTTCGCGCAGCGAATTCGACCGGCTCAACGCCGAGTTGCAGAAGGCCGACGCCAGCGTCGCGCAATTGCGCGCCAGCCTGGCGAAGAAGCGCGTGCTGGCCCCCTTCGCCGGCACCATCGGCATCCGCCAGGTGGATGTCGGCGATTTCCTCGCCGCCGGCACGCCGATCGCTACCCTGCAGGACCTTTCCACCCTGTTCGTCGACTTCTACCTGGCCGAACAGCACGTGCCGCTGCTGGCGCTCGGCCAACGCGTGCAGCTGCAGGTCGCCGCCTACCCCGGCGAGCGCTTCGAGGGGGTGATCAGCGCCTTGAACCCAAAGGTGGAGACGACTACGCGCAACGTGCAGGTACGTGCCGAGCTGGCCAATCCCGATGGCCGCCTGCTGCCCGGCATGTTCGCCGACCTGCAGGTGCTGCTGCCGACCCGGACCGCGCAGGTGGTGGTGCCGGAAACCGCGATCACCTACACGCTGTACGGCAACTCGGTGCTGCTGGTCAGCGAGGGTACCCCGCCGGAAGGCGTGGCCAGCGACGAGCCCTATCTGGTGGTCGAGCGGCGCTTCGTCAGCACCGGCGAGCGCCGCGACGGGCTGGTGCTGATCCTCGACGGGCTCGAGGGCGGCGAACGGGTGATCACCGCCGGCCAGCTCAAGCTGGACAACGGCACCCACGTCAGCCTCGCCGACACGCGCACGCTCGAGCCGGAGCCCGATCAGCAGCCCACGACCGACTAAGGGTGGCCCATGGCATTCACCGATCCCTTCATCCGTCGCCCGGTGCTGGCCAGCGTGATCAGCCTGCTGCTCGTGCTGCTCGGCCTGCAGGCCTTCAACAGCCTGACCATCCGCCAGTACCCGCAGATGGAAAGCGCGTTGATCACGGTCACCACCGCCTATCCCGGCGCCAATGCCGAGACCATCCAGGGCTACATCACCCAGCCGCTGCAGCAGAGCCTGGCCAGCGCCGAAGGCATCGACTACATGACCTCGGTGAGCCAGCAGAACGCCTCGGTGATTTCGGTCTTCGCGCGCATCGGCGCCGACACCGACCGCCTCTACACCGAGCTGCTGAGCCAGGCCAACTCGGTGAAGAACCAGCTGCCGCAGGATGCCGAGGACCCGGTGCTGAACAAGCAGGCCGCCGACTCCACCGCGCTGATGTACATCAGCTTCTACAGCGACCAGCTGTCCAACCCGCAGATCACCGACTACCTGTCGCGGGTGATCCAGCCCAAGCTGGCCACCCTGCCGGGCATGGCCGAGGCCGAGATCCTCGGCAACCAGGTGTTCGCCATGCGCCTGTGGCTCGACCCGGTGAAGCTGGCCGCCTACGGCATCTCCGCCGGCGACGTCAACGAGGCGGTGCGCAAGTACAACTTCCTCGCCGCCGCCGGCGAGGTGAAGGGCCAGTACGTGGTCACCAGCATCAACGCCGACACCGAGCTGAAGACCCCGGAAGCCTTCGCCGCCATTCCGCTCAAGACCCAGGGCGACAGCCGCGTGCTGCTGGGCGACGTGGCGCGCGTCGAGATGGGTGCCGAAAGCTACGATTCGATCAGCTCGTTCGACGGCATCCCCTCCGTCTACATCGGCATCAAGGGCACGCCCAGCGCCAACCCGCTGGACGTGATCAAGGGCGTGCGCGCGATCATGCCGCAGATCGAGGCGCAGCTGCCGCCCGGGCTCAAGGCGACCATCGCCTACGACGCCACCGAGTTCATCCAGGCCTCGATCGACGAAGTGCTGAAAACACTCGCCGAGGCCGCGCTGATCGTCATCGTCGTGGTGTTCCTCTTCCTCGGCTCGCTGCGCAGCGTGCTGATCCCTGTGGTGACCATCCCGCTGTCGATGATCGGCGTGCTGTTCTTCATGCAGGCCATGGGCTATTCGATCAACCTGCTGACCCTGCTGGCCATGGTGCTGGCGATCGGCCTGGTGGTGGACGACGCCATCGTCGTGGTGGAGAACATCCACCGGCATATCGAGCAGGGCAAATCGCCGTTCCAGGCGGCCCTCGACGGCGCGCGGGAGATCGCCATGCCGGTGGTCTCGATGACCGTCACCCTGGCCGCGGTATACGCCCCGATCGGCTTCCTGCAGGGCCTGACCGGCGCGCTGTTCAAGGAGTTCGCGCTGACCCTGGCCGGCGCGGTGATGATCTCCGGCGTGGTGGCGCTGACCCTGTCGCCGATGATGTGCTCCAGGCTGCTGCGCCACGAGGAGAACCCCAGCGGCTTCGCCCATCGCCTGGACGAATTGTTCGAACGCCTCAAGCAGCGTTACCAGCGCGCCCTGCACGCCACCCTGGGTACCCGGCCGGTGGTGCTGGTGTTCGCCGTGCTCGTCCTCGCACTGATTCCCGTGCTGCTCAAGTTCACCGAAAGCGAACTGGCGCCGGAAGAGGACCAGGGCATCGTATTCATGATGGCCAACGCGCCGCAGACGGCCAACCTCGACTACCTGGGCGCCTATACCGACCAGTTCCTGGAAATCTTCCAGAGCTTCCCCGAGTACTACTCCTGGTTCCAGATCAACGGCTTCGACGGCGTGCAAAGCGGCATCGGCGGCTTCCTGCTCAAGCCCTGGGACGAACGCGAACGCTCGCAGATGGAAATCCTCCCCGAGGTCCAGGCCAGGCTCGACCGGCTGCCCGGCCTGCAGATCTTCGGCTTCAACCTGCCGTCGCTGCCGGGCACCGGCGAAGGCCTGCCCTTCCAGTTCGTGATCAACACCGCCAACGACTACGAGACGCTGCTGCAGGTGAGCGAGCGCATCCGCAAGCGGGCCGAGGAGTCCGGCAAGTTCGCCTTCCTCGACATCGACCTGGCCTTCGACAAGCCGGAGATCGTCGTCGAGATCGACCGCGAGAAGGCCGCGCAGATGGGCGTTTCCATGGAAGATCTCGGCCTGACCCTGAGCACGCTGCTCGGCGAGAGCGAGATCAACCGCTTCACCATCGAAGGGCGCAGCTACAAGGTGATCGCCCAGGTCGAGCGCGCCTACCGCGACAATCCCGGCTGGCTGAGCAACTACTACGTGCAGAACGAACGGGGGCAGATGCTGCCGCTGTCGACGCTGATCCAGGTGCGCGACCGCGCGCGACCGACCCGGCTCAAGCAGTTCCAGCAGCTCAATGCCGCCACCATCCAGGGCTTCCCCATCGTCAGCATGGGCGAGGCCATCGAGACACTGCAGGGCATCGCCCGCGAGGAAGCACCGCAGGGCTTCAGCTTCGACTACGCCGGCGCTTCCCGGCAGTACGTGCAGGAAGGCCGCGCGCTGTACCTGACCTTCGCCCTGGCGCTGGCGGTGATCTTCCTGGTGCTGGCCGCGCAGTTCGAGAGCTTCCGCGATCCGCTGGTGATCCTGGTGACGGTGCCGCTGTCGGTGTGTGGCGCGCTGGTGCCGTTGTTCCTCGGCCTGTCGAGCATGAACATCTATACCCAGGTGGGCCTGGTGACACTGATCGGCCTGATCAGCAAGCACGGCATCATGATCGTCGAGTTCGCCAACCAGTTGCGGCAGGAACAGGGCCTGAGCCGGCGCGAAGCGGTGGAGCAAGCCGCGGCGATCCGCCTGCGGCCGGTACTGATGACCACCGCGGCAACGGTGTTCGGCATGGTGCCGCTGATCATCGCCAGCGGCGCCGGCGCCGTGAGCCGCTTCGACATCGGCCTGGTGATCGCCACCGGCATGTCGGTCGGCACGCTGTTCACCCTGTTCGTGCTACCGACGGTGTACGACCTGCTGGCCCGGCCGGACCGGCCACCGCTCGAAGCCGCGGCAGACGCGACGCACTAGCAGGCCATTGAAAAACATACGCTGACTCAGCCCGCGCCGCCCCCGCCCTGCGACAGGCCGTACAGGAACAGCAGCAAGTCCCGGTCGGGACGCAACGCCGTGCCTCCGTTCCTGGCAGCGGGCGGCAGCGGGCAATAGCTGCGGCTTTCGCCGCTTTGCACCAGTGTCGCGCCAGGTTCGTGCCAGGCCGCAACGCAGAGCGTGGCCACACCAAGCGCGCCGACGAGAAACATTCCTCGAGCAATTTCCAGCTTCATGGCGTAAACCCTTGATAGACCGCTAGTTAACTGAACGTAGCTCAGCTGATTAATTCCGCCGCTGTTTTTGGACGAACGGTTGGTGCAGGCCTGAGGTCGGTTGGGGCGGGGCGCGCAGCCTGGGGGGCGTAGGTTGGGTTGAGGAGCGAAGCGACGAAGCCCAACACGTTCCTGCGATGCCTGTTGGGCTGCGCTCAGTGCCAACCTGCCTGCGTGCGCAGGGTCGAACACCGGGCCGTTGCACGCGGGCCCGGTCAGGCACTTCCAGCAAGCCTCCATGCCACGGGGAAAGAGCCATAAAAAGGTTCTTCGCATTTCATGGGGACAGGCTGCTTGACACCGGACTGGCAAGATTGGGTGTGTTGAATGAAAGTTTTGCTTTCATGGGGCGTTTAGCGAGTTGCTTGAGAGATTGGTTTCGCCCTGCTGGGCGACTCACTTTTTTCAGTCGCGAAAAAAGTAAGCAAAAACGCTTGCCCCTGCATCCGGCCCTGCGCTTCGCTCCGGGTCCGTTCGCTCCATCGCCGCTCCAGGGGCACGCCGCGAAGGGACGTCCCTGTCCCTTCGCGTCTCTCGCGGCGTCCATGCCGCTCAACCCCTTCCACGACGATTCCGCTCACCCTCCTGAAGGGGCGTTTGGCGTCGCCTGATAGTTCGTGCATTGAGCAAAAAGCGAAAAGCAAAAACTTTGATCGTCCAGGCGACTCGGACTCCGTTCCCGTCAGGAGGCCGAGTGGAGGTGTCGCGCAGGGGGACGCGAGGCATGGACGCCGAGCGAGGAACGAAGGGACAGGGACGTCCCTTCGTGACGGCCCCCGGAGCGGCACCGGAAGGAGGGGAGTCTGGCCGCGTAGCGGACAGACCCGGATGTCGGGTGCCCTTCTTCTTTGGTTACTTTCTTGTTGGGCAAGCAACAAGAAAGTGACTCGGCCGGGGGGCCGAAACCAGAAGCGTCAGCACACTCGGTAAGCGCCCTGATCACCAAGGCGCAAGCCCAAACCAAATGGCAGCAACACCCAATCTTGCCAGTCCGGTGTCAATCCTTGCTTCTCCAAGAAAGCGCGATGAACCTAAAAAAAACCCCGCACGAGGCGGGGTTCTTTTTCGAGGCTGGGAGGCCGGTCGGCTTACATCATGCCGCCCATGCCACCCATGCCGCCCATGTCCGGCATGGCCGGGGCCGGCTTGTCTTCCACCACTTCGGCAACCATGGCTTCGGTGGTGACCATCAGGCCGCCGATGGAGGCCGCAGCCTGCAGCGCGGAACGGGTGACCTTGGCCGGATCGAGGATACCCATCTCGATCATGTCGCCGTAGACGTCGGAAGCGGCGTTGAAGCCGTAGTTGCCTTCGCCCTGCTTGACCTTGTCGACCACCACGCTCGGCTCGCCGCCGGCGTTGGCGACGATCTGGCGCAGCGGAGCCTCGACGGCGCGACGCAGCAGCGCGATACCGACGTTCTGATCTTCGTTCTCGCCCTTGAGCTCGGAGATGGCCTGCAGCGCGCGCACCAGGGCGACACCGCCGCCAGGCACCACGCCTTCCTCGACGGCTGCACGGGTGGCGTGCAGGGCGTCTTCGACGCGGGCCTTCTTCTCTTTCATCTCGACTTCGGTGCCAGCACCGACCTTGATCACGGCAACACCGCCGGCCAGCTTGGCCAGGCGCTCTTGCAGCTTCTCCTTGTCGTAGTCGGAGGTGGTGTCCTCGACCTGCTTGCGGATCTGCGCGACGCGGGCTTCGATGTCGGCCTGGGCGCCGGCGCCGTCGATGATGGTGGTGTTTTCCTTGTTCAGCACGACGCGCTTGGCGTTACCCAGGTGCTCCAGGGTAGCGGTTTCCAGGCTCAGGCCGACTTCCTCGGAAATTACAGTGCCGCCGGTGAGGATGGCGATGTCCTGCAGCATGGCCTTGCGGCGGTCGCCGAAGCCCGGCGCCTTGACCGCGGCGACCTTGACGATGCCGCGCATGTTGTTGACTACCAGAGTCGCCAGGGCTTCGCCTTCGACGTCCTCGGCCACGATCAGCAGCGGACGGCCGGCCTTGGCAACGGCTTCGAGTACCGGCAGCAGTTCGCGGATGTTGCTGATCTTCTTGTCGACCAGCAGCAGCAGCGGGCTATCCAGCTCGGCGACCATGGTGTCCGGCTTGTTGATGAAGTACGGCGACAGGTAGCCACGATCGAACTGCATGCCTTCGACGACGGACAGTTCGTTTTCCAGGCCCGAGCCTTCCTCGACGGTGATCACGCCTTCCTTGCCCACGCGCTCCATGGCTTCGGCGATGATGTCACCGATGGAGGCGTCGGAGTTGGCGGAGATGGTGCCGACCTGGGCGATGGCCTTGGAGTCGGTGCACGGCTTGGCCAGGTTCTTCAGCTCGGCGACGATGGCGACGGTGGCCTTGTCGATGCCGCGCTTCAGATCCATCGGGTTCATGCCGGCGGCAACGGCCTTCAGGCCCTCGTTGACGATGGCCTGGGCCAGCACGGTGGCGGTGGTGGTGCCGTCACCGGCCTCGTCGTTGGCCTTGGACGCAACGTCCTTGACCAGCTGGGCGCCCATGTTCTCGAAGCGATCCTTCAGCTCGATTTCCTTGGCGACGGAAACGCCGTCCTTGGTGATGGTCGGAGCGCCGAAGCTCTTCTCCAGCACCACGTTGCGGCCTTTCGGGCCGAGGGTCGCTTTCACCGCGTCGGCCAGGACGTTCACGCCCACCAGCATCTTCTTGCGTGCGGAGTCGCCGAATTTGACTTCTTTAGCAGCCATCTTGATTGATCCTCAATTCGTGAATTATGTACGGAGATTCGCGGTAATCAGGCTTCGATGACGGCGAGGATTTCGTTCTCGCTCATCACCAGCAGGTCTTCGCCATCGACCTTGACGGTGTTGCTGCCCGAGTACGGGCCGAACACCACCTTGTCGCCGACCTTGACGGCCAGCGCGCGCACTTCGCCGTTGTCCAGGACGCGGCCAGCGCCGACGGCAACGACTTCGCCACGGTTCGGCTTCTCGGCAGCGGAGCCCGGCAGGACGATGCCGCCGGCGGTCTTGGTTTCTTCTTCGCTGCGACGAATCACGACGCGGTCATGCAGAGGACGAAGCTTCATTGTCGATCTCTCCTACTAGAGTGGTTCCATGCCGATCCACGTGATCGGCGGGTTAGCAAATCCGGCGGTGCCGGTTGCGGCCCGCAGCGCGAGCCGCAGAAGACGGACTGTCGAACACCGACAGCGACCTTGCGGTGTCCGCTACATGCGGGCGTTCAAGAGTATTTCAAGGGGCGCCGATGAAATTTTCATGGCTGGAAACGAAACCGGCATGCCATCTGGCATGCCGGTCGGTCGTGCGGTGACGTTACCGATCACGGTCGCGCCGCTCCCATTCGCCTTCGATCACGTTCGGTCGCTGCGGGCCGGAACGCGCCTGCAGGTCGTCGGCAAAGGCGCGCTGGCGGCGCACCTGAGCCTCGATCCGGCGGTTGAGCACGCGCAGCAGCAGGTTGCGGGTCGGCGGGAAGAGAATCAGCAGCGCCAGCCCGTCGCTGATGAAGCCCGGCAGGAACAGCAGCCCGCCGCCGATGGCCATCATCAGGCCCTGGAGCATCTCGCGCTCCGGCAGCTCGCCGCGCGCCAGGCGCTCGCGGGCGCGCCAGGCGGTGGCGAAGCCGGCCAGGCGCAGCAGGAGGATGCCGGCGATGCCGCTGAGCACCAGCAGCAGGATGGTCGCCAGCGCGCCGATCGAGCTGCCGACCTTGATCAGCACGTACAACTCGGCCAGCGGAAACAACAGGAACAGCACAAAGAAGATTCGCATCGATGATCCTTGACGGAAGATTGGCTTCCAGTCATCTGTAGATGACGGCGGCGCGGGTCGAATTCAACCCGCATGGAACGGAGTCTGTAAACGGATTATGCAGGGCGCGGCTGACGCCAAGCTGAATCCACTCAGCTCAGCTCAGCGCCGCGCCATCGCCACCAGCGCCTGACGTACCGCCAGCGGCGTCTGGCAGATTTCGGCGAACGGCAGCCAGTGCAGCGCCTGGCCGATGCGCAGGTGAAAGCCCTCGCTGTCGATGCCGGCCAGCTGCGCCGGCGGATCGGCCGGCAATCCGGCCTGTTCGACGTAGTGGGCGATCGCCGCGGCATGATCGTCGTTCATGTGCTCGACCATGTCCCGCTCCACCTCGCCACCATCGGCGGCAAAGGGGTTGGCCAGCGCCACCCGGTCCAGCCAGTGAATCGCACCGAAGCCGCCGATATAGCGCCAGCGCACCGGTTCCAGGGTCCAGAAATCGAAGTCGTGCACCCGATGATAGTCCCGCGATTCGGGAAAATAACGGTAGTAGCGCTGAGCGGCCGCCTCGATCTGCGCGGGCTCGCTCAACTGACGCGCCTCGGCCAGCAGGGTGAGCCGGCCGGCGGCCTGGATATCGTCGGCACCGCGCTCGCCGACCAGCAGCGAGCAACGGCCGTCGGCCTTGAGGTTGCGGGTGTGCTGGGCGATGCGGCTGATCAGGATCAACGGCCATCCGCGGGCATCCAGGCAATAGGGGGCCACCGAGCCGAACGGAAAGCCGGGCATGGCCTGGGAATGGGTGCAGAGCACGCCACGGTATTCCTTGAGCAGGAGTTGTCGGGCATGCTTGACGGCTTCAGCGCTCACCTGGGGCTCCTCGAGAGGCTTCTTCGATTCGACGGAGCGCCCAGCATAACGGTTTCCCCCGCGGGCGTCGTTTACCGCAATAGAACGATAAGAAGGAGATTGGCATGCAGATCCAAGACAAGGTCATCATCGTCACCGGCGGCGGCCAGGGACTCGGCCGCGCCATGGGCGAGTACCTCGCCGGCAAGGGCGCACGCCTGGCGCTGGTGGACCTGAACCAGGAGCGCCTGGACGAAGCCGTGGCGGCCTGCAAGGCGGCCGGTGGCGACGCCCGCGCCTACCTGTGCAACGTCGCCGACGAGGCGCAGGTGATCGACATGGTCACATGCGTAGTCGAGGATTTCGGCGGCCTGCACGGGCTGGTGAACAATGCCGGCATCCTGCGCGACGGCCTGCTGCTGAAGGTCAAGGACGGCGAGATCAGCAAGATGAGCCTGGCCCAGTGGCAGGCGGTGATCGACGTCAACCTCACCGGCGTGTTCCTCTGCACCCGTGAAGTCGCGGCGAAGATGGTCGAGCTGCAGAGCCACGGGGTGATCGTCAACATTTCCTCGATCTCGCGGGCCGGCAACATGGGCCAGACCAACTACTCCGCCGCCAAGGCCGGAGTGGCCTCGGCCACGGTGGTCTGGGCCAAGGAACTGGCGCGCTACGGCATCCGCGTGGCGGGAATCGCCCCCGGCTTCATCGAGACCGAAATGGTCGCCAGCATGAAGCCCGAAGCGCTGGAGAAGATGACCGCCGGCATTCCGCTCAGGCGCATGGGCAAGCCAGCCGAGATCGCTCATTCGGTGGCCTATATCTTCGAGAACGACTACTACACCGGGCGCATCCTGGAGCTGGACGGGGGCCTGCGGCTGTAAAGATCGATATGAGGTAGGTTGGGTTGAGCCAGCGAAGCCCAACGGGGATCGGCAGGAACGTGTTGGGCTTCGTCGCTTCGCGCCTCAACCCAACCTACGGCACTGCGGCGACAAGCTCCAAGCCATAAGAGGAGCCCGATTCGCCTCCTCTTGCAGCTTGAAGCTTGCGGCTTGCAGCTGCTTTTTTTACCAGCCCACCCCGAAGCCGATGCTGTAGCGGGTTTCGTCGAGGTCGCTTTCGGCGCCACTGATGATGTCCTTTTCGGCCTTCATGTTCAGCGAGGCCCAGTCGGTCACCTTGTAGCGCAGCCCGACTTCGGCATCCAGTGCATAGTCCGCCACGTTCTCCAGCGGCTTGCCGAGTTCGCCGGTGCTGAACAGCTCGAACGTCTTGCCCACCAGATAGCGGTTGTAGTCCCACTTCAGCGCGGCCAGATAGAAATCTTCCTTGTCACCATCGGCGAACTCGTAGTCGCTGCGGTTGATCAGCGAGGCCAGCGAGAACGCGCCCAGATCGTTGTCCCAGAACTGGTAACCCGGACCGGTACCGATGGTCCGCTGCCGGCGCACGTCCTCGATCTGGTCGCGCTTGTAGTTCAGGCGCCCCTGCCAGAACCAGTGCTCGTCGAGAAAGCGGTCGAGCGCATACTCCACATCCCAGTTGTCGGTGACCGTCACGCCATCGCGGTATTCGCGGTTGTAGTTGCCGCTGCCGTTGTGCCGCCAGCGCCCGTGGCGGGCCTTGGTGTCGAAGGAGATGTCATAGTCGTCGGTATCGGTCTCGGCGCGCTTGTAATCCATCGCCACATCGATGTTGCCCTTCCAGGTGAAGTCCTGGATCAGTGGCTTGGGATGGATGATCTGCGAAATGCTCGCCAGCTCCACGGTGCGCGGTTCGGCACCATTGGCGAGGACGACCTTGCCCTCCTCGGCGGGGTGCAGCGACTGGGCCAGCTCGCCGGTGACATCGTCCTGCTTGATCAGCAGTTTCTGGTCGCTTTCCAATGTCGCGATCTTGTCCCATTTCAGCGGAATCGAACCGCCGTAGTCGGTTTCGATGAGCAGCTTGCCGCCATCGAGCACGCTGATCTTGCCGGTCAGGCGATCGCCGTTCTTCAGCCAGACGGTATCGGCGAGCAACGGCAGGGAGAATGCGGAAAGCGCCACGCAAAGCAGGGTTCTGGAAAACATAAATGAGCCGAAAAACTGATCGAGAGCGGTTGAAGGGCTGGCATTATCCCTATGCTTGTAGTCACAGCAAGCACTGACCGCTGAATGGGAAGCGAGTTCATCAACCACTCCGTTCGCCCCGCACAGGAAGCCTCGCGCATGATCGAACAAGCCCCTCTGCTGCCCCCCGGCGCCGATGCCGAAGCGCGTCGCGCGGCCGTCTACCTGGTGATGGCGCAGATCCCGCCAGGCAAGGTGGTGAGCTATGGCGAACTGGCCGCCATGGCCGGGCTCGGGCGGGCCGCGCGCTGGGTTGGCCGGCTGATGTCGCAGCTTCCGGACGACACCAGCCTGCCCTGGCACCGGGTGATCGCCGCCGGCGGACGCCTGAGCCTGCCGGCCGGCAGCCCCGCCGGGCACGAGCAGCGCATGCGCCTGCGCGCCGAAGGTCTGACCATCGCCAACGACCGGGTGGACATGCGTCGGCACGGCTGGCATTCGACGGAGCACAGCGGTTAGAGTGCGCCTTTCGTACCCCTCTGTGCAGAACCTCGATGTATGACCCGTGAAACCTGGCGCGATGCGCTAGCCGCCTACGCCAGCCCCGCCACACTGGCCCTGCTGTTGCTGGGCTTCGCCGCCGGTCTCCCCGCTGTTCTGGTGTTCTCCACGCTCTCGGTGTGGTTGCGCGAGGCCGGCGTCTCGCGGGAAACCATCGGCTTCGCCAGCTGGATCAGCCTGGCCTATGCCTTCAAGTGGGTCTGGTCGCCGATGCTCGACCAGTGGCGCCTGCCCTGGATCGGCGCGCTCGGACGCCGACGTTCCTGGCTGGTGCTGTCGCAGGCGCTGATCGCCCTGGGCCTGATCGGCATGGCCCTGTGCAACCCACAGCACAACCTGACCATGCTCATCGCGCTGGCGGTGATGGTGGCGTTTTCCTCCGCCACCCAGGACATCGCCATCGACGCCTATCGCCTGGAGATCGCCGAAGACAAACTGCAGGCGACCCTGGCGGCGAGCTACATGACCGGCTATCGCATCGCCATGCTGCTGGCCAGCGCCGGCGCCCTGTTTCTCGCCGAGTGGCTGGGTTCGAGCAACCTCGACTACAACCAGGCCGCCTGGAGCGTCACCTACCTGGCATTCGCCCTGCTGATCCTGCCCGGCCTGGTCACCAGCCTGGTGATCCGCGAACCGGATGCCGCCGCGCCGCTGCCCAACGAACCCTCGTGCTACAGCTTCAACCACCAGCTCGCCGCCGTCGGCCTGCTGCTGGTGCTGCTCGTCTCGGTACCGGCGATGATCAACGCGCTGATCGCCCAGGCCTGGCCGCGCGCGACGCTGTATGCGCTGTTCATTCTCGGCAGCGTTTCGCCGGTGGGCCGTGCGCTGCTGGTGCCGGTGCGCCATATCCTCGGCCAGGCCGGGCAGAAGCAGCGGCCGCCGCGTTTCGACTTCGCCCACCAGGCGGTGTCGGTGATCGTGCTGATCATCCTGATGGTTTC
Source organism: Stutzerimonas stutzeri (assembly GCF_002890915.1). Classification (GTDB taxonomy): domain Bacteria; phylum Pseudomonadota; class Gammaproteobacteria; order Pseudomonadales; family Pseudomonadaceae; genus Stutzerimonas; species Stutzerimonas stutzeri_AF. The sequence goes on along the minus strand of NZ_POUT01000003.1, from coordinate 118,567 downwards.
GACCACCGGCATGTTCCAGTCCTACTGGGGCGGCTACTGGCCGCGCGGCACCATGTACCTGCTGATCTGCTGGGGCTGCCTGTCGGCGCCGGGGCGCATCCTGATGGGCCCGGTGCTGACGCCGATCACCGACTTCATCGTCCGCTATCGCTGGCAGGCACTGCTGCTGCTCGGGCTGATCGCCACCTACCGGATGTCGGACACGGTGATGGGGGTGATGGCCAACGTGTTCTACATCGACCAGGGGTTTTCCAAGGACGAGATCGCCAGCGTCAGCAAGCTGTTCGGCCTGGTCATGACGTTGCTCGGCGCCGCCTTCGGCGGCCTGCTGATCGTGCGCTTCAACATCCTGCCGATCCTTTTCCTCGGTGGCGCCGCCTCGGCGGCCACCAATCTCATGTTCATGCTGCTGGTGGAAATGGGCGCGAACCTGAAGATGCTCATCGTCACCATTTCCTGCGACAACTTCAGCGGTGGGCTGGCCTCGACCGCCTTCGTCGCCTACCTGTCCAGCCTGACCAACCTGAAGTTCTCGGCTACCCAGTATGCGTTGCTCAGCTCGCTGATGCTGCTGTTGCCGCGCCTGCTCGGCGGCTATTCCGGGGTGATGGTGGAGCACCTGGGCTACAGCAATTTCTTCCTGGTCACCGCCCTGCTCGGCGTACCGACGCTGGTGCTGATCGCCTGGCAGTGGCGCAAGGGCGGTCGACAATCGGATGGCCCCGGCACCGAAGTCGCCTCCGAGCAGCCCTGAAACGACAAAGCCGGCTACACGCCGGCTTTGTCCTCGAAACGATGATCAGCTCTGTACCAGATGCACCACCCGTTGCGGGAACGGGATACCGACGCCCGCGGCGGTCAGCCGCTCCTTGGCCTGCTCGGTGAAGCTGAAGGTCACCGGCCAGAAATCCCCGGTCGCCACCCATACGCGCAACGACAGGTTCACCGCACTGTCGCCCAGCCCGGTGACGAACACCACCGGCTCGGGATCGCGCAGCACGCGCGGGTCCTCGGCGATCTCCAGCAGGATCTTGCGCGCCAGCTTGATGTCGCTGCCGTAGTCGATGCCGACATTGATGTCGGCACGGCGGCGCGGCTCGCGGGAAAAGTTGGTGATGTGCCCGTTGGACAACGCGCCGTTGGGCACGATCACGGTCTTGTTGTCGCCGGTCTTGAGCACGGTATGGAAGATCTGGATCGAATTGACGGTGCCGCTGACGCCCTGGGCCTCGATCCATTCGCCGACGCGGAACGGGCGGAACAGCAGAATCAGCACGCCACCGGCGAAGTTCGCCAGGCTGCCCTGCAGCGCCAGGCCGATGGCCAGGCCGGCAGCACCGATCACGGCGATGAACGAGGTGGTTTCCACTCCGACCATCGAGGCCACGCTGACCAGCAGCAGCACCTTGAGAATGATGCTGGCCAGGCTGCCGATGAAACCGTGCAGCGTCGGGTCGACCTGGCGGCGCTGCAGCAGGCCGCCGACCTTGGTGGTCAGCAGATTGATCAGCCACCAGCCGAGCAGCAGGGTGATCAGTGCAAGAGTCACCTGCGCGCCGTACTGCAATACGATCGGCAACCAGGATTCGGAAAGATCGACCAGCGAGTCGATGCTGAAGTCCATGAGAAGAAGCTCCTTTTTTGACAGCCGGGCCCCGCAGTGCGAGCCCCGGCGATAGAGGGGATGAAACGCACGCCCTAAGGCGCAGGGAATCAGTCGCGGAAGTTGTTGAACTGCAAGGGCATGCCGAATTCATGGCCGCGCAGCAGGGCGATGGCCTCCTGCAGGTCGTCACGCTTCTTGCCGGTGACCCGTACCTGCTCGCCCTGGATGGCCGCCTGCACCTTGAGTTTGGCGTCCTTGATGTGGGCGACGATCTTCTTCGCCAGCTCCTTGTCGATCCCCTCGCGCAGCACCACTTCCTGCTTCATGGTCTTGCCGGAAGCGTAGGCGTCCTTGATCTCCAGGCACTGGATATCGATCTTGCGCTTGACCAGGCTCAATTTGAGAATTTCCAGCATCTGCTCCAATTGGAACTCGGCTTCAGCCGTCACATTCACGGTGAGATCCTTCTGCTCGAAGCTACCTTTGCCGCGCAGGTCGTAACGGCGATCGAGTTCCTTGATCGCATTGTCGATCGCGTTGGTGACTTCGTGCTTGTCCAGTTCGGACACCACGTCGAACGAGGGCATGGGTTTCCTCCATATGAAAGAAAGCGCGACTGGCGACAAGGGCTGAACGCGCGTGGCTTGACGGTTAAGAATGCGCGTTCATTATAACGATTCGACGTGCCAGTGCCCGCCCGACGGCAATGCGTGACAGGACGTCCACCCTTCAATTGATTGAGCTTGCCAATGCCCAACCCTCACCTGAGCATCCTGGTGGTCGATGACGCCAAGTTTTCCAGCGTCATGATCGGCCGCGCGCTGAGCAAAGCGGGCTATCAGGATATTCGCTTCGCCAGCAGCGCCGCAGACGCCCTGGCCCAGCACGCACAACGCCCCGCGCACGTACTGCTGGCGGACTGGTTGATGCCGGAAATGGACGGCCTGCAACTCACCGAGCAGATACGCCGCCGTGATGCCCTGGGCGCCCACTACAGCTACATCATCCTGCTCACCGGGCGTGACAGCGAGACGGCCCTCGGCCAGGCGTTCGACCATGGCGTCGACGACTTCATCAGCAAGTCGGCGATGAACGAGCAACTGCTCCCGCGTATTCTCGCCGCCGACCGCCTGTGCGCCTCGCTGCAGCGGCTGAAGCAGGAAAACCACCAACTGGCGGCCAGCGTCGCCAATCTCGAACAGAACAGCCTGCAGGACCCGCTCACCGGACTGGGCAACATCCGCTACCTGCGCCAGCAACTGAGCGCCAGCCTGCGCCAGGTGCAGAGCCGGGGCACGGCACTGTGCTACCTGCAGGTCGGTCTGCCCGAAGCCCCTGCCCTGCGCGAGCGCTACGGCGACGATGTCTACGACGAGCTGCTCTGTGCCGTCGCCAAGCGCCTGCAGCAGCTGGTCCGGCCACTGGATGTGGTGAGCCGGGTCGATGAAAACCACTTCGGCCTGCTGGCGCTGGTCGACGACCTCAAGGGCTGCTCGCCGAGCAGCTTCAAACGCCTCCACGAAGGCCTGAACCTCAAGGCATTCAAGACCAGCCAGGGGTTCATCTCGCTCAAGGCGGGCATCGGCCTGGTCAGCCTGGACGCCGACGCCCTGCCAACCGACCCGCAGGCGATCGTCGAGCGCGCCACGGCCCTGCTGCCCAGCGCCTACAGCACCGGGCGCATCGCGCCGCTACGGCTGAAGCAGCCGGCCTGAACCGATGAGCTGGCACATCCTCGGCGCGGGCAGTCTCGGCAGCCTCTGGGCTGCGCGCCTGGCCCGCGCCGGCCTGCCGGTACGGCTGATCCTGCGCAACCCGCAGCGCCTGGCCCAGTACCGCAAGGCCGGCGGGCTCAGCCTGATCGAGGACGGCCAGCTCGGCCGCTACGCCATCCCGGCGGAACTGCCCGACGCACCGGGGGCCATCCAGCGCCTGCTGGTCGCCTGCAAGGCCTACGACGCCGAAGCCGCCATCGCCCAGGTGGCGGCCCGATTCGCCCCGCGCTGCGAAATCCTCCTGCTGCAGAACGGTCTCGGCAGCCAGCAGGCCATCGCCGCCCGCTGGCCCCAGGCACGCTGCATCTTCGTGTCCAGCACCGAGGGCGCCTATCGCGAAGACGATTTCCGCGTGGTATTCGCCGGCCGCGGGCAGAACTGGCTGGGCGACCCGAGCGAGTCGACGCCGCCGAGCTGGCTGGCCGAGCTGGACCAGGCGGGAATCGCGCAAAGCTGGAGCGACGACATCCTCGCCCGGCTCTGGCGCAAACTGGCACTGAACTGCGCCATCAACCCGCTGACCGTATTGCACGACTGCCGCAACGGAGAGTTGCGCCAGCATCGCCCGCAGGTCACCGCACTCTGCGCGGAGCTCGCCGAACTGCTTGCCGCCAGCGACCAGGCGGCGGCAGCGCAGGAGCTGGAAAGCGAGACATGGCGCGTCATCGAGGCGACAGGCGCCAACTATTCCTCCATGCATCAGGACGTCAGCCTCGGCCGACGCACGGAGATCCGCTACCTGCTCGGCCATGCCTGCGCGACCGCCGACGCGCTGGGCTTGCGGCTGCCGCGGTTGCGCGCGCTGCATGCACGGCTGCGCGCGCACCTGCGCCGGCACGGATTGCCCGAGGACTGAGGCACGGCTACCCTGCAGAAATCGTCCTGCCGTTCCATGCCCACCATGACTCTGCGCCAGCGCCTCGAAAACCTTCCGGTCGGCCGCAAACTGCTGCTCGCCCTGCTCGTCCTGCTCGCCGCCGTGCTGCTGGTGTCCAACCTGGCGTTCATCAGCGCGGCCTACTGGATTTCCCGGCAGAGCGTGGCGCCCCAGGCCATGCACACCCTCGGCGAGCTGTTCGCCACCGAGGAGCTCAGTGCGCGGGCGCTGGCCTCGCCGGAGTCGGCCAGCGCCCTGCTCGAGCGCCTGGATAACTACACGCCCCTGCGGGCGGCGGTGATCTATGACCGCGACGGCAACAGCCTGGCACAGCTGCAGCAGGGCGACCGGCTACGCCTGCCTGGCCAGTTGAGCGAGGTGGTGCAGTGGCGTGCCGGTGAAATCCGCGCCAGCCTGCTGGTCGAACTGCCCCAGCCGGACGGCCGCTCCGGGCACCTGCTGATGGTCGCCAGCAGCGAACTGCCCGGGGCCTTCTACACCGGCACGCTGACGGCGAGCCTGGCGATCCTGCTTGCCAGCCTGCTGCTCTGGGTACTGGTGGCGCGGCAGATCCGCCAGCTGATCACGCGCCCGATCCGCGATCTGGAAGCCCTGTCGCGCCAGGTGACCCGCGAGGAGAACTACTCGCTGCGCGCCACACCGAAGAACCAGGACGAGATCGGCCGGCTGGCCGATGCCTTCAATACCATGCTGTCGCGCATGGAGGCGCGCGAGCAGCAGCTCAAGCGCGCCCGCGACGATGCCCAGGAGGCCTTCGATCACGCGCAGGGGCTGGCTGAGGAAACCCGCCACTCCAACCGCAAGCTGGAGCTGGAGGTGCAGGTACGCAGCAAGATCGAGCAGAAGCTCACCGGCTTCCAGAAATACCTCAACAACATCATCGACTCGATGCCCTCGGCACTGATCGCCCTCGACGAGCAGCTCTACGTCACCCAGTGGAACCAGGAAGCCACCGCCCTCTCCGGCACACCGCTGGACGATGCGCTGAACCAACCGGTCTTCGTCGCCTTCGAGCCGCTCAAGCCGTTCCTCGCGCAGATCCGCCGCACCTCCGAGCACCATGAGGTGGAGAAGATCGAGCGCGTGACCTGGCACCGCCATGACGAGCCACGCCACTACGCCCTGACCTTCTATCCACTGACGGGCGCTGGCGGCCGCGGGGTGGTGATCCGCATCGACGACATCACCCAGCGCATCAACATGGAAGAAATAATGGTGCAGTCGGAAAAGATGCTCTCGGTCGGCAGCCTCGCTGCCGGCATGGCCCACGAGATCAACAACCCGCTCGGCGCCATCCTGCACAACGCGCAGAACATTCGCCGGCGCCTGTCGCCGGAACTGGAACGCAACCGCGAGGCCGCCGAGGAGACCGGGGTGCGCCTGGAGGCGGTCAACCAGTACCTGCATCGGCGCGAGGTGCCACAGCTGCTCGACGGCATCCAGCAGGCCGGCTCGCGCGCGGCGAAGATCGTCAGCCACATGCTCAGCTTCAGCCGCATGAGCAATCGCCAGTTGGCCGACTGCCACCTGCCGCTGCTGATCGACCAGGCGCTGGAGATCGCCGGCAACGATTTCGCGCTGCTGGACAGCTTCGACTTCAGGGCCATCCACATCGTCCGCGAGTTCGATCCGCGCGTGGATCGGGTGCCCTGCATCGGCAACGAGCTCGAGCAGGTGCTGCTCAACCTGCTGAAGAACGCCGCCCAGGCCATCCACCACAACCAGGGCAAGGAACCCGGCCAGATCATCCTGCGCACCCGGCTGAACCCGCCGTGGGCGGAAATCCAGGTCGAGGACAACGGCGGCGGCATCCCGGAGCCCGTGCGCAAGCGCATTTTCGAGCCGTTCTTCACCACCAAGGAGGTCGGCCAGGGAACCGGACTGGGGCTTTCCGTTTCGTATTTCATCATCACCAACAATCACCAGGGCCAGATGGAAGTGCAGTGCCAGCCCGGCCACGGCTCCACCTTCACCCTGCGCCTGCCGCTGAACTCGCCCGCCGAGCCGGTCGAGGCCTGAACAAGGAAACCACCCATGGGCAACCGACTGTCGAAGATCTACACACGCACCGGCGATCGCGGCGAGACCGGCCTGGCCGACGGCCGCCGGGTCGCCAAGGACCATCCGCGCGTGGAGGCCATGGGCGAGGTCGATACGCTCAACAGCCAGCTCGGCCTGCTGCTCGCCGAACTGGCCGCCGAACAGGCGCAATGCCCGGGGCTGGGCGAACTGCTCGAAGTCCTCGGGCCGTGCCAGCACCGCCTGTTCGATCTCGGCGGCGAGTTGGCGATGCCCGCCTACCAGGCGCTGGACGAGGCGGAAATCAGCCGACTGGAGCAGGCCATCGATCGCTGGAACCAGGAGCTGGGGCCCCTGAAGGACTTCATCCTGCCCGGCGGCTCCCGGCTGATCGCCCTCGCCCACCTGTGCCGCAGCCTGACGCGCACCGCCGAACGGCGCTGCCAGCAGTTGAACGCCTGCGAGGCCGTGCGCCCGGTGTTGCTGGCCTACCTGAACCGGCTGTCCGACGCCTTGTTCGTCGCCGCCCGGCTGGTCGCGCGACGCCAAGGTTGCGCGGAAATCCTCTGGCAACCGGCGGCCACGGCCGATGCGGATGCCTGAACAGCCGCAAAGCAGGCAGGCACGCCGGCGCGATGGCGTGCATGCCGCCTGGGAAGGCTTCATCGTCCTGCTGGTCTGCCTGAACCTGGGGCTGATCCTGTTCGACAGCCTGTTCGTCCTGCAGCCCATCAACGACTTGCTGCTCCGCTGGCTGCCGCGCCTGCACGAGCGCTACGACCGCTACATCCACGTCCATTTCCAGTACATCGACCTGGGCTTCGTGGCGGTCTTCGTCCTCGACGTGCTGCTGGGCTGGACCGTCGCCCTGTTCGAGCGGCGCTACGCCCGCTGGTACTACTACCCCTTCGCCCACTGGTACGACGTGCTCGGCTGCATCCCGCTGGCGGGCTTGCGCTGGTTGCGGGCCTTGCGCATCGGCGCGCTGCTGGTCCGCCTGCAGCGCCTGGGCCTGATCGACATGCGCGGCTGGGCGGTCTACGGCTTGTTCAGCCGCTACTACTACCTGCTGATCGAGGAACTCGCCGACCGCGTGATGGTGCGCCTGTTCGGCCGCCTGCAGCAGGAGATCGGCGCCAGCGACGACCTTTCCCGACGCCTGCTGCAGGATGTGGTGCGACCGCGCAAGCAGCGCCTGCTGAACGATCTGTCGCGCCGCCTGCAAGGCATGCTGGAAACCGGCTACCGCGACAATCGCGGCGCCCTCGAAGGCTACGTCAGCCAGCTGATCCACCAGGCGCTCGCCGACAATCCGGAAATGCATGCCCTGCGGCGCCTGCCCCTGGGCAACCGCCTGGCCACGACCCTCGACGAGGCGCTCAGCGATATCGCCGCGCGCCTGCTGCAGGGCGCCGTCGACGGCTTGCGCGGCGCGCAGTTCCAGGCGCTGGCGAGCAACCTCGCCGACGAATTCTTCGAGGCCTGGGTCTACCAGGACGAGAATACCGACCTGGCGCTGGAGGAACTGCTGGTGGACGTCATCGAAGTTCTCAAGCAGCAGGTGCTCGATCGCCGCTGGAGCCGCTTCGTCGGCCCTACGCCACCGCCGACGCCGCCGACGTGAGCACGGGTATTTGGCATTGCGCTGGTCGGATCTACGAGCCGATGAGCGGCTCGCAACCGGCGGCGGTCTTATTGCCCAGGCGGGCGCCAATGATCATCTCGGTGGCCCAATTGACCAGGATCGAGGTATAGGCCTCCTGGCAGCGCTCACTGCTCAGGGCGTGGTCGGCACCGTCGATGATGCGGTGGGTCAGCGAATGGGTGCGCTGGAACGCGGCCCGGTAGCTCATGATGGTTTCATGGGGCACGAAACTGTCGTGCTCGGACTCGACGATCAGCACATCGCCATGGAACGCGGCGCAGGCGGCCAGGACCCGATTTTCCTCCGGCCTGACCCGGCTGCTGCGCAACCGGTTGAGCGCTTCGCGGTCCAGCTGGCGCTTGGGCAGGCTCCAGTCCTCGTCGAGATACAGGGCCGGTACCCTTAGCCCGAGCCACTTGACCGGCCGTAGCGAACTCAGGATCGCCGCCAGGTAGCCGCCATAGCTGGTGCCAACGACGGCGATGGCCGCCGGATCGATGTGCGGGTGCTCGGCCAACAGATCGTAGGCGGCCAGCAGATCGTTGAGATTCTGCTCACGGGTCACCGTCTCTTGCTGCGCACGGGTCAGCGCATGGCCGCGCAGGTCGAACGACAGGCAGATGCAGCCGAGCCCGGCGATTCCACGCGCGCGGCTCAGGTCACGCTGCTGGCTACCGCCCCAGCCGTGAACGAAGAGCACGCCTGGCATCTTCGGCGGCGGCGAGAGGAAGGTGCCGGCAATGTGTTCATCATCGACCAGGATGTCTACCGTCTCACTATGGGTTGCCATATTCCTCCACCATTACGTATTTGGTGATGAATCCAACCTCCGCGTCTTCATCGCGGTACAGCACGCAGGCGCCCTCGGGCGGGACCTGCCGTGGCCCATAGAGCTCTCGCGAAGAGGCGCGCACCGCCCGTCCCGGCACGCCCTTGGCGAAGGCTTCCAGCGCGGCAATCTCGGCGCTGCTGGCACCGCCGATGCGCCAGGACTGTTCGAGCACGCCGGAGCGGGGCTGGCCCCGGCCGTCGATGCCCTGGGCGATGTCGTAGTTGCGGCGCGACGCGAAGAACTGTCGATAACAGGTCGAAGCGGCCTGGTCATACACCTGCGCCTGGCTGACCGCCAGGCGCGTGGTCTCCGGCAGGTCCATCGCCAACAGCGCATCGAAATCGCCTTCGACCACCACCAGGTCCGAGCCGCCGTAGACCTCGTTGCCGGCGTTGTCGCGGGTCAGGCACTGCGTGCCGTGATAGCTGACCTGCCGCCCGCCGACCCGGATCTGGCCGACGCTGAAGGTCGTCACCCGCTCCAGATGCGCTTCCATGACCAGGCCGTACTGGGCCAGCTCCTGCTCGTCGAGGGCGAGCAATGCCAGGTCGAGCGCGTCGATATCGTCGATGCGCTGCTGGCCGCGCCCGCCGGTCGCGCGCACCGGCTTGATGCGCAGCGGCCCTTCATTGAGCAGGCGCCGACCCGCATCGCGCGCATCCTCCAGGCTGAAAGCGCTGTATCCGGCCAGCACGCTGCCCTTGACCTGCGCGCCGAAGTCACGTGACCAGCCCACCGGCGCCACGGCATCCGGGCGCACCAGCGGATGGGTGATCGCCTTGGTTTCGACGAACGCTTGCGGCACCACGCCGCCGAACAGATCGCCCTCTCCCAGCAGCCCCAGCGCATGCGCTTCCCGCACGCCCACGACGGTACCCGACGGCACGAGATACGGATGAATCTCATAACGACGCGCAGGGTCGTATTCGCCGCCATAGTGCAGGCCCAACAATGCCGCCAGGCGCTCGGCCAGCGCCACATGGACGATTCGTTCATGCTGGGGCTCATCGGCCCGATTGGCATAGGTCATCACGGCCCGACGCGGGCACGTATCCGCATTCATCATTCGTGGACAGCTCCATGGACTGCTCGAACATGTGCGCCAGCCGCCTGAAGACGGCTGCGCGCTCGCTTCCACCTGAACGGCAGGGCACTGGCCCTGGCGGATCCGGTGTTCAGAAATAGACCCTGGACGGGGCACAACGATCCGTCACGAAGGTCATCGCCTCTATGCGACAAAGCCCAAAAGCATCGCCGCGAGGGCGCGCCGCTCACAAAAGCAGCCTGTGCGCACTGAACCCTGTGGGGCGCCCTCGCGGCGACTGCAGGCCGCAGGCCGGCCGAAGCGCCAGACACAAAAAAAAGGGAGCGGACTCGCATCCGCTCCCTTTCCAGGGGGTGCCGCTACAGCAGCTGGCCTCAGGCCGGGGCCGACGTCCGGATCAGGTGATCGAAGGCGCTCAGCGAGGCCTTGGCCCCTTCGCCCATGGCGATGACGATCTGCTTGTATGGCACCGTGGTCACGTCGCCCGCGGCGAATACCCCGGGGAGGCTGGTCTGGCCCTTGGCGTCGACGATGATTTCGCCGTACGGGCTCAGTTCCACGCTGCCCTTGAGCCAGTCGCTGTTGGGCAGCAGGCCGATCTGCACGAAGATGCCTTCCAGTGCCACGCTGTGCATTTCATCCGTGGCGCGGTCCTTGTAGAGCAGGCCGGTGACTTTCTGCCCGTCGCCCTGGACTTCGGTGGTCTGCGCCATTTTCAGGATGGTGACGTTGGGCAGGCTCTGCAGTTTGCGCTGCAGCACCGCGTCGGCCCGCAGGCCCTCGCCGAACTCCAGCAGGGTGACGTGGGCGACGATGCCCGCCAGGTCGATGGCCGCTTCCACCCCGGAGTTGCCGCCGCCGATCACCGCCACGCGCTTGCCCTTGAACAGCGGGCCGTCGCAGTGCGGGCAGTAGGCGACGCCACGGCCACGGTATTGCTGCTCGCCGGGCACGTTCATCTCGCGCCAGCGCGCACCGGTGGCGAGGATCAGGGTCTTGGCCTTGAGTTCGCCGCCGTTGTCGAACCGGACGCGGTGCAGGCCGTCTGCGCCGGCCGGGATCAGCTGGCTGGCGCGCTGCAGGTTGAGGATGTCGACGTCGTACTCGCGCACGTGCTCTTCCAGCGCGCGGGCCAGTTTCGGCCCTTCGGTTTCCTTCACCGAGATGAAGTTCTCGATGGCCATGGTGTCCAGCACCTGGCCGCCGAAGCGCTCGGCCGCGACACCGGTGCGGATGCCCTTGCGCGCGGCGTAGATGGCCGCCGCGGCGCCGGCCGGGCCACCGCCGACCACCAGCACGTCGAAGGCGTCGCGGGCCTTGAGTTTCTCCGCGTCACGGGCGCTGGAGCCGGTGTCGAGCTTGGCGAGGATTTCTTCCTCGCTCATGCGGCCCTGGGCGAAGGGTTCGCCGTTGAGGTAGATGCTCGGCACCGACATGATCTGGCGGGCTTCGACTTCGTCCTGGAACAGCGCGCCGTCGATGGCCACGTGCTTGACGTTCGGGTTGAGCACGGCCATCAGGTTCAGCGCCTGGACCACGTCCGGGCAGTTCTGGCAGGACAGCGAGAAGTAGGTTTCGAAGCGGTAGTCGCCGTCGAGGGCCTTGATCTGCTCGATGACCTCGGGCGCGGTCTTCGACGGGTGGCCGCCGACCTGCAGCAGGGCCAGCACCAGCGAGGTGAATTCGTGGCCCATGGGGATGCCGGCGAAGCGCAGGCCGATGTCGCCGCCGAGGCGGTTGAGGGCAAACGACGGTTTGCGCGCATCGTCGCCATCGGTCCTGAGGGTGATCTTGTCGCTGAGGCCGGCGATGTCCTGCAGCAGGCCCAGCAGCTCTTGGGATTTCTCGCCGTCATCGAGGGACGCGACGATCTCGAAGGGCTGCGTGACCTTCTCCAGGTAGGCTTTCAACTGGGTCTTGAGAGTGGTGTCCAACATGATCGACGGTACCCTACGTGCGAATTTCAGTTAATAAAACGCCCGGACGGGTCGCGTCCAGGCGTCGGGTTGGTAGAGGCCGGGTCACGGCCTCTCCAGCATGCAAGGCAGATAGGCGAAGCCTTAGATCTTGCCGACCAGGTCCAGCGACGGAGCCAGGGTCTTCTCGCCTTCTTTCCACTTGGCCGGGCAGACTTCGCCCGGGTGCGCGGCGGTGTACTGGGCGGCCTTCAGCTTGCGCAGGGTTTCGCCGACGTCACGCGCGATTTCGTTGGAGTGGATTTCCAGGGTCTTGATCTGGCCTTCCGGATTGATGATGAAGGTGCCACGCAGGGCCAGGCCTTCTTCGGCAATGTGTACGCCGAAAGCGTTGGTCAGCTGGTGGGTCGGGTCGCCGATCAGCGGGAACTGCGCCTTGCCAACGGCCGGGGAGGTTTCATGCCAGACCTTGTGCGAGAAGTGGGTGTCGGTGGTGACGATGTATACCTCGGCACCGGCCTTCTGGAACTCGGCGTAGTTGTTGGCCGCGTCCTCGATCTCGGTCGGGCAGTTGAAGGTGAAGGCTGCCGGCATGAAGATCAGTACCGACCACTTGCCCTTCAGGGACTCTTCGGTAACTTCGATGAACTTGCCGTTGTGGAAAGCGTTGACCTTGAACGGTTGGACTTGGGTGTTGATCAGAGACATCTGCTAACTCCTTCAGGGGGTTCAGAAATTTAACGGGGCCTACGATAACGCAGCCAGTCGCATACGGTTAATTGATTAAGAGAATAGGCAAAATTACTTTTCCCTATCGAAGCTCGTATAACGGGCGACCCTGTGCCATCGACCGGCAATCGTCATGCAGGTTCAGCGGGCCATAGCGCTCTTATCGCCGCCACACCCTGTGCGCCGGCCCGCCATGCATCGGGCAGGTGCGCCGGGGTCATGCCGCCGAGCACGAAGGCTGGCTGGTTGAAGCCCTGCAACAGCTCCGTCACCCGCGGCCATCCCAACGGACACGCCTCGGGATGCGTCGGCGTCGCCAGTACGGGTGACAACGTGACGAAATCTACGCCCAATGCCGTGGCCATGGCCAGCTCTTCGGCATCATGGCAGGAGGCCGCCAGCCATTGCCCGGCCGGAAGCGGCCGGGCCTGTCCCGCATGGCGTCGAAGCTGCTCGGCCGTCAGTTGCCAACCGGCGGCCGGAAACCCGCTCGCCCACTCCAGCGGGCCCTTGAGCATGAGCTGCGCCCGCCCGGCGCACAGGGCCAGGGCGTCGGTCGCCAGCGCCCGGTAATCGGCGTCGGACAGCGACGGTGCGCGCAGCTGGAGCAGGCGAATGCCGGCATCCAAGGCTCGCGCCAGGCCGTCCAGCAATTGCCGCGGGGAAGCATCGTCGGGGGTGATCAGATAGCGATCGGGCAAGCGCGCGGCGGCGACGATCGGCCGGTTCGCCGCCGGGAAGGCGTAGTCCGACAATCGTGCCGGCGCGACCCAGGCCAGCGGCTGGCCTTCGGCGCCGTGCGGCTCGCCGGAAAATGCCGATACCTCCCAGACATCCAGCAGGACGTGCTTGTCCGGGTAGTCGTGGCGCACCTGGATCAGCGGCCGCGCCGCCGTCACGCCGATGCCCAGTTCCTCCAGCAGTTCGCGCGCGAGCGCGGTCTCGACGGCCTCGCCCGCCTCGACCTTGCCGCCGGGAAATTCCCACAGCCCGCCCTGGTGTTTGTCGAGCGGCCGCTTGGCGATCAGTACGAGACCGTCCGCACAGCGGACGACCGCGGCTGCGACATGGATTCGTTTCATAGGTCAGGTTTCACGCTGCATGCTGTAGGAGCGCGCCATGCTCGCGAACCCCGGCCACGCAGAGTCATCGCGGGCATGGCCCGCGCCTACGAAAGCGCGCGCCCGCCTACCACAGCACCGCTTTTTCACGTGCGGTATTCGGCGTTGATCCGCACGTACTCGTGCGACAGATCGGTGGTCCAGATGGTCTCGCTGCAGGCGCCACGGCCCAGTTCGATGCGAATGGTGATTTCCTCGCGGGCCATCACCGCCGCCCCCTGTTCCTCGGTGTAGCTGGCCGCGCGGCCACCCTGGCTGGCGATGCAGACCTCACCGAGATAGACGTCGATCCTGCTCACGTCCAGCTCCGGCACACCGGCATAGCCCACCGCGGCGAGGATACGGCCCCAGTTCGGATCGGAGGCGAACAGCGCGGTCTTGATCAGCGGCGAGTGCGCGACGGCATAGCCGACGTCCAGGCATTCCTGGTGGTTGCCGCCGCCGTTGACCTGCACGGTGACGAACTTGGTCGCACCTTCGCCATCGCGGACGATGGCCTGGGCGACTTCCATGAATACCTCGAACACCGCCTGCCGCAGCTTGGCGAACAGCTCGCCGGCCGCCTCGGTGATTTCCGGCAGCACGGCCTGGCCGGTGGCGATCAGCATGCAGCAGTCGTTGGTGGAGGTGTCGCCGTCGATGGTGATGCGGTTGAACGACTTGTTCGCCGCATCGCGCACCAGATCCTGCAGCACGCCCTGCGCCACCTTGGCGTCGGTGGCGATGTAGCCGAGCATGGTCGCCATGTTCGGCCGGATCATGCCGGCGCCCTTGCTGATGCCGGTCACCGTGACGGTCACGCCGTCGTGCTGGAACTGCCGGCTGGCGCCCTTGGGCAGGGTGTCGGTGGTCATGATGCCGCTGGCGGCAGCGGCCCAGTTGTCCACGGACAGGTCATCGAGCGCCGCCTGCAGGGCGGATTCGATCTTCTCCACCGGCAGCGGCTCGCCGATCACACCGGTGGAGAACGGCAGCACCGCCGCCTCGTCGACGCCGGTCAGCGCTGCCAGGGCGGCGCAGGTGCGGCGGGCATTGGCCAATCCCTGCGGCCCGGTCCCGGCATTGGCGTTGCCGGTGTTGGTCAGCAGGTAGCGCACCGCGCCGTGCATGCGCTCGCGGGTGACCAGCACCGGCGCCGCACAGAAGGCGTTGGTGGTCGTCACGCCGGCCACGCGCGAGCCTTCGGCACAACGCATCACCACCACATCCTTGCGGCCGGGGCGCTTGATGCCGGCCGAGGCGATACCGAGTTCGAAACCGGGAACCGGATGCAGCGTGGGTAAAGGACCAAGACCGACCGCCATGGATACGCTCCTTCAGACGTTGAATGGCCCGCGGGCCATGAGGAAAACGGGGAGAAAAACGCCGCGAGCGGCAGGACCGGTCGCGGCGCGGGTTCACATGGAAAGGTTCCGCTTACTGGACCTGTCCATGGCAATGCTTGTACTTCTTGCCCGAGCCACATGGGCAGGGCTCGTTGCGGCCGATCTTCGGCTCGGTGCGCACCGGTGCCACGGCGACGTCGGCCTGGCCTTCGGCCTCGGCCTGCTCCTCCGGTTGCTCCAGCGCGGAGACTTCCGCATGTTGGAACTGCATGCGGCGCGCCAGTTCCTCGGCTTCGCGGCGCAGGCGCGCCTCCTCTTCCGCCGGGTCTTCGCGGCGTACCTGGACATGGGACAGCACGCGGATGCTGTCGCGCTTGATGGAATCGAGCAGATCCTGGAACAGCGCGAAGGACTCGCGCTTGTACTCCTGCTTCGGGTTCTTCTGTGCGTAGCCGCGCAGGTGGATGCCGTGACGCAGATGATCCATGGTGGACAGGTGCTCCTTCCACAGATCGTCCAGCACGCGCAGCACGATCTGCTTCTCGAAGGAGCGCAGCGCCTCGGCACCGGCCATCTCTTCCTTCTCGCGATAGGCGTCGAGCAGGGCCTGCATGATCTTCTCGCGCAGGGTTTCCTCGTAGAGCTTCTCGTCCTCGTCGAGCCACTGCTGGATCGGCAGGCGTACCCCGAAGTCGCTGTAGAGCGTGGCTTCCAGGCCGGGAATGTCCCACTGCTCCGGCAACGATTGCGGCGGGATGTGCCCCCCGATGGCGGCATCCAGCGCTTCCTGGCGGAACTCGACGATGGTCTGGCCGATTTCATCGGCGGCCAGCAGGCTGTTGCGCATGTGGTAGATGACCTTGCGCTGCTCGTTGGCGACGTCGTCGTACTCCAGCAGTTGCTTGCGCATGTCGAAGTTGCGTCCCTCGACCTTGCGCTGCGCCTTTTCGATGGCATTGGTGACCATGCGGTGCTCGATCGCCTCGCCAGACTCCATGCCCAGCGCCTTCATGAAGTTCTTCACCCGGTCGGAGGCGAAGATGCGCATCAGGTTGTCTTCCAGCGACAGGTAGAAGCGGCTGGAACCCGGGTCACCCTGGCGCCCGGCACGGCCGCGCAGCTGGTTGTCGATACGCCGCGACTCGTGGCGCTCGGAGGCGATCACGTGCAGGCCACCGGCCTCGAGCACCTGCTGGTGGCGCGTCTGCCAGTCCGCCTTGATCCGGGCGACCTGTTCCTCGCTCGGATTCTCGAGGGCCGCCACCTCCACTTCCCAGTTGCCACCGAGCAGGATGTCGGTACCGCGGCCAGCCATGTTGGTGGCGATGGTCACCGCGCCCGGCCGGCCGGCCTGGGCGATGATCTCGGCTTCCTTGTCGTGGTGCTTGGCGTTGAGCACCTTGTGCTCGATGCCTTCCTTCTCCAGCAGGCGCGAGACGTACTCGGAGGTCTCGATGGTGGCGGTGCCGACCAGCACCGGCCGGCCCTGCTCCCGGCATTCCTTGATGTCGGCGATGATCGCGGCGAACTTCTCTTCCTGGGTCAGGTAGACCAGGTCGTTGAAATCCTTGCGCGCCAGCGGCTTGTTGGTCGGGATGACCACCACCGGCAGGTTGTAGATCTGCTGGAACTCGAAGGCCTCGGTATCGGCGGTACCGGTCATGCCGGAGAGTTTCTTGTACAGGCGGAAGTAGTTCTGGAAGGTGGTGGACGCCAGGGTCTGGCTTTCCGGCTGGATCTGCAGCCCTTCCTTCGCCTCGATGGCCTGGTGCAGGCCCTCGGAGAGACGGCGGCCGGGCATGGTACGGCCGGTGTGCTCGTCGATCAGCAGCACCTGGTTGTTCTGCACGATGTATTCGACGTTGCGATGGAACAGCTTGTGCGCGCGCAGCCCGGAATAGACATGGGTCAGCAAGCCGAGATTGTGCGCCGAATAGAGACTTTCGCCCTCGGCGAGCAGGCCGGCCTTGGTCAGCAGTTCCTCGATGAACTGGTGGCCCTGCTCGTTCAGTTCCACCTGGCGGGTCTTCTCATCGACGGTGAAGTGGCCTTCCTGGGTAACGACGCCCTCTTCCTCCTCGATGTGCTGCTTGAGGTGCGGGATCAGCTGGTTGATCTGCTGGTAGAGCTTGGAGCTGTCTTCGGCCTGGCCGGAAATGATCAGCGGGGTGCGCGCCTCGTCGATCAGGATGGAGTCGACCTCGTCGATGACGGCGAAATTGAGCTCGCGCTGGTGCTTCTCCTCCAGGCTGAACGCCATGTTGTCGCGCAGGTAGTCGAAACCGAATTCGTTGTTGGTGCCGTAGGTGATGTCGGCGGCGTAGGCGGCGCGCTTCTCTTCCGGCGGCTGGAACGGCGTGACGATACCGACCGTGAGGCCGAGGAATTCGTACAACGGACGCATCCAGTTGGCGTCGCGACGTGCCAGGTAATCGTTGACCGTCACCACATGCACGCCTTTGCCGGCCAGCGCATTCAGATAGACCGCTAGGGTGGCGACCAGGGTCTTGCCCTCACCGGTGCGCATCTCGGCGATGCGGCCTTCGTGCAAGGTCATGCCACCGATGAGCTGAACGTCGAAATGGCGCATGCCCATCACACGCTTGCCGGCCTCGCGGCAGACGGCGAAGGCCTCGGGAAGGATCTGGTCGAGGGTTTCGCCTTTATCGAGACGGGCCTTGAACTCTTCGGTCTTGCTCCGCAGTTGCTCGTCGGAAAGCGACAGCATCCGCTCTTCGAGGGCATTGACGGCCTGCACCGCCTTGAGCATGCGTTTGACCTCACGCTCATTCTTGCTTCCAAAGAGTTTCTTCAATAAAGGCGCAAACATATCGACAAGGACTTCCATGCTGGGGATGGAGGCACGGCCGTGGACCTCACGGCTGCGTGCAAAGCGGCCATTCTACTCGGAAACGACAGTGAGGAAAGGTGCCTGACCGCGCAGCCCGGCGACGCCGCGAAGCCACCGGCGCTTGACCGCATGGTCATCGCCGCCACCGGAGCTCGCCGGACTGGCCGGCCCGAAGCGGGCAGCGGCGCATCGACCATGACCGGCCTGGAAGCATCGACGCGATGGCGCGAAAGCTTCTGCTACCATGTCGGCTCCTGCGTTCAAGACATACCGCCATGGCCTTTCGTCCGTCGCCGGCCCGCGCTCCCGCCGCCCTGCTGCGCGAGGCGAAGCCGCTCAGAGCACTATTCGGGGAAGCCCTGCGACTCGACCGCCTGCAGCAACTGCTGGAAAGCCAGCTGCAGCCGGCGGCGCGCGAGCATTGCCGCGTGGCCACCTGGCGCGAGGGCAGCCTGCTGCTGATCGTCACCGATGGCCACTGGGCGACGCGCCTGCGCTACCAACAGCGTCGCCTGCTGCGTCAGCTGCAAGCGTTCGAGGAGTTTGCCGGGCTGGCCCGCATCCAGATCAAAGTGCAGCCAGCGCCACCGCCGCGGCATATGCCGCCCCGCACCCAGCCGCTTTCCAGCAACGCCGCCGACAGCATCCAGGCCGCCGCCCAGGGTATCCGCGACCCCAAACTGCGCGCCGCCCTGGAACGCCTGGCCAGCCATGCCCAGCATGACGCCTGAGATCCGTCCCGCCGGTGCCGTGCATCGGCCATCGCGGGGCAGCACCCGTGCCCGGGGTCGGCTGGCGTTTCGCTCGCGGCCACGCCGGACTCCAAAGGCCTGCGCCGAACCATCCACAGCCCCCGGCTACCCGACTCCCGGAATCCGACCATGCTGATTGGCGCCCTGCTCGTCCTCACCTGGCTGATACTGCTGATTCGCTACCCGCTCAGAGCGGTGCCCGTCTCGTTGGGGGCCGCGCTGGGCCTGGTACTGATTGCCGGCTGGGTGCTCTGGCAAGAGCATCGTGAAGAACAGTTGCTGGCCCAGCTCGAGTTGCGCCTGGTCTATGCCCCCGAGCGCTGTCCCGGTGCCCAGCCGCTGTACACGAGCCTGCACAACCACAGCGACAAGCCCCTGCAGGAGCTGCGCTGGGAGGTCGCCGTCTATGCGCCGGGCTCGCGCACCAACCTGGCACGCGCCACCTTCGAGGCCCCGACCTATCAAGGGCCCGGCGATTTGCAGAGCGGTGCGCACTGGGAATCCTGCCTGCCCTTGCCGCCGCTGCGCAGCGGTTATCGCGCCGCCACGCTGGAATTTCGCGCCGAACGCCTGCAGGGCCGTTTCGCCAACTGACGCGACCTTCGCTGCGCACGGGCACTGTTCATCTTCGCCCGGCCGGCTTACACTGTACAAACAAACAGTATATTTCTGCCAATTGACCGAGGTGGTAAATGGCCGTCGAAGTGGTGTACCGCAGCAGCCGGGACCTGGAGCGTTTGTTCATGGATAAAGCCGAAGCCGATCGTCACGACAAGATGCTGGAGCTCGCCGAAGCGCTGGCGGCAGTGTTGCGGCATGCATCGCCCACGCTGAGCGAACAGCAGGCCGAAGACCTCGGCATCTATATGGCCAGGCACCGCGAACAGTTCGCCAAGGCCTTCAAGAACAACCCCGACGCCCTTTCCGAATTGCCGGGCGAGACAGCCTGAGCGAAGAAGGGCCGCCAGGCAGGACGCGCCATGGCGGTTGGCCTCGGGTCAGGCCCTCGTCGCACACGGGAAACTTGTCACCGTCTTGCCGGGTCCATTGCTGGCAGCCCCTCACACAGGTACTCAGGCATGACCAGCTCATTCCAGAAGATCAGCGATGTGTTTCGTCCCCACTACAACGTCAACTTCAGCATCGAGAAACCGGACGGCAGCATTCTACTGACCCTGACCGGAGCCGAGGGGGTGGCCGTGAAGCGCTTCATCAGCGCCGAGCAATGGCGGGACCAGCAACAGTTGCAACGCTTGATCACCAGCCTGCAATTCAGCCTCGCCATCGAGCGCGGCGAGCAGGCCCCAGCCATACCGGGCGAAAGGCTCCAGCCCGCCGCCCTGTAACGCCTCGCCTGATTGCCTGCAGGCTGCCGTACCGTCCGCGTTTCAGCGCCACAAAAACAAGAACGCCCCACCCCTTCCGCCTGTCGCCCCTCGAGGGTGTGCAGCGTGCCGCCGTGCCTGCAAGCAGACCGGCGGCCCGGCATCGGCGACCGTCAGAGCCAGGCCAGCGTCTTGGCCTTGGCCACCGCCTGCGTTCGGCGCGCGACTCCCAGCTTGGTGTTGATCCGGCGCGCATGGGTCTTGACCGTGTGCAGCGAAATGAACAGCTGCTCGGCGATCTCCTGGTTCGAACAGCCCTGGGCGATCAGACGCAACACGGTCAGCTCACGGTTGCTCAGCAGCAGATTGTCGGGCACCGGCCCCGCTTCATCCGGCTCGCGCTCGTATTGCAACAAGCGATCGCGCAACGACTCGCCCTTGGCGGCAGCCGGCATGACGCGCGCCAGCCAGAGAGGCTGGCGATGCTCCAGCTCGTACAACGGCTTGACCAGCTGCTGGCGGGCCGCTTCGCCGAGCGCCAGGCGCAACTCCTGTTCCGCCTCGGCCGTCTGGCCGCTGGCCTGCAGCGCTTCCGCCAGCGTGAAGCGGCACTCGCACGCCAGCCCCAGGCGCTGCGCACGCAGGTTCTGCTCGACCTGCCCACGCAACGCCATGATCGCCCGCTCCGGATGCCCCTCGAGCACATCGATCACCGCCAGGTAGCGGCGCAGCCTTGGCAGCAGTTCGTAGAAGCCCGATGGCGCCAGATAGCCCTTGCCCTCGTAGAGCTCCAATACCTGGCACAGCACCGCACGTGCCTTGCGCAACTCGCCCTGGTGCAACCAGGCGACGCCGGTAATCAGCAGCAGGATGCCGCGAAAGCGCGCCTCCGGCACATGCCGCCACTGCGTAAGCCGCTCGGCCTCGCGCAGCCAGTGATAGGCGCAGGAAAACTCCTGGTTGCGCGCGGCCAGCTCCGCAAGCCCGACATAGCCGAAGAAGCAGTACGAATCGCCGCAGGTTTCCGTCTCCACCTTGCCGCGCTGGTACGCCTCCTGGGCGGGCTCATCGAGCCCCTGATAAGCCAGCAGGTGGCCCTGCAGGAGCTGCAGCCGGCCGATGATCGGGCTATGGCGCACCGTTTCGCGCAGTGCCTGCAGCGCCTCGTCCAATACGCCAACGGCGCGCTCGAATTCGCCGGTAAGTTCGAGCAACTGGATGCGATCGACGCTGAGCATCACTTCGTAGAGCACGCTCCCCTTGAGGCGCGCAAGCTTCATGCCCTCGCTGTTGTAGTGTTGCGCCAGCTCCAGCTCGCCCTCGGCCATCGCCTGCTGCGTCAACGCCTGGTAGCACAACACGCGCTGCGCCCAGGCATGATCGGACAGGACTTCGAGCGCCTGCAGACAATTCTCGCGCGCCTCCGGCTCACCCCGCAGGCGCGCCAGGAAGCCCCGTAACGCCTGCCATTGAGCCAGCAGCTGGGCCTGGCGCCGGGCGTCCGGCTGGGGAAAGAACTTGGCCAGTTCGGCCAGGCACTCATCCACCTCATCGAGGCGCGCCGAGACGATCAACGCCCAGCCCTGCAGCACGATCAGCCGCGTGGTGCTGGCGAACAGATCCTGGGGTAGCTCGCTGCGCCACTTGAGAAAATGCGAGACGTTGTCACCGATCAGCAGTTGTTCCTGCCCGTAGCGCTGCAGGTAGTTGGCGGCCACCTCCGGCTGCCCCGCCCACAATGCATGCTCCACGGCTTCGCGCATCTCGCCGCGGCTGGCGAACCACTGGCAGGCGCGCAGGTGCACCTGGGTCGGCGAGACCGCCTCGCTGGAGCGCTGCAGCATCAGCGCCAGCGGCTTCCACAGGCGGAACCACTCGCCGCAGTTGTCGATCTGCCGGATGAACAGCTGGAACGTCTTGAGCACATCGAGAATGTCGCTGCCCACACCGTCGAGCACGTGGTCGCAAAGCTCCGCGGAGAAGCGTGGCATGCGCGCCAGCGCCATCAAGGCTCGCCGGACTTCGTCACTCTGCCCCGCCAGCACCTCGCGCTGCACGTAGTCGCGCAGCAGTGGCGTGCCGGCGACCAGGCGCTCGCGCAGCGCCTGTTCATCGGCATTGAGCAGCATCAGGCAGACGCCCGCCGGCCAGCCTTCGGTACCGCCGAGCAGTTGCTGGAAGCTCTCGCGCGGCAGCGCCAACCGGTGCATCTTGAGCAGCTGTTCGAGCTCCGCCGAAGTCAGTGCCAGGGCCTCCGCCTCCAGTTCGAACAGATGGCCCTGCAACAAGAGCCTCGGCAGCTTCCAGGCCGGCTGGCGGCGACTGGTCACCCACCAGCTGACCGAGGCCGGCCCCATGTCCAGCAGCATATCGAGGCAGGCATCGAGTTCGGGGCTGCGCTCACGCGGATAGTCGTCCAGCATGATCCACAGCGGCTGCCGGGCGCTGCGCAACAAGGCCAACAGCCCGTCCTGGACACTGGCGTCGCGCTCCAGGCTTTCCGACAACGCGACAGCCAACTGGGCGTGCAACGCCTCGGGGGAGCAGGTACGTCCGCCCAGGTCAAGCCATATCAACTGCGTATCCGCCGGGACCAGGCGGGCGCACTCGCTCATCAGCACGGTCTTGCCGAAGCCGGCGGGGGCACAGATCAGGCGCAACCGGCAATCGGCGGCCAGTAGCGCCTCGATCAACCTCGGCCGCGGTATGTGGACAGGTGGCAGACGTGGAATCGTAGCGACTTGCCCCTGAGCGCCAGCCTCTGCGCTGAGCGCATCAGGAATGAAGCGTACGGACATGGCAATGGTTCTCTTGTTCGAATCAATCCATTGAAACACAGCGCACGCCATCGACCGGACCTTGCGGCCCGATCACGACGGCGATGCCCGCTCATGCCGACATCGCGGGATGCAACGCTGCAGCAATTGCACCGCTTTGTCGACCCGTGCCGCTCAGCTGCCGCGCCGACTGGCTGCAAGCCGAATGAACGAAAATTATCATCCGCTTGTTCGAGGCAGAAAAAAAGGCGGCCAATTGGCCGCCTTTATTCATCGACGAAATGCCCCGGGATCAACGCACCCCGGCATTGCGCAGCGCCGCAGGCGTGAAGTCCCGCGCCGAGGCGCGATAGCCGTACTCGTGGGGCTTCTCCTCGTTGCTCATGCCGATGGCGATGTAGCGGCCGGAGATGATGTCGTACAGCGCCTCGAAGGCATATGCCGGCACCTTGTGCTGGTAGTACTGCAGCAGGTGGGCTTCACCTACGCGCCACAGCTGGCCACGGCCGTCGTACAGCTCCGACTGGACGATGGTCCAGCTGTCCTCGTCGACGAAGAAGCGCCGCTTGGCGTAGATGTTGCGCTCGCCGCTCTTGAGCGTGGCTTCGATCTCCCAGACACGGTGCAGCTCGTAGCGCGCCAGATCCTGGTTGGCGTGGCCGGCCTTGATGATGTCGTCGTACTTGAGGTCGCTGGAGGCGATATCGAAGCTGTTATAGGGCACGTACAGCTCCTTCTTGCCCACCAGCTTCCAGTCGTAGCGATCCGGCGCGCCGCTGAACATGTCGAAGTTGTCGGTGGTCCGCATACCATCCGAAGCGGTACCCGGACCGTCGTAGGCCACCTGTGGAGCACGACGCACGCGACGCTGGCCGGCATTGTAGATCCACGCCTGGCGCGGGTCCTTCACCTGGTCCAGCGAGTCGTGCACCAGCAGCACGTTGCCCGCCAGACGCGACGGCGCGGTTACCCGCTGCTTGAAGAACAGCAGGGCATTCTTGGCGCGCTCCGGATCCAGATCGGTCATTCCCGACGGGAAGGCGACCTCATCCTCGAAGTGGACCATGGTGTAGCTGCCATTGGTCTGCGGCGTCGCCTGGACGATGTTGCGGCGCACGTTGCCACCGCGATAGCGGGTGATGTGGTTCCATACCACTTCCAGGCCGTTCTGCGGAATCGGGAACGCGTAGTAGCGGCTCTCGGTGAAGTTGGCCAGACCGTTGCCGCCCTCGACGAGCTCGGTGTTCAGGGCGCTGGTCTTGGCAGCTGCGTAGATCTCGTCCGGAACGGCGACACTACGGTGGGTCGGGAATACCCGGATCTTGTAGGTATCCGGATAGCGCTTGAACATGGCCAGCTGGCCGGCGGTCAGCTTGTCCTTGTACTGCTCGGCGTTCTGCGCGGTGATGACGAACTTGGGCTGCTCATCCTTGAACGGGTTGGTCAGATGGCCGCTCTTGAGCGGCGCGGCGTCGGTCTTCAAGCCGCCGGTCCACTCGGGAATGGTGCCGTCTGCGTTACCGGCCTTCTCCGCACCCAGCGGCGTGAGGGACGTTCCGAGTTTGGCCGCTTCTTCGGGGGAAACCGCGGCCATCACACTGCTGGCGAGCAGGGAGAAGGCCAAGACACTCAATAGCTTTCCTGTTTTTTTCATACGATTCCAGTTCCTCTTGATCTTGTTATAGGCCGGAGGCCCATGCCTGTCGCTGATGTCCGGCCGATCATCCTCATCGGCCGGACACTCGGCTGGTCTCCTTAGAAGTTCACGCCCACGCTGAACGCGAGGAAGTCGCGGTCAACCAGCGTGTTGTAGTCGCCGCCGAAGAAATCGGTGTAGGACAGGCTGGCGGTGTACATATTCTGGTACTCGGCATCCAGACCAATGCTGACCGCCTTGGAGCCTTCGTTGAACAGACCGTTGGGGCCGTAGCCGTCGACGTCGTGGGAGAAGGACAGGTTGGGCTTGAGGTTGATGCCGGCGAAGACGTTGTCGTAGTCCGCGATGCCACGCAGGCGGTAGCCCCAGGAGTTGGCGGTGACGAAACCGTGGCGGCCGTAGCGGGCCAAAGCGGCTGGATCATCCGGGGTGCCGTAGATAGGATCACGCCCATAGCGCAGTTCGCTGGTGCTCTCGAGACCGCCGACATGCGTGTAGCCGACCTCGCCCACCACGGTCACCCTACCAGCGCCCAGTACTTGATCGAAGAAGTGAGTGAATGTGGTCTGCAACTGGGTGATTTCCTTGCGGTTGTAGCCGCGATTTTCTGCACCGAAAGTACTTTCAATGGGAGAGGTTCCCGGCGCAAGGGGATTAAGCAAAGCCCGAGTAAGGTCTTGAGTATTCAGCTGAACCGGTGCATTGGGTCGATAGCTGATCTCACCAGACCACGCGGTGCCAGTGGGCAATGTCGTAGAGAAGCTAAGGCCGTAAAGCTGGATATCTTCGGGGTACTCAAGGTAATAGCGGCCGTTGCCAAGCATGACGCTCTGCGCCAAACCAGAGCCAGCACCAGGCACGAGCCCATTAGCTGTACCGATAATGCCAGGCAGCTGCGCTGCGGTAGCCAAGCCAGCAGATCGCGTACTGACGTTTGGCGTCCGACTGTGGTAATTCATGAAATACGCACCATACTCGGTGGCATCACCCAACCAGCGCAATGCAAGACCGAACTGCCCCGAATCACGTGCATCCCGGTCGCCAGCTCGCGGCAAAACCACACCCTCAGGAGTGACTTCGAACCCCTGCCCGAACGCAGCAGCGACGGGTTGAAGAGGAGCGATTGCCGGGCTGCCCACGTGGTAGTTGGCATCACAACCATCCTGAACGACATCTACAGCGAAGAAAGTACCGCAATTATCGGCAACGGTCTGATCCCACTCGAGTTGATAGAACGCCTCCATGCTCAACCGGTCGGTCAGGCTCTGCGAGATGTAGAACATATTGACCGGAATCAGCCCCTCTTTGATCTCAGCACCCGGCCGGCGGAATGCTGCAGCGTCCAAGGGATTGATGGAGTTTATGCTGTTACCGATAAAGGTACTTTCGCCCCAGCTCACTACCTGCTTCCCAAGACGGACGGTCCCGGGCAGATCACCAACGGAATAATTGTGATAGACGAACGCGTCCAGAATTTGCGCGCCGGATGATTGAGCGGCTTCTTTCCGGTTGCTGTCGCTGATGTCCTTGAAAAGACGACTCTCATCCTTCAGCTCGAAGTCATACCAATACTTGCCGCGAACGAAGGCACCGCTATCGCGATAACGAAGCTCGAGATCGTGCACACCCTTGAAAATCTTGGAGAAGGTCTCGCCCTTCTTGAAGTTCAGACGACCATCGTCGCCGGTCTGGGTAAAGCCGGTACCGCCGTTGTTGATGCCGACCAGATCCCTGTCCCTGTCCGCCATGGACCAGCTGGCACCGATGGACATCGCCGAGTCGAATTGCCCTTCGATCTCGCCGATATTGAAGCTCACGGCGTAAGCCGGGGCGGCAGTGCCCAGCGCTACGGCGAGAGCTAGGGACTTCGGCTGGAAGATTCCTTGCCTTGTTGTTTTTGTCATGAGGCGCTCCTGATTGGTTCGAAGTGCGTAAACCCTACCCAGACGTAGAAGGAGGGTTAAGCGCACTAAGGTTTGATTTAGCTTGTAATCCTTTAGTATGAATAGCCTTTCCAGCATTGGCTTTCAGCGTGATTTCGTCTGGCCATGCCGTTCAGGGCTCACCTGAGATTAGCCTTGATTCCGCGCACCGCAAAGCCCGTCGCAGAGCCTTTGCGCCGGCGAAATGGGAGAAATGTCGGCCAGTTAGCCTAAAGTGCTATTCATGGCGGAGATACGGCGCCCGAAACAGGGCGAATGACCCGGCGCCGGCAGGGCGAGAGGCAGGAGCCGCGCCATCCGAACGGAGATGGCGCGAACAGGCTAGCGGCCAGCGAGCGTTACTTCGGGTGCCAGTTGGGGCGAAACGAAACACCGCAGTGAAGCGTCAGGGTGCGACGCCAAGGGGGCAATGCAAATCGAAGACCTGCCATAGGCTTGAAGCTTGAAAAGCATCGCCCCGAGGGCGGGCCTCCCACAAAAACAGCACAGCCCTCACCGACCTCCTGTGGGCGCGCCCTCGCGGCGATGCAGGCCGAAGGGCTGCCTGGAGCCTGGAGCCTGAAGCCTGAAGCCTGAAGCCTGAAGCCTGAAGCCTGAAGCCTGAAGAGCATCGCCTCGAGGGCAGGCCTCCTGCAAAGGCGGCATCAGCCGAATCACATACCTTTTACCGCATAGATGCCCGGCGCATTACGCCAGTAGCCCTTGTAGTCCATGCCATAGCCGAAGATGTAGCGATCGATGCAACTGAGCCCGACGTAGTCGGCCTTCAGGTCAGGACGCGCCTTGCGCTGGTGATCCTTGTCGATCAACACGGCGGTGTGCACCGCCGAAGCGCCGGCGTGACGGCAGAAATCGATGATCGCCCCCAGCGTGTGCCCTTCGTCCAGGATGTCATCGATGATCAGCACGTCGCGGTCGATGAAGGAGATTTCCGGCTTGGCCTTCCAGAACAGCTCGCCACCACTGGTCTCGTTGCGGTAACGGGTCGCATGCAGGTAGGACAGCTCCAGCGGGAAGTTCAGCTTGGGCAGCAACTTGCCGGAAAAGATCAAGCCGCCGTTCATCACGCAGAACACTACCGGGTTGCGTTCGGCCAGTTCGCCGTTGATCTGCTGCGCGACCGCGGCGATAGCCGATTCGACCTGCGCCTCGGTGTAAAGGCAGTCCGCTTCTGCCATGACTTGACGGATGTGTGCGAGATCGACGGACATGGTGCGATTCCCCAGTGGTAGACAAGATTGATAGGAACGCCAGCAAACCCGGCGGGCCGCCAGGCCGATCCACGCTGCAGTCGATAGCCTACGCAACGCAAAACCTGGCCGAACGGACCACTTTTCAGCCGCCCGCGAAAGGGCGGGGAAGATACTCACCCTGCATTCGGGCGGCAAGTCCATGGGATGAATGACGGGCGAATAGCCGCTGACCCGGTGATGCTTTAATCTAAGCCGGTTTATTCGCCCGCCGGAGCCCCCCCATGCCCATTCGAGAGATCCGCCACCCGCTGATCCGCCACAAACTCGGCCTGATGCGCCGTGCCGACATCAGCACCAAGAACTTCCGCGAACTGGCTCAGGAAGTCGGCTCGATCCTCACCTACGAAGCGACCTCGGACCTGCCGCTGGAACATTACAGCATCGATGGCTGGTGCGGCCCGGTCCAGGTCGAGAAAATCTCCGGCAAGAAGATCACCGTGGTGCCGATCCTGCGTGCCGGGATCGGCATGCTCGACGGCGTGCTCAGCCTGATTCCCGGTGCCAAGGTCAGCGCGGTGGGGATCGCGCGCAACGAAGAAACCCTGCAGGCCCAGACCTACCTGGAAAAGCTGGTCCCGGAAATCGAGCAACGCCTGGCGATCATCATCGACCCGATGCTGGCCACCGGCGGCTCGATGGTGGCCACCATCGACATGCTGAAGAAGGCCGGCTGCAAGGAAATCCGCGCCCTGGTCCTGGTCGCCGCACCGGAAGGCATCGCCAAGGTGGAACAGGCGCACCCGGACGTCGTCATCTACACCGCCTCCATCGATCAGCGCCTGGACCAGAACGGCTACATCGTGCCGGGCCTCGGCGATGCCGGCGACAAGATCTTCGGCACCAAGCAGAAGGACATCTGAGCATGTCGCACATGGAGGAATCCGTCGGCCGCCAGATCCTGGCCGGCGCGCAGATGCTGTTCGTGGCCTTCGGCGCGCTGGTGCTGATGCCGCTGATCACCGGGATGGACCCCAATGTGGCGCTGTTCACCGCCGGGCTCGGCACCCTGCTGTTCCAGCTGGTGACCCGCCGCCAGGTTCCGGTGTTCCTCGCCTCCAGCTTCGCCTTCATCGCCCCGATCATTGCCGCCAAGGGCGAGTTCGGTCTGCCGGCGGTGATGGGTGGCGTGGTGGCGGCCGGCCTGGTGTATGTCCTGCTGGGGTTTGCCGTGCGCCTGAAGGGGGCGGGCTTCATCGATCGCCTGCTGCCGCCGGTAGTCATCGCCCCGGTGATCATCTCCATCGGCCTGGCGCTGTCCCCGGTGGCGGTGAACATGGCCATGGGCAAGGCCGGTGACGGCAGCGCCCAGCTGATTCCCTACGAGACGGCCATGCTGATCTCCATGCCCGCCCTGGTGACCACGCTGCTGGTGGCGGTGCTGGGCAAGGGCCTGTTCCGCCTGGTGCCGATCCTGGCCGGCGTCGCGGTCGGCTACGGGCTGGCGCTCGCGTTCGGCGTGGTCGATACCAGCGGTATCGCCGCGGCGCCCTGGCTGGCCATGCCCAACTTCATCGCCCCCGAGTTCCACCTCGGTGCCATCCTGTTCATGGTTCCGGTGGCGCTGGCGCCGGCCATCGAGCACATCGGCGGCGTGGTGGCCATCGGCAGCGTGACGGGCAACAACTACGTCAAGAAGCCCGGCCTGCACCGCACCCTGCTCGGTGACGGTGTCGCCACCTCCGCCGCCGGCCTGTTCGGCGGCCCGCCGAACACCACCTACGCCGAAGTCACCGGCGCCGTCATGCTGACCAAGAATTACAACCCGAAGATCATGACCTGGGCGGCGGTGTTCGCCATCGCCCTGGCGTTCATCGGCAAGTTCGGCGCCGGACTGCTGAGCATTCCGGTACCGGTGATGGGCGGGATTCTCTGCCTGCTGTTCGGTTCGATCGCGGTGGTCGGCCTGAGCACGCTGATCCGCCACCAGGTCGACCTGTCCGAGGCGCGCAACCTGATCATCGTCTCGGTGACCCTGGTGTTCGGCATCGGCGGCATGGCCATCGGCTATGGCGAGTTCACCCTTTCCGGCATCTCGCTATGCGCGATCATCGCCCTGCTGCTCAACCTGCTGCTGCCCGGCGGCGATGGCTGGCGCAACAAGCAGTTGAACGACAGCGTTTGAGCCGGCGCGGCGCCGGTGCTCGCCGAGCGGGCCGTAGCTCGCCATCGGTTTTCACATCGTCGATACAGGCCGTTGGGCATTCATGCGCAAATCATGTCGTGAGGCTCGCTACACTGCGCCGATGAACGAAATCCCCCATCTGCAGCTGCACGCCCCCACCGTGAGCTGCTCCAGCTGCGCGGCCTGCTGCTGTCGCCTCGAAGTGCTGCTGTTCGGCGACACCGGCGTGCCGGAGCGCTTCATCGAGGTCGATGCCTGGGGCGGCGAAGTCATGCGGCGGCTGGAGGATGGCTGGTGCGCGGCGCTCGATCGCGACAGCATGCGCTGCACCATCTATGCGAACCGGCCATTGATCTGCCGGGAATTCGAGCTGGGCTCGGCGGATTGCCTGCAAGAGCGCCGGGGAAGCGCTTCGGCCTACCGCTAGGGCACTGCAGGGCCGAACGGCATGCCCTGCAGCGTCAACGAGGGCTGCTTCAGAACGCCATGCGATAGTGCAGCGAGTAGGTCTCGATGCCATCGTTCGGCTGCTTCAGGCCGGCGTTGGAGTAGTGGATCGCCCGCACACCCACTTCGTGGCCGCCGGCGAAGCGCAGGCCGGCGCCGAGGCGGTCCTCGAACTGGAACGACGAGCCGAGCTTGTTGCCTTCGACCTCGGTGTTTTCGAACGCAGCGATACCGATGCCCGCCTCGAGGTACGGCTTGACCGACTGCCCGGCGAATTCGTAGACGAATACCGGCGTCAGCGAGAGGCTGTGGTTACTGCTGCTGTCGTCACCCTCCCAGTAGGTGTAGCCGGCATCCCAGTAACCGGTCAGGCGCCCCGTGCCGGTCTGGAACCAACTGGTGCCGAAGTCGAACTGGGCGCCCAATCGATAGGTCATGGTCGACTCGCTGGTGTGACCGATAGCGGCGGTGAAATCCACCGCTTGGGCGGCCGCTATCTGCCCCATGGACAGCGCCGCCACAGCGGCCAAGGAGAACAGTTTTTTCATGGAAACTTCCTTATAAAAACACTTCGTTCGTTTTGGTTTTTTATTGCCCGCAACGTCTGAGAAAACCAGGCGAACCGGGAGTTCCTAGCCCGCGAAGAACTCGACTGCTGCATTTTCACCCCAAAGTATAGGCAGCACCCGCGCCATTCGCTGCGGATCACCGCTGCAGTAGAAGCGCTGTTGCGCCTCTGTCGCGACGAGAAGATGGCGTTCAGCCATCACTTCATGCAAGTGTCGCGCGACCGCCGCCCCCGTATCAATCAGGCGAACGTCGGCCGGCAGCAGTTCGGTCAGCAGCGGCCTGATGAAGGGATAATGCGTGCAGCCCAGGATCAAGGTGTCGCAGCCCTGCGCCAGCAACGGCTCGACCCAGCCGGCGAGCATCGCGCGCGTCTGCGCACTGCACAGGTCGCCGGCCTCGATGCGCTCGACCAGCCCGGGACAGGGCTGGGTGATGACGCGGACGTCCGTGGCGAAGCGATCGAGCAACGCGGCGAAGCGGGCACTCTTCAGCGTGCCGGTGGTGGCGAGCACGCCGACCACTCCACTGCGGGTCGCCAGGGCGGCCGGCTTGACCGCCGGCTCCATGCCGATGATCGGCAGGCGCGGGTACAGCTCGCGCAACTCGTTGATGCCGGCGGCGGTGGCCGTGTTGCAGGCCAACACCAGTGCCTTCGCCCCCTGTTCGAGGAGAAAGGCCGCAATGACGCGGCAGCGTTCGCGAATGTACTCGGGGCTTTTCTCGCCATAGGGCACATGGGCGCTGTCGGCCAGATAGAGCAACGACTCCTGCGGCAGGCGCTGGCGGATCGCACGCAGCACCGAGAGCCCGCCGACACCGGAATCGAACACCCCGATCGGGGCTGGGCATCTATCCATCGGCGCGCCCGCAGACGGCGCAGGCGGGATCGCGCTTGACCCGCAGCTCACGGAAACGGCTGGAGAACGCATCGACCAGCAGCAGCCGGCCCACCAGCGGCTCGCCGAAGCCGGCCAGCAATTTCAGCGCTTCCAGCGCCTGCAGGCTGCCGACCAGCCCCACCAGCGGGCCGATCACCCCGGCCTCGCTGCAGGTCAGCTCGGCCTCGCTGCCGTGGCCGTAGAGGCAGTGGTAGCAGGGACTGGCCGCATCACGCGGATCGAACACCGACAACTGCCCCTCGAGACGGATCGCCGCACCGCTGACCAGCGGCTTCTGCGCCTTCACGCAGGCGGCGTTGACCGCTTCGCGGATGGCGAAATTGTCCGTGCAGTCGAGCACCAGGTCGACGCCGGCGACTGCCGCATCGAGGGAGTCCGCGTCCAGCCCACTGCGGTACGGCACCAGCCGCACGAGCGGATTCAGCGCCTCCAGGCGCGCCATGGCCGAGTCGACCTTGTGCAGGCCCAGCGAGCGGCTGTCGTGGGCGATCTGCCGCTGCAGGTTGGTCAGGTCCAGCGTGTCGAAATCGGCCAGGTGCAGCTCGCCGACGCCGGCCGCCGCCAGGTAGAGCGCCACCGGCGAGCCGAGCCCGCCGAGCCCGACGATCAGCGCCCGGCTCTGCTTGAGCCGCAGCTGCCCGTCGACATCCACCTGTTTGAGCAGGATCTGCCGGCTGTAGCGCAGCAGTTCTTCGTCACTGAGCATGCAAGGACCTCGCGGAATGATTCATGGCAGGCGGCCCAGGCTGATGCGTTCGTGCCCGGCGAGATCGCGGCGGCTCTGCACCTCGCCGAAACCCGCCACCTCCAGCAGTTCGCGCACCGCGGCGGCCTGATCGTAGCCATGTTCGAGCAGCAGCCAGCCGCCGGGCTCCAGGTGAACGGGCGCCTGGGCGGCGATCAGGCGGATGTCGTCCAACCCGTCCGCGCCGGCCACCAGCGCACTGCGCGGCTCGAAGCGCACGTCGCCGCGCTGCAGGTGCGGGTCGGCCGCCGGAATATAGGGCGGGTTGCTGACGATCAGCCGGTAACGCTCGCCTTGCAGGGCGGAAAACCAGTGGCTGACCGTGAACCGCGCGTTGCCCAGGCCGAGGCGCTGCCGGTTGCGCTCGGCCAAGGCGACGGCCTCGTCCACCCGGTCGACGCCGGTCAGTTGCCAGCCCGGACGCTCCGCCGCCAGCGCCAGCGCGATCGCGCCGGTGCCGGTACCGAGGTCGAGCACCCGCACCGGTGTGGCCGGCAGCAGCGTCAACGCGGTTTCCACCAGCAGTTCGGTGTCCGGGCGCGGAATCAGCGTCTGCGGCGCGACGTCCAGCTCCAGGCTCCAGAAGCCCTGGCGACCAAGGATATAGGCCACCGGCTCGCCCGCGCGGCGGCGGCGCAGGCACTCTGCAAAGGCCTGGCGCAGCTCGGCGCTCGGCACCTGCTCCGGCCAGGTGCGCAGATAGCTGCGCGGCTTGCCGAGCACGTGGGCGAGCAGCAGTTCGGCATCCAGCCGCGGACTCGGCGAGTCGGGCAGGTCGACCGCTTGCAGCAGGGATTCGATGGTTTCCACGGCGCCTCCCTGGTAGGAGCCAACTTGCTGGCGATCAAGGTCGAGGTCGAATACAGCACGCATCGCGAGTACCTCCGCGACCACATGAAAAGCCGATCAATCGCCCAGCGCGGCCAACTGATCGGCCTGGTATTCCTGCAGCAGCGGCTCGATCACCTGCTCCATCGCCCCGCCAATCACTTCATTGAGCGAATACAAGGTCAGGTTGACGCGGTGATCGGTGACCCGCCCCTGCGGGAAGTTATAGGTACGGATACGCTCGGAGCGGTCGCCGGAACCGACCAGCAGCTTGCGTGTCTCGGAGATTTCCTTGTGCGCCGCGGCATCCTGGCGGTCCTGCAGCTTGGCCGCCAGCCAGGCCATGGCCTTGGCGCGGTTCTTGTGCTGCGAACGCTCCTCCTGGCACTCGACGACGATGCCGGTGGGCAGGTGGGTGATGCGGATCGCCGAATCGGTCTTGTTGACGTGCTGGCCACCAGCGCCGGAGGAACGATAAGTGTCGATGCGCAGCTCGGCCGGGTTGATCTCCACCGCCGCCTGCTCGTCCGGCTCCGGCAGCACCGCCACGGTGCAGGCGGAGGTGTGGATGCGCCCCTGGGATTCGGTTTCCGGTACGCGCTGCACGCGGTGCGCACCGGACTCGAACTTGAGCTTGGCGTAGACGTTGTCGCCTTCGACGCGCGAGATCACTTCCTTGAAGCCGCCGTGCTCGCCCTCGCTCTCGGAGAGGATCTCGACCCGCCAGCCCTGCTTCTCGGCATAGCGCGAATACATGCGGAACAGGTCGCCGGCGAAGATCGCCGCCTCGTCGCCGCCGGTGCCGGCGCGGATCTCGAGGAACACGTTGCGCCCGTCGTTGGGGTCCTTGGGCAGCAGCATACGCTGCAGGTTGCCTTCCAGCGTCTCCAGTTGCTCCTTGGCCTCGGCCACTTCCTGCTCGGCCATCTCGCGCAGATCGGGGTCGCTGTCCTTGAGCAGCGCCTGGGCGCCCTCGAGGTCCTGACGGACCTTGCGCAGCTGGCGATAAGTCCCGATCACCGGCTCGACCTCGGCGTATTCGCGCGAATAGGCGCGGAAACGGCTCTGGTCGCTGATCACCTCGGCATCGCCGAGCAGCGCGGTGAGTTCCTCGAAACGGTCCTGCAGGACGTCGAGCTTGTTCAGCAGCGAAGCTTTCATGGTTTTTCCGTGCCCTCGTGCAGGGCGAAGAGTTCCTGGGCCATGCTCAGCGCCTCGACGCGGCCCTCGGCGGAGAGCTTCTTCAACTGCACGCTGGGGGCATGCAGCAGCTTGTTGGTCAGCCCACGCGCCAGCTGCGCCAGCACCTCGTCGGCGTTGCCGCCGTTGGCCAGCAGGCGCTGGGCCTTGCCCAGCTCCTCGTCGCGAATCCGCTCGGCATGCTGGCGGTAGGCCTTGAGCACGTCCACCGCGGCCAGTTCGCGCAGGCGCTGCATGAAGTCGTCGGTGCCGGCGGCCACCAGCTCCTCGGCGGCCTGGGCCGCCCCCTGGCGGCTCTTGAGGTTCTCCGCGACCACTTCATGCAGGTCGTCGACGGAATACAGGTAGACGTCGTCCAGCTCGCCGACCTGCGGCTCGATATCGCGCGGCACGGCGATGTCGACCATGAACATCGGCTTGTGCTTGCGCCGCTTGAGTGCCTGTTCCACCGCGCCCTTGCCGAGGATCGGCAACTGGCTGGCAGTGGAGCTGATGACGATGTCGCTGTTGTGCAGTTCTTCGGGAATGTCGGCGAGCAGGATCGCCTGCGCACCGAACTCGGCGGCCAGGGCACTGGCACGTTCGAGGGTACGGTTGGCTACGACGATCTTCTTCACGCCCTGCTCGTGCAGGTGGCGGGCAACCAGGGTGATGGTCTCGCCGGCGCCGATCAGCAGCGCCTGGCTGCGCTGCAGATCGCTGAAGATCTGCCGCGCCAGGCTGACCGCGGCGAAGGCCACGGAAACCGGGTTCTCGCCGATCGCGGTATCGGTGCGCACGGTCTTGGCGGTGCTGAACGTCGCCTGGAACAGCCGCCCCAGCAGCGGACCGACGCTGCCGGCCTCGCGTGCCACGGCGTAGGCCGACTTCATCTGGCCGAGGATCTGCGGCTCGCCCAGCACCAGCGAATCGAGCCCCGAGGCGACCCGCATCATGTGGCGCACGGCCTGATCATCGACATGCACATAGGCGCACGCCTTCAGATCGTCGAGGCTGAGGCGATGGTAGTTGGCCAGCCAGGCCAGCACAGCGTCGGCTTCGACCTGGTCCTGCTGGAGATAGAGCTCGCTGCGGTTGCAGGTGGAGAGAATCGCCGCCTCGCGCGTGGGCGTGACGCGACACAGCTGCCGCAAGGCCTCGACCATCTGCTCGGGAGTGAAGGCCACGCGCTCGCGGACGTCCACCGAAGCGGTCTTGTGATTGATGCCAAGCGCGAGGAAAGCCATGCAGAATCGCTGAGTCGAAAACGGAGCGCGCAATTCTCCTACTTCGTCAGATGGAGAACAACCACCGCCCTCGATTGTCGGATGGATCGGACGTGCCGCCGCCACTCCCAGGGCCCGGTCCGCAGTGCCTGCCTGGCGCCCATGGGCTTGCCTGGCGGCTTGTGTCATCATGCCGCAACCGCATACCAGCCGTACATTTCCCTATGAAAAGACTCGTCGCCCTTGCCGCCCTGCTGTTTCTCGGTGGCTGCCAGACCTTCATGCAGAGCGCTCCGGACAGCGGCCCGCCGGTCGAGGACGCGACGCCGGAGAGCCCGCCTGCCGTGACGGAGCAAGGCTCGTTCAGCCGCGAGTCGCTCTACGCCCTGCTGGTGGCGGAACTGGCCGGCCAGCGCAACCGCTTCGACATCGCCCTGGGCAACTACGTCCAGCAGGCCCATGCGACCCAGGATGCCGGCGTCGCCGAGCGCGGCTTTCGCATCGCCGAATACCTCGGTGCCGATCAGGCGGCGCTGGATACGTCACTGATCTGGGCCCGCAATGCACCGGAGAACCTCGATGCCCAGCGCGCCGCGGCGGTGCAACTGGCACGCGCCGGCCGTTACGAACAATCGCTCGAGTTCATGGAAAAGGTCCTGCAGGGCCAGGGCGACACGCATTTCGACTTCCTCGCCCTGTCGGCCGCGGAAACCGACCCCGACACCCGCGCCGGCCTGCTGCAGAGCTTCGATCAACTCCTCGCCAAGCACCCGGACAACCCACAACTGACTTTCGGCAAGGCGGTGCTGCTGCAGCAGGACGGCCGCACCGAGGAAGCCCTGGCCCTGCTGCAGGCACAGCCGGCCCGCGAACGGCAGATTCCCTCCATCCTGCTCGAAGCCCGCCTGCTGCACAGCCTGCAACGCGGCGACGAGGCGCTGCCGCTGCTGGAAAAAAGCCTGCGCCAGCACCCGGAAGACAAGCGCCTGCGCCTGACCTATGCCCGCCTGCTGGTGGAACATGACCGCCTCGAAGACGCCATGGGCGAATTCGCCACCCTGGTGCAGCAGAACCCCACCGACGACGACCTGCGCTTTTCCATGGCGCTGGTCTGCCTGGAAGCCGAAGCCTGGCGCGAAGCCACCGTCTACCTGGAGGAGCTGATCGAACGCGGCAGCCATGTCGATGCCGCTTATTTCAACCTCGGCCGCGCCTACCAGGCCATGGGTGACACGGCCAAGGCGCTGGAGGCACTGGAGCAGGTCGGAGCGGGCAACGAATACCTGCCGGCCAAGCTGCTGCAGAGCCAGCTGCTGTATGCCAGCAAACGCGACCAGGAAGCCTCCGCGCTGCTCGCCCAGGCACGCCAACAGCAACCCGACTATGCCATCCAGCTGTATCTGATCGAGATCGAGGCGCTCTCCGAGCACAACCGCACCGAGCAGGCCTGGCAACTGGCCGAACAGGCGCTCGAGGAATTCCCGGACGACCTCAACCTGCTCTACACCCGCGCCATGCTCGCCGAGAAACGTGGCGACCTGGCGCAACTGGAAAGCGACCTGCGCTTCATCATCGAGCGCGAACCGGACAACGCCATGGCGCTCAATGCGCTGGGCTACACCCTCGCCGACCGCACCGACCGCCATGACGAAGCGCTGCAACTGATCGAACAGGCCTACCAGCTCAACCCGGAAGACCCGGCGATTCTCGACAGCCTCGGCTGGGTCAACTTCCGCCTGGGCAACCTCGCCGAGGCCGAGAGCCACTTGCGCAAGGCCCTGCAGCGCTTCCCGGACCACGAAGTGGCCGCGCACCTCGGCGAAGTGCTGTGGGCCCGCGGCGAACGCCGCGAGGCCCGCGCGGTCTGGTCAGAGGCATTGAAACAACAACCCGACAGCCAGGTTCTGCGCGACACGCTGAAGCGGCTGACCGGCTCGGAGAAGCCCTGATCCATGATCCTGAGAAACCTCCTCGTTCCCCTGCTCGCCCTGCTGCTGGCCGGTTGCGCCGGGCTCGGCCCGCGCGAATCGGTGGAAGGCACCGGCAACGCCGCCGCCTGGAAGGCACACAAGAGCCAGATCGCCAGCCTCGACGGTTGGCAGATCAGCGGCAAGATCGGCATCCGCGCGCCGCAGGATTCCGGCAGCGGCACCCTGTTCTGGCTGCAGCGCCAGGACTATTTCGACATCCGTCTCTCCGGCCCGCTGGGCCGCGGCGCCACCCGTCTCACCGGACGCCCGGACGCCGTATCGCTGGAAGTGGCCGGCCAGGGGCGTTTCGAAGCCACCTCGCCGGAAGCACTGGTGGAACAGCAGCTCGGCTGGCGGCTGCCGGTCTCGCACCTGCTCTGGTGGGTGCGCGGGCTGCCCGCACCGGACAGCCGCAGCCGCCTGAGCCTGGATGGCTCCAGCCGCCTGGCGCGGCTGGAACAGGATGGCTGGCAGGTCGACTACCTGGCCTACGCCGAGCACGACGGCTTCGCCCTGCCCGAGCGCATCCGCCTGCAAGGCCACGACCTGCAGATCACCCTGGTGGTCAAGGACTGGCAGCCACGCCAGCTGGGACACTGATGCAGACGCTGACCCTGCCGGCACCGGCCAAGCTCAACCTGATGCTGCACATCCTCGGCCGTCGTGCCGACGGCTATCACGAGCTGCAGACGCTGTTCCAGTTCCTCGACCATGGCGACGAGCTCAGCTTCAGCCTGCGCGACGACGGCCAGATCCGCCTGCACAGCGACCTACCGGGCGTCGACCACGACAGCAACCTGATCGTGCGTGCCGCGCGCCTGCTGCAGCGCGAAAGCGGTTGCGCGCTGGGCGCCGATATCCAGTTGCTCAAGCGCCTGCCCATGGGCGGCGGAATCGGCGGCGGCAGTTCCGACGCCGCCACCACCCTGCTCGGTCTCGACCGCCTGTGGCGGCTCGATCTCGGAGAAGATCGGCTGGCCGAACTGGGCCTCGGCCTCGGCGCCGACGTGCCGGTGTTCGTGCGCGGCCGC
This sequence comes from Stutzerimonas stutzeri, assembly GCF_002890915.1. Classification (GTDB taxonomy): domain Bacteria; phylum Pseudomonadota; class Gammaproteobacteria; order Pseudomonadales; family Pseudomonadaceae; genus Stutzerimonas; species Stutzerimonas stutzeri_AF. The sequence goes on along the minus strand of NZ_POUT01000003.1, from coordinate 80,081 downwards.
GCAGCCTTCGCCGAAGGGGTCGGCGAGCGCCTCCAGCCGGTCGAGCTGCCCGAACCCTGGTACCTCGTGATAGCGCCGCAAGTCTCTGTTAGTACAGCGGAAATATTTGCCGACCCGGAGTTGACACGTAATACCCCGGCCATTACAGTTCGCAGCCTTCTTGCTGGGGGCGGTCGTAACGATTGTCAGCCGGTGGTCGAAAAGCGCTACCCAGAAGTACGTAACGCTTTGAGCTTGTTGAACAAATTCGTTCCGGCAAGCATGACCGGCACTGGAGCTTGTGTGTTTGGGAGCTTCCCAAACGAAGGCGAGGCTGATAAAGTTCGCCGCCAACTTCCGGGCACTTTGCCAAGCTTCGTGGCCCAGGGCCGCAACGTTTCGATGTTGCACCGCCGCCTCGAAGAACTGGCGCAGGAAGTGAGTGCATAGCACACGGGTTGTACGATACAGGGGCGTCGCCAAGCGGTAAGGCACCAGGTTTTGATCCTGGCATGCGTTGGTTCGAATCCAGCCGCCCCTGCCATAACCTCCAAGGTTCGTACGATCGCAAGCGCACTCGAGTTGACCCTACAGGGGCGTCGCCAAGCGGTAAGGCACCAGGTTTTGATCCTGGCATGCGTTGGTTCGAATCCAGCCGCCCCTGCCATACACTTGAAGCTGTTCAAGAGCTCGCCTTTTGAACAGCTTTTTATTCATCGGACCCACCCTCAGGCAGGTACTGCGCGTGTCCAAGATGATGGTCTTCACGGGGAACGCCAACCCCGATCTGGCCCGGCGTGTCGTACGTCAGCTGCATATCCCCCTCGGTGATGCCTACGTCGGAAAGTTCTCCGACGGCGAAATCAGTGTCGAGATCAACGAAAACGTCCGCGGCAAGGACGTCTTTCTGATCCAGCCGACCTGCGCACCCACCAACGACAACCTGATGGAACTGGTGGTGATGGCCGATGCCTTCCGCCGCTCCTCGGCGACCCGCATCACCGCCGTCGTGCCCTACTTCGGCTACGCCCGCCAGGATCGCCGCCCGCGTTCGGCCCGCGTACCGATCAGCGCCAAGGTCGTGGCCGACATGCTCGACGTCGTCGGCGTCAACCGCGTCCTCACGGTCGACCTGCACGCCGACCAGATCCAGGGTTTCTTCGACATGCCGGTGGACAACATCTACGGCTCGCCGGTGCTGGTCGACGACATCCAGGCCCAGCGCTTCGAGAACCTGATGATCGTCTCCCCCGACATCGGCGGCGTGGTCCGCGCCCGTGCCGTGGCCAAGTCCCTCGGCGTCGACTTGGCGATCATCGACAAGCGCCGGCCGAAGGCCAACCAGTCCGAAGTGATGCACATCATCGGTGATATCGAAGGCCGTACCTGCATCCTCGTCGACGACATGGTCGACACCGCCGGCACCCTCTGCCACGCGGCCAAGGCCCTCAAGGACCATGGCGCGGCCAAGGTCTATGCCTACTGCACGCACCCGATCCTGTCCGGCCGTGCCATCGAGAACATCGAGGGCTCCGTGCTCGACGAGCTGGTGGTGACCAACACCATCCCGCTGTCGGCCGCCGCCCAGTCGTGCAGCCGAATTCGCCAGCTGGACATCGCGCCAGTGGTGGCTGAAGCGGTACGCCGCATCAGCAATGCTGAATCGATCAGCGCGATGTTCCGCTAAGCGAAAGCTTCGGAAATCGAACTGAACGTAATGTGCCCCGCCTCGCGCGGGGCTTTTTGCCCAACAGCCCGAGCGCTGGTCGCAAGCGCGACGGGTAATGTTGTTACTGGAGAAACGAAATGAGCAATTTCACCCTGAATGCCCAAGTGCGTTCCGACCTGGGGAAAGGTGCGAGCCGCCGCCTGCGTCGTAATGCCAGCCTGGTTCCCGCCGTCATCTACGGTGGCGACAAGGCCCCGCAGTCCATCAGCGTCCTGGCCAAGGACCTGGCCAAACTGCTGGAAAACGAAGCCTCCTTCAGCAGCGTGCTGACCCTGAACGTCGACGGCCAGAACGAATCCGTTCTGATCAAGGCGCTGCAGCGTCATCCGGCCAAGAGCTTCGTCCTGCACGCCGACTTCGTTCGCGTCGTTGCCGGCCAGAAAGTGGTCGCGCACGTTCCGCTGCACTTCATCAACCAGGAAAGCTCCGTGGGCGTGAAGCAGCAAGGCGGCGAAATCCTGCACAACATCAACGAAGTCGAAGTGTCCTGCCTGCCGCAAGACCTGCCGGAGTTCATCGAAGTCGATCTGGCCCAGGTCGAAGTCGGCCAGGTACTGCACATGACCGACCTCAAGCTGCCGAAGGGCGTCGAGCTGGTCTCCCTGGCCCACGGCAGTGACCTGCCGGTCGCCAATATCCATGCTCCGCGCGTGAGCAAGGAAGACGCTCCGAAAGAAGAAGGCGCTGCCGAGTAATCCACTCGCGCAGAGCTGAACAAGAGGCCCCCGTCGTGACTGCCGTAAAACTGATCGTCGGCCTGGGAAACCCGGGCCCGGAATACGACCAGACCCGGCATAACGCGGGGGCCTTGTTCGTTGAGCGGCTGTCGGCCCGCGAGGGCGTCCAGCTCGGCAACGATCGCAAGTACTTCGGCCTGGTCGGCAAGTTCCGCCACCAGGGCGAGGACGTCCGCCTGCTGATCCCCACCACCTACATGAACCGTAGCGGTCAGGCGGTGGCGGCACTGGCCGGATTCTTCCGCATTCCCCCCGAGGCCATCCTGGTCGCCCACGATGAACTCGACATGCCCCCGGGCGTCGCCAAGCTCAAGCAGGGCGGTGGGCACGGCGGGCACAACGGGTTGCGCGACATCATCGCGCGGCTCGGCAACCAGAACGGCTTCCATCGCCTGCGCCTGGGCATCGGCCATCCCGGCCACAGCAGCCTGGTGACCGGCTACGTGCTCGGTCGCCCGCCGCAGGCGGAGCGGGAAAAGCTGGAAGCCAGCATCGATTTCGCCCTCGAGGTTCTGCCGGAAATGCTTTCCGGCGACTGGACCCGGGCAATGCAGCGCCTGCACAGCCAGAAGGCCTGAACCTAACTCCGAGGCAAGCTCACCATGGGATTCAACTGCGGCATCGTCGGTCTGCCCAACGTCGGCAAATCCACCCTGTTCAACGCCCTGACCAAATCCGGCATCGCGGCGGAGAACTTCCCGTTCTGCACCATCGAGCCGAACAGCGGCATCGTGCCGATGCCCGATGCCCGCCTGGCGGCCCTGGCCGAGATCGTCAAGCCCGAGCGCGTGCTGCCGACCACCATGGAATTCGTCGACATCGCCGGCCTGGTCGCCGGCGCCTCCAAGGGTGAGGGCCTGGGCAACAAGTTCCTCGCCAACATCCGCGAGACCGACGCCATCGCCCACGTGGTGCGCTGCTTCGAGGACGAGAACGTCATCCATGTCGCCAACAGTGTCGACCCCAAGCGCGACATCGAGATCATCGACCTCGAGCTGATCATGGCCGACCTCGACAGCTGCGAGAAGCAGCTGCAGCGCGTCGCCCGCACCGCCAAGGGCGGCGACAAGGAAGCGGTGGCGCAGAAGGCGCTGCTGGAGAAGCTGATCCCGCACCTCACCGAAGGCAAGCCGGCGCGCAGCCTGCTGAAGAACTTCAGCGACGAGGAAAAGCGCCTGGCCCGTACCTTCCACCTGCTGACCACCAAGCCGGTGATGTACATCGCCAACGTCGCCGAGGACGGCTTCGAGAACAACCCGCACCTGGACGTGGTCAACGCCATCGCCGAGGAAGAAGGCGCCATCGTCGTGCCGGTGTGCAACAAGATCGAGGCCGAGATCGCCGAACTGGACGATCTGGAAGAGATGCAGATGTTCCTCGAGACCATGGGCATGGACGAGCCGGGGCTGAACCGCGTGATCCGCGCCGGCTACCAGCTGCTCAACCTGCAGACCTACTTCACTGCCGGGGTGAAGGAAGTCCGCGCCTGGACCGTACGCGTCGGCGCCACCGCGCCGCAGGCCGCCGCGGTGATCCACACCGACTTCGAGAAGGGCTTCATCCGCGCCGAAGTCATCGCCTACGACGACTTCATCGCCTACAAGGGCGAAGCCGGCGCCAAGGAAGCCGGCAAATGGCGCCTGGAAGGCAAGGACTACATCGTCAAAGACGGCGACGTGATGCACTTCCGCTTCAACGTCTGAGTCAGACAAAACCCCGCCCCGGCGGGGTTTTCTTCATTTACGCCCCCTTGAGAATCCTCTTCACAGAAAGACACTATCCAAGGCATCGCGGAAATGGGGTAATCCCACACTAAATAGGGTAATTCAGTCACCTATACCCTTTTCTGTAAAACGGTGCTGTGGGGGCAGAGCAGAGTCCGACCGAAAAAGAACGCGGGCAAATAAATCCGTGCCACCAAAGGCTCCGCAAAAACAGAGAATCGGCATCCAACCAAGCCGATCAAAGGATATGGAAGTGACAAGTATCGAGCAGAAGATCGAGCGTTTCATCAGCACGCTCGAAACCATGGGCGGTTCCGCCGGGAACCAGCGGCTGCGCGAGGCATTGGGGTGGCCAGAAACTACCTATGACGGCGTCAAGCAGCAGTTGCTTGCCGAGAGCCGGATCGTCACTGGCCGCGGACGCGGCGGCTCTGTCGCCATACTCGAATCCATCGAGGCAATGAAGGCAAGGATCATCAACTCTGTGGCGGTTCGTGAAGTATCCGCACCCTATGAGAACAAAGCAGTGAAAGAAGCTTCACCCAAAAACGCAGCTCCCGGGCAGCGCACCGGCGTCGTCAAGAAATCCGACCTCTACAGCTCCATCTGGGCCTCGTGCGACGAGCTGCGCGGCGGCATGGACGCCAGTCAGTACAAGGACTACGTGCTGTTCATGCTGTTCATCAAGTACATCAGCGACAAGTACGGCAACAGTGACGACTTCGCCCCGCCCGTGGTCATTCCGCCCGGCGCGTCGTTCCAGGACATGGTGGCACTCAAGGGCAACCCGGATATCGGCAATCTGATCAACACCCGGATCATTCAGAAGCTGATCGAGGCCAACACCAAGCTGGCCCGCAGTGACTTTCCCGACTTCAACGACCCCAACAAGCTCGGCGAAGGCGCGGCGATGGTCGAGCGTCTGGGCAACCTCATCGCCATCTTCGAAAAGCCCGAGCTGAACTTCGCCAACAACCGCGCCGACAACGACGACCTGCTCGGCGATGCCTACGAATACCTGATGCGTCACTTCGCCCAGGATTCCGGCAAGAGTAAGGGCCAGTTCTATACACCCTCCGAGGTCAGCAGCATCCTTGCGCAGGTGATCGGCATATCCCAGGCCAATACTCGCGGCTCTACCACCGCCTACGACCCGACATGCGGCTCGGGCTCGCTGCTGCTGAAGGTCGCCGCCGAGGCTGGGCGACATATCACCCTGGAGGGGCAGGAAAAGGATGTGACCACCGCCGGCCTGGCGCGGATGAACATGATCCTGCACGGTTTTCCCGACGCCACCATCCTTAGCGGCGACACCCTGGTGAACCCCAAATTCAAGGATGGCGAACAACTGCGCGCCTACGATTACGTGGTCGCCAACCCGCCGTTTTCCGACAAGCGGTGGGCCACCGGCCTCAACCCGGCCAACGACCCTTACCAACGCTTCGCCTGGGGCGAACCGCCTGCCAAGCAGGGCGACTACGCCTACCTGCTACACGTGATCCGCAGCATGAAGGCCACCACAGGCAAGGGCGCGGTCATCCTGCCGCACGGCGTGCTGTTCCGTGGCAACGCCGAGGCCCATATCCGCAGGCAACTGGTACGCTCCGGCATGCTCAAGGGCATCATCGGCCTGCCGACCAACCTGTTCTACGGCACCGGTATCCCCGCCTGCATACTGGTGCTGGACAAGGAGAACGCCAGCGCTCGCAAGGGCATCTTCATGCTCGACGCCAGCAAGGGCTTCATCAAGGACGGCCCCAAGAACCGCCTGCGCGAACAGGATATCCACCGCATCGTCGATACCTTCCGTCGGGGTGTGGATGTGCCGCGCTATGCGCGCATGGTGCCGTTGGATGAAATCGCCAGCGGGAGGAACGACTACAACCTCAACCTGCCGCGCTATATCGACAGCAGCGAGCCGGAAGACCTGCAGGATATCGATGCCCATCTCAACGGCGGCATCCCCGAGCGCGATCTCGACGCCTTCGCCGCCGATTGGCAGGAAATGCCCGCCCTGCGCCAGGCCCTGTTCGAGCCGCTGCGCCCCGGTTATGCACGGCTGCGCCAGCCGCTGAGCGAGGTACGCGCGATCATACTGGCCCACCCGCAGTTCCTGCATTTTCAGAGTAAAGTCGCAACCCTGTTCGGCAAATGGCAACAGGCCGTCATGCCGCTGCTCAGCAATATTCAGCCCGGCGACCAGCCCAAGGCATTGATCGCCCAGGTGTCCGAAACCCTGCTCGCCACCTTCCATGCCGCGCCGCTGCTCGATCCCTACGATGTCTACCAGCATCTGATGGACTACTGGGCCGAGACCATGCAGGACGACGCCTACCTGATCGCCGCCGACGGCTGGGTTGCCCAGCCTCGGCGCATCGTCGAAATCGACAAGAAGGGCAAAACCAAGGACAAGGGCTGGGTCTGCGACCTGCTGCCCAAACCCTTGATCGTCGCCCGCTACTTCGCCGCCGAACAGGCCGCGCTGGAGGCAACGCAGGCCGAGCAGGAAAGCCTCGTCAGCCAGCTCGCGGAGCTGGAGGAAGAGCACGGCGGCGAGGAAGGGCTGTTGTTCGAAGCCCAGGATGAAAAAGGCGCCTTGACCAAGGCGAGCGTCGGCCAACGCCTGAATGCCGCCGAGGAAGGCGGCGCCGATGTCGCCGAGCCCGGTGAAATCCCGCTGCTGCGCAGATGGCTGGAGCTAAAGGACAGCGAAGCCGCACTGAAACGAGCGCTCAAGGCGCTGGACGCCAAACTCGACCAGCAAGCCTACGACCACTACGCCCAGCTAAGCGAAGCCGAAGTCAAAACCCTGGTGGTCGAAGACAAATGGCTGGCCCATCTGCAAGCCGATGTGCAGCAGGAACTGCAGCGCATCTCGCAAACCCTGGCACAGCGTATTCGCGAACTGGCCGAACGCTACGACACCCCGCTGCCCAAGCTGGAAGATGAAGTAGCCGCCCTTAGCGCCAAGGTGGAAGCGCATCTGAAAAAGATGGGGGCGGTATGGAAGTAAGGCCGGGGTACAAGCAAACGGAAGTTGGGGTAATTCCGGAGGATTGGCAAGTATGCCGCCTCGGTGAATTAGGAAAACTGGAAATGGGAAAAGGGTTACTTAAAGGTGACATTTCATCTTTTGGTGATTTTCCTGCAATTCCATACACAAGCCTTTATACAGATTTATCAGAGGTTGTTGAGAGGGAGAATATAAAGTGGTTTGTGGATAAGAATAATGCGTCATATGTTGTGAATTCACCATGCGTGCTTCTTGCTAGCTCATCAAATGTATCGGCAAATACGGGGAAAGCCTGTGCCTTGGCGGATGGGTTTCCTGTCGCTGTTGGTAGAGAGGTTATTACACTTACCACGAAGCAAAACGTCATTTTCATTTCGTATCTGCTTGGGACGAATGCGTATAGAAAAAAAACACTCGACTCCGCAAAAGGCATTACCATTAAGCATGTGTATCCGACGACATTTGTCAATTACACAATTGCATTGCCACCAGCACCCGAACAGTCTGCCATCGCCACCGCCCTCAGCGACATGGACGCGTTGCTGGACGGACTGGATCGCCTGATCGCCAAAAAACGCGCCATCAAACAGGCCACCATGCAGCAACTCCTCACCGGCCAAACTCGTCTGCAGGGGTTCAGTGAGGAGTGGGAGGTGAAAACACTTGGTGATATTGTAGAGCGCTTTGTAGGTGGGGGAACGCCAAGCCGGGCAAACCCAGAGTACTGGGGGGATGAAATCCCTTGGGTGACTGTGAAGGATTTTGCAACTTTCAACCCGTTTCAGGCACAAGAGAGCATTACAAAGCTGGGGTTGCAAAATAGTGCGACTAATTTGATACCAGCAGGCACATTGATAACCTCGACTCGTATGGCGTTAGGCAAGACTGTGCTCTATCAAGTTGATGTAACGATTAATCAAGACTTGAAGGCATTGTTTCTAAAGCCAGAAGTGAATATTTATTTCTTGCTCCATTGGTTCGCCTATCATGGTGGGCGAATTGATGACATTGGTAGTGGAAGTACGGTCAAAGGGATATCGGTTAACGAATTGAAGCGCTTGGAAATAATAATTCCAAGGGAGGCTGAGCAAACCGCCATTGCCACCGTCCTCAGCGATATGGATACCGAAATCGTCGCCCTCGAAACCCGCCGCACCAAGACCCGTGCTCTTAAACAGGCCATGATGCAGGAACTGCTGACGGGCAGGACGCGGCTGGTCTGAATAGGTCGCGCGCCCTATGCTGCCCACGGATAACGCAGAAGATGGAACGCCAATGACCGACAACCCCAGCTCCCTGACTCCCGCTCCGCAGGGCTATGCCGACTGGCTGGCCGAGCTCAAAGGGCGCATCCACGGCGCGCAGCAACGGGCGGCGCTGGCGGTCAATCGGGAACTGGTGGGGCTGTACTGGCAGATCGGTCGCGACATACTGGCGCGGCAGGCCGAACAAGGATGGGGCGCAAAGGTGATCGAGCGGCTGGCCCATGACCTGCGCACCGCCTTTCCCGATATGAAGGGCTTCTCACCGCGTAATCTCAAGTACATGCGGGCCTTCGCCGAGGCCTGGCCGGACGCCGAAATTGTGCAACAGGCTGCTGCACAATTGCCCTGGGGCCACAACCTGGTGCTGCTGGAACGCCTGAAGGAGCCCGCGGAGCGCCTCGCTTATGCACAGGCCGCTTTCGAACATGGCTGGTCACGCAACATGCTGAACATCCATATCGAAACCCGTCTGCTGGAGCGCACGGGCAAGGCCGTTACCAACTTCGGCCAGCGTTTGCCCGCGCCACAGTCCGATCTAGCCATCGAGTCACTGAAAGATCCCTACCGCTTCGATTTTCTCGGCCTGAGCGAGCAGGCCCAGGAGCGCGAAATCGAGAAAGCCCTGGTGCAGCACGTCACCGATTTTCTGCTGGAGCTGGGCGCGGGCTTCGCCTTCGTCGGGCGGCAGGTGCTGCTGGACGTGGGCGGCGAGGAGTTCTTTATCGACCTGCTGTTCTATCACCTCAAGCTGCGTTGCTATGTGGTGATCGAACTGAAGGCGGGCAAGTTCAAGCCCGAGCATCTGGGTCAACTGGGCTTTTACCTGACGGCGGTGGATCGGCAGGTGAAACACGCGCAGGACAACCCGAGCATCGGCCTGCTGCTGTGCAAGAGCAAGAACAAGGTAGTGGCCGAGTACGCCCTGGGCGACAAGTCGCAGCCGATGGGCATTGCCGAATACAAGCTGGTGGAATCCCTGCCGCAAGAGCTGCAAACCAGCCTGCCGAGCATCGAGCAGATCGAGCGGGAACTGGCCAACACCCCGAATGAAAGCACCAAGGAATGATGCGATGAGCCAATCCCTGCCGCGCTCCGAGCGCAACTCACAGAACCGCGTGGCGAATCTGTTCACCAGCTCGGAGAACGCTGGCGGCCTGGGCTACGAACACCTGGGCAACTGGAGCAAGCGCGACAACAACCGCGCCATCGAAAGCGACCTGCTGCGCGCCAATCTGAGCGCACGCGGTTACTCGCCCGCCCATATCAACGCCGCCTTGCAGAAGCTGGAAGTCGCGGTGGACGTCACCGGCATCACGCCCTATCAGGCCAACCTGCGCACCTACCAGTTGCTGCGTTATGGCGTGCCAGTGCAGATCGCCGCAGGCCAGTCCCACGACACGGTGCAGTTGATCGACTGGGCGCAACCCGAACGCAATCACTTCGCCCTGGCCGAGGAGGTGACGCTCAAGGGGGTGAACACGCGCCGGCCGGATATCGTGCTCTATATCAACGGCCTGGCGGTGGCGGTGCTCGAGCTCAAGCGCAGCTCGGTGGATGTCGGCGACGGTATTCGCCAACTGCTCAGCAACCAGGAGGAAGTGTTCAACCAGGGTTTCTTCAGCACCGTGCAGTTGCTGCTGGCGGGTAGCGATGCGCAGGGTCTGCGCTATGGCACCACCGGCACGCCGGAGCAGTTTTTCGTGCAGTGGAAAGATGAACAGCCGCAAACCGCGGTAATCGCAGGCGCCTTACTGGATCGCCCGCTGGCACAGATGTGCGGCAAGGAGCGGTTGCTGGATCTGCTCCGCCACTTCGTCATCTTCGACGCGGGCTTCAAGAAGGTGCCAAGGCAGCACCAGTACCAGGGCATCAAGGCCGCTCAGGAGCGCCTGGCCAAGCGAGAAGGCGGGGTGATCTGGCACACCCAGGGCAGCGGCAAGAGCATCCTGATGGTGCTGCTGGCCAAATGGCTGCTGGAACATGACCCGCAAGCACGGGTGTTGGTGGTGACCGACCGTGACGAGCTGGACAAGCAGATCGAAGGCGTGATGCGTAACGCCGGGGTGATAGGTGCGGAATCGGCCTCGCCGCGCATCACCTCGCGGGCGGACTTCGTACAGAAGCTTGGAGCCACCACACCGCGCCTGTTGTGTGCACTTATCCACAAGTTCGATGCGGCCGATCTCAAGGGCGAGCCACCGTCGATTCACGGACGTTTCTATGTGTTCGTGGACGAGTGCCATCGCACTCAGGGCGGCAACATGAACAAGCAGATGAAGCGCTGGCTGGCCGATGCCCTTTTCCTCGGCTTCACCGGCACGCCGCTGCTGCGCAAGGACAGGCAAACCACCCGCGATGTGTTCGGCACCTATATCCACACCTACAAGTTCCATGAAGCGGTGGCCGACAAGGTGGTGCTGGACCTGAAATACGAAGCACGCGATGTGCCGCAGCGACTGACCTCACGCGAAGCCATCGATGCCTGGTTCGAGAAGAAGACCCGCGGGCTGAACAATTTCCAGAAATCCATCCTGCGCAAGCGCTGGGCAACGATGGAAGAGTTGATGAGTGCCAAGGAGCGCAAGGAGCGCATCGTTGCCAACATCATCGAGGACTTCAGCCTCAAGCCCCGCCTGGACAACGATCGCGGCACGGCGATTCTGGTGGCGGCCTCGATCTACGATGCCTGCCATTACTTCCGCCTGTTCCAGAACACCCACTTTGGCGCCCATGTAGGCATCATCACCTCGTTCGAACCCAACCCGGCGGCCATCTCGAAGGCGTCGTCCGGCAGCGACGAGCGTTACAAGTACGACACCTACAAGAAGCACGTCCTGCGCGAAGGCCAGAGCACCAAACAGTACGAAGACGAAACCAAGCGCCGCTTCATCGAGGAGCCGGCCAGCATGAAGCTGCTGATCGTGGTCAGCAAACTGCTCACTGGTTTCGATGCGCCCAGTTGCACCTATATCTATCTCGACAACGAACTGCACGACCACAACCTGTTCCAGGCCATCTGCCGCACCAACCGGCTCGATGGTGACGACAAGGACTATGGCCATATCGTCGACTACAAGGAGCTGTTCGGTGACGTGCAGCAGGCCATCGCGGTGTACAGCTCCGACGAACTGGACATCGACGCGGGTAACGGCGGGGATAACAACATCCACTTGAAGAACTGGCTCGACGAAGGCCGTAAACAGCTGGACGACGCGCGTGAAGCGCTGCATTACCTGTGTGAGCCGGTGGAGCAGCCCCGCGAACTGGAGCAGTTCATTCACTATTTCTGCGGCCATGCCGGTGATCCGGAGGCGCTGTTGGAAAGCGAGGCCCTACGTATCGCCTTCTACAAGGCGGTGGCGACCTACCTGCGTGCCTTTGCCGCCATCGCTCAGAACCTGGAAGAGGCCGGTTATTCAGGTAATGAAATCGATACCTTGCGGCGGGAAACCGAGTTCTATGCCGAGGCGCGTTCGGCCATCAAGCACTACAGCGGCGAAGAGCTGGACATCAAGCCCTACGAAGCCGACATGCGCCACCTCATCAACACCTACATTCAGGCGGAGCCGGCAAAGGCCCTGGGTGAGTTGGCCGAACTGTCATTGACCGAGCTGATCATCGAGACCGGTATCCACGACGCCATCGCCAAGAAGCTCAATGAGAAGGGCAAGCTATCGAAGAATGCCATCGCCGAAACCATCATCAACAACGTCCGCAAGACCATCATTCGCGACCGCCTGACCGATCCACGCTTCTATGAGCAGATGTCCAAACTGCTCGATGACCTGATTCAGCAAAGCCGCGAAAGCACAGAGGCCTATGAAGCATTCCTGCGCAATGCAGAAGCGCTGGTGAAGAAGTGGCACGAGAAACAGCATGACAGCGACGAACCCGCCATCCTGCGCGGGAATACCCGTGCGTTGGTGCTATATCGCAACCTGCCGGACATCATTGCCGATACCCAACCTGAAGAAGGCGTAACCCAGGAAGGAAGCGCAAATTACGGAGACCCGTTAGCTCTACTGGCCCTGCGGATCGACCGCCTGATGCGCGATGAGGCTCCTGCAGGCTGGCGCGGCGACGAAGCCAAGGAGCGCATCGTGCAGAACGTCCTGTATCCCCTGACCGGCCGCAACCGTGAGGCCACGCTCAAGCTCTTCGAACTGCTGAAAAATCAGCCGGGCGACTGATGGCACAGACACATATACGCCTGGGGGAGCTGGACATCACTGTCACGTTCAAGACGGTGAAGAATGTCCACCTTTCCGTGCATCCCCCCGAGGGCAAGGTGACGCTGGTGGCGCCTACCGGCACACGGTTGGAAGTCGCACGCGCCTACGCCGTTTCAAAATTACGCTGGATTCGCCAGCAACAAGCTCAATTGCAAACCCAGGCGCGTGAGACGCCTCGTCAGTTCGTCACCCGGGAAAGCCATTACATCTGGGGACGCCGCTATCTACTCACGGTGGTGGAGCGGGATGCGCCTCCTAACGTGAAGATGGATCATCGGCGCATTACTCTGAGCGTCCGCCCAGGAACCGATACGAGCAGGCGTGAGGCCACATACCAGGCTTGGCAAAGATCCCTGTTGCATGCAGCAATCCCGCCGTTTATCGAGCACTGGCAAAAACGTATCGGCGTACAGGTGGCAGGCTACTTTCTACAGCGCATGAAAACCAAGTGGGGCAGTTGCAACCATCTTCGTGCTCATATTCGACTCAATACAGAGCTGATCAAGAAACCTCGTGATCTGCTCGAATATGTGATCGTGCACGAGATGATCCACTTGATAGAACCGACGCACAGCGAGCGCTTTGTCGCCTTGCTGGATCAGCACTACCCTGCTTGGCGAGAAGCGCGTGCTGAGTTGAACGCGCTCCCCCTGGGACAAAGCGGTCTGAATGACATCTACCGGCCCAGCTAACATGCCCTGACACACCCCCGAAGCTACGAAACCCCTTGCAGCCCGGCGCTTCAAGGGGTTTTCTTTTTCTGTCGCAGCGACGCACCGGACGCAGGCGGATTGCCGGAGGGTGGCACCTCCGGCGCCCGTCATCAGGCGATCATTTTGGCAATGCGGCGGCGGCAGCGAAGGCTTCGTCGACGGCTCCCATCGCCAGCCCTTCGGCGTAGACAAACTCGACATCGGTCATGCCGAGGATGCCGAGAATGGTCTTCAGGCAAGGCACCTGGGAGTCGGTCGGAGTATCGCGGTACATGCCGCCACGAGCCAGCGCCACATCGCTCTTGAGCAGACCTTCCGGGCCGTTCTCGGTGTAGCGGAAGGTCACTCCGGCGCGGGCGAAGGCATCGAGCTAGGTCTTCAGTTGCACTGGTACGCCGAAGTTGTACATTGGCACGCCATTGTCGTTGCCGCAGCGCAATACCTGGCGCAGCATGGTCGCCCCCGGCATCCGGCCGAGCTCGCCGGACTTCATCGCGGCCGATTATCTGCGTCAGGCCAGCTGGAAACCTTTCTGGAAGCGTTCGAGCCACCGGCGCTGGGCATCTACGCGGTGCTGCCCAGCAACCGCTACATGCCCCACCGCGTACGGGTGCTGATCGAGTTCCTTTCCACCCGGCTGGCGCCCCGGCAGCCGTAAGCGAACTACAGCGGCCCTGAACTGGGTAAACGACCAGGCTACCTGGCGAGTGCAAGGCATGGCCAACACGCTAAGCAGGTTTATTCTTGCGGTACTCACTGCCCTGCTCGCGCGCCAAGGCGATGAAATTGGCCACTTGCGGTGACTGGTTAAGCTCCCGGCAGACCAGCGTGATCGGCGCCACCAGGCGTGGCTTGGCATCGCGAATGGAACGATAGGCCACGCTGTGTTCATGAAAACCGCGCATGGATGCCGGCACCACGGACACCCCCGCGCCAGCAGCCACGAGGCTGACATTGGTCAGCATGCGCTCCACCTCGAAGGCGACATGCGGCTCGAAACCGGCATTACGACAAGCCTGCAGCAGATTGGCGTACATGCCTGGTGCTCCAGGGCGGCGCACCAGGATCAGGGGTTCGTCGGCGAGATCCTTCAGCGAGACGGCGCCATTGCCCGCCAACAGGCGATGCCCGACAGGCAGCGTGAGCATCAGCTCCTCGTTGAGCAGACGGTGGTAGGCGACGCCCTGGGGATTGCCCACTGGCGCACGCAGGATGCCGACATCCACATCGCCCGCGCTCACGCCGCCGGTCAGCTCCTGTGCATTACCCTCGTTCAGGCCGATGTCCACACCGGGATACAGGTCCCGGTAGCGACGAATGATGCGGGGAATCAGTGGGTGTGACGCCGCCGAACTGGTGAAACCGACACTGAGGTGCCCCTCGATGCCCTTCGCCGTACGCGCCGCCTTGAGGGCACCCTGCGATACCCGCTGGAGAATGTCGCGTGCCTCGCGCAGAAACACTTCTCCACCGACGGTGAGGTCGACGCCCTTGGCATGGCGGATGAACAGATCGAAGCCGAGTTCCTGTTCGAGTGCGCGAATCTGCTGGCTCAACGGCGGCTGCTGCATGTTCAGACGAGCAGCGGCGCGAGTGAAGTGTTTTTCTTCGGCGACCATGACGAAGTAGCGAAGGTGACGAAGTTCCATGCAGGCTCTTACCGACGTTGGACTGGGCCGCCACACGATACCGAATCCGTCCATCGATGGGTTAGGATAACCGCCACTATGTGGCCATGACGCCACGACGACGAACAAGAATAAAACAGGTCGCGATGATCCTCAGGCATTCTCGGACGGGCATTGTCCTGCTTCTGCTGGCCCTCGGGCTGGGAGCAGTGCTGGGTGTCTGGCGGCCTGGGCTGGCAGTGGAAATGAAGCCGCTCAGCGATCTGTTCATTTCCGCCATAGGCCTGTGTGCGCCGCTGGTGATGTTCGTCCTGGTGTGCTCCAGCGTGGCCGCCCTGAGCGATTACCGCGCCACTGCCAGGCTGGGGTTGAAGGCGGTGGGGTACTGGCAATTGATGTCGCTGCTGTCGCTGCTGGTCGGCCTGCTCGTCGCGCGACTCCTGCACCCCGGCAGCGGCCTGCACCACATGGGCGGCGACTGGTCGGCCCTGGAGTCGGCCGCCGACGGTCCGCTCTTCTCGCAGATTCCCGGTCTGCTGATCGACTCGCTGGAGCAGAGCCTGATTCTCAAGGTACTGTTGATCGCCGTAGTCTGCGGCCTGTTGCTGGGCCATTCCGGCTCTGCCGGCCGGCGCCTGGTGCAGCAGCTCGACAAGGCAGTGGGCCTGGTCTTCCGTGGCATGCGGCTGGTCGTCGGCTTCGCACCGCTGGCCGCCTTCGGCGCCATCGCCTTCATCATCGGCAAGTATGGCCTGGAGGCCGCCCTGCCCCTGGCCAGGTTCGTCGTGGCGGCCTATACGGCCTGCCTGGTCTATCTGCTTCTGGTGCCGGCCATCGCCCTGCGCCTGGCCGGTTGCCGGCTCTGGCGGCTGGTCGGTTATGTCAAGGAGGAACTATTGCTGGTGGCCGCCACCGGATCGTCGGTCGCCGCTCTGCCACGCCTGATCGACAAGCTCGAAGCGGCCGGCTGCGACAGCCAGACCGTGCGCCTGACGCTCACCGCCGGCTATAGCTTCAACCTCAATGGCTCGAACCTCTACCTGGCGGTGGCTATCGTCTTCCTCGCGCAGCTGAGCCACGCGGACCTCGATGCCCTGCAACTGGGCACCATCCTGCTGGTCAGCCTGCTGACCTCGCTGGGTTCGACCAGCGTGGCCGGCTCCGCCTTCGTAACGCTCACGGCCACGCTCAGCGTGCTCAACATCGTGCCACTGGAAAGCATCGGCATACTGGTCGGGGTGGAGCGCCTGATGAAATGCCGCTCATTGACCAACGTGCTGGGCAACTGCGTGGCCTGTGTGGCCATCGCCCACTGGCACGGTAAAGTGGACAGGCAGCGCCTGCGCAGCGTACTGGGCTAACCTCTGCCGAGCGCCCACGTGTCGAATGCGGAAAGAAGGGGCTGCTTGCGGACGCATGCCATGCCGTTCGACCAGCCCGGCCGTCGTGCCGCGACCAACGAACACCACCTCCTGCAACCCTGGGAAATGGCTACTGCGCTTGAGGTAGTTGACCAACGCATCGAGGATCGTGAGAGCAGAGAGCCCGACCCGTCCCTCGCTGGAGGGCTCACCCTCGGCCCAGGCCTGCTCGCTATGCCAGGCAGGCCGGTCCGTGGGTACGCTGCGACCAGCGGCGACGCTGAACCGTGGCACGAGCACCAAGGTGCCATCGCGTATATCCAGGAGCGTCTCGCTAGCGCTCGAATCGACCTCGATACGCACGACGACACGCCGTATCCCCTGCGGCAGGTTGTACAGGTCGGCGTTGGCCGCCACCGCAATGGCGAAGCTACCGTTGGCCTCGTCGAGCCGCAGCAGTTGCACCGCTCCGTCGGCGGAGCAGACGGAGTCGGAGCGTCGCGCCGCGGTGTCGCTGAATGCCACGCCTGCCAGCACGACCGAGCAGAGCAGCAGGAGGGATCGGCGCGGGATAGCCATCTTTCACGCTCCGACGAGTTCGCCGTCCGGAGTCAGCGGGAAGCTGGCTGGAGTCTGGCAAAAGCCTTATCCAGCGCAGCATCTGCCTGGACCAGATGCTGGCGGCGCTCGCTCATCCAGCTCTCGTCTGCCTTCAGGCGTTTGCCCGCCTCGGCCAGCATGCGCTTGACCTCCGCCGGTTGCGGGCCGCCGGTGCCCTTGCGGGTCTGTACCATGGTGCGCGGTGACAGCGTGGCGCGGAAGGCATTCTCGCTCAGCGGCAGGCGCTGATCCTTCCAGTGGTACTTCTGTGCGGCCTTGGTATAGAGCTTCTGCGCATCGGCGTAGGGGAAATTCTTCGGCAGCAATCCCTGCTCGCGGGCTTGGCCGACGATCAGCGAGGCGAAGCTGTGGCCGATGCGGAACGGTACCCTGTACTCGCGCTCCAGAGTGTCAGCCAGTTCCATCGAGGTCGTCCAGTCGGCATCCAGCTCTTCCTGCGCCCGCTCGGGATTGATCACCAGGGCGTCGAGCACCAGGTCCAGGCGCTCGAACATATCGGTGGCAGATTTGAACAGCCCCAGGTCGTCGAAGGCTGCCTTGTAGTCGGTCATGCCGGTGGTGACGTTGTGCGCCCGGATGGTAGTGGCGCCGGCCAGACCAACCACGTCGGAGGCCGCTTCGCGGGTACGCATCAGCAGGCCGGGGTTGCGCTTCTGCGGCATGGCGCTGCTGGTATAGGTCGAGCCCTCCTCGAGCAGCAGCCAGGGACGCGTCTGATGGTACTGGGTGTGGATATCGCCGATCAGCGCGCCGACGCGGATCGCCGACGACGAGGCAATACCCGCCGCCTCCAGCGGGATGTCGAAGGTCGACACCTGGCTGGAGTCCAGCGAGTTCACCCGTACACCATCGAAGCCCAGCAGCGTGGCCAGGCGCTCGCGATTGAGCGGCCAGCCGGAGTTGGCCAGCACCGCCGTCCCCATCGGGCTCAGGTTCAGGCGCGCATAGAGTTCGCGGATGCGCTGGGCATCGCGCTCGAAGGCCGCCTCGAAGGCCAGCAGGTAATGCGCGTAGCTGATCGGCATGGCCTGCACGCCGTTGGTATAGGCCGGCACCAGGGTATCGACGTTGTCTCCGGCGATCCTCAACAGACGCGCGCGCGCAGCGTTGAGCGCATCGCTGTAGTCCAGCACCTGGGCACGCAGTACGGCCAGGCGATAGGTGGCGTACATGTCCTGGCGGCTACGTCCGGAATGGATCAGCGAGGCCTCCGGACCGATCTTGTCGATCATGATCTGCTCGACCTGCAGCACATCGCTGGGGCTCTTGCCGCCCGGCTGGGCTGCCTGATCGATTACATGCTGCACGCCACCGGCGATACGCCGCCCCTGCGCAGTGGAGACGATGCCCTCCTCGGTCAGCATGACGATCGAGGCCTTGTTGATGCGGTTCAACCAGGAGAACTGGCTTTCGTGGGCGCCGCCCTTGAGCGCCGACTTGTCCACTGTCGCGCCGATCTTGCGCGCCTGCGCGGCGCATTCGGCCGTGGTGCTACAGGGAAGTTCGGCAGTATTGGCCGCCAGCACGCTGGAGGAAGCGAACAGCGCATAGACGACAGCCAGATGAAGCAGGGTCTTTCTTGTTCTCATGGTTTTAGTTCCGCTCGGTATCGTGGAAGGCTCGCCCGCAGGGGAAGCGGACCAGCCAGATGATGCTAGCGGCAAGAAAAAGAGATATGAAATATATTAAAAATATCAAATCAAAACTTAAAAAATATCTAAGTATTCTTTTGCTCGCACGCTTCAACCCTACGATGCCACCTCGTTCCAGCCGCTAATAACCACTGTTGCCATCTGTCATTGCACACAGAGTCACGAACAACTCGATATTCAAAAAATATCAAATAGCAATTTTCAAGATATTTTATCTAGCCAAAAAGCGCTGCTAGGATCGACGCCATAACTCCAACCAACCGGGTCGCCCCACTCATGCCAACCAGTGGGTACGGCCCTAGTGGCATGCCGTCGGGAGACTTCCCGGCATGGCGCGCTGCGCTCTCTGTCGAGGTGGAATATGCCGTACGACGCTCTCTCGCTCCTGGGCTCCCCGATCAAGCACAGACTCAATCTCCGCGGAACGATGCTCCTCGCCGTCGCCCTGCTGATTACCGCCTTTCCTTGCACCTTCGCCAGAGCCGATCAGCAGATACTGCGCCTGGGCCAGACCAGCCCCTACAACTTCCTCGTTTTCGCCAACGCCGATCTGCAGCGTGCCGTCCCGGCCTCGCGCGCCGTGCTATTGATCCACGGAGTACAGCGCAATGCCGACGACTACTACCGCAATGGCCTGGGTCTGCTGGAAAAAGCCGGGCTCGACACCAGCGACACCTTGCTGCTGGCCCCCAACTTCCTCAATGAAGCCGACCGCCGCGCCGGCGCCGACATGCCGCTGTGGCCGCGCGACAAGTGGATGCATGGCACCGATTCCGAGAAAGGGCGCCCCGGTATCGCGGCCTTCTCCGTACTGGACGATCTGTTGTCTTACCTGGCCAATCGCCGACGCTTTCCCGCCATGCGAGAAATCGTCCTGATCGGCCATTCCGCCGGCGGCCAGCTCATGCAGCGCTACAGCATCCTCGGCGATGGTGATGAGCGCCTGGCCGATAGCGGCATCGGCGTCCGCTACGTGGTGTCCAGCCCATCGTCCTACGTCTATTTCGAGGACAGTCGCCTGCAGGACGGCACATTCAAGCCAGTGCGCACCATCATGTGCCCGAGCTTCAGCCGTTATCGCTACGGCCTCGATCGTGCGCCCTTCTATCTGACCCGCCAGGGGCTCGGTCCCGAACAACTGTTTCGCCGCTACGCGCGTCGCGATGTGACCTTCATGGTCGGCGAGCGGGACAACGACAGCGGTAACCGGGTCATGGACCGGACCTGCGGCGCCAACATGCAGGGCGCGCATCGTGTGGAGCGGCAGCTCAACTTCGTGCGCTACGAAGCCTTCCTCTCCGAAAAGTGGGATGTGCCGATCCACCACCCCCAGTTCCAGGTCGCCGGCATCGGCCACAACGCCGCCCGCCTGTTCGCTTCGGAAACCGTCGCCAGGGCACTGTTCCCGACGCACTGAACACTCCGCCCGCCCATCCACAAAAACAACAATGAGCTTGCCATGACTCGGACCATCCTCTCCGCTGGAGCCAGCCGTGCGCTGCATCCACGCAATCTGACCCTGCTGGCGGCCGCCATTCTCGCCGCCCAGGCCCATGCCGAGACCGTACCCTCCGCCGGCACGCTGTTCGACAGCAACCGTGACATCCTGCGCCCGGCCGAACGGGCTCAGGACGCACCGCGCGGCAAGGTGCGCATCGAGGCGCAGGACGAGCAGGTGCAACAGCCGCAGGGCGGCTCGGCCCAGCCGTCCGCGACCTTCAGAGTCAATGCCTTCAGGCTGACCGGCCAGCACGAGATCAGCGAGTCCCGCCTGCAGCAGGAGTTGCAGACCTATGCCGGTCGCGACCTGAATCTCGACGGCCTGCGCGAGGCCGCTGCCCGTGTTACCGAGCTGTACCGCAGCCGCGGCTATCTGGTCGCCCGCGCCTATCTACCAGCCCAGGAGGTCAGTGATGGCGTGGTCACCATCGGCGTGCAGGAAGGCCGGGTCGGCAGCGTGCGTGCCGAGCCTGAACCCTCCGTGCGCCTGCAGCCCGGCATGCAGCAGCGCTTCGTCGACGCCATCCCTAGTGGCAGCGTGATCCGCGAGGCAGACCTGGAACGCGTACTGCTACGCCTGTCGGATATCGCCGGTGTCTCGGTGCGCGCCATCCTGCAACCGTCACGCGAACCGGGCGCTTCCGACATCATCCTCAAGCTCAGCGAGATGACCGCCTGGACCGGCCGCGTCAGCTTCGACAACCATGGCAACTACTACACCGGGTCCAACCGGGTCACCACCAACGTCAGCCTCAACGACGCCTTCGGCTTCGGCGAGAGCCTGTTCTTCAATGGCCAGAACAGCTTCGAGGGCCTGGAGATCCGTGGCCTCGGCTATCGCCAGCCGCTGGGCGCCAGTGGCCTCACCCTGGGCGCCAACTACGCCGAGATGGAATACGCCATCGGCAAGAGCCTGAAGGCCGCCGATGCCAACGGCACCGCCATCGTCTCCTCGGTGTTTCTCGACAGCTCGCTGCTGCGCAGCCGCGATGCCAACATCTCGCTCAACCTGGCCGAGGAGCACCGTCATTTCGAGGATGAGGCAGGCGCCTTCGCGGTGAAGAAATCCGCCGTCTTTCGCAGCGCCACGCTCTATGGCGACTGGCGCGACGACTGGGCTGGCAGCAACCGCTGGAGCCTGGCCTACGGCATCGGCAGGCTGAACAAGGACACGCCGCTCGATGAAGCCCTCGATGAGCTGACCGCCAATGCCGCTGGCCGCTATCGCAAGGCCAACCTGGCGTTCAGCCGCCTGCAGGAGCTGGGTGGCGGCTTCTCGCTGTTCGCCTCCCTGAGCGGCCAGTGGGCGGACAAGAACCTCGACGCCTCGGAGAAATTCAGCCTCGGCGGGCCCAACGGCGTACGCGCCTACCCGGTCGGTGAAGCCGCGGGCGATGAAGGCCTGCTCGGCCGCCTGGAACTGCGCAAGTACCTGGGCCGTTACTACGGCGCCATCGCCGAAGCCACCCTGTTCGCCGACGGCGGCCGGGTGCGAGTGAACAAGAACCCCTGGGACGACAGCGTGAACCACCTGAGCCGCTATGGCTATGGTGTGGGCCTGAACGTCTATCATCGCGACCTGGTGATGAATGCCAGCCTGGCCTTCTCCCCCGGCGATGAACCGATCAGCGACGAGCGCGACAACAAGCGTTTCTGGCTCTCGGTCAGCGGTTCGCCGCAGGCCTTCGCCGGTCTGGCCAAGGACGTCGGCAGCCGCGAGGATTTCCGCGACAAGAACACCGAACTGGTGCTCTACGGATCGCTCGGCCTGGTGCCCGAATACATCGACCGGCGCGACTCCACCCACGCCTCTCCGGCGGACCAGAGCAAGCTGGCCACGCCCAATGGCCGCAACATGTCCAGCTACTGGCGCGCACGCGACAATGTCTCCTACATCGGTGCCCACGCCGGCATCCCGCTTAACGACGACACGCGCATCCTCTGGCAGCTGGAATACGGCATCTCGGTGAACTACACCCTGAGCGGCGACGACAGCGCACCGCTGTCGATCTCGCCCAACACGCGCCTGCGCAACTCCGGCGTGGCACTCGACGATGATCGTTTCGGCACCCTGCTCTATGGCGTGTGGGACATGCCGCTGAAGGAAAGCACCACCAGCCTCGATCCGTTCTTCGGCAAGACCAGCGCGGCCTACTACAACATCATCGGCTCGCCCGGCTTCAACAGCAGCCTGGCCAGCTACGTCTCCGGCCCGCTCAGCCAGGCCGACGAAAGCGTCAACTCCGATGCCGCGTTCAACCGTCGCCAGTCCGGCGTGGTCGCCTGGTGGTCACCGCAGTGGCATGGCCTGCAGGTCAAGCTGGCCTACTCCAACAATGGCATGAAGGCGGCCGAGGACGTCGACCGGGGCTACATCTATGGCGGCAGCGTCACCTACAAGAACGGCGGTTTCACCGCGGTCGCCGCCGCCGAACGTCACGTCAACTACTTCGGCATCGCCAACCTCGGCCGCAACGCCCGCGGCGTGGGCAGCAACACCCACGTCACCGAGGGCACTTCGTCGAACGACTACAGTTTCCGCTTCGGCCTGGGCTACCGCTTCGGCAACACCCAGCTGTCGCTGGTGGCCGACGAGCTCTACTACTCGGAAGACGACGTGATCAACAACAGCGTCAGCTTCAGCGACCTGTCCGAGTACCGCCGGCGCGCCTATATGTTCGGCATCAGCCACCGCCTCGGCGCCTGGCGCCTGCGCGCCAGCTATGCCCGCGCGCTGCCAGGCGAGTGCTCGATGATCTCCGCCAGCGGTATCGAGTGCGACACCAGCGGCATGGGCGCACGCCAGTACGCCCTGGGCGTCGGCTACCGCTTCACCCGCAACACCGAGGTGTTCGCCCACTACGTGCTGTTGAAGAACGCCTCGCTGGCCAACTACAACTTCGCCGTGGCCGGCGCCTATGCCGCCAGCGGCTACTCGCCAGGCGTGGGCACCACCATCAACGCCATCGGCACCGGCTTCAACTATTCGTTCTGAGGAGATGACCGTGAATAATAAAAACACCCGTCGCGGCCGTCGTCCGCAACTGCCTTCTCTCAAGCCGCTGAGCTACGCCGTGCTGTGCGTGATGCACGGCCTGATACCGCTGAACGCCATGGCGCTGGACAACAACGCCCTGCCGAGCAACGGCCAGATCACCGCCGGCAGCGGCAGTATCAACCAGTCCGGCAATGTGCTGGATGTGAACCAGAACAGCCAGAAGCTGATCGCCACCTGGGACACCTTCAACATCGGCCGCGATGCCACGGTGAATTTTCACCAGCCGGGCGCCTCGTCGGTGGCGCTCAATCGCGTGCTGTCCAGTGACGCCTCGCAGATTTTCGGCCAGCTCAACGCCAATGGCCAGGTCTACCTGATCAACCCCACCGGCGTGCTGTTCGGCAGCAGCGCGGCGGTCAACGTCGGCGGCCTGGTGGCCAGCGCCCTGGACATCGCCGACGACGACTTCATGTCCGGGCGCATGCAATTCGACGGCAAGGGTGCGGGCGGCGCGGTGACCAACCGGGGCACCCTCCGCGCGGCCGACGGTGGCACGGTCGCCCTGCTCGGCGCCCAGGTGCGCAACGAAGGCACCGTGGTCGCGAAGATGGGCTCGGTGGTGCTGGGCGGCGGCGAGAGGATCACCCTCGACTACCACGGCGACGGCCTGATCAACATGCAGGTCGACGAAGCCGCCATCGATGCCAGCGTGATCAACCAGGGATTGCTGCAAGCCAACGGCGGCACCGTGATCATGAGCGCCCGCGCCAGCGATGCCATGCTCAGCAAGGTGGTCAACAACGAAGGCGTGATCGAGGCCACCAGCCTGCAGCAGCACAATGGCCGCATCCTCCTCGATGGCGGCGACAGCGGCGTGGTGGCCAGCAGCGGCGTGCTCGACGTGTCCGGCCGCAATGCCGGCGAGCGCGGCGGCGAAGTGACCATGACCGGCGAGTACGTCGGCCTGTTCGACGATGCCCACATCGACGCCTCCGGCGATGCCGGCGGCGGCACCGTGCTGCTCGGTGGCGACTACCAGGGCAGCGGCCCGCTGCATCAGGCCACTGCCACCCACATGAGCGAGGCTGCGCGTGTCGACGCCGACGCGCTCGGCCGCGGCGACGGCGGCAAGGTCATCCTCTGGGCCACCGACAGCACCCAGTTCCACGGCAACATCAGCGTGATCGGCGGCGGCGAAGGTGGCAAGGGTGGCCTGGTGGAAACCTCCGCCCATACCCTGGACGTCAGCGGCCGCGTCGACCTCAGCGCGGCCTCCGGCAAAGGAGGCACCTGGCTGCTCGACCCGTACAACATCAACATCACCAGCGCCGCCAGCTCCGGCACCTCCAGCGACAGCCCGTTCACGCCGAACGCCGGCGGCAGCTCGACCCTCAGCTCGGCCACGCTGAACGCCTCGCTCAGCGAGGGCGCCAACATCATCGTGCAAACCTCCTCGGGGGCCGGCACCTCCGGCGACATCAATGTGCTCGACAACGTGCAGGCACAGGGCAACGCCAGCCTTTCGCTGATCGCCCACCGTAACGTCAACATGACCGGCACCAGTATCACCCATGCCGATGGCGCCACGCTGAACGTGTCGCTGCTGTCCAACTTCAACAACAGTGGCAACGGCTCGGTGGCGCTGAACAACGCTACTATCCGCACCAACGGTGGCGATCTGACCATCAGCGGCGCGGTCGACCCGAGCGGCTCGTTCGCCAGCACCAACGTCAGCAGCGGCACCGGGGTACTGATCCGCTCCAGCCTGATCGACACCAATGGCGGCGACATCACCATTCGCGGTGCAACCTCGGCCACCCTCGCCGCCGGCTCCAGCGCCAACGCAATGAACATCTCCGCCAGTACCCTCGATGCAGGTGGCGGCGACATCAGCATCACCGCCGTACAGGCCAGTACCAGCGGCACGGGTGATGCCTTCATCCTGCATGGCGGCAGCAGCCTGCTGACCGAGGGCGCCGGCTCCATCGACATCAGTGCCGACAACCTCGGCAGCGGCAACAGCACCGGCAGCTTCGGCGGCTATGGCATCTTGCTCAACTCCACGGGCAGCTCGCAGGGCGTCAGCATCACCACGCAGACCGGCGACATCACCCTGCGCGGCGACTCGGTCGGCACCTCCGACGCCATCGCCCTCGGCGGCAGCGGCACGGCCTCGACCAACCGCATCGCCTCGCAGGGCGGCGACATCCTGCTCGACGGTCACTTCCACTCACCCGACACCAGCGAACTGGATCACGGCATCGCCCTGCTCGGCGTGACCAACGTCATCCAGACCACCGGCAACGGCAACGTCACCCTGGTCGGCCGTTCGACCGGCTCGGGCGATGGCGTGGACTTCTACAGCAACGGCAACAACCTGCTCAGTGTGGAGAACGGCAAGCTCAGCCTCACCGGCCAGGCCGCCGACGCCAACGGTATCAGCGTACTCACCGGACAGACCGAGCTGCGCGCCACCGGCAGCGGCTCGATCAGTCTCGACGGTTATTCGAAGACAGCCAACGGCATCCACTTCTATCCCTCCAGCAGCGGCAGCTCGGTGACCATCGCCAGCAACAGCGGCGACATCGACCTCAGCGGCCGCAGTGACGGCGGCGCCGAGGCCAGCGGGGTGTTCATGCGCAGCGGCGCCAACAGCATCGCGCTGCAATCCGCCAGTGGCGACATCAGGGTCAGCGGGCGCGGCGACAACGGCGCCAGCGGCATCACCTTCAACGGCACCAGCAGCGGCAGCAACAGCCTGCTGAGCGGCGCTGGCGGCAACCTCACCCTGGAGGCCTACAGCCGCGGCGGTACGGCGCTGAACTTCGTCAGTGGCAACAACAGTCTCAGCGTGCAGAACGGCACCCTGCTGATCGGTGCGGATGCTCCGGGCGGCAGCGAGATCGCCCATGGCAGCGACAACACCCGCATCGGCGCCAGTGGCAGCGGCGTCGTGGTCTATCGCCTGGGCGGGCTGATCAACAGTGGCCTCCTGGGTAGCGACAGCGAAGCGCCCCGTGCTCACCTGCAACAGCAGATCGTCGGCAATGCCTGGAGCCAGGTTCTGTATCCTGACTACCGGCAGACGCCACTGGCGCCCATGATCGACAGGGTCGACCTGGATCTGTCGCAGTGGCAGGCCGTTGCCGACGATGACTGAGAAGCCGGGCGCGACGGATCGAGCGCCGCGCCCTGACCTTCGATCCCCGTGATAAGGCAAGGCCATGACCGACGAGACGTTTTCCCTCGAGCACTTCGAACAGCTCTGCTACTCGCGCCAGCACGAGGCCGCCGCCCGCGAGCTGATCCGCCTGCTGCTGCTCATCGACCGCCACTACGGCAAGCTGTCCGGCCAGTTCGTGCTCTCGGTATCACCGGCGATTTCCGCAGCGGATCTCGAAGCCCATGTGTTGACACGCATCACCAGCGCCATCACCACGCTGTTCTCCGACCCCGGTTTCCAGATCAGCCCGACCGGCTTCGACCAGTTGATCAACTTCCAGCGCTGGCTGTCCTCGCTGTTCGCCGCCAGCGCCTTCGTCAATGCCGACCATATTCTGCGCGCCCTCAACCTGCACGGAGAGGCAGACGGTCGCTTCGAAGTGGCACCGACGGATCTGGTGAAATTCTGCGTACTCTATTCGGCCGAGTCGCAACTGCCGCTGGACGTGGAACTGCTCTGGCAACAGAACCGCAACCTGGCCGTGGTGCTGTTCATGGCGCTGCTGTCGCCGCGCTTTCTCGGCACACCCGCGGCACACTCCAAGCGCGAGGCGCTGCTGGCCTGGTTGCCGCCGCGGCTCGACAGCCTCGACAATCTGGATCAGCTGCCGGTGGCGATCATCCACGACGTCTACATGCACTGCAGCTACGCCGACCTGCCACAGCGCCACCGCATCAAGCGCTCCATCTGCCGCCTGGTGGAACGCAAGCTGGCGGATAACGGTATCGACTCCCTGCAATTGCCAGCCACGCACAACACCGACGAGAAACCGACCATGCTGGTCGTGCTGGAGTGGTTCTCCGGCGGCCATTCGATCTACCGCACCCACTCCAGAACCCTGGAGGCCGCGCGCCGGCACTTCGAGCTGCATGCCGTGGGCTACCCCAACAACGTCGACGAATTCGGCCGCCAGGTGTTCGACAGGTTCACCGAACTGACCACGCCGAACGACCTGCTGGCCTGCGTGCGCCAGGTGCGCGAACTGGCTGGAGAACTGCAACCGCAGGTGCTGTACATGCCCAGCGTCGGCATGTTCCCGCTCACCCTGTTCGTCGCCAACCTGCGCCTGGCGCCCTTGCAGGTGGCCGCGCTGGGCCACCCGGCGACCACCGGCTCGCGGCATATCGATTACATCAGCGTGGAAGAGGATTTCGTCGGCGATCCAGCCTGCTTCGACGAGAAGCTGCTTCTGCTGCCCAGCGACGGCCAGCCCTACTGCCCCTCGGCCATCCCGGTGGAAATCGCCCCGCCTCAACGCGACGATACTGACGAAGTGGCCATCGCCATCGCCGCCACCACCATGAAGCTCAACCCGCGCTTCCTCCAGGCCTGCCAGCGGATCGCCCAGCTCACCCAGCGCCAGTACGGCAAGCGGGTGCGCTTTCATTTTCTCATCGGCCAGGCGCAGGGGTTGCTCTACCCGCAACTGCAGCGCCTGATCCAGCGCTACCTGCCCGATGCGCGAATCTATCCGCATCAGCCCTACCAGCAGTACCTGAGCGCCTTCGGCTGTTGCGACCTGTTCCTCAGCCCATTTCCGTTCGGCAACACCAACGGTATCGTCGACGCCCTCACTGTCGGCCTGCCCGGTATATGCAAGACCGGCCCGGAAGTGTTCGAGCACATCGACGAAGGACTGTTCCGTCGTGTCGGCCTGCCCGACTGGACCATCGCCGCGAGCATCGATGAATATATCCGCGCCGCCGTACGCCTGGCCGGCAATACCGATGAACGCAGGTCGTTATATGCGCATCTGGCAAGCGGTCAGCCACTGCAACGCTTGTTCGCGGGGCGTCCGGAGGTGTTCGGGGAGCGCCTGCGCCAACTACTGCGTTGATCCAACGCACCAGGAAGTTGGCGCAACCCCTTCCTCCAGGCCGTTCCAGAGGAATCAGCCTGCGACTGCCGGCAATGATCTACACCGTCGCGTCACTTGAAGTTGCGCCTCACCAGGCGTTCCAGCCAGCCGACGATGCCGGAGCGGAACAGCAGCACGCAGAGCACGAAGATCACGCCGAGAATCACGTGCACCCATTCGCCCAGCGGTCCGTTGGACAGGTAACTCTGCAGCGTCACCACCACCGTGGCGCCGACCAGCGGGCCGAGGATGGTGCCGACGCCGCCGAGCAGGGTCATCAGGATCACCTCGCCGGACATGTGCCAGTGCGCGTCGGTCAGCGAGGCCAGCTGGAACACCACGGTCTTGGTCGAACCGGCCAGCCCCGCCAGCGCCGCGGAGATGACGAAGGCCAGCAGCTTGTGCGCATCGACGTTGTAGCCCAGCGACACCGCGCGCGGCTCGTTCTCGCGGATCGCCTTGAGCACCTGGCCGTACGGGGAATGGATGGTGCGCTGGATGATGGCGAAGCCGAGAACGAACACCGCCAGCACGAAGTAGTACATGGCCAGGTTGTTCTGCATGTCGACGAGGCCGAACAGGTGCCCGCGCAGCACGCCCTGCAGGCCGTTCTCGCCGCCGGTGAACGGCGCCTGGACGAAGACGAAGAACACCAGCTGCGCCAGCGCCAGGGTGATCATGGCGAAGTAGATGCCCTGCCGGCGGATCGCCAGCAGGCCGAACAGCGCGCCGAGCACCGTCGAGGCCAGGGTGCCGGCGAGGATGCCCAGCTCGGTGCTCAGCCCGCTGTAGCTGCTCAGCATGTAGCCGGTGATGTAGCCGCCGGTGGCGAAGAACGCCGCGTGGCCGAACGACAGCAGCCCGGCGTAGCCCAGCAGCAGGTTGAAGGCACAGGCGAACAGCGCGAAGCACAGCAGCTTCATCAGGAACACCGGATAGACCGCCAGCGGCGCCAGCAGCGCCACCGCCAGCAGTACCGCGTAGAAGATCTTCCGCCGCCGCGCCGCCGCATGCCGGCGCTCGCGCACCACGCTGGCCTGCAGCACCGAGGCCGCCTGCATGTTGACCGGATTGGTCATGCTCATGCCTCCTTCCCGAAAAGTCCCGCAGGACGAACCAGCAGCACCGCCACCATGACCAGGAACACCACGGTATTGGCCGCCTCCGGATAGAACACCTTGGTCAGCCCCTCGATCAGCCCCATGGCGATGCCGGTGACGATGGCGCCGAGGATCGAGCCCATGCCGCCGATCACCACCACGGCGAACACCACGATCAGCAGGTTCGACCCCATGCCCGGGGTCACCGCGTAGATCGGCGCCGCCAGCACGCCGGCGAAGGCAGCCAGGGCCACGCCGTAGCCGTAGGTCAGGGTCACCAGCAGCGGTACGTTGATGCCGAAGCCCTGCATCAGCCGCGGGTTCTCGGTGCCGGCGCGCAGGTAGGAGCCCAGGCGGGTGCGCTCGATGACGTACCAGGTCGCCAGGCAGACCACCAGCGCGGCGACGATCACCCAGGCGCGATAGGTCGGCAGGAACATGAAGCCGAGGTTGAAGCCGCCACGCAGCAGTTCCGGCATCGGGTAGGACGAGCCGGACACGCCGAACAGCTTGACGAAGCTGCCCTCGACGATCAGCGCCAGGCCGAAGGTCAGCAGCAGCCCGTAGAGATGGTCCTCACCGGCGATGCGCCGCAGCAGCCCGCGCTCGATGGCCATGCCCAGGGCCCCCACCAGCAGCGGCGACAGCAGCAGCGCAGCCCAGTAGCTCACGCCCAGGTAGTTCAGCCCGAGGAAGGCGACGAAGGCACCGAGCATGTACTGCGCGCCATGGGCGAAGTTGATGATGCGCAGCAGGCCGAAGATGATCGCCAAGCCCAGGCTCAGCAGCGCGTAGAACGCGCCGTTGATCAGGCCGAGCAACAGCTGCCCGAGCAGCACGCTCAGGGGAACGCCGAATACGAGAGTCATGGTTCACCACCCAAAGGAAGTCCGTGGCACCCGGCCGTCGCCGGCCGGGTGATGGCGCGGCTCAGCCGGTCACTGGGTGGCGACCAGCTTGCTGCACTGGCTCTCGGCCATCGGCCGGTAGGCCTGGTCGCCAGGAATGGTGCTGACCACCTTGTACAGGTCCCACTCGCCCTTGGATTCGGCCGGCGTCTTGACCTGCACCAGGTACATGTCGTGCACCATGCGGCCGTCCTCGCGGATCTGCCCGCCCTTGGCGAACATGTCGTTGACCGGCGTCCCGGCCATCTGCGCGCGGACCGCCACGGTTTCGTCGGTGCCGGCGGCCTTCACCGCATTCAGGTAGTGGGTGGTCGCCGAGTAGATGCCGGCGTGCACCATGCCCGGCATGCGCTTGGTGCGCTCGTAGTAGCGCTGGGCCCAGGCGCGGGTCTCCTCGTTCATGTCCCAGTACCAGCCGGTGGTCAGCATCAGGCCCTGGGTCACGTCCAGGCCCATGGCATGGATGTCGTTCAAGAACACCACCATGCCGGCGAGCTTCTGCCCGGCCTGGGTGACGCCGAATTCGCTGGCGGTCTTCAGCGAGTTGACGGTATCGGCGCCGGCGTTGGCCAGGGCGATCACCTCTGCGCCGGAGCCCTGGGCCTGCAGCATGTAGGAGGAGAAGTCGCTGCTGGGGAACGGATGGCGAACCTTGCCGACGATGCTGCCGCCATCACCTTCCACCACCTTGGTGATGTCGGTTTCCATGGAATGGCCGAAAGCATAGTCGGCGGTGAGGATGTACCAGCTCTTGCCACCGTCGGCGAGCACCGCCTTGGCCGTGCCGTTGGCCAGCGCGTAGGTGTCGTAGGTCCAGTGGATATGGTTGGGCGAACAGTATTCGTTGGTGATGCTCGAGGCCGCCGCACCGGAAATCAGCGCCAGCTTGCCGCCCTGCTCCACCACCTTGGCCGCGGCCAGCACCACGGAGCTGGCGACCATGCCGGTCACCATGTCGACATTGCGCTCGTCGATCCACTGGCGCACGGTGTTGGCGCCGACGTCCGGCTTGTTCAGGTCGTCGGCGTGGAAGACGACGATCTTCTTGCCATCGACCGTGCCGCCGAAATCCTCCACCGCCATCTTCAACGCCTCCAGGCCGCCGGGGCCGGAGAGGTCGCGGTAGGTACCGGACATGTCGGCCAGGTAGCCGATACGGATCTCGTCGTTGCTGATCTCGGCCTGGGCGGCCGTGGCGATCAGGGAAGCAGCCAGGATGGCACTCGCACTCTTGCGGAAAAAGCTCATGTAGTCACCACTCTCGATTGTTTTTGTTGTGGTTCGGGCCGGCATCCACTGCGGCCGGTTTACAGCTTCCTGAGGCTCACACCCCGAGACAGGAATTGAGGAACTCCTTTTTCGAATCCAGGTCGGCCGCCTCGATCTCTTCGATGATGCGGCCGTGCTCCATCACGTAATGGCGGTCGGCCAATGGCGCGGCGAAACGGAAGTTCTGCTCCACCAGGACGATGGTCAGGCCGCGCTGCTTGAGCTTGATCAGCACCTCGCCGAGCTTCTGCACGATGACCGGCGCCAGGCCTTCGGTGATCTCGTCGAGCAGCAGCAGGTTGGCGCCGGTGCGCAGGATGCGCGCCATGGCCAACATCTGCTGCTCGCCGCCGGACAGCCGCGTGCCCTGGCTGAAACGACGCTCATACAGGTTGGGAAACATTGCATAGAGCTCGTCCAGGCTCATGCCGCCGCTGCGCACCGTGGGCGGCAGCAGCAGGTTCTCCTCGACGCTCAAGCTGGCGAAGATGCCGCGCTCTTCCGGGCAATAGCCGACGCCCAGCCGTGGAATCTGGTGGGCCGGCATGCCGATGGTTTCGTTGCCGTTGACCACGATGGAGCCGGTGCGCCGCCCGACCATGTTCATGATCGCCCGCAGCGTGGTGGTGCGCCCGGCGCCGTTGCGCCCGAGCAGCGTCACCAGCTCGCCGCGGCCAACCACTAGATCGACACCGTGAAGGATGTGCGACTCGCCGTAAAAGGCATGCAGGTCGCTAATGCGCAGCTGATCGCGATCCATGGGTGGGTTCATGCGTGGGCCTCCTCGAGCGCGGCGGCTTCGCTGCCCAGATAGGCTTCGCGCACCTGCGGGTTGGCCGACACGCTGTCGTAGTCGCCTTCGGCAAGCACCGAGCCACGCGCCAGCACGGTGATGCGATCGCACAGTCGGCTGACCACGCTGAGGTTGTGCTCGACCATCAGCACCGTGCGATTGGCGGCGGCCTTGCGCACCAGCTCGACGACCATGTCGACATCCTCACCGCCCATGCCCTGGGTCGGTTCGTCGAGCAGCAGCACGATGGGGTCCAGCGCCAGGGTGGTGGCCAGCTCCAGCGCGCGCTTGCGGCCGTAGGGCAGCTCGACGGCCAGGGTCTGGGCGAAGGCCTGCAGGTCGACCTCGGCGAGCAGCTGCATCACCTGATCGTCCAGCTCGCGCAGGCTGCGTTCGGACTTCCAGAAGTGGAAGGAGGTGCCCATCTTCTGCTGCAGCGCGACGCGCACGTTCTCCAGCACGCTCATGTGGCCGAACACTGCGGATATCTGGAACGAGCGCACCAGGCCGAGCCGGGCGATCTCGTTGGCCTTCATCGAGGTGATGTTCTTGCCGCGATAAAGGATTTCGCCACGGGTAGGCGTGAGGAACTTGGTGAGCAGGTTGAATACGGTGGTCTTGCCGGCCCCGTTGGGGCCGATAAGCGCGTGGATGTGTCCCTGGCGGACCTTGAGATCAACGGAATCCACGGCGGTGAAGCCGCGGAACTCCTTGGTCAGGCCGCGCGTTTCCAGCACGAACTCTGGTTCCATGGATGCCCCTCTAACCTTGATTGTTGTTGTTGGTTATGGCGCAGGTCGTCACATGACCTTTACGTAAACGATAACAATCGATTTCCGTATACGGCAAGTGGCTTTTTCAAACGGGTGATTGATCGGCGAAGCGTGGAAATACCGGGCAAATGGCCATCATTCAGACCCGCCAGCTGGGGCGCTTGCTTGCGTCGGCACAACGGGTATGTCGCTTCGATGGCTGGTTCGTTGGAACGTTGGCGAGGGGAGGAAGCTTAGATGTCCGGAGCCATTGCCGGGTCGTTTGAAAGCTTGCCACCAGCTCGCTCGGCTACCGCCTTATGCCACCGAAGCATCACGCAACAAAAAAGCACAGCCGAGCCATCGCCCGGCCCGGCCGTGCCTCACACACCTCAGAACTTCAGCGTATAGCTGACGATCACCCGGTTCTCATCGATATCGGTGGTATGGCTGCCGCGATACATCACATTGCGCAAGCGCACGTTGAAGTTCTTCAACGGCCCGCTCTGCACCGTGTACGCCAGGTCGACGTCCCGTTCCCATTCCTTGGCATCGGCCCCGGCGATCTCGAAGTCGTCACCACGCACGTAGCGCGCCATCAACGTCAGGCCCGGGATGCCGGCCGCGGCGAAGTCGTAGTCGTAGCGCATCTGCCAGCCATCCTCCTCGGCCCGCAGGAAGTGGTGATAGGTCAGGGTGTTCAGCGTCCAGGGGTCGGTGCCGCCGCCGACGAACGGCATGCCGGTGTCGCCGCTCTGGTCCTGGTAGCCCAGGCCCAGCGAATGCCCGGCATAGAGCAGGCTGAACATGGCGCCGATGTTGCGGTTGTCGACGCGGGCATTGCCCTCGCCGTCGCTCTTGAAGTAGCGGATGTCGGACTTCAGGCCGAGGCGCTCGGACAGCGGCAGCACGTGCAACAGGTTGACGTGGTGCTGGCTGTAGTTGTCTTCCAGCTCGGCGTAGTAATAGGTCGCGGTGAACTTCGGCGTGAAGGCGTAGCTGCCGCCGGCGTAGTTGAAGCGGTCGCTGGCTACCCCGCCGCTGGAGCCGTCGGCGAACATGGTCATGTCGCCGTAGTTGGACGAGTCGCGCAGGCGCGTCGAGCGGAACTGGCCGCCGAGCAGGGTCAGGCCTTCGAACTCCTTGGAGAGGATCTGCGCGCCCTCGAAGGTCTGCGGCAGCATGCGCGTGTCGTTGCGGAACAGCACCGGCAGCGTCGGCTGGTGCGTGCCCAGGGTGAGCACGGTATTGGACAGCTTGGCCTTGGCGGTCAGCCCGAGGAAGCTGTAGTCGTCCACCGGCTCGGCGGTGGCCGGGCTGCGCGGCAGCGTACCGGTGCCGCTGGTCCCCGCGCCCGAGTCGAGCTTGACGCCCAACAGCCCCAGCGCGTCGACACCGAAGCCCACCGGCCCCTCGGTAAAACCGGACTGCAGGTTGAGGATGAAGCCCTGGCCCCATTCGTCGGCCTTGGCTTTCGGCGCACCCTTGTGTTGTGGCGTGTCGGCCTTGTCGTCGTCGCGGTAGTCGCGGTTCATGTAGAAGTTGCGCAGCTCGAGGCTGGCCGTGGCGTCGTCGATGAAGGCGGCGCTGGCGGCGGTCGGAACGCCAACGGCGGCAGCCAGGCCGCCGAACAGGAACAACTGGCTCAGGGGTTTCAGGTGCATAGGTCTCTCTCTTGTTATTGTCGGTAGATGCAGCTGTCGTTAAGCCCGACCGCGACTTCCTGTCGGACTGGAATTACCACGTCATGCGGTAATGGGGATCGCGCTCAGCGCGCGGGGCTTCTGGGCACGCGGCCCAGCAGGTAGAACTCCTCGTTCGGCGGGGTGCGCGCCATGGAGACCAGGCGGTTGGATAGCCCGAAGAAGGCGGCGATGGCGCCGATGTCCCAGATGTCGTCGCGGCTGAAACCCTGCGCTTCGAGCCGCGCCTGCCAGGCATCGTCGAGCACGCCGCGCTGCGCGGCGATATGCAGGGCGAAATCCAGCATCGCCTGCTGGCGCTCGCCGAGCGGCGCGGAGCGGTAGTTGACCGCGAGCTGATCGGCGATCAGCGGGTCCTTGGCGAGGATGCGCAGGATCGCGCCATGGGCGACCACACAGTACAGGCAACCATGGTCGGCGCTGACGGCCACCACGATCATCTCCTTCTCGACCTGGGTCAGGCTGTCCGAGGGGCGCTCCATCAGCGCGTCGTGGTAGGCGAAGAAGGCACGGAACTCGTCGGGACGGTGTGCCAGCATGAGGAACACATTGGGCACGAAGCCGGCCTTGGCCTGTACCGCGAGGATGCGCTCGCGCACATCCTGCGGCAGCGCATCGAGGCTTTCGGCGAGCGGAAAACGGCTGATCGGCTGGGTCATGGATCGCTCCTTGGAGACCTGCGAGGGATGGCTCGGCCGGGCAGCCCGGCCGGCTGTCGTCAGTGGCGTTCGCTGAGCCCCAGCTCGACCACGCTGATCTCGCGCATGCGGAACTTCTGCACCTTGCCGCTGATGGTCATGGGGAAGTCGTCGACGAAGCGGATGTGCCGCGGCGTCTTGAAGTGGGCGATGCGACCCTTGCAGAACTCGCGCAGCGCCTCGGCCTCGACCTGATGGCCCGGGTGCAGCTTGATCCAGGCGACGATCTCCTCGCCGAACTTGCTGTCCGGCACGCCGATCACCTGCACGTCGGCCACCGCCGGGTGGGTGAAGAGGAATTCCTCGATCTCGCGCGGGTACACGTTCTCGCCGCCGCGGATGATCATGTCCTTGTTGCGACCGACGATCTTGATGTAGCCCTCGTCGTCCATCACCGCCAGGTCGCCGGTGTGCATCCAGCGCGCGCCGTCGATGGCCTCGCGGGTCGCCTCCGGATTGTTCCAGTAGCCGAGCATGACGCTGTAGCCGCGGGTGCAGAGTTCGCCGATCTGCCCGCGCGGCACCACGCGGCCCTGCTCGTCGACCACCTTGCTCTCCAGGTGCGGCTGAGTGCGGCCGACGCTGGTGACACGCCGCTCGAGGTCGTCGTCCGCGCCGGTCTGGGTGGAGACCGGGCTGGTTTCGGTCATGCCGTAGGCGATCTGCATCTCGGCCAGGTGCATGTCGTCGATGACGCGCTTCATCACCTCGATCGGGCAGGTGGAGCCGGCCATGATGCCGGTGCGCAGGCTGCTCAGGTCCAGCGACTGGCGCTCCGGGTGGTCGAGCATGGCGATGAACATGGTCGGCACGCCGTACATGCCGGTGGCCTTTTCCTCGGCCGCGGCCTGCAGTGCTGCCAGCGGCTCGAAGGCGGCGCTCGGGTAGATCATCGTGGTGCCGTGGGTGACGCAGCCGAGGTTGCCCATGACCATGCCGAAGCAGTGGTACAGCGGCACCGGGATCACCAGCCGGTCATGCTCGCTGAGCCCGAGGCTCTCGCCGACCATGTAGCCGTTGTTGAGGATGTTGTAGTGGCTCAGCGTGGCGCCCTTGGGGAAGCCCGTGGTGCCGGAGGTGTACTGGATGTTGATCGGCTCGTCGAACTGCAAACGCTCGCCGCACTGGCGCAGCTGCTCCGGCCCGACCTGCTCGGCCATGACCAGCAGCGCCTGCCACTGCAGCATGCCGTCCGTCGGCTTGGCACCGAGGCTGATCACCCCACGCAGTTCCGGCAGCATGTGGCTCTGCAGCGCACCGATGGCCGAGCGCTCCAGCTCGGGCAGCAGCTCGTGCAGCATGGCGTGGTAATCGGATGTCTTGAAGGCATCGGCACAGACCAGCCAGCGGCAGCCGGACTGCTTCAGGGCGTATTCGAGTTCGTTGAGCCGGTAGGCCGGATTGATGTTGACCAGAATCACGCCGATCTTCGCCGTGGCGAACTGGACGATGCACCACTCGGCGCAGTTCGGCGACCAGATTCCCAGCCGCTCGCCAGGCTCGAGACCGAGCGCCAGCAACCCGCGCGCGCAGCGCTCCACCGCATCAGCCAGTTCCGCCCATGTGTAGCGCAGTTGCTGATGGCGCACCACCAGGGCCTCGCGCTGGGGGAAGCGCTCCACGGTGCGGTCGAAGGCCGCGCCGATGGTCATGGGCAACAGGGGTTTGCTCTGCGGTCCGCAGGTATAGCTCGGAAGACTCATGTCGATTTTCCTCGGTCTTATGCTTGTTATGAGGCTTTACTTCCCAAGGACGCCAGCGGTGTTGACAGTCATCCAAGGGCATGGTTACGTTAACGTAAAGGTAACTACCTGGCAACCCACTCTCCCAACCACGCGAAAAGGGAGCCGGAGCGCCGGTCCGGGCGGCGCCCAAGCCGCCCAACGAACCCTCTGAAAGCAGAACAAATACAAGACAGGTGGCCCCCATGAATTACTCCAGCCTCAACTTCGCCCTCGGTGAAACCATCGACATGCTGCGCGAGCAGGTGCAGGCCTTCGTCACCGCCGAGCTGGCGCCGCGCGCCGAGGCCATCGACCGGGACAACCTGTTCCCGGCCGACATGTGGAAGAAATTCGGCGAGATGGGCCTGCTCGGCGTGACCGTCTCCGAGGAATACGGCGGCGCCGGCCTCGGCTACCTGGCGCACGTGGTGGCGATGGAAGAAATCAGCCGCGGCTCGGCCTCGGTCGCCCTCTCCTACGGCGCCCACTCCAACCTGTGCGTCAACCAGATCAACCGCAACGGCAACCCCGAGCAGAAGGCCCGCTACCTGCCCAAGCTGATCAGCGGCGAACACGTCGGCGCGCTGGCCATGAGCGAGCCGAATGCCGGCTCCGACGTGGTCTCCATGAAGCTGCGCGCCGAAAAGCGCGGCGACCGCTACGTGCTCAACGGCAGCAAGACCTGGATCACCAACGGCCCGGACGCCAACACCTACGTGATCTATGCCAAGACCGAGCTGGACAAGGGGCCGCACGGCATCACCGCGTTCATCGTCGAGCGCGACTGGAAGGGTTTCTCCCGCGGCAACAAGTTCGACAAGCTCGGCATGCGCGGCTCCAACACCTGCGAGCTGTTCTTCGATGACGTCGAGGTGCCGCAAGAGAACGTGCTCGGCGTCGAGAACGGCGGCGTCAAGGTGCTGATGAGCGGCCTGGACTACGAGCGCGTGGTACTGGCCGGCGGCCCGACCGGGATCATGCAGGCCTGCCTCGACGTGGTGGTGCCCTACATCCACGACCGCAAGCAGTTCGGCCAGAGCATCGGCGAGTTCCAGTTCATCCAGGGCAAGGTGGCGGACATGTACACCCAGCTCAACGCCAGCCGCGCCTATCTCTACGCCGTCGCCCAGGCCTGCGACCGTGGCGAGACCACCCGCAAGGACGCCGCCGGGGTGATCCTCTATACCGCCGAAAACGCCACGCAGATGGCCCTGCAGGCGATCCAGATCCTCGGTGGCAACGGCTACATCAACGAATTCCCCACCGGCCGCCTGCTGCGTGACGCCAAGCTCTACGAGATTGGCGCCGGCACCAGCGAGATCCGCCGGATGCTGATCGGCCGCGAGCTGTTCAACGAATCCAGGTGAGCTGCGGGCGTAACAACGCCCAACCCTCGTAGGGTGGAAAACCGCGAAGCGTTTTCCACCGCAGTCGGTGGATGGCAGAGCCATCCATGATGGAATTGAACGGAGCCAACCATGGCCATCCTGCACACCCAGATCAATACCCGTTCGCCGGAGTTCGCCGCCAACAGCGCGGCGATGCTCGAACAGGTGAACAACCTGCGCGCCCTGCTCGGCCGTGTCAGCGAAGGTGGCGGCGCCACCGCCCAGCAGCGCCATGTCTCACGCGGAAAGCTATTGGTGCGCGAGCGCATCGATACCCTGCTCGACGCCGGCTCGGCCTTTCTCGAACTCGCGCCGCTGGCCGCCCATGAGGTCTATGGCGAAGATGTCGCCGCTGCCGGCGTAGTGGCCGGGATCGGCCGCGTCGAAGGCGTCGAGTGCATGATCATCGCCAACGACGCCACCGTGAAAGGCGGCACCTACTACCCGCTGACGGTGAAGAAGCACCTGCGCGCGCAGACCGTCGCCCGCGAGAACCGCCTGCCCTGCATCTACCTGGTGGACTCCGGCGGCGCCAACCTGCCGCGACAGGACGAGGTGTTCCCGGACCGCGAGCACTTCGGCCGCATCTTCTTCAACCAGGCCAACATGAGCGCCATGGGCATCCCGCAGATCGCCGTGGTGATGGGGTCCTGCACTGCCGGCGGCGCCTACGTGCCGGCGATGGCCGACGAGACCATCATGGTGCGCAACCAGGCGACCATCTTTCTCGCCGGCCCGCCGCTGGTGAAGGCTGCCACCGGCGAAGTGGTAACCGCTGAGGAACTGGGCGGCGCCGACGTGCACTGCAAGACCTCGGGCGTCGCCGACCACTACGCCGAGAACGACGAGCACGCCCTTTCCATCGCCCGCCGCTGCGTGGCCAACCTCAACTGGCGCAAGCTCGGCCAGCTGCAGACCCGCGAACCGCGCGCACCGCTGTATGCCGCCGACGAGCTGTACGGTGTGATCCCGGCACAGGCCAAGCAGCCCTATGACGTGCGCGAGGTGATCGCGCGGCTGGTGGACGGCAGTGAGTTCGATGAATTCAAGGCGCTGTTCGGCACCACCCTGGTCTGCGGCTTCGCCCATCTGCACGGCTACCCGATCGCCATCCTCGCCAACAACGGCATCCTCTTCGCCGAGGCGGCGCAGAAAGGCGCGCACTTCATCGAGCTGGCCTGCCAGCGTGGCATTCCGCTGCTGTTCCTGCAGAACATCACCGGTTTCATGGTCGGGCAGAAATACGAGGCCGGTGGCATCGCCAAGCACGGCGCCAAGCTGGTCACTGCGGTAGCCTGCGCCCAGGTGCCGAAGTTCACCGTGCTCATCGGCGGCAGCTTCGGTGCCGGCAACTACGGCATGTGCGGCCGCGCCTACGACCCGCGCTTCCTCTGGATGTGGCCCAACGCGCGCATCGCCGTGATGGGTGGCGAACAGGCCGCCGGGGTGCTCGCCCAGGTCAAGCAGGAACAGAGCGAGCGCGCCGGCAAGAGCCTCGGCGACGATGAGGTGGCGGCCATCAAGCAGCCGATCCTCGAACAGTACGAGCGCCAGGGCCATCCCTATTACTCCAGCGCGCGGCTGTGGGACGACGGCGTGATCGACCCGGCGCAGACCCGCGAGGTGCTGGGGCTGGCGCTGTCCGCCGCGTTGAATGCGCCGATCGAGCCGACCCGCTTCGGCGTGTTCCGCATGTAATCCGTGCCGCCGGCAGCCGAGCGCGCCGGCGCCTGCAGTCGCATCGAGGATGCCGAGATGACCGATTTCCAGACCATCGAACTGAACAAAGACGCGCGCGGCGTGGCCACGCTCTGGCTCAACCGCGCGGACAAGAACAATGCCTTCGACGCCCAGGTGATCGGCGAACTGAACGCAGCGCTGGCCCAGGTGCAGGACGATGACGGCATCCGCTTCCTCATCCTGCGCGGGCGCGGCAAGCACTTCTCTGCTGGCGCGGATCTGGGCTGGATGCGCGAGTCGGCCAAACTCGACTACCAGGCGAACCTGGCTGACGCCCACGAACTCGGCGAGCTGATGCAGCGCCTTTATCAGCTGCCGCAGCCGACCCTGGCCGTGGTACAGGGCGCGGCCTTTGGCGGCGCGCTGGGGCTGATCGCCTGCTGCGACATGGCCATCGGCGCCCGCGACGCTTTGTTCTGCCTGTCGGAAGTTCGCATCGGGCTGGCGCCGGCGGTGATCAGCCCGTACGTGGTCAAGGCCATCGGCGAGCGCGCCACCCGCCGCTACGCGCTGACCGCCGAACGTTTCGACGGCACACGTGCCCGCGAACTCGGCCTGCTCGCAGAAACCTACCCGGCCAGTGAGCTGGACGCCGCGCTGGAGCAATGGGTCGACAACCTGTTGCTCAACAGCCCCCAGGCGCTCAAGGCCTGCAAGGACCTGCTGCTGGAAGTGGGCGATGGCGATTTCAGCGCCGACCTGCGCCAGACCACCGAACAGGCCATCGCACGCCTGCGCACCAGCCCGGAAGGTCAGGAAGGCCTGAGCGCCTTTCTGGAAAAACGCACGCCCGCCTGGCAGGAGAAGAAGTGATGAATCGCCCTATCGATACCCTGCTGGTCGCCAACCGCGGCGAGATCGCCTGCCGCGTGATGCGCACCGCCAAGGCCATGGGCCTGACCACCGTTGCGGTGCACAGCGCCATCGACGCCAGCGCGCGCCATGCTCGCGAAGCCGATATCCGCATCGACCTGGGCGGCGCCAAGCCGGCCGAGAGCTACCTGCGCATCGACAAGCTGATCGAGGCGGCCAAGGCCAGCGGCGCCCAGGCGATCCACCCGGGCTACGGCTTTCTCTCGGAGAACGCAGAGTTCGCCCGCGCCATCGAACAGGCCGGGCTGATCTTCCTCGGCCCGCCCGCCTCCGCCATCGACGCCATGGGCAGCAAGTCCGCCGCCAAGGCGCTGATGGAAGAAGCCGGCGTGCCGCTGGTGCCCGGCTACCACGGCGAAGCGCAGGACGTGGAAACCTTCCGTGCTGCCGCGGAAAAGATCGGCTACCCGGTGCTGCTCAAGGCCACCGCCGGTGGTGGCGGCAAGGGCATGAAGGTGGTCGAGCGTGAGGCGGACCTGGCCGAAGCACTGGCGTCCGCGCAGCGCGAGGCACAGTCGTCGTTCGGCGATTCGCGCATGCTGGTCGAGAAATACGTGCTCAAGCCGCGCCATGTGGAAATCCAGGTCTTCGCCGACCAGCACGGCAACTGCCTGTACCTGAACGAGCGCGACTGCTCGATCCAGCGCCGCCATCAGAAGGTGGTCGAAGAGGCCCCTGCCCCCGGCCTGTCCCCCGAGCTGCGCCGTGCCATGGGCGAAGCCGCGGTGAAGGCGGCCAAGGCCATCGGCTACGTCGGCGCCGGCACCGTGGAATTCCTGCTGGATGCCCGTGGCGAATTCTTCTTCATGGAAATGAACACCCGTCTGCAGGTCGAGCACCCGGTCACGGAGGCCATCACCGGCCTCGACCTGGTCGCCTGGCAGATTCGCGTCGCCCGCGGCGAGCCGCTGCCGATCAGCCAGGAGCAGGTGCCGCTGATCGGCCATGCCATCGAGGTACGGCTGTACGCCGAGGACCCGGACAACGATTTCCTTCCCGCCACCGGCACCCTCGAGCTCTACCGTGAAGCCGCGGATGGTCCGGGCCGTCGCGTCGACAGCGGCGTCGCCGAGGGCGATACGGTGTCGCCGTTCTACGATCCGATGCTCGGCAAGCTGATCGCCTGGGGCGAGAACCGCGAGGAAGCGCGCCTGCGCCTCTTGGCCATGCTCGACGAGACCGCCGTCGGCGGCGTGCGCACCAACCTCGCGTTCCTGCGCCGCGTCGTCGGCCATCGCGCCTTTGCCGAGGCCGAACTGGATACCGGCTTTATCCCGCGCCACGAAAGCGAACTGCTGCGTCCGGCCGGCGAACTGTCCGACGCCTTCTGGCAACAGGCTGCCGAGTGCTTCGTGCAGAGCGAACCGACCACCGTTCGCGACGACGATGCCCATTCGCCGTGGTCCAAGCGCAGCGGGCTGCGTTTCGGCATGCCGGCGCAGATCAGCCTGCACCTACAGTGCAATGGCGAAAGCCGCCGGCTGAAGGTCGACCCGGCAGCGCCGCGGCAGAACGTCCGCACGCCCAGGGCGATCCGCCAGGGCGATGCACTGTACCTGCAGTGGAACGGCGAATGGCTGGCCGTGCACGCGTTCGACCCCATCGCCGAAGCCGAGGCCAGCCACCAGCATCACGGCGGCCTGACCGCACCGATGAACGGCAGCATCGTCCGCGTGCTGGTGGAGGCCGGTCAGCATGTCGAAGCCGGCACCGCGCTGATCGTGCTGGAAGCCATGAAGATGGAACACAGCATCCGCAGCGCCCAGGCTGGCGTGGTCAAGAGCCTGTTCTGCAACGAAGGCGAAATGGTCAGCGAAGGCGCGGTGCTGCTGGAGATGGAAGAGGCCTGAAGGATGCGTAAGGTGGACAAGGCTTCGCCATTGTCCACCCTACGCACGAACGCAAGGTCGTAGGGTGGAAAACGCCGCAGGCTTTTCCACCGGTAGCCGGACGCCTCGGCTGACACACATGAACCGGCGAGCCCGCCAATCGCGCTCGCCCCTGGAGGACATATGAGCCTGCCCAAACAGGTCCGGCTGGTGGAAGTCGGCCCGCGTGACGGTCTGCAGAACGAGCAGCAGCCGATCAGCGTGGCGGACAAGGTGCGTCTGGTCGACGACCTGAGCGCCGCCGGGCTGTCCTATATCGAAGTCGGCAGCTTCGTCTCGCCCAAGTGGGTGCCACAGATGGCGGGCTCCGCCGAAGTCTTCGCGCAGATCCAGCGCAAGGCCGGGGTCACTTACGCGGCGCTGACGCCGAACATGAAGGGCCTGGAGGCGGCCATCGAGGCCGGCGTGAAGGAAGTCGCGGTGTTCGGTGCGGCCTCCGAGGCCTTCTCGCAGAAGAACATCAACTGCTCCATCGCCGAGAGCCTGGCACGCTTCGCGCCCTTGCTGGAGGCCGCCCGCGTCAATGGCATCCAGGTGCGCGGCTACGTCTCCTGCGTGCTGGGCTGCCCCTACGAGGGGGAGATCGATCCGGAACAGGTTGCCCAGGTGGCGCACGAACTCTTTGCCATGGGCTGCTACGAGGTCTCGCTCGGCGACACCATCGGCACCGGCACGCCGGGCAAGACCCGCCAGCTGATCGAAAGGGTCGGCCGCCGCGTGCCGCACGACAAGCTCGCCGGACATTTCCACGACACCTACGGCCAGGCGCTGGCAAACATCTATGCCAGCTTGCTGGAAGGCATCGCGGTGTTCGACAGCTCGGTCGCCGGGCTCGGCGGCTGCCCCTATGCGAAAGGCGCCAGCGGCAACGTCGCCAGCGAAGATGTGCTTTATATGTTGAACGGGTTGGGCATCGACACCGGCATCGACCTCGACGCCCTGGTCGATGCCGGCGAGCGCATCAGCCAACTGCTGGGCCGTGCCAATGGCTCGCGGGTCGCACGCGCCCGGCTCGGCCGCTGAAGACGCCGGGCATCATATTTGCTTGGCGCAGGGACCGCATCGGCCGTGAGCCCATCCGGCCGCGACCGGCGCGGTAACAGACAGAACAACAAGTAGAGGTATTTCATGAACAAGATTTACCCCAGCGCCGCCCACGCCCTGGAAGGCCTGGTCGAGGACGGCATGACCATCGCCGTCGGCGGCTTCGGCCTGTGCGGCATTCCCGAAGCGCTGATCGTCGCCCTGCGTGACGGCGGCAAGAAGGACCTCACTGCCATCAGCAACAATGCCGGCGTCGACGGCTTCGGCCTCGGCCTGCTGCTGGAGACCCGCCAGATCAGCAAGATGGTTGCCTCCTACGTCGGCGAGAACAAGGAGTTCGAGCGCCAGTACCTGGCCGGCGAGCTCGAACTGGAATTCACCCCGCAGGGCACCCTCGCCGAGAAACTGCGCGCCGGCGGCGCCGGCATCCCGGCCTTCTACACCCGCACCGGCTACGGCACCCTAGTGGCCGAAGGCAAGGAAACCCGCCAGTTCAACGGTGAGTGGTACGTGATGGAGCAATCGCTGACCGCCGATATCGCCCTGGTCAAGGCGTGGAAGGCCGACAAGGCCGGTAACCTGCTGTTCCGCAAGACCGCGCGCAACTTCAACCCGCTGGCAGCGATGGCCGGCGAGGTCTGCGTCGTCGAGGTGGAGGAGATCGTCGAGACCGGCGAGCTGGACCCGGACCAGATTCACCTGCCGGGTATCTACGTGCATCGCATCGTGCACAACCCTAACCCGGAAAAACGCATCGAAAAACGCACGGTGAGGAGCTGAGACCATGGCCTGGACACGTGAACAGATGGCGCAA
Source organism: Stutzerimonas stutzeri (assembly GCF_002890915.1). Classification (GTDB taxonomy): domain Bacteria; phylum Pseudomonadota; class Gammaproteobacteria; order Pseudomonadales; family Pseudomonadaceae; genus Stutzerimonas; species Stutzerimonas stutzeri_AF. Next base: position 35,153 of record NZ_POUT01000003.1, on the reverse strand, counting down.
CGCGCCGCCCAGGAGCTGCAGGACGGCTTCTACGTCAACCTCGGTATCGGCCTGCCGACCCTGGTCGCCAACTACATCCCGGAAGGCATGGACGTCTGGCTGCAGAGCGAGAACGGCCTGCTCGGCATCGGTCCCTTCCCCAGCGAGGAAGAGATCGACCCGGACCTGATCAACGCCGGCAAGCAGACCGTCACCGCGCTGCCCGGCTCGAGCTTCTTCGACAACGCGCAGAGCTTCGCGATGATCCGCGGCGGCCACATCAACCTGGCCATCCTCGGCGCCATGCAGGTCTCGGAAAAGGGCGACCTGGCCAACTGGATGATCCCCGGCAAGATGGTCAAGGGCATGGGCGGCGCCATGGACCTGGTGGCCGGCGTCAAGCGCGTGGTGGTGCTGATGGAGCACACCGCCAAGGGCGGCGCGCACAAGATCCTGCCGGCCTGCGATCTGCCGCTGACCGGCCTCGGCGTGGTCAACCGCATCATCACCGACCTCGGCGTGCTGGATGTCACCGAACAGGGGCTGAAACTGGTGGAACTGGCCGATGGCGTCGGCTTCGAGGAAATCCAGCAGGCCACCGGCTGCCCGATCCAGCGTTGAAACGCGGCGGGAAAGCGCCGCTCGCGCGCTGCCGACCGCAGCCACCGGCGCCTTCCCAGCCCGCACCCGCCGCTCGCCCCGGCAGCGCACAGCCGGCACGGCCGAGACTGGCCAGTCACCTGCGCGCCCGTATACTGCGGTATCGACCCGCTGCGCCCGCTCCCCGGGCCAGCCGGCAGGCCGCCGCCACGGCGCACTGTGTTCCGGCCCGTCTCGCTGCCAGCGAGCGTCCTTATCCCGGCGACAGGTCCAGGACCTGTCCTTTGCGTTGCGTCGCGACGTAACGCTTTTTTATTCGGAGCCCGTCATGCAAGACGTCGTTATCGTAGCTGCAACCCGCACCGCCATCGGCAGTTTCCAGGGCGCGCTGGCCAATGTCCCGGCCGTCGAACTGGGCGCCACCGTGATCCGTGCCCTGCTGGAAAAAACCGGTATCGCTCCGGCCGAAGTGGATGAAGTGATCCTCGGCCACGTACTCACCGCCGGCGCCGGACAGAACACCGCACGCCAGGCCTCGATCAAGGCCGGCCTGCCCCACGCGGTACCGGCCATGACCCTCAACAAGGTCTGCGGCTCGGGCCTCAAGGCCCTGCACCTGGCGGCCCAGGCGATCCGCTGCGGCGACGCCGAGGTGGTCATCGCCGGCGGCATGGAGAACATGAGCCTGGCGCCCTACGTCCTGCCCGGCGCACGCACCGGCCTGCGCATGGGCCACGCGCAGATGATCGACAGCATGATCAGCGACGGCCTGTGGGATGCCTTCAACGACTACCACATGGGCATCACCGCGGAGAACCTGGCGGAGAAATACGGCATCGACCGCGCCCAGCAGGACGCCTTCGCCGCGCAGTCGCAGCAGCGCGCCAGCGCCGCCATCGAGAGCGGCCGCTTCGACGCGGAAATCACCCCGGTGATGATCCCGCAGCGCAAGGGTGAGCCGGTGGCCTTCGCCCGCGACGAACAACCGCGCGCCGGCACCACCGCCGAATCCCTCGGCGGCCTGCGCGCGGCATTCAAGAAGGACGGCAGCGTCACCGCCGGCAACGCCTCGACCCTCAACGACGGCGCCGCCGCGGTGGTGCTGATGAGTGCCGCCAAGGCCCAGGCCCTCGGCCTGCCGGTGCTGGCGAAGATCGTCGGCTACGCCAATGCCGGCGTCGACCCGGCGATCATGGGCATCGGCCCGGTCTCGGCCACCCGCCGCTGCCTGGAAAAGGCCGGCTGGACGCTGGCCGAGCTGGACCTGATCGAAGCCAACGAAGCCTTCGCCGTGCAGGCACTGTCGGTGGGTAAGGAATTGGGCTGGGATGCCGATAAGGTCAACGTGAACGGTGGCGCAATCGCCCTGGGCCATCCCATCGGCGCTTCCGGCTGCCGTATCCTGGTGACCCTGCTGCACGAGATGCAGCGCCGCGACGTGCGCAAGGGCCTGGCGACACTGTGCATCGGCGGGGGCCAGGGCGTAGCCTTGGCCATCGAACGCCCCTGAGCGAGCCGTCGCCCCAGGGCATGCTGGCAGACACACGCGCCCGGTTCGCCGGGCGCGACTGAGGATGATCGGGAAGTACCATGTCCAAGCAAACCTACAGCATTTCCGACCTGGCCAACGAGCTGGACATTACCACTCGGGCCATCCGCTTCTACGAAGAACAGGGCATGCTCTCGCCGACCCGCCGCGGCCAGGAGCGCATCTATTCGCCGAAGGATCGCGTCGCGCTGAAGCTGATCCTGCGCGGCAAGCGCATCGGCTTCTCGCTGGCCGAATGCAAGACGCTGATCGAGCTCTACGACCCCAAGGCCGGCAACCAGAAGCAGCTCAACATCATGCTCGCCATGATCGCCGAACGCCGCCAGCAACTGGAGCAGCAACTGCTCGACATCCAGCAGATGCAGCTGGAGCTGGATACCGCCGAAGAACGCTGCCGTACCGCCCTGCAGGCGACCCTCGAGAAAAAGACCGCGAGCTGAGCCGAGCCGGGCCCGCCCCGGCGCCGCGACCATCGCCCCCCCTCCGGCGCTGCCCGCCGCATCGCTGTGCCCATGGCGCGCCGCGCTCCCAGCGGGCGTCCAGCGTAGTGGACAGTTTCCGGAAAACTGGACACTCCCTTCCCCGCCCCCCGCCAGTGTCTGCCATTGCAGACATGCCCGGCGCCGCCAGGCACCGGCAAAACCATGGCAGGCCGCGCCGTACGTCGGCTGCCGCGACTCGGGCATAGAACCTGCTAAGTCAGCCTGGACGCCAGAACAAACCCAAGAACAAGGCTGGCGCTGACTCGGCATCTCGATTCGGCCTTCGTTCTTGTCTGGCCCGTAGCGCCCTCTGCCACGAGCGGCTAGCACGGCTGCCCTCGGGCTTTACAACAACAAGAAGGAAACCTGCATGTCGATCAACAACAAGCTCTCCCGTCTCGCCTGCGCCATCGGTGCCACCACCCTGCTCGGCGCCAGCCTGCTCAGTGGCGTCGCCAGTGCCGCGGAGAAGATCCGCTGGCAAGTGCCGCTGGCCTTCCCGTCGCACCTGATCGGCCTCTCCACGCCGGTCAAGCATCTTTCCGACTCGCTCAAGGCCGTCTCCGGCGGCGACATCCAGCTGCGCTACTACGAGCCGGGCGAGCTGGTGCCGCCGTTCGAGATCATGGATGCGGTGAGCAGCGGCAAGTACCCGGCCGGCTATACCTGGATCGGCTACGACCAGGGCACCATACCGGCGCTGCCGCTGTACTCCGGCGCGCCGTTCAACATGGAGCCGCCGGCGCACCTGGCCTGGTACTACCAGGGCGACGGCAAGAAGCTGCTCGAGGAAATCTACGCGCCGCGCAACATCCACCCGATGCTGTGCAGCATCATCGGCCCGGAAGGCGCCGGCTGGTTCGCCCAGCCCATCGAGAAGCTGGAAGACATCGACGGCCTGCGCATCCGCTTCGCCGGCATCGGCGGCAAGGTGCTGGAGAAGCTCGGCGCCTCGGTGACCATGGTGCCGGGCGGCGAGATCTACCAGGCGCTGGAGCGCAAGACCATCGACGCCACCGAGTTCTCCCAGCCGGCGGTGGACAAGATGCTGGGCCTGGACCAGATCATCAAGAACTACGTCATGCCCGGCTGGCACCAGACGCTGACCACCTCGCACCTGCTGGTCAACAAGGACGTCTGGGACAAGCTCGCGCCGGAGAGCCGCGCGCTGATCGAGATGGGCTGCGAGTCGGCCACCCTCAAGGGCTTCGCCGAAAGCGAGTGGGCCCAGCCGACCGCCCTGCGCGACTACCAGAAGCAGGGCGTGAAGGCCCAGGTGCTGCCCGAGCCGGTGCTGCGCGAACTGCAGAAGGTCACCGACCAGGTGCTCGACGAGATGGCCGCCAAGGACGAGATGTTCAAGCGCGTGCTGACCAGCCAGCGCGAGTTCATGAAGCACCACTCGATCTGGCACGGCATGGGCTACCTGCCGCGCGACTTCTACAAGTACGACTGACGGCTGCGCTGCAGCCCGCGGGCACGGCGACGTGCCCGCCTTCTATCCCTGTGTGCCGAGATTCCGAGGTCCGCCGTGTCCTTCAAGCCCGTCTCTCCCGATGCGCCAGCGCCCGACGCGCTGCCGTACAACCGTATTTCGCGGCCGTTGGATCGCCTGCTGGTCGCTATCGGCCAGGCCAGCGCCTGGCTCTGGCTGGCGGTTCTGCTGGTCGTGCTGGCCAACGTGTTCAGCCGCTTCGCCCTCTCCCGCGGCTCCATCGCGCTGGAGGAACTGTCCTGGCACCTGTTCGGCGCCGCGCTGATGCTTGCCCTCGCCTACGCCGTGGTGCGCGACGACCATGTGCGCGTCGACGTGCTGAGCGAACGCTTCAGTCTGCGCGGTCGCGCCTGGATCGAGCTGGTCGCCATCGTGCTGCTGGCCCTGCCGGTGATCGCGCTGATGATCGATGCGCTGATTCCCTATGCCTACAAGGCCTACCTCTACAACGAGCGCTCCCAGGCACCCAGCGGGCTGCCCCATCGCTTCATTTTCAAGAGCGTGCTGCCCATTGGCCTCGCGCTGGTGGCGCTGGCGCTGCTGTCCCGCGCGTTGCGCTGCAGCACCCTGCTGTTCAATTTCCCGCGGGCCCTGACGGCCCCCTCGGACGAGCGCGACCGCACTCGTTCGCAGCCCTGATGGAGTAGTCGCAATCATGGGTCTGGAAGAAATCCTCGTCATCGCCATGTTCGCCAGCTTCATGGGCCTGCTGCTGCTCGGCTTCCCGGTCGCCTGGTCGCTGGCCGGCATCGGCCTGCTGTTCGCCGTGCTCGGCTATGTGCTGGTTGAACACTTCGACGCCAATCTCTGGTTCACCTGGGACGGCACCATCGGCGTGCTCGACGCGCGCATCTACGGCATCGTCGCCAATGAGCTGATGGTGGCCCTGCCACTGTTCATCTTCATGGGCATCATGCTCGACCGCTCCGGCATCGCCGAACGCCTGATGCACAGCCTGGTGCGCGTGCTCGGTCCGCTGCGCGGCGGCTATGCGGTGACGGTGGTGGTGGTCGGCATCCTGCTCGCCGCCTCCACCGGCATCGTCGGCGCCTCGGTGGCGCTGCTCGGCATGCTCTCCATCGGGCCGATGCTGCAGGCCAACTACAACAAGAGCCTGGCGGTGGGCACTGCCTGCTCGGTGGGTACGCTGGGCATCCTCATCCCGCCGAGCATCATGCTGGTGCTGATGGCCGACCGCCTCGGCACCTCGGAAGCCTCGGTGGGCAAGCTGTTCATGGGCGCGCTGATTCCGGGAATGATGCTGGCGCTGATGTACGTGCTGTACATCGTCATCACCGCCTGGCTGAAAAAAGATTTCGCCCCGGCCCCGGTCAACCGGCCGAAGCTCGACGGCCGTGCCCTGCTCGACGTGTTCTGGGCCGTGGTGCCGCCGCTGGGGCTGATCTTCGCCGTGCTCGGCTCGATCTTCTTCGGCATCGCCACCACCACCGAGGCTTCTGCGGTGGGCGCCTTCGGTGCGTTGCTGATGGCCGCCGGTAGCCGCCGGCTGAGCCTGCCGGTGCTCAAGGATGCGCTGTACCAGACCAGCCGCACCGCCGCGTTCATCTTCGGCATCTTCATCGGCGCCACGGTATTCGCCGCCGTGCTGCGCGGCCTGGGTGGCGACGACGTGATCCGTGCGGCGCTCACCGGCCTGCCGTTCGGCCAGACCGGCGTGCTGCTCACCGTGCTGGCGATCACCTTCCTGCTGGGGTTCTTCCTCGACTGGGTGGAGATCACCCTGATCATCCTGCCGCTGGTGGCGCCGGTGCTGTTCTCCATGGGCGTCGATCCGCTGTGGTTCGCGATTCTCTTCGCGCTCTGCCTGCAGACCTCGTTCCTCACGCCGCCGGTGGGCTTCGCGCTGTTCTACATCAAGGGCGTCTGCCCACCGGGCATCACCACCCGCGATGTCTACCTCGGCGTGCTGCCGTACATTGTCATCCAGCTGATCGGTCTGGCCCTGGTGTTTTACTTCGCGCCGCTCGCCACATGGCTGCCCAACGAAGTGTATTCCCAGCCGTGAGCATGCCCGGCTGCCTTGCCCGTGGCAGCCGGGGCCAACCATAATCGGCCGCTCCAGAACGGACCCTGACTGCCCATGAGCATTGCCCGCGACGCACTCGACAACCACGGCCTGATCGTCGGCGTATCCCCGGAACGTTTCCGTGCCGTGGCCATGCCACTGCTGTTCGATCACCTCAACGCGCAGTGTGAGGGCACCATCGCGGTCAACCGGCAGGCGCGCATCGTCTGGATCAACGACAAGTACGCCGAGAAGGTCGGTATTCGCGATCCGTCCAGCGTGCTCGGCAAGGAGATCGAGGAAGTGCTGCCGGCCAGCCGCCTGCGCGAGGTGGTGGAAAGCGGCCAGCCGAGCATGCTCGACCTGATGGCCTTCGGCGACGAGCACTTCGTGGTCACCCGCATTCCGCTGCGCGACGAGGACGGCACCCTGGTCGGCGCGCTGGGCTTCGTGCTGTTCGACCGCGCGCGCCACCTCAAGCCGCTGATGTCCAAGTACACCAGCCTGCAGACCCAGCTGGTCGCCACCCAGAACGAACTGGCCAAGGCACGCCGGGCGCGTTACACCATCGCCGGTTTCATCGGCAACAGCCCGGCTGCCAGCGAAATCAAGCGTCAGGCCCGGCGCGCCGCGCAGCTCGATGCCACGGTGCTGCTGCGTGGCGAGACCGGCACCGGCAAGGAGCTGCTGGCCCAGGGCATCCATAACCTCTCGCCGCGGGCGCGCGGGCCCTTCGTCGCGGTCAACGTCGCGGCGATTCCGGAAAGCCTGGTGGAGGCCGAACTGTTCGGTACCGCCCCCGGCGCCTTTACCGGTGCCGACCGCAAGGCGCGCATCGGCAAGTTCGAGGTGGCCAACGGCGGCACGCTGTTCCTCGACGAGATCGGCGACCTGCCGCTGCCGCTGCAGGCCAAGCTGCTGCGCGTGCTGCAGGAGCAGGAGGTCGAGCCGCTGGGCTCCAACCAGGTCAAGGCGCTCAACGTGCGGGTGATCGCCGCGACCCATATCGACCTGGAAGCCAAGGTCGCCGCCGGCCAGTTTCGCGACGACCTCTACTACCGCCTCAATGTCCTCGCCCTGCGCGTACCGCCGTTGCGCGAGCGCAGCAGCGACATCCCCGCGGTGGTCGAGCACCTGCTCGACGACATCGCCAACCGCTCCGGCCAGGCGCCCATGGAGCTCAGCCCGGAAGCGCTGGCGCTGCTCTGCGTGCAACCCTGGCGCGGCAACGTGCGCGAGCTCGGCAACCTGCTGGAACGCGCCCAGCTCGCCGCCGACGGCCCGCAGCTGGAAGCCGCGCACCTGCTGCCGTTGCTCGGCGAGCAGAACGCGCCGGCGGTCCCGCTACCGGCCCCCTCCAGTGTCGGCACAATGCCGCCGGCAAGTACCGAGCCTGCGGAAAACGTGCCGCTGCAACCCCTGGCGCAGACCCTCGCCCAGGCCGAGCGCCGCGCCTTGCAGAGCGCATTGCTGGCCTGCAAGGGCAACCGCCGGCGCGCCGCCATGGAGCTCGGCATTTCCCGTGCGAGCCTGTACAGCAAGCTGCAGCAACACGGCCTGAGCCAGCGCTGAACGCGCCCCGGTAGCGCCTGGCGCAGGCTCAAGCCTGCCGGCTGCAGCGCGGCATCGGCGTGCAGGGCCGTACGGCCTGTTCTACCTTTATCCATGAGCTCGCCGACTCCCGGCGGCCGTCATGGGGGCAAAGACGACATGACAGACGATGCAGGCAAGCTGGTACTCAGGTTGACGGTGGGCGTGCTGATCCTGCTGCACGGCATTTCCAAGCTGCTGAACGGCGTGGGCGGCATCGCCGGCATGCTGGCCGACATGGGCTTGCCGACCTTTCTCGCATATGGCGTCTACCTCGGCGAAGTGGTTGGCCCGCTGCTGGTGATCTTCGGCCTGTACACGCGCCTCGGCGCCGTGCTGATGATCGGCAACATGGTCGTCGCCCTGGCGCTGGTACACCGCGCCGAGCTGTTCTCGATAGGGCCGATGGGCGGCTGGGCGATCGAGTTGCAGGCGCTGTTCCTGTTCGGCGCGGTGGCGATCGCCCTGCTCGGTGCCGGCCGGATGAGCGTCGGCGGCCTGCACGGCCGCTTCAACTAGCACGACGGCGCAGCGCAGCGCCGCTGCCTCTTCCCGTGGCCACTCGCGCGACAGCATGACGCCATCATGCCTGCCGCGCCGGACAATTCATTGTCCATCCACCCCGACATGTCGCCCCTGCCGGACAGCCAGCCCCCGTCGCATCCCGTCGACATCGCGCCGAACGCGAGCCCAGAGCGCCGAACGGCGGCGCTCATGAACGCTACGCCGCAGCACGTGCCCTGGCACAGCTTTAGCTACACCTGGCGGAGGCGAACGGCCGCACCGCGCACCACGTGGACGACCGCCCGCCGCTGCGAGATGTCCGACTACAACAACAAAAGGAAAGCTCTCATGAATGCATCGGGTTCACCGCGCTTCAGGCGCGCTTCTTCCATGCAGCGCCTATGCGGCCTCGGCGGCGCGGCCCTGCTGGCACTCACCGGCCTGCCGGCGCAGGCCGCCCCCGGCTCCTGCGCCGCGCTGGCTTCGCTGCGCATTCCCGCCGCCGCCATCGGCCTGCCGAGCAGTGGCGCGCAGGTCACCTCGGCCACGCCGGTGGTGGCCGGCGGCACGCCGCCGCAGACCTATGGCGCCCATTGCGAGGTCAGCGCCGAAATCCTTCCGCTCGATCCCGGCGCCCCGAGCATCCGCATGCGCCTGGTGCTGCCCGAGCAGTGGAACCGCAAGGCCATGATGTACGGCGGCGGCGGTTACAACGGCAGCGTGCCGAATGTCGCCGGCAACGTGCCGGCCGGCCCGCTGGACCGCCCCACCCCGCTGGGCCGCGGCTACGCGGTGTTCGCCAGCGACTCCGGGCACGTCGCCGACCCGGCCAGCCCCGGCGCCTTCGCCTGGAACGAGGAGGCCCTGGCCAACTATGCCCACGATGCGCTGAAGAAAACCCGCGACGCCGCGCTCTACCTGATCGAGCGGCACTATGGTGCGCGCCCCGAGCGCAGCTACTTCGCCGGCGGCTCCACCGGAGGCCGCGAGGCGCTGGCGGTGGTCCAGCAGTGGCCGGCCGACTTCCACGGCGCCATCGTCCTCTATCCGGCCTACAACGCCCTGGCGCTGGACCTGCAGTTCGGCCGCATCACCCGCGCGCTCGCCGCCCCGGGTGCCTTCCCCAGCCTGGAGCAGCGCGCCGCATTGCTCGAGGCCGCCATGCAGGCCTGCGACGACCTGGACGGTGTGCGCGACGGCGTGATCAGCCACCAGGCCGCCTGCAATGCCCGCTTCGACCCGGCCCGCGCCAGGCTCGACGGCAAGCCGCTGCGCTGTCCCGGCGGCGCCAGCACCTCCGAACGCTGCCTGTCGGATGCGCAAATCCGCGCGCTGCGGGTATTCGACACACCGATCCGCTTCGACTTCCCGCTGGCCAGCGGCGAAACGCATTACCCGGGTTTCAATACCTGGGGCACCGATCTCGGCCGGCCCGGCAGCGGCGTGCAGCTGGTGGTCAACCGCCTCGGTCTCAACACCCTGCAGCCGAGCTATCCGATGCCGGTGCATGGCACCGGGTTCGAGGAGGGCGCGCCCTACCATTCCGGCTTCTGGGATGAATGGGTGCGCTATTTCGTCACCCGCAATCCCACCTTCAACTCGCTGACGCTCGATCCGCAGAATCCCGGCCCCTGGCTGGCGCGCATCAGCGAGCTGTCGCTGCGTCAGGACGTCAACCAGACCGACCTGTCGGCCTTCGCCGACAACGGCGGCAAGATCCTCATGGCGCACGGCACGTCCGACCAGCTGGTCAGCACCCGCGCCACCGCCGAGTACTACGAGCGCGTGCGCCGCGACATGGGGCCCGGCAAGACGCGCCGGTTCCTGCGCTACTACGAGATCCCCGGCTATGCGCATGCCGCCAGCACGGTGTTCAACGCCACCTGGGACTCGCTGAGCGCTCTGGAAGACTGGGTCGAGCGCGGCATCGAACCACGCCGCCAGATCGTCGCCGACAGCGTCGGCGTGCCGGGGCGTACCCGGCCGCTGTGCGAATATCCGGGCTGGCCGAAGTACGTCGGCAAGGGCGACGTCGACAGCGCCTCCAGCTTCGTCTGCGTGAACAGCCGCAACGCCATGCACTGACCGGCGAAGCCCGGCGCCATGCCCTCCGACGGGCGTAGCGCCGGGCTCCCGCGCCGGCAGGCACGTCCAGCCGAATGGACAACCCCGCCCCGAACCGCCCTCGATCCTGCACATGTCCAGCCGCACGGACACCTCCAGCCGCACACCTTCCCCTCGCCCGCATGCGGCGAACCGCTCTAGCGCAAGGTCTGCATCGCCGCAAGCGCTAACTGGCACGGCTTTCGCTCTGCCAGGGGAACCAGGCCGAACGGGCCAGCTGCCGCCGCAGGGCGCAGCTCGAGAACAACAATAAGGATCGCCGGATGACCATCGCTCAGCGTCTCATCGCCTGCCCGACCATGGCGCGCTCGCAACCGGAGCCACAGCCATGAACAAGCTCATGACCGCCGCCGAAGCCGTGGCACGCATCCCCGACGACGCCAATGTCGCCACCGGCGGTTTCGTTGGCATCGGCTTCGCCGAAGAGATCGCCATCGCCCTCGAACAGCGCTTCCTCGCCGAACGGGCGCCACGCGGCCTGACCCTGGTCTATGCCGCCGGGCAAGGCGACGGCCAGCACCGCGGCCTCAATCACCTGGCCCATGAAGGCCTGGTGCGACGGGTGATCGGCGGCCACTGGGGGCTCGTTCCCGGGCTGCAGCAACTCGCCGTGGACAACCGCATCGAGGCCTACAACCTGCCCCAGGGGGTGATTTCCCAGCTCTACCGCGACATCGCGGCCGGCAAGCCGGGGCAGCTGTCGAAGATCGGCCTCGGCACCTTCGTCGATCCCGCATTCGGCGGTGGCCGGCTCAACGCCCGCACCACCACCGAACTGGTCCAGCGCCTGGCCATCAATGGCGAAGACTACCTGTTCTACCCCAGCGTCCCGATCCACGTCGGCATCATCCGCGCCACCAGCGCCGATACCGACGGCAACCTGAGCCTGGAACGCGAGGCGCTGACCATCGAGAGCCTGGCCATCGCCATGGCCGCGCGCAACAGCGGCGGGCTGGTGATCGCCCAGGTCGAGCGCATCGTCGAACGCGGCTCGCTGAATGCCCGCGAGGTGAAGATCCCCGGCATGCTGGTGGACTGCGTGGTGCTCGCCGAGCCGGCCAACCACCAGCAGACCTTCGCCACCGGCTACAACCCGGCGTTCGCCGCCGAAGTCCGCGTTCCGATGGGCAGCCTGGCGCCGCTGCCGCTGGACCTGCGCAAGCTGATCGCCCGTCGCGCCGCCCAGGAGCTCGTGCCCGGCGCCGTGGTCAACCTCGGCATCGGCATGCCCGAAGGTGTCGCCGCGGTGGCCGCCGAAGAAGGCGTGATCGACCTGCTGACCCTGACCGCCGAACCCGGCGTGATCGGCGGCGTGCCGGCGTCGGGGCTGAACTTCGGCGCGGCCAGCAACCATAGCGCCCTGCTCGACCAGCCCTACCAGTTCGACTTCTACGATGGCGGCGGCCTGGATCTCGCCATACTCGGGCTGGCCCAGGCCGATGCCGCGGGCAACCTCAACGTCTCCCGTTTCGGGACGCGCCTGGCCGGCGCCGGCGGTTTCATCAACATCAGCCAGAGCGCCAAGCGCGTAGTGTTCGCCGGCACCTTCAGCGCCGGCGCGCAGGACATCCGCATCGAAGACGGCCGCCTGCGTATCCTGCGCGACGGCACGCAACGCAAGTTCGTCGACACGGTCGAGCACCGCACCTTCGCCGGCCGCCTGGCCGCCGAGCGCGAGCAGCCGGTGCTCTACGTCACCGAGCGCTGCGTGTTCCGCCTCACCCGCGACGGCCTGGAACTGACCGAGATCGCCCCGGGCGTCGACCTGGCGCGCGACATCCTCGCCCGCATGGACTTCGCCCCCATCGTCCACCAGCCGCGGCCCATGGACCCGCGTCTGTTCCTGCCCGGGAACATCGGCCTGCACGAACGGCTGACGCGAATCCCCGGATAGCCCGCAAGGGCAGCCGCGGCACGACTTCACCCGCAACACCCCGCAATGCGTATAACAACAAGAGGAAGCACACATGCAACATGTCCCCCGCACCATCTGCCAGCTGCTCTGCACCGGCGCCGTACTGGGCATCACCAGCCCGGCCAGCGCGGCCTTCATCGAAGACAGCAAGGCCAGCGTAGACCTGCGCAACTTCTACATGAACCGCGATTTCCGCTCCGGCAACGGTCAGTCGAAGGCCGAGGAATGGGCCCAGGGCTTCATGCTGAAAATGGAATCCGGCTACACCGAAGGCCCGGTGGGCTTCGGCCTCGACGCCATCGGCCTGCTCGGCATCAAGCTCGACTCGAGCCCCGACCGGGTCGGCACCGGCATCCTGCAGAGCGATCGCGAAGCACCCAACCGCGCCCAGGACGATTACGGCTCGGCGGGCCTCACCGCTAAGGCGCGCATATCGCAAACCACCCTGCACGTCGGCACCATGCAGCCGCTGCTGCCGGTGGTCATGCGCAACGACAGCCGCCTGCTGCCACAGACCTATCGCGGCGCCTGGCTGCAGAGCAAGGACATCCAGAACCTCACGCTGGACCTCGGCAAGCTCGACCGGGTCAACCAGCGCAACTCCTCGGACAACGAGGAAATGACCGCCTTCAATGGCGGCCTGCGCAACATCCAGTTCGGCCGCCATGCCACCAGCGACGAGTTCCTCTTCGCCGGCGGACGCTACAACTGGTCGCCGGAACTGAGCACCAGCTACTACTACGGCGGGCTGGACGGCATCTACAAGGAGCACAACCTCGGCCTGGTCCACGTGCTGCCGATCGGCGACAAGCAGAGCCTCAAGACCGACATCCGCTACGTGCACCAGACCGACGACGGCGGCAGCAACGTCGACGCCGACACCTTCGGCGCCATGTTCACCTACCGCCTGGGCGGCCACGCCTTCGGTGCCGGCTACCAGCAGGTCAACGGCGACACCGGCTTCGCCTACATCGCCGGCAGCGACAACTCGCTGGTCAACCTGGTGCAGATCAACGACTTCGGCAACGAGGACGAACGCTCCTGGCAGGTCCGCTACGACTACGACTTCGCCGCCCTGGGCATTCCCGGCCTGACCCTCATGACCCGCTACCTCTCCGGCGACAACGTCGACCGCGGCGCCGGCGCCAGCGAGGGCAAGACCTGGGAACGCAACACCGACATCGCCTACGTGTTCCAGAGCGGCCCGCTGAAGAACCTCGGCCTGAAATTGCGCAACGCCACCACCCGCAGCAACTTCGGCAGCGACCTGGACGAAAACCGCTTCATCGTCAGCTACAGCCTGCCGCTCTGGTAAGCGCAACGCAGCAGCACCTCCTCGTTGGACTTCGCCGGGCCTCGCGCCCGGCTTTTTTCTGGGGGGAAAGCTGTCGGTTAGTCACAGACGCTCTTTACTTTCACATCCACCTCAAGCTAACTTCCCGCAGAGAGGCGGCCATATGCCACCATAAAATAGTGACTATGTATTTTACAGGGATGGTTTTGTGACCTTATCAAAAACTAAAGTAGATCGTGCCGGGCTTGCCCTTGCCAAAGACAAATTCAAAGATGAGATTGATTACATTGAACTAGAAGATGTCTTTGATGGATATAGAAAAGCCCACCTCCAGCCTTTAACTGAAACCACGCTTGAAGTTCAACGCCTACTTTCTAACTATGACGGCTCCTATTACATTGCCCAAAGACTCAAAAGAAAGCCCCAAATAGTTAGAAAGCTTCAACGCCTAAGCGTCAGACTAACTCAACTACAGGACATTGGTGGCTGCAGGATCATTGTCCAGAAGAATAAAGATGTTGACTCCCTTGTTGAGTTCCTAAAAAACGAAGCAGAGAAGTCAGCATCGCTAAACATCGTCAAGCTCACCGATTATAGAGAGCGTGGACGTGATGACACAGGCTACCGAGCGCTCCACATAATACTTGAGCGTGATGGACGGTCACTCGAACTACAAGTAAGAAGTAGAATCCAGCACTACTGGGCTGAAAGCATTGAGCGCACATCTGTAATTTATGGCTATCACTTGAAAGAAAAAGAAGGCCACCCTGAAGTAATCGAGTAATTCAAGGTTCTATCCGATGTTTTTTATGAAATCGAAGCAGGTCGTGAGCCTTCAGTAGCTCATAAGTTAAGCATAGATTCTTTACGAAATTCTTGCGAAGCAATAATAAAACAGTCTGACAAACACAAAGTATTTGACAGTTTTGTCAATGAGGATGTCATCAAAACCTTGGTTGAAAAAGAAGCCAGAAGCGGTAAAGGCATGAACAACTGGATCCTAGTCTTTGACTGGAACCAAGGCTCTTTTTTAACTTGGGATATCGTAAGTCGAGATCCTGAGTCAGCAGTTGCCTCATATGTCTCCTACGAAAACCAATATCCTGCCGACCAAGGCTATGAGGTTGTTCTAATCGGATCATCAGAGGTTCTCACAGTAAGGAATACACACAGCCACTATTTTGGAATTGAAAGCTATACCAACATCCTTGAGAGTCTGGATAGTTCTATTGTTGGATTCACCCGCAAGATTGACATTGATGTTGGCGCCCGCCAGATATTGGCCTGCTTGCATCGACGTCACTTTTGGGGTAAGAAAACCATCCAAACAGATACACTGAAGAATCATTTTTGCAAAAACGTTATAACTTTCGATTCATCGCTCCGAGCTCTTTCAGAGAAGGAGCTTCTGATAACATCTCCCCAGACCGGTGGAGTCTCTCTCAACATTCGTATGAAGCCCGATATAGAGCAGTATTTATGAGAACCATCATTATTTAGAGCGTGATCCTTCAACGCACTTCTTTACTTCATCACCAATGACACTCCTTGGGTTCGGTGCAACAAGGCCCTCTATTGGCTTCACGCTCTCGTTGATCTTAGGCTCTGAGATTGGAGTGGGGGAAGGTTTCGCCCATTACTAGACGGGCCATAGTGTTGCTATAGGATTCGGCAGCAGGCCGCATTCATAACCAATCTGGGTAACGGTTTGGATTCTTCAGCTAGGCGTGGCTTGAGATTCGTCTGGACTGAAGCAGGCCCGACACAGGTCGAAATCGTCGATTACCACTGAGGAGGTGGCTACATGGCAATCAACGGCATGCGCCCCGTTCACCCTGGTGAAGTGCTGCGCGAAGAGTTCCTGGAGCCGCTGGGGATCACTCCCGCGGCCCTTGCCCGTGCGCTGCATGTATCGGCGCCGACCATCAATGACATCGTGCGTGAGCGTCGTGGAATTACTGCCGATACGGCTATCCGCCTGGGTCGCTACTTCGACACGTCCGCGCAGTTCTGGATGAACCTGCAGACCGAATATGCACTGGCAACGACCTACGCTGAGACCGGCGAAGAGATCGAGCATGAAATCGAACCGCTGCGGGCAGTCGGCTAAGGGCCGTGGTCGCGCTGTAGTCACCGGCCCAAAACAAAAAGGGGTTAGCTTTCGCTAACCCCTTGATTTGTCTGGTGGCTACACCGGGACTTGAACCTGGGACATCAGCATTATGAATGCTGCGCTCTAACCAACTGAGCTATGTAGCCAAGTGGCGCGCATTATTCTCTGGTCGCTGTGGGCTGTCAACCCTCGGCCCGTGGATTTTTTATCGTTTTCAATCGCTTAGTTACGAATGGTCGGAAGCGCCCCGTGTGCGCTGGCCGCGCGCGTCAGCGGTTCGGACGGAGCGCGGGGCGGGTGGCCAGCAGCAGGCCGCCGAAGATCAGTGCGCCGCCAATCCAGTGGAAGGTTCGCAGCGCTTCGCCCAGCAGCAGCCAGCCCAGCAAGGCGGTGAATACCGGCATCAGGTACATGGCCATCGCGGCCCTGCCCGCGCCGACGATCTTCACCCCATGGTTCCAGCCGAGGTAGGCGACCAGCGAGGCGAATACCGCCGTATAGGCGATGGCCGCGAGGTTGCCGGCGCTCGGTTCGAAGCCGCCGACATGGCTCAGTTCCAGCAGGTAGAACGGCAGGATCAGCGGTACCCCGAGCAGCATCAGGGTGCCGAGCAGCACCAGCGGCGGCAGCGTCAGGTAACCGGCCCAGCGCCGCAGCAGCAGCGTATAGAGCGCCCAGGCCAGTACGGCGAGCAGCATGATCAGGTCGCCCCGCTGGAATGCCAGGCCGGCCAGGGTCGCCCAGTCGCCCCGGCTGATCAGGTACAGCAGGCCGCAGGCGGCTACGGCCATGCCGTACCAGGCCCGGCGGCTCGGCCACTCGCCCAGCAGGAAGCCGGCCCCGATGAAGGTGGCCAGCGGCAGGCAGGTATTGACCAGGGTGAGGTTGATGGCTTCGGTGCTCTGCGCGGCGGTGTAAAGCAGCGAGTTATAGCTGGCGATACCGAGGGCGGCGACCACCGGCAGGCGCCAGCCCGCCGCACGCAGCGTCGCCCGGTGCGCCCAGATACCGCGCGCGACGAACGGCAGCAGCAACGATGTGGCCAGCACCCAGCGCCAGAACGACAGCCCCAGCGGCGGGATGTCATCGTAGAAGGCGCGGGCCACCAGCGCGTTGCCGCTCCAGCAGAGCACGGCGACCAGCAGCCCGAGAAAGGCCAGCCCCTGGCGGGAAGCCACTAGTTCGAGCGGGGCGGACGCAGGCGATACTGCGATGGCAGTTGCTCGAGCCCGCTGACGGTGACGTTGAGGTTCTTCCACAGGCCATCCTTGATGCCGTAGATGCAGCCATGCACGGAGAGCGGCTGGCCGCGGTGCCAGGCGTTCTGGACGATGGTGGTATGGCTGACGTTGGCGACCTGCTGGATCACGTTGAGCTCGCACAGGCGATCGACCTGCTCGTCCTCGGTGGCCAGCTTGGCCAGGTGCGTTCGGTGCTCATAGTAAAGGTCGCGGATGGTACGTAGCCAGCCATCGATGAGGCCGAGCTGGTCGTCGCGCATGGAGGCGCGCACGCCGCCGCAGCCGTAATGGCCGGTGACCAGGATGTGCTTGACCTTGAGCACGTCGACCGCGTACTGGATCACCGACAGGCAGTTGAGGTCGGTGTGCAGCACGACGTTGGCGACGTTGCGGTGGACGAACAGGTCGCCGGGCAGCATGCCGACGATCTCGTTGGCCGGCACCCGCGCATCGGAGCAGCCGATCCACAGGTATTCCGGGGCCTGCTGCTTGGCCAGCTTCTCGAAGAAGGTCGGGTCTTCCTGCTTGATGGCTTCGGCCCAGCGGGCATTGTTGTCGAACAGCTGATCCAGATCACTCATCTCATTATTCTCGAAAGGACTCGGGTACGAAGCGGCAACGTTATGACAGGCAGGCCGCCCGCCGCGTCACAGCCGCTCCAGCGACGCCTCCTCGACCTTGGACACGCGCGGCTGCGAGACGAACGAGCGCAGGTCACGCAGGAAGTTGTCACGCCAGGCGTCCAGGTCCGCCGCGCGGATGGCGCGCATCAGGTGCTCGTAGCGGTCCTTGCGTTCGGCCAGCGACATGCGCAGCGCGCGATCGAGCGCTTCGGCCATGCCGACGCAGTCGTAGGGGTTGATGATCAAGGCCGAGGTCAGCTCGCGCGCCGCGCCGGCGAAGCGCGACAGCACCAGCACGCCGGGGTCCTCGGGGTCCTGCGCGGCGACGTATTCCTTGGCGACCAGGTTCATGCCGTCGCGCAGCGGCGTGACGAAGCCGACATCGGCGGCGCGGAACAGCCCCATCAGCACGCGGCGGTCGTAGCTCTTGTTGAGGTAGTGCAGCGGTGTCCAGTCGAGGTCGGAAAGGCGCCCGTTGAGGTGGCCGGCCTGGCTCTCCAGTTGCTCGCGGATGTGCTGGTAGGTGCGCACGTCCGAACGCGAGGTCGGCGCGATCTGCAGGAACTCGACGTTGTTGCGATGGCCGGGGTAGCGGTCGAGGAATTCCTCGTAGGCGCGGAAGCGCTCCAGCAATCCCTTGGAATAGTCCAGCCGGTCGACGCTGATGATGGTCTTGCGGCGGGTGTCGGTGGCGCGGCGCATGGGGTGTGCGCGGCCCTTGTAGCCTTCGGCGAGCGTCTGGATCTCGTCCGGCACCACGCCGATCGGATAGACCCCGGCGCGGAAGTTCTGCCCGTAGGCGGTCAGGCTGCCGTCAGCCTCGATGACGCCGCGCACCTCGCGGGTGATGTAGTCCTGGAAGGCCAGCCGGTCGGTGTCGGTCTGGAAGCCGATCAGGTCGTAGTAGCAGAAGGTCTTCAGCAGTTCGTTGTGCGGCGGGATGGCGGTGAGGATTTCCGGCGCCGGAAACGGGATGTGCAGGAAGAACCCGATGCGGTTGCGAATGCCCAGCTGGCGACAGGCCTCGGCGAACGGGATCAGGTGGTAGTCGTGAATCCAGATGATGTCGTCGGGCTTGAGCAGCGGCTTGAGCTTCTCGGCGAGCATCGCGTTGACCCGCCGGTAGCCGTCGTATTCCTCGCGGCTGTAGCGGGCCAGGTCGATGCGGTAGTGGAAGATCGGCCAGAGCGTGGCGTTGGAGAAGCCGCGGTAGTACTGGTCGTAGTCGCGCTTGATCAGAGGCAGGGTGACGTAGGTGATGTTGCCCACCTGCTCCGTGCTGAGGGTCGGCGCCGCGCCGACTTCTCCGCTCCAGCCGAACCAGATCCCGCCGGACTGGCGCAGCGCGTCGTAGACGCCGACGGCCAGCCCTCCGGCGGCGACCTTGCCGGCCTTGATCGGAGCCACCCGGTTGGAAACCACTACTAAACGGCTCATGGCAAAAGTCTCGCTTCAGTCTGATTTTGTTATAGGTATGGCCGGCTCGCCGAGGCTGTGCAGCAACGCATCGAGCCAGTCGCCGACCGCCGCCACCGACGCCAGCCGCCGGTGCGCCGCGCTGGGGCCTTCGCCGACCTTGATGGAAAGCCCGCCAAGCGCGTTGACGGCGGCGAAGCCGGCTTCGTCGGTCAGGTCGTCGCCGACGAACACCGGCTGCCGGCCGCTGAACGGCGGCTCGGCCATGAAGGCGCGAATCACCTCGCCCTTGCTCGCGCCGCGCGGCTTGAGCTCGAACACGCACTTGCCCGGCTGCAGCGTCAGCACCTCGGCATGCCGCCGGGCGAAGTCTTCGGCGAGGCGGCGCGCCGTGGCCTCCAGCTCCGGCGCCAGGCGAAAGTGCAGCGCGAAGGCGACGCCCTTGTTCTCCAGGTACAGGCCGGGATACGCGGCGCAGGCCTGCGCCAGCTCCCGTTCGATCTGCGCCAGCACCTGCGTATCGAGCGCCAGGTCGCGCCGCCGGCCATCGGCGGCACGGCGCTCGGCACCGTGCACGCCGGCGGCGGGAAGCTGCAGCGGGGCGAACAGTGCGTCGAGCTGGCTGAGCGGGCGGCCGGAGATGACGGCGACGGGAATACCGGCGCCCTGCAGCCGCTCCAGGGCCGCCAGGGTGGGCGATGGAATGAATACGAGTTCCGGACGGGGCTGTATGTCAGCCAGCGTTCCGTCCACATCGAAGAAGAAGGCGCAGCGCCGTACCTCCAGCGCGGGTTGGTCGTTTCGATCGCTCATGAAACCTAGGACTCCGGATTGCGCGCGGTGGTTCGTCCAGTTTTTACATGGCCCTCAAGCGTTTACTGCGAAAGGACAGCATGGACCCGAATGCCGCTACCGGCCAGCGGCGGGGCCTGAATCTTCAGGATGGCACCGGGTCACAATCAGCAAGACCCAGCGTTCTGGAAGGAGAGGATCATGACTGATCGCAAACCCCGTACCTCGAGCGAAATCGACGATACCGAGGACCGCATGGGCTCCATGGAGCAGCTCGACTTCGACCAGCGCAAGGACGAACGCAAGGGCCGTATCGGCGACGAGGCACCGCGCGAGCAGGTCGAGGACGAATTTCCGCCGGAGCGCGCGGCCGAAGCCGGGATGACCGCCGGCGAGATGCCCGACGGTGATGCCACCCTGGACGACATGAGCCCGGAGACGCTGATTCCCGAGGACGGCGCGCGCTCAGCCCGCGAGCCCGGCCATGGCGGGCCGGCCGACCAGGAGCTGAGCGTGGTCTCCGGACACCGGATCGGCGCCGACGTGGACCTCGACGAGGCCGAGCAGGCGCGCTACGACCCGCTCGACGGCAAGCCCTGGGACGGCCCCGCCGATGGCGATCCGGATACCGGCCTCAGCGGCGGCGAGGCGGTATTGCCGGATGACGACAGCGTGCTGGAGGAGGATCAGGACGTCCTCTCCGACGAGGAACTCGAAGGCGAGGCCCCGCTGGACTCCGGCCGCGACAAACGTCCGGGCCAGTAAGGCCGGCCATGCGTAGCGGGTCGGCTCAGTCCAGCAGGGTGCAGGCCATGACCAGGGCGTCCTCGCGCCCTTCCGCCGACGGGTAGTAGGCTCGGCGCCGGCCTACCTCATTGAAGCCGTAGCGCTCGTAGAGGCGATAGGCCGAGGCGTTGCTGGCGCGAACCTCGAGGAAACACTCGCGTCCGCCGCGTGCGCGGGCCCGCTCCATCAGGTGCTCCAGCAAGCGCAGGCCGAGGCCACGCCCCTGGCTTTGCGGCTTGATGGTGATGTTGAGCAGGTGCGCCTCGTCAAGAATGACGTTGATCACCCCGTGGCCGATCTGCTGGCCGCCTTCGAACATCAGCCAGCATTCATAGGCCGAAAGCGCATCAGTGAAAATGCCGCGCGTCCACGGGTGGCTGAAGGCTGCATATTCGATCTTCAATACGGCGTCGATGTCCGCCTGGGTCATCGGACGAAAACTGACGGCATCACTCATTAAGCGTACTCACGAACCTATATTCCAACGCGGCATGCTACGGCGCAGGGCCCGCCACAGTTCGGCCTTGCTGGCCGGCTGCTCCATCAGGCGCTCCAGGCCGGGTATCGCCAGGGCCCGACCGAGGCCTTCGATGGCCAGCTCGCGGTAGCAGGCCGACTCGTCCGCCTCGGCGGCAAAACGCAATGCAGGCAGGCCGACCAGCCAGATGCAATCGCAGCCCATGCCTTCCAGCTCGGCAGCGACCACCCCCTGCACATAGTCACGCGCAGCCTCGGCGCCCTGGTCGAGGCTGCCTTTGTACAACAGCGGCCAGCGGATCGGCTCGCCGTCGCCGACCTGCTGCGGCTTGTCCGGCAGGCGCGCGGCGCGCAGCAGGTCCTTGAGCAGGATGTAGGCCGGATCGCGGCTCTGGAAGGACTCGCCCGTGGGCAGCTCCACCAGCAGCAGGACATTGCCGGCCCGCAGCAGTTGCAGGGCGAAACGTGGCGGCGGCTCGACCGGCTTCTGCTGTTGCGCCGAAACCTCCGGGGCAGCGACCGGCTCGGGCTTCTTCGGCTCGGGCATGGCGATACGCGGGCGCGGCAGCTCCGGGCGAGCGGCAGTTGCCGGCGCTGCCGCCACAGGTTCCATAGCCGGCGCGGCCACCTCGGCCGGCGCAGAGGGTGCGCGCGCAGCATCCGCCTCCGGCTCGGCAACGAGCGGTCGCAGCAGCTCGGCGCGCGATGGCGCGGCGAACGGCAGTTCGGTACGTGGCAGCCAGCTGGCTACCTGCATGGCGTCGAGGTAGGCGCGACGCCGGGTTTCGCTGATCAAACGCCTTCCACCTGCGGATGAGCCTTGGCGCCGACCTGCATCAGGTTCAGCGCGTTGAGATAAGCCTTGGCCGAGGCGACGACGATATCGGTATCGGCGCCATTGCCGTTGACGATGCGCCCGCCCTTCTCCAGTCGCACGGTCACCTCGCCCTGGGAATCGGTGCCCTGGGTGATGGCGTTGACCGAATACAGTTGCAGCGTTGCCCCCGATTCGGCGACCGCCTCGATGGCTTTGAAAGTGGCATCGACCGGGCCAGAGCCCTGCGCCTGGGCACTGCGCTCCGCTCCATCGACGCTGAGCACCAGCTTGGCTTCGGGCGTGGTGCCGGTCTTGCTCGCCACCTCCAGGCTGGCCAGCTTGAAGTGTTCGGGCGCCTCGTCGGCCAGCGTATCGGAGACCAGCGCCTGCAGGTCTTCGTCGAAGATTTCATGCTTCTTGTCCGCCAGATCCTTGAAGCGGGCAAAGGCAGCGTTCAGCTCGTCGCCTTCGAGCACGATGCCCAGCTCCTCCAGGCGCGAACGGAACGCGGCGCGACCAGAGTGCTTGCCCATGACCATCTTGTTGGCGTTCCAGCCCACCGACTGGGCGGACATGATCTCGTAGGTCTCGCGGTGCTTGAGCACGCCGTCCTGGTGGATGCCCGACTCGTGGGCGAAGGCGTTGGCGCCGACGATGGCCTTGTTCGGCTGCACCGGGAAGCCGGTGATGCCCGAGACCAGGCGCGAGGCGGCGAGGATGTGCTCGCTCTCGATGCGGGTGTGCACGCCGAGCAGGTCCTGGCGGGTCTTGATCGCCATGACGATCTCTTCCAGCGCGGCGTTGCCGGCACGCTCGCCAAGGCCGTTGATGGTGCATTCCACCTGCCGCGCACCGGCTACCACCGCCGCCAGGGAGTTGGCCACGGCCAGGCCCAGGTCGTTATGGCAGTGCACGGAGAACACCGCCTTGTCGGCATTGGGGATGCGCTCGAGCAACTGGCGGATGGTGTCGGCGTACTGGTGCGGAATCGCGTAGCCGACGGTGTCCGGGATGTTGATGGTGCGCGCGCCGGCGTCGATGGCGGCCTCGATGATGCGGCAGAGGAAGTCGATCTCCGAACGCCCAGCGTCCTCGCAGGAGAACTCCACGTCGGCGCACAGGCTACGGGCCTTCGTCACCGCGCGTACCGCCTGCTCGACCACCTGGTCCGGCTGCATGCGCAGCTTGTACTGCATGTGGATCGGGCTGGTGGCGATAAAGGTGTGGATGCGCCCGGCGTTGGCACCGGCCAGCGCCTCGGCGGCGCGTTCGATGTCGGCGTCCACCGCGCGCGCCAGGCTGCACACGGTGCTGTCCTTGATGTTGTCGGCGACCAGCTTCACCGCGGCGAAATCGCCGGGGCTGGCGATGGCGAAGCCCGCTTCGATCACGTCCACCTTCAGCCGCTCCAGTGCCCGGGCGATGCGCAGCTTTTCCTCGCCGGTCATGGACGCGCCAGGGCTCTGCTCGCCGTCGCGCAGGGTGGTGTCGAAGATGATGACGCGATCGTTGCTGCTCATAGGAATATCCTCACGGCTGCCGGGGCGCCCTTCGTGGGGCATCTGTAATTGGCCGATTGTCGCGTGAAATGAACGGGGCGGGAAGGCGCAGCTGCGTTTGGCGCACCGATAGCGGCGGTGTTGTCAGCGTAGGGTGGAAAACGCCGAAGGCTTTTCCACCAATGGGCGAATGTCGGTGGAAAACGCTTCGCGGTTTTCCACCCTACGAAAGCCAGAGCCGCCGACAAAGCAAAAGGCCCCGCTGCCGAAGCAGAGGGGCCTTTTGCTTTTACTTGCAGCTTATGGCTTGGAGCTTATGGCTGCCTTACCGGTCCCAGGGACGATCGCCATGCTCGTCCTTGATGCGAGTGGGCAGGCCCATCACATCGAGCAGCTTGAGGAACGGCTGGGCCGGCAGCTCTTCGACGTTGACCATGCGCTTGGCGTCCCACTCGCCACGGGCGATCAGCAGTGCCGCGGCGACCGGCGGCACGCCGGCGGTGTAGGAAATACCCTGGCTGTCCGTCTCGGCGTAGGCCTCTTCATGGTCGGCCACGTTGTAGATGAACAGCTCGCGCGGCTGGCCATCCTTGCTGCCCTTGACCAGATCACCGATGCAGGTCTTGCCGGTGTAGCCCGGCGCCAGCGAGGCGGGATCGGGCAGCACGGCCTTGACCACCTTGAGCGGAACCACCTCCAGGCCTTCGGCGGTGCGCACCGGCTGCTCGGAGAGCAGGCCGAGGTTCTTCAGCACGGTGAAGACGTTGATGTAATGCTCGCCGAAGCTCATCCAGAAGCGGATGTTCGGCACGTCGAGGTGCTTGGAGAGCGAGTGCACCTCGTCATGACCGGTCAGGTAGAGGCTCTGTTCGCCCACGACCGGCAGGTCGTCGGTGCGCTTGACCTCGAACATGCGGTTGGTCGTCCACTGGCTGTTCTGCCAGCTGTAAACCTGCCCGGTGAATTCGCGGAAATTGATTTCCGGGTCGAAATTGGTGGCGAAATACTTGCCGTGGGAACCGGCGTTGACGTCGAGGATGTCGATCGACTCGATCTTGTCGAAGTATTCCTGTTGGGCCAGAGCGGCGTAGGCATTGACCACGCCCGGGTCGAAGCCGGCACCGAGGATGGCGGTGATGCCCTTTTCCTGGCATTCGGCCAGGTGCTTCCACTCGTAGTTGCCGTACCACGGCGGCGTTTCGCAGATCTTGCCCGGCTCTTCGTGGATCGCGGTATCGAGGTACGCGGCGCCGGTGTCGATGCAGGCGCGCAGCACGGACATGTTGAGGAATGCAGAACCGACATTAATGACGATCTGCGATTCGGTTTCACGAATCAGCGCCTTGGTCGCTTCCACGTCCATGGCGTCCAGCGCATAGGCCTTGATCTCGCCGGGCTGCTTCAGCCCGCCCTTGGCCTGGACGCTGTCGATGATGGCCTGGCATTTGGAGATGCTGCGCGACGCGATAGCAATACGACCGAGTTCGTCGTTGTGCTGCGCGCACTTATGGGCCACCACCTTGGCAACACCTCCTGCACCAATGATAAGAACGTTTTTCTTCAATTCCGGGATCACTCCTTAATCTGTCGACCTCAGGAGAGGCTGGACAGGTAGTCGTCAAAGTTGAACTCGCGCACCACGTCGAGGCGGCCGTCGAGCTGCTTTACTACGATGGACGGCATTTTCAGGCCGTTGAACCAGTTTTTCTTGACCATGGTGTAGCCTGCCGCGTCGATGAACGACAGCCGATCGCCGATGGCCAGCGGGCGATCGAATTGGTACTCGCCAAAGATGTCGCCGGCCAGGCAGCTCTTGCCGCACACCATGTAGCTGTGCTCGCCGCCTGAGGGCGCCATCTTGGCGTTGAGGCGGTAGATCAGCAGGTCGAGCATGTGCGCCTCGATCGAGCTGTCGACCACCGCGAGGTTCTTGCCGTTGTACAGGGTGTCGAGCACCGTCACCTCCAGCGAGGCGCTCAGGGTGATCGCCGCCTCGCCCGGCTCCAGGTAGACCTGCACGCCGAACTTTTCCGAGAACGCCTTCAGCCGCGCGCAGAAGGCATCGAGCGGATAGCCTTCGCCGGTGAAGTGGATGCCACCGCCGAGGCTGACCCACTGGACCTGTTCCAGCAGATGGCCGAAGCGCTCCTCGATGGTGCTCAGCATCTTGTCGAACAGCTCGAAGCTCGAGTTCTCGCAGTTGTTGTGGAACATGAAGCCGGAGATTTGCCCCATGACCTTTTCGATCTTGGCCGGGTCCCATTCACCCAGGCGGCTGAACGGCCGCGCCGGGTCGGCCAGCAGGTAGTCCGAGCTGCTCACCTGCGGGTTGACGCGCAGGCCGCGGATGGTGCCCTCGGTACGATCGGCGAAGCGCTCCAGCTGGCCGATGGAGTTGAAGATGATCTTGTCGCAGTTGGCGACCATCTCTTCGATCTCGTCGTCGGCCCAGGCCACGCTGTAGGCGTGGGTCTCGCCGGCGAACTTCTGCCGGCCGAGCTTGAGCTCGTACAGCGAGGACGAGGTGGTGCCGTCCATATACTGCTGCATGAGGTCGAACACCGACCAGGTGGCGAAGCACTTGAGTGCCAGCAGCGCCTTGGCACCGGACTGCTCACGCACGTAGGCGATCTTCTCGAGATTGCCCAGAAGCTTCTGTTTGTCGATGAGGTAATACGGCGTCTTGATCATCTGTTCGTGCCCCGAGGGAGTCGCCGGCGGAACCGACCGCTCGCTTTTTGCAAAAAAGTGCGAATTGTGCCGGGAACCGACGGAGATCGAAATAGCCCTTCGACACTTCGTCATATTTGGTGACGTTCGGGCTTGCCCGATCCACCAACGAGTATGGCCAGGCTAACGCTCCAGCGATGACGTTCAGGTGACTCATGCGGGCGCGCCGCGACGGCGCGTCCGATTGTCTGCCCACCCATCATGCGGGCCCCAATGCAGTACAATCGGCGCTTTTTCATTGGCTGGACTGGCGCCACGATGATCGAACCCAAGCGCGTACTGCGTGCCCTCGCCGAACACTGGACGTTGCTCGAGCCGCTGTGCGAGCGCTTCGACGCCGGCACCCTGAGCCTGGTGGAGTTGCGCCATCAGCTCGCCGCACAGCTACCCGAAGGCACGCCCACCGACATCACCGCCCTGCTCGACCAGTGGATCCGCCTGGACATCCTGGTGCCGGTGGCCAAGAGCCCCAACCGCTTCGAGCTGAACGCGCAGATCCACGACTTCCTCGCCTACCTGCGCCGCGAGCACCGCCTCGGCCTGTGCCTGGAGATCGAGGCCTACCTGCGCCATCTCGAGCGCCTGGCCGGGCATATCCTCGATGCCTTCGAGATTCGCGACGGCAACGACCTGGCACGCCAGCTGCGCCTGCTCGACATGCGCGTGCGCGACGTGCTGAAGAAGCTCGACAACGACGAACAGGCCCTGGTCGCCGTGGCCGACCGGGCCAAGACCAGCGACCGCCAGATCCCGCTGCGCCAGCGCTATGCCGAGGTGCTGGCGACCTGGGACGAGTACGTCGAGCCGATGATCCAGCTGGTCTCCGCCGACGGTGCCTTCGAGCAGGGCGTTCATCGCGTCGAGCAGGTGCTGATGAAACTGCTCGGCGAGCAGCAGCGCCTCGGGCAGCTGGTGGACGACGACCTCCTGCTGCGCACCCATGCACGCATCCTGGAAATGCAGACCACCGCCCAGCTGACCCTGCGCAAGGCCCGCGAGCTGCTGCTGCCGCTGCGCGAGGAAGCGCGTCGGCACAACGCCGTGACCCGCGGCGCGGCGCTGGCCCTGTCGGCGATCCGCAAGAAGGGCCTGGACGCCGTACCACAGGCCTCGCTGCCGCTGTTCACCCGTCCACAGAGCACCTTTCTCGGCACTGCCAGCCAGGTCGAGGCCTACGTCTACGCCCTGGCCCGCTTCGAGCCGAAGCCGGCGCAGTTCCCGCGGGCC
Source organism: Stutzerimonas stutzeri (assembly GCF_002890915.1). Lineage (GTDB taxonomy): Bacteria > Pseudomonadota > Gammaproteobacteria > Pseudomonadales > Pseudomonadaceae > Stutzerimonas > Stutzerimonas stutzeri_AF. The sequence goes on along the minus strand of NZ_POUT01000003.1, from coordinate 7,874 downwards.
AGCGGCAAGCGCAAGGGCGAGCAGCCGCGCGCACCGCGCACCGCACGGGAGATGATCGAGCGTTGCCAGCAGGCACTGCCGCTGCCGGACCTGATGGCCTGGCTACTGGAACAGGAACCCGAGGGCGCCACCGACGAACTGCTCTACTGGTTCTCGCGCCTGTCCCGCGACAGCCGCTTCCAGCGCGATCGCCTGGAACGTCGCGAGTACCTGACCCGCGAACACCGCGTCAGCCTCAGCTCCTTTGCGTTGGTGGGCAGTGCGAATGGTTGAGCTATTCGACCGGCCGGTGGGATCGTCCGGTGGAAAAGGCTTCGCCGTTTTCCACCCTACTGTTACACCCACCTTCGCGCCCAAGCCTGACGTAGGGTGGACAACGCTTTGCTTGTCCACCTTCCACCCGACCGCACACCGCGACGGAAAAAGCCTCGCCGTTTTCCGCCCTACGATTGCCTGTGAGCCACATCTATGAACATCGACCTCAAGGAAATGACCCAGCTGGCGCCGATCTTCCGCGAGCTGTTCAAGGGCTATCACCTGTCGCGCAGCGAGCCGGAGCCCTACGCGCAGCTGTCGAACATGCAGGACCAGTACCGCGCACTGTTCAAGGCGCTCGGCTTCGAGCTGGTCTGCGATCCGCGCGGTTTCTACTACTTCGTTCCCGAGCAGATGGGCGCGCAGGTGAACAAGACCGCCCAGCGCCTGGCGCTGTTCACCTTCATCCTCGTCGAGCACCTGGCCGACCAGGGCCGCGACCCGCTGGCCGTGCTCGACGGTGGCAGCCTCGGTCGCGATGAACTGCCGGCGTTGCTGGACAAGTACCGCGACCTGTTCCTGCAGGCCGAAGTCACCACCCAGGAAGAACTGGAAGAGAAGGTCATCCGCCGCCTGACGCAGCTGGGCTTCGCCGAGGACAGCAACGGCGTCTACCGCTTCCTGCCGCCGATGCACCGTTTCCTCGACGTCTGCCTGTCGGTGCAGCAGGACCGCGATCTCGCCGCCAGCCTGCACAGCAGCGACCTGCCGCTGCCCGCCCCGGAGCTGATCGCCGAGGACGATGGCGAGGACGACATCATCCTCATCGAGGAAGCGGCCGAAGAATCGGAAGAAGAAGCCTTGGCGCGCGCCATCGCCGAAGAAAAGGAGCTTGAAGCATGAGCCAGGAACGCTACGGCATCCGCCGCTTCGCCCTGCTGAACACCGCCGGCTACAGCCTCGGCATCTTTCCGCTGGAAAACCCGCTGTCGGTCTACGGCGCCAACAACCTCGGCAAGTCCGCGTCGATCAACGCGCTGCAGTTCCCGATCCTGGCGCGCATGTCGGACATGAGCTTCGGCAAGTACAGCCTCGAGCAGTCGCGCAAGTTCTACTTCGCCTCGGACACCAGCTACATCCTCGTCGAAGTCATGCTGCCCCACGGCCCGCATGTGATCGGCGTGGCCGGCCGCGGGCCGGGCGGCGGCTTCGGTCATCAGTTCTTCGTCTACCAGGGTTCGCTGGATCTCGACCATTACCAGCAGAACGGCACCTGCCTGCGCCAGCGCGAGCTGTTCGCCAACCTCGAACGCGCCGGCATCAAGGCCTACGAGGCCAAGCCGGACGAGCTGCGCCGGCTGCTGGTCGGCGGGCATACCTCGATCCCGCTGGACATGACGCTGATCCCGCTGCGCTCGACCAGCGAGCAGAGCCTGAAGACCTTCCGCGCGCTGTTTATCAACCTCCTGCATATGAGGGAAATCACGGCGGCCAAACTGAAGCAGCTGTTCCTCGATGCCTTCGAGCACAGCCTGCGCTCGGGCAGCGTCGACTATATCGCCGCCACCGAAGAAGCCTTCCGCGACGTGCGCCGCATGGAGCAGGACTACCAGGCACTGGTCGCCGCCGGCCCGCTGGTCGAGGCGCTGGCCGCCGGTGTCGCCCAGCGCGAGCTGCTGCGCGGCAAGCTGCATCGCCTGTCGCCGCTGCTCGACAACCTGCTCGGCACCTGGCACGACTACGCCGATGCGCGCAAGGAAGAGCTGGTGATCCAGGCCGAGCACTATCGCCGCGAGCAGGACGGCCTGCAGAACGAACAGCGTGGTTCGACTGGCGAACTGATGCGTCTGGAGCGCGAGATCAGCGAAATCCAGCGCTGGCTGGGCGAGCTGGCGGTGCTGAAGAACCGCTTCGCCCTGGTCGAGGACGCCCATGTACTGGAGCAGCAGCTGCTCGCCGCCAAGGACGCCCACGACGAGCTGGCCGGTGCGCTGGCGCAGTCCCGCCAGTTCTCCAGCGAGGACCTGGACGAGCGCCTGCGTGATCTGGAAAAACGCCTGAGGTCGGTCCGGCAACAGCTCGACCATGCCGACAACAACAGCTACTCGCGTTTGCGCGAGGAGTTCTCCCAGGCCGATGTGGATCGCCTGATGCGCCTGTTCAATGGCCAGCTGTTCAGCCTGCCGCTGGGTGAAAAAGGCATCAGCGCCGAGGGCGACGACTGGGTCAAGGCCGTGGAAGCGGTGCTGGATCGTTTCAAGGGCGACACCTTCTCGGTGCCGGGCCTGTCCATCGACCTCTCGCATATCGAGCCACCGGCGCTGCAGGCCCTGGCCGACCGTGCCGCCCTGCGCGACCAGAAGGATCGCCTGGAGCGCGAACTCAAGCAGCTCAAGACCCAGCATGCGGTGGCCGTCGACCGCGCGGCGAGCAAGGCCCAGGCCGAGGCGCTGTATCAGGCCGTGCTGGATGCGCAGAAAGCGCTGGAAGACTTCCGCCGCGGCCAGACCCTGGCCGCCGAGGAACCGGCAAAGCTGGAGCAGTTGGCCCAGGCCGAAGCCGCCCAGGAAGAACTCAAGCGCACCAGTGACGCCTTTGCCGAGCGCGTACAGCACCTGTCCGCCAAGCTGCAGCTGGTCGGCCGGCAGCTGGCCGATCTCGAAGCCAAGGAGCGGACGCTGGAAGACGCCCTGCGACGTCGCCAGCTGCTACCGGCGGATCTGCCGTTTGGTACGCCTTACATGGACCCGGTGGACGACTCGCTGGACAACCTGCTGCCGCTGCTCAACGACTACCAGGACAGCTGGCAGGCGCTGCAGCGCGTCGACGGTCAGATCGAGGCGCTGTATGCCCAGGTGCGCCTGAAGGGCGTGGCCAAGTTCGACAGCGAGGAAGATCCCGAGCGTCGCCTGCAGCTGCTGGTCAACGCCTACGCCCACCGTCAGGACGAGGCGCTGACCCTGGCCAAGGCCCGCCGTGCCGCGGTCACCGACATCGCCCGGACGCTGCGCAACATCCGCAGCGACTACGAGAGCCTGGAACACCAGCTCGCGCTGTTCAACCGCGAGATCAACAAGCGTCAGGTTTCCAACCTGGCGAGCTTCCGCATCGTGCTGGCGCCGAACAAGGATGCGCTCAAGCACATCGACCAGATCATCCACAGCGCCGGGCAGTACGAGGAAGGCGAGACGCTGTCGGTATTCGATCTGTCCCAGTCCGCCGAGCAGGACGCGAAGAACGAGGAAGCCAAGGAGTATCTGGCTCGGCTGGTGGCGGCGAACAACAACCAGCTGGGCCTGAAGGACCTGTTCGAGCTGGCGTTCGAGATCACCAAGGTCGGCGGCCAGCCGGTGATTCATACCGACATCGACGGTGCGGCGTCCAACGGCACCACCATGACCATCAAGGCGCTGACCAACATGTACCTATTGCTGCACCTGATGGATCGCGAGCAGGCCGGGCGCATCCGCCTGCCCTACTACCTCGACGAGGCGGCAGACATCGACGAGCGCAACCAGCAGGCGCTGATCGAAACCAGCCTGCAGCTGGGCTTCGTGCCGATCCTCGCGTCGGTGAAGCCTCAGGTCTCTGCGCACGTCGCGATCGACCTGGAAGGCGGCAGCGGGCCGGCCGGCATCTACATCGACGAGGCGGACTGGAAATACATCAGCCGCCGCGAACCAGTCGCCAGCGAGCACACTGCGTCAGCCCAACGGACCGAAGAACCGGCCTGATCTTCCGCAACGAAAAAGGGCCCCGGAAGGGGCCCTTTTCATGTGCACGCAGGGGGCTTGGCCCTCCAGCAACGCCCGTCATCTATCGCCGGCGGCTCGCCCCAGTTCGATCTTCGGTGCCCAGCCAAACCACTCGTCCTGCGGTTCCTTGAACAGCGCGAAGGTCTGCCCCGGCAGAGCGCGGCGCCCCATCTGCTCGCCGTCCGGGGTGGCGAAGGCAACGCCGCCCTCGATCAGCGATTCCAACGAGTCGGTACGCAGGCTCGCGCCCTTGAACAGGCTGAAGTCCACGCCGAAACCACTGGTCTCCCAGAAGCGGCTGCCGGTGTGCACCAGCGGTGCATACTGCGGCTCGATCAATACCTTGATCAGAACCCGATCGGCGGTTGGCCCGAGGGCATAGTCCACCACCTCTCCTACTTTTACCTCGCGATAGGTCACCGCATTGCCAGGCTTGATCGAGCCCAGCCGCGCGGCGCTGAGCACCAGCGTCAGCCCTTCGCCAGCCCTCTGCGGTTCACGTTCCTGCCCCACGAAGCGGGCCTGCACAGCCGCGCCGGCCTTTCCCGGGGCGACTTCCAGATAGGGGCCGGTCACCAACGTATCCAGATTGGCCGTACGCATGATGCCGAGCTCGGGCCGGACCACCCAGAATCGCGTGCCGGCACGCGCGATATGTGCCTCCGCTGCGGTAATCCGTGCATGCAGCACGACATGTTGCAGATCCTCGCTAAGCGCGACGCTATCGACCTCGCCCACGTCCAGCCCCTTGTAGCGGATCGCCGTACCCGCACTCAGACCATCGCCGCGCTCCAGGCGAATTTCAATCTGCGTACCACGCTGTATCGCGCTGTCGCGATCCTTGTGCAAGGCGAAGCGCGGGATACGCTTGGCCGCAGGCGCCTGTGGATCGGGGGTTTCGAAGGCGATGCCGCCGGCCAGCAGGCTCTGCAGCGATTCGCTGCGCACTTCGATGCCGGATAGCCCGCCGCTCAGCGAGATGCCGCTGGCATTCCAGAACCGGCTGGAGCTGTTCACCAGATTGGCGTAGGGCTGCTCGATATGCACCCCCACCACGACTTTCTGCTGGTCATGGGAGAACTGGTAACTCTGGACCGAACCTACCCGCACCTGCCGATACAGCACCGGGCTACCGACATCCAGCGACCCCAGGTTGTCGCTGGTGAGGACCAGGTGCAGCCCCGGCGCCCGGACGTCCAGCGGCGGAGCCTTGGCCCGGGCGGCGAACTCGCGCTTGGGCGCGCCGCCTTTCTCCCCAGGCCGAACCGCGATGAAATTACCCTTCACCAAGGCTTCGAGCCCGGTGATGCCACCCAGCGAGATGGACGGCTTGACCACCCAGAAATCGGTATCCTCGACCAGATAGTCCTCGAACAGGGGATCGATGGAGAGCTCGGCCTGCGCACCGCTGAGGTCCGAATCGATGTCCAGCTTCTTCAACAGACCAACCTGCATGCCCTTGTACATCACCGGCGTGCGCCCGGCCTGGAGTCCCTCGAAGTCCGTCAGGGAAACCAGAGTCTTGATCCCCGCCTGGGCCGCATCGAAGTCCTCATAGAGGCGAAAGGGGATGCTCGGGTCTGTGGCCGGGCTGTCCTTGCGATGAACCGGGGTGGCGAACGCAATGCCACCGGCGACGATGCTGGCCAGCGATTCGGTGCGAAACTTCACCCCGGTCAATCCGGCATCCACGGTAACGCCGCTGGCATTCCAGAAGCGCGTGTGCTTGCGCACCAGATGGGCATATTCGGGCTGGATGAACAGCTGTACCTCGACCGTACTGTCATCTTCGGCCAGCACATAGTTTTTCACCTGGCCGACCTGGATCTGTCGGTAGAACACCGGGCTGCCACGGTTCAGCGAGCCGAGGCGATCGGCCTTGAGCGTCAGGTGCAGTCCGATGCGGCTATCCGACATCGGCGGCTCCTCGGCCAGCGCCGCGAAGCGCCGCGTCTCCTCACCCGCCGCCGGGCTGATGCCGATGTAGTTGCCCGACACCAGCGTCTCCAGTCCGGTGATCCCCGCCAAGGTAACGCTGGGTTTGACCAGCCAGAAACGCGTGCCGCTACGCAGGTAGCCTTCGACGTCCTTGTTCATCTCGATATCGGCGATCACCACCTGTCGACGGTCGTCCTCCTCCAACCGCAGATCGCGCACGACACCGATCGTCATGCCTTTGTGCAGCACCGACGTCTTGCCTATCTCGATTCCTTCGGCAGTATCGAATACCACCTCGATATGAATGCCCCGTTCGTTGTAGGCCTGCCAGGCCAGCCAGGCACCGATCAACAGCGCGACCAACGGCAGGATCCAGATGGCCGACCAGTTGGAGGCTGGACGGGTGTTCGCTTGCGGCAGGTCAGTCATGCTTGTTCCCGGATTGCGTGTTATCCCAGATCAGACGGGGGTCGAAGGTGATGGCAGCGAGCATCGTCAGGACCACCACGCTAGCAAAGGCCACCGCACCGAATCCGGCTTCCACCCTGGCGAGGCTGCCGAAGTTGACGATGGCCACCAGAATGGCGATGACGAAGATGTCGAGCATGGACCAGCGGCCGATCCACTCGATGAAACGAAACATCAGCAGGCGCTGGCGCGGCGACATCGGATGATGGCGCTGTACCGAAATCAGCAGCATCGCGATGCCTACCAGCTTGAAGGTCGGCACCAGGATACTGGCGATGAACACCACCGCGGCGATCGGCAGCATGCCATGCTTGGCCAGCGTGACCACGCCGGACATGATGGTATCCGGTGTGCCACTGCCGAGCATGCGCACCGTCATGATCGGCAGCAGATTGGCCGGCAGGTAAAGCAGTCCAGCCGTGAGCAGCAAAGCCCAGGTGCGGACAATGCTGTTGGGTCGACGCATATGTACGCGCGCGCCGCAACGTGTGCAGTGTTGTCGGCGCACACCTGGCAGTTCGCGATTCAATTGGTGGCATTCATGGCAAACCATCAGCCCGACATCAGCGGCGCGCATCGGTACGCTCCGACAAGGCTTCCCAGACCTGATGCGGCGACATCACCAGTTCCAACCATACCTGGACCACCAGTAAACCGGCAAAACACGCCAGGCCAATGCCAAGGCTCAATTCGGCCATATCCTTGAGCTTGACGATCGACACCAGGATGCCGAGCAGGTACACCTCGAGCATCCCCCATTCCCGCAGATGGTGATAGCTCCGGTAGAGAAGTATCCCGATCGGCTTTGCCCGATCGACTGCGATACAAAGCAATACCGCCAGCTGGCACAACAGCTTGAGCAAAGGGACAGCCATGCTGCAGAGGAACACCACCACGGCTATGCCCTGCATGTCACTCCGGTAAAGGCTCAGTACGCCGCTCCATACGGTGTCATCGGTGGTCCTTCCCAGCAGATTCAATTGCATGATGGGTAGGAAATTGGCCGGAACATAGAACAGCAGCGCGGCAAGCACCAACGCCAGCCCCGGTCCGACGATGCGATGGCGCAGGCGGAACAGCTCATAGCCACAGCGCGGGCATTCGGCAACCTCACCGAGATCAAGCGCGGGTCTGAGCATAAGAAGGTCACATTCGGGACAAGCGGCCAGTTGCTCGAGCGGAAGCTCGTCGAGCCCTGGCGTAGCAGCCGACTCCGGCATGAAGGACGTCCGAGTAAAGCGCTCATTCTAAACGAGCCGGGGTTGCAGCTGTCAGTAGCGCGCTACGAACGGTTTCGGAACAAGCGGTTCCGCCCGGCAGGATGCTGAAACGTAACCGTCCGCCGAACCCATCTCCCCGCTTCTTCCAGATAACGGCATGGTGTCCACCTATTTTTGGTGGACACCATTTCAAGCCACTTTCTGGAGGGTTTCGTGTCTCGACAGCGCCGTACATTTC
>NZ_POUT01000037.1 GCF_002890915.1 Stutzerimonas stutzeri | reverse complement strand
CCGTAATAGTCTCGCACTGATTTTTATGCGTGCAGCGTGTGATACAGAGTAGGCGTGCAGCATGTGATACAGCCTACCCGTGCACCATGTGATACAGCTTCGGAAGATGACTTGGCTGGACGCTTACGCTGAAACCAGTTGTCCCAGCCCAAAAGCAAACCCCCGACCCGCTAACGCGGATCGGGGGTTTGGGATAGGTGCTTGACGATGACCTACTCTCACATGGGGAGACCCCACACTACCATCGGCGATGCGTCGTTTCACTGCTGAGTTCGGGATGGGATCAGGTGGTTCCAACGCTC
>NZ_POUT01000036.1 GCF_002890915.1 Stutzerimonas stutzeri | reverse complement strand
CTGAAACCTGTCAAAAAGGCCTGAAGTCAGGCCTTGTTTGGACTCCGTTAGGCCAAAGCGCTTGAAAAAGCGCCAAACCGGACGGGTTGGGGCAGTTGAAGCCGAGTTTTTCAACGGCCTGCTAGTGGTTGTTTTCAGGTTCATCGTGCTTTCTTGGGGACAGGCTGCTTGACACCGGACTGGCAAGATTGGGTGTTGCTGCCATTTGGTTTGGGCTTGCGCCTTGGTGATCAGGGCGCTTACCGAGTGTGCTGACACTTCTGGTTTCGGCCCCCCGGCCGAGTCACTTTCTTGTTGCTTGCCCAACAAGAAAGT
>NZ_POUT01000035.1 GCF_002890915.1 Stutzerimonas stutzeri | reverse complement strand
TTGCCCCTGCATCCGGCCCTGCGCTTCGCTCCGGGTCCGTTCTCTCCATCGCCGCTCCAGGGGCACGCCGCGAAGGGACGTCCCTGTCCCTTCGCGTCTCTCGCGGCGTCCATGCCGCTCAACCCCTACGCAACGATTCCGCTCACCCTCCTGAAGGGGCGTTGAGCGTCGCCTGATGGTTCGTGCAAAAAAAAGCTCAAAGCAAACATCAACGACCTTTCAGGCGGCTCGGACTCCATTCCCCGTCAGGAGGCCGAGTGGAGGTGTCGCGCAGGGGGACGCGAGGCATGGATGCCGAGCGAGGAGCGATGGGACAGGGACGTCCCATCGTGACGGCCCCCGGAGCGGCACCGGAAGGAGGGGAGTCTGGCCGCGTAGCGGACAGACCCGGATGTCGGGTGCCCTTCTTCTTTGGTTACTTTCTTGTTGGGCAAGCAACAAGAAAGTGACTCGG
>NZ_POUT01000034.1 GCF_002890915.1 Stutzerimonas stutzeri | reverse complement strand
ACGTTCAATCGCCGCCGGTTTGATGCTCAGCGGCCTGTCCGGTCTGTCCCTGGCCGCTGGCAACCCGCTCAGCGTGCATGTGCTGAATCTGCAAGACGGCCTGCCTTCGCCAGACGTCCGTGTCACCCTGGAACAACGTCAGGGTGATGCCTGGAAATCACTCAACAGCGGCGAGACCAACGCCCAAGGCCGCATCACCGCGCTGTATCCCGAAGGCAAGGCGCTGGAAAAAGGCACCTACCGCGTCACCTTCAAGACCGGCGACTGGTTCGCCGCGCAGAATGCCAGCACCTTTTTCCCCGAAGTTCCAGTGATCTTCGAAGCGGATGGCAGCGTCGAGCACTACCACATCCCGCTGCTGCTGAGCCCCTACGGCTTCTCCACCTACCGCGGCAACTGAGCCGCTCAGCGCACTTCCCAATAGCCCGGTGCGTTGTAGATGTCCTTCAGGTAGTCGATGAAGAAACGCACCTTGGCCGGCAGATAGCGCTGCTGCGGGTACACCGCCTGGATC
>NZ_POUT01000033.1 GCF_002890915.1 Stutzerimonas stutzeri | reverse complement strand
GACTTCCCTTGTAAGTCTTAACTTAGCCTGCTTCAGGCCGTACTTCCCTCTGGTTACGAGACCGTGAGAGAGCTTGGGTCGAAGCAGGTTTTTCTCCCCACTAGTCCGAACGGTTGCCTGGGTTTGAAGCCCGTTTCGCAAGGTTGGATAACAGGAGGATGTCATGCATGGGGATCCCGTGATTGTCGGTATCGACGTGGCCAAGGCCAAGCTGGATGTCTTCATCAGCCAAGTCGAGCGTATCGAGCAGTATGCGTACCAGCCAGAGGAAGTCCGCTGTTTGCTGCAGACGCTACAGGCGGCTCAGCCTGAGCTGATCGTGCTGGAGGCAACCGGTGGGCTGGAGCGCCGCCTGGTGGCCGAGTTGGCGGCGGCCGGTTTGCCCGTCGTGGTGGTCAATCCGCGTCAGGTTCGCGATTTCGCCAAGGCCACGGGTCAGCTTGCCAAGACCGATACGCTGGATGCCCGGGTATTGGCCGCTTTTGGTGCGGCGGTCAAACCAGCATTACGCGAGATTCCTGCACAAGCGGTACAGGAACTGGCGGAGCTGTTGGCCCGGCGTCGCCAACTGGTCGACATGCTGGTTGCCGAACGGCTCCGGTTGCAGCAGGCGCTGAGCAAAGCGGTACGTCGCGAGCTGAAGCAGCATATCGAATGGCTCGAGCGGCAGCTGCGGGCCAGTGATGCTGGCCTGCACCAAGCGGTAGAGAACTCACCAGTCTGGCAAGCCAAGTACGACCTGCTGTGCGAGGTACGGGGTGTGGGCCCGGTCGCGAGCCTGACCCTCCTGGCTCTATTGCCCGAATTAGGCCAGCTGGATCGCAAACGCATCGCCGCCCTGGTCGGCGTCGCGCCCTACAACTGCGACAGCGGTACAATGCGGGGCTACCGTCGCATTTGGGGTGGGCGCAGTGAAGTTCGTCGGGTGCTGTACATGGCTACGCTCTGTGCCATTCGCAGCAAGAATCCGCCGATCTTGGCGCAGTACCTACGCCTGAAGGCCGCTGGCAAGAAGAGCAAGGTTGCCATCGTGGCCTGCATGCGCAAGCTGCTGGTGATTCTGAATGCCATGATCCGGGATAAAGCGCACTTCCATACGCAAATTGCTTGACGCCGAACACGGTTGCTC
>NZ_POUT01000032.1 GCF_002890915.1 Stutzerimonas stutzeri | reverse complement strand
CAGGCCGTTGAAAAAAGCCAGAGCCCGCGTGGCTCTGGCAAAATGGCGGCCATCCTCTTCTGCCGAAGCCAGCCCAAGCCGATGCGTGGACTCGACCTCAAACAAAACGAGCTGTTCAGTTATACGACGCTGGAGCAGCGCATCCCGAACGATCACCCGCTGCGTCCCCTGCGAGGCCTGGTCGATACCGTTCTGGCTTCGATGGATCGGGACTTCGACGGGCTGTACTCCACCCTGGGACGGGCCTCGATTGCGCCGGAGCGGCTGCTGCGCGCCTCGTTGCTGCAGGTGATTTACACCATTCGCTCCGAGCGGCAGTTGGTCGAGCAGATTGATTTCAACCTGCTGTTTCGCTGGTTCGTCGGCTTGTCGATGGACGAGCGCATGTGGGATCACTCGACCTTCAGCCAGAACCGTGACCGCTTGTTCAACCAGGATGTAGCGCGGCTGTTCTTCCAGCGCATCAAGTCGCTGGCCGCATGGTCCGAGTACGCCAGCAACGAGCATTTCAGCGTCGATGGCACGCTGATCGACGCCTGGGCCTCGCACAAGTCCTTTATCAAGAAGGATGGCGGCGACCCACCGGAGGATGGCACGCGCAACCCCGATGCCGACTTCAAGGGCGAGAAGCGCAGCAACGCGACCCACCAATCGACCAGCGATCCCGAGGCCAGGCTGGCGCGCAAGAGCAATGGCGATGCCAGTCGTCTGGCGCACATGGCCCACACGATGATGGAGCACCGCAACGGTCTGATCGTGGATGTGGAATGCACCGAGTTCAATGGACGTGCCGAGGTAGAGGCGGCGCTGGAGATGCTGGAGCGCACGGCCAAGCCGGGCAGCACGGTAGGTGCAGACAAGAATTACGACCAGAAGCGTTTCGTGCAGAGGGCGCGCGAGCTGAAAGTGACACCGCATGTGGCGCAGAAGCGCAAGGGCAGCGCCATCGATGGGCGCACCACGCGGCATCCGGGGTATGCCGCCAGCCAGAAGATCCGCAAGCGGATCGAAGAAGGTTTTGGCTGGCTGAAGACGGTTGGCGGCCTGCGCAAGACCAAGCTGATCGGTCGCGCCAAGCTGAGTGCTCAGTTATTACTGGGTTTCTCGGTCTACAACCTGATCCGACTGGGTAGCCTGTCGGGTTGGTGGCGAGGATCGCATGTATAGGGCGAGTTACGCCCAAAAAACGCCGAAAGGCGTGAACGTGGTGCTGAAACCTGTCAAAAAGGCCTGAAGTCAGGCCTTGTTTGGACTCCGTTAGGCCAAAGCGCTTGAAAAAGCGCCAAACCGGACGGGTTGGGGCAGTTGAAGCCGAGTTTTTCAACGGCCTGCTA
>NZ_POUT01000031.1 GCF_002890915.1 Stutzerimonas stutzeri | reverse complement strand
TTGTGCGCCCAGCATGGGCGCACTCTTGGAGGTGCAAGTCCTCCCGTGAGCTGGCCACAGTGAACGAAGCGAAGCGCAACTGCGTAAGGGTGACCGAGCGTGGGGAGGAAGCGTGGAGCGTAATCTGCGAGCCGATGGACAAGAATCGGATATGAGGCGCTGCCGAGCAGGGCGAGCGGGCAAGGAACCGCGAAGCTCTCGTGGCCAAGGCGAAGCGGCGTAAATCCGGCGGTTGTGCAGAGAAGGAGTGCGTTCTTACCTGGGGAGATCTCGCTTTACGCCTGAAAGGGCGACGGTGCTTGATCGGAGCGAGAAGTCAGCAGAGGCCGTAGTAGTCGAATAGCTGAGCCACTGTAGGCTCGAAACACCGGACGAAGGGCCGAACGAGAAGGAGCATCAAACGTCTTGTCGATGAGCCGTGCATTGCATCAGATGCCTGTGAGAACGGGGCGGGGCGTCCAGGATCGAGGTGAAGCCTCGATGCTACCGTCCAGCGATGAAGCACGCCTCCCGCGCCAAGGGTCGGGGGATGCAGGGCGATGCCTGTTGGAACAGGTTGTCGCACAGGAGAATATGCAGCGCGCCTGGAAGCGCGTGAAGGCGAACAAGGGAGGTGCTGGGGTGGATCGCCTGGACATAGTGCAGACCGAAGCCCACCTCAGGCAGGTATGGTCGAGTATCCGACGGCAACTGCTGGCGGGAACCTACCAGCCATTACCAGTACGGCGCGTATGCATACCGAAACCAGACGGAAGTGAACGAGAGCTGGGCATCCCCAGTGTGACCGACCGTCTGATCCAGCAAGCGCTGCTGCAAGTGCTGCAACCGCTGATTGATCCCACTTTCAGCGAGCATAGCCATGGATTCCGGCCAGGTCGCCGAGCCTGGGATGCGGTTTTGTCTGCCCAACGGTATGCCCAAGAAGGCTACTGCGTCGTGGTGGACGTTGATCTGTCCCAGTTCTTCGACCGGGTCAACCACGACATCCTGATAGAGCGTTTGAGTAGGCGCGTGAAGGATGCTGGCGTGATCCGGCTGGTGCGGGCCTATCTAAATGCTGGAATCATGGATGGTGGTGTAGTGATCGAGCGATTGGAAGGCACGCCGCAAGGTGGGCCACTGTCGCCACTACTGGCTAACGTGCTGCTCGACGAGGTGGATAAAGAGCTTGAACGCAAAGGACATCGTTTTGCCCGTTACGCCGACGACTGTAACGTCTATGTGCGCAGCCAGAAGGCTGGCGAGCGGGTGATGGCCCTCCTCAAACGCTGCTACGACAAGCTGCGCCTGAAGATCAATGAATCGAAAAGTGCAGTGGCGAGCGTGTTTGAACGTAACTTCCTCGGATACTGCTTATGGCAAACCCACGATGGTGAGGTGCGTCGTGCCGTTTCGAAGAAGGCACTGGGGGTGTTCAAGCAGCAGATCAGGCAGCGTACTCGCCGTAATGGCGGGCGCAGCCTTGCCGAGGTGATCGAAAAGCTTTGCAGCTATCTGCCGGGATGGAAAGGCTACTTCAGCTTGGCGCAAACCCCGCGAGTCTGGCGAAGGTTGGATGAGTGGATGCGTCGAAGGCTACGAGCCCTTCAACTCAAACAGTGGCGACGCGGCAAGACGATCTACCGGGAACTGCTTCGCTTAGGGGCTACGCAGAGCGTGGCGCAATCGGTTGCGGCGCTGAGTCGCCGCTGGTGGCATAACAGCCTGACTGCCGGACACCAAGTATTGACGATCAGCTATTTCGATCGTCTGGGCATGCCAAGACTCTCCTGACCTCAACATCTCGAACCGCCCGGTGCGGACCCGCATGCCGGGTGGTGTGGGAGGGGAACGGCGGTAGCCGTCCCCTATCCCGATT
>NZ_POUT01000030.1 GCF_002890915.1 Stutzerimonas stutzeri | reverse complement strand
GTAAGCGTCCAGCCAAGTCATCTTCCGAAGCTGTATCACATGGTGCACGGGTAGGCTGTATCACATGCTGCACGCCTACTCTGTATCACACGCTGCACGCATAAAAATCAGTGCGAGACTATTACGGGTAGGCTGTTTGGGGTGATACACCGCTGTGGCTGCTTGGCTTAGGCAGGCACCCATTGATGCGGCAGGAGTTGCTCGATCTCGCTCGCCCGCTGTGTCGGTAGCCGCGTGAGCACGTCCTTCAGATAGGCGTACGGGTCGTGACCGTTAAGGCGCGCCGACTGGATCAAGCTCATGATCGCCGCCGCCCGTTTGCCGCTGCGTAGCGAGCCTGCAAACAGCCAGTTCGAGCGTCCAAGCGCCCAGGGTCGGATCTGGTTCTCGACCCAGTTGTTGTCGATGGGCACGGCGCCGTCGTCCAGGTAGCGCGTCAGCGCTTCCCAGCGTTTAAGGCTGTAGTCGAGTGCCTTGGCGGTCGCTGACCCTTCAGGTACCTGATCGCGCTGGGCCAGCATCCATTCATGCAGCATGTTGAGGATCGGTGAGGATTTTTCTTGCCGTATCCGCCATCGATCCTCGGCACTCATGTCGCGCGCTTGCCGTTCAATTTCATACAGGCCGGCGATCGAGTGCAGCGCCTGCTCGGCCAACTGGCTTTTGTTCGCCACGTGCAGGTCGTAGAACTTGCGCCGGGCGTGGGCCATGCAGCCGATTTCGGTGATGCCTTGCTCGAAGCTGGCCTTGTAGCCGGCGAAATCATCACAGACCAGCTTGCCGTCCCAGGAACCGAGGAAGTGGCGTGCGTGTTCGCCGGCACGGCTCGGGCTGAAGTCGTAGACCACCGCCTTCAGGTCGGCAAAGGGTGTGGTGCAGTAGGCCCAGACGTAAGCCCGATGGGTTTTCTTCTCGCCCGGGGCCAGCATTTGTACGGGGGTTTCGTCGGCGTGGATTACGCCTTGCGCCAGTACCGCTTCGCGCAAGGCGTCGACCAAGGGTTGGAGCTGCACGCCGGTTTGTCCGACCCACTGTGCCAATGTCGAGCGCGCGATAGCCAGACCCGCACGGCCAAAGATCTTCTCTTGCCGGTACAGCGGCAGATGGTCGGCGTATTTGGCCACCATGACATGAGCCAGCAGGCCGGCAGTGGGGATGCCTTTGTCGATCACCTGGGCCGGTACGGGTGCCTGGATCAGCGTCTCGCACTGGTTGCAGACCCACTTGCCTCGGATGTGACGTTCTACCGTGAAGGTGCCCGGGGTGTAGTCGAGCTTTTCGCTGACGTCCTCGCCGATCCGCTTGAGCTGGCAGCCACAGGCACACTGGGTGTTGTCCGGCTCATGATGGATCAGGGTTCGTGGAAACTGGGCTGGCAGCGGCGCACGCTTGGGCTGCTGGCGGGGTTGGGCGGTGACGGGCGCCGGATGCAGCGCCTTGAGCTCGGCCTCGATGGCTGCGATGTCCGTATCGATCAGCTCATCGAGCAGGCTGATCTGGTCGGGGCTCAGCTGCTCGCTGCGCTTGGCGAACTTGTACCGCTTGAGCAGTGCGATTTCGTGGGTGAGTTGCTCGATCACTGCTTGATCGCGGTGGATCTTTTTGCCCATCGTGTCGACTTGCGACAGCAACTGCGCGGCCAAGGCGCGCAGCTGTTCAGGTGTCAACTCGTTGAGATCGGGTGCGCAAGTCATGCCGCTGATTGTCGCAAAAGCAGCTAATCAGAGGCGATTGAGCGATGGGCTAATGGCAGGCGCTACAGCACCGTGATCGATCCGCCCGAGCCCATCCGCTGCCAAGGCAAGCCGAGTACCAAGGCCTGAAGTTGCTCGGTGTCGAGTGCGACTTCCGAACCGCGGTGGATGCCTGGCCAGTGAAACTTGCCCTGGTTCAATCGCCGAGCGGCCAGCCAAATTCCCACACCGTCATGCACCAGCACTTTCATGCGGTTGGCGCGGCGATTTGCAAAGAGGTAAGCGCAATGCGGCTTTGCCGCACCGAACACCGCAACGACGCGGGCCAGGGCGGTCTCGGTGCCGGCGCGCATGTCCATCGGCTCGGTGGCAAGCCAGATGCGTTCGATACGGATCATACGAGCAGCCCGCGCAGCAAACGTGCACAGCCCTCGCCGTCCTGCACCGGCCAGTGCACCGACAGACTGCCGGCGTGGTAGGGAATTTCGATTCGTATCGTCAGCCCTTCAGAGCTGGCACGCTCGGTAGGCAGGATGCCGAGCGGCACCGGGACAAAGCGTGCAGACACGACCGGTAGCGGCTCGCGCTGCTTGCGAATCCATTTATGCACCAGGTTGGCATTGAGCCCGTGCCTGAGCGCCACGCCGGCGACGGATGCCCCGGACTGGGCGCACTCTTCGATGACCTGGGCCTTGAAAGCCTTGGGAAATGTACGGCGCTGTCGAGACACGAAACCCTCCAGAAAGTGGCTTGAAATGGTGTCCACCAAAAATAGGTGGACACCATGCCGTTATCTGGAAGAAGCGGGGAGATGGGTTCGGCGGACGGTTAC
>NZ_POUT01000029.1 GCF_002890915.1 Stutzerimonas stutzeri | reverse complement strand
TCGTATAACTGAACAGCTCGTTTTGTTTGAGGTCGAGTCCACGCATCGGCTTGGGCTGGCTTCGGCAGAAGAGGATGGCCGCCATTTTGCCAGAGCCACGCGGGCTCTGGCTTTTTTCAACGGCCTGTTAGGGGCCAGACAGGGGAGTCATCGAGCAGGCTGGCATATCCGGATGGTTTCGATCCGTACATATAGTTCGATGAGCCCTCATTGGCTAGCGATGAGCGTTATCGAAGTCGTCAGCCTTGGGCGTGGCCTGGATACCTTTGGCTTCCTGGCTGCGGTAATAGGTTTCGATGCTCAAGTCGGGGTCGATCCTGGCCTGGAGGATGCAGGGCTGTTGTTGCCAGGGGTAGGCGGCCAGCTTTTCTCGCAGGCGTTTGCCTTCCTTGCGCTCCCAGGCCTTGGCATCGCTGTCGCGCCAGTAGCGCGGTGGGCGGTTGGTCGCGGCATCGTGGGCGGCGGTCAGCGGGTCGAGATGGCGGCTCTGCTCCAGAATGGGCATGTCGGGCAACGGTTGCTCGACGTCCATATAGCGCTGCAGGGTGTCCCAGAAGGCATGCAGGTTGGCCTTGTCGAGGCCCAGGCTGTGCAGCCGGCCGGCCAGGCAGATCTTGGTGCCGGTGTAGCGATGGTGCAGCCAGAGGCCGTAGTCATGCCCACCATGGGGTGTGACCATCAGTTGCATCAGCGGATCGAACTCGTAGAACGGCGCGACGAAGGGTTTGCGAAAGCGCCGGGCGATGGCCAGGGTGCCAGCCTGGCGGTTGAATTCGCTGCCGTCGTGTTCGTAGAAGCGGGCATAGAGCCCAAGCAGGGCATCGGCGCCGATCAGGGCCATGAAGAACAGGAACATGCCGAACCAGAAGGCGGTGTGCTCGGCCCAGAAGCCCCAGAGCGCGCCATGGTGCCAGCTGATCACCGCAGCGGTGATCGCGGCGCCAGCAGCCATCAGCCAGTAAGCATAGTGTTGTTTTCTGGTGCCAAAAAGGAACATTGATAAAAAGGCAATTGCTAATGTAGCGAAGAGCGAAAAGTGCTCCAGTGTTTCGTTATCAGCAAATCCTAAATATTCAGCAACTTTTAGATCCCAGAAAAACCATGGAAAAAAAAAGCAACTCCATTTCGTGATAAACAATAAATGTGGAATCTTGCTGATATTTTCAAAGCGCCAACGCTGTGAGTCACAGAAGATACGCTGCGGACGCTTCTCCTGTTCCTGCCGCTCATAAGCCCTATGCAAATCGGCATTGAGCTGGTATTCCACTTCAGTGGCCGAATCCAGCCCCGCGTAATGCCCCCAGCGCAAGGCGCTGTGCATAAGGCCGGCCCGCTCATCCTCACCAGGCGGCAGGTCGGGAATGCCGCTGGCTCGATAGGCGCCGGGGCCGTAGGGGATGTTCTGTTCCTGTACGCTCATTCCCTGAACTCGCTGATTTCGATCTGCCAATAGGGTACGTCATCCGGCTGGGCCTTCGCCGCCGGGCGGTTTCTGAAGGCGGGTTCATAGGCCTGCCAGCGCTTGGGCGTCGGCTGCGGCAGGACCAGCGTCTGCGTGCCGTCGCCTTCCTGGCACAGGTGAAACTGGGCGCTGACCTTGAACCGCCGGGTAACGGTATTGTGATGGCGCTGCAGCGGCGACAGCTGCAGCCGGGGAAACTGGTGGGGCAGGATATAGAGCACGCTGCTCTCGTCCAGCGGCAGGGCGCTCAGCTTGGCGGCGTCGACGCCCCGGCGTTCGACGCGCTCCACATTGAACGCCCCCGTAAGCGGCAGCACGGCCAGTTGTTCTTCGGCGTACAACTGGAAGTCGTGCTCGCCACGGAACATGGCCAGCAGCGGCGAGTGGATGGTCAGTACCCAGTCATCGTCCGCAAAAGGCTGCCGGGCCGGATCGGCGCAACTCCAATAGCTGTCGGGGGCATTGGCCTGGCGCTCGGCTTCGACTTCCCGCATCAGCGCGCGCTGCGCCGGCGGCGCCTGTTCGCGCCAGTCCGCCAGGCGTGCGACCCGGAGCACCGGCTTGCCGAGGATACCGAGGAGCTGGGTATAGGCGCTCTGCGGGTCTTGCAGATGGGCGAAGCGTCGATCGTCGCCCAGCAGGCTGTCGAGCAGGCCGGCCTGGCCGTGGTCGCGGCCGAAGGGGCCGTTCTTCAACAGCGCCTCGGCATCGCTGTCGACCAGCCAGTTGGCCAGGAGGCTGCCGCCGATAAACAGTACGCCACCGGCCACCAGTACGAAGGGGTTGATGGCCATGCCCGCGGCGTAGGCTGTCCAGGCCGCACCGCCAGCAGCGGCAACACCATAGGCCAGAGAGGCATCATGGTCGCCCTGGTGCCAGGCGCGCTTGGCATCCCAGACCGTAAGGATTGTGGTGAAGGCCATTGCCCAACTTGAGACTGTTCGTAGCATCGGCAATTTGGTGCTGCCGGTCTGCTCATAGAGATTGGCTGCCCAACTAACCGAAATCTTCGACACATCGAAGCGGGGCTTGTTGAGGGCTTTCACTAGCAGGCCGTTGAAAAACTCGGCTTCAACTGCCCCAACCCGTCCGGTTTGGCGCTTTTTCAAGCGCTTTGGCCTAACGGAGTCCAAACAAGGCCTGACTTCAGGCCTTTTTGACAGGTTTCAGCAC